>NZ_VXDC01000031.1 GCF_008711285.1 Roseibium aquae
TTCAGACCTGGGGGGGGTGGTCAATTCTTTAGAATGAAAGGTTTAGGGAACGGCGCGGGGAGAAGCGATTAAACGCTAACACAGTTTTTTCACGCCCGCGCGCGAGGTAAGAAGCAAAAAGGAGCCGGAAACAGGTAATTATTTGATTAGTTCTGTGTATAAGTCAAATCGAATATTTACTTTTGGATAATTTAGGATCATATTCCTAACAGTTGATTTGCGCCGTGCTATGCGGGCAAGCCGCTAAGACCCCTTTCCGGGCCGCGCTATGCGGATGGAACGGCGAACCGGCGCAAAGTGCGCTCGTATTGCAGGAAAGGGAGAACGCATTTGCTTCTCAAACAATCGACAATTTTGGACAAGGGCGCGCCCCTTGAACTCAAGTTCGCCAGCAGCGGCAACACCGCAACGATAGCGGGGTATGGCGCAACGTTCGGCGATCAGCCGGATACTTATGGCGACATCATCCGCGCTGGAGCTTTTGCGGAGACCCTCAAAGGGCGGCAAGCGTCCGATGTGGTCATGCTCTGGCAGCATTCCACTAGCGATGTGATTGGGCTCTGGACCGAGATCCGCGAGGATGAGACTGGGCTATACGTAAAAGGCCAGTTGAACCTTGAGACCCAGCGGGGCCGAGAGGCCGCATCCCTGGTCAAGCAAGGGGCTCTCAATGGCCTTTCAATCGGGTTCCGGGTTCAGTCTGACGGGGCCGAGATGACGCCGGAAGGGCTCCGCCAGATTACCAAGGCCGAACTGTGGGAAGTGAGCCTGGTGACATTCCCGGCAAACACAAACGCTCGCCTCAAACGTTCCTCAGATTTTGACCAGGTGAACAGCCGGGGCGATCTGGAACGCTTCCTGAAATCAGGCGGCGCACCCAATGCGCTTGCCAAGCGGATCGCCCACGGGGGATGGCCGGGGGACCGGCACGCCGTGGAGATCGAAGACATTACGGCTGCACTGAAAGCGGCCACCCACGATATCGACACCATTTTGAAGGGTTGAAACAATGGAAATGCGGGAATTGAAAGACGCCATTGCGGCGCATCACAAAAGCGCTCAAATGCTTGCGCAAGAGGTCAAGAGCGCGCGCGACGGCCAGCGGGCCTTGGACAGCCGGATTGATCGCCTGGAGACCCTTGCGGGCCGCTCTGACCTGGGCGGCTATCGACCGGGCGGCGAAAGTCTGGAAGATCGGGAGGCAAAGCAAGCGTTTGGCGCTTACTTGCGCAATCCCTATTCGCAAAAGGTCAAGGCCGAGCTTGAGGCCAAGGCGGTCTCAGGCGCGACGGACGCGGGCGGCGGCTATGCAATCCCGGAAGTGATCAGCACCGACATTCGCGCGCGGCTGCGGGACGTTTCAGTCATGCGGCAAATTTGCCGGGTCGAAACGGCATCGACCAGCGACTTCAAAATTCTGGTGGATGTTGCCGGGTCTTCGAGTGGATGGGCCGGTGAAGGTGACACGCGCTCCGCGACCAACACACCGCAGCTTCATGAGGTTGCGCCGACCTTCGGCACAAACTACGCGCTGATAACGGCTTCTGAAGAGATCGTTAACGACGCGATGTTCGACATTCAAAGCTGGCTGGTCCGGCGGACTGTTGAAGAATTGGCGCTAACCGAGGGCGAAGCTTTTCTGATCGGCAACGGCACGAAAAAGCCGACCGGGCTTCTGACCGCTCCGATTGTGTCAGCGGGCGATTTTGACAGTCCGGCACGGCCGGAAGGTTCGTTCAAGTACCTCCCGACCGGCTTTGCGGATAGCTTTGGCGGGGATCAAACGGCAAGCCCTCCGGGCAATCCGGGCGACGTTCTGGTGCAGGCCGTTTACGATCTGCGGGCGCCTTATCGCCAGAATGCACGCTGGCTGATGAACAGCGCAACGGCCGGGGTTATTCGGAAGTTCAAGGACGCGGAAGGGCGCTACCTCTGGAGCGAAAGCATGTTGGCTGGCCAGCCGCCTTTGCTCCTGGGGTATCCGGTTGCAATCGATGAGGCCATGCCGGATATCGGCACCAATACTCACCCGGTTGCCTTTGGCGACTTTGAGAGAGCCTATACGATTGTTGACCTGCAAGGCCTGCGGATCACGCTGGATGACAATATTTCGGTGCCCGGTCAACTGCGCTGGTACATCCGGCGGCGAGTGGGTGGACAGGTGACGGACACCCACGCCCTGCGCTTCATCAAGTGCGCGGCTAGCTAACGAAATTGGGCGGGGCTTGTCAGTCGCTCCGCCTGATTGCTGGCGCTGCTTTCCTCGCTCTTTTGCGGCGCTGGTTTAACCCCTGGACGCTTCCCTGATGGCGTCCGGGGGTTTTTCGCGCTCGGCGTCCCGGATCTTCCGGCCTTCGTGGATATCCTTGCGGCGCAGGCCGAGTTCGGCGGCAGATGGAGTGTTGTTCCAGTCCGGAACATCACTTTTGTGCCCGTGCCCCTTCACCTCGCCCCGCTCTTGCGCTGCGTCGTATTCTTCCGCCAGCCGCATTTCAGCCCGTGCCCGAATGGCAGGCGGCAGTTTAATTCACAACGCGCGCGGCTTCATACATCTCATCAAGTTGCCGGATCATCGTGCCGGCCGATTTGTGCACCGCGTGCAGGTTCCACATTAGCTCGTTGTAAGCTTCCTGGCTTTCGATGTTCCCACCTTCCAGGCGGTCGGCAACCACGCGCAACATGCGAGCAACTTCCTTAACGTCGATTGTCTTCATCTTTTCAAATCCTCAAAAATAAGCGCACAGAGCGCGTTTGTTGAATCCGGCTGGTAACGCTTGCCTGAGCACGTCAGAACGCGCACAGACCCCTTGAACGGCTTTCTGAGGCCTTCCAGACTTGGGCCGCCTTCATCGTGCCAGCCGAATGAAGGTTGCGCCACGGGCCGTGATATCCGCTTCCCGCAGCTGGTCCGGCAATTCTAAATAAAGCTGATTGTCGGCATCGGTGCGGATCTGGACCCAATTTTCCTTTGGCCGTGACCGATCCAAGGGGCGCGCCATGATCACGGGGCGGTTTTCGCACAGATCGTCAATCTCCGGGTCATATTCAAACATGCCGCACCTACCCATTCAATCCGCCGGTTACTTCATAAAGCCGCCACGCTTCCTCGATGATCAGCCCCTTGCTAACCCCCCGGCGGGCCGCTTCGGCTGAAATTGCGCTGGCGACTTCCGGCCGCAGCTTTGTGTGGATTTGTTCTGTCCTGGGTGACCTTGGACGACCGAGTTTTTCCATAGTTAAGCCTCTGTATTTGCTTCATTTTATGGCTCTAATTGTACCATAAAAGCACGCAAAAACCTAAGCTTTTGGGCGGTGCAAGGGTGGATAAACTAGACACGTACTCTCGCAAAGCTGACCAAACCTTCACCGGGCTGAGTTAAC
>NZ_VXDC01000032.1 GCF_008711285.1 Roseibium aquae
CATTATGCCGATGCCCGGATTATGCCGATGTAACTGTGTAATCATCTGAATACCTTCAGTTTTGCTGCATCGGGTTCGGCATAATCCTCGGGGCTGCAGGCTGGTAACGTCTCCTCTTTCACGTCGAAACGAGGAGATATCATAGTGATCGAACCGAAGAAGAAACGGCGCAAGAACCCGGTCACGGCCCTTTCCAAAGGCCTTGAGCAGGATCTGCGGCGGCAGGGATACGCGGCCTCCACGCTCTGGAAGCAGCGCAGGCTGCTCAACGACCTGATCGGCTGGTTGCAGGCGCAAGAGCTCGCGATGGGCGATTTGTCCATGGCGCAGGTCGATCGGTTCATGGCTGACCGCCGGGCCGCGGGCGTCCGCAAGCTGAAGACACGCAAGGCACTGGGGCCCGCTCTCGACCATTTGCGCGGGCTGGGACTGGTGCCCGCGGCCGAAGCCGCAGTGGATGACGATCCCGCCGGGGCAATCCTGAACCGGTACCGGCAGTTCCTGATTACGGAACGCGGCCTCGCGGATGGTACGACCGATCGGTACATTGATTGCCTGCGCCCGTTCCTGGTCCGCAGAATGGCCGCGGGGCAGTTCGATCTCGAGGGGCTGACCCCGGCCGATATCACCTCCTTCGTTCTGGCGTGGTGCCCGCGCCTGAACGCCGGCGTGGCGAAGCTGACGGTCACGGCGCTTCGGTCGTTCCTCGGCTTCCTGCATCTGGACGGCGTGACGGAACGCTCGCTTGTCCCGGCCGTGCCGAAGGTCCTGCGTCGCCGACTGGCCGGACTTCCCAAGGGGCTCGAACCTGATCAGGTGCGGCGCCTTCTCGCGGCCTGCGATGCCGATACCGCCGTCGGTTGCCGCGATCTGGCGATCCTGGCCCTGCTGGTCCGGCTCGGCCTGCGGCGCGGCGAGGTCGCTGGGCTCAGGCTCGACGATATCGACTGGCGCGCGGGCACGATCCGCGTGCGCGGCAAGGGCAATTGTCACGAGCGGCTCCCGCTTCCGCCGGATGTCGGCCGCCGACTGGCCGAATACCTGCGCCATGCCCGACCGGCGGACGCGCAGGGGCGGACCGTGTTCGTCCGGCACTTCGCGCCCCATCATGCTCTCGGCGCGAGCCGGGTCAGCGGCATCGTGGCGGATGCCGCCCGGCGCGCGGACCTCGGGCGCATCCACGCTCATCGCCTGCGCCATACCGTGGCAACGGAACTGTTGCGCGCCGGCGCATCCTTGCCGGAGATCGGGCAGCTCCTGCGTCATCGTCGTGTCGAGACCACGGCGATCTACGCCAAGGTTGACCGCGACACCCTGCGCCTGATCGCGCGCCCCTGGCCGGAGGGCGCGCTATGAGCCACTTGCGTAATGCCCTTGCCGATTATCTGACGATGCGGCGCGCCCTCGGCTACAAGATGGACAAGGCCGAGCGGCTTCTCGGCCAGTTCGTGACCTTCGCCGAGGATCGCGGCGAGACCCATGTCCGGGCCGGGACAGCGCTGGCCTGGGCGACAAAGCCCGCTGGCGCTGATGCGATCTGGACCTCCCGGCGGCTGGCCGAGGTCCGTCTCTTCGCTCGGCACCTGCGCACGCTCGACCCGAGGACCGAGGTGCCGGCCGACGATCTTCTGCCGGCGCAAATACGCCGCGCAACACCGTATCTCTACACGCCCCGGGAGATTGCTGCGCTGATGCGGGCCACGGGGAACCTGCGCGGAACACACGTGCAGGCAACCTACCGGACCTTGATCGGTCTGCTGGCGACGACCGGCATGCGGATCGGCGAGGCAATCGGCCTCGACCGCGGCGACTTCGACGCGGGCGGCGGCATGGTGACGATCCGGCACGGCAAATTCGACAAGGCCCGCGCCCTGCCGCTGCACCCGACGACGGTCGCTGCCTTGCAGGACTACCTGCACCGCGACGACCGCCCCTGTCCTGAGGGCCCGCCGGTCCTGCTGATCAGTTCGCGCGGCAAACGGCTGCGCTACAATACCGTGCAGCCGATCTTCCGGAAACTGCTGCATCACTGCGGCATTGCCCCACGCTCGGCGGCGTGCCGGCCCCGGATCCACGATCTGAGGCACAGCTTCGCCGTCAGTACCATTATCGACGATTACAGGACAGGCGACCCCGGCTCCCGCCTCGCCATTCTGTCCACCTATCTCGGCCATGCCGATCCCGGCGACACCTACTGGTACCTGTCGGCGGCGCCGGAACTTCTGGCACTGGCAGGCGAACGGCTCGAGCGCCATCTGGCGGGTGACGCATGAGTGCGCTGGCCACGACCCTGCAGGCGTTCTTCACCGACCGCCTCGTCCGCCAGCGCCAGGTCAGCCCGAACACGGTTCAGGCCTATCGTGATACATTGCGGCTCCTCCTAATCTTCGCGTCAGAGCAGCACGGCAAGGTGCCGGGAAAGCTCGACATCGACGATCTCGATGCGCCCCTGATCGGCGCTTTCCTCGACCATCTGGAGCACGAGCGACATAACGGCGTGCGCACCCGCAACGCCCGACTGGCCGCGATCCGATCCCTGTTCCGCTACGCGGCCCTGCGCCATCCCGAACACGCCGCCACCATCGAGCGCGTTCTGGCCATTCCGCCGAAGCGCTTCGAACGGCGTCTGGTGACCTGGCTGACCGAGGCGGAGATCGACGCCCTCTTGGCCGCGCCGGATCGGGCGACTTGGACCGGGCGGCGCGACGCGGCGCTGTTCGGCCTCGCCGTCCAGACCGGCCTTCGGGCCTCCGAACTGATCGGGCTCACCTGCGTCGACGTCCATCTCGGAGCCGGTGCGCATGTCAGCTGCAACGGCAAGGGGCGAAAGCAGCGGATCACGCCGCTCACATCCGGCACTGTTGCCGTGATGCGGGTCTGGCTGGCCGAGCGGGCCGGTCAGACAGCAGACCCGCTGTACCCGACACGCACCGGACGCGCTCTCAGCCGCGATGCACTTGAACGCCGACTGGCCGGATACGTCAAGGATGCGGCCAGCCGGTGCCCATCCCTCGCACGCAAGCGGGTGACCATGCATGTCCTGCGGCATTCCGCGGCCATGCGTCTGCTGCGCGCCGGCATCGACACCGCGGTGATCGCGCTCTGGCTCGGCCACGAACAGGTTGAGACGACCCAGATCTACCTGCACGCGGACCTGCAGATCAAGGAAAGGGCCCTCGAAAGGACAGCCCCGATCACGACCAAACCCGGCCGCTTCCGGCCGACAGACAAACTCCTCGCCTTCCTCGAAGCCCTCTGATTATGCCGACCCCGACACAGCGGTCCCCTCCGGAAACAAAGACTTACAGACCTACATCGGCATAATCCGGGCATCGGCATAATG
>NZ_VXDC01000033.1 GCF_008711285.1 Roseibium aquae
GCACATCGCGGCCGGTAAATGGTCAGCGCAAAAATACATCAACATGGCGCCGCTCTACCAAGAGCAGAACCAAGCACACGGAGCCGTCGCCTGAAAACGAAAGTGCGAAAGATATTTGACACTACCCGGTGCTGACGGTCGGCGCGCGCGTGGCTTGGGACAACACGGCGAAGGAAGTGACCACCCCGGCTGCAGGCCGCTTCCCCATCGGCGTCGCGGTGGAGGCGGCCGGGAACGGCATCACCAGCGTCGCGGTGCGGCTGGATGGGGTGGCGACGGCGGAGGCCTAAGAATCGGCCAAGCCGCTGAAATTGCTCGCTTTCGCCACGCACCTATGGATCGCTGCTTCGCGACGACACAGAGAGGAGGGCCCGATGAGCAAAGATAAGAACGAAAGCGCGTTGAGCGCATTCATCAGCAGGAAGGCCGAGTTGGACGGCTTGCTGGAGAGGCTTGCTGCCCTGTCGGCTGACCATTTCGGCGTTTCCCCCGATGATGTTCACTGGGGCCATGTCGGCACTGTCGCGGATGCAGTTCTGCTCCTGCGGCAGGTACTGGCGCAGCTGGAACCGGATCAGCCTTCGGATTCGTCGAAGTAGTCGGTGTCGACTTTCTTCAGCTCGAGGATGCGGTAGCCCCGAACTGCCACCCCGTATTTCACCAGCAGCCGGGTCAACTCTTCACCGTCGATCAGGATCAGGCGCTTCGGGCTGCGCTGCGCATATTGGATCGCAGCCGGCGCGAAGTGGCTGGTGGTCACGAACACGCCCTTCGTGGCGCCGCGTTCGTCCAACGCCCCGGCGAACTCGCGGATCTTCTCCACGCCGATGCTGTTGCCGGTCGCATAGCGCTTGGCCTGGAGGTGTATGATGTCGAGGCCGAGCACATCCTCGTTGATCACGCCATCGATCCCGCCGTCGCTCGTGCGGCCGAGCCGCTCGCCCGATCCATTTGCGCCGTAGCCCATCCCGAGCATGAGATCGACGATCAGCTTCTCGAACGCGGTCGGATGCATCGCCAGGATGCGTTCGAGCAGCTCTTCCCGTAGCGCGGCGTTCAGATCCTCGAATGCTGCCTCCACCCGTTCCTCAGGGGTCCCGGCGGCAAGGTCCTGCGTCGGTTCGACTTCGGCCGGGTGATCCTCATTGGCCTTGGTCCGGAAATCGTCGAAGCCGTCGAACTGTGAGAGGAACGCGATATCGATACGTTCGGGCGGGCTCGACAGGACCGATTTCCCCTTGGGCGTGATTGCGAAGTAGCCACGCCGCGGGCGCTCAACGAGGCCAGACTTCACGAGGTAGGTGACCGACCAGTGGACGCGGTTCGCGATCTTCGCTTGGCGGCCACTGGGCAGCAGCTCCTCGCGCTCCTGATTGGTAAGGGCGAATTCATCGGAAATCCGACCCACGGCATCCGCGACCTTGATCTCACCCGCATCGGCAAGGCGGAGGACGGGAAGCATCAAGGTCTGGAAATCTGGAATCGGCATATCACCACTCGGAGCAACTATCTTGCTCGCGACTATGGCAGGGCAACCCCTCGGACACTAGCCCGGGTCTGCGCGAACGCTCCACGAACATCGCCCCGTCCCGTGTCGCATCCGTGTTGCACGGAGAAATCGGGGCTGGTCGTAAGCCTTTGGAATCTTTGGGGAGTGTTCGGGATGGGCTTGCGACACGACGCGACATGCAAAAGCCGCCCGGAGGGCGGCCTAAGTGTTTGATATCTTGCAGGAAAGTTTGGTTGCGGGAGCAGGATTTGAACCTGCGACCTTCAGGTTATGAGCCTGACGAGCTACCGGGCTGCTCCATCCCGCGTGAGGATGTTTTGTCTTGATGTTTTAAGTTGAAGAGTTTTTTTCTGTCTTTAGCGGGCCTGGCGGCGACCTACTCTCCCGCGTCTTGAGACGAAGTACCATTGGCGCTGGAGCGTTTCACGGCCGAGTTCGGGATGGGATCGGGTGG
>NZ_VXDC01000034.1 GCF_008711285.1 Roseibium aquae
GCAACGTGATCCGGATCGATGAAGCCCGGATCAAGGACCATCTGGGAGAGATGGTGCGTGGCACTGTCGAGGAGGCGTTGAACGCGATGCTGGACGCGGAGGCGGACCGGCTTTGCGGAGCTGGCCGCTATGAACGCAAGGACGGGCGTCAAGACACCCGTGCTGGCAGCTACGAGCGCTCGTTGCATACCAAGGCGGGTGAAGTGAAGCTGAAGATGCCGAAGCTTCGGCGCCAGACGTTCGAGACGGCGATCATCGAGCGTTACCAGCGCCGGGAAAGCAGTGTCGAGGAAGCCCTGATCGAGATGTATCTGGCCGGTGTTTCTGTCCGCCGTGTGGAGGACATCACCGAGGCGCTTTGGGGCACGCGGGTCTCACCCGGCACGGTCTCGAACCTGAACAAGAAGATCTACGCGAAGATCGAGGAATGGCGGCATCGTCGAATAGAAGGTGAGCATCCCTATCTCTATCTGGACGGGATCGTGATGAAGCGGACGTGGGCTGGGGAAGTGCGGAACGTGTCCCTGCTTGTGGCCAGTGCGGTCAATTCGGAAGGGTACCGGGAGATTCTTGGCATTTGCGAAGGGGCGAAGGAAGACAAGTCCGGCTGGTCGACCTTCCTGCGCCATCTGGTGGACCGGGGCCTCAAAGGTGTCCGGCTGATCATATCGGACGCTTGCCGCGGTCTGGTGGAGAGCGTGGCCGACTATCTGCCGGACACACAGTGGCAGCGCTGCATGGTGCACTTCTACCGCAATGTGTTCAGCCACGTACCGTCCACGAAGCTGCGGGAGGTCACGCACATGCTGAAGGCAATCCATGCCCAGGAGAACCGAAAGGCTGCACAGGAAAAGGCCGAAGCGGTGATCGCGGATCTACGGGCGCAACGCCTGACACGAGCAGCCGATCTCATTAAAGAGAGCATCGGCGAGACGTTGACCTATTACGGCTTTCCGGACAGCCATTGGCGCAAGATCAGGACAAACAACCCGCTGGAACGGATCATGAAGGAAATCAGGCGAAGGACACGGGTCGTGGGAGCCTTCCCGGATGGCCAATCATGCCTGAACCTGGCCGCAGCCAGGCTCAGGCACATCGCGGCCGGTAAATGGTCAGCGCAAAAATACATCAACATGGCGCCGCTCTACCAAGAGCAGAACCAAGCACACGGAGCCGTCGCCTGAAAACGAAAGTGCGAAAGATATTTGACACTACC
>NZ_VXDC01000035.1 GCF_008711285.1 Roseibium aquae
AGGCCGGCGAGGCGCCCGACTGGCAACGGCTGGCAGACCGGCGTGAGGCGTGGGCGCCAGGCACGGTGCCGGAGCGCGGCCTGTTCCTGACGGCAGGCGCCGACGTGCAGAAGGACCGGATCGAAGTGGATGTCTGGGCGTGGGGCAGGGGCCTTGAAAGCTGGCTCGTCGATCACTTGCGTGTAGAGGGTGGGCCCGCCGATCCCACCTGTTGGCGGCAACTGACCGACCTGTTGGGGCGGACATGGGCGCATGCCTCGGGTCAGACGATGACGCTCGCGCGGCTCGCGATCGACACCGGCTACGAGACCAGCGCGGTCTATGCCTGGTCGCGCCAGGTGGGCTTTGCGCAGGTGGCGCCGGTGAAGGGCGTCGAGGGGTTTAACCGATCAGCTCCGGTAACCGGCCCGACATTCGTGGACGCGACGGTGGGTGGCAAGCGGCTGCGGCGCGGCGCCCGGCTGTGGACCGTGGCGACCTCGACCTTCAAGGCTGAGACCTATCGCTTCCTGCGGCAGGACCGGCCGACGAGGGAAGAGATCACCGCCGGTGCCTCGTTCCCGGCGGGAACAGTGCACCTGCCTTCATGGAGTGACAGCGAATGGCTGAAACAGCTGACGGCCGAACAACTGGTGACGGTGAAGGGCAAGCGTGGCTTCACGCGGCT
>NZ_VXDC01000036.1 GCF_008711285.1 Roseibium aquae
CCTGGTCAGTCATTATCTCTTCGAAGCCGAGTTCTGTAATCCGGCTTCCGGATGGGAGAAGGGGCAGGTCGAGAAGAATGTACGGGATGCCCGGCACAGACTGTGGCAGCCGATGCCGCGCGTGGCCAGCCTCGAGGAATTGAACGACTGGCTGGAAAACCGCTGCAAAGATCTCTGGCAGACCATCCCACATGGAACGCAACCAGAGACGATCGCAGATATCTGGGCCGAAGAAGTCTCCAAGCTTATGCAGGTCGGCCGTCTCTTCGACGGCTTTGTCGAGTATGCCAAGCGGGTCTCACCAACCTGCCTGGTTCACTTTGAGCGCAACCGCTACAGCGTGCCGGCATCGTTCGCCAACCGTCCTGTCAGTTTGCGGGTCTATCCGGACAGGATCGTCGTGGTCGCGGAAGGCTTGAGCGTCTGCGAGCATCAGAGGATCATCAACCGGTCTCATGACCGGCCCGGCAGAACGGTTTATGACTGGCGGCATTATCTGGCCGTCATCCAACGCAAACCAGGTGCGCTTCGTAATGGTGCCCCCTTCGCCGAACTGCCGGAAGCCTTCACGTCATTACAACGGCATCTGCTCAAGAAGCCTGGCGGGGACA
>NZ_VXDC01000037.1 GCF_008711285.1 Roseibium aquae
TTGTCGGCCTGATTTGCGGTGCTGTTTTTGAAGCGGAAGCTTTCGTTTCCGGTTTCAAGGATATGGCAGTGGTGCGTGAGCCGGTCGAGCAGTGCGGTGGTCATCTTGGCATCTCCGAAGACGGCCGCCCATTCCGAGAAGCTCAGGTTGGTGGTGATGATGACGCTGGTGCGCTCGTAGAGCTTGCTCAGGAGATGGAAGAGCAGAGCGCCGCCGGACGCGCTGAACGGCAGGTATCCCAGCTCGTCGAGGATGACGAGATCGGAATGGACAAGCCGGTTGGCGATTTGGCCCGCCTTGCCCTGGGCTTTCTCCTGTTCCAGTGCATTGACGAGTTCGACGGTGGAGAAGAAGCGGACACGCTTGCGGTGATGTTCGATGGCCTGGATTCCAAGGGCGGTCGCAAGATGCGTCTTCCCGGTTCCGGGGCCCCCGAGGAAGACGGCATTGTGAGCCTGCGCGATGAACTCGCAGCGGTGAAGCTGGCGCACGAGTGCCTCGTTGACTTCGCTGCTGGTAAAGTCGAATCCGTTCAGGTCCCTGTAGGCTGGAAAGCGTGCC
>NZ_VXDC01000003.1 GCF_008711285.1 Roseibium aquae
GCACATCGCGGCCGGTAAATGGTCAGCGCAAAAATACATCAACATGGCGCCGCTCTACCAAGAGCAGAACCAAGCACACGGAGCCGTCGCCTGAAAACGAAAGTGCGAAAGATATTTGACACTACCATTACCGGCAGGACGCCCTGGAAAAGGGATTCGTCATACCCGACCCTCACAAAGGATCCTGACCGCTACAGTCCCGCTATCGGAAGCGTTGAACCGTCTTCTGAAACGTTGATACAGCGAGCAATTCTCACAAGTCAGTTTGGAACGGACCGCTTCAACCCAACCGGGAGCCGCTTTGGGCGGCACCAGGACACCAATCCGTGCCCCCGAGAAACAATCCCGTTGCCGGCCCCCGCCGGGCCCCCACGCCTGCGAGCGCACCGGCGGCCGATGCACGATAGCATCGGCCCGCTCAACTGGCCGAGACCGGATCCGTTTTCGCTATTTTGAGGCAGAGTGAAGGTATTACGCGATTGAATGCCGGACGATGCTCGCACAACGTCCGGCCTTGGGCCACCGGCCTGCGGCGGCTATTGGCCGGGAGACCATGCCTGGTAATCCCCGGTCACCTCCGGGCGCTTTTCCGGTGTCAGAATGGAGCCTTCCGGACGATAGGCGGCCGGTGTACCGGTCGGGTTGACCTGATGCGCCAACTGCCAGGACTTGGCATGGTACTCTTCCTCGCTCGGGGCGACATCCACGCGGTGGTGGATCCAACCGTGCCAACCGGGTGGGATGGAAGAGGCTTCCGCCAGTCCGTTGTAGATCACCCAGCGCTTCTCACCGCCGCGCTCGCGGTAGTACTTGTTGCCGAATTCATCCTCGCCGACGTACTCGCCCTTTCGCCACGTGAAAAAGCGTGTCCCCATTGTCTGGCCATTCCACCAGGTGAAGACTTCGGTCAAAAAATCCCAGAATTTCATGTCGAACGACAGTCCCTAAGCTCGAACCCGTGTGTCGGGCGGGGTGCTCTTGTGAGCGGGCACGCTGAACGGGCATATCAAAGCCGTTGCCGGGCCCGTTCAAATGCCCCGCGTCAGTTGGCGCGACTATGCCCCCAACACGCGGCCATGTCCAGTAACGCGCCTCTGGGGCTTGGCCGGTTCCCCGCATTCCTCTGGCGATAAAGTGGAATCACTTAATTTTTGGCCTTGCTGTTCACCGCCGCGAACACAGGACGCCGAACCCGTCCGCCGCCATGCGCCAGAACCACCTGACCGGCCGCATCATCCTTGGTCACCGGGGGTTTGGGCAAGGGACGCATCGAAGCCCGAATGGTGCGTCCACTTAGCATGGCGTTGGCGAGCCTGCTACGGACCTCGTCGAACTGCTCCCCGTTGGCCAGTGTATGAACCCGTGCCTGATGGAGCGATTGCAGTTTTTCGGCCTGCGCATTCATGGCCTCGTTGATCCCGGAGACATTGTAAAAGCCGGAATGTTCGAGGATCATCTGCCGTGCGTCCTGCACCAGCCAGCGCAGGCGGCTGTAGAGCGTCGAAGGCGAAAGCGGCTTTACCAGCAAATGGTGGGCTCCTGCCCGCAACGCCTTGTTGACCAGAGCGCGTGTCCCGTGGGCGGTGATGAACATCAGCGGCACATAGCATAACGGCTCCATGTGCCGGTGCCGAATGAGACGCAAGAACTGGTATCCGGACGTCGGCCCCATGCGCCAATCCGTGAGAATCACGTTGGGCGGTTCCGCCATCATCGACTGGAGTGCCTCGTCGACCGAATCGAAGGCCCGAACGCGGGCCACCCGAAAACTCAGGAGAATCGACCGGATCAGGGTCTGCATCGGTTTGCTGTCGTCGACGACAACGATGTCCAGATCCTCAACGCCAAGGCCAAAAGCTGCGTGATGTTTCATAGACTTGCCGGGCTCCGGTCTCCCCCACACTTGGGTTATGACAGGCTCGCTTTAAACCCGGCTGAAAAGAGCTCCTCAGCTTTTCTTCAAAATTTCATCAAACCACGGCAAGTTAACTGCGCGGGCGGCAAACCAGCCGGCCCCGGCCGGAACCCGGCGCGCGGAACGGCAGCTTTCCGCTTTTTTCCCCCCTCTCCCCGCAATTCACATGCAGCCACAACATTTTGCGCTTGCCCACAAGTCGTACACTAGAGCTTGTCGCCAGACGCTTGACGGTAAGATTTTGTTTACACTAGTTTCCTAACCATTACCGGTGTGCGTACCCGGGCCGGCAGCCTGCCGGGCCGACCCATCCAGTGCCCAGTATCGTGACGATTTCACCCGGCTGTTTCCGACAAGCAGCAGGCAGAGATCATTTGCGCCGGACGGCTCGGAAGGAACAAGAGATACCTGTTGAGAAGCGCTATATATGGTAGCCTTCACACACGCAGATACTAGATAACGGATCGAGATCATCGATCATCACATACGGGGACGGCGATCATCGCCGATGCGGACCGGTACCGGTCTGTGACATGCTTTTGCGTTTAGGCCCGGCTTGGCACGATGCATACCGGCCGGGGACATAAAGGGGACTTGAGAAATGCGGATCGAGCGGCGCTACACCAAAGACGGCCAGTCACCTTACGCCGACATTGAGTTCAGGACGGCCACGAGCGAGATCCGCAATCCGGACGGATCCATCGTCTTCAAGCTGGACGACATTCAGGTGCCCTCCCAGTTCAGCCAGGTGGCCGCCGACATTCTGGCCCAGAAGTACTTCCGCAAGGCGGGCGTGCCGGCGAAGCTGAAGCCCGTGGAAGAAAACACCGTTCCGTCCTGGCTGTGGCGCCGGGAAGCCGATTCGGCCGCCCTTGAGGCCATTCCCGAGGACGAGCGCTACGGCTCGGAAACGGATGGACGTCAGGTGTTCGACCGGCTGGCCGGCACCTGGACATACTGGGGCTGGAAAGGCGGGTATTTCGATACCGAAGATGACGCCCGCGCCTTCTTCGACGAGCTCCGCTACATGCTGGCGACCCAGAAGGTCGCGCCCAACTCCCCGCAATGGTTCAACACCGGTCTGCACTGGGCCTATGGCATCGATGGCCCCAGCCAGGGCCATTATTATGTCGACTTCCAAACCGGCAAGCTGACCAAGTCCAAGACCGCCTACGAGCATCCCCAGCCGCATGCCTGCTTCATCCAGTCCGTTCAGGACGACCTCGTCAATGACGGCGGCATCATGGACCTTTGGGTGCGCGAGGCCCGGTTGTTCAAATATGGCTCGGGCACCGGTTCGAACTTCTCCCGTGTGCGCGGCGAAGGCGAAAAGCTGTCCGGCGGCGGCAAATCGTCCGGCCTGATGAGCTTCCTGAAGATCGGCGACCGGGCGGCGGGCGCCATCAAGTCCGGCGGAACGACCCGGCGCGCGGCCAAGATGGTCGTCGTCGATGTCGATCACCCGGATATCGAGGAATACATCAACTGGAAGGTGAAGGAAGAGCAGAAGGTGGCGGCGCTCGTCACCGGCTCCAAGATCTGCCAGAAGCACCTGAGCGCCATCATGCGCGCCTGCGTCAACTGCGAAGCTGACAATGGCGACTGCTTCGACCCGGCCAAGAACCCGGCCCTGAAGCGGGAAATCCGCGCCGCGAAAAAGATGCTCGTGCCGGACAACTATATCCAGCGCGTGATCCAGTTCGCCCGCCAGGGCTTCACCAAGATCGAGTTCCCGGTCTATGACACCGACTGGGATTCAGAAGCCTATCTCACCGTTGCCGGGCAGAACTCGAACAATTCGGTGCGCGTGACAGACGGCTTCCTGAATGCCGTGACCGAAGACGGCACCTGGGATCTGACCTCCCGGCGCACCGGCGATGTGGTGAAGACCGTCAAGGCGAAGGAGCTTTGGGAGCAGATCGGCTATGCCGCCTGGGCCTCCGCCGATCCGGGCCTGCAGTACCACACGACCATCAACGACTGGCACACCTGCCCGGCCTCCGGCGAAATCCGCGCGTCGAACCCGTGCTCGGAATACATGTTCCTGGACGACACCGCCTGCAACCTGGCGTCCTTGAACCTGATGCAGTTCCGCAACGCTGACCGGTCCGTCGACATCGGGTCTTACGAGCACGCCGTCCGCCTGTGGACCGTCGTTCTGGAAATCTCGGTGCTGATGGCCCAGTTCCCGTCCAAGGAAATCGCCGAACTGTCCTACAAGTACCGCACGCTCGGCCTTGGCTACGCCAATATCGGCGGGCTGTTGATGACCTCCGGCATTCCCTACGATTCCGACGAAGGCCGGGCCATCTGCGGCGCGCTGACCGCGATCATGACCGGTGTGTCCTATGCGACCTCGGCCGAGATGGCCGGTGAACTCGGCGCCTTCCCGGGCTACAAGGACAATGCCGCGCACATGCTGCGCGTGATGCGCAACCACCGCCGCGCGGCCCATGGCGAGGCGGACGGATATGAGAAGCTCAACACCAATCCGGTTCCGCTCGACCATGCTTCCTGCCCGGATCAGAAGCTGATCGAGCATGCCCGGAAGGCCTGGGACCGCGCGCTGGAGCTGGGCGAGAAAAACGGCTACCGCAACGCCCAGGCCACGGTCATCGCGCCGACCGGCACGATCGGCCTGGTGATGGATTGCGACACGACCGGGATCGAGCCGGACTTCGCGCTGGTGAAGTTCAAGAAGCTGGCCGGCGGCGGCTACTTCAAGATCATCAACCGGGCCGTTCCCGAAGCCCTGCGCGAGCTTGGCTATTCGGAAAGCCAGATCGCCGAGATCGAAGCCTATGCGGTCGGTCATGGCTCGCTGGATCAGGCGCCGGCGATCAATCCCACCGCCCTCAAGGCCAAGGGCTTTACGGATGAAAGCCTCGCCAAGCTGAAGGGCAGCCTCGGCTCGGCCTTTGACATCAAGTTCGTCTTCAACCGCTGGACGCTGGGCGACGCGCAGATGACCGCGCTCGGCGTCACCGAAGAGCAGATGAACGACCCGGCCTTCGAGCTGCTGGCGTTCCTGGGCTTTTCCAAGGCCGACATCGAGGCCGCCAACACCCATGTGTGCGGGGCGATGACGCTGGAAGGCGCGCCGTTCCTCAAGCAAGAGCACTATCCGGTGTTCGACTGCGCCAACCCGTGCGGGCGCATCGGCAAGCGCTTCCTGTCGGTCGAAAGCCACATCCGCATGATGGCCGCGGCCCAGCCGTTCATCTCCGGCGCGATCTCCAAGACGATCAACATGCCGAACGATGCGACCGTCGAGGACTGCGAAAACGCCTACATGCTGTCCTGGAAGCTCGCGCTCAAGGCCAACGCGCTCTACCGCGACGGCTCCAAGCTCAGCCAGCCGCTCAATGCCCAGCTTCTGGCCGACGACGAGGAGGAGCAGGAGGACGCGCTGGAGGAGCTGGCCGCCAAGCCGGCCGCCGCGCGGGCCGAAATGGTTGCCGAGCGGATCGTCGAGCGGATCGTGGAACGCGCCGTGCGCACCCAGGAGAAGCTGCCGGGCCGCCGCAAGGGCTACACCCAGAAGGCGCGCGTGGGCGGGCACACGATCTTCCTGCGCACCGGCGAGTATGACGACGGCCGGCTCGGCGAGATCTTCCTCGACATGAACAAGGAAGGCTCGGCGCTGCGGGCGCTCATCAACAACTTCGCCATCTCCGTCTCGCTCGGCCTGCAATACGGTGTGCCGCTGGAGGAGTATGTCGACGCCTTCACCTTCACCAAGTTCGAGCCGGCCGGCATGGTCCAGGGCAACGACGCGATCAAGAACGCCACGTCGATCCTCGACTATGTGTTCCGCGAACTGGCGGTGTCCTATCTGGGCCGTCACGACCTTGCCCATGTGCCGCCGGAAGTGTTCGCCGGCAGCCCCGGCAGCGCGGGCTATTCCGGTCCGGATGCGGGCAAGGGCCAGCAGCCCGGCGTGGTGTCCCACGGGCTGGTGCGGGGGCAGACGGAACGCTTCCGGCTGGTCAGCGGCACGGGCGAACCGGCCGGTCTTCAGGTCGAGGCCATCGGCGGGCAGGTCTCCGGCGACGCGGTCGCCCAGGGCGCGGCCGTGGCCACGGCCTTCGCCCGGGGAACGGATGTGATCGCGACCGCCCGGGTGGCCACCGCCCCGGCCCCGCAGGCCACGAGCGACGCCGAGCGCATCGCCCAGGCCCGCATGAAAGGCTATGAGGGCGAAAGCTGCGCGGAATGCGGCAACTTCACCATGGTGCGCAACGGCACCTGCCTGAAATGCGACACCTGCGGCTCGACCAGCGGCTGCAGCTGAGGCCGCCGGGACGTGTCCCGGGGCATATGGATTGGCCACTTCAGGCCAATCCGCGGCCCGAACGCCCCTGAAACCAAGAAACCCGCCCATCGGAGACGACCGGGCGGGTTTTTCTTGATCCAAAGGCGTTGAGGCCTGCTCCGGGGCCGGGCGCGGACCGGCGGGGTGTCTTCGCGCGCCAATCCGTGCCGACATTCATTGGGACAGTTTCTACGGTGGATTTAGTGCGTGAGGGACATCCGGATCACAGGAGATGTTGATCCGTTATCTGGCACCCATAAAAGCGAAAAGTTCAGCACGTTCTCTAACATGCTGCCTGCCCAATTGCTGTAATCCGCTCTACCGCCCGGTGGAGACTAGCGTTACGATCTGCCGCCCGATTGAAATCCCAGTATTCCATTGCAAATCGACTGAGGTGCGCATTATATCCGAGACCAATCTTGGCGTTTCCAGCTGGCAGCAGTTCTTTCCTCGCTTCCCGACTTCCATGCAGTCTAACGCGATTAAGCAGTAGTTCTTTCGGATCCGCTATTTCCGTATCATCAGGAAGTGATCGGATGGGTATGCCAAGATAGTTACTCAGGTTTACATGGTCGGCCAACAACCACGCCTCAACCTCTGTCACTGCGATATTGAAGCACATTTTCGTCGGAAGCGGTTCATTCAGTCCGGAGCTATCAATCCAGTTTCTACGCAAACTCGGCGGGCACTTCGCACGATCAAGGTCAGTTAGAATAAAAACGTGGTAGCTTTGGGCCAATGTGCAATAATTAGCGAGCTTCTTCTTGATCCAGCCGAAGCCGCCGTGGTTTGGCTGCAATTCAGTCAAATGTACCTCGTCAAGTAGGCTTTGCAGCAATCGCACAAGGACAGCCCGGCTGAGCGCATCTTCGACGCAGAAGTAAGCAATCATAGTTCAAGCTTCAGTTGCATACCGACCGGCAAACCACGTGTGTTTGGTAGCACGGCCTCTGCTGGAGAGAGACCAACTGACAGTGCAGCTTGTTCAGCTGTGTTGATCTTTCGAGTGCGCGAGCCATCGTCCGACGGTTCAATTATAATTATCCCGTCGGCATTAATTCCAGGATTAGACAGTAAAGCGTAGCTGTGGGTGGAGATGAATATCTGACGACCCGAGCTTGGCGACCGACGTCTTCTTACTGTTTCAATCAAATATGACAGTTGTCGAACGACTTCTTCATTAAGCGAAAGCTCGGGCTCTTCAAGCAACAAAGGTGCGTCTCCCGTTTCTTGAAGCAACCAAAAAAGCGCAATTAGTCTTAGAGTTCCATCAGAAAATTGATCTTCTCGCTGGCGTGCACCACGTGGCCGATGATGCTTGAATTTGATTTCCAAATGAGGCCTTCCTGTGATCCCGTCCTTAAGAAATCTTAGGTCCTCCATCTGTGGGACTACGGAGCGCAATGCTTTTTCTATCTTTTTTAGCCGATTGTTGCGTGTACGCTCCTGCGTTGCAGAAACTCGTAGCAAAAACTCCTGTCCGAACGGATCATCTTCCAGCGTTCGACCACTGATTTCATCTCCAAATTTGAGGAGTTGGGGAACGAGGTGATAATAAGTAATTGATCCGAAGTACTCCGCTAAAAAACGAAAATCTTTATTAGTATTTATCTGCTCGAGATAGGTCTGCTGACGCTGGGCCTCGTCTTGTTCATCCTCCATATTTGGACGTTTCAACAGGTTGATTTTCTCACCAGTGTTTTCTATCCGATTTACAATTTCTTTTGTGATGTGCGGACGACGGTTTTTCTCAAAACCTTTGCTGGGAATATTAAAACCTAAAGTGTAATTCCACCCAGTTGACGTATCATCGTCGAAAACATCGACATCAATCAGCACCTCAGTGTCCTGACGAGCATGTAAGCAACGTATTTTCGATATCCCTCCTCGGCTCTCGACCGCCTCTTGAAGGCCACCGCCCTTTGATTTTCCGAGATCGCGAAGAAAACGCATCACATCAAGAAAATTGGATTTACCGGATGCGTTTGGACCCAACAAATATACGACATCTGACACATCCGACACCTCGGACCCACGGAAATTCCGCCAGTTTTTGATCATTATTCTCGATATTCGCAACGCGACTGTCCTTCCATACTGAATGAAAAAATAAACCCTAAATTTAGCCATCACAACCTAGTCTGTGGCCCTCCATTTGCCTTTGTTTTTTCACGTAAGTTATTAACCTTTCGGTCTCTATCCGCTCTTGGTTCAAGGTTTTTGCCGCCGGATGATTTCGTTTGTAAGCGCTGTACAGGACTACACCTCCCCGCCCTCCCCAAAAAACTATGCTCGCCATGGCCGGACGGCCGCTGTCGGGGCGGTGGCGGGGCAAGGTCAAAGCCTGCGACCGTTCCGTCTGGGGCGGCGAACAGTCCGTCATTCAAGGACCGGCGCTGGACGGCGCTGCGGTGTCAACCCGGCCGGCGGCGGGTCCAAATGCAGCCGCCCGCTCTTCGCCCCGGCCGCACCGAAAAAAGGACTGTGCCGGACGGCGTTTGTCTCTAGATAGGGGGATGACGAACGGCCCGAAGCACGAGGACGGACCCATGCGCGTGAACGCTGATTTTTCCGAGCGGACCATCGTCCGGTTTGACGACACGGACTGGATCGCCTCCCCCCGGCCCGGTGTGGAGCGCAAGATGCTGGACCGGATCGGCGGTGAAATCGCCCGGGCGACGAGCCTCGTCCGCTTCGCCCCCGGCAGCGCGTTTTCCCCCCATACCCATGACGGGGGCGAGGAATACCTCGTTCTCGAGGGCACCTTCCAGGACGAGGACGGCGATTTTCCCGTTGGCAGCTATGTGCGCAATCCGCCGGCATCCTCGCACACCCCGGCCGCCCGGGACGGCGCGACGATCCTTGTCAAGCTGCACCAGTTCGACCCGGGCGACCGCACCCGGGTGCAGATCGACACCGCGCGGCGCGGCTGGAACCGGGCGGCGGACGGCGTCGAACGGCTGGACCTGCATGAAGATGACCGGGAGAAGGTGGTCATGGAACGCTGGGCGCCGGGCACCGCGCGTGAGATCGCGGCCCCGGGCGGCCTGGAGATCTTCGTGGTGGACGGGGCCATCCGCGACGGCGGCGATGCGCTCGGCCGGTGGGACTGGCTGCGCCTGCCGGCGGGCTCCCGCCTTCAGGCCACCGCCGGGTCCGCCGGGGCGACGGTCTGGATCAAGACCGGACACCTTCTGCAGGCCGCCGGGACCGCCGCGTGACCCTTGACACGGATGTCCTCATCGTCGGCGCCGGGCTGTCCGGCCTTGCGCTGGCCGCGGCGCTGCGGGCCGGGGGCCGAGAGCTCGCGGTTCTCGAAGCGCGCGGGCGCGCCGGCGGACGGGTCCTGTCCGCCGGGGGATACGATCTCGGTCCGGCCTGGATCTGGCCCCACCAGCACCGGATCCTGCGTCTTGCGCGGGACCTCGGCCTGCGCACCTTCGAACAGCACAGCGCGGGGCGGCTGATCTTCGAAAACGCCCAGGGCGCGGTGCGCCGGGATCTGGACATGGCGCCGATGGCCGGCGCCTTGCGCGTTGCGGGCGGCCTTGCCCGGATCACCGACGCGCTGGCCGAAGGGCTTGGCGGCGCGCTGCATCTTTCTGAGGCAGTGACCGGCGTGCGGGAAACGGGCGCGGGTGTTATCGTCACCACCGCGCAGCGCAGCTGGACCGCCCGGCAGGCCGTGCTGGCACTGCCGCCGCGTCTCATGCGGCCGATGGGCCTCCAGGTCGCAGACACTCCCACCTGGATGGCAGGTCACGCCAAGCTGATCGCCGTCTATGACCGGCCCTTCTGGCGCGACGACGGATTGAACGGCGACGCGATTTCGCATCGCGGCCCCCTGGCGGAAATCCATGACGCTTCGCCGGAGGACGGGCGCGCAGGGGCGCTATTCGGGTTTGCCCTGCCCGGAGCGGCGGCGGCGGAAGACTTTGCCGAACGCGCCCTTGCGCAGCTGTCGCGCCTGTTCGGAGCAAGGGCCGGGGCGCCCGACGCCATGCACGTCAAGGACTGGAGCACGGATCCGGCCACCGCGACCGCCGCCGACCGGGTGCCGCCCCATGCGCATCCGCTCTACCGCCCGATCGCGCCCACCGAAAGGCTCGTGTTCGCGGGCACGGAAGCCGCGCCCACCGAAGGCGGCTTCCTGGAAGGCGCGCTGGAGGCGGCGGAAGCCGCCTTCCGGCATCTGGCCGCCAACATCACACCGCTTGAAGCAACCACACGCACCTGAGGCAGCCGCGCACACTTGAGGCAGCGATGCGCCGTCTCCGGCCTACCCCGCTCAGGCACCGTCCCGGGTCGCGAGGCGGACGGCGGTCTGGCCCTTCCACAGCCGCTTGGACGGCATGACCAGCATGACGTCGTCGACCGGCGTGCGCACTTCCCGGTCGCCGTCGTGGCCCAGAAGCGTTCCGGCCTTCGCGATGATTTCACCGCCGGTAAACGGCCGGGCGAAGGTGAAGACCTCGCTCTCGATGGTGACCGCCTCGCGGACCCGAAAGAATTGCTGCGCCGGGACGTCATCGCCGAACCGGTCCTTCAGCTCCGGGGCAACGACACCGAGCGCCACGAGAAACCGGGCCGTGGCCATCTTGGCAAGATGGCCCGACGCGGCTTCCCAGTGCTGGCCGCACTCGATCAGCAAGGCCGCCTTGGGCGATGCCGGATCGTCGAACGCCCCGTAGTCCCGCATCCGCCGGCCGGCCGCATGCCCCGTATCGGCGACGACCTTTTCCGGAACCCCGACCCTGGCCGCCAGTTCCTGTCCCTTTGGATGCTGCCCGCTCATCATCAAGGGCGGGGCCAGATGCTGCATGGAGTGAATGTCGAGCAGCATGTCCACCTCGTCGAGGACCGGCCGCACTTCGCGGGCCCGACGCAGTTCCACACTGTCACGCTCTCCCTCCAGGACGTCGAGGCCCCAGACCCTGTTCATGTCCTCGTCAAGCCAGCGCGTTGCATTCGGATCGGCCGGGTCGAAGGCCTCATAGGCGGCAATGTTCATGAAACCGAGTGTCAGCTTGCCCCGGATCGGGCGCACGTCCTCCCGCAAGAGCCAGTCCAGGGCAATGGCACCGCAAGGCTCGTTGCCGTGAACAATGGCGCTGACCATGACATTGGGGCCCGCGACACCGCTGTCGAACTGCCAGATATAGGGCACACCGCAGTTTCCCGGGGCATATACCGAAATATCCGGCGCCGCCAGTTCCACGGGGTAGTCGTTTGGTATCGCGATCTTCGTCATGTTCGCCGTCTCCCTGCGCACTCTGTTGTTTCTGTCCGGACAGACCGGTTGGCTGGCTCGGTTCAGGCCGGTTCGGAATACGGATCCTTCGGCGTGCTCAGACGCACGAACCGCATGAACTGGCGGGCCAGATCCGTCGGCGGCTTTCCCGTCGGCACCACGAAGCTGGTCCGGTATTCGATGGGCGCCTTGAAAGGCCGGACCACGATCCCGGTCATGTGCCGGCTGACCAGGGGAAACGGATTGATGAACGTCACACCCAATCCCTCGCGCACCAGTTCCAGCGCTGCCATGTTCGTCGCGGTTTCCGCCAGCAGGTTGTACTGAACTCCGGCCAGACCGAGAATCTGGTCCATCAAGGTCCGCGTTCCCAACCGGCCGAGAAATCCGACAATATCCGCGCCTTGCAGATCCGCCGGCACAATGACGTCGTTCCGGGCGAGCGGATGGTTCTCCGGCATGGCGCACACCACCTTGGATTTGCGCCAGGGGATCAGGGTGACGCCGGAGCGCTGGATCATGCCGCTTGTCAGCCCGAGATCATAGCGTCCGTCGAGAATCCCGGACACGAGAACATCGGTTGCCTGTATATCCAGTTGAACCCGCCGGTTGGGGGCCGCCTGGATGAATTTGGCGACCTTGGGGATGATGAAATGGTGCGCGAGCGTGGGCGGAATGATCAGGCGCAAGGGCTCTTCCGCGCGCGCGGACCAATCCGTCCCTTCGATATCGGCCAGCGTCGCGAACAGCGGATCGAGGCGATCATTCAGGCGCAAGGCGTGTTCGGTCGGCTCGATGCGGCCGGATGCGCGCTCGAAAAGGGCGCGGCCCACCCGGCTTTCCAATTGCGTGAGCGCCCGGCTGACCGCAGATTGCGAGATCCCGAGCCGCTGCGCCGCCCCCACTGTTGTGCCTGCCGTAATCAAAGCCCGAAGCGCTTCCAACTCTCTTAATCTGTAGCGATGCACCGCCATGATCCGAACCATGCCTCGAAATTTGGATTATGCCATCCACGAAAGAGAATGAAGCTATGCACTCTTGCATAGGATTTTGGGTTGGCAATGAAAATTCGTGTGGCTAGCATCTCACACGGCGGAGAATAAGGGTGCGCACAATATGTCGCGACGCCCCCCCGCCCCAGAGGGGAGTTGACCAATGATGAAATTGACACTTGTGGCGGCTGCCAGCGCGCTTGCGCTGAGCACCGGCGCGGCCATGGCCGAGAAGCTGACCATCGGCCTCGCATCGGAGCCCACCTCCATCGACCCGCAGTTTCACAACGTGGGGCCGAACAATGCCTTGGCCATGCACATTTTCGACCGGCTGATCCTGCAGGACGAAAAGCAGCAGCTGATGCCGGGTCTGGCCGTGTCCTGGAAGCCGATCGACGATCTGACCTGGGAGTTCAAGCTGCGCGAGGGCGTGAAGTTCCATGACGGAACCGACTTCACCGCCGATGACGTAATCTGCACCTTCGAACGCGCGCCGAACGTTCCCAACTCGCCGGCCAGTTTCGCCACCTACACGAAAGGCAAGACTGCCGTCAAAATCGACAACTACACGGTGCATTTCAAAACCGAAGCGCCCTACCCGCTGATGGGCAACGACGTTTCGACCGTTTCGATCCTGTCCGACAGCGTCGGCTGCAACGGGACGACCGAGGAGTTCAACAACGGAACGGCGGCGGTCGGAACCGGGCCTTTCAAGTTTGTCAGCTACACTCCCGGCCAGTCTATCGTTCTGGAACGCAACGAGGACTATTGGGGCACCAAACCGGAATGGTCAGAAGTCGAGCTGCGTCCGATCACCTCCGGCCCGTCGCGGGTGGCAGCTCTGCTTGCCGGTGACGTGGATGTCATCTCCGGTGTTCCCACGACCGATATCGAGGTCTTGAAAAACGACGGCGAAATCACCGTCTCCCAAGGCCCGTCCAACCGTGTGATTTACCTTCACATGGACCACTTCCGTGAAAACTCGCCGTTCATCACCGGCAAGGATGGCAGCGAGATCAAAAACCCGTTGATGGATGTGCGGGTTCGCACCGCCATCAGCAAGGCGATCGCGCGGGACATCATCGTGGACCGCGTGATGGAAGGCGTCGCGCTGCCGGCCGGCCAGGTGCTTCCTGACGGCTTCTTCGGCGTTTCGGAAAACCTGAAGCCTGTCGAATACGATCCGGAAGGCGCCAAAGCGCTGCTGGCGGAGGCGGGATACGCCGACGGCTTCAAGATGACGATCCACGGCCCCAATGACCGCTACATCAACGACGCCAAGATCGCCGAAGCCGTCGCCCAGATGCTGAGCCGCGTCGGGATCGAAACGGCGGTCGAAACCATGCCGCGTTCGGTCTACTTCAACCGGGCCTCGCGGGGCAGCCCGGAAGGCCTGCCGGAGTTCAGCTTCATCCTGGTCGGATGGGGTGCAGGATCGGGCGAAGCATCGTCGCCGCTCAAGGCTCTCATTCACACCTACGATCAGGAAGCGGGCCTCGGTGCGACCAACCGTGGCCGCTACTCTAATCCGGAGATCGACGCGATCATCCGGCAAGCGCTCGCGACAGTTGACGATGCCGCCCGGCAGGATCTTCTGGCCAAGGCAACGGAAATGGCCATGGAGGATGTCGCGATCATCCCGACCCATTTCCAGGTGAACACTTGGGCCGCGCGCAAGGGCTTGACCTATACCCCGCGCACCGATGAATACACCATCGCCATGGGCGTGGCGAAAGACTGATCTTGCGCACCGGATCATCGTCCCGATGGTCCGGTGCCCTCCGCCGGGGCGCGAATTCAAATGACGGTCTTTATCATTCGACGCCTGCTTCAGGCCGCGGTCGTCGTCATGCTCATGTCGGTGATAGTCTTCTTCGGCGTCAATGTGATTGGCGATCCGGTTTACATGCTGGTCAGCCCGGACGCGGATCAGGCCGAAATTGCCGCCACCATATCGCGGCTCGGCCTCGACCGGCCAATCTGGGAACAGTACTGGCTGTTCTTGAAGGGGGCCGCCCAAGGCGATCTCGGCAACAGTTTCATCTTCGGCGAACCGGCCCTGCAACTCATCTTGCAGCATATGCCGGCCACGCTGGAGCTTGCTTTCAGCGCGCTGTTTCTGTCCATCGCGCTGGGCATTCCCCTTGGACTTTATGCCGGTCTTTATCCCGACAGTCGCATATCCAAGACCGTCATGGCGGCGTCGATCCTGGGGTTTTCCCTCCCCACCTTCTGGGTCGGCCTGATGCTGATCATCCTGTTCGCGGTGGAATTGGGCTGGCTGCCGTCCACGGGACGGGGGGACACGGTGAAGGTGCTCTGGTTTCACACCAGCTTGGCAACCTGGGACGGTCTGCAGCACGTTTTCCTCCCGGCGCTCAATCTGGCCCTGCTTAAAATCTCCCTGGCCATCCGCCTGACCCGCGCCGGCGTGCGCGAGGCCATGGGCCAGGACTATGTCAAATTCGCAAGGGCCAAGGGCATCTCGACACGGCGCATCATCTCCGTTCATGTCATGAAGAACATCATGATTCCGGTGGTTACCGTGATGGGGCTGGAGTTCGGCAGCCTGATCGGCTTTTCCGTCGTCACGGAATCGATCTTCGCCTGGCCGGGCATGGGCAAACTGCTGATCGACGCCATCCTTCAGCTCGATAGGCCCATCGTGGTCGCGTATCTGATGATCATGGTGCTGTTCTTCGTGATCATCAATCTGCTTGTCGACATCATCTATTCCCTCCTCGACCCACGGGTCCGTTTGCAGGATCAAGGCGCATGAGCGATGCAACCCTGACTTCGCCGGCGCCAAGGGTCGAGACCCCCTTCCGCCGCTTCGCGGCCGAGTTCTTCGAAAGCAAAATCGCCGCAGGTGCCCTGGTCATGTTGCTCGTGATCATTGTCCTGGCGGTGCTGGCACCCTGGATCACGCCCCAAAATCCTTACGATCTTTCCCAGGTCGACGTTTTCGACAGCCGTCTGCCGCCGGGATCGGACGCTTTCGCCGGCTACACCATGTGGCTGGGTTCGGACGGATCCGGGCGCGATCTTTACTCGGCCATTCTCTATGGACTGAGAATATCGCTGTCCGTCGGCGTGGTGTCCGGCCTCATCGCACTGGTCATCGGGATGACCATCGGCCTTATCGCGGCCTATGCCGGCGGGCGGACCGAAAACCTGATCATGCGGGTTGTGGACCTGCAACTCTCCTTTCCGGCATCCCTGGTCGCCCTCATGCTCGTGGCGATCCTCGGAAAAGGGGTCGACAAGATCATTCTGGCGCTCGTCGTGGCGCAATGGGCCTATTACGCCCGCACCGTCCGTGCGACCGCGCTGGTCGAGCGGCGCAAGGAATATGTCGAGGCCGCAAAATGCCTTGGCCTGTCCAAGGCCCGGATCGTTTTCCGCCACATCCTCCCGAACTGCCTGGCTCCGCTGATTGTCGTCGGCACGGTACAAACGGCCAGCGCGATTTCCCTGGAGGCCACCCTGTCCTTTCTCGGCGTCGGGCTTCCCCAGACAGAACCGAGCCTCGGCGTCCTGATCGCCAATGGCTTTGAGTACATGCTCTCCGGGCGCTACTGGATTTCGGTTTTTCCCGGTCTTGCCCTTCTGGCAACGGTCGTTTCGATCAACCTGGTCGGCGACCATCTGCGGGACGTGTTGAACCCGAGGCTGAAGAAATGACAGCAACGCTCGAAGTCGATGGGCTGTGCACCCATTTCTTCACCCATGCGGGGATCGTGAAAGCCGTGGACGGGGTCAGCTTTTCCGTTGGGAAAGGCGAGATCATGGGGCTTGTCGGCGAATCCGGATCCGGTAAATCCATCACCGGCTTCTCCATCCTCGGTTTGATCGACCCCCCCGGCCGCATCGTGAGCGGGGCAATCCGCTTTCAGGGCGAAAACATCGCGAACGCACTGGACCAGCGGTTGCAGAAGCTGCGCGGCAACCGCATAGCGATGATTTTCCAAGATCCCATGATGACCCTCAATCCGGTCTTGCGGATCGACACCCAGATGATCGAGGCGATCCTCGCCCACGAAAAAGTGGACCGGAGGACCGCTTGGGAACGCAGCAGGGAGGCGTTGGGCCTTGTTGGCATTCCCTCGCCCGAGGAACGGCTCCACGCCTACCCTCACCAGTTGTCCGGCGGCATGCGCCAGCGGGTGGCGATCGCCATCGCCTTCCTGAACAAGCCGGACCTGATCATCGCGGATGAGCCAACCACCGCTCTCGACGTCACGATCCAGGCACAGATCATTTATGAAGCTCAAAAGCTTACCCGCCAGACGGGCACGTCCATGATCTGGATTTCCCATGATCTGGCCGTGGTGGCCGGACTGGCCGACAGGATCGCCGTGATGTATGCCGGCCGCATCGTGGAACAGGGCATGACCGACGACGTCATCGACCGCCCGCTGCATCCCTACACCATCGGTCTTCTGGGGTCGGTGCCTTCGGCCAACAAGCGCGGCGCCCGTCTGTTCCAGATCGAAGGCATGGCGCCGAACATGCTGGCCCTGCCGCCAGGCTGTGCCTTCGCGCCCCGGTGTTTCGCCGCCACCCCGGCCTGTTCACAGGAACCGGCGGTGCAGGACGTGGCCGGCCGTCAACTGCGATGCTTTAATCCGCAGGTCCAGGAGGCCTTGTCATGAGCGCGCCCATCCTGGAAATCGACGGCGTGTCCAAGCGCTTCTACAAGCGGCTCGATTTCGCCGGAAAGCTCGCCCGATCGATCGGCGCGAATATCAGCGAAGAAACGGTCCATGCGGTCGACAAGGTGAGCCTTTCGATCGCTCCGGGCGAAGTGCTGGGCCTGGTGGGCGAATCCGGCTGCGGGAAATCCACGCTCGGCCGGGTGGTTGCCGGCATTCACGACGCAACGGAAGGAACCATCCGCTTCAAGGGCAAGGACATAGCATCGGCCTCGGCGGCGGAACGGCGGGAAGCGACCCTTGCCATTCAGATGATCTTCCAGGACCCGTTCGCGAGCCTCAACCCGCGAATGCGTGTGGAAGACATCATCGGCGAAGCGCCCCGTGTCCATGGGCTGGTCAGCGCGTCCGAGAAACAGGACTATGTCGACGAGATCATGACCAAGGTCGGTCTCGACCCATCGCTCAAGCGCCGCTACGCGCACCAGTTCTCCGGCGGACAGAGACAACGGATCGGGATCGCACGGGCTCTTGCCGTCAAACCGAAGTTTCTCGTCTGCGACGAGGCGATCGCGGCGCTGGACGTGTCAATCCAGGCCCAGGTGATCAACCTGTTCATGGACCTGCGCCAGGATCTGGGGCTCACCTATCTTTTCATAAGCCACGATCTCAGCGTCGTCGAGCACATCGCGGACCGGGTCGCGATCATGTATCTGGGGCGCATCGTGGAATGCGCCCCGACCGAAGAGCTGTTCAGGTCTCCCAAACATCCCTACACGAAGGCCTTGCTGGCGGAAGCGCCCCGGCTCGATCAGCGGCGCCGGGAGTTCGAACCGATCAAGGGGGAGATTCCCTCCCCGCTCAATCCGCCGCCCGGTTGCCATTTCAATCCGCGGTGCCCGATGGCGCGCGACATCTGCCGCTCCACGGCGCCCAAGCTTGAAGAAATCGCTCCAGGGCGCACAGCCGCCTGCCATTTTTGGAATGAAACATGACCCACACCCATCGGATCGAGACCCCGCAAGGTCCCGATGCGCCCCTGATTTTCGACAGCCCCCATTCCGGTTCCATCTATCCAGACGACTTCGACCACATCATTGACCGGATGACCCTGCGGCGGTCAGAGGACGCGCATATCGACGAACTGTTTTCCGGGGTCACGACCCACGGAGCCAGTCTTCTGCACGCGCTGTTTCCGCGCTGCTATATCGATCCGAACCGCAACGAGGACGATATCGACACGGCCATGATCGCCGATCCCTGGCCCTATCCGGTCAACCCGACGTCCAAGACGCTGGAGCGCGGGGTCGGGCTGATTTGGAAGGACATGAAAGCTTTCGGGCCGATCTACGGCCGGCCGCTGAGCGCGGCGGAAGTCGCCTCCCGTATCGAGACCTTCTGGCGGCCCTATCATGACGCACTGGCCGGATTGATGGAGACGGCCCGGACCCGGCACGGCAAGGTAATTCACGTCAATTGCCATTCCATGGCCAGCATGGGCGACCGGACCACCGAGGATGGCATGGTCGTCCGTCCGGATTTCGTGATTGGCGACCGGGATGGCAGCACCTGCGCGCCAGAGGTGACGCATACGGTTGCTACCTTCTTCAAGGAACGCGGCTATTCGGTTGCCATCAACGATCCCTACAAGGGCTTCGAACTGGTCCGCCGCCACGGAAACCCCGGCCGGGGCTCTCATAGCATCCAGATCGAGATCAACCGGGCGCTCTACATGAACGAGGCAACGCTGTGCAAACGGCCCGGCTACTTGCGCCTGCAACAGGAACTGACCGATCTGGCGGCCGATCTGGCGGCGCTGGCCAGGGTGCTGTGACCCTGCACGGGCGCCTTGTCCGGACCTGGCTGGAACGGCAGAGCCGACCGACCCTCTGCCACGGAGCAAGCGGTCGCCCGCGCACGGTTCCTTTTGCTGCCGGCCTACTGCAAACCGGGCAGCCAGGTCGCGAGGCCAGGAAACAAGATCAACAGCGCGACGACCAACAGTGAGCAGAAGATGAAAGGGATTGCGGCCCGGTAGATCTGTCCCATTGTCGTCTCCGGCGGCGCCACGCCTTTCATCACGAACAGGAGCAGCCCGAAAGGCGGCGTGGTGAAGCTGATCTCCAAGGCCAGCAGCATGACCAGGCCGAACCAGATCGGATCAAAACCGATGCTGGTCGCCAGCGGGAAAAAGATCGGGACAGTCAGGAGCATGATGGAGATCTGCTCCATGAACATGCCCAGAAGAAGAAGCACGCCGAACATCACGAGCAGCATGAAGATCGGGTCGAGATCGAACCCGGTCGCCCAGTTGATCAATCCGCGCGATGCCCCCGAGAATGCGAGGATCTGACTGAATGTCGCCGATCCAAACACGATCAGGTACGCCATCAGGGTGACCCGCAAGGCGCCCCAGACCGATTTCTTGATCGCATCCCAGGTCAGGCAGCGGTAAAGGGCGGCAAGAATGAAAACGCCCAGCGCACCGAAAGCCGCCGCCTCGGATGGCGTCATGAAGCCGTTGATCATCAGCGTCACGATCACCACCATCAGCCCGACCTGGGGCAGCACATCCGAAAGGAGCAGGGACAGTTTCTGTCCGGTCCCCAGTTCCTCCACGTCATAGGCGGGAGCGGCCTGCGGATCCCGTTTCGTCTGGATCCAGATCGTCAGCATGTAAAGGGCTGCGAGCAGGAGGCCCGGAACGATCCCGGCAATCAGTAATGCGCCCACATCGATCTGCGCCAGCGTTGCCAAAAGCACCGCGAGGGCAGAGGGCGGGATAATGATCGCAAGGCCGCCGGTGCCGAGGATTGGACCGATCGACATATGGCTTTTGTAGCCCCGGGCCTTCATCTCCGGGACCATCAGACTGCCAAGCAGCGCGGTGGAACCCATGGAGGACCCCGAGAGGGTGGAGAACCCGGTGCCGCCCAGAACGGTGACGTAGCTGAGCCGGCCCGGCAAGCGGCCGAGCAATTTGTCAATCGCGTTGAACATCCGGCCTCCAAGGCCGGTTTGAAAGAACACTTCGCCCATCAGCAAGAACAGCGGAATGGGCACCAGGGCAAAGCTGGTCAGCGCTCCCCAGCCATTGTTGAGCAGAGCGCTGACGCCCCGCTCGCCGCCCATGAAGATCCAGGCGCCGATGATGTTGGCCGCCAGAAAGGCCAGGGCCACCGGCATGCCAATGGCCATGAGAAACATGATGCTGCCAAGCAAAACAGCGAGCGCTTCATACCATTCCATTATTCGTGGATCCCCGCCTTGCCGGAATGCATCAATTCACGCCCGAAGACAAAACGGGCAAATTCGATCGCCATGACACCAAAGGCGATCGGAAAACAGACGGTCAGAAGCCAGCGCGGGTAGAAATAGGCCCGCACGTCATAGTCGTTGCGCTCCAGATTGGTCTGAAACAGGTCGAAGCCCTTCCAGGCGAGCACGACACACACGATCACGCAAAGTGCCGCGACGAACCGGCTGACGATCATGCGCGCAAGGGGCGGCAAAGCCGCTGTCACCAGTTCGATGTGGACATGACCCTTTTTCCGGACGAGCCAGGGCGCCCCCAGCATGGTCATGTACAAGAGCGCGTATTCGGACGATGTGAACAGCCAGGCAAAGGGCTGTATACCGATATTACGCATGATGACGGAGACCACCACCGACACCATCAGCCAGACCAGCATCAACGCCGCAACAAGGGCCATCATGTCAACGAACCTGTCATAGAGACGGGCAATTGCCTGCATATTCGCCGTCCTCACCTTGGGCGGAGGATGGCCCGGCTAGGCGCCGGGCCGGAGGTTTGAAACTGTTACTGATCGCCAGCCGGATCGTAGAACAGTTCGATCAGCCGGTCGTAATTGTCCGTTCCGCCGGGCTGTTCGGCCATCAGGCCGCGCATCCGCTCCCAGGTGGTTTCCCGGGCCGCTTTCAGATAGTTCGCCTTGGCTTCGCCCTCGAGGCTGACAACCTGCATGCCCTGCTCTTCCAGCTTGGCGAAGTCATCATCCCGTTTCGTGCGAAGCGCCGCGACGCTGTCCTTTTCGTGCTGGATGGCAACGTCCTGAAGGATCTTCTGGGCTTCAGCGCTCAGGCCGTTCCAAGTCTCGAGATTGACGATCACGCCCAGATCGGTCGAGAAGAAGCAGGGCTCGATGCGGTAGTTGAGGAACTCGTTCCACTTCAGGTCAATCAGGCCGATCTGGGTCCACCCCGTGGCGTCCACCACACCGCGCTGCAGGCCGGCATAGACGTCTCCGGTCGGCAGATCGATCACCTGCGCACCGAGATAGTTGGAGAAGAATGCGTTGTACACGGCGTTGCCGCGCAACTTGAGGCCCGAAACCTTGAGATTGCCATTCTCATCGAACTCGGGGGCGTTCCGCGTCCACAGATTGTAGCACACACCGGAATCGAACCAGCCGAGATACTTCAGACCCATCTTCTCCTGATGGATTTGATCGATCAGCGCGGTGCCGCCGTTTTCGCGGGTTTCGACCGCGGTCAGGTTCGAGGCGACCAGGGCGTCCTTTTCCGGCAATGCGCCGCCATAGAAGGATCCGGGCGTGTAGACCATATCGACAATGCCGTCGCGCACCGCATCAGGCTGCTGGAACATGCCAATCGCTTCCGGTCCGCCCCGGACATCGATCTGGATCACACCTTCGCCAGCCTCGTTGACCTTGTCGACAAAGGCCAGGAAACTCTGCGTATAGATCAGGGTTTCCGGAAAGGCATGGACAGCCGTAATCGTCTCCTCCCCGTATGCGGCCGACCCGATGAGGGTGGACCCGGCGACGAGAGCGCCGATCACAGATTTCTTCATGGAATTCTCCTCATTTTCCCCGAGGCTGGAAGGCCAACCCCCATTTTGTCGGAACGGCTGAAGCCCGTTCCCTGCAACTTCGCGCGTCTACCGGCGCGAATCCTTAGCCATGCCCAGGCCACGACCACGGCGCCTGGCGGCGATGGCGCGCGCAAAACGCGGCGATCTCCTGCCCGTGGGCCTTCGTCAGGTCGATGTCGTCCCAGCCATTGATCAGTTTGTCGCGCGCATCCGGGGCAAGGCGCAGTTCGATCCCCCGGCCGGCCAGAAAAATCGCACCTGCGGCCAGATCGATCCCCACCTCCGCCGTATCGGCGCCGAGGGCGGCGATCAGGTCCTCCACCACCGCTGCCCCGGCTGACGCGGGCAGAAGTCCGTTATTGATCGCATTGGCGGCGAAAATGTCCCCGAAGCTGGGGGCAATAACGGCTTTGATCCCAAAATCGACGAGTGCATAGACCGCCGCTTCCCGGGAGGATCCACAGCCAAAATTCCGGCGGGTCACAAGCACGTTCGCATCGCGGTGCCGGTTCAGAACAAACGCCGGATCGGCCTTGCCCGCACTGTCGAAGCGCAAGTCGTGAAGCAGGAAGGAGCCATAGCCCTCGCCACGCGGCGCGGACATGAAGCGGGCCGGGATCAATTGGTCGGTGTCGATGCTTTCCAGGGGCAGCGCCACCGCCTGTCCCGTGAAGCGGGTCCAGCCGCTCATGCACGCCCCTCCAGCAATGGCCGGACATCCGCCAGCCCACCCGCGACCGCCGCTGCGGCGACCATCGCCGGCGACATCAGATGGGTCCGGGCCCCCCGTCCCTGACGCCCGCGAAAATTCCGGTTTGTCGTGGACGCGCATCGCTTGCCGGCGCCGACAATATCCCCATTCATGCCAACGCACATGGAACATCCCGGCTCGGCCCATTCCAGGCCGGCCTCAATGAAGATCCGGTCGAGACCCTCCTGTTCGGCCTGCGCCTTGATCTTGCGCGAGCCGGGCGACACGAGGCCGGGCACCTTTGCCCTGCGCCCGCTGAGCACGGCCGCTGCAGCCCGCAGATCCTCGATCCGCGCGTTCGTGCATGACCCGATGAAGACGGTATCGATCGGCGTTCCCGCGAGCGGTTGCCCGGGTATCAGGCCCATGTAGTCGAGCGCCTCGCGGGCCCGCTCGGCCCTGCCCTGCGGCAGGCCCGCGGGGTCGGGAACGGAAGCGGTGACCGGCAAGGCCTCTTCCGGGCTCGTGCCCCATGTCACCGTTGGCGCAATGTCCGCCGCATCCAGCAAAATCTCCCGGTCGAACAAGGCCTGCGCATCGCTGGCAAGGTCCATCCACACCTGCGCGGCACGATCAAACTCCGGACCGGCCGGCGCGAATGGACGGCCGTGCAGATAGTCCACGGTCACCTGGTCAGGCGCGACCAGGCCACATCGCGCGCCGCCCTCGATCGACAGGTTGCACAGTGTCATGCGGCCCTCCATTGAAAGGTTCCGCACGGCGGCGCCGGCATATTCCACCGCATGGCCTTGCGCGCCGTCGGCGCCAAGCCTGGCGATCCAGCACAGCGCCATATCCTTGGCGCTGACGCCGGGGCCGAGCACGCCTTCGATCGTGATCCGCATGCGTTTCGGGCGTTTTTGCCAGATCGTCTGCGTGGCCAGCACATGCGCCACCTCGGTTGCGCCAATTCCAAAGGCGAGCGCGCCGAAAGCCCCGTGGGTTGAGGTGTGGCTATCGCCGCAATTGATGGTCAGTCCGGGCAGCGTCAAGCCCTGCTCCGGCCCGATCACATGGACAATCCCCTGGCGTGGATCGTCCAGACCGAAGCACCGGAATCCATGGGCCTCGGCATTGGTTTCCAGCGTCCGGACCATGCGTTGAATGTCCGGCGCGGCCGCCGCCAGCCCTCCGCGCGTGGGGGCGTAATGATCGACCACACCGAAGGTCAATTCCGGCTGGGCCAGCGCCATCCCACGGGCGGCGAGTTTCGCAAACCCGTGGTGGGATCCTTCGTGGACAAAATGACGATCCACCCAAAGCAAGGCCACGCCATCCGGCCGCTCGAGCACGACATGCCCGTCCCACACCTTGTCAAAGAGAGTGCGTGGCGCGCTCATCAGTTGCCCTCCGTCTCGCCGGGGCCGATCACCGGCTCCCAATGCCGGGCCTGGCCCGAACCGACCCGCGCGAGCGACATTTCAAGCCGGAACAAATCGGGCCGGTAGTAGGCCGTGAGGTGCTCCACCCCCCGGCCGGAAGCATCCCGCACAACCCGCTTCAACGACAGCAGCGCCGTCCCTACGGATATCCCGAGCGCGTCGGCGACATCGGGAGCTGCCAAGGTCGCGGTCACGCTTTGGTGGGCGCTGTCCACCTGAACACCGCTGCGCTCCAGCAACTGGAAGAGCGGGGTCGTGGCAAGATCGGCCTCACCGTAATGCGCGGCAATCTCTTCCGGTACGTGGGTTGTCAAATGCGAAAAAGGCACATCGTCGACGAGACGAACCCGGATCGCCGTTTGCACGCGCGCGGACGCCTGCAGATCCAATGCGCGGGCCACCGCCGCTGGGGGCGCCCCGTAGGCGAACGAAATCAGGCGCGCGGTGGTGTTCCGGCCCATCTCAACAAGCTGCGGCATAAGGGACGCCATATCGCCGGCAAGCGGCGATGGCACTTCTTCACGCTGCTTCACAAACGTACCGGACCCGGCGCGCTTTTCGATCAGCCCATCGGCGGCCAAAGCGTCGAGTGCCCTGCGTATGGTGACCCGGGACACGCCGTGCACCTCGGCCAGCCTCTGCTCTCCGGGCATCACCCCACCTTCAGGGAGAGTGCCATTGGCCATCTCGTCCCGCAGCAAAAGATAGACCCTGCGGGCCTTCCCGCCTTCCGGCAAACTCGTCTGCAGCAACTCGCTCACACGCCACCTCCTTCTCGCGGACACAACGGTAGCCTCTGATTACAGAAAAGCAACAAGAAAGCTTATTTTCAATCAAAAATCTGTCTTTTCTTAAAACAATATCTGTATTACAAAAAATACAGGAAAAGAGGAGGGCACCTATGCCGGTCGTCGAGACGCATCTAATAGAGGGCTATACGCCTGAAGAGAAAAAGCGGTTGATGAAGGCATTGACCGACGCCATTCGATTCGTCGTTCCGGCCGTGCCCGAAGCCATCACCGTTCTTTTGAACGAACGCCCGGTCTGCGATTACATGCGCGGCGGAAGCCTTCGCACGCCGGCCCCGGCGCTTCCCGATCCTTCGGCCATTGTCATGGATTATCTCCGCGCCATGGAAGCGCGGGACCTGGATCGCGCCGGGATGCATCTGGGCGACCGGTTCGCGATGGTGTTCCCCGGGACCGGGGAGATGACATCGCTTACGCAACTGATTGAATGGGCCGCGCCCCGCTACCGGTTCGTGACCAAGAGCTATGAGGGCGTCGAAGCCTTGCAGGGCGAGCAGTCCGCCATCGTCTACACCCGGGGAACCCTTGCGGGCGAATGGCCGGACGGTTCCGCTTTTTCCGGGATCCGCTTCATCGATCGCTTCGAGGTCACCGGCGGCAAAATCACCCGGCAGGACGTGTGGAACGACATCGCCGAAACCAAGGGCAAGAAATGACAGAACAGACGATCGATCCGATCACCCTCGCGGTGTTGGCCGGACGCATGGAACAGATCGCGGACGAAATGGATGCGACGCTCTTCCGGGCCGCCTTCAATCCGATCATCGCGGAGGCGCATGACGCCAGCCACGGCCTTTACGACGCTGTGACCGGGGATACCCTCGTCCAGGGTAAGTCCGGGTTGCCGATCTTCGTCGGGGTGATGAGCTTCGCGGTCAAGGCCGTGATCGAAAAGGCGGCGGCCGATGGCGACCTGGCCGACGGCGATATCTATATTTTCAACGATGCCCATCTGGGCGGCACGCATCTGAGCGACATGCGTCTGGTCCGGCCCTATTTCCGGGATGGCCAGCTGTTTTGCTACCTGGCGTCCGTCGGCCACTGGCACGATGTCGGCGGAGCGGTACCGGGCAACTACAATCCGGCAGCCACCGAAGCATTCCAGGAAGCCTTCATTCTCCCACCGGTGCGCATTGCGCGGGGGAGCGTATTGCAGCAGGACATTATCGACATCCTGATGAGAAACACCCGACTGCCGCAATCGGCCATGGGTGATCTTAACGGCCAGCTCGGCGCGCTCGATCTCGGGGTCAAGCGCCTCGATGAACTGCTGGACGAGTACGGCGCCAAGACCGTATCCGCCGCCCTGACCGCCCTCGGCCACCGGGCCGAGGCTCTGATGCGCTCCGAACTGTCGGCACTTCCCGACGGCCGATGGGAGGCCGTGGACTATCTCGATAACGATGGCATCACCGACACGGCCCTGCCCATCAAGGTCGCGCTGGAGGTCAAGGGCGACCGGATGGTGCTGGACTTCACCGGGACCGCCCCGGTGACCGCCGGCCCGGTCAACATCGCCCTGCCCACCTCCGTCGCCTGCTGTTATGTGGCCATCAAACACATTTTTCCCGATCTTCCGGCGAATGCGGGCGTGATGCGCCCGATCGAGGTGAAGGTCCCGGACGGTTCGCTGTTATCCGCCGGGTTTCCGGCCCCGGTCGGGGGCTACACCGAAACCATATTGCGCATGATCGACGTCATCTTCGCCGCCGCGTCCAAGGCAGCGCCTGAAAAGGTCGTCGCCAATGCCTACGGCACGATCAACGCGCTCTCAATCGCCGGCAAAAGGGCGAATGGTCAGCGATGGGTGATGTTCAGCTTTTATGGCGGCGGTCACGGCGGCTCGCGGGAGAGCGACGGCCTGAACCATGGCAATGCCCCGATTTCAACGGCAACCATCCCTCCAATGGAGATCCTGGAAGCCGCCTACCCGGTCATGTTCCGGCAATGGGCCCTTCGGCCGGACAGTGCCGGGGCCGGCACCCATCGGGGTGGGCTCGGCGCGATCTATGAGATCGAGCTGCTCGAACAGGAAGCGGAGGCCTTCTTGTTCGGCGAGCGCGGGCGCTTCGCCCCGCAAGGTGTATGTGGCGGCGAAGGGGCCGCGATGAATGTGTTCGAGTACGAAGAGGGCGGAAACTGGCACAGACCCGCGATGACGTCGAAAATGCGCGGCATCAAGCTGCACAAGGGCGAGCGTGTCCGGCTCATGACCCCTGGTGGGGGTGGATACGGGCCAGCCGCTGACCGCGATCCGGCGGCCATCGCCCGCGATGTGGCCCAGGGCTATGTCACAGGTCCGGCGGCGGACATCACCTACGGCACCGACTGGCAGGAGGCTGGCCAATGAGCAAGATGATCGGTGTCGATGTCGGCGGAACCTTCACCGACGTGTTCGTTCTCGATGAAGCCACGGGTCAGGCCCAGGTCGCCAAGGTTCCAACCTCGCGGCCGGACCAGTCCGGCGGTTTTCTTGACGGGATCCGGCGGCAGGTGGAAAATCTGGCGGATGTGGCCGCTGTCGTACACGGGACAACGGCTGGAACAAATGCGCTTCTGGAACGCAAGGGCGCCCGGATCGGCGTTATCACGACCGAAGGCTTGCGCGACGTTCTCGAAATGCGGCGGCGCGACCGGCCACGGACCTGGGGGCTGCGGGGCAACTTCGAACCGGTGGTTGAGCGGAACCTGCGCCTTGAAGTCCCCGAACGCACCTTGGCGGACGGGACCATTCACACGCCGGTCGATCTGGAAGCCGTGCGGGCCGCCGCATCGACCCTCATGGACGAAGGCTGTCTGGCTGTTTGCATTCTATTTGCCAATGCCTACGCCAATTCCTCCAACGAAGCGCTCGCCACCGAGGCCGTCCGGGCCATGTGGCCCAATCCGCATGTCTCCTGTTCGTCGGAAATCCTGCCGGAAATCCGGGAATTCGAACGCTTCTCCACGACCGCACTCAACGCCTATCTTCAGCCCGAGGTCAGCGGCTATCTCGGCCGCCTCGATACCGCATTGCGCGATGGAGGCTTTGGCGGCGAATTCATGATCGTCCAGTCGAATGGCGGGGTCATGGACACCGGCACGGCATGCCGCCTTCCCATCCGCACAGCGCTGAGCGGCCCGGCCGCCGGCGTGATCGCCGCAGGATATATTTCGAAGACGGCCGGTTTTCCCGATGTCATTACCGGAGACATGGGCGGCACCAGTTTCGACGTCTCCCTGATCGCGGGCGGACAAACCGTACTCAGCCCCCAGACTTCCATCGATTTCGGCATGGTCGTGCGGACCCCGATGATCGAGATCACGACGATCGGTGCCGGTGGCGGCTCGATCGCCTGGGTCGACAAGGGCGGGCTGTTGAATATCGGGCCGGAAAGCGCGGGCTCCACCCCCGGCCCTGTCGCCTATGGCCAGGGCAACACCCGTCCGACCGTGACCGACGCCAATGTGGTGCTGGGCCGCATCGATCCGGAGAACCCGATTGGCGGCAAGCTGGACCGCCTGGATGTCGATGCGGCGAAAGCCGCCATTGACGAACATGTCGGCAAAGCCCTGGGCCTTGGCACCTATGAAGCGGCCGAAGCCATCCTGAAAGTCGCCAATTCCCGGATGGCGGGCGCGATCCGCCTGGTCAGCATCGAGCGCGGCTTCGATCCGAAGCGCTTCGCCTTCATGCCCTTTGGCGGCGGCGGTGCCCTGCACGCGGGCGCCATGCTCCGGGAAGTCGGGATTGGCCGCGCCATCGTGCCGCGGTATCCGGGCGTCACCAGCGCCCTGGGCTGCGTGATCGCCGACATGCGGCAGGATTTCGTTCAAACCGTCAACGCGCTGACGGCGGCGCTCGATCCGGAACGGCTGGCCAAGATCATGCAGCAGCATGTCGATGACGGGATGGCGCTGTTGAACGCGGCCGGCACAAGGTTCGAGGCACGTGAAACCGTGTTCGAACTCGACATGGCCTATGTCGGCCAGACCCACACCGTGGCCGTTCCATTGCCGGTCGCAATCGAGAACGGGGCCGTCGCCACGCCCTCGCGCGAAGACATCGAGACCGCCTTCGACACCGCTTATCTGGCAGCTTATGGCCGGACGCTGTCCAACGGAACCCGCCGGGTGATGAACCTGCGCACCGCGGTTATCGGACGCCGCCCGAAGTTTGATTTGTCGACCCTGGCTCCCAAGACCAGTGGACGCGCCGAGGATGCCCGGCAATCCACCCGGCCGGTGCATTTCGGCGACGCATGGCACGACACGGCGATCTATGACCGCCTGGCCCTGCCCGTGGGCGCGCAGATCGACGGACCGGCCATACTGGTCCAGCCGGACACCACGGTGCTGATCGAGCCGGGCCTGACCGGCGCCGTCGACATGTATGGCAACACGATCATCACCCGACTTGAGGAACCCGCATGAGCGATGGCATCGTCCCCTCCCGAACCGCTGTCCTGACCATCGATTTGCAAAACGACTTTCTCCATCCGGAAGGCGCGTATGGCCGGGCCGGTCAAACGGCCGACCAGATCCTTGCGCTGCCCGCGCGGATCCGCCCCGTGATCGATGCGCTGCGCGCCAAGGGCGGTACCTATGTCTCCGCCCAGTTCACCCTTGTGCCGGGTCCGGGTGGAGAGCCATTGATCGCGCCGCATCTCAAAAAGCTGAGACCTTTTCTGGCAAAAGGCGATTTTGCCCCCGGCTCATTCGGCCATGATCTTGTCAATGCATTGGCTCCTGCGGATTATACGGTCGAAAAAGTCGCTTATTCAGCGCTTTATCAAACAAGGCTGGAGTACATTCTCAGGGCTACCGGGATCGATAAGCTGATTATTGGCGGAATCGTGACCAACGGCGGCGTCGCCTCCACCGTCCGCGATGCCCATTTGCGGAATTTCCATACCATTTTGCTCAGCGATGGCTGCGCGGCGTTCCGCCAGGACGTGCATGACGCAACACTCCTGTCCCTTGGATCGGTCACTGAGATCATGACGTGCGCCGAGGCTTTGGAGAGACTCTCATGACCCTTAAAGAACGTCTTCAAAAAGACGAGATCCTGACGGCGCCCGGTGTTTATGATGGTCTGACCGCCGCGATCGCGCAGGACGCCGGTTTCGAAGCCCTGTACCTGTCCGGCGCGGCCGTGGCCTATACCCGGCTCGGCCGTCCCGATATCGGCCTGACCTCGGTCACGGAAATGGCCGACACGATGGCCTTGATCCGCGACCGGGTCGACCTGCCGGTCATCATCGATGCCGATACCGGGTTCGGCAACGCCCTGAATGCGCAGCGGACCATGCGGCTTTACGAACGCGCCGGCGCAAACGCGCTTCAGGTCGAGGATCAGACCTATCCGAAACGGTGCGGTCACCTTGCTGACAAGTCATTGATCCCGACCGCCGAAATGGCGGGAAAGATCGCTGCCATGACCGACGCCCGTCAAAGCGATGACACGCTGATTATCGCCCGGACCGACGCCATCGCGGTTGAGGGCTTCGATGCGGCGATCGCCCGCGCCGAGGCCTACGTGGAGGCCGGGGCGGATGCGCTGTTCATCGAAGCGCCGCGCAGCGGCGAGGAACTTTCAAGCATCGCGGCCCGGTTCAGCGGCCGCATTCCGCTCCTGGCGAACATGGTGGAAGGCGGCGCAACGCCGATCCAGTCCGCGAAGGACCTGGAGAAAGCCGGGTTTTCCATCGTTATCTTTCCAGGCGGAATTGTCCGGGCGCTCGCCCGGACCGCGGTCGACTACTACGCAAGCCTGCACGGACACGGCTCGAACCGGCCCTTCTCCGAACGCATGTTCGATTTCGACGGACTCAACGGCCTGATCGGCACGGACAAGATGCTGGAAACAGGAAAACGTTATGACAATGGCGGAACATGATCCCCGGATCCTGGCGCCTCAGGAAACCGACTTCGATGTCGAGACGCTGATTGTCGGCGCCGGTGCCTGTGGCATGGTCGCAGCGCTGGCGGCTCATGACGCGGGCCAGGAGGTGCTGGTTGTCGAGGCCGACTCCCTGCCATCTGGCTCGACGGCGCTGTCTGCCGGTCTTGTTCCGGCGGCGGGCACACGGTTCCAGGCACAGCTTGGAATCGCGGACACGGCCAGGACGTTTGCCCGCGACATCCAATCCAAGGCCAAGCATGAAAACGACGCGGACCTGGTCGAGGCGCTCGCGAATGGTGCTGCGGCGGCGATCGAATGGCTGGCCGACCGTTACGGTTTTCCGTTTTCGGTGGTGTCCGATTTCGACTATCCCGGCCATTCGCAGCGCCGCATGCACGGTCTGCCCAGCCGGTCGGGCCGGGAACTGATCGATCGCTTGCGCGCAACCTGCGAGGCGGAAGGCATCGACATCATCTGTAATCGCCGGGTGACAACCCTTTATGCGGACGGCAAACGGATCACGGGTGCGGCCGCCACGCGGGGAGATGGCGGCGAGGAAAAAATCGGCTGCGAGCGTCTGATCCTCGCTTGCAATGGCTTTGGCGGGAACCGGCGCCTGGTTGCGGCCCACATGCCACAGATTTCCGGCGCGCTCTGGTTCGGCCATGACGGCAACCGGGGCGAAGCGGTCGGCTGGGCCGCCGGTCTGGGGGCAGCCACCCGCCATCTGGGGGCCTACCAGGGACACGGGAACGTCGCCCATCCCCACGGGATCCTGATCACCTGGGCCGTGATCACGTCCGGAGGAGTCCAGGTCAACTCCGATGGCAAGCGGTTCTGGGATGAAAGCCAGGGCTATTCGGAGGCGGCCAGGCATGTGCTCGCCCAGCCGGGCGGCATCGCATGGGCGATTTTCGACAGCCGTATTGCGGCCATCGCGCGGCAATTCGCAGACTTCAAGGATGCCGAGGCGCAAGGCGCGGTCAAGACAGCCGATACGCTGGACCTGCTCGCCGAGCAGTGTCATCTCGATCTGGGCACCCTGGCGCAAACGATCAATGCCATCCCGAACCCCGGCACGGACGCGTTCGGCAGACAGTTCGAAGGACCCGGCCTTGCGCCTCCCTATTGCGCCGTGAAAGTGACGGGGGCGCTGTTTCATACCCAAGGGGGCCTGGACGTTGCCCCCAACGGTCAGGTTCGCGCCCTCGACGGCACGCTCTTCCCGAACCTTTATGCGGCCGGTGGCGCCGCTTGCGGCGTGTCGGGCAGCGGCGACAGCGGCTATCTCTCAGGGAATGGGCTGCTCAGCGCCGTCGTTCTCGGACGGGCCGCCGGCTTGGGATAAGCCAGAAGGATCAAACCCCGGCTCCGGGCCCGCACGGCACTTTGCGCGGTCCGGACCGCACGGGCGCCTTGCCCCGCCAACCTCCCGGTTGCACACTCGCTCATTATCGGGGGGATGCGTGACCTGGAAGCCCAAACGACCCGCCATCGGAACCCTGGCGAACAGCGCGGCACTTGGCCTGGCCGTGGCCGCGTGCCTCCTGCCACCGCTCGCCGGCTTGACCGCGCAGGCGCAAGCTGCCGCAGGTATCGGCCTGCTCATGGCCGTGCTGTGGGTAACAGAGAGCCTTCCGCTGGCCGCGACCGCCCTGCTGCCACTTGTCCTGTTTCCCCTGACCGGGGTCGCATCCATCGCCGACTTGTCCGGCGCCTATGCCAATCCCTTGATCTTTCTGTTCCTTGGCGGCTTCCTGATCGCCATGGCCATCGAGAAATGGGGGCTCCACCGGCGGCTCGCCTTTGCCATTCTGGCCAGAACCAGCGGTGATCCGCGCCATGTGATCCTGTCTGTGATGGGCGCGACCGCCTTCCTGAGCCTTTGGATCAGCAACACGGCCTCGGCGATGGTCGCGGCGCCCATCGCGGCTTCGATCGCGCTCATGCGCCAGGAGGGCGACGGCTTCCCGGCCGCCTTGATGCTCGGGGTTGCCTATAGCGCCACGATCGGTGGCATGGGATCGCTGATCGGCACGCCCCCCAACGCTCTGTTCGCGGCCTATATGGAAGAGGCCCATGGCGTTGTCATCGGCTTCGCCGATTGGATGCTGATCGGCTTGCCGGTCGTTCTTGTTCTGCTTCCAATCGCCTGGCTCGTCCTCACGCGCGTTGCCTTCGAGATCCGCCCCGTCCCGGTAGAAACCGGATTTGCAAGACAACCGCCCCTGTCCTCCGGCGAAAAAAGGCTGGCGGTTATCGCGGCCTTGACCGCCCTTGGCTGGATGACACGTCCGCTCATATCCAGCGCCTTTCCGGCTCTTGGCATCACCGACGCCGGGATCGCGATGACGGGCGCGCTGAGCCTGTTCGTGGTCAAGGCCGGCAGGGCGGATGAGGGCCGCTTGCTGGACTGGACCACGGCGGCCCGGCTGCGCTGGGACGTGTTGATCCTGTTCGGCGGCGGACTGGCCCTGGCTTCGGCCATCGATCAGACCGGCCTTGCCGCGTGGATCGGCGCACAGGCGAAAGGTCTCGCCGGCCTGCCGACGTTCTGGATTCTGCTGTGTTTCGCGCTGATCATCGTCTATCTGGGAGAACTGGCGTCCAATACGGCCATGGCGGCGATCTTCTTGCCTGTTGCCGGCGCAGCCGCGGTTGGAATGGGCGCGGATCCGCTCGTCTTCGCGCTGCCGGTCGCCATGGCCGCCTCCATCGGTTTCATGCTGCCGGTTGCCACGCCCCCGAACGCGATCGTTTTCGCGAACCCTGCCGTCAGCAGACCGGATATGCTGCGGGCCGGAGCCCCGCTGGACGTGCTCGGCATCGCCGTGGCGCTGTCAGCCGGCATCCTTCTGGGCCCCTTGGTGTTCTGACGCTGCGTTGTGCTCCAACCCGGTCGTCTTGACCGGCAACGAAAAAACCGGGCTCCCCGATCCCCGGCTCTCCGATCAAGGACGAGGGACCAAGACCTAATCCTCGATCCGCATTGCCTCGGTCTCGATGATCACGTCTACCTGATCGCCGACAATGTCACCGGCCACGGCATAGGTCATGCCGAAGTCACTGCGCTTGACCGAGGTCCGGGCCGAAATACCGAGAACAAACCGCTGGTGGCCGAAGGGGTAAGGACCGGCCTTGTTCAAGGTGACATCCAGCGTGAGGGGTCGGCTTTGCCCCAGCAAGGTCAACGTGCCGGTCACCGTGCCGGTGGTTTCGGAGATCGGGGTGCCGCCGTCGGCGGTGAATGTCATGACCGGTAACTGCGCGACATTCAGAAAATCGGGATTGCGCACATGCTCGTCGCGGGCCGCGTTGAAGCTTTCGATGCTTGCGGTCTGGACCGTTACCGTCAAATCCGACAGGGCTTGGGTGTCCATGTCATAGGTGAAGGTGCCGGCGACGTCGGTGAAGACGCCAAGGGTATCGGCAAAGCCGAGATGATGCACCGTGAAAGCCAGCGTGGTGTGCTCGGGATCGAGCTCGTACCGGTGTGGCTCGGCCAGTGCGGCCGTGGCCGCGAAGACGGCTGCCCCGCCAAACACGGCCCACGCATGTCCAAGGAAAACCTGTCGCATGGTCCCTCTCCTGAGCCCGTCCTTTTCTCCGTTAAAGCTTGGGACCAAAAATCAGCCTGTAAAGGGGATCATCGTCACTTTCCCGTTTTTGCCTGAACCGGCTGGCGGCAAACAGCCTGTTCGAGCCGATGGGGTCCCATACGCGGAAAGACGTCTTATATTGCGTATGTCCGACCTTCCCGCATTCCGGCCAACAGGACCCGACATGACCCATCAGCCGCCTCGTTTCAACTTCGACAATTCCTATGCCCGGGAAATGGATGGATTCTACGTGCCCTGGGAGGCCGCGCAGGTCCCCGCACCGGAACTCATCGTGCTGAACACCGAGCTGGCGAGGGACCTGGGGCTGGACCCGGATGCGCTGGCCAACGAGGACGGGGCTGCCATTTTCGCAGGTGTCAAATCACCCGAAGGCGCCTCGCCGCTGGCCCAGGTCTATGCCGGCCATCAGTTCGGCGGGTTTTCCCCCCAACTTGGCGACGGACGGGCGCTTCTGATCGGTGAAATCGTCACCCCGAACGGCGAGCGCAAGGACATTCAGTTGAAGGGCTCAGGTCCAACCCCCTTTTCGCGCGGCGGCGACGGCAAGGCGGTGGTCGGCCCGGTCCTGCGGGAATACATCATCGGCGAAGCCATGCATGCCCTTGGCATTCCAACCACACGGGCGCTGGCCGCAGTGACGACAGGCGAAACAATCATCCGCAACGGCCCCAAGCCGGGCGCCGTGCTGACGCGGGTCGCGTCCAGCCATCTGAGGGTCGGCACGTTCCAGTATTTCGCGGCGCGCGGCGAAACCGAAAAGGTCCGGCAGTTGGCCGACTACGCCATCCGCCGCCACGATCCGGATCTCGCCGAAGCCGAAGACCGGTATCTGGCCTTCTTCCAGCGCGTGATCGGGCGCCAGGCCCATCTGGTGGCCCAGTGGGTTCTGGTCGGCTTCGTCCACGGGGTGATGAACACGGATAACACAACCATATCGGGCGAGACGATCGATTACGGACCTTGCGCCTTTATCGACAGCTATGATCCGGATGCCGTGTTCAGTTCCATCGACCACGGCGGGCGGTACGCCTATGCCCGCCAGCCGGTTCTGGCGCAATGGAACCTGGCGCGGCTCGCCGAATGCCTTCTGCCCCTGTTGGACGCAACCTCATCGGAACAAGCCGTTGAACACGCCACACAGGCCCTCGACGCATTTCCCGAGTTATACCAGGCCGCATGGCTCTCCGGACTGCGCGCCAAGCTTGGACTGACGCACGCGCGCGACACGGATCTCGACCTGGCCAATCAGCTTTTCGAGGCAATGGCCGGCCAAGACGTGGATTTCACCCTGTTCTTCAGACAGCTTGCTGCCCCCGATGGCGGGCATGCGGCCAAAGCTCTTTTTTCGGATCCAACCCGTTTGGACCCTTGGCTGGCCGCTTGGACCGCCCGTCTGGCTGACGAAGGCGTGCCCCAAACTGAGATCCAGGACCGCATGAACGCTGTCAATCCGCTCTACATTCCCCGCAACCACATGGTCGAGGATGCGCTGGCGGCAGCCGAGACCGGTGACTTTGGTCCCGCGAATGCGCTGATCGGCGTTCTGCGCGCGCCTTTCACAGAGCGAGACGGGCTGGAGGCGTATGCCCGGCCGGCGCCGGACCGGTTCGGACCCTACACCACCTTCTGCGGCACATGATGAATTTGCCAATATAAAAAGCGGGATTTGACTAAAACTTCGAACTTACTCTACTTTAGATAGAGATACGTAACGCAAAACACACGAAGACTCAAATTTTCAGAAAAAAATCCTCCAAATCGACGCCGGAAAGCTTGGGCCGCAACAGTTCGTCAATGGTAGCCCCCTGATTACTCATGGGCAGGTGCTCGCAAGTGCCATCCACTGTACGAGGTATCAACATGCCAGTGAAAAACATTCTCTCCGCTTTGACATGCGCCGCCGTCCTGGGCGTAGCGTCTGCACATGCAGCCGACATCAATCTCACCACCGAGGACTACAAGCCCTTCAATTACATGGAGGACGGCAAGATTGTCGGCTTCGGCGCGGATCAGGTTTTCGAGATCATGGATCGTGCCGGGATCACCTACGCGGTTGAAATGGCGCAATGGTCACGGGCGATCGGCCTGGCGGAAACCCGTCCCGGGTTCTGCGTCTTCACCGCCGCGCACACCGCGGAACGCGATGCGAAATTCAGCTGGGTCGAGCCGCTGAACGTCGACCGGACCTTGCTGATCAAGAAAGTCGGCTCCGATGTAAACCCGGCCGATGTGGAAGATGCGAAAAGATACGTCGTGGGCACACAGTCCCAGGATTTCACGGAAACGCTTCTGACCCAGATGGAGTTTCCGAAGATCGACGCCGCGGGCAACATGGAGGCAACCCTCAAGAAGCTCGAGGCTGGCCGTGTGGACCTGGTCGCCGTTTCCGGCGCGTTTTATGAAGCCCTGAAACGTGATGGCCGGGATGTTGAGCAAGCGCTCATCATTTCGGAAACCGTCCTGTCGATGGCTTGCAATCCGGGCACGGACGCGGGCTTGATCGCCAGGATGCAGTCTGCACTGGACGAAATGATCGCAGACGGCACACAGGCCGAAATTCTGGCGAAATACCAGTAACAAACGCATCGGGGAGCGGCATCGGCGCCGCTCCCCGGATCCGGCCAAGGACCTGTCCCGCGCAAAAACGCGGGACCGCCTGGTGTTCAGTCGAAACTTTGCACCACGTCATACATGACCGGTTCGAAGCTCTTGCACAGGGCGCTGATCCGCCGGTTCCGCTCGCGCATCTCGGAGGTGCGCAGCATGGCGAGAAAGTCATCCCGACTGCGCCACTGCGAATAGTTTGCAATCCGTGTCTGGGCATCGTTCACGTGCAGGCCCGCCCCGATGAACCCCGGTTGCAGCCTTATGAAGCTCTGGTAGGCGTCCTTCAACTCGTCGAGCAGATCGTAACACGTGCCCGGTGTCATCTCGAATGTCGTGATGACCGTCTGAAGCTCTGAACTGTGAGAAATAACTGGCATGGGCGTCTCCCGCCTTGGCTTGTTCGGGTTCTCGGGCGTTCAGCACATCATGCACAGGTGAGATTGGCAATCGCCGAGGCGCAACAGCACTGCGTGCAAGATCCGTCAATCCGCCGCTTCGAGGCCGGGAATGTTCATGCGGCGCACGGTTTCGCGGGCCAGATCGGCCACGATGGCAAAATGTCCGGAGCGTGGACTGTTCCGCCGCCATGCCATAACAATCTCCCGTCTGAGCGGCGGGCCCTCGATCTTCAGCAGACGCACCCGCTCCTCCTTGTGAAACTCCGAAGCGATGTAGGCTGCGGGAAAAAGGGCCAGCCCCATGCCGATTGACACCATTTGGCGGATGGCATCGAGGCTGGTTCCCTCATAGTCCTCCAACAGATGGGCGCCCGATGCCTGGCACAATGCCTGACCCGCCTGATACAACTGATAGCCAGGGCCAAGGGTCAGGAAGCGTTCGCCCCGAAGGGCTTCAATCCTGACCGGCGAGGCTCCCGAAAGAGCGTGATCCGCCGGCACTCCGATTGAAAGGTCTTCGGTGCACACCTTTTGCGTCATCGTGTTGTCGGCATCGAGCGGCGCCGACACCAGAATGCAGTCGAGCGCGGCTTTCTGCAGGTCCTGACCGAGCCGGGCCGGGCGCTCCTCGCGGATATAGATATCAAGGCTCGGGTAGGCAGCTTTGAGGCTCGGCAAGAGATGCGGCATGAAGTAAGAGCCGAAAGTCGGCGCAACGCCCAAACGGACCAGACCACCGAGCCCAGCTTTTCTGGCCGTCGCAACCGAAACGATTTCATCAAGGTTCTCGAGAGCCTGGCGGGCGATGGACAACAACGCTTCCCCGGTGGGCGTCAGCACGATCGAGCCGCGGGCACGGTCCACGAGACTGACACCCAGTTGGTCCTCAAGCAGTTTGAATTGCGCCGAAAGGGTCGGCTGGGACACATGACACCGCTGTGCGGCCCGGCCGAAATGACCGCTTTCGGCCAAGGCGATGAAATACTCAAGCTGCCGGGCCGAGGGGCGGTAGGCCATCGATAGATACCCTCTATGGGGACGATACATGTAATGTATTTCACCTATCGCCTGATGCAACCCATCTATGAAGTATCCGAGTACGGTTCCTTCGGTCATCATGAGAGAAAGGTGCCATGCATACCCGTCTAAAAGCGTTGCAGTCCCGGCATGCCAGCCTCGAAGCCCGCCTTCAACGGGAACAGAAGCGCCCCGCTCCCGACCTGTTTCACGTTCGGACGTTGAAGAAGTTCAAGTTGCGTATCCGCGACGAGATCAAGCGCCTTGAACGGGGTCTTGAACGCCGCCGACACTCCGACCTCTTGCCACGTTAGCCCCAGCCGTCAGGCCCCAAGTGGAGACAAGCCCCATGACGACAACCTTCTGGCCGACCTTCGCGGTTCCGGTTCAACTGAGGACAGGAAGCAAACGCACCGATCGCCTAAACGATCTGGAAAACCGGATGAACGCCTTTCTGGCCGAAAAAGAACGCACCGGTTGCGCCGAGGTGGTCGACCGCGTCAAGGCCAGTCGGGAAGAAGTGCGCAACGCACGTTCACGCCCGTAAAACGCCGCCGGCTGCACCCGCCCCCGCGAAGGTGCGGCCGGCCCACCTCCCCGCGAGGGACGCTGTTCGCAGCGCCCTTGTCCGGTGCCCCGGCCCGGACCATCAAAGCCGTAGACCAACCCTTTTGCGCTTTCTATGCTGCCCCCGTTCGCGGCTGTCGCCGCCTTTCAACAGGGATCAGCCAATGAGTTCCGGCGCCTATTTCGCTCCGACCGGGGGGCATCCGCCCCAGACCCAGCTTCTGACCGACCGTGCGGTCTTCACCGAAGCCTACGCGGTGATTCCAAAGGGCACGATGCGGGACATCGTCACCAGCTTCCTGCCGTTTTGGACCGGGACGCGGCTTTGGGTGCTTTCCCGCCCCCTATCCGGTTTCGCCGAAACCTTTTCCCAGTACATCATGGAAGTTCAGCCTGGCGGCGGAAGCGACAAGCCGGAAACGGATCCGGAAGCCGAAGCGGTGATTTTCGTTGTGGGGGGCTGCCTCACCCTCACCATTGAGGGTGTACCGCACAGGTTGACCGAAGGGGGCTATGCCTATCTGCCACCGACCTGCGACTGGAGCGCCCGGAACGAGAGCGGCGACCCGGTCAGCTTTCACTGGATCCGCAAGGCCTATGAAAAAGTCGTCGGGATCGACGCGCCCACCGCTTTCGTGACCAACGAAAAGAACGTGCCCGCGTCCGCCATGCCCGGAACGCAGGGAAAGTGGGCCACGACCCGGTTTGTCGATCCGCAAGACCTGCGCCATGACATGCATGTCAACATCGTCACCTTCGAGCCCGGAGCCGTGATCCCCTTCGCCGAAACCCATGTCATGGAACACGGCCTCTATGTGCTGGAGGGCAAGGCCGTTTACCGGCTGAACCAGGATTGGGTGGAGGTGGAAGCGGGGGATTACATGTGGCTGCGCGCCTTCTGCCCCCAGGCCTGTTACGCCGGCGGACCGGGCCGGTTCCGGTACCTGCTCTACAAGGATGTCAACCGTCACATGAAACTGCGGTGAGGCCCCGTGTCCAATACGATCGTCATAGAACAGCTCACGGCGCGTGATTTCGCCCCTTTCGGGGACGTTCTCGAGGCCGCCGGCGAGGCGGACAAGATCATCAATCAGGGCAAATGCGGGCGCTACAACGATCTCGCCGCGCTGGATTTTTCCGGGGAGGCGCGCGCCGGGATCAGTCTTTTCAAATCGGAAAAGCGATCCCTGCCCTACCGGCTTGACATGGTCGAGCGCCACCCGCTCGGAAGTCAGGCTTTCCTGCCCATGAGCATGGACCCCTTCCTGGTCGTCGTTTGCCCGGACGACAGCGGCACCCCTGGGCGCCCGCGCGCCTTTCTGACGACACCCGGCCAGGGCATCAACTTTCACCGTGGCACCTGGCACGGGGTCTTGACCCCCCTGACAGAGCCGGGCCTGTTCGCCGTGATCGACCGGATTGGAGATGGGAACAATCTGGAAGAGGTCTGGTTCGAGACGCCGTATATGATTGTGCCGCGCGGTTGATTGGTGTTCATTCTCAAGGGCCCGTCTGACCGGGCGCTAGGAGGAGACCGACCATGCGCGCACCGCCCCTTGCCATTGCAGTCTTGTTTGCCGCGGGCGTCTCCATCCCCACCGGCAGCCCATCGGCCAGCGAAGCCGGGCCGGTGTACGATGTGGACCGGCTGCCTGAGATTGTGCGGCAGATCGCAACCGGCGAGTTCCAGTGTGACCTGGCCGGATCAATCGAGGCGTTCGGCTATGTTGCAGTGTCCACCGACCGGGGTTCGACGCTGTTCGCCGTCCCGTGCTTTCCAGCGGATGTCAATCTGGAGAGCCTTTTGGTGGAGATCGAAAGCGACGGCACCGCTTGGCTGCACAGCCTGGCAGAAAGCCCGGAGGGAGGCCGATTGGAACGGGTGACCAATCCGGTGATTTTGGATCGGGGCACCCGTCTCACGACCGCCAGCTTTTACGGGCCGGACGGCGATTGCGGCCTGTTCACCAGCTACCGGCACGATCCGGACCGTGGCGGCTATCTGATTGTCGAACAACGCGAAAAGCCGGATTGCGGCGGAGACTATGCACCGCCTGAAACGTATCCGGTGATCTGGTCTCTCAACTGACGGGGCAAGCTCTTCAAGGCCTTGCCGGCTCGGGTTCAGACGGCTCCCGGATTATTTCCCCCTCGGGGCTTTCCGCCGGTCCGGATCGCTTGGGCGGGCGTACACGGAAAAACAGCGCATACAGCACCGGCGTTGCGATCAGGGTCAGGACGGTTGCGAAGGCCAGCCCACCCATGATGGTCACGGCCATGCTGCGGAAGAAGGCGTCATACAAAAGCGGCGCCATGCCAAGGATCGTGGTAATCGCCGCGAGCATCACAGGCCGCATGCGCGATACGCTGGCGGCGACAATCGCCTCATACCGATTACGGCCCTCGGCAATTTCCAGGTCGATTTCCTCAAGCAAGACGATCGCGTTCTTAATGAGCATCCCCGACAGGGACAGGAAACCCAGAAGCGCGACAAACCCGAATGGCGTATCGGTTGCCAGCAAGGCAATGGCAACGCCGTTGATCGACATGGGAACCATCAGCCAGATGATCAGCGGCTGTCGCACCTTGCCGAACAAGAGGATCGTGATGATCAACATCACCAGGAAGCCGAGCGGGAGCTGCGCTCCGAGCGAGGCCTGGGCCTCGTTCGTGTCCTCATACTCCCCGCCCCATTCCAGACTGTATCCATGGGGCAAAGCGATGGCCTCGATCTGCGGCCGGATCCGGGCGAGCGCGGCCGACGCCGTTTCGCCGCCAATCGGCTCGGCTTGGACGGTCAAGGTGCGCACACGGTCCTTGCGCCGGATCAGTGTGTCCTGAGCCTCCATGCGGAATTCGGTCACCAACTGTTCGATCGGGATGAACCGGTTCTGGGTGGAACTGAAGACGAGCGTATCGTTGATGGTTTCCGTCACCGGCACCCCTTCGATCCGCGCTTTCCGTGCCACGATCGGGATCTGATCGTCACCATCCCGGAAAAAGCCGGCCTGAACGCCCTCGGTCGCGAATTTGAGAGATTCCGCAAGCTCTTGCCGCGTCACACCGGAGATCCGCCCCCGGTCTTCGTCAAACCGGGGCTGAACGACAAGCTCGCGCTGGCGCCAATCGATCCGGACATCGCCAAGCCGGTTGTCCGGCCGGTTGAACAGGGCCATCGCCTGCGCGCCCAAAGACCTCAGTACATCGGCATCCGGACCGGAAAACCGCGCTTCCAGTTTGGCGCCGGAACCGGGGCCGAATACGATACGGGTGGTGATGATCTGGGCAGCGGGAAAGTCTTCCGCGAACTGCCGCCGCAGATCAATTGCAAGCATGTCGATGTCTTCCCGGCTCCAGGCACGCACCACCATGTGACCGAAGGCCTGGTTCGGATCCTCCGGGTTGTAGGTCAGCATGAAGCGGGTTGCTCCCCGCCCGGCGAAACTTGTGACAGCCTCGACCCGCGGATCGGACAATACGGCCTTTTCCATCTCGATCAGGTCGGCTCCAGTCGCGCGGATGTCCGTGCCCTGCGGCGCCCAATAGTCCACGTAAAAGATTGGCGTGTTGCTGTCGGGAAAGAAGGCTTGCTTGACATTGCCGAAGCTGACGACACAGGCGGCGGTGACACCAACCAGAGCAAGCACAGTGAGCAAGCGAACATGCAGAGCCCCGACGAGCAAAGTGCGGTAAGCGCTGTAAAGGAACCCCTTGTAGGGGTCGGAAAGGTCACCGGCCGCAGTGGTCTTGAAGAAGTACTTTCCGAACAATGGCGTCACGGTGACGGCAAAAACCCATGACAACAACAGCGAAATCCCAATCACCGCAAACAGGGAGAAAAGAAATTCCCCGGTGGCATCTGGCGACAGGCCGATCCCCGAAAAGGCCATGATTCCGATGACGGTCGCGCCAAGCAGCGGCCAGATGGTCTGATTGACGGCCCTGCTCGCCGCCTGAACCGCCTTCATGCCGCGCTGCATGTTGATCATCATGCCTTCGGCCACGACAATCGCATTGTCGACCAGCATGCCCATGGCGATGATCAGCGCGCCAAGCGATATCCGCTCCATCTCGATTGACAGGATCCGCATGAGCAAGACGGTCGCCAGAACGGTCAGCAGAAGAATGCTGCCCACCACGATTCCGGCACGCCATCCCATGAACAGGCACAGCACCCCGATCACGATCGCGACGGACATCCCAAGGTTGACAATGAAGCCGTTGACCGCCTCGTCGACAACCACGTTTTGGGCATAGATCGGATGGATCTCCATGCCCACGGGCAAATCCCGGCTAATGTCATCGAGCTTGGCCATCACCGCATCGCCGACTTCAACGATGTTGGTGCCTGGAACCTGCGACACGCCCAGCGTGACGGCCTGCTGGCCCTTGTACCGGATCAGCAGATCGGGCTGCTCGGGCTCGCCGATTTCCAGTTCCGCAATATCAGACAGCCGGATCATGGCGGTGGAACCCGGCCGCCCAACCACAAGATCCCGTATCATTCCGTATTCTTCGAAGGCGGTCGGCGTCATGAGCCGGATCCGGCGGTCGCCCGACAGACCCGAGCCATTGGTCTGAATCGCATTCTCGGCAGCCAAAACGGCGGCGATATCATCGAGCGATATGCCAAGGCTCGCCATCCGGTCCTGCTGGATGTTCAGATAAATGACATCCTCCGGCTCGCCGGCCACATCGACCTTGCCGACGCCCTGCACCGTCAGGAGCTGCCGGCGGATGTCCCGCACCGCCTGACGGATGTCCCGGTTGCTGTAGCCGTCGGCGGTCAGCGCATAATACAAGCCGAACACATCACCGAAATCGTCGAAAACCAGCGGCGGCGCCGCTCCGCTCGGCAGATTGCGCTGTTCGTCATTCACCTTCCGGCGCAGTTCGTCCCAGACTTGCGGAAGCTCGGCGGAATCATAGGTCGACTTGATCTCGACGCTGATCCGCGACAATCCAGGTATGGATTCCGAAATGATTTCCTTAAGTTGTGGAAGTTGCTGGATTGCCGTCTCAAGCTTTTCCGTCACTTCCGTCTCGACCTCTTCGGCCGTCGCACCGGGATAGGCTGTGATGACCTGCGCCTGCTTGATCGTGAAAGCCGGGTCCTCCAGCCGCCCCACGGTCAGAAGACCCCAAATGCCGCCCAGAAGCGCGAGAAGGACGATCATCCAGGTGTTGACCGGTTTTTCGATGGAATAGCGTGCGATATCCATGACGCCGTGATCGCCTTTCTGCCGGAAAGAGGTCTTGGGTGACGGTGAAGTCAGCGCAGGGGCCGGATCGACTGCCCATCGCTTAGGTAGGCAACGCCCGCAGACACAATCTGGTCGCCAATAGACAAGCCGTCGGTCACCGGAAGATACGGCCCCATGATCGGGCCGACGGTGACGGGCGCGCGCGTAACGGTCCCCTCTTGCGGACCAAAAACATACACGTACGGCTCGCCCGCCGCATTGACCGCCACCGCGGAGCTCGGCACCAAAAGGGTTTCCGAAAGATCCAGCCCCTCGGGCCGAACCTTCACTTCTACCGAGGCGGTCATGCCGGGAATAATACGTTCATCCTTGCCGCTTTTCGCGGCAAGTGTGACCCGGTAGGTTTGGGTAATCGGATCGATCTGGCTGGAGTGCTCCCGGTATTCCAGTTCAATCTCCTGGCCTGGAAGGGACAGGAATTGGGCGCTTATGGATTGAACCTCGTTTTCCGCAACCTTCACGAACAAGGCTTCGGGAACATTAATGTCGATCTGGGTTTCGGAGACGTCCTGCAGCCGGGCGACGGCCGTTCCGACGTCTATGGTCGTGAAATTGTCGACCAGGCGTAAGCTGACAATACCGTCAAATGGCGCCCTGATCTCGGTGTAGAACAGGTTCTGTTCCGCCGCCCGGAGCGCTTCGACCGCCAGCTCGTAAGCGTTCTTTTGGTCGTCATAGGATTTTTCCGAGATCACCGACCGGTCGCGCAGGGTTTCAAGCCGGTCCAAATCCCGCTTCGCCTGATCGACGCGCAGCCGCGCCTCGCGAACCGCCCGCGCATAGTCCGTCGGATCGATCTTGGCGATCAGGTCTCCTTGCGATACCGCCTGGCTTTCGCGGATCGGCAATTCGAGCAGCTTGCCCGGCACCTGAAACGACAGATCAACGGTTTGGACTGCTTCGACGCGCCCGGTAAAGCGGCGCGTGAGCAAGCCCACCTCATCGGAAACCGTGAAGATTTTCGCAGGCCGTGGCTCCGCCCTCATCGCTTCCTCGGCCTGGGCGACCGGATTCGGAGCTTCTTCCTGACAGGCAGCCAGCAGTCCCGCGCCCAGCAGCACAGGCACAAGCCGGCGCCAGCCTTGGGCGGTGAAGATCGACACCATCGCACTTAATCCTTTGGCTTGAGGAGGTTGCGCATCCAGTTCAAAACCGCGCGGCGTTCGTCTTGGCTCATCAGTGAAACACCGTGGGCGTCGCAAAAATGCAGTCCGTCGAGCGCCGACAAGACCACCATGGCCCGGGTGAAGTCGGCCGACTCGGCCGCGATCTGGGTTCGGTAGCCTTGCATCAAATCCACGAAGGGTTCGATTAGGCTCGGTGTCTGAACGCTTGTCACCAGAACCGCCCGGCTCACCGTTTGCTGCTCATTGAGCCAGCGCTCCGTCACATCGATCATCGCGGACAGCGTCGGACTATCGGTGTCTTGATGACGCAACCGGGCCAATGCCACTTCCGCGTCGAACTGATGGGTCAGGTACCGCACCATGCCGCAGATCAGGAGGTTCTTCGACTTGAAATTATAAAGCACGCCCCCTTTGGAAAACCCGCTTTGGGCGGCTACGGCATCAATCGTGAGGTTCATTCCGCCCGAGCGGCACACGATAGACAACGCTGCCTCCAGGATCGCGCGCTGCGAAGCGGAAAACGTCCCACCTGTGCCCTGCTCCAAACCGGTTCTCCAGATCCATCCGTTTGTGCTGCACTGCATATATACCGTCCAGCCGGTACAGACAACCGTCCAGCTTCACCCCATTCGGATTTCTTCCGTTCGCCATCAACAAACGGGAGCGAGCCACCGAAACCGGCGGGACATGTTGGCGGATGGCGCGTGAGAAAGGCCGGTATGCCCGGTGGATTGGATCGCGGAGCCGGACACACCACCCAGCGGAAACGGGAAGGCCTAAGCCGCTGCGCCTTCCATGGCGGACCCGGCGGCCGCGCGGGATGCGGCTTCGGCCTCCGCTGCAAGGCGCTCGGCCTCGCGTTCCTTTTCCTCAAGGTCCTCGGCATAGGCCAGATACTCTCTGGCCGGCATCGGCGGGGCAAACCGGTAGCCCTGGGCGGCCGTGACGCCCAGTTCCAGAAGGCGTTGCACCTGTTCTTCGGTTTCAACCCCTTCCGCGATGATCCCCATGCCCAGATTGTCCGCCAGTTCCACCAGACTGTCGACGATCGTCGATGTGTTGTCGTCGGTGCCGATCGTGTCGATGAACATCTTGTCGACCTTGATAATGTCGATTCCCAGCTTTTGCAGATAGGCCATACCGCCGTGACCGGTCCCCACATCGTCCAGCGCCACACGAACGCCGAGCGCTTGCAGTTCGGCAATGATCTTGCGGGCCAGATCGAGATCGGACAAAGGGTGGCGCTCGGTGACCTCGACAACGATCTGCTGGAAGGAAATGTTGCTGTTCTCGAAGGCGCCCTTGATGTCTGAAATGATTTCCCGATCCAGAAAATGACCGGCAAAAAGGTTGATGGAAAGCTTCAGATCCGGCCGTTCGCTGTAGAACTGCCCCATTTCCTCGCAACTTTGGGTCATAATGTGCCGGGTCATGTCGTAGATGTGGCCCCGGCTTTCCGCGTAGGACATGAACTGCCCTGGTGAAATCACATCCCCATTTGGACGCTTCCAGCGCATCAAGACCTCACAGCCGCGCAGCTTGCCGGTTTCGATATCGATTACCGGCTGATAGTAGGGGATGAATTCCCCGTTCTTGATTGCCGCAACAAACTCGTCGTTGGCCTCGGTTTCGGGCCGCCACGAGAACCAGACACTGATCGCCACGAACAGAACCGCCATGCCGACAAAGGCCAGGAACGCGACCACTTTGAGCGGTTGAACGACCTGGATCGCGGCGCTGCGCGGAGCGATCACGGTCGCGCGCAATGGATAATTCTGCGACCAGATCGAAACAACGATCGTATCATCGGGATTGGTCGCGGCGGAGTTATATCCGCCCACCCCATACCAGAACAGGTTATCGCCCAGATGAAGCTCGGACCGCCGGTAGGACAGCAGATAATCGGGGCCCGGGTCGGAGGCGATCACAGCCGGGGTCACTTCGGCGAACAGCCGCGTACCATCCCTCAAATCCCAACTGATCACCGCAGCCCGAGCCCCGAGATACTCCCGGTCCAGCATCCCGATGCCCACCAGCGGACCATCCGGGCGCACGGATGGCAAAATGGCATCGCCCGTCAGTTCGATATCCGGAACGATGCACATCCGCCGGCCAGAGGCGTCCACCAGCCCAAGAGCATCGATCATGCCCATTTCCGCGACCAGCTTCTGGTAGATCAAGCGGTCGCCGGTTTCACAGGTCTGGACATCGTCCCGATCCAGACGCTGCAGGACCGTCACGGTATCGCTGATCGCTTCCTCGGCCCGCTGGATATGGCGCTGCCCCATCCCTTCCATCTCGGAGCGCGCCTGGGAAACGGCATAGTTGTTCAAGACCATGTTGGCGGCAAACAGGGGTGCAGCCGCCAAGACAATGGCGATTGCGACGGCGCGCGCGAATATGAGGTAAGGGCCGGTCAAGTGGACGCCTTATCGTGAATAAATCCTTTCGAAGGATGGTCCATAGTCGTAAACAAGCCCTGAAGACCGGAGGCGGAAACCTCCTTATTTTTGCGCGATGGCGCAAGGCTTGCAAATCGGGCTATGGCTTGACCAGACAAACGAGAAAGAGGAGCCGCCCATGCAGGCCTTGTTCATTGGACAGGCATATATCGACGTCACATTCCTGACAGACACACTGCCCACGGGCGACGAGAAAACGATCGCGGAAGACTACGCGGTCAGTTTCGGCGGCAATGCCGTGACCGCCGCCTTCTGCTGCGCCAAACTCGGCGGAAAACCGGAGCTTTTGTGTTCGCAGGCTGACGACTGGCTGGCCCGGATGTTTCTGGACATGGCGGCGCAATACGGCATTTCCGTGCATGGCCGGAAGGTGCGCGAATCCTCCCTCTCGTTCATCATGCCCAAAGGCGGGAAACGTGCCATCGTGCGCTGCCGCGACAACGACTTCCTGCATCCGTTTCCACCGCTGAACCTGACCGGCATGCGGGCCCTTCATCTGGACGGGCACATGCCCGATGCCGCGTTGCATTATGCAAGAACCTGCCGCGAGCTCGGCATCTTGACATCCTTGGATGGCGGAGCGGTTCGCGCCAATACAGACGAGCTTCTGCGATACATTGACATTGCGGTTGTGTCGGAGCGTTTCTGCGAGCAGCTTGGAAAGTCCGTCGGCAACACTCTTGAGCACTTACGTGCACATGGATGCCCGGTCGGCGCCGTCACGCTCGGCGAAAACGGAACGGTCTGGTATTCGGGTTCGGGCCCGGACCAGACCCTCCCCGCACTCGACGTCCCGCTTTCGAAAGTCATCGATTCCAATGGAGCCGGAGACGTATTTCACGGAGCCTACATCGCCTCCTACCTTCACGACGCGGACAAGACCTGGGAGGAGCATTTCCGGTTTGCCCGTGGCGCCTCCACACATGCCATCCAGCACCTGGGAAACGAGGCCAGCCTTCCCGACCTTGCCCAAGTCGAGATTGCGGCGGCGGCCTTTCCGGAAAAAAGCGTGTCCGGGTTGTTGGATACACACCGCTAGTCCGATCCCGCTCTTGAATACGGCTGCCTCCTGCTCCATCGTGCCGCCTGTCTCGCCTTTGTTGCCAAAGGCCGTTCCATCACGGAGACCCATATTATGACTCGTCGATCCACAGCCCTCGCAGCGGCCTTGTTGCTGTCCGTCGCGGCGATCCCTCTTTCGGGCGCGCAGGCCTTTCAGCCCACCGGCAGCGATGTTGGCGATGCCTTCTTGACGCTCCTGGAGGCCGAGGACGGAAAGGTGGACAGCTATGCCAGCGCATCACCGACCAGCGCGGGACTGGTGATCGAGGGGATCAAGGTCGTCAGCGATGGCGGAGATGACACAGTCGTGACTATCGGCCGAACCCTTCTTTCGGACGGCCAGCTTCAGGCCGATGGGCGGCTGAAACTGGGCGGGTTGTCCATGGACGATTTGGCGCTCACCTCCAGTGACGGCGGGCTGACCGTGCAGACCATGCGCGCGACGGACGTGCTGCTCCCCGCTCCGGGGATGGTGGACAATGTCGAGGATTTGCCGCTTGGCGGGCCGGTCTACAAGACGGTGGCGGTCGAAACCATCACCGTGACCGCGGAAGACGGCAATACCGTCGCGATCGACAAGATCGCCGCGACCATCGACGAGATGGACGGCGATCTGATGACGGCCGGCAGCTTTGCCGTGGACGGTCTAACCATCGATACCGCCGCCCTGTCCGATACTGATGCCGCGGAACTGAAAAAGCTTGGCTACGACAGTATCACGCTCGATGTGTCCGGCCAGGGCCGCTGGGATCCGGACAGTGCGCAGGCCGATCTCCAATCCTGGCGCATCTCGGGCGCGGAAGTCGGTACGCTCGAACTCTCCTTCTCGCTTGGTGGCATCACACGGGAGCTTATCGACCAGTTGGATGCGGCCCAGGACAATCCGGAAGAGGCCATGGCCCTGATGCAGGGCATCACCGTGAACGCGATCAACATCGATCTCCAGAACGATTCGCTGGTCGACCGGGTGCTGGAACAGCACGCGCAGGAAGCTGGCATGGACCGGGCGACCTTCGTGTCCCAAATGACCGCGGCGCTGCCTATGATGCTTGGCATGCTGCAAAATCCGGGGTTCCAGGATGAAGTGGCCACCGCCCTCACCGCCTTCATGACGGATCCAAAATCGTTGAGCCTGGCGGCCGCCCCGGCGAACCCGGTGCCAATGGCCCAGATCATGGGGACCGTCATGATGGCCCCGCAGGCCCTGCCGCAAATGCTCGGTGTGTCGATCAACGCCAACCAGTAGACCGGGCGACAGGCGTTGCGCCGGACCACACGAAACCGCCCCGGACTTGGTCCGGGGCATTTTTTTTGAGGCCTTTGTCCCGGCTGTCCGATCGGCAAAGGGCTTGGGGCCTTTCGGGTTAGGCTCGCACGGGCGCTATTCGGCTGCCGGCTTCTTCTGGCCCGCGGCGGCGGCCTCTGTCTGGAACTGCAAGTCGCAAAGGCGCCTGTAAACACCGTCTTTCGCATACAAGTCGGCATGGGTGCCGCTTTCGGCAACCTTTCCGCGGTCGAGGACATAGATCCGGTCGGCATGGCGCACGGTGGACAGCCGGTGGGCGATCACCAGGGTGGTCCGTCCCTTCATCAACCGCGCCAGCGCGGACTGCACCTTGGATTCGGACTCAGCATCAAGCGCAGACGTCGCCTCGTCCAGCAGCAGCACCGGCGCGTCACGCAGCATCGCCCGGGCAATGGCGATCCGCTGCCGCTGACCGCCAGACAGGTTCGCGCCGCCCAGTCCAGCCGGAGTGTCGTATCCCCTCGGCAGTTCCAGGATGAAGTCATGGGCGTTCGCATCCCGTGCGGCCTGCTCGATCTGCGCGTCTGTCGCCTCCCGGCATCCGAGCGCGATGTTGTCGCGAAGGGAAACGTCGAACAGGAAAGTGTCTTGCGAGACGACGGCGATCTGCCGGCGCAACGAGTTGAGCGACACCGCGCGGATGTCCTGACCATCGATGGAAATCCGGCCCGATCCGGGATCGTAAAACCGCTCGAGCAGCGCGAACAAGGTGGACTTTCCGGCACCCGACGCGCCAACCAGCGCCGTCGTCTGGCCGCCGCTGGCAACAAGCGACAAACCGCGCAGCGCAGGGGACTCTCCGTAGGAAAAATCGACGTCCTTGAACTCGACCTCCCCCGTTCGGATCTCCAAGGGCGGCGCCCCATCCTGGTCCACCAGAACGGGCTTGTCGTCAATCAACTCGTACATGATCCGCACGCCGACGAGGCTTTTCGACAAATTGACCTGCAGGCGGGCCAGACGCTTGGCCGGATCGTAGGCCAGGAGCAAAGCGGTGATGAACGAAAAGAAGGCACCTGGGTCCTGGTCCAACTCGACAACCGCGTAGCCGCCATAAAGAATGACAAGACCGACCGCGCAGCCGCCCAGGGTTTCCATCAGCGGCGAGGTCCGGGCCGTCAGGGCCGCGATCTTGTCGGCCTGTTTGCGCACATCGTCGACCGCCGCGTCCATGCGCGCGCGCATGAACGGCTCGATCGCAAAGGCCTTGATGACCCGCGCGCCCAGGGCCGTTTCCTGCAGGACGGACATGATCTTCGCCGACGACACGATCTGCTGGCGGGCATGCTTGCGCACCCGTTTGATCAGCACGGTCACGGCCAAGACCGCGGGCGGCATGATGACCAGGGCAATCATGCTCAACACCGGATCCTGAAGCAGCATCACACCGACAAGCGCCACCAGTGTCAACACGTCCCGGCCGAGCGTGACCATGACCATGTCCATCACCGCGCGCGCGTCATTCGCGCCCTGATTGACCCGGACGGACAGATCGCCGAGAGACTTCTCGTCCAGATAGGCCGTGTCCTGCTCGGTGATCCGGCGGAACAGGGTCTTCTGCAGCGTGGCCACGATGTCATTGCCAATCCGCGCCAGAACGACCATCTGTCCGTAGGACGCTGCCCCCTTGACAAGAAAGATCCCAACCACGGTGGCGGCGATCACATACACCATCATCGGATCGCGATTGACGAAAACTTCGTTGATGACGTCGCGCATGATCCAGGCGCTGGCGGCCGTCGATCCGGCAACAAGCGCCATGAAAAAGAACGCCAGACCATAGCGGGCCATATACTGCCGGGTATTCTCCAGCACCAGCCGCTTGACCACCTGGTAGGTGCCGTCAGGATCTTGCAAAAGTTGCCATTTCGCGGGATTCATCACGCCGCTGATCGCCTTTTCGATATGCGAAGGGCCGGATTGTCCGGCCCTTGGTTGCGTTATCGTTTCTTTTCAGGACCGTCGCAAGAGGCGGTGGATCAGCTTTCGGGCAGGTTCAACCGCAAATGCAGCTCGCGCAACTGGGCCGCGGTCGGCTCATTGGGCGCCCCCATCATCAGGTCTTCCGCCTTCTGGTTCATCGGGAACAGCATGACCTCGCGGATATTCGCCTCATTGGCCAGCAGCATCACGATCCGGTCGATACCGGCCGCGCAGCCGCCATGCGGCGGCGCGCCATACTGGAAGGCGGTGACCATGCCGCCAAAGCGCTTGTCGACTTCCTCGGCCGGGTACCCGGCGATCTCGAAGGCCTTGTACATGATCTCAGGCTTGTGGTTCCGGATGGCCCCGGACACCAGCTCGTTGCCGTTGCACGTCAGGTCGTACTGATAGCCCTTCACCTGCAACGGATCCCCTTCGAGCGCTTCCAGCCCGCCCTGGGGCATGGAAAACGGATTGTGCTCAAAATCGATCGCGCCGGTTTCCTCGTCCTTTTCGTAGATCGGGAAATCCACGATCCAGGCGAACTCGAACCGCTCCTTGTCGGTGTGGCCGAGTTCCTCACCGATGATGTTGCGGGCCTTCGCGGCCACCGGCTCGAATTGCTTCGGCTTGCCGCCGAGGAAGAACGCGGCGTCGCCGACATCGAGGCCGAGCTGCAGCCGGATGGCCTCGGTGCGTTCCGTGCCGATATTCTTGGCCAGCGGACCCGCCGCTTCCATGGACCCGTCGTCGGCCGTGCGCCAGAAGATGTACCCCATGCCGGGCAAGCCTTCGCCTTGCGCGAACTTGTTCATGCGGTCGCAGAACTTGCGGGAACCGCCATTTGGCGCCGGAATGGCCCGGATCTCGGTGCCCGGCTGCTGCAGAAGATTAGCGAAGATGGCAAATCCGGACCCGGCAAAATGCTCGGAAACGACTTGCATCTTGATCGGATTCCGCAAGTCCGGTTTGTCGGAGCCGTACCAAAGGGCCGCGTCCTTGTAGGCGATCTGCGGCCAGTTGCGGTTGACCGGACGCCCGCCGCCGAATTTCTCGAAACAGCCGGCCAGCACCGGCTCGATGGTGTCGAACACGTCCTGCTGGGTGACGAAGGACATTTCCATGTCGAGCTGATAAAAATCGGTTGGCGAGCGGTCCGCGCGCGGATCCTCATCGCGGAAGCACGGCGCGATCTGGAAATACTTGTCGAAACCGGAGACCATCAGCAGCTGCTTGAATTGCTGCGGGGCCTGCGGCAGCGCGTAAAACTTGCCGGGGTGCAGGCGGGACGGCACCAGGAAGTCGCGCGCGCCTTCCGGCGAGGATGCCGTGATGATCGGGGTCTGAAATTCGTTGAACCCGATCTCCCACATACGATTGCGCAGATCCTTGATAACCTCAGACCGCAAGATCATGTTGTTGTGCAGCTTTTCACGGCGCAGGTCGAGATACCGGTATTTCAGGCGCACTTCTTCGGGATAGTCCAGGTCGCCAAATACCGGCAGCGGCAGTTCTTTCGCTGCGCCCAGAACTTCCATATCGCGGATGAAAATCTCGATCTCGCCGGTCGGCAGATCCGGATTGACCGTCTCAGCGGTCCGCTTCTTGACGTTGCCGTCGATACGAATGCACCACTCGGACCGGACGGTTTCCGCTAGACCAAAGGCGGCCGAATCCGGGTCAACCACGCATTGGGTGATGCCGTAATGGTCGCGCAGATCGATGAACAGCACCCCGCCGTGATCGCGCACCCGGTGAACCCAGCCGGAAAGACGGATGGTTTGACCCTCATGGGACAAACGGGTGTCACCGCATGTATGGCTACGGTAGGGATGCATTCTGTGTCCTCGATTTTGATTGAAGCGTGCGGAAACGATCACGCCGTGACAGCGCCCGGGCGCCGGAACGATGCTGCCCGGCAGCAAGATCCGGACATGCGCGCCGCACAAGCCACGATGCAGGCGAAAAGTCAAGGGAGCGGGCCAGTCTGGGCGGCAGATGCCCGGTCTTCAACGGTCTTGAAGCAAGCGTGCGAACCGGTGCCTTCGCTCACGGGACCGTGAACGCGAAAACCAGGATCGTGTGACGCTCCGGCATCGGATTTTGCCACAAAGGTCCTATACCGATGGAGATAGGAAGATCCACCAGGGCGCCTTTCAGCGACAGGAGAGATGACATGCCGTTTCCTCACCTCAACCGCCGCCAAGTTCTGGCCATGGGAGGCGCCGCTTTCGTAGCCGGCCCGTCCGGCCTCGTGGTTCCAGCCCGGGCTCAAGGCCTTGCACCAACGCCATCCATGCGGGGCGGCGCGAACAACTACCGGCCCGGCGCGCCCATCGTGGAGCGAATCGGCGGCGGCGGGTTCACCATGACCGGCACCGTGCGCCGGGCGGGCGACGGCCGGCCGCTGCCCAATCAGCGGATCCAGATATGGGCCCATACCACCGAGGGCCACGAGCGCGACTGGCACAGCCACGGCGCGACCCTGACCGATGAGGACGGGGTGTTCCAGATGGACATGCCCCAGATCGTGCCCGCCTTCGGGCAACCGCACGGCCATCTCGCCTATGACAGCGGCGACTTCAAGACCGTGTTCTTGCGCCCGGTCATGTCCAGCGCGAAAGACACCCGCCTGGAAGCCCATTTCGTGCTTGAACCGGCCTGACGGGCACCCGTGACCATCAAGGCAAAGCTGCGAGCCGCCATCATCTGGGGCCTGACAGTGGCCGTCCCGGCGGCCGCGCTCTGGTTTGCCGCGACAAGCCCTTTGCTGGCCTGGCGGGACCCGGTCTACGTCGCGGCGGGACTTGCCGGAGTGGTCGCCCTGGTGCTGCTTTTCCTTCAGCCCCTTTTGGCGGCCGGGCGGCTGCCGGGATTGTCCCCCTACAAAAGCCGGCGCATCCACCGTTGGACAGGGGCCTGCGTGTTGCTCGCGGTCCTGATCCATGTGGCCGGGCTTTGGATCACCAGCCCGCCGGATGTGGTCGACGTTTTGCTGTTCCGGTCTCCGGCGCCCTTTTCCATCTGGGGTGCGGTCGCCATGTGGGCCGTGTTCGCAACCGCCACACTCGCCTTGTTGCGCGGTCGGTTGCCTCTGCGGCCGCGGATGTGGCGCCGCCTTCACACAACCCTGGCGCTGATGAGCGTGATTGGCACAGCCGGTCATGCCGTACAGATCGAGGGCACGATGGAAACCGTGTCGAAGGCCGTCTTGTGCGGACTTGCAGTTGGCGCGGCGTTTTTCGCCGTTCTGGACTTGCGGATCTGGGCGCGGAAGCCCCGCCGCGAACCCCTCCCCTTGCGCGCACTGAAGAAATGATTGTTCCGCCTTTCGTGACATGACGCTTGCGGCAGGCACCAAGGCTTGCGATGAACGCATCAGGACTTTGTGCAATGGGGATGGAAAGCCATGAAAGAGATTGTGATTGCCAGTGCCGCCCGCTCGGCGGTGGGGAGTTTCGGGGGATCCTTGAAGGATATCGCGCCGGCGGATCTGGGCGCACTGATCGCCAGCGCCGCGATTGAACGAGCCGGGATCGAGGCCGGACAAGTCGAGCAGACGTTCTTCGGCAGCGTGATCCATACCGAACCGCGCGACATGTACATCGCCCGCGTGGCCGCTCGGGGAGCCGGTGTACCGGACGAGGCGCCAGCCTTGACCATGAACCGGCTGTGCGGCAGTGGACTGCAGGCCATCGTCTCCGCGGTCCAGGCCATTTCCATGGGCGATGGGGACGTCACGCTGGCCGGCGGCGCCGAAAGCATGAGCCGGTCGGGCTATCTGATGACCGGCGCGCGCTGGGGGCAGAAAATGGGGGACACGCAAGCCGTCGACATGATGACGGGCGCGCTGCACGATCCGTTCGGCATCGGTCATATGGGCGTGACGGCTGAAAACGTCGCCGAGCGCTATCAGGTCGATCGCCAGCGTCAGGATGCCTTCGCGCTGGAAAGCCACCGCCGCGCCAGCGAAGCCATCCGCGAAGGCCGCTTCAAGGACCAGATCGTTCCCGTGATGGTGGGCCGCAAGGGCAAGGAATCCGAGTTCGATACGGATGAGCATGTCCGCCATGACGCGAAGATTGAAGACATTTCAAAGCTGCGCCCGGTGTTCAAGAAGGACGGGATGGTCACCGCCGGAAACGCCTCCGGGCTGAATGACGGAGCCGCCGCGATCATCCTCATGACCGCCGAAAAAGCAGTCCAGCTGAACGTCAAGCCGCTGGCAAGGATCCGGTCCTACGGCGTGGCCGGGGTCGACCCCGCCGTCATGGGCATCGGTCCGGTACCCGCGATGCAGATCGCGATGAAACGGGCCGGTATTTCCAAGGACGATCTGGCCGTGATCGAATCGAACGAGGCGTTCGCCGCTCAAGCCTGCGCGGTCAACGATCAGCTCGGCTTGCCGTCCGAAAAGGTCAATCCGAATGGCGGCGCCATTGCGCTGGGTCACCCGATCGGCGCAACCGGCGCCATTTTGATGACCAAGCTGGTGCATGAACTGCAACGCCGGAACGAAAGACTGGGCGCGGCCACCATGTGCATTGGCGGCGGTCAGGGCATCGCGATCATCGTCGAGAACCTCGGATAATATCAGCGCGGGCGGCGGGATCGGGTATCCCGTCTCCCCCGCTCCCGGTTGCGGCATGCTGCAAGCCCACTTTGGCGTTTGCCCGCGTTGAACCGGTTTACCGTCGCCATTCAAAGCCTTCAGGACAAATCAATCAACAGCCTGAAGCAGTGGATGCCATTGCCCGCGGATATCGGAGGAGCGTGCATCCGAAAAATCGAAAACACCCGATCCGCTCGTCGCGTGCTTCGCATAGACCACACGGTCTGAGATCCGGCACAGAACGGGATAGCCCTTTTTGGCGAGCGTTTGCTCTAGCTCGGCGACCTGGCTGGAACTGCGGTTGATCCGGTTGGCCACCAGAAAAATATCGGCCTTCCCCTTTCGCACGCGTTTGATATCGGCAATGCCATCCAGGAATTTCACCGTGGCCTGCCAGTCGAAAGCGGATGGGAGAACGGGCACGACGATGTCGGAGGCCTCGGCAATGAGGTTCTTCGCCAATTCCGACCGCAGCCCACCGGGTCCATCGATCACGATCGCGTCCAATTTCTTGTCCTTGTCCCCAATTGCCCCTTCTTTGGTCCAATCCAGGCTTTCGATCTTCGCCAGATGAGCCGGCCGCCGCTTCATCCAGCCAAGGCTCGACTTCTGTCTGTCCGCATCGGCCAACGCCACATCATCCCCCCGCGCGGCGAGCGCGACGGCCAAATTTGTCGCGATTGTGGTCTTGCCACACCCGCCCTTGGAGTTGACGATCAGTATTCTGCGCATGAGAGCCTCCCGACTGTGGACATGTTTTTCAGCCCCACTGGTTCTCAGGACCGAAGACTAGGCGCACTGTTTGCGCTTTATCAAGACGTATTCTTCCAAAAATGTACCATTTCGTGGCGACAAGGCGGCAAGAGTGAGGTATAGATTTCGGCTACCATGAATGTCATCAAAACCACCCAAGATCTTGCGGATGCCTGCCTGCATCTGTCTTCCCACGACTTTGTGACTGTCGACACCGAATTCCTTCGCGAGTCGACATTCTGGCCCAAACTCTGCGTCATTCAGATGGCAGCTCCGGATGCGGCCTTCATTGTGGACGCATTGGCGGACGAGCTGTCTCTCGAACCGTTCTTCGAACTGATGCGCGACACCTCTACGGTGAAGGTGTTTCATGCGGCGCGGCAGGACATTGAAATCATTCATCATATGGGCGGTTTGATTCCCGCGCCCCTGTTCGATACGCAAGTTGCGGCCATGGTGTGCGGGTTCGGCGATTCCATTTCCTACGACCAGCTTGTCTACAAGGTGACCGGAGCGAGAATCGACAAGTCGTCCCGGTTTACCGATTGGGCCCGCCGTCCGCTGACCAAAAAGCAGCTGGACTATGCGATGGCCGACGTGACCCATCTGCGCGACGCCTATCAATTCCTGAAGGCGAACCTGGCGGAGCAGAATCGCAGCCATTGGGTCGAGGACGAAATGACCGTTCTGACCTCGGAAAAGACCTACCGGACCGAACCGGACGAGGCCTGGCAGCGGCTAAAGATGCGGGTTCGGAAACCTGTCGAACTGGCCGTGATGATCGAGGTTGCGGCCTGGCGCGAACGCGAGGCGCAGACACGGGACGTGCCGCGCAGCCGTGTTCTGAAGGATGACGCGATATATGAGATTGCGGCGCAACAACCCCAGTCGCCGGATGCGCTTGGACAATTGCGCACCATTCCACGCGGATTTGAACGCTCGAAACACGCCGACGAAATCCTGAAGGCGGTTCGCCGCGCCGTTGCACTGCCAAAGGACGCTCTCCCGAAACTGCCCAAGGGGCGTGCCGCGCCGGATGGATCCGCTGCGGCCGTCGATCTCTTGAAAGTACTTTTGAAGATGGTGAGCGAAACCCATGGTGTTGCGGCCAAGGTGATCGCAACCGTCGAGGATCTTGAGAAGATCGCTGCCGACGACACCGCCGACGTCGCCGCGCTCAAAGGCTGGCGGCGGGAGCTTTTCGGCGAGGTGGCCCTCAAGTTGAAACGGGGCGATGTGGCGCTGGCCTTCCGCGGACGCCAGATTGTCGCCCTGGATCAGGTCCCGGCTGAGGGCAAAAGCCCGTCTGTGCCCCAGGCGGCGGAATAGTTTTCGCTCCCGCCCGAGCAGGGGCGTCCGCAATTATCAAGGGCGGCCGGACGCCTCAAGCGGAGCCGGATAGCAGGAAGGCAGCCGGCTGTCACTTCACCGACCAGAACCGGTGTTGAGGCCGAGGCTGCCGGCAATCGCGCCGGGGCGGATATCGGCCGAGAACGCGAACACCCTGCCCGCTTTCTTCATGGCGGGCGCAAACCGGAGCGGTCAGTCCGCGACCTTGACGGTCCCCTCCAGCCCGACGATGCGGCCGAACTGGGCGGCCCTCTTGCGCAACCGTTCCCCATCGAAGGCACTGAGGCCGGCCGGCAGGACAAAGGCAATGCCCTCGACCGAGCGGCGAACCTTCACCTTGGGCAAAATGCCCGGCATGGACGCGCTGAACAGGGAAGCAACCCGCAAGATCGCACCCAGGATTTTTGCCCGGTAGCGCAGACGGTCCGTGAACAGCTGCCGGATAACAGGCGATAACGCCCCTTCTGCAAGACCCTGATGGCGGTAGAAGACGGCGGCGGCCAGATAGGCCCGGCTGGCATGATCAAGTCCCACAAAGCCGGCATTCGAAATGATGTTCAAGCTTTGCTCGCCCCGGTAATCCGGGTGGGCCCGCCAACCAATATCAGCCAGAAGACACGCGGCATGGCGAAGCCGGTTCTCCTGATCGGTTTCTTCTACATCCAGAACATCGAACACCGCATCGCTCCATTCGATGAGTTCCTGACCATGATCTGGCGCGCGCGCGCGCAGGAGGCAGAGTTCCCTGGCAGCCTCGATGACAGGATCAAGGGCCTTTTCTTCCTCCGTCAGGTTTTCATGGAGCAAGCCCTCGCGAACCCCGGTCGCGGAAAACACAACCCGCTCCGCATTCATTCCCCTGAGCAAGCGCTCCATGACTACGGCGCCGAACGGCACAAGCGGACGGCGTTGCTTGGAAACAACGTCGGCACATGCAACCCCTTCCAGATCGTTGCGCGAGATCGCCTTGCAGAACTCGATCGCCTCCTCCGCCGGGATCTCGTAGTTGTGCATCACATGCAGTGGGTAATTCTTCTGAACGAGATGCAGGCGGCCGAGCGAGCGCCATGTTCCGCCCACCGCAAAGAACGTGCGTTCCCCAAGGTCAAGCTCTGGCCATACGTAATCGGACAAAGCCTCGTCGGCAATCCTCTGGGCCTTTGAAACCCGACCCTCGGCCATTTCCGCCAAACGCAGACCGCCGAGCGGAAAGGTGACACCAGGCAAAGGTTCCGTGCTTCTGACCTCAACCAGTTCGAGGCTGCCCCCACCCATATCGCCCACGATCCCGCGCGGCTGCCAGAAGCCGGCCACCACACCCAGTGCCGAGTAATAGGCCTCCTCGCTGCCGTCCAGGATCCGCACCGGAGCCCCGATCAGGCGCTCGACCTCCCGCACGAACTCCGGACCGTTCGAGGCATCCCGGGCGGCCGCGGTTGCGATGACATGGGTTTCCAGAACCCCAATATGCCCGCACAAGGCCCGGAACCGGTTGATCGCGGAAAGCGCTGTGGCCACCGGCTCGTCGGCAAGGCGTCCGGACGCTGCAACGCCGCGCCCCAAACCGGCAAGCACCTTCTCGTTGAAGAGGATTGTCGGCGTGCGGGCCTTGCGTTCGTAAACAACAAGGCGAACGGAGTTCGAGCCGATATCGATGACCGCGACCGGTCCTGATCCATTGAGCCGGCCTCGTGCCGGCGTGCATTGGCGTGTCATGTCAACCACGTTTCGGTCGTTCCAGGAAGGGTCGCGGACGATCGCCCTTGAGCGATTTCCCGCGGCCGGACAAGGACGGATTTGTCATGAAATAGCGATGCGCGTTGAAGGGCTCTTCGTTGACCTCTGGTACGATCCGCTCGTGGCCGCCGTCGGGCAGGATGCGCCAGCTTTGCTGATTGTCCTTCAAATTCGCCACCATGATCTGATCGAGTACCTGTTCGTGCACAGTGGGTGTCTGCATCGGGCAGAGCACCTCGACCCGCCGATCGATGTTGCGCGGCATCAAATCGGCCGAGCCGATATACACATGGGCCTGCGGCGAGGGAAGCCCGTGCCCATTGCCGAAACAGAAGATGCGGGAGTGTTCGAGGAAGCGGCCGACAATCGACTTCACGCGGATGTTCTCGGACAAGCCGGGAATTCCGGGCCGCAAACAGCAAATCCCGCGGATCACGAGGTCGATCTGAACGCCCGCCTCGCTCGCCTCGTACAGGGCGTCGATGATCTTCGGATCGACAAGGGAGTTCATCTTCATCCAGATCTGCGCCGGCCGCCCCGCCCGGGCATGCTCGATCTCGGCCCGCGTCAGTTCCAGCATCTTCGAGCGCAGGTTCACCGGCGAGACCATCAGATGATTGAGTTCGGCCGGTTGCGCGTAGCCGGTGATGAAATTGAAGACCCGGGCCGCGTCTGTCGCAATCTGCGGATCATCGGTGAAGAAGGAAAGGTCCTCGTAAATCCGCGCGGTGATCGGGTGGTAGTTGCCCGTCCCGATGTGACAATAGGTCTTGAGCTGGCCGTTCTCGCGTTTGACGACCATCGACAGTTTGGAGTGGGTCTTCAGTTCGATGAAGCCGAACACCACCTGAACGCCGGCCCGCTCCAGATCGCGGGCCCATCTGATATTGGCCTCTTCGTCGAAACGGGCCTTGAGCTCTACCAGCGCGGTGACCGACTTGCCCGCCTCCGCGGCCTCCGCCAGCGCCTTGACGATCGGCGAGTTGTTGGAGGTGCGGTAAAGCGTTTGCTTGATCGCCACCACGTCCGGGTCCTGCGCGGCCTGCCTCAGATACTGCACAACGACATCGAAAGACTCGTATGGATGATGGACGATGATGTCCTTCTGGTGGATCGCCGCGAAACAATCGCCACCATGTTCGCGAATTCGCTCCGGGAACCGGGCCGTGTAGGGCTGGAATTTCAGGTCGCTGCGTTCCAGATCCACCACCTGGGACAGATTGTTGAGGGCCAAAAGTCCGTCGGCGAGGAAAATCTCCTGCTCATCCACCTTCAGCGCCTCCGCGACAAACTCCAGAAGCGCGGGCGGCGTGGTGTCCTGGATCTCGAGCCGGATGACCGATCCCCGGCGGCGGCGCTTGAGCGCGCTCTCAAACAGGCGGACCAGGTCTTCGGCCTCTTCCTCGATCTCGATATCGCTGTCCCGGATCACCCGGAAGGCGCCCTTTCCCCGGATCTCATAACCTGGAAACAGCCGGGCGATGAACAGGCCGACAACCTTCTCGATCGCAATGAACCGGGCCGCTCCCTCTTTGCCGTCGGGCAGGCGCACGAAACGCTCGACCTGCGCAGGAATACGCAGGAGCGCGATCATGCCGCGCCCTCCGGAACTGGGCACCAGCTCGAACACGATCGAAAAGCCGAGATTGGGAATAAAGGGGAACGGATGGGCCGGGTCGATGGCAAGCGGTGTCAGAACGGGAAAGATGTAGGACAGGAAGTGGTCTTCCAGCCACGTCAGCTCGTCCGGTGTCAGGGTTTCGCCGTGGAGGATTTCAATACCATGCTCGGCGATCTCCGACCGCAGTCCGCTCCAGATCTGCTGCTGGGACCCCTGCAGTTTTCGAACGGCGGCTCCGATTTCCTGGAGTTGCTCACTCGGCGTCAGTCCGTCATCGGACAGGGTCATCACGCTCTCGCGCTGCTGGCCGCGCAACCCCGCGACCCGCACCATGAAGAATTCGTCGAGGTTGTTCGCCGAGATCGAGAGGAACCGCAGCCGCTCCAGAAGCGGATGATTCCGGTTCATCGCCTCTTCGAGAACCCGGTGGTTGAACTGCAGCCAGGACAGTTCCCGGTTCATGAACCGCCGGGGCGATACCTTGAGATCCACGCCCTGGCCATCTTCCTGGGCCGTGACGGATTTCGGCGCGCGGGCGGCAGCCTCCAGCGCATCGGTCAGATCGATTCTCTCGTTCATATCCAGCCTCCTCTCCTCACACGTTCGCTTCCGGTCAGTCTCAACACAAACGGGCCGGAGAAGATCCGGCCCGCTGGTATGCTCTATACGCTTGTCTGCACACGCTCAAGAACGCGGCCGGCCAGCGGCCGTGTGATCTTCACCCGGCCCGCCAGCGCCTCGCGGTCAATGGCGTCAACGACACTCAGCGCCACCTCCAGCGAGCGTTCCATCCGCACCACCAGATAGTCGACAACGCTCAGGTCGACCGCGAGCTGGCGGTCGGCAAACAGTTTCACCAAGACCTGACGCAAAAGACTGTCGTCCGGTTCTAGGATCTCGACGGGAGTCGCGGCCCGCAGACGCGACTGAAGGTCGGGCAGTGTCACCTGCCAGGCCGCCGGCCAGGTTCGGCTGGTGATCAGCACCTTGATCCCTGCCTCCCGCGCCGCGTTCAACAGATGGAAAAGGCCAGTCTCGTTGACCCCCCGGTGGGCATCTTCGAGAATGACCGCGGGAAAAGCCACAAGCCCGGGCACGTCTTGCGGGGTCACATCGCGCGCGATCCGGACCGCCGCTCCGCTTTCCGCGCGCAGAACCTCTACCAGATGCGTTTTCCCCGATCCGACCGGCCCACCCAGAATCACTACCGAAGACGGCCAGTCCGGCCAGCTTTCCAGGAGTTCAAAGGCCGCCTGGTTCGACTGGCCAACAAGGAAATCCTCGCGCCCCAGTGCCGCATCGTGCGGCAGGACCAAGGGCAACTGGCGAGGGGGTTCTGCCATGATCTGCCGTGCCTACTCTTCTCGGGTCGTCCTGGCTTGGCGGGTCCCGGTGTACAACGGGCTCGCTAGGTACTGGCTCAGACCGAACCGCGCAAGCACGCCGATCATGGCCGCAGCCGGCACCGCAATCAACATCCCCACAAATCCAAAGAGATATCCAAAGGCAAAAAGGGCAAACATCAGCGTGACAGGGTGCAGGCCGGTGCGGTCGCCGACCAGTTTGGGTTGAAGGATATTGCCTTCGAGAAACTGGCCGGTGGCAAAGATCAGACCGACCGCCACGATCCACGGCCAGTCTGGCCAGAACTGAACCAGCGCCACGCCAAGGGACACCAGAAACCCAAGGCTGGCGCCGACAAACGGAATGAAGCTGATCAGCCCGGCCCCCATGCCGATCAGAAGACCGAAATTCAGTCCGACCAAGCCGAGGCCGACCGCGTAGAAGGTCCCCAGAATGACGCAGACCGTCAGCTGTCCGCGCACGAACCCGGCAACGGCCCTGTCCATTTCGCGGGCGAGCCGGCGCAACTCGTCAAGGTGATCGCGCGGCAGCCAGCTGTCGATGCGCTCGACCATCCGGTCCCAGTCCAGAAGAAGATAGAAAGCGACAACCGGTGTAATGACAAACAGGGAGAGGATGGACAGTAGCGCCTGTCCGCCGCTCCAAACGGACTGCGCGAGCTTGCCGATCCAGCTGGCGCCCTGCCCGATCAGATTGGTCAGAGACGACTGCAAATCCTCGGCCGTCATGCCCGCGCTCTGCGCAACACGTTCGATCAGATCCCGGCTCAAAAGCCCCTGCAATTGGCGGACAAGATCCGGAAACCGGTCCAGGAAGCCGGTGAGCTGATTGCCGACAATGGGCAGGACCAGCAAGAAGAAGAAGATCAGGACGACAATGAACCCCCCGAGGATCGTGACGGTCGCCCAGATCCGGCTCATGCCCGTTTTCTCGAGCCGGTCGCAGACCGGGTCAAGCAGATAGGCGACAGCCATCCCGGCGACGAATGGCAGGAGAACGGGCGAAAAAACCCAAAGAAAGAAGACAAAGGCCGCCAGAGACACCAGCCAGAATTGGATTTGACGGCGCAGGCTCATGGGCCCGGACTCCTCTTTACAAGATCGCGCATCGGCGCCATTGCACATCAACGACCCCGGCAGTTACGGTTGTTCAGGCGTACCGGTCAACCCACTTGACCCGGCCGTCCCGCTGGTTTCACGCTGGCATCTTGCCGTAACCCTTGTTTTGCCGCGCGTCAGGCTGTATGCGCGGCGCAGATGTGAACAAGCGACATTGCCGGGAGCCCCCATGAGCCAGGACCAAGCAGATGGCCAGACGCGCCAACAGGCCAACGGATTGACCTATGCCGCCGCCGGGGTCGACATCGACGCCGGCAACGCCCTGGTGAAGGCGATCGCACCGATGGTCAAGGCCACCGCCCGGCCGGGCGCCGACAGCGAAATCGGCGGTTTTGGGGGCTTGTTCGATCTGAAGGCCGCCGGTTTCACCGATCCGGTCCTGGTCGCCGCCAATGACGGGGTAGGAACGAAGCTCAAGATCGCCATCGAAAGCGGGCAGCACCGGACCGTCGGCATCGATCTTGTGGCGATGTGTGTGAACGATCTCGTAGTCCAGGGCGCGGAACCCTTGTTTTTCCTCGACTATTTCGCCACCGGGGCGCTGGATGTGGCGACGGCAACGGATGTTGTGGCGGGCATCGCCGATGGCTGCCGGATGGCGGGGGCTGCCCTGATCGGCGGCGAGACGGCGGAAATGCCGGGCATGTATGCCGCGGGCGACTACGATCTTGCCGGCTTTGCCGTTGGGGCCGCCGAACGCGGCGCGTTGCTGCCGCGCCCGGATGTGCAGACGGGCGATGTGATCCTGGGTCTCGCCTCGTCCGGGGTCCATTCCAACGGCTACTCGATGGTGCGCAAGATCGTGGCGCTGGCCGGTCTGGACTGGACGGCGCCCGCCCCCTTCGCGGCCGGCGCCAGCCTGGCCGAAGCGCTTCTGGAGCCCACCCGGATCTACGTGAAGCCGCTGCTTGCCGCGCAGAAGAAAACCGGCGCGCTGAAGGCGCTCGCCCATATCACCGGCGGCGGACTGCCGGAAAACCTGCCCCGGGTTCTGCCGAAGGACAAAGGCGCGCGGATCGACCTCGGTTCAATCCGTGTCCCGGACGTCTTCAAATGGCTGGCGCGAACCGGCGGCGTTGAACCGTTTGAGATGCTGCGGACGTTCAATTGCGGGATCGGCATGGCCGTGGTGGTCGCGGCGGACAGCGCAGATGCCGTGGCCGCGGCCCTTACGGAAGCCGGTGAAAGCGTGATGGTGCTGGGACAGATCGCGCAAGATCTCGACGCCCCTGTCGTGTTCGACGGCACGTTGGACCTGTAAGCATGGTAAAGCGGACAAAGACAGCGATCCTCATATCCGGCCGCGGTTCGAACATGGGCTCGCTCATTTCCGCGGCACTCAATCCGGCCTATCCGGCGGAGATCGCTCTTGTCGTGTCGAACGTTCCCGGCGCTGCGGGCCTTGCCCGGGCCTCCGAATTCGGCATCGCAACGGCGGTCGTGGATCACAAGCCCTTCGGCGCCGACCGCGAAGCGTTCGAGAAGGCGCTCGACCGGCAGCTCAAGGCGCATGGGATCGAACTCGTCGCCCTCGCCGGTTTCATGCGGTTGCTGACACCCTTCTTCGTCAACGCCTGGGCAAACCGCGTGCTCAACATCCATCCCGCCCTGCTTCCCGCCTTCAAGGGCCTTGGAACCCATGAACGGGCGCTGGCCGAGGGCGTCAAATTGCACGGTGCGACGGTGCATTTCGTGTCGGCGGAAATGGACGACGGGCCAATCATCGTCCAGGGCGCGGTTCCGGTGCTGGACGGCGATACCCCGGAAACCCTTGGCGCCCGGGTTCTGAAGGTCGAGCACCGGATCTATCCCAAGGCGCTCGAACTGGTGGCAGGCGGGCAAGCCCGGATCAAGGGATCGTCCGTCGCGGTGAACTGGACCGCGGACTTTGACGAGGCGGGCGCACCGCCCGTCCTGACCTGGCCGCCGGCCTGAGCGGCACGGTTCGCTCGCACCCGTCCGGCCGATCCCGGGTCAGTTCGCCAGGTTGTCCAGATATGCCCAGGCAAACGTCTGGAGCAGCTCGTAGCACAAGGTCATCTCGCGGCGGTCCGGATCCCAGAACGCGTTGTCCTCTCCGCACGCGGCGGCCGAGAAGCGAACGGGCGCCGGCAGACGGTAAAATCCGTCAAGATCGGCCGCGACCTCTTCCATGAGGCCGCTTTCCCGCAGGAACAGGGCCACCGACGCCTGACCGGTTTCCGCCGGTTCATAGGACAGGCTGATCCGGCCGCCCCGCTCCCCCTCCGGACGGACATACGGCTCGGTCAACACACTCCAGGCGTCGGCGGCCTGCTCGTAGTCGAACGCACAGCTCTCCTGCCGGTCGAGCGGCAGTCCGAGCTCGGTGGCAAGTTCGCCAAATACTTCAGGATCCGCCCCGACCATGAGACACAGGGTGCGGTAGCCCCGCTGGATGTCCAGATCATGGGCCCCGAAGAAACTGTCCAGATCCCCGTTTTCGGGCGCGAGCAGAAACCAGCCGATCATGGCATTGATCAGCAGAATATCCATGTCTTCGGTGTCCAGTTCCAGCATGGTGAGCGCGGCGAGCATGTCGACCGCATCCTCTTCCTGCCCCAAGACCGGCAACTGCAACTCCGATACCAGCATGTGACCGGCTTCAAGATAGAGCGTGAACACCGTGTTGCCGGCGACGAACGTGAAAAGCTCCTCCAGCTTCTCGCTGGACAGCCCGGCAAGGGCAGCGTCCAGGTCCCCAGACACCCCGGTGGACACCCCGGTGGACATCCATATGCCGCCCCCGGCGGACCCTCCGGCTGCGTGCGCCGGACCGGAGGGTGCCGCCGCCATGACACCGAGCCAGATGGCCGCAACGAGCGTGACTATCCATGACTGCGCCCGTCGCCGCAAAACCATGTTCATTCTTCCCCCCACCCAAACACGCTCCAAGCACGCTCCAAGCACACTCCAAACAGCCACCCGGCGGCACCAAGCAGCCACGCGCGCATGCCCGGCGCTCCGGCGCAGCTAAAGACCAAAGACCGATTTTACGGTTCCTTTCACCACGTGTCCCGCATGTTCGGCAAGCCGGCAAAGATTTCAACATGCCCCCGAGCTCCTGCGGATAGAAAGGCGCGATGCCCCGAATCCGTCCTGCGGGGCAACCTTTGCGCGGGGGATCCCCATCATCGCGAGCAAACCGGCATCACGCCCCTTGCAGCCGGGGGGCCACACGGCTATTAAGGCCGCGATTTTCCCCGACGGTGAAGCTGCCCCGCAGCGCCCGTCAGCCGGTCGCGCTCCACGGGACGCCTTGCCGCTGATGGACACCTTGCATGACGAACACGGAACAGAAAGACGAGACCCATGGCGATTGAACGCACCTTTTCGATGATCAAGCCGGACGCGACCAAGCGCAACCTGACCGGTGCCATCACCAAGAAATTCGAAGACGCAGGCCTGCGCGTTGTCGCCTCCAAGCGCGTTTGGATGTCCCTGCGTGAAGCCGAAGCGTTCTACGCGGTCCACAAGGATCGTCCGTTCTTTGGCGAACTGACCGAGTTCATGTCTTCCGGCCCGACCGTCGTTCAGGTTCTGGAAGGCGAAAACGCGATTGCCAAAAACCGCGAAGTCATGGGCGCCACCAACCCGGCGGACGCTGCCGAAGGCACCATCCGCAAGGAATTCGCGCTGTCCATCGGCGAAAACTCCGTACACGGCTCCGATGCTCCGGAAACCGCGGCCGAAGAAATCGCCTTCTGGTTCTCCGGCACCGAACTGGTCGGCTAATTTTCCAAGCTGATCGGATTTGAAAGGGCTGGCCGCCATCAGCGGCCGGCCCTTTTTGCTGAGCGCGGCCAAGCCTGCAAGTCAAAGCCCTCTGCGCCATTTCGTGCCTGACCCGCCGCCCCGCCGCTCTTTGGGTGGTCATCCCCGCCCCGCGGAGCGGAAATGTGCGGGGATCCAATCAGGTTTGCGGCAAACGCAAGGCGGCGATTTCGGCTGTGACGGGGGCCGGAAACCGCACACCGCGTCCCCCGTTCTCAAAGCCAATGGATCCCCGCACGGCGGCGGGGATGACCGTTGCGGAGCAGGGAAAGGGTGGAAAGAATGACCACGCCATTTTCCGATTGCGCATGAAACGCCCACTCGGGCGGGGCGTCACAAAAGATGGCCGTGGCAAGTTTTCCCGTCTGGGAAACGACTTCAGAACAATTTCAACGGTTCCAGATCGCAAAAACTGCGGAGACGGCACGCCAAACACGTATTTTTCCGTACTTCAGATTTGGCCGGGCGCTTTTTACTTTGGCCGCAATGCACAACAACAAGTGCGGCCCCATCGACATCATTGAAGAGACTGCCCCTTTTCGGGCGTTGTAACCCGTTTCACTTGCTTGCCCGGTCCGGCCGTACCCCGACCGGAATGGAACACGGGCGCGTCCGGGCTGGCCTTCGCTTTCCCCTTGACAAGCCGCGAGCACACCGGGACCCTGCGCCTCCTTGTTCCCAGCATGGACGCCCGCCGGCATGACCCAGCATCCGCCCAAATCCGCCTTTTCCGCCTGTCCGCATGACTGCCCGTCCACCTGCGCGCTGGATGTCGAGGTGCTGGCGGATGGCCGGATCGGGCGGGTGCGCGGGGCGCGCGGCAATGCCTATACGGCCGGTGTGATCTGCGCCAAGGTTGCCCGCTATGCCGAGCGGCTCTACCATCCGGACCGGCTGCTCAAGCCCCTGCGCCGGACCGGCAAGAAGGGAGAGGGCCGGTTTGAGGAAATCTCCTGGGACGCCGCGCTGGACCTGATTGCCGAAAGGTTCCTGGCCGCGGAAGCGGAGTTCGGCACGGAGAGCGTCTGGCCCTATCACTATGCCGGCACCATGGGCCTGGTGCAGCGCGACAGCATTCACCGCTTCCGCCACGCCAAGGGCTATTCGCTGCAATTCGACAGCTTTTGCACCAACATGGCCTGGACCGGCTATGTGGCCGGAACGGGCAAGCTTGCCGGACCCGATCCGCGCGAAATGGCGGTGTCCGACCAGATCGTGATCTGGGGCACCAACCCGGTGGCAACGCAGGTCAATGTCATGACCCACGCGATTGCCGCCCGCAAGAAACGCGGCGCGCGGATCATCGTCATCGATGTTTATGAGACGGAGACCATGAAACAGGCCGATCTTGGCCTGATCATCAAGCCGGGCACCGATGCAGCGCTTGCCTGCGCGATCATGCATGTGCTGTTCCGCGACGGTCTTGCCGATTGGACCTATCTCGAGGCGTTCACGGACTGCCCGCGCGAGCTCGAAGCGCATCTTCAAACCAGAACGCCAGACTGGGCGGCCGCTATCACCGGGCTGGAGGCCGCGCGCATCGAAGAAGCCGCTAAGCTGATCGGCGCGGTCAAGCGAACCTACTTCCGGCTGGGCTATGGCTTCACCCGCTCGCGCAATGGCGCGGTCGCCATGCATGCGGCCAGCTCCATCGGTGCGGTGCTTGGCTGCTGGACGCTGGAAGGCGGCGGCGTGTTTCACAACAACGGCGCGATCTACGCGCTCGACAAGTCGATGATCGAGGCGCCGGAGCTGAAAGACCCGAAAACCCGCGCGCTCGACCAGAGCCTGATCGGCCGCATTCTGACCGGCGATGAAACGGCGCTTCTGGGCGGTCCTCCGGTGAAAGCCATGCTGATCCAAAACACCAATCCGGCCTCGGTTGCGCCGGAGCAGGAACTGGTGAAAGAGGGCTTTGCCCGCGAGGACCTGTTCACCGTCGTCCACGAACAGTTCATGACAGAAACAGCGGAACTGGCGGATATCGTCCTGCCCGCAACCCAGTTTCTGGAGCATGACGACATCTACAAGGGCGGCGGCCACCAGTATCTCCTGTTGGGTCCGAAGGTGACGCAGGCCCCGGAGGGCCCGCGCGAAAATCTTGATCTGCTCAACGATCTTGCCAGGCGCGTGGGCGCTGCGGATCATCCCGGCTTTTCGATGAGCGCGCGCGATCATATCGACTGGATGCTTCAGAACTCCGGCTACGGGACCCTTGAAGAACTGGAAGCCAACAAATGGATCGATCTGCAGCCGGATTTTGAAACGGCGCATTATCTGAAAGGCTTCGGCCATTCCGACGGAAAGTTCCACTTCCGGCCCGACTGGGGCCGGTCAAACGCCCCGAACAAGCCGGCGGGCGAGCCGATGGGACCGTGGAACGCCATGCCTGAACTGCCCGATCATTGGGAGGTGATCGAGCAGGCGGACGATCAGCATCCGTTCCGTCTGGTGACGGCCCCGGCCCGGTCTTTCCTCAATTCCTCGTTCAACGAGACGGAAAGCTCGCGCAAGAAGGAAGGCCGCCCGGAAGTCTGGCTGCGGCCGGAAGACGCCTCCCGGTTCGGCATTCAAGACGGTTCAAAAGTGAAGATGGGCAACCGGCGCGGCATTGTTACCTTGCATGCCCGGCATCTGGAAACGGTCGCCCCCGGCACGGTCATCTCGGAAGGCATCTGGCCGAACGCGGCCTTTGAAGACGGGCGCGGGATCAACACACTCACCGGCGCGGACCCGGTCGCGCCCTATGGCGGCGCGGCGTTCCACGATACGGCGGTGTGGATCAGGGCTGCGGAGTAACGGGCGATCCCCGCCCTTCCCCCTTGCATCTGACCCGATCCTCGGCCATTGATCCGGCCATGTTACAGATCACTGACCTTACCTACCGCATCGGCGACCGCCTTTTGATCGACAAGGCGAGCGTGACGCTGCCCGCACGCATGAAGACCGGCCTTGTCGGCAAGAACGGCGCGGGCAAGTCCACCTTGTTCAAGCTGATCACGGGAGACGCCTCGTCCGAGACCGGCCATATCCTGATCCCGAAAAAAGCGCGGATCGGCCAGGTGGCCCAGGAAGCGCCGGGCAATGAGATCAGCCTGATCGACACGGTTCTGGCCGCCGACACCGAACGGGCGCGCCTGCTGGCGGCGGCGGAAACGGAAACCGATCCCGAAAGAATCGCGGACATCCACACAAGGCTGGTGGATATCGATGCCCACTCGGCCGAAGCGCGGGCCGGCGCAATCCTCTCAGGCCTCGGGTTTTCACCGGAAGCGCAGCGGCGCCCCTGCTCCGCCTTTTCCGGCGGCTGGCGGATGCGGGTCGCGCTCGCGGCGGTGCTGTTTTCCGAGCCGGATCTGTTGCTGCTCGACGAGCCGACCAACTATCTCGACCTGGAAGGCACGCTCTGGCTGGAAAACTACGTCGCGCGCTATCCCCATCAGGTGCTGCTGATCTCCCACGACCGGGACCTTTTGAACAAGGCGGTCGACAGCATCGTCCATCTGGAGCACGGCAAGCTGACCTTCTACACCGGCGGCTATGACAGCTTCGACCGGCAGCGGCGCGAGACGATGCTCTTGCAGGCCAAGGCGAAGGAGAAGCAGGACGCGCAGCGCAAGCACATGCAGGCGTTCGTTGACCGGTTCCGCTACAAGGCCTCCAAGGCCCGCCAGGCCCAGGCCCGCATCAAGATGCTGGAGAAGATGCAGCCAATCGCCGCCCTGACGGACGAAAGCAGCTATCCGATCCATTTTCCCAATCCCGACGGAAAGCTGTCGCCCCCCATCATCAAGATGGACCGGGTCTCAACCGGTTATGACGGCAAGCCCATTCTCAAAAACATCACGCTCAACATCGATGACGACGACCGCATCGCCCTGCTCGGCGCGAACGGCAACGGCAAGTCGACCTTCGCGAAACTGATCTCGGACCGTCTGGCCAAAATGGATGGTGAGATCGTCAAGGCGTCCAAACTCAAGATCGCGTTCTTCGCCCAGCACCAGCTGGACGAGCTGCGCCCGGCGGAAAACGCGGTGGAGCATGTGCGCAGCTTGATGCCCGATGCGCCGGAGGCCAAGGTGCGGGCGCGGGTCGCGCGGTTCGGCCTTCCCACCAACCGGATGGACACGCCCGCCAAGGACCTTTCGGGGGGCGAGAAGGCCCGGCTGCTGCTCGGCCTCGCCACCTTCGAAGGGCCAAACCTGCTGATCCTCGACGAGCCGACCAACCACCTCGACATCGACAGCCGGGAAGCGTTGGTTCTGGCACTCAACGAGTTCGAGGGCGCAGTGATCCTGATCTCGCACGACCGTCATCTGGTCGAAGCCTGCGCCGACCGGTTGTGGCTGGTCGCGGAAGGCGGGGTCAAACCCTTCGACGGCGATATGGAAGATTACCGCCGCCTGATCCTGCAAGGTCCGGAGGCGGCGGAAAAGGCGCGCCAGAAAATCGAGGACCAGGCCGAGAAGGCCAAGGGCCAGGACAAGCGGCGTGAAGCGGCGCAAAAGCGGAGTCAATTGAAGCCCTTGCGCTCCCGTATTGATGCGGCGGAGAAAGAAATGGCCCGGCTTCAAGAGAAGATTCAAAAACTGGACGAAGCCCTCTCAGATCCAACGTTTTTTCAATATGAACCCGAACGCGCGGCGAAATTCGCCAAGGAACGGGCCTATTGCGAGAAAAAGCTGATCAAGACGGAAGAAGAGTGGCTGGAACTGTCCGCGGAGTTTGAAGAGGCGAGTTGAGCCGGTTGAAAGACCGCCGCCATGGCGGGATCCTGGCGCGGCGGGCGGTTATATAACCGCCTTCAGTTCCGTGATCTCGGCGTCCATGGTGTTCATTTTCGACACGATCCCCTCTGCGCACATGGTCAGCCCGGCCGTCTCGTTGCGAAGTTCGGAGGTTTGCGTGTTCAGCGCATTCACCTCCGACTTCAGGCTCCGGATTGTGGATTTCAAGGCTTCGCTTGAGGTCTGGATCCCGCGCACATTGCAGTAGACGTTTTTCAGGTCGATGCTGCTTGCGGTATAGGACACGCTGACGCCGGTGATCGACAGGTTGAGAACCGGCTTCACGGTGGCGGACGGGCCAACCGTCAAGGTGAAGTCAGCATCGCCGTTGACCGTGCTTTTGGCGCCGAAGAAGAAGTTGCTCGAGGTCCCGGTGGTGAAGGTGTTCTCCGTCTGGCTGACCTTGTACTCGTGGCCGTCGATCTCCTTGTAATGGCCTTTGGAGTATTCGTAGATCATCCCGGTCGCGCCGCCGCTCGTGCTCGTGCCGGCGCGCAAGGTGATGTCCTTGTTCGTCCCGCTCTCAATCGCCACGTCGCCGGCGGACGCCTTCACATTGATGTTCCCGGTGCCGGACGTGATCGAGATGTCCCCGGAAACGGTTACTGTGTAGGTGTCGTCAATCACCAGCTTGTAGGTGCCCCGTGTGCGGCGGTGATAGTCGGCCGTGTCGGTGTACATCTTTTCGCGGGTCTTGATCAGGAAGCGGCCGTCGCAGGCCAGCAATATGCCTTTCTGATACCGGTCCTCGCCGGACGCCAGCTCGGTGGAACGCTTGCCCGCCTGCCCCGCGTCCTCGATATGCTGTTGCGGATAGTATTCGTCGTCATAGCCATCGCGCCGGACGACTTCCTCCACATCGCTGTACTCGCCCAAGCGCAAGATCGCGCCGAGCTCGTCCACCTCCGCGTCGACATCGACATTATAGGGAACGAAGAACAGGACATTCGGCCGGTCGTAGAGATCGCTCGCACTGGAGTTGTCCTGATCATTCGCCATGGGGGCCGCCCCTTTTCCCGAAAAATCCGTTGTCCTGATCCGGTCTACCGCAAACAACCTACCAGACTATGACCGCATCAGTCCTCAGGGGTGGCAATCGGACCGCCCTGCTTGACCCAATCGACAAACCCATCCTTCAGATGGGCCGCCTCGAAGCCCATGTCGTTCAGGGCCGCAACGGTCAGCGCTGAGCGCCAGCCGGAGGCGCAGTGAAAGATGAAGCGTCTGTCCTCGCCAAAGACCTCCTTGAAATAGGGGCTTTCCGGATCGATCCAGAATTCGGCCATTCCGCGCGGGCAATGGAAGCCGCCGGGGATGAACCCGGAGCGTTGGCGTTCGCGCACATCGCGCAAATCGACGAACAGAACGTCCGGATCGTTTGCCAGCGCAATGGCGTCCACCGTCTCCACTTCCTTGATCCGCGCTCGGGCTGCGGCGACCAGATCGCTTGCGGAGACTTAAAGTTTTTTGACCATGAGACTTCTCCAGGGGTCACGCCGGCCGTTCGAACACGGCAAGAACATGCGCGATCGTGCGGCCCGGCCGCTCGACCGCAATCTCTGTTTCGTTTGTCAGAACCAGCCCGAACTCTTCAAACATTCTCCATTCGGAGGGCATGACCGGCCAGGGCGGCCCCTCGGCGCTGGCCCCTTCCGGCCGGCTCCGGTTGAAGAAGATCAAACGCCCTCCCGGGGCGACAAGGGCCGCGATTGCGGGAACGGACCGCTGCCGCAGGTCGCCATCAAGGGCCTGGACCGTGTAACTTTCATGCACCAGATCGAACGCGCCCGACCATTCGCTCGGCGGCGCAAAGAGATCCGCGACGCGGTAGTGAACCGGGCTTTGCGGAAAGCGGCGTTTCGCCCAGGCAATCGCATCGGGAGAAAGATCGAAAGCGGTTGTCTCGTAGCCGGCCTGAGCCAGCGCCTGCGCGTTGTCGCCCAACCCGCAGCCGATATCGATTGCCCGGCGCCCGTTACCGGGGTTCTGGCCCAGCCAATCGAGCAGGGCAACCTTGGGCGCAAGATCGGCCCAGGGGATGGCAGCGGGATCGCCCCCGGCCTCCCTGTAAACCGCATGGAACCAGGCCAGCCGGTCTTCCGCCGCCCCTCCGACGGCTCCCGTCAGCGCGTCGATCCTCTGCCGGGCCTCGTCACGCCGTGCCATGAATTCGGGATCCTCATGAACCTTTTGATCACTCACGCCTTCCGCTCCCATCCGCCAGCTGGCGTCTGCTGCCAGTAGGTCAGGTCGAACCCGCCCGCCTTGGCGTCTTTCCAATGCCCCCGCGCCTCGGCCACAGCCTCCTGGTCCCGGCCATCGAACATGAAAATCACCCGTTCGTAGGAAGCCAGCGCCGGCGGCGCGGCCCCGTCCACAAGGAAGCGGACATGCGCGGCGTTCGGATTGTCCTGTTCCGCGGTCAGATAGACCGGTTGAAGCTCTGCAAGGCCATCTTGCTTGGTGCCATGCGGCAGAAAACTGTCATCCGCGAACGTCCACAGATGGGCATCCAGCGCTTGACATCGTTCGGCGCTGCCGGTCTGCACCACCACGCGCCAATCCCGCGCGAGGCACTTCAGCAGCAGTTGCGGCAGGGCCTCTTCGAGCGGTTTGTGCGTCAGATGATAGAACAAGACCTCGGTCGGCATGTCGTTCGTGTTCCGGTTCGTTGCATCGTTCAGACAGGTGGTGCGGGGATGCAACACCGTCGCAGATTGCTCCGGCCCTGCCTACTCCGCGATGGACTTGCACGTCGAGTCGTATCATTAACCCTTCGCAAATATTGGCGGGGTAATCCTGCCTCGGGGTTGTGGCAAGCCGCGCTCGGCGCGGGCACGAAAGCCGATTTGGGGGATTGTATGCTTGCGCGTGTGGTTATGTTTTTCGCCCTTGTCACCATGATGGCCGGCGCCACGGCCGGCATGGGGCTCGTCGTCGCAGAACCGGACGCGGCGTGCCAGACGCAAACCTACAAGACCTGCTAAGGCAAGTCCCGGTCAGTTTGATACCGAAGCGATCGAATGTTGTCTGGAGACGTTCGATCTTGAGAAACCCGGTCCCGGCCATGGCGACCGGTGCGGCCCGCCCCTTTTTGGGAAGCGGGCCTTTTGATTTCGTCAAGCTTCATGGTTGTCCTTGACGTAGCGGTCCAGCAACCGCACGCCATAGCCGGATGCCCAGCCTTGGCAGATTTCGGTTTTCGGTGCGCCAAACGCGGTCCCGGCAATGTCGAGATGCGCCCAGACGGTTTCCTCCTTGACGAAGCGCTGCAGGAATTGCGCAGCGGTGATCGAGCCGGCCCACCGGCCGCCGGTGTTCTTGACGTCGGCATTCGGCGTATCGATCAGCTTGTCATAGTCCTTGGACAGCGGCATGCGCCAGACCGCTTCGCCGGTGGCCGCACCCGCCGCTGTTAGCTGCGCGGCAAGATCATCGTTGTTGGCGTAAAGGCCGGCATGGTGATTGCCGAGCGCCACGATGACCGCGCCGGTTAGCGTCGCCAGATCAATGACAACCGACGGCTTGTAGGTCTCTTGGGTGTACCAAAGCGCATCGGCCAGAACGAGCCGCCCCTCGGCGTCGGTATTCAGGATTTCAATCGTCGTCCCGGACATGGCCGTCACGATGTCGCCCGGACGCTGCGCATTGCCGTCCGGCATGTTCTCGACCAGGCCAATCACGCCGACCGCATTGATTTTCGCCCTGCGCCCCGCCAGCGCGTTCATCAGGCCAACGACGGTCGCGGCCCCGCCCATGTCGCCCTTCATTTCTTCCATGCCTGCTGCCGGCTTAATGGAGATGCCCCCGGTATCGAAGGTCACTCCCTTGCCCACAAAGGCCAGCGGCTTGGCGTTTTTCTTGCCGCCATTCCACCGCATGACCGCCAGCCTGGGCGGGCGCACCGAACCCTGGGCCACCCCGACGAGCGCATCCATCTTGAGCCTCTTGAGCTCTTTTTCGCCCAGGATTTCCACTTCAACGCCAAGCGCCTCGAGATCTCTTGCCTTTTCCGCGAATTCGACAGGTCCAAGAATATTTGACGGTTCATTGACAAGATCGCGGGCCAGCAAAACACCGTCGGCGACCGCCGCGCCGGCCTCCCATGCCGACTTGGCCGCTTTCGGTTCCGCCGTAAGCACAGAGATTTTCAACCCCTTGGCTGTCTTGTCGTCGTCTTTTTTGGATTTGTAGGCGTCGAATGTGTATCCTCGCAGCGTCATGCCCATGGCGAAATGAGCGGCCGTTTCAGCGTCCGGCCCATGGCCGTCGGGCATTTCCAGGATCACCGACACATCCTTGCCGCCCGCGGCTTTCAAGGCACCGTACACCGTGCCGCCGAGGTTGACCCAATCCTGTTCGCCAAGGTCCGCGGTCTTTCCCAGACCGACAACGATCAGCCGGTCGATGCTCAGACCGGCCGGAGCAATCAGATCGAGGCTCGTTCCCTTTCCGCCCTTGAACTCCGCGATACCGGCCGCGCGCGCCAAAATGTCCCCAGCGCCCTCCAGCATTGCGCTCAGCACAGGTCCGCCGGCCAGGTCCTCATCGACAAAGGCAACGGCAACGCCGGCCTTCGGCGCTGCCAGCTTGGCGAATGTCAATTTCGCAATTTTTGTCATTTTACTTTCCTGTTCAAAACAAAGCGTCTGCACGGGCCGGCCGCAGATAATGACCGCCGTTCAAGGCCAGTAACCCCATCGCCCAACATGGACCGCCTGTGGCAGGTCGGCAAGGACTGCAAAAATAAACACAAGTTAACCAATCCTGTTCAGAAGCCATTCACCAAAATCCGTGCTATGTGCAACCAAGACCACGTGAATGAGCTTGGAGACGGCGGCGCTCGGCGGCATGAACATCCTTGAACGATACATATTCAAGCGCTCCGCCGTTGCGTTCCTGATGACCCTGGCCGCAATGACCGGCGTCGTTTGGGCGACCCAGGCGCTGCGGCAATTGGATCTCGTCACCTCCAAGGGTCAGACGATCGTGCAGTTCATCGGCATCACCATGCTGGCCCTGCCTTTTCTATTGGTGATCGTTGCACCCTTCGCGCTCATGATCGCCCTGATCCTTGTCCTCAACGCCTTGTCCGGCGACAGCGAACTGATCGTGATCGACGCAACAGGCGGATCAAGGTTTCTGGTTTTGAAACCGATCCTGATGTTCGCCACCGTCATCCTGGCGTTCAGCGCGACCATGTCGCTCTACGCCGCCCCGCTCGGGCTGGGCCAGTTGCGCGAGGAAATCACCCGGGTTCGAGCAGATCTTGTGGCCAACATCGTCCAGCCCGGACGCTTCATCACGGTCGAGGACGGACTGACATTCCATATCAGAAACCGGTCCGGCAACGGGACGCTGGATGGCTTGTTGCTGCATGACACGCGCGATCCGGAAACCGCCTTCACCTACCAGGCGGACCAGGGAAACATCGTGGAGACCTTCGACCGGACATTGCTGGTGATGCAAAACGGCACGATCCAGCGGAAGCCGAAGGGGCGGAACGACATCTCCATCGTCCGCTTTCAGTCTTATGCGTTCGACCTTTCCAACCTTATTCCCGAAGCCTCCGAGCCGACCTACAAGGCGAGCGAGCGGTCAACATTGGCGCTTCTCAATCCCGCGCCCGGCGACGAATACGCCGCGCGGTATCCGGATCGTTTGCGGGACGAACTGCACCAGCGTTTCAGCCAGCCACTCTACTGCCTGGCGTTCGCGCTGATCGTTTTTGCGTTTCTTGGCAAGGCCAGAACCACCCGCCAAGGCCGCGGGTTCGCCGTGCTCGGCGCCATCATCGCCTGCATTGCCCTGCGCACGGCAGGTTTCGGCATCACGGCAATCGCGGGCGGCACCCTTGGCTGGCTTGTGTTCCTCTATATTGTGCCTCTGGCCGGGATGGGCATCGCGATATGGTCGATCCTGAGTGACCACCGGGGCGCCACGCCGCGCTGGGTCGAGTCCATTCAACACTGGGCGTTCATGATCAATGAACGCCTGCTTTCCCGGTTCAACAGCCGCCGGACCGGGGGCGCCTCGTGATCCTCGGCCGGACCCTTGCCCTTTACTTCTCCGTACGCTTTCTGAAGGCGATCTGCGGTCTGTTTCTGCTGTCTGCCGTCTTGATCTTCCTATTCGATGTACTGGAACTGGTGCGTCGGGGCAGCGACCGTGAGGGTTTCTCGGTTTTGCGGGTCAGCCTGATTTCAGCCCTGCGCCTGCCATTGCTGCTGGAGCAGGTGCTTCCCTTCGCGGTCCTGTTCGGCTCGATCGCGGCCTTTGTGAGCCTGTCTCGCGCTTTGGAACTTGTCGTCGCCCGGGCCAGCGGGGTTTCGGTTTGGCAGTTCACATTCCCCGCCATTCTGGTTGGGCTCGTGGTGGGGATCTTCTCGGTCACGGTCTACAATCCCACCGCCGTTTGGCTGCAGAAGAAGTCCGATGAGGTGGCCAGCGGACTGTTCGGCTCCGAACAAACCTTCCTGCTTCAAACCACAAACAATGTCTGGGTGCGGCAGGACGGGTTGGACGGGGAATCGGTTCTTCTGGCTCAGCAACTTCTGGACAATGGCGCCCATCTGCTCGGCGTCACGATTTTTGCCTTCGATCCGGACGGAACGTTCCGGGAGCGGATCGAGGCCAGCGAAGCCCGGTTGGGACACGAGATCTGGCAGCTTTACGACGTGACGGTCTATACCACCGATCGCGACCCGCAGACCTATGGACGCTACGAGATCAGCACGTTCCTGACGGCCACCGAAGTGCGGGAAAGTGTCGGCTCACCCGAATCGATTTCTTTCTGGAATCTCCCCCAGTTCATTGAACTGGCCCGCAACGCCGGCTTGCCCGCCTATCGATATACGCTGCAATATCAGACGCTTCTCGCCCGTCCACTGCTTCTGACAGCCATGATTTTGATCGCGGCCGCGGTTTCCCTGAAGGTTTCCCGCTTTGGCGGATTGGGAAAGATGATTCTGGGTGGAATCCTTGCCGGCTTCGTGCTTTACGTTCTATCTGAGCTTGCCGAGGACTTCGGAGGGGCGGGGATCGTTCCTCCGCTGGTCGCCGCGTGGGCGCCTGGTATTTTTGGAGTACTTATGGGTTTGACCATCCTGCTGCATCAGGAAGACGGGTGAAACAGTGACGCGTATTCTCCCCCTTCCTCCTGAGAGCCGGACCGGATTGCTTGTGTGTGCAAGCCGCGCCTTGATGCGCGGGGCGAGCCTGCTTGCCATTTCAATTGTCGTCCCGCTTGCCTGCGCGAACCTGAGCGCTTTGGCACAGGACAGCCTGCAGGACCTCGTCGCCGGTCAGGTCGACCCGAATGCCGATCTGCTGCTGGAATCGGAACGCCTGACCTACGACTTCGACCGCGACCTGATCGTCGCGACCGGCAGCGTTCAGGTTTATTATGACGGCATCACTGTCGAAGCTCACCAGATGGTCTTCGAGCGCCGGCGAGGCCAGCTGACCGCCCGCGGCAACGTGATCATGATCGAGCCGAACGGCAACATCGTCCGGACCGAGGAAATCACGCTGTCCGACGACCTTGCCAATGGCTTTGCCAGAGCGCTGCAGCTGGACACGCCTCAGCGGACCCGTTTCATTGCCGACAGCGCCACCCGGACCGACAGCAATGTCACGACATTCGAGAACGGTATCTACACGGTCTACACCAGCCCGAAAAACCCGCCGGACAAGCCGCCGCTGTGGCGCATCCGGGCCGCGACGATCGTCCACAATCAACAAGAACGCACGATCTATTATGAAGATGCGGCCTTCGAGTTCTTCGGCAAGCCGATCGCGTATCTGCCGTATCTGACCATGCCGGACCCGACCGTCAGGCGGAAGTCCGGCTTTCTGATGCCCAGTGCGGTCATTTCCGAAAAACTCGGATACGGGGTGACCATTCCCTATTATTGGGCGCTCAGCCCGCACTACGATCTGACAACCGCGCTCACCCCGATGACGAAACAGGGCGTGCTGGGGGATGCCACGTTCCGTCAAAGGATCGGGAGCGGCGAATACACGATGTCCGCCGCTGGATTGTTCCAGTCCCGGCCAAATGAATTCGCCGGCACCAGCGGCGATCAGCGCTGGCGCGGGGCCGTCAAGACGACCGGCGAATTCGCCCTGACCGACCATTGGGTCTTCGGCTGGGACGCCACCTACAAAAGCGACCGCGTTTTCTTGAAGGACTACTCCTTCGTCAGTTTCGACGACAATGGCGAAACATCCGATATCTTTCTCGAAGGCTATACAGACCGGAACAGTCTCACGGTTCGGGCCAATGCGTTTTCCATTTCCCAGGAGGACTATACCCCGTCCAATCCGGGCCTGAATGCCCCCGGCTTTTCTCCTGTCGGCACGTCGCTTCAGGACAAACAGCCCCTGGTCGCGCCCCTGATCGACTACGATTACGTCTTCGCGGACCCGATCGCGGATGGCGAATTGGCTCTGACAGCCAATTTCACGTCTCTTACCCGGGCCGAAACGGACGCCTTTTCACCCGATGGCGGAACGACCCGCCGGTATCGTGGCATTGATGGCACGTTTTCGCGTCTTTCGCTGGGCGCTGACTGGCGCCGGACATTGATCGATCCCCTGGGGCAAAGCTTCACACCCTTTGCCTATATGCGCGGCGATCTTTTCTGGCAGGCATCGGCGGACAACGACGTCACAGAACTGACGAGCGACGCCTTCGCCGGCCGGGCCATGCCTGCCGTTGGTCTTGAGTACCGGTATCCGTTCATCGCCACCTTCTCCGGCGGGAACCAGGTCTTCGAACCCGTTGCCCAGATCGTGGTTCGTCCGGATGAACAGAAAATCGGACAGCTTCCCAACGACGATGCGCAAAGCCTCGTGTTCGATTCCACGACGCTGTTCGACTACGACAAGTTTTCCGGGTTCGACCGCGCAGAGGGCGGCACCCGTATGAATCTTGGGATGAACTATCGTCTTCAACTGAACGACGGACACTACCTGACCGCCCTTTTCGGCCGATCCTACCACCTGGCAGGCGCGAACTCGTTCGCGACCCCGGATCTGCTCGGCGCTGCCCGGGACTCCGGTCTTGCGTCAAGCGAATCCGATTACGTCGGAAGCCTCAATCTCGACACGCGATACGGCGTGAAGGTCGGCGCTCAGGCGCGGTTTGATGACGACGACTTTTCGGTCAACCGTCTTCAGGCCCAAGCGTCGGGCGCCTATGGCCCCGTGGTGTCGACGATTGCCTATGCGTTTTTGGACGCGCAACCGAGCCTGGGGATCGAACAGCCCCGGGAGGAGGTCCTGGGAGCGGCCAGCTTGCGGCTGGAAGAGAATTGGCGGGCCTTCGGCTCGCTCCGCTATGACCTCGAAAACTCTGGCGTCGTGCAAAATGGCGTCGGGTTGGGATACGACGATGAAGGGTTCTCGATCTCTGTGTCTTACGGCGAGGATCGAAGCCGAAACGATTCCGTCAAGGTCGATCGGACCATTTTCTTCCGGGTTGGACTGCGCACCCTTGGAAACACGCAGGCCTCGACCAACGTCAATCGCTGATAATGGCTCTAAGCCAAGGCAAAAGCGCACGACACGGCCCCAGCTTCGCCGTCCCGCCCCGGTTCTGCCGCACTGGCGTGCGACTGAGGGCCAGGCTTTGATCTTCATGCCATGTTGTGCGACTAATGGCGTTAATTGTAGCTGCGGCCGGATCGCAGGCTAAATAACTTGAATGGGCTTACGATGCGCAGACCCGCCGCCTTATTGTTGATCGTCCTGATGGCCGCTTTGGCGCCGATGATACCTTGGAATGCGTCGGCGAGCATCGAACTCGTCGTCAACGAAACACCGATCACCTCCTACGATATCAGCCAGCGCTCGAAACTGATCCGCCTGACACAGCGCAGCTCCAATTCCGTCGCCCGCCGGCAGGCCCGGCAAGAATTGATCGACGAGCAATTGCAACTGAGCGAGGCAACCCGTTTGGGCATCACTATCAGCGATGCCCAGTTGAATGAGGCCTATGCCAACGTCGCCCGCGGTGCGCGGCTTTCGCCATCGCAACTGTCGGCGGCGCTGCGCCAGAACGGGGTTGACCCGCAGACCCTGAAAGACCGCCTAAAGGCCCAGCTTGCCTGGCAGCAGGCCGTGCAAAGGCGGTTCCGCAGCCAGATCACCATCACGGAATCCGAAGTGATCGCGGCCCTGCGCGCATCGAATGAAGAAACCAAGAACATCAGCATCGAATACGATCTGCAGCGTGTCATCGTTGTCGTTCCGCGCAATTCGTCGAACGGGTTCCGCGACAAGCGGTTGCGGGAAAGCAACCAGATCCGCAGCGCTTTCGACAGTTGTGAGAACCCGGGCGCGGTTTTGGGGCAATACAGCGAAGTCGTCGTCAAACCCGTCGGCCGGCGGCTGGAAACCGAACTGCCGCCGAACCTGAGAGAAGGCGTCGAGGCAACCAAGGTCGGAGGGCTCACCAAACCGGAACGGTCCGAGGTCGGGTTCGAGATGATCGCCGTGTGCGGAAAACGGGAGATCGAGTCGGACATTGCCGCCCGCACGGCGATGGAAAACGAGTTGCGCGCGCAGGAAGGCGAAAGCATGTCCCGCCGTTATCTGATGGAACTGCGCCGCAAGGCAACGATCATTGAGAAGTAGACGCACGCGCATGGTGCAGTTGCCTGTTCCTCTTGCCGTGACCTGCGGCGAACCTGCCGGGATCGGTCCTGACCTGATCCTGACAGCCTTCCAGAACCGGGCCGAACTTGGCCTGCCGCCGTTCTACGTCCGCACGGACCCCGCATTCCTGAAAAGCCGGGCGCAGCGTCTGGGCATTTCGGAGGATGTGGCGGCGGTGACACCCGAAGAGGCCCGCGCCACCTTTGCCCGAGCGCTTCCCGTGGTTCCCACCGGCGATCCGATCGCCGATACACCGGGGACCGAGGACCCGATGTCGGCCGCAAGCGTTGTCGGCTCCATTCGCGCATGTGTGATCGACGTGAAGGAAGGCCACGCGTCCGCGGTGGTCACCAACCCCATCAACAAGGCAGCCCTTTACAAGGCCGGCTTCACTTATCCCGGCCATACCGAGTATCTCGGCGCGCTTGGGAGCGAACTATGGGCCTGCACTCCTTGCAGACCGGTCATGATGATCGCCGGCCCTGAACTGATGGTCATCCCGGTCACGATCCATATCCCGCTCAAGGATGTGCCGGGCACGCTCACCGGGGACTTGATCGTCGAAACCGCGCGCATCGCCGACAGGGATCTGAAAACCCGTTTCGGGATCACGCGCCCGCGTCTTGCGCTGTGCGGCCTGAACCCGCACGCAGGTGAGAACGGCGCGCTCGGACGGGAAGACGAGGAGATTATCCTCCCAGCCATCGACAGGCTGTTGGCCGAGGGGATCGAGGCATCCGGCCCCTTCCCGGCCGACACCCTGTTTCATCCAGAGGCGCGAAAGGCCTATGATTGCGCGCTCGGAATGTATCATGACCAGGTGCTGGTGCCTGCCAAGACCATCGGCTTCGATGACGCGGTGAATGTGACCCTCGGGCTTCCGTTCATCCGGACATCGCCCGATCACGGAACGGCCTATCCCCTCGCTGGAACCGGCAAAGCCCGGGTTGACAGCTTCGCGGCCGCCTTGCGCCTTGCCGCCGTGCTTGCCAATCCCAAGGCTGTGTGAGACCGGATCATGCCTCAGATCGACAGTCTGCCGCCCTTGCGCGAGGTGATCTCCCAGCACGGCCTCGACGCACGCAAGTCCCTTGGACAAAACTTCCTTCTCGACCTCAACCTGACCTCAAGGATCGCCCGGACCGCCGGAGCCTTGGAGGACCATACGATCCTGGAGGTGGGTCCCGGTCCCGGAGGACTGACCCGCGCCCTTCTGGCGGCCGGAGCCGGACATGTGGTCGCGATTGAAAAGGACAGCCGCTGCCTGCCGGCGCTAGCGCAGATCGCAGCGCACTATCCGGGCCGTTTGACCGTGATTGAAGGCGATGCGCTCAAACTGGACCCGGTTGCCCTGATCGGGAAAACGCCCGTCAAGATCGTGGCGAACCTGCCTTACAATGTGGGAACCCAGCTTCTGCTGAATTGGCTGACGCCGGCGGACTGGCCGCCGTTCTGGACATCCGTGACGCTCTTGTTCCAAAAAGAGGTCGGCGAACGCATCGTCGCCCAGCCCGGATCGAAGGCCTATGGCCGGCTTGGCGTTCTGGCGGGTTGGCGCTGCACCGGCGGAATGATGTTCGATATCGGGCCGCAGGCTTTCATCCCTCCCCCAAAGGTGACCTCCACGGTTGTGCAGCTCACCCCCAGAGACGCCCCCCTGCCCTGCGATCTGTCCGCGCTCGCCAAGATCACGGCCGCGGCCTTCGGCCAGCGGCGCAAAATGCTTCGCGCCAGTCTGAAAACGCTTGGCGTGTCCAGTGAACCGTTGATCGAGGCCGCCGGCCTTGATCCGACCGCGCGTGCGGAAGAAATCGATATCGCCGGTTTTGTCCGGCTCGCCAACGCCTTCGCTTCGCGATAACGGCCCGGACGGAGCGAAGAAGACCCCAACCGTCCCTCAAGCCGTCCTCAAGCAGCTTTCAGGACCGCAAGGCGCTCAGGCGGCTCCTGCGTTCGGACCGCTCAGGGCTGCCCCTCACGAATGTCAGATGCCCGACCCGTCAAGTTCGGATTGCAGGTCCCTGACCATGCCGTCAATGAGCGGTGCGATCGCCGGAGAGCGGTGCTGCTTGTGCCGTTCGGCACGCAGGATCGCGCGCACGCTGTCATAGGCGCGCTCAAGGTCATCGTTGACAACAACATAGTCATATTTCGACCAATGGCGCATTTCGCCAACCGCCGTTTTCAGGCGGCGCAGAATGACGTCATCCGTATCCTCGGCACGGCGGCGCAGACGGGATTTCATTTCGGCGATGGACGGCGGAAGAATGAAGATCGAAACCACATCGTCCCGCATCTTGTCGTAGAGCTGAAACGTGCCCTGAATGTCTATGTCGAACAGCACATCCTGGCCATTGTCTAGGGACGTCTCGACCGGGCCGCGCGGGGTCGCATAGTAGTTGCCGTGAACCTCCGCCCATTCAAGCAGTTCGTCATGCGCCTTCATCTGCTCGAAACGGGCTTTGTCGATGAAGTGGTAGTGCACGCCGTCCACTTCGCTCGACCGCCGCGGCCGGGTCGTCACGGAGATCGACAGCGACAGGTTGTCTTCCTTCTCAAGAAGCAAACGTGCAATCGTGGACTTCCCCGCCCCCGAGGGCGAGGAAAGAACGAGCATCAAGCCGCGGCGGTGTTTGTCCGCCTCTTCGGCGCTCACGCTTGTGCCTGAGGGTGCCGTTGCCGTCTCACTCATGGGCTACTCCAAATTCTGGATCTGCTCGCGCATCTGATCGATCACGGTCTTGAGTTCCAGACCAATCGCGGTCAGTTCCACATCGTTGGACTTGGAACACAAGGTGTTTGCTTCCCGGTTGAATTCCTGGGCGAGGAAGTCGAGCCGCCGGCCGATGGCCCCGCCGGAGGCGAGCAGTTCGCGCACCGCATCGACATGGGCTGCCAACCGGTCCAGTTCTTCGCGAATATCGGCCTTGGTGGCAAGGATTGCCGCCTCCTGATGGAGACGCTGCGGATCCAGCTGGTGCTTGGAAGCCTCCAGCAAAACCTCCACCTGCGCCGCCAGCCGCGCGCGAATGGCTTCCGGTTGCCGCGCCGGCATATCCTCGGCGGATCGGGTCAATTCCGCGATCCGCGCGATATGGCCCTGCAGAACCCGTCCAAGCGCGGCCCCTTCGGCATGGCGCATGTCCACCAGATCCAGCAATGCGCCATCCAGCGACGTCAACATCGCCTGATGCAGGTTCTTCTGCGCCGCCTCGTCCGGCTCGGTTTCCTTGAGTTCGAAAACGCCCTTCTGGGCAAGAAGCCCGTCGATGCTGGGCGGCGGCAGGTCCGGCATCCGTTCGCGCAAGAGCGCGGCGGCCGACAGAACCGCTTCAAGCGCCTTTTCATTTATGGTCAGGGGAACATCGACGTTGTCACGCTGCACGGAAAGCCCAGCGGTGACGTTGCCGCGCTTCAAAAGCTTGGCGCAGCGGTCCCGGACCAAGGGCTCCAGCGCTTCGATACCGCCGGGAAGACGCACCCGGATGTCCAGTCCCTTGCCGTTGACCGCCCGCAGTTCCCATGTCCAACGGACGTTTTCCGCCTGGGATTGAACACGGGCGAAACCGGTCATGCTGGCCAAGCTCATCAATGCCCCTCCTGCAGTCCAGACGACCCGCGATGCGGGCCGCGATCAGTTCTGCGTATCCGACTGCTCCTGCGCGGCCGCACGTTCTGCGGCGCGCATGTCCCGCTCGATCTCACGCCAGCGTGCCACATTGCGCTGGTGCTGCTCATATGTCTCCGCAAAGGCGTGACCGCCGGTGCCATCGGCGACGAAGAACAGATCATCGGTCCGCGAAGGATTGGCCACGGCTTCCATGGCCGCACGGCCGGGATTGCCGATCGGCCCCGGGGGCAGCCCGTCGATCTGATAGGTGTTGTAGGCGTTTTCGGCTTGAAGCTGAGAGCGCGTGATCGCGGACCGGTCCTGCGACCAGGCTTCGCCACCGAACAGACCATAAAGGATGGTGGGATCGGACTGGAGGCGCATGCCGCGGTTCAGCCGGTTTATGAATACACCGGCCACCCTCGGCCGCTCATCGGCCTTCGCTGTTTCCTTTTCCACGATCGACGCCAGAACCACCAGATCCTCGGGCGTTTCGATCGGCAGATTGCTGGCCCGCCGGTCCCAGATCTCGGCAAGCAGCTTTGCCTGGGCAGCCTTCATCTGATCGAGGATCGCCTGGCGGGACGCTCCGCGCGTAAATGTGTAGGTTTCGGGCAACAATTCCCCCTCGGCCGGAACGGAAGTGATTTCACCCACAAGCACCGGATGCGCACGGACACGATCCACAATTTGCGCCGTGGTCCATCCTTCCGGCACCGTGACCGAATGCGTCACGGCCTTGCCTTCCACCAGGTCGTTCATGACCTGCTGCATCGAGACGCCCGGTTCGAAGAGGTATTCACCCGCCTGCAGCCTCGTCTCGTTCTTGTAGAACCGCACACCGAAATTGAACACCAGATCGTCAAACCAGGTGTCGTCAATCACGCCATTTGCGGCAAGCCTGTCCGTGATCCCGGACAGGCCCGCGCCCGACGAAATCAGCACCGTCGCTTCGCCGTCCAACGGGCCGGGCTTTTCAAAGGTCTGCTTGCCGAAGTAGAGCGCGCCGCCGACAGCCGCAAGCGAAAATACAGCCAGCGAAATCAGGAGATTGACGAGGATGACGATCGGATTGCGCACGTGCCGCGAACGCGGCGGCGGCGCCGGGGCCGGGTCTGGCTGCAACGCCTCCCTCGGGCTTTTCGGCTTGATGCGCATGATTTCAAGACCTCTCAAGGATCCGCAAATACGAACGGGCACACAGCTTCAATGCCGCACCTGGATCAGGCGTCACGGCACCTTTGCGGCGCCGATCCGCGGCGACAAGCATTCTACCCACCTATGCGGCAACTTTGCGGAACACGAGGGACGCATTCGTTCCGCCAAAACCAAAGGAATTCGACAGGGCAACGTCGATATTCATCTTCTTCGGCGACAGCGGCACGAGATCAATTTCCGTCTCGACCGACGGGTTCTCCAAATTGATCGTCGGCGGCGCAACACCGTCGCGAATGGCAAGCACCGAGAAGATCGCTTCAACGGCTCCAGCCGCCCCCAGCAGATGCCCCGTGGAGGATTTCGTCGAGGACATGGTGAGCCGGTTTGCGGCATTGCCGGCCAACCGGGTCACGGCGCCAAGCTCGATCTCGTCGCCAAGCGGGGTCGACGTCCCGTGGGCGTTCACATAGTCCACATCCGAGGGCGCAATTCCGGCGCGCTTCAACGCCGCGTCCATGCAGCGGTAGGCGCCGTCCCCATCAGCGGACGGGGCCGTGATGTGATAGGCATCGCCCGACAAGCCGTACCCAATCACCTCGGCGTATATCGTGGCTCCACGGGCCTTTGCGTGCTCGTATTCCTCAAGCACGACCACCCCGGCTCCCTCACCCATGACGAAGCCATCCCTGCCCTCATCATACGGACGCGACGCGCGTTCGGGATCGTCATTATAAGCGGTGGACAGAGCGCGGCAGGCGGCGAAACCGGCGAGGGCCAATCGGCCGATCGGGCTCTCGGTCCCGCCGGCAACCATGACATCGGCGTCGCCATAGGCGATTAGCCGCGACGCATCGCCAATCGCGTGCGCACCTGTCGAACAGGCGGTCACGACTGCGTGGTTCGGCCCCTTCAGGGCGTGCCGGATCGAAACATATCCGCCGGCCAGATTGATCAAACGACCCGGGATGAAGAACGGGCTTACCCGGCGCGGCCCCTTCTCGGCGAGAATGTGAGCCGCGGTTTCGATGCCTTGCAGGCCACCGATTCCGGATCCGATCAGAACGCCCGCACGGATCTGCTGTTCGTAGGTTTCGGCCTTGAAGCCGGAATCCGCGATCGCCTGATCGGCGGCCGCGAGTGCATAAATGATGAAGTCGTCGACCTTGCGCTGTTCCTTGACGTCCATCCAGTCGTCCGGATTGAACGCCCCTTCGACGGACGGATCGCGCGGGATCTGGCAAGCGATCCGGCAGGCGAGATCATCAACCTTGAAATTGGTGACCTTGCCGGCGCCGCTTTTGCCTTCAAGAATTTTTTTCCAAGACACGTCCACGCTGCTGCCCAGCGGAGAAACCATGCCCAAACCGGTTACGACGACTCGCCTCATGTACCTGCACTTGTCTGCGGGCAGGCGGCGCCCGATCGGGCCCGCCCATCCAGAGTATCACTCGCCCGGCGAATTAGGCCGGGTTCTTTTCCAGGAAATTGACCGCGTCGCCAACGGTCAGGATCGTTTCTGCAGCATCGTCGGGGATTTCCACGCCGAACTCTTCTTCAAACGCCATCACCAGCTCGACCGTGTCCAGCGAGTCTGCGCCCAGATCGTCAATGAAGCTTGCGCCTTCGACAACCTTCTCGGCATCCACACCCAGGTGCTCAACAACGATTTTCTTAACCCGTTCCGCGATATCGCTCATTTTTCACTTCCTTGATTTTTCAACTCGCCGTCCACGTGAAACGGTCGGCGGGCCGGGTACCCCGGAGCCGACGCGATCTCGCGGCCGTGAACTTTCACTGGCTGGAGCGCACAAGAGTGTGGCTCTTTCCCAACCCATTGGAACAATCGGCGGCTAGGTATCACACTTTCGACACCTTGACCAGCCAATCCAAGCGGCTGGAAAGCCGCCGGGATCCGGTTTGCCTCCTCGGCAAATTTTCGTTTTAAATCATTGCCATGCCGCCATTGACGTGCAGGGTCTGGCCCGTCACGTAGGCGGCTTCGTCACTGGCCAGGTAGAGCGCGGCGGCTCCGATCTCGCTGGCGGTCCCCAAACGCCCGGCGGGAACCGATGTCAGGATCGATTCCTTCTGCTTGTCATTCAATGCATCGGTCATCGCCGTTTCGATGAAGCCCGGGGCAATCGTGTTGACCGTGATGTTGCGGCTGGCAACTTCCCGCGCCAGCGACTTGTACATGCCGATCATGCCCGCCTTCGCGGCCGCGTAGTTTACCTGCCCCGGGTTTCCGGTCACGCCCACAACCGACGTGATCCCGATGATCCGGCCACTCCTGCGCTTCATCATGCCCTTGATCGCCGCCCGGCAGATATGGAATCCGGACGTAAGATTGACTTCAAGAACCTGGTCCCACTCCTCATCCTTCATGCGCATGAAGATGTTGTCGCGGGTGATGCCGGCGTTGTTGACCAGAATATCGAGCGAGCCCATCGCCGCTTCGGCTGCCGGAACCAGACCAGATACCGCCTCGCGATCGGCCAGATTGGCCGGTGTCACGTGAACCCGCTCGCCGAGCTCGCCGGCCAGCGCTTCCAGCTTTTCCGCCCGCGTGCCAGACAGGGCGACCGTCGCGCCCTGGGCATGCAGGGCTTTCGCGATCGCAGCGCCTATCCCACCTGTTGCGCCGGTGACGAGCGCTGTTTTTCCCTCAAGACTGAACATTTTGGGCTTCCTCACTGTTTTATCGGCGGACCGAACTTAATGGCGCAGGCAGGGCAAGGTTCGCCTATCAAATCAGGCGGACAATCCCTGCAGCAGCGTGTCAATGTCGTCCGCACTGTTGACCGCTTGCGCAGTTGCACTGCGCTCGATCCGCTTCATCATTCCTGTCAGCACCTTTCCGGCGCCGATCTCGGCAAACTGCGTCACTCCGTTGCTGGTCAGCCATTGCATGGATTCGCGCCAGCGCACTGTGCCCGTCACCTGTTCGACAAGGCGGCTGCGAAGCTCGGACGGGTCGGTGACGGGCGCCGCCAGTACGTTGACGACGACCGGCACGACCGGCGGACGAATATCGGCGTTCGCCAGCGCATCGGCCATGGCGTCGGCGGCCGAGGCCATCAAAGCGCAGTGGAACGGCGCGCTGACGGCCAGCATCATCGCGCGCTTGGCCCCCCGCGCCTTTGCGATCTCGACCGCCCGTTCGACCGCCGCCACATGACCGGAGACAACGACCTGGCCTGGCGCATTGTCATTCGCGGCTTGGCAGACCTCACCCTGGGCAGCTTCTTCGGCGACCTTGACTGCCTCATCGAACTCAAGGCCGAGCAGTGCCGCCATCGCGCCCTTGCCGACCGGTACGGCGCTCTGCATCGCATCGCCGCGAATCCGCAGCAGTCTGGCCGCTGTTCCAACATCAAGGCTGCCCGCCGCCGCGAGCGCCGAATACTCGCCCAGCGAATGCCCGGCTACGTAGGAAACGGTCTCGGCCAGCTTCAGCCCCCGGGCCTCCAAGACACGCATCGTGGCCATACTCACCGCCATCAATGCCGGCTGGGCATTGGCCGTCAGGGTCAGATCGCTTTCCGGCCCGTCCCACATCAGCGCCGACAGGGTCTGACCGAGCGCCTCGTCCACTTCCTCGAACACTGCCCGCGCTTCGGGAAATGTTTCGGCAAGTTCCTTGCCCATGCCAACGGCTTGACTGCCCTGTCCGGGGAAGAGGAATGCAAAACTCATCGGGAAGCGCCTTTACAAGAATTCAGTTCGAAAACCGGACGATGCGCGCAGGACCGGCCTTCGGAGCTTGGATAGACCGCCGCGCCCGCTACAACCGGGACGGCATCAGCTGAATGATCGCGAGGCTATGATACGGATGGATCGGGGATGTCAAGACCCGCGCTTGTCCAAATGCCGGACTGGGGCGCGGAAACCTATGGAAACCTGACTGATACGGCCTAAAACAGCCCGGCCAAGGCGGTACAGCGGGGCACGCCCGCTGCCATCTTGTAACGCTGGAGCCTTTTCTCGATTTCCGAGCGAAGGCTGTGTCGGGGAGTGGCCGGGAGATGGCCGGCCGATCGATCCGATCTAGATGTCCGATCCCTCTTCCGGAGCCTCTTCCTCGGATGCCGACCAGGCTTTCGAGAAGGTGTCCCAGGCGCTGGAGAATCCGGCTCTCAATTCACCCCAAGCCTCGCTGGCACCGGCTTCCAGGGCACCGTAACGCTCTCCGAGCCGGTTGCGGGCATCGCGCAGATCGTCCAAACGCTCTGCGGCGGTTTGCCTGGCCTGATCGGACATTTGTGCCCAGTTTTCCCGAAGCGCCTGTTCCCGGCGCTCGATTTCCGCATCGAGGCGGGCCAAGGCCTTTTCCGCTTCCGCCAGCGCCTTATCCCGCTGATCCACGGTGTAAGAAGTAATGGCATCCATGGCCTCGGCGACCTCGGCCCGGACATCGTCCCCGGTCGTCTTCGGTTCGTCGCCTCCCGCTGCGAGAACGGAACCGGTCGAAAGGGCCATCGCGGTCGATATCACCGCCGCGCGGATAAGGTTCGGACTTTTCATGGGCGCCTCCTCACCGGAACCGGGACATTGCGTTCTCGAAGGCGTTGGACACATTCTGCCAGGCGGTATCGAACCCGGCCTTCATGTCGGTCCAGGCGCTGTCGCTGGCATTGCGCAGCTCGGTCAGCCGCGCCTCGGCTTCATCGCGTTTTTCCCGCATTTCATCGAGCTGTTTCTGGTATTCGGCTTTTGCGTCGGCCTCGGCTGCGTCGGCCTTGGCTTGCATACGGGCAATCTCGGCATTCCACTCATCGAGTTTTGCCTTAGCCTTTTCGATATATTGGTCTCTGTCCAACATCTGGCATCCTTTCCCTTGATTGACTGGTTTCGGATGGCATCGCCTGCTGGACGCCAGGGGGCCTGAAAAGGCGGCCCCAGCGCCGAGGTGCTGCTCTTTCGAGGCACCGACCATGCGCACCCTCCAGTCGTGACCTGTAAATGTGACGACATTATAGCTCCATAATAGATCTGCCGTTTGGCGGCCGGCCGCCAAACGGGCGCCAGCAGAATCCCTGCCGGAGTTGCCGGAGTGTGATCCGTTGGACGAGATGCCAGCTCGCCCTCACCGATGCGGGAGAGATGGGAAATATCCGCGCCGGAGCTGGACTGCCCCTTGCATTTGCGCCGAAACGGAGTATACCCGCGCCTCATCCAGGGTTGGCCGGGGGCTGAACGGAAGGGCGTGAGCCAGGATATCGAGTGTATCCGACTTCCCGTGTTCCCACTCCCGTAAGATTTCTCGTCTGCCTTTCCGGGCTTGCGAGGAGGCTTTGCGCCGGCCCTGCGTTGTCAACTGAAAGAAAGGCTGACTTTCATGCCGCTTTATGAGCACGTTTTCCTGGCCCGCCAGGACGTCTCGGCCCAACAGGTCGAGCAGCTTGTCGAACAATACAAGGGTGTCATCGAAACCGGTGGCGGCTCCTTCGGCAAGATCGAGAACTGGGGTCTTCGCACCCTCGCCTACCGGATCAAAAAGAACCGCAAGGCGCACTATACGCTCATCAATATTGATGCGCCTTCCGCGGCTGTCGCCGAAATGGAACGGCAGATGGGTCTGAACGAAGACATTCTGCGTTTCATGACCTTCAAGGTCGAAGAACATGACAACGAGCCGTCCGCGATGATGCAGAAGCGTGACCGCGACGACCGCCGTGGCGGTGGCCGTGGTGAACGTGGCGACCGCCCCGACCGCCCCGACCGGCCGGGTGGCCGTGGCGGTGAGCGCGGTGAGCGCGGTGAACGTGGTGGCGACCGTGGTGGCGACCGGGCACCGCGCCGGGCAGAAGGGGAGTAAGAACCTATGGTTGATATCGCACAGATTCCGAGCCGCCGTCCTTTCTTCCGCCGCCGGAAAACCTGCCCGTTCTCGGGCTCGAACGCGCCGAAGATCGACTACAAGGACATCCGCCTGCTGCAGCGCTATATTTCCGAGCGCGGCAAGATCGTGCCGAGCCGCATCACCGCCGTTTCCGCCAAGAAGCAGCGTGAACTGTCGCGCGCCATCAAGCGGGCCCGCCTGCTTGGCCTTCTGCCTTTCGTGATCAGCTAAGGCACATGCACCTTCGCCCTGCCCGGGCGCTGCCCGGGACAGGGTGATTTCACTGGGGCCGGCGCAACCGGTCTCTAACCGCCGCAAGGCGGGACAGTATGGAGAACTCTGATGGACGTTATTCTTCTGGAGCGCATCCCGCGCCTTGGCCAGATGGGCGAGACCGTGCGCGTGCGCGACGGCTATGCCCGCAACTTCCTCCTGCCGCAAGGCAAGGCCCTGCGCGCCAACAAAACCAATCTGGAGCGTTTCGAACGGGAGCGGGCTCAGCTTGAAGCGCGCAACCTGGAGCGCAAGACCGAAGCCGAGGGCGTCGCCGCCAAGCTGGACGGCCAGAGCCTGATCATGATCCGGTCCGCCGGCGAAACCGGCCAGCTATACGGCTCCGTCTCTACCCGGGACATCGCCGATGGCCTGGACGCCGCCGGCTTTACGGTCGCCCGCAACCAGGTCGAACTGACCTCGCCTATCAAGACCATCGGCCTGCATGACGTCGATGTCCGGCTGCACCCGGAAGTCGAAGTCAAGATCACCGTGAACGTCGCCCGGTCCGAAGACGAGGCAGGCCGTCAGGCCGCCGGTGAGGACCTCAGCGCACCCGAGCAGGATATTTTCGAATTCGAGGAAGACGAAGAACTCGAGGACGGTGAAGGCGAGGCCGAGGCAACCGACAACACGGTCGACGAAGACCGGGTCTGAGCCAGTCAGAACAGCCTGTTTCGGCTGTGGAACCGGCGCCGGTGCGGCGCCGGTTTTTTGTTTTCCGGCTATCGAATTGCGGACATGGACCAATTAAGCGACTAAGGTTTTCGATACTTGGCAATAGTATCAAGGACTTTTCGTCAAATGCGGTCTTTTCATTCTCGTAAACACCTCAAAAAATTGATTATTTTCGACAGACTCACAAATCACGGCAATTCCTGATTTACCTCTCCAGTCAAGGTAAAATGAATCATTTCCCCACTGATTTTAACTGCCCGGTGGGAATCGTGTTTCGGCGGTTTCTCACCTTGAAGCCGGAGCCGAGATGGCGATAGTTCATCACTGATCGGGTCTTTGGGGGCAAAAATGAAGGGCAGCTTGCAGTCGGTGAAACCGGAAACGCTTCAGGAACGGGTGGCACCGCATAACGCGGAAGCGGAACGCCAGCTGCTGGGCGCAATCCTGGTGAATAATGAGACATTCTACCGGGTCTCGGATTTTCTCGAGCCGCATCATTTCTTCGTCCCCCCGCACCAGGACATCTATGAAAAGATCAGCCAGCTGATCCGCGCGGGGAAGACCGCCTCGCCGATCACGCTCAAGACCTTCTACCCTGCCGATATCCAGATCGCGGACCTGTCGGCGACCCAATTTCTCCTGCGCCTCGCAGCCGATGCCGCATCGGTCATCAACGCCGAAGACTATGGCCAGACCATCTATGAACTGGCCTTGCGGCGGAACCTGATCCGGATCGGCGAGGATATGGTCAATATCGCTTTCGATGCGCCGATCGACGTGCCTCCGACGCAGCAGATCGACGACGCCGAACGCCGCCTGTTCGAATTGGCGGAAACCGGCCGCAGCGGCGGCGGTTTCGTGAGTTTCGGCGATGCCCTTGCGCAAACCATCGAGATGGCACACGCGGCCTACAATCGCGAAGGGGCGTTGTCCGGCATTTCCACCGGCCTGACCGCCCTCGACCGGCTGCTGGGCGGACTGCAACATTCCGATCTGATCGTTCTGGCCGGGCGCCCGGCGATGGGAAAGACATCGCTGGCCACGAATATTGCCTACAATGTCGCAGAGGCATACCGGGCCGAGGAGCAGCCCGACGGAACCCTCAAGACGGTCAATGGCGGCATTGTCGGGTTTTTCTCTCTGGAAATGTCGGCCGAACAGCTCGCCACCCGTATCATTTCCGAGCAGACCGAAATCTCCTCTTCGAAGATCCGGCGCGGCGACATCACCGAGGCTGAGTTCGAACAACTGGTTGCCGCCACCCAGCACATGCAGACGGTCCCGCTTCATGTCGATCAAACCGGCGGGATCTCCATCGCCTCGCTTGTTTCGAAGGCGCGCCGTCTCAAACGGCAAAAAGGCCTGGACCTTCTGGTCGTCGACTATATCCAGCTCCTGAGCGGTTCTTCGAAAAACCAGGGCAACCGGGTGCAAGAAATCACCGAAATCACGACCGGCTTGAAGGCGCTTGCGAAAGAACTGAACGTTCCGATCATCGCGCTCTCCCAGCTCTCCCGGCAGGTGGAAAACCGTGACGACAAGCGTCCGCAGATGTCGGACCTGCGCGAATCCGGATCGATCGAACAGGACGCGGACGTGGTGCTCTTCGTGTACCGTGAGGAATACTACCTTTCCAAAACCGAACCGGATCCGGACACGCCGGAATACGCGGCGTGGGAAGCCAAGCACAACGCGGCGAAAGGCAAGGCGGAAGTCATCATCGCCAAGCAGCGCCACGGTCCGACCGGCACCGCCAACCTGCACTTCCAGGGTGAATTCACCCGGTTCTCCGACCTGGCCGAAGAGGACCATCTTCCCCAACGCTACGAGTGAGCGGGCCATCAACGGCCCGTGCTGTCCGGAGCCTGGCGGGAGTTGGCTGGTCTCCTTGGGAGGGTTGGGCGGACGCCAGAAGCTGCGGACTTTTTGACGCACGATAAGTGTTTATGCGTGCGATGACACTTAGCTTTACGGGCACTTAAGACTTGCCGGATAAAAATTCACGCGGTGATTTTTATCGCGAATTCGGATCCGCCCAAAAGCTTCATGACCGTCGATGCCGCCCTTCTTACAGACGCCCGGAAGTTTCCCCGCCGCAGGTGCAGTTGGGCCGCGTTGCTGAAGCATGGCAGCACGCATCGCCATTGTATCGTCGAAGACATCAGCGCCGGCGGCTGCCGGGTCGCCACCAAGACCAAGGGGCTCGCCTACGACGACCGGGTCATTATCGAGGTTGCCAGCAAGATGCTGCGGTTTCACGGCGAAGTCCGCTGGATCCGAGAGGGCGAGGCTGGAATAGAGTTCCTGTTCATGGACTGATGACGGCCCCGACCGGCCGCGTTTTTTGGCGCTGCGCGCCGGCCCGGCAATGCGTTAGACTGGCGGGCGATTCCCTGCCCTATCACAGGATGGCCTCCGCATATTGTCCGATCCCCTCTCTCCTTCCCTATCCACGAACCTTTACGGAGGCCGGCTGACGATCGACCTCGACGCGATCGCCGCGAACTGGCGCATGCTTTCCAGCCGGCTCGTTGCCGGGGGCGAATGTGCCGCGACGATCAAGGCCGACGCGTATGGGACCGGTCAGGATGCAACCGGCCGACGGTTGTATGACGAAGGTTGCCGCACGTTCTTCGTCGCTCTGCCCACCGAGGCGGTCGCCCTGCGCCGCACCTTGCCGCAGGATGCTGTCATCTACGTTCTCGACGGTCTTTTTCCTGGCACGGCGGAAATCTTTGCGCAGCACCGCCTTCGGCCTGTCCTCGGCTGCCACGCCGAGGTGATGGAATGGGCCGCCTTTTGCAACGCGCAGGGCCGCGCGTTCGAGGCAGCGGTGCATCTGGACACGGGTATCCACAGGCTGGGCCTGTCGCGCGAAGAGTTCCAAGCAGTGATGGGCGATGACGGCATCACCAGCGCCTTCGCGCCGAGCCTGATCATGTCGCATCTCGCCTGCGGGTCCGATCCGGCGCATCCGATGAACGCGCACCAGCAAGCCATGTTTGCCGCGCTCACGGCGCCCTACGCGTCCATTCCCCGATCTCTGGCCAATTCGGCCGGCGTGTTGATGGGGCCGGACTTTCATTTCGACCTTGCCCGTCCCGGCATCGCGCTCTACGGCGGCAAGGCCATCGATACCGAAGCCAACCCGATGCGCCCCGTCGCCAGGGTCGAGGCCCGCATCATGATGGTGCGCCATGTGCCGGAAGGCGACACGATCGGATATGGCGCCAAGCAGACGGCGAAACGGCCCTTGAGAAATGCCGTGGTCGCCGCGGGCTATGCCGACGGCCTCCTGCGCCGGGCCGGCTCGACCGATGATCGTCCGGGCGGTTTTGCCATGATCGGAGGATACAGGGCGCCGATCCTCGGCCGGATATCCATGGACATGATCACGCTCGATGTCACGGATGTCCCCGAAGCCCTCGTTCAGCGCGGCGGCTTTGTGGAAATGCTGGGACCCGATGTTGCGGCTTCGGACCTCGCCGCGTATGCCGAGACCATTGACTACGAATACCTCACAAGCCTGGGCCGCCGTTTCGAACGGATCTACGGCCCTCTCGACAGCCGCTGAGATCCGCCATGGCCCGCCGGTCCACCCAATTCATCTGCCAGTCCTGCGGCGCCGTGACCGCCAAGTGGCAGGGCCGCTGCGAATCCTGCGGCGAATGGAACACCATTGTCGAGGAGCAATCCGGGGGCGGGATCGGCGGCGGTCCGGGCAGAGGCTCCCGCACCAAGGGCCGCGTCGTTCCGCTGGTCGGCCTGTCCGGCGAGACCAAGGAAGCTCCCCGCATCGAAAGCAAGGTGGCGGAACTGGACCGGGTGACCGGAGGGGGATTTGTCCGCGGCTCGGCGCTGCTTGTCGGCGGCGATCCGGGCATCGGCAAGTCCACGCTCTTGATTCAGGCGGCGGCGGCCCTTGCCCAGCTCGGTCACGCCACGGTCTACATTTCCGGTGAGGAATCCATTGCGCAGGTGCGCCTGCGGGCCGAGCGTCTGGGCCTTGCCCAAGCTCCGGTCCAGTTAGCCGCCGAAACCAGCGTCGAGGACATTCTGGCCACGCTGGAAGCCGGCCCCGCGCCGGCGCTTCTCATTCTCGATTCGGTCCAGACGCTTTGGACGGACACGGCCGACTCCCCGCCTGGCACCGTCACCCAGGTACGGGCGTCTGCCCAGGCCATGGTGCGATACGCAAAGAAGAACGGCACGACCCTTGTGCTTGTCGGACACGTCACGAAGGATGGGCAGATCGCGGGCCCACGCGTGGTCGAACATATGGTGGACGCGGTCCTCTATTTCGAAGGCGACGGGGCTCATCAATACCGGATCCTCCGGTCGGTGAAGAACCGCTTTGGCGCGACCGACGAGATCGGAGTCTTCGAAATGACCGGCAAGGGTCTGGCGCAAGTCGCAAATCCATCAGCCTTGTTCCTGGGCGACCGCACCACGAATGCGCCGGGTGCCGCCGTTTTTGCCGGATTGGAAGGCTCGCGGCCGCTGCTGATCGAAATCCAGGCCTTGGTGGCCGCTTCTTCGCTGGGAACTCCGCGGCGCGCCGTGATCGGCTGGGATTCCGCGCGCCTGTCCATGATCCTGGCTGTTCTGGAGGCCCGCTGCGGCGTCCGCTTCTCCCAGCACGATGTCTATCTCAACGTGGCCGGCGGTCTGAAGATCAACGAACCGGGCGCGGATTTGGCGGTTGCAGCGGCGCTCGTGTCCTCGCTGAGCGGACTTGCCCTTCCCGCCAATTGCGTCTATTTCGGCGAGGTCAGTCTGTCGGGCGCGATCCGCCCCGTGGCGCAAGCTCCGGCACGGTTGAAGGAGGCCCAGAAACTGGGCTTCGAACAGGCCTATTGTCCGGATGGAAACCTCAAGGACAAGACAGCCAAAGGTTTTTCGGTGACGGGCCTTCCAGAACTTGGGGACCTTGTCGTCAAATTGTCGGCCCGGGCTGGCGCATCGCCCAGCGATTGACGCACACTCGGTCCGGACAGGATATAAAAAGAGGAACAAGGAAACCGATGCCGATCACGCTGCTGGACGGAATCCTTCTCGCCATCATGCTGGTTTCGGCCTTTCTGGCCATGATCCGAGGCTTTGTCCGCGAAGTCCTGTCCATCGCCTCCTGGGTCGCAGCCGCGGCAGCGGCATTCTTTCTGTATGATCGCGTCCTGCCCTACATCCAGCAATACATCCCCAACGAAATGGTCGCGATCGGCGCGTCCGTCGCCGCCGTCTTCCTGGTCACGCTGCTGGTGGTGTCCTATATCACCATGCGGATCTCGGATTTCGTCCTTGATAGCCGCATCGGCGCGCTGGACCGCACGATGGGATTTGTGTTCGGCGCGGTGCGCGGCATGCTTCTGGTCGTTGTGGCGATGATGTTCTTCAATTGGTTCGTCCAACCGGAACAACAGCCTGGATGGGTGCTGGAAGCGAAGTCCCGGCCCATCCTGCTGTCCATCGGCGAGCGGCTGGTTTCGGTCCTGCCGGAGGATCCGGAACAGGATATCCTTGACCGGCTTAAGGGCGAATCCACGGGCGCGCGAAGCACCGGCCCCGCCCCGATCCCCGAGGAAACCGCCTACAGCGATTCCGAGCGCCAAGCCCTGGATCAATTGACGTCCGGCACCAACCAATAAGCTGGACGCCGGCTTCTGAGCCGGGTAAACCCGGCCGACATAACCGACAAGGAGGTCGCCATGTCTGGCGTGACCCTATTGGACGAGCCGTTTGATCTGGATGCAGACCGGCTCAAGGAAGAGTGCGGTGTTTTCGGTATATTGGGACACGAAGATGCCAGCGCCTTGACGGCGCTCGGGCTTCACGCGCTACAGCACCGGGGCCAGGAGGCCGCCGGGATCGTGACCTTCGACCGGGACCAGTTTCGCGCGGAGCGGCATCTTGGTCTCGTTGGCGACCATTTTTCCAATGCGGACACCATCAACCGCTTGAGCGGCCGGGCGGCGATCGGCCATGTCCGCTACTCCACGAGCGGTGAACCGGTCCTGCGGAATGTGCAGCCCCTATTCGCCGAGCTTGAAGGCGGCGGGATCGCGATCTGCCACAATGGCCACTTCACCAATGCCATGACCCTGCGCAAACAGCTGATCATGGACGGTGCCATCTGCCAATCGACTTCGGATTCAGAGGTCGTTCTTCAGCTTCTCGCGCGCTCGCGCGAGAAGAAAATCGTCGACCGGTTCATCGATGCCATCCGGCAGATGGAGGGGGCCTACGCCCTGGTCGCATTGACCGCGAAGAAGCTGATCGGGGCCCGGGATCCTCTGGGCATCCGGCCATTGGTTCTTGGCGATCTGAACGGCGCACCCGTCCTGGCCTCGGAAACCTGCGCGCTCGACATCATCGGCGCGACATTCATCCGCGAAGTGGAAAACGGCGAAGTGATCGTCTGCACGCCGGGCGGCATCGAATCCTTTTTCCCCTTCGGCAAACGCCCGGCCCGCCCGGACATCTTTGAGTATGTTTATTTCTCGCGGCCCGATTCCGTGCTCGGCGGCCGTTCCGTCTACGACGTGCGCAAGAAATTCGGCCGTGAACTGGCCCGCGAAAGCACGGTTGACGCCGATGTGGTCGTGCCGGTTCCCGACAGCGGTGTCCCGGCTGCCATCGGCTATAGCCAGGAAAGCGGTATCCCGTTCGAACTCGGAATCATCCGCAACCATTATGTGGGGCGCACCTTCATCGAGCCGACCCAGGCGATCCGGACCCTCGGTGTCAAGCTGAAGCATTCCGCCAATCGCTCCCAGATCGAGGGCAAGCGGGTGGTTCTGGTCGATGACAGTCTTGTGCGCGGCACCACATCGGTCAAGATCGTCCAGATGATCCGCGAGGCGGGCGCGCGCGAAGTTCATTTCCGCCTGTCCAGCCCGCCAATCAAGCATTCCGACTACTACGGGATCGACACACCGGTGCGCGAAAAACTTCTCGCTGCCAAATACAATCTGGACGAGATGAAAAGCTACATCGGCGCGGACAGCCTCGCCTTTCTGTCGATCGACGGGATCTATCGCGCAATGGGTTTTGATGGCCGGAACAATGCGGCTCCGCAGTTCACGGACCATTGCTTCACCGGGGACTATCCCACCCCGTTGACCGATCTTTCCGAGGACCATGACATGGCGCGGCCGCCGCGTCTGGTCGAAGTACAGTAACAGGTCTGTTCCATGCACAAGGACTTTGAAGGCCGCATCGCCGTGGTCACGGGCGCGTCGCGGGGGCTGGGCTATCACCTGGCCAAACAGCTTGGCGCGCGCGGGGCGCATGTGATTGCCCTGGCGCGAACCGTTGGCGGCCTGGAGGAACTCGATGACGAGATCAAGGCCGCGGGCGGACCAGATGCGACGCTCGTTCCCGTCGATCTCAAGGATTTCGACGCCCTTGACCGTCTGGGCGCGGCCATCTTCGAACGCTGGAAAAAGCTCGATATCCTGATCGGCAATGCGGCTGTCACGGCCACGCTTTCTCCGGTCGGCCACATCAAGCCGAAAACGTTCGAGGAAGCGCTTGCAACGAATGTCACAGCCAACTGGCGTCTGATCCGCTCGCTCGATCCGCTTCTGCGCCAGTCCGACGCCGGACGGGCTCTGTTCCTGACAGATGCCCACGCCGATGGGCAAACGCCGTTTTGGGGGATTCACGCAACAACCAAAGCCGCCCTGGAAGCCATGGTCCGGACCTATGCCGCTGAAACCGCAAAGATGGCGGTGCGGGTCAATCTGGCCGATCCGGGCCCCATGCGGACCGGTCTGCGCGCCAAGGCCATGCCCGGTGAAAACAAGGACGCCGTTCCGCATCCTTCGGAGGTAGCCATCGACCTGCTTCCACTGCTCGGCAAAGAAACCACGCAGACCGGAAGCCTTTTTCATCGTCCGAGCAGCGCCTGGAAAGCGGTCTGATCCGGATTTTCACGCCGCCTGGCACCACCGGCACCGCTCCGTTCGCGCGCTGCTTACCCGGGCGGATGTGTGCGCGTGGCTGGGCGAGCCCGCGCTGATATGCGGCGCGAGGCACCCGCTTGAACCGAGCCCCGCCCGCTGAACCAAACATTCTGTATCAGGCGACGATCTCATCGCTGTCGTGCGGTGCGAAGGACGCCTCCGCGATGATCTTGAGGTCCTCAAACACGCCGGGCGCCCCGACGACGACGCGCGTTCCGGTCTTGAGCGCTCGGGCCAGATCAAACGGCAGAACGCCATTGCCCGCTTCCCTGGCGATCAGCATGCCAGCCAGACAGTCCCAGGCGTTCATATGCGCCTCGACATACCCGATCAAGCGGCCTGAGGCGGCATAGGCCAGCATCAAACCGCCGGACGCATTGCGGAAAAACACGCCGCCCTTGGACACGAGGGCGCCAATGGCGTTGATCGCATCGGTCGCTTCGGTGCGGCCGTTAAAGCCGACACCGACCGAGCCCTGCGCCAGCGACTGCGTCGCGGACGCCGAAATCGCCCGGTCGTTGAGATAGGCCCCCTGCCCGAGCCCGGCCTTGAAGGTTTCCCCGGCATTAGGATCCCGGATCACGCCGAGAACGATATCCTCCTCGGACACACACGAGAGGATGACGCACCATTGCGGGATCCCTGAAACGAAATTCGCCGTTCCATCGATCGGGTCGATCACCCAAGTATAGCCGGAGGTGCCCGCAACCACTCCATGTTCCTCGCCGATGATGCCATCGTGGGGAAACGCTGCCGCGATCTCGTTGCGAACCAGGGTTTCCACATCGCGGTCGGCTTCCGAAACCAGATCCTGATGGCCCTTTGCGGTCACGGTGAGGGTGTCCAGGCGGCGGAAATAGTCCATGGCCAGATTTCCGGCCTTGTGCGCCAACGCGCAGGCGAAGTCCAAGCGCTCCGATGCCATAAAGGTCTCCTTCAAAACAGCATGGCCGCGCCTTTGCGGCCACGCGGACCAGCTGCCACGCTGTTGGCACCGGCCTTCAAAAAAAGATCACGATCGTTTCTTTTTGGCGGCGTAAGGGTTTTCGCCCTTCCGGTAGCTGAAACGGATGGGGGTTCCGGGAATACCGAACGTTTCCCGCAAGCTGTTGACCAGGTACCGCGTGTAACTTTCCGGCAACTGTTCCGGCCGGGAACAGAACGCGACGAAATGAGGCGGGCGTGTTTTTGGCTGGGTCAGATACCGCAGCCGGATACGGCGGCCCGCCACGGCGGGCGGCGGATGATTGACTGTGACCTTTTCCAGCCACCGGTTGAGCCGTGCCGTCGAGACCCTTGCATTCCAGGCCTCATAGGCCTCGAAGACATTTTCCATGAGCCGGTCCAGGCCCTGGCCCTGAAGTCCCGAGAGCGTCACGATCCGCACGCCGCGGATCTGGTTGAAATAACGGTCATTGGCATCCCGGATCTGTTTCCAGGCAGCCTCACGGTCTTCCACCAGGTCCCACTTGTTCACGGCAATCACCAGCGCCCGGCCCTCGCGCGCAACAAGGTCGATGATCTGGAGGTCCTGCTTCTCGAAGGCGTTGCTCGCATCGAGCGTGACCACGACAACCTCGGCAAACTTGATCGCCCTGAGCGCATCGGCGACGGACAGTTTTTCAAGCTTTTCCTGAACCCGCGCCTTGCGCCGGATCCCGGCGGTGTCGAACAACTTGATATGGCGGTCCTGCCATTGCCAGTCGACGGAAATGGAGTCGCGCGTGATCCCGGCCTCCGGGCCAGTCAGCATGCGGTCTTCCCCGAGCATCCGGTTGATCAGGGTGGATTTGCCCGCGTTCGGCCGCCCGACGATGGCCACACGCAACGGACGCTCCCGTGTGCCAACCGGAACCTCCTCATCGACCAGTTCGCCGTCCTCGTCCACATCGACAGCGGTACGGGCCTCCTCGCGCTTTGCGTCCTCGGCTTCTGTGATCGCGTCCACATAGGGCTTTAACGCGTCATAGAGATCCGCCAGACCCTCACCGTGCTCGGCGGACACCGCAATCGGCTCGCCCAGCCCCAGGCTGTACGCCTCGTAAAGGCCATCGGACCCGGCGCGGCCTTCGGCCTTGTTCGCGATCAGGATGACGGGCGTGGTTGTCCGCCGCGCCACATCGGCGAAATGGGCATCCAGGGGGGTCACCCCGGCCCGGGCGTCGATCAGAAACAAGATCGCGTCGGCTTCCCGGATCGCTTCTTCCGTTTGCCGGCGCATGCGCCCTTCGAGCGTACCGGCCTCGGCCTCCTCGAGACCCGCGGTGTCAATGATCGTGAACTTGAGATCCCCCAGCCGCGCCTCTCCGGGCCGCCGGTCACGGGTCACGCCAGGCGTATCGTCAACAAGCGCAAGGCGCTTTCCAACGAGACGGTTGAACAGGGTCGACTTGCCGACATTCGGCCGTCCGATAATGGCGACAGTGGCGCCCACAATGAAAACTCCTGATATCCCGGCGGCTCGCGCCCGGTCAGTTGAATGCGGCGACGCCGTCGTCCCCGTCCAGGGCGACCAGGCGCCCGCCGGCGACGATCGGGCTCACATACACCTTGCTGTTGACCCTCGACGTGGTATTCACGTTTCCGCTCCTTGCGTCAACCGAGACGAAGTAGCCATCGCTGGACAACGCCACCAAAGACCCGTTCGCCAGAACCGGTCCGGCCCAATTCCGCTTGCGTTTGCGGTTTTCCGGTTGCGGCAAGCGTGTGCTCCAAAGGGTTTCTCCGGTGGTGCGCTCAAGCGCGATCAACCGGTCGTCCAGATCGATCAGGAACAGCGCGTTGCCGGACACGACCGGCGTATGGACGCTCCCGATATCCTTGCTCCATTCCCGCTGGCCGTTCCGCAGCGAGGCCGCGATCGTACGTCCCGCAACCCCCGTCGCGTAAACCATATTGCCGGCCACCACGGGACTTGCGGAGACATCCGCAAGTCCGGACAGGGCCAGTGTGCGCACCCCGCGCGTCACTCCGTCAATCCAGATCGGCTCGCCGTCCTTGATTCCCAAGGCCATGATTTCGCCGGAGGAGAACGGGACGATCACCCGGTCGCCGGAAATGGCAGGGCTCGCCGCCGACAGGATACCGGCCGGTTCGTCAATGCCGATATAGGACCATGCGACAGACCCGTCCTCTTCCTTGATGGCATAGACTTCGTTCGATTGGGTCACGACGAAGACATGGCCAGCGCCTGCAACCGGCGCGCTCCGGGCGGGACCCGACAACTCGGCGCGCCAGGCCACCTGGCCTGAGCCGGCGTCCATGGACACGACTTCTCCAAAACTGGTCGCCGCGTAAACCCGGCTGCCGGACACGGCGACACCGCCACCCGGCGCGACACCGTTCTCCCCTTCCGGACGCAAGGACCGGTTCCACAAGCGACTGCCGCCCGTGGATAGGGCAACGACGTCGCCGTCCGGCTTCAGGACGATAATCCGGCCGTCCGCGCTCACTGGCCGCGAGGCGGTGCGCAGGGCGGACGAGCGGATCCCGCCGCCTGAAGCACCGATCCGCACTTTCCACGACTGGGCCCCCGACACCGAAACCGCGACATTGCCCGGATCGTTGGAAAGACCGCCCCCGGCCGTCGGCCAGGATTGCCCGCCGCTCGCCGCGCCAATCGTGGCAGGCCGCGCCTGGGCAACCGCCGCGGGATCTTCCATATCGAACACGGGCTGACGTTCGCCCGAAAGGATATCTTCGCGGGAAAACGGGTTCACATTGTCTGCGAACTCCGAGACGCTGCCACAGCCCGTCAGCATGGCCGCTCCAAGCGTGAGGGCAAGCAGAGGGCGCACCCGCTTCGTCAGAACGCGGGCGGTCATTGGCTCACCCCGTCAGCGCTTTCCACAGCTTGCTCGTCCGGCCCATGACGCGCGTCGATCAGACCCGCCAGCAGACGCACGCGGCTCGCCGTGTCGCCCGGGGTTTCCGGATCGTCTTCAATGGCGGAAATCCAGCGCCGCGCGGTATCCACATCGTCCGCCTTCCAGGCGCTGAGCGCCAGGATTTCGCGCGCGGCGGAGCGGAACGGATTATCGGCCGCGGTCAATCGTTCAACCCGATCGGCGACGGCCGGATATGTTTCCGTGTCCACCGCGATGAAGCCGGCTCGCAGGGCCGCAACCGCCCTGAGCGGCTCCGGCACAGACGTGTCGCGCGCGAACGCATCGAGTTGCGTGAGCGCCTCGGCTTGGCGGTCCGTCCGTGCCAGTTCGGCGGCCATGCGCAGCCGCGCCAGATCCGGATACCCGCCGGTCGCGTCGTTCAGGCTTTCCAACATGGCCAACGCCTGGTCCGGATTGCCGGCGTCCGCCACGCTGACCGCCTCCAGGAACTGGTCTCCGGCCTCCCGGGCTTTTGTTTCCTGCCAGTAGAGCCAGCCGCGATACCCGCCGGTACCCGCAACGATCAGGACGGCGGCGGCGATGACCATCGGGCCGAACCGGTCCCAAAGCCGACGATACTTTTCACGGCGAATGTCTTCATCGACTTCACGAAAAATGTCCGACATGCGTGTTGTCTTTCCCGCATTTAGCTGAATGGGCTGGCAGCGCCCGGAATCGAGCTGAGATCGCAATCGGCGCGCAACCTAACCAGTTCGTGCCGCATGCGCAAATGGCATGGGCTTCTTAATCCTCGTCATGATGGCACAAGTGAGGCAAGCGCATCAGTTTCAGCTCGCCGTTGCCATCAACCAAGGACCACGCCGGCGCCGGGATCCACCCGTTAGGAGATCGGCACACCGATCAGCCAAGCGTGCCCCTGGAACACGAACCAGAGATAAAGAGCCAAGCCAGCAACGATAATAACCGCGTCCATGTAGGGCCGGCTCTCGTCCACATGAATGGCGACGGAAGGCTCACCATCCGTCCGCCGCTTCAGGGAAATCCGGTCGACAACCGCCCACACGAGGAAACTCCCGAACAACAGCACGGAAGCCAGGTCACCGCGGATGAGAAGGTGCGACAAGGCCCAAAGCTTCACCGCGACCAGCATTGGATGCTTGAAGGCCCGCTTGATCCGGCCCTGCACATAAGCTGCGATCAAAAGGATGAACGCCGGGATCATCAAAAGCATCACCACGTGGCGCATCCAATAGGGCGGCGAGTACAAGACAGGACTGACCGCCTGGGCATCCCGGTAGCCGTAGATGATCAGCAGCAGGCCAGCGAGGGACAGAACCGAGTACAAGATCCTGTAGGGGATTTGCCCGAGGCCGGATACGACCCTTGCTTTCAGGCCGGTGGCCATCGGCAAGGTGTGCAGCCCGAAAAAAACGACGAGACCCGCGATAAAGGCAAGCATCAAATCCCTCACAATCCTACGGGCTCACGCCCGTTCTCCTCGACGTCACCCTCGACAACTTGCCATGCCGGGTCAAGGCCTTGTTATGATAGGATTGGAGAAAACGGCCGCGCGTCCGCCTTGCGTGGTTTTTAACGGTCGGGAAAAGCCTTTTTTCACCGCTGCCCACTAGGCTGGCCGCGTCAACGATCGTAGATTCCGGCCATGGATGTGGAACGCAGAACAGTAAATCGGGCCGAGACCCGCAAGCAGGCCCGGATCATTCACGCGGCCCCCTCCCGTGTCACCGACTGTCTGGTTCGCAATGCGAGCGCGGTGGGAGCTCTGCTTGTGGTTCCAGAAGACGCAGTGCTCCCCACGGGTTTCCTCCTCGATATCCCGGAGGACCAGGCGCTGATCCCAACCAAGGTTATCTGGCGGGAGGGATCCCAGGTCGGCGTGCGCTTCGTCGGCCAACTCGAGCAAAATGAGGCCGATCAGACGGATTGAGCGACCGGCGGAGGGCCGCCGAAACCGCGCGCATACGCGCGAGCGCGCCCGTCGGCCGTCCTGCGCGCGGGTCCGCTGCCAATCATTTCCCGCTCAGTTGCCGGCGCGGGCCAGGGTATTTTGCAGCGCCTGACCGATGGCCATCCCGCTTTGAAAGGCACACTCCACGCGCGCCCCAAGGCACCAGTCGCCGCCGACGAGCACCTCTCCGCCGAACGCCTCCAGCATCGGCGAGCCAAGGGGTGTAATTGTCTTGGCGTAGCGCCAGCGATGCGCCGAAAGGAAGACCGGGGCCGACACTGCGCCGTCCGTCACCGCCTGGAGCTCGCCCAAGGCCATCGCCGCGACCTGGTCCGGCGCCTCCTCCAGATGCGCCTTGCTCCAGTCTCCGCTCATATGGACGACCAGCGTCTCGATTTCGGTTGGCCGCCACGGTTTGCTGGCGTTGCGCGCGGCCCAGCCGATTGAGCTGTTCGGGTCGCGCATGATGTCCGGCATGCAATTCTGCCTCCGGTCGAATGCCAGCATCACCGCCCAGCACGGGTCGATTTCCACCCCGGCGAGCCGATCCATGGCCGGATCGGTCACCAGGTACGTTGCAAGAAGCGATCGCGCCTGCGCGGGCGGGACCGCGATCACAATCCGCTCGAAGGGACCGTGGACCTGCCCTTCCCGGGTGCCGACATGCCAAAGACCTTCCACCCGGTTGAGTTTGACCGCCGTCCGGCCGGTTTCCGCCCTGACCTGGTTTTCCAGCCATCTGGCAAGACCGGTCATTCCAGGCGTTCCCACCCACCAGGGTTCGCGGGCGTTCACACCAGTGTCAGCAGCTTCCCGGGTCCACAGTGCGACAGCGCCTGCCCGCTCCGCCTCGCCCAAGAGCGTCTGAAAGGCCCCGGTGCGGGCCGTGAAATACTGCGCACCGTGATCGAACTCAAACCCCTCGTGAGTTCTGCGCCTGGACATCCGGCCGCCGACGCCCCGCCCCTTGTCCAGAACCGTGACCGCCCAACCGGCGGTTTTTGCACGGGCCGCCGCCGTCAGACCGCAAAGTCCGGCGCCGATGACACACAAGCGGTTGGAAACGGGATCTTGGAGGGTTTCGGATGTTGGCATGCGGGTCATTCTTGAAGCGGTCGGAGTATGGGGGACGGCGACTGGTATCAGTGAACCACGCCAGACCAAAAGACGTAGATGCGTTGGATCAAAAGGCAACCGGGAGGGTCACCAATCATGTTGAAACGTGTTTTTGCCATGACCGGCGCAATCGCCATGGCGGCGGGCCTGCTTGCGGGCAGTCTCCCAACTTCGGCCGCGCGAGCAGGCGGATCGGCGCATGATTTCTCGTTCAACACGCCGGGCGGGGCACCGTTGCCGCTTTCCGACTATGCCGGACAGGTTCTCCTGGTTGTCAACACGGCAACTGCTTGCGGTTTCAGGGGACAGATTGGCGACCTGCAAGAGCTGCACGCCCGGTTTGCGGACAGGGGCCTGGTCGTTCTCGGTGTCCCGTCCAACGACTTCGGCAATCAGGAACCCAAATCGAATTCCGAGATCGAAGGCTATTGCGAGGCCAAGTATGGCGCGCAGTTCCAGATGACGGAAAAGACCGCGGTGTCGGGCTCCGCAGCGCATCCCTTTTACAAGTGGGCGGCCTCGGAGTTCGGTCTGCAGGCGCGCCCATACTGGAATTTTCATAAGTATCTGATTGGCCCCGCCGGAGATCCCGTCGCCTGGTTCGCAACGCCCGTGAACCCCACTTCCGATCAAATCGTGCGTGAAATCGAGGCACAGCTCGCCCGCGTCGCGGCGCCAGCAGCCGTGAATTGAGCTCTCAAGTTTTCTGGATCCTGATGATCACCCAAAGTCCCGGCGCCGCCGCGCCCACCCCGCCCTCACCCGCTGGCTCCAAGGTTCCGGCTCCTGCCGTTTGGCTCACCGCGGCAGGCTTCCTGCCGTTCGGCGCGCTGAGCCTGGCGACCTTTTTGCTGCCCCCTTTCGACCAGCCCCGCGCGGAAGTCGGACTGATGGTCTACGGAGCTGTGATCCTGTCTTTTCTCGGCGGCGTCCAATGGGGACTGGAAATGGCACGCCAACGGATCGACGCCGGGGCGCCAGCGCTCGGCAAGCTGAGCATCAGCGTGGTCCCAAGCCTGATCGCTTGGGTGTGCGTGGCCATGCCCTTCGCCGTCGGCTCGGTCGGCCTGGCGGCCGGTCTCGGCGCCATGCTTCTTTATGATCTTTATACCGTGCGCCAAGCCCATGCCCCGGAGTGGTATCCGAAACTGCGGATCCCGGTCACCCTGGCTGTCATGATCGCTCTCATCTTGCCGAACGCGGTGTGAACGGGGCGCGGCTGTTAGGCGCAAGGGGCGGGCGCACCAGAGCAAAGCCTGCACATGCCGCGTAATTCGATCGTCGTGTTGGTCAGAGCAAAGCCGGTCTGAGTGGCCCACGCCTTCAGGGCGTCCGTCGCGCGGCCGGGGGAAAACTCAGCGACCTGGCCGCATTTTTCGCAGATCGCGAATGCCGCGCTTTCCTGGTGAGCACATTGCGGGTGTGAGCAGGCGACAAAGGCATTCAGGCTTTCCAGCCGGTGCACCAGACCATAGGCCTGCAGCCGCTCAAGGGCTCTGTAAACCTGCAACGGTGCCCGAAAGCCCTCCGCCCGCAATTCGTCCAAAATGGCATAGGCGGTCAGGGGTCCGTCTGCCCGGTTCAGAGCGCTGAACACCAGCGACTGGTTCTTTGTCAGTTCCGGTTGCGCCTGAAGGGTCATGGGAGTTTCCTCTTGATTCACCGGTTCCAGATCCTCCGCTTTCCGGGCAATGGTATCAGCGACAGCCCGAAAAACACCATCGCGGCCACCACGATACTCGGCCCGGACGGTGTATCAAAATTCAAGGACCCATAGAGGCCGGCAACGACCGACAGAACCCCAAGGCCTGCCGCGATCAGTGCCATTTGCTCCGGCCCGCCTGAAAACCGGCGGGCGGCCGCAGCTGGAATTATCAACAGGGCCGTGATCAGCAAGACCCCGACAACCTTCATCGCAATCGCGATGACACCAGCCATGAGCAAGGTGAAAAGGAAATTCGCCCGTTCCGGCCGCATTCCCTCGGCGGCGGCCAGATCCGGGTTGACCGTTGCGGCGAACAACGCCCTCCAGATCAGTGAAAGCCCCAGAAGCACCGCCGCTCCCCCCACATAGATGGTCAAAAGATCGAGTTTGGAAACCGCCAGGATATCGCCAAACAGCAATCCGGTCAGATCAACACGGATCCAGGTCATGAACGCCAGACAGACCAGGCCGACGGCCAGCGCGGAGTGGGACAAAAGCCCGAGAAGGGCATCCGACGACAGGGTTTGCGTGCGCCCCAAGCCGAGTAGAAGCATCGCGATGGCGACACTGACAGCGAAAACCGAAAGCGTGGTATTTACCTCCAGCAGAAGCGACAAAGCCACACCGAGCAGGGCGGCATGGGCCAGCGTATCGCCAAAATAGGCCATGCGCCGCCAAACGATAAAGCAGCCAAGCGGGCCTGCGACCAGCGCAACACCGATCCCGGCCAGAAGAGCGCGGACGAAAAAGTCATCCAGCATGATGTGTCTTTACAGGTTCGTCAGGGTGGTCATGGGCGAGCGCGCCGGCACCCGAATGGGAACAGCCCGTTGTGATCTGCCCATCCGCATGACGGACCCGGCCATCGGGCAGATGAACATGATCGTGCTGATGCTGATAAACGGCAAGAGCCTCGCCGGCCCGATGTCCGAACAAGCGGTGAAAGGCCGGGCTTTGCGAAACATCGCCCGGAGCGCCGCGGCAGCAGACATGACCGTTGAGGCAGACAACTTCGTCCGTTGCCGCCATCACGACGTGCAGGTCATGCGAGATCATCAAGACGCCGCAACCGAGCGCTGCGCGGATATCGGAAATCAGATTGTAGATCGCGATTTCGCCCGAATAGTCGACACCCTGCACCGGTTCGTCGAGCACCAGGACATCCGGCTTGCGGGCGATCGCCCTCGCAAGCATCACGCGCTGCATCTGTCCGCCGGACAAGTGGCGGACCTCCGCCGCCTGAAGGTGCCCCGCTCCCGTCCGGGTCAGCGCGTCGTCGATCTGCGCGTCGCTCACCCGATCCGTGAGGGACATGAACCGGGCCACGGTCAGCGGCAAGGTCCAGTCGATCATGAGCTTTTGCGGCACATACCCGACCCGTAGCCCGTCCCGGCGCCAGGCTGTGCCCTCCGTCGGACGCAGAATGCCCAGCGCCAGCTTGGCGGTGGTCGACTTTCCCGAACCATTCGGACCGATAAGGGTGACGATCTTGCCGGGTTCGACCGCGAGATCAACGCCACGAACGAGCCAGTTTCCCGCTCTCTCGATGCCGGCACCGGACAGTTCCAAAAGGGGTGCGGACCGATCCGCCATGTGCATTTTGCCTTTTTCGCTGCGCAGCCGGTCACCCGCGCCGCCAGACGTTATCTTATTACGTTATAGGAAGACATCGGGCGAAGTGCAACGCCGAGCTTGATCCGGCCGGGAAGATGCGGGACCGACTGGAAACCGGCCGCGAATGGAATTACGGTGCGGATCGAATATCTTCACAAGCGCATAGATCCTCACGGCTCCATCGGCAAACAATGATTTTTCCCTGCATTTTGTCCGGCGGCGTCGGATCCCGTCTCTGGCCCTTGTCCCGGAAGGACCGGCCCAAGCAGTTTTTACCTATCTTTGACGGCGAAAGCCTGTTCCAGAAAACCTGCAAGCGGGTGTCCGGCGATCTCTACCGCCGCCCGATCATCATCGGCAACAACGCCCACCGTTTCCTGATCGGCGAACAGCTTGAGGAGATCGATTGTCCCGCCGACACCATTCTTCTGGAGCCGGCCGGACGGAACACGGCGGCTCCCGCCCTGATGGCCGCGCTCATCGCGCAGGAACGCGACCCCGATGCGCTTCTGCTTCTTGCGCCCTCCGATCACCTGATCGGACGGGAGGATGCGTTTGGCGATGCGGTCCAGATGGCGGTCGAAGCCGCTCGGGCGGGCCAAATCGTGACCTTCGGAATCAAACCGACCTCGGCCCAAACCGGGTACGGGTACATCCGGATGAAACAGGGTCCTGGACCGATTTATCCGGTGGAAGCCTTTGTCGAAAAACCAGATCTCGAAACGGCCACCAAGTTCGTGGCGGACGCGTCCTATGTCTGGAATGCCGGCATCTTCCTCTATGCCGCCAGCACCATGATCGAGGCGTTCGCGACCCATCGCCCCGCCCTGTTGTCCCAAGTGCGCAAAACACTGGCAACACGGCGCGCAGATCTGGATTTTACCCGTCTCGATCCGGAAGAGTTCGGCAAGATCGAAAACATTTCCATCGACTATGCGATCATGGAAAGGGCCAGCAACATTTCCTGCGTCCCGGTTGACCCAGACTGGGATGACCTGGGATCCTGGTCTGCAATCTGGACGGTGCTGCAAAAGGACGGCGCCGGTAACTGCGGCCTGGGCGATACACGCTTTCTCGGCAGTTCGAATTGCCTTGCCTACGCCGATGAAGGGCTTGTGTCGGTGATCGGCCTTGAGGACGTCCTGGTTGTCGCCACGCGCGACAGCGTGCTGGTCGCACACCGGGACAAGGCGCAAGACGTCAAGACAATTGTCGAGCAATTGGAGGCAGAGGGGCGGTCCGAAGCCGACGCCCATCCACGCGCCTACAAGCCGTGGGGCTATTCCGAAAGAATCAATGCCGGGGAACGGTTCACCGTGCAATCCATGATGATCAAACCCGGCAAACGCCTTTCCCTGCAAAGTCATCTGCACCGCACCGAGCACTGGGTGGTCGTCTCCGGAACCGTGGAAATAACCATTGACGGAGAGGTGAGGCTGCTGACGGAAAACCAATCGGCCTATGTGCCGCTGGGCGCCAAGCACACGCTGCACAATCCCGGCCGGATCCCGGTGCGCATGATCGAGGTGCAATCCGGCACCTACCTGTCGGATGATGACATTCGCCGCCACGATTGAAAGATCATTCCGCTATGTCATGACCCTGCGCGCATTTCTTGTTTTACAAACGGGCCGCGCTGTTGAAGATGTTTCGCGACTCTTTCCAAAGCCGCAGGCATGCACGCAGCACGAGAGAAGAGGACCGCTCGATGAAGATGATGAGGGTCAACGACGTGACCCTGCATATGTCCGACACCGGACAGACGGAACGGCCGGCCCTTGTTTTTTCGAACTCGCTGGGCACGGACTTCCGTCTCTGGGACCGGGTGGCGCCCGCCTTTTCCGGACACTTCCGCATCGTCCGGTACGACAAGCGGGGCCATGGGCTCAGCGAGGCACCGCCGCCGCCCTATGCAATGTCCGACCATGTCGGCGACCTTGAAGCGCTGCTGGACCGGCTGGATATTCGCGATGCCATCGTCGCCGGATTGTCCGTCGGCGGCATGATCGCACAAGGGTTGGCGGCCAAACGGCCGGATCTGGTCAGGGCATTGGTGCTGGCAGATACCGCCGCGCGCATTGGCACGCGCGATCTGTGGAACGAGCGGATCGCGAAGGTCGAGCATGGCGGGATCGAGGCAATTGCGGAGAACGTCCTTGAGCGCTGGTTTTCCGAAGAATTTCGCAATCAACATCCGGAAGAGGTGCAAGGTTGGCGCGCCATGGTGACCCGGACACCGGTCAATGGCTATGCCGGAACCTCTTTCGCGCTTCGTGACACGGACTACAGCGTTCCGACCTCCCATCTCAAACTGCCTGTACTCTGCCTCGGCGGCTCGGAAGACGGCTCCACCCCGCCGGCGGTGGTTAAAGCCACGGCCGACCTGATCCCCGGAGCACGGTTTGTTGAAATCCCGGATGCCGGTCACCTTCCCTGCATCGATCAACCTGCCGCGATGATCGATGCCATGCAGGCCTTTTTCCAGGAGGCCCGGCTTGTCTGACCGCCCGCCCGGATCCCGTTGCCTTGACGGCATGAAGACGCGCCGGGCGATCCTCGGAGATGCGCATGTGGACAGGGCCACCGCTGGTATCACGGATTTGGACCGCGACTTTCAAACGCTGATCACCGAGAGCGCCTGGGGAACGGTCTGGTCCAACGAGACGATTTCCAGCCGGGAACGGAGCATGATCACCATTGCGCTGCTCGCCGCTCTCGGCCACACGGATGAACTGGCCATGCATATCAGGGCCACACGCAAAACGGGCGCACGGCCGGAGGATATCCGCGAAGCCTTGTTGCATGTGGCGATCTATGCCGGTGTTCCGGCAGCCAATGTGGCCTTCAAGGTTGCAAAACAGGTTCTGGCTGAGGAGCCGGATCCAGCGGAATCGAGAGACCGGTAAGCCGTCTCTTGCGGGAGGAACGAATGGCAGAACAAGAAGCGTCCGGCCGCAAGCCCGGCGCCTATTTCCCTCGGGACCGCCTGCGTCACCCGCCGGCATTCACTCCGGGATACAAGACGTCGGTCACCCGCAGCCCGCAAAAGCCCCTCGTGTCCCTCGGTCAAACGCTGTCCGAGATGACCGGACCCGTATTCGGACACGACGAACTCGGCCCGCTCGACGACGACCTGATCAGGAACCATGCGGTTTCCGGCGATCCCATCGGGGAACGGATTATCGTGCACGGGCATGTCATGGACGAGAACGGGCGGGGCCTTCCCGGCACGCTCATCGAGGTCTGGCAAGCCAATGCCGGCGGACGCTACCGCCACACGAACGATGGCTATCTCGCGCCGCTTGATCCCAATTTCGGCGGCTGCGGACGCTGTCTGACCGATGACGCCGGGTACTACGCCTTCCGCACGATCAAGCCCGGCGCCTATCCCTGGCCCAACTCGACCAACAGCTGGCGGCCTGCGCATATTCATTTTTCCATATTCGGACGGGCGTTCTGCCAAAGGCTGATCACGCAGCTCTATTTCGAGGGAGATCCGCTGATCCCGCTTTGCCCGATCGCCCAGACGATCCCCGATCCCCGGGCGATTGACGGACTGACCGCGCGCCTCGATATGAACGCCGCAGAACCGTTCGACTGTCTGGCCTACCGGTTCGACATCGTGCTGCGGGGACGCCGCTCCACCTTGTTCGAAAACCGTCTGGCGGGGAATTGAAACCATGCCAACCCGCGTTCCCGATCTGAGAGAAACCGCGAGCCAGACGGCCGGACCGTATGTTCATATCGGCCTCGTCCCGGCCGCAACGGGTATTCACGTTCTTGACCGCACCGTCACGAATGTGGTCGTTCGGCCGGATACGCCCGGCGAACACATCACGATTGAAGGTGTCGTTCATGATGGTGAGGGCATGCCCGTTCGGGACGCTGTTCTGGAAAGCTGGCAGGCCGATGCATCAGGACGGCATGCGCACCCCGAAGACCCGTCAGGATCCGCTGATATCCGGGGCTTCGGGCGCATGGCGGCAGATTTCGGCACGGGCGTGTACAGTCTACACACGGTGAAGCCGGGCCCGGTCCCCGGCCGGGACGGCGTCATGCAGGCCCCTCATATCAGCTTCTGGATCGTTGCCCGTGGCATCAATGTCGGCTTGCATACCCGGCTTTACTTCTCCGACGAGCTTGAACGGAATGCGGCGGATCCGATCCTGGCATCCATCGGCTCGCCGGACCGCCGCAAAACCCTTATCGCGGACCGGACCTTGAGAGACGGCAAACCGCTCTATCGCTTCGACATTCACCTTCAGGGCGACCGTGAAACCGTCTTTTTCGACATATGACATTCCGCGCTGTCCCACCCATACAACCATCAGGCCATGGCTCAGTTTCACACCCTTCATGATGCGGTCGCGCAAAACATCTTCGACGGCGACACCGTCGCCTTCGAAGGCTTCACGCATCTGATCCCCCACGCGGCTGCGCATGAGGTCATCCGGCAGGGCCGGAGGGACCTGACTGTCATCCGCATGACGCCGGATCTGATCTATGACCAGTTGATCGGCATGGGCTGCGTGCGAAAGTTGGTGTTTTCCTTCGCCGGCAATCCCGGCGTCGGCTTGTTGCGGCGCCTGCGCGATGCCGTGGAAGAAGGCTGGCCCCATCCGATCGAGCTGGAGGAACATAGCCACGCCGCGCTGGCCAACGCCTACGAGGCCGGCGCCGCCGGGCTGCCTTGCGCGATTTTCCGGGGCTACCGGGGGGTCGACCTGCCATCGGTCAACCCGAATATCAAAAGCGTGACCTGTCCGTTCACGGGCGAGGAACTGGCCGCCGTGCCGGCCATCCGCCCGAATGTCGCGGTGATCCATGCGCTCCGGGCCGACCGGAAAGGCAATGTCTTCCTGGAGGGGATCACCGGTGTGCAGAAGGAAGCGGTTCTCGCATCCAAACGGTCCATCGTCACTGTCGAGGAAATCGTCGACGATTTCGGGGCGCGCTCGCCCAACGCGACCATCCTTCCTCATTGGACCATCGGTGCCATCGCACAGGTGCCCGGCGGCGCTCACCCGTCCTATGCCCAGGGCTATTACGGCCGGGACAACGGTGCCTATATCGCCTGGGACCGGATCGCGGCGGAACGCGAGGTGTTTCTGTCCTGGATGGAAGAAAATGTGATGAAGGTCGGTCCGGAGATCTTCGAAATCCGGACCGCGCGGTTGCGGCAGGACGGAGGTGCGAAATGAGCGGTTTCACCCCTTCGGAAATGATGACCATTGCCGCGGCGCGGGCACTCAAGAATGACGATGTTTGTTTCGTTGGCATCGACGCCCCTTCCGCCGCCTGCAATGTGGCCCGTTTGACCCATGCGCCCGACATCACGCTCATCTATGAAAGCGGCACCATCGGAACGGCCCCCAGCGTTCTTCCCCTGTCGATTGGCGATGGGGAATTGTGCGACACGGCGCTTACCACCGTCTCTGTGCCGGAGATGTTCCGGTATTGGTTACAAGGTGGACGGATCACCGTCGGTTTCCTGGGCGGAGCGCAAATCGACCGGTTTGGAAACCTGAACACGACTGTGGTCGGTGACTACACCCGTCCCAAGGTCCGTTTGCCCGGTGGCGGCGGCGCCCCGGAAATCGCGATTTCCTGCGGCCAGATCTTCATCACCATGAAGCAATCCCGGCGCGGATTTGTCGAAAAGCTCGACTTCATCACCTCGCTGGGTCATGGAACGGGCGGCGGCGACCGTCAGGCCAAGGGCGTGGCCACGAAGGGCCCCACCCTGCTTCTGACCGATCTGGCGATCTGGGAACCTGATCCCGGCACCCGGGAATTCACCGTGACCTCGTTGCACCCCGGCGTCCGCCGGGAACACATTGTTGAAACCGTTGGCTGGGAGCCGCGCTTTGCGGAAACCGTCGGCGAAACCCCTGCCCCGACGGCCGAGGAGCTTGAAGTCCTGCGCGACCTTCATGCCCGGACCAAGGCCGCCCATTCTGGAGCATAAACCCCATGCATCACGCCTTTATTTGCGACTATGTCCGCACCCCGATCGGACGCTTCGGCGGCAGCCTGTCATCGGTCCGAGCGGATGATCTGGCCGCCATTCCGATCGAGGCCCTGATCGAGCGCAACCCGGATGTTGCGTGGGAAGCCGTGGATGAAGTCTACTATGGCTGCGCGAACCAGGCCGGCGAAGACAACCGGAACGTGGCCCGCATGGCCGCGCTTCTGGCCGGCCTTCCGGACACGGTGCCGGGCACCACGATCAACCGCTTGTGCGGGTCCGGCATGGACGCACTGATCCTCGCGGCACGCGGGATCATGGCCGGAGAACTGGACATTGCCATTGCCGGCGGCGTTGAAAGCATGTCGCGGGCTCCGTTCGTGATGCCCAAGGCGGAGACGGCCTTCAGCCGGTCCGCTGAGATTTTCGACACTACTATCGGCTGGCGCTTCGTCAATCCGCTGATGAAGCGGCAATACGGGATCGATTCCATGCCCGAGACGGGCGAGAACGTGGCCGAAGACTTTCAGATTTCGCGCGCCGACCAGGATGCGTTCGCGGTGCGCAGCCAGGCCCGGGCCGTCGCCGCCCAGGAAAACGGGCGCCTGGCGAAGGAAATCGTCGCGGTCACGATCCGGCAGCGCAAGGGTGATCCCGTCATCGTGGACAAGGACGAGCATCCGCGCGCCGGCACCACCATGGAAACCCTTGCCAAGCTGAAGACGCCGTTCCGGGAAAACGGCACGGTTACAGCCGGAAACGCCTCCGGCGTCAATGATGGCGCGGCCGCCCTGCTTGTCGCCTCGGAATCCGCGGTCGAGAAATACAATCTCACACCGCTCGCCCGCGTCGTGGGCGGTGCAACGGCCGGGGTGCCGCCCCGGATCATGGGAATTGGTCCGGCCCCGGCCACGCGTAAACTATGCGCGCGGATCGGACTGACGCCGGGCGACTTCGACGTCATCGAGTTGAACGAGGCCTTCGCCTCGCAGGGCATCGCGGTGTTGCGGGACCTCGGCCTGCCGGAAGACGCCGACTTCATCAACCCCAATGGCGGAGCGATCGCGCTAGGCCATCCGCTGGGCGCTTCAGGAGCCCGGATTGCCGGAACGGCCGCGCTCGAATTGAAGGCACGCGGCGGCAAGCACGCGCTGGCCACCATGTGCATCGGGGTCGGCCAGGGCATCGCCGTTGCCCTTGAATCGGTCTGACCCGTGAGCGGGACCGCCTTCGACAGTGCGTTGTTCGGGCCGCTTGTCAGCGATCCGGCGACGAAAGCCCTGTTCGAGGACAAGGCGGTCCTCAGGGCCTTTCTGGATGTCGAAGCGGCCCTGGCAAGGGCCGAGGCCCAAACCGGCGTCATTCCGGCGGACGCCGCCGAACGCATCGCGCAGGTCTGCGCGGCCACCGAGATCGACCCTGCGGTGCTTGCCGAGGGAACCGCGCGGGACGGTGTGCCCATCCCGGTGTTCGTCCACCATCTGCGCGAGCTGGTCGGCGGGGACGCGGCGGAATACGTCCATCTTGGTGCCACCAGCCAGGACATCCTGGACACCGGCTTGATCCTGCGCCTTGACAAGGCTCTGAAGCTTCACGAGGCGGCGCTCTGGCGGGTCTGCGACCGGCTCGCGGTGCTGGCGGACACCTACCGGCTGGCCCCAATGGCCGCGCGGACCCGAATGCAGCAGGCCGCTCCCACGAGTTTCGGCCTCAAGGCCGCCGGATGGCTGTCCGGCTTGCTGAGGCATCTGGACCGTGTCCGCGAGCTGAAACCGCGGTGTTTGTGCGTTTCCCTGTCCGGCGCCGCCGGGACCTTGTCCGCGTTTGGCGGCAAGGGCCTGGCGGTTGAGGCTGCCTTGGCCCGCCAGCTTGACCTTTCGGTGGCCTCCGGTCCCTGGCATACCCAGCGCGACACGGTTCTGGATCTGGCGAACTGGTGGACGCTCGTCTGCGGCTCGCTTGGCAAGTTCGGCCTCGATCTCGGCCTTCTAGCGCAAAATGAGGTGGCCGAAGTCAGCCTGCCGGGCGGAGGCTCCTCCGCCTTGCCGAACAAGGTCAATCCGGTCGGCGCGGAAACCCTTGTCGCGCTTTCCCGCCACACGGCCGGCGCGCTGGGAACGCTGCACCAGGCCGCCTTGCAGGAGCATGAAAGAGGCGGCGCCGGGTGGACATTGGAATGGCTGGCCCTGCCCCAGATCGTTCTGGCGTCCGGGGCAGCCCTGACCCACACCGAACGATTGCTGAACGGGCTCGCCGTGAACACGGATCGGATGCGGGAAAACCTTTCGTCCGGCGGAGGACTGATCATGGCCGAAGCCCTCAGTTTCGCGCTTGCCCGTCATATGGATCGGACGGATGCCGCCCACCTCGTCAAAACCGCCTGTCAGGATGCGGCTCAGACCGGTCATGACTTCAAATGCTGCATGATCCGCGTGCTCGATGCCGGACATCACGGGGATATCGTGAGGCAAATCGACTGGGATACGTTGATGGATCCAGCCAGCACCCTTGGTCCCGCGGCTCGCCTGATCGACCGGATTCTGGAGTCCCATGAATCCCTTAGGGAAGCTTCTTCCCATTCTGAATCACAGACTTAACGTACAGATTCAACGCGCCCGGCGACCCGGAATCCAAGCCTTTATGCGGATCGTCCATTCCGCTCTTCCCGCTGCCGCTTATCCTCGAAGGTGAGCGAACCAACTGCAGGAGGAAACCATGCGCACCCAGGTGGCCATTATTGGCGCGGGCCCGTCCGGACTGCTGTTGTCGCAGCTGTTGCATCTGGAAGGCATCGACTGCGTGGTTCTTGAGCGCCGCTCCGCCAGCCATGTGCGCGCCCGCGTCCGGGCAGGCGTTCTGGAACAGGGTCTCACGGACATGCTGGCGCGGGCAGGACTCGGCGGCCGCTTGAAAGCCGAGGGCCTGCCGCATGACGGGTTCACCATCGCCGTTGGCGAAACGCGGCTGCGGATCGATTTGAAGACGCTCACGGGCGGGAAAGCCGTCACCGTCTACGGGCAAACCGAAGTCACCAAGGACTTGATGGCAGCTCATGAGGCGCGGGACGCGCGGGTGATCTATGAGGCCGAGGACGTCGCGCTTCACGACTTCGAAACCGACCGGCCAAAGGTCACCTTCCAGAAGGACGGGCTAAGCCACCAGATCGAATGCGACTTCATCTGCGGCTGCGACGGATATCATGGCGTCAGCCGGGCCTCCGTTCCACGGGGGGCTATAACGGAATATGAGAAGGTCTATCCGTTCGGGTGGCTCGGGATTCTGGCCCATGTGCCGCCGGTGGACCACGAACTGATCTATGCCAATCATGGAAACGGGTTCGCGCTGGCGTCCATGCGCTCGCACACGCTGAGCCGCTACTACATTCAAGTTCCCAACGGCACCCTGGCGGAGGCCTGGCCGGACGACGCGATCTGGCGCGAACTGAAGATCAGGCTGGGCCCGGAGGCCGCGGCGCGCATGGAAACGGGTCCGTCCATCGAGAAGAGCATCGCGCCCCTGCGCAGTTTCGTGGCAGAACCCTTGCGCTTCGGGCGCCTCATGCTTGCGGGCGACGCTGCGCATATCGTGCCGCCGACCGGCGCCAAAGGCCTGAACCTGGCGGCCTCCGATATCCACTATCTCTCCGAAGCCCTGATTGCCCATTACCGCGAGCACTCGGCCACTGCCCTGGACACCTATTCGCCCCGAGCTCTTGCCCGCATCTGGAAAGCCGAACGGTTTTCATGGTGGATGACGATGCTGCTGCATCAATTCCCCGACCTGGGCCCGTTCAACGCCAAAATGCAGCAGGCCGAACTTGACTACCTGAGCGGTTCACTAGCGGCGCAGACCATGCTTGCGGAGAACTATGTCGGATTGCCTTATTGAGGACCCTTGACCGTGCGCCGGATCGGCGCGCCCTCAAGATCAGCCATTCGTGAACAGGTCCGGATGCCGGGTGGACATGCGCCGCCGCGCGTCTTCGAGCGAATCCCCGACCGTCTCCAGCAGCCGGCTTGGGGATTGAACCGCCTTGACGAAAAGGGCGATTGCCTCCTCAGACGCGTCCCTGACGTCCATCGCCTTGAGATCCGTGATAGCCGCATCGGTTGCATCCACAATGACCAGAGTGTCCTGAACCAGCCGCTCCGCGAAGTGATGGGCAATATCCTGATCCCGGCCGACAATAACCGCTAACCCAATGAAAAATATCGCGAATGCATACACATACCCATAGCGCTTCAAATTGCCCATGCCCTAACCAATCAAATAAACCGTTAATCATTATTAACAAATGGTTAACAAACCAGGCATGAATTGCAACCACGATTCGTTGATTTGCCCGGAAAACAGCAACCGCATCACCGCACGCTTCACGACGGGATGCCCCGCCGCCGAAAATGGCCGGTTTCAATCATCTCCTGAAAAGGTTGCAGCGTATTTCGTCAGACTGACCGGGACGTGCTCGGGGCGTTCAGTCAGTTGCGCTTTCGCCACCGCTGTTCGAGCCGGGATGCCGGTCCCGGAAGTCGAGGGGACTGAGGCCTGTCTCTTTTCGGAAAACGCGGGAGAAATAGGCGGGATCTTCATAGCCGAGATCATAGGCGATCTGGGACACGCTCAAACGGGAATAGGCCAGAAGGCGTTTTGCCTCGAGGATCAGCCGATCCCGGATCACCTGGGCCACGGTCTTGTCGGTAAACATCCGGCAATGGCGGTTGAGCCGGGCAACCGGCATGCCCATCGCGGCGGCAAAGAAATCGGGCCGGCGCTGCTGGCGGAAATGCTCTTCGATTAGACTTCGGAACCTGAACAGGGAAAACCCGGCGGAAGACGGGCCGCCGCCTTCGCGGGCCGGCAGCGCGCCGGCCGGATCGAGGGTGCGCGCCAGAACAAGGGTCAAAAGGGACTTGAAGACGGTTCGGCGCCCAAATCCATGCCCGAACTCGTCTTCCATTTCCCTCACATAGGCCCGAACCCGCGCCATGTCAGCCGGGTCCGGACGGACCAGAAGCGGCACCGGCTGTGCCCCCCCCAGAAGCTGCAGCGGATGAACGCCGCGCCCCTCCGGTGTCAGATAATCGGCGGTGAAGGACAGAACATGCCCCTCGGTATCGGGTGAAAAGGTCCAGCCGTGCAGGGCCCCGGCCGCGACGAAGACGAAGTGGCCTGGCGACACGGGTTGCTGCCCGGTTTCATCGAGCAGCAAGCCACAGCCGGACGTCAGAAGAAAGGCCTGATGGAGGTGCAGATGGCTGTGCGGTTCCACTTGCCAGCCAAGTGGCCTGGACCGGACCGGAATCGCCTCGATATGGAAAAAGTCGAAGCTCTCCGGCGGATCGTACTCGCCGTAGAGATGATAGCGGGGAATGACCGATGGGGATGTCATGTCATTCGCGTGCCGCCCTTTCCCGTCAAACCGTCAGTCGCTGCGTGCGTGGTGGGCATGCCAATGCCAGGCGATATCGATCCGCCGGGCCAGCCATACCTTGTCATGTCCCGTCACATAATCGAGGAACCGGCGCAGCGCCGCAACCCGGCCCGGGCGTCCGGCCAGCCGGCAATGGAGCCCGATGCTCATCATCTTGGGCGCGCCGGCTTCGCCCTCCGCATAGAGGGTGTCGAAACTGTCCTTCAGATAGCTGAAAAACTGGTCGCCCGAGTTGAAACCTTGCGGGGTCGCAAACCGCATATCATTGGCGTCGAGCGTATAGGGGATCACCAGATGATCGCCTTCCGGCCCGTCCACCCAGTAAGGCAGATCATCCGCATAGCTGTCGGAATCATACAGGAACCCGCCGTCTTCCATCACCAGCTTTTGCGTCTGCATGGAACACCGGCCCGTATACCAGCCAAGGGGCCGCGCGCCCGTCACCTCCTCATGCAGTCGGATGGCCTCATGCATCTGCGCGCGTTCCTGGTCCTCCGGCATGTTGGCATAATCAATCCACTTCAATCCGTGGGATGCGATCTCCCAATCGGCCTCTTTCATGGCGGCGACCGCTTCCAGATTACGGGCAAGCGCCGTGGCCACGCCATAAACTGTCAGGGGCACATTGTTCTGGACGAAGAGACGCCAGAGACGCCAGAAGCCGGCCCGCGAGCCGTATTCGTAGATCGATTCCATGTTCCAGTGGCGCTGACCGGGCCAAGCCTGCGCGCCAACGATTTCGGACAAGAAGGCCTCTGACGCGGGGTCTCCGTGCAAGATGTTGTTTTCGCCGCCCTCTTCATAATTGAGGACAAATTGCACGGCGATCCTGGCCTCGCCCGGCCAGTGCGGATCGGGCGGTGTCCGGCCGTAGCCGATCATGTCACGGGGATAGGTGTTGGTCATGCGTCAGGTCGCCTGTTGTCTCGAGATCTTCAGATGAACCGAGCCGGCACGAGAATTCAAGCCTGCGGCCAGCCGATCGGCGGCACGCGACGAAAACTCCTAAAATTTTACAAGGGTATTTGAAAGGGCTTTATCGTTTTGGCCCTATTCCGCATTCACACGACACACAGCACCAGACGAGGGAGTATACACTTGCAACTCGTATCGATGGGTTACGGCTGCCTTGCCGTTTCGGCAGGGCTTCTTTTCTTGATGACCATCACGGTAAACGTCTAGGCCGGGATCGCGGGCGTATCGAATTCCGCCTGCCCTGCCCCCGGTCGGCCTGCCGCCGGCCGGTTACAGACGCCCTCAGCCCTGCCGGCGCGGACGAACAGGGACCGGAACCAACACCATGTCCCCCGTATCCATAAGCTGGAGCGCCGCCGTTTTTATCCTCTGCCCGCCGCCCGGACGTTTTTGATCGGGTTCGCGCAGCATCATGATCGCCGATCCCATCACAACCGACCCAAGCGTGACGATGAGGCTGACGATCAGCATCAACACGGGCAGAACCGGATTGTCGGCGTTGAGAATGAGAACCCGGAGATTTCCGACATTGGCCGCCAGCACGCCCGCCAGGAAAATAAAGGAAATCAAGACGCCAAGCAGGCCGTTGACCAACAACAACCGCAGCAACGGATTTTCGGGAAGGCGAAACCGGCCAAGGATCGGTGTTTTCGACATGCGCATTCTCCCACAAGGCCTGCCAGCCTATCACGGCCAGCTTCATCGTTGAACATACGTTTCGGTCGGCGCTCCGGATTACGCTCAGCGGCCTGTCTACTGTCCGCGGAGCGGACATCCGTCTTTTTCTGGATCTTGACTTATATCGCCCAAATATATAGGTATGATATATAACGAACTTGAAAATTGTACTCTGGAGCGATCCGCAGATACCGCTGCGCCGTATCACGGCCCGGGCAGCAGGAAAACCGCAGCGTCAGGACTATCCGTGCCAGAGGAGTTCGAGCCAGAAGGCTTCTTGCCAGAAAGGTTCGTGCGCCACCCCGGCGGATCAGGCTGTTCCGGCAATGTGGGCGGCTGCCGCGAAACCGGAATTGGCCCGTGGCCTTACGGGTGTAAGTCGTCAGACAAAACCCGGCTCCAGCGGGTCCGGACCGAGAGAACAGGCAAATTAACATGAGTGTGCGCACCTTGTGCCTCGCGATTTTGAACCGGCTCGATGCGACGGGCTATGAGATCCGCAAGGAATCGACGGAAGGCAAGTTCAGCTATTTTGAAGACGCCTCTTTCGGCTCCATCTATCCGGCCCTTGCCCGGCTCGAGGCGGACGGCAGGGTGACCGTTCGGGAAGAACATCAGCCCGGCAAACCGGCCCGCAAAGTCTATTCGATCACCCCTTCCGGCCGTGAGGAACTGATCAGTTCTCTTTGCGAGCCGCAAGCGCCGGACACGTTCCGTTCTCCTTTCCTCCTGATTGCCATGCATGCCGCTGCGCTCGGACCCGAGGTGATCCGGACGGCGCTCGATCGCCGGAAGCAGCACCTGCGCGAGGAACTCAAGAAGATCAATGAGTGCTCGGAGGACAAGACAGATCCGGGTGTTGACTGGATCCGCGATTACGGCCGGTCCTGCATGACGTCGGATCTGGCCTACCTGGAACACCACGGCAATGAACTGATCAAAATCGCCGAAGGCGTCATTCCCTCCCCCAAGATGGCAGCCGAGTAAGCGCGAAGCGACGTTTGGAGTAGTCAATGCGTGTGAAATTTTCCTACCTGCTGGCCGCAGGTCTGGCTGCCGGGATCGGCGTTTGGATGTATTCCGGTGAGACCGTGATCGGTGGCGTTGGCGACAGCGAGCATGCCGCACCGCCGCCCGCCGAGCGGATTGCGACAGCAGGAGAAGAGTTGTTCCGTGTCAAAGTTCAGACCTTGCGCGCTGCCGAACGGCAATCGGTCCTCGACATCCGCGGCCGAACCGAAGCGGAAGCAAAGGTGTCCGTGCGCGCGGAAACCGACGACACGGTGATCGCGCTTCGGGCCCGGGAAGGCGCCTTCGTCGCGAAAGGCGACACATTGTGTGTTCTGGACCAGGGCACGCGGGAGGCGAAAGTGCTGGAGGCCAAGGCGACCCTGGCCCAGGCGGAACTCGATCATGAGGCGGCAACGCAACTGGTCGACAAGGGCTTTACTGCCAAGACCCGCGTCGCCGCACTCAAGGCGCAGCTCGATGCGGCCCGGGCGCGGCTCGAAGAGGCCGAGCGCGAAATGGAAAAAACGGCGATCACCTCTCCGCTCGACGGCATCATAGAGAGCCCCATGGCGGAGGTCGGCGATCTTCTGAAGTCAGGCGATGTCTGTGCGACCGTGGTGAAGACCGATCCGATGATCGCCATAGGCCAGGTTTCCGAGATCAATGTCGGTCTGATTTCGCTTGGCATGCCCGCCGAGGTGGACCTGATCACGGGTGAAACCATGACCGGCAAGGTCCGCTACATCGCACCGGCAGCCGATCCGGACACGCGCACCTTCCGGATCGAGGTCGAGCTGCCAAATCCGGACGGCGCGGCGCGGGACGGCGTGACCGCACTCACCCGGCTGCCCCTGCCGCCTCAAATGGCCCACAAGATCACGCCCGCGATTTTGACCCTCAACGACTCCGGTCAAGTCGGTATCCGCGCGGTCGACGAAACGAATACGACTGTCTTCTATCCGGTCCAGGTCCTGGGTGGCGAAACCGACGGCATGTGGGTCGGCGGGCTCCCAGAGGAAGTCACAGCCATCGTCGTCGGCCAGGATTATGTTTCGGACGGCCAGAAGGTCGTTCCAGTGTTTGAAACGGCAGAGGTGGCCCAATGACCTCCATGCTCGAAGGCGTTCTCCGGCGCCCCAAAACCGTTTTCGTGCTCATGCTGGCGCTGATAGCCGCCGGGACGATGAGCTACCTGTCGATCCCCAAGGAAGACAGCCCGGACATCGACGTCCCGATCTTCTATGTCTCGATCGCGCAACAGGGGATTTCCCCCGAGGATGCAGAGCGCCTTCTGGTGCGCCCGATGGAAACGGAATTGCGGGGGCTGGATGGCCTTAAGGAAATCACCGCAATCGCCTCTGAAGGGCATGCGGGCATCGTCCTGGAATTCGACATTTCCTTCAATAAGGACGAGGCACTCGCCGATGTGCGGGACAAGGTCGACCAGGCCAAGGGGAAGCTGCCGGCGGATGCCGAGGAACCGACCATCACCGAAACCAATTTCGCGCTCGCGCCGGTGATGTGGGTCACGCTGTCTGGCAATGTTCCCGAACGCACGCTCTATCAGCATGCGCGGCGCCTGAAAGATCAGATCGAGGCCGTGGACACGGTCCGGTCGGCGGATCTGTCCGGACACCGCGAGGAGATGCTGGAAGTCCTGATCGACACCCAGAAGCTGGAAGCCTACTCGATCAGTCAGACCGAGCTGTTCAACACCCTGTCGGCAAACAACCGCCTCGTGCCGGCCGGCTTCATCGATGGCGGCCAGGGCAGGTTCAATGTCAAGGTTCCCGGGCTCGTCGAGACAGCCGCGGATATCTACTCACTGCCGATCAAACAGTCCGGCGAAGGCGTCGTCACGCTCTCGGACATCGCGGAAATCCGAAGAACATTCAAGGATCCGGACTCGTTTACCCGGGTGAACGGCCAGCCGGCCATCGCGCTTGAAGTCACCAAGCGGATCGGCACAAACATCATCGAGAACAACGAAGCCGTGCGCGCGGTTGTCGAACAGGCCACCCGCGACTGGCCATCGACCATCCAGGTCGATGTCATGCTCGATATGTCGGCCAACATCTACGAGGTGCTGGGATCGCTTCAGTCTTCCATCCTGACCGCGATCTTCCTGGTGATGATTCTGGTCCTGGCCGCGCTGGGGCTTAAATCCGCGCTGCTGGTGGGCCTTGCGATCCCGACCTCGTTCATGGTCGGCTTTCTCATCCTTGCCGGCATCGGCTACACCGTGAACACCATGGTGATGTTCGGGCTCGTGCTGACCGTCGGCCTTCTGGTCGACGGCGCCATCGTCATGACCGAATACGCGGACCGGAAAGTGCAAGAGGGCATGGAAGAGCGCGAAGCGTTCATCCGGGCCGCCAAGCTGATGTTCTGGCCGATTGTCTCGTCCACGGCGACCACGCTTGTCGCCTTTCTGCCCATGCTCCTCTGGCCGGGCGTGGCGGGCGAGTTCATGAGCTACCTGCCGATCATGGTGATCATTGTCCTCACCGCTTCGCTGGTAACGGCCATGGTGTTTCTGCCGGTCACCGGCGGCATTCTGGCTTCGGTGTCGAATTGGCTGTCGCGCAATGCCGCCTGGCTGCTTGCAGGCACCATCGCCGGTCTCTCCGCCCTTGCCGTCATGAACACACCGGCCGTCCCGGCGCTGCTGGCGGGGATCGTTCCGGTCAGTCTGATGCAGGCAACCACCGCAGCCCTGGCCGTCCTGACATTCCTGATTGTCGGTTATGGCGGATTTCGGGTCTTGCGGCCGTTCGTGCGCATGTCGCGGGACCGGGCGGCGAAACGCGCCGCTCAGGACCGGGCGAATGCGGCTGCCATCTCCGGGACAGAGGCTTTCGACGTGAAAAAGGTCGCGGGTTTCACCGGAGCATATGTGCGCCTCCTGAAGTTCCTGGCAGGCAACCCGATTGGCAATATCGTTACCATAGTGGTCCTGGTTGGCGGCTGTTTCGCCATCGTGTCCGCCTTCATGGCGAACCCGACCGGTGTGGAATTCTTCGTCGACGAGGAGCCGAAACAGGCCGTGGTGTTGGTCTCGGCCCGCGGCAATATCTCAGCCGAAGAATCGCTGGAGATCGTCCGGGGCGTGGAAGACATCGTCCTGGCCATTCCCGGCATCGAGAACGTGGTCACGCTCGCCAAGGCGCCCGGTGGCGGCGGAGGCGGTTCGTCCATCGGCGGCGTTCAAGACAAGCCAGCCGATGTCATCGGCGAACTTCAGATCGAACTGTCGGACTACTGCTGCCGGCGGGAATATCGCGAGATCGCAGCCGATATCCGGAACCTGACCGCGCCCCTGCCCGGCATCAAGGTGGAACCGCGCAAGATCGAGGGCGGCCCACCCACGGGCAAGGACGTTCAGCTCGAACTGAAATCGACCGACTACGATACGCTCGTCAGCGAGGTTTCCCGGGTCCGGGCCCATCTCGATACAATGGACGGATTGATGGACCAGGAGGACGATCGTCCGCTGCCAGGGATCGAGTGGCGCATTTCGATCGACCGGGAACAGGCCGCCCGCTATCAGGCGGACATAGCCTCCGTCGGCAACATGGTGCAGCTCGTGACGAATGGCGTTTTGATCGGCAAGTACCGCCCCGGCGACAGCGAGGACGAGGTGGACATCCGTGTTCGCTTGCCTGCCGATGAACGCACCATCGACCGGTTCGATCAGCTTCGGCTGCAAACCCCGCTTGGCCTTGTCCCGCTCGCAAACTTCGTTGAACGGGCCCCCGCCCAGAAAGTGTCCGAGATCATCCGGCGCGATGGGCTCTATTCCATGATGATCAAGGCAAGTGTCGATCCTGCGTCCGGCGCGACCGCCGACAGCAAGGTCAGCGAACTGGAAGACTGGCTGACACAGCAGACCTTCCCGGACAATGTCTATTGGCAGTTCCGCGGGGCTGATGAGGACCAGAAGGAATCGGGCGAGTTTCTCATGCGGGCCATGCTGGCCTCGCTCTTCCTCATGTTCCTGATCCTGCTGACCCAGTACAACTCCTTCTACCAGACGGCGCTCACGCTCTCGACCGTGGTTTTGTCGGTGTTCGGTGTGATCCTCGGCATGATCGTCACGGGCCAGAAGTTCTCCATCATCATGTCGGGCACGGGGGTCGTAGCGCTTGCGGGGATCGTGGTGAACAACGCCATCGTCCTGATCGATACGTATAACCGCTTCAAGGCGGACGGGATGGATCCGCTGGACGCGATCCTGAAAACATCGGCGCAGCGGATCCGCCCGATCCTGCTCACCACCATCACCACCATCGCCGGCCTGATCCCCATGGCAACCCAGATGAATTTCGACTTCTTCAACCAGGTCACCGCGGTCGGCAGTATCACCGCCGTCTGGTGGGTGCAGTTGTCGACGGCAATCATCTGGGGGCTCGGATTTTCCACGCTGCTCACCTTGATCGTGATCCCGGTCATGATCGCGGCGCCGAGCGTTTGGGTGAAGAGCTTTGCCTCAATCGCAGGCCGGTTCTCCCGCAAAGAGCCGGCAGCCGCGGCAACCGCCCCGTCGGGCTCAAGCGATCAGGACGTGTCCTGGACCGATCCGGACCTGGAACGCGAACGCCCCGCCGCCCAGGTCGTCTCGATGCCGAAACCCGAACGGCCCAAAATCGCTCCCCAGGATCTGCCGCAAGCCGCAGAGTGACAGGGCACAAGACACACAGAAAACAAAGCCGCCGGGCAATGCCTGGCGGCTTTTTTTATTGATGGCGAGTGTCAACAGTCCACTGGTCAGGCGCTCCAATAGGCTTCCTGCCGCCACGGCCAGGGTACCTCAAGCTGCCCGTCCGGCACGTTGTCTGCGCCTTGGAGCGAAAGGCCTTGCCAGGCCGCAGACCAGCCGGCCGGCAGCGGGTAAGGCGGGGTAATCCTGTGCCCGGCTTCAAAGCCAAACCGGCCGTAATAGCCGGGATCGCCGAGCACGACGCAAGCGGACGATCCATCCGCCTTTTCGCGCGCAAGCCCTTCGCGGACCAGCGCGGACCCGATCCCGGATTTTTGCCTGATCGGGGTCACGCAGAGCGGGCCAAGCAGCGACACCTCAGCGCCGTGTCCGCCTGCCACGATGCAGCGGGAAAAGACCACGTGTCCGCATACCTCGTCCCGGAAGCAAGCAACCAGCCCCAAAACCGGCGGGAAGAAGGAGATAAGGTCCTGAACAAGAGGGCGTAATTCCTCATCCTGGAAGGCCGCCGGATAAAGTGTAGCGCGGGCCAGTCGGACGGCTCAAAGCTCCGGATTGTCAGGTCGCCGGCCATACCGTTCTCCTATCCCCGGTCGTCCTTGTCCCGATCCCCCAGATGATCGAGGTCGGTGTCTGAACAGTCGCCATCATCATCTGCCCCAGCAAATCTGGCATCTCGCTTCAGATAGTTCCGGTGCATGCGCCAGGCCAAGGGAATTGCGGCAAGATAGAGCAGCGACCCTATGGCCAACACCCTGAAAGGATAGCTGACGGTCAAGGCAATGATCAGCACCGCCAAGACAATCAACGGCAGAACAAAATCCCGGCGGATGCGGGCACCGAATTTCTTGCCGGAAAACGTTGGCAGACGGCTGACCATCAAGAATGCAATCAGACCAGTATACACCGCGACCGGACCGGCGAATTCCGGCCAGTTGGGCAGAATTCCAAGGAATGACAGGTAGAGCGGGATAAGCACGGTCAAGGCGCCGGCGGGCGCTGGAACACCGGTGAAGAAATGCACCGACCAGGCCGGCTTGTCGGGATCGTCAAGCGCCACATTGAAACGCGCCAGCCGCAGCGCGGCGGCAATGGCGAAGACAAGCGCCGCAATCCAGCCAATCGATCCGGCTTCGTGCAGGATCCAGAAATAGAGCATGAGGGCCGGCGTTACCCCGAAATTGACGAAGTCGGCCAGACTGTCGAGTTCCGCGCCGAACCGGGATGTGCCCTTCATGAGCCGGGCAACACGGCCGTCCAGCGCGTCCAGAACGGCTGCGAACAGGACCGCGAACACCGCGAATTCCCATCGGTCCTCGAACGCCATGCGGATCGCGGTCAAACCGGAACACAAAGCCAGCAGCGTGACCATGTTCGGCAGGATCAGCCGGAGGGGGACCCGGCGGAACCTCGGTTGTCTGCGAAGATTTTCCGGCTGGGTCACAACGCCCTCCTCAACTCACGCGGGTGAGCGGTTGTGCATTGACCTGGGTTTCCCTCAGATCCGCCAGGACGGTCTCCCCGGCAATCATCGTCTGTCCAAGCGCGACCTTTGGCTGTGTGCCTTCCGGAAAATAGACGTCGAGACGAGACCCGAACCGGATCAGGCCAAAGCGCTCCCCGGCGGTCAATGTCTCGCCTTCACGCACGAAACAGACAATCCGCCGCGCCACCAGCCCCGCAATCTGCACGACGCCGATGGTCGCCTTTTCGTTTTCGATCACCAGCCCATTGCGCTCATTGTCCTCGCTGGCCTTGTCGAGTTCGGCGTTCAAGAACTTTCCCGCGCGATAGGCGACCCGCGTGATCCGGCCATGCATCGGCGCCCGGTTCACATGGCAATTGAACACATTCATGAAGATCGACACCCGCATCATGGGTTCCTGGCCCAATTCGAGTTCCTTGGGCGGGCGCGCCAGACCGCAGTGGCTGACGACGCCATCGGCCGGAGAAACAACCAGCCCTTCCCGGACCGGGGTGACGCGCGGTGGATCACGGAAGAAATAGGCGACCCAGCCGGTCAGGGCCAATCCGATCCAGAACAGCGGATCGACAAACCAGCCAACGACGATGGTGGCCGTGAAGGCGATTGCGATGAACGGCCACCCTTCCCGGTGGATCGGAACCAGCGCCTTGGTGACGCTATCGACAAGTGACATCAAGAATTCCTTTCACGGGCAGCGCGGCGGACACACTGTCCGGCTGGGCGGCCTGCCTGAAGACAAGGGCGCGTTTTAGTCGATTTCGACGGGAAACTAAAGGTGTATGGCGTTTGGGTCAGACGTCCCCGATCAGACCCTTGATGATCCGGCTGTGCTCGGCATACAGAGCGGGCAGGTCCAGTTCCCAATAGGCGGGCCGACCAAACTTCGAGACCAGAAAATCGACGAAAGCCGAAGTTTTCGGCGGTGTGAAGTTTCCCGGCGGCATGACGGCCCAGATCGCCCCGGTTCGTGCCACCGGATAGTCCGGCAGGACCGCCAGCATCCGCCCTGCTGTCAGATCTTCCCAAACATGAGCGCCGGATTTGATCGCAATGCCCAGCCCATGAATTGCAGCGTCGTAGGAGTAGTCGCCGCTGTCGCCGGAAATGAGCGGGGTTATTTGCTGCACGATCTCCCCTTGCGGACCGTCGAAATACCAGACCGGCAAACGGCTCAGCCCGATGCAATCGTGGTTGATCAGGTCGGCAGGGGTTTTCGGTGCCCCGCGGCGGGCAATATAGTCCGGCGACGCGCACAACACCCGCTGGTTGGCGCCCAGACGGCGCGCCCTTAGGGTCGAATCGGGCAAAGGCGCCGCCCGGAAGGCCAGATCGTATCCTTCCTCAACAATATCCACCATCCGGTCGGTGAAGCTGAGATCGAACCGGATATCCGGGTAGAGTTGCATGAATTCCCGCAGATAGGGCAGCACGTGCTTGTGCCCGAAAAACATGTTGCACGAGATTTTCAAGACCCCGCGGGGCGCCGCGGTTCCCGCCTCCAGGATGGACAGGCCCCGGTCGAGATCTCCAAGCGCTTGCGAGACGCTGTCCAGAAGAACCTGTCCGGCTTCGGTCAAAACGGTGCTGCGCGTGGTGCGGGCAAACAACTGCGCCCCCACAGTTTTTTCCAGGGTGGTCAGGCGCGCGCTGGCCGCGGACGGCGACAGGCCGATTTCCTTGCCCGCCGCCGAAAGGCTGCCCAAGGCGGCCACTCTCGTGAAAAATCTGAGGTCATCAATGCGCATTATTCCAAATTATTGAAGAGATCATCAATTTCAAGCCACATTCTTCGAAATCGATAACTGCATCATAGTCTGTTCATTCCAAACGGCCCCGGTGGCCACCCAATCGAGGAACAGACCAATGACCCGCTTTTCAACGGACCACAGCATTACCCCAGCCGAGCAGCAAGTCTTCGAAGCCCGGGCGCGCAAACTGCGCAGCGACGTCTTCCGGCATTTCTTCGCCGGTTTGATCGGCACCCGGTCGCACGGAGCAGGTCCACGCCGCACTTTCCCAAAAAGCTGAAAAGTCTATTTCAACTTAGCCCAATTCTTCCAAAGGACCGCATCAGACAGACTGGTCCAAGTCAAGCCGGCCCCCTTCCCGGAGCCGCAAGCCCGCAGGAGCAAACCCATGACCCACCTGGATCCGACCCGTATTTCCTTGCCGTTGACACCGGCCGTCCAAGCCCAGTTCGATGCCCGGGCCCGCAGGTTGCGCAGCCGGGCATTCCACGAGTTCTTCGGTGCGTTGTTTGGCCGCCGGCGGAGCGCCGAAGCCAGCACAAGCCTGCCGCAGGACAACGCGTGCCCCGGCCCGGCTGGAACCGCCAAAGCCGCATGACACCGCCCGAGACTTCGCCCTCAACCGGGTGGCCACAGCCGGATCTGTCCTGAACCGGCGCCCGGCCCATGGCGTTCTGGGCCCACGAGGCGGCGCGGGTCTTATTTTACCGGAACGTAATCCGCTTTCGGACCTCTTGTCACAATGCCGAACTCGTCTTGCTCCCTGGCTGCCCGCAAGCGTTCCTCGGCTTCATCCGCCTCGCGCTGCCGGGCCCACATGGAGGCATACAGCCCATCCAAGGCAAGCAATTCCTGATGTGTGCCGCGCTCGGCGATACGGCCGGCTTCAAGGACGATGATCTGGTCCGCGTTCACCACCGTGGACAACCGGTGGGCAATGACAAGTGTGGTCCGGTTCCTCGACACCTGATCGAGTGCGGCCTGAATTTCCTGCTCGGTATGCGTATCGAGCGCGGATGTCGCCTCATCGAGAATCAGGATTGGCGGCGCTTTCAAGATGGTACGGGCAATTGCCACCCGCTGCTTTTCGCCGCCCGACAGTTTGAGCCCGCGCTCCCCGACCTCCGTGGCATAGCCATGCGGCAACGCTTCGATGAAATCGTGAATCTGCGCCATCCTCGCCGCTTCACGGACCTCGTCCTCAGTGGCATCCGGGCGGCCATAGCGGATGTTGTAGGCGATCGTGTCGTTGAACAGCACCGTGTCCTGCGGCACCATGCCGATCGCATGGCGGACGCTTTGCTGGGTAACATCGCGCAGGTCCTGATCATCGATCCGCACCGCACCGCTGGTGACGTCATAAAACCGGAACAAAAGCCGGGAAATCGTCGACTTGCCGGCGCCGGATGGTCCGACGATGGCGACCGACTTGCCCGCCGGGACCTCGAAATCGATGCCTTTCAGGATAGGGCGCTCCGGGTCGTAGTGAAAATGGACATCCTCGAAACGGATTGTGCCGTCGACGGCCTTGAGCGGAGCGGCGCCCGGCTTGTCCTGAATTTCGGCCGGAACATCAAGCAGATCGAACATGGTCTCGATATCCGCCAAGCCCTGGCGGACTTCGCGGTAAATGAAGCCGATGAAGTTGAGGGGAATCGAGATCTGCATCAACAGCGCGTTGATCAGGACGAAATCGCCAATGGTCTGCTCCCCGGCCATGACAGCCCGCGCTGACAGCACCATGCACGCCCCCATGCCGAAGCCCAGAATGACCGCCTGCCCCAAATTAAGCCAGGCCAGCGAAGTCCAGGTCCGGGTGGCCGCGGCTTCGTACTTCGCCATGGAGGTGTCGAAGCGACGGGTCTCCATGCCTTCATTGCCGAAATACTTCACGGTCTCGAAATTCAAGAGACTGTCGATCGCCTTCGAGTTGGCATCGGTATCGCTCTCGTTCATTTCCCGCCGTATGCCAATTCGCCAGTTCGACGCCTTGATGGTGAACCACACATAGGCCACGATCATGACAGCGACGATCGACAGGTAGCTGAGGCCGAACTGGAACGTGATGACGGCTGCCATGATGGCGAATTCCAGGATCGTCGGCAGGCCGTTCAAGATGGTGAAGCGGACGATGGATTCGATCCCCTTCACCCCGCGCTCGATCACCCGGCTGAGACCGCCTGTCCGACGGGACAGATGAAAACGCAGCGACAATTGGTGAAGGTGCCGAAAGGTGATGTTGGCGAGCTGGCGAACAGCATGCTGGCCGACGCGGGCAAAGAGCGCGTCGCGAAGCTGATTGAAGGCGACCGCAAGAACCCTGGCCATGTTGTAGGCCACAACAAGCATGACAGGTGCAACGAGAAAGGCCGGAAGGCCCACTTCCTCGCCTGTGAGCGCGTCCGAAGCCCAGGCGAAGAAATAGGGCGACAGCACGGTCACGAACTTCGCCACCACCAGCGCCGCAATGGCGAGCAAGACACTGCGTTTGAGATCGGGCCGGTTGTCCGGCCAGATGTAGGGCCACAGGTTGACGATGGTGGAAAGGGTCGAGCCTTCATCGGCGCTGACCGCCCGCCGTCCGGGCCTTTTCGAGGACATGTCTGGGGAGGCGTTCGGGGCGATGTCCTCTCCGGACGTTCCCGGTGCGGTGGTGTCAGTCAAAAGCTGTCTCCTTAGCCGGGATGAGGCCCGTATCCGAACCGGTCTGATCAAGACACTCGACCAGCGGAATATCTGGCGCGGCCGAGACCGCCGATAGATAGTCATGGGACGCACCGACGGCCTGCCTCAACACGGACAGGTTGATGCGGTAGTGGCAGGAGCGCCCCTCCACCCGGCATTCCAGCAGACCGGCCTCTTTGAGAACGTTCAGGTGCTGGGAAACCGTCGACTGGGCCAGCGGAAGACAGCGGACGATATCGCCGCAACAGGCCTGGCTTCGGTTTGCCAGATTGTCCAAAATGGCGAGCCGGGCCGGATGTCCCAGCGCACGGTACACGCGGGCCAGGTCTTCAAAACTGTTGGGGCGCACATCGCATGCGTCCGGCTGCGGGTCCGTCTGACCGATCACGGTTCTCATCCTCTCCCGAGTGGCCCATCCATTCATCGTAAATATGCGATGGATTTGGATCGGGCAAGGGATGTCCCTGTCTTCCCATGAAGACAAGTGCCTGAGATGCACCGCCGGACGAGCCGCCATGCGGTCATCCGGCCAAAAGTCTTCATCGGAAGCCTATTGGCCGGATAAGGGTTTACTGAACGGCTGTGGGGCCTTGTGGGCCGTTGTCGGACCAGTTGAGATCGCCTTGCGGCGTCAGAAACACCTGCCCGGGATAAATCAGGTCGGGATCGCGGATCTGGTCCTGATTGGCCTGGTAGATCGTGGTGTAGCGGATGCCCTGCCCATAGAGCCTGCGCGAAATGCGCCAAAGATTGTCGCCCTTCCGGATGATCACGTTCGGCACGGGCTTCACCACCTCCACGGCCTGCGTGCCGTCCGCCGTCTGGGTCCCGGAGGCAACCGCCCGGGTCAGCACGATCTGCTCGGGTTCCACCTTCTCGAAGGTCACGGCAGCGCGCGCCTCGACCTGATCGGTGCCGCTCTCCACGAGATCTGCACGGACTTCGACATCGCCAGCCGGGATATCGCGATCACCCTCCACCAGCCACCGGCCGGCCTCGTTGACCGGCGCGTTCCCGGCAAAGCTTTCGTCCACATAGACCCGCACTTCCGTGCCGGGCTCACCCGTTCCGGCCACGAAGACCTTGCCCTCTTCCGATTCCACCGCATCAACGGTCACTGTCGGCTGGCTCTCCTGCGATTCGCCTCCAGCCGCGCTTGTCTGAGCCTGCGCTTCCGGCGCTTGGTCCGACGCGTCGGCGGCATCCGTACCCGCCACTCCGGCAGCTTCGGGCGCCACAGCGACGGTCACGCCACCGTCCACGCCGGGGCTGGCCTGCTCCTTGTCCGCGTCCGCTGTGCGTGTCCCGGTACCGGCTTCGGCTTTGGCCTCAGCTTCCGGCGCGGTTACGGGCTCAGCAACAGGCTGGGCGGCTTCGGCCACCACAGCCTGGCTAGGAGCGGGATCTGGATCCGTCTGTGCAACGGCCGTTTCCACGGACTGCGAACCCGCCAAGCCATCCGCCAGATTTTCTACCGCCGGCTCAACAGCCGCCGCCAGCTCTTCCCCGGCCGGTGTCCCGGCGCTCTCAGCGCCCTGCTCGGTACCCGGGGGCGCGGCCGCAACGGCCGTCTCCGTTTCATCCCCTGTGGACGCGGACACCTGCGGCGCGGCGCTCGTGTCAGGGCTCTCACCGGCCTCTGCAGCGGCCACCTCGGCAACTGTCGCAGGGGCGGGTTCTTCGCCAGCCGCCGTATCGGACGCGGCAGGCACGGCGTCCGCGCTTTGCCCTGCGCTGATATCTGGCGCGCCCGCTTCGGGGGCCAGTGCCGCAACCTCACCCATCGCTTCGGGCGTCGCCCCGCCGGCGGCGCCCTCGGCCTCCGGCGCGGCATCCGCCACAACGGGGGCCGATGGCATTTGGAGAATATCCGACGGAGCATCCGGCGTGTTCAACACGACAAGCGGCCGATCCATCCGGTTTTCCGGAATTGACACCGTAAGGCGTTGCTCGGAGCGCGTTTTCACCGCGCCCGCTTCATCCTGCACTTCGAGACCAACATCATAGTCGCCAGGGTCGAGAGGTGTGTCGAGAATGATGGTCCATTCGCCATTCTGGTCGGCGATTCCCTTGCCAACGGTTCGTCCATTCGCGGTCAGCGCGACAATCGACCCTGATTCCGACCGCCCGGCGATGACCGCATCGCCGGTGGGCTCCACACCAACGACATCGAAACTCGGTGTGATCGCGCCGGACGAACCAGTCTCCGCGGTCGCGGTATCCTGTGCCTCCGGACCGCCAGCGGTCGTGGCATCCACCTCGGGCGTGTCCCCGCCGCCAGTCTGGGCGGATTCCGCGGACACGCTTGCACCGGGCGCAGCGTCGCCGCCCCCCTCAGCATTTCCCCCGGTTTGAACGGCGACATCGGTCTCCTCCGGCGCGGAGCGGTAGACAGTGCCGACCCCGATCGCGACCACGCCCACAACACCTGCCACCAGGAGGCTCCAGATTACAGCCTGTCTTGTCATGTCCCATCCCGCATGGAGGATTTGCTGGCCACTCCAGCCCCTCCTTCGCTGTCTTACTATAAAACGCGCCGGTCAGGGCCGGTACGCTTCCTCACCATCGGAAATAAACGCCTTTTTAACCCACTGCAACAAACCGCCGCTAACACTTTGAAGAATGGTCAATGTGCTTGACCGGCATGCCGACCGATGCGACACAAGATTCATGAATGATATGTCCAAGTCAAAGCTCGCAAGTGTCTGTGTTTACTGTGGCTCGAGCCATGGAACGGATCCCATGTACGAGGCGGCGGCCACCCGTCTCGGCCAGATTCTGGCCGAAGAAAACCTGCGGCTCGTGTACGGCGGCGGCTCCGTCGGTCTTATGGGGACCGTGGCGCGGGCAACCCTTGAGGCCGGCGGCACTGTCACCGGCATTATCCCGCGTTTTCTGGAAAAACGCGAGGTCATGCTGACTACGCTAGAGGACCTGATCGTAACCGAGGACATGCACGAGCGCAAACTACTCATGTTCCAGAGGTCCGATGCGTTCATTGCCCTGCCCGGCGGTATCGGCACGCTTGAAGAAGCGGTCGAAATGATGACATGGGCGCAACTGGGACAACACAAGAAGCCGGTGCTTCTGGCGGACATCGGCGGTTTCTGGTCACCGCTGCTGGAACTTCTGGATCACATGCGCGGACAGGGCTTCATCCGGCCCGAAACGGAAGTCCCTTATCTGGTGGCGAAGCGGGTGGAAGATGCCGTGCCCATGCTCAGGGAGGCCTTGCGCGGCCTTCCCGCGCCGCGCGTCGACAGTGAAGATCTGGCGACCCTGAAACAATTTTAGGCTGCGCCCCGGCCCATGCATTTGAACTGGGATCCAGGTGGCGTACTCAGGTTTCCGGGGCAGTTGGGCCTTCATCCCAAACGCCTCAAACCACACCAGTTGCTTACCACTCGACAAAAATAAACGTTTTCCGCACAAGGGCCCGCTTTTGTGTCCGAGATCAGCGGGCGTTCAATCGGAAGCGATTTCACGCCCCAAGCTGATCGCTTCTTGAGTGGTCGCGCGTCCGCGTTTCAAACAAAACGCCCGATGCGCGAACCCTCTGCCTGATCTCTGTTTTTTCGGTTCCGGCCGGCACGGTCCGAGACCTTACGCGGGCGGGGCGGTCGCCGCGGCGAGCCGCTTTGCCTTGGCAAACCTACGCCACCCGTCCGCGGTGAAGATCGCAAGCGCCAGCCAGATGATGCAGAAAGTCAGGAGCTTGGCGGGGTCGAGCGGTTCGTGCCAGACATAGACGGCCATGGCGAAGTGAAGCGACGGGGCGATATACTGCATCACACCGATCAGCACCATCGGCAGCCGCCGGGCCGCGCCGGAAAAGCAAATGAGCGGCAACGCCGTCACGATTCCCGTCCCCGCCAGCGCGATCAGGACCGGTATGTCGTCAAGGACAAAGGCATCCGCGCCAGCCGCCGCGCTCCACAGGAGATATCCCAGCGCAAGCGGCAACAGCAGGATCGTCTCGACCAGCATTCCCGGGGTCGGCCGCACAGCCGTGACCTTGCGCATGTAGGCATAACCCGCAAAGGAAAAGGCCAAAACCAGGGACACCCAGGGCAAGCCTCCGGCGAAAATCGCCTGAAGCGCGACGGCAACCACCGCCAATCCGACGGCCACTCCCTGCATCGGCGCCAGTTTCTCCCGCAGGATCACCAGGCCAATCAGTATGCTGACGAGGGGATTGATGAAATAGCCCAGCGAGATGTCGAGAACCTTTTCCTGCCCGATCGCCCAGACGAAGACCAGCCAGTTGACCGCGATGAACGCGGCGGATCCGCACAGCCGGAAGACAATCGCCGGTGTGGTCAGCGCCTCCCAGATCTCCCGGCTGCGCTGGCGGAGGAGCAGGTAACCGCCCACGAACAGCACTGACCACAAGATCCGGTGGGACACGACAAAATCGGCCGGGACGCTGTCGGTCAGTTTGTAGTAGGCCGGAAAGAAACCCCACATGCCATAGGCGGCGAGGGCCAGCAAAAGCCCGGTCCGCACTTCATCGGCGGCCGTCGTTCCGCCCGGCGTTGAAGCCCGCGTCGCATCGCTCATGATATGTCTTTCGATGGGCTGCTTCAGGCTTGGTTCGCCTTCATCAGCGCATAGGTGATGGAATCGATCAGGGCCTGGAACGAGGCATCGACAATGTTGCTGGATACACCGACCGTGAACCATCGGCGGCCGGTTCGTGTATCCTGGCTCTCGATCAAGACACGCGTGATGGCCCCGGTGCCGCCATCGAGAATACGCACCTTGTAGTCGATCAGTTCCAGACCGTCGATGGCCGTTTGGTATTTTCCCAGATCCTTGCGAAGCGCGACGTCCAGCGCATTGACCGGCCCGTTGCCTTCAGCCACCGACATACGCGTCTCGCCGTCGACGTCGACCTTCACGACAGCTTCCGAGACCGTGATGAGATCGCCCAGCGCATTGTGCCGCCGCTCGACGATCACCTTGAACGACTTGACCTCGAAAAACTGCGGCACCTCGCCCAGGACCTGCCGCGCCAAGAGCTCGAAGGACGCGTCGGCCGCTTCATAGGCATAGCCCTTGGCCTCGCGCTCCTTCACCTGGGCAAGCAGGCTGTCAAGGCGCGGATCGGCCTTGTCGATCTGAATTCCGACCCGCTCCAGTTCGCCCAGAAGATTGCTCTTGCCCGCTTGATCGGAGACGAGAACCCGGCGGCGGTTGCCCACCGTTTCAGGTGCAACGTGTTCGTAGGTCTGCGGATCCTTCAGGATTGCCGATGCGTGAATGCCGGCCTTGGTCGCAAACGCGGTTTCGCCGACATACGGCGCATGGCGGTCTGGTGAGCGGTTGAGGATTTCATCAAAAGCGTGGGCGACCGCCGTGATATCCGCCAATTGGGTTTCGGTCACCCGCAGCTCGAACCTGTCCGCATAGGCCGGTTTCAGCTTCAAGGTGGGGATCAGCGTGATCAGGTTCGCGTTGCCGCAGCGCTCGCCGATGCCATTGAGCGTGCCCTGGATCTGGCGGACGCCGGCATCGACGGCCGCCAGCGTGTTGGCCACGGCATGGCCGGTGTCGTCGTGCGTGTGAATGCCCAGATGCGTTCCGGGCACAACCTCCCGGACCGCCGTGACGATCTGCTTGATTTCATCGGGCAAGGTCCCGCCGTTCGTGTCGCACAGCACCACCCACCGGGCGCCCGCATCATAGGCCGCCTTGGCACAGGCCAGCGCATAGGAAGGATTGGCCTTGAAACCATCGAAGAAGTGCTCGCAGTCGATCATCGCTTCCTTCCCGGCCGAGACCGCCGCGCGCACCGTATCGGCGATGGACTCCAGGTTTTCCTCGTTCGTGCAGCCGAGCGCGACCTTCACGTGGTAGTCCCAGGCCTTGGCGACAAAGCAGCAGGCATCCGCGCGGGCATCCAGTATCTGGCTCAATCCGGGATCGTTGGAGGCCGACCGCCCCGCCCGCTTGGTCATCCCGAACGCGGTAAAGGTCGCCGTCTTGGTCCGCTTTTCGGAGAAAAACTCCGTGTCGGTCGGATTGGCACCCGGATAGCCACCCTCGACATAGTCGACGCCCAGCCGGTCAAGAAGCTCTGCAATCACCACCTTCTCATTGACGGAAAAATCGATCCCGCTGGTCTGGGCCCCGTCGCGCAGGGTGGTGTCGAAGAGATAGAGACGTTCCTTGGTCATTTTTCCGGTCCATCGGGCATGTCTGGCCGCATCGGCCAGTGTGGGGTGTCGTGGTCAGGGTGCTGGTGATTGCTGACGTCAATTTTGGCGATCAGATCCATGAACTCCGGTTCGTCTTCCGGCTGGCTCGGGAGCCTGAAAAGACCGGCCGTGCCGGCAACCTGATGGCTTGTCCAATGCTGCTTGGTGACCGGAATTGCGCCCGGATCGTCAAAGGCGCCGATGGCAAGTCCGATCAGCGGGTAATCGCGATAAGCAAAGACAAGCGGCGTTCCGCATGCGCTGCAAAACCCGCGATCGACGGCATCGGAGGACGCGAAAAAGCTCGGTTCGCCGCGTGTCCATGTCAGGTGCTCCCGCCGGGCATCGACCAGCGGCGCGAAGAAATTGCCAAATGCCTTTTGGCACATGCGGCAATGGCAGATGCTGGCTTCTCCAAGCGTGCCATCAACCTTGAACCGCACCGCCCCGCATTGGCACCCGCCGGTGTAGCTTTTGAAGCCCGCCTTATCCATGCGCTGTGCCTTTAAGATCAGCTTGCCATTGGCTGCGCGCCTTTAACTGCAAAGCCACAACCGGAGACAAAGTCCCCCACCCCTGCCCCTCCCCACAAGGGGGAGGGGAAACAAGTGGCATGACCGCGGCTTGATCCGCGCGAGCATGCACTGGGGGCCGATGGTAAAATGAAAAACCGCCGCATACGTCCCCCTCCCCCTCGTGGGGAGGGGTCAGGGGTGGGGGGCTACCAAAGACAGACGGGCCGTTGGTCACCGTTTCAGCTCCCAGGTGGTGATGCGCTCGCCGGTTTCCGGGTCCTTGCCATCCTTGAGCTGGATCCCCTCAGCGGCGAGTTCATCGCGGATCCTGTCTGCCTCGGCGAAGTTCTTCGCCTTGAGGTGGTCGAGGCGTTCGGCAATCCGGGCTTCGATAGAACCTGTGTCCAGGCCAGATATGTCGGCTTTGACCGGTCCGACCCCGAGCAAAGCGGCCGTGGCCGAGTAGGTCTCCAGGGCAGCGCTGTTCTTTGCCGCCTCATGAGCCAAGGCATGTAGCGCCTGAATGGCCCCCGGTGTGTTGAGATCATCGGTCAGCGCTGCCAGCACATCCCGGGACGGTTCCTTTTCCGTCTCGATGACATCCGGCCATTTGGCCAAAAGGCTCTCCGCCTCCTCCAGCTTGCGCACGGAAAAATCGATCGGTTCCCGGTAATGGGTCATCAGCATGGCGAGGCGCAGGACTTCGCCCGGCCATTTGCGGCCGCCAAAAGTCTCCTCGTGGAGCAGCTCGTGGATCGTGAAGAAGTTGCCCTCGGACTTGGACATCTTCTTTCCTTCCACCTGCACGAAGCCGTTGTGCAGCCAATAATTGGCCATCTTGTCCGTGCCGTGGGCGCAGCAGGACTGGGCGATCTCGTTCTCATGATGCGGGAAGATCAGGTCGAGGCCACCGCCGTGAATGTCGAACACCGCGCCCAGATGATGGGCGCTCATGACCGAGCATTCGATGTGCCAGCCTGGGCGGCCGCGGCCCCAGGGACTGTCCCAACCGGGCTCCTCCGCCGAGGACTGTTTCCACAGGACGAAGTCGCCGGGGTTCTTCTTGTGCGCGTCGACGGCAATGCGGGCGCCGGCCATCTGCTCGTCCAGCTTGCGCTTGGACAACCCGCCATAGCCGGGCATTGAAGCCGTGTCGAACAGCACCTCGCCCTGCGCCTCATAGGCGTGCCCCCGCTCAAGCAGGGTCCCGATCATCTCGATCATGCCGGGGACATGCGCCGTGGCGCGCGGCTCGTGATCGGGCTCCAGGCAGCCGAGCGCGGCGACGTCCTCATGAAACTGGTCGGCCGTCCGCTTCGTCACCTTCGCGATTGCCTCGTTCAGCGGCAAATCCGGATAGTCGCGCAAGGCCCGCGCGTTGATCTTGTCATCGACGTCCGTGATGTTGCGCACATAGGTGACATGTTCGGCGCCATAAAGGTGCCGCAGCAAGCGATAGAGCACATCGAACACGATGACCGGGCGCGCATTGCCGATATGGGCGAAGTCATAGACGGTCGGACCGCAGACATACATGCGCACATTGTCCGGATCGATGGGCTGGAACAGCTCCTTCGTCCGGGTCAGCGTGTTGGTCAGCTTCAAGCCCGTTGCGCCGGGCGCTGAATCGCTCATGTCAAACCGTCTCCTGGCCGGCTGGCCGGGCGGTCCGTCTTCAAGGTGAAAAATGCCAAGAGGGAACGGCCACAGCCAGCGGTGTCGCTAGCTGCAAATAATTGTGAGGGAAATGCAGGTTCCGTTCGCCGTTTTCATGGCGCGTTTATGGCCAGCTTTTGCCCGTCCGGTCAAGGTCCGTTTTGCCCGGCACCGGCCGGTCGCCTGCCGTAGGATCCGCGTTGGCGCGCGGTTTGGTGCGAAAATGCGCTTCCCACCCCCTCATCTGCCGCCGATTTCACTTGAATTTTCAGCATTTTATACGCGTTTAAGGAAGCTGAACGCCAACTGAACACCCCTCTCAGATCCGGTTCAATGGCGGCCGCCTAATGTGCCTCTCATCGAAGCGTTGCGTGCTGGAGGCCGGAAATCATGTTGAACCGCATCTTTTCAATCCTGTTCGTTTTGACCATCTGTGTCGGACCGTTCGCCGGCCTGTTCAGTTTTGCCGCCACCCAGAGCGGTTCGCTCGAGGTGACCAAACAGAAAAGCATGTGCCTGACAACCGGTGTCGGTTGCGGATCCGGTCATATCCTGTTGCCGGCCTTGGGACGGATGTAAGACGAAAGCGCATTTTGTTGAAAGTTCCCGGTTTTTTTGGCAATTATAGGCGATGGATCAAAAAGCTCTTGAAGACAACGCTGAGAACGCGGCACAATTTTTGAAAATGCTGGCATCCGCGCCGCGTTTGCTCCTGATGTGTCACATGTGGGACCGGGAGTGCAGCGTAGGCGACCTGGCGGAAAAAACCGGCATGCGCATGCCGACCGTCTCGCAACAGCTTTCGCTCCTGCGCGCGCAAGGTTTGGTCGCGACGCGGCGCGACGGCACAACAATCTATTACCGCCTGGTCAGCACCGCCGCCCAAGAGATCATGGCAGTTCTGTATGCGAATTTTTGCGCCCCGGATGCCGAGGCGGTCAATTCGAGCGAACACAAGAAGCCGCTGGACATCCTCGTATCCGGCGAGTGAACCGCCCCCTCCTTATGACAGATGATCCGAACAGTTCGGCGGCATCTGATCGCCCCAAGGCATAATCGGTACGGTGGAGGTCGAGTTTTTCGGACTGCCCTCGATCAGCTTGTCGGAATAGACCACGTACACAAGCACGTTGCGCTTCTCGTCGCAGCCGCGGACAATCCGCATCCTCTTGAAAAACAGGGACCGGCGCTGGCGGAACATTTCCTCGCCTTGTTCAAAGTCGCCCTTAAAACTGATCGGCCCGACCTGACGACAGGCGAGCGAGATATCCGATACCTCCTCCGCGACGCCGATCCAGCCGGAAAACCCGCCCTTTTCCGGCACGGTGAAATGGCAGGCGACGCCATCGATCAAGGGATCATCGACGGCATAGGTCGCCAGTTTGTGATCCGGTGACAGGAACTTCCAGACCGTCGATTTCTTGAAAATAAGGTCCGGCTCATCGGCGGCCTGCACCGCCGTGGCCCCCAGACAAAGCGCCACGAACGTCCAGATCCAAAACCGCATGCTTGACTTTCCTTCCAGATGAAACCGCCGCGTCACATATGGTGGATGCCCGGGCCGTTTTCACCCCCCAAGAGATCACAAACACCCATGGCTCAGTTGGGCCGGGACTGAAAGCTCCTGCTGTCCTCCCCGGCGCCGGTCTCGGGCGTCAACGCATCCGACAGGGCCTCGACGAGGCCGGCTTCGGCGTCCACGAGGGCTGGACCGGGTTCAAGGTCCGACCCGGGGACGTCCCGGTCCGAGGAAAGCTGATCCACCGCGGCAGAGGCCTCCAGAACGGGCAATGGGCTGCCGGAACCGGTTTCGCCCGGATATGCCGCGGTGTCTTCGGGCGTGCCGCCGGGCCGGGCCGTTTCCGGCTCGCTGGCCGGCGGGGCCGGATCATACAGAGCGTCCCAAAGGTCGCGGTCCCGCTCTGGGGTCCAGGCCTGCGGCGTTTCCAGTCCAAGGGCCTCGTCATAGGCCCGGGCCACATTGAAAGGCATGGCATGATCATAAAGCGTCAGGCCGCCGAAGCGATGGTCCATCTCGGCCTTCACGTGAACAAACGTGTCCTTGAGCCCGTTGCCGGCGGCCACGGCGGTGGCCGCGGAATCCCGTAAGATATCGACAAAGGCCTGAGTTTCGGACAAACCCGCCGCCACGGCGTCAGGCCCGATCAGGGCCGCGCCCCGGCCCGGGACAACGACATTTGGCCGGAAGGCGGAAATCCGGTTCAGGGCTCTCGGCCAGTCGGCCAGATGCGCATCGCCGCAGTAACAGGCCGCCCGGTTCTCCACCAGGTCCCCCGCGAACATGACGCCGGAGCCCGGCACCCAAACGACCACGTCGCCCATCGTGTGACCCCGCCCAAGATGCATCAGGCGCACCTCCCGGTTGCCAAGGTCGATCGTCATGGACGAGGCAAAGCTCAGAGTCGGCCATGTCAGCCCGGGAATGGCAGCCCCGTCCTGGAACAGGCGCGGAAACCGCGCATTCTGGACGGCCCAATCGGTCTCGCCGCGATCGGCGATCAAACGTTTGGTGAGATCCGACGATATGATCTCCGCGTCGGCGAAGGCGCTGGCCCCCAAAGACCGGACGGCGTGATAATGTGTCAGAACAAGAAACTTGACCGGTTTGTCGGTGACGGCCCGGATTTCCTCAAGCACTTTTTCCGCCGCCGCCGGGGTCGCCTGCGCATCGACCACCATGACCGACCGGTCGCCGACAATGACACCTGAATTGGGATCACCTGCGGCGGTGAAGGCGTAGCAGCCGTCGCCGACCTGGCGAAACGCGGTTGGTCTTTCTTCCAGATCAGCGGTCGACGCAAAGTGTTTGTTCATGATGCACCTCATTTCTCTTATCCGCCCGCAATCATCGTGGTGCGGACAGAGGCAAGCCTGTCTTCCGGTCTCTTTGCTTTTCTTGGCTGAAGCGTCTCAGGTTTGACCGACGATTCGCAAATCCGGCCCGCAAGAAATCGAGACCTTTTTTCGATTTTCAACACATCCTTCGATACTGCCCGCCATTTCGCATCCAAACCGGCGGTCCCCTTCCCCGTGACACCTTTGCATCCAGCCCATTCTGGCAAGAAGTTCGACGAGTGACTGGCGAACCGCCTGACGGTTTGCTAGACGGCAAAGGTGGCAGGATCGGGATTGGCGGGTGCCGCCGTCAACAATGGGAACCGCGGCTATGAACGATGACGAGGCAGAGGCGGCGGCCCCGCGGGGCGAAGATGGCCAGCAACCGGCCGTGCTGTCGCTCGACGGTTTCCTGCCCTATCAGCTTAACTTCCTCGCCGAACAGGTGAGCCGGTCATTCTCGCTGATCTACAAGCAGCAATTCGGGATCGGCATTCCCGAATGGCGGGTCGTGGCCATCCTGGGCGAGTTCGGGCGCGTGACCTCGAAGCAGGTCGGAGAACGCAGCACCATGCACAAGACGAAGGTGAGCCGGGCCGTAGCCGCTTTGGAGAGCCGGGGATATGTGCGCCGGGAACCCAACCCGCAGGACATGCGGGAGAGCTTTATCGTGCTGACGGATGCGGGCCGGGCCATGTATGACGAACTCGTGCCGCAAGCCCTTGCGTTCTCCAACCGTTTACGCACGGTTCTGGAGCCACAGGAGAACGCCGCGCTGGAGGACATCATCACAAAACTCCATGCCGCCTCCTCCGCTTTCAATGACGAACAGGCAAAAAGCAAGGTAGCACGGCCGCCGCGTTAACCGGATGCAAGACCACAGCTTGATATAGTGCGGCAATCCCTCGATAGTGCTTTGGGGACCGCATGAAAGCTGGGGATGCGGTGCGTGGATGGTGATGTCATGAGTACATCTCGGCGTGTGAGCTTGCTTGCAGCGCTTCTTTCTGGCTGCCTCATAATCGGGCCCGCCGCAGCCGACACCTGTGCGAGCCTGCGCGCGGAGCTTGTCCGCGTATCTTCCGGCGGCGCCGGCTCGCAAGACCTTGCTCGGTGGCGCACGGCCAGATCGCAGCAACAGGCGGCGCTGGCGGGCGCGGAACGCGACGCCCGGCATTTCGGTTGTTTTGGATCCAATCCGAGCCCGAATTGCGGGGATCTCACCGGCAAGATGTCTCGCATGCGCAACAATCTGTCCGACATCGAGCGGCGGATCTCCCGGTTGGAGAGGCAATCCTCGAACAGCGCGGCCGTGGCCCGGATTCAGCGGGAGATGGACCGCAAAGGCTGCTCAGCAGCCGCCCAGACCGGCCGGGAGACGCAGAACGAAAGCCTGTTGAGCCGCGTCTTTTCAGGCACCCGCGATGGCCCCGCCGACACGCTAGCCGGCACTCCCACCTATCGGACACTGCCGAACGGCCTGGTGGTTCCCTTGCCCTCGGCACGTCTGCAAGAGGTCAGGGCAACGCCTGCGGATGAGGCAGCGCTCCCCCGCCGGTCCAGCGAAGGCCGCTCGGCCGCGCGGCGCAGCCTGCCCGCCGGGGGCACATTCCGCACGCTGTGCGTTCGCACCTGCGACGGATTTTACTTTCCGGTGAGCTTTTCAACCGGCCTCGAGCAGTTCGCCAATGATGCCGCCCGATGCACCGAGATTTGCCCCGCCGCCCCGACGGCCCTTTTCGTGCATCGCAATCCCGGGGAAATGACGGAAGACATGATTTCTCTCGCCGGGGTCCCCTATGCCGAAACGGAGAACGCCTACCGGTTTCGCAGCGAGCTCGTGCCGCAATGCAGCTGCCGGAACACCACGACCCAAGCACAGCGTATTTCCGGTCGCCTGATCCCCCTCGCCGGCGCCAACCAGGCCACGGGCACACAGTGGACCCTGTCGCTTCGCACCGGCGGCGGATTGGATTCTCCGGCGGGCCTTGATGAGGCTGACACTCTGGGGGGGAGCGCGCGTTACGCCCGGACACCGATGCGCCCCGACCACATCCCCTTCACGGCCGATCCCGATACGCGCAGCAATCTGGAAGGAGGCTTCGACGCCACCGTGGCGATCAGCACCAGCGACGGCCGCGCGCCAATGGCCGCACCGGACGCCCCGAGAATGGGCGGCCTGCCGATCCTCGGACCGGCGCCAGGCAGCGCCCCGGACCGCACCAAAGACACTGCCGCATCCCCTGAAAAGGACAATCCCGTCTTCACGAATGTCCAGACGGGTCAGCCACTGGTGCAAACGGAAACGGAGCGCGCCTCTATCCGGGTAGTCGGGCCAGAATATTTTGTCGCCCAATAAGCGGCAGGAAGTCGCCCATATCAGGGCCATGTTCGAGACCGGTCACAGCTTTACGCAGCGGCATGAACAACTTCCGGCCCTTGCGGCCGGTTGTCTCTTTCAGCACCGCGGTCCAGACAGACCACGTCTCCGGCGTCACCTCTCCATCCGGCAAGGCCGCACGGGCGGCGCGCACGAAGTCGTCGTCCTCCGCGTCGATCACCGCTGAAATAGACCCATGCGCGATGTTCCAATAGGTCAGCGCATCGCCGACCTTGGCGCAGTTGCCGCGAATGACCGTCCAGAAGGTTTCGTCGGCCGCGATCCCCAGATTTGCCAGGCGCTCGCGCACGGCCTCAAAGGGCATGTCATGCACCAGCCTGGCGTTCAGCCCCGTCAGTTCTTCCGGGTCGAACTTTGCGGCCGAGCGCGAGACCGCTGCCAGATCGAACTTGTGCGAGAGGCTTTCCAGATCGGGCATGGCCTCGACGGCAGCGCTCGTTCCGGTCAGCACCGCCAATGAAGCAACGGACATCGGTTCAAGTCCGGCCTCGCGGAGAGAGCCGATCGAGAGCGCTCCCTTGCGCTTCGACAGGCCCTCGCCATCGCGCGTCGTCAGAAGATTGTGATGGGCAAAGACCGGAACGTTCGCCCCGAGCGCCTGGAAAATGGCGATCTGGACGCCGGTGTTGGCCACGTGGTCCTCGCCGCGGATGACATGGGTCACGCCCATGTCAATATCATCCACGATCGATGGCAGCGTGTAGAGGTAGGTCCCGTCTGCGCGGATCAGAACCGGGTCGGACAACGACGCCAGATCGACCGTCTGATCCCCCCGGCACAAATCGGTCCAAGAGACATCCGTGCGCCGCGTTGCGAACGGGTCGCCATCATGATTGGGCAGAACGAACCGCCAATGGGGTTTGCGGCCTTCGGCCTCGAACCGGGCATGCTCCTCGGCCGTTTGCTTCAAACCCGCCCGGTCATAGACCGGCGGCCGCCCGAGGGCGCGCGCGCGCGAGCGCCGGCGCTCCAGCTCGTCAGGCGTTTCATAACAGGGATACAAGAGACCGGCCGCCTTCAGGATCTGCGCGGCCTTGTCATAGGCTTCGACCCTTTTGGATTGGCGCTCTATCCGGTCCGGACGAATACCCAGCCAGGCCAGATCCCCGGCAATGGCATCCGCATATTCCGCCTTCGATCTTTCCAGATCGGTGTCGTCAAAACGCAGGATGAAGCTTCCGCCAGCTTTTTGCGCAAAAAGCCAGTTGAAGAGGGCCGTCCGGCTGTTGCCGATGTGGATATGTCCTGTGGGGGACGGCGCGAAACGCACTGTGACTGTCATAGCATGTCAACTAGCGGCACGGACGGAACATCGCAAGCCGCTTTTGGCAATTATACCCCCGCCACATGAGAGGGGGCCAAACGGAGCGGGGCGTTCAAGCGGTTTTTGCGGCGGTGCCAATCCACCAGGGAGAGCGCCCGCCCTCACGGCCTGAAAACGCCTCTCCCCCGATGTCAACTGCGGTCCCGGAAGCGATTGGTGATCGGATAGCGCCTGTCCTTGCCGAAATTCCGCGGTGTGACCTTGACGCCGGGGGGCGCCTGGCGGCGCTTGTACTCCGCGATGTAAAGGAGATGCTCGATCTTGTGGATGAGCTCGCGGCTATGTCCGCGCTGCTCGATTTCCGAGACCGAGAGTTCGTCTTCCACCAGACCGGTCAGAATATCGTCCAGAACATCATAGGGCGGCAGGCTGTCCTGGTCGGTCTGGTTTTCCCGTAACTCCGCCGTCGGCACCTTCGTGATGATGTTGGCGGGAATCACCTGCCCATTTGGCCCCAGAAGGCCTTTTGGCCGGTTCCGGTTCCGCCAGTCGGCCAGATGATAGACCTGTGTCTTGTAGAGGTCCTTGATCGGATTATAGCCGCCATTCATGTCGCCGTAGAGCGTCGCGTATCCGACCGACATTTCCGACTTGTTGCCCGTGGTCACGACCATGTGGCCGAACTTGTTCGAGATCGCCATCAGGATGACCCCGCGGGCGCGGGACTGCAGGTTCTCCTCCGTCGTGTCGACGGCAGCGCCATTGAACAGGGGACCGAGGACCCGGCCGAAAGCCTCCACCGGTTCGCCGATCGGCACCGTATCGTACCGGATGCCCAGCGCATCCGCGCAGTCGGCGGCATCCGTGATGCTCTCGTTCGAAGTATAGCGATAGGGCAACATGATCGCATGCACCTTATCGGGGCCGAGCGCATCGACCGCCATCGCCGCGCACACGGCGGAATCGATCCCGCCGGACAATCCCAGCACAACACCAGGAAATCCGTTCTTCGACACATAATCCCGCAATCCAAGAACGCAGGCCTGCCAGTTGGCCGTGTCGAGATCCGGCAGCTCCGCCCTGGGCCCGCTTTCACAGCACCAAACGCCTTCGCCGTCCCTCACCCAATCTGTGATGGCAAGGCCGGTGTCGAATTGTGGCATCTGAAACGCCAGCGTCCGATCCGCCTGCAATCCGAACGAGCCACCATCGAAGACAAGCTCGTCCTGACCGCCAAGCTGGTTGCAATAAATCAATGGCAGACCGGTTTCGACAACCCGGGCAACAACCACTTGCAGGCGTTCCTCGGCGCGATTTGCCCAGTATGGGGAGCCGTTCGGCACAAGCAGCAGTTCCGCGCCCGTTTCGGCGAGACACTCGCACACCTCGTCGTTCCAGATATCCTCGCAGATCGGAATACCCAGACGCACGCCGCGGAACCCGACCGGTCCCGGTAGCGGCCCGGCCGCGAAATTGCGCTTCTCGTCAAACACGCTGTAGTTCGGCAGGTCGGCTTTGTAGCGCACCGCCATGATCTGCCCGCCGTCGAGCAAAAGGGCGGCATTGTACAGGTTCCCATCTTCCAGCCAGGGCGCGCCGACGATGATGCCGGGTCCTCCGTCCGCGGTTTCCACGGCCAGCGCCTCAACAGCTTCCCGGCATCGGCGGACAAAAGCGGGTTTGAGAACGAGATCCTCGGGGGGATAACCGGAAAGGGTCAGTTCGGGATAGAGCACGAGATGCGCGGCCGACCGGGCCGCAGCCGCCCTCGCCTCTCGGATCTTCAGGCTGTTTCCCGCAATGTCGCCAACGGTTGGATTCAACTGAGCCACTGCAATCCGCATGCGGCCACTATCGGAAATCTGGGGCGCCGTGTTCGTCATGCTCACCATGTAGCCCGCAGGCTTCACGCTTGCAATCGGCTTGCCGTAGACAAGAGCCTATAGCAGCGCCAGCGACCGTTCGATTAGGTCCTGCTTGTCGTTTGGATCGGGCCACTGCGTCAGGTCGGTCACCTTGACCTTCGTTTTCGGGGGCGTCCGCTGTGTCTTCAAAAGACCCCGGGTTCGTCCATACAGCGACTGCCGGTACAAGACATTCGAGACCCGGTCGTAGAGCACCGCCGGGGCAACCGGCTTGGCGACGAACCCGTGAATGCCCAACTGGACAGCTTGGACGATGGTCGTCTTCTTCGGGCGCGCGCTGATGACCAGAACGGGCGTGGTGGCCACTGTCAGATCCGGGTCGCCGCGCAGCATGCGCACGAAGTCGCCACCGTCGAGCGGGGTCATGTGCCAATCGATCAGGACGACATCCGGGGTTCGCTCGACAACCGCATCCAGTCCCTCGGCGCCGTCGGACGCTTCGTGGATCTGCCGGACACCGAAACCGGACAGGACAGACCGCAAGATGCTGCGCATATGCGGATTGTCTTCGACCAGCAGGAAGGATGTCCGGGACAGATCCCATTTCGCAGTCATTAACGCCGAACCCCCAACTCACGCAGCGTTAGTCCGCGTTCAGATATGAGCGCGCATCGTTAAGGGAGTTTTACTGAAGAAGCTAAAATCGCTCGAAATCCGGAAAGAAATAAAAAAGGCGGCACAGGCCGCCTCTTCGTGATTTTTACATCATGGATACAATTACTTACCCATTCACGACCGCGAGTTGCTCCCGCCGCCCGTCACGTTCCTTCTTAAGGTTTTCAGCAACCAGAAACGCCAGTTCCAAGGCCTGGTCGGCATTCAGGCGCGGGTCGCAATGGGTATGGTAGCGATCTCCCAACTGCTCCGCCGTCAGAGCATGCGCCCCGCCGGTGCACTCCGTCACGTTCCGACCCGTCATCTCGACATGGATCCCGCCGGCATGGGTGCCCTCGGCCCGGTGAACCGCGAAGAAGGCCTCGACCTCCTTGAGAATCCGGTCGAAGGGCCGGGTCTTGTAGCCGTTGGCCGTGACCGTGTTGCCGTGCATCGGGTCGCAGGACCACACGACGGTCTTGCCTTCCCGCTCCACGGCCCGGATCAATTGCGGCAGGTGATCGAACACCTTGTCCGCCCCGAACCGGGCGATCAGGGTCAAGCGACCGGGCTCATTGTCCGGATTGAGGATATCGATCAGTTCGAGCAAGCCGTCCGGCGTCAGGGACGGCCCGCATTTCAGCCCGATCGGGTTCTTGATCCCTCGGAAATACTCAACATGCGCATGGTCGGGCTGGCGGGTCCGGTCGCCGATCCAGATCATGTGACCGGAGGTCGCGTACCAGTCGCCCGAGGTCGAATCCACGCGGGTCAGCGCCTGCTCGTAGCCAAGCAGCAGCGCCTCGTGGCTGGTGAAGAAGTCCGTCGAGCGCAGTTGGGGAACACGCGCGCTGTCCACGCCGCAGGCGCGCATGAAACTCAGCGACTCGGTGATCCGGTCCGCAAGCGCCTTGTAGCGATGGCCCTGAGGACTGTCGGAGATAAAGCCGAGCATCCATTGATGAACCTGCTCAAGATCGGCAAACCCGCCTTGCGCGAAGGCGCGCAGCAGGTTCAATGTCGCGGCCGATTGCCGGTAGGCCTTCGCCATGTTCGCAGGGTTCGGCACCCGGCTTTCCTCGTTGAAATCGATGCCGTTGATGATGTCGCCCCGATAACTGGGCAGTTCCACATCGCCCTTCTTCTCAACGCCAGACGACCGCGGCTTGGCGAATTGGCCGGCGATCCGGCCGACCTTCACGACCGGCTGGCTTGCGGCGTAGGTCAGGACCACCGCCATCTGCAGAAACACGCGGAAGAAATCACGGATGTGGTCGGGATGGTGTTCCGCGAAGCTTTCCGCGCAGTCTCCGCCCTGGAGCAAAAACCCGCGGCCCGCGGCAACGTTTGCCAGCTGGCGCTTCAGATCACGGGCCTCACCTGCGAACACCAGGGGCGGATAGGTCGACAAACGCTGTTCCACGTCGGTCACGGCCTGTTGATCTGGATATTCGGGCACCTGCAAGATCGGCTTGGATCTCCAGCTGTCCGGTGTCCACTTCTCCGCCATTTCTTTCACTCCTCGGTTTGGGGCCGGCTGCCCCAAATCCATCCTGCGGACCATCGCCCGCGACTGTTTCTTGCGAAAAACGTTCCCCATCCGATGGAAACGTGCGGCCTTATACACGGAAGAAACGATCAAGGCCACTTCCGAACGGCCCCTGTCGCTCAGGAAACGTTGAACTTATCTCACCAATCGCCGATGTGCGGCTATGGAACGCGATCCACCAGGCAACCCGGTTCCCGGTTTGCGGCATCTCAATGCATTATTCCGGCGCGTCGTCCAGACAAACCCAAGCCATCCAAGCTCATGCGTTCGTTGGAAAGCCAAAAAACCATGCCGCCAGCCGAGAACCCGCTCGAACACAGCCATACGCCCGAGGCGATCGCACGCCGCCTCGAGAATGGACCGTCCGTCAGCTACCTGCGCGATTGGGTCTATGGCGGTATTGACGGCGCTGTAACCACCTTTGCCATCGTGGCCGGCTCCATCGGCGCCAATCTCTCACCAGCCATCGTTCTTGTCCTTGGTGTTGCTAACCTTCTGGCGGACGGCTTTTCGATGGCGGCCGCCAACTATACCGGCACGAAGTCCGAGCTCGAGGACTTCCGGCGGCTTCACCGGATCGAGGAGAAACATGTCCGGGTCGATCCGGCCGGAGAACGGGAGGAAATCCGGCAGATTTTTCTGGCAAAGGGTATCGATGGCGCCGATCTGGACCACATTGTCCGCATCCTGACATCGCGCCCCGCCGTCTGGATCGACACCATGATGCGGGAAGAATACGGTCTGGCCGCGGCGGTCCGCTCCCCCATGCGCGCGGCCTTGGCCACGTTCGCCGCCTTCGTTCTATGCGGAAGCCTGCCTTTGCTGCCCTTTGTGCTGCAGCTGCCCGCCACGGGAACTGCGACCACCGTCCTGACCGGCTCGGCCTTCTTTCTTATCGGGTCGATCAAGGCCCGCTGGTCCACCCGGCATTGGTTTGCATCCGGAGTGGAAACAACGGCCATCGGACTGGCCGCGGCCGGCATCGCCTATTTCTGCGGTCATATCCTTCAGGGCCTGTTTGCCTGAAGCCCACTGGACGCGGTCCGGCTCCTCGCGCGAGCACGGATGGCCGGGTGCCCGGCACCCCCCCCCGCTTTCTACCTCTGCTGGAGATAGCGAACGCCATGCTCCGCCAGCACGTCATCTATGCCCTCCCGAAGCTCAGCAGTGAGCGTCACGGCCCGGGCATAGAGAGGGTTCTCCCGGTCGGGTAGCACGGGAACATGCCAGCCCTCGGTCGTTTCGAGAAAGCGCCGCACACCGTCCCACCCAAAGGTCCCGAAATATCCGGCCAGAACGCAATCGAGATAGCTTTGATAGATGGGGTGATCCGCGTCGCCCCAGCGGGCATAGCGGTCCTTCACCTGAAACAGGAAACTGTCTTCCGGTCCCGGTTCCCCCGTGCCATCGGCCCGGAAGGCGGCACCTATTCCCGGGATTGGGTCGTATTTGTGTTCCCTTTGCAAAAGGGCCGGCAATCGGTCGGCCGGTTGCCGGGCCAGGGCGCCTTCGATCTGCGCCCCGGCACGGCGGTGGACGGTCAGCACACACACACCACGTCCGGCGGACGATGTCCCGCAAACCCGCCAAGCGCGGACCCAGCCGGACAACCGGCCCGGCACCAATTCAACGTCTCTACCCAGGGTCGCGGCATTGACCAGCGATCCGTAGCCAAAAAATGTAATAGCCATGTGCTCACTTTTAAGGCAGCTTGTCGTCTTTCACTTCAGCAGACAGTTTTGAGACCTTTTTACATGACCATGAGTTTGCTTTCAAAACGGGATGTCGAGGCCTTGCGCGACGACACGCCCGGCGCAGGGAATCGCATTCACTTCAACAACGCCGGAACCGGCCTTGCGCTTGGGCCGGCGTTGGCGGCCGTTCAGGACCATCTCAATCTGGAGTCGCAAATCGGGGGTTACGAAGCCAGCGCGGCGCAAACCGACGCATACAAGGCATTCTATGCCAACATTGCCGCTCTGATCGGCGCTCAGCCGCACGAAATCGCCTTTGTCGAAAACGCGACCCGTGCCTGGGATATGGCCTTCTACGGCATCGACTTCAGACCGGGAGACCGGGTCATCACCGGACGATCCGAGTATGTCTCGAACTATATGGCCTTGCTCCATCAAAAAGCACAGGCTGGGATCGAAATTGACCTTATCGATGACGACGACGACGGACAGATTGATCTGAAAGCACTGGAAGCGGCCATCACGCCGAGAACGCGGCTGATCGCGCTCACCCATATTCCCACTTTCGGCGGCCTCATCAATCCGGCGGAAGAGGTTGGCGAAATCGCAGCAAGGCACAAGCTTCTCTTTTTGCTGGATGCCTGCCAGTCGGCCGGACACATTCCACTCGATGTGGGGACCATCGGCTGCCACATCCTGTCCGGAACCGGGCGCAAATATCTGCGCGGACCGCGCGGAACAGGATTTCTATATGTCAGCGCCGACGTTCTGGACCAGATCCACCCGCCATTTGTGGATCTGGCCTCAGCCGACTGGATTGACGCCAACACCTTTGCGCTAAAGCCGGACTCGACCCGTTTCGAAAACTGGGAACGGTTCGTGGCCGGGCAAATCGGGCTTGGTGTTGCAGCGGGCTACACCATTGGCATCGGGATTGAGCGGATCAGCCACCGGATCTGCGATCTGGCGGCGTCTTTGAGAACAGAGCTGGCAAGTTCGGGGAAGATCACACTCCATGACCGGGGACTTCGGAAAGGCGGCATCGTGACCTTTCAGGTCACGGGCGAGGCGCCGGCGCGGACAATGGCGCGTTTGACCGAGAAAGGCATCAACGTGTCTGTTTCCACCGCGGCATCGGCCCGGATTGATCTTCCGCTCCGTGGCCTTTCAAGCCTGGTCCGCGCGTCTGTCCACGCCTTCAACACCGAGCTGGAGGTTGAAGACTTTGTCAGAATCACCACCTCAAGATGAAAACGAAACCTCAGACCGTCAAAATGGTTTTCCGAATTACCCCGGAGTCTCCAATCCGGAATACTTGTTGTTAATTTGATCCCTGTATCTGTTCCTCGAGGGCAGCCGAATAAACCAGCCGTTTGAACGCTCGGCCGCTTGGAAACGGGGCGCGCGACGGTGAGGACGTACCAGACCAGGGCAACCGACAGGGTCGCGGCACTTGGCCGGCACCACATTTCGCGCCTGGCTTTTCTTCTTGCCGGTCTTCTGATCGCGGTGAGCGCGGCCTCGCTTCTGTTTGTCGGGTTTGTGGCGTCCGAAACCTCGGACCGGCAAACGGTTCAAAGCGAAAAACAACTCCTGCGGAATGTCCTTGCCCATCGGCTGGATCTTCTATCCCAGGAGCAACTCAGTCTCGCGCGATCCGATCACACAGTGGCCAGCCTCGTGCATTCATTCGATGTCCAATACGTGCGCCAGAGTGTCAGCGCTCAGTGGGCAAACTATGGCCACAACCGCACAGTCGTGATCACGGGCGACCGGATCATCCGGGCCGAATCCTTCGACGACTACACCCATCTGACATCCGCTCCACTGGAAAGCGGCACTGCGATAGAGGACCTCTTCCGGCAGGTTCAGACCCTTTACATGGCCAACCGGGTTCGGGTCCCAGGCGGGTTTGGCCACCGCAGCCTGCAATCCCTGGACACCGATGACTTCGCGGTGGCCGGTTATACCGTTCTTGACAACAGGGTCGCGATGATCAGCGCGGTCCCGGTGATGCCGGACGGACGAACGACCTTGCCCGACGGACCGGCCGCCGTCATCGTCTCGGCCATGTTTCTCGATGGCGGAATGCTGCGCGACTTGAATGGCGACCTCACAAGCGACAATGCGGTCGTGGCGGAACTGAACGGCGCCCTCGCCTATGAGGAATTGAAATTTGCGCGGAGCATGCCGGATCTCCCGACAACCCCGGCGCTCGAGATCCGGGGGCTGGATGGCACGCTGCTTGGCGCTTTCCAGTGGCAAAGCCGAACCCAAACCAGCTCGATCTGGCCAACGGTCGTCCCCGTCATCTTCGTACTCAGCGTCGCTCTCGCCATTCTGGCTTTCGGAATCGCCTGGCGGATCGGGCGGCTGAACGCTTCCTTGCAACTGAGCGAGGCCCAAAACCGGTATCTCGCCCTTCATGACAGCCTGTCGGGCCTTGCCAACCGCCTGCAGTTCAACCGGGCCCTTGAAACGGCGCTCAAGAGCGGTGCGGATACGCCCTTTACAATTCTCCAGTGCGACCTCGACAAGTTCAAGGCCGTGAACGACACCTACGGCCATGCGGCAGGGGACGAGGTGATCAAGGCCGTTGCCCAGCGGTTTACCGCGGCGATCGGAGAAAAAGGCCTCGTGGCGCGTCTGGGGGGCGACGAATTCGCCGTCCTGATCTATGCCAAACTGCCGAGGACAACACTGCGCGATCTTGCGGTTCTGATGATCCGCTCAATCAAGGAACCGATTGCTCTGGAGGGCGGCAATACGGCCCATATCGGTTTGAGCATCGGCATCGCCTCTTTCCCCGGCGACGGCAAAGATCCGGAGGCGCTGATGGCCGCGGCCGACCGCGCGCTTTATGCCTCCAAGGAGGCTGGACGCGGCCGAGCCGCTTTCGCAAGCGACACGGCAACAGCCGACGCCGGTTCCGCGGAACCGTCCAACACCACTTTCGGTATTGAAAGCGACGCCGCCTGACCGGGCGGGTCAGGCCCGTAAACGCTCTGTCGGCTCGCGCATCGTGACCAATTCTTCCGCCGCGGTCGGATGAACGGCGATGGTCCGGTCGAAGTCCGCTTTGGTTGCCCCCATTTGCAGCGTGATCCCCAGCACCTGGGCCAGTTCTCCGGCATCGGGGCCCAGAACATGGACACCGAGCACCTTGTCCGTATCGGCATCGACGATGAGCTTCATCAGCATTTTTTCATCGCGGCCAGACAAGGTGTGCTTCATGGGCCGGAAACTGGACGTGTAGATGTCGAGATTGGGGGTGCGCTCAAGGGCGGCTTCCTGCGTCAGTCCCACGGTGCCCAGTTCGGGCTGCGAAAATACTGCCGTTGCGATCAGGTCGTGATCGACGGTCCAAGGCTTGTTCCCGAAGACCGTGTCTGCAAAGGCATGGCCCTCGCGGATCGCGACCGGGGTTAGATTGGCGCGGTTGGTGACGTCTCCAACGGCATAGATGCTGTCCACGCTGCTTTTCGAGGTCGCGTCAACCTTGATCGCGCCAGTATCATCCAGTTGGACACCAGCCTTCTCCAGGCCCAGATCGGCTGTATAGGGGCGCCGGCCGATCGCGAACATGATCTGCCCCGCCTCAAGGGCTTCGCCGTTCCTGGTATGCCCGACGAGAGAGCCATCCGGTTTCTTCTCGATGGATGAGAACACATCCCCGCACAGGACACGAATGCCCTTTTTTTCCATTTCCTCGTGAACCGCCCTTCGCAGGTCCATATCGAAACCGCGCAGGATCTGGCTGCCGCGGTAGATCAATGTGGTGTCGACCCCCAGCCCATTGAAAATTCCGGCAAACTCGACGGCGATATAGCCGCCTCCGGCCACCACGATCCTGTCCGGCAAATCCGCCAGATGAAACGCTTCGTTGGACGTGATGACATGCTCGGCACCAGGCAGGTCCGGATCGACATTGGGCGCAGCCCCCACGGCGACAAGGATATACCGGGCGGTGACGGTCTGTCCTGTGGACCGCAAACGGACCGTATGCGCGTCTTCGATCACGGCCCGCGTGTCATGCATCTCCACGCCCGTTCTTTCCAGGTTGCGCCGGTAAACGCCTTCCAGGCGCGCGATCTCCTGGTCTTTGGCCCGGATCAGTTTTTCCCAGGAAAAACTCCGCTCGCCCACCGACCAGCCGAAACCTTCCGCATCCTCGAATTCCTCTGAGAATTTTGAGGCATAGACAAACAGCTTTTTCGGAACGCAGCCCCGGATCACGCAGGTGCCGCCGTAGCGGTATTCCTCGGCGATCCCGACTTTCGCGCCATGGGTCGCCGCGATCCGCGCGGCCCGCACCCCTCCCGATCCGCCGCCGATCACGAACAGGTCATAATCATAATCGCTCATCTTTGCCTCTTTCGATCCCGCGATGGCGGCACCGCCCGTGCGTGCGCACCCGGCAGCCCGTCAAGAACAAGGCCGCTCACAGCGGCCTTGGAAGCGATTTTGTCGTGCCGGACAGCTGCCGGCCAGGGTCACCGCCAATACCTACTGGGGTTGCGCCAGAGCGTCCAGGCGCTCGCGCACAAGGGCGACCATTTCCGTCGACATGGCATCCTGCCACTGACGGGCCGCGCCAACGGAAAGCGCCGTGATGGTCGGGCCATTTTCCGACAGCTTTTTGCCCAGCGGCGAGCGGTAGAACTCGGCCAGCTGCCGAAGCTCCTCTTCGGAGAACCGGCGCGCCCAGACTTCATAGACGATGCGGTTCAGTTCGGACCGGCGCTTGGCCATTTCGAGCGCCACTTCGTTGGTGACCATCTCGATCTCTTGGGTGCGGGCTGGATCGGACTGGATGAAAAGCGTGCGCGTCTGTTCCGCCATCAACGGCAAGATATTGTCGAAGGTGTCCAGGGCTTGCGCCTCTTGCACGACTGCGCGAGCCGCCTCGATGTGGCTTTCCGACAGCTCCTCCTGAGCCACCGCCGCACCGGCACTTGCCATCAGCATCGCAGCGCCGAGCAAATGGCCGAGTGGGAAGAGTGATTTCATCTTCATCTTAGGAACTCCATTGGGCTCCGGAGCTTAAGACCCAGAGCAATTCTCTCGCATTAATATCCAATTTCTGAAGCGCTTCCCATCAATCAGGCGCGCAGCATTCGGACATCCTCTTCACCGGCAACATAAGCGGTTTGGGCCAGGCCCAGAAACAAGCCATGGTCGACAACACCCGGTATCGCGACCAGAGAACGGGCCAGGGTTTCGGCCTCGTCGATCCGGCCGAGATGCGCGTCCAGGATGTAGTGACCGCCGTCGGTGACGAAGGGCTGTTCCACTCCACCACGAAGACGGAGGTCGGTTGGCAAACCCATTTCGGCAAGCACCCGCTCGATCGCCGTTCGCGTTGCCGCCAATCCAAAAGGGACAACCTCGATCGGCAGAGGGAAGGCCCCCAGAGCCGGCACGAGCTTGCTCTCATCAGCGATCACGATCATCCGCTCGGATGCCGCTGCAACGATTTTTTCCCGCAAAAGGGCACCACCCCCACCTTTGATCAGGGACAGCCCCGGCCCGATTTCATCTGCTCCGTCGACCGTCAGATCCAGGGTCCCCAACGCGTCAAGCGTCGATAGCCGCACACCGAGTTCCTCGCACAAAGCCCTGGTCCGTTCGGATGTGGGAACACCCACGATATCGAGGCCGCCGCGGACCCGCTCCGCCAGGCTCTTAACAAAACACTCCGCGGTGGACCCGGTCCCGATGCCCAGTTTCATTCCCGAAACAACATCTTGGGCGGCCCGGTCGGCGGCCTTTTGTTTTTGCGTGTCGCTCATTGCGCTCTCCCGCCGTGGGCGGCTGTGATTTCGCCGCTCAAGAAAAGGCGACCGGCGGGTCCTTAGCATGAGGCTCCGGCTTCGGTCCAGTGTGCGCCCGGATCGGATCGGCTTGAAGCGAGATTTTCCCGTTGGGTTTCCGGCGCTCTCCTGATGCAGCTCCGGTTCGGCGGTTCTGCGCGCCCTCCAGCGCCTCGGCCCCGACCGGCAAGGAATTAACGAACCGTTCAGTCCTTTGTGGTTAAAAAACATAGTTAAACATGACATGGAGGATGTCGTGGTAATGGTCCTGTTCAACAAGATGCGCTCGAATACGCGATTGGGCCCTGCTCATCAGGACGAGACCGATACGCACCACGGGCCGGACGCCGATCCGACGGATACCCCCGGACAGGCGGGAAAATCTGCGGATAGGGGTACACTGACCCTTGCGCTGGACATGATCGAGGACGATCTTCATGTCGCGGCCCGCAACCTCAACGGCATCGCATCCGACGTTCAGACCGCTATAACCGCCCAGTTCGAGGTTCTGGAGCAGATCAGGCAAGATGGGATGGATCTGGCGGCGCAAACCAACCTGGCGAGCCAAAACGCCACTGGTCTTGCCGAATCAATCGATGCCCTGACGACTTCGAGCGCGGAAATCGAAAGCCAGATGGACCGATCAAGCGCATTGTCGGACCAGGCGCTTGATGTCGCCGGCCACGCTAATCAGGAAGTCGAGGCGCTACGGAACGCGATCCTGAGCATCAGCGAGGTGGTCACGCTGATCTCGGATATCGCGAAACAAACGAACCTGCTGGCCTTGAATGCAACAATCGAAGCCGCGCGGGCCGGGGAAGCAGGAAAGGGATTTGCGGTCGTCGCCAGCGAGGTCAAGGCCCTGTCGGTGGAGACCCAGCGGGCGACCGATCAGATTGTCAGCAACATTGACCGACTTCAGCAATCCGCAGAGACCAGTATCGCATCGGTGAACCGGATCGTCGATGTGATCGGAGAGATACGGCCGAGTTTTGCCGCGGTTGAGGCGGCTGTCCAGACACAGATCTCGACAACGAACGAGATCGGAGACCGGGCGCGGGAAACCGCAAGTTTCGTGGATCAGGTTCGCGGCCGGGCCAACACCATAAACGACCGGGCCGTGAGCGCCGAACAACGCGGCCAGACCGCACAGAACGCGAGCGAGCGGCTCGGCCAGTCCGTGGAGGCCCTCCGGCACCGGTTCACCATGATGATCCGGCAAAGCGCGGTGGGCGATCGCCGCCAGCAAGACCGCCTGCCCGTGCGCCTGACCGGGACCATGGCAGTGGGCGGCAAGCCATGCGCCGTTGAAACGCGTGACATCTCCGAAGGGGGAACCCTGGTTCATGCGGAGGCCGCCGCCGGTGTGCGGCCCGGCCTTCTTGCCGACCTGAACCTGAACAAGTTGGGCACGGTCCGGGTGCGGGTGGTGGAACAGTCCGACGTGGGCCTCCACTGCGCCTTCGTTGATCCCGATCCCCGGTTCACCGAGGCGCTCGGCGACCTTCTCGCGGAAATCCACGGCCAGTTCGCTGTCTATGTCGAGCGCGCCCAGACCGGTGCCCAGGCGATTGCGGCGGCCATGACCGGCATGATCGAAAAGGGATCCATGAGCGTCGAGGCTCTTTTTGACACCGACTATGCGCCCATCCCGGGGACAAATCCGCAGCAGGTGACAACACGGTCGCTGTCCGTGCTGGAAAGCATCCTGCCGCCGATCCAGGAAGACATTCTCAAGACCGATCAGCGCATGGCCTTCTGCGCCGCTGTGGACAGGAATGGTTATCTCCCCGTCCACAATAGAATTTATTCACACCCGCAAAGATCCGACGATCCGGCCTGGAACACCGCCAACAGCCGCAACAAACGCATCTTCGATGATCGCGCGGGGTTGAGCGCCGGGCGCAACACTCGGCCCTTCCTGATCCAGAGCTATGCCCGCGACATGGGCAACGGCAAAACGGTCTGGATGACGGAAATCGACGCGCCCATCTATGTCAACGGCCGTCAATGGGGCGGGTTCCGGACAGCCTACAAACAGTAGTTGGTGCATCCTTGGCCGACCAAACAAGGCGCCGGCCGTTCCCTCGTCAATGCCGATCAGCAGGTCCAGATGTCCGTAGCCGTGTTCGATCTCGATGGAACGCTTGTCGCGTCGCTGGAAGATCTCGTCGCAAGCCTGAATGCCGTCCTGGAAAGTGAAGGCTGCGTACCGGTGGAGCCGTCGAGCATGCGCGGGCATGTCGGCTTCGGTGCACGGGTCCTGATCCAAAAAGGGCTTGAGGCAAATGGGAGGCCGTGGACCGCGCCCGACATCGAGGCGCGCCTTCCCCGGTTTCTGGACCACTACGAGCGGACCTTCACCACTCACACCCGTCCATTTGAAGGCGCGCTGGCCGCCCTTGACCGTCTCAGGAGCAATGGATGGCGCCTGGCGATTTGCACCAATAAATCGACCCGGCTCACCCTTCCCCTCCTGGAGGAGTTGGACCTGAGAGATCTTTTTGACGCTGTTGTTGCCGGAGACACCTTCGAAAACGCCAAACCACACGGCGAGCCGGTTCTGGGGGCGATCCAGCTGGCCGGGGGAACGGTGCAGGGCTCCGTCATGATCGGCGACACGCGGACCGACATCGACGCCGCGCGGGCCGCCGGCATCCCGGCTATCGCCGTGACCTTCGGCTACTCTCCGGTTCCTGTGGCGGAACTCGGCGCCGATGGGGTGATTGGACATTTCGATCAGCTGGACGCGGCCCTGTCCGGCCTCTCCAGCCCGTGATCTGCCGGTCGGCCCACCAGCCACAGACCACGGCCCCGCAAAAAGCGCTTGCCTCGTCAAAGGTCTTCGATTAGTTATCCGCCCACCGTTTTGGACTTCAGGGCGATTAGCTCAGCGGGAGAGCGTTCCGTTCACACCGGAAAGGTCACTGGTTCAATCCCAGTATCGCCCACCATTTCCGCAGCACCGTCTTCCATCGTCTGCCGCTCCGCCGATCTGCGCCCCGAAAAACGAGCGTCGGCATGATCGCTTGTGCAAACCCTTGTGCACAGCGCCGGGGCCTGCGGTCCAGTTGATGTCCCCATGCCGCCGCATTTGCTATCCTGAGGCCCGAATCTTGCGAGCAACTCAGGCAGCGCTGCCCATGTCCCTTTCCAGAACGGTCCAACGCCCCCAAAGCAATCCGCTGCGGGAGAAGATGCTCCAGGCGGTGGCCTATCAAAAGGCCGGCGAGCACGAAAAGGCGCAGCGCATCTACAAGTCGATCCTCAAGAAAGACCCGAAAAACGTGAACGCACTGCATCTGCTGGGTGTCACTTATCGTCAGATGGGCTTTCCAAAGCGTGCGATCGAGTACATCGAGAAGGCGATCAAGCTTTCCCCCAAGCCGGAAGCCTCATTCCTGGCCAATCTGGCCCGCGCCATGTCGGATATCCCGGACTACTCGCTGACCGAGATCCTGGATACGACCGAAAAGGCGCTCGCGCTCAATCCGAAATTGCTGGAGGCCCTGAACCTGAAAGGCGTTGCCCTTGCTCGGGACGGCCGAGAGGAAGAAGCCGAGGAACAATTCCAAAGACTGATCGTCGAATACCCCACCTATGTGGACAGCTACCGGAACTACGCTGTCATGTTGCGGGACCGGGAAGAGCATGAACATGCGCTCAAGCTGCTCAAGACTGCGATTCTTCTCGATCCGGACAATCCGGAAAACTATGCGGATCGGGCCCGCTGCCGTCTGGCCCTCAAAGAGTATGATCAACTGGAGATCGATCTGTCCGAAGCGCTCGAGCGGTTTCCCGGGAATGGCGATATCCAGCACGAGGTCGCGCGGTACATGTTCATGGCGGGCCGCCATTACGAAGGCCTCCCCTATGCCCAGCGGGCGGCCCAGGACAATCCCAACAACGAGCACCGCCAAGTCACACTCGGGGTTATCCTGCACGGCCTGGGCCGTCCCCACGACGCCCTGGAGGCCTTCGGGCAAGCCAAGAGGATTTCGGGAGACAAGCCAAGCGCGGCGGACTGGAACATTTCCCTGGCCTTCCTCGCAACCGGCGATCTGGAAAAGGGTTGGGACCTCCATCCGGCACGGTTTCTGGGCAAGGGAGTGCCGGGCGTCATCAGGCGGCAGTTCGAGCAGCCCGTCTGGCGCGGCGAGGACATTTCGGACAAGACCATTCTCGTTTGGACCGATCAGGGCCTCGGCGACACCTTGATGTCAGGACTGATGATGCCGGATCTCATCAAACGTGCCGGTCACGTCATCTTCGAGGGCCCCACCAAGGCGATCCCGCTTTTTGAGCGCGCCTTCCCCAGCGTGACGAGCCGCTCTCCCCTTGTCGGCGAAGCCCCCGACTATTGGCCGACGGTCTCGGATTTCGACTATCACATCTGCATCTCGGATCTGGGCCGGTTTTTCCGGCGCAGCTTGCAAGCCTTCGACGAGGCCGATCAGTCCGTTTACCGGGTGAACATGGAACTGGCGCGGACCTTTCACGAACGGCTCGGCGAGCGCACAAAAGGCCCGATCGTCGGCGTGTGCTGGCGGTCCCAGAACCTCGATATCTCCCGCGTCCGGTCGTACCTGTCGGCCCCCGAGATCAGCCCCATCCTGGAATTCGAGGGCGTGACCTACATCAATCTTCAGTACAAATATGTCGAGAAGGAAATTGCCTTCCTGCAGAACAAGACCAAAGGCAATTTCATCAATTTCGAGGAAATAGATCTGTTCAATGATCTGGACAGTGCCTTGGCGCTCTCGGCCATCTGCGATGTCGCCATCGGCCCCGCAACAGCGTCCGCCGTGCTGCCGGCACTTGCCGATGTTCCCGTTCTCAGTTTCGGCGGTCCCCCGCGGATGCCGCTGAAAGATGGTAGATACAAGCGATATATTCGAAAGACCGCCCATTTTACACTCGAGCTAGACCAACCGACAAAAGCGATTGTCCCGACGGTGAAAAATGAACTCGGCCAGTATCTTGCGGGGTTTTCACCGGCAGCCCGGCTGAGACGTCTCGGATTGCAAGGCTAGAGTATCTGTCATTTTGATCGAAACGCCCAAATGTGCAAGGCAATTCAAGGGAAGGTCGCCTCTGGGTATACAACCGGTTCTGGCTCGACATCCGCTGATCCAGGGCCATGTGCCGAACGGTCTGCTCAAACGGCGGCAGGTGCCGAGCTGAAACAAGCGGGTCGTTGTTCGGGCACAAAGAGCGTTTGATATGACCCCAATCTCCGCTTTCCTGATCGTCAACCGGGCATGGCTCCGGTGTCGTCCTCCAGAGCCGTCGCCAAAATGGCGACATGCGGCTTGAGAACAGGGATCGACTTGAGAACCGGGAAGACGAGGCCGCAATCGGGCGACCTCAAAAAGCCGGCGTCCTCCATGAGCGGAAAATCCGTGCCAGGCACGCAAAAGCGGCCATGGCATGTCGCCGCGGCCGAAAGTCCATCGGCCGGTGGCTCGATCACATAGCAAACGGTGGGATTAAGGGGACTGGCGATCGCAGACAGCGGCTGGACGTCGATCACGGCCCCTCCAAGCGCCGCGGCAGTTTCCTCAAGGCGCTTGATGTATCCGAGCCTGTCCATGCGTGCCCGCCCCTCGGCCGTGTTGAGTTCGTAGCTCGGTTCGAACAGGATGAGTTTTTGCCTGCAAACCCGGAACAACTCCCGCAACAAGACCGGGAGTGCCGATCCATTCGGCTCCAGCGCATGGGTTGTCATGACAAAATCAACCGATTTCGACGCCAGAGGGATATGGGCCATGTCCGCAACGAAAGGGGTGAGTCTCGGTTGCCTGTTGGGCACGGTCGAGTTCCAATAATCGCGCCCCTTGTAAATGCGCGACCAGCTCAAGTCGCATGCCAGGAGTTCGGAAACGGTCAAACCAGCTTCCCGGAACACAAGGCTCAACATCGTCAATTCGCCGGACCCGACATCCAGCAAAACGCAATCCTCGGTAATGTGCGCTTGAAGGTGGGTTCTGACTTCCCGTCCGATATCCAGAAAACGCGGAAGATCCGACTCAAGAAGGTCGATATAGCTGCCCGCTTGCAGATCATACGCGATTTCGATGATCTCGCTGGTATTCGCCGTGATGTTCGCTTCCCGCTTGAGGACGGCCATAACGTTCTGGCCGGCCCTGTAGGCCTCCCGTGCCCTGCCAATATCGACCCAATCCATGAGGCGCCCCACACCATTCCGTTTGATCGACACTACACCGCCGGCCTGCGCCAAGGCTATCCTCTGGTCGACATTCGCACCGCTTGGCCAACAGGATTGAGGCCCGCGTGTGCGGGCCTCAAAACGCTTCAAAATGCAACCGCGCGCCGCCTATCCCACAAAGGCGCGTTCGACCACGAATTCGGCGGGCTTGTTGTTCGCCCCTTCGCTCAGGCCCGCGCGCTCGAGGAGTGCCTTTGTGTCGCGCAGCATGTCCATGGAGCCACAAATCATGCCGCGATCGACAGCCGGATCGAGCGGGGGAACGCCCAGATCCTGAAACAGCTTGCCGGTCTCGATCAATGTCGTGATCCGGCCCTGGCGAGGGAAATCCTCGCGCGTGACGGATGTGTAATGAACAAGCTTTTCTCGCGCGAACTCACCGATCAGGGGATCATTTCGGGTTTCAGCGACAAGATCCTCGCCATACTTGAGTTCCGCGACTTCACGGCACGTGTGGGTGAGAATGACCTGATCGAATTTCTCATATGTGTCCGGGTCGCGGATCAGGCTGGCAAAGGGCGCAATTCCAGTGCCGGTCGAAAACATGTAGACCCGTTTTCCGGGAATGAGCGCATCATTGACCAAGGTGCCGGTCGGCTTCTTCTTCATCAAGACAGCATCGCCCGGCTTGATTGTCTGGAGATGGGATGTGAGCGGTCCATCGGGGACCTTGATGGAGAAAAACTCCAATTCCTCATCCCAGGACGGGCTCGCGATCGAGTAGGCGCGGTACAAGGGCTTGCCATCGATCATCAAACCGATCATCACGAATTCGCCGGAGCGGAACCGGAAACTGGCCGGCCGGGTCATTCGGAACTTGAACAGGCGCTCGGTGTAGTGCCGGACGGACTTCACTTCCTCAACGAAGACCCCGGCAGGTGCAGTTGCCTGCACGTCCTCTGGCTTGGTGATCACATTCATCAAACGGCGCTTTCCAGTGACATATCTCGGTGCTTAGTGGTGACCGAATACAATTGAGCGGTCCTTGATCTGAAGCAATAGAAAACCAGCTGACGGGCTTTTTGCGGAAAATCATCCCGGACACGCTTCAAACTTCGCATATCCGGTCACATGGCAGGCCGTGTCGGATTTGGCAAGGTTCAAGGACGCCGCCCCCAAAGCGCCGGACGAGCCGGCACGCCCTTGGAGCCCATCGGCGCGACCCAGATCAGCGAGCGTTGTATCGGCACCCGTTTCAAGACAGCCCTCTCGCGAGTTGAATTTCAACCGTCTGCTCCTCGCAATCGGCAGGCCTCCACACTCGGGCAAGCAAGATCAGGCTTTCATTTTACATAACTACCCCGCCGAAACCTGCCAGGGTCACTGTTAAGGGCGCCTCCGCGCCGAACCGCCTGCAAGGCCAAAGACATACCGGTTCCCGAGCACCGCGGGAAGGCTGTGCAGCGCAAAAATGACAAATTGACAAATACACAGCGCCGCACTCAATTCTATTTGACTCGCCTTTCAAAAAACATGATTTTCCTTATATATAACGATAAACTTCCGGATATCGGCGAAGGGCCAAAGTAAATGTCCAGAGAAACAGAAGAGGAATTCGGCCAGACGATAGCATTGATCGTGATAGACCGGTTTTCCTTGATCGCATTCTCGTCCGTCGTGGAACCGATGCGGCTGGCAAATCGAATGATTGGCCGGGAATTTTACCGCTGGACAACCTTTTCCATGGACGGGAAACCCGTCATGGCGAGCAATGGCATTGAGATCAACGTCCAGAAATCAGTCAAAGAACTGCACGATGCCGATGTTACACTTTTGTGCACCGGCCTGGATGTGGAGCGCCTGCCTGTCGAGGCCGAGCTTGGGCACAAGCTGCGCCGGCTGAATGCCATGGGCCGGACATTCGGCGCGATCTGCACCGGCGCCTACCTTCTGGCCCGCTACAACCTCCTCGATGGAAGGCGCTGCACCATTCACTGGGAAAACCTGCGCTCCCTGCGCGAAGAGTTCCCCAATGTCGACGTGACCTCGGAAATCTTCGCCATCGACCGGAACTGCATCACCTGCGCCGGCGGCATGGCATCGCTGGACATGATGCTGCGGCTGATCGCGATCCAGCACGGGGCCTATCTGGCCCATGAGGTTGCGGAGGTGGCCCTTTATCAGAACATGCGGTCCGGAGAATCCGCCCAGCGCCATGACATTGAAGCGCGCACGGGGATTTCAAACACCAAGATCCTGGATGCGATCCGGATCATGGATCTGCACATTGAGGACCCCCTCAGCTGCCAGCAACTGGCGATGACCGTCAGTTTGTCACCGCGCCAGTTGGAGCGTTTGTTCCGGCGGCATTTCAACTGCACCCCCGGGCAGTATTATCTTCGGCTCCGGCTCGAGACCGCCCGCGATCTGTTGCGCCGGACTAGCCGCCCGGTGCTGGATGTGGCGCTCGCCTGCGGGTTCGCCTCCACCTCCCACTTCACCAAATGCTACCGGGAACGGTTCTTGTGCACCCCAACGGAAGAACGCCAGTCGTATCAATGGGCGAACCGCCAGGGGCGGACCGGACAAACCCAGGAAAACGCGGTCCGGATCGTGGTGAAATAACCCCGCTGGCGGACCTCGGCGGTCCCAACGCCAAGATCGCGCCCGGCCCGCCCGCGCTCCAACAGTGGTGATCAGCCGGGCACCGTTCACCACAGCGTGACCGCGGGTCGGAAAGGCGGAGGCCTTCCGCCGCGAATTTTCTGGCGGGTTCACGAGATACGCCTGGTGCTTCGCGGGCCTTTTGCTGGAAACGGGTTGCGCGCCAAAGCGGACATGCGGCTAAATCGGCCTATGACCTCAACCACCCTGCCCCAGATCACCAACACCCGGGCCCGCCATCTTTTTCTCCACCGCCATGGCCTGTCCGCCTCTCTTGCCGGTACCGGCAAGAGGGAGGATCTCATGTCGGTGATCAATCAGCTCGGTTTTGTTCAAGTCGACAGCATCAATACCGTCGCGCGGGCCCATCACATGATCCTGTTCGCCCGCCGTCCCGCCTACAGGGAAAAGGCGTTGAAACGGCTTCTGGAACGCGATCGCAGCGTGTTCGAACATTGGACACACGACGCATCGATCATCCCGACCGCGTTTTATGGCCATTGGCGGCTGAAATTCGCGCGCGACCGCGAACGGCTCGGCGAACGCTGGCAAAAGTGGAGGCGCGACGGCTTTCACGACAAGTTCGACGAGGTTCTGAAAAAGATCGCCGATCACGGGCCGGTTACCTCGAGCGACGTGGGGGAGAACGAGGATCGCAAGAGCGGTGGCTGGTGGGACTGGCATCCATCCAAAACCGCCCTGGAATATCTGTGGCGCGCCGGCGAACTCTCCGTGTGCCGCCGGTCCGGCTTCCAAAAGGTCTATGATCTGACCGAGCGGGTGATCCCGGCAAAGTACCGCGCGTCTGTTCCGGAGCCGGAAGAGACGATTGACTGGGCGGCAGGGGCCGCCCTCGATCGGCTGGGATTCGCGACATCCGGCGAGATTGCCGCATTCTTCGATCTGATTACGCCGGGCGAAGCCAAGACCTGGTGTGAGCGAGCACAAGCGGCCGGCGAGGTCGTCGAAGCGGAGATTAGCTGCGGGCATGGCCACAAGCCAAGGCGGGTCTTTCTGCGCCCCGAAACCCTGGACGGGCTGGCACACCTGCCCGAGCCTCCCGGCCGGGTGCGCATCCTGTCACCCTTCGACCCTGTCTTGCGCGACCGCAAGCGCGCCGAGCGCCTGTTCGGTTTCCACTACCGGATCGAGGTCTTTGTGCCCGAAGCCCAGCGGCAATACGGGTACTACGTCTTTCCCGTTCTGGAGGGGGACCGGCTGGCCGGCCGGATCGACATGAAAGCGGTCCGGGCCGAGGACCGGTTGCATGTGCGCGCCTTCTGGCCGGAACCGGGGGTCCGGCCAACCCGGACCCGGCTTTCGAAACTGGAGGCCGAACTCCACCGCATGGCCAGGTTCGCAGGATGCGGGACCCTGACCTTCGACCCGGACTGGCTGCGGTCCCCGATCTGAGATCCCGCCCCACACGCGACAAGCCTCCCCCTCCCCGACCCCATGGGCGCATCGCTCTTCCGGTCGATCAACTGCCGGATCCGGCGGGTAAGCGGTTTCCCGAAGGACGGCTTGCCGCATGATCGGGACTCGCTTTTCCCCGTGGCATGGCGCATAGTTTCAAACATTCGAAATTTAACTTCCAGGAGGTTCTTATGACCGTTGAACGCGCTATTCTTTTCGTGGTGGGTCTTCTTGTGCTCGCCTCCGTCCTCCTTGCCGTTTATGTCAATATCAATTGGCTCTGGCTCACCGGCATTCTTGGCGCGCATCTCATGCAAGCGTCATTCACCGGCCTGTGCCCCGTTGTGATGGTGCTGAAGAAAATCGGGCTGCCGCAAAAAGCCGGTTTTGCCTGATGTAATCGCGTGCCCAACGGCAAGTTGTCACGCTGGCCAACGGCACGTTGTCACGCTGGCTGAAGCGGTGTTGATCCGCCGGGCAAAATCTTCCGGGGAAAGCGCCTGCCGTTTTCCCCGATAGCTCCAGCTGTAAGCCTGTGCTGTTTCGTGCCCGTTGCGTGCAAAGCACACTCGCCTTCCTTCGTGAAAAGGCATATCCCTGCCAGTCCGGCCGACGGCAGACCATCACGAGGAAACATTCATGGCGAGCGACATCGACATTGCCAGAGCAGCCAAACTGAAGCCCATTCAGGACATCGCGGCGCGGATCGGGGTGCCCGACGATGCGCTGATCCCTTATGGAAGAACAAAAGCGAAGATCTCCGGGGAGTTCCTGAAATCCCTTGAACATCGGCCGGACGGCAAGCTCATACTGGTGACCGCCATCAACCCGACACCCGCCGGTGAAGGCAAGACGACCACCACAGTCGGTCTTGGAGATGGTCTCAACAGGATCGGCCGGAAAGCTGTGATCTGCCTGCGGGAGCCATCGCTCGGCCCCTGCTTTGGCATGAAAGGCGGCGCGGCGGGCGGCGGCAAAGCGCAGGTCGTGCCGATGGAGGATATCAATCTCCATTTCACCGGCGACTTCCACGCCATCACCTCCGCCCACAATCTGCTCTCGGCCTTGATCGAGAATCACATCTATTGGGGCAACGAACTGGAAATCGATCAGAGGCGGGTCGTCTGGCGCCGGGTCATGGACATGAATGACCGGGCGTTGCGCCAAATCGTGTGCTCGCTCGGAGGGGTGTCCAACGGTTTTCCGCGTGAAGGCGGCTTCGACATCACGGTGGCCTCCGAGATCATGGCGATCCTGTGCCTTGCGACGGATCTGACCGATCTTCAGCAGCGGCTGGGTGATATCATTGTCGCCTACCGGCGCGACCGGACGGCCGTCACCGCCCGCGATCTTCAGGCCGATGGGGCGATGACGGTTCTCCTGAAGGAAGCGATCCAGCCGAACCTGGTGCAGACGCTGGAAAACAACCCCGCTTTCATCCACGGCGGACCGTTTGCGAACATCGCCCACGGCTGCAACTCGGTGATGGCAACCCGCTCCGCCTTGAAACTGGCCGACTATGTCGTCACCGAGGCCGGTTTCGGCGCCGATCTGGGCGCGGAAAAGTTTTTCGACATCAAATGCCGCAAGGCCGGGCTGCATCCCGACGCGGCCGTCATCGTGGCAACCGTGCGCGCGCTGAAGATGAACGGCGGCGTCGCCAAGGAAGATCTGGGCGCGGAAAACGTCCAAGCGGTGAAAAATGGCTGCGTCAATCTTGGCCGCCACATCGAGAACATCAAACAATTCGGGGTACCGGCAATCGTCGCGATCAACCACTTCACCGCCGACACCGGAGCGGAAGTCGAGGCGGTGAAGGAATTTTGCGCGGGGCTGGGTGTCGAGGCTGTGCTGGCGTCCCATTGGGCCGAGGGCTCGGAGGGTACGGTGGAACTGGCGGAAAAGGTCGCCGTGCTCGCAGAAAGCGGAATGGCCCAATTCGCCCCGCTTTACGAGGACGGCCTGTCGCTCCTTGGGAAAATCGAGGCCATCGCCAAGCGGATATACCGTGCGGACGATGTGCTGGCCGACAATTCCGTTCGTGATCAATTGAGACGCTGGGAAGCCGACGGGTTCGGCCACCTGCCCGTGTGCATGGCCAAGACGCAATACTCGTTCTCGACCGATCCGAGCCGGCTGGGCGCGCCCAACGGCCACAGCGTGCCGGTGCGCGAGGTGCGCCTGTCCGCCGGTGCCGGGTTCGTCGTCGCGATCTGCGGCGAAATCATGACAATGCCCGGCCTGCCGCGCGTGCCCTCGGCCAATCACATCAAGCTGAACGACCAGGGGATGATCGAGGGATTGTTCTAAACGCGGAACAGACCGGGACGGGCCGTATCAACCCGGTCAGATCGGAGCGCGCTGCGGTATCAATCTGACCGGGAACTCATTCAACGGATCGGGCGTTTTGTTTGAAACGCCCGCTCACCTAGACTTCGACCTCGACCTTGCCCATCGGGTGGGAACAACAGGCAAGGATGTAGCCTGCTTCAATGTCGTCTTCCGAAATGCCGCCGCTGTGGACCATGTGCACTTCACCGGCCGTTTTCTTTATCTTGCACGTGCCACACACACCGAAGGTGCAGCCCGAGGGAATATTCAGACCGGCAGACCGGGCCGCATTGAGCACCGTATCGGTTTCCGTGCACCGGGTCCGAACGTCGGAGTGCAGGAAATAGATCTCGGCGGTTTCCGTTTCATCCGGCACAACATCGTCGAGCACGGGAACCTCCGCCGCCGTTGCGGCCGGGGCGTGGAAGCTCTCCTGATGATACCGGGTCATATCGAAACCGAGGGCGGTGAGCGCATCGCGGACCGCCTGCATGAACTCTTCCGGCCCGCAGCAGAAGACTTCCCGCTCCAGGTAATCCGGTGCCATCAGGCCCAGCATCACCTGGTTCAACCGGCCCTGATAGCCGGTCCAAACCTTGAACCGGTCATTCGTCCCGACCACAAATTTCAGGTCGATCCCGGGGACGCGGCTGGCCATGTGCTCCAGGCGGTCCCGGAAAATGATCTCCGAGGGCCGCTTGGCGCAATTTATCAGAACCACATCCGGTTCGCTGCCCTGATCGAACATGTAGGTGACCATCGACATCATCGGCGTGATTCCGGACCCTGCCGAGATCAAGAGATACTTGTCGCAAGGCGCGAGCTTGTGGCTGAACACGCCAGCCGGTCCCATCGCCTTTATCCGCATGCCGGGTTCGAGATTGTCGAGCATCCACCGCGTTCCCAAGCTGTCCGCTTGCGCCTTCACGGTTACGGAGATCGCAAGAGGACGCGAGGGGGAGGACGAGATGGTATAGGTGCGGTAGAGCGGCCCGCCGGGCACCGGCAACTCCAGGGTCAGAAACTGCCCCGGCAGATAGTCGAACATCGCCCCGGACGGCGCCCGGAAGCAAAACGTCGCCACGTTCGGCCCCTCCGGGATCACGGAGGTGCACTCAAGAAGCTCGCTGTCATGCCAGATCAGGGATCCGGCGGCGGCGGCAGGCGACGTGATCTCGGTCATGGCTTACTCCGCGGCCAGCATGAGCGGCTGCACCCGGCGCCGCAGCGCCTCGCAATACCAGTCGACAAACTGGATGACGCCGCTTTCTTGAAGCCGCGAGTAGGGTCCGGGCTCGTAGGCGGGCGACAGAATGCCGTGCTGGTTGTCCTCCACCACCCGGCGATCCTCGTCATTCGTCGCGGTCCAAACCTCCGTCAAGGTCTTCAGGTCATAGTCGCGGCCCTCGACCGCGTCCTTGTGCACCAGCCACTTGGTTGTCACTTCCGTCTCCATCGGACTGATCGGCGTGACCCTGAAAACCAGCGAGTGATCGGGCAGGAAATGATTCCACGTGGTCGGATAGTGGAACTTCAACAAGGCGCCCGCATCGGCGAACGGAACCCGGCCAAGCGGCTTCGTCACGGCGGCCTTGCCCGTCATGGTGTAGCTCACGGCGCCGCTTTTCAGCGGCATGCGGGCGAGGCGATACTGGCCGTCTTCGGCAAGCGTGAAAGCCGAGGGGAGATTGACGGCTTCCAGCCGGGCGAAATGCGCCGCCAGGTTTTCGGGCATGTCCCCGCCGGAAATCCCGGTCACGTTCGGGTCGTCCGGGAACGAACGGCACAACGCGGGATGGTTCCCGCCGCAATGATAGCATTCGCGGTTGTTTTCCCAGACAAGCTTCCAGTTGCCGTTCTCGATGATCGAACTCTCGAACGCGACCTTGGCATTGGCGAGATCGTGCGGCGCCAGATAGGTTTCGGCCAGCTCGGCGAACGCGTCAAAGGCCGGTGGCGTCTCCGCAAGACAGATATAGACCAGCCCGGCCACTTCGCGGCAGTGAACAGTCTTCAGGCCATGCGCGCCCGGATCGAAATCGGAGCCCATATCCCGTGCCCAGAGCAAGGATCCATCCAACTCGTAGGTCCACTGGTGGTACGGGCACACAAGCTTGGGCGCCGTGCCCTTCTGGGCCTTGCAAAGGATCGACCCGCGATGCCGGCACGTGTTGTGAAAAGCCCGGATTTCACCATCCTGGCCGCGCACGATCACGATACGGTAGGCGCCGATCTTGTGCGTGACATAGTTGCCCGCTTTGGGAACCTCGCAGGCCGGGATCGCAAACAGCCACTCCCGGTAGAAGATCGTCTCCAGATCGAGGGCGAAAATGTCCGGATCAACATAAAACCCCTGCTCGAGCGCGTAGCCCGGCTTGCGTTCCTGAAGCATCGCGAGCGCCTTGTGCTCTGCCTGCATGTCGGTTCTCCAACGGCCGCACAATGGCGGCAGACCAATCCCTCAATTCACCGGGAAGAGGACGCGAGCAACAGGCTGAAGGGCCGATACCGACCCTTGCAAAAACCCTGCGCCCAGACCGCCCGCCGCGTTCCGGCATCATTCGTATAAGCAAGGCTGGTTTCCGGACTCCGGACGGCTTTGTTCCAGCCGGTCGCAGCGCCTTCCCGGATCCTCCCCAGTGGCCCTTGCCGCGCCTTTTCCCGTTACCGTTGCGGGGGCAGTGCCGGTCTCTCACCGGCTTCCCAATTCTCAGCTTTCGCTGCACCTTGCGTCGAGGGTGGATATCACCCGCCTATGGGTTTCCAGCACGCGAAAACGACATGCCCTTGCCCGATTAAGACATGCCGCGCGGCTTCCCCAGCAGCGCGCGCGCCCCCGCCCCAACTCACTCGAAAGCCACTGATACTTTAAGGCGTCCTTCACCTTTTCCAAACCCGGAGCGACGGAAGGCAAGCCAGCGCAGCAGGCTGTCGCAGGTACGACTTGGCATGTCGTTTTAGGAATACCTGCAACCGAGCTCTTATCCATAACCTGAGCGTCGGATTGATTGCGCTTTTCGGTGCCCCGGCGCTGTTCTGGAGACCTCCCATGTCCAACGATGAAGACATCGACCTGTCGGCCCTTTCCGACGACGAGCTTGTCGAGCAGATGCATGACGACCTTTATGACGGTTTGCAGGAGGAGATCCGGGACGCGGTCAACATCCTGCTGGACCGCGGCTGGGCGCCCTATGACATTTTGACCAAGGCGCTGGTCGAGGGCATGCGCATTGTTGGGGTTGATTTCCGCGATGGCATTCTGTTCGTGCCGGAAGTCCTGCTGTCCGCCAACGCGATGAAGGCGGGCATGAGCATCCTGCGCCCGCTTCTGGCGGAAACCGGCGCGCCGAAGGTCGGCAAGATGGTGATCGGCACCGTGAAGGGCGACATCCACGACATCGGCAAGAACCTCGTCTCGATGATGATGGAAGGAGCCGGGTTCGAGGTCATCGACATCGGCATCAACAATCCGGTCGAGAACTATCTGGCCGCTCTTGAGGAACACCAGCCAGACATTCTCGGCATGTCGGCCCTTTTGACGACCACCATGCCCTATATGAAGGTCGTGATCGACGAGATGAAGGCCAAGGGAATCCGGGACGACTATATCGTGCTGGTGGGCGGCGCACCGCTCAACGAGGAATTCGGAGAAGCCGTCGGCGCCGACGGGTATTGCCGGGACGCGGCTGTGGCAGTCGAAATGGCAAAGGACCTGATCGCAAGACGGCACAACCAGCTTGCCGGCAGGGCCTGACCACCGGTTTGACGGGATGACGCCATGACGGCCGGCGTTCCCCTTTTCGAATTTGCAGACACTCCGGACCCGGCCAGGAAAACTGGCCGGGTTCTCGTGATTGCGTGTGGCGCGCTCGCCCGCGAAATTCTTGCGATCAAGGCGGCCAACGGGCTGGACCACATCGACCTGACCTGCCTGCCCGCCCAGTTGCACAATACGCCGGACAAGATCCCCGGTGAGGTCAAACGCGAAATCCTCGCGCAACAGCCATTTTATGACGAGATCCTGATTGCGTATGCCGATTGCGGCACCGGCGGTCTTTTGGACAAGGTTCTGGAAGACACCGGCACAAGGCGCATCGAAGGGGCGCATTGCTATGCCTTCTTCACTGGCCTTGAGGCGTTCGACCGGCTTGAAGACGGTCAACTCGGGACGTTCTACCTGACCGATTTTCTGGCCCGGCACTTCCAGACCATGGTGATCGAACCGCTCGGTCTCGACTGGCATCCGCAATTGCGGGACATGTATTTCGCCCACTACACCCGCGTGCTCTATCTGGCGCAGACGGAGGACCCGGCGCTGGAAGCGGCGGCAAGAGCCGCCGCGGACCGGCTCGGCCTGCCCTTCGAAATTCAGAAAACCGGCTACGGCATGCTGACCGGCTTTCTGAAAAACACTTCGGCGGCATGACGCCCGAAAGAACGTTGCGGCATACGCAAAAAACCAAAGTCGTTTTTTGATTTTCCAGTGCCGTTTTCAAGCGTCTTGCGAGGGACCAAAACCCGCAATCATGGGGTCAAGAGGACGTTGCACATGGCACAGAAGATAATCGTTTTCTGGCGGGATATCCCGGCCCAGATCCTGGTCAAGAATGGACGCAAGTCCGCCCGCCGGGAAATGCCGCCCGCCTTCATGGAAGCGATCGACGCCTGCGCCATGCGGATCGGCGCCAAGGACAGCGACGCCTATATGGCGGAATGGCGCCGGGCCGGCCCCATCGACGTGTCCGATGATCTGGAGCAGGAGGCGGACGCCGCCCTTGCCGAACTGACTGCGGCCTATCCCAAGGACCGCCTGAAGACGCTGCTTGACCAGGGAGGCAAGGAAGATGACTGACCCCCGCCTGACGCCGCAGGGCCGCCTTGCCGCCTCGACCGAGATGTCCCCCAAACAGGTGACCGAAAAGAGCGAGCTTCTGGACTTCATTCCGGCCGGAACGCGGGTCTATGTCACCGATCTGGGCAACGCTCCGGAGGACATGATTGTGTCGGCGGCCCGCATCTTGCGGGACAACGGATTGACGCCGGTGCCGCACATGGCTGCGCGCCGCTATGCGTCCCTGGACGCGTTCACCCGCCGGATCAGCCGTCTGACCCAGGAAGCCGGTGTAACGGATGTGCTGGCGATCGCGGGCGAAGCCGACACCTCCGGCCCCCTCACCTCTTCCGTGGCCCTGCTGGAAACCGGACTGTTCGACAAGCTCGGCATCAAAACCATTGCCATTGCCGGGCACCCGGAAGGGGCACCGGATATCAAGCCCGAGGTCATCAAGTCGTTTTTGCTGCGCAAGCATGAGCTAGCCCTTGAAAGCGACGCCCATTTCCTCCTTGTCACCCAGTTCGGCTTTGATCCGGCCCGGGTCAATCTGTGGCTCGACGAGATCGCCGCCTGGGGCAACAAGTTCCCTGTTCACATAGGCGTGGCGGGACCGGCCAAGATGACGACCTTGATCAAGTACGCCGCCTTCGCGGGTGTCGAGAATTCGCTGAATTTCCTTAAAAAGCGCGGCGGTTCCGTCGTCTCGATGCTCGCGGGCTATGATCCCGAAACCATGGCCGCCCCACTGGAAACCCGGCTGCAAACGCGCCCGCATTCGCAGCTTGCGCAACTGCATGTCTACCCGTTTGGCGGCATCCAAAAGACCGGCGAGTGGCTGGCGGCACGCGGAAGCTGGTCCTTTCGCACTCCCGCATCATCGACCCTGACCGCTTGAAAGACCCGTTTTCATGACACGCACCGTCGTCGCTTCGGCCACCAAGGAAATCATCATCGGCTTTGACCAGCCCTTCTGCGTCATTGGCGAGCGTATCAACCCGACCGGGCGCAAGAAGCTCGCCGCGGAAATGATCGAGGGCAATTTCGACACGGTGAAGGCCGACGCGCTTGCCCAGGTCGCCGCAGGTGCCACGATGCTCGACGTCAATGCGGGGGTGACAGCCGTCAACCCGAACGAGACCGAGCCACCACTGCTGGTCAAGACGCTTGAAATCGTTCAGGAACTGGTCGACGTCCCCTTGTCCATCGATTCCTCGGTTACCGCCGCGATCGAAGCCGGTCTCAAGGTCGCCAAGGGCCGCCCGCTGGTCAACTCTGTCACCGGCGAGGAAGAAAAACTGGAGGCCATCCTGCCGCTCATCAAGAAATACGATGTGCCGGTGGTTGCCATCTCCAACGATGAAAGCGGCATTTCCGAGGATCCGGACGTGCGCTTCGCCGTCGCCAAAAAGATCGTCGAGCGTGCCGCAGATTACGGCATTCCCGCTCATGACATCGTGGTCGATCCGTTGGTCATGCCGATCGGCGCGATGGGCACCGCCGGTCAGCAGGTGTTCCAGCTGCTGCGCCGCCTGCGCGAGGAACTCAAGGTCAACACGACCTGCGGCCTCTCGAACGTCTCCTTCGGCCTGCCGCATCGTCACGGCATCAACGCCGCCTTCATTCCGATGGTGATCGCCACCGGTATGACGTCTGCGATCATGAACCCGTGCCGTCCGCAGGAAATGGAGGCGGTGCGCGCCGCCAACGTGCTCAACGGCACCGACCCGAACTGCCACACCTGGATCATGACCTACCGCGACCATCAACCGGCAGCGGCCGGAGCCACAGCGTCCGCCCCCGCCGATGCATCTGGGAGTGGCCGCCGCCGCGGCGGCCGGGCTGGACGGCGCGCGGCGGGCTGAGGGTGTGGTCCGGTGCGTTTCGGTACGTTTTGGGTGCGCAGCATCCCCGATCTATTTTGAAGTTGAAAGGACCCCCCACCCCTAACCCCTCCCCACGAGGGGGAGAGGCCAGAAGCACCGAAAACGCTTCGGAATCGGGAATCCGAACCTAAAGACGTAAACCGGGCGATAAGGTCGTGATCCTGTCGACAAGTCTGATGCTGGTTATCGGGAAAGAGGGCTCACCGAGTTCTGAAACAATGGTTGCGCCACGCCGGAACACGTCCAAAATGCAGGATCTCAAATCCCCCTCCCCCTCGTGGGAAGGGGCTAGGGGTGGGGGGCTGAAAACCATGACGAAACCGGCTGTCAGACGGGCCCGCGCATTGCGCAAGGAAATGACCGAAGGTGAAAGATCCCTCTGGAACGACTTGCGCCAACTGAAAAAATCACACGGCCTTCACGTGCGCCGCCAAGCTCCAATCGGTCTCTATATCGCGGATTTCGTCATTCATGCGCAAAAGCTTGTCATCGAAGTGGACGGCGAGTTTCATCAACGCGAAGAGCGCATGGATCGCGACGGAAAACGCGATGCCTGGTTTTTCCAAAACGGCTACCGGACCTTGCGGATCAGCAGCGGAGATCTTCACGAAAATAAAAACGGCTGCATCGAGGCCATCTTGAACGCTCTGACGGTGGACCCGTGATGATCGGCTCAAGATCCCAATCCTCTCGCTTTCGTTGCCCCCCACCCCTAGCCCCTCCCCACAAGGGGGAGGGGAACTTGAGCATCGAAGGCCTCGTCCCTTCGAACGCCCTACCCGTATCGGCCAGGTCACGCACAACATCAGTATCGAATCCGATCCCAGAATCCCCTCGCCTCTGTGGGGAAGGGACAAGGGTGGAGGGAGGCTCTGCCCTATCGCTTCAGTTCCCAGGCGGTTGGCAGCCAACCAGTCCAAAGCCAAAACCCGCTTTGCGTTCCCCTCCTACTTTTCGGGAGGGAGACAAAGGCCCCTGTTCGCTCGGCCATCACGCGCGTCCCGGATTGAGTTGCGATATGGAAGATGATGACCATCAGGCACGATCCCAAATCCCCCTCCCCCTCGTGGGGAGGGGTCAGGGGTGGGGAAAAGGACATCCGATGAGTGCATCAAGAAGACACGCACATGACTGATACACAACGCCAAGCCAAAGTCGTGTTTCAACCCAGCGGCCGCCGCGGAACGTTTCCGATCGGAACGCCGCTCCTGGACGCGGCCCGTTCGCTCGGGGTTTACGTGGAATCGGTTTGCGGCGGACGCGGGATCTGCGGGCGCTGCCAGATCTCGGTCTCCGAAGGGGCTTTCGCCAAGGAAAACGTGACCAGCAGCGCGGGTAACCTGGCCGGGGCGACGGAGGCTGAAAACCGCTATGCGGAGCTGCGCAACCTGCCCGCCGACAGGCGCCTGTCCTGCCAGGCCAAGATCCTTGGCGATCTCGTCATTGATGTCCCGACCGATGCCCAGACCAACCGTCAGGTCGTGCGCAAACGGGCCGAGGCCAAGGCGATCGAGCCGAAATCCGCGGTCTCGCTGCACACTGTCACGCTTGCCGAACCGGACATGCATGTGCCGCGCGGCGACGTGGACCGGTTGCGCGAAGCCTTGAAAGACGCCGCTGGCCTCACAGACCTGGCTGTCGATCCGGCCCTGCTGCCGCGGGTCCAGGCAATCCTGCGCCAGGGCAAATGGACCGTGACCGCCGCGATCTACCGTGACGCCCTCGAGCCTGCGACCCTGACGGCGCTCTGGCCGGGCGAGAAGTCCGCCGTCTACGGGCTTGCGGTCGATATCGGGTCAACGACCATCGCCGCGCATTTGTGCAATCTCCAGAACGGGCGCACGGTCTCCTCCCAAGGCACCTCCAATCCCCAGATCCGCTTCGGCGAAGACCTGATGTCCCGGGTGTCCTATGTGCAGATGAACCCGTCCAAACTCCCGGACCTGACCAAGGCCGTGCGCAATGCGATCAATGCTCTGGTCGGCAAGCTGGTCGGCGATGTCGGCGCGGAGCGCTCGGACATTTTGGACGCCACTTTCGTCGGCAACCCGGTGATGCATCACCTCTTCCTCGGCATTGATCCGGTGGAACTGGGCGGCGCGCCGTTTGCGCTTGCCGCCTCCGACGCCATGGTGCTGAAGGCCCGCGATCTCGACCTCGAGCTTAATCCGGGCGCGCGGGTCTATATGCTGCCCTGTATTGCCGGGCATGTCGGCGCCGATGCCGCCGCCGCCACGCTCTCGGAAGCCCCGCACAAGGCCGAAGACATCACGCTGCTTGTCGACGTCGGCACCAATGCGGAGATCGTTCTGGGCAACAAGGACCGGCTTTTGGCCGCCTCCTCTCCCACCGGTCCGGCCTTTGAGGGGGCAGAGATTTCCTCCGGCCAGCGCGCCGCGCCCGGCGCCATCGAGCGCATCCGCATCGACAAGGACACTCTGGAACCGCGCTACAAGGTGATCGGCGTCGATGAATGGTCCGATGAAGAAGGGTTTGAAAACAAGATCGACGGAGTCGGTGTGACCGGCATTTGCGGATCCGGCATCATTGAAGCGGTTGCCGAGATGTATCTGGCCAGGCTGATCACCGAAGACGGGGTGATCGACGGGGCGATGGCGGAGCGGACGCCGCGCATTCGGCCCAAAGGCCGGACATTTTCCTATCACATTGCTGACCGCGACGTGGACATCTCCATCCTGCAGACCGACATCCGCGCCATTCAGCTTGCCAAGGCGGCACTGTATGCCGGCGTAAAGCTGTTGCAGGACAAGCTGGGAACGGCACAGCTGGACCGGATCAAACTGGCAGGCGCCTTCGGCAGCTACATCGACCCGACTTACGCCATGGTGCTTGGGCTGATCCCAGATTGTCCGATCGACGGCGTCTCGGGCGTTGGCAACGCGGCCGGAACCGGCGCGCGCATGGCCCTGCTCAACACCGGTCACCGGCGCGAGATTGAGCAAACCGTGCGTGAAATCGAGAAGATCGAAACGGCGCTGGAGCCGAAGTTCCAGGAGCATTTCGTGAACGCCATGGCGCTGCCCAACAAGGTCGATCCGTTCCCGAACCTGCGCGCGGCGATTGCCCTGCCCGAACGCAAGGAGGCGTCTTTGAGCACGGAAGGAACCGGCGGCAGACGGCGCCGGCGGCGCGGTTGATCTCAACCGCTCGCCAATCTGAAAAAGAGGTCGATTTCCAATCAAACCGCCTTAGGTGCGTAGGGCATGACTTCTGCCCACGAAACCAGCCGGGATACCGATGGGGCCGCGCATGATTTCTGTCTTATCAAGCATTTGGGCTCTTTTGGTCGGCATCGTCCTGATCATGCTGGGCAACGGCATGCAGTTCACGTTGATCGGGTTGCGGGGCGACATCGAGGGTTTCTCGGCCGCCGAACTCGCCATCGTCACGTCGGGCTACTTCATGGGGTTTTTGTCGGGCGCACGGCTGACCCCGGTTCTTATCCGCCGTGTGGGTCATGTCCGTGTGTTCGCGGCGCTTGGCAGCTTCATGTCCGCTGCCTTGATCGCATTCCCGCTGATGGCAGAACCTTGGGCCTGGACGATCCTGCGGATTCTTGTCGGCTTTTGCATGTCGGGCATTTACGTGACCGCTGAAAGCTGGCTGAACGACGCGGCGACCAACGAGACGCGCGGCAAGGTGCTGTCCGCCTACATGATTGCGCAAACCCTTGGGATCATCGGGGCGCAGGCGCTTTTGACCCTGGGCGATGCCGGAACCGCGGTGCTGTTCATCGGCGCGTCGATCCTCGTTTCGATTTCCTTCTCTCCGATCCTCCTGTCGGTCGGCCACGTGCCGGCCGCCCAGATGACGCGGCCCATGCCGCTTCGGGAATTGTTTCTCGGCTCGCCGCTTGGCACCGTCGGCATCTTCATTCTGGGCAGTATCTATGCCACCCAGTCCGGCATGGGCGCGGTTTATGGCACCGCGATCGGATTGACCGCAGATCAGATCGCCTTTTTCGTGGCGATGCTTTTTGCCGGCGCGCTGGTGCTTCAGTATCCGATCGGCTGGCTGTCCGACCGGATCGACCGGCGCTGGCTGATCTTTGGCGCGTCCGTTCTGGGGGCCTTGTCCTGTGTTGTTGGCATTGCGATCGGCGGAGGGTTCTGGCCCCTGATGGCCTCGGCCTTTTTCGCCGGCGGCGTGACGACCCCACTCTACGCTCTATTTCTCGCCTATACGAATGACGGGCTGCCGCTTGAAGATATGCCGGCGGCGTCCGGCGGTCTGGTGCTGACCTTCGGGATCGGGGCGATCCTGGGTCCCCTCGTGACCGGTTGGGCCATGCAGCAGCTTGGCCCGATCGCGTTCTGGGCGGTCTTGGGGGGCAGTTTCGCGCTGATCGCGATTTATGCGCTTTACCGCATGACCCAGCGCCCGCCGACGCCGGTGGAAGAGACCGAGAGCTACCTCAGTGTTCTGCCCACCGCCACGCCCATCGCCGTCGAGGCCGCCGGTGTGTGGGCCGCCGAACAGGCTGAAGAGCAGACCGAAGAGCAAGGAAGCGCGCCGGACGCGGCCCAAGAGGAGACGCCGAACGGGACCGATCCGGAGGTGAAGCCGACTTCCGCCGCCCCCGGAACCGAACGACGGTAGAGCCTTATTCGGCCAGCCACCGCTGCATCCGGCGCCTGTTCACACCCAGATCGCTGCCGCCGTAGATAAGGTGGGAGTGGATGTGTACGTTCCCACCTTCCACCCAGACCTGTGTCACGTCTGGAAATCCCCAGAACCAAGTCCGATGGACGAAGGCCATGGGTAGATCGCCCGCACCGCCGGACAAACGCCGCGTCCGCGGGGTGGCTGCAATTCGTTTTTCAAGGTCCATAAGATCCAGCGTTCCGGGGGACCGCACGACGTAGTGCCCTCCTGCGAACGAATACTCTCCCGGGGGCTGAGACACCGGGCGTGCCGGAACGTCATCAATCATCACGGGAATGAGACGGATATAGGCGCCCGTTGCAATCACCAGACCCAAAACGCCAGTTGCTGCCCATCCCGCCCAGTTCATATTCCCCCCTTGAAACCAACGCCTGTCCTCCTGCAGTTCTGGTGCGGAAAAACTGTTTGGTCCAGGTTATCTTATGTCCACGGGGACAATTGACCAGACGGCCTAAGGACTTTCCAGGAGCCGGCGCGGGGCCGAGCGTTTTTACCGAAGCCGGGCACCGCCCATAACGGTCCCATCAGGGCCGACAGCGACACCCCGGCAGCCATGGGGTCCGCACCGAGCCGCACCGCTGGCCGTGTTGCCAGCCGGGCCGGTGACGGTTCCGGCCCGCCCGCACCCATACCGCCCACACGCGGCGCCGCCTGTGGCCGTTCCACCGTTGACGCCAGTTGCGGTTCCCGCTCTGCCGCACCCATAGGGGCCGCACCCGGCGCTGCCTGTTGCCGTTGCGCCAGCAGGCCCGACAACAGTGCCGGACCGCACCGTGGCAGCGCCGGCCGGATACGCCGTCCAGCGCCCATACCAGGGATAGGCGGCATAGTAACGGTCCCAATAGGCTCGGTTATAGGTGACAACGGTCACCCCAACGACTGGAGCAACTGCCGGCGTCAGGACAACGGTTCTGCCGTTGTAGACCGTTTGAAGATAGGATGCGGCAACCCAGCCCCTGTGGGTGCTGTAGCTCACGTCGCACCAAGTATAGCCGTCGGTACAGCCATAGGTCACGACCCCCGCGCCTGCCGGAACCGTCACAATCACCGGATAGGCCGTGGATGGCCCTGCGCGTAGATTAACATTAGCGGTGGCAACGGATGTCACTGCGGCTTGAGCAAAGCCGGCCCAAGCGGTGAGCGCGGCAACATTCAAGATAATCGCTGCGAATATGGTCCGGGCATTCGGCATGGTGTTTCGATCCTTGAAAAGGAAGTGTTACATAAGGTCCGGGCGGTTTCCAAGATCGGGGGGCGAGAGGAAACCGCCCGGGCCGAACTCAAACCGCGCTACCGTTGATTAGCAGCGGCTTGCAGTTCGGCGGGGCTGATGATGCCATTTCTGTCCGCGTCGAGGCGTTCAAACGCCATCGCATACCGGTTGGTGCGCTTGATGAGGCCAGACTGGCCAATGCCGTCTTGCGCATTGAGGTCAATGAAGGATTTGAACTCTGCAAATGAAAGAGCGCCATCTCCGTTTGCGTCCGATGCCAGATAGTTGGCCTGAGCTTTCTGCCGCGGGGTCTCTGCCATGGCAAAAGAAGATGTTCCGGCCACCATCACGGCCGCTGCTGCGAGCGCCTTCAAAACCAAGTTCATGATCTGCTCCTCGTTTTTCATCCCCCGTTTGGGGACCAGCGACGCGTTGGTGCCGCCGTGTTCGAAAAGACACTAGAAAAGATGCGTCACGTGAATATCTCGAAACCGAAACACTTCGTATCGATTGGTCAACGCCGTGTAACAGTATGTAATACTGGTCATGTGGGGCTTGTGTCTGATGGAAACGCCCATAAAAGTTCCGGCATGAACGAACGGAGCCCCTACATACTGATTGTTGATGACGATGCCGATATCCGGCGGCTCGTGGCCGAATACCTGACCCGGGAAGGGCTGGAGGTAGACGGGGCCATGGACGCGCGCGAAATGGACGCCCTGCTGGCTCAGCGCCAACCCGACCTGATCGTTCTTGATCTCATGCTGCCCGGTGAGGATGGTCTGTCCATCTGCCGTCGCTTGCGCGTCGAAACAGGGCCGGCGATCCTGATGCTGACCGCCAAGACCGATGAGATCGACCGGGTGGTCGGGCTGGAAATCGGGGCAGATGACTACCTTGGCAAACCGTTCGGCCCACGGGAATTGCTGGCTCGGATCCGCGCCATATTGCGCCGGGGAAAACACCAGCTCGCGCCGGCTACACCGGCATCGAAGCGTTACACATTCGACCGGTTTGTTCTGGATGTGGACGCAAGGCAATTGAGCGACACTCAAGGGCGTCCGCTGACGCTGACGAGCGGCGAGTTCGATCTGCTGTGCTGCTTCGTGCAGCGGGCCCGCCGTGTGATTTCCCGGGATCAGATCCTCGACCAGTTGCACGGCCGCAACGCCGATCCGTTTGACAGATCTGTCGACATGCTTGTCTCGCGCCTCCGGCGAAAACTGGCTGCCGTCAGTCCGCATGCGGAGCTGATCACCACAGTGCGCAACAGCGGGTATCTGTTCACAGCCGTTGTCGAGGACAGGCCATCATGGCCCAACTAAGCCTGCGCTGGCGGCTCGGCATTTTGGTGATAGTGGCCCTGATCGGCCTGTGGCTCGCGGTCATTATTCTAAGCTACATCTCGTACGGCTTGCGCATTCAAGTGAGCGCCCTGCCCGATGCACACCGGCTAGCAGCGACCATCAGACTGATTGAAACCTCGCAAGGCGCAGAGCGGGTTGACGTGTTGGCTGCAGTTGAGGCCCTTTCATTTTCGGTGCGCTTTTCCGATGCGCCCGCCGGGCTGGACAACAATGAACAAGACCTTGCCCCTGCGGATCTTTATTCCGATCATCGGGCCGTGTTCGGGGATCGGGATGTTCGGGTTTTTCAGAAACGGGCAGCTTTTTTTCCACGGTATCTAGCCCACCGCCTCAATCCCTATGTCATCAGTGTCAAGCTGGACTCAGGCGGATGGATGATCGTGACATCTTGGAGCCCCTATCTCACCGATCCTTTGGGCCTTCCCCTTGGACTTAGCGCCGGTCTGACCGGCGTTTTGATCGCGCTCGGCGCATTGATCATCTTGAACCGTGAAATCCGGCCGCTGAAACAACTGGCTGCAGTGTTGAACAAGGTGGACCCTGAAGGCCCGCTGGTAGATGTGCCGGACATCAAAGCCCAGTCTCCAGAACTCAAAGCCCTGATTGCCGCGTTCCAGCATTTGCAGGGCCGGTTGCGAACGCTGATCAAGGCGCGTCTTGCCCTGATCGGCGGTATTCAGCACGACTTGAGAACATTCACCACCCGGCTGCGGCTCCGTGTCGACAAGATTGAAGACGATGGCGAACGGGCCCGCGCTGTCCACGATATCGATGACATTATCGCGCTTTTGAACGACGCCCTTCTAGCGACGCGCACGGGCGCCAACGAGTTGGATGAAGAACTGATAGAGTTCTCCGCGCTAGTCCGTGCCGAAGTGTCCGACAGGGTTCAGGCCGGGGCAAATATCGATCTGCAAATCTTGGAACCCCACCTTAAAGAATCCGTGCTGGGCGACCGGCTCGCCTTGCGGCGGATGGTTGCCAACTTGCTAGAAAACGCCTTGAAATACGGCCTTGAGGCCAACGTTACCCTGAAAGCGTCGGGAGAAACAATCGAGCTCATCGTCGATGATGCCGGTCCCGGCATCCCGCCTGAAAAGCGCGCTTACCTGTTCGAACCCTTTACGCGGCTTGAAGAATCCCGGGATCGGAAAACCGGCGGCTCGGGGCTTGGGCTTGCCATCGTAGGCAATGTCGTGAAGGCCCATGGCGGCACTGTGTCGGTGGACACATCCTCCAAAGGGGGCGCGAGGTTCTGCGTTCGTCTGCCGAAATTCCAGGTGGGTTAGCCGATCATCGAGGGGTGCTTGAAGCAACCAAGCAGCGCTTTCCGAACTCGCGAACAGCGTCGGTTTAGGCCCCCTCAATGCAAGCCAGAGCCCCTTTCTGGCACCGGCTTGAATACACCATTCCCAAACACGTTGCCCCGGCCTGCCCACCGCACCTGTCACAACTGCAATCGCATACTGGCAATCTCTAAAGCTAGCCGCTATCATATGATGAGCTAACCTGAAGGTTCAGGCAAAGTGACGGGTAATTCGCCCGCCGTTCTTCTCAACGGATAAGATGATGGCAATCCTTGTAAAACTGATCCCGCTCATTGGCCTGAGCGCCTCCTTCACTGCCAGTGAAATCGGCTTTTTCGCCGTGCAGAAGCAACTCGAATCCGAGGAACGAACCGGTTGGCTGGCCAGCGAGAATCGCGCCATGCTGCTCACCTTCGGGCTCTTCGCCCTTTTTACGGTGAGCTTCTTCGGGACCTTCATGGCAGCGATGAGCCTGCCCTTCTCGCCGATGACTGATGTGGCGATCGGCCTGGCGGCGGTAACCGCGGCAACGCTGGCAGCCTATGGGATCTTTGGTTTTGCGACCAAACGCACCTCCGCCAAGGCTGTCCGCGCAATCGCCGGGAAGTGAATGACGTTGGCTGGCTTTGAGAGCGTGCCTGCCAGCGCGCTCCCGGCCGGCCGCCTCTGCCGCGTTTTGGCTCTCCAGCTTTCATCCTGATATCGGTTTAGGCTGACCGACCTCTCCCCTGTGAGATGCCGGTAGTGCGGCATTGAACTTCAGTGGTCGCGCCTCGGATACGGTCCCCTGCGCCACGGCCTCTTGCCGAAAAGTCTCACGTAAATTCCCGATGTCGTTCTTGCGACGAAACGCGGCACTTGCAGACAAGTGCCAGGGCCGACGCGGCGTCATCTTCCTCGGACCAGATCGAACCGGGCGATTGTTTGTGCCTTTTTCAGGCGCAGTCCCGGGCGGTCTGTGTTCGGCAAAAGCAAGTTGTTCACATGGAGCGTGGGAGGCGCACATGACCTCGGCAGCTGAATTCGGTTTCGGAACCCAAATCCGCAAATCACCCTATTTCGACGCCACTGTGCGATGGGGCGCGCAAGCCTTCTCCATTTACAATCACATGTACATTCCGCGTGACTTCGGGGATCCGGAACAGAATTTCTGGAACCTGGTCAACGACGCGATCCTGTGTGATGTCGCGGTCGAACGACAGGTGGAAATCACCGGGCCGGACGCGGCCGCATTCGTCCAGAAGCTGACCCCCCGCAACCTGTCCGGAATGGCGGTCGGGCAATGCAAGTACATCCTGTTGACCAACGCGGACGGCGGCATCATCAACGACCCGATCCTGCTGCGGCTCGGCGAGAACCACTTCTGGATCTCGATTGCCGACAGCGACGTCCTGCTTTGGGCGCAAGGCGTCGCGGTCCATTCCGGGATGGATGTGACGATCCGCGAACCGGATGTTTCCCCGCTGCAACTCCAGGGTCCGAAATCGGGCATGATCATGCAGGCCCTGTTCGGCCCGTCCATCATGGATCTGCGTTACTATTGGCTGCGTGAGGTGGAGCTTGACGGGATTCCCCTGATCGTGTCGCGGACAGGATGGTCGAGCGAACTGGGCTACGAACTTTATCTGCGCGACGGCAGCCGCGGCGATGAGTTGTGGGAAAAGATCATGGCGGCCGGAGCGCCGTTCAACCTGCGGCCCGGCCATACCTCTTCCATCCGCCGGATCGAGGGTGGCATGCTCTCCTATCACGCGGATGCCGATCTTCAGACCAACCCGTTCGAACTCGGGCTCGACCGGCTGGTGGACCTGACCATGGACACCGATTTCATCGGCAAGGCCGCCCTGCAGCGCATCCAGGCGGCCGGGGTGAAACGGACCCAGGTCGGCCTGATCATTGACGGCGAGCCGCTTCGCGGTCCCAACACCACGTTCTGGACCATACGGAAGGACGAGGAGACCGTGGGCAAGGTGACCTCTGCGGTGTTTTCTCCGCGGCTTCAGCAAAACATTGCCCTCGCCATGGTTTCGACCGACGTGAACTGGCTCGGCGCGGAGTTGCAGGTTGACTTGCCCAGCGGTGCGCAGCGCGCGATCATTGTCGAAAAGCCGTTCTACGATCCGCGAAAGATGATCGCGGCTGCCTGAACGGCTGCATGAGCGCCTTCCGGATCAAGGGCCCCGCCGGGCAAACGGGCGCGGCCCTGGCCCGCCGCCTACCGGTCCAGAAACATCCGGCGCTGCTGCCAGAGTTTTTCGCCAATCAGGCAGTCATAAGGTTCGCCGAAGGTGATCTGTGCCGGGATGACCGGCGCCAGATCGGCAGGGGGAACCGCGCCGATCTCCAGCACCAGTTTCCGCCGCACCGCCTCGGGAAACTGGTCCCAGCTGTTGACCGGGATCATGAAGCTGGCCGGACCGCCGATCACGCAACGCCGGTAATATTCGTCCAGATCCGGGATATTGAAGATCCCGCCGAAGCCACCTGAGGTGAGCAGCGGCAGGCCGTTGATAGTGATGCCCCGGGCTATCGCCTCGTCGCGCGCCTGGGTGACCGGAACGCCCTGATTGTTCGGGCCGTCGCCGGAAATGTCGATCACCTTGCGGTCGACCTCGAAGGGCAGGTTCTCGAGTTTTTCCATCGCCGCCTCGATCCCGCCCGATATGGACGTGCGCCGTTCGCCGCGCCGGTGGGCGGTTCGGAGTTCCTTGGCGATAGCTTCCGCGTCTTCCCGGGTCTCGATGATGGTCCAGCCAACCAGTTCACGGGCCCAGCTGTTATTGGCCCATTCGAAGAATGTCACCGCGATCCGGCCATGGAAGCCGCCGGCAATCGTCGCCAGGACTTCGTCGCTGGTGAGCGCCGCCGCATAGCCGCTCCGCTGGATGCCCATTTCCTCGTAGGACATGGACAGCGACACGTCGACGGCAAGGACCAGCGCGACATCGACGGGTTCTTGCGCGCGCGCGGCCGCCAGACCCAAGAGGCTCGCAACCGCCAGCAGAAGCGGGAAATGCAGGAACCATTTTTTCATGCCGTAAGGTTAGGCGAAAAACCGGGCGGGGGCGCACGGGGAACGGACGCCCAGCGGTCACGTCTGCGTGAATGACCCGTCTTGGACCGGGCAAATCCGATGTCTGCGGACCCAGGTCCGCAAAACACCCCCCTCATAAGGGCCTCAAGGAACGGGCCCGCGCGAACCGGCACGGCTTGTCCCTGCTTCGGCCCTACCCCCTCCGGCGCCCCCGGCGGCGGCCACCGCCTGTTCCCTCCGCCTCCGCTTCGGCGCGGGCCGCATCCGCTTCCAGATTGGGCGGCGAGACAAGGGGCCCAATTTCCGAGACCACGAGACCGACATCGGGGCGGTTGCCCTTCATGTGAGTGTCGAGTGCCTGGCGCATGGCGGCCAGGTGGCCCGCTGACGTGCCGCAACAGCCGCCGATGATCCGCGCACCGGCATCCAGCGCCATATGTGCATATTTGGCCATCAACTCGGGCGTGCCGGTATAGACCACTTCGTCACCGCGAATTTCCGGAATGCCGCAATTGGCCTTGGCCACAACGATCAGGTCCGGGTCTTCAGCGGTCATTTCCAGGACCGCGGCCAGAAGATCGGATGCGCCAACGCCGCAATTGGAACCGAGTGCCGCCGGGGTGCAGGCGAATTCGGATTTCAGTCGCGCCATACCCCTTGGGCTCAGACCCATCATGGTCTTGCCGGCCGTGTCGAAACTCGCCGTCACGACAAGCGGGATATCGCGGCCCTTGGCCGCTTCCGCAGCGGCCTTCATTTCCTCGGCCGCGGACATGGTCTCGACCCACAGAATATCGGCCCCGCCCTCGATCAGGCCGTCGATCTGCTCGGCAAAGGCGTCAACCGCCTCTTCGTAGCTGAGCGCGCCGAGCGGCTGGAACAATTCGCCGGTCGGACCGATCGAGCCGCCGACAAGAACCTCGCGCCCAGTGGCCTCCGCCACCTCGCGCGCGAGCCGGGCACCGGCCGCGTTCAATTCCTTCACGCGGCCTTCGGCGTTGTGCAGTTTCAGCCGGTGCCGGTTCGCGCCGAATGTGTTGGTCAGGATGATGTCCGATCCGGCATCGACAAATCCCTGATGCAGCGTCCGGATCTTGTCCGGCTCATCGACATTCCAGAGTTCCGGTGCATCGCCCGACGTGAGTCCCATGTCGAAGAGCGTGGTTCCGGTCGCGCCATCGGCCAGCAGAGCGCCTTTCATGGCGAGGAGAGTGTGAAGTTTCGACATGGATTCGAGCCCCTGTTTGCAGCAAACCGCCACGTTGGTTCTTGTTTTCTCTGCCATAGCAGAACCCGCGCGGATCTCCACGCGGGTTTTCGAGTTTCAAACTATGCCACGACTTGACAGGGCTTGACCCGGGCTGGACGGGGTGCAAGCCCCATATGGCAATCCCGAGCGCGAGCCGAGACCTTTGGCTCAAACAACCGACCGCAGCCAAGGGTCGAGCCCAGCAATGACACCTATATGGGCGCTTAACTGCGCGGCTTGAGGTTTTCCGGATCGTAGAGGGGCGCGTAGCCGACACCGGCGACTTCGACCGGGTAGGTCTCGGCGAAATATTCGACATTCAGCTTCCGGCCGACCTGAGCATACTCGTGCGGCAGATAGGCCAGCGCGATATTTTTGCCGATCGTCGGGCCATAAGCGATCGACGTCGTGTACGACCGGCGGCCAAGCTCGTCGACCAATGTTTCCCCCGTTTCCGGATCCAGCACCGGCAGAATCCCGACAGGATAGCGCTTGATGCCGGTAATGTCGGTGTTCTCAGTCATGACCAAAGTGCACAACATGGCGGGCTGGTGATCGCGCGCCCGGTATTCCAAATGCTTGGCCTTGCCGCGGAAATCGGCCTCCTTGACTTTCGGGCGCGCCAGATCCGCCTCGTACAGATTGTACTGGGTGAGCAAGTCCGCGTTCTGCAGGCGGAGCGACTTTTCCATACGGCGGGAATTCGCGTAGGTCTCGATGCCGACGGCCATGATGCCGAGATCGCGCAGGGCGTCCCAGACAGCCAGGCCGTCCTCATACTTCATATGAAGCTCCCAGCCCTGCTCGCCGACATAGGACAGCCGCAGCGCCATGACCTTCTTGCCCGCAATCTCGATTTCGCGGATGGCCGCGAAGGGGAAATTCTCCGGATCGAGGGCTGCCGGATCGGACACGGCCTTTTTCAGATTCTCGCGCGCGTTCGGACCCCAGATCCCGATGGTGGTGAATTGCTCGCTGACATCGGTGACGGTGACATTGAAACCCTTGTCCTGCGCGACGCGCTTGACGTAGTGAAGGTCGCGCGGTCCGGCGTCGGCCCCATCCACCACGCGGCAGCGGTCGGCCATGCGGAATATGGTGAGGTCGGCGCGGACCATGCCCTCGTCATCGAGGAAATGGGTGTAGATCCCCTTGCCGATATTGGCATCCCCGCCGATTTTCGCGGCGCAGAGCCATTCCATCAGCGCAACATGGTCGGGTCCGGACACGTCGAACATGTAAAAGTGCGACAGGTTGATGAGGCCGCAATCCTCGCTGAGTGCCAGATGTTCGGCATTCGACACCCGCCAGAAATGACGGTTGTCCCACTCGTTCTCGCGAACGGGAACCTGGTTGCCGTATTTTTCCAGAAGGTGCTCGTTGGCCGCGTAGCCGTGGGCACGCTCCCAGCCGCCCAGCTCCATGCAGTAACCGCCAAGCTCCACCTCGCGCTCATAAAATGGCGAGCGCTTGATGTTGCGGCCGTTGGCATAAGGCTCGCGCGGATGGATCGCGGGAAAATAGATCTTCTGCGCCGCCTCGTAGCAGCGGCCCTCGATGAAGTCCTCGGTCAGCTGATGGGCATAAAACCGCGAATAGTCGATGGAGGCGTGGTCGATTTCAGTCCGGCCATCGGTGATCCAGTCGGCCACCAGCTTGCCGTAGCCCGGGCCGTCCTTCACCCAGATCGCAACGCAGTACCAAAGACCGCGCACCTTCTGGCTTTCGCCCACGGAGGGGCCACCGGCTGCCGAGACCTGCAGCAGGCCGTTGAACGACCAGCTCTCATTGTAGCCCAGTTCGCTCAGGATCGGGGTCAGCTCCATCGCGCGCTCGAGCGGCTCGATCACCTGCTCCAGTTCCAGATCGCGCTGGGATGGCGACAGACGCGCCTCTTCCTTTTCCTGCAGGTCGCGCGGGTGGCACATGCGCGGATGGGTGGTCTCATAATAGCCCCACTCGATCTGGCCGCCCTCGGTTGTCTTGGGATCGCCCGTGTCACGCATATAGGCCGAGTTGCCCTGGTCGCGCAGCAGCGGGTAGCCGATGTCCTTGCCGGTGCCCTCGAACTCGTTGAAGGGGCCGAAAAACGTCAGCGGGTGGTCCACCGGCATCACCGGCAGATCTTCGCCCACCATCTCGGCGATGAGGCGGCCCCACAGGCCAGCGCAGACGATCACGTGATCAGCCATGATCGTGCCGCGGTGGGTCTTGACCCCCTTAATGCGGCCGTCTTCCACGATCAGGGATTGCGCGGGCGTGTTGGCGAAGGATTTCAGCTTGCCGCTTTCTACCCCCATGTCGACCAGCTTGCCGGACAGTGCCTGGGAACGCGGCACCACAAGGCCGGCATCCGGGTCGTAAAGACCGCCCTGCACCTGATCCTCCTCGATCAACGGGAATTTTTCCTTGATCTCCGCCGGGGTCACAAGATGCGCGCGCGTGCCGAAGGCTTTGCCGGAAGACACTTTCCGCTTGATCTCATCCATCCAGAAATCATCGCCGGTGCGGGCGACTTCCAAACCGCCGATTTTCTCGTAAGCGCCCATTTTCTCGAAAAACGCGACGGAATAGAGCGATGTCCAGGTGGACAAGTAATCGTGGCTGGTCGTGTAGCAGAAGTCCGAAGCGTGGGCGGTCGAACCGATGTCGGTCGGAATGCCCGACTTGTCGATCCCGACGATGTCGGTCCAGCCGCGCTCGATCAGGTGATGGGCCACCGATGCGCCGACAATGCCGCCCAGACCGACGATGACGATTTGTGCCTTGTCAGGAAACGCTGACATCTTTCATTCCTCTTCCGTGCACCGGGGCCGGCGCGTACCGGCTTCCCCTGATGTTACGACCAATGTTGATGGATATGTCCGAGCCGCGGGCCGTTTGTCCCGGAGGAGCAACCGGAGGCCAAAGGCGCGATCCTTGGCGGCAGTATCGCGGCAGAAGCCGGGGGTGAGTAGCTTAATTGCGTCATGGCGGCACCATCTCCACGACACCCGCCCTTCGAGGTGCGCCGACGCTGGATCACGTCCGGCATGGCCGGGAACTGGCGGTGCGAGACCATCGGCAAACGGGGACCAAGGCGACAGCGATCGTCTCCCGGTTTGCGCCCGGAAACCGCCCGGATCCGGCCCATGCGGATCAGATGCCGCAATTAGAGCAGGCCAAGACGCATCTGGAGCGGGACCGCTGGCCAAGCGGCCTAAGACTTGTCATAACGAGCCAAACGCAATCTCCAGGGAGCCCATCATGTCTGACGTAGCAGCACCCGCAGCCCGCCGGGGACGATCCGCCCGACGCGAGCGCCGCCAGTCCGCACCCGGCATGATCGGCGCACCCTACATCACCCGCAACATTCCCGTCTTCGATGTTCTGAGCGACGAAGGGGCGGAAAAGATCGAGGCGCAAGCCGACCGGCTTTTGTGGGAAATCGGTCTTGAATTCCGCGAAGCGCCGGAGATCCTGCAGATCTGGAAGGCCGCGGGTGCCGAGGTTGACGGCGAGCGCGTGCGCTTTCCAAAGGGTATGCTGCGGGAGGTCCTCAAGACGGCACCCGCGCAGTTTACGCAACATGCGCGTAATCCGGCCCGGAACGTCGAGGTGGGCGGCAACAACATCATCTTCGCGCCGGTTTACGGACCGCCCTTCGTCACCGATCTCGACAAGGGGCGCCGCTACGGAACCATCGAGGATTTCCGCAATTTCGTGAAGCTGGCCTACATGTCGCCATGGCTGCACCATTCGGGCGGGACGGTCTGTGAACCGGTGGATCTGCCGGTGAACAAGCGCCACTTCGACATGGTCTATGCGCATATCAAATATTCCGACAAGCCCTTCATGGGCTCGGTGACCGCGCCCGAGCGCGCGGAAGATTCGGTGAACATGGCGCGGATCGTGTTTGGCGACGACTTCGTCGACCAGAATTGCGTGATGATCCAGCTCATCAACGCCAACTCTCCGCTGGTTTTCGATGCCACAATGCTGGGCGCCTTGAAGGTCTATGCCTCGGCCAACCAAGCCTGCATCGTCTCGCCCTTCATTCTGGCAGGTGCGATGAGCCCGGTCACGGTCGCCGGCACGTTGTCCCAGGTCCTGGCCGAGGCTATGGCCGGATGCGCCCTCACGCAGCTCATCCGCCCGGGCGCTCCGGTGGTGTTCGGGGCCTTTGTCAGTTCGATTTCCATGCAATCCGGGGCCCCGACCTTCGGCAGCCCGGAAGGCTCGCTCCTGTTGAACGGCGCGGCGAAACTGGCGCGGCGTCTCGGTTTGCCGTTCCGGTCAGGTGGATCGTTCACGGCGTCGAAAACGCCGGACGCGCAATCCGCGCAAGAATCGGCACAAACCATCGCGGCGACGGTTCAGGCGGGCGTGAATTTCTGCCTGCATGCCGCAGGATGGCTCGAAGGCGGCCTGTGCTCGTCCTACGAAAAATTCGTGATGGACGCGGATCAGCTGGCCATGATGCATGTGCTGGCAAAGGGGATCGATGTGTCCGACGAGGCGATGGCGATGGACGCTTTTCAGGAGGTCGGCCCCGGTGGCCACTTCCTCGGAGCGGCACACACCCAGCGCAATTTCGAAAGCGCGTTCTATCGCTCCACGATTGCCGACAACAATTCCTATGAGCAGTGGCTGGCAGACGGGCAACTGGACGCGGCCACCCGCGCCAACAAGATCTGGAAGGACATGCTGGCCGGATACACGGGACCGGAACTGGATCCGGGAATTGACGAGGCGCTTGTCTCCTTCATGGAAGAGCGCAAGGCCTCTTTCCCAGACAGCAACGTCTGAATTCGGCTGGGCCGGGGAACCGGTCTCGGCTGTGCTATGGCCGGGTCACGGGCCCGGCCAGTGTAATTTCAAGCTGGTAAGACTTAAGCCGGTAAGATCGACTTCATGCGCGCTTCGACCTCGCGGAACAGCTCGACATGGTCGATATTCATCTGCTCGATCCCAAAACGGACGGCGTCTTCAAACACCGCTTCATCCTTGCCGTCATAAAACATTTGCGTGATCAAACCGGCGGATTTGGCCGCATTGACCCTGTCCGCAGACAGATCACCGGAATCAAATTCAAGAATGCTGGCGTTCAGCGCAACAGCCCGTTCGACCGACCCGACATGGCTCCACAACACCATCCGCCGCAAGTCGGGGACGCGGGCGCGGGCCGCGGCCCGGATGCTTTGATCAAACGAAAATGTCCAAGCGTCGCGCAGGAGATACCGGGCGGCCAGCATATCGCGCACCCGGGCCGGATCGGCATCCTTGATTTCCGCGTAGGTCGCGATGCGACCCACACAGGCATCCAGAAAACGGTCCAGCCGTGGCACCCGCTCGCCCGCGAATTCCGGAGCAAACCAGCTGCCCGCATCGAGCGCGTCAATTTGCGCGGACGTCAGATCGCCAAACCGCCCGGTCCCATCCGTGGTACGGTCAACCGTCTCGTCGTGGAAGACGTAGAGGACCCCGTCGCGGCTGGTGCGGATATCGAATTCAACGGCGAACGCGCCGAGGGCAATCGCGCCTTCCAAGGATGCGACGGTGTTTTCCGGCGCGCTGAGGCAGGCGCCGCGATGGCAGACAATCTTCGCGGTGGTCAAGGTTCAGCTCCAGCGTGGCTGGTTTGGTTCGGCGCCGTATGCCCCAGAACCCGGGCGGCGTCACTTTTATTTCTCTCTATTGGATCAGGAGTGCCTGATTTGCATCATAGAATGATGACAAAGACGCGCAAGGTGCACATGAAATCGTTCCCGTCATGGAACAACTTGCACGCGACCGGCCCCTTCCCGGCAGGATGCCTGTTTCGGGCAGTCTAAAGCCCGCCAATTGTCAACTCCCTTGAAACAGTGAGTTCAATTGCGGCAACGGCGTTCATACCTATCTTGGCAGCGAAGCGTTCGGGACCGGGCGCTGATCCACGACCATCGACAAAGGACCACTCATGATCCGTCTAGCTGCTTCCGCCTTCGCCTTGTCGCTCCTCACCGGCACGGCATTCGCAGACCCTGTCGCCTATGAATTCGACAAATCCCATTCCAACTTGTCCTTTACCTACGATCACCTTGGCTACTCCATTACCGATGGCCGTTTCGGCGCCTGGGAGGCCCAACTCCTCATCGACAAGGAAACCCCGGCCAATTCGAGCATCAATTTCACCATCGACGTCGACAGCTTGGACACCTTCTGGGCCGAGCGGGACGCGCATCTGAAAAGCGCTGACTTCTTTGATGTCGCACAATACCCGCAGGCAACTTTCGCAAGCACCAGCGTTGAGCAGGTTGGGGAGAATCAACTCGCTGTGGCCGGCGACCTCACGATCAAGGGGATCACCAAGCCGGCCACGCTGGATGTCATCGTCACCGCCATGGGTGAGCATCCGATGGCCAAGAAACCGGCCGCAGGGTTTAAGGTCACTACCACCATCAAGCGCTCCGACTACGGCATGGATCTGTATGTGCCCTATGTTGGAGACGAGATCACAATCACCTTCCATGCCGAAACGCTGGAAGTGGCCGCAAGCCAGTAACAGGACAGGCCCCGCCCCGGCGGGGCCGATCCACCACCTGCCAATGGGTCAAGAGCCATGGAAGTCCAGGATCACAGAGGTCAGGGTTCCAAGGGTCCAGCGGTCCGGCCGAGAGGAGACAGTCATGCTTCGCAATACCAAAACCGGCTACGGGCGCGTCGCGATCCTGTTCCACTGGTCCATGGCCCTTCTGGTCCTCGGCATGCTCGCCGGCGGGCTCTACATGACCCGTTTGCCGATCACCGACCCGTTTACCTTTCAAGTGTATCAGTTGCACAAATCCATAGGTTTCGTGATCCTGACCATGGTTGTGTTGCGCCTGGGTTGGCGGCTGGCCAATCCGGCTCCGCAACTTCCAGGCGGTATGAAACCCTGGGAACGGTGGGCGGCGCATCTGGGGCACACCGGGCTCTATGCCGTGATGATCCTCATGCCCCTCTCAGGCTGGTTGATGGTGTCGGCATCACCCTGGAACATTCCGACCGTCGTGTTCAATGTTCTCAACGTGCCGCATCTACCGGTCCCGGCGTTCCTGGGATCGAAGGAGGAAGCCGAAGGCCTGTTCAAGAGTGCCCATTTCTATCTGGGCTGGCTCGCCATCGCGCTGGTGGTGACACATGTGGGCGCCGCGCTAAAACACCATTTCATCGAACGCGACAGCACGCTGCGCCGGATGCTCTCGACCCAGCCGGCCCGGGACAATGCCTGACCTTACAGCCAGAGTTAAAAGGACTATGTCGTCATGGAAATGATCCGTTTGTCCGCGGCTGCCGCCGCGACACTGACTTGCGCCACGCTACTTCTGACCCCAGCGGCCGCGTCGACCTGGACCGTGGACCAAGGCGGCAGCACGCTCGGGTTCGAAGTGGCGCAGGGGACCGGCTCGATCTCGGGCACCTTCACCGACTGGAGCGCATCAATCGACCTTGATCCGGACAATCTCGAAACGGCTGTGATCACGGCCCGCATCGCCCTGCCCTCCGCGACCACCGGCAACGGCCAGATCGATGGCACCCTGCCGACCGGGCAATTCTTCAATGTGGCCGAGTTTCCAGCGGCCGAATTCACGTCCGAGACCATCAGCCTCGCCAATGACGGCAGTTATGTCGCCGAGGGCTCCCTTGCGCTGAAAGGTGTCCGCCACCCGGTCACCCTTTCGTTCACCCTGGATATCGAAGGCGACACAGCCACGGCGAAAGGCACGGCCACGCTCGACCGCACGGTTTACAACGTGGGAACAGGGGTTGGTCCGGATCAGGTGGGCGCCGATGTCAGCGTCACGATCGACTTGACCGCGACACGCTGACGGGCGCCGCAGCCGACCGCCAAAAGACCAAGGGCCGGAGACTTGGCGTTGCCGGCCCTTTTGCCTTATGTAGGCCGCATAACAAGATCCAAGCCGCGCGAGACCGCCAGGACCGCGCTCCAGAGACCAAGGCCGCCATCATGAACGCTCCGCTCACCCCGCCAGCCTATCAGCACAGCTCTCTGTTTCCGCAGGGCGCGGACACCACTCCCTATCGCAAGCTGACCTCGGACTACGTGAAAACAGCCGAGTTCAACGGCGAAGAGATCCTGATGGTCGAGCCGGAAGGCTTGCGCCTTCTGGCCGAGGAAGCCTTCAAGGACATCAACCACTATTTGCGCCCCGGCCATCTGGCGCAGCTTCGTCAGATCCTCGACGATCCGGAAGCGACCGAGAACGACAAGTTCGTCGCCTTCGACCTCCTGAAGAACGCCAACATCGCCGCCCATGGCGTCTTGCCCATGTGCCAGGACACCGGGACAGCGATCATCATGGGCAAGAAGGGGCGCCGGATCTGGACCGACGGATCGGATGAGGCCGCCCTTGGGGAAGGCGCGCGCGATGCGTATTTCAAGAAGAACCTGCGCTATTCGCAGCTCGCGCCAATTTCCATGTTCGAGGAAAAGAACACCAAGTCGAACATGCCCGCCCAGATCGAGCTCTACTCGGAAGGCGAGGACGCCTACAAGTTCCTGTTCATGGCCAAAGGCGGCGGCTCGGCCAACAAGTCGTTCCTGTTCCAGGGGACGCCCTCGCTTCTGACCCATGACCGGATGATCGACTTTCTCAAAGAGAAGATCCTGACGCTCGGCACCGCCGCCTGCCCGCCCTATCATCTGGCGATTGTCATTGGCGGCACTTCGGCAGAAATGACCATGAAGACGGCCAAGCTCGCCTCCGCCCGCTATCTGGACGGCCTGCCAACCGCGGGCTCGGAACTGGGCCATGCGTTCCGCGATCTGGAAATGGAAGCGGAAATCCACAAGCTGACCCAGGCGACAGGCGTCGGCGCGCAGTTCGGCGGCAAGTATTTCTGCCATGATGTGCGCGTGATCCGTTTGCCGCGCCACGGCGCGTCGCTGCCGATCGGGCTCGCGGTATCCTGCTCCGCCGACCGTCAGGCCGTCGGAAAGATCACCAAGGACGGCATCTTCCTGGAGCAGCTCGAAACCCAGCCGGAAAAATACCTGCCGGAAATCACGGACGACCATCTGGGCGGAGAGGTCGTGAAGATCGACCTGACCAAGCCCATGTCGGAAATCCTGGGTGAACTGACCAGGCACCCGATCAAGACGCGCCTGTCACTGACCGGGACGCTGATCGTCGCCCGGGACGCGGCCCACGCGAAGCTGCGCGAGCGTCTGGAGGCCGGCGAGCCCCTACCCGACTACATCAAGAATCATCCGGTCTATTACGCCGGCCCCGCCAAGACGCCGGATGGCATGCCCTCGGGCTCCTTCGGCCCGACCACGGCCGGCCGGATGGATTCGTTCGTCGATCAGTTCCAGGCGGCCGGCGGCTCCATGGTCATGCTGGCCAAGGGCAACCGCTCGCCCCAGGTCCGCCGCGCCTGCCAGGCCCATGGCGGCTTCTATCTCGGCTCGATCGGCGGCCCCGCCGCACGCCTCGCCCAGGACTGCATCAAATCCGTAGAAGTCGTGGAATATGAAGAACTCGGCATGGAAGCGGTCTGGAAGATCGAGGTCGAGGACTTCCCCGCCTTCATCGTCATCGACGACAAGGGCAACGACTTCTTCAAGGAATTGAATCTGGGGTAAGTCAACTCCATTCCCCAGCGTCATTGCCGGACCGGATAACGGTGGACTTGATCTGGCAATCAATTCCGTGACCTTGTCCTGCAGAATGCCGTGCTGTTTCGCCAGGCAACGCTATGGACGTCTGGATCAAGTTCCGGGCGTGGCGCCTTGGGCGTTTTGTTTGAAACCCCCAAAGATGCGCGGCCACTCAAGAAGCGATCGGCTTGGGGCGTGAGATCGGTTCCGATGAAACGCCCGCCGCTCTAGCATTCCCGTCCGTCAGAATTGACGGCTTTGGCGAAGTCACCGTGATCCCGTTGTTCGGTCGCTGCCTTCAGGACGGCATGCGGCGGACCGGGGTGGCCAAAGAAGTAGCCTTGCGCCCTACGGCAGCCCATCTCACGGAGCCGCGCCGCCTGGGCCTCCGCTTCGATCCCTTCGGCAACCACCTCAAAACCAAGAAACGTGTGGGCAAGCTCCAGTACGCTTTCGATGATGAAGCGCGATTGTTCGCACTGATCGATTTGCTGGGTCAGAGAACGGTCGATCTTGATCTCATCGGCATCGACATACCTCAGATAGGCCAGCGAGGAATAGCCGATACCGAAATCGTCGATCGCCACGCGGCAGCCCATCGCGCGCAACATCTTCAGATTGTCGCTGACGCGCTCCCAATTGTTGAGCTCCACGGTCTCCGTGATCTCCAGGGTCAGCAGATGCGGCGGCAAGCCGTGCCGCCTCAAAACCGCCTTCACATAGTCGACAATGATCGTGCCGACCAAATGCTGGGCAGACACGTTGACGCTCACTTGAAAACTGGTGCCGTTGGCCCTGTTCCAGGCCGCTATGACGCGCACGGCCTTGTCGAGGATAATGAAATCGATTTTGTTCACAAAACCGGCTTCTTCGGCCCGGCGGATGAACACATCCGGCGGCACAAGGACCCCGTTCCGCGACCAACGGGCCAGGGCTTCGAAACCATAGGCCTGGCCGGTGTGGATGTTCACCTTGGGCTGAAGATGGAAATCGATGCTTCCGGTGTTCACGGCGCCGTGCAAATCGGACAAGAGCGCTGAGCGTTCCTCGTATTGCGCTTCCAGGTCCGCATCATAGACCGTGTAGGTGGCGCGGCCCTTTTCCTTGCTCATGTAAAGGGCGAAGTCGGCGTATTTCATGACCGTGTCAAAGGTCCGCAGGGCACGCCCTCCGCAGGACCGGACCATGGCCACGCCCAGGCTGATCCGCGCGTGGATCCATGTATCCCCATGCCGGAGCGGTGTTTCCGACGCTTTCAAAAGCGCCTTGCAGAACACTTCGATGGTCGCGGGCGCATCGGTCGGGAGCCAGACAGCAAACTCATCGCCGCCGAGCCGGGCAGCGAAGCCTTCAAGCGGAGCGCATGCGGCCCTGAGCCGGTCTGCGACGACACACAAGACCTTGTCGCCCGCCTCGTGCCCAAGCGTGTCGTTGATCCATTTGAACTGATCGAGATCGATCATCACAAGGGTCGAGGCCGGCTTTTTGGCAATGAGGGCGCTGACTTCGTCGGTGAAGCGCGCCCGGTTCATCAACTGGGTCAGCGGATCGTGATAGGCGAGAAACTCGGCGCGTCGCTCGGCTCTTTCGCGGCTTCTCCGCCCGTCGATTTCCCGGCGGAGCATGATCAACAGACCGATCCCGAGAAGTGCGAAAACAAGAGAGGACGCAAGGAAAGCTGCGTTTCTTTGTTGGGCCGATCTGTTGTGTGTCTCGGTGATACTGTCCTGGAAGCGCCGCAGGAAATCAATCAGCCGGATCGTATCCGCCCGCGCCGCATCGATCGCCGTCAAAACATCGTTCTGTTGACCTGACATGGTTCGTTCGGGTGCCGCCGTATCGACCAGATCGACGACTGCGCGCAAACTGTGCGTAACCTTTGAGAAGTGTTGCTCCACTTCGCCGACCGCGTGCCGCTCAAGGCTTTCCGCCCTCACATAAAGCATATCGTTCGCCCGGCTCAGCTCTTGGCCATCTTGCGGCGAAATCGTGGTTTCCATTTGCAGGCGGGCAATCACAGACTGCATTCGCTGCAGGTCGTTCAAGGCCATGTAGCCCTCGCGAACGAATTGCTCATAACGCGCGAGCTTTTCGATACGAGCCTGGCTGCGTGTCTCCTTGATCGCAAAAAGAGCAAGGCCGACGGCCACGATCAAACCCAGGACACCGCAGCCGTAAAAGACCGTGCTTGTGTCGGCAAAAAAACGGCGTTGGGCACTCTGGATGCGGTTAAGGCGCATGGATCCGGTTCACCATCCACACCAGGTGCCGCTCTCTGATGACCGTTTCACGCTCATAATCCTCGGCATCAACCACGAACAGGATCGGCCCCCGGTTGCGCCGTGTCAGCGGGACGCCATTTGCCCGGGTTGCGATGAGAAAGGGCGCGGCCTCCCAGGTTTCCTTCGGCATTTCCACCATGAAATCGTTTTCAGCAGTGACTATGACCGCCGGAAGCTGGTCCAGGCCATGTTTTTTCAGCAAGTCCGCCAAAAGAACCCCATCGAAGTCGGCCGGCTCCAGCCGCCATGGCGTTTTCGTTGTGACACGAAAGGTCGGAAGTGCCTCGAGGGTTTCAGGCGTGTAGGTGGTCACCGTCCCATCCGGAGCCTCGACGACAAGCTCCGCCGGCTGATGCAGGACCGGCTCCAGGGTCACGGCAGCCGGAGCCGCCTGGACGGCAGTTCCACATAGAACTGCGGCAAAAATTGCCGCGATTGCGCCGTAAATGGTCACTTTCAATACTCCCAGCCGATCTATTGTTGCTCGTCGGCACAGATAAGGCAATACACGTACTAACGATCCCGAATGAAAAGAATGCGGACGCGGGCAATTGCATTTAGCTTTCCTTAAAGTCAAATTTGCCCGGCCCGCGCAACCGGCCCGCGCAACCGGCCCGCTTGCAAAAGCGGATCCATTTCCGGAAACGCGTAACGCTGCCCTTGCAGGTAGCCTTGAAGACTTCGCCAAAATGTCGGATGCAAGTCAGATGTCCGACCATGTCAAAGGCCTGTTGCTCACCTCGGCCGGTGTGCTGCTGGTTGTTCCCGATTCCCTTTTCGTGCGGTTGATCGACGGTGATCCGATCGTCACCGCGTTCTGGCGGGCGCTGTTTTCCGGTGTCATCATTTTGGCCGGCGTGTGGTTCCTCATGGGCGCCAACGGGTTCAAGGCGGTATTCCGGACCGGCTGGCGGGGATGGCTTTACATCTGCCTGATGGGATCCACCGCTCCGGGCTTTGTTCTGGCCGTGTCCAACACCAGTGTCGCAAATGTCGTTTTTATCCTGGCGTCCATGCCGGTCTTTGCCGTTCTGTTCAGCCGGATCTTCCTGAAAGAACCGATCACACGCCGCATGACGCTCACGATAGCGGCCGTTCTCGTCGGACTTGGCGTTCTTGCCCTCGGCAGTCACACCCAAGCTGCGGCATCCTGGAAAGGCGATCTGTGGGCGCTCTATGTCTCCGTGGTCTTCGCCGGCGCCCTGACACTGGTGCGCCAGCTCAAGTCCGTCTCCATGGTGCCCGCGCTTCCGATTGCCTTTTTGGGCACCGCGCTCGCCCTTGCGCCCTTCGGTGCGCCTCTGGCGACCTTTGCCATGGACTGGCCCCTTTATCTGGCTCATGGCGGCTTCATCGGCGTGTCCGCCTGCCTCCTGGCGCTGGGGCCCCGCTACATCCTCCCCGCCGAGGCGGCTTTGTTGATCCTTCTGGAATCGATCCTGGCACCGCTTCTGGTCTGGGCGGTGTTGGGGGAGGACCCGGGCGGTTACCCGCTGCTCGGCGGGACCATTGTCATCGGAACATTGATCGTGTCGAACATGATCGCGCTGCGCCGGCCCGCCTACCCGTGAAACGGTGATGGAAATCACAGCGCGTGAAGGCCGGGCAAGGCTAGATGCTGCGGTAACTGGCGCACCGTTGCCAAAAGGTGACAACAGATGGGCGAGAGCCCCTGCTCACAAACTCGTGAAGAGCGCGCAACGCCATCTTCGCGCCAGAATACTTAACCTGACGGCAACGGACGCCATGCACACTCATGTCCACGCCTTTTTAGACACAGTCACCGTGGGGGACGATGATGAAGACGGTAATCGCGGCACTGGCCGCCTTGTTAATTGGATTCACGGGGTCGGCGCTTGCCGTGCCCGGCGGCAAGTTCTTCGATCCAAACACCAAACAATGGGTGTCCTACGGCCCCTCGCACGGGGGCAAGTCGCCGATCCGCCGCAAGATGGTCAGCTATGACGGGCCTTATGAACCAGGCACGATTGTGGTGGATACGGAAGAACGGCGCCTGTATCACATCCAGCCCGGGGGCAAGGCGATGCGCTATGGCGTCGGCGTCGGCCGCGAGGGCTTCCAGTGGGCCGGAACCCACCGCATCACCCGCAAAGCCGAATGGCCGGGCTGGACACCGCCGCCACAAATGCGCGCCCGCGAGCGTGCAAAGGGACGTATTCTGCCGGCCCATATGGAAGGCGGGCCGAACAATCCGCTGGGTGCGCGGGCCCTTTACATCGGCTCAACGCTGTATCGCATCCATGGCACAAACGAGCCCTGGACCATTGGCAGCGCCGTGTCGTCGGGCTGCATCCGGCTCGCGAATGAAGACATCAAGCATCTTTATTCCAACGTGAGCGTCGGCTCCCGCGTGGTGGTCAAGCGCTAGAATCAACCGGCCTTTGCGGCTTATCAATCGAACAAGCCGGTGCCCCGCACCGGCTTTCTCCGTTTCACGGCCCCGTTCTTTACCGGTCCCTGCTCTTTACCGGCCCCTGGTCGCTGCCGGGCCGGTTAAAGCAGGCAGTAGATAGGTGAACGCGCCGCCGGCGGATCTGAGCGCGTGCTTCCGGAGGCCTGCGCCGGTTCAACCGTCCCGGCTCAGGCCTTTTTCCTCCAGTTCCTTGAGATACACCCCCCAATGGCTGTCCGGGTTGCGGCCCAGGTCCAAGAGGTAATCCCAAGAGAAAATACCCGTGTTGTGAAGGTCGTCGAAATGGATCCGCACGGCGTAGTTTCCGACCGGGTCCAGCTTCATGATGCCCACGTTGCGTTTGCCGGGGATGGTTTTTTTCTGCGAGGGACCATGGCCCTGGACTTCCGCGGACGGGGAACAGACGCGCAGATACTCCGCCGGGTATTCATGGCGCTCCCCGCTGTCGAAGGTGACTTCGAGGGTTTTCTTGTCCGCCTTCAGCTTCAACTCGCGCGGCCAAGGCTTCCTGGTATCGGTCATCTGTCTTGTCTCCCCGGTTTTCCGCTGATCTCTTCTTGAAATGCCCAGTGTCCTTGGACGTTTCGAACAAAACGCACGAAGCTCTAAGCGGTGGGTATCTCCCAATCAAGGGCTTACATCCGCGCCGCAGCCTGATCCCGCCCGCCGGTATACCGGGTGTCATGCCCCCTTGATCTGTTCATAACCCGCCAGGGCGGCCTTGCGGGCCGCCGCATGATCGACGATGGGCAGCGGGTAAGTGTCGCCGAGCCGGATCCCGGCTTTCTCAAGCGCGGACTGCGGCGCCATATGCGGCGTGTGGAGATAAGGTGCCGGCAGGTCCTTCAGTTCAGGAACCCATTTGCGAACATAATCGCCTTCCGGATCGAATTTCTGGCCCTGTGTGTAGGGATTGAAGATGCGGAAATAAGGCGCGGCATCGGCTCCACTGCCGGCAACCCATTGCCAGCTTGCGGCGTTGCTTGCCAGATCGGCATCAAGAAGCGTGTCGCGGAACCAGGCCTCGCCATGGCGCCAGTGCTGGCGCAAATGCTTGATCAGGAAACTGCCAACGATCATCCGGACCCGGTTGTGCATGTATCCCGTTTGCCAGAGTTCGCGCATGCCCGCGTCGACGATCGGGTATCCGGTCCGGCCGGTCTGCCACGCCCGCAAGGCGGCGGCATCCTCCACCCAGGGATAGGCATCAAAGGTCCGTTTCCAGTTTTCGGTCGGAAGATCGGGGAAGTGATACAAAAGATGATAGGAGAATTCGCGCCAAACGAGCTCGCTCATGAAGGTCTCGGCGTCCTGTTGGAGGAACGGCATGAGATCCCGGGCATCGCTGGCCGCGACCCACGCCTGACGCGGTGAGATGTTGCCATAGCGCAGAAAGGGCGACAGCCGCGACACATTGGGCAGATCCGGCCGGTTCCGCTTCTCGGCGTATCCTGCCAAGCCGGTCTCGACAAACTCAGCCAGGCGCTTGTGCGCTCCCCGTTCACCCGGCGTCCACATCCGATCCCATCCCTCCGCCCAGTCCGGAGACTGTGGCAGGAGCGCAAGGTCGCCCAGATCAAGGCCGGGCGCCGGATCGACCACAAGTTTCGCCGGAGACGGCAACGGCCGATCCAGGCCGATCTCCCGAACCGCGCGCCAGAAGGGTGTGAACACCTTGTACGGTCCGCCGGATTTGGTTTCGATTGTCCAGGGTTCGAACATCAACGCGGCCCGATGGCTCTCAACCTCCAGCCCCTTGTCCTTCAGGGCCGTCTTGATCACCGCATCCCGTTTGATCGCATAAGGGTCGTAGCATCTGTTCCAACGCACGGCGGTGGCGCCTGTCTTGTCGACCAGATCGAGCAGTTCCTGTTTCGGATCGCCGGTGCGCAGCACCAGTCCGCCAAGGTCGCGCGCGAGCATGGCAAGGCTGTGATGCAGCCACCACTTGCCTGCTCCGCCAAGCGGCTGGCTGTTGGTTAGATCCGCCATCTCATCCCAGATGAACACGGGAATGACGGTCCCGGCAGACGCGGCGGCCGTCAGAGCCGGATTGTCTGCAAGGCGAAGATCCTGGCGGAACCAGACAATGGTTGTCATCGGTCAGACCCTGATAGGAGGACGGAATGCGGCGACTGGACGGTGCCCGGGACCGCGAAAGGCCCGGCCCCCGTTAGATGGCAGCAGGCGGGCTCCGGTCAAGTGCGCGTCCCCCTCTTGCCTTCAGGTTCGATTTGATTACTCTCAGTTTTAAGAAACAAGATCCGATCCCGCATCGGAACCCGAGGGAGACTGACATGACATCGAGCGCCAAATCCGGCAGCCCGCTGAGTGCACCCATGGCGTCCGCCACCCCACCCGCGATGATCGATCCGTTTGGCCGGGCAGTGACCTATCTGCGGGTCTCCGTCACCGACCGCTGCGACTTCCGCTGCGTCTATTGCATGGCGGAGGACATGACGTTCCTGCCCAAACGCGAGGTTCTTTCACTCGAAGAGCTCGACCGGCTGTGTACCGCGTTCATTGAGAAGGGTGTCCGCAAGCTGAGATTGACGGGCGGCGAACCGCTGGTGCGCAAGAACATCATGTCGCTGATCCGCAGCCTCGGGCGCCATCTAGACAGCGGTCTGCTGCAAGAATTGACGCTCACGACCAACGGATCCCAGCTTGCCCGGTATGCGGAAGAGCTCTATGAGGCCGGCGTGCGGCGGATCAACGTGTCGATCGATACGCTCGACCCGCAGAAATTCAAGGCCGTTACCCGCTGGGGGGAACTTGGCAAGGTCATGGATGGCGTGCGGGCCGCAACGGAAGCGGGGTTGAAAATCAAGATCAACATGGTTGCGCTGAAGGGCGTCAACGAACATGAGATCGTGCCGATGATGGAGTGGGCCCATTCCCACGGACACGACCTGACCATCATTGAAACCATGCCCCTTGGAGAGATCAACGAGGACCGGACAGACCAGTACCTTCCGCTTTCCCTGGTCCGGGCGCGCCTCGCCGAGGCCTTCACCCTGGAAGACATTCCCTACAAGACCGGGGGTCCCGCCCGCTATGTCGAGGTGAGGGAGACCGGCGGACGCCTGGGCTTCATCACGCCGATGACGCATAATTTCTGCGAAAGCTGCAACCGGGTCCGGGTGACCTGCACCGGGCAACTCTACATGTGCCTGGGTCAGGACGACATGGCCGATCTGAGGGCTCCCTTGCGCGCCTCGGAAGGAAACGAACTGTTGAACGAGGCCATCGACGAAGCCATTGGCCGCAAGCCGAAGGGCCATGACTTCGTGATTGACCGGCGGACGAAACAGCCGGCCGTATCGCGGCACATGAGCGTCACTGGCGGCTGAGGCGTCGACGTGGCGCCGCCGCCCTCTTCCGAACCCGTCAAATCCGACAGAAACAGCCGGATCCTCGCCCTTGCCATTGCTCTGGCGGCACTGGCCCTGATGCTCTGGATCGGTCGACATGATGTCCCGGGCCTGCGCACCGTCTGGGCGGGGCTATCGGGGTCGGGCGCCGAGCAAACCGGCACCGGAAACCCGGAGCTCGACGCCTGTCTTGCCCAGCGGGTGGGCGATGTCGACAAGATGCGGGACGAAGGTGTGATCACGCCCGCGCAGCATCAATCCTTCAAGGCGCGCGCGGTCTCCTTCTGCGAGGCGCAATTCCCGCCCGCTCAATAAGGTCCGCCAGTTCAAGACAGATCTTGAGGTCCCGCCGCCGGTCAGTCCTCGAACCGAACCGCCATCCGCCGCCGGATCGGGACTTTCGCCGGCGCAGCTTCCTCCTGCCATTCCGGCGCGGACCCAACCGCGGCCGCTGTTTCTTGCGGGGACTCGGCTTTGTCCTTGTCTTCCGCCGCCTTCATCGGGCCGGGAGTATCAACGCCACCGGGCTCGGACGGGGATGTCTCCAAGGCCGGGTTCGCCGCTTGACCGTCCTCAACCTGCCGCGCCCGGGCCTCGTCAGCAGCTTCCGCCGCCATTTCCTCGGCCTTTGCGGCATAGCCTTTGCCAACTTCCCAGGCTGAGCGATAGCTGGACACAAGATGGTCCGCCGTGCGGAAGTCGGTGTCGTAATCGTTCAATCCGTCCAGAACCGCGAATACGGGATCACTGCGCCACAGCTTGCGCAAGGCACGGTTTTTCAGCGCTTCGGGTACGCCCTTCTTCATGAAGACTGTAAAATCGGATTCGGCGGTCAGGGTCTCCAGATCGATTGCTTCGGCAGCCGCGCGGTTGGCGGCCTGTTCCGGATCCTCGCCCGCCCTGTCCGAAGGGGGGCCGTCGCCGGGACTTTGCGTCAGGCCGGCACTGGCCTGATCCTCAAGGGGCGGCTCGCCTTCCAGCTTTTCCGGCGCCTGGCTTTCCCGCTTCCTGCGCGACCATCTGGCGAGAAATCCCCCTTGCGCTGCGTCATCCACCCGGCTCACGTGTCTTCTCCCTCAACGCGCCGGCCCTCTGGCGAGAAGATCGGCATCTTGCCGAATTTCTGCTCCTCCAGCTTTTCCGGCACACGCTTGCGTTTCAAGAAGGCCCCAGGGTCCGGCATTTGCTTGATATAGTCGACAGCCCAGGCCAGGATTTCAGGCGGCATGTCAACACGCTCCACAAGACCTTCGGCCGAATCAAGCCGGCCCTGCGCTTCATAGGGATCGGCGGTTACACCATGCACGCGATACGGCACCGGCTGTGTATCAGCGTCGTCCAGCATGATCCAGAGCGCCGGAGACCCGGTCTCCACATTGGCGTCATAGGCCTCCCCCATCCGCCGATGCAAGACCAGATTGACGGACGCATAGAGGAACTGCGTGGCCATATCTCCTTGAACGGCGATCTGCCAGCCGCCCGTTGGGAGCGCATTTGGCACGACACCCAGCCCCTTCCATGTGTAGTCCGCCCAGGGGTGCGTGCTTTTCCGGCGTTCGATCAAGATCCCGACCGGCATGAGGATTTCCGATTTCACTGACGCTTCCACCCATGTTTGTTCGGTTTCGAGTTTATGGCGAAACGTCAGGTTGGAAAAGCGGCCACAGGATCCGAATGAAACAGCGCATTCCAGCTTGCGCCGCAGAAGCCTTTGCTTGCGCCGTGGCCGCGCTGCGCTAGAGTTAGAAAAATTCAAAACAAGACCTGCGATCGCCGGAGCCCGCTTCATGTCCGCCAGCCAAGGCCGCGTCCTCATCTGCAATTGTTTTAAAACCATGGATCTGTCGGGGGTCGGCGACGCGCTTGGACCCGATCTTGCCGCCCCCGTGTGCACCGAATTATGCCGGGGTGAAATGGACCGCTATGAGGCCGCCGTGCGCGAGGGCGGGAGACTTCTGGTGGCCTGCACCCAGGAAGCGCCGCTGTTTACCGAAGTCGCCGACGACATGGACGCCCCGGCTGAACTTTCCTTCGTCAATATCCGCGAGACAGCCGGATGGGGCGCGGCCGGCGGCAGCGCGGGCGCCAAGATCCTTGCCCTGCTGGCCGATGCTCAGGCCAGGGCGGATCAAACGCCAACCCCTGTCAGGGAAGTTGAATCGGATGGCCTGTGCCTGGTGTACGGCAAAGGCCAGACCGCCCTCGACGCGGCCTTCTCTCTGGAAGACACCCTTTCGGTAACGCTCGTCCTATGTGACTGGGAAGATGTCGTGCTCCCGGCCATTCTGCCGTTCCCGGTCTATTCGGGCCGGCTGAAACGTGTCGGGGGATCGCTCGGCCGGTTTGACGTGACGCTAGACGGCTACGCGGAAATGCTTCCCTCATCCCGGCAAAGTCCCGAATTCCAGCTGCCGCGCGATGGCGCCAAGGCGAGTTGCAGCCTGGTGGTGGATCTCTCGGGCGGGGAGGCAGCGGTCACCGCGCCGCAAAAGCGCGACGGATACTTTCGGGCGGACCCGGCGGATCGCGCCGCGGTTGAAAGGCTCATGCGCGCCGCCTCGCAAATGGTCGGCACTTTCGAAAAGCCGATCTACGTCAACTACAACCCCGATATCTGCGCGCACACCCATGCCGGAAAAACCGGCTGCTCGAAATGCCTGGATGCTTGCCCGGCCGGTGCCCTGACGTCGCTGGACGGCAAGATCGCCGTGGACACGGGGATCTGCGGCGGCTGCGGCAGTTGTTCCGCGACCTGCCCCACCGGGGCGATCACCTATCAGCATCCGGCGCGCAACGATCTTCTGGAGCGGATCCAGATCCTTCTGGGCGCCTATCGCGACGCGGGCGGGGCACAGCCCGTTCTGCTGCTCCACGAGGCCAACCATGGCTCCAATGTGATCAATGCGATGGCACGATTCGGCGACGGCTTGCCGGCCAATGTGCTTCCCCTGCCCGTGCATGCGGTCACGGCGATCGGGCATGATGGGCTCATGACAGCCTTCATGGCGGGCGCGGCGCGGATCGTCCTGCTGTCTCCGCCCGAAAAACGCCACGAACTGGTGCCCCTGGAAACGGAAATCGCGCTCACGGAAGCGCTCCTTTCCGGTATGGGTCATATGGGCAGCAACCGGATCACACTTCTGGCCGCGACCGACCCCGATGACCTGGCCGCCGTGTTCATGTCCCCGCTTTCGCCGCTCGGCCTGAGTGGCCCGGCAAGGATCCTGCCGGTGGGCGGCAAACGCGACGTGGCGCGCATGGTCATCGGCGCGGTCCACAAGGCAAGTCCGGCGGCGCCTGCGGTGGTGCCACTACCCGGCACGGCGCCCTATGGCCGGATACATATCGACAGCGCGGGCTGCACCTTGTGCCTGTCCTGCGTGTCCGCCTGTCCCGCCGGCGCGCTTCTGGACAATCCGGACCGGCCGCAGGTCAGCTTCATCGAAAGCGCCTGTGTCCAATGCGGCCTGTGTCAGACCACCTGTCCGGAACGGGTGATCACTCTGGAACCGCGTTTCAACACCTTGCCCGATGCCATGCGCCCGTCCATCTTGAAGGAAGATGAACCAGCGGCCTGCATATCCTGCGGCAAGCCGTTCGGAACCAAGGCGACGGTTTCGCGGATCAAGGAAAAGCTGGCCGGCAAACATCACATGTTCCGATCCGATCTGCAGATCCAAATGATCGAGATGTGCGATGATTGCCGGATCCAGGCGCAATGGGATGCCAATCCCGACCTTGGCAACGTTGGCGGACGCCCCAAACCCCGGACCACCGAGGACTATCTGGACGCCGAAAAGCGCGGGCTGAGCATGGACGACTTCTTGAAAAACTAAAGCATCGGGCGTTTGATCGGAAATGCCGCTCGTGCCGTTCTCGCGTTCTCGGGATCACTTGAGCGTATGCTCCCAACTCCCACGTGGTGGCGGGCGGGATCCGACTCGCATTCCGCCATGGGCATCGGGCCTTGACCGGAGGCCGGACGGATCACTTTTCCCAGAGGCGGACCGCAACGACAAACACGGTTGTCGCGATCACGCAGGCCACCATGACGGCGGCCATCGGCCAGACCGTGTCGGGATACATCGTGTCGGACAAGGCCCAGGCGACGGCCGCGCTGGCCACCGCCCCGAAACCGATCTGGAGGCTACCCGACAGCCCCGACGCGGCCCCGGCCAGATCCGGACGCACACTGACGGCTCCGGAAATCGTGCTTGGCAGGCACAGCCCGTTGCCCAGCCCGATCAACACCATGGGGCCAAAGAAGGTCAAAGGCGTCAGCAGGCCAGTAGCCAGAAACAGGACCAAGGCCCCCACACCCAATGCCGGAAACACCGATCCGATCAGAATCATCCGGTAGATGCCGATGCGGGCGGCGAACCTGCCGGACAAAAAGTTTCCGGCCATGTAGCCGATGGCAATGAAGAAGAAATAGAAGCCGATCTCGGGAGGCGTCATATCGAGCACGCCCGCGGCGATGAAGGGTGTTCCTCCCAGGATCGCGAAGTAGATCGCGGACGTGAACATCGACACCAGGGCATAACCCCAGAACAACCGCTCCGCGCCGATGGCCTTGTAGGACGTCACGATCCCGGAGACGCCGCCCCCGGCGGTGCGATTATGGTGGGTTTCGGGCAGCGCAAAGACCGCCGCAAAGGTGACAACGACCCCGAGAACAAGGACCAGATAGAAGCCACCGCTCCAGCCGAATTGCTCATCCAGAAGGCCGCCGATCGCGGGCGCGACCATGGGCCCCACACTCATGCCCATGGTGACGTAGCCGATCATGCTGGCAGCCTGGTCCCGCCCATAGAGATCCCGCACGATGGCCCGGCCCAGCACGAGGCCGGTGGCTCCGCCGGCCGCCTGCAACACGCGCGCGGCGATCAGGGCCTCGACGGTTGGCGCCATCAGGCACAAGATGGTGCCCGCGACGAACATGACCATCCCACCCAGGATGACCGGGCGGCGGCCGAGCCGGTCCGACAGCGGTCCGAGCACCAGCTGGGCAATGCCGATGGACAGGAAATAGAGTGACATCGTGAGCTGGACACGGCCCGACGTCGTATCGAACGTCTCAACCATGCCGGACATGGATGGCATGTAGATGTTCATGGCGACGGGGCTGATGGTCGAAATGGCGATCAGAATGGCCAAGGATGGCACCTGTCGCGGTGCGCTTGAAGCATCCGGCGAACTGCGTGGCATATATGCTTTGACTTTCGGGACCGAATACCCCGCCACAAGCCTTCGGCTGATCATGGCGCGAGATATTTCACGAAACCAATTTTAATTCACGAATCTCGAACCGGCCCTGCATGACGCAAACGCCGTTCTCGAAAGAAGGTGTATATGCCCGTCAGGACCACGACAAGCGTTCCGGCAATTGTCATGGCGTCCGGAATATCCCCCCATACCAGGAAACCGAGGACGATCGCCCAAAGCACGATCGAATAGCGGAACGGAGCGACGACCGAAATGTCCCCGGCGCGCATGGCCGCAATGATGAAGACGTATCCCACCATGATGAAGCCGGCTGCAACGGTAAGATACAGCCACGAGCCCGCGGTCATAGGGACCCAGCCCTTGACCAGGGTCATGGTGCCGCCCATGAGCGTGACGGCGGCCGTTGTCGCCAGTGCAACCGCGAGCGTGGGGATCGCCGTGGGGATCCGCCGGGTCGCCAGATCCCTCAGCGCCATGAACAAGACCCCGGCCAGCGCGAACAAGGAAAAACTGTTGAACCCGGCAAGCCCCGGCCGGACGATCAGAACAACACCGGCAAACCCGACGAGGATCGCCGTCCAGCGGCGCCAGCCGACCGCATCGCGGAAGAAAAGCGCGGCGCCTGCCGTCACGACCAGCGGCAGCGACTGCAGGATCGCGGTCGCATTGGCGAGCGGCAGCTGAAAGAGCGCCGTCAAATAGAGGAGCGTCGCGGTCACTTCGCCAATCGTGCGCAAGCAGACGGAGGGATGAATCACCCGCGGCACGGCGCGCAAGACCCCGGTCGCGGCACAAGCGATCGCCAGCAAGGCGCCGCTGATCAAACCACGCACGAAAATGATCTGTCCAAGAGGGAGACTGTCGGATGTCAGCTTCACCATCGTATCGTTGAGAATGAACCCGGCCATGGCGAGCATCATCGCGCCGATGGCCCGGCCATTTTCCCGAAAGTCCATGACCTCTCCCGTCGTCGTTAAAACCGGCCTGCCCGAACGGGCGGCCTTGAAGCAAGGACATCAGCTTCGGCTGGCAAGCGGCAGATTGACAAGCAGGTTCTGCGGCTTCATGCGGATCTTCCGGTCCTTTGTCATGGATAGGGCGAGCCAGACCGGTTTGCCGCGCTGGGCCGGCTGAACACTGGACCGGTTCTCGAAGTCGAGCCGGAAAAGCGAAATGATCTGCAAGTTCTCCGCCTCGGTCAACGCCTTGCCCTCATAGAGCGCATTCAAGATCACTGTCGAATCCGCATCCAGCCCCACATGCCACGACCACTGGTCGTCCCGGATCTTTTGAACCGGCTGGACCCGGACATCGGTTTGAAAGAAATGCTGGATCCAGGCTTCCAGAACACGGGCGAAAGCGTCCGGCCCCGGTTGGGTGAAGCGGAAATCGAGGGCCGTGTCGAACCGGTCCGATCGCTCCCAATAAATGTCGGCGTTGTCTTCGCCCAGAACGTCCAGGGCGACTTCGCGCATTGGCGTTCCGGCTTCCATGAGCAACGCACCCAGCCCGCCGAACCCGCCGGTTTCCGACATCATCGCGACGATTTCGGCATCGGCCACCATCACCGTACCATTCTCGAGCGTGACCACCTGCTCTCGGAAGAACAGTTCGGCCGCTTTCAACCGGACCGGATCCTGGGTCCTGCGGAGGATATTCCGCAAAATCAGATGAACAAGCTGATCGAGAAACACCGGCGGCACGAGAAGGCCGCTGTTCTGGAACAGCGCGGCATAGGCCGCCTCGATGGTTCCGTGCTTGACCAGATGGTCCCGGAAGGCGAGCACCACGTTGTAGTTGTCAATCGTATCCTTGTCGGCAATCGCGCCGATCTCGGTCACGGCGACGCTGGCAAAGGGGTCAGCCATCAGCTTTTCGAACAAGGCGTGCTCGGCCGAGCAGGATTCGTCCACCGGATGGATCTCCGGACGGGTGTAATAGGCGCGCAGAAGATCCGGCGTCACGGCCAGCCAGCCGGACTTTGTGCGGTCGACCAGATGATAACCGGCCGACTTCCAAAACTCTCTCATTCAGGGTCCTCCACCACATCCCAGACAAGGGCATGCGGTTTTTCCGCCGGCGGATTGACAATGTGAAACTGTTCGTTGACCTGCCCGTCCTCACCGATTTGCCGGCGGATGGCAAGCAGCATGTTCAAGGGCGCATCGCTGGCCAGGCCAGCGGCGAACGCGACCTCCTCCCGCGACAGCTGGTCGGCGGCCTCCTCACTTGGAGCACCGAAGTCCTCGATCAGGAACCGGGTCAACCCGGCGCGCGCAGCGTCGATCTCCTCAGGCCGGACCTCTCCGACACTGACCAGGGTTGAAAAGCCGAAATTCTCCAGACCGAGAAAACCACTGACAAAAGCCTGTCGGGCCTTCCCGCTCACTTGTGCCGGATCGAACCCGGGCCGGGGCATGAACAGAAAACTGCCGGGAATAGCCAGCGAATCCGGCGAGGCTGCCCGCTCGAAGACATGCGTGTCGGACACATCGAACCGGATGGCTCTTAGGAAGCGCGCCACGTCAATCGCCCTTCACATCGTCAATGGGCACCACGTTCGCGCCACATGCGAGAGCATCCCTCACCAGCACAACGCGGGTTGCCGGAGCGCGCTGGGCCTGTGCCGGCGCAAGCAGACAGTTTCCGGTTTCATCCAGCCCGAGCATCCGGCCTTGCTCGCCGTCCTGATTGGGCATTCCGGCCAAGCGCACATCCTTTTGAAAGCCGTTACACCGGAACAACCAGGCATCGTGAACCGGCTTAAAGCCGTCCCCTTCCCAGCGATTGATCCAGCTCAACATGTGGCGGGACCAGGCCTCGATCACCTGCGGCGCGCCGAGATCCGCGGCGCCCTCGTCCCACAAACTCGTCCGGTCTGGAAAATCGCCCGGATCGATCTCCGGATAGGGCCGCAAACGCAGATCAAGCCCGGCTATCAGCCACAGTGGCGCTCCGTCCCCGTCCAAGTCCGGGCTGATCTCCAAAAAAGCCCGGCCGACAGAAGCCCCGTTCGCACGGAACCTGTCCGGCCACGTCCACGTAAACGCCAGTTCGGGCGGGCCGACGGACCCGATGGCATCGCCGCAGGACACCATCAACGCAAAGAGCATTTCCTGTGCGCGGTCGGGGCCAACCTCAGGTTCCAGAACCAGCGCCAAGCCGACCTGGTCCGGATCGCAGGACCAGAACAGATGGCCGGCTTCCGCCCCGCCCCCGTCCAAGGCCCGGCGCGCAGCCGTTTGAACCGTATCGGGGGGAACTACGGGCCGCCCTGTCAGGAGCGGCGGCAAATCCAGTTTCAGATCCGGAAGCGGCTCGGTCATGCGCCCTTGGATTGTCACAGTTCGATATCGCCCTTCACCTCATGAGTGAAGTCGGATCCCTCGATGGTCAGGGTTGCCTTTACTTTCAAGGTTCCGCCGCCAAGGCCTTCTTTCCGCACATGTTCTTCAAGTGCTTGTTGCGAGGTCACGCCAACCTGCTTCAAGAATTTGCGCATGGACATGTTGAATGTGTCGTTGGTCATGGCCTAGCCGGCTCCTGTCAGTTTTATCCTGGTTGGTTAAGACATTGATTCAAGTGCGAAGGATGTTGATTCAAATAATGCCATCAACACATTGAAAAAACGCGATTATCTGCAGTCAATCGAGACGTACGGTCCCGTTCGCGCTCGAATAGACCTGCGAAGCCGAATAATCGAGCTGGTGCGTCATCACATACCAGGCGCCGATCGTGATCGCGGCACACGCCACTATTCCCGCAAGAAATGCGTTCATTGATATCAGTCTCCCTTAGTGTTGTTCCGCGGTCCGCCATGAGCGTCCGGGTCGGTCGCCTTTTCAAGATAGGCGACCAGAGCGTCACGATCCTCGACCGATTTAAGCCGCTGGATGGGCATCTTGGAACCGGGCGTCACGACATCAGGACCCAGATCGAACAGATCGGATATGGTCTGCGCCGTCCACACCAGGTCCAGATCCTTCAGCGCATTGGAATACGGATAGCCCGGCACGGTTCCCGCCTTGCGGCCAAAAACGCCATAAAGGGTCGGCCCGGCGCGGTTCGCGTCATCCGGCGTCAAAGTATGGCAGACCGAGCATTTGCGAGCAAATTGCAGCGCGCCCGGATCGTCCGTTTCGGCGACCTGAAAGCGCCGGGGAAACGTTCCCAAGACCGGTTCGAACGGCTTTCGCGGCGCCACTTGCCAGACATGGACTTCGTCATCCAGGCCAACATAGAACAAGCTGTCCGCCTGCGCGGTGAAGGCCAGGCCCCAGACAGGGCCATATGGGTTCTCGAACTCTTCCAGAAGTTCGAAACCATCCGTTGCAAAAACCCGGATCAGACCATCGCCACCGCCACTGGCCGCCCGTTGGCCGTCCGCCGACAAGGCAAGGGACAGGACGGGACGCGAATGCGGGGGCAGAATTTTCACCTCCTGGCCGCTTTCCGTGTCAAGAACCCCCAGCTTGCCATCGGTGACGCCAAACAGAAGCCGGCCGCCACCCGGCAAGACCTCGATCACGTTCACGCCCCAGCCGAGGTTGGCGATCTCACGAAGGAAGGAGCCGCTTTGCGTATCGAACGCGCGGATCCCGCCATCATAGGATGCGGTGTAAAGGATCCCGCCGTCGGCCGAAAAGGCAACGGCATTCACATTGTTGCGGTGCTGGGTCAAACGATGACGAAGGATCAGGCGATCCGGCTCGAGTTGGTAAAGCCGGGCTTCGTTCGCCCAGGATGCCACCGCCACGTAGCGCTCGTCCGCGGACACGGCAAGTCCGAGCACTTTCTCGCCCGCCCCGTCGGCGCGATGCAGGATCGTACCCGAGGTGAGGTCCCAGAGGATCAGCGCGCTGTCGTCGCCAACGGTGACGGCGCGGTTGCCGGACAGGAAGGCGCCGTGATTGACCGCCGCGTCATGGCCAACCAGCCGCAAGGGGTCGGCAAGCGCGCCCTCGCCGGCGGCCTTGTCCCAAACAAGGGCGGCGTAATCGAAGGACGTCGATAAAAGGCGGTCGCCGGAAGCATCGACGGCCACCGACTTGACCGGACCGCCGTGGCCCTGAAGGGTTTCGGGCCATGCCTGTGCAGCCGCGATCTGCGGCGGCAGCAGGATCGCCGCGGCCAACAGCAGCCGCCTTGCGCCAAACCCCAGACCGTCCCCGAGCCAGTCAAACAAGCGTGGCGTCAAAGCCATGTCAGCCTATTCCGCCGGTTGTGCGGCAGGCTGCTGCCCGGTCTTCTTGTCGTGAATGTCGGCGACGTGCTCCTCGACCCAAAGCGAGTGGTGCTCCTTTGCCCAGTTCAGGTCAACCTCGCCTGATCCCATGGCATCGAACGCTCCCTCCATTCCGACGGACCCGATATAGATATGGGCAAGGATGACGCAAATCATGAACACGGACATGATCGCGTGCCAGAGAGCCGCCAATTGCTGCTCCTGGATTGGCGCCAGAACCGTTGGAAAATCCGTTCCGAAGACCAGATTGATCTTGTCGAACGTGTCGGCGAAAAACGTGGTCGTGAAGGGAAAGAGAAGCTGCCAGCCCGACAGCGACAGGGACACGCCGCCAAGGATGGTCAGCCAAAAAATCACCTTCTGGCCCGCATTGAACTTCTTGGCCGGCGGGTGAAGTTTGTCGGAAAAGATGCCACCGCCCTGCATGGCCCATTTGATATCGGTCCGGTCGGGCAAGTTGTGCCGCACCCACATGACGAAAATCATCACCAGCCCCGCCATGAAGGCGAAGGCCAGATAATTGTGCAGATACTTGCCCATCTGGGTCACAAAGGCGAAGGCCTCGTTGCCGATGACATATTTCAGCGTATAGCGCCCATAAAGCAGATTGAGACCGGTCAACGCCAGAACGACGAACGAGGATGCGAGCATCCAGTGGCCGAACCGTTCAATAGCCTTGAAGCGGGTGATGGTCTGGCCGGAGCGGCCATGGGCGATCTTGATCCGCCCGCGAATGGCATAAAAAATACCCAGGAGAACGATGGTGCCGAGCAAGGCCCAGCTGGCATAGAGCGACATCGGGCCGTTCCGGAACGACCGCCAGGCTTCGCCTTCGGACTGGACCAGAATCGCGGCGTTCTGATCAGGGATCGAAACATTGCCCTGCACCCCGCCGCGAACCGCGCGCCAGTAGTCGCTGTCCGAGGTGGTGCCCATGGATTGGCCAGGCACCGCACCGCCGGTTGGGGAATCGGCGCTCACGGCGGGAGCCGCCGTGCCCTCCTGGGCGGCCGCCTGCATCGGCATCGCCAAAACGATCCCCACGATGAAGGCCATGGCCAACACGCTCAAGCTGATGGCGCCGGCCCGTCCCGTGCGGCGGCTGTTGCTGTGTGTCAGACCCATCACAATGGTCCCCTCCTCATCGTGTCCATTCAATCGTGGTCCAGTCATTCAACGCGACCACGAGTTCAAAACCCTTGCAGAGTTCCGCGTTGCTGCAACTGCCGGCGCTGTTCCTCGCTGAGCCCGGTATCGGCCGGCCCGTCATAACTCCCCTTGTCCAGCTTGATCGGCCGGTTTTCCTCCGACTCCCGGCAGGCTCCCAGGCTCATGAGAAGGCCGACAACAAGCATCGCTTTCGAAAGTCCAGAAACCGGCAAAGACATAAAGGAATTCCTATATCCGCTTTGTCACGTTTTCTCCCGATTAAGCCGTTCCCCCAAAAGGAAAAATACTTACATCGCGAGCCAAATGAAGGCGGCCATCGGCCGCCTTCCAACATGATCACTGTGCAGGCCGCCGTTAAAGCGAGCCGGCCTTTTGCTCATAGGCCGTGCCCCAGCCCCAAGCGCCCGAACCAAAGCCACGGGCCACCACGCGCTCCCGGTAGATGGAAGACACAACGTCCCCGTCCCCGGCGAGCAAGGCCTTGGTGGAACACATTTCCGCGCAAAGCGGCAGTTTGCCCTCAGCAAGGCGGTTGCGGCCGTATTTCTGGTATTCGACCGAGCTGTTGTCCGCCTCCGGGCCGCCGGCGCAGAAGGTGCATTTGTCCATCTTGCCGCGGGATCCGAAATTGCCGACTTGCGGAAATTGCGGCGCGCCGAAGGGGCAAGCATAGAAGCAGTAGCCGCACCCGATGCACAGGTCCTTGGAATGGAGAATGACCCCGTCGTCGGTCTCATAGAAGCAGTCCACCGGGCAGACCGCCATGCATGGGGCATCCGAACAATGCATGCAGGCCACAGAGATGGACCGCTCCCCGGGCTTGCCGTCATTGATGGTGACGACGCGCCGCCGGTTGATGCCCCACGGCACCTCATGCTCGTTTTTACAGGCGGTGACGCAGGCGTTGCACTCGATGCAGCGTTCGGCGTCGCAGAGGAATTTCATCCGTGCCATTGGTCAGTTCCCTCCCTTACGCCGCACGCTCGATGCGGCAGAGCGTTGCTTTGGTTTCCTGCATCTGGGTCACACTGTCATACCCGTAGGTCTGGGCCGTGTTGCACGCTTCGCCCAGGACATAGGGGTCGGAACCGGCCGGATACTTCGACCGCAGATCCTCACCCTGGTAGTGACCTCCGAAGTGGAACGGCATGAAGGCAACGCCGCGCCCGACGCGTTCGGTCACCATGGCCATGACCCTCACCTTTCCGCCTTCCGGACCGTGAACCCAGACCATCTCCCCGTCGCGGATCCCAAGATCGTTGGCATCGCCCGGGTTGATTTCCACGAACATGTCCTGCTGCAGCTCGGCAAGCCACGGATTGGACCGGGTTTCATCGCCGCCACCTTCGTATTCCACAAGACGCCCGGATGTCAGGATCATCGGGAAGTCCTTGGAGAAGTCGTTCTTCTGGATGGAGGCATAGGCGGTCGGGACGCGCCAGAAGGTCTTGTCTTCGTACGTGGCGTACTTGTCCAGAAGATCCCGGCGGTTGGTGTAGAGCGGTTCGCGGTGCACCGGAACCGGATCCGGGAAGGTCCAGACAACCGCGCGCGCCTTGGCGTTGCCGTAGGGGGCGCAACCGTGCTTGATCGCCACCCGCTGGATCCCGCCGGACAGGTCGGTCTTCCAGTTGGTGTTGTCGCCGGCGACCGCCTCGATTGACGCCCGCTCCGCATCGGTCAGGTCCGAATCCCATCCCAGCGACTTGAGCATCGCCATGGTGAATTCGGGATAGCCGTCCTGGATTTCCGATCCGACCGGGTAAGACCCTTCGGCCAGAAGATTGTCGCCATCGCGCTCGACGCCGAACCGGGCGCGGAAACCCATGCCGCCTTCGGCGACCGGGATCGACGTATCATACAGATTGGCCGATCCGGGGTGTTTCATCTCCGCGGTGCCCCAGCACGGCCAGGGCATGCCGTAGAAATCGCCGTCGCACGGTCCGCCATTGGCCCGCAGCGTGGTGCGGTCGAATGTGTGCTGGTTGGCCATGTGAAGCTTCATCCGCTCCGGCGACTGGCCGGTATAGCCGATCGTCCACATGCCCTTGTTGAACTCGCGCGTGATGTCCTCGATCACCGGCTCGTTGCCATTGACCGCGATGTTCTTGAACATTTCATCCGCGAAGCCGAGCTTCTTGGCCAGGAGATACATGATCTCGTGGTCAGTCTTGCTCTCGAACAGCGGCTCGATGACCTTTTCGCGCCACTGAAGCGACCGGTTGGAGGCGGTGGCCGATCCATAAGTCTCGAACTGCGTGGTGGCCGGCAGGAGGTAAACCCCGTCTTTCCGGTCCGACAGGACGGCCGACATGGTCGGGAAAGGATCGATCACGACGAGCGTGTCGAGCTTTTCCATTGCCGTCTTCATGTCGGGAAGCCGGGTCTGCGAGTTCGGGGCGTGGCCCCAGAATACCATGACCTTGGTGTTCTTCGGCTGCTGCAGGTTCTCCTCGTCCTCCAGAACGCCATCGATCCAGCGGGAAACGGGAATGCCCTTCTCGTTGATCATCTTCACTTCCTGACCGTTCTTGGTCATGGTCGCGAAGCGGTCGCGCAGGTAATTGACGTCAACGTCCCAAACACGGGCCCAGTGCGCCCAGGAACCGTCGGCAAGACCATAGTACCCCGGCAGGGTGTCGGCCAAAACGCCAAGGTCGGTTGCGCCCTGCACATTGTCGTGGCCGCGGAAGATATTGGTTCCGCCGCCGGCCTTGCCCATGTTGCCGAGGGCAAGCTGAAGCACGCAATAGGCGCGGGTGTTGTTGTTGCCGTTCGTGTGCTGCGTTCCGCCCATGCACCAGATCACGGTGCCGGGCCGGTTGTTGGCCAGCGTGCGGGCAACGCGCTTGAGCTGGGAGCCGGGAACGCCGGTGACGTGCTCGACCTCATCCGGGGTCCAGCGCGCCACTTCTTCCTTGATCTGTTCCATTCCCCAAACGCGCTGACGGATGAACTCCTTGTCTTCCCAGCCGTTGTCGAAAATGTGCCAGAGAATGCCCCAAACCAGGGCAACGTCCGATCCCGGGCGGAACCGGACATACTCTGTGGCATGGGCGGCGGTCCGGGTGAACCGCGGATCGCAGACGATCAGCGGGGCGTTGTTCTCTTCCTTGGCCTTCAGCACGTGGAGCAGCGACACCGGGTGCGCTTCGGCGGGATTGCCGCCGATGATGAAAATCGCCTTGGAGTTGTGAATGTCGTTGTAGGAGTTGGTCATCGCGCCATAGCCCCAGGTGTTGGCAACACCTGCGACAGTGGTCGAGTGACAAATACGGGCCTGGTGGTCGATGTTGTTCGTGCCGAAGAAGGCCGCGAATTTGCGCAAGAGATACGCCTGCTCGTTGTTGTGCTTGGCGGACCCGAGCCAATACACACTGTCCGGCCCTTCGTTTTGCTGGACCTGGAGCATCTTGTCGCCAAGCTCGTCGATCGCCTGCTCCCAGGAAATCCGCTCCCATTGGCCGTTGACCAGCTTCGTGGGATACTTCAACCGGCGCTCGCCATGGGCGTGCTCGCGCACAGCCGCGCCCTTGGCGCAGTGCGAACCAAGGTTGAACGGGCTGTCGAAACCCGGTTCCTGACCGGTCCACACACCGTCTTGCACCTCGGCCAGAACCGTGCAGCCGACGGAACAGTGCGTGCAAACCGTTTTCTTGATCTCAACCTTGGCACCGGCGATGGGGCCCGCGGCTTCCGCCTTGCGCACCATGCCAGCGGACCCGACCGCGGCCACGGCGGCAAATCCGCCGGCCGCAATCCCCGACCGGCGAAGGAACGTGCGCCTGTCCATCGTCGTGGCCGCCGCATCCGCAAGAGCGGCAGATATCCGCCCGCGCCGGGCGATACCGCTGGTCTTTTTCCTGAGCATCTCGTTTCTCCCTCACTTCGGGCGGCCGGATCAGCGATCCGTGTCCCGACTGCACCCGGCGCCGTCGCGTCCGGCCAAAGGTGCAAGATCTGTCTAGAAGCGCGCGGTTTCGTAGGCGCGTTTCACATGGTCCGTTTCCTGATAGCCGGAAGCTCCAGCCGCCGGGGTCTCTGCGGCGGAGGCTTGACCTGTCATCAGTGTCGCGCCACTCGCCAGGGTCCCAAGGCTCGCCAGCTTGAGGAAATCGCGACGCCCTTTGACGTCCTTTTCCAACTTCTCACCCATTGCCTGTTCTCCTCATGGCACCGGTTTGCGCCCGGTGCCGGTTTCATTCTGCCTGTCGGGGCCGAAAGACCCGAACCCGGCGCGATCGTGACGGGCTCCCCCGCCTTAAGCAGCCATCGAGAAGGCGTCCGCCTCCACAGCCATCAAAACCCGGCCCAGACCGCCGGCCGCCGCGTAGAAGGGGCTGGTGGTTTGAGCTTCGAGATCCTTGAAAAAATGCGGGGCCCACTTGCCAATGTGCCCGCTGAAGAATGCCTGCTGCGCCGCCAGCGGCAACGGACCCTCGTGCCAGAGGTCTCCCCGGATCAATCCGCCCATCATCTGCATCAGCGATGCGATATGGTCCTCCGGCTCGCACACGCCCTCGTTGCGGGCTATGCCCAGCTGCGCCATCGAGGCCCGCAAATCCGCGAGCGGCTTTTCGTTCAGGAAACCGGTCAGGTAATAGGACCCGTAGGGCACCAGTTCGCCGCGGCCAATGCCGATGAAGAGGTCGTGATAGGCGCGCTTGAGTGTCGCTTCGTCCGTTTTCCGAGCCTCACCGATCACGCGCTCAAGTGCCTTGCCGACGTCGGTACTGGAAAGCGCGGGCTCAATCTCCATAGCGGCGACCGCGCGCAAAAGATCTGAGTTTGGCGCGGCTTGAAGAAGCGCCCCAATAAAATCGTACAGATCAGCGCGATCGGCGTCCTCGGGCGCCACCGCGCCGCGAGATACTCCTTGAGTCATGTTTTTCTCCCTCGGCGTAAAGAATTGCGCGTGCGCAATTTCGCCGCAATTGAAATCCATGCCGCCCTGCAACATAAGGTGTCTCTATATACCCTAAATTTGCTCTTTGAATCTAATCTGTAAAAAATTACATTATTTCACATAAAAACACATAATACGTGTTCATACGTAAAGTTACACAAGAAACCGTCAACCTGCCGCAAAACCCGACGACAAACCGCCAAATCAAACCTCTTGACGGACCGATTCCGGTACCCGCGATGACGGCGTTTTCAGCCAATAGCCTCCCAACTCAGGCTCCAAGCATCATAATGGCTGTGAAAACATGGACTTAGGTGAATAGGAATGCAAACGGCATCGGGGTCGCCGGATCGATTTGGCGCGCTCCGGAAAAACCCGCTTGTGCAGGGGCCGACGCGATCTTGCGGCATCGCAGCAAGCACATATGGCAAAACATATGTTCCGGAAGACAAAAGCTCACCCGGAAAGTCCGGTTAAAAAGTGGGCCGGATCCCTCCGGATTCCGGCAGCAGCCGTCCCGAGCCGCCGACCGACGGCGTCTTACTCGTAAACGATGCTGGGAGCGGCCCGCTGACCATCCGCGCCGTAGCGGTCCAGTTCGCCCATGACCTTGGACGCGATATCGCGGTAGATGGCAGCATGGGCACTTTCAGGATCGGACACGACCACCGGCGTTCCGGCATCCGAGGTTTCCCGGATCTGCATGTTCAACGGCACTTCGCCGAGGAATGGCACGCCGAGCTTCTCCGCCTCCGCCCGCGCGCCGCCATGACCGAAAATGTCATGCCGCCCGCCGCAATCCGGGCACAGGAAATAGCTCATGTTCTCGACGATGCCCAGCACCGGCACATCGACCCGGCGGAACATGTTGAGGCCCTTGCGCGCATCGATCAGCGCCAGGTCCTGCGGCGTGGAGACGATGACGGCCCCGGCCAGCGGCACCTGCTGCGCCATGGTCAACTGCGCATCGCCCGTCCCCGGCGGCATGTCGACCACCAGCACATCCAGTTCTCCCCAGGCCACTTCGCGTAGCATCTGGGTGAGCGCCGAAATCACCATCGGGCCGCGCCAGATCATCGGCGTTTCCTCTTCCACAAGGAACCCCATGGACATCACCTTGACGCCATATCCTTCCAGCGGCTTCAAAATGCGCCCGGACACCGGCTCAGGCCGCCCCGAGACCCGAAACAGGCGCGGGATCGAGGGGCCGTAAATATCCGCATCGAGAACCCCGACCTTCAAGCCGTTGGCCTGAAGCCCAAGCGCCAGATTGGCGGTGGTGGTGGATTTTCCCACACCGCCCTTGCCCGAGGCCACGGCAATGATACGCTTGACACCGGGCACGCCAGGTTTTGGGCCCGGCTGCTCCTGCGGGGCGGCCGTCTTGGCCTGCATGGGCGGCGGAACCGCGCCGATTTGGGCCCGGGAAGGCGCCGGACGCGCGGGAGGAGGAGAGGCCTTGGCAGACCCCGCTGCGCGCTCGGCCGTCAAGGCGACCATCGCACTTTCCACGCCGGGTACCTCTTTCACGACTTTCTCCGCCGCTTGCCGCAATGGCTCAAGCTCCTGGGCCCTTTCCGCTGGAACGGTGATCGAGAAGGCCACACGGCCGTCGGAGACAAAAACATCGGACACCAGCCCCAGCGAGACCAGATCGCCCTCAAGATCCGGCCCTTTGACCTTGGCCAGTTGCTCCATGACAGCCTGCTTGATGGTTTCGCTCATGATGTGCGCCTTGTTTTCGCGTCCTGTCCGGCACGGCACCGGAATCACCGCCCTAACCTAACTACGTAAAAACCCGCGTCAATCGCAACACGCAGGGCCGGGCTTCATCGGCATCGCGGGGCCGTGCGCAGCGAAAAAAAAGCCGCACCCCGGGGACGCGGCTTTCACTGTTGAACAAAGCAGTGGTTCGCTTACAACCTTATCTTGCGGCGCGCGGCGCTGGGAAACGTCAAATGAAACGCCGCACGATCGACAAGGGCCGAAGGGGTTACCGGCCGGTCATTCAAGGCGGCCTTATGCATTTCCTCAGGAGGAGACGATCAACGCCTTCACCAAAAGACCTCAGACGAACCAGAGTACCGCGATCGCCGCGATGACAATGGCAGCAAGGCCAAGCGAAATTGTCAAAACGCGCGCATTCTCTTTTTCCGAGTTCGCCTGACGCGCCTCGGTCTTGTTCTTCACGATTGGCATAGGTGCTCCTTCCGTTGTCATCCGAGCCGCGGCACGCGCAGGCTCCGGCCCATTCAATTGGGGCCCGTTCAGATGCTGCCCTTGGCAAGCCGGACCCGGGGAACCCTGCCGGCTATTCATAGGGCACGGGCCACACACAGGCAGCCGGGGAAGCCAACGCCCGCGGGGGCGCTTCAGCAATGTGTAGAGAACAAGGCTCCCTGCACCCCCTGTTAGTTAATAGCTTCATCCCTTAAGTCAATCATGCGTCCCAAGTCGGAGAATTTACGTTTTTCATTTCGATCAAAACACAATTATTATTTCAATATAAAATATTAATACTGATAGATTTCCAATTTCAGATCTCAGATATGTCTGCATTGGAAAATTTTTTCATCCCGATTAAACTCCGCGGGAATCGTCCGGACAGAAAGCCCACAGCCATGACTACGATCCTGATCACCGCCACCAATCGGGGGATTGGCCGCGACCTGGCCAGATCTGCCCTATCGCGGAACTGGACCGTCTATGGTTCCGTGCGCGATGCCCGGCAAGCAGAGCAAGCGGCGGCGGAGTTCGGACCGGCGTTCACGCCTCTGGTTTTCGATGTGAGGGATCACGAGGCCATCGGCCGCGCCGCCACCCGGCTCGAAAGCCCCCTGGACATCCTGGTCAACAATGCCGGCATCATCGGACCCGACCGGCAGTCCCCGCTCGATATGGATTTTCCCGGCTTTGCGCAAACCCTTGAGGTCAACACGCTTGCTCCCCTTGCGGTCACTCAGACTTTTCTGCCGAACCTGCGCCGGGCCAGCCTCGGCCGGATTCTGACCATTTCCAGCCAAATGGCCTGGATGGGGTACCAGAAGTCGGACCGCATTGCCTACCGGGCGTCAAAGGCCGCCGTGAACAAGGTGATGCAGGGGCTGGCCACCGATCTGAGACCGGAAGGCATCGTGGCGGTACCGGTCGATCCGGGTTGGGTGCGCACCGACATGGGCGGCGCCGATGCCGACAACGATCCGGGACAGGTGGCCGAAGGTATCCTCGAATTGACCGGGCGGCTAACACTCGAGGACAGCGGAAAGTTCTTCAAGTGGTCTGGCGAGGAACGCCCCTACTGAGCCGCATTACAAAGGGGAGATTTCCTTTCCGTTCTTTGGATTGGACTTTTCGCCCTGGCACCGCGTAGATACCGGTCCTGTACCCGTTCAAATCCCGGCGCTGTTCAAAGATTTCCCATGACCTGGCCTGCCCCGATCACGCTTCACGGCACCCACGTGCGTCTTGAGCCCCTGGCTCACCATCATGCGCCCGACCTGGCCGAAGCCAGTGCGGACGGGAACCTGGCCGCCCTTTGGTACACAAGCGTACCGGCTCCGGAGGCCGTTCCGGCGGAAATCGACCGGCGGCTTGCGCTCCAGGCCGCGGGATCGATGCTGCCCTTTGCGGTGATCCAGCCCAGTACAGGACAGGCGGTGGGAATGACCACCTACATGAATGTGGATGCCGTGAACACACGGGTGGAAATCGGCTCCACCTGGTACCGGAAATCCGTGCAGCGCACGCCGCTCAACACCGAGGCGAAACTCCTGCTGTTGACCCATGCGTTCGAGGCACTCGACTGCATCGCCGTCGAATTCCGCACGCATTTCCTGAACCGCCAGAGCCGGCAGGCGATCGAGCGTCTCGGCGCGAAGCTGGACGGGATATTGCGCGCGCATCAGGTCATGCCCAATGGCACCCTGCGCGACACCGCCGTCTATTCGATCATCGCCTGCGAATGGCCTGCGGTGCGGGCGGGTCTGCTTCTCAAACTGGGCCGCTTGCCGGGCAACTGACCTGCGGGCGGCTCTCAAGAAACGGCAACCGGGCCAACCCGGAGCTGTGCAAATCCATTTCTTGTTAACCAAAGGGGAAGATTTGAGGCGCACGCTTTTGAGATCGCAGGACGCGAAGCAAAAAGAGCGGCGACATGGACCTTTACCGCATTTGTTACCGGGCCCGAATCGACAGGACCTGGCTCAACGGATCTCTGGAGACTGAGCTCGACCAGGCCCTTGGCCGGATCCGGCGCACCAACCGGGTGGCCGGAGTGACAGGCGCCCTGTTTCTTGGCCGCACCCATGTCATGCAGCTTCTGGAGGGTGGGACGGGGCCCGTCCTGGAAACCCTCTACCATATCATGCAGGATCAACGGCTGGAGGACATGGAAGCGGTGTGCCACGAACCCGTGGCAGAACGCAGTTTTCCAGCCAGCTTGATGTTTTTCCGGGATTTGAGGGGCATCCATTTCCTCGGCGCCGCTGAGGACTTGTGCGCCCTTTTGGACAGGAACGAGCGGCTCGACCGGGCACACCTGCAGGCTTTCCTCGACGTGTTCGCTCCGTCTTTAAGCGCCGGCCATGCCACCCGGCAAATGATGCTGGTCTAACCTCCGCCGATTGCGCCTTGCCTGAAGGCCGGGGCCCGCCCTACTCTTGCGCCTGAAAGCAATGGAGTCTTCAGGTGCAACAAGACCTGCTCGTCAAGCCCGATCCGTTCGATGGCCGTTTGTCGACATCCGTCAGCGGCATCGACCACACCGGCGCGGTTGTCGAAACGAAAGTCGTTACGGAAAAGGCCCTCACCCTTTACCTGAATGCCCAGGAAGTGGTGACGATGATGACCATTGGCGATCATCCCGATCTGCTGGCCGTCGGCTACCTCAAGAACCAGAACATGCTCCGGCCCGACGATGTCATCACCGGGATCGACTATGATGACGATCTCGAGGTGGTCGTGGTGCGCACCGCGCGCGAAACCAACTACGAGGAAAAACTGAAAAAGAAAGTGCGCACCTCCGGCTGCGCTCAAGGGACCGTGTTCGGCGACGTGATGGACAGTTTCGAGGATATGGCCCTGCCCCGGGCAACCCTCAAAACCTCTTGGCTCTACCAACTCACCAAGACGATCAACACCACGCCGTCGCTCTATCTGGAGGCGGGCGCGATCCATGGTTGCGTCCTGTGCCAGCAGGACCAGGCGCTCGTCTATATGGAAGATGTCGGCCGACACAACGCGGTGGACAAGATCGCGGGATGGATGACGCTGAACGGAGTCTCGCCGGACGACAAGATCTTCTACACCACCGGGCGGCTGACATCGGAGATGGTCATCAAGACGGTGATGATGGGCATTCCGATTCTCGTGTCACGGTCCGGTTTCACGGCCTGGGGCGTGGAACTGGCCCGGCAAGCTGGCTTGACCCTGGTCGGACGGGCGCGCGGCAAGCGCTTTGTGGCTCTGTCTGGCGCGGAGCGGATCGAATTCGACATGGACCCGGCCCTGGCCGAGGACGAGCCGAAGGGTACACGGCGAAAGGGAAGTGAAGCGGCGGAATGAAAGTCTCACAATCGAAGATCCTGGCCTGCGTTCTGGCCGGGGGGCAGTCGCGCCGCATGGGCGGCGGCGACAAGCCGCTTCTGGATCTGGGCGGACGCCCCATGCTCTCCGTGATCCTGGACCGTCTCACCCCACAGGTCGACCATGTCATTCTCAATGCCAACGGGGATCCGAACCGGTTCAAGGCCTTCCAACTGCCGGTCGTCCCCGATCCCGTGGGCGATTTCGCCGGACCGTTGGCGGGGATCCTCGCCGGCATGACCTATGCCAGGGACGCGCTGCCCGACGTGACCCATGTTGTTTCCGTCGCGGGCGACACTCCTTTCTTTCCGGAGAATCTGGTGAAGCGGCTGGCGAAGTCGGTTCCCTTTGACAAGCCGGTGATCGCGCTCGCCAGTTCCCATGACAAGCTTCATCCGGTTTTCGGGCTCTGGCCGGTTCAGATTTGCGACGATCTGAAGAGCTATCTGGAAAAGGGGGAAAGCGGCAAGGTGCTTGCCTTTGTCGACCGCTACGACAGCGTGGAAGTCGCCTTCGACAAAGAGACCGAACATGGTCTCGATCCGTTTTTCAATGCCAACCGTCCGGATGATCTGGAAAGGGCACGGCAGGTGCTGCAAAAGAAGACCGCATGACCCAAAACCGCATTTTCGGCATCACCGGCTGGAAAAACTCCGGCAAAACCCAGCTTGTAACGGCACTCGTCGCCGAATTCACACGGCGCGGATACAGGGTGTCCACAGTCAAGCATGCTCACCACAATTTCGATATCGACCGGCCAGGCGCGGACAGTTACCGGCACCGGGAAGCGGGGGCCAGCGAGGTGGCGCTGGTGTCGGGCCGCCGCTGGGCCTTGATGCATGAACTGCGCGACGAGGAAGAACCCCCGCTCGAGGCCATCCTGGTGCGCCTGGCGCCTTGCGATCTGGTGATCATCGAGGGTTACAAGCGCGAGGCGCACCCGAAGATCGAGGCCCGACGTCTCGACGCGCGCAAGCAGGAGCCGCTGAGCGTCAATGATCCCAACATCCTGGCAATCGCGGCCGACCATCCTGTCGCCGAAGATGTCCTGCCGGTGTTCGACTTGAACGACATCGGCGCAATGGCCGATTTCATCGCCCAAACTGTTGGCCTTGAGAAGGAGACCGTGTGAGCGACCGCAGCCTGATCGACGATTGTTTTCTGCATGACAAGGATCGCCTGCGGCATCACGAAGCGCTTGAGATCCTGAAGGACCGGCTGCGGCCCGTTGCCGGAACGGAATACGTGGCCCTGGAAGACGCGCACCGGCGGGTCCTGGCCGAACGGATCACCGCGCCACGGGATGTGCCGGCCGCGGACAATTCCGCCGTGGACGGTTATGCGTTCCGGCACAAGGACCACGATCCGGCGGGAGGCTTTTTCAAACTGGAACAGCGGATCGCGGCCGGGCACCCGAGCGACCGGGAAATCGGCCCATGGGCCGCCGCTCGCATTTTCACCGGCGCCCTGATGCCACCGGGCGCCGATACGGTCGCCATGCAGGAAGACTGCGAGCGGCATGAACAGGACGGCAAATCCTTCGTGATCGTTCCCCACGGCCTGGCGAAGGGCGCCAACCGGCGCCGGGCAGGCGAGGACGTGAAGCAGGGAACGGTGCTTCTGGAACCCGGCCGGCGGCTGCGCCCGCAGGATGTCGCGGCCATCGCCTCGACCGGTCAGGAAACGGTGCGGGTCCACGCGCACTTGAAGGTCGGCCTGATGTCGACAGGCGACGAGATCCGCAGGCCCGGAACGGACCTGCCCGATGGCGGCGTCTACGATTCCAACCACTATCTGTTGCGCGGCCTGTGCCAAAGCCTTGATGTCGAGATCGAGGATCTTGGCATCCTGAACGATACCGCGGACCGGGTCGAAGCCGCCATGAGGGATGCGGCCGGCCGGTGCGACATGCTGCTGACGACCGGCGGCGCCAGCCGGGGCGAGGAGGACCATATCCTGACCAGCCTGGACCAGTTGGGCGAGCGGCATATGTGGCAGCTGGCAATCAAGCCGGGCCGCCCGATGATGTTCGGCCAAATCGGAGATTGTGTGTTTCTCGGGCTGCCGGGCAATCCGGTCGCGGCGATGGTCTGCTTTCTGCTCTACGCCCGGCCGGTCCTTTCCGTGCTGGGTGGCGGTCCTTTCACCGAACCGCAGCGGTTTCTGGTTCCGGCCGCTTTCGAGGTGCCGAAAAAGAAACCGGACAGGCGGGAGTTCTACCGCGGTATTCTGACCAGCGATGAAACCGGCAGGACGGCCGTCACCAAGTTCACCCGGGATGGGTCCGGGCTGATCACCGGGCTGCGCGAAGCGGACGGGCTGATCGAAATCCCGGAAGAGGCGACCCGGGTCGAGCGCGGAGCGCTGGTGACGTTCCTGCCTTTTTCCGGAATGGGTCTGGGGTAGAGCAATCCCCGCTCAGGTTGAAGCGCTCCACACCGATCTGACCGGGAAACTTCGTTAAATCGGAGAGTTGGAACATATTTCCTGAACCGATTGATCGCGAAGCGCGGCAGTCTTGTCAGAAGATGGTCTATATCTCGTCTTCTTCGACGATCCACGGCTCCTGCAGCGCGTCGGCCTCCCAACTCTGCCAGGCGGGCGTTTCGCGCAAGGTGGCGCCATAGGCATCGGCGACCGCATCCTGTGTCAGCATGTAGGTCCCGAACCGGCTCACGACCGGCGCATACATGGCGTCCGCGATCGTGAACTCGCCAAACAGGTACGGACCGCCGGAGGCATCCAGACACTCGCGCCAAAGATGCACAATGCGAGCGACATCCGCCTTCACCGCGGCATCGACCGCAAGTTTCTCAACCGGCCGCCGCATGTTCATGGGGCATGCCCCGCGCAAGGCGGCGAAACCGGAGGACATTTCCGCCGAAACCGCCCGCGCCCGGGCGCGGGCCTTGAAGTCGGCCGGCCAAAGCTCTTTTTCGGGGAAAACCTCCGCCGCGTATTCAAGGATCGCGAGGGACTCCCAGACCATAACATCGCCGTGCTTCAAGACCGGCACCTTGCCGCTTGGCGAGAGCGCCTTGATATCCGGATTGCCGGCCTCGAAGTTAAACCGCACGAACGTTTCTGTGAAAGTTATGCGCTTGTGCGACAGCGCAATCCACGGCCGGAATGACCAGGACGAATAGTTCTTGTTGGCGATGATCAGTTCCAGATCAGACATGCCGCCCCCCGATTTGCCCATGCACAGGCTGATTTTTCCGCATATGCCCGGAAACTGAGCACAGGCTTTCAGCCGATTGCAAGCCTGAGGAGAAGTTCCCTTGGGACACGGCGCAAAAACATTGCAAAATTCTGTTGCTACCGGGATTTTTGCCCTTGTCCTGTTGAAAATGAAAGAAAAATGGAACGATTATAAATCCGCGGGGGCAATGGTCGAAGCGACCGGCAGACCCTCGAACAGATATAGGGGAACACCACATGCGTATTTTGCGTTTGGCCGCGGCGGCCGCCTTTGTCGCGGCCGGCTTGGGCGCCGCCCAGGCAAATGATTGGTCCAAGGTCCGGATCGGCACGGAAGGAGCTTATCCTCCGTTCAACACCCTCACCTCCGATGGCCAACTCGTCGGCTTCGACATCGATATCGCAAACGCGCTTTGCGAACAGATGAAAGTCGAGTGCGAATTCATCACGCAAGATTGGGACGGCATGATCCCGGCCCTGCAGGCCGGCAAGTTCGACGCTGTCATCGCCTCCATGTCGATCACGGAAGAGCGCAAGCAAAAGGTCGATTTCACCAACAAGTATTACAACACTCCGCCCGCGATCGCGGTGCCGAAGGACAGCAGCATCACCAGCGTGGACGGCCTTGCCGGAGCGGCACTAGGGGCCCAGTCTTCCACAACACACTCCAACTACGCGGAAGCCAAGATCCCGCAAGCCGATCTGAAACTGTATCCAACCCCGGACGAGTACAAGCTCGACATCGCGAACGGCCGGATTGATGCGGTGATTGACGACGTTGTGGTTCTGTCCGAGTGGCTGAGCACTGAGGATGGCGCGTGCTGCAAGATCCTGACCACCCTGACGCCGGATCCGGTGATCAACGGCGAAGGCGCAGGCATTGCGATCCGCAAGGAAGACACCGCGCTCCGCGACATGTTCAATGAAGCAATCATTGCCATCCGCGAGAACGGAAAATACAAGGAAATCAACGATAAGTACTTTGATTTCGACGTCTATGGCGGGTAATTAGCCGCTCGCAAATGTTTGGAGCGCGGCCAGGATGCCACCAGGCCGCGCTCTTTTTGCGGAGCCACTGTCAAACTGACAAACCGGCAACCCGGAAAGCAGCGCCCCTGACATGGAAGAGGCCCTGACCCTCATATCTTTCGGCCCCGACGGCTGGGGCGATGAGATCGCCCGCGGCGTTCTGATCACCATATCGCTCGCGATCGCGACCCTTCCCTTCGGCCTTTTTCTTGGCTTCGTTATCGCGCTGGCCAAGCAGTCGGAAGAGCCTTCGCTCCGGATGGCCGCGAACATCTACACGACGATCTTCCGGGGCCTGCCCGAACTGCTTACGCTTTTCCTTGTCTATTATGGCGTGCAGATCGGCCTTCAAGAACTGGTCAAGCTTCTGGGCTTCGATGTCTTCATTGAGGTCAACTCCTTCGCTGCCGGCATGGTCGCGCTGGCACTGGTCTTCTCTTCCTATGCCTCCGAGGCATTCTTGTCCGCCTTCCGGGGTATTCCCAAAGGACAATATGAAGGCGGCCACGCGCTTGGCCTGTCGCGGGGCCAAACCATGCGGCTGGTCGTCTTTCCGCAACTCATCCGCCTCGCATTGCCGGCGCTCGGCAATCTCTGGCTGATCCTGCTGAAGGAAACCGCCCTGGTGTCGGTGATCGGCTTGTCCGACCTCGTCCGTCAATCTGGCATTGCAGCCCGTGTCACGAAGGAACCGTTTCTGTTCTTCGGCATCGCCTGCCTGATCTATCTGGTGCTGGCGATGATCTCATCGGTCGGGCTCACCCGGATTGAGGCCTGGTCCAAACGGGGGGATACCGCGCGATGACCGCCGCAAGCCCTGCAACAGGCAAGGCGCCGCCGCCGCCAAAACCGCGCCCCTGGAACCGGGACCGGGTTCTGGGCCATGTTCTGATGGCGCTGTGGATCGTGTCCGGCGGTTATCTCCTGCTCTATCTGGCTGGAAACGTAACCAGCCCCTTCGTTCAGAACTACTTCGATGATTACGTCGAGGGGTTCGTTATCACCGTTCAGATCGTCTCCTTGTCATTGCTGATCGGCGCGGCGCTGTCTGTCCCCATAGCCTTGGCGCGCGCATCGAGCTGGCGGATCCTGTCGGCACCCGCCTATGCCTATGTCTATTTCTTCCGCGGCACCCCGCTTCTGGCTCAAACCTTCCTGATCTATTACGGCGCCGGTTCTTTCCGTCCAGAACTACAGGCTATTGGCTTGTGGGGCTTCTTCCGGGACGCCTTCAACTGCGTGGTGTTCGCCTTCGCGCTGAACACCTCGGCCTATCAGGCGGAGATCCTGCGCGGCGCGATCCAGAATGTCGCCCGCGGCCAATGGGAAGGGGGGCAGGCGCTCGGCCTGCGCAAACCCGTGATCTTTTTCAAGGTCATCCTGCCCCAGGCCCTGATCGTGGCTTTGCGGCCCTATGGCAACGAAATCATCCTGATGATCAAAGGCTCGGCGATCGCCTCCATCGTGACGATCTATGATCTCATGGGCGAGACCCGGCGCGCCTATTCGCGCTCCTACGACTTCCAGGCCTACATCTGGGCGGCGGTGCTTTACCTCATCATCGTGGAAACGCTGCGCCGGATCTGGGACCGGATCGAAGCCCGGTTGACGCGGCACTTGAAGCGGTGATGTGTGGGCCGTCATTGCGCACAAGGAATCGAGTGAAAGACCTGCATGCCCGAAACAACACGAAAAGGCGTCCTCCATGCCGACACCCTGCTGGCCCATGGCGGCAGCGGACATGATCCCGCCACAGGAGCTGTGGTGCCGCCGGTTCAAACGGCGACCACCTTCGTCCGGGACGAGGCCTACAATCTGATCTCGCCGGCCCACCTCTACAGCCGCGACGACAACGACCTTTACCGCAAAGTCGAAGCCCTGATCGCAACCCTGGAACAGGGTGAGGACAGCCGCCTGTTCGCCTCCGGCATGGCGGCGGTCGCCGCTGTGGCGCGAACCGTCAAGCCAGGCGGGACACTGATGGTGCAATCCGGGATCTATTGGGGCACAACAGCGTTCTTGCGCGACCACTGCACGCATACGGGCATCGCCCTGATCGAAACCGACGTGACCGATCTGACAACCTTCGCAGAGGAAATCGCCATCGCGAAGCCGGATCTGGTCTGGATCGAAGTGCCGAGCAACCCCTATATCAAGGTCGCCGACATTCCCGCCGTTTCCGCGCCGTGCCGGGAGCACGGGGCCCTTTTATGTGTCGATGCCACCGCCGCCACGCCCCTTGTCCTGAAACCGCTGACCCTTGGCGCGGATCTCGTGATGCATTCGGCCACCAAGGCGATAAACGGCCACTCCGACATTCTGGGCGGCGTGGTTTCAACGCGGGACAAAGGCAGCGCGGCCTGGGCTTACATTTGCGCCGAACGCAAGATGGCTGGCGCGGTCATGGGGTCGTTCGAGGCATGGCTGCTGCTGCGCGGGCTGCGCACGCTCGGCCTCAGAGTGGAGCGGATGAACGCCAACGCGATTGCCCTCGCAGAACACCTGAACCAACACCCCAAGATCGACCGGGTTCTGTTTCCGGGCCTTGAAACCGACCCCTATCACGACCAGGCGGTCGCACAAATGACCGGCGGCTTCGGTTCCCTCATGTCCGTCTTGATCGCCGGGTCGCGGGCGGACACCTTGCGGGTCACGGGCGCGCTCAAGCTGTTCCAGCGCGCGACATCGCTCGGGGGGGTGGAAAGCCTGGTGGAACACCGGCACACCATCGAGGGGGATACCTCGGGCGTACCGGAAAACCTGCTGCGCCTGTCCGTTGGCATCGAGCATATCGACGACCTGAAGGCCGACTTCGATCAGGCCCTTGGTACGATCTGAGCGACTCCCTCATCGGTTGAAGACCGCCGATCAGAGTATAGCCGCCCAGGGCCGGTGTGCATTCATTGTCCGCCGCAGAATTTGCGGATCCAGGACACAAAGGCCTTCAGTGGGGGGCGCATGACGCCGGGCCGGGTGACGAGATAGTAGCCGCTTCCCCCGCCGCGGAGATCTTCAAACAGGATCTGCAGCGTTCCGGCGGCCACATCCGCCTCCACGAACGCCTTGGCGCTTGCGGTGATGCCATCGCCCCGGCGCAACCCCTCCAGCACCATATATCCGGGCAGGTGGGTGATGTTCAGCTTTGCCTTCGGGATCACGCCCTGCCTTTCCAGCCACAGCGCCAGTTCGTTGGTGCCAAGTTCCTGCAGCCAGGGAAACTGCAAGAGATGCTCCGGTTCGCTAACCTGCTTGTCCCCGATCAGGCATGTCGCACCGACCACGACATAATTGGTGGGGAGCAACAGCTCGCTCTCCAACCCCTCCCAACGTCCATTCCCGAACCGGATGGCAAGGTCCACGCCGCCTGGCTCCAGATCCACAATATCCCCCGTCGGGTTGAGCATCAGTTCGATGTCGGGATGGGCGAGCCGGAAGTCCGAGATCCGGGGCATGAGCCAGCTCACAGCGAAGGACGGTGTCATCGTCACATGAAGCGGGCGCGTCCGTCCGGACCGGGTCAACCGGTCCACGGCCTCGCTGATGGTGGAAAAGCCGTCTTTCAGACCTGCCGCCAGCATTTCGCCTTCCGCTGTCAAGGCAACGCCCCGCCCCGCGCGCACGACGAGACGAACGCCCAAGACGTCTTCCAGCGACCGGGTCTGCTGGCTGACGGCGGCGTGGGTAACGTTCAACGCGCGGCCCGCCGCCGAATAGCTCTTTGCCTCTGAAACGGCGGCGAAGGCTCGAAGGCTCGACAGCGGCGGCAGGAACAACCAATCCATTTGTTAGCTTACCTTACATATCGAAATTCTTCCTGACTCGTATTCTGATCCGCTTTCCGCCAATGTCAAATCATCAACCGGCGCCAAGGAATACCTCGTGACCAAAAGGATGTAAGCTCATGTTTGATGTCTATGCCCACAGCTTTCTCGAAGCGACCCGTTTCACCGCCAACACCCGGCCGGATCCGAAGACCCAGACACATCTGCTTCGGACCGCGCGAAGGCATCCCGAAAAATCAGACCGCTGGCTGCGCGGACACCATCTGATCTGACCTATCTGACCCGAGAGACTGACAAGCGGCGAATAATCGTCTAAGTCACGGTGCGATGTATGTCTGATCCGGGCCCGGTTTCCCGCCGGGCCCTTTCATGTGTTTGCGGAGGACTTTCACGACATGGCAAAGATTGCATTCATCGGTCTCGGCGTCATGGGCTACCCGATGGCCGGCCACCTGAAGACGAAAGGCGGCCACGAGGTCACCGTCTACAACCGCACTTTTGAAAAAGCCGAAAAATGGGTCGCCGAGTTCGGCGGCACCGCCGCGAAAACACCGCGCGAGGCCGCCGACGGCGCGGAGTTCGTGTTTTGCTGCGTCGGAAATGACAACGACCTGCGGGAGGTCACCATTGGCGAGGATGGCGCTTTTCACAGCATGAAGTCGGGCTCCATCTTCATCGACAACACCACGGCCTCCGCCGAGGTGGCACGCGAGCTTCATGCCCAGGCCGCAGAAAAGGGCTGCGGGTTCATCGACGCACCGGTGTCGGGCGGACAAGCGGGCGCGGAAAACGGGATGCTGACCGTCATGTGCGGCGGCGAGGAGGCCGTTTTCGAAAAGGCCAAACCTGTGATCGGGAACTTTGCCAAGTTCGCCGGGCTGATGGGGCCGAGCGGCGCCGGGCAGCTGACCAAGATGGTCAACCAGATCTGTATTGCCGGCCTTGTCCAGGGTCTGTCCGAGGCAATCCACTTCGCCAAGAAGGCGGATCTCGACGTGCCGACGGTGATTTCGGCCATCCGTGGCGGGGCGGCGCAATCCTGGCAGATGGAAAACCGCTGGGAGACGATGAAGGACGGCAAGTTCGATTTCGGCTTCGCCGTGGACTGGATGCGCAAGGATCTGGGCATATGCCTCAAGACCGCCAATGAGACCGGCGCCCGCCTGCCTGTCACGGCCCTTGTCGATCAGTTCTATGCGGAAGTCCAGGCCATGGGCGGTCAGCGCTGGGACACGTCAAGCCTGATCGCCCGGCTCGAAAACGCGGAAAAGAAATAGAACCTGCTGCGGCGAATTGAGAACGGTTCCGGGCCCGGTCCGGGACCGGACGCTGCGCGGAGGAGACCGGTCAAACATTCCTGGATCGGGGATGACCCCGTCCGCGCCCGTCCGGCTATCCGGCCACGGCCAGGCGTGTCCCTCCGGTCAAGCCGCGCTGCAGGCTTTGCGCGTACCAGTCGACAAACTGCACGACGCCGCTTTCCTGCAACTCAGAGTATGGCCCCGGTTCATAGGCGGGCGATAGGATTCCGCGCTGGTTTTCCTCCACGATCCGGCGGTCCTCATCATTGGTGTGCAGCCAGACTTCTGTGAGCCGGTTCAAGTCGTAGTCCTCGCCCTCCCGGGCGTCCTGGTGGACCAGCCAGGTGGTGGTGACTTGCGTTTCCATCGGCGAGATCGGCAGCACCCGGAACAGCAATGCCTGATCCGCCAGAAAATGGTTCCAGGTGTTGGGATAGTGGAAGAACAGACAGGTGCCGGCATCTTCCATCGGGATCTTGCCGATGCGTTTCGAGACCGCGGCCTTGCCGTCCATCGTGTAGCTGACCGCCTTGCCAAGGAAGGGGATGCGCACGAAGCGCCACTGCTCGGCCGGATCGATCACATAGGCGGAGGGCAGCCCTGCCGCCTCGCACTTCTCAATATGCATCCGGCCCTCGGGAGCCGAGTCGCTTGCCGAACTGCCGACCAGACGCGGATTGTCGGGAAAGGTCCGGCAGAGCGAAGGATGCGAGCCCGAGCAGTGGTAGCACTCGCGGTTGTTTTCCAGCACCAGCTTCCAGTTCGCCTTTTCGACGATGGTGCTTTGATGGGCAACCTTGGTGTTCTCCAGCCCATGCGGCCCCACATAGCGCGCCGCCATATGCGCGAAGGCATCGAACGGCGGCGCAACCTCCGCCAGCGAAATGAACACCAGCCCGGCGGCGGACCGGCAATGGACCGGCTTGAGCGGAAACGCGGACGGATCGAAATCCGCCCCCATGTCGCGCGCATACAGCAGCCGTCCGTCCAGTTCATAGGTCCATTGGTGATAGGGACAGACGAGCTTGGGGGCAGAGCCCTTGGCCGCAGAGCAAATCCGGCTGCCCCGATGGCGGCAGGAATTGTGAAAGGCGCGGATCTGCCCATCCGCACCACGAACCACGATGACCGGCGCCTCGCCGATCTCCAGCGTGATGTAGGCCCCGCTTTTCGGCAGCTCGGCGGACGCGCAGGCAAAGATCCAGTCCTTGAAGAAGATCTGCTCCAGATCCGCGGCATAGACGCCGGGATCGACATAGAACGCGCGCGGCAACGAGTACCCCGGGCGGCGGCGCAAGAGGGCGGACAGGACCTCGGCATGGGACAACATGGCAGTGCTCTCCTTGGGGGCTCGGGCCGGAGCCCTCAGATATCCTTCATCAACCGCAGGGCGTCATAGATCGCCGCGTGCGTGTTGCGGGCGGAAACGGCATCGCCGATCCGGAAAAGCTGGAAAGCGCCATCCGGGTTGCTCACGATGGTCTGGGGCCGGCCGTCCAGCAAGGCGTCCTGATCGACCGCCCCGCCATTGCGCGACCGGGGACGCAGGTCAAAATAAAGGTCGTCAAGCGGAATGGTGCCGTGATTGACGACGATCTGGTCGAACTCGCGGGTCTCGCGATGCGCGGAGTAATCCGTGCCGATCTGCGCGCTGAGCAAGTTGCCGGATCTGGCCACCGCCTTCAGCCGGTAGGTGACGGTGAACGTCACATCCTTGTCCTGAAGCGCGCGCATGTAGGGCACAAGGTTCATGGCCATGACATCGGGGGCGAAGGACCGGTCGGGTGTCATGATTTCCACATGAGCGCCGGACGCGGCAATGACCTCGGCCGCCTGAAGCGCGGCATGATCGCCCGCATCGTCATAGACCAGCACCCGGCGGCCCGGCTTCACGTCGCCGGAAATGATGTCCCAGGAGGACACGACAAGCTCGTTGCCTGCCTCCAGAACCTCTGTATCCGGCAGGCCGCCGGTCGCGATAATCACGACATCGGGCGACAGCGCCTCCACGTCCTCGGCTTCGGCAAAGGTGTTGAAGCGGAATTCCACATCGCGCGCCGCGCATTGGTCCATGCGCCAGTCGATGATCGAGATCATTTCCCGCCGACGCGGCGACAATGCCGTCAGCCGGATCTGTCCGCCGGGATCGGGGGCCGCCTCGAACACGGTCACCTTGTGCCCGCGTTCGGCCGCCACGCGCGCGGCCTCGAGTCCGCCGGGACCCGCGCCGACGATCGCGATTTTTTTTCGGGCGCTTTCGGGGGCCGGCCCGATCTCATGCGGCATGGACAACTCGCGTCCCGTGGCCGCATTGTGAATGCACAGCGCCTCGCCGCCCTGATAGATCCGGTCGAGGCAGTAGGTCGCCCCCACGCACGGGCGGATGTCGTGCTCCCGCCCCTCCAGGATTTTCTTCACGATCAGCGGATCCGCCATATGCGCCCGGGTCATCCCGACCATGTCGAGAATGCCCTCGGCAATCGCGTGCCGGGCGGTTGCCACATCCGGGATCCGGGCAGCATGGAACGTCGGCAGACCGGTCTCCCGCCGGATTGTGCCCGCGAAGTCAAGATGCGGCGCGCTCTTCATACCCTGAACCGGAATGACATCTGTCAGGCCGGGATCGGTATCGATATGACCACGGATCACGTTGAGAAAATCGATCTTGCCTGTTGCCTTTAGGCGGCGGGAGATCTCAATCCCCTGCTCCACAGAAATACCTCCCGGCGCCACCTCGTCCGCGGTGTAGCGAATGCCGACGATGAAATCCGGGCCCACCCTATCGCGAACGGCGTCAATCACTTCCATCGAAAACCGCAGGCGGTTGTCGAGCGATCCGCCATAGGGCGCATCGAGCTGGTTTGTGCGCTCCGACCAGAACTGGTCCATCAAGTGGCCGTAGGCCTGAAGCTCGACCCCGTCGAGGCCCGCCGCCTTCATCCGCTCGGCAGCGTCCGCGTAGTCGGTGATGATCCGGGCGATCTCCCAGTCCTCGAGCTTTTTCGGAAAGGCGCGGTGGGCCGCCTCCCGTTCGTGACCCGGCGCGACACATGGCAACCAGTCACCCTTGTTCCAATGGGTCCGGCGGCCCAGATGGGTGAGTTGGATCATCACCGCGCAACCGTGTGCGTGGCAGGCGTCCGCGAGCCTCGCCATCCACGGCACCACCTCGTCCTTGTAGGCCAGAATGTTGTTGAAGACGGGCGGACTGGTGCGCGAGACGGCGGCGGATCCGGCGGTCATGGTCAGCGCGATGCCCGCCCGCGCCCGCGCCTCGTGATAGGCGCGGTACCGGTCCTTCGGCATCCCGTCTTCCGGATAGGCCGGCTCGTGGCTCGTGGTCATGATCCGGTTCTTCAGGGTCAGATGCTTGAGCTGGTAAGGCTGAAGCAACGGGTCCTTCGACATCGGCAATCCTCTCCAGATGGGCACGGCCAGACATGCGGGTGCCGCCGCCAAGTCGGGCAAGGCGCCAAGTCTAGCCATCGCGGATCTGGGTTGAAAATGCGAGAAAACGACATTCATGTCGCTTTTAAAAACACAGGTGTCAATTTTCCTTGCCGGTTCGGATTTCAATTGCTAGGCACCGGCCATGGGTAGACATCTGATCGAAAAGACTTCGGGATGGCGGGGCAGCCGGGAGATCTGGATCCAGGCGGCCTATGAAGCGCTGATCGAGGCCGGAATCGATGCGGTGAAAGTCATGCCGCTTGCCGACCGGCTGGGCCTGTCCCGGACCAGTTTTTACGGTCATTTCTCAGACCGGGCCGAACTTCTGGATGGGCTCATCACCCTCTGGCAGACCAAGAACACCGGCAATCTGATCCGGCGCACCTCGGACTACGCGGACAGCATCACGGAAGCGATCCTGAACGTCTTCGACCTCTGGCTGTTGCCCGATCTGTTCGATTCCCGGCTGGAATTCGCCGTGCGCAACTGGGCTCACACCGACGCCCATCTGCAAAATCTGCTGGATGAGGCCGACACGGTCCGCGTGGAGGCCTTTCAAGCCATGTTCGAGCGCTTCGGCTACCCGCCGTTTTCGGCCAATATACGGGCCAACACGGTCTATCTGACCCAGATCGGATACATATCGATGAAGAAGACTGGACCGATGGAGCCGCTCCGCCCCCGTCTCGACCGTATGCCGCACTATGCCGAGATTTTCTCGGGCCAACCGGTAACCGACGCGGAGACCGCCCGTTTCTTTGCCCGGCACCCGGCCTGATTTGATCAGAAAGGGGTCGTTCGCCGCCGGTGTCCGGTGCCGCCCGCCCCTCCGGGTGGCCAAGACGTCCCAAACGACGAGCGGCCGCTCATCCGGAGACCGCTCATCCCGCGCACATTCATCCTCAGCCGGATGGGTCCGCCTTCGAAGGGCGGAATTGGCCAGCTTCAGGCATCTTTGTCAGGTTTCGGCTTTTCAGTCGCGACATAATTCAGCGGCAGCGCGGTCGTGTTCTTGATCTGCTCCATCGCGAAGGTGGTGGAGACATCCGTAATCGCGATCTTCGAGATCAGTTTCTTGTAGAACACATCGTAGGCCTCGATATCGGGGACGGCGACCCGCAACAGATAGTCCACCTGCCCCGCCATGCGGTAGAACTCGACGACTTCGGGAAACTCCTGAATCACGTCGGCGAATTTGCGCAACCAATCCTCGGAATGGGTGTTGGTTGTGATCGACACGAAGGCGGTCACCTTGGCGTTGACCTTGCGCGGATCAAGGATCGCGACGCGGCCGGTAATCACTCCATCCTCTTCCATTTTCTGGATCCGGCGCCAGCAGGGCGTCGTCGACAGGCCGACCCGGCGGCCGATCTCGGCAACGGGCACCGTGCAGTCTTCTTGGAGGATGGACAGGATGCGGCGATCGATACGGTCGATCATGTTTGTCGGCCCTTTCAATTCCAAAACCGGCGGACAAGCCGGGATGGGGCTGGATTCAGCTTGCGCGGTTTCGGGCCGGCATGGAATTCAATTCCAATACAGCCCTATCGATCAGAAATTTAGATTTTTCTTCTCAAATACACGATGATCTCCATTGCCTTTTTCGTTTCATTTGTCAAATAACCCGCCCCAGAAGAATTTTTTTTCAAATAGATCCATGGAGATCGATATGGTTGTCTTCAAGCGCATCGCAGCCGCCCTCGCCGCTGCCCTGATCGCCCTGCCGGCGGCGGCCCACGCGACCGTGTCCGGGGTGACCCCTCTTGTCTCCACCCAGTGGCTGGAAGACAATATCGGAAACGAAAACCTCCTCGTGCTGGACATCCGCTCCGAGATGGCCAAATCCGGCAAGGATGACTACCTGAAGGGCCATATCCCGGGCGCCCTGTGGAGCCCTTATCCAGGGTTCTGGCGCACCTCCCGCGACGGGGTCGTGGGGGTCGTTCCGAGCATTTCGACACTCGAAGCGGAGCTGTCAAACCTGGGTGTCGACGAGGACAAGACTGTCGTGATCGTTCCGGCCGGCACATCGCACACGGAATTCGGCGCCGCCGCGCGCATCTATTGGACCTTCAAGTATCTGGGCCATGAATCTGTCGCGATCCTCGACGGCGGCCACAAGGCTTGGGTCGCGGAGGAACGGACGCTGGAGGCTGGCAACGTGCAGCCCCAGAGCGCCTTGTTCGTGGCCGAGCCGAACCAGGACCTGATCATCTCCACCGACGAGGTGGCCGGGCGGATCAATACGTCAACGATCCTGATCGACGGCCGGCCGGAAGAGCAGTTTCTCGGCGCAAAGAAACACGACAAGGCAACCCGCTTCGGGCACATTCCGGGCGCCCAGCACCTGGACAACGCCTCCTTCTACGACGCGCAGGCCAACCGGTTAAAGCCGCTGTCTGAGATCGCGGCCCTCCTGCCGGCCAACCTGCGGGAGACGGAGGAAGATATTGTGTCCTATTGCAACACCGGCCATTGGGCCGCCACCAACTGGTTCGTCCTGCGGGAGGTTTTGGGCAAGGACAACGTGACGCTCTATGACGACAGCATCGTCGGCTGGAGCCAGCGCGCCGACCTTCCGGTCGCGGCTCCTCAGGTCCCGGCCGCCAACTGAACATCCATGCACGTTCCGCCCCTATCACCATCGCCCGGCCCAAGCAGCCGGGCGATTTCGTTTCGCAGAACGGGCAAGAGATCGGTTTCGAACCAGCGGTTCTTCTTCAGCCAGGCATTGTTCCGCCAGGACGGATGCGGCAGGGGCAGGACGCGTGGCTTGCCCGGCTCCGGGGCCTCTTCCCAGTAGTCCCGCCAGTTGGCAACGGTTTCCGTCAGGCTTTTGCGACGGCGCGTGCCCAGGTGATAGGCCTGCGCATATTGGCCGATCACCAGCACCAGCTCGATCTGCGGCATCGCCGCAAAGAGCTGATCATGCCAGGCCTTGCGGCATTCCGGGCGCGGCGGCAAATCGCCCCCCTTGGCGTCGAGGCCGGGAAAACAAAAGCCCATCGGCACGATGGCCAGACGATCCGGGTCATAAAAGAGGTCCGGGCCAATGCCCATCCAGCTTCTCAGCCGGTCGCCGGACGGATCGGTGAACGGCCGCCCGCTGCGATGAACGCGGGTACCGGGTGCCTGGCCGCAAATGCACAGCCGGGCCGTCCTGGACACCTGAAGAACCGGGCGCGGATCATGCGGCAGCGGCGCACGCTCCGGGGCCTCGACACAGATCCGGCAATCGCGGATTTCGGCTGCAAGCTGTTCAAGACCACCAGCAAAATCCGAACAATTCGACCTCACATGCTTACCCTTCATTTACCACGTGTTTGAGGACGATCTTAAGAAAGGATGAGTCACAACAAGTGAACGCGTAAGGTCAATGCAATACTTCGACAACCGGTTCACACGATTTCATGGATTCACTGTCAGACAATGCAGACGAGGGCAGAGCGGTCATCAACCGGCAACGGGCGATGCGCCGGCGCAAGGTCGCAAAGACAGTTCATGACAGCCGGGCCAGGTACAGCCGGCCGGACACGGCGGCCGCCCAGTATACGCTCGAGCGCCTGCACCTGTTCGCAGACACAAGGATCAGCGCGGCCTATGCCGTCCCGATGCTTGCCCTGATCGTGGCCGGCATCTCCACGCTGTGGATCGAACCGACCCTGGTCGCGCTTTGGTGTCTGGCCACGATCGGTACCCACGGCCTGATGGTGCTGACCTGCAACACCTATGAGCGGGCCTCCTCGGAGACCCGGGCCCAATCGCGCTGGCTGCCCCGGTTCGCGCTCGGCGACCTGCTCTACGGCACGAGCTGGGCGATGTTCTTCCTCCTGCCTGTCCGAGAGGAAACCGCCGAGGGCTTTCTCGTTTTTCAGTTCGCGACCATGCTGATCGTCGTGGCAATGAACACGATGCAATCGGCCACGATCCCCAAGGCCCTGATCGCCAGCACGTTGCCGATCACGCTGGTGATAACCTTCAGCTTCCTGTCCCTGGCGGCGCCCATCCATTACACCCTCGCGGCCATGGCGATCGGGGCGCAAGGCTTCTTCCTGATTCTGGGCAACCAGCTCATCAAGAACGCCAACACGATTCTGGAATACCGCGCGGAAAAGGATCATCTGATCGCGGAGCTGGAAACCGCCAATGCCCTGTCGGACGAATCCCGCCGCCGGGCCGAAGCGGCCAACATGGCCAAGTCCAGATTTCTGGCGACCATGAGTCACGAGCTGCGCACCCCGCTGAACGCGATCCTCGGCTTTTCCGAAGTCATGAAGGACGAGGTGCTGGGGGCGATGAAGAATGATCAGTACAAATCCTACGCGGCAGACATTCACGGGTCCGGCCAACACCTGCTCAACCTGATCAACGAGATCCTCGACCTGTCCCGGATCGAGGCCGGCAGGCATGAGTTGCAGGAAGAATCCCTCTCCCTGGGTCCGATTGTCGCCGAATGCATCGCCATGATGCAGATCCGGGCCAAGGCGAGAAACATCACCCTTCATGACGCAAGGGAAATCACTTTGCCGAACGTCTGGGCCGACGAGCGAGCTCTGCGCCAGGTGATCCTCAATCTGCTGTCCAACGCGGTGAAATTCACCCCGATCGGCGGCGATGTCTGGGTGACAGCGGGCTGGACGTCCGGCGGCGGACAATATGTCTCCGTTCGCGACAGTGGCCCGGGCATCCCGGAAGAGGAAATCCCGACGGTGATGGAAGCGTTCGGTCAGGGCTCCATGGCGATCAAGAGCGCGGAACAGGGCACCGGCCTCGGCCTGTCCATCGTGCAGGCCCTGGTGAACATGCATGGCGGCCAGTTCAAGCTGCGTTCCAAGCTGCGGCATGGCACGGAAGCCGTGGTCACCTTGCCCAAATCGCGGGTGATGAACTACACAACCGAGCCCGTCCCGGCCGATGATCCGGACGAAGCCGACTTCGCGGCCTCCTCGACCCGCCGGATGGCCTGACCTGGATCGACGGCAACCGGCCGCCCCATGCTGCGCCAATCAGGCGCCGCTTTTTTCCGAGACACCGGCCGTGTCGAAGGTTGCCATGCCCGAATGGGTCGCGGCCGCGGCCTTGACGATACCGGCGGCCAGAGCCGCACCGGATCCCTCTCCCAGCCGCATGCCGAAGTCGAACAGCGGCGTCTTGCCCATGTGCTGGAGCGCCCGCCCATGCGCGGCCTCCGACGACAGATGGGCGAACAGGCAATGATCGAGACCTTCAGGGTCCATCGCGTGCACAACGGCCGCTGCGGCTGTCGTGACGAAGCCATCAACGATCACCGGGACGCGCTGCAGGCGCGCAGCGATGATCAGCCCCGCCATGGCCGCGATTTCCCGGCCGCCGACGCGGCGCAGCACTTCCAGCGGGTCGCGCTCCGGACCGAGCCGGGCGACTGCCGCGCGAACGGCCCCGGCCTTGCGTTTCAATCCCTCATCATCGACCCCGGTGCCCCGGCCCACCCACTCCTCGGGCTCTCCGCCGAAAAGGGCGTGGAAAATCGCCGCGGCGACGGTGGTGTTGCCGATCCCCATCTCCCCGAGACAGATCAGGTCGATACCGCCGGCCAGCGCCTCCATGCCGTAAGCCATCGTCGCCGCGCAATTGGGTTCATCCATGGCGTCCTCGCGGGCGATGCTGGGTGTCGGCAGATCCACCGCCAGATCGAATACCTTGAGCCCGATATCGAAGCTGCGGCAGATCTGGTTGATCGCGGCTCCGCCGGCGGCGAAATTTTCAACCATTTGCCGGTTGACGGCGGCCGGAAACGCCGACACCCCCTCCTCCACAACACCGTGGCTTGTGGCAAAGATCGCCACCAGTCCGCGCCCGACCTTTGGGGTGTCCTTGCCGGACCAGGCGGCCAGCCATTCGGCAATGTCTTCCAGCTTTCCCAGCGACCCGGCAGGCTTCGTCAGTTGCGCATCCCGTGCCCGAACCGCGGCCACTGCGCCTTCATCCGGACCGGGCATGGACTTGACCAGGTTCCGGATATCGTTGAAGGGCAAAGCGCTTTCGGACAAGGACATGGCTCGTTCGCTCCAGATGGGCTGCAGACGGGGTGGGTTTGTGTTCTCAGGTTGCCGATCTATAACGGCGGCTGATCAAAACACAAGCGCAGGACCGGCTTCGATGGCTGCAGCCCCTGAGACTCGCCCAGATCCCAAACCGGCCCCGGCGGCTGGCCACCGGTTCCTGCCGGTCCTTCGTTTTGCTGCGGATACGGCGGCCTGTATCCGCTTCTTCTCCAGGCTGCCCCTGCCACCGGTCAACAGCCTGGACGATCCCGCCTCCCTGCCCGACTTCACTCGCAGCGCGCGGGCCGCGCCGCTGGCAGGTCTTTTCGTCGCCGTGCCGGCGGCGGCACTGGGTTTGGCGCTTGGTGCCACAGCCTTGCCAGCCTATGCGGTGGCCGTCCTGGTTGTGGCGGGTTTGACCGCCGTTACGGGCGCCCTTCATGAAGACGGCCTGTCGGATTCCGCAGACGGTTTTTTTGGCGGCGCGACGCCCGAAAGGCGCCTTGAAATCATGAAAGACAGCCGCATCGGCGCCTTTGGCGCCATCGCGCTGATCCTGACCCTTGGACTGAACACGGCGCTGATTGCCGAGCTTTTGATGCGATACGGGAGCGCCGATGCAATGTTGAGTGTGCTCGCGGCGGCGGCCCTGTCCCGCGCGCTCATGGTGTGGCAATGGCACCGGCTACCCCCGGCCCGGCCCGGCGGGCTTGGCGCCCGGTTCGGGCAACCCTCCCGAAACACAACGGTTCATGCATTGGGGATCGGTCTGCTTTGCCTAGTTCCGGTGTTGATAGAGTCCGGCTTCCTTGCAACCGGCCTCGGCGCCCTGCTCGCGATGGCTGCGGCATTCGGATTCGGCCAGCTCGCAATTGCCAAGATCGGCGGGATGACTGGTGATGTTCTGGGGGCGGTCCAGCAGGCCGGTTTCCTCGGGTTCCTGACCGGTGTGCTTGTGCTGCCATGATGGCTTCAGATCTGTGGCCACCCGCCTTTTGGCGTTGCGCTGCCGCCGGAAACCTGCAACGGATCGCGCAAAGATCATGCAAGAGAACCCGAATGCCGATCCAACTCGTTCAATTCGTTCCACCCGGATCGGTCCCGCCCGGCCATAGATGCGGCAAGGTCATCAACCGCTGGCGGCTTTTGGCCGCCATCTTGATGTGTCTGATCGTGGCCGCCTGCGGCACAAGACCCGGTGAAGGCGCTCTCGCGATCAACACAGCACCGGCGCCCGAAGCAAGGGTCCACGATATCCTGATCGCGACAACCCGGGCCCGCGACGACCGGCCCGACACCTATTTCAACGGCGAGCGGCGGGAGGCAGGACTGGATTTCGCCGAAGCGCAGATCTCCGTGCCACCCAACCACCAGCCCGGCAAGATCGAGTGGCCCGCCACCTTTCCCGGCGATCCTCAAACCGAATTCGTTGCACGCGGCGCGTCCTATATTGACAGCGAAGCGGCGTTCACAACCCGGTTGAACAATAGCTTGGCACAGCGTCCGAAGGGCGAGCGGACAATCTTCATCTTCATCCACGGCTACAACACCAACTTTGCCGAGGGCCTCTACCGTTTCACACAGTTTATCCATGATGCCGAATTTCCCGGAGTGCCACTGCTGTTCACCTGGGCCTCCCGCGGTCAGCTTCAGGATTACGTTTATGATTTGAACAGCGCCGCGATCGCGCGGGATTCGCTGGAACGAACGGTGCGGATTGCAGCCGAGAGCAAGGCCGAAAATATTGTCATCATGGCCCATTCGATGGGCAACTGGCTTCTCCTGGAAACCGGCGCCCGTGTGCCCAGGCAAGAGCGCGACAAGCTTATGCGCAAGGTTGACCATGTCGTGATGGCGGCGCCCGACATCGACATCGACTTGTTCAAGGCCCAACTGCGTCGGATGGGAAAGCCGGAAACACCCTATATCGTGGTCGTATCTCGGGACGACCGCGCCTTGCGCGCGTCGCGGGCCATCGCTGGCGGCAAAGAACGCGTTGGGGCCTATTCCAATGACGAAGAACTCGCAGAACTTGGCGCTGTCGTGGTCGATCTGACGGGTCTCAAAGGCGACGATGCCGCCAATCACGGAAAGTTTGCCCAGCTTGCCGAATTTACCCCCGAACTGCGATCGGCCCTGTTTCAAGCCAACGTGACAGAAATCCATCCAAACCAGGGCGATGCCCTGACCTCGGCCGGTTCGAATCTGGGAGCCTTTGTCGGATCAACCGCCCAGATTGCCGTGACCTTGCCGATCACACTCATCACCGCACCCATCGCCCTTGCCACCGGAAACCGCTGACGCGGCCTTGGCGCCGCCACAGTTCGACAGCTATATCCAGCCTATGAAATCGCCCTGTATCAAAGTCTGCAAAATCGACGAACCCTCCCGTCTGTGCCTCGGGTGCTTCCGCACGCTTGAGGAGATCGCCACATGGGCCCGGCTGACCGATGCCCAACGGGACCAGGTGATGAACGATCTCGACCGCAGGCGGCTTGCTTTCGCCGCGGGTTAGGCCATGCGTGGCAGCAACCCGATCCGGGGTATCGTTCTTGCGGTCCTGATCTGTGTCATCGCGGGCGCCGGGGTGTATGCCCTGGTCGATTGGCCAGCATCGCCGGAAGAGCTTGATTTCGACCAGACAGGTCCCCGGCTTGCCGCCCTGTCAGCCCTGGCCGCCGTTTTCGTTGCGAGCCTGCTGTTCGGCCAGCCCAAAGTGAAGGACATCCTCCGCGCCACCTTGTTCTGGGGCGGGCTCGCCGCCATTCTGGTGGTGGGATACACCTTTCGCCACGACCTTGTGCAAGGCGGATACCGGGTTCTCGGCGCGCTGGCGCCCGGGCTTGCCGTTTCCCAGCCGGACGGCACGATCCTGATCGTGCGCGATGCGAGCGGCCACTTCATGCTGGATGGCCGGGCCAATGGCGCGCGCATTCCGTTCCTCCTCGACACCGGAGCCAGCGCCGTCGTGTTGACCCTGGAGGACGCCCGCCGCGCCGGGTTCAAGGACGCGGATCTGTCCTTCCGTGTGCCGGTGTCCACCGCCAACGGCCGCACCCTGGTCGCTCCTGTGCGGATCGAGGACCTGAAGGTGGGGGACGCGCACTTTCCCAATGTCCGGGCCTTCGTGGCGCGCGAGGGATCGCTCGAAACCAGCCTGTTCGGCATGACCGCCCTCGACCGGCTGCAAAGCTGGCGGATTGAGGGCGACCGGCTCATCCTCTCGCCTTAGGGCATCTCCTGACATCTCAGGAACGCGCGCAGACCTTGCCCGTCAGATCGAAGCTTGGTGTTTCGGGTTCACCGGGAATTCCGCTAAGCGAACACACTCGCGAAGAACCGCGCGGCAACGAGCAGCAGGAAAACCCCGAAACAGATCTCCATGGTGCGCCGGGACAGGGCATGGGCCGCGCGCACGCCAAAGGGGGCGGCGAAGGTGGTGACCGGAATGATCAGCGCCACGCCCAGCAGGTTCACATAGCCGGCGGAAAAGGCCGGCAGGCCGGCCGCGCCCCAGCCCGCCCAAATAAGCCCGATGGTTCCGGGAATGGAGATCATCAGGCCGGTGCCGGACGAGGTCGCCACCGCCTGATGGATCGGCCGCCCGTACAGCGTCATGAAGGTGTTGTTCATCACCCCGCCACCGATCCCCATGAGGGTGGAAAACAGGCCGATCAGAAAACCGCACACCGCGCGGACCGGATTGCCGGGAATATCCGTGCCGAGCCGCCAATGGGGCCGGTCAAGCAACATGCGAAGGCCGAGAACAAGGGCGATAACCGCAAAGATCGCCTTCAAGCCCGTTCCGGAAACGGAGGCCGCGACGAGGGCGGCCGCGATCACGCCCAATGGCAGCGGGATCAGCCAGGTCTTCAGCAACTGAAGGTCCACGGCGCCGCGCTTCTTGTGCGCCAGAAACGAGCGGGTGGACGTGGGCACGATGATGGCCAGCGACGTCGCCACCGCCACATGCATTCGCACGCTTTCGTCAACGTTCAAGAAGCTCAGGAACTGGTAGAGAACGGGCACCAGCACAGCGCCACCGCCGATCCCGAACAGACCGGCGAGAAACCCCGCCAGAAGGCCGGATGCGACGAGGGCGAGGCCGAGCCCCAGGGCTTCGCCGGTGAGCAGACTGAATTCCATGATCGGGTGCTTTCGCGCGGGCGGCCGGAAAAGCCAAAGTCAGGTCAGGCGGCGTGGTCCGAGCGATTCCCGGCCACGGAGCGACCTTGTCCCGGAGCCGTGACAGCGGCAAGGGCCTTTTCGACCACTTCGGGCCCCGCCCCCGGCTTGATCGCCTCCACCGTCAGGATGCGCCGCCAGGAACGGGCACCAGGCCGGCCATGGAACAGGCCGAGCATATGGCGTGTAATGTTCGACAGCTTCGTGCCCTTGACGAGTTCGGCCTCGACATAGGGCAGGAACCGCTCCACCGCCTGCCAGGGCGTGACATCGCCGGTCCCAGCCCCGTAGAGCCGCCGGTCGACCGCCCCCAGAAGCGCCGGATCGTGATAGGCGGCACGGCCGAGCATAACCCCATCAAGCGGTCCGACGAAGGGTTCGGCCGCCTCGAGGCTGGCGAGCCCGCCATTGAGCCCGATGAACTTGTCGGGATACTGTTTTTTCAGCCGCAGGACACGGTCATAGTCAAGCGGGGGAACATCCCGGTTTTCCTTTGGGCTGAGGCCTTGCAGCCAGGCCTTGCGCGCATGCACCCAAAGGCCGTCGGCGCCCGCGGCGAAAACCGCCGCGGCCATGGCATCGAGGGCCTGTTCGGTGTCCTGTTCGTCAACCCCGATCCGGCATTTGACGGTGACCGGGATCGAGACCGCCGTCTTCATTTCCGAAACGCAGGCGGCCACGGTCTCCGGCTCGCGCATCAGGCACGCGCCAAAGCTGCCGGACTGCACCCGGTCGGAGGGGCATCCGCAATTGATGTTCACCTCGTCATAGCCGAATTGCGCGACGATCCGGGCCGACGCCGCCATATCGGCCGGATCGGAGCCGCCAAGTTGAAAGGCGACCGGATGCTCGCCCGGCGAAAATCCGAGAAGCTTGTCCCGGTCGCCGTGGATCACCGCGCCCGTTGTCACCATTTCCGTATAAAGCAGCGCATGACGGCTCAACTGCCGGTGAAAGCTCCTGCAGTGCCTGTCCGTCCAGTCCATCATGGGGGCGACGGAAAAGCGGGGAATGGCGGAATCGTTCAGATCATAGGAAACCTGCCGCTTCTCAGTCATTGCACTTCGCTCCGTTCCGCCGCGACGATCCGTTGCCGCGCGCCGTGTCCCACAACCGGCCCCCTATACCAGCACAAGACCGCAGGACCAACACCACAGCAGAAGATGGGCGCGCGGTCTGAGTGGGCAACGTTTCGGGGCGGCGTTTCGGGGGGCGGCGTTTCGGGGGAAACGGACCGGACCCAAGCGGCCATGGCCAAGCGAAAGAGCCAAGCTGCCGGGTCAGAGCGCGCCCAGGCGCAAGGCGGATCCGCCGGACAACGGCAAAAAGGCCGATGCGCCCCTCATGACCCGCCCCCGGCGGCGCCTTGATCGGAGGAGAGCCCGTACCGGCGCATCTTGTCATTGAGGGTCCGGCGCGGAATGCCCAGCGTTTCGGCCGCGCGCAGGGTATTGCCCCCATGGGCATCGAGCACGGCCGCGATTTCACGCGCCTCGAAATCGGCGACCCGGTCGGCAAGAGTCGCCGGGCCAGGTGCCTGGGCCGGGGCCGGGCCGGACGCGGGCGACCCACCGGAGATTTCCGACAATCCCAGCGCGTAGGCTTCGGCGCTGGCTTTCAGTTCCCGGACATTGCCGGGCCAGGCCAGGCGCTTCAGCCGCTGCTGGAGCAGCCAGGGCACTTCCGGGTCGGGACGGCCGTAGCGGCGGGCGGCAAGCTGGGCGTAATGCGCGAAGATCAACGGAATATCCTCGCCGGCTTCCCGCAAGGTCGGAGTGGCGAGTTCTGTCCCGGCGAGACGGTAGAAAAGGTCGGACCGGAATCCGTCGATCAGCCTCAGAGGCTTCTTGGTGGTCGCGATCACGCGGATGTCGAGCGGGCGCGGCCTTGTCTCTCCGATCCGCTCGACCATGCGCTCCTGAAGGACCCGCAAGAGCTTGGCCTGGATCGTCGGCGGCATGGTCTCGACTTCGTCCAGCATCAAGGTGCCGCCATGGGCTGCTTCGAGCTTGCCCGCGCGCCCCCCGGCATCATGGGCGAACACGCCCGCCCCGTGACCGAACAAGATGGTCTCCGCAGAGGCCTCGGAAAGAACCGCACAGTTCAGAGCGACGAAGGGCCCCTCGCTGCGGGCACTGTCGGCATGGATCGCCCGCGCGGCGAGTTCCTTGCCGGTGCCGGTCTCTCCGGTGATGACAACGTCCAGATCGACCGAGGCGAGCGTCGCGATCCGGGCGCGCAGGCCGCGCATGGCGCGGGACGCGCCAAGAATGGCCGCCTTGTCCCGTTCGGCGAGCACCTGCTGCAGACGGGCGACCTCGTTGCGGGCCGTCTGCGCGTCGAGCGTACGCCGAATAACAGACAGGAGGTGGGCCGAATCGTAAGGCTTTTCCAGGAAATCCTCGGCCCCGGCGCGGATCGCCTCCACCGCATGGGCCACATCGCCATGGCCCGTCAGCAGCACCACGGGCAAGGATACGGACCGCGCGCGCAACGCCTTCAGAAGCCCCAAGCCATCCATCTCCGGCATTCGCAGGTCGCTGATCACCATGTCCGCCCGGTCGGGCAGAGCGGCGAGCATGGCCTGCGCCGAGCCGAAGGCCCGAACCTGATGCCCGGCTGTCTCAACCAGATCGCAGAGCGCCGACAGGTGGTCGGCATCGTCGTCGACGATGTTGATGATGGCGGTCATCGCGCGCCCTTTCCGGTCGGCGCCAAAGGCAGGGTTACCGTCACAACCGTTCCCTGCCCAGGCTCGGACGAAATGTCCAGCATTCCGTGGAAATCGGCAAGGATCGCCATGCAGATGGCCAACCCGAGGCCCAAACCTTCCCCGGTCAGTTTGGTGGAGAAGAACGGCTCGGTCACGCGCGGCAGGTCGCTTTCGGCAATCCCCGCCCCGGTATCCCTGACCATGATCCGGGCTTCCTGGTCCACCACGGTCAACGTGACGCCGATCCGGGCGCCGGGAACCTTTTCAACCGCATCCAGGGCATTCAGAAGCAGGTTCGCGACGACCTGCTCGATCCGCACCACCCCCGCCATCACCGGAACCGGGTCCTCGGGCATGGTGAGGCCCGGTATCACACCGACCGCCTTGGCCCGGGGCAGAACCAGATCGAGCGCGGAACTGACGGGCGCGCGCAGATCAATCAGGGTCAGTTCCACCGCATCCTTGCGCGCGAAGCTTTTCAGATGCTTGGTGGTGCGCTGCATCCGGCGGATCATGTCCCGGGCCTTGGCGATCCGGCCGGCCGTGCCGCTGTCGCCGGGTTGCATGCCCAGTTCGGCGGCCGCAAGCGTCGCCTCCATCGCGGAGAGCGGTTGGCTAATCTCGTGGACAATCGCCGCGGACATGCGGCCCATTGCGGCCATCTTCTCGGTGTGGATCAGGGCTTCCTGTGTTGCGCGCAGATCGCCCTCGGCCTGGGTGCGGGCCTCGATTTCGCGCGCGAGATCGGCTGTCCGGGCGATGACCATCGCTTCGAGCTTTTCCGACTGGGACAAGCGCAACGCGACGATCTGGCGGCGTTGGTCCAGCGCCTTGACCGCCGCGGCCGTGGCCAGGGTGGCCAACGCCGCGAGCACCGCCCAGCCGAGTGCCATGAGATAAACGCCGCGCGTGGGGCGCACCGCGATGACCTGCCCGCCAGTCGCCGGGACGGGACCAAGCCGCGCGATCCAGCCTGCGCCGGCCGCGTCCGCACCACGGGGCGGCTCCGTCAGAAGCGGTGCTGTTTGGCCGAGGCCCACGCCTTCATAGGCGCGGCTGGCCACCAGATGCTCTAGTGTCTCCGGCGCCAGATCCAGAAGCGGGCGATACTGCCAGTCGGGACGCGCCGAGAGGAACACCACCCCATGCTCGTCGGCCAGAGCCACATCCGCATCGGCCGCGCGCCAGGTGTCCTGCAGCGGGCGCAGGTCAAGCTTCACCACCAGAACACCCAGCGTTTGCCCAACCTCGACCCGGGCGGACAGGAAATAGCCGGGCACGCCCGTGGTCACGCCAATGGCATAGAACTGGCCGCGCCCGGCGCTCAACGCATCCTGGAAATAGGGCCGGAAGGCGTAGTTCTCGCCCACGAAACTGCCCGGCCGGTTCCAGTTCGAGGCCGCGATGGTCAGCCCCTCGCCATCAATGAGAAAAAGCTCATCCGCACCCGCATGGGCTGCGATGTGCTCAAGATAGTTGTTGGCGTCCCGCAAGGAGCCGGTCCCTGCAAGGGCCGCCCGGATGCGTGCATCCTCGGCCGCCACGGCCGGCAAGGCGCGCAGACGCTCCACCTCGGCCTCGACCGCGCGGGTGGTCAGAAGCAGCGTTTGATCAAGCCCCTGCCGGGCCGATCCAAGACCGATCGACTGCGCGACGAACCACGCCAGAAGCGCCGGAAGCAGGGCAAGGGCAATCGGACGCGCAAATGTCATGGCATCATTCGCACCCGCCGCGCGGCGCGGCCGCAATCGCCCCGCGCCGGCTTGCGTCATGAAGGTTCCGGGGGACGGGCATTGCCGCCTGGGGCCAGCGCCTTTGGCCGGCTGGACTCCATCCGGGCCTGTGCCCTGTTCAACAGGAGAATGCCGATGATGAGGATGGCTCCCACTATCTCCACGATCAGGTCGGGCCAGAAACAGGCGATGACCCCGGGCACGATGAGCACCCTTTGCCAGAGCGCCATGGCGCGGAACAAGAATCCCTCCAACGCTGCAGCGAAACCGACCAGGGCGACGATGGCGATGAAGCCGCCCCAAAGAACCAGGGGAAGCGGTCCGCCGAGGATGATCTCCTCGTTGAAGACCATGAACAGCGGAATGAGATAAAGACCCTTGGCGTATTTCCACGCCTGAACGCTGGTCTCCATCGGTTTCGATCCGGCGATCGCCGCCCCGGCAAAGCCCGCGAGCGCCACGGGGGGCGTGACGTTGCTGTCCTGCGAATACCAGAACACCAGCAGGTGAGCGATCAGGATCGGAATGCCGAACTCCTGCGTCAGTGCGGGACCGACAAGAATGATGAGAACGATGTAAGCCGCCGTCACCGGCAGGCCCATGCCGAGGATCAGGCTGGCGATGGCGACCAGCAGGATCGCCAGGATCAGGTTGCCGCCCGAAAACGCGATCATCATGGCCGAGAATTTGAGCCCAAGACCCGTCAGCCCGACCACGCCGACAATGATCCCGGCCACCGCGCAGGCCATCGAGACGGCAACGGCGTTGCGCGCGCCCAACTCCAGCGCCTGAAGCGTCAGGGACACCCCCCTGCCGCAGAGCGCAAGGAATTTCGCCATTGTGGGCCCATCCGTGGAGAACACCCACAGCGCGCGGGCGGCGGCGGCGGCGGCGATCGCGACGATGGCATAGAACCCGACGCGCATGGGCGAAAAGCCCGCGACCAAGAGACCCACCAGCGCCACCAGCGGCAACAGGAAATGCCAGCCCTCGGCCAGAACGCTGCGCACGCTGGGCAGTTCCTCGGCAGTCATCCCGGTCATGCCCTGTTTCACCGCGGCAATATGTACCAGGAGATAGACCGCGCCGAAGTAAAGCATGGCCGGAAAGATCGACACGAGGACGATGTCGACATAGGGCATCCGGGTGAATTCGGACATGAGGAAGGCGCCTGCGCCCATCAGCGGCGGCATGATCTGGCCGCCCGTGGAGGCGGCGGCCTCGATCCCCCCTGCTTGCGCGGGCCGGTACCCCAGCCGCTTCATCAGAGGTATCGTGAAGGCACCGGTGGTGACGACATTGGCGATGGCCGAGCCGGAAATGGAGCCCATGCCGGCCGACGCGATGACCGCGGCCTTGGCCGGACCGCCGCGCTGGCGCCCCGTGGCGGCATAGGCAAGATCGATAAAGAACTTGCCGGCGCCAGTCACCTCAAGAAACGCGCCGAACAGCACGAAGATGAAGACGAATGTCGCGGCGACGCCAAGCGGAATACCGTAGATGCCTTCCGCCCCCAGCGTCATCTGGCTGGCCAGCCGGTCGAGGGAATAGCCGCGATGGTTCAAGATGCCCGGCATCCAGTCCGCGAGGAACGGCAACTCGCCCCGGTTACCCGCGAAAGCATAGACAATGAACACCGCTCCGATGATCGTCATGCCAAGGCCCACCGCGCGGCGTGCGCCCTCGAGCACCACGGCCATAGTCAACAGACCGATCCAGACATCGATGTCGCGCGGAAAGACCTGGTTGGCGATGATATCGATGTTCACGGGAAGCCAAGCGCCCACGACGATGGAGGCGGCGATCAGTGAACCGTCAATGATCCACCCCACAACCCCGCGCGGTCGATGGCCGCCAAAAACAGGGTAGATCAGAAAACACAGGACGAGAATGAAGCCCAGATGGATGGGCCGTTGGTAAAACAGGCCCAGGGGCTGCACGCCGGCCGCCCAAAGCTGGAACAGCGACAATGCGATGCCGACCACGGCGATGACCCGCAGCACGAGCCGGGGTTGTGGACGCTGAAGCCGTTGACCTTCGGTGTCATTCACCATCGCGTCACTCTCTCCTCAATTCAATGCGCACCCTCTGGCGCGCGGCGGCTTTTGACAGGGAGACAATCTTGCCGTCAACCTGAAGCCGATGATCGACCGGCCCCGCCCCGGGGCGCAGCACATAGGCGTTGCCGGGCACGGGTTCGTCGATGTCCAGAATCCAATACCCGCCTTCGCCGTCCGAGACCTGCCGGCCACGGCCCGGGATATGTCCCAGACCGGCGGCAAAATCGGGCTGGCGCGAGCGGACCAGAACCATGCGGCCCTGCCGGTTCTCGTAGCAGTCCGTGACGGGGAAACCCTGCACAGAATGGTTCCACAAGACGCACCAGCCCTGACCTTCGGGCATGGCAAAGCGCGCAATCTGGGAACCGTCGTCCCGCGCGGCGACCAGCGTCTGCGCGCAGGCCGGCGCTGCGCCGGACAGGAGGAGGGCTGCAAGCCCTCCTCTCATCAGCTGTTTCACGGACGCAGGCGGTCCGGGATGGCTGCTCCGATTTCCTCGAAGTAGCGGATCGCGCCCGGATGCAGCGGCACCGGCGTCGCGGCCAGAGTGAACTCGACCGTGGTCTGGTTCGCTGCCGGGTGGACTGCCTGCAATTCGGCAATGTTTTCGAACATTGCGCTGGTGATCGCATAAGCCAGGTCGTCCGGCATTTCGGAGGACACGGTCAGCACATTGGGAATACCCAGCACCTTGATGTCCTCGTCCACGCCGTTATAGGTTCCGGCCGGCAGCGTTGTCGTCGCGAAGGTGCTGTCGGCGGCCATGGCGGCGGCCAGTTGCTCTTCGGTCAGGGCGATGATGACAATGTCCTGTGTCGTCGCCAGGTTCAGGATCGACGATGTCGGCGCGCCGACCGACCAGAAGCCCGCATCAATGTCGCCGTTGGCCAGCGCGTCTGCCGTTTCGTTGAAGTTCAGACGCTGCTCCTCGATATCGTCATAGGTGATGCCGTTCGCTTCGAGGATCGCGGCGGTGTTGACCTCCGTGCCGGAACCGGGCGCACCGATCGAGACGCGCTTGCCGCGCAGATCCTCGAGCGTAGAAATTCCGCTGCCTTCCAGCGCCACGATATGGATCATGTTGGCATAGAGCGAGGCCAGACCGCGAATCATCGGCAACTGCTGGCCCTCGAACCGGCCGGTACCTGTATAGGCCTGCGCCACCGTATCGGCCAAGCCGATCCCCAGATCCGCGTCGCCCGTGGCCACGAGACCCATGTTCTCAACCGACGCCCCGGTGACCTCGGCAGCGGCGGAATAGCCGTCAACATGGTTGTTGATCACCTCTGCGAGGCCGCCGCCCATCGGGTAGTAAACGCCGCCGGTTCCGCCGGTGGCAATCGAGAGCTGGCTTTGCGCCAGCGCCGGAGCACCGAAACCAAACGCGATCAGCGCAGCCGTTGCAATCAGGCCCTTCGGCCCGCGAAGTAGTGTCTTTTTCATGCTGTCCTCCCAAAGACAAACCTGTCGTCACGCATTTTTCTTTCGACCGCAACAATTTTCCAGATTTGCCGACAAAGTTGGATGTTTTTTTGACGTGAAGTGGGAATTCCGTGGCAAGGGATCGCCACGCCGAACGCAAGATCCCGCCAGGGGCCGGAACCGGGTGCGACGGCCGCCCTTTTTCGCAGCGTCCGCAGACATACCCTAAGTCGGGACAGGAGGCCGCTTCAAGCCTTGTCAGCCCACCACGTCCAAAACCCGCGTCTGATACGCCCATTCAATGGACCGCGCGGCTACCGGATCGGTCAGGGCCATCTTGAAACCGGCGGCCGGCCGAACGCCGCCGACGGCCGGAAGCGTGCCGCACAGCATCGCATCGCCGTCGCCGAATCCGGCGCCCGCCATCAGCTCCGTGAGCGGACGGATCGCGGCCAGCGTACCGTCCTGGTAGAGGACCCAGCTTCCGTTTTCCAAGATCCAGGACTGGAGTTTCAGGCTATCCAACCGGTCCGCCACTTCCTCGAGAGGCCAGAGGGTACCGGCCACTGGCTTGGCGCAGATCTGCTTCGAATGGGCGACGGAATAGGTTTCGAGATCCCGATCGGTGTGATCGGAGCCAAGCCCGATCCAGATCGTGCCGTCCTGCCGGAGCAAGAATGGCTCCGCCTCGCCGGAACTTCCCGTTCCAAGGACCTGGATCGCGGGCTCTTGGGTCAGCAGAGCGGGCGCGCACTGATAATAGAGCGGCACACTGGATGGTGCGGGCACGCCGAGTGCAGCCAATTCAGCGATATGATGATCCACAGCCGCCGTGTCCCGGCCGGTCCAGCCTGCAACGATCAGGCGGGACGGCGCGCAGGACAGCATACCCCGTTCGGTTTGAAACTCCATGACCACTATCCGTTAAAGCGTCGAAGGAAGATACAGCGCAAGCTGCGGCGCAAGGATCAGGAGGCCGACCATGGCGAGCATCGTCAGCGCGTAGGGAATGATCCCAAGCATGACGTCGCCGAACCGGCCGTTCTTGCGTGCGGCCTGCACGACATAGAGATTGAGCCCGACCGGCGGGGTGATCAGCGCCATTTCCACCAGAATGATCATCAGGATACCGAACCAGATCTTGTCATAGCCAAGCCCGACAATGATCGGCACGACGATCGGGATGGTCGCGACCATCAAGGACAGGGTTTCGATGAAAAAGCCGAGCACGATGTACATCAAGATGATGACCAGCAGCATTTCAAAGGGGCTGAGACCCAGGCCTGTCAGCATGTCCTGAAGCGCCCGGCTCACGCCCGCCGCCGTCAGGGCGAAATTCAACACATAAGCACCGACAACGACCAGCATGATCATGGCCGAGGTCTTGATCGCGCCGCGCAGGGCATCCGCCATCATCGCGCGCGACAGGGCTTTCTGGTGCGCCGCGATCAGCAGCGCCAGGCCGACGCCAACGGCAGCCGCTTCCGTGGGCGTGGCCCAGCCGGCGTAGATCGAGCCGACAATTGCCCCGAACAGACCCAGGATCGGACCGAGATCGGCGAGCGCGCGCACCTTGTCGCTCCAGGAACTGGGGCGGCTCGGCCCGCCAAGACCCGGCTTGACCACACACAGGATCGCCGTGACGACCATGAACAGGGCCGCCAGCATCAGCCCCGGGATCAAACCGGCCAGGAAAAGCTGCGGGATCGAGCTTTCCGTCAGGAAACCGTAGACGATCAGATTGATCGACGGCGGGATCATGATGCCCAGCGTGCCGCCCGCCGCGATCGCGCCCGAGAAGAGCTTCTGATTGTAGCCGAGCCTGTCGGCCTGGGGCATGGCCACCGTCGCCACGGTCGCCGCCGTCGCGACCGAAGACCCGGAGGTGGCCGAGAACATCGTCGCCGTTGCAATGTTGGCGTGGATCAGGCCACCGGGAAGCCAGGCGACCCATTTTTCAAGGGCGCCATAGGTGCGGGCGGCGACGCCGCTGCGCACCAGGATCTCGCCGAGAAGGACGAAGAGCGGGATCGCGATCAACGTGGCGCTGTTGGAGGAGGACCAGACGATCTGGCCCAGCCCGCGCATCAGCGGGAACGGGCTGAAGAACTGATCGATGCCGAAGGCGAGCAGGAAGAGGACGATGCCGACCGGAATGGACAGGCTGAGTAGGCCGAGCAGGCCTGCGGATGTGAACGCAATCATGCTTCGCCCTTCGCGCCGGCAATGGTGTCGACGGCCTCGTAGTCCGCCGAGATCAGTTTCACTCCGGCCGCAACGAGAAGGATCAGGGCGGAGACAGCGAACCACAGCCACCCGCTCCACCACAGCATCTGCGGAATCCAGAGCGGTGTCTCCAGCGGGGTGTTGGCCCGCGCGCCGGTAGACAGGGTCTTGGCGACCACGTCCCAGCCGCGCCAGGCGATCATGATCGCGGTGCCGGACAGACACCCCAGCGAAATGATGTCGAACACCGCCCGGCCCAGGGGAACAAGGCGCTGACGGAGCAGGTCGATGCGCACATGCGCCTGCTCCGTCAAGGCATAACTGACCCCCCAACTGGTGGTCACGGCCATGGCATACCCAGAGATCTCATCGACCCCCCCGAGCGATCCACCCAGCTGACGGGCAACGATTTCAATGAGGGTCAGCAGAACGCAGCCCAAAAGGCCGATGCCCACAAGGATCGCAATGCGGTCGTTGAGCGTTCGAAGAGCGGATATGGGGAGGGTCACGACAAGGATCCTTAGTTCGCCGGAATGCTGACGCCGGTCACCTTACCAACCGACGCGCTCCAGCGCTCGGCCCAATCGCCGCCCGCGCGCGCGGCCCAATCCGGAAGAACCTCCGAAATCAGAACGGCCTTGGCTTTTTCCGCATCCGCCGCGCTCGCCTCCACAAGGATCATGCCGCGGGCATCGCCATAGGGGCACTCGCCCGAGCCGGTCAGGCACTTGATATCGTTCTCAAGCGCCGTTTGGGCCGTTTCCCATGCCGGGGCTTCAAAGTGATCGCGAACTCCGGTTTCCAGCACCGACTGCTGATCCTCGGAAAGCGTGTTCCACTTGTCGAGATTGATCGCGGTCACGACCGGGTCCCAGCCGCCGAGCGGCAGGGGCAGCAGATGCGTCGACACTTCCCACCAGCCGGCATTGTATCCCGACCCCGCACCCGTGATGGCGCAATCGACCACACCGCGTTGCAGAGCTCCGGGCACTTCGCCAAAGCCGATGTTCACACCCTCCGCGCCCAGCGCTTCCAGAAACTTGGCCGTCATGCGGCCGGACGCCCGGACCTTCTTGCCCTGGAGGTCGTCCAGCGAACCGATCTCGGTGTTGCAGAAGACGACCTGCGGCGGATAGGGCGCAATGCCAAGCACCTTGGCGTTGAACACATCGCGGTAAATATCGTCGACCATCGGACGGGCCGCCTCCACGGCCTTTTTCGCGGTGGCCGCATCGGTGGCGATCAGCGGTACGTCAAGCGCTTCGAGCGCGGCGCTGTCCGCCACGGCATAATCGGCCACCGTCATGCCGACATCGAACACCCCCTGGCTGAGCATGCGGTACACATCGCCCCCGCCAATGCCCATCTGGTCATGGGTGGTCAGTGCCGCCGTCAGCCCGCCGCCGGACAGCTCGGGCAGCTTTTCCGACCAGAACGGGGCTTCGTATTGCTTGTGCAGCGGCAAGCCGCTCCAGCTGCCGACAACGGCCAGTTCTTCCGCGAGAGCCGGGCCGCCGACGCTCAGCGCGAGCAGCGAACATGTGGTCAGTCTTCCAAGATATGTCATGGGTTTGTGTCCTCTGGGTGGGTTGCTTGCGTTTCTTGTTGTTCCGGATAAAGAGCCGGTGTCCGGTCGTCGACGTCGCAGATCAGCATGGCGCCCGGTGCGTGGGTGATGGCCAGCGGCAGTTTCGCCGCCATGATCGCGACCTGCGGCGTGACCCCGCAGGCCCAGAAAGCGGGAACCTCGCCATCGCGGATCTCGACCGGCTGGCCCCAATCGGGCCGCATCACATCGGAAATGCCGATGGTCCGGGGATCGCCAACGTGAACCGGCGCGCCATGCGCGAGAGGATAGCGGCCCGAAATGGCCTTGGCCTCGTCCAGCCTGTCTTGCGGGATCGGCCGCATGGACACGACCATCCCGCCGCCAAAAGGGCCGCTGGGCACGGTTTCGATCGTAGAGCGGAACATGGGAACCGTCACATCCTGTGCGATATGCCTCATCCCGATGCCAGCGCGCAAAAGCGCGTCCTCAAAGGTGAAGGAGCAGCCGATGGCGAAGGCGACGAAGTCGTCCTGCCAGATGTCGGTGAGATCCGAAACCTGGCCATCCAGCACGCCGCCGCGATAGATGTTGTAACGCGATGCATCGGTGCGGATGTCGACATCCACGCCAATCCTGCCGATCACCGGACTTCCCGGTTCCGAGACGCCGGCCAGCGGACATGGTTTCGGATTTTCACGGCAATAGGCATGAAAGGCATCGGCCACGTCCAGCGGTAGAATAGCGAGATTGCACTGAAGCCGGCCTTTGGCGAGTCCGGCGGTGTGGCCGGTGTACCGACCGGCACGTATCGCGGCGCGCACGGTTTGCACGTCGGCTGCCACCAACTGGCCGAAGGAAACCCCGCCGTATTGCTCTGCCTGGAAACCGTCCACTCCGTATCCTCCGCACCATCTCGGCACAAATGCTGAGGCGGTTGCACGATCAAGTCAAATCGTGATTTCTTGTCCAAAGTGATCCATTTTTTCTATCGCTCTGGGGGAATTCTGCATGACATTTGAGCAGCTCCGCACCTTTCTCGCGGTTGCCCGGATGGGCGGCGTCCGGCGCGCCGCCGAGCAGCTTAATATTTCGCAACCCGCTGTTTCCTCACGCATATCGGGTCTGGAAACCTATCTGGGAACCGAGCTTTTTTCCCGGACACCCACGGGAGTCGTGCTGACCCGGCACGGTGTGCTGCTGCGTCAGCATGCAGAACAGATCATGTCCATCACGGAGCGGATCAAAGCCGATGTGATGTCGGATGACAGCCACACGAACCTGCTGCGGCTGGGTGTGGCGGAAACCGTGGCGCAAACCTGGCTGCCCGACTTCCTGAAGGAACTTCACGCGGTGTTTCCGCGGATTACCATCGAGGTCTCCGTCGACATCTCGCTCAATCTGCGCGAACTGCTGCTCGACCGGTCACTCGATCTGACCATCCTGATGGGGCCGATTTCCGAATACAGCGTGGACAATGTGGAATTGCCGCCATTCGAGCTGGCCTGGTACAAGCCCGTAGGCATGGGCGAACCGGATCTGAGCGCCGTCCCGGTGATTACCTACAACCGCAATTCCCGGCCGCACCGGGAGTTGACCCAGGAACTGCGCGACCGTCACGGAAGCACCGCGCAGATCTTTCCGACCAACTCGCTGTCCACCGGTTTCGAGATGGTCGCCTCGGGGATCGGCGTCGGTATCCTGCCCCGCGTGCTGGGACGGCGGCTGGTGCGTGAAAAGCGGATCGCCACTTTTGATCCGGGCTGGCAACCGAGCCCGCTCAGGTTCACCGCCGCCTATATCGGGGACCCGCGAAACCAGCTGATCGCGCGCGCGGCCCGGATCGCGCAACAGATCTCCGAGAGCGCCGCCTCGGCGGCCAAATAATCACCAGGATAGATCGAGCATGTCTCCTGGCTTAAATTTTTGGTGATATCCAACCGTTAAGTGTGCCCCGCGTGGCGATACAGCCAAGACATTCAGGAGACACCCCATGGCATTCCTCCGCCGTTCCTCACTCAAATCATTTCTGGCCACAACCTGCGTTGCCGCCAGCATGGTTTTCACTCCGCTGAGCGCCCAAGCCTGCACAAGCTTCGTCCTGACCGCCGGCGACGGATCGCCGGTCTACGGACGGACGATGGAATTCGGCATCGAAACCCGGTCCGGCGTCTCGCTGATCCCGAAGGGCTACACCTACGCCGCTCAGACCGGGGCTGACGCCCCCATGAGCTGGACGGCCAAGCACAACGTGATCGCCATGAACGCGTTCGACGACCCGACGCTTGTCTCCGACGGGATGAACGAAGCCGGGATGGCCGGCGGAATTCTTTATTTCCCCGGTTTTGCGGATTACGCGGAAAGCTCCGCTGAGACCGCCGACAGGGAAATGGCACCGGGCGACTTCCTCTATTGGGCACTTGCCAACTTCGAGACCGTGGATCAGGTGAAAAAAGCCGTCGAGGCGGGCGAGGTCGTGGTTGTTGGCGTCAAACTCGAGGCCTTGGGGGCCGTTCCGCCTTTTCACTACACGCTGCACGACAAGGATGGGAACTCCATCGTCATCGAACCGGTGGACGGCGGATTGAAGGTGTTCGACAACCCCACCCAGATCATGACCAATTCCCCCGGGTTCGAGTGGCACTTGACCAATCTGCGCAACTTCGTGAACCTGTCGCCGGTCAACAAGGACAGCGCCCAAGCGCTTGAAAAAACCGTCAACTCCTTCGGCCAGGGGTCGGGGTGGCTTGGTCTTCCCGGCGACCCGACACCCCCGTCCCGCTTCATCCGGGCGGCCAGTTTCGTAGCCAGCGTCAAGACCGGCGACACCGCGGAGGACGCCCTGCGGGCCACCGCGCACGTGCTCAACAATTTCGATATCCCGGTCGGCTGGATCCAGCCCGGCGCGGCTCAGCAAGGCGGCGAGGACAGCGCGGACGACTACACCCAATGGTCCGTCATGGCGGACATGAAGAACGGTGCCTATTATGTCCGATCCCACGATGCGATGGCGTTCAACTCCATCAGCTTCGGCGATTTTCAAGACGGCGCCACGGAAATCGTCAGCTACACCCTGCCTGAACGCCCCGCCTTCGTGCCGCTGAGCAGCCTGCAGCAGTAACCGGCCAATCGGTTGACCCTTAGAAAGGCCGGGCCAATCTGGCCCGGCCTCAGCTAAATGAAAAATCAGCGCTGTCTATGGGGTCATCCCGGCCAAACGGAGTGCGAGCCGGGGCCGGAGAGCCTCAAGACTTTGTTTTAGTTGCATAATCTCTTTCAAATCCGATCCCGGATTTCCGCTATGCTGCATCCGGGATGACGAAAACTGGGTTTGTCCGCAAACTGAGGCCGGGCCAATTTGGCCCGGCCTTTTCTGTTCAAGCCATGATGGCAGAAGAGCCGCGAAGGGTCAGAACTGCAAGCGGAAGCGCACCTGTCCGGCCAAGGCCTGGCTGCTGTCGGAAAACGCGCTCTGGCCCAGCAATTCAAGGGACAAACGGTCGCTCAGATCCGCGTTCAGGCCCGCCTCGAATTCCAGTTTCGTGCGTTCCGAGGCGAGTGTGAGATTGAGACCGTCCAGATCGCCGCGGCCACCCGTGAGCTCCGTCGTGAATGCCATATCCGGATCGGTGAGCTGATGCACCAGGCCGGCCCGGACAAAGCCGACCGCGGCCGAACCCGACAGATCGAACGCCCGGCCAATCTCCAGCATCGGACGAACATAGACAGCCGTGTGGGTCACAGCACCGACGTCCCAATTCAGGGCGCCATCGCCCGTTTCGGAGAAATCGTCCTGCCAGATACGGGTCACGGCAATCGAAGCGCTCGGCTTGGCGTAAGTGCCGTTCTCCTCGAAAATCGCCGCCGCGCGCAACTCGCCGGACACAAACTGCCCGTCGATGTCGCCGCTCGCGTTGTGCCAGCCGGTCCCCGCCGAGTAAGTGCGCTGATGATCGTACATGTACATCCCGCCGGAGACGCTGCCCGACAGCTCGAGATTGCCGATCTCCTTCTTCAAGGCGACGCCCGCGCTGATCTGGTGGCCCTCCTGCTTGAAGTTCGATCCCTCGACCCAGACCTCTTCATATTGGCCGACGGTCTCGACAAACAGTCCTTCGCCGATGGCCCTTTGCGCGCCGACCGCGAACCCGGCCACCCGTTCCTCGAAGCCCGGCATGGAATCCGTGGTCTCCTGGTCCACGATCCCGCCGATGGCCTTGCCCCAGACGCATTCGCGCTGCCGGTAGAACCCTTTCGGATCGTTGGGGTCCAGTTCCGGGCAGCTGCGCAACAGGCTCTGGATCGCCTGGCCTGCGGACAGTGCCTTTTGGGCGCCCACGGCCGCTTCATCGGCCATGTGCTCGCGATAGATCGATTTCAGTTCGTCATTGCTGCCAGCGTTGAGAATCCGGCGGCCGAGATTGGACAGAGCATTGTGGCGGTTGACCTCGAGCCGCGCTTCGCGCACGGCCTGCATGGCTCCATCGAAGAAGATCCCGAAGCGCTGCGCATTCCGGCCAAGATTGGCACCGGATTTGACACCGGAATAATCGACCTCGTAGTCGACCGACAAGTTGTTCTGGCTGCCCCAGTTGAGCGTATAGGCGAGCGCCGTTCCGCTTGGCGCCGACAGGCCGTCTCGTGAGAAGCTGCCGGACCCGGAATAGGTGACGATGTCGGTAAAGGTGCCCTTGTCCCCGGTCGCGAGATCGGGGTTGTGGATGAAGTTCTGCAGGAAACTGCCGGAAAGGGTCGCGGATCCGGTGTTGAGCACCAACTGGCCATTCTTTGGCGCGGACGAGGACAGGTCGACATCAAATTTCAGCTTGCCCGTGCTGGTTTGCACGAACGAGCCACCGGACGTGATTGTGATGGTACGGGTGTCGTTCGCCCAGCCCGGCTTCAGCGTTCCGCTGTTGATGAACGTGCTCTTGCTTGATGTCCCGAGATTGGAACCGCCGATGTTTATGAGGCCGCCCTGCGCGTTCGTGATACGGGTTTGCGCATCACCTTTGAGGTTGAACTGGCCGTAGATCGTCCCGGTGTTTTCTACCCGTAGAGCGCTCTTTCCGTCAGTGGTGATTGCGTTTGTCGGACTGAAAATATAGCCGTCATTGGTCAGCAGGTTGGAGTGCGCAACCGTCCCGTCACTGTTGTAGGTAGACCGGCCCCCAACAAACGCGATCGCTTCAAAGCCATCTTCATGGGTCAGTTTCTGAACGATGCCGCCCTTGTTGACGATGACATGCGAAACGCCGCCAGAGCTTGAGTCGCTGTCTTTGCTCTCTCCGACCTGCAGGTGAATTGCGCGGCCATTCTCGCCCTTCGCTTCAACGGTCCCGTTAACCGTCACCTTAACCCCGTCAGACAGACTGTCATCGGCACCGGCAACGCTTTGAGCGAAGATGGCGTTGGCATTCTTGCCGGAAACCGAGACGCGGCCATCGATATTGATCTCGATCCGGCCACCGTCACCGGCCCCGCCGCCCGACCCGGCCTTGGCCTCGTCAACGACGAAATTTGCTGCATCCTTGTCGTATTTGTATTTGCTGGCGGCTCCGCCGCCGCCGCCGCCGGACTGGGCAAAGATCCCATGCGCCGTCTCACCGCTGGTGGTGATGGACGCCCCGCTCTGGACCGTGACCTTGACAGCCCCGCCATCGCCATCGGATGCATCCCGATCATCGGAGAATGCGCCAACGATCATGTCTTCGGCCGTGTCGCCGATCCGGTCAATGATCGACATTTCAGCTTCGCCGCTGACACCCCCACCGCCGCCGATCGACTGGGCGAACACGCCCAGAGCCCGGTCGCCGGTCGTGGTGATGGTTCCGCTTTTGACAGTGACCGCGCCGCCATCCCCGCTGCCGCCACCCGAGCCGCCAATCCCGAACTCGTTCATCAGACCTTGTGCCCCGTCGCCGCCGACGCCGCCGCCGCCGCCGACCGACTGGGCAAAGATGGCGGTTGCATCATTGCCAGACGTTGTCAGGAAACCGTCGTTGGTTACCAGGACGGTTCCGCCTTTCCCGCTGGCTCCGCCGGTCCCACCGACGCTGACCGCAAAGCTCTCGCGGAAGATGTCCTTGAACTCGCCTTTCATCACCTCATTGAGCTGCTCCCAGGCCTCTTTGGCACTTTTGAATTTTTCGGCCCAATCGTAGACATCTGCGAGCCATCCTTCCAGTCCGGGTTCACCGTTGCCGCCGGTTCCACCACCTCCGCCGATGGATTGCGCGAACAGGGCATAAGAGGCGATCCCCTGAGTGCTGACCGTCGTGCCGGTGTCGTTGGTGACGGTCACATCCTTTCCGTCGCCCGCGCCGCCGCCACTGCCGCCCAAGGCCACATTGAGGCTGTATCCCTTGTTCTCCGGCCGCTCACCTTCTTCCGGCAGATTGGAATAACCAAAGGTATAGGCACCGGCATTGCCCCCTTGTCCGCCGCCACCGCCGACCGATTGAGCGAACACTCCGTAGGACGTGTCCTGTGTGGTCGAAATGTTTCCCGAATTGGTTACGTTGACGGCTCCGGCATCCATCCCTTTTCCCGCGCCGCCGCCGACCTGGGTGTCCAGGTTCACCTGAATAAAGTCGCTCTCAACCTTGGGCGTATAGTTGCCGAGAAAGCCAATTCCCGCACCGCCGTCCCCGCCGTTGCCTCCGATTGACTGGGCGAAGACGCCATGCGCGTTGCCGCCGGTTGTCGCCAGGACGCTGGAGTTGGTCACCGTGACCTCACCGCCGACCGCGCCGTCCCCGCCGCCGCCGCCAACCGTAACGCTGGCACTCAGCCCACCGGGATTGCCTCCCTTCAAGATGATGCCGTGGCTTGAACCGCCCTGCCCTCCATCGCCGCCCACAGACTGGGCGTAAATGGCGGAGGAAAAGTGCCCGGTTGTGGTAATCCCTGCATTGTTGGTCAGAACAACCGCGCCGCCTTTACCGCCGGAGCCGCCGCTCCCACCAACGGTCAGCGTAAAAGAACCGCTTTTTCCGGCACCGGCATTGACGCTTCCTGCCCAAACGGTCCCGCCGGAGCCACCGCTTCCGCCATGCGACATCCCAACGGCACCGGAGGCTTGATATCCGCTTGTCTTGATGACGCCGTTGTTGGTTATGGTGACAGTGTCCGCAGTGCCGCCCGCTCCGCCGGATCCGCCAATCGAGACGTTCAGATTGATCGACGGCACCTCCGGGTCCGGCGAAATGCCTGCGGTTCCGCCCGCGACCATCCCGCCCACACCACCGCTGCCGCCACGGCTTTGTGCCAGGATTGCAGCCGCCTTGTTTCCAGAGGTGGTGATTGTCCCAGAGTTCGTAACAATTACCTCGCTGCCGGTGCCCCCGTCGGCACCACCACCGCCGATATTTGCGACCCCTCCAACAACAGACACCGCGCCATAGTAGACAGACCCGCCAGCGCCGCCCTTGCCGCCAACACTGAGCGCAAGAAGGCCTGTCGCCATGTCGCCCGTGGTCGTGATGCCCGATCCGGAATTGGTGGTGACATTGATGATCCCACCGATGCCGCCGGTGCCGCCCTGGCCGCCCGTGTCCCCGCCCAGATTGAGAGCTGAAACGTTGCCGTTCACGGAGGTTCCGGACGCGCCGCCCCCACTGCCAACCGACGCGGCCACAATGCCGTAGGCCAGGCCGCCGCCCGTGGTGATGGTCCCGCCATGGGTCACGGTCACGGCCCCCGCCGTGCCGCCTGCGCCGCCTGTGCCAGCCGTCATGTCGGAAAGCGTGACGACATCGACACCCGCGATCACTGAATTGCCCGACTTGCCGCCACCTTTGGCAGCGCTGACAGCCAGAATACCGCCGGCCAGATGTCCACCGGTCGTCAGAGCCCCGTTCGAGTTCAGCGTGACATTCCCGCCATTCCCGGCATTCCCGCCGGAGGCGCCCTGCCGGGTCGTGAACGCCAGATCAACGCCGACCGTCGTATTGACTATATTGCTGCTGTGGCCACCGCCGCCGCCGACCGAAACGGCAACAATCGCACCCGCGTCATGCCCCGCCGTGGTAATATCGTTGGCCAGTGACACGTTGATATCGCCGCCATTACCGCCCGCGCCGCCGGAAGCGCCGAGAGTATGCGAGAAACTGACCCCAATCGTCGTTTTGGAATAGTTTCCGGCCGCCCCCCCGCCTTGGCCTGTGCTGACCAGCAGTACTCCCGGAGAGGCATGACCGGATGTGGTCACCTTGCCTGCCAGATTGCCGGAGATTGCGCCGCCATGATTACCAGTGCCGCCGCCGCCGGACGATCCCAGCCCGAAGTTTATGCCGGAATTGGAAGAATTGCTTGGCCCCGCACCGATTAGGTTGATGGTCGTCGAACTCCCGCTACGGCCGCCGCCGCCACCGACGCTCACCACAGCATAGCCAGCTGCCGTGTTACCGGTTGTCGTGATGGTGTCCTCGGCGGAACCGGAAAGGGTAATGTCGCCCCCTCTGCCCCCATTGCCCCCGCTCCCGCCCATCGCGTGGGTGGCAAACAGGGTGAGGGCAAAAGTGCTTCCGCCCTGGCCGCCGCCGCCGCCCACGGAAACGAGTGAAACGCCATCCGCATTGGCACCTTTGGTGGAAACGGAAAGCCCGCCGGTGCCTGACGTGTAGTTCACGTTGCCACCATCGCCGCCATCGCCACCTGACCCGCCGTGGGCGATGATACCAGACGGGCTTTGAGAAACGCCGCCGCCGCCGCCGATGCTGGCCGCGATCACGCCGAGCGCGCTATCCTTTTGGGTGCTGATCGTGGCTCCATCGAACGAAACGCTCACCGTTCCGCCAAGGCCGCCCGACCCGGCGCTCCCGCCATGCGAAACGATTCCCTTGGCACTGCCGCCCACTCCGCCGCTGCCGCCGACGCTCAGGGCCGCGAGCCCGATCGAGGCAAGCCCCTGGGTTTCAAGTCCGGACTTCTCCAGGGTGACATTCACATCGCCGCCATACCCCCCGGCGCCGCCAACCCCGCCAAGCGCTGTCACGCCGGACGATGAGCCGCCCGCGCCGCCTCCGCCGCCCACACTGTGGGCCGTGACGGCGATGGCATAGTCTCCTTTTGTGGTTACCTGGCTGCCGCCGCGAACGAGCAGGCCGACGTCCCCGGCCGCGCCGCCGCTGCCGCCGGTGGCTCCGAAACTGGAAAAACCGCTGCTGGCCGGAGCGTCCGGCGCAAAGCCGCCCACACTGTGGGCAAGGATCCCGATCGCCCCGTCTTCGTTGGTCGTCGCGGAGAGCGCCGTGAAGGTGCCATTGACCTCTCCTCCCATGCCGGGGTCGCCCGGATGGCCCGGATGGCTGACGCCGCGGCCTTCGGTGCCCTCATCCCCGTTGGCGCCACCGGCGGACTGCAAAACGATCGCGTGGATTTCCTCACCTGTGGTGGTCACCTTTCCTGCGAATTCAGCGGTCACGGTGCCACCGTTTCCGCCTGTTCCACCACTTCCGGGATGTGCGCCGCCGCCAACACCCCTGCCACCGTCTCCCCCCGCGCCCGCACGGGAAATCAACGCGAGCCCATGAACGCCCGCCGTGCTGATATTGTTGCTGGTCGAGGTTGCGGACAGCGAAACCTTGCCGCCCGATCCCCCGCTGCCGCCGTCGCCGCCATAGCCACCCGTAGCGCCCCTGCCATCACCTTCCCCGCCCACTCCGCCAACTCCGCCGGCGCTGACCAGATAGACGCCAGCCACGGCGGATGAAGCGTCGTTTGTATTGGCCGTCAGATGGGTGTCGCCGGAGAGCGTGACCGAGACGTACCCACCAGCGCCTCCAACCCCGCCAAACCCGCCATAGCCATCATTGAAACCGCCTTCGCTATGGCCTTCTCCGCCAAAGCCGCCGCCGCCGCCAAACGATTGAAGATCCAACACGGCAAGAGTGCCCGCCGAAATGCCCGCACCCTTGCCGTTCTTGACCGTTCCAGACGCATTGAGGGTTATATTTCCGCCGCGTCCGCCATCACCGCCGTAACCGCCGCGGTGGGTGTGCGCTCCGGCGCCCGAGTTGTCCTTCCCGTTATGCCCCCTGGCGCCGAACGACTTCTGGGCAATGCCACCGGCACCGCTGGTCAAGCCGAAGCCATCGCCCAGCGACAAGGTCGTCACCTGACTGGAACCGGCATCTCCGTTTCCGCCTTTGCCCCATGTCTCAGTCTTGCCATCGTCGTCCCTTTCCACCGCCCTGAAACCATCATCGTAGGGGCCGACTGTCACAACGCGCGACTCAACCTGAATAAGCACCGGCTGGTCGCCGCTGCGGACCATGTCCGACGTCAGGTTCTGAACGACCACATTAAACGTGCCGCCATTGACGGAGATCGGTTGCACATCGCCAGAGCACGTCAGTGTCAGCCCGTCCGCGCTTGTCGAGCAACTCGCATTGGCCGGCGCGAGGGCTGTCGATGACAACAGCAGCGCGATGAGAGGCATGGCGGAGGACGGAGAGGACCGGGAGAAAAGCGGCATGGTGTATTCCGGAGCTTGTCAATTTTAAATGGCGGGAAACAATGAGTCGTACAGTGCATACAACGAGAGCACTCTTCATCTAAATTGAATATGACACCCGAGGGTTAAGCGACTGTATTCAGCCCCTTAAAAAGGACTGGAAACAGATATCTACCTCTAAACCGGACAAGCAAAATCTTTTACTCATTCGCAAAAATACTATTAACAAATTCATATCATATTACGTAGAGTCGAACTCTTTTAAAGACCTGTCAAACACGAACAGTCATGCACTTAAGATCAAAACCACTTCAAATCACAGACCAGAGTTCTGAATTTCCAGACCTATCAACTTCCATCATGTCCGCCGGGCCACCAATTCAGATGAGCTCAAAGGCCGAGCGAGGCGAGATACCCGCGCCGGGCGTCGTCCAGATTCGGCAAATGACGCTGGAGCTGATTCCAAAGATCCCGGTTTGGGCTGTTTTTCGCAAAGGCGAGGTAGACGTCCGAAACGCCCATCGGAGTTGAGAACGGTTTGACACTGTCGATCGACAGTTGCTGGGCCACGTACAGCGTCATGAGATGCGGGGCAATGAAAGCATCAAGGCGTCCGAGCGCGGTACCCTTCAACAACTCCCCGATATCTTCCCGTCCTTCAATCCGCGCTTGGCCACTGTCTTCCAGAGCCTTGAAATTCGGGTGCATGCGGCCACGCTCGATCTTTCCGATCGTTAGACCGTGAAGGTCTTCTGCCGATCCGGAAAACTGGAACGGGGCGTCCTCGCGCGCGAAAATCATCATTTCAAAGCGGGTGATCGGCTTTTCGGGGTAGTCCAGCCAGGTGCTCCGGTTCTCAGTGAAAACGACAGGGAAGATGAGATCGGCCCTGCCGAGCCGCGCCTCATGCTGCGCCCGCGGCCAGCTGGTCACGAGAAAACGGACCGGAACATCGGCATCGCCGGACGCCTTTTGGAGAAGATCGACCAGCAACCCCGACGGTTCATCCGCTTCGTTTAGATACAGAAACGGGGGAGCTTGAAACCCGGTGACGAGAAGCGCGCGCTCCTGCGCCCGGCCCGCAGTAGAGGCGGCCAGAAGGACAACCAGCGCCAGGACGAGCGATACCGCCCGCGCAGCTCTCGCGGATTCATGCCGTAAATTCATATACTGCCGCAACGACTTCCCCATCTCGCTCAGCGAGTGACGATAGCGAACCGATACGGCCGCCGCAACCATGGGTCTTCCCGTGCCTGCGGCCATGTTGCCCTTCTGGAACTGTGTTCTGGCGCTTTGATAGGATCATCCACAATGTGGGCGGTCTGCCGCAGACCGCCCTTGAGACCTTCCCCGCATTCGGACGAGAATGATCCCGCACGCCACGGTGCCGTGGCGTTTTCATGGTTTGGGAGGACCTTTGATGCGTATTTTTATCAGTCCGGTATTTGCTGCCGGCATTCTCGGATGGGCCGTGCTGCCATCTGCGGCCCAGACGGCAGAGGGGTGCACGGCCCTTGCCAATCTGCCGCTGGAAGGTGGCTTCGTGACATCCGCCAACGTTGTACCCGCCGCCGGCGATCTGCCGGCATTTTGCCAGATCCGGGCGGTCGCCCTGCCAGCGATCACCATCGAGGTGCGCCTGCCGCTGGACGGCTGGAATGGGAAGTACTACCAAGCCGGATGCGGCGGGTTTTGCGGCATTCTCGGGCGGGCCGATGCCAGCGCAGGCTGGATCAACGCCATGCGCCCCGGCCTGATGAAAGGCTACGCCACCGCCACATCGGACAGCGGCCACCACGGGCTTTCGGTGGTCGATGCCACCTGGGCCCACGAAAACCCGCAGGCAGAACGCGATTGGGGCTGGCGGTCCATCGGTGAGACCAATCGCGTGGCGGGGCGGCTCATCGAGGCATTTTATGGAAATGCGGCCGGGACATCGGTCTTTCAGGGCTGCTCGACCGGCGGCCGGATGGCCCATATGGCGGCCTTGCGGTATCCGGAAATGTTCGACGGCATTATCTCCGGCGCTCCGGCTCTGGACTACACGGGGCTCGTGGGAACCAAGATGAGCTGGCTGATGCAGGCCAATACGGATTCCAATGGAGACGCCATCCTGAAACCGGGGAAAGAAAAGCTGATCGGCGCCGCGGTCATGGCCGGGTGCGATGGCCTCGACGGGGCCGAGGATGGTCAAATCAGCGATCCCCGCCTTTGCGCCCCGGACCTGTCCGCACTGCAATGCACGGCGCAAACGGGTCCCGATTGCCTGAGCGAAGCGGAACTCGGCGTCCTTGCCAAATGGTGGCAGGGACCCGTCGATTCTGATGGCGAGCAACTCTACCCCGGGGGTGTTCCGGCCGGATCCGAGCCGTACTGGTGGCTTTGGCTCACCGGCAACGAACAGGGCGGCGGCAGGCTCGTAAACGCCTTTACCACCGGGTTCGGCGCGCACATGGCCTTCGCCGAAGATCCGGGCGCGGGCTGGAGCCCCCGGGACTTCGACTTCGACACCCATCCGGCCGCGATGGAGCCAATGGCGCGCGTTTACAACTCCGACGATCCCGACATTTCGAAATTCCGCGAAGCGGGCGGCAAGATGATCGTCTGGCACGGCTGGGCCGATGCCATCGTGACGCCGTTCAAGACTGTCGCCTGGTTCGAGGAAGCCGCCGAAATCGCCGGGGGACGGGAAAACCTCGAGGAAAACGTGGCCTTGTTCATGATTCCGGGCATGGATCACTGCGGCATCCTGCCGAGCCCCGGCGGTGTGTCCCAGGCCAACCTGGATCCGCTGACCCCCCTGGAAAACTGGATGGAAACCGGCGAGCGGCCGTCGTCGATCTTCGTGGAGGACGCGAACTAAGCCCGGCGCCGGCCGGGCGCTGGAATATTCGTGTTCCCGCTGTTCAGCCGGCGCGCTCTTGCAACAGCCTGACTGACGATCTGCCGGCGCAACTCGCGCCGGGTCGGAACGCGCGGCGTTTGGGACGGCGGACCTTGGCGGTGCACGGACCGCCGCCCCCCACGCCGGATCATGTCGACCACCCAGGCGGCCCGGTAGCGGAAATCCACCCCGCAGGCTTTGAGCCACTTCAGTCTGTGAGCCCGCATGCGGCGCAAAGCCCTGTGGCGGACCCTGTATTCCCGACGGAAACGCCTGAAGGCGGTGTCGAGCCGCCCGCGGAGCCACGACGCGCCTTCGACGGGCGCCCGGACCAGGACTGCGCCAACCGACCTCGCGCCGGCAAGCAAATCGCCGAGATTTCGCACCCGGCCGGCCTTTGCGTTGGAGACAGGGAACGGACGTGCCTGACCTGCTGCGTTTTCCTGTTCGAGCGCCCGGGCGACCGCCTGCTGGAGGGCCTTGACCCCGCTGCCGGGGTCCTGTCCAAGATCCAGATCCACCCCCTCCGGACGCGCGCCAAAGGCATCCGCGCCTTCTTCAGCTTGCGGGAAAATCTCCATCAGGCTGACATAGTCTCCCTCCAATTGCTCGTGCAGTCCAAGGGCCCATAGCGCATTGACAAACAGTCCGAGGCTGACGGCCGGGTCGCCGCGTTCGAGCCGGAGGATTGTCTCGGGCGGCACGAAGAGGCAGCTGGCAAAGGCCGCTTCACTCAGTCCATACAGAGCGCGCGCTTCGCCAATCTCGCGACCCCAGGCGGCCAGCATGTCGTGAATGGCGTCGGATCGCCTTGATTTCAAAGGGGTGTCGGAGGGCATGGCCGGTTCCCGCACGCGGCTGCGTGCCATTGATGTCATGCCGTAACGCTATCATCGAGGGATTTGCTCGCTGAAACGGAGTCTCGCAGTTATGAACATTTGACTTTGAAGCCCAAGCGGCCGGCGACCCTACGGCCTGTCCGGCCAGTTCCGCGCAAGAACCTGACCCGCCGTCGCAGCATCCGGCAAACCGGCGGTGCGCATCGCGGCATGGGCCGCTTCCGCAAGGTCCCTGTTCTTGACGAGAATCCCGGCGGCAAAGGCGCGCCGCAAGGCACTCGGATTTCCATCCGCAAGACGCAGAACGGTCCGGGCAGGCTGTTCGAGCTCTTCAAGGCGGCCGGCGGCTTGAAGCGACACCATGACCGATAGCCAGGCATTCATGGAATTTGGCACCTGCTCGGCTGCCTCAAGCTGCAGGTCAAGCGCCGCGTCGAACACCCGGGCCGCCCCAAGCGCCCGCCCGGCCTCCAGAAGCAGCCCGTAGTTGTCGGAGTCCCGGCAGCTTGCGGTCAGGGACACCACCGTTTCGGCATCCGATTCCGCCACCGATGGATCAAACGCGTCCAGTGCCGCCCGGCAGGCAACGAGGGCCTCGCCAAGACGGGCCTGCACGGCGCCGGCATCCGGCCCGCCCCGGCCCAGCACGAGCCTTGTGACATCGGAAAGGGGAATGGCTTCGAACCGTCCTTCGCCGCCACCGACGGCAATCCCCACCAACTCGCCGGCCTCGTTGACCAGCGCGCCGCCACTGACCCCAGGCTGCATGAAACTGGTCACATGCAAGCGGCCAAGCGGCGCATCGGCCGCCGGTTCGAACACCAGGCGGCCCGGTTCAAAGACCCGGATTTCCCGGCGGTCGATATCCGCCCCGACCGTGTGAAGCGGACCCGTGAGGTCCTCCGGTCCCCGGACCTTGAGGACATGTCCGTCCTCGGGAAGCCCCTCCACCTCGATCAGGGCAAGATCGCCCGGGTAGCTGGAGGGCAGCACGCGGCCCGGGCGGGGTCCGCTTGGTGTGTACACGGTGACCGTGTCCCGGTCGCCGACAACATGGCGGTTGGTCACCAGAAGCCCGCGGCCGATCCGCACGCTGCTGGCGAGCGGATCAAACCCGCTGACGGGGAAAACGGCTTGCCGCGCCAGACAGACAGGGTCCGGGAAAGCGCAGTCCTGCGCAGCCGTGGCAGGAACCGCGGGCCTCTCCTCACGCGCTGGAAAGGAGACCGTGACCCTGCGGTCCCGCCCGTCGCGCCACAGATCGAGCACGACCTCGCCGCCGGGGCGCACCAGCGCCAGAGCCGACATGGCGTCTCGCGGATGACGGACAGGACGCCCAGCGATTGCGGTGACCAGGTCGCCCGTTTGAACCCCGGCGAGACTTGCGGCACCGGAGGGCGGAAGCGCCGCCACCAGGGCGCCGGCCTTCTGGGAGAGCATGTCGCGCGGCGGCCGCTCCAACCGCCAGCCCGCGTCCACATACGTAACCGCTCCCCCGGCGATCAGGTCTTCGGCAACGCGCTCCAGCAAGCCGGACGAAACGGCAAAATTAATGCCGATGTTTCCATCCCCTTGCGAGGCAAAGATCGCGGACACCATACCGAGCAGCCGGCCTTCACCGTCCACCAGAGCCCCGCCAGAACTGCCCGGATTGGCGGCCGCATCGGTCTGGATAAAATCCTCGACCGCGTTGAACCCGGCATTGGCGACATTGTTCGCCGAAACGACGCCGCATGTCACCGACAGGTCCAATCCATAGGCATTCGCGACGATGCACGCACGGGATCCGACCGGCGCGCGGGGGGCTGGGACGAAGGCTGGAAGGTCGGCAGCAATCTTCAAAATGGCGATGTCACTGGCCTCGTCGGCGCCGACAAGCTCGGCCGCCAGGATGCGCCCGTCCGAAAGCCGTACCTCCAGGCCCACCGCCGGCTCGATCACATGATAGGCCGTCGCGATGTAACCGCCCGGCCTTATGGCCACGCCGGATCCTTCCGGCGCGCGTCCCGCCGGACCGCCCAGCCCGCCAACCGCCTTTCCAGGCCATTGCGGCAGAACCGAAACGGTTGAATCCAGAACCCGCTGATCAAACGACAGGGCCGGACCCGCCATGGACAGACACAGGGATAGGTACAGGACGATGCCCAAGAGCCATCCCGGAGACTGTTGTCCCACTCGTATTTCCGTCGTGCCCGTCATCACCTGCCCCGCGCTTTTCCTGTCAAAACCGCATTAGCGCATCGGGTGTTTTATTTGAAACGCCCGATGCTCTGGGAAACATGTGGCACATTCAATGTCCAGCCAAGTCGCGTCTGCAAATCTCCGGCGGGGCATTGTCTCACGCTTCGGGCGTCATCCGGACACGGCCATCGACTGGCCATCGACGGGCCGGTACGCGCAGGGCGGTGGCCCCACCCGAACGCTGGAGGTGCGATTGCCGGTTGCAAGCACGCAAAAGGGGCCCCGCGCAGCGCGCCCGGGACCCCGATCCGTGTCAATGCGCAAACGGCCAGCGTCAGAGGACGTCGGCGCACCCCGCGATTTCACTCACAGCGCCGATGGTCATGGTGCCATTGGCCAATGCTGCCTTGGCGCCTTCCACCTCGGCCTTGATCCCGGACACGATGGCCTCATTATGCTCATCAACCGCCCAATCAACGCCATTTTCGGCGAGGGTCATCGTTACAACACCTGGCTCCCAGGAACCATCCGCGGCGGCTTTCCAAGTCGTGTAGACGGCTTCGTCAACACGCTTCGTGGCGGAGGTCAGGATGGTGCCGGGAATGAAGCCATTCTGATTTGTGTCGACCATGATTGCGAATGCGCCGGCGGTTTGCGCGGCCTGAGCGACGCCCTCCGCCGTCCGGCCAGCCGGGGCGAAGATCACGTCGACACCCTCGGCCAGCATGCCTTCGGCAATCCTTTGACCGCCTTCCACATCCCGGAAAGCGAGCGGTGTATCGCCAGCATACTCTGCTGCGATAGTGACGTCAGGCTTGGCTGCCTTGGCGCCCGCCGCAAAGCCGCACATGAACTTGCGGACCGGGGGAATGTCCATACCGCCGATCGTGCCGACCTTGCCGGATTGGCTCTTCAGTCCGGCGGCATAGCCGGCCAGGAACCCGGCTTCCTGTTCCGCGAAGAGAACGGAGCGCACATTCGGCATATCGGGAATGAACCCGTCGATGATCGTGAACTTCACATCAGGATATTCCGCCGCGACCTTCTTGACCGCATCCGTATTGGCGAACCCGAGCGTGACAAGATGCTGAACACCGCGATCGGCAAACTGCCGGAGGGTTTGCTCGGTTTCGGCTTCATCGGCGGTCACCCGTTCGCGGATCGCGATCTTGACTTCGCCGGTAGCGCGTTCGGTGCCGACAACGCCCTGCTCGTTGAAGCCGCCGTCGTTTTTCATCCCGTTGAACAAGATGGCGCCGCTGGTTTCGGCCATGGCCGAGGTCGAAGCCGACATGACCAGGGAAGCGGTCAAGCACAGTGTGGCGATCAGTCCAGATTTCATTGATGGTTCCTCGAAGTTGCACCGGATTTTTTTCCGTAACGAGAGGTGCCCGCGGGATATTACCAAGTCATGACAAGCAGACGCACAAAAGCCCTGCAATTTGCCGATTTGAACAGATTGCAGGGCTTTCTGGCTTTCAACGTAAGCGGTAGGTTAAGAAAACTGCCAAGCCCAGTCAGCGCGGCAAGACAGCAGATACCTCAGATGGCTCTCTCTGGCCGAGCGGCCGCCTGCCGCTTCTTCTCGTCTTCGCGCATCTCCAGCCACATGGCATTGAGGATCGCAAGACAGCAAGCCAGCGGCATGCCCAGTAGCCAAGCAAAGTACCACATCGTTCGGTCTCCTCAATAAGCGGTGTCTTTGTCGCGCTCGATGGACTGCTCGTCCACCTTGCCCCACAACACCTTGTAGACCCAGGCGGTGTAGACCAGCACGATCGGCAGAAAGATGACGGTCGCCACCAGCATGTTGAACAAGGTCGCATGGCTCGAGGCCGCGTCCCAAACGGTCAGGGAGGCGTCCGGCTGGACGGAACTGGGCAACAAGAACGGGAACATCGATACCCCGACCGTGGAGATGATCCCGAACACGGCGAACTTGGAACTGACAAAGGTGAGCGCCTCGAACCGGGTTTGCAACCCGATCAAGGCCCCGATCGTGCCTAGAAAGCCGAGCGCGGGTGCCAGCCATAGAACCGGATGCGCGGCATAGTTCTGCATCCAGGCGCCCGGTTCGCGCGCAACCTCGGTCCAGAGCGGATTGGCCGGCATGTTCGGATCGACCTCGGATACGATCCGGTATCCAGGTATCGCGCCGTCCATGACAAACCAGCCGCCCAGGGCGAACAGCACCAGCACCAGCACGGCGGCGGCACTGCCGAACAGGCGCCCGCCATCGGCCACGGGACCATCGGCCCGCAGGCTGAGCCAGGCTCCGCCATGCATCACCAGCATTGCCAGGGAAAGCACGCCGCACATCAGCGTGAACGGCGTAAACAGACCGAAGAACGAGCCCTCGTAGGTCATCCTCAGGTCAGTATCGAGGGTAAAGGGCACACCGAGCAAAACGTTGCCGACCGCGACACCGAACACCAGCGCCGGCACGGCGGACCCGACGAACAAGGCCCAGTCCCAGGCCGAGCGCCAAGCGGGGTCTGGCCTCTTTGAGCGGTACTTGAAAGCGACCGGCCGTAGGATCATAGCCGCCAGAACGACGAACATGGCCAGATAAAAGCCGGAAAAGCTGATGGCATAAAGCGGTGGCCAGGCGGCGAAGATCGCCCCACCGCCAAGGATGAACCACACCTGATTTCCCTCCCAGGTGGGGCCGATGGTGTTGATGGCAACGCGCCGTTCCAGATCGGTTTCGGCGACGAAGGGAAGAAGGGTGCCGACCCCCATGTCGAAGCCGTCGGTCACGGCAAAACCGATCAGGAGCACGCCCAGCAGCAGCCACCAGATCATCTTCAGGGTCGAATAGTCGATCAGTTCATGCAGGACCATCTGGTTTACTCCGCTGCAACAGGCAGGGTGCGGGGCATGGGGGCAGCGGGTGCCGCATCCGGCGTCCGCTCTTCATCCGGACCCTTTCGGATATATTTCAACAGCAAGCTGACCTCGATCACCAACAGCGTTGAATACAGGATCACAAAGCCGGCGAGCGTCAGCAGAACTTCCCAGACCGCCAGATTGGAGGCCGCGGCCGAGGTTGGCAGCATGCCTTCGATGATCCAGGGCTGGCGGCCATATTCGGCCACGAACCAGCCCATCTCGCAGGCGATCCACGGTAGCGGGATGGACCAGACCGCAACATGCAGGAGCCAACGGCGGTCCCGGTGCAGTGTATCCAGCTTGCCCGCCGAGGAGAGATAGAAGAAGACCGCGGTCAAAAGAATGAAGAAGAGCCCACAGGCCACCATGATCCGGAAGGCATAGAACATGGGCCAGACTTCAGGCACGGCGGACCAGGCCGCCGCGTCGATCTGCTCATTGGTCGCCTTCAGCGGCTCATCGGTAAAGGGCAGCAGCAAATACGCATACCCCAGCGTGTGCTGGTTCTGGATGAATGTCTCCCGCACCGCGGGGTCAACGTCTTTCGGGTTGTCGCGGATCTTCTGCAGCGCATCCCAGGCAATGGCGCCCTGGCGGATCTTGTCTTTCGACTGTTCCACCAATTCATGAATCCCAGGGATCTCTTCGTCCAGCGAGCGCGTCGCGATCAGGCCCATGACATAGGGCACCTCGATCGCGAAGAGGTTTTCCCGCTTTTCCATATCCGGCCAGGCGACCACATTGAAGGCGGCCGGCGCCGGTTCGGTGTGCCACATGGCCTCGATGGTGGCGAGCTTCATTTTCTGGTTGAGATTGGCCTCGTAGCCGCTCTCATCGCCCAGCACGACCACAGACAGAGCGGATGCAAAGCCGAACGCGGCCGCCACCGCCATGGAACGCTTGGCCACTTCCATGTGGCGGTCTTTCAGCATGTACCAGGCAGAGACCCCCAGAACGAACATCGCGGCAGTCACATAGCCGGCCGACACGGTGTGCACGAACTTGGCCTGCGCCACCGGGTTGAACAGCACCTCATAGAAGCTGGTGACTTCCATGCGCATCGTGTCGGGATTGAACATCGCGCCGACCGGGTGCTGCATCCAGCCATTGGCAATGAGGATCCAAAGCGCAGAGAAATTGGTGCCCAGCGCCATGGCCCAGGTCGCGCCCAGGTGCTGGCGCTTCGACAGCTTGTCCCAGCCGAAAAAGAACAGGCCGACGAAGGTTGCCTCCAGGAAAAAGGCCATAAGGCCCTCGATGGCCAGCGGCGCGCCGAAGACATCACCGACATACTGGCTGAAATAGGCCCAGTTCATGCCGAACTGGAATTCCATGGTGAGCCCCGTCGCCACACCCAGGACAAAGTTGATTCCGAACAGCGTTCCCCAGAACTTCACCATCCGTTTCCAGATCTCGCGGCCGGTCATCACATAGACCGTTTCCATGATCGCCAGAAGGATCGACAATCCAAGGGTCAGCGGTACGAACAAGAAGTGATAGAGCGCGGTCATGGCGAACTGGAGCCGGGACAAGCCGACGACATCGAGTTCCATAGTGAACACCTCGTTTGGGCCCGGCGGTCCCTGCCCCTCAGAAGACCGGCCCGACAGCCTTATCCGGCGGGCATTCCCTTCCGGATGCGACCAAATGTATCAAAGAGATTTGAAAAACTCGTACGTGGAAACACGTCCGGGGACCGGATAAATTGGGTCGCGGTGTCTCCGAATTATTGAAAGTAAACAGGAATTTACTTTCTAGATGGCAACGGTGCGGTGCGCACGGGAAATCTCGCGGTCCTTGTGCGCGATCATCAGGACCGGGGAGCCGCCACGCCGGGCGAAGAATCGCCGCAAAACGTCCTCGCCGGTCTGCTCATCGAGCCCCTCGGTGACTTCATCGAGGATCCAGAGGGCCGGATCGGTCAGGAAGGCCCGGGCGAGGCCGAGCCGCCGCTTTTCTCCACCGGACAGGCCGAGGCCGCCTTCGCCCAGAACGGTTTGCAGGCCTTCGGGACGGCTTCGGATCTGCTGCCAAAGGGCGGCCTGCTCGAGAACGGCCCAAAGCTGATCGTCGCTTGCATCGGGCCGGGCAATGCGCAGATTGGCCGCGACGGTGTCGTGGAAAAGATAGGGACGCTGGCTGAGAACCGTGACGCAGCGGCGCAAGGCCGCTTCCGGCAGGTCGGCCAGAGGCGTGCCGCACAGACGGATCTCCCCGGCATCCGCCGTCAGGAGCCCGGCGGCCAATGCCGACACGGTGCTCTTTCCGCAGCCGCTGCGGCCAACAAGGGCGACGACCTCGCCGGCCCGGATCTGCAGGTCCAAGCCGTCCAGAACCGGAGCCTTGGCGCCCGGATAGGCAAAGGAGACACGGTCAAACGCCAGAACGCAGGTGGCGTCCTCCGTGTCCTCGCGGGTGGGCCGCATCCCAGGTACCGGGCCGGGTCCCGGGGTCTCCGCGCCGCCGAAAACCGCGTCGAAAAGGCCGTCGGTGGAGGCGGCCGGGACAACCCGGCGCGCGGCGAGGCGGGTGCGCGGCAGCGCGATCAGGCCCGGAACGAGACCGGTCAGCAATTCGGGCAAAGCCAGAGCCATCAGCACCAGTCCCGCCGCCACTGCGACCGGCAGGGTTCCCGCGAGCGTGGCCATGACCACCAGAAGAAGCAGGCTGGCCGTGAAGGCCTGGCCGATCAGCGATGTCGCCGCTACGAACCGTGCAGCGCGGCGCTCCTGTCCGGCTTCAGTCCGCAACAGACGGTCGGCGGCCGCCTCGACCCGCTCTTTCGCGGGCGCCAGCCCTCCATACACCGCGAGGTCCCTGCGGCCGGAAACAAGATCGATGCTGCGGGTCCGCACGGCGTCCGATGCCGCTTCCTGCCGCCTTGCGCCCTTCGCATCCGCCCGCCGCAAGAGCTGCAGCACGGCCACGATCAACGCCGCGCACAGCCCTCCGACGAGCGTCAGGCCGGCCGGAAGGTTGATCAGATAGACCAGCGACACCACCAACAGCGCGCCGCCCGCCACAACGGCGGGCACGACCAGCCGCAAATACACCGTGTCAAGGCTCGCGAGATCGGAGGTCAGGCGGTTCAGCACCAGGGCGCTGCGCACCGTTCCCGGCCGCAACAAGGCCCGGACCGAAAGACCGCGGAACAGGCGTCCCCTCAGATCGGTCAGGAACCGGAACGTGGCATCGTGGGTGAGGATCCGCTCGCCATAGCGTCCAGCCGTCCGGGTGATGGCCAGTCCCCGGATCAGCGCACTCGGCGCGAAGATGTTCAAGAACGCGCCGCTGGCTCCGGCAATCGCGGCTGCGGTGATGAACCATCCAGCCACCCCCAGGAGCGCCAAACCAGACAGAGCCGGAACCAGCGCGACCAGCAGCCCGAGCGCAAAACCGCCCCGGTTGTGCGACCACTGCCAGGCCACGATTTTCGCAAGCCCGCTCATGTCAGCTGCCCGCCGGACAGAACAAGATGCCGATCGCCCAGCGCGATCAGGTTTGGATCATGGGTCGCTATGATGGTGGTCCGCCCCTGCCGCAAGCGATCCAGCCCGGTCATGACGTCTTGCGCGGTCTGCCGGTCGAGGGCGGCCGTGGGCTCGTCCGCCAGCAGCAACCGGGCGTCTTTGCGCAGTGCGGCCCGGGCGAGGGCGACGCGCCGGATTTCGCCCACGGACAGGCCGAAACCGTTATCTCCAAGCCTTGTATCAAGCCCTTTTGGAAGGCGTTCCACGAGATCGGACGCGCCCGCGACCGCCAACGCCGCCAACAAGTCTTGTGCAGACGCATCCGGATTGGCCAGCGCGAGATTCGAGCGCAAGGATCCATGAAAGAGCGTCGGGTCCTGCCCCAGCCAAGCCAAGGACGCGCGCCAGCTTTCCGGGTCCAGCCGCTCCAGATCCTGGCCACCCAGCCACACACGGCCTGCGGACGGGCGATGGAACCCGAGGCACAGGTCAATCACGGTGGTTTTTCCCGCTCCGCTTTCGCCCGTAAGGATGATGGTCTCTCCCGGCCGGATGTCCAGGGAGGCCCCGTCCAGGACCGTGCGCCGGCCGAGCCGCAGGGTGACGTTGGACCAGATGATCGCCGGGGCCTGTCCAGAAGGCGGCACCGAACGGACCTGTTCCCGATGGGTAACCACCCCGTCCGGTGCCTCTGCGAGCCCCTCCATCAGGCCTTGCAGCTTGTCTTCGGCGGCCAGTCCCGCCGCCCGATCATGATAGGCAGCGGCATAGCTGCGCAAGGGGGCGAAGAATTCGGGCGCGAGCAAAAGAATGAAAAGCCCGGTGAAATAGCTGAGTTCACCGCCCCAGGTGCCGATCGTGATGTCGCCCAGAAGCGAAAAGCCAACATAGACCGCGACAAACGCAATCCCCAGCGCGCTGAACAATTCCAGCACGGTGGAAGACAAGAATGCGATCTTCAAAACACCCATGGTCTTGGTGCGGAACGCCTCGCCGGTTTGTTCGACATCGCCGACCGTGCGCCCGAGGGCGCCGAACAGGCGCAGCGTTTCCAGCCCGCGGATGCGGTCCAGAAGCAGACCGCCCATGCGCGCGAGTTCCTCCTGCTGGTGGGCGCTGACGGCCTTGGCCCGCATCCCGATCAGCGCCATGAAAAGCGGGATCACCGGACCGGCGATCACCAGGATCAGCGCCGCCATCCAGGACATGGGCAGAACGGTGAGGATGATGATCAGAGGGACCCACCGGACCCGCTGGGCCTGCGGCTTGAAATGACTGATATAGGGGCCGAGCGCATCCACCTGCTCCGACAGCGAGATCGCCACGGACCCGCTCGAGGGCAAATCGGCCGCCGGGCTCGTCCCCGCCAGCCGGGTCAACACCTGGGTGCGGACCCGCGCCCGAACGGCCCGCGCCGCATCGCCCGCCAGCCGTCCCGAGGTATATTGAAGGGCCGTGCGCGGGAGCGCGAGCGCGGCAAATCCAGCCACACCGGCAAGCAGCCATGTCGTATCGACAGCACCGCCAACGGTGGCGGCCAGAAGGCAGGTCGCGAGAACGGATGCGAGCAATGCGGCCTGCGGGATCCAAATCATGTCGGCGGCGATGGCAAACCAGGACGCCCTGCGCAAGGCTGCAAGATCGGCGGATTGCAAAAGAGTGGGCTTCGGCACCGCCCGGCCCGGTTTTCCCGCGCGTGACAGATCGCCTGCGCGCTTGCCCAGGCTTTTCTCCTTGTCCGTCGCGTCAAGCTCGAAAGACACCGTCATGCCGGGGTACGCCCCGGATCTGCGGTTCCGTTTTCACTTGTCGCTGCAGCTGCGATCCGTCCCATCGCGCGCGCGTTCATTCCAGCCGATTTCCCCTCAATTTTGCCACAGTCTGTATCGGATCTATCTAGAATACGACCGAAAAAGCAGAAAGTCCGGATTTCCACGCATCCGCCAAAGCTTTCACCTTTATCGCACCATCACCCAGGCGATCACGCCATCACCATCGCGCCATCACAGGTGGCCGCTGCTTGAATGATTGGCGGAACCGGGCTCCCCATCGGTCAGAAAATCGCCTCCCGTCAATCCGGCACTCTAACAACTCCTTAAGGTTGTGGCGGCATAGAGGAGGGCACAGGGGCCTGATTGGTTAGATGGATGGATTTCATGCGCATCGCTTTGTTTTTTCGGCGTTTTGGACGGATGCAGACGGCGATTCCTCCAATAGTCTTCGCCCTGTCCATGGCGTGGATCGTGGCGGCGGTGCCTTCCGGGGTCCTGGCGCAAACACCCTCTCAGGCCCCGTCCCCGCTCAATCCCGCCCAAACCGGCAGCCCGCGCGACTCCCTTCAGAGTTTTCTGAGGAACACCGACGCCCTGATCGCGCTCTGGCGGTCCAACGCACCGGTGCACGAGCAGAGGCTCTTCCTGCGCGCGGCGGTCGAAAGTTTCGACTTCGAAAACTCGCCCTACGCAGCTTCCACATCGGAACAGATCGAGCGGATCCTGCTTGCGCGCGAAATCATCGCGCGGACGATCGTTCCCCCGGCAAGCGCGATACCCGGACCCGAAGAAGTGGCGCGCGATGGCCTCACATCCTGGACCCTGCCGGGCACAGACCTGCGGATGGAACGGGTCGGTTCCGGCCGGGACGAGGGAGACTTCAAATTCGACACCGGGACGATCGGAGAACTGGAACTGGACTACCGCCGGGCCGCGGAACTTCCCCGGCTTGATGGTCAGACCGACCTCTATCAGGAGTATATGAACCGGCCCGACGCCCATGGTATCACCTCGGACGCGATCGCAACCCGTCTTCAGAGCGCGGGCACGTCCAGTCCGCGGGAAACCCTCGAAGCGTTCATGTTCAATGTGAACGCGGCCTATGAAATCGCGATGAGCGCGGAACGGGCGCTGGATGCGGTCCCTCCCCAGATATCCATCGAAGATGCGCGGGCCGCCCAGGCCGTGGCGGACGATCATCTCTACCAGGCGACTTCCGTCTTCGATCTGTCTCAGATCCCGCCGGTCCTGCGCAAGGACACAGGGGTCGAGGCGGCGCTTCTGCTGAAGGAAGTCCTCGACCGGATCCCTCTTCCCCGCCTTGATGCCGTGCCCGATGCGGCCGATCTGGCCAATCTTGAGCCGGGTCAGGGATATCGCTGGCGGCTGCCAGGCACCCGGATCGAAATAGAGAGAATGCAGTCGGGACCGAATGCCGAAAACTATCTGTTCGACAGCGCCACGGTGTCCGGTCTGCTGGAGAGCTACAAGGCGCTGGAGGACCTGCCTTACCGGAGCGGCAGCGAACTGACGCTGTCGGATTTCCGCTCATCGAACGTGACCCCTGGTTTCTACAGGTTCTACATCACGACACCGGGCTACCTTGTCCCGAGCACACACGTGATTGGGGAGCTTCTCGAGCATCTTCCAGCCTGGGTGAATGTGCTGATATCCGGCCAGACACTCTGGCAGTGGGCCGGCCTTTTTCTCACCGGCGGGACCCTGTTCCTGGTTTGCTGGCTGACATTCCGGGGCTTCGACACCTTGAGCCAACGGTTCCCGGGTGCGACCACCGCCTGGCTCGGGATTTTCGCCCCCGTTGTATCCGCCTATTTCGTCGGGGTCGCGGCCCGGTTTGTCGATGACGACATCAATTTCACCGGAGTGGAACTCGGCTATCTTCTGTTCACGTCGGGAGTTCTGGAACTGGCATTGTATATTTGGGCCGTGTGGCGGCTGTTCGGTGCCATCGGGACGACGATCCTCGCCTCGTCGACCATATCCAGCCGGGGTTTCGACGCCAGCCTTGTCCGTTTGCTGTCTGGCATCCTGGCCGTCGCCGCCAGCATCGGGGTCGGCGCTTTCGGTCTGGAACGTCTGGGCGTCGACATCGTCCCGCTTCTCGCAGGTCTCGGGGTCGGCGGTCTGGCGGTGGCGCTGGCGATCCGCCCGACACTCGAAAACCTCATCAGCGGCCTGATCCTGTTCTCCGACAAGCCGGTTCGCGTCGGCGATTTCTGTACCTTTGGCGGAATGAGCGGAACGGTGGAAGATGTGGGGATCCGCTCGACACAGATCCGGGCAACCGACCGGACCCTGATTTCCGTGCCCAACGCCAAATTCGTCGACATGGAGCTGATCAACTGGGCGCGCTGCGACAAGATGCTGATCAGCACCGTTGTCGGCCTTCGCTACGAGACAAGCGACGACCAGCTCCGCTATGTGCTGGTCAAGATCCGGGAAATGATGCACGCCCACCCGATGATCGACAAGGAGACGATCCGGGTCCGTTTCAACAGTTACGGGGCATCCTCGCTGGATGTGTCCTTGCGGGTTTACGCCCTGACCCGCGACTGGAACGAATTCCACGCCATCAAGGAAGACGTGTTCCTGCGCATCAAGACCATCATCGAAGGGTCCGGCACCGGTTTCGCCTTTCCCTCCCAGACGCTTTACATGGCCAAGGACGACGGGCTCGACGAGGACCTGGGCCGGGCGGCCGATGCCGAGGTGGCCCGCTGGCGGGATGAGGGTTGTCTCCCCTTCCCCCGGCTGTCTCCCGCCCGCATGGACGCGCTTCAGGACACGCTCGACTACCCGCCGCAGGGCTCGAACGAATGGGCCCAGAAGCATGCGCGAGAAGAACAGGCGGCAGAACCCCTTTCCACCGCCCCCGAGGCCGCGGCTCCCCATTCCATCGGCGAAGAAGACCAGGACGGCGGCCGGCCGCGCACGACCTGACGGAGCCGGAATGGCCGGACCTTGTGGCAGAACTGGATAGGTGGCCGGACTGGATGGCAAAACCGACGGCCACCGAGGCGGACCGGTGGTATCGCGCGCCGGCCCGGTGGAACGACGCTGCGGTTTAAGGAACCGTTGACGCAACAGACGCTGAAACCGGATCATGCTCCGAAATACGGCGAAAAACGCAGCGTCATTGACCTTAGTCAAGGCTTTGGAGCCGCGCGCAGGTACCGTCCGCCTGGTCTCTTGATGAGCCAGTCCGACTAGCCGGGCGTGCCGGATCCGAACGCACGTCCATTCTTTGCCAAAGGACGTCGCGATGACGAAAACTTTCTCCTCCCTCCTTGCAATCGGGTGTCTTGTGAGCGGCACCGCCCTCGCCCAGGACGACCTGCGCACCATGGCTCTGGACATGTTTGCCCCGATCCCCTCGACAACGCCGTCGTTCGAGAACAATCCGGTCACTCCGGAAAAGATCGAACTGGGCAAGGCCTTGTTCTTCGATCCGCGCATGTCCGCCTCCGGCGTGTTTTCCTGCAATTCCTGCCACAATCTGGCGACCGGCGGCGACGACAACATGCCGACATCGATCGGCCATGGCTGGCAGAAGGGACCCCGCAATTCGCCAACCGTTCTGAACGCGGTCTTCAACAGCGCGCAATTTTGGGATGGACGGGCACCGGACCTCGCGGCCCAGGCGAAAGGCCCGGTTCAGGCCGGGGTCGAAATGGCCAATACGCCCGAAAATGTCCTGAAGACCCTGAATTCCATGCCGCAATATGTGGAATGGTTCCAGAGCGCGTTCCCGGAAGAAGCCAATCCGGTCACGTTCGACAATTTCGCCAAGGCGATCGAGGCCTTTGAGGCGACGCTGATCACCCCCGCGCCGTTCGATGCGTGGCTGAACGGCAATGATGATGCCCTGACCGATCTGCAAAAGACCGGCCTGCAGGTGTTCGTGGATGCAGGCTGCGCAGCCTGTCACGCCGGGATCAACGTTGGGGGCCAGGATTATTATCCGTTCGGCCTGATCGAAAAACCCGGCGCAGATATCCTTCCCGAGGGTGACAAGGGACGGTACGCGGTGACCGCGACCGCAGACGACGAATATGTGTTCCGGGCCGGGCCGCTCCGCAACATTGCGGTGACCGCCCCCTACTTCCACTCTGGAGCGGTCTGGGATCTGCGCACGGCTGTCGAAATCATGGCGACATCGCAATTGGGCGCCGACCTGACCAGCGAGGAAATCGACGCGATCGTCGCCTTCCTGCAGTCTTTGACCGGCGAGGTTCCGGAAGTCGTCTATCCGATCCTTCCGCCCGAGACAGCTTCCACACCGCATCCGAGCGGAGTTGTGATCGAGTAAAGCCGGCCTGAGGGTCAAAAAAAGAGGCGGTGCCAAACGGCACCGCCTCTTCGTGTCTAAAAGACCCCGTTTTCCCTCATCCTGAGGAGGGCCGAAGGACCGTCTCGAAGGATCCGCCGCACCCATCGGATCGGAAGCCCGTCTGTCGCGGCCTCGCTGCGTTGCGGTTCCTCCCCCCAAGACGAGGTGTGTCCCCTTCAAGTCCCGGACCCAAAAGTCCAGGCGGTGCCACACGGCACCGCCTTTCGTTTTTTCGGCCGCCGCCATCGGCTGGCGGGTCCGGCCTACTTCATGGTCGGAATGGAGAACTCCGCGCCCTGCCGAATACCGGACGGCCAGCGGGACGTCACGGTCTTTGTCCGCGTATAGAACTTGAACGCGTCCGGACCGTGCTGGTTCAGATCGCCGAAGCCGGACTTCTTCCAGCCGCCGAACGTGTGGTAGGCGAGCGGCACCGGGATCGGCACGTTGATGCCGACCATGCCGATGTTGATCCGGTTGGCGAAGTCGCGGGCGGTGTCGCCGTCCCGGGTGAAGATAGCGGTGCCATTGCCGTACTCGTGATCCATGGCAAGGCCGATGGCTTCCTCATAGGTCTTGGCGCGCACGGTCGACAGGACCGGACCGAAGATCTCGGTCTTGTAAATGTCCATGTCCTTGGTGACATGGTCGAACAGGTGCGGGCCGACGAAGAAGCCGTTCTCATAGCCCTGGAGCGAGAAGTCCCGGTTGTCGACGACCAGCTTCGCCCCTTGATCGACGCCCGAATTGATCAGGCGGAGGATGTTCTCCTGCGCGGCCTTGGTCACGACCGGACCGAAGTCGATGTCATCGCCGCTCGTCCATGGCCCGACCTTCAGCGCTTCAACTCGCGGAACCAGTTTCTCGATCAACCGGTCCGCCGTTTCATCGCCCACCGGAACAGCAACGGAAATCGCCATGCAGCGCTCACCCGCCGCGCCATACCCGGCCCCAACCAGTGCGTCCGCCGCCTGATCGAGATCGGCATCGGGCATGATGATCATGTGGTTCTTCGCGCCGCCAAAGCACTGGGCGCGTTTCCCGGTCTCGGCTGCCCGGTGATAGATGTAGTGGGCGATCGGCGTGGACCCGACAAAGCCGACCGCCTGGATCACCGGGTTGTCGAGAATCGCGTCCACGGCTTCCTTGTCGCCGTTGACCACGTTCAACACACCGTCCGGCAAACCGGCTTCTGTCAAAAGCTCGGCCAGCATCAGCGGGACGGACGGATCGCGCTCCGAAGGCTTCAGGATCATCGCGTTCCCTGCGGCAAGTGCCGGACCCAGTTTCCACAGCGGGATCATCGCCGGGAAGTTGAACGGGGTGATCCCGGCGACAACACCCAGCGGCTGACGCATGGAGTACATATCGATGCCCGGGCCCGCGCTGTCGGTGAATTCACCCTTGAGAAGGTGCGGCGCGCCAACGCAGAACTCGATCACTTCCAGACCGCGCTGCACATCGCCCTTCGCGTCTACAAAGGTCTTGCCGTGCTCGGAGGACAGCTTTTCGGCCAGCTTGTCCATGTCGCGGTTCAAAAGATCGACGAACTTCATCATCACGCGCGCGCGCTTTTGCGGGTTTTGTGCGGCCCAGGCCGGCTGCGCGGCGGCCGCGTTCGCCACAGCTGCTTCCAGCTCCGCCTTGGTTGCCAGCGCGACCTGCGCCTGCACTTCCCCAGTCGCCGGATTGAAGACGTCGGCCGTGCGGCCGGACGTGCCCGCGACCCGCTTGCCGTCGATGAAATGTCCGATCTGTTCCATGTTCGCTTCTCCCAAAAGCCGGCGGTGCTCGCTGTGCCGTTTGAGGCGTACTCTACGCCACTTTCATGGTTCTTTCTTGCCTTGCATTTTTGCGCTATACAAGCTCCAGATTTCCGCATCCGTTGTGCGCAAAATATAGCCCAGTCCAAAATGGGCGCTTCTCAAATCCGTCATCCCGGAGAGCCCGCCAGGGGGTCATCCGGAATCGGGTACAGACAAGACCGGCTGGCTTCCGCAATCCCGGCTCCGCGCTCCGTCGGCCGGCATGACCCTTTTGGGAAGCATAGGCCGGCGGCATATCTTCGAAAGAGGCTAACCAAATGAACTGGGACGACATCCGCATCTTTCTCGCCGTCGCGCGCTCGGGGCAGATCCTGGCGGCGGGCAAGCGGCTCGGGCTGAACCACGCCACGGTGGCCCGGCGGCTTTCCGCGCTGGAAGCCGGCTTGAATGCCAAGCTGTTCGACCGGTCGACATCCGGATCGGTGCTGACGGAAAAGGGCGCGCGGTTTCTGGCCCGCGCGGAACAGATCGAGGCGGACATGCTGGCAGCGCAAGCCGATCTGGCCGACACGGAGATCGGCGTGTCGGGGACGGTGCGGATCGGTGCTCCGGACGGGTTCGGGGTGGCATTCCTCGCCCCGCGTCTCGGGGCGCTCACCGAACAGCACCCGGATCTGACCGTTCAGCTGGTGCCCGTGCCCCGGTCCTTTTCCTTGTCCCGGCGCGAGGCGGACATTGCCATCACAGTGGAGCGGCCCGAACATGGCCGGCTGATCGCCGGCAAGCTGGTCGACTACGCGCTGGGGCTTTACGCCTCCAAGGATTACCTGGCGCGCAACAGCACGCCCGCAACGCAGAAGGATCTGGCAAGCCACCGTCTGATCGGCGCGGTGGAAGACCTGATCTATGCACCGGCGCTCAACTACTTCGAGGATTTTGCGAAGGCCTGGCCCGCGCGGTTCGAGATCGCCTCGGCGCTCGGCCAGACCGAAGCCGTGAAGGCCGGGGCCGGCATCGGCATCCTGCATGCCTTCATCGCGCGGTCCGAACCGGATCTCGTACCTGTGCTACCCGACATTCGCGTCGAGCGCGCCTATTGGACCGTCTGCCACGAAAGCACCCGCTCCCTGCGCCCTGTTTCGACCGCCCTTGAGTTCTTGAACCGGATCGTCGCGGAAAACCGGGCAGTGTTCGGGTAACCGTCCTGATCCCACGCCGCGATCCGGACGCGACCCGCAAGAGCCCGTCCAACCGATACAACAGGGACCACGCATCCCCGCCACATCGGAGACCGTGCTCGACCGGGAAGACACACTGTTCAATGGACAGTCGGCAGACCGGGACCCTATCTTTGCGCCATAGATCACGAGCGATCTGCCCACTCTGCCCACTGGAGCGCCCCATGAGCTGGTTGAACTGCCCCGACCCGATTCCCGGTGATGCTGCAAGCTGCGATCCGATCGAGACCATCATCATGCCGCGCACGTCGGACCTTGGCGGGTTTTCGGTGCGCCGCGCCCTGCCCTCGGCGAAAAAGCGCATGGTTGGCCCGTTCATCTTTTTCGATCAGATGGGACCGGCCGAGCTTCTTGTCGGCGGCGGCATCGACGTGCGCCCGCACCCGCATATCGGGCTGGCCACCGTCACCTATCTCTTCGAAGGCGAGATGTATCACCGGGACAGCCTGGGCACGGAAATCGCGATCGCCCCCGGCGCCCTCAACTGGATGAGCGCGGGCAAGGGCATCGTGCATTCCGAGCGCGAGCGCCCCGAGCGGCTGAGCGCCAAGCGGCCTTTGTTCGGCCTGCAAAGCTGGGTGGCGCTGCCCAAGCATCTGGAGGAAAGCGATCCGAGCTTCCAGCACTTCGGGACGGACGAACAGCCGGAATTCGGCGATCAGGGCGCCTCGGTGAAGCTGATCGCGGGCGCGCTCTTCGGTCACAAGGCACCCGTGCAGACCGCCTCGGACATGTTTTATGCCGATGTCACCCTCGATCCGGGGGCAAAGATGCCACTGGACGCCGGCTGGGAAGAGCGCGGGCTTTACACGATTGCCGGCCGGATCACCATTGCCGGCCAGACATTTGATCCGGCTCAGTTGATGGTCTTCAAGCCCGGCGATCACCTGGTCATCGAAAACCTGGCCGACGCCCCCGCGCGGTTCGTGCTGCTCGGCGGCGAGCCGATGGACGGAAAACGCTACATCTGGTGGAACTTCGTCTCCTCATCGAAGGAGCGGATCGAACAGGCCAAGGAAGACTGGCGGCAAGGCCGGTTCGACACCGTGCCGGGCGACGCGGAGGAGTTCATTCCGCTGCCGGACCGGGCGGGACCGTGACCGTCCAGTCGGGGTCGAAGGGCGGCGCCTTCAGGAAAGTGTCGGCGGGGCGGATCAGGTCCGGTTCGCTGAAATCGAGGACGATGTTCAGCCGCCGATCGGCCTTGGGATCACCGGTCAGGTCCGGATCCTCCGGCGCGACGGACAGGCGCACGCCCCGATCGATGAGTTCCAGCGGCTCGAATTCCGCCACAGCCCGCCAGAAGACGTTCGGCACCGCCCAGCCGTAGCGGTCGGACAGGGCGCCAATGACAAGCTCAACCGCATCTACGCCAACCGGCTTGTGTGCCGGATCATCCACCACCAGCTTGAGACGCAAATAGTCGATCCGGTCATCCTGCCGGCCGCGCAGCAGGAAAAACAGCGTTGAGGGGCCATAATCGACGCTCGGCGTGGTCAGTGTGATCAGCTCCGAGGCGCACTGATAGCGGCCCATCATCAAAGGTGCGCCCCGCCAGCCGGAATTGGTCATGCCGAGTGCGTTGAGCTGATCGCACAGATCCGCCGGACGGCCGGTGAAGGTCAAGGTCAGCCGGGCCGGCATCACCGGTTCGGGGTTTGTCAGCATCCGCCGCAGGGACGCGGGCAGGGCCGCGAGCGGGTCCGGCCCGGCCGGGCTTGCGGTGTCCTGTGGTGGGGAAACCGGCAGAAGCCGGGACAGGCCAAGCCCCGCAAACGCCGCCACCAGAAGCACAAGCGGCAGACTGACCAGCATGCGGCTGCGCCAGCTTGCCGCCGCCCGTTCATGCGGCAATCTGGCTGCCCGCGCGCCGCTCCAATTGACACGGCGGTGCGAGGGGCGCGGAGGCTCACGCCGGCCCGGCCGTTTTCCGCGCTGCTGTCGAGTGTCCCGATCCCGCATGCGTTCGCATCATCTCCATGCCTCACCCGACTTCTCTAGCGGATTCAACTGAAAAGCGCATGCATCTTCCGGCCTTGCCGCCCACCGGATCAACGGGTTAGATGCGGCAAGGATCGAACCGGATTGCGATAAATGACACTTGCACCCTTTCCGCCCGACAGCCCGGACCTGCGCCGGGCCGTCATCGACACGGCGCGGGCCTTGCAGAAACTCGGACTGACCAAGGGCACATCGGGCAATGTCAGCGGGCGGACAGCGGACGGCTTCTTGATCACCCCGTCCGGCACGCCCTACGATCAGTTGACCGAAGACAAGATCGTGGCCATGGATCTGCACGGGCGGTACCAGGGAGACCTGCTGCCCTCTTCCGAATGGCGGATGCACCTCGATCTTTATCTCGGCAAGCCGGAGGCCGGGGCCATCGTCCATTGCCACAGCCCAAGGGCCACGGCGCTGTCCTGCCTGCGGCGGCCGATTCCAGCTTTTCACTATATGGTGGCAATGGCCGGCGGCGACCGGATTGCCTGCGCGGACTACGCGACCTTCGGCACGAAGGCCTTGTCCGCGGCGATGATGACGGCCCTGGCGGACCGTTCGGCCTGCCTTCTGGCCAATCATGGCCAGATTGCCTGCGGGCCGGACTTGTCCAAGGCCCTGGCGCTGGCGGAAGGGGTCGAGGATCTGGCAAATCAGTATCTGTCGGCCCTGAGCGTTGGTGAGCCGGTGCTTCTGGATGCCGCGGAGATGGCCGAAATCCTGCGAAAATTCAAGAATTACGGCAAGCAGGCGGGAGAACAGGACCCGGCGGCGGGCGCGGCGTTCGAACTGCCCGAAAAGGCGCAATGACCATGCGGCTCGGGATCGACTGGGGCGGCACCAAGATGGAGGTCGCCGCCTTGGACGTGTCCGGCGCGGAACTGTTCCGCAAGCGCATCCCAACCCCGCGCGGGGACTACCCGGCATGCATTGAGGCGGCCGCCGGCTTGATCGGGGCCGCCGAACAGGCAACCGGCAAAACGGGCACGGCCGGTTTCGGGATTCCGGGCTCGATTTCGCCCAAGACCGGGCTGGTCAAGAACGCGAATTCCATCTGGATGAACGGCAAGCCCCTGGCGGCCGATCTGGAAGCCCGACTGAGGCGGCCGGTCCGCGTCGAAAACGATGCCAATTGCTTTGCCGTTTCGGAGGCAACCGATGGCGCGGCCGCCGGAGCCCCCTTCGTGCATGGGATCATCATCGGGACCGGCTGCGGATCAGGGCTCGCGATCGGCGGCAAGGTGCATCGCGGCGCCAACGGCATCGGCGGCGAATGGGGCGCGATTTCCGTCCCCTGGATGACGGCGGACGAGTACCCGGGCCCAAAAAACTGGATCGGTCACCACGGCTGCATCGACCATTGGTGCTCGGGCACCGGGTTTCAGGCCGGATATCGGGCGGAAACCGGGTCGGACCTGACGGGGCCGGACATCATGGAGCTGAAACGCGCGGGCGATCCACTCGCCACCCGCCACTACGAGGCCTATGTCAGCCGGCTCGGCCGGGCGCTGGCCATGGCCGCGAACCTGATCGACCCGGACGTCTTCGTGCTCGGCGGCGGCATGTCCAACATCGACGAATTGTACGATGACCTGCCCGCCGCGATCCGGCCCCATATCTTCTCAGACAGTTTCGACACCCCGATCAGGAAGGCAAAGCACGGAGATTCGTCGGGCGTCCGCGGCGCGGCCTGGCTGTGGAACGGGTGATCAGGCAGCCGGTGCCCGGCGATCTGGGCGTCAGCACCCCTCACCTTCAAGCGCGCGGCGCCAATCCTCGCAAATGCTGGCAAGCGAATACCGGTTCGCGATGACCTTGCGGGCCCGTTCGATATGCTGTTTCGCCAGCCCGGGCTGGCCGAGATAGGCGCGCAGGCCCTCCGCCCAATCTCCCTGGTGGGTGCAGTCCTCGAAATCCGACAGCGCGGGGACGGGGTCCGCAATGACAGGTGTGCCCTCAGACAAGGAAAAAATCGTCCGGTTCGCTGATTTCACAATTGAGAACGCGTCTTGCGGGTTCGGGATCATGGTCACGTCAGCGGACTGGAAATGGCCGTACATCGACAAAAGCGACCAGGGCCGGAAGACGCATGGGACGGGATAATCCTGCGTATGGTGCCGAAACAGTTTCCTGCTGCTGGACACCACGAGAAGCTGAAGCGGGATCTCGGCATTTACCGCCGCCAGGGCGTCCTTCATCAGCCTGAGCGCATAAAGCCCCGTCTTGCTGTCCATGCGGCCCGGCGTCCCAAACCACAGAACGGTCCTGCGATCCCGCCTCAGCCAGCCATCCTTCCGGAAAACGGCATTGAACAGCGTCCGCGCCCGGTGTTCGGGGAAAATCTGCCGTTCCATCTCGAATGGCTGGGCCGGCCTCAAGGTCAACCGGCCTTCGGCGAGGACCCCTTGCCCCTGCTCCCAGGCCCGGAGCAGTTCGTCGATCGCGAAGCGCGGTTCCTCACTGTCCGGGATACAATGGACGGACCCATCAAAACCTGTATGGCGCACAATCGCGTCGGCCAGCAACGGGCCGGTGGTGATCAACGCGGTGCAATGCACCAGGATCTCACGCACGCTTTGCGCGGCCTTTCCAGATCCATCCCCATAGTCCGGCGCGAACACATTGTCGCAAAGATCATAAAGCACGGGAATGCCCCGCCCGGCGCAGGTCCTGGCGAAAGTCGCATATGCATCGCCGAAGCACTTGTTGATCACCACAATATCCGCACGGGCAATCTGGTCGTCCTGCGGCAGACCCTCGCAGACAAGAAGCTCATGGCCTGCTTTCGCCAAGGAAAGCGCGGGCAGCAAGGTGCGTAGCCGGACACTGGCCACCTTCATGCTCAAACTGCTGACAATCCAAAGAACCCGCATGTCTCGTCCGGATCAGGGCATCAATCCCGGAGACGCTGGTTTCCGGGCTATCAAGGTGAACTGGTCATACCGGCCCTTTGCCGCTTGCCGTTTGGCCAGAAAGGCGTTCTGGATCGCCTTTATGCCATCCGCATCCAGGGGCCAGGCGGACACCGAACCGCTCCGCCGGGCCTTGCTCCGAACGATGTCCTTGGCAACGGACCGGCTGAGGATTTCAGGATTGTCGAAACCGACCCGGTCAAGAAGCCGTTCACCGGCGGCGGGCGAAAACAGGATAATATGTCTTGGACAGTCGAGCCCGAACCAGTCTTCTTTAAACGTTTGGGCCGAGTACCCATCCGGATTGGGCACCGTAATCATGATCGCACCATCCGGCTTCAGGACCCGGTGGATCTCTCGAAGCACGGCCTCGGGGTGAAAAAGATGCTCAAGAACATGGTTCATCACCGCAAGATCAACGCTCGCATCTTCGATCTGCGCCCAGCCTTCGTCTGACGCCAGATAAGCCCGGTGGCCCCTGTCCCGGGCAGCCGCCACCTGGTTCTGGTCAAAATCCATACCGATTGCCGCACAGCCGTATCGCGCCTTGAGATCATCCATCAAGAGACTGCCGCCACATCCAAAATCCAGAAACACCGCGTTCCTTGGCGAGAGGTGTTTCGCATAAACCGCCTGTATCCGCTTCCGCTCCCGCTTTTCACCGGTCATGGCAGCGGTCAGCTTCAGCAGTTTCTTGTGCAGTTGCTTGAGCGGTGGGTCCTTGCGCCGCTTCAGCGCATACGGCCCATAGTCGCCCTGATAGAAAAAACCAACTGTATCCTCGGTTGGGCGAACCTGCTGAAACGTAACCCCGCAGCTTTGGCAGCGCGCATAGACAAAATCCTCATCGGAATTTTCCAGAAGAACATCGCGGCTTGTCACCCAAGGTGCGAAATCCGAACTCTCGCAATTCGGACAAGTGTCGAGCGTTTCCACCCTGTATTCTTTGACCGTCAAGGCTGTTGCCCTTTCATCTTCCGCCAGCGGGTTTGGTGCCGCTGGTTATTTGTCTGCAAGAACCGCTGTCTTGGCGTGTGGCCTTTGGGTCGATGCGGTCAGAGAGGCACGCGGTTCCCTACTACAGTCAGTCCCATTGCCGCCAGTCCCTTGTCAAACGCCTTGGCACGACGTTCCCGCCATTCGGTCATCTCCTCACCCTACCCGGCCTCCAGACGGCCTATACCAGAACGGAAAAGCCCTTTATGTAGGTGCCATATCCGCAACCCTGAACTGATCCGGCATGCGCTCATCCCTCACCATTGTCATGCATCCCGCAGATCTCGACCCGACCCCACGGTCCGGCACAGATCGCGGTCGGTTCCTGTGTTTTTCCCCTGACGCAGCGGTTGTTTTGCGCGAAACAGGGGCCGAGGTTCTGGAGGCGTCGGATATCCTGTCAAGCTGCTCCCATGCCAGGACACTAATCCGGTCCGATCGCATACTCTCACTGGTGGATGAACGTCTTTCGGATGCGGGCTGGCATCCGGGCGATGTACAAAGCGTGCGCCTCTTTTTATTTTATCTCCTGCCGCCGGTCTTGCTAATCCGGCAATGCCTGAACTCGTTGAGCGATGACCACTACACGCTTTTGAAGAATGGCAACCCGGAACACGTCGGGCCGGCGGCCGCTCTTCTGGAGCGTCTGGCGCAAGATATTGCGCGGGGCTTCGACGCTTTGCTTCCGTCCAGTGACTACAGCGACGTACATGCCCGCCTGGCGCTCTGGATCAACCGGATTATCCTCTGGCGTTTGGGCAAACGCCCGCACCTGCTGCAACTGGACCTTCCCACACCCTTCACATCCCGGGTGGCCCGCACCATCGCCGAAGGCCGGAACGATGCCGCGATCCTGTCAACGGGACATCCGGGAAAGACCATCCTGGCCACACTGCGCCGGGGGTTGAGATCGATCCGGCAGGCACCGAGGAAACCGGACGCCTCAAAACCGGTCCGGCTCTTTCGCGCGTCCATGCGCCGGCCGGCCGGATCCCTCGAGCTTTCATTGCCCACCCCCCTGACCAACGATCCGGACCTCGACAGGATCCTGGCGCCCGTGCTGGCGCACTACCTGCCCCGGCTCTTGAAGGACTGCAGGGCCGGTGCCGACTTGGCGCACGCTCTGACCCCCGATCTGCTGGTTCTCGATCACTTGATCCAGCCCTCGGTGATCCGCGCGGAGCGTGACCTGGCCGCGAAAGGCATTCCTTCCATCATGATCAATCACGGCAGCGATACGGCTCAGGATACGCCAGTGTCCAACCTCGGGGCCACGTTCTGGGCCCGCCACGGCCGGGTCAACGCCCCAAGCGTCAAGCACCTGTTTTGCAAAAGCCCGCTCACGGCTCCCCTTGCGCAAAAGGCGTATCCAAGCGCGCCAGCCATCCATGCAATTGAGGTCGGCAAGCGCTATTCCCGGCGGCCGAAAGACGGGGCACCCTTTCAGATCGTGATGGCGGGCAACTACCGGATCGCCGAAGAACACGTTCCCTGGGTGACGGAGTTGCCGGGGGAATTCCTCCACGGCCTGCTCGAGTTCGCCCGCGCGGCGGCCCGTGTCGACGCGGTCAAACTGGTCATCAAGATCAAGCCTGGCAAGACCGGCTTGCCGCTGGACTGGCTCAGACAGGAGCTGACAAACCCTCGATATGCGGGCCGGGTCATGGTGGACACACAGACCCCGCTTGGCCGTTTTTTCGAAACCATGGACCTGCTTGTCGGCAACAATTCGGCCACCATCCAGGAAGCTCTCAACAATCGCATTCCGGTTTTCCTCAACACCTTGCGCCGCCACTATCATCATGTGCCTGCGCGGATGATCCCCCCAACGTCAGACGATCGCGCCCCCGCCTATGCCGTTCGGCACCTTTCCGACCTGCCCGGGATGATCGCGGCTCTGCGGGATTGTCATCAAACCCCCCTGAGCGACCGTGAGATCGAAGGACTGGTCTGGACCGACGCGCAGGTTGCCGCCGGCACCGCCTTTCTCCATGCCTTCCTTGATCGCCGGGACCAGCCTGACTACAAAGGCGGCGGACGCAACGGCGCATAACCCAATAAAGGACTTTTCATGCACGACAGTGTTGTTCGGATTTTTGTCGGTTACGACCGGCGGATTCACGTCGCCTCATCCGTCTTGGCGCACTCCATTACAGAGCACAGTAGCCTTCCCGTCTCCGTCCTGCCGCTGAATTTGCGGAACATGCGCGACATCTTTTGGCGGGACACCGACCCAAACCAATCCACGGAGTTTTCCTTTTCCCGCTTTCTGACGCCCTATCTGTCCGGCTACAGCGGCTGGTCGATCTTCATGGACAACGACATCGTCTTTCTCGACGACATCGCGAAATTGTGGGCCCTGCGCGACGACCGGTATGCGGTGATGTGCGTGAAGCACGACCACAATCCGACCGAAGAGACAAAGTTTTTGGGCGAAAAGCAGACCCGATACGAAAAGAAGAACTGGTCGAGCGTCATGATGTTCAACAATGCCAAATGCACGGCTTTGACGCCCGAATATGTGAATGAGGCCACCGGCCTTCAGCTGCACCAATTCAAGTGGCTCGGCAATGACGATCTGATCGGCGAGGTTCCGGCCAGCTGGAACTACCTTGCCGGTTACACCAAGGGCATCGAAACCCCGCAGGCGATCCACTACACCGATGGCGGTCCGTGGTATCCCGAAACGGAAAACACCGAATACGCGTCCGAGTGGTTCAAGGCTTACAAGTCTGCCAATTATTGTCAGGTTGCCGACCTGGACAAGCTGAACCAGATGACCAAGCGCAGCCTGGGCGAAGACTGAACCGGACCAACCGCTCCGCTTCGTTCACGTATTTCCTATCACGGCTGCCATACCTTCGCCTTTTTCAGGCGGCGAGGTCCGGCAGCCCGTGTAACCTGAAGGAGCACTTCATGGCCCGTCGTATTCTCGCCGCTCTTGCTGGCCTTCTTTTCGCCCTGCCCGCCTTTGCGCAGGAGCTTCAGATCACCGACATCGAAAAAGGCACCGGCGAGACCGCCGATGTCGGAGAGACCGTCACCGTCCACTACACGGGGTGGCTGATGGATGGTACGAAGTTCGATTCCTCGCTCGACCGCGGTACCCCGTTTTCCTTCACGCTCGGCGAGCGCCGGGTCATCCCGGGCTGGGAACAGGGCGTTGAGGGCATGCAGGTCGGCGGCAAGCGCGAACTGATCATCCCCCCGGAGCTTGCCTACGGCTCGCGCGGTGCGGGCGGCGTGATCCCGCCCAATGCGACCTTGAAATTCGAGATCGAACTGCTGGAGGTCCAGGCGAAGAAGTTTGGCGAGGTGGACTCATCCGAACTCGGCGCCAAGTTGGCATCGGGCGCGACCGTGATCGATATCCGCCGTCCGGACGAATGGAAACAGACCGGTGTCGTGCCGGGCAGTCATCTGATCACATTCTTCAATGAAGCGGGTCAGGTGAACCCCAATTTCGGATCGGAACTGCAAAAGCTGGTCGCGCATCCAGCCGAGGAGATCGTGTTTTTGTGCCGGACCGGCAATCGCAGCGCGGTCCTTTCGGAGTATCTGGCCAGCCAGGCAGGTTTCACCAATGTTGCCAGCGTTGCCGACGGAATTGTCGGCTATCTGAGCAATGGCGGCCCGGTTGAAACGGCCCGCACGCCGGACGGCTGCTGGCTCTGCTGAGAATGAAGCTGTCCCCGCGGACGCCCTGAAGATCCCTCAACGGAGCCCGCGCCACGTGGTATGTTCCGGCGGTTGGACACAATTTTCGGATGGCGTCGTGGCCATACAGCTACCCACGCGCAAACGCCACCGCAAACCCGGGTCGGTTGGACAAATCAAACCTCCGAGATCTGCAGCCAGCTCCAGAACTGAAAGCCCCTTCTTGCCTCCTGGAAAGCGAAATTAACCTCGATTTTTGAATTTCAAATCAAAGTCTATGAATCTTCCAACCCGAAAAATGATTTTAAAAATATTTTACAGAAGCATGCTTCCCTTTGGTCACCTTTCACAAAGGGACCATGCCCAATGCCATTCAAGACGCACATCCGCACCACCGGTTTCGCCATCACGCTCGCACTTGCCTGCTTTGGCAGCGCACAGGCCAACGAACTTGTCATCGCGGCTGACCCGTGGTGCCCGTTCAATTGCGAGCCCGGCAGCGACAAGCCCGGCTACATGGTGGAAATCGCAAGAGAGGTGTTCGAACCGCTCGGCTACACGGTGACCTACGAACAGGTCAACTGGGCGCGGGCGCTGGTCGAAACGCGCGAAGGCAAATATGCCGCTGTTTTCGGCGCATCCATTGGCGACGCGGACGACTTCGTCTTCCCGAAAGAGGCCCAGGGAAAGGCTGGCAACGCCATTTTCGTGGCGGCCGGCAGCGACTGGAGCTTTTCCAAGCCCGAGGACCTGAGCGGCAAGACGATCGGGTTGATCCGCGACTACGATTATGGCGATCTCGGCACTCAGATCGAGACCCACGGGGAAGCCAGCTTTGCCGGCGGCGACGATGCGCTGGAAACAAACATCAAGAAGCTTCTGGCCGGACGGCTCGACGCCCTTGTCGAAGAGGCCAGTGTTTTCAACTACAGCGCCGATCAAATGGGCGTTTCGGATCAGGTTCGCCTAGAAGGCGAGAGCGAATATGATCCGGTATACATCGCGTTTTCGCCGGCGCGACCGGAATCCGGCAAGCTGGCCGAGGAACTCGATGCCGGAATGAAGGCGCTCAGGAGTTCTGGAAAGCTTGGCGAAATCCTGAGCAAATACGGCCTGAAGGACTGGAGTTCGGGCTCCTGATGATTGGCCGGCCGGAGCGTCATGCGATGGCACGGCACTTTTCATCGATGGCTGGTCGGTTATGCTGCATCCTGACGTCAGACCCTTGAATGCCCAGCGGGATCCCCTCTCCCATGCCGACCATCTTCTCCAACCTGCTTGTTTCCGTCCTGCTCGCCGGGGTGGTGGCCAAGGGGGCGACCGGACCAGTGCGGGCGGACGACAGACCGCTCGTATTCGCCGCCGATGAGTGGTGTCCGGTCAACTGCACACCCGGGTCGGAAAAACCCGGCTTCATGGTGGAGATAGCCCGCGCCATCCTGGAGCCCAAAGGGTACTCCGTGCGCTATGAAACGATCAATTGGGCCCGTGCGCTGCTCTACACCCGCCAGGGACACTATGACGGCGTATTCGGCGCGCTCCGCGAAGATGCGCCGGATTTCGTCTTTCCCCGGCAACCAATGGGGCAAACGCGGGTCGGTCTATTCAAACGGGCGGATTCCCCATGGCGCTATGTCGATGAGACGTCCCTCGACGGGCGAAGTGTCGGCCTGATCCTTGACTATGCGTATGGCGAGGATCTGGAAACCCTTTTGGAAAAGCGCACCATCCCCAGCTACCAAGGGGGCGACGCACCGCTCGACATCAACCTGCGAAAACTGGCCGCCGGCCGGATCGATCTGGTGATCGAGGACGTCAACATCTTCTGGAATAAGGCGGAAGACATGGAATTGCGCGACCAATTCGAGCTGGCGCATGTCTTTTCCGAAGAAGACATTTTTCTCGCTTTGTCGCCTGCCAAGCCGCACTCCGCGCATCTGGCGGAGGTGCTCTCCACTGGCCTGGACCAGCTTCGGGCATCTGGTGAAATCGATGAGATCATGACCCGATACGGCCTCGACGACTGGAAGTGAGTAGGGTCGACCGGTCGATTGGCCCCCGCCGGTCCCGTCAGTTTCCCGGCGATGGACGCGTTTCAAGAAATTGATTGATGCGCTCGACGGTCTGTCCGGAAACGCTTTTTCGGGAGAAGAGGAAATGCAGATTGGCCGGGTAGACATCGATTACCTTAATTTCGAAATCCACGTCACCGGCTTTTATCACCCGGTGCTGCAATGTCGTGTCGGAGGCGATAATTCCATCTACACGGCCCGTCCTGAGCATTTGAACTTGTTGATCGTAAGATGTTAAAATGATTATCTGATTTTCATAAGCTGGGTGACTCAACGTCGTACTAATACCTAGCGGATAGCTGTATCCGAGCATGGTGGCAATCCGCCCGCCACGCGCGAGGAAATCAGGAAGGGAGTGATCGCTGAGCCCGTTTTCCGGCGTGCTTATAAATCGGTGGTAAGTGGTTCTATAGGGGACGGAATAATGCCCGAATTCCTCTCTTTCAACAGTGTAACTGGCGAACGGAACCATATCCAGATCGCCTGCCCTGACGAGGGCAATAGCCCGTTTCCAGGGCAACTCGAGGAAGACAAGCCTACATCCGATCGCCGCAAGCATCTCACGCATGAGTTCGGCGTCCGGCCCGGTTACACGGCCCGTGCGCGCATCCCGTAGAAGATAGGGCTCTTCCTGCCCAAACCACGCTGTCATCTCGCAGTTTTCGGTGTCCTGAGCCAAGGACCCACTTGCGGCACAGCACGCTGCAAACAACAGCCACGCTGCGATTATAGGGATCAGGTAGAGACGAGTGTTCACGGTCTTAGCTCTCCGAAGCATCCGATGGGCGTGGTTCCAAGAATTTCCCCAGTATTACGCTGTCAACATAAAGAGCACATAAATTGATATGGTCGGCGCGGTCGGGATCAAGACCTTTCACGACGGACTATTAAAAATATGGGAATGGCCGTGGACGCATTGCATTATTCTTCCGTTGCCGGATTCGACCAGTTGGGCTATGCCAGTCGCATGAACATGATTTTGACCAGCATCTGGTGGTGGCGCGGCGCGACATAGGCGGCCGACCCTTTGTGATGCCAATCGGGATCTGAACAACCAAAGGCCGCCGCGGAACTCCGGGCGGCCTTGGTGTTTGTGGCAGACCGTCCGGCGGGCGGCCGCAACAAAGACAGGAACAGCGCCATGCCGGCTTTGGCAGACCAGATCTTCGAAACACCGGGCGGGATCACCATCACACGCTCGGTCCGCCCCGCCGACTACGCGGAAGGCACGTCGCGCTGGATCGACCGGCTGGATTGCGAGCGCGGCGCGGTGCTCTCTTCGTCCTATGAATATCCGGGCCGCTACACCCGCTGGGACATGGCGCTGGCCAACCCGCCGCTGGCCATGGAAGCGACCGACCGGCGCGTGACCATCACCGCCCTCAATTCGCGCGGGGAAATCCTGCTTCCGGTGATCAAACGCACACTGGAAGCCCATGAGGATGTGGAGGCGCTCGACCGGGAGGGTGCGGCGATCCGGTTGACCGTCAAGGCGCCGGACCGCCTCTTCCAGGAAGAAGAACGATCCCGCCAGCCCTCCAGTTTTTCTGTCATCCGCGCCCTGCGCGATCTGTTTGCCTGCGCCGACGATCAGCTCGGCCTTTATGGCGCCTTCGGCTACGATATCGCCTTCCAGTTCGAACCTATCGATCTCAAGCTGGAGCGCCCCGCAGACCAGCGCGACATCGTCTTGTTCCTGCCCGACGAAATCCTGATCGTCGATCACCACGCCAAGCGCGCCTATGTGCTTGAATATGAGTTCGAAGTCGATGGTCAGGGCACGGCCGGCTTGCCGCGCGAATCTGAAAAAGCCCCTTACCAACCCGCCAATGAAGATCCGGGCCGGGGCGATCATGAACCGGGCGAATATGCCGACCTGGTGCGCAAGGCTAAGGACTATTTCCGCCGGGGCGACCTGTTCGAGACCGTGCCCGGACAGGTATTTTATGAGCCTTGCGCCAACCCGCCCTCGGCCGTCTCGCGCCGGCTGCAGCAGATCAATCCGGCACCCTATTCCTTCTTTTTCAATCTGGGCAATGCCGAATATCTGGTCGGGGCCTCGCCGGAAATGTATGTCCGGGTGACCGGCGGGCGGCGGGTGGAGACCTGCCCGATCTCCGGCACGATTCGGCGCGGCAAGAACGCCATCGAGGACGAGGCGCAGATCCGCAAGCTCTTGAATTCCGCCAAGGACGAGGCGGAGCTGACGATGTGCTCGGATGTGGACCGCAACGACAAGAGCCGGGTCTGCGTGCCGGGGTCAGTCAAGGTCATCGGCCGGCGCCAGATCGAGATGTATTCCCGGCTGATTCATACCGTGGACCACATTGAAGGTATCTTGCGCGAGGATATGGACGCGCTGGACGCCTTCCTCTCCCACACCTGGGCGGTGACGGTCACCGGCGCGCCGAAACGCTGGGCGATGGAGTTCATCGAGAACAATGAAAAGTCCCCTCGCGCCTGGTATGGCGGGGCGATTGGCGCGGTGTTGTTCAACGGCGACATGAACACCGGCCTCACCTTGCGGACCGTCCGCATCAAGGACGGCGTCGCCCAGATCCGGGCCGGCGCCACCCTGCTCTACGATAGTATCCCGGAAGAGGAAGAGGCCGAGACGGAACTCAAGGCCGAAGCCATGCGCGCCGCCGTGCGTGAAGCCGGTCTTGCGACGGAGGCGATTGCGGCAGCGCGCAAGAAAAACCCCGGAGACGGGCTCAAAATCCTGCTGGTCGATCACGAGGACAGTTTCGTCCACACGCTGGCCAACTATTTCCGCCAGACCGGCGCACAGGTTGTGACCTATCGCACGCCCGTCGCGGACAGCGTTTTCGAGGAGGTCAAACCCGATCTCGTCGTCCTGTCGCCCGGCCCGGGCAATCCGAAGGATTTTGATTGCGCCGCCACGATCTCGAAGGCGCGGGCGCGGAACCTCCCCTTGTTCGGGGTCTGCCTCGGCCTGCAAGCACTTGCCGAGAGTTTCGGGGCGGAACTCGGCCAGCTGGACATTCCCGTTCACGGGAAGCCGTCGGCGATCTCCATTTCCGGCAATTCCCTCCTGTTCGAGGGTCTTTCCGCGCCCGTCATCGTGGGACGCTATCACTCGCTTCATGCCAAGCGCGACACCTTGCCCGCCGGGTTCCGGATCACCGCCGAAACGGATGACCAGGTGGTCATGGCCATCGAGCATGACGACGAGCCGATCGCCGCGGTCCAGTTCCATCCCGAATCCATCATGTCGCTGGATCAGGACGCGGGACACCGGATCATCGAAAATGTGGTGAGCAAACTGGTCGCGGCCCGTTCCGTGACCGAGCCCGTGTAACCTGGAGCGGACGCGAAGCGGCGATGGAACGCGCACCCTTCCTTCCCATCTGGCCCGCGGAAAATGCGGCGGACATGAACGAGATCCGCCGCCTGTTCCGCGCTTATGCCGATTGGCTGAACATCGATCTCGCCTATCAGGGGTTTGAGGCGGAACTTGTCGGCCTGCCGGGCAAATACGCTCCTCCCGCCGGCGCGCTTCTGCTTGCGGGAGACAAGACCGATCCCCCGGTCGGCTGCGTTGCGCTGCGGCCCTTTGCGCAGAACGGGTGGTGCGAGATGAAGCGGCTCTACGTTGCGCCGGAGGGACGCGGCCTTGGCCTGGGCGGCCGGCTTGTGGCCGCGATTATCGACCGGGCCAAGGCGCTCGGCTACCGGCGGATGGTGCTCGACACACTGCCCACCATGGCAGCCGCGATCGCGCTCTACGAGCGCCACGGATTTCTCCAAATTCCCGCCTACTACGACACACCGGTCACTGACACGGTGTTTTTCGCCCTCGATTGGTAGCGGACCCTCACCCGCGCCCGCAAGTGGAAGCGTCGGCCAGGCCTGGCAAGGCCTCTGCCGTTTCGAGTTGCGCCTCGGCCGCCCTCACGGCGGGCATCCCCGCCATGCGGGCCTGCAACCAGGCCAGGTCGCCCTCCGTCGACCTGCGGTGGCTGTAGTCGCGCTCGGGCACAATGGGATCGAATCCGTCCTGTCCGGACTGCGCCACAGCGAACCGGAACGCATAGCCGGGCGTCAATCCCATGCGCAGATCCGAGAGGACAACCTTTCCCTCAACGAGATCCGCCCGGTAGAACCCACGGCTGAACCAGACCAACTTGTCGCGGGCCGGACTGTCATCCAAACAGGCGGTCAATTCCGGATGGCGGGGATGGCTGTAGATTGTCGGGGCGTCTTCGCCATCGAGAAACGACAGATAGACATTGTGGTACCGGTCGTCTTCCAGACCGATGACCTTCCACAAGACCGTGTTGAACGGCGCGGCGATGGCAAACACCCGGTCCGGCTCAATCCCGGCCTCGGAAAAGACCTTGGCCGCCCGGACTTCCATGCGCTGCTGCAGCACCATGCTAAGGCCCATATAGGCGGTCGAGAGGATCAGAGCCGCAGCAACCCCGCGCTTTAGCGGCCGGGTCCACTGGCGCTTGAACAGCGCCCAGATCACGACGCCAAGCAAGGGCAGCGTGTAGAGCGGATCAATGATGAACACCGAGCCAACACCGACCGGATCGGGATAGAAGGGCCAGAAAATCCGCGTGCCGTAGACCGTGATCGCATCGATCATCGCGTGGGTGGCAAGGATCAGGTAGACCGCGCCATAGGTCAGCCAGCGATGCTCCCGCAAGGCTTTGAACCCGCGTACCATCGCCTCCCCGATCAAGGGGGCCGCGATCGCATGGACGAAGAGCGAATGGGTCCACCCCCGGTGATAGACGAAGGTGTCGACCGGGTCGGCAAACGGGATCAATACGTCGAGATCCGGCAACGTTCCGAGCGCACCGCCGATAAGCGCCGCCCTTCTGGGGCCGATCTTCGACCCGAGACACGCCGTCGACACCGCCGCGCCCAGTACGAATTGCGTAAGAGAATCCATGAAGTTGTCCAAGAACTGAAGGCCGGAGCGCACATTTAGCCGGGTATGTGGTTACACCGGTGGAAATGGCAAGTGCAAACCGGAGATGTCAGCTTGAAAGACCGGCCACGATCATCGCCTCGGCGCCAATGCGGGTTCGCCCATCCGGGCTCTCCAGCACCTTCATGATCTCAGGCTCAACCGCGCGGACGAGGTGCGCGACTGGCTGCGGACGGCCAAGGAGATAGCCTTGCACTTCGTCGCAACCGCACTCGCGCAACATCAACAGCGTATCGGTGTCCTCCACCCCTTCAGCGACGATCCGCATGTTCAAGGCCCGCCCAAGCCGGACCACGGTTTCCACAATGGCGCGCGAGCTCGCATTGCGGCCGGCCTCGTGAACGAACGACCGGTCGATCTTGATGCTGTCGAACGGAAACCGGCTCAAATAGCCAAGGGACGAATAACCGACACCGAAATCATCGAGGGCAATCTTCACCCCGATCTCCTTCAAGACCGTCAGAATGGAGAGCGCGCGGCTGTCGTCCTCGATCAGGGTGGTTTCCGTGATCTCGATTTCCAGCCGCTCCGGGGGAATGCCCGCCCCGGCAATCGCCTGACGGATATCGTCGACGAAATCCTTGTCGCGGAATTGAACAGGGGACACGTTGATGCTGATCCGGTGCCGGGAAATCGCAGACGCGGACGCCCGCAAGGCCGCCTCCAGAACCCACTTGCCGATTTGCACGATCTGGCCGGAGCCCTCGGCCACGGGAATAAAATCGCCCGGACTGATCAGGCCCTTTTCGGGATGGTTCCAGCGGATCAGCGCCTCGTAGGAGTTTATTTTCCGCGTCTTCAAATCCACCCGCGGTTGAAAATGCAGTTCGAACTGCTCTTCATAGATCGCATCGCTCAGGTCCTTCTCCAGGCTTCTGCGCTGGCGCACCTCATCGCCCATGCCGGGCTGGAAAATGCAATAGGTATGGCGCCCCATGCTTTTGGCGCGGTAGAGCGCGACATCCGCATTCGAGATGACCTGTTCAGCGCTTTCGCGGCTGCCTCCAATCACCACGACACCGACGCTGGCGCTCGGCCGGATCGTCAGTCCGCCCTCGCAATCGATCGGAGCCGACAGATTCTGCACGATCCGCATTGCCATATCCTGCGCCTGAACGGCGAACTGGATATCCTTCAGCACGATGGCGAATTCATCGCCGCCAAGCCGGGAAACGGTGTCCTTGCCCCTGGTGATTGCCCGCAGGCGGTCGGCGGTGACCTTGATCACCTGGTCGCCCACCGGGTGACCGTGCAGGTCGTTGATATCCTTGAAGCGGTCAAGATCCAGCAACATGAGCGCCGCCTTGACGGGGACGGAATCCGCTCCGCGCAGGACCTGGGCCAGTTCGGCGTTGAACACGGCCCGGTTGGGCAGGTCGGTGAGCGGATCGTGCTGTGCCAGATGAAGGATCTGGGCTTCGGCCTTCTTCCGGTCGCGCAAATCGACAAGCGCGGACACCCGGGTCGGGATACCACGATAGGAAATCACGCGCGTGCGGATCTCGACCGGGACTTCCTCTCCGGCCCGGTTGACGATGGCGAATTCCATCGCCTGTTTTTCCGCCTTGGCGAGATGCCGCTCAAGATCGCCCACCCCTTCGTGACGGACAAATTCGTAGAGGCCACGCATCTGCAGTTCATCCAGCGTATAGCCCAGCAAATTGGCGAAAGCTTCGTTCCCGTCCAGAATCCGGCCATCCACGGAGATGACAATGGCATCGAACGTGGCATTCGCCAACGCCGACAGGCGTTCTGCCTCCTCACGCGAGCGGATGGCATCGGCTTCCCGGCTGATGGCCTGCTCCTCGGTCTGGATGGTATCCATCAAGGCGTTAAACAAGCGCGTGAGGCGTTCGGAGTCCTCGCCTTTTGAAACGGCCAGACGCATGGACAGATCCGCCTTGCCGGCAATCAGCCGGTCCAGCGCGTCTTCCACATGGCCGATGCCGAGGCGGGTGCCGTGTTCCGCCTCGTTCATGCCGATTTCCTCACTGACCGGATCGATGCGCAGCGGAGAGAGTGCATCCAGTCCTTTCAACACGGCATATCCGACCCCGAAGCACCAGAGGAAATTCAAAACAACGCCCTGCATCTGGACCAGAAACTGGTCAAGCATCGATCCAAGGGGCAGCAAATCCGCGGGCGCCAGAACCGCAAGGCCCAGGGTTCCGGTCACTCCACCAAACCCGTGGACGCTGATGGCGCCGACCGGGTCGTCGACCTTGAACCGCGTCTCCAGCAGATAGGCCCCGCCAATGGCTGCCATGCCGCCGAGGGCGCCAATTGCCAGCGCACCGAACGGTGTCAGGATGTGACACCCGGCGGTCACAGCCACGAGACCGCCGAGCAAGCCCGATATCGAGTTGATCGGGATGACCAGCCGGTCCTTCCAGTACCCCGCCAGATAGCCCGCTGCCGTCCCTGACGCTGCGGCCAGAACGGTGTTGGCCATGATCTTGGGCAAGTCTGCGGACACGCCAAGCGTCGATCCGCCATTGAACCCGAGCCAGCCGACAAACAGGATCAGCGCGCCGGTTGTGGCCAGAACGGCGCTGTGACCATGAATACGGACCGGGCGGCCAGCCTCGTCGAACCGGCCAAGCCGCGGGCCGATAACCAGGCAGGCGGCAAGCGCGATCCAGGCTCCCGTCCCGTGCACAACGGTGGATCCGGCAAAATCGACAAACCCCCTGTCGGCCAGGAACGCCGTCCCGGACGGATCGAGCGTGCCGCCCCAGACCCAATGGGCAAAGATCGGATAGATGAACCCCGCCGTCAGCAAGGCGCACCAGGCATAGGCGGACAGGCGCATGCGTTCGGCAACCGCGCCGGAAATGATCGTGGCCGCAGTGCCGCAGAACATCACCTGAAAAGCGAAGACCGTATAGGTCCATGGGTCGATGTCTTGCAGAAACAGAAGATCCGTGTCGAACCCGGCAAGCCAGTTGCCGCCGGACCCGAAGGCCACCATGAAGCCAAAGGCGGCGAAGACGATCACCGAAAGCGCGAGATCGAGCAGGTTTTTCTGGGCAACGTTGATGGAGTTCTTGGACCTGACCATCCCCGCTTCAAGCAACATGAAGCCGACCTGCATCAACAGCACGAGGCCGGCGGCCACCAGGACCCAGGTCATGTCCAGATATGTCTGCCCGCCGCCGCCCAACAAGGCCCCGGAAGCGCTCGCGTTGTCCGGCAGCACAAGCGAAGCCATAATGATGCCGACAGAAACAGATCTAAAATTCATGATATCCAAGTCGGGAAAGTCGAAAACCGAGAGGCTAATCTTCGCACTGCAACTTTTAACTTTGTGTATACTCCGTAAATATGCTTAAAATTGATCCGTTTTGCATAATAAATAAGCAGAAAAACACCCCTCGGATACGAAAACCCTCACCATGCGTTTGGAAGCACATGGCCGGCGACCTGTTGGCGAGGGCAGATCGGCCGTCGGAAGCACCTGTGCCCCTGCCCGCCGCGAGCGGTTCAGGCCCTGCAATGAGAGCACCGCAGAGCCTGTTCGAAAAGGACTGGCCGGACCCGGCCTTTACGTCACTCTAGCCCGAGAAAGGCGGAGGTGGCCTCAATGACGCGCCGGTGGACCTGACTCCGAACACTTCCCTCAGGATCGTCACAGATCGGGTCTTCTCCCTCATCGCGGAGCAACTCGGCCGCCCCATCCTTGCAAATTCCAAGGAAAGAAAAATGGTGCGCCGGGGCGATTTCAACAAAGGTCGCCTGCCGGAACTTCGTTCCCCAGTTAGCCCCCTTCTCTCCCATGTTCACCTCCGGCCAAATGGTGTCTTGGGATCCCAGATTGATCAGAAGCGCCGGCTTGTCCATCGCGGCGACGCTTTCCTGTGTAAATCCGTTGGGCCAGCCCGGATCGACAGCCACCACACCCGCGAACCGGGGATCGGCATAGTTGCCATCGGTCAGCGCGAAATCCACCGCTCGGAAATCCACCCCCCCGGCACCGTAGAAATCACACCCGGGGGCGGCGGGCCTTTCAGCGCAATAAACGCCCAGATCATGCGCCCGGAACTGCAAGCCCATCGCCTGCAGAACCGTATCGCCGCCAAGTGAAAACCCAAGGGCGTAAATCCGGCTGGGATCTATGTGGGGGCCGAAAACCTTGTCGTCCAAGACATGATCGAGCGCGGCGGTCAGATCCCAGACCCGTTCCGCAAAACGTGCCGAGCGCCGCGGCGAACTGTCCCCGGAGGTACTGCCGGGATGATTCACCGCGAGCACCATCGCGCCACGCAGGGCAAGCTCGGAGGACAACCAGCCAAGACCGTCCATGTTGCCCCCCGATCCGTGCGAGATCACAACCAGCGGATAAGACCCCTCCGCTATGGCCGCCCCGATCAAGGCAGGGGTGCCCTTGAAGACGATGCTGTCCCCAACCGGCGCGGTATAGATGTGTCCGCCGGCCGGGTACCAAACCGATCCCGGTATCAGACCGCTGCGATGCTCGGCCCTGATGTCGATCCGGTCATAACCGGCGAATTTCTGGGCTGCTGCGGCCGGCAGGACAGCCGTGGCCAGAGCGGCTGCGGCCAGAATTGCTTTTTTCAAAAGATTGGAAGACGTAGGTTTAGGATCTGCGGTTCGCATCGTCATATGCTCCGTGATTGACAATGCCCGCAACCTGCTTGATTTCGGCCGCCGCCAAGTCCTAGATCCGGTTTCAGGACGTCCGGTATCCGGATTTGGAACCGTTTCGAGCCTGGCCTTGCCCTGTTTGCCGGATGCCCGTTGACCCCATGATTGCCTTGCCCATCCCACTTTTTACGGCGGCGGTTCTGCTGTTTCTGGCGATGCGCGCCGCCTTCATCGGCGAAACCCCACGGATGGTGCTGGCGCTGGTCATGCTTTGTGCGGGGCAATCGGTTCTGATTGTCCTCAACCAGCACTACGGGATCCAGGTCCTGGCGCCCCTCCAGCCAGTGACGGCCGGGCTCATACCGGTCGCGGCGTATCTGACCTTTCTGATCACTGCCCAGCGCCCCCTGCATCCTTGGCCGGATTGCCTTCACCTGGTGCCGATACTGGCCATTGCCCTTGCCGCCGCCACCATGTCCTCACTTCTGGATTGGCTTCTTTTTCTGGTATTCTGCGGGTACGCCGGTCTCATCTGGATCCGGATAAAGGGTCCGGCCGCCGACCTGCCGATGATCCGCATTGAAAACAGCGATAAGGCCGTTTTGTTGTGGCGGTTCGTGGCGTTTGCCTTGATCGGTTCCGCCTTGGGCGACTTGGGCATCGGCTATGCGGTGATGGCTGGTCACGGCGACTTGAAGCCCGTGATCGTCTCCGCCTATTCCGGCCTCTTTCTTCTGGTTATCGGCGGGCTCAGCATGTCGGAGACCCTGAACCGTCCACTTGCCGATCAGGATCAAACACCAGAAGGCGGGGGAAAAACCGCGCCCAAGCCTGTCGAGCCACAAGTTGCCGCTGCTCTCCTTCAGCGCCTGGACAGCTATATGCGCGAGAGCCAGAGCTATCTCAACCCGGATCTGACGCTGAGAAAGCTGGCCCGTCAGCTTGGCGTCCCGGAAAAGCAGCTTTCGGCGGCGGTCAATGAAGCGACCGGCGAGAACCTGCCCCGCTATGTCAACCGGTTCCGGATCGATACGGCCTGCAGGCTGATGGCCGAAGGCGCCCCGGTCACATCGGCAATCTATGCCAGCGGCTTCAACACGAAGTCGAACTTCAACCGTGAATTTTTGCGGGTGAAAGGCCAATCACCGAGCGCATGGCTGGCCGCGCATGGATCCACATGAAAAACGGGCCCGAAGGCCCGCTTTGAACTGACGTTGATCGTTCCGCAGCTCAGTCCAGCTCGCGCACCGCGCCCTTGGAGGCCGAGGTGGTCATCCGGGCATAGGCCTTCAGCGCCTTGGAGACCTTGCGGGTGCGCTTCTCCAACGGCTTCCAGGCATCCGCGCCCTTGACCTCCATCGCCGCACGGCGTTTCGCCAACTCTTCGTCCGGCAAATCGACCTTCAGGATACGGTTCGGGATGTCGATGATGATCGTGTCTCCCTCCTCGACCAGCGCGATCGCCCCGCCTTCGGCGGCTTCCGGCGACATGTGGCCAATGGACAGCCCCGACGTGCCACCGGAAAAACGTCCGTCCGTGATCAGGGCGCACGCCTTGCCGAGACCCTTGGACTTCAGATAGCTGGTCGGATAGAGCATCTCCTGCATGCCGGGACCGCCGCGCGGGCCTTCGTAGCGGATCAGCACCACGTCACCGGCCTTGACCTTGCCTGTCAGGATGGCGGACACGGCCGAATCCTGGCTTTCGAAGATCCGCGCCGGACCGGTGAATGTCAGGATGCTTTCGTCAACGCCGGCCGTTTTCACCACGCAGCCATCCTCGGCGATGTTGCCGTAAAGCACCGCCAGGCCGCCGTCCTTGGAATAGGCATGCTCGGCATTGCGGATGACACCGTTCTCCCGGTCGAGATCCAGATCCTCCCACCGGCGTTCTTGGCTGAATGCCTGTGTGGTGCGCACACCGCCCGGCGCAGCCTTGTAGAATTGCTGGACGGATTCGGAATTGGTCTGGGCAATGTCCCACCGGGCCAGCGCGTCCTTCATGGTCGGGGAATGAACGGTCGGGATGTCGGAGTGCAAGAGCCCGGCCCGGTCGAGTTCGCCCAGAATGCCCATGATGCCGCCGGCCCGGTGCACGTCTTCCATGTGGATGTTCTCGACCGCTGGCGCGACCTTGCACAGGACGGGAACCTGTTTCGACAACCGGTCGATGTCGTCCATGGTGAAGCCGATTTCCCCCTCGTAGGACGCCGCCAGAAGATGCAGGATCGTGTTCGTCGACCCGCCCATGGAAATGTCCAGCGTCATGGCGTTTTCGAACGCCTTGAAGCTGGCAATGTTGCGCGGCAGCACGCTTTCATCGTCCTGCTCATAGTAGCGCTTGGCCAGATCAACGATCAGGTGCCCGGCCTCGACGAACAACCGCTTGCGGTCGGCATGGGTGGCCAGCGTCGAGCCGTTGCCCGGCAACGCCAGACCGAGCGCTTCGGTCAGACAGTTCATGGAATTGGCGGTGAACATGCCCGAACAGGACCCGCATGTCGGACAGGCGTTCTGTTCCATTTCCAGAACATCGGCATCGGACATGGTGTCATCGGCGGCCGCCACCATGGCATCAACGAGATCGATCGACTTCATCTGGCCGTTTTCCAGGACAACCTTGCCCGCTTCCATCGGCCCGCCGGACACGAACACCACCGGAATGTTCAGCCGCATGGCGGCATTCAGCATGCCCGGCGTGATCTTGTCGCAATTGGAAATGCAGACCAGCGCATCGGCGCAGTGGCCATTGACCATGTATTCGACCGCATCGGAGATCACCTCGCGCGAGGGCAGCGAATACAGCATGCCGTCGTGGCCCATGGCGATGCCGTCATCCACTGCAATGGTGTTGAATTCCTTGGCGACGCCCCCGGCCTTTTCCACTTCGCGCGCGACCAGCTGGCCGAGATCTTTCAAATGGACATGCCCCGGGACAAACTGGGTGAAGGAGTTGGAAATCGCGATGATCGGTTTGCCGAAATCATCGTCCGTCATGCCGGTCGCGCGCCACAGGCCGCGGGCACCCGCCATGTTGCGGCCATGGGTGGAGGTTCTGGAACGATAGGGGGGCATGTTTCAAACTCCCTCTTGGTTTTATGGGCCAGCAGGCAGACACCGCCTTTCGATGCCTGACCGTCGCTGATCGGGTCGGCATGGGGTTTGGCAGCTTTTGCAAGGAGTGAAAAGGCCGGCGGGATCAAAAACCGTACGCTTGGGTACGTTTTTTCATTTCCGCCCGCGGCCTTTCCGCCCTCAATCGTGACCGTTGAATAAGCCCGTGTTAACCGCGGCAGATCTAACGTATGCGCTGAGGCTTCAACCGAAACGAGCAAATGGCTCTCGATACTGCAACCCTTTACACCAGCATTACACTCGCCGATTTCGCCGGAGCGGCTGTTCTCGGTGTTTTTGTCGTCGCCTTGAGGCACCGGACTGGCGAGATCACGACAAGCCTGTGGCTTTGGGCGTCGGCCTTGCTGTCTATCGCCCTTGGAACTTTGCTGCTGGGAATGCGCGGTTCAATTCCCGACGACATCAGCATCGGTCTTGCCAATGCCCTTTGCATCATCGGCGCCGGGCTGCGGCCCAACGCGATCGCGGTCTTCTTCGGCAGACGGACGCTCTATTGGCTTCCTCTGGTCATGGCCAGCGCCTGGACAGCTTTGTATTTCGTGCCCGATTTCCGCGCCTCGGTGGCCGCACGTGTCGTCTTCGTCAATGGGTTCTTTCTCGTCACGGCCCTTGTGATGGCCTGGATCTGCTTCCGCCGGAACACAGAAGGGCTGCTGACCGGCCGCCTTCTGGGCGCTACGATGCTCCTGGAGGCAGCCGGTTTCACGATCTTCATCGCCTACCACTTGAACGCGGGCTACACAGATTTCCTGCAATCGTTCAACACCCATATCATGACCGTTTTCCTGGCGATCCTGCTGATAACCATGATCGTCGGGACGGCCCTGATCGCCGCCATGGCACTGGAACGCATTCAAGACCGGTTCCGGGCCCAGGCCCTGCAGGATGATCTGACCGGGCTGGCAAACCGCCGCGCTTTCCTGGCGCAGGCAGCAGAGCGCCTTGAAAGCCGGACTGACCGCAACGCCATGTATACCGTCATCCTGCTGGACATCGACCGGTTCGAAACCATCGTCGACCGGTTCGGCGGCCCGATGGGCGATGCCATCCTCAAGCTGCTCGGACATTTCTGCAAGAAATCCATAAGCCCGGATGCGGTGGCTGGCCGGGTGAGCGGGGAAGACATCGCGATCTTCACCCTGGATCTTTCGCGCGACGCGGCCGGATTGCTTGCCGACCGGATCGGACGGCAACTGACGGTCCAGATGTCCGAGGTCTCGGCGCACAAGCTTGAAGTCACGCTCAGTGCGGGCGTGTTCACCGGCCGTGCCTCCACACCAGTCGACCGCGCCCTCGAACTGGCGGGAAAGTGTTTGTCGGATGCCAAGTCCGAAGGGCGCCGGCGGATGGTCTATATCGATGACACCGCGGAAGGGAAGAAGCGATCCCTGCTCCGCGGTGCTTTTGCGACAAACCGGAAAACCGCGGCCTGACCGCGCAAACCCGCCGCGCCAAGATGGCTTGCCGGCCGGCCCGGGGCAGACCAACCACACCAGAGCATCGGTTTTTCCAACGGCGCCCGATACCCGGCGGGTGGTCATGCGGTCAACTGGAGGGCGGACCGGTCAGGCAGCCTTCGTGTCATTGAGAAACGGGTAGTCCGTATACCCTTTCTCGGTGCCGCCGTAAAAGGTGGTATGGTCCGGTGTGTTGAGCGGCGCGTTGCGTTCAAGTCGCTCCGCCAGATCCGGATTGGCGATGTAGGACCGCCCGAACGCGACCGCATCGGCCATTCCCGTTTCCACCTCATCGATCGCCATCGCCCTGTCATAGCTGTTGTTCGCGATATAGGCCCCCTTGAAACGGGCCCGCAGCCGGGCAACCGCCTCGCGCTCCTTGTCCGCCTGCGGCGTCGCCATCTGTCCTTCCACCATGTGCAGATAGGCGACACCTTTCTCGTTCAACACGTCGATCACATGTGCGAATGTGGTGTCCGGATCGCTGTCTTCGATCCCGTTGAAGCCGTTGAACGGGCTGAGGCGAACGCCGACCCGGCCCCTGCCCCAGACATCGATCACCGCATCCAGAACCTCGGCGAGAAAACGCACACGGTTCTCGACCGAGCCGCCATACGCATCGTCACGCTTGTTCGCGCCGTCCCGGATGAACTGATCGAGAAGATAGCCGTTGGCCGCGTGGACCTCCACACCGTCGAACCCGGCTGTCTTGGCATTTTCGGCCGCCCTGCGGAAGTCCTCGACCAGACCTGGAATTTCCGATGTCTCAAGGGCCCGGGGTGTCGGCGTGTCGACAAAGGTGCCGTTGACGAAGGTTTGGGCTTGCGCGGCGATCGCGGATGGGGCGACCGGATCCAACCCGCCCTCCTGAATGTCGGGATGCGAGATGCGACCGACATGCCAGAGCTGCAGAATGATCTTGCCACCCTTGGCATGGACCGCGTCCGTCACCGCCTTCCAGCCTTCGATCTGCGCCTTGCTGTAAATGCCGGGCGTGTTGTCGTATCCCTTGCCCTGCGGAGAGATCTGGGTGGCCTCGGTGAAGATCAGACCCGCGCCGGCCCGCTGGCCATAGTAGGTGACATGAATGTCGTAGGGCGCGTCGTCCCCGCTGCGGGCGCGGTTCCGGGTCAACGGTGCCATCAGGACCCGGTTCTTGAGCGCGATGTCGCCGAGTTGAACGGGGGTGAAGAGTTTGGCTTTGGCCATGGATACACTCCTTTGGTCGGTTTTACCCGGCGCTCGATGTCAAGCCCGGGCGGGATGGAAACGGGTTATGGACCAATCAGTCCATAAATAGGCGTGATCGCGGCTCAAGGGCCGCGCGATGCGTCTCTTTCGTTAGTCCTGCGATCGTTGCGGATGAAGAATGGCGCGGGCCGCCGCCAGGCTTCTGGAAATCTGATCAGGCGCCACACCCGACTTGCGCAAGGTCACCGTGCCGATCGCAAGCGCGGTGAGCGCCCGGGCCCGGTCACGGGCTTGGTCCGGCGCCAACGGATCGATCGCTTCGGCGAACAGCCGCTCGATTTCCGACAGATGGCGCTGGCCCAACCCGGCGACCTCTTCATGGTGCGGCGCCAATTCCGTGATGCAATTCACCAGAAGACAGCCCTTTTGCCCGCCGGCGGGATCCGCCAGCGCGATCAACATGGCGCCGGCCGGATCCTCGCGCACTTCGTCGGCAACAGCCTTCAAGCGCGACAGAGCGGTATTCGAATAGCATTCGAGAGCGGCGGCCAAAACGCCGCGCTTGGACCCGAACGCCCCATAGAAGCTCGACCGGCTCAGCCCCATGGCCGATGTCAGGTCGTCCAGGGATGTTGCCTCGAAACCTTGCCGCCAAAACACCTGCAAGGCGGCTTCCAGCACCTCGGCCTCATCGAACGCGCGCGGACGCCCGGGGCTCGCGGCCCCGGTCTTGGCGGACTTTTCGAGGAGGTGGTGTTCGGTCATGGCCCTTATGTGGACTGTTCAGTCCGAAATGCAAGGGGGGCGTTTCCAGCCCATCCCGGGCGACCGGGGCAACGGGGATCAGGAACACAGTGATCCGTGCCCCGGATTGGGCCGGACACCCAGTTTTCAGCATTGAAAAAGCGCCGATAACCGCCGCAGCCGCCCGTGGTTGGGTCTTGGCCGGCGTTTTGCCGGGAATTAGTCTCCCGGCACGCTCAATTTCGCGCTGCGCGTTTCCAGTGTCGTCAGCACGCCGCGTTCGCCGCCCTTGTGCCCGACCGCGGCCAGGGCCTCGAACACCTGGAGCGCGTCATCGAACCGGCGCATCTCGAGATAGGCGTAGCCGCGCAGTTCCGACAAGTCGAAAGGTTCAGGCGCGTATTGGCGGCGTTCATCCAGAATCAGGAGCGTTTCGGTGTAGCGGCCCGCCTCGAAAGCCACGCTTGCCCGTTTCGCCAACAGGTCGAGTTGCAATTCCCGCGCGCGTTCGGGAGGCAAACTGGCCTGGGTCGCGGCAACGGCCGCCCGGTTGACCGCACCGATGCGAAGATAAGCCAGGCTTTGGCCGTACACCGCCTCGCTCCGGACCCGTTCGCTTCCCCCGGCCAGGGCGACAGCGAAAGCATCAGCGGCTTCCAGCGCCCTGTCCTTGTCCATCAGGCACCAACCGCGCGCAAGAGCGGCATTCGGCGACAGGGTTTGCGGATTGACCGGGGCCGCACACCCGCGGGCAACCGGCGCACCGCCTTGCCCGCCTTGCCTCCCACCGGCCGCGGATGTCCGCACGCGCACTGTCGCGCCGACCTCGGAAATCCTGGCCGAGCGGCCCGCCCAGCTTGCGACCAGCGCGCTCAAGCGGTCCCGGTCGCCCAGATTGTTGAGCGAAAGCGCCAGGCCGAAGGCAGCCGGCTCGAAATCCGCATCCCACGACAGCGCCACCTCGAACCATTGCGCCGCCGTCTGGATTTGCCCGATCTCGTAGGCATACCAGCCGATTTCCTGGGCGGTGTTGGCATCGCGGGCTGCCGCAGTCGCCTCGGAGATCTGGGCCAGGGCCGCGGCACTGACCTCGACAACGGGCCGCTTGGCCAGAACTGCTGACGCAGCGGCGAGGTAGTTGTCGCGCGCCTCCCCGGAGCCTTGCCATTCCGGACGCAGGATCTGCTCGGCCTCGAACGGCTTGTCTTCGCCGATCAGCGCGAGCCCAAGCCCCTGCGTGGCCTCGTTCCGCCCATCGGCGTCCAAAGCGCGTTGAAACCACGATCGCGCTGTTTCAAAGTCCTTCTGATCCAGATGGTACCACCCCAAGAGCATGGCATTGTCGGCCGACCCGCCGTCTACTGCCTGCGCTTCCACAAGGGCGAGATCGGCCGGGTCCGCCTTGGATCCGTCATTGAGGCTTCGGGAGACGTTCAACCGGGCCAGATCGGCGCGCACTGCCTCCAGTTCCTCCGTGGAGCCGGCTTTTTCCTGTTCCTCGGCAACCAGTTCATCCACCACTTCGGGCGGCAGATCGGCAATGGCCTTCTGGATGGTGGCGATGCGCTCCGACGGCACCTCGCAATTCTGCAAAATGTAGGAATAGGCGTCCTGCGCGCGATCCCGCCGGTCCGTCTGGGCGAACGCCTCCGCAAGCCGCCAGATCACATCGACATTGGCACAGGTCAAAAGGTCCGGGTTCTCGGCCGCGATCCGGGTCACGGTGGCGTATTGGGCCAGATCCGAGGCGTTCACCAGCCGGACACGGGCTTCGGCCGCCGCAAGCTTCTCCAAAAGGTCGTCAGGCGGGACCCAGCCGGGCTCCCTCGTGCGCCGTTCGTCGATCCGTCTGCGAACCTCCGCATACTGACCTTCCCCGAACAACGACCACATCTGGTCAAGTTCCGGATCGCCCCCGTTCCGCAGGACCGACAGATCCGTGGGCGGCTCCCAACCGGGATACAACCGCTGGAGCCGTTCGACTTCCTTCTGGTAGCGCTCCGCGTCCCCGGTCTGCAAGAAGTAGCGCAAGCCCGAGAGATCGGCCGCTGGAAGAGGTGTCCCCGCCGCATCCGCGCTGGACGGGAGAGCGCCATTAGCGGGTGCCACTTGCTCTTCCGGCAAGAAAGCGGGTCCCACCGACCGGATCTCCGGCCCGTTGCGCGCGGCCCCGTTGCCGGCCGGATCGGTTTCATCCGCGGACAGGACCGTGTGGGCGAAGAAGGCTACGGCCGCAAGCAGTCCAAGCTTGGTCAAGGCATTCATCGGCACCTCGGATGGTTCTCGGCAAGATAGGACAACATCAGCAGATGGAGCGTTGAGGGATAATAGTGGGTGGGGCGAAACGTCGTGAGCGCCTTGTCGAGCGGCACACCTTCGAAGATGCACCGCAGGGCCGCGCCGATCACGAGATATCCGGGATCGGTAAGGCGGTCCTTCGCTTCCCCTGTCTCCACATTCAAGATGGGCACCCGGTTGTCCGGCGCGCTCATGGCGTCGAGAAAGGGCAACAACAACGCCGGCGACACGTGTCCTGCGCGCAGCAGATAAAGCGGGACCCGGATCGCGTTGTAGCCGAATTCTGGAGGAAATCCGGCGGCCGGTTCAAGCCCGGCACGCACGCTGATCCAATCGCTTGGCAGGTTGTCCGGCCCGAACCTGGCCTCCCGCACCAGGCGGAGCCCCGATTTCGACAACTCGGCCCACCGCCCGTCTCCCGTCAAATCGCCCAGCACGGGCAGCGCCTCAAAAATCCAATAGGACAGGTTCACGACCGGGCCGTCCGGCCTGTCATCCCCGTCGAACCCGTCAACGGCCGGCCTGATCAGAACGGCACCGTCCTTTTCGAAGAAGAGTTCACGTTCCATGGCGCGCGTGATCCGTTCGGCCGCCGCTCTCAGGTCGGGACGCTCCCAGGCCCGATCCGCAAGGACCAGGCTATAGGCGATCAGAAGATCGCCGTCGGAGGCATTGTTCACATCTGATATGCGGGGTGTGGTTCGCGGATCCCATTTCCACACCACGAGCCCATCGTCGCGCAGCCAGAGATTGGTTTTTGTAAAAGTCCAGATCTGGTCGAATGCCGCTTCATCATCGGCCAGAAAGGCCAGCAGCAATCCGTAGCCCTGGCTTTCGCTATGGCTGATGCCGCCGTTTGCATCGTCCACGACGCGGCCATCGGACGTCAGAAACCGGCTGGTGTAAGCGGCCCAGTTCTCCGGCGAAATCGTGCCTTGTTGCGGCATCTGAGCCTCCGCCCCCCCGAGCCAAAGGACTTGCAGCAGCAAAAACACCGCCACGCGCCAGGCAACACGGATCCGGGTGGACAAAAGCGCTATGACCGCCTCCCCGAAACCTTGAGCAGTCCAGAGACCGCCATGCCGAACAATACGATGACCGCGAACAAGACCATGCAGAACACAAGAGCGTTGATGGACAACCAGTTTGCCAGGACCAGACGCAGGTTCGAAAAGCCGAGCGGCTCGGTGGCGATCAGGGTGGTGCGTTCATGCCGGACGGACACGACTTCGCCAAGCCCGGCCTGGATCGCGCTTACACTCCCGTTGAGCCGATCCGAATAAGTCAGAAAGGCATCCATGCTCTGCTCAAGGCTCTGGCCGTCCGGCGCGGTGAGAACCGTCCAGGCGACGGGTACGCCGCCGGCCGCATTCTGCGCCACCAGCACATTCGTGCCCGGCGGTGGCGTATAGCTTCCCTGAGCGGGCGGTCGGAGCGCCAGGTTCTGTTCGGAGATGTTGAAGCTGCGCTGCATGTCCCGCATGAACCGCATGAACCGGCCATGCCATCCCTCTTCGGCCAGGCGGTTCCGCCAGCTCTCCAGCGTTTCCCGGTTGTCCAGGGTCAGACCGCGATTGTCGGCGGGCCGGCCCGCGGAGTGCGCCCAATCCGTGTCCGCAGCCCCCTCAAGCCCGACATAGGCCAGAGCTTGACTGGGCAGGTCGGAGATGCTGCCGATCAGGATCGCGCTGTCCTGGGCCGTGATCGGTGCCGACGTACCGCTGTCGATCGCGAGTGGACGCCCGGCGGCCACCGCAAGATTGGCGATCACCGTGGTCGCAGCGGACAAGGTGAGGTCCCCGAAATCCGGCAGGAAGAGCCGCGTCGCGTCGTCCCGCGCGCTGTACGGATACGCGAAACCGGAAAAAGACGCCAGATTGGGCAGTTGCGCGATACGGCCGAACGCGGGAAACACAACCTGTGACGTGTCGAACAGCACGAAGCGCCGGTCGGCGGTCCCGGTTGTCCCGGCCGCGCAAGCCGCGTCCTCGGCCGTGTCGAAGCGCCCCTCGATCGTGACCGTATTCAGTCCCGGCCGGGCATTTCGCATCGGCACGGATACCGGGAACTTGTTCATGATCGAACCGCCCACCTGATTGATCGGGACATTGGCGGCGATGTTGCCGTTCACATAGATCGACAAGGCGCTCCCGGGGCGGACACTGGGCGCATAGGCGGCATCCAGAAGGATCTGGAAGTATCCATAGGCATCGGCATAAAAATCCGCCGGCAGCCCGAATTCGAACTGCGCCCGGAAAAGTCGGCCGGAAAACTCCTGCGTTGGAATTCCCACATCCGAAAGCGCGAAGCGCCGGGCGGTTTCGATCAGCGGCGGTGCCGGTGCGAACCGGTTCTGGGTTCGCAGGCTCCCCGCTTCCCGGTCATCGTTCACCTGGGCCGCCACAGCGCCGATCCGGTTCACCGCTTCCTCGAGCTCCGCAAGGGTCCCGCCGGTGACCAGCAGGAACTGGCGGCCATCCGATGGACTGTCGACGAACCCGGCGGACGGCGCACTGCCAAGAGAGCCGCTCAGCTCTTCGAAGGGCGCCAGTTGCGCATCGGTTCCGAAATAAACCGTCAGCTCCGCCGGGGTGCCCTTAGGGGAAGATGTGACCGAGACGGAGGGGCGCGGCATGTCAATGATAAGCGCGATGGTCTGCGTCAGCTGGAACAGCGCATCGCGATAGCCAGCCTCATCAAGGCCTGGGGCGACGATGACGATTTCTGTCAGACCCTGGGGGTCGTTGCCGATGGCCGCCAAATCGGCGATCTCCCCAAACCGGTTCGCCGCCGGATCTTCAAAGGACAGGAAACTGTCCGCCGTTTTGATGTCGGTCCACAATTGAAAGGTCGATTCCACGCTGCAATCCGTGCGGTGGCGTTGCCGGGCGGACAGGTCGAATGTGTTCCGTCCGGCCTGGAGCAAACCGGCCGGAATCTCGGCGCGCAAATTGCGGGGCGTATCGGGCGACGAGATCGTCTCCCGCAGGATCGGCTCGCCATTGACCGAAAGGCTCAACTCCGAAAACTCCGGCGCGACGAAAACGGAGTTCTGGTAGCCCAGAGTGAGCGAGGCCGGGCTGGCCGCCTGCGCCCGTGTCAGCACGACGGACCATGACCGCCGGTCGATCTCTCCGCGCAATTGCAGTTGCTGGTCCGGGACGATGTAGTGCCGCGCGTTGTCCTGATCCGCGCCTGGAAGCGGCAGACCACCCGCGGCGGTCATCTCCGGCGAAGGTGTCATGGAGGACGCGCCGGCGTCCTCGCGCCCCGCAGCACCGGAGGGTACCTCCCCCCCGGGACCGCCGCCGCTTTCCAGTTGCTGGTATCGCTCAGGCTCCATGCTGAAAGGCGCAGGCTGCGCAAGCGGCGTCATGGGTGCGGCGGCAACGGCAAGCGCGAACACAGAAACGTTCAGCAACGGGACCGGGATACGCCAGATCATGACCGGGCCTCCCGGGAGGCCCCGGCCGGCAAGCGGCCCTGCGTTTTTCCAAACTGCGCGCCAAAATAGGCAAGACCCCGGCCGGTCTGATAGAGCGACATCCGCAGAAAGCGCAAGATACCGCCGATGACACCCGGATTGTAGCGCCGGTGGGTCTGGAATTCGGACCATTGGGCAGAATTGGCGAAGACAAGATCCGCGACGATCCGGTAGTGCGCCGGCCTTTGCGTCACGTACTGGCCGCCAAAGATTGCGCCTTCGCGCGTGTTCTCGAGATTGGTGATCGTCAGCGGCAAGGTGTCTTCGGGCAGGTCCGCGAGCGGTGTGACGCGCAACTCGACCTCCTCGCCAACCGAAACGGTTCGCGCACTTTTGCCGATCACATCGATGCGGATCCCCTGGGTCGACACATTCTTGATGGCGGCCTGCAGCCAGTCGTCGCCAACATGGATCTGGCACCTGCGGTTGACCTTGACGCGCCGGGTGGCCTGCCGCTCGCCCCGCTCGGAGACAACCCCCAGAGCGCAGCCGGCCAGAATGAGGTTCAGGAAGTTCCAGATCCCCACGACAACCGTGATATCGGCTTTGTAGGGTTCCGTCTCAAGCCGGTACAAGGTTACCGCGACACCGGCCAGAAGCACGGCAAAGATGATGAAAAACGGCATGCTGTGGCTGGACATGCGCCGCTCGGTCACAGCCACCTCCTTGGACGTGACCTTGAAGGTCGGCTTGCGCGGATTGAAAAACACCGAGATCACCGCCGGCAGCAAGTGGACCGACTGAATGTACTCGTAAAGCTCAGAGATCAGCGGCCATCGGTAACGGCCGTAGAGATAGTTCTGAATGATCAGATTCACGATGATGTACACGGACGTGTAGATAAAGAAGTCCTGGCCCGAGGCCACGAAGATTTGCAGATCGAGAAACAAATAGAAAAGCGGCGCCAGCAGAAAGATCATCCGGGAAAAGGGAAACAGCCAGAACAGGCTTGAGGAAAGGTAGCAAAGCCTTTGCGGAAGCGTCAAACCGCGCTTGAACAGCGGGAAGTGGAAAATGAGGATCTGCATCATCCCCTGGGCCCACCGGCTTCTCTGGCCGATGAAGCTGGAAAAGGTCGACGGCTGCAGGCCGGCAATCAACGGCCGGTCGATATAAAGGCTGTTCCAGCCGCGCGCATGCAGCGTGATCGCCGTTTCACAGTCTTCGGTGATGGTGATCCCGCTGAAACCGTCGGTTTCTTCCAGCGCCTTCCGGCGCAAGACCGCTGCGGAGCCGCAAAAAAACGAACCGTTCCACTTGTCCAGCCCGCGCTGGATCAGGCCGTAGAACATTTCGTTTTCCGACGGCATTTTCTCGAAGGTCCGCAGGTTCTTTTCAAGCGGATCGGGATTGAGAAAGAAGTGCGGCGTTTGAACCAGAAACAGCTTGGGATCGTCGTTGAAGTGGCCAACCGTTTCCAGAAGGAAATCGCGGGTGGGGGCATGATCGGCATCGAACACCACGACGAGTTCCGCCGACGAATGTGTCAAACCATTGTTCAAGTTGCCCGCCTTGGCGCTTTCGTTCCGCTCGCGGGTGAGATATTTCGCGCCCAGTTTTTCGCACAAGACCTGAAGGTTTTCGTAGCGGCGCTGCGCGGCCTGGGCGTCCTGGATATTCGCAGCGCCGCGCTTTTCGGCGGTCCCGCCATCGTCCAGCAGCCACACCGTCATGCGGTCCGCCGGATACTCCATTCCAAGGGCCGCCGACAACGTTCCCGCCAGCAGTTCCTCGTCCTCGTTGTAGGTGGGAATGAACACATCGACCGTTGGAAAATGCTCATCCTCCCGCAACCGGCGCGGGGCGCGCGATGGAAGGGGCTTGGACACGATGAAGATGCTCAGACCCAGCATGAGAATGCTGTAGAGCTCGGCCGAGTAGAGCAGGATCGCGGGAACGAAATTCTGCAGCTCCGAAACGGGCGGCAGGGTGCTGGTCGTGCGCCAGTAAAGATACCGGATGACGATGGCCGCACCGAACATAATGACAACGACGCGAAACGTTCCTTCAGGCGCGATCATTTTCAAGCCAACGATCGACAGCACAATCGTCAAGCCAATGAAAAGCTGCGCCTCCGCGCTCACCGGAAGCGTCAACAGGAACAAGAAGGCCGCTCCCAAGCCAATGGCCAAAAGAACTCGAACGAGTTTCATCAAATCAACTCACAACATGCCGAACACGGTTTGTTCAGCCGCCAGTAGAAACAGTGTTTTCGTTTAAATTAGATGTAGCGGGCGGACTTGGAAGGGTGATGGCGCTGGATGGCGGCGGCGGCACGATCACCGAGATAGCCGGTTTCGGCTCATCGCCTCGCACTGCGCCGGAGGGATTGACGGCTTGGACAGGCTGCGCAACGGGCACCGGCGGCGGCGCCAGCCTTGGGGCCGATCTTGCGGGCACCTGACGGGCTGGAACCACGCCGACGAACCCCTCCATGCTCTGCGGCAAGATGGGATGCCCCGCCCGGCCCCAGGCATCCGGGGGGCTTGAAGGCCGCAGATACGGATCCCAAGAGGACTCCAGAACCGCCACATTGATGCTCAGGCCATACATGGTCCGCAGCAGGTCCAGCTCGCTTTTCTTCGGATCGCACAGCCGCAACCGGATCTGAATCGTCCCGCGCGGTGAGAAGATTGTCTTCCGCGAAAGCTGTTGGCTCAGGTGCTGCCAGGCATAGAGACAAATGTCCCCGGACGCGGACCGTCCGGCGGCATAGGAAAACGGGCCGTAGCTGTTTTGCAAAAGGACAGATGCCCGCGTCAGGCGCATGCCCGGCAAGAATTGTTTGATTTCACGCGAAATCTCTTGCTCGTCCGGAAAGGCGTCGGACAGGCGCCCGGCCTTTTCCGGCGCCTCGGGATGCCCGCCAATGACCTGAACCCGCAACAGGTTCTGCCCCGGCGTCTTGCTGCGGTTGGCGAGCGTGATGTCCTGCTGGACGCCGTTGGAATAGTCCTTCTGCACAATACCCAGAACTGCCGGTCCGCCAGGCGGGGGCGTGACAAAGGCCTGCTCCTTTGGCGGCAAGGTGGAATTGGACAGCGGCGCGACCTTCGGCGTGTTGGCGCAGCCCGCAAGAGCCAGCGCAAGAATGGCGGCGAACGGATAGCAGATGGCATGCACCCTCCGCCGCAAAGAGGAGCCGTGCTCGGGCCATCGGATGGCGCGTACCGGTCGAGCACCCATCGATTATCGCTTTCAAATAATGATATGTTTTCCTTATCTTTTTTCGCTTATTATGCTTAACAAAGGTTTAAAATGGCGCTGCCACCCTCCCATGGCGGAGATGTCGCACGGCCCGCCCCGCCACGCTGCGAGGAACGCTCCGCAGGCTAGGCGGACGGGGCGGACGATGGGACGTGGCCCAGATCTCATGCCCCGAGATAGCGCTCCTTGAGCCCCGGATCGGCCGCCAGTTCCGGACTGGTTCCGGTCCACACGGTCTGTCCTTTTTCCAGGATCACATGCCGGTCAGCGAGCCGTTCCAGCGCGGAGACCGTTTTGTCGACGATCAGGATCGACTGGCCCGCCTGCTTCAGGTTTTTCAGGCACTGCCAGATTTCGCCGCGAATGATCGGCGCCAATCCTTCCGTGGCCTCATCCAGGATCAACAACTTTGGGTTTGTCATCAACGCCCGGCCGATGGCCAGCATCTGCTGTTCGCCGCCCGAAAGCTGCGACCCCAGATTGGCTTTCCGCTCCTCCAGCCGCGGGAAAAAGTCGTAAACGGCCTTCAGGGTCCAGCGCGGGGTCCCGCCGCTGCGATTGGCCGATGTGGCGATCAGGTTCTCCTCGACCGACAGTGTCGGGAACACCTGCCGCCCTTCGGGAACCAGCCCGAGACCCGCCTGCGCGACGACATAGGCCGGGGCACCTGCCATGGCCTTGCCTTCGATTTCGATGCCCCCGCCCAGCGGCTTCAACAGGCCCATGATCGTTCGGATGGTCGTTGTCTTGCCCATGCCGTTGCGGCCCATAAGGGTCACGACCTCGCCTGGATTGACGAGGAGGCCCACATCGAAAAGAACGCGGGTTTCGCCATAGCCTGCCTGCAGGCCGGCGACCTTCAGAAGCGGTGTGCTCATACCCCCTCCTCCGTTCCCAGATAGGCTTCACGCACCGCGGGATTGCCGCGGATCTCCTCGACACTGCCAGACGCGATGATCTCGCCATAGACCAGGACTGAAATGCGGTCGGCCAACTTGAACACGGCATCCATGTCATGCTCGACAAGCAGCATGGGCGTCTGACGTTTCAGATCGGACAAGACCTCGACGAGGCGCGCCGTTTCGTCCGGCCCGGCCCCGGCCATGGGTTCGTCGAGCAAAAGAAGCTTGGGCTCGCCCGCAAGGGCGATCGCCAGTTCCAGCACGCGCTTTTCGCCATGGCTCAGATCGCCCGCCCGCACCCCGGCCCGGCCCGACAGGCCGACAAGGTCAAGGCAGTGCTCCGCCTTGGCGTTCAGATCGCGGTCGCGCGCGGCCGGCTTGAAAAAGCGATAGGAATGCCCGGCCTTGGCCTGGACGCCCAAAGCCACGTTCTCCAGGACCGAAAAGGCAGGCAGGATCGCCGTGATCTGAAACGACCGCCCCAGACCGCGCAAGGCGCGGTTGGCCACACTCAGGCCGTTGACATTCTCACCGTCGAAGACGACATCGCCCGAGCTCGACGGCAAGGCACCGCAGATCTGGCCAATCAGCGTTGTCTTGCCCGCCCCATTCGGCCCGATCACGGCATGACACTCCCCGGGATTGACCGCCAACGACACGTTTTTGGTCACATGCAGGGCACCGAAGGACTTGTTCAGTTCCTTGAGTTCAAGCACGGGGCGGGTCATGACGATTTCCCCTTGATCGCGCCCAGAATGCCGCCGCGCGCATACAGCACGACAAGAATGAGCAAGGGGCCGAAAATCAGGCGCCAGTGCTGGGTGTAGTGGGATAGCACCTCTTCAAAGACAAGATAGGCAATCGCGCCCAGAATGGCGCCGTGAAGATAGCCAAGCCCGCCCAGCACGACCATCACGATCAATTCGCCCGAGCGGTGCCAGGACATGTAGGCGGGGGAAACGAACTCGGCCTGGTTCGCCAGCAGCGCGCCGGCGATGCCGGCGATCGAGCCGGCAATGACATAGGCCGCGAGGCGGTAACCGAACGGATCGATCCCGATGGCTTGCAGCCGGGCCTCGCTCTGCTTTGCGCCCTTCAGCACACGGCCGAACCGGGAGGCGGCAAGAACCTTCAGGAAGACATAGGCCGCCAGCAAGATGGCGAGCACCAGACAGTAGAAGGCGGTGTCATTTTCAAACAGGCCTGTCCCGAGAAATTCCGACCGGCCCCACATGGTCAAACCGTCGTCTCCGCCATAGGCCGACAGCGATGTCGCCGTGTAATAGGCCATCTGCCCGAAGGCCAGCGTGATCATGATGAAATAGACGCCCCGTGTCTTCAGACTGATGGCGCCCGTGATGGCCGCGAACAGGGCGCAGACCAAAATGGCGGCGGGGAAGGAAATCCAGGCTGCCCATATGTCGTGATAGGCCAGGATACCGACCGCATAAGCTCCCAGTCCGATGAAGGCCGCATGTCCGAAACTGACCATGGCGCCAAGGCCAAGGATGAAATCGAGACTGAGGGCCGCGATGGCGAGGATCAGGATCCGCGTCGCAAAGAGCATCAGGAAGCGGTCGTCGAAGACGGCCGCGTAAACAGGAACGAGCGCAAGGACGGTAAACAGGATCACCGGCACGGCGCGGCTGCGCATTATCTCGCGAATACCGTTCATGAGCGCCCTACCGGAAACAGCCCGCTTGGGCGGAAGAACAAAACGCCGGCCATGAGGATGTAAATCAGCATGGAGGCAATGGCTGGGCCGACATCGTTTGCGGCCGAAGGCGGCAACAGGAGACGGGCGATATCGGTGGCCATCGAACGCCCGAGCGTGTCGACAAGGCCGATGAGAAGCGCGGCGATGAACGCCCCGCGGATCGAGCCGATTCCGCCGATCACAATCACCACGAAGGCCAGGATCAGAAGATTGTCGCCCATCCCCGGTTCGACGGAGAGAATGGGGGCCGCCATGATGCCGGCGAACCCGGCCAGCATGGTCCCGAAGCCGAAGACAATCATGAACAGGCGGCGAATGTTCACCCCAAGCGCCGCGACCATGTCCGGATTGGTGGCGCCCGCGCGCACCAGCATGCCGATCCGCGTCCGTGTGACGAGCACATACAGCAGCACCGCGACGGCCAGGCCTGACCCGATCAACGCAAGGCGGTAGACCGGGTATTTCAGGTTTTCCATCAGTTGAATGGATCCGTCGAACAAAGCCGGTCCCGGCAAGGCCAGCGGCGCGGCTCCCCAGATCACCTTGACCGCTTCGTTGACGAAGATGATCACCCCGAAGGTGGCCAGCACCTGATCCAGGTGATCCCGGTCGTATAGATGTCGGAAAATGAGGAATTCCAACGCCAGCCCGCAGACCAGCGAAAGAACGAGGCCGAGGATCAGAGCGCCCCAGAAGGTGCCGGTGACCTGGTACATGGCAACCGCCAGATAGGCCCCGAGCATGTACTGAACCCCATGGGCCAGATTGATGAAATCCATGACGCCGAAGACCAGCGTCAAACCGGCGGCGATCAGGAACAAAAGCACGCCAAGCTGGAGGCCGTTCAGCGCCTGAACAGCAAGAAGGGTTGCGCTCACAGTAGCACTATCCTGTTAGGTCAGCGGGTCAGGGTCCCGGACCCGCCAACAGCGGGCAAGGGTCCGGGAATGCGGTCAAACGCGTGGTTTACATCCGGCAGGAACCGGCATAGGCGTCGCCCACATCGTCGAAGATCTTTTCGACCGCTTCTGTCACGTAGGTGTCACCAGACCGGTTGACCGCCCGTGTCAGGTAGTAGTCCTGGATCGGAAACTGGTTCGAGTTGAACTGGAAGTCGCCGCGCACGCTTTCGAACGGGGCCGTCTTGAGGACCGGCAGAAGCGCTTCAGGGCGCTTGTCACCGTTCGTCACCTTCAGTGCCGCATCGATCAACCGGGCCGCGTCATAGCCTTGGGACGCATAAAGCGACGGTGCGTAGCCATATTTCGCTTCAAAGTCACGGACGAACTTGGCATTGGCCGGATTGTCGAGATTCGGCGCCCACTGAGCGGCCGAAAACAGGCCAACAGCCGTTTCCTTCGTCGCGGGCAGCGTCGTCTCGTCGACGGTGAAGGCGGACAGGAACGGGATCAGGTCCTTGAGACCCGCCTGATCATACTGGCGGACCAGATTCACACCCATGCCGCCGGGCATGAAGGTGAAGATGGCGTCCGGCTGCGCATCCGCGATGCGGGCGAGCTCGGCGGAAAAGTCGAGCTGGCCAAGGCTGGTGTAAATCTCGTCGATCACTTCGCCGGTGTAGTGGCGCTTGAAGCCCGCGATCGCGTCCTTGCCGGCCTGATAGTTCGGAGCCATCACAATGACCCGGTCAAAGCCCTGCTGACCGGCATACCGGCCCATCACTTCGTGGTTCTGATCGTTCTGCCAGGATGTGGAAAAGAAGTAAGGGCTGCAGCCGCGTCCGGCGATCGGGGAAGGACCGGCATTGCTGCCGATAAAAATCGTTTCCGATTCGATGATGGGCTTGTAGACCGCCATCATCACGTTGGAAAACACCACCCCGGCCATCATGTCGACCTGGTCGCGCTCCAAAAGCCCCTGAACCTTCGTCAGGGCCGCGTCCGGCTTCAGCTCGTCATCGACGACAATGACCTCGGTCTCGAGTCCCCCCAGCTTTCCGCCAGCTTCCTCAACACCCAGAAGAAAGCCATCGCGCATGTGCTCGCCAAGCACGGCCGGCGGGCCGGACAAGGTCGCCAGGAAACCGATCTTCAGCCCTTCGGCATGCGCGCTGCCAAGACCCATCCCTCCGACGCCCAAGCCAACGGTGGCGGAGACCGCCACGGCGGATAAGAAACGCTTCATCATTGAAATCCCCTCTGTCGTTTTGCCGCAGGCCGACTTTCGCAGTTTTTTTGTTTGTTTCAACACGAACGCGCGCCGCGTGAATTTATTTTAAGCATGAAATATCGAAGCTGAAAAGCCTATCGATGAGAAATAGTCCAGGCCACGCGCATCGGGGATTCGTTAAAATTCGCCTAAACGGGTTGATTTTGCCCGAAAGGCATATGAAAACATTCGTCGTCAAACGGGTGCACCTGTCAATTGAGACGATGCGTTACCGCCAAGCCTGTGAATTGTTTCGCATTGCCGCATTCTTGACCTTATTCGAAGTCAAAGACCGCGACAGCAATTTCGGACAATGAGCACCACCGGCCTGAAGCGCCGGATGAAAGGTATCCATGACGTTGGAAGGTCTGAACCATGTCTGAGTATCGCCAGCCATCCGAACCAATACCGAACCGTCACCTCCCCAAGGACGTCCTTGAGCGGATCAAGAAGAAGACCGAGATGACGGAAAGAGAAGCGGACACGCGGGCGGGAACTGAAAAACAGACGACAGGCCAAACCGGGCAGACAGGCCAAACCGGGCAGACAGGGCAGCTTGGCTTCTTCCGCCGAGTGGAAACGAAAAAGACGCCATCACCGCGCATCCGGTGGGCTGAAGACGATGACCATCCGGGCGTGCCGAAGGCGCTGGCTCCCGCCAGCCGCCAAATCGACAGGCAGCCGGCCCTGAATGAGACGCTGATCCATGCGGGCGTCCATCACAAGGATTGGATCCGGCCTCTGGTGTCGACTGCCATCCTCATTGCTGTTCTGGGCTTCGGAGCCGCCGGGTACAAGACCTATACGGTGCTGTCCCATTCAGATCACCAGGACCAAGTGGCGGCCACGGCCAGCCCAGGCACTGGCCCCGCCCCGGCGCTGGGCATGAGCGCAACGGCTCTGTCTTCCCAAACGCCAGCGCCGGAAGGCGCAGGCGTAGCGGTTGAAGACAGCCCCAAGGTCTCCCCCGACCGGTTCATGTCGTCCTTTACCGTTGCACAAGCCGCCGAACGCCCGCTGATTGCGACGCTTGTCCAACGCGCCCAGAGCAGCGAGACGGCAAACCCGGCACCCGCCGATAGGCTCAATGGCGATCAAACAGCGGCCACTGCGCCCGCGACGGGTCCGCAAACCGACACTGCCGGTGCAGACACTGCTACGGACACGGGCAGAACTGCCGCGGCCAACGCTGCGTCCGGCGAAACGGCACCAGGCGCGGGACCGGCCAGCACACTGAGTTATTCCAGAGACAGTTCAGGGCCCAGTGAAGCGCAGTCGGCAATCTCGGCGGCCGCGCCGCAACCACCCGTGACCTCGGATTCGACGGCTTCGATCGCCGCTTCGGTGAACATGCGCAGCCAGGCAAGCAACCGGGGCTCGGTCATGACGGTCGTCCCGGCTGGCGCCATGGTCGCCCTCAAAGGCTGTGACAGCTGGTGGTGCACTATCACTTACAACGGCCAGACCGGCTATGTGTCGCGCCGGTTCGTCAACAAGAGCGGCTGAGGCCGTTACTGGCGGCCAGCCTTCCGGCCCGGGGACCGGGATACGCAGGAGGCATTTCGTGATAGGCTTGCACCTTGCCTCTTCTTGACCGGGTGCAACCATGCTGAGTGTTTCGCACAGTTTTCCTTGGCCAAAGGCACACTTCGGCCTTTTCCTGCTCGCGGTTGGCGCTTCGTGGTGCGCTACATCGGCTCTCGCGCACGCGGACGGGATCGATTGCCACATCTATGCCGCCGACTATGCGAACCAGTATATCGGGTCCGGTGACCCGATTGGCGACGCGGTGCGCGGCGGAATGGCGGGCGCGGTTGCCGGCGGAGCCTGGGCCGGCGAATCCGGTGCACGGCGCGGAGCGCAAGCCGGCGGCGCGCTTGGCGTTTTGAACAATCTCGGCTCCTATCCAGGCGGCTGGCAAGCGCTTTATGACATGGCCTACCAGATGTGCGCGCAGCAGACATCGGGAGCAGCGATGCCCGGCTTTGGCGCGCCACAACCGATCCCACCCATGCCGGACTGCCGTTCACGGGCCACCGTCAACGCCTTTTCCCTGCGTGACGGTCCTGGAGGCAGCATCACCGCCGGATCCGGGCGTACCGGCTGCCGCTGACACCCTTTTTGAAACGCGGGCGCGGCGTGCGGCCGTCCCCCGCAAGTCTTCTTGGCAAGCCCGCGCCAACTGCCCTGACAGCCTCCCCGCACCCGCCCTGGCAGTCCTGCTTTGAGCCCCCCGGACCACCCACCGACTGAGCCCCCTGGACTCAGCCCCCTGGACTGAGCCCCCGGACAGACTTGCGTTGTCACGGTTGACGTGGACAGACCACCGCCAAGGTCTTGTTTCGGTTGACCTTGGGGCAGCAACCCGGTCAACTTTCCCGCACCACAGCCCAATCACGCATCCGGGATTTGCCATGCGCCTTCATCGCCGCCTCGCCCTTGCCGCTCTTGCCGCAGGTTTCGCCATGACGGGAACCGCCGCGTCTGCCCAGCCATGCGGAGGCGACTTCCGTCAGTTTCTCGCAGGCGTCAAACAGGAAGCCGTGGCCAAGGGCCTGTCCGCAAACGCGGCCGACAAGGCGCTCGCCAATGCGCAAATCGACCAGACCGTTCTGGCCCGCGACCGGTCGCAAAGCGTGTTCCGGCTCACATTTCTGGACTTCTCAAAGAAAGTGATCTCCAGCTACCGGATGCAGAACGGCGCGGCGAACATGCGCAAGCATGCCGCCATCTTTCAAAGGGCCGAGCGCGAATTCGGCGTGCCCGCCCCAGTCATCACCGCGTTCTGGGCGCTGGAAACCGATTTTGGCGCGGTTCAGGGCGACTTCAATACGGTCAATGCCCTGGCGACCCTGTCTCACGATTGCCGGCGGCCGGCCCTGTTCCGCCCGCAGCTCATCGGTGCCATCGCCATGGTGCAGAAAGGTGACCTCGACCCCGCCCGCACGACCGGTGCATGGGCCGGCGAGATCGGCCAGGTCCAAATGCTTCCGCAAGACATCATGCTGTACGGCCAGGACGGCGACGGCGACGGCCATGTAAACGTCAAGACCAGCGCCCCGGATGCGCTTTTGACCGGAGCCGCCTTCATCCAGAGCCTTGGCTGGCGGCGGGGCGAACCCTGGCTTCAGGAGGTCACGGTTCCTTCCAGTCTAAACTGGGCGGACGCCGGACTGCACGTCTCCAGGAGCGGCTCGGAGTGGCAGCGCCTCGGCGTTCAACCACGCTGGGGCGAGATATCCCCCGAATTGCCAGCCTCGCTGATCCTGCCACAGGGGCGCAAGGGACCCGCTTTCCTCGCCTATCCAAACTACGCGGTCTACCTGAAATGGAACCAGTCCTTCGTGTACACGACATCGGCCGCCTATTTCGCGACGCGCCTGGCTGGCGCGCCGGTCTATGCACAAGGCAATCCGGATCCGGGCCTCTCGCAGGATCAGATGAAGCAGCTCCAGCAAAAGCTGGCGGACCGGGGCTACGATGTCGGCAAGGTGGATGGCATTCTTGGCGCGCAGACCCGCGCTGCCGTGCGTCAGGTCCAGCAGCAACTCGGCATGCCAGCGGATGCCTGGCCTACCCCCGACCTTCTGGCCCGGTTGTGACAGGAAACGCTGGCCAGAGGGAAACGCCCGTGATACCCGCTCAAGCCCAGTCCTCCCGGTCTTAATGGTCAGCCCATGCCTGCTGTCACGCTGTCGACATACCTTTTTCTGTTCGCCGCCATCGTCGCGGAAGTCATCGCCACCACCGCCTTGGCCAAGACGGAGAATTTCACCAAGTTGACGCCGAGTCTCATCACGGTGGCCGGCTATGCCTTTTCCTTCTGGTGCCTGTCCTACCCCATTCGCGTGCTGCCGGCCGGGGTGGTATACGCCATCTGGTCAGGCACCGGCATTGTCCTGATCACGGCGGTCGCCTGGATTTTCTTCGGCCAGAAGCTGGATCTGCCGGCTGTGTTCGGTCTCGGGCTGATTATCGCAGGCGTTGTGATCGTCAACGTCTTCTCAAAGGCCGCCGGGCATTAGAGCATCGGGCGTTCTATTGAAAACGGCCAAAGGTGGCGGGCGGCTCAAGGAACGGCTCGCCGCAAACGCCCTTACGGAAAAGACACTTGCGGGCGCGCGATCGCGCGCCCTGTCATCGCTGGTCCATGGCGGGGCGCCCCCGTCAGGCCATAGCCGTTATTTCGGCGCCATGCGGATCGCGCCGTCAAGACGGATGGTTTCGCCGTTCAGCATGTCGTTTTCAATGATCGCCTTGACCAACTGCGCATATTCGGCCGCCCGGCCCAGCCGTGAAGGGAACGGCACCTGTTGCCCGAGGGAGTCCTGCACCTCCTGGGACAGCCCCAGAAGCATCGGCGTTTCAAAAATTCCCGGCGCGATGGTCATCACCCGAATGCCCGACCTGGACAGATCGCGGGCGACCGGCAGCGTCATTCCAGCGATCCCGCCCTTCGAAGCCGCATAGGCTACCTGGCCGATCTGACCATCGAAAGCGGCCACGGACGCGGTCGATACAATGACACCGCGCCCGCCGTCTGCGGTCACGGGATCCAGCCCTGTCATGGCGGTCGCGGACAGCGCGATGCAGCGGAACGATCCGGTCAGATTCACCGCAATCACCTTCTCGAACATGTCCATCGGGTGCGGCTCGCCACGGGAGGTGGTTTTGGCGACCGGCGCGATGCCCGCGCAGTTCACCAGGATCCGCTCCACGCCATGGGCGGCCCGGGCCTTTGCAAAACCCGCCTCAACGCTCGCCTGATCGGTGACATCCACTTCCACGAACAGTCCGCCGATCTCTCCGGCAACCTGTGCGCCTTGCGCCGCATCGCGGTCGAAAAGTGTCACCTTGACGCCTTCGCCCGCCAGCATCCGCGCGGTCGCCGCCCCGAGCCCGGACGCCCCACCGGTGACGACAGCGGCCATGTCATTTGTAAATTGCATTGGTCTCTCCACACAAAAAAGGAATTCAAGCCACTATTTTTTATGACTTTTTCCTATTTGTTTGACGAAAACGTCAAAAACTGCGGTGACGATTGCAAAAACCCTTGCCCCGGTCAAGCCGAAAGCTCGAACGAAGGGCGTCCAGACACAGGCGCCGGCTGACTGAAAACGGTTCGCCCTACTTTGCCAGAACGCAAAGATCGAGGGGCTCGCGCAAGCCGGCAACCCTGCGCGCGGGGCGCAGTTCCCCCGGCTCGCCGGCATACCCCTGAGCCCTCGCCAGCCGATAGGTGGCCGCATCGGTCAACGCGGCCGATTGTTCGGCCTTGTTGGCGTCCTCGAGCTTGGCCGCCCGGTTGACCGCATCGCCGATCACGGTGAACTCGAGCCGGTCCCGGCCGCCGACAACGCCGACCGTGACCGGGCCGGCGGCGACCGCCGTGCCCACCCGGAAGGGGCCGGGCCATCCCAGTTCCTGGAACTGCCCCGCCTTGCCGGCCAGCACCTCGATGACCGCCGTGGCCGCTGTGAGCGCATCCGCCGCATAGGTCCCGGAGGGCTGGACAGCGCCGAAGGTGGCGAGAATGCCATCGCCGAGGAACTTGTCCACCCGTCCGCCGGTTGCCTCGATAACCGGGATGGCAAGGTCCTGATAAGCGGTCAAGACCGCCATGACCTCGGCCGGCCGCAACTGCTCGGCTGTGCTTGTAAACCCGCGAATGTCGATATAGAGCACGGCGGCGTCCCGCACGCTGCCCTCCCCAGCCATGAGCGCCCGCTCCCCATCCGTGATGGAGGCCGCAACCTCGGGGGCGAAGAAGCGCTTGAGATCGGCCGCGGCCGCGTGGTCCCGCACAGCCTCGAACAGCATGGACCGGCCACGGTAAAGGGCTGCGGACAAGATGATCGTCACGGTGAGAATCACCATGGTCTTGTCCAGCTCCGCGCCGATCAGGATGCTGTTGGTGGTGAGGTATTCGACGTAGTTGCGGGTGACCCGCATGCCGTCCATTTCGGCCAGGGCCGCATAGGCCACCAATCCGAGCCAGCCGAAGACCGCGACAAGCCCCGTGGTCAAAACGAACCGCGGATCGAAGCGCAGCGCCCGCAAGCCGATGAAGATGAACACATACATCAGGGTCGGCGTCTTCAAATAGAACGCGGGATGCTGGTCGTACTGGATGTGAAAGGAGAAAATCAGGCCAACCAGAAGCGCCATGTCGACGCCGATCGACAGGAGCAGGTACCACTCCGGCAATTCCACCCGGTAGGACAATGCGAGGCGGATCACAGTGAATGCGAAGTAGATGGCAAGCGCGAGAGGCACGAAATTGAACCCCGAGGACCCTTCGGCCCGGGGGGCGATCATGTAGAGCGTGGCGAAAAACAGAACGATCCCCAGTTGCACCCAGGATATCAGCCGCTCCGACGCGTTCTCACGGGCGCGGATCTCGGCGCGCACCCGTGCCGGGATGCCGGTTGCCGGGGGACCGCCCCGCAGGAGATAGCCCAGTGTTTCGCGCCACTTCGACATTCAGAAGACCCTCGTGGGGGCGCTTATGCGCAAAATCCGGACGCCCTTTACAAGGCAAGGTGAGCCGTCTTTGCCACGACCGCAAGACAAGGCCGCGGGAATGTTACCTAACGTGAGCCCGATCAGGGGCGCAGCAGCATCCCTTCGCTCGCCACAAGGGTGGTCGGATAGACGCCCCGGGCAGCCAGACCGATTTCATCCAGTTCGTCATCCGAGCGGCACGGGTCATGATGGAAAAGAACCGGAACCTTCACCGCCGCTTTCCCGGCAAGTTCGACGGCCTTTTGCCAGGTCGAGTGCCCCCATCCGCGATAGCGTTCATACTCCCCGTCCGTGTACATGGCGTCGTAGATCATAATGTCGGCCTGCCGCACGAAATCCGGCAAGGCATCGTCGACCACCGGATTGCCGTGCTCGTGATCGGTGATGATGCAGATCGACTTCCCCCCAAACTCGAAGCGGTAGCCGCAGGCCCCGCCGGGGTGATTGAGCCGCATGGTCCGAACGGTCAGGCCGTCGATACCGAGCGGCAGCGGCCGTCCGGCTTCGAATGTGTGAAAGGACAGGCTCTTCAGAGACTTCGCGGCCAGCGGAAAAATCGGCGGCGACATGATGCGGCTGACGATGTCCATCAGATCCGTGCTGTTGTCCTGGAAATGCCCCGCCCAGGCGCGGACATCAAAGCCGGGAAAGAAGGCCGGCTTGAAGAAGGGCAGCCCGCAGATGTGATCGAGATGGGTGTGCGTGAACAGCACGTCGAAGGACCTGGGGCCGTCCTTGGCACACAGGTCCAAACCGAGATTGCGGGCCCCCGACCCGCAATCCACCAGGATCATCCGGCCGCCGACACGGATTTCGAAGCAGGTCGTTTCCCCGCCATAGCGCAAGGTCGAAGCACCCGGCGTCGGCGTCGAGCCGCGCGCGCCCCAAATCCGGAGCCAAAACTCATTCGACACTGGCCGCTCCTTGTCTCAAAGTCCTTGCTCCTCCCGCTCGTGGGCCGGCTGTGATTGCAGTGCCGCCTAGTCCCCGGCCCTGCGCTGGGCTTCCGCAAGATCGCGGGTCGTGCGCTCCAGACGAAGGGCCAAGGTGCGCATGACCTCAAGAGAAATATCGGGAAACTCTTTCAAGAGCTTCAAGAAATCGTCCTTTGACACGATCAGGACATCCATGTCTGTGGCCGCCACCAGGGTCGCCGTCCGCGGCACGTCGCACAAGATGGCGATTTCACCGACAATGGAGTTCTCCCCCACTTGCGCCACCGTCCTCTCTCCTTCCGGCGTATCGACGCGAACATCGGCCGTGCCAAGCAGGATGATGAACGCACTATCGCCTTCCTCACCCTGGCTGCACAGCCGTTCCCCTTTCTGATACCGCGTCCGGTCGCTGATAAAGGCCAGCAGGCGCAGTTTGGTCTCGTCAATCCCGCGAAACAAGGGAACGCGTCTGAGAGCTTCGACCTCGGTCTCCAAAGACATATCCACCTCCCGCCCCATTCCTTTGTCTACTGCCATGTCAAATGCCAAATCACGAAGCACAAAAGCACTTTAAAACCAAAGCCTCAAGTCGGGTCGGCCTGTTTTGAGGCAAGCCGCCCCTGGTCGAGAAGAACATGGGCATGAAACTCTTCCGCCAACCCGGTATACGGGGACCCGAACAGCAGCGTCCGGCCTTCGAGCAAGGCCCGCAGGGTCTGGCGCAGTTGCTGATCCTCGTCGTTGAGACCGGTTGCGATGTCATCGAGGATCGTGACTGGCGCGTTTTTCAAAAGCCCGCGCACCAGCGCAAGACGCCGCCGCTGGCTTGCCGACAAGCGCGATCCTGACACCCCGACATGGTAATTGAACCCGGCGAACATGATCGGCTCGCGCAGCCCTGTTTCCTCCACGATCGAGCGGATGACCTGATCGATCCGCTGACGGGCATCGCGCCGGTCGACCCGGGCGCGCCCGAACAGGAGATTGTCCTCGATGGTCAGCGGCGGCAGATACACACCCGGATCGATCGCCACGAAGGTCTCGCCCGGCGCGACCACCTTTTCCAGGAACTGCTTGCGCGCCTGGCAGATCTCGGCCTTGAGCTCATCCGTCATGACGCCGAGACGATGCCGGGCGGGAACCAGTTTGAATGCAAGGCCTGCCAGCCGCGCCCTATCGGCGTCTTGCATCCGGCTTTTCTGGACCACTGACCGGGCGTTGCGCACGATGCGGTCGAATTCCGGCAGATCGTCCTGGGTAATGAACGAATAGGTTCCCAGCAGCCCGCTGTCGCCCGACACGTTCGCGAACAGTTCGATCATCGTCTCGGCAATCTTGAGCCCGATCTCCTCGAGCCGGCCGTCGATCCCCGTCTCTTTCAGGAAGGCTTTCACTTCCGGCAGGTCGGGAACCTGATCCATTGTGATGTCGGGATCTTTGGGCACGGCGAAGAAAAGGTTCTCCGCCAGCGTCGCGCTGGCATTGAATTGTGAGATGTTCCAAAGCTCCACCAGCCCGCGCAGCGTTGGATCCTCGGCGATCCGGCGCTCAAGCGTGGCCCTGACGGCCAGAATGCGCTCGGCGAACTTGTCGTCGAGGGTGGGATCGAACCGGGACTGCAGGCCGAGCCGGTAGACATCGGCGTCAAGGCCGACGGCCGACAGGAGTTCCAGCGCCCGGCGATCGAGCTCGGCAAGGTCCTTGACACCGGCCGCCGCATAATCGTCCCAAACAGCGGCCCGGTCATAGGTGGGGTTCACGGTCAGGCGCGCCTCGGTCAACCACCGTTCGTGAGCCCGTTGTTCCTCCGCCGTGCGCTCAGGCCCGACCAGCGGCCGGTGACGAAGCCCGTAATACATGTTGTCGCGGATCGTTCCGGTCCACACATGCACCGCGCCACCCACATAGGCGATTTCACGCCCAAGTGTGGCCTCCGACAGCTTGTCGAGGTCCTGCCCCCCGATTTCCACCCGGCCGGAGGATGGGCTGACCAGTCCGGCGGCCAGTTGCAGCACCTCGGCCCGGCCCGATCCGTCCGGCCCGACCACCGCCACCATCTGGCCTTGAGGCACCTTCAGCGACACGTCGAAGACCTCCTGGCCGGCCGCTCCGCCGGAGAAACTGACATTGGACAGAACCAGGTCGCCCTTGAGGGCAACCGTCTCGTCCGACGTCAGGCGCTCGGCCGGATAGATGTCGACCGGGTCGAAGTTTTCCACAACCGTTTGATACTTCACCGAAACATCGGCCGTCATCTGGTAGTAGGCGAGCAATTCCTTCCAGGGACCGGCGAGGTCCTTGTAGGCCGCGATCACCGCCAGCAATGCCCCGATGCTAAGGTCTCCCTCAATCACCAGATATCCGCCGATCAGATAGAAGAAGAACGGCGTCAGCTGGTTCATGAAGTTGTTCAGGAACTTGATGAAGTACTTCCGATTGTATATCTCGTAGCGGATCTTGAAGTTTTCATACAAGCGGTCGGACAAATCCGCCGAATGCCAGGCCGACGCGTCATTGGCATGAATTTCGGGCACGCCGGTGATGCTTTCCCCAACCTTGTCGGCAATGACCCGGACATTCTTGACCCGCCGGCGGGACAGAAGCACAACCTTCCGCTGCAACTTCGGAATGATATAGGCCTGGATCGGATACGAGCTGATCGCCGCCAGGCCCAGCAGCGGGTCCTGCATGAAGATGAAGCCAAGCTGGACCACCAGCATGCCGCCCTGATAGGCCGGCAGCGCGAACGCCTCGCCGATGAAGCCCCCGACATCCTCCACCTCGGAGGTGATCATCGGAATGATTTCGCCGGAACTCACTTTCCGGAAATGCGGCAACCGGAACCGCAGGACACGCTGGAAGAGTTCGAACCGCAGGCGGCGCAGCATCCGCTCGCCCAATCGTCCCTTGTAGACGTTGAGGAACAACTTCAGGCCGTTGGAGACGACCACCAGACCCAGAAACGTAAAACACAGAAGGACGAGATAGGAGACCTGATCGAATTCGAAGCCAAATACGGCGCGCGGAAAGCCGCTGCCCTGGACCGCGTCATTGACGATAAGCTTCGGCAACTCGAGCAGAATGTAGGTCACCGGATAGGTGAGAACGGTGACACATAAAATGAAGATCTGCTGACGTTTGCTGAACCGCCAAATGAAACTGAAAAGGCTTTTTTCCATAAAGGCATCCGGGTCGGCAGGGTGCGGCCGCGCACCGTCTCGTCGGCGCGCCATATTAGCGCCTCAATCCAAATCCGCTAGCTCGGATTACGCCTCAATTCTTCGTGGGAACGTGGATTGACGGGGTGGATTCAATTTGAAACTGTGGCGCGGGGCCAAATAAGCGCGTGACAAATGGGGCCGCGACAGGACATAAGTCCGGCGGACCGTCGGGGGCAGACAGGCATACATGCGTTCCAAATCGCCGAAAATCCTCATCTACAGCCACGATTCTTTCGGCCTTGGCCATCTGCGCAGGTGCCGGGCTATTGCCCATGCCCTGGTCGGCGCGTTTGACGACCTGTCCGTCATGATCCTTTCGGGATCACCCATCATCGGCAGTTTCGAGTTCAGATCCCGCGTCGATTTCGTTCGCATCCCGGGCGTCATAAAGCTGCGAAACGGCGAATACACGCCGCAATCCCTGCATTTGAACATCGATCACACGCTGGAGATCCGCTCGTCCATCATCGAGCATACGGCGGAGGTGTTCGAGCCCGATATCTTTATTGTGGACAAGGAGCCGCTGGGTCTGCGCGGCGAGGTGGTGTCGACCCTGGAAGCCCTGAAGGGAACCGACACCCGCCTGGTGCTGGGCTTGAGAGACGTTATGGACGATCCGGCCATCCTGCGGGACGAATGGGACCGGAAGAACGTGATGCCGGCGCTTGAGCGGCTTTACGACGAGATCTGGATCTATGGACCGGAGGGCATCTGCAACCCGGTGGAAGGCATCGCGCTGCCCAAAACCGTCACGCAAAAGCTGCAATATACCGGCTATCTGCGCCGCGCCCTGCCCGCCCATGCGGAAGGCCAGCCGCTTCCCGAACCCTTTGGCGATGAACCCTTCATCCTGGTGACACCGGGCGGCGGCGGCGACGGCGTCGAGATGGTCGACTGGGTCATGCGCGCCTATGAAGCCTATGCGAGGCCGCTTTTCCCCGCCTTGATCGTGCTTGGACCATTCATGCCCGCCGCCTCGGTGACCGAATTCACCGAGCGCGCGGAGAACCTGCGTGATGTGGAAGTAATCCGCTTCACACCCCAGATCGAGCCGTATCTGGCGGCCGCGACCGCGATCGTGGGGATGGGCGGGTACAACACCTTCTGTGAAATCCTGTCCTTCGACAAGCCGACCCTCCTGGTGCCCCGGATCGTTCCACGGCGCGAGCAGGCCATCCGGGCGGCCCGGGCCGAAAACTCGGGGCTTTTGCGGGTGCTGCCGATCGACCACTACCCCAATACCGATCTGATGACCGTGGCCCTGGCAGACTTGCCCCGCGCGCCGCGTCCGTCGGCCGCCGGGGTCGACAATCTGCTCGACGGGCTGGACATCATCGGGGACAGGGTCGGCCAGATCCTCGACGAGAACCGGCGGGCCCGGAAAACGCGGCGGCTGATTCCGTTTCCGCAGTAACCCCTCATCAGACACACGTTCGAGATCGAATTTCATGTCCCGCATCGCCGTTGTGGTCAAAGGCTATCCACGCTTGTCCGAAACCTTCATCGCTCAGGAGATCCTGGGCCTGGAACAGCGGGGCATCGAGATCCTGATTGTTGCGCTGCGCAAGCCCTATGATCCGTTCATCCATGATCTGCACCGGCAGATTCGCGCGGAAGTGATGTATTTGCCCGAATATGTGAAGGACGATCCGGCGCGGGTGGCGCGGGCCAAACGCTGGGCGGAAAAACAGCCGACCTTCGCGGCCGCACGGTCCCTGCTGAAGGCCGACCTCGCCCGGGCCCCGGGCAATGACCGCAAACGCCGCTGGGCCCAGGGCTGCGTCTTTGCCCATGAATTGCCGCAGGACGTGCGCTGGATCCACACGCACTACCTGCACACCCCTTGCTCTGCGGCGCGCTATGCCGCCCATCTGTCCGGCCTCGGATGGTCCTTTTCCGCACACGCCAAGGACATCTGGACGAGCCCGGATTGGGACCTGCGGACAAAGCTGGACGATGCGGCCTGGGGCGTCACCTGCACGAAGGTCAACACCGGGCACCTCAAGGGCCTTTGCAAAACACCCGAAAAGATCGAGCTGGTCTATCACGGCCTCGATTTTTGCGGCTTTCCCGAGCCATCGGGACCGCCCTCGATGCGCGATGGGGCAAGCGAGCCGGTGGAGCTGGTCTCCGTGGGGCGGGCAGTGGAAAAGAAGGGCTATGACGATCTGCTGACCGCGCTTGCCCTCCTTCCCGGCGATCTCAACTGGCGCTTTACCCATGTTGGCGGCGGGGACCTGTCGGACAAGCTGAAGGCGATGGCGGATGGCCTGAACCTGTCGGGGCGGATCGTCTGGCGCGGCGCGCAGCCGCGCGAGGAAGTCATCAAGGCCTGCCGGACCGCCGACCTGTTCGTCCTGCCCTCCAAGCTCGCCAAGTCGGGCGACCGGGACGGTTTGCCCAATGTTCTGATGGAAGCGCAGTCCATGGGGCTTTGCTGCCTGTCGACCCGGGTCTCCGCGATCCCGGAACTGATCGAGGATGGCCGGACCGGACGCCTGGTCGCGCCTGGCGACCCCCAAGCACTGGCCGGCGCGCTGGCCGACCTGATCCGCGCGCCAGGCGAGCGGGACCGGCTGGGCAAAGCGGCGGCCAGCCATGTTCGAAGCCACTTCGCCAGCGCGCCGGGGCTTGACCTGCTTGCGGAAAAATTCCGACAAGTGGGGGCATGACCATCAGGACCCGCGCCGAGCCCGCATGAAAATCGCCTTCACAGCGCCGATGAAACCGCTGGACCATCCCGAGCCCTCCGGCGACCGGACGATGGGCCGGCTGTTCGTGCGGGCCGCCCGACTGGCCGGGCACGAGGTACGGGTCGCGTCCACCTTCCGGGCCTGGTCGAAAAGCGGCGGTGAGGCTCAGCGACACCTGAAGGAGGCCGCTCTTGAGGAAGCGCACCGCATCGGCGACACATGGGAGGAAGAGGGATACCGTCCCGATATTTTCCTGACCTACCACGTCTATCACAAGGCGCCTGACTGGATCGGCCCCGTCCTGGCGGACAGGTTCAACCTTCCCTATGCGATCCTGGAGGCGAGCCGCGCGCCCAAACACCAGGAAGGCGCGTTTCGTCTTGGTTTCGCCGACGCGGACAGGGCGCTGCACCGGGCCGATATGGTGGCCGCGCTGCACGAGGCCGATGCGCAATGCCTTCGGCCAGTGCTGGCGTCGGGCCAGCTGACCGTCCTGTTGCCCTTTATCGATACCCAGGCCTTCGAGGTGGCCTCCAACCTCGCAAAACCGCTTGCCAACGCACCATTGGACCTTTTGGCCGTCGGGATGATGCGGCCCGGGGACAAGGAAAGATCCTACCGGGTCCTGGCGGAGGCACTTGAGCGCGTGAGCGACCTGCCGTGGCATTTGACGATCATCGGCGACGGCATGGCCGCCCCGGATGTCCGGCCATTGTTTCCGCCCCAGCGCACACGGTTTCTGGGCACCCTGCCGCCGTCCGACCTGCCCGCGGAATATGCCCGGCACGACCTGTTCGTCTGGCCGGCGATCCGCGAGGCTTTCGGTCTGGTTTTCCTTGAAGCCCAGGCCGCCGGCCTTGGCGTTGTGGCGGGGGATGCGTTCGGGGTCCCGAGCATCGTCCGGCACGGGGTCACCGGGCTGCTGGCGCCGGAGGGCGACGCCGAAGCGCTGGCCGTCAATCTGCGCAAGGTGCTCAGCGATCCGCAGCGCGCCGACGACATGGGCCTTGCCGCGCGCGATCACATTGCGGCCCGCCACACCCTGGCGGCCGGATCGGAGCGCCTCGATGCCTTTCTGGAACAGGCTGTGGCCAACTTCACCCGCCACCGGGGCGGTTGAGACCAACGAGAGTTAACGATGACGCACCACGCCTTCATTCACGTGCAGCATCTGTTGGGGACCGGCCACGCGGTGCGGGCCGTTGCCATCGGCAAGGCCCTGGCCGAAAAGGGGATCGCGGTCACCTTGGCGACCGGCAACACCTTGCCCCCGACCCTCGACCGGGCCGCGCTGGAGATCCTGGACCTGCCCCCGGTCAAAAGCCCGGACGCCGTGTTCGACCGGCTCGTTACCCCGGACGGCCGCGAGATCGACGAGGCCTGGAAGGTCCGGCGGCGGGACAAGACCCTTGCCGCCTTCCAGTCCCGTCCGTTCGACCTTCTTCTGACGGAAACCTATCCTTTCGGCCGCCGCCAGTTCGAGTTCGAACTGGCACCGCTGCTGGCAGCCGCCCGCGCCGCGCCGCGCCGCCCTCTGATCGCCACCTCGATCCGCGATATTCTCGTGCGCAAGCAGGAGCTGTGGAAAGAGGAATGGATGGCCGATCAAGCACTCGCCCACTACGACCGGATCCTGGTCCATTCCGATCCGGATTTCGTGCAATTGGCCGACAGCTTTCCCTTCGCCGACCGTGTCGCGCCCCTGGTCCGGTACACGGGCTATGTCGGCGGGGCCGCCCGGGCGGTTCCACCCGGCACGGATGGGGACGACGAAGTCATCATCTCCTGCGGTGGCGGAGCCGTCGCCGACGGCCTGTTGAACGCCGCGCTGGACGCCCGCCCGCTGTCGCGCCGGGCCGGGGACGCGACATGGCGCGTGCTGGTCGGCCATGATGTCTCCGAGGAGGCCTTTAGGGCGTACCGGACCCGCGCCGGCGGTGGCGTGATCGTGGAACGCGCCCGGCCCGACTTTCCGGGCCTGTTGAAACGGGCGCGCCTGTCCGTCAGCCAGGCCGGTTACAACACGGTGCTCGATATTCTGATCGCCGGGGTCCCGTGTGTGCTGGTTCCTTTCGCCCAGGCCCGGGAGACCGAACAGGCCCAGCGCGCGGATGCGCTCGCCGCCCATGGCCGGGCCGTCGTGGCATCCGAGAAAACCTTGACCCCGGAACGGCTGGCCGCCGCGATCGACGACGCCCTCGCCCTGCCCCGCCGCCAGCATCCCGTTCGCCTCGGAGGCGCCGAAAACAGCGCGCAGATCCTGCTGGAAGATCTTCGGGAGCGGATCGGGGCCAGCCGGGCATGACACCGGATCTGGCGCGTTTCCGCTCGGACCTCACGCGGCATCTCGACTGGTTCGCCGAGCGCCGCCGAAAGGCCCGGTTCTGGTGGCGCGACGACGACGCGACCCGACCGTCGACGGAACTGGACCGGCTTCTGACCATTGCCAACACCCATGGCGTGGAGGTGGCCCTGGCGGTCATTCCCAAGGACGCCGAACCCGCCCTGGCCGCACGCCTCGCGCGGGAACCACATGCCGTGGTGCTGCAGCATGGCTGGCAGCATGCCAATTTTCAGCGCGCGGATCTTGGCGAGAAATCGGCCGAACTCGGATCCCGCCGGGACGTCGCCGAGGCCCTGGCGGAACTGTCGGAGGGCAGGCGCCGCCTCGACACGCTGTTCGGCGGCCGCTTCGTGCCCGTTCTTGTGCCGCCCTGGAACCGCATCGCGCCGGCCCTTTCCCGGCGGCTGGAGACCGCCGGCCTTTCAGGTCTGTCAACCTTCACCTGGATGCATGCGCCCCATCCGGCCCAGATCCAGACCCATGTCGACATGGTGGATTGGCGCAAGGGACGCGGCTTCATCGGCTGGGCCGAAGCCAGCCGGCGGCTTGACCTGCAACTGTGCCGCCGCCGCACCAATTCCTCCGAGCCCATCGGGCTGCTCTCTCATCATCTGGTCATGGATGAGGGCAGCTTCACTTTCCTCGACGAGCTGCTGCGGATCGCAGCGCATCACCCCGGCGCGGACTGGCCGGGCGTGAGGTCGCTGGTCATGCCCCCGGCCGGGGGGAACGGTGGCGGCTGGCTTTAAGGTTCATAAAGGAAGTTCGACAACACCATTATTACGATACCCCTGCGTCATCGAGAAGAAACAAAACCTTGAGATTTATTATCGATCAAGGGCAAATAACCGAAGAGATTCTCGATGCAAAACCTACTTCCGAAAATCCCAAAGTATGTGTCGATATTGACCGTTTCACTGTCCACTTTCAGCGGACTCCTGCCGTCTCAGGCACACGCCGAAGAGATTGTTGTCGGCGTTGAAGAGTTAACCTACTACCCGCACTACAGCTACCAGAATGGTGAATATACCGGTTTTGGCCGCACAATTCTGGATGCTTGGGCAAGCGACCGTGGTCATACCCTCACTTTTAAGGCCTATCCCGTCAAACGGCTGATGAATGCTCTGGTTGAAGGGACTATAGACCTCAAGTACCCGGACAACGCCTTGTGGTCTTCCGACCTCAAAGAAGGCAAGAACGTAGTTTATTCGGATCAGGTCGTTGAATACATCGACGGCGTTTCGGTGCTTCCCCAAAATAGCGGAAACGGCGTCGGCTCGGTCCAAGTGCTCGGCACCGTTCTCGGTTTCACGCCCTTTTCATGGCTTGATTTGATCAACTCCGGCACCGTCGAACTGAGCGAGGTCAATGGGCTGGACGGATTGATCAAACAGGCGATCCTTGGTCGGGTCGATGCCGCCTATGCCAATGTCGCCGTTATCCAGCACCAGCTTGCGGAAATGAGCGAATTGAACGCTCTTGTCTTCGATCCGAATCTCCCACACACGCGGGATTATTACCATCTCAGTTCAGCCGTAAAACCCGAACTGATCGCGGACTTTAACGATTGGATGGCTGACAACGCCGACAGAGTTGAACAACTCAAGAGGGAATATGGGGTCGCCCTTGACGACCTCTCCTAAATCCACGGGCAACACGTCGGAGACGCGCTCCATCCAAAAGCGGATCGATGCACACACATGTAACCATCCTGTAGTTGTTGTATAGATTCCCGCTGATCTGGTCCGGCATACCGAAGTCCCCGGGACGCGCTAATTGTTGTCGCGTCCTGCAAGAATTCGAAGCTCTGGCTCTTCTGTTCTCAACATGACACGCGGCCATTGAGAAAGGGGACTATGCCGAGCGCAGCAGGCTCAGCCTCAGGTCGATATAAGTTTGGTAGAACGGCCAGTTCGGGTCCGAAGAATAATAGTTTTCAAAGCGTGCGTAAGAAGGTTTGAAGGCACGAAACGGCAGCACTTGGGTCGATAACGTACAAAATTTTTCGCACATTTTCAGGTTGGTACGGTTCCCTTTATTCTGATTGAAGGGAGCATGGCATGACTGATGACGACGACGGCAAAGAGATGAGCAACGTGATCCGGATCGATGAAGCCCGGATCAAGGACCATCTGGGAGAGATGGTGCGTGGCACTGTCGAGGAGGCGTTGAACGCGATGCTGGACGCGGAGGCGGACCGGCTTTGCGGAGCTGGCCG
>NZ_VXDC01000004.1 GCF_008711285.1 Roseibium aquae
GGCACATCGCGGCCGGTAAATGGTCAGCGCAAAAATACATCAACATGGCGCCGCTCTACCAAGAGCAGAACCAAGCACACGGAGCCGTCGCCTGAAAACGAAAGTGCGAAAGATATTTGACACTACCGGCGCTCAAGAACGCTCCCAAGAAGTTGAGTGTCCGGGGGTTGCCTGGCTTCCAGGCGAAAGCCATTTTCAGCCTCTGGTCCGCTGATCTGGATCAGCGGGCGTTTCATCGGAACCGATTTCACGCCCAGAACTGCTCACTTCTTGAGTGGCCGCGCATCTTTGGGGGTTCAATCAAAGTGTCCGATGCGCTAGTCGACGATGCTTTCGCAATAGGTGCGCGCGGCCGCCAGATTGGCGTCGTCAGCTTGAACTTCAATGCGAAGGATCCGGCCATTGGCGCGGGTCAGAATGGCGAGACTGCAATCCTGGCGCGGCGCGGCGGATTTGTCTGCCGTGAGGGTCTTCCGATTGACTGATGACCAGTAATACACCAGCTCTTTCGGGTCGGATTGGGTGACTGTGAGCGGATCCGTACCGGGCGGAACAGCCTCAAACCCGATCACCTGATCGGGTGGACCATATTTCAGGAAGAAATCAGCAGATGGTTTGCCGATGAAGCGGCTGTCGAGCCGGGGACTGGACGATCCGCCGGCGCATGCAGTGACGGACGCCGCCAGGGCGAGGATGCACAAAATTCGCATGGGCCTCGAGGTCTGCACCGTGGTTGACACCTCAGCAGAATGCCATGACGCGCTGTCCCGGTCGACAAGACTGTGCCGCATCGGCAACCTTGACCCCAGAATCGCACCTGATAGGTCAGATGATTTGAAGTTGAAGCGACGGGTGGAGGCGCTGCAGGTTCTTCAGGGATTTCGACTGCCAGGGGATCGACTTCGAGCCCAGAACCTCAATCGCTATACTCGGCTTCTTGCGGACTTCGATGGTGAATTTCGCTAGCAAGTTGATCCCGGAGCTGTTCAGGAACTCAAGCCCGGTCAGATCCAGGCAGATCGCTTCCGGGTTCGAATTCAAAACGTCGTTCATCAGGGACAGGATCGGAGCATATGCTTCCGTACCGGACAACCGCATGGTGCCCTCATAATGAATTTTGGCTCCCTCCACCCAGACACGATAGTCGTTGGTGCTGATTTCCATAATTGTTCCGTTCCTTGAGAAACTTGCGAAACTCACGAAAGCGCAAAAGCCGCGACCGTGGTCAGTTGAACCCTTCCATTTGCATGTTCGGCATCAAAACGCCAGCCTAGACGTGCGTCGTAGTCGTTCATGAGCGTTAAAAGTCCAAGGCCCGATCCACCGGATTCCGGGTCCAGGGCATTTGCTTCGATCCGCTCCAGCAGAAGCTCGCCCGGATCCCGCCCGAGAATGCCATCCAGATAGGTCCTGAACTTTTGTGCCGCTTCTGCACCGATCACATTTTGGATTCGCGCCTCGAACCGATGGTCTTCCAAAGAGCAGGTGACTTCGATGTCACCGGTCTCCCTGAACTTCACGGCGTTTTCCAGAATCTCGTTCAAGATATAGCCGATGCTATGGCGGGCATCGACCATGTCGATTGAGGGGCCGGCGGCCCGGGCAAAATATTCGCCCAAGAAATCGGAAGTGGTTCCGCAATGATGCCAGCCGATGTCCAGCTTGTCCGCCACAAGAAGAACGCGGTATTGGCGGGCGTGTTCGCTGTTTTCAAGTTGGGTAAGCCCCAGAGTGTCCGCCATGGTTTACCTGTGCTTTAGAACAACAAGAGTAATATCATCATAAAGTTTATGCGATCCGATGTGATCCTTCACATCCCGGATGATCGCAGCTGCAATTTCCTTGGCGCTCTTGTGGCTGTTGGCCCTTGCGCAGTCCGACATTCGATCAAACCCGAAGAATTCCCCGTCGGCATTTTCAGCTTCTGTGATCCCATCCGTGTGCAACAGCAGCACATCATCCTGGTTGAAGTCCAGCGTCATGGTTCCCAGGAAGGGTGAAATATCGGCCTCCAGGCCGACGGGGAAACCTAGATCCACTGTATCGATCCGCTCGACGTCGCCATTGGCGCGGATGAGAAGCACCTCTTCATGCTGGCCCGACACGGTGACCTTGTTGTCCTCGTAGTCGACAAAGGCGAGCGTCATGTGTTTGTCGGAATCGGTGCGTTCGATGTTCTTGAACATGCTGCGATTGACGACATCGAGGAACGCAGCAGGGTCGTCGCCGCCCTTTTCCTGCAGCGCACGGGCCACCGATTGGACCATCAGCATCAGCACACCGCTCTCCAGACCGTGCCCGGTGACATCGCCGATGCCGATCTTGATCCGGCTGCCATTCTGCAGGACGTCGTAATAGTCACCGCCGACCTCATCGGCCGGTTCCATGAAGGTGGCGATCTCAACATCTGGAATGTTGTCGAGTTCGGTTGCCTTGGGCAGCACCATCTCCTGAATGCGTTTGGCCACATCGAGTTCCGCCCCAAGCCGCAGGTTTTCCGTCTGGAGGCGTTTGTTCAGTTCGACGATTTCCCGATTGGCGGTCTCGAGTTTGGCGGTGCGCTCCTCGACCAAGTTTTCCAGATTGTTAGTGTAAAGGCTCATCTCCTCGGCCATCCGGTTGAAGGCCGTTCCAACCGCCCCGACTTCATCCTTGCTCGGGATCTGGACGCGCACCGAATAGTCCTTGTTCTGGAGCGCGCGCGCGGCGCCCGCCAGGGCGCTGAGACCCGCAGTGATCCGTCCGGAGATGGCGTAGACAGCGACGAAAACGATTACGAGGCTGATCAAAAGGGCCGCGATCTGCCACTGCACGATGTTGCGTGTCGCATCGGAAATCTTTTCCTGCACCTCGCCGAGCGTCTCGTACATTTCCTGTTCGGAAACCAGAAAGCCGAGGGTCAGGCTCTCCGCGACAATTGTGGAGCCGTTCCACAGGTTGACCGGATCGAGGCGTTTCAAGACCACGATGTAGTTCTGCGGCCCGCCTCCGGCATCGATTTCGATCGTGTCGATTATGGTGTTCGCATCGGTCGGCAGAAGGAGATTGGAAATGGCGGGATACCGGCTCTGGTTCAAGAAGCGGTTGATGCCGGTAACGCCCTGGCCGGCGGCATCGACCGAGATCAGGCCGAGCGTTTGGGCGCCGGCATCGCTGACGGCGATGACGTTGCCGGCGGAACTGGTCAAGAAACCGAACCCAGTATCGGCGATCTGAACGTTCTCCACGAGCTGGCCGAACTGATCAAGGGTCACATCTACGGCCGCCATGCCGGCCACGTCGGTCCGATCCTCGGTCCAAAGCGGCTGGAAGAAGCTGACGATGAGTGCGCCGGTGATCGCGTCGATATAGGGTTCGGTCGCAACAATGTCCCGGGCCACGGGGCGCGAGGCGGGTTCGCCGATCCACGCCTGCCAACCCTCATAAACACCGGGAAAGAAGAAATCCCAGAAATTGGCTTCGTTGTGGCCGGGGTAGAGACGGTCAAAGGTCTGCGCCTGGGTCGTGTAGGGGGTCGTGCGCATGATCGGCGTGTCTTTGGGGCCGACATAATACATTTGGAGCTTGTTGGAGCCGGAGGACATGAGGGCCGGAGCGATCAGGTTGAACGCGGCGCTGTCGATCACCTCCTCCTCGGCACCTGGAAGCAGGTTCCCCTGATCATCCAGAAGGTACCCCCAGATACTGACCACGGACGGGCCGGACAGGTTCTGAGCCCAGCCGCCCTGCGGATCGAATGTGATGTTCTGGTCGCCAAGATCCGGATCGCTTTCCACGGCTTCGCCGATGCGGATTTCGGTTTCAGGGTGATCGATCAGGGACTGGAGCGAGCTGCCCAGCACCTCGACTTCCGAATAGGTCTGATCCAGAAGAAGGTTCGTTCTGAGCGCCGTCGTATCGATATAGGTGTTGAGATATTCCTGCGTTGCCTCGGTCAAACCCTGGCTGACGGTCTCTGTCGCATCACGTGACAGGCGCTGAACGTTCCAGATCGCCACGCCGCCGGCCAGCATGATGTCGAACAGCACCGCCGCTCCGACGACGAGCATGAACTTCGCCCGGAAGCTGTGGCGCGACAGCGGGGTGATTTCTTCCGGCTGCCGGGTCTCAGAGGACGAAGCGGTTTGCAGCATCTGGCTCATAGTGGTTTGCGTCCCGAGGCCGCCCAAATGGGCCAGCCCGCATATCCTTTCGGATGCAGGGCGGCGAAGATGTGATCCTGAAAGCCCTTCCGGAATTCGGCTATCTGCTCAGGACTGTCACCGCGCTCGACGGCCATTTGCCCGGCATAGACATCCTCCCAGGATTGGATGATGTCGGCGAAGTCCTGCGGATTGCCATCAAGGTTCGTGACCATGAAGCTTTCCATGAGAATGTCGTCGAACCCGGCGTCGAGCAGGTAGCGGCGGCTTTTGGGACCGAGTTCGATGTCCATGTTGAAATGAGCCCAAAGCTTTGCAAGCTCGGTATAGGTTTTCTGGATGCTGTCCGCGCGCGGTTCGCCCAGGCAATGGGAGTTCTTTTCGTTGGTGATATAGACCCGGCCACCCGGTTTGCAGATCCTGAAGAGTTCGCGAAGGATCAGTTCCGGACGATCGAACACCTGCAACGCGTGCCGGCAGGTGACAAAGTCGAATTGATCGTCCTCGAGCAGCATGTCCGACGCGTCGCCGTAGACATAGTCGATCCCCTTGATCCCGAATTCCGCCGCGACCTCGCGTGCATAGGCAAGGCTGCTTTTGGAATGGTCGAGCGCGACGATCCGGTCCGGCTCGTATTCCTTCTGCATCAGCACGGCGAAATCACCGATGCCGCAGCAAATATCGGCAACCAGCATGTTGGGCTTCAGGCCGTGCCGGGCCAGCATGGTCTTTTCATGGTGCCAGGTCAGGTTGGTTTGGGTGCGCAGGATCGGGATGAACCCACCTTCCTCCAGGAAATTCTGACCGGGATAGAAATCGCTGTCGTACTCGCTGACGACAATGGCTGGTGCCTGGTCCTGCAGCGAGGAAAATTTCTGCGTGGCCCAGCCGACGACGCTGGATGTGGTCACGTGAATGTTCAGGTCGGGACGTTTTGCGACCGTGTCCAGCAGAGTTTGCGCAAGGGCCTTGAAGGCCACGTTGTTCATCCGCACCAGCCGCCGGACGTTGAGGTAAAGCCGCCCGCGGGCGCGCTGAGCGGCCCCTTTCAACTCATCGAGGCAGGTCGAAAGCTCCTCGGCACGTTGCGGGCGCAAGGCGCCTTGCACGGCAAATTCCTGGTTGTTTTCATTGAACTGCCAGGAAAAGCCCCGATTTTGAATCGCCGTGTTGGTCAAGACGTCTCGTCCTCGATTTCAAGATCCGCGAGGATGCGGATCCGCTGATTGGTGGGATCTGTTTGGAGGGACAGGCGGGCATCGTAATTCAGGGTCAGTTCCAGAATGCCGAGACTTGGATCGAGCCCTTCGGTTTCGAACAGGCACCGGAAATAGGCGTCCCGTGCGTTTGCGGTCTGCGCCTCGGCGACCGCCGTTTCATAAAACCGGGTAACGGTGTCGCTGCTCGGCATGTCGACCTCAATACGGTCGTGGGACCCTTCGCGGAAAAACCGGCAGACCAGCGGCCCGTTGTCACCGTGAACCCGGAAAATGGTTTCCAGTAATTCGTTCAGCGCGGACGAATACAGATTGGCGAAAAGCAGGGAGTCCCGGCGGTTGCTGCTGACCATCTTCGACACATAGGTGGACATCAGGTCGCAGTTGTCCCAAACCCTTGAAAAATCTTCGATATCGACGTCGAGTTCGAGCATGCAGTTGGAAACGGGGGAGGTGGTCTGGCTGGCGATCATCGGCTCAAATCCGCCCTGTCGAACCTATTAGCGGCCGGGCAAAAAAAAAGTGTTCCTGGAATTGGCCAATCATAATCTTCCCCCTGAGATGCGCTGTGATTTGAGGATCGGGCGCAAACCTTGCGTCATCGCTAATTCATGTATTTAACAGAATGGTGTCATTGGGCTGGTATGTACTCACAGATTAGACCCGGGCCGATGACCGGTTCCGGAAATCTCCAACAGATTGCGTAATCTTGCGCAAAACTGTGCCGGATGCGCAACTAACAAATCCTTAGGATGCCGGGAATAGGCGTCGCTGGTGACCCAAATCTGAATGCCGTCTGGTTCCGTCGCGTTCTTTGAACCAAGGTCAAATCGAAGGATATGATCCGCAAATCCGTTTGCTGAAGTAGTCTCGGAATGGAAACTCTGTGAGGGGCGCGCGCAATATTGCCATCGGGATTGTAGTGGCCCGAGCCAAATAAAAGATCACGGTTAGGACCTGAAAGTGAACACTGAAACGATGACCAGTGAATTGGAAACACTGCGTTCGGTACTTGAAAACCTCCGCGCCGAACACGCCGATCTTCAGCTCCTCTACGAAGCCACGATAGAACATGGCGAAGCGGTGGAAGACCAACTGGCCGAAAGCAATATCCGGCTTCAGCTAATGCAGGACCGGCTCACCGCCGAACTGAACGATGCCGGGCGCTATGTCCAATCGATTTTGCCCGACCGGCGGATCAAGGATCCGCAGACGGATTGGCTGCTGGTGCCGTCAACGGAACTCGGTGGCGATTCGTTCGGTTATCATGACTTGGACCAGGACCATTTTGCAGTCTATCTGATCGACGTTTGCGGGCATGGTGTTGGCGCCGCGCTGCTGTCGGTCTCGATCATCAACGTGCTGCGGGCGAGCGCGCTTCCCCAAACGGATTTCAAGGACCCGTCAGAGGTCTTGTTCAAATTGAACAATGCCTTTCCGATGGAACGTCAGGACAACATGTTCTTCACCATCTGGTACGGGGTTTACCAGCGGTCGGCGCGCCTGCTCCGGTTTGCCTCGGGTGGGCATCCGCCCGCCATTCACCTGAAGGCGGATGGCGGATTTCAGATGCTCGGAACACCGGAAGGCATGGTGATCGGGGCCATCGCCGATATGACATTTGAACAGGGCGAGGCCGAGATCCGGCCACAGGACCGTTTGCTTGTCCTGAGCGATGGAACATTCGAAATCGATGTGCCGGGGCAGGGGGTGCTGTCGGTCGAGGATCTGGCCAGATACGCATGTGCGGTGCCGGACGGTGTCACCCCGGCGTTGTTCGAGTGGATCGGCTCGCTTGCACACCAAGCGGCCCTCCCGGACGACTACACCATGGTGGAACTCCGGTTTTAGGATCCAAAGGCGGGAAACAGAAGGTGGCTGCGCATGCATGTGTGCCGGTCCGCCTTAGGGTGCTTCCGCGCCCGTGTCCCGGCTGGGCACCGGCAATCGCACATGGGTCACATTCGTGCCGGTTTGGCGGGTGTTGGTGACCGAATCCGCCAATTGATGAACGAGAAAAAGCCCGAGTCCGCCGATTTCCCGTTGTTCGGCGGATGCCGTTCCGAACTCCACTTCCCGCGCGATTCCCGCATCAAATGCGATGCCGTGGTCCGTCAGGGTGACGTCGGCATGGCGGGTGTCCAGCAGGATCTCCAGCCGGATCTGATCCGCCGTGCCGTGCGGATAGCCGTAGCTCACGGTGTTGGTGAACAACTCCTCCACCACCAGGGAAATGGTCCGGCGCAGATCGTCGCTGGCGCCGGAGCGTTTCGCGAACTGGTCGATGAAGGCGTAAAGGGCCAGAAGGCTGTCGAGCTTGTTTTCGACTGTGATCTGGTCGCTGCTGATCTGCATCCCGCCGGATCCGTTCTGCGGCCTACCTGCCGGTTGGAAAACTCATGTCGCGTTTGCCTTAGAGGCGCCGGAATGGACGAGCGCTTCCGCTTCGCTATCGGCAACGGTGACGATCTTGAGAAACCCGGATATCCGCAAAACCTCAAGCACGGAGGCATTGACGCCGAAGAAGACCAGCTTGTGGCCTGAGGGCGCCAGTTTCTTTGCGACGATGAGGATGGAGCGCAGGCCGAAGCTGGTGACGTAGTCGACGCCGCCCATGTCCACCAGCAAATGGGCGGGTCCGTCCGCCAAAGCGCCGTTCAAATGGGCTTCGAAGTCCTTCGCGGACAAGGTTTCCAGTTTTCCAACCGGACAGATGATGCGAATCCCATCTTCGAACCTGTCGGTGATCGTCAGCAGTGTTGTCTCGGTGGTCATCGTTTCATCCATAAAACTGGCGCGCGGCACCGGTCCGTGTTGGTGTCAAGCCTTGTCGCGGGCATCGGGTGAAGGAAACATGCCCGGGTCTGGCGCTGTCAATCTCCCAAGTTTGTCGATATCCGAAAGGATGGACCTTTTTGTAATTTTCTTGAAGGCAACGCCATGCAAAGCTTGGCTCAATCCAATGGCATATCGGCAATGCGGGGCATCAAGGCATGGCGGACGAAGCGGCGGTTCCTGATCTGGACGATCCGCGCTGTGGTATCGGCGAGGCGCCGCTCCCCGACGGAGCCGCGCCGGATGACTTCCGTGACACGGCGCTGTTCGAACAGCTTGAAGGCGAATTCCGCAAGATGGAAGTCGACGGTCCATCGGCCGTCAACTGGAAAATGCTGAATGAGAAAACGCTCGACGTTCTGTCAAATCAGTCGAAGGATCTCGTGCTCGCAACTCGCCTCGCCTATGGCCTTTACATGGAGGAAGGGTACGGCGGGCTTGCAGTTGGCGCGCGCATCCTCAAGGGCATGTCGGCGTCTCATTGGGAGACCATGATCCCCCCGCTGCGACGCGAACGCGGACGGGCTGGGGCTTTTGACTGGTTTGCCGAGAAGCTCGCGGTTGTGGTCGAGGCTCATCCGCCGGAAGCCGCTGATCTGACCAAGGCGCTATGGGCTCACGATGAAATCGCCGGCCTTGACGCGACGCTTGAGCAGAAATTCACGACAGCGTCTGCCGCACTCGGCCCTTTGATCCGGGCCCTCCGGCCTTTCGCGAAGGAGGCTCGATCGGCGCTTGAGGAAGCGGCCCGCAAAAAGGCAGAGGCCGAAGCAGCCGCGGCGGCCCGGGAAAAGGTGGAAGAGGCAGCTTCCCAGGCGGCCGAGTCCCAGACCGATGGTCCCCAGACCGCGTCGTCGGACAGCCAGCCGGAACCGGCAGCGTCCGGGGCCGCGGCACCGCCGCCGTCTCCCGCGCCCCCTGCTCCGGCGTCGGCCGCGCTGATGGCGGCACCGGCGATTGCCGCTGACGGACCGTCCTCAGAAGCGCTTCAATCTCTGTTCAACGCCGCCTCCAAGATCGCCACGGGCTTGCGGCAGGAGAACCCCGCCGATCCGGGCGCCTATCAATGCAGCCGGTTTGCCCTGTGGGGCCGCATTCGCCAGACGCCGCCGAACCAGGCAGGAAAGACAGCGCTGCCGCCGCCGCAAAAGACGAGAGTCCAAGAACTGGCCGCCTTGAAGGGCGCGGCAAATCATCAAGGCCTGGTCCAAAGCGCTGAGGCCGCCTTCGTCTCCGCGCCGTTCTGGCTGGACGCGCAGCGCCAGCTTCACGAGGCCATGACCGCCCTTGGACAGGATTATGAGTCGGCGCGCCTGGTGGTCGAAGGGGAATTGGCCGCGTTCTTGAAGCGGTGTCCGGGGCTGTTGGATTTGAGCTTCAGCGATGGAACGCCGTTCGCGGACGCAGCCACCCGCGCGTGGATCGCCGAGACAGTATCGGCCGGCGGCGGCGCGGCGACCCAGGCCCCGGACGGTCTGGAAGGCGCCGTGTCCGAAGCGGCGGCCCTCATGCAGGCGGGCAAGCTCTTGGAAGGGCTTGGTCTGATGAAGGCGCATGCATCGGCCTGTGCCCAGGAACGGGACTGGTACCGCGCCCAGGTGCGGCAGGCGGAACTGTGCCTTCGTTTTGAAATCATGGGGCCGTTGTTCGCCCTTTGCGCGCGTTTGCTGGCCATGGCCGAGGAGCGGCAGTTGATGCGCTGGGAGCCGGATCTGGTGGTTGGGCTATGCAGGGTCTATTGGCAGGCGCTGCAGCACAAGAATGCGCGCCAGTATGTTGCCGACGCAGAGGCCGTAGCTCTGAAGCATAAGGTTATGGAAACCATTTCGACATTGGATCTGAGTGCAGCAGCAGAATTGACAGGGAAGAAATAGCGGTAATTCCGTTCTGTTTGCGAACTGGTTGGAGAAAGTAAATTTCTGCCGGTTAAAACAATTGACACGAAGCGCACTTAACAAGGCACTATCGTCTGCACGAAGTGACCGGATGTAACGTTTACGGAATGTCGGACAGCCTCTGGGCGAGATGTGAGGAGAGCCTATGTCGAAAGAATCTTCGGTTGCCCCCAAGGAGCGGGTCAATATCAAGTACAAGCCCGCGACGGGAGACGCCAAGGAGGAGGTCGAACTGCCGTTGAAGATGGTGGTTCTGGGCGATTACACACTGCGCCCGGACGATACCCCGGTCGAGGATCGCGAGCTGATCAACGTCAACAAGGACAATTTCAATGAGGTGATGAAGAGTCAGAACCTCGCCTTGGATATGTCCACCGACAACAAGCTGGTCGATCAGGTAGAGGGCGAAGAGCCCGAGAAGATGACCGTATCGATGAAGTTCGAGAGCCTTGCCGATTTCTCACCGGAAGCCGTGGTCAAGCAGACACCGGAGCTGAACAAGCTTCTGGAACTGCGCGAGGCTCTGGTGGCCCTCAAAGGCCCGCTGGGCAATGTGCCCGCGTTCCGAAAGGCGATCCAGAATGTGCTTGGCGACGAACAGGCCCGAGACAAGCTCTTGGCCGAGTTGACCAACGCCACCGGCAAGCCATCCGGGGATGCCAGCTGACCGATGCCAACTGACCGGCAGGCGGCGCCGCGCCCCGCGCGCTGCCATTCTGCCGGAACAGCCGCCATTTGCCGCAACCCTTCGACGGGAGCAATGAAATGTCCAACACCGATACGCAGCAACAGGCTGGGGTCCAGACCGAAGAACTGGATGCGTCCCTGCTCGACCAAATCCTTCAGGAAACCAAGCTCGCTCCGACCGACGACGGCTACGACGTTGCCCGCAAGGGGGTCGCCGCGTTCATCTCCGAACTGTTGAAGCCAACGTCCGGCGAAACACAGGTCAACAGCGCGGCGATCGACATGATGATCACCGAGATCGACAACAAGCTGAGCCAGCAAGTCGATCAGATTCTCCACCACGAGGATTTCAAGAAACTGGAATCCGCCTGGCGCAGTCTCAAGTTCCTGGTCGACCGCACGGACTTCCGCCAGAACATCAAGCTGGAGATGATGAATGTCTCCAAGGATGAACTCCTTGAGGATTTCGAGGACAGTCCCGAAGTCGTCAAATCCGGCCTTTACAAGCACATTTACACTGCCGAGTACGGTCAGTTCGGTGGTCAGCCCGTGGGCGCCGTGGTGATGAACTATGACTTCGGCCCGAGTTCGCCCGACATCAAGCTTGCCCAGTATTGTGCCAGTGTCGGTGCCATGTCCCATGCTCCGTTCATCGCCGCGGCGTCCCCGGCCATGTTCGGTGTCGATTCTTTCGAGGAAATCCCGAACCTGAAAGACATGGAATCGATCTTCGAGGGACCGAAATACGCCAAATGGAATTCGTTCCGCGAATCCGAGGACTCCCGCTACTTCGCCCTCGCCATGCCGCGCTTCATGCTGCGCACGCCCTACGGGCCGGAGACCACTCCGGTCAAAGCCTTCAATTACGAGGAGGAATCGGGCAACAGCAGCGACAACTACCTTTGGGGCAACGCGTCGTTCGCGCTGGCCTCGAAACTCAGTGACAGTTTCGCGAAATACCGTTGGTGCCCGAACATTATCGGCCCACAATCGGGGGGCGCGGTCGAGGACCTGCCGGTCCACACCTTCGAGGCGATGGGGCAGCTTCAATCCAAGATCCCAACCGAAGTTCTGGTATCCGACCGGAAGGAATTCGAGCTGGCCGAACAGGGCTTCATCTCGCTGACCATGCGCAAGGGCAGCGACAACGCGGCCTTCTTTTCGGCGAACTCCGTCCAAAAGCCGAAATTCTTCGGGAACACGGCCGAAGGCAAGGAGGCAGAGCTCAATTACAAGCTCGGCACGCAGCTCCCCTATATGATGATCATCAACCGTCTGGCCCACTACATCAAAGTGCTGCAGCGGGAAAATATCGGCAGCTGGAAGGACCGCGGCGAACTGCAGACCGAGCTCAACAACTGGATCCGCCAATATGTGTCGGATCAGGAGAACCCGTCGGCGGATGTCCGCTCGCGCCGGCCGTTGCGCAAGGCTTCGATCACGGTCTCGGATGTGGAAGGCGAACCCGGCTGGTACAGTGTCAGCATGGCCGTTCAGCCGCACTTCAAGTATATGGGCGCGGACTTCACGCTGTCCTTGAAGGGCAAGCTGGACAAGGCCTGAGCCTGATCAGGCCGTAACTCAAATGCACTGGGGCGCCACACATGGTGCCCCTTGTTTTGCAAGGAGGACCAGTCGTGCCGGTGAGCCTTTTCCAACGCCTAGAAGAGGACATCACGCTGGGCGACTTCAGGTCCCCCGACGAGGCGCAAAACGCCCTGATGGACAGCGTCCTTCAGGATTTGCGCGTCTTGTTGAATTCGATGGCCGGCTGTTGTGAGATCCGGCCCGACTATGGGCTTGCGGATTTCAACTCCGTTTTCCAAAGTCATCGAGACACGGCGCAGGAGCTGTGCCGTGACATAGAACGTCAGATCCGTGTGTTCGAGCCACGCCTGAAAAACCCAAGGGTTCGCGCCGTGGACGATCCGGACCGGCCTCTTGAGTTCGTGTTCAGTGTCGAGGCCCAACTCGAATATGCGGGGCGTTCCGTTCGGGTCCGGATCGATTCGGTATTGGACAGCAGCGGGCAGATGCGCGTCACCGCCTAATGGGAAGGAGCCCTCTCGGGCATGTCGGTCAATTCCTACTATCGGGATGAACTGAGTTACCTCAAGGAGATGGGGGCCGTATTCGCACGGGCCAACCCGCGCCTGTCGAAGTTTCTCGCCGACGATCCGATGGATCCGGATGTCGAGCGGTTGATGGAGGGCTTTGCGTTTCTGGTCGGGCGTCTGCGCCAGCGGCTGGATGCGGAAATGCCGGAAGTTGTGCAGAGCTTGCTCAAATTGATCTGGCCGCATTATCTCAGGCCCATCGCGCCGATCACGACGGTGAAGTTCAAGCATGCGACCGGCGTCAGCGAATTGGCGATCAAGGTGCCGAAGGGCACGCAGGTCCAGACCGCGGTCGTCGATGGACAGGCCGTGCCGTTCCGCACGACCATGGACCTGGTGGTCCTGCCCTTCGAGGTGAAGGACCTCAAATTCGAGAACCGGAAGGAAAGCGCGCAGCTCGATATCGGGTTTTCCAAGTCGGCGGGGGCCGGACTTCAGGCGTTGGAGGCGGGGCCGCTTGTGCTCTATCTCGGCGGCCAGGCGGATGGCACGACCTCCCGGCAGCTTTTCCTGGCCCTGATGGAGCGCTTGCGCTCGGTTCAGATCGTTCCGAATGGGCAGGAGCCGATCGAAGCCGATGTCACGATAGAGCCGGTTGGCTTTCAAGCCGCCGAGGCGACGCTTCCCTATCCGCCGGGCGCCTTCGAGGGGTTCCGGATCATGCAGGAGTATTTCGCCTGCCCGGAAAAGTTCATGTATGTGCGGGTGGCCGGGCTGCAGAAATACGCCTCCATCCAGTCCGACGGTTTCCGGCTGGTGTTCAATTTCAAGCAGGCTCTGGCGGATGTGACCCGGATCATGCCCTACCAGATCCAGACCAACACAACCCCGGCAATCAATCTGTTTGAGGCCGAGGGGCAGGCCTTGATGGTCGAGCACGACCGAACCGAGTATCCTGTCCGTCCGGTCGGCGGTCCCCACATGCGCAGCGTTCATGAGGTGATTGCGGCGACCGGGTGGGTCCAGGGGTCGAACAAGCGCGTCACCTATGACCGGTTCGAGTCCTTCAGCCACGACGCCGCTGGCCATGACAAGCTGTACTTTCGCACCAGCATCCGTCCGTCGGTGCTCGGCAGCGGGGTGGAACACTATATCTCGTTCCTGACGCGTATGAACCAGACCGGAGTTCCACCCACCGAGACCATTTCCCTCTCTCTTTTGTGTTCAAATGGCCCGCATGTGTCGAACTTCGGTGTCGGCGCGGTCAATCAGCCGACTTCCAGCACGCCGGCCAAACTTGTCTTTTCGAACATCACGCGCATTCAGGGCGAGGTGCCGCCGCCGCTGGACGACCGCGTTCTTTGGACCTTGATCGCAAATCTGTCGCGCAACTACGCCTCGCTCATCGATGTCGATGCCTTGCGCACCGTGATCGGCGCCTATGACTTCCGGGCGTTGGTTGACAAGCAATCCGCGCTTCAGCGCGATCAGCTCTTGCAGAGTTTTCAGAGCTTTCAGCGCAAGGGGGTCGACATATTCCGCAATGGACGCCCCGTGCGTGCCTATGAACTCGTTCTGCGCTTGGCGGAAAGCGCCATGGGTGGAGAGGCGGAAATGTATCTTTTCGGTTCGGTTCTGGACCGATTCTTGAAATCCTATGCGAGCATCAACAGCCTTCACCGCCTGACCCTTGTCGGGACGGATGCGAACGCGACCCTGAAATGGGCCCCGAAAGAGGGGAGCGCTGCGCATCTATGACGGTTCAGGGTCAACCCGAAACACTTGAGGACGTGGACCGGGCCGCCTCGATGGCCCTGTCGCATCATCTGGCGCAAAGTCAGTTTTTCCAGATGGTCCATCTGATCGGGTTGATCCATGCGGATTTGAGCCAGATGGGCCCCGGACACGACCCTGCGGGGGAGCCTGTCCGGTTCCGCGCGACCCGCTCCTTGAGCTTCGGGCGCAGCGATGTGTCCCAGGTTGTGTATGACGCGGGTGCGAACCGGTTTGAGATCCGCGTTAATTTCATGGGGCTGTATGGTCCGGCGTCGCCGATGCCGCCCTATCTGACCGAGCGGATCATCGAGAGGGACGAGGCGCCATCCTCGCTCGAAGACCTGCTGGACATTTTCAACCATCGGCTCATCACGCTGCTCTACCGCATATGGGAGCGCTCCCGCCACCACATCCGCTACCGGGCAGACGGCCTCGACCCGACCTCGAAGTGTTTCCTGGCGCTGTGCGGGTTTCCCATCGAGGACCGGGCGCGCATCGGATCGGTGTCGCGTTCCGCGCTGTTGCCTTATGCGGGGTTGATGTCGCTCTATTCGAATTCGGCCGCCGCGGTTTCGTCCATGTTGTCCGGGTTTTTCGGGATTCTGTGCGAAATACTCGAATATGCGCCGCGAAAGGTTCTCCTGGATGCGGACTCGCGTATAGCCTTGGGTGTGTCGAACACACGGCTTGGGCGCGACATGATTTTGGGAGAGAGCGTGGAGGACGACCTTGGGAAGTTCACTGTGCGTCTCGGCCCCGACCGGTTCGAGACGGTAGCCCCATTCTTCCCGGGTGGACGCAGACACCATGAGATCGGCGAATTGCTCGCAATGGTCGTGAGCGATCCGCTCGACTGGGATGTGGAATACAAGATCGAGCGCGATACGATTTCTCCGGCCGTTCTTGGCGGTGCAAGGCTTGGGGTCTCTTGCTGGATGGGGTCGGAGCAGGGCGACTATCTCGAGACGCCGATCCGCCTTGCCCCCTTTCACTCAGCCGGCGCCGATGCCGGATTGGAGCAGGGGGCTCCGCCCGAGAGGGAACGGACCGGACGCACGAACCAATTGGAGGCCTTCACGTGAGCGCCGAACTCACCTTGACGTGCGCCGCAGTTGGCAGTCAGCACGTGTTCGGTCCGTCCGGTGGCACGTTCGGGCGCTCGAAACGCTGCGACTGGGTCTTGCCGGATCCCTCCCGCACCCTGTCGTCTTTGCACGGGCGCATTATCTGCCAGAACGGGACCTTCATGCTGGTGGACGAGAGCACGAACGGAACCTTTATGGCAGGTTCACCGACACCGGTCGGCCGCGGTCAGGCCATGGTGCTGATGGATGGATCTGTGTTTATTGCAGGACCTTACGAGTTTGTGGCCAAGGTGACGCGCAGCGGGATTGGTGCGGCCAATCCTCTGTCTCAGCCGGGCGGTGTGCCCCTGCCGCCTCAGTCGCGGCCAGACCCTCAGTCGCAGGGTCAGCCGGCGCTGGGGCCCATGGTGGATCCGTTGCAGGCGCTTGGCTCGACAACGCCAACCGCGCACGGTCCACGCCCCGAGGACCAGCTGTTGTCGCGGCAGTCGCCATATGGCGTGCCGACCCGCGGGGCGCCGTCTCTCGATCCGCTCGATTATTTGGGCGGCGGACCGGCGCCCGCGAGCCCGCCGCCAGCCCAGGAAACCATCCCGCCCGGGTTCTACCAGCCCCCCGCACCGGCACAAACGCCAAGTTTACAACCGGCGCCCGGACACCCGGCAAATGCGCCTGCCGCCCAACCCGCGGCCGGTCCCGGTGCTTGGCCGGCGGTCAACCCCGGACAAGCGGGCCCGTTCTCCACGGACGCGGCGCCTTACGGGACGCGGCCCGCACCCCAGATCCCGGATGGGGCAATGCTTTTGCCGGGGCAGGGACCCACGCCGCCGGTGGTTGCGCAGTCCCAGCTGTCAATCATGGCGTCCCCGGCCCAGCACTCGAATTCCCCTATGGCTTCCGGACAGCCCAACAATCCCGCAGCAAATCCTGCTGCGGCCAGTATTCCGGAAGATTTTTGGGCGTCTTTGACCGGAAGCCCGGCACCGGGGTCCGCGGGGGCGCATCCTGGAGGCAAGCCGTCGCGACCTGGCGCCTCCCATCCGGCCGCCTCCCATCCGGCCGGTGAGGCCGGGTCTTTCGGTCCGCAGGCCCCGGCACAACCGCCACAACCGGAACAACCTGCACCTGCAGGACAACCTTCGTCAGCGGCAAACATCCCGGCTCCAGGACAACACGGGTCCGGTGGGCTGGCGGGTCCTGGTGCGGGGCCTGCGCCCATGACTGGTCATCCGCCGGGCATTTCGATGCCGGTTCCCCCGTTGCCTTCCATGCCTGCCCCAGCCGGGCCGTTACCTCCCGGGCCAGGGACGGCGGGCGGGTTGTCCCATCTCGACGCTCTCAAGGCGCGCCGCGAACAGCGCGAGGCCGCTCTGGACGCCAAGGCGAGGGGAGACGGCGCGCCCATTTCGCCAGCCCCTGTTTCGCCAGCCCCTGTTTCGCCGCGGTCCATGCCGCCGGTTCCAGCTTCACCGCCCGCCCCGCCGATCGGAGCACCTTCGCTCGGCGGCGGCCGGAGTGATCCCGCGGCACAGCGCGCCACACGGGCAACCGGTCAGGCTCAGGCGGCGCCTGCGGGCGTCTTGCCGCAGGACGCCATGGTGTTGCAGGCTCTGTTGACCGGTCTCGGGTTTCCCGACGCGGATCTGGAAGCCCATCAGGCGGAAAAACTGGCCAGCGACGCGGGAAAAACCGTGCGCGAGATGGCCTCGGGAATGATCGCGCTGCTGGCGGCCCGAAAGATCATGAAATCCGAATTCCGGATGGACGAGACGCGGATCGAGCCGAAGGAAAACAACGCGTTCAAACAGTTCAAAGTGGCCGAACTTGCGCTCGACGAAATGCTGCTGCGGCAGAACGAAGGATATCTTCCTCCCGACCAGGCGGCGCGGCAGGCATTTCAGGACCTGCAGGATCAGACCATGATCACGGTTGCCGCCATGCAACGGGCCCTGCGGCTTCTGTTCGACCGGATGTCTCCGGACAATCTGGCGCGCGCGGCGGACGATGATGGGGCGATGCGCCTGTTTGGCGGGCGGCGCGACAAGTGGGATCAGACGAAACAGTCCTACGAGCGGTTCAGGTCCGATTTTGACGCGATCATGCGCCAGATCATCATTGAGGCTTTCACGCAGGTGCAGGAAGAGACCGCGCGCCAGCGATCCAAGGACTATTGGGGGAACAAGAAAAAATGAAACTGACACGCCGCTACATGTGTCATGGTTTGCTCATGCTGCCGGCAGCCGGTCTGATCGGATGCTCGCGTGTGCCGCCTCCGACACCGGTGGAGGTGCAGCTTCAGGCCGACGAGAATGTGAACCCGAACGAGAATGGTGATCCGGCGCCGGTTGTGGTGCGGGTCTATGAACTCAAGGGCATGAGCGCGTTCAACAACGGCGAGTTTTTCGATTTTGCCGATGACGATACCAAGCTGCTCGGCGGCGATCTCATCGGCAAGCAGGAATACGAGCTGACACCGGGTCAGACCAAGGAATACGACCGCAGCGTTTCAAGCGAGGCGACCCATATCGGCGTGGTCGCCGCTTTCCGTGACATACAATCCGCGCAATGGCGGGATTCCATTGAACTCGATGCGGAGAAGAAAAATGAGTTTGTCATATACGTGACAAGTCTTGCGGTTCGTATCCAGAAGTTGCGTCGCCGCCGCCTGGGTGTCTTCTAGATGAGTAGTCCGTGTGTATCTGCTGAATCGAAATTGCGAACATTTCCGTTTTTCAGATACTTAACCTTGAGGCACATTACGCTTATGACGAATCGACGTTTCAAAGGTCACGGGGCGGGGGTTACCCATTGAACGCGAGCGGAAAACCGCTTTGGTTGGAGGGCATGTTCCTCAGGCCTCAGCACCTTCAGCAGCATGACCGCTGGGTCGAGACCAGCCTCGAGCAGAGGGTCAAGAACCTGTCCCCCTTCACCTGGGGCGTGCGGCGGCTGGAATTCGATCCGGACGCCATGCAGATCGGACAGCTCCGGGTTGCGCAGCTCGATGCCATTCTCCCGGACGGTACGGTGTTTTCGACAGCCCAGGACCATCGGGTCGCGACTGCCCGGGAAGTCCGGCCCGAGCACCAGGGCAAGAAAGTCTATCTGTCCGTCCCGTTGCATTCCGCCGGAAACGTGGATGTATCTGTGGAGGGATCCGCCCATCATCGCTACGGCCGCTCCGAAACCGAGATTGTCAATTCAAGCGAGGCTGACCGTCCCACGGCGGTGATCGCGGTCGGTCAGCTAACCGGGCGCCTTGTGCTGGAGGGCGAGAGCCTGGACGAGGCAACCTACATTGCGCTCGGCGAAATCGAAGCCGTCGATGCCCAAGGGTCGATCCAGTTGGCCGGAACTTTCATTCCTCCGGTGCTTTATGTCGGCACAAGCCGCCGGATCATCAATCATCTGGAAGAGGTGCGCAGCCTGCTGCGCAAGCGGGCCGAGATCCTGGCATCCAATGCTTCCGGTGAAGGAACCAGTTCCCGCGCCGGGCTTCTGGACCTGATGATGCTGGGTGCGGTAAACCGCTATGAGGTGCTCCTCACGCACATGATCACCTGTGGTCTTCATGCGCCGGAACAGGTCTACAGGGAGCTTTTGGCGCTGGCCGGCGAGATTGCGACCTATGGCACGGACAGCCGCCGTCCGCCGGAACTTCCCGTCTATGATCACCGGGATTTGCGGGCCACTTTTCAGCACCTCCTTGCCGTACTGCGCGACATGCTCAGCTTCGTCGTCGAACAGAACGCCGTCAGCATCCCGCTGACCAAACGGGACTATGGCGTTTGGTTGGGCGACACGTCCGACAAGATGGTGTTTGAGAACCGGGAATTCGTGCTCATCGCCCACGCCAATGTCAGCCTGGAGGTGCTGCGAACGCAAATGCCCATCCAGATCAAGATCGGGCCGGTCGAAAAGATCCGGGAGCTTGTCAATCTCCAACTGCCGGGCGTCGGGATCACGCCCCTGTCCGTGGCCCCGCGCCAAATCCCGTACATCCAGAACGCCGTGTATTTCTCGCTGGATGTGAGCAATGAACTGTGGCCCCAGTTCCAGACCTCCGCCGCGTTTGCCCTGCACCTGAGCGGGGATTATCCGGGCTTGGGCTTGGAACTGTGGGCCATCCAGAAGGGGCAGTAGCGAAAGGCTCATGACCGACGACGACCTGGAGCATCCGACCGTCGCCCGCCGCCTGAGCCCGCGCGCGCGCACCACGTTGGGCGCCGGCGCGGCGCCCCAGGCGGACATAGAGGATGAACCGACCGTCGCCTTCGTCACGACGCCCGATCCGGCCCAAGCCGGGGCTGCACCGGCGCGGGAGGCCTTGCAGCCGGCCAACACATTCCAGGAAACCACGACGGTCCTGCGGCAACTTGAGCCGATCCCCGAACGGGCTCTCGTTCGCGCGGCGGCCCCGCTTCTGCTCTTGATCGCGCAGTTGCGCAACGCCATCGAACAGGCAGATGTCCGGGCCCTCCGGCAGAACGTGGTTGCGGATATCGATCGGTTCGAACAACTCGCCCAGAAACTGGGAGTGGAAGCCGGCGATATCATTGCCGCTCGCTATGTTCTGTGTTCGACGCTGGACGAGACCGTCTTGATGACGCCCTGGGGCAGCCGCAGCGAATGGAGCTCCAACAGCTTGCTGAACCAGTTTCATAACGAAACCTGGGGCGGCGAAAAGGTGTTTTCCATCCTGGAAAGGATCATGGCGGATCCAGCGAAGAAACTGCCTTTGCTGTTGCTGGTTCAAGCCTGCCTCAATCTCGGTTTTGAAGGCCGGTTCCGTGTTCTGGAAGGCGGGCGCGACCGGCTCGAGGACCTGAGGAGCGACCTGTCCCGCACCATCCGGCGCTACAGCAGGGTCAAGCCGGACCAACCCTTGTCCGAGATCAGGGAGGGCTACAAGCGCGGCAAGGCCGTTCACTCCTATCCGCCGATCTGGCTGGTGGCGCTGATCGGAGTGGCCGCGATCATCGTGGTGCGCGCCTATTCGGACTTCATGTTGGATGGGGAACTTGTGCCGGCCCTGGCCGACATCGAATCCCTTGAGGTGAAGTAGGACGCGCCATGTTGAGAACCTACTTCGCCAGCTTGCTCAGACCTGCCAGCCTGCTCATTTTCTTTTTCCTCTGCCTCCTGGCGGCGGCCGTCTATTTCTTTGGCGGGTCGCTGTCTGTCGCCGGGGTAACACCGCTGCAGGAAAGCCAGGTGCGGATCGCCGTCATCATCGGCATTTTCGTGCTGTTTTTTCTGCTGACGTTTCTCCGCCACTGGCTGGCACGGCGGGCGAACGCCAAGCTGATCAACTCCATGCTTGCCAATGACGAGTTGGTCGCCATGGGGCCGGACCGGTCTGCCGACGAGGTGGAATTGATCCGCGAGCGCTTCGAGGCTGCGCTCAAGAAGCTGCGCGACAATCCGCTGGACGGAAATAAGAAACGGAATTTCCTGTTCGAGCTGCCCTGGTACATCATCATCGGCCCGCCCGGCACCGGCAAGACCACGATCTTGCGCAACTCAGGCCTGGAGTTTCCGCTCGCCGAGGACGGGCAGGATGCGATTCAGGGGATTGGCGGCACGCGCAATTGCGATTGGTGGATTTCGAACGACGCGGTCCTGATCGATACTGCAGGCCGCTACACCACCCAGGACGTCAATCAGGGCATCGATTCGGCCGCTTGGAACGGCTTTTTGGAGTTGCTTCTGAAGTTCCGCCGGCGCAGGCCCGTCAATGGTGTCGTGCTGGCCATCAGCATCGCGGATGTGGCCATGACCAGCGAGAGCGAACGCGCCCGTCAGGCAGACATCCTGCGGCAGAGGCTGCGCGAATTGCACCGTGCGTTCGGCATGCGCCTGCCGGTCTATGTGATGTTTACCAAGTGCGACCTTGTGGCCGGTTTCGATGAATATTTCGATCCCTTGAAGGAAAAGGACAGGGAACAGGTCTGGGGCGTCACATTCCCTTATGACGAGAAGCAGGTCACCGTGGGGCCGGCCTTCGAAAGCGGCTTCATCGATCTTGTCGGACGTTTGGAAAAGCAGTTGCCTGACCTAATGGCAGCCGAACGCAACAACAGCCGCCGCTGCCGGATTTACGGCTTTCCCCACGAGTTCGGCAGTCTCGCGCCGGTGCTGCGAAGTTTCCTGTCCGACGTGTTCCGGGTCAGCCGGTATGAAGCGCAACCGCTTCTGCGGGGGGTGTATTTCACCTCCGGCACTCAGGAAGGTACGCCTTTCGATCGGCTTTTGGGAGCCATGGGCCGAAGCTTCTCGATCGCTCCGGCACAACAGCTGCCGCTCAGCGGTCAGGGGAAAGCCTTTTTCATCAAGGACATGCTTCAGAACATCATGTTCGCGGAGCAGAACCTGGTTGGCAAGAACACGCGTCTGGAGCGGCGGCTGGCCGCGCTCTATGCGGGCGGCGTTGCTGGAATTGCCGCGCTTGTGCTTGGTCTGTCGCTCTATTGGCTCGCCGGCCTCAATCACGCCGATCAAACGGCAGACCAAGTGGAGCAATTGGCTCAGACGCTGAGAACCGAGCAGCAATCGGCGGATCAGAACCGGTCCCTGATCAACATTCTACCGACCTTGAACGCCGCAAAGGCGCTGCGCGACGACGTGATCGATCAGGAAAACTGGCTGACGGTGACGCCCATCAGCATCGAGTCCAGGTCGACCCTTCTGCCCGCCGCGCAAAAAACCTACGAGTCCTACCTGACCGGCTATCTGTTGCCGGCCATCACCTCGCGCCTGGCTGCCCAGATTCAGTTGGTGTCGACCGCCCCGGACAGCAACAGCAGCTTGCTTCGCGATCAGCTGGAGACCTATCTCATGCTGACGACGGGTGAAAATTTCAATGCCGGCAAAGTCCAGGACGCCCTCAAATCCCAGAACGAGGCCGCGTTCATTCTGAATCCGGAAAACCGGAACAACATGCAGGCGCACATGGATGCTCTCCTGGCCCTGCTTCCCGTCCGGACGGCGGCGAACATTCCCATCGTTGACGCGGCCCGCAGCCGGATCCAGCGCGTGCCTCAGGCGACGGACATCTACAACCGGATGGTGCGCGATGCGGCCCAGCGCTTCCGCCTGGCGCCGATCGACATGGCCCGGACGGTCGGTTCGGGCGCCCTGTATATCGACACGGCTGTCGGCGGCGGCCGTTCGATCATTCCTGGATTTTACACTAAGGACGGCTTCTACAATTTCTTCCTTGCGCGCCTGCCCGAATATATCCGCTCGTCCACCGGATCCGATTGGGTGATGGGCAGTGGCGGCATGGCGGACAGCACGTACAAGACGCTTGCGAACCAAATCGTCAAAATGTACACCGACGACTACATCAAGACATGGCGCGAGGGCGTGGCCTATATCCGCCTTGTCGAAATCGGGTCCCTGGGCCGCGCGCAGATTGTCCTTCAGGAATTGTCCAGCCCGGATTCGCCCCTGACCAATGTGCTCGGGGTCTTGCGCACCAACACCCAGCTTCCTTTGCCAGGGTCCAGCGCCGATCAGGCGGCAAGCGCGGCAGCGGGCGCCGCACCTCCGGCAGCGTCCGGCGCGGTGAGCGGTTTGGTAGATTCGGCCAGCGAAGCCGCACAGAAGGCGGCCGTTCAGACTGCATTCGGGGATGCGCCCTGGCCGGGGCTTGCCATCGAGGACGCGTTCCGCCCGCTGAACACTCTGGTGGATCCCACCAATGGACAGGCGGCGCTGGACAAGGTTCAGCAACTGTTTGGCGACCTTTACGGAAATGTGTCCGGCGTGGTCACGGCCCCCGATCCGGGCAAGGCGGCTTTTGACTTCGTGAAGGGCAGGGCCCAGTCGCCCCGCAACGACTCGTTCACCAGCCTGCGCTCCGAGGCGGCGATCAAGCCGGAACCGGTGCGCTCGCTCGTGCTCTCGATCGTCAACCGGACCTGGGAGCTGCTCAATCGCACCACCTATGTCTACATCAACGACCGCTGGCAGGATGAGGTGGTCCCCGTTTGCAACGACATCATGGCCGGGCGCTATCCGTTCGTACCGGATGCCAAGGAAGATGTGAGCCTGCAGGATTTCACCGATCTGCTTGGGCCGGCTGGCGTGATCGACAAGTTCTTCAAGGACTTCATGGAACCCTTCGTGGTGGTGCGGGGGCGCCAGTTTACCGAGGTCCAGACCCATGGCAGCGGTCTGGGCATCTCCAACGAAGCGCTGTCCCAACTGTCCAGGGCGCAGACGATCCGGGATGCCTTCTTCAGCGACGGCGGCACGAGCCCGCAAGCGAAGTTCACGGTCATTCCGACCTTTCTCGATCCCAAGGCCCTGAGGTCCACATTCAAGATCGATGACGACCAGATCGTCTATCGGCATGGGCCGGAGCGGGCGAAGGACTTCACCTGGCCGAGCCAGTTCGAGGGAAGCACCGCTCAGGTCACCATCACCTTGCTCGACAACAAGAGGAAAACCCTCGAGGAGTCGGGCACGTGGGCGATCTTCCGCGTTCTTTCGGCCTCCGGATTGTCATCCGTTATCGGCCGGGACCGGTTCGAGTTCTCGATTGAATTGGAAAGCGCGCTGGCAACCTACCGGCTGACGGCGGGAAGCGTCGTCAATCCGTTCAATCTGGGGCTCTATTCCTCGTTCCGGTGTCCGCCGTCACTTTAGAGGCCCAGCCCGCGATTGGCGGCTTTGCTGCCTTTGGGGCCAAACAAACGTCGTTGCAAGAAGGGGCCGGGCCATGCGCGTTTGCGGATATTTCGGAAAACGGCCTGGGGATCGCGATTTTCTGTTCGATGGCTTGCCGGCACGGGTCGCGGACCGATGGGCGGCCATGCTCTCCGGCTGGCTCCAGGCCGCGCAGGCGAGGGACCCGGAGAACTGGCAGCGGCACTATTACGGGGCGCCGATCTGGCGCTTCGCGCTGGCGCCGGGGCATTTGAACGATCAGATCTGGGTCGGGGTGATTGCCGCCTCGGCAGATGCCTTTGGCCGGAGTTTCCCGCTTTCCGTGCTGATTTCCGCGGAAAAGGCGGGGTTGCCGGATTATCTGACCGGCCCGGTGGATCAGCTGATGGATCGGATCGAACGGCAGCTTCTGTCCTTTCTCGACGGTGGCTTGGGCCGTGCGGAGATGTTGAAGGACCTTGAGCGCGTGTCGGATGAACTGCGCCGGGCCCTGGACGTGCCACCGAAAGAGCACCTTGTCATGCTTCCGTCGCTCAGGCCTGAGGAGTTCGCCATCGCCCTTCCGGTTGCCGAACTGCAGGCCAATCCGGAGCGCCCGGGCGCAATGGTGCAATGGCCGGCGCAAACCCGGCGGCGCGAGGAACCGGACCCGTGCTACTGGTGGCACGAGGGCACGGAGACGAGACCTGCGGAACTATGCATTTCGGCGGGACTTCCATCGGGGAGCCCGACTTCTGCGTTTTTCCTGGGGGATTGGACGGGGGCTGGGTGGCGAGCCCGTGTGCATGACAGCGGGATGGAGTAACCTAAGGCACGTTCGATCGCAGCTTGAGCCCCGACCATCGAGACATCCAGTTGGAAAACGCAAGACCGAGCACCAATGCCGTGACCATTCGCGCCGAAGCCGTGACGCATCGCGGGCCACGGCATGCGCAGAATGAGGATTCGTTTTTCTCCAGTCCGGAAACGGGCCTTTTCGCTGTCGCCGACGGCATGGGGGGGCACCGGGACGGACATTTGGCCAGTGCGGCGGTGATCGAAGAAATCGCGGGCCTGCGGCAGTATCCACTGGCCCAGGCTTTCGGCCACAAAGTGGCGGCCGTAGACGCGGCCATTCACCGGGCGAACGAGCGCTTGTACCGCGCCTATCTCGACCAGCCCGAGCTTGGCATCACCGGAACCACGGTTGTCAGTCTCGTGCTGTGCGGCGATCTGGCCACCTGCCTGTGGTCGGGTGACAGCCGGCTTTACCTGTTTCGCGCCGATCATCTGTTCCTGTTGTCAGAGGACCATACCGACAACGTCGGCCGGCTCACCAATGCGATCGGGGCCGATGCGGATCCCGGGCTGGAACAGCGGACCATCGAGGTACTACGCGGCGACACGTTCGTTCTGTGCACCGACGGTTTGTTCAAGGGCATAACCGAAACGGAACTGGCCGACTGTCTGGCGGATTGGTCGGACGGGGCCGCGGACCGCTTGCTGTTCAAGGCGATCGATGGCGGCTCGCGCGACGACATCACTTTCATCATTGCCCAGGTGGCCGGGTGATGAGCGGCCTGTCCAGCCTTCAAGCGAGCAAGATCTATACGCTGGGCGGCGAAACCCCGCCGCCATTCGAGGGGGCACCGGCCCCCGGATGGGTCCTGAAAAGCCGGTTTTTGCTGCTCAAGGAAATCGGGAAGGGCGGTCAATCGCGGGTCTTCAAGGCGCTTGATCTGGTCGCCTGGAAGGCCGGGCTCTCCACCGGTACCGTCGCGATCAAACTGATGGTTGCCGACGAGGAGGGGGTCGAGCCGGATTTCATCGCGCTCATGCACCGGGAAGCGCGACGCCTGCGTGATCTCGTTCATCCCAACATCGTTCGCGTCTACGACATGGACCGTGTGGGGCAGGTTCACTTCATGGTCATGGAGTATCTGCAAGGACAGCCGCTGTCCCGGCTGATCCGGGACGCTCCGGACAGGATCCTGCCGGCCCCGATGGTCAAGCGTTTGATCACCGATGTCGGCGAGGCTCTTCATTTTGCGCACGCGCAAGGCATCGTTCACGCCGACATCAAGCCGGGAAACATCTTCGTCCAGGACAACGGCGTGATCAAACTGATTGATTTCAATATCGCATGTCCCATCGCCCGGTCCATCCGCCAGGATGAAGAGGACACCTTGCGGATCCTGATCCGTATCGGCGCGATCACACCGCAATATGCCTCGCCCCAGAGACTGCAGGGCGCGGAGCCGTGCGAGGCGGATGATGTGTTTTCATTCGCCTTGCTCATATATCTGACACTGGCCGGGCTGCGTCCCTTTGGACCCAAGAACGCGCTTGAGGCGATGGAGGCCGGTGTTCGCCCGAAGCCAATCGACGGTTTGCCCAAGCTGCAATGGGACTGTCTAGCGCAGGGACTGGCCTTTGACGATGCGGACCGGACGTCCTCCATCGGGGCCTTTGTCGAGGCATTCCTGCGCGGCGGCCCGCCCGGGGGACAGAGATGGGTTTGGCCGCGGCTGCCATGGGCGGCCACGGACGCCCGGGAATAGGCTCGCAAAGGGTGGCCGATTCCAAGCACGGGCTACAATCCGATGAAGAACCCGAATTCCTTCGTTGTGGATCCGCCCTGCGCCACATGGGCGTCCACGGCCAGACCATCCGCCCCGGTTTCGTCCGTTTCATGGTGCACGCGAAACGAGACCCCGCCGCCGAGCGAGGCGCACAGGTCGGCGAGGGCATCGGCCAGGGCCGTCGCGCTGGAGTCCGGGTTGTCCCGGTCTGGAGGCGCCGCCACGAAGGCCAGTTGAAGCACCGTGTTGAGCCGGGCAAGCGTGAGGGCATGATTGAGGCTTCCACGGCCATCCTCTTCGCCGGCGGACACGCTTTTCAGAACGGGAGCCGCGCGGAAGAACACATTTGCGCGGTTGGCTTGTCCCTCCAGGCAGCAGATCCCTGCCGAGGCAAGGCTCTCGGCCGTCCCCGGCGCGAGATGTGCGCGTCCAATGCTGGCGACCACGCCTTTTGAGTGCGGGTGTTCCAGAAGTTCCAGATTGTCGAACGAAAACCGAACTCCGGTCGGCAAGAGGGGCCATTGATGGCTTGCCTGTCCGGCAAGGACCGCCAGAAGGCCAATCCAGGCTGCGGGAGCGAAAAGCGCGGGAAAGCCGTCTTCTGCCGACCGCACACAGGCATCGTTCCAGACCAAGGCCAGATGGCCGCCCGCCGTCTCCTGGCGCAATCCGCGATAGGCGGCGAACGCCTCACCCTCGAGGGTCTGATGGGGGGCGTCCATCGCCGCTAGGGCTCCAGCAGGAACGCCCGAAAAATCGGGCTCCAGACTTGTCAGGGCGCAGGTGGCGTTTTCCTCCGCAAGGCGCGTGATGGTTTTGATCAGGCCAGCAGAAGGACCCGTCAGGTCCACCGGGTTGGCGAACAGAACAAGGTCGAACGCCGCATCCGCGAACGGGCCGTCCGGATCGCTCAGCCGGTCATGCGCCGCCTCTGAGCCGGCCGTCCGGTCGAGTTGATAGAAGAAAAGCCGGACCTGCGACGTCTCCGGCAGGTTGCTCAGCAAGATCTTCAAGCCCTGCCAGTTTCCATAGACGGTCTTGAAACGCGGCTGATCCAAGAACAGACCCGCCTGATGGATCAGGGCCGCTTCCAGCGTGCTAGACCGGTCTCCGCTATGCCTGGGCGCGGCGGGCGAGGAGGTGGCGGTGGACGCGATATACGCATTCAGAAGGTTTTTTGCGGCATTTTGATCGGGGCCCTTTTCCGTCGATTGCGCCGGGGGGTCGACCATGGAAAAAAGCCGGTCGAGATCGTCATCTCCGCTATCTGGCGGTGCGGGGTTGCCAGAAGGCAAGGGGGGCGAGCCGGCCGGGGATTGGTGGACCGGGACGCCGGGGGCAGGCGTGTCCCCTGCCGCTGCGCCGATCCGGTCGAACCGCGTGTCGGTCCGCAAATTGCCTGACCGGTCGGCGGCCCGCGCATCGGCGGCAAAGGACATGGTCTTCAACAGGTGCGCGGGACGCAGGTCGCGCGGCTGGGTGAGGCGCAGCGTTTCCGACAGATGCACCGGCATGGACCCAAGATGGTTTTCGGCCTCGATCGTCAGTTCCGGAGCAAGACGCGCCATCAACTCGGACAAATCAAGGCCGCTGATCTCGCACAAGCCGGTTTCGGGCGATGCCAGGTCTCCAATAATCAGCACACGGTAGGGCGGCGGCGGGAGGACAGCCCGGGCGGGGGCGGTGCCGTCGCCTAGTCCCACGGTAAAGGACTTGATGCCAGAAGCCTTTGGATCCTGCTCGTCAACCATGCCTGACTACCCCCTGACGTTCACCCGGGTGGGCGTTGCCTCGATGGCCAAAAAGGCGAGCGACGCCTGATCGATCACCACCCGTCCGTCCACCGAATACCCGGCCGACCGCTCCGCAACATGTCCCGAAACGGCAAAGACGATACGCGGCCGTCCGTTTGACTGGTCGACACCGACCGGCGCAAGGGTCAGGTCGAGGGTCAGCGGCTCGCCATTGCTCATAGTCTCTGTGGTTTTGCCAAGAGCACGCGGTCCGTTGCCGCCCTCAAGATAGACCTTGGGCGCCCGGTTGCGCAGATAGTCATAGATGCAGGCCCGCAACGGATCCGGTTCACGTGTAGCAGGTTTCCAGTTGGCCATGGCGTGTCCTTAGCTGGGGCGGTTCTTGCCGCCGGAGGCGAGCAGGTTGAGGGCCGCGGTCCGGATTTGCGGAACAAGGTCCGGCATGAGCGTCGCCAAGCGGCCATTTTGCGGCGCGCCGACCGGCACGATGCTGGGATACCACAGGCAGTGGCCGTCCCGGTCCGCCCAATACCACGGACGGTCAAAGGCAAGGACCACCACGCCGGGCGTTTGAAGAGCGCCCGCGGCATGGAGCGCAAGGGTGTCCGGCCCAATGACGCAGTCGAGACAGGCCGACAGCGCAGCCAGATCATGCAGGCTGCTAAAGTGCTTGCCGCCGTCCAGAATGCCCGTTCTCCCGTTCAACTGGTGGCGGGTGTCGTCCCAATTGACCGCCACCAGTGTGCCGCCCAGATCGGTGAGAGCCGGCATCAGTGTGTCCAGGGTGATCTTCGTCGGATCACCGTCCCATGCCACGCCAATCCAGGGCTTCGGGTAATCCGCCAAGGCTGTCCGCCAGCGCCCAATCCGGCCGGGATCGGCTTCAAGATAGGGCACAGGCGCTGAGACCTCGCCCCGGACCGCGGCCGGAAGCGCGGTGAACTGGGACACCGGAAAACTGGGTTTGGGGTCGCCGGGCCTGGGGTCGGTGGTCGGGACATCGTTGGCGATAAAGCTCTGGAACCCGAACAGGTCAATCAGCTGGCCCAGCGCCGCCGGTCCGACGATATGAGCGGTCTTTTGCGGGCTGAACACCCTGGCGAACCGGATCAGCGTCATCAGTTCAAGGTTCGAGGTCGCCGGGTCGATCACAAAGGCGGCTTCTTCAAGCCTGGCTTTCAGCCGGCCCGGGTCCTGAATGTCTTCGGGCGGAATCCGCAGGGCTTGGGCAATGACCGGTCCGTCAAGCGTTGCACCGGCCGCATCGACCTGCCCCGTTGCTAGCAGACTGTTGCGCATCAACGCCATGGCTTGGCTGCGCAGGGCCGGGCCGAGTGTTTGCGCGCTCGAAAACAGCGGCGCGAGCAGTTTCAAGGCCTGCGCCGGATGGCCCGCCAGACGGTAGGCGGTCGCCAGCGCCAGTGTGGCCATTGCGGCATCGGGTATACGCTTGGCGATGGGCATGAAAGCCCGAAGGGCCTCCGCCGCTTCGTTCCGCCCGGCCATGATCTTGATATAGAGGAGCCAGCCGTCGACCGACTCGGGAAACAGCAGGGTCGCCCGTTTCGCCAGCCGCAGCGCTTCGCTCGTCTGTCCGACCTCTTCGCAATTTGCCGCCAGCCCAAGCAGGTAGGTCGGGTTGTTGGGCCCGGCCAGATGCGCCTTCTCGAAGAACGGCGTGGCCTTGGCGTGATCGCAAAGCCGGGTCAGAAGATCGGCGACAAAGGCATTTGCATTGGCCTGACCCGGCGCGGTGCGGACAGCGTCCTGGGCCACTTCGAGAGCCGGGCCCAGCAGACCGTAGCCGGCATAAAGGCGCGCAATCGCAAGCAGCACATCCGTGTTCGCGGGGAGGTGATTGCGCAGCGTCGTGAGAAGTACCTCGGCCTCCGGGATCTGACCGGACGCGGCGAGGAACTCCGCTTTCATCATGACCGCGTCAGGGTACGCCTCATCAAGGGCAAGCGCCCGGTCGACGAACCGTTCCGCGTCTTCCGTCTTGCCGCTCAGCATCATGACCTTGGCACACAGGGTCAAAAAGCGGGGATCTTGCATGGTCCTGGACGTCGCGCGGCCCATGCGCTCGCGAGCCCCGTCCAGATCTCCTTCCAGAAGCCGCTGCTCCAAAAGGTGGCAGAGGGCCTCCGGATGCCCCGGCGCGATGTCGAGAATCCCTTCATAGAGGATCGTGGCGTTGTCGTGCCGGCCGGCTTTCGCGTGATCCCGCGCGGCGGTGAGGCGATCATCTACCAGAAGCATCTAACGCACTGTCCTTAAGCAATTTCGTTTTTCACGGCTCCCTGCATCATCCTACGCTGACCCGCTTGGCATCAAGGCGGACATCTTCCTTGGCTGTGACCATCGAGATGTCGCTGGTCTGCGTTGCAACGCTGTCGATGTTTTGAACGAGAATACCGGCTTGCAGCGTGTCCGTTTCCTTGATGGCGCTGGTTCGTGTTGCCGCATTGGTGTTGATCGTGCGCGCCGAAACAAACTTGTCGACGGTTGTTTCCAGCGTTTTGGTGAAGGTCTGAATAAGCTGTTTTCCGGTTTTGGTCAGCGTTTCGGAAATGAGGCTCAGGCGCCGGGCCGTCACGGTCACCTCCGGTGCGGCAAGGTCCAATTGCCTGGCCGCCTTTAACGCCACATGGCTGGCACCGGAGACGGAGAGGGTCGCTTTGCCATCACCGCCGCGCGTGAGGACAGACAGCACGTAGGCTTCGTGCGGGGCCCGATAGAGCAGAACCGTATCGCCGATGTCCGGTTGCAGCAGGCATCCGGCCGCCTGCGCCGCATGGCACGTTTCGTCGGTGTCGAGCCGAACGAGCATCTGCGACCCGGTCACAAGGGCGGTGACCGTGCCGGTTCTCAGGTCGGGGACCTCGCTGGGTCGATCCTCGGCGGTTACGGGCACGTTCAACTTTTGCGGAAAAGGCGTCAACGGTTCTCTCCGGTATCTCGATCCGCGGCGCGGGCGGTTGGCGAGCCGCGCACCGGTGTCAGACCTGGGCGGTGCTTGCGATCTTGGCTTCCCAGAAGGCGATCATGGCTTTGACGTTTCCCGTCTCCGCGGCGACCGCATTGGTGTTCGCGACAGTTGCCTGTGTCTGGGCGGCAACCGCTTCCGTGCGGGCCGTGGTGGCTGTGGTGTCGACCTGGACAGCGGATGAATAGTTGCTGATGGCGTTCGTTTCGATCTTGCCCTTCTTGAATTCGGTCTTGAAGGCGCAGAAGTCGATTTTCCAGTATCCGATATCGGTCTTGATGCCGTACAGCGTGATTTTTGAGACAGGCGCGATTTCGACAGCCCCCGCCAGCAGAACGGCGATCGACGCACCCACATGGGTTGTGAGCTTGAAACCGAAAAAATAAGTATAGCTCGCGCCCAGATGGAGCGTATCGGTCCGGCTCCAGACCTCCTTGTACGAACTGGCGTGATAGATCGAATAGGAGGCGGCTTCGTAATACTTGCGAGATACGCTGTTGACGATCGTGTATTCTTCGCCTCGGACGTCTCGCGTATAGGCTTTTGCCGTGATGTTGACCTTGCCGCGCTTGGTGTTGTCAGTCGCGTTGCCGGCGATAATGTCGATATTCTGGTTATCGCCGGACTTGAGCTTGATGGTGCTGTTGGTGCTTTCGATACCGATCTCGCCCGCCGCGTTGATGAAAAGCTTTTCACCCGCTTTGACCAGCACGCGCCCGTCGCACGCCAGAAGAATGCCCTTTCCGCCGCCGGCGGCATTGGTGTAGATGCCGGTCCCGCTTTCGGCGGCCAGATGCTGGGCCGGATAGTAGCTGGAGTGGGTGTTGCCGGTGTAGGCGGCTTGTTCCATGTCCGAGTATTCGCCCAGGCGGATGAAGCCCCCAAGGCCGGTGTCGTCGCTGAAAGATGTGTTGTCGCCGCCCAGTGTCTTCGGAACGTAGAAATAGGTATAGGCCGTCTGGTAATGCGTCCCGGTATCGGCATCGACAAGGGCGTCGCGGGAGGTGCTGCGCTGCAAATCGTTGATGTCGTCTCCCAGGTCCGAAACGGTATTTGCCAGTTGATCGAGCTGCTGCTGTGTCGTCGACATGGTGCTCTCCTGCGTGAGGATATCTCGTTTCGGGTTCAAGCCGATCCGTCGCTGATCTGCATGATGATACCGGAGGCCGTTCGCGTCCGGTGGGCTACATTCTGATTGGTCGCCGTGACCGGGTTCGTCTGTTCGCTATTCGATACCGCGCCCATGATGGCCGGGCGGTCCGGATCCCCTTCGAGGAAGGCAATCAGCACTTCCGTCCCCACCAGAAGGGTTGAATGGGACCCATAGCCGTCGCCACCGCCGTAAGGTTCCATCTTTCGGACCGTGTGGCTGGCCCGTCCCTTGGACAGACCGCTTTCATCCGACAGGAATTTCACCCGGTACCTGCCCATGGAATCGAGTTCGGCCCGTTTGCCGTCGGATTCCCCGTCGATGATCGCGATCATGTATCCGGATACGATTGGTTTCGGTGTGTCCAGTGCCGGCCGGTAACCCACATCGAACGGAACGCAGACAAAGCTGTTGCGGTAGGGTTCGGGCGACATGTCCGAGGAGCTGAAGCCGAGCGGCGTGCTCTCGATACAATGATGGTTGACTTCGACCACGGTATAGATCCCGTCGAAATCGCGGATCGGATGATCCTTCAACTCGAAGAAAATGCCCGGCCGAAGATTGGGCACATTGCTTTCACCGCGGAAAGTCAGCCGCTCGCAGGTCAGCCGCTCCGCGCGGCGTTTGGCGATAAAGTGCCCCTCGGCGGTCGTCGGGTAATTCTCGCCGTAGCGGGTCATCACTCCCTGGCTTTGAAAACCGGTGTTTTCACTGACGGCGAGCGAGACCTTGGGCGTTTCGGGGTTGTACTCGCGTAGCGCCACCGTGCCGCTTTTGGTGCTGTAGGTGCAGTTGAAGGACCAAAGACCGAGTTCACCGGTCCCCAGAACCTGTTGCTTGCTGCGGTACGGGAGCTTTTCGCTGACCACCTTGCCGGACAGTTTCTTGAAGTGCTCCTTGCGGTCCCCGAAAACAACCTTTTCCTGCCCGGAGGAATGATCGAAGGAAAAGAAGATGCCGAAGCGCTCGCACATGCGGCTGAGAAAATCGAAATCGGTTTCCCGGTACTGCATGACGAAATCCAGCTTGGGATAGTCGCTGCTGCTGGCCAGCATGTCGTGCACGATCTGCCGCGGGACCCGGTCGGAACTCGTGCTGGACGAGGCCTTGTTGGCGTCGCTCAATTCGCCGGCGATGATTTCAACCACCGTCAGATCCTTGTCTGTGCCATAGACCTGATCTTGCGCGCTGTGGCGCAGCAGGGCGAGTTCCGGCTCAACGGTGACCCGGTAGCAGAATTCCCGCGAGGGTGTAGGGTCGAGGCTTTCGGCGCGTCCGATAACGCCGATCACTTGCGTGCTTTCATCGCCGACCTCGATATCGATCGTCGCCGATTTCGCGATCATGTCCTCGAGGTTCAGAATGTCCTTGCTGAGAAAGCTCACGTCGAAGCGGTAAGCTTTTCCGAGCGCCTCATGGCCGCGCAGGGCTTCCACATGCACGTCGTTCTTGGACTTGCCGGGGAGGGTCAGGAAAAGACGGTTCTGCGGGACGACGGTATTCATCTGGATGTCTCCAATTCGTCCATCGGGCCTAAAGGCTAGGGTTTAAAAATCGGATTTGGGACGGCACCAGCGTCATGCCGACAGAGTTCGGGCTCACGCCGTTTTGCATGGTCGGGTCCATCAGCGCGCGTGTTGCCGGCATGCATTGCAAGAACAGCTTGGTCGATCCCTTCACATTTCGGCTGTTGGAGCACACCATGCCGGACGCGACCCCGGGGCCTGGCCCGCTGACCGTCACCGGTGCGAGATTGGTCATGTTGTGCGCGGGCATGCACATGATGAGAGACCGGAAACAGGTCGGGATCTCGGTCATCCGGAACCCCATGGAAAAAAGAGGGATGGGGATCGGCCCGACCGGCGTGGCTTGCAGGTAGACGTCGGGGACAGAAAAATCCATTCCCGGAATGGGCCCTTGCGAGTTGACGAACGGCATCAGTAGATCCCTCCACCGGGTGTTGCTTCGCCATCCAGCCGGACGTGTTCCGGCTTGTAGAGCTCGGCGATCGCGCGGTCTTGATCGGTCTCGATGCGCGAACCCGAGGTTCCCAACATCACCGTTTGATTCACCTGCGCGGCATGCAGTTTGGTGTTGAAGAAGGCGCTTGCCGACAAGGACGCGGCGGACAGATCGGCGTGGGAAAAGTCCGCCTGCTGAAGATTGCATTGCTCCAGCAGGACCGCGCGGCAGTCGGCCTCCTGAAAAACGGCGGAATACAGATTGGAGCCGTTCAGCCGTGCGCCGGACAGGCTCGCCCCTGCAAAATTTGCCATCGGCAGGCGGCTCGCGCTCATGTCCACGCCGTCCAGCTTGCTTTTCACGAATGCGGTTGAGTTTCCGGACACGCCCCGAAGGCTCGCACCGGAGAAGTCGCATTCGGCGAAGACCGAGGCATCCAGAAGCGCTCCGTCCAGATTGGTGGTCTGGAACTGGCCCTTGTGAAAGGTGCAGTGCTGCCAGCTTTGCCCGGACAGATCCATGCCGGAGAGGTTGGCATCCGCGAAAAGGGCGATGTCGATATGCGCGCCCGACAGGTCGGCGCTCCGCAGATCGGCCTCGGTCAGCATGAAGTTGGACAAAACGCTGTTTTCCAGCCGGATATTGTCGATCTGGCAGGACAACGCCACGGTCCGGTAGAACGCGGATTGAGAAAAATCAGTATCCTGAAGGTTGGCCTTTGCGAAGGAGACCTCCGAAAACTGCGTTCTGGAGAAACTGCCTTTCGAGGCATCGCTCGATACAAGCTGGAACCGTTCCAGCATGGTGTCCGACAGGTCCACCGATTGCAAATTGCAGTCGACGATTTGCGCTTCGCGCAAGGTGGCGCCACCAAGGCGGACATTGGCCATGTTGCAGGAAACCAACTGCGCACCGGTGAGATTTACCCGCTCGAAACTGCAGGCGGACAGGTCGCAGGAAATGAACCGGATTTTGGTCAGGTCGCGTGCGGACAGATCGAGCCCGGATGCGTCGCGTTCGATGATCGGCTGCTCATGTTCCCAAAACGCGAGCACGTCTTCCAGCGAGATCGGGATTTTGGGCGGCCGGTCAAGCATGGGTTGGCTGCTCCAACAGGGTAAGTGCGAGGTTCGCGCCGGTGAAATCGCAACTGGCGAGTTTGGCCTCCAGGAGATTGGCGGCGTAGAGATTGGCATTGCGCATGGAGCAGCGGCGCAAATCGGTTTGCGTCAGGGACGCTCCGTACAGATGCGCACCGAAGAAATCGCTGTCGCGCAGCACCGACTTCCCGAACAGGGTGTTGTGAAACGATCCCAGGCGGAAATCGGTAGCCTCCAGCTGGCAGGTATTGAAGAAGACGGAATTGCATCTGGCGCGCAAGAAGCAGCTTTCCGCCATTTGGGCCGTGTTCCAGGAGCTGTCTTGCGCGGAAATTTCGGAAAAGTCGCTCGCGGTCAGGTCGCTATTGCCCATGAACCCCACCGACAGCATTCTCGCGCCGGCAAAAGTGCTGCCCGGCGCTTGAATTTCCGTGAACCCGATGCGTTCCAGGTCGCTTTGGGCGAAATTCGCCGATCCGAGCGAAACCGTGACGAAAACGGCCCGCTCGACCCGGCTTGCGCGCATGGACAGATCCAGAGCGCTGCCGGAAATCAACTGAAGATCGCGGATTTCACTTTCCGTGAAGGCGGTCCGGTCGAGAGTGCATTCGATGAAACGGACCATGCTCAGGACCGCTCCGGTCGCTTTGGTCCCACTGAAATCCGATCGTATGACCACAAGGTCGTCGAGGGTGGCGCGGTCCAGATTGGCCTCCAGCATCCGGACCCCGCTCAAATTGGCCTTGCTCAGGTCCGCATCCGACAGATTGGCCTTGTCCAGACACGCACCGGTAAACACGGCACCGGACAGGTTGGTCCGGGCAAAATTCGCCCCGGTCAGGTCGCATTGTTCGAAGAAGGTGTCTCGCAGGTCGCACCCGGAGAAGTCGATCCCCTGCAATTGGGCTCCAGCCAGGTCGGCGCCCTTGAACGTGTGACCTTTCGCCCGCTCGTCGCGGACGAACGCGCCGAGCCTGTCAGGAACGCCCTCCGGCAGCGCCTCCATCGGGAAAATCGCGGCGGGTGACTGCTGCCGGGCGACTTTCAGGCTTTCCGCGATCTGGGTCTCCGCCTCGTCGAAGCGGATGCGGCCGTCGTCCATGGTTTTCCGGGCAGCTTGCGATGGAGAGAGGCCTTCAAGATCGGCTTTGCCCGCTGTTTCGATTTCTCCGATCACGCCCATCAGGTCGCCCAGGACATCGGCCCCGTCGTCCCGTGTCACAAACGGCATGTTCATGTCCCGAAGCGCTGCTTCGAGCTGATCCGCCAGTTCCTTTGTCTTGGCCTTGCTCTCCTCGCTGACCAGCGGATCGTCAGTCAGGATGCCGGCCCGGGTGAGGGTTTCGGGGGACCCGCCGTCCGGGCCGACAGCGGGCTCGGCGCGTCCGGCCTCGCCAACGAGCGCGGCGAATGTGTCGTTCATTGCGCCGGGCGGCCGTTCCGGCCCCTTGTCAATCTGGTCGATCGCGGACAGATCGAGAACGTTGAGCGTCTGGCGGGCATCATGCAGGATCGACCCCTCCGGCAGTCCCAGCGCCCGCGCGACTGCCTTCCGGTAATGGGTCTCAATGACGTCAGGCCCTTCGCTGGAGCCGTTGTCAAGGTCGTCGAACGCCGATTGCAAGGCGGCCTTGAGATGGTCGACGGCCTCAGGGTTGCCGATTTCTTCGGCGGGAGGAAACGTCGCGCCGGTTTTCGCCTGGTCCAGGCCCCGGCTTGCCGCCTCCAGAGCGTCCTTGACGGACGGGTCCAGCTCGATATCGGCATAACGCGCAAGATGCGCGTCATCGACGATCTCGCGGCTGACATCGCCCGACATCATCCCGGCAGGTAGGGAAGCGACAATGGCACGCCGCTGCAATTCAGCCTGGGCAAGCTCCCGGTTTTGCCGTTCGGTCAAAGCGTCCTGGAGAACCTTCATATCCTCGAGCAGCTCGGCCAGATCGAGGTCTCCGTTTTCGATTTCCTCGGCCGTGGGAATGCCGACCAGCGGAATATCGTCGATCACACTGTCGTCGGGCGGGGGAAGGAGATTGGCGGGCAGCCCCTGGTCTTCCAGGGTCTTGCGCAACCCCCAGTTCTGATTGGCGAGGAACCGGTCGCGGTCCGCCTTCGCCTTTTCAAGCTTTGCCTTACGCCGTGCACTGATTTCGGCCGCATCCCGCTCCGGCATCAACTGAAAATCCGCCAAGGCATACTTGTGCGCCTCGTCCTTGGAGGTGCGCCTGGCGTAAACATCGGCATAGTAGGATGGGTCGCGCGGCGGCGCGCCGGCATCTTCCAGAGCGACCATGACCGCGCTGATGTCTTCAGCGAACCGGTCTTGCCCCCGGACCAGAGCCCGGAAGGTCATGGTGGCCTTTTCGACGTTCGGAAACAGCGTGATCGTGTCGCAGCGCATCTGCGTTTCGATCAGCGCGTTCTCGGCCAGGTTGAAGTAAAAGCAGCGCCCGCGCAGGCGCGGTATCGTACCTCCGACGGCGGGCGCGCCGCACGACATGCCGCTGACGCTAAAGGTCTCGCCGCCCTGGAAAAACGCGTCCAGGCGCTGGTCTTCGGGCGCTTCGCAGTGATAGAGCGGATTGAAGTCGTCCGGTTTGCATGGCGACACCGACTTGATCCACGCTTCATCATAGGTGCCCAGATAGGTTAGGCGCCGCGCGTCATCCGCTGGCAGCGGTCCGAAATGGGCCGGGGCCGGGCAATCATCCACCGATCTGATCAAGGCGCGGGGATCTTCAATGTTCGGCAGCGGCGCATCATAGCCCGCGTCGACGAGCGCGCGCGCACCGTGACCCTTGCCGCGCCGGTTGGCCGCATAATTCTGGCCGCCAAAGGCCTGAACGTCTCCGATCGGCATTTTCAGAAAGGGAACAGGCCGGGACATTTCGATGCCACGGTCGGTCAAGCGCCAGACCCTGTCGCCAAACACCGCCAGGGACTTGGTCAACGCGCCAAAGCGGAGCGTCACCTGCGTCGCTTCCACCGGAGTGTCGGATGGCGACAGCGCGCACCCGGCGACCAGCACCTCAGCTTTCGGTTTGAGCTGTCCCTTGTCGAAAACGGCACCGTTGGGCAATTGTTCGGCAACCATCGGCCAAAGCGCTTGTTCCGTCAAAAGACGCCCGGGTTCGGCGAGATCAAACAGCACGTGCGCGCTCACGGTGGTGTGCGCGCCTCCGCGCACCGGTTCGGTCACGTAGGCAGCGGACACACGTGTGGGTTTGACGATGGCCGGCACTTGGTTCCTCCGTTGACGACGCGGCGCTTGCACCGGTCCCATCAGGGTCACCTGTCTCACAAGTATATGTCAGACACGCGTCCCTGCCGCCGACCAGGGCATGACCAGATGACGATGCTCCCGATCCTGCGGCTTGCCAGCGCTCAAGGTGCGGGACCCGGTCATGACGGTCAATTCCTATTTCTGTTCACACTGTCAGTTTCCGCAAGCCTCCGGTATTTTGAAAAACCCCGGAAATCCGCCGTATTTTGCCGCGGCTGCGGGCGGCGAGGCACGTGTGTCCGGTTCCGGAAGCCGCCAGCAGGCCGCTTTTGCGCGAGAATATCTGCGCGCTTTCTCCGGTATTGTGCAGTTTCCTGCACAGCGTCATATTTTAACGATTAGGGGCATGTCTTGGTTAGGGAATTGAATCTAAAGGAATATTCATGTAGAAACGTGTTTGGCACGGCGCTTGCGTTGAGGGGGTATGCTGGCAACGGCCGTTGGCAGCGCAGGGTTTCAAACCACTGAGAACGGGAGCATCCCATGCCAAACATCGCATATGTATCCATCAAAGGCGCTACCCAGGGCGACATTACCTCGGGTGCCGGCACCGCCGATTCCATTGGCAACAGCTGGCAGGAAGGTCATGAAGACCAGGCTTTGGTCTACAAGTTCGAGTGCAACGCGCTCGTCCCGCGTGACCCGAACTCGGGAACGGCCATGGGAACGCGCAGACACCAGCCTTCCAGCTTCATCAAGCCGCTCGACAAGTCCAGCCCGCTGTTGTGGCAGGCATTGTCCACTGGCGAAAACCTGGAAATCGAGGTGCATTTCTGGCGCACCGCGACCACCGGTCAGCAAGAGCACTATTTCACGATCAAATACACCGATGCGGTTCTGGTGGAGGGTCGGACCCTGCTCCCGGATGTGAACGACGACAGCAATTCTTCCCGCGGTGATCTCGACCAGTTCTCGTTCTCCTACCGCAAGGTGGAGTGGACCCACGAGAAAGCGGGCACTTCGGCATCCGACGACTGGCGGGCTCCGGTGACCTGATGTCCCGGCCGGGACCACAATCTGTGTAAAGTGGATGGCCGCCCCTTTCGGGCGGCCTTTCCCATGCGTCACCATGAAGCGTTAACGACTTTCCAAGATTGTCATCGATGGATGATTCTGCGATCGGAAAAATCGAAGAACGCCTGTCACACATAGCGAGTACCTGAACACCAGACTTTTCATCAAAAAGGGATTGGACAGAGCCGTGCTTGACCTAGACCTGCGCCGCCTTATCGGACGCCTTAATGCCTATTCACGCCGGTCCCTCGAAGCTGCGGCCGGGCTAGCGGTCACCCGGGGGCATTACGAAGTCACCATCGAGCATCTGCTTCATGTGTTCGCGGAAGACAGTCAGCACGACGTGCAGAGTGCCTGCCGGCAGTTCGAGGTCGATCCTGCCAGTTTCAAGAAGGAGCTGCATGCGGTTCTGGAGGGCATGAAGCGCGGCAATCAGGGCCGTCCTGTTTTTGCACCGCTCTTGATCGAGTGGGTTTCCGATGCCTGGCTGATCAGTTCGGTTGAGTTCGATCTGGATCAGGTGAGGTCCGCAACGCTGTTCGGTGCAGCGCTCGCGCAGCCCAACCGGTATGCCGATACCCGATGGCTCGATGTTTTCGATGGCCTGACCTTCGCCCGGTTCAAGACCGAGTTCGCGAACATTCTCGAAGGGTCGGAGGAGACAACCTCCGGGACCGGACGCGGCCATGCGGCGCCCAGCGAGGGAAAAGGGGCGGTCGCGCCGGGAATGAGCCCGGACAGCGCGCTTGCCCGGTTCTGCACGAATTTCACCCAATTGGGGCGCGAGGGCAAAATTGACCAGGTCTTCTGCCGTGACCGCGAAATCCAGCAGATGATCGACGTCCTGGGGCGCCGCCGCAAGAACAACCCGATCTGCGTCGGGGAGCCGGGCGTCGGCAAGACAGCTGTTGTCGAGGGGCTGGCCCGCAAGATTGCCGAAGGCGATGTCCCGGACATGCTCAAGGATGTCGAACTGATCGGGCTCGACCTTGGCATGCTGCAAGCCGGCGCCGGGGTGAAGGGCGAGTTCGAGAACCGCCTCAAGGGGATCATCGACGAGGTGAAGAGCTCGGCCAAACCGATCATTCTATTCATTGACGAGGCGCACATGCTGATTGGGGCCGGCGGTTCAGCCGGCGGTGCGGATGCGGCCAATCTGTTGAAGCCGCCCTTGGCGCGCGGCGAATTGCGAACGGTCGCAGCCACGACCTGGAGTGAATACAAGAAGTATTTCGAGAAGGATCCCGCGCTGGAGCGCCGCTTTCAGCTGATCAAGCTGGACGAGCCCAGCCCGGACCAGGCCATCACCATCATGCGCGGTCTGCGCGGGGCATATGAGAAGAACCACGGTGTCTATATCCGGGACAACGCGGTCGTGGCGGCAGCGAAGCTTTCGGCCCGATATATTTCCGGGCGCCAGCTTCCGGACAAGGCGGTCGATGTGCTGGATACTGCCAGTGCCCGCGTCAAGCTGTCCTTGTCGTCAAAGCCGTTTCTGATCGAGTTGAAGGAAAAGCAGCTCGGCGAACTGAAACGCGAGCGCGATGCGCTGATGCGCGATTTTCAGGCGGATTTCGTCTCCGGAGACGAGGCCCTCGGCGAAGTTGACGGCAAGATTGCCGCAGAGGAGGCCGAGATCGCCGATCTCACACAGCGTTGGGGCCAGGAGAAGGCTTTGGTCGACGAGATCTTGAAGATCCGACACGATCTCGGGCTGAGCCTGGAAGAGGTCGCCGGTGAGATCGCCGAAACGAATGACAACGCGCAACCGGACCAGGTGGCTGCGAATGACAGCGCCGATCCTGACACAGCTTTCGAAGCTGGCGAGGCGAGCCCGGAAGCGGATCCCGAGGCGATGAAGGTCCGCTACGCGGAACTCGCCCGTGCCCTGAAAGATGTTCAGGCCGGCGATCCCTTGGTCTCCTTCGAGGTGACGGAAGACGAAATCGGACAGGTGATCGCCGACTGGACGGGGGTTCCGCTTGGCCGGATGGTTCAAGACGAGGCGGAATCCATCCTTTCCCTGTCGGAAAACCTCAAGGCGCGGGTGATCGGCCAGGACCATGCGATCCAGTCGATCGATGAAGCCCTGCGCACCGCCAAGGCCGGTGTTCAGAACCCGGATGCGCCCATGGGGGTTTTCCTCTTTGTCGGCCCGTCCGGCGTCGGAAAAACGGAACTGGCAACGGCGATCGCCGATCAATTGTTCGGCGGCGAACGGTTTCTCGTGTCAATCAACATGTCCGAATTTCAGGAAAAGCACACCGTATCGAAACTCGTGGGCTCGCCGCCGGGCTATGTCGGCTATGGTGAGGGCGGCGTGCTGACGGAAGCCGTCCGGCAGCGTCCCTATTCCGTCGTGCTTCTGGATGAGGTCGAGAAGGCCGATCTGGAGGTGATGAACCTGTTTTATCAGGTCTTCGACAAGGGCGTTCTGGCCGATGGCGAAGGCCGCCAGATCGATTTCAAGAACACCATCGTCGTCCTGACCAGCAATCTCGCGACCGATGTCCTGACCGAAATGGGAACCTTACCCCAAAAGCCGTCGGTCGATGAATTGACCGCGGCGATCCGGCCCATCCTGAGCGCGCATTTCAAGCCGGCGCTTCTGGCGCGCATGCAGATCGTGCCGTTCTATCCGCTGATCGGCGAGCCGCTGGCCAAGATCGTCCGGCTCAAGCTGAACAAGGTCGGCAAACGGCTTTCGGATAACCAGAAGATGACCCTGGATTACTCACAGGCCGTGGTCGATACGATTGCGGCACGCTGCACCGAGGTCGAGACCGGCGCCCGGAACATCGATCACATCGTGAACCGCACCATCTTGCCGCAGCTTTCGACTGAGCTTCTGACCCGACTGGGGGCGCAGGAGGCCGAATTCACCAAGGCCATGATCGATGTCGGTGCCGATGGACAGTTCACCTATACGCTGAGCTAAGGACCGCATGATTCACACATGCGGATGGAGGAGACAATAACGGCTTGGTTTCCTTCATTCCTTTTTCTTGAACTAGATATGGTGGTTATCAATGGTTCTTGAAAACTTGCTTGAACTGACCTCGGCCCTTGCGGAGGACCGGAAGGTCGAATCGGTGATCGAACTTGTGCTTCAGGCCACCATGAAGCTGACAAAAGCCGACGGCTGTTCCCTCTACACGCTTGATACTCTAGGTCAGCATCTCCACCGGGCCTCCTCGATGTACAACGGGCCAGTCGGGATCATGCCGATTGGTGAGCGTATCCCGATCTACCGGCCGGATTTCTCGCCCAACCTGCAGGAGCCGGCCACGTTGGCGGTCTCCACGGGGGCAACCGTCAACATCAACCATATCGAACATGCAGTCGGTTATGACTTCGCCCGGATCCATGAGGACGACAAGTTGGGCGGCACGGTGACCCAATCGCTTGTGATTGTCCCGCTCACGGTTCAGCGCGACCGGTCGATCGGGATTCTTCAAATCGTCAATCCGCGCAATGGCGCGGGGACGCCGGCGGCCCTGTCGCCGGACACCTTGAAAGCGGTGGCAGGCTTCGCCACCCATGTCGCCCTTCGTCTTTGGAACGGGCGCCTGGTGGAGGAAAACACCCGCCTCAAACGCCAGTTCGACCGCTATCTTGCCGACCTGCCGAAACAGCGGCGCAAGCAAAAACCGCTGCCTCTTCTAAAGAAGCCGCAGGACCTTGTGGGAGACAGCCCGCCGATCGAGCGGGCGATTTCGTTGATCGGCAAGGCTGCGGCCTCCGACATTCCGGTTCTGCTGCGCGGTGAGACCGGGACGGGCAAGGAGATGATGGCGAGCTTCATCCACACCTCCAGTCCGCGTGTGGACAAGGCATTCGTGGTGCAAAACTGCGCGGCGCTTCCAGAGGCGCTACTGGAGAGCGAGTTGTTCGGTCATGTGAAGGGCGCTTTCACCGGTGCGGCGACCAACAAGCAGGGCCTGGCCCATGAAGCGCATAACGGCACTCTGTTTCTCGACGAGATCGGCGACATGCCGCTCGCGCTGCAGGCGAAGGTGTTGCGTTTGCTTCAGGAAGGAGAGGTCCGCAGGGTCGGCGCCACGAAGACGGAGTATGTCGATGTGCGGATCGTCGGCGCGACCAATGCCAATCTAGAGGAAAAGATCGAAGCGGGCGAGTTCCGCAAGGATCTGTACTACCGTCTGAATGTCTTTCCGATCAACATACCGCCGTTGCGGGAACGGCCCTCGGATATTCCGGCGCTGATCGATCATTTCCTGAAGCGCGCGTCGGCCAAGGCCAACAAGCCCGTTCCAGTTGTTGCGGCCGACGCGCTGGAAGCGCTGATGTGCTGGAGCTATCCGGGCAATGTCCGAGAGTTGAAGAACATTCTGGAACGGGCGCGGTTGATGGCGGATGAAGGTTATCCGATCGAACTCCGGCATTTGCCGCCCGAACTGGCGGGCGCCGGGGATGATACGCGCATGTCCCAGATGATGAGCCGGATTCCAGACGGCGATCTCAAATCGATTGTCGGTCAGTACGAAGCTCTGGTGATCGAGGCGAAAATGCGCGAAGCTAACTGGAACAAGAGCAATGCGGCGCGCAATCTCAAGGTCAGCCGCCGGACCATCATTGAAAAGTTGAACCGATACAACATTCACCGGCCGTCGTCGTGAAGGCGCCTTGAGGACCTCCTGACCGGATTGACCCGCCTCGCGGTCATTCAAGCCGGTCAAGGATTTTCAAGCACTTCAAGATGAGCGAGCAACTTTTCCGGTCAGATTGGAGCGTGCCGCTTCAGTCTGGCCGGGAACTGCACGAGCGGGGACAACAAAGCTGAGACTGCCCGGACTGAAATCGCGATCCCGCGCGTCGGAGGAACAGCCGTATGGCACGGCGGCCAGCCTGCAAGCCTTTCTGGGTGGCCGTCTGCCTTATGACGATCTCCTGCGGGGATTGAAGGAAAGCGCGTCGCAGTCCGCGGAAGCGGTTCGCGAGATCCACGCGGCGCTTTCGGAAGCCGTGGAACTGGGCCGCTTGCCGCGCGATCTCGAACTGATCATCAAGACACAGCTTCCAAAACCCGATCCGGTGGATGCAGATGCCGCTGGTGCTATGGCCGGGGCCAGAGCGGGAGCCGGTGAGGGAAACGCGCCCGGGCCGGTGGGACGCCCCGAAAACATGGCTTCTACTGAGAGCGGGGCCGAAGATGATGATCTGGACGCGCCGACCGTGCCGCATGCCGTTGTGGGCACCTCGTCCTTGCCGCATCCGGGTGCCGGGGCGCCGGGGCGCTCCTATCTTCCCCCCTTGCCGTATCTCACCACACCGCCCGCATTGGCCGGCGATGAGATGCGGGCCAAGGTCGATGAGGTCGTCCTGGGCTCCCTGGTCGGTGACTACAAGGGCTTCCGCAAGGCTCGGGAAACAGGGGAACTGCCGGTCCGGAGCGCAGAAAAGCCCGAGAAAGTCGATCAGTTCCTGACCGGTTTCAAAAGCGCCCGCTTTCGCTCCGATGCCCGCCGGGCGGCCTCGGGCCGGTCCCGCGGCGCGGCCAGTGTCGAGGATTTCGACGGCGGCGGGCAGCCGCGCGCCACAGTCGGCTCGATCCTGCGCAACCGGTTCATCCTGGACGAGGAGATCGGCCGGGGCGGGATGGGCGTTGTCTATTCCGCCGTCGACCGGCGCCGGCTCGAGGCCGGGCATGACCAGCCCTATGTGGCCATCAAACTGCTCAGCGATGCCTTTCGCTCCAACGCGGATGCGCTTCGCCTGATGGAAGCCGAAGCCCGCAAGGCACAGTCGCTGGCCCATCCGAACGTCACCAGCGTGTATGATTTCGACCGGGACGGCGGAGAGGCCTTCATCGTCATGGAACTGCTGCAGGGCAAGGTGCTCGATCGCCGCCTGGCGGAACGCGTCGGCCAGGCCCTGCCGGGCGAGGAAGCCCGGCGGATCCTGCGGGAGTTGTGTTCCGGCCTGGCCTACGCGCACAGCCGCGGCGTCATCCATTCCGACTTGAAGCCAGGCAACATCTATGTGTTGCCGGACGGCAGCGTCAAATTGCTGGATTTCGGGCTTGCCGCGGCAGCCAAGGCGGCCGACGGCGCGCAGGATCTGGCCGGTGCCCTGACAACCTCCTATGCCAGCCCTGAAATGTTCGAAGGCGCGCCGCGCGACCCGCGGGACGACATTTTCGCCCTTGGGTGCCTGGCCTATCAGATGCTGTCGGGCCGTCATCCCTTTGCCATGCGGCCGGCCAATGAGGTGGCCGCGTCCGGGGAGCGGCTCAGGCCGCTCGACCGCACCGATCCTCGCCTCTGGGAGGCGATCCGGCGCGCCTTGAGCTTCGGGCGGGACCAGCGGCTTGGAAGCGTCGCCGAATTCCAGGCGGCACTCCCGGGCTGACGGCGGCCCGGCCGCTGGACGGCGGGCGCCGCGGCGTCACGCGATCAGGTCGACAATACCCTCGATGGACCGCGTGAAGGGGTGATCGGGTTCCAGTGTCCGGATCAGGCCGGTGCTGCCGATCTGGATCAGATCGGTGGTCAGCGGCAGGACAGCGGCCACCGGGGTCCGGTAGTTCGAGAAGATGCGCTGGGAAAGGTCCTGGAAGTCGAATGTTTCCAGCGCCTTGTTCACAACAAGATAGAGTTGGGGAACCTCGAGCTTGCGGGCCAGCTCCAGGGTGACGGCGGTGCCCTGATAGTCCTGGATATCTGGGCGGAGGATCAACAGCAAAGTGTCCGAAATGGCGATGGACAACAAGGTTTCCTCGTTCACCCCTGGATGCGTGTCGATCAGCAGGTAATCAAGCTCAAGACCCTCGCACAGTTCCAGAAAGCCGCGATTGAGATCTTCGACATCGTATTTTTCCTTCAGGATCCGGGCGATTTCACCGGTCTTGATGGAGGATGGCACGAGGAAGACCTTGCCGCTCTCGGGCAAAACCGCGTTGCCGTTGGCATCGACCACGCCCGGCGACACGTCGATCGCCGTATCAGTGATCTTGCAGTGGCCCCACAGGTAGTTGTTCAAGGTGTTGACGACCGGTTGCAGATCCACTTTGAACAGGGTGTGGATGCCCGGCGACTGAATGTCGGTATCGACGATACAAACCCGGCGGCCTTGCAAGGCAAGGGATGCCGCAAGGTTCGCGGTCACGTTCGATTTGCCCGTTCCGCCACGATAGGAGTGGGTGGAGATGATCTTGGTCACGGAAGCTCCTGGCAGCTTGGCCCCGGTCAGGAGGACTTGAAGCGGGATCTGAGTTGCTTGGCGCGCGATTGAAGCGATTTGAAATAATCGGATTCCGCCACCTTCTGAACTTCCATTTGCGCCTCGGTTTCGTCATAGGCGACCTCGAACTTGTCGAGGCGAGTCTTCAGTTCGGCGTTTTCCTTGCGCAGCTTCGCCTCGGCGATTTCCAACTGACGTTTGGTCTCGCTGAGATCGGAAATGAGCTGGCTGGAATGGAATTCCCGGGCTTCGACCTGCACCACCATGCCGGCGAAACTTTCGGCAAGGGCCCGGATCTCGCCCGGCACGGCCTCATTGGTGATGACCTCATACAGGTCGTCGATGTCGTCGAAGCGTCCGTTCGCTATGGCTTCGCAGGTTTTCGCCAGGCTGGCGAGAGCGGCTTCCATGGTCATGGGCGTTCCGATGGGGTGTGCGGATCTGCTTTGTGCTTTGCGCATTCTTACAGGAACGCGGCGCGGTTCAAAAGGGGGTTGGCCCTGTGCCCGGCGTCTACCACCCCGGCTGGGGGTCTGGATCAGCTTGATGTCAGAACGGCCGGCAGGCGGGCCTTGCGGTTTTCGGCCGTCATGTCCGGAGGCCTCAGGGTGTCTGCCGCTGGACCATCGCGTTCTCCCATTCCTCCAGAAACGCCCGCTTGTTGAGCGGGTCGAGATAGATCATGAGGGCAGGGCCCAGGCGGATCGGGCCAAAGCCGGGGCTCGTCGTTTCCGGTGTGTGATCGAGCAGGGGGAGCGCCCAGGAGCCGGGCCGATTGCCTTGACCGGCGGCGATCAGGCCATCGACAAAAGCTCCGGCGGCCGCAATGTTCTGTGCCGTTGCAGGAATGATCGCCGTGCGCAGGATCACGTTGGAAAAGTCCTGCATGCGCAGGATCTGGACGCGGCCCGAGGTTTCGTTCGCCGCCTGTTCGGCGGCATAGCTGCCCAGCACGTTGTATGCCAGGGCAAGCTGACCGTTTGCCACGTCCTCGATCATTTGTCCCGAACAGCAATAAAGACGCGGCGCCAAACGTCCCAGCACCTCCGACAAACGCCAATAGGCGTCGGTCGATCGGGCTTCCTGGGTGGCGAAAAGATAGCCGAGGCCGCTGTCGCGCACATCATAGGTGCCGATCGCCCCCTTGAAGCGGTCTGGATTGTCCCGCAACACAGAGATCACCTCCTGGCGGGTTTCGGGGATCGGAAGACCCTGGAAGCGTTCCGCCGAAATGACGACGACTGCCGGCTCCGCCGTGAAGGCGAAGATCTGATCCCGCCAGCGGGCCCAATCGGGCAGGCTGGCTGTTTGCGCGGAGCGGTAGCTCTTGGCAAGGCCGTCATTGACCAACTGGAATTGCAGGTCCATGGCCGAGGAGATCGCGACGTCCACATTTGCCCCATCGCGGATGGCCCTGTGAAGTTCCCCGGAGGAGACGACCGAGTATTCGATGCTGATCTGGGGGTTTCTTGCATGAAAGCTGGCCAGAAAGGGGCTGAACAAGGCCAGGTCGCCCGTTGACAGGATCCGCAAAACGCGTTCGCCCGTCCCCTCCAGGCGCTTGTATTCCTCGACGTCGAGGCTGCTGGCCGTGCCCGTCCACACGGTTACAATCAGGCCGATAAGATAAGCGAGACGCATGCCCCTTGTCCTTCCGGGCCCTTGCCCAGTTCGAGCCGGCCACCATGCGCCTGTATGGCGGCCTCGGCAATGGTCAACCCAAGGCCAGAGCCGACAATACCCTCCACATTGCAGCCGCGCCGGAAGCGTTCAGTCAGGTGTTCAACCGCGCCGTTGCCCAAGCCCGGCCCCTGGTCGGTCACGCTAACGCGGACTGTCTCCACATCCTTCAGGACACGCACAGTCACGGTCGTGTCGTCCGGTGAATACTTGATGGCGTTGTCGAGAATGTTGCGCAAGGCATTGTCGATCAGGATCGGGTCTCCCCTGACGATGGCCCGCTGTGTCTCGATCCGAAGCGCGATGTCCCGCATGGCGGCGGTCGGCTCCAGCGCGTGCGCGCATTGCCGGGCGACCTCGCCCAGATCGACCGGATCCCGTGCCAAAGCTTCGGCCCGATAGACAACGGTCGCGTGATCGAGCAATTGACCTGCCGAGCGCGAGCTTTCATCGACCGCCCTGATCATCTGCCGGAGCCGCTGCCGTTCGGCATCTCCGGTGGTCGCCCGCAGAAGGATCTCAGCCTGGACCCGCACTGTCGCAAGCGGTGTGCGCACCCGGTGCGCGGCTTCCGCGATGAAATCCTCCGATCGACGGATGGATTGCCCCAGTCTTACCATGAGCCTGTTCAACGCATCGAGCAAGGGCGCAAGTTCGGCTGGCGCCTTGTGGTGCAGCGGGCTCAAGTCGGCTGGACCGCGCCGGGCAACGTCGGCCGTGATGGTCTTCAACGGCCTGAGTGAGGCCCGTGCCACAAGGGAGGTGAGGCCGGCGGCCACGAGAAAGAACGCGATGGACAAACCGGCGGCGTGGCGTGACAGATCGGAAGTGATCGCGCCGATCCCGTATCTGGTCTGGGCGACGGTAACCGTTACGGGAACCGGACTGTTGCCGGCTTGAACGAACCGCGTGAGGGAGGCCATCCGGATGTCTTCCCCCAGATAGGACCCGGTGGCGAACCTGACGCGTCCGGGACCCTGGTCCGGTCCGTATCCGGAGGGCACCTGCAGGTCGGCGTAGCCGGTCAGCAAGCGGGAGCCGGCCACGACCTTGTAGAACACCCGGTCCTGGCTGATCGCGCCTAGCATCGAAAAGGCGGAATAAGGCAGCTCGAGGCGCACTTCGCCCTGTTCGGTCCGCAGGGTTTCGGCGATGGTCGTGACCGAGGCCGAAAGGACGTTGTCCTGGGTCCGTTCCGCCGCCTGCCGGGCAAGCCCGGTCACCATGCTCCAGGACAAGACCGACAGCAGGGCAGCCACTCCCGCCAGCAAGAGCGTCAGTTTCCGGCCGAGCGACGTGGTCGCAATCATGGCGACTGCGCCTCGATCCGGTAGCCAAGGCCGCGGACCGTTTCGATCTGAAAGCCCATGCCCTCGATGCGCTTGCGCAGCCTGCCGATATAGACCTCGATGGCGTTTTCGGTCACCGCCGAATCGAAGGTGAAAAGACGGTCCATCAACTGCCCCTTCGACAGGATCTGTCCCGGGTTCAAGGCGAAGACCTCGAGCAGACGGCTTTCCCGGCTTCTCAGGTCCACCTTCGTCTCACCCCGCCGCAAGGTACCGGACAGGGGATCGAAGAGCGCCGGCCCCAGGGCTATCTCGTTCTTGGCGGACCCGCCGCGCCTGCGCAGCACAGCCCGGCACCGGGCTTCCAGTTCGGAGAAATCGAACGGCTTTGTAATGTAGTCGTCCGCGCCCTGGTCCAGCGCGCCAACCCGGTCGGAAACCTGGCTGCGCGCCGTCAGCATGATCACCGGCACGTCCAAGCGCTTGCGGCTTTGGGCCAGAAATTCCCGGCCATCCCCGTCCGGTAGCATAACGTCCAGAAGAATGAGGTCGTAGTCCGCCGCGGCCAGACAGTCTTTGGCCGCCTCAAGGCTCGCCGCATGATCAACCGCGTGCCCATCCATGGCAAGCCGCCGCAACACCGCCTCGGCGAGTTCCTGATTGTCTTCAACCAGAAGATAGCGCAACCCGCCCTCCCAACAAAAGGTGCGCCCGCATTCGCCGGACTGTGTCAGGTTTATGTCAGCTTACTGTGGCGATGATAAGCGGCTGTCTAAATTAAAAAGTCAATTGGGAGGACTTTCATGACACTTTTGAGCTGGACTCGGCGCGGGTTCATCGCCGCAGCGGCGGCTACCATGGTAATGGGCGGTGCAGCCCAGGCCCAAAGCGAGCAGATCCTCGAACAGCTTCATTTCATCGTCCCCGGCGGCGCTGGCGGCGGTTGGGACGGGACGGCGCGCGGAACCGGCGAGGCCTTAACCAATTCCGGACTTGTCGGGTCCGCAAGTTACGAGAACATGTCCGGTGGCGGCGGCGGCGTGGCGATCGCCTACATGATCGAGAATGCGGATAGCCTGGACAACACCTTGATGGTGAACTCCACCCCCATTGTGATCCGCTCGCTGACCGGGGTGTTCCCGCAAAGCTTCCGCGACCTGACGCTCGTTGCCGGAACCATCGGCGATTATGCCGCGCTGGTCGTGCCGGCCGACAGCCCGATCGAGAACATGGAGCAACTGCTTGCGGCCTATGAAGAGCAGGGCAGTGGTTTTGCTGTCGGCGGCGGATCGGTCCCCGGTGGGATGGACCATCTGGTCGCGGCCAAGGTCATGCAGGCGGCCGGGAAAGACCCGATCGCGGTGAACTACATTCCGTATGACGCGGGCGGCAAGGCCATGGCCGGCTTGCTCTCCGGTGAAATCGACGCCCTGTCCACCGGTTTCTCCGAAGCCATTGCACTCGCGGACCAGGGGGAAGTCCGGATCCTGGGCGTGACCGCGCCCGAGCGTGTTCCATCCTACGACAGCGCTCCGACATTCGCGGAGCAGGGGATCGATGCCACCTTCATCAACTGGCGCGGGTTCTTCGCGGCGCCGGGGACCTCCGACGAGCGGGTAGCCCAGTATATCGCGGCGCTCGAAGCGATGTATGAAACGGAAGCTTGGGAAGAAGTCCGGTCCCGCAACGGATGGGTCAACATCTGGAACCCGGGCAGCGACTTCCGGACCTTCCTGGAAGAGCAGGAAAAGGAAATCGGCGACCTGATGCGGACGCTCGGGTTCCTTTAAGGCGTGAGCCCCCACGGGGCTTTGTTTCGGCGGTACCGCCGATCCGATTGCCCGGGCCGCGAAAGGATGCGCGGCCCGGGCCACATTCAAAAAAAACAAAGGGGAGGGGGACCGCCATGGCGCTCGATCGCTGGATTGCGCTGGTCTTCGTGACGTTCTGTTGTGCCTATGGCTACTTGGCCTTTGCGACAATGGACCAGCTGCTGCCACCATTCATGCAACGGAACCCGGTCTGGCCCTCGACCTTTCCGAAGGTTTTGGCCATCCTGGGCGTTATTGTCGGTCTGGTTGTTCTGTTCGGGCTGGAAAAGCCGGACAGCCAATCCGAACCGTCCGCGACCGATATCAACTACCGGCGGCTTCACGAGTACAAACTTGGCCAGGCCCTCATGCTGCTCGGGCTGATGGCGCTTTACGCCCTCTCGCTTCGGCCTATGGGCTTCCTCCTGTCGACGACGGTTTTCCTGATGGCCGGCAGTGCGATCCTCGGCGAACGCCGCTGGGTGATCATGTTCGCGGTGTCCGCCGTTGCGGCCGGGTCCGTCTGGTACCTCGTTCAGCAGGTGCTTGGGATTTTCCTACGCCCGCTGCCGTTCTTCCTTGGAGGCTGAGCCATGCTTGAAGGTATCTTGATCGGCCTGTCCGCGGCCTTTTCCATTCAAAACATTCTGGTCGTTATCGCTGGGTGCCTGATTGGCACTTTCGTCGGCATGCTTCCCGGCCTTGGACCGATGTCGATCATCGCGATCATGATCCCGGTGGCGATCACGCTCGGAGATCCGGCCGCGGCCCTCATCTTGCTCGCCGGTGTCTATTACGGCGCGATCTTCGGGGGGTCGACGTCCTCGATCCTGCTGAACGCGCCCGGTGTTGCCGGAACGGTCGCGACGTCGTTCGACGGCTATCCGATGGCCCGCAAGGGGCAGGCCGGCAAAGCCTTGACCATTGCGGCCGTCGCCAGTTTTTCCGGGGGCGTGATCGGTGCGATCCTGTTGATGGTTTTCGCGCCCGCCCTGTCGTCGGTTGCGCTCCTGTTCCACTCGGCGGAGTATTTTGCGCTGATGGTGGTCGGCCTGTCCGCCATCGCCGCGTTCGCCGGCACCGGCCAGGTGGCCAAGGCGCTGATGATGACGGTTCTGGGTCTCATCCTGGCGACCGTGGGCGAGGGTGCCCTGTTCAACATGCCGCGCTTCACCCTCGGCATGATGGATCTGCAATCGGGAATCTCGTTCATCACACTTGCCATGGCCATGTTTGCCTTGCCCGAAGCGCTCTTCCTTGTGTTGAATCCGGCGCGCGGATCGGCCGCGCAGAGCGGCGGCGCTGGCAAGATCACCGGTTTGCGTTTCTCCAGGGCTGAAGCGAAGGCGATGGCCCCGGTGATTGGGCGGCAGTCGGTGCAGGGGTTTTTCATCGGCGTTCTGCCGGGTGCGGGCGCAACCATTGCCTCGTTTCTCGGCTATGCCGTGGAACGGAACATCGCCAAGGGCGAGGATCAGGCGGAGTTCGGGAAAGGCTCGGTCAAGGGCCTCGCCGCGCCGGAAACAGCCAACAACGCGGCCTGCACGGGTTCGTTCGTCCCGCTCCTGACGCTCGGCATTCCCGGGTCGGGAACGACCGCCATCCTGCTCGGGGCCCTGATCGCGCTCAACGTGACGCCGGGGCCGCGCCTGATGACCGATACCCCGGAGGTTTTCTGGACCGTGATCATTTCGATGTTCATCGGGAACCTGGTGTTGCTGGTGCTCAATCTGCCCCTGATCCCCTATATCGCGAAAGTGTTGGCGATCCCGCGGAACTATCTGATCCCGTTCATTCTCTTCTTCACCTTGATGGGCGCCTATATCGGGCAGAACAACGCGACAGAACTCCTTATTCTGGTCGGGTTCGGCGTGGTCGCGACAATCCTCAGATTCGCGGATTATCCCTTGGCACCGCTTTTGATCGGGTTCATCCTCGGAACAATGCTCGAAGACAATTTCGCCCGTTCCATGCAACTCTACCAGGGGCTTGATTTCATTATCGAGCGGCCGATGACCCTCGCGCTGCTGGTTCTTGCGGCACTTCTGGTTCTGCTGCCGAGCTATCGCGCCCGGCGGGCCCGGAAGCGGGCCGAAGGGGTGGCCGATGGGGACTGAGCCGCAAGAGCGGCCGGGCGCGGGCACCCGTCCCCTTGCGGGGATCCGCGTCCTGGATCTGACGAACGTTCTGGCCGGGCCCTTCGCCTGTCATCAGCTTGCGCATCTTGGTGCGGAAGTGATCAAGGTCGAGACGGTCGGGCGGGGGGATCTGGCCCGCAATCTGGGGTCGGACCCCGAACTCTCCCGCAAAGGCATGGGGATCAGTTTTCTGGCCCAGAACGCCGGCAAGAAATCGATCACACTCAACTTGAAGGATCCCCGAGGCAAGGACGTTCTGAAGCGGCTGGTCCGGCAGGCGGATGTTCTGGTCGAAAATTTCCGGCCGGGCGTGATGGATCGGTTGGAACTGGGCTATGAGCGCCTGCGTTCGGAGGCGCCTCACCTGATTTATTGTGCGATATCCGGGTTCGGCCAGGATGGGCCTTGGGCCCACCGTCCGGCCTATGATCAGATTGTGCAAGGCGCTTCCGGCGTCATGTCGATCACTGGCGATGCCGGGTCCGCGCCTTTGCGGGTCGGCTATCCGCTCGCCGACACGGTGGGCGGCTTGACGGCGGCCATGGCGATCTGCGCGGCCTTGAACGCGGGCAAGCGCGGCGCATTCATCGATGTGTCCATGCTGGAGTCCGTTCTGGCAACCATGGGCTGGGTCGTCTCCAATTACTTGATCGGCGGGCAAACCCCGCAGCCACAAGGCAATGAAAATCCGACATCGGCGCCCTCCGGCACCTTTCAATGCGCCGATGCGCCGATCAATATCGCCGCGAACAAGGATGAACAATGGGTTGTTCTTGCCCGTCATCTGGACCGGGCCGACCTGATCGACAATCCCGATTTCGCAACCCGGGAAGACCGGAAGACGAACAGGCTGCGTCTCAAGGCGGAATTGGAAACCGCCTTGACCCGCCGGCCGGCGCGCGATTGGGCCAGGGAACTCAACAGGCTGGGGGTTCCGGCGGGCGCGGTGTTGAGCGTTCCGGAGGTGCTCTCCCATCCTCAGGTGGTCGGCCGGAATTTTCTGGGTCATTTCGAAGAAACGGGGGACGTCGGCCGGCCCATCGATGTGGTGCGCATTGGCGCTATGATCGGCGGCGAGCGGCCTTCGGTGGACACAGCGCCGCCGTCTCTGGGCGCGCATACCGACGAGATCCTGGAACAGCTTGGATATTGCGCGTCCGAAATCGGGGCGTTGCGGGCGGAGGGCGTCATTTGAGCGGAACAAACGACGTTTCGGACTGGTGGCGGACATCGATCATCGACATGGAGCCGGGCAGGATCTCCTTGCGCGGCCATGCCGTTCAGGACCTGATTGGAACGACGGGATTTGCCGAGATGATCTGGTTGATGGTGACCGGAGACAGGATTTCCGGCCCGCGCGCCAAACTCTTCGAGGCGGCTTTGGTCGCGGCGGTCGACCACGGACCGCAAGCTCCGTCCATCGCAGCGGCGCGGATGGCTGCGACTTGCGGCATCGGGCTCCAGTCCGCCATGGCGACAGGTTTGAACATGCTGGGCGACGTCCACGGAGGGGCGGGCGAACAGGCGGTCGAGCTTTATCGCCGGATCGATGGCGCAGGGCACGATGGGCTTGTCGCCACATTGGACGCCTGGCGGCAGCATCATGGAAAATTTGTCCCCGGCTTCGGGCACCGGTTCCACAAACCGGTCGATCCGCGCGCGCCGCGATTGCTGGCCCTGGTAGGGGAAGCGGCCGGGCAGGGGGCTGTCTCCGGACGGTTCGCGGAAATAGGCCGGGCCATCGAAAGCCGATTGGCCGAGGAACGGGGAAAGCCGGTTCCCATGAATATCGACGGCGCGACTGCGGTGATCTATGCCGAACTGGGGTGCCCGGCCCCTTTGGCCCGCGGTTTCTTCGGCCTGTCCCGGTCTGTCGGGATCCTCGCCCATGCCTGGGAACAAACCGAGCAGGGCGGGCGGAACAAGGGGCCAACCCCGCCCGGATACCGTTGGACCTATGACGGCGGCTAGGATCACGCTCCAGGAGAGCGTGCCGACCCTTTTGATCGGGGCGGGCGGAGCGCTGCTGTTCTGGCTCATCGGCTTTCCCGCCGCGATCCTGACAGGTCCGGCGGCGGCCGTGTCCTTGGCCTCGGTTCTGGGGTTTCGCAGCCATATTCCCGGCCGGGTGCGGGACGCGGTCTTTCTGGTGATCGGGGTCTCGATCGGCAGCACGGTCACGCCGGAAGTGATCGAAACTGCGCTGGCCTGGCCCCTGTCGCTTGGCGTGTTCATGATCACGCTGGTGGTGACGATCCTTGTGGTCCGGGTCATGTTGCGCCGGGTGTTCGCCTTTGATCCCATGACGGCCCTGTTGTGTGCGGCGCCTGGGCATTTGAGCTATGTGATGGGGCTGTCCGTCGACATGAAGGTCGATGTCACCCGCGTTGCCCTCGTGCAGTCCGTTCGTGTCTTGCTGTTGACCCTTCTGGTGCCGGTCATCCTCGTCTTCTGGGGAGCGGAGGGGACCGCGTATATGCGGACCTATGGCATGATCGGGGTCGGACCGGCCGTCGCCGTTTTCGGTCTGGCGTTGGTTCTTGGGCTTGTGTTCAAGCGCCTGTCCGTGCCCGCGCCGCTTCTGCTGGGAGCGATGACCGTCTCGGCTATTGGCCATGGCTCGGATCTGACCCCCGGTTCATTGCCGGACTGGCTCACCGTCGCTGCCTTTGTGGTGATGGGCAGTCTGATCGGGACCCGGTTTCGCGGGCTCACCCGAGCCCAGCTGTTCGGGGCTCTGGGCGCCGGGGTCGCGACCACGCTGGTCGCCTGTTTATTGGCGGCGGCCGGCGCCTTGATCGCGGGCCGTATTGTCGATATGCCGCCTGCGGCCTTGTTGCTGGCCTTTGCCCCCGGAGGCGTGGAGGTCATGGCGGCACTGGCCGTGGAGACCGGGCTTGAACCGGCTTTTGTCGCTGCCTGTCACGTTTTCCGCCTGGCTCTTCTGAGTATTCTGCTGCCGCTTTTCCTGGTGGATCTGAAACGGCGGCGCCGGCCTTGAGTTACGGATGGGCCGAACAGGCGAAACACTATTTCGAATTTATGTATTAACACCTATTCATAATTGCGTTAGTTCTGCTTTTGGGCACATATTATATCCGGGCCAGGAGGGGTCCGTTAAAAAATGCCCGGGAGGAAACATGACTATTCGTAGAATCGCGCTTGCCGTGACGGCAAGCCTTGCCATGACGGCGTCGTCCGGCGCTCAAGAAGTATTCGAAATGACATCCGCATTTGGCCGCAATCTCCCGATCCTGGGGACCGGCGCGGTCAAATTCGCGGAAAAGATCAATGCCATCTCCGAAGAAGTGGAGTTCGAGCAATTCGATCCGGGCGAGTTGGTTCCGGCCCTTGAAGCGCTCGATGCCGTCTCCAACGGATCCGTGGACGCCGCTTATACGACGGCCGGCTATTGGCAAGGCAAACTGCCGGCCGCCGCGCTCTTTTCAGCCGTTCCGTTCGGACCCGAGACCGGCGAGATTCTAGGTTGGATGATGTATGATGACGGACGGGAACTCTATCAGCGTCTGTATGATGAAGGCGGGTTCAACGTCCATGTTATCCCGTGCGGTGTCACCGCGCCGGAAACCTCCGGCTGGTTCAAGAACGAAATCAACACCGTTGAGGATCTTCAGGGTCTGAACATGCGGTTCTTCGGCCTTGGAGCCGAGGTCATGCAACGGCTCGGCGTGTCGACAAGCCTTCTGGCAGGCGGCGACATTTTCCCGGCGCTTGAGCGTGGCGCGATTGATGCGACGGAGTTTTCCATGCCGGTCGTGGATGCGCGTCTCGGTTTTTACAATATCGCCAAGTACAACTACTTCCCCGGTTGGCACCAGCCGGCCACGATCTACGAATTGCTGATCAACAAGGACCGGTGGAACGATCTTTCCGAACGCGCCCAGATGCAGATCGAGATCGCCTGCATGGCCAACCTGACGGACAACTATGCCGAGGGCGAAGCCACCAACTATGCCGCCATGGTGGATAACGTTCAGAACAACGGCGTCACGATCAAGCAATGGTCGCCGGAAGTGCTGAACAAGCTGGAAGAGACCTGGACCGAAGTGGCCCTGGAACTGGCCGCTGAAGATGCATTCTTCAAAGAGGTTTGGGACGACCTTCAGGAATATCGCGCCAACTACAAGGTATGGGGCGATAACATCTATCTGCCGCGCCCGCGGAATTAACCGACAGCCATAGTAGGGTCCGGCATTGCCGGGCCATTGACTCTGGCGCCGGGGCGTTTTCGCCCCGGCTGTTCGCGGGGCGCCGTCTGGCGTCCCGTTTCATGGGCCAGGGGAGCCACGATGGATAAGCCCGAAGAAGTCATTTCGCCCGACGGCAGCGTCGCGATCACCGACCCCGGTGCAGTTGGACGGCAGGAACACAACAGCGGTGACCGGCTTGTGGTGCGGATCTCCAACGTGGTCGCGTGGATCTTTCCGATCCTGATGCTCGCCATCTGCGCCCAGGTGGTGTTGCGCAGTGCGGGGATGAACCAGGCCTGGCTGGATGACTTCCAGTGGTGGCTCTATGGCGTGGCTGTTCTGGTCGGGATCGCCTATGCCGTGACCACCGATAGCCATGTCCGGGTCGATATCCTGTTCGAGCATTTTTCGCAGGAAAAGAAACTCCGGACGAATATCTTTGCCTTGATGTGGCTGTTTCTGCCGTTTGTGATCCTGTGCTGGGACGTGACGTTTCACTATGCCATGACCTCGATCGAGGCCGACGAAGGGTCTGACAGCCCGAACGGGCTGCACAATCTTTGGATACTGAAAAGCTTGATGAACGTGTCCTTCATTCTGATCGGGATCGCAACCTGGGCGATCTACCTGCGTTTTCTTTCCAAATTGACCCGCCCGGTGCTTTGGAAACAGCTTCTCTACGCGTTTCCCTCCACGATGTTTCTGGTCAATCTCGCCGTCTACTATGCAATCTGGTGGGGGGTATGGCTGACAAGCCCTGCCGGCACGGACGTCCGGGAAGTCGGGCGCCACGTGTTGTTCGACGAGGTCGAACTGGGGAACTACGACATCAAGTACACGATCATGATCACGTTGATCGCGACCCTGGCCGTCATCGTGGCGACCCGGGCTTTTGACCGCAAGCGGACCGCGTGAGGATTGAGCAATGTTGGGATTTGTCGGTCAATACCTCACCATGAACGAAATCGCCGTGATGGCGATGTTCGCGACCTTCATCTGGATGCTGTTCCGCGGCATTCCTGTTGCCATGGCCCTGGTGGGCGTGAGCCTCGTCTTCGTTTTGTTGGCGGAGTTTCTGCTCGATCCGAACCGGTCGTTCTTCCGTGGCATCATCGAGTTTGACCGCACCGGGATCAACTACCAACGTCTGCAGGCGCTGTCGGGCCGGCTGTTCGGCAACATCGTCAAGAACCCGGTTCTGGTTGCGTTGCCCATGTTCATTTTCATGGGATTGATGCTGGATCAGTCGGGTGTTGCGCAGCGGATGATGCACGCCATGCAAAAGCTGTTCGGCGGGCTGCGCGGCGGATTGTCCCTGACCGTGCTGCTGATCGGCATCATCCTGGCGGCCTCGACCGGCGTGATCGGCGCATCCGTCACCCTCTTGGGCGTGATGGCCCTGCCGGCGATGATGAAGCAGAACTATTCCAAACCGATTGCGACGGGAACGATCGCGTCGGCGGGTACGCTGGGGATCCTCATCCCGCCATCCATCATGCTGGTCATCATGTCGGACCAGCTGGCCATCAGCCTCGGCGATCTGTTCATGGGCGCGCTGTTTCCGGGCCTCATCCTTGGTGCGCTTTATATCGTCTTCATCATCATCTACGGCCTGATCAATCCAAAGGCGATGCCCGCGCCTGAAAAGGCCGAGGAAATCACGTGGCAGGACATCCGTGATGTCTTGCTCGCCGTTGTCCCGCCGCTGTTGCTGATCCTGCTTGTGCTTGGATCGATCTTCGCCGGGTTCGCAACGCCCACCGAAGCCTCAGGCCTCGGCGCGCTGGGGGCAACTCTGCTCGCCTTGGCAAACGGCCGGTTGAACCTCAAGGTCTTGGCGGATGTCAGCCGCTCCACCTTGAACACAGCCGGGTATATCGTCGGGATCTTTCTGGCCGCCAACTTCTTCGCGTTTGTCCTGCGGCGCTATGGCGGCGACGAGATCGTGCAAAACCTCGTTTTGTCCGTGTTCGAAGATCCCTACATGACGGTTGCCTTCATCCTGTTCATCGTGTTCCTGCTGGGTTTTCTCCTCGACTGGATCGAGATCACGATCATTATCATGCCGCTCATGCTGCCGATCATCCTGGCCCTTGAACTGGCCATTCCCGGCTTCGATCAGGTGCGGGACCCGTCGGTGGTATGGTTTGCCATCCTGGTCGCGGTGACGCTGCAAACGTCGTTTCTCACGCCCCCGGTCGGGTTTGCGTTGTTCTATCTCAAGGGTGTTTGCCCGCCGGGCGTGACGCTTGGGCATATCTATCGGGGCGTTGTGCCTTTCGTCATGCTGCAGTTGCTGGGGCTGCTGATTGTCTTCCAGTTTCCCGCGTTGACGACATGGCTGCCGTCAGTCGCCTATGGCAATTAGCGGGGAAGCATGAGCGCAGACATATTGACTTTGAGCGCGATTGAGTTGAGAGACCGGCTCGCCGCAGGACAACTCACCGCACAGGCTGTGACCCGGGCCTGCATCGCCCGGGTCGAGGCCCGCGACCCGGAGGTCCGCGCCTTTTCGTGGTTCGATCCGCAAGCGGCGCTCGCCCAGGCCGAGCGGCTTGATGCCCTGAAGGCGTCCGGTGCACCGCTTGGACCGCTGCACGGCCTGCCGGTCGGGGTGAAGGACATCATCGATACCGAAGGAATTCCGACAGAGAACGGATGCCCGGTGGATGCCGGACGCGTCCCGGTCCGCGACGCGGCGGTCGTCCGGCGGCTAAAGCGTGCTGGCGCTGTCATGTTCGGCAAGACAGTCACAACCGAACTCGCCTTTCTGCACCCCAACGTCACCCGCAATCCGAACAATCTGGACCATACACCCGGCGGCTCGTCGTCGGGGTCGGCCGCCGCGGTTGCCGATGGCATGGTGCCGCTTGCCATTGGAACGCAGACGGGTGGATCGGTGATCCGCCCGGCCTCCTTTTGCGGCATTACCGGCTACAAGCCGTCTTTCGGCGCGATCTGCAAAGAGGGAGTGCTCGTGCAGTCCCACAGTCTCGACACGCTCGGGACCTTCGCGCGCGATCCGGCCGGTGCGGCGCTCCTGGCGGATGTTCTGTTCGATCCTACGGAAGGCGAGGGCGGGGAAGCGGGCTGCCGGCTGGAAACGGCGGCTTCCAGCCCGTCGGACCGGGCTCCGGTTCTCGGTTTCGTGAAGCTACCGGGATGGGAGCGGGCCGATTCGGCGCTGCATGGCGCGTTTGACGCGCTTGTTGAAAGAATTGGTGGCCAGGTGGTCCATTTGTCCCTGCCTGACGTGTTCGGCGATGCTGCGGCACATCGCGCGGTGATCAATGCGGCCGAAATGGGATACCACCTCAAGCGCTATCTTGACGAGGGGGCGGCGCATCTCGGTCTTGCGACCCGCACCGCCATTGCCGAGGGGCTCGAAGTGCCGGCAGTAGATTACCTCGCGGCCAAGGCCATTCAGGCCAAGATGCCAGAGGCGCTCGTGCCGCTGTTTGCCCAGTGTGACGCCATTTTGTGCCCTGCCGCACCGGGACCTGCACCGGTGAGCCTGACCTCGACCGGCGATTCAATCTTCAACGGTCTGTGGACCATGGCTGGCACGCCCGCGATCACTTTGCCGCTGCTGAAAGCGGAAAACGGCTTGCCCATGGGCGTTCAACTCGTTGGGGCGGTTGGCCGCGATGCGGACCTGTTGGCGGCTGCGGGCTGGCTTTGGTCGAAGCTGAAGACCGGTTGACGGGCGTGGGAGCCCGCTAGTTAGCCCGCCGCGCGCGCCACGCGCTTTTCCTGGTTCCTCTTTGCAAAACAGCGCACAAGGCTTATGTCATCGGTATTCTACGATGTAACGGGTGCGCGTCCTGCCGCGTTCGCCCCTTCTGCCCACTATATTTCCAGGAGAATTCCGCTCATGAGCGAGACCTCGTACACGCCGCCGAAAGTCTGGACCTGGGAACAGCCGAGCGGCGGCCAGTTCGCCAGCATCAACCGCCCGGTCTCCGGCGCCACCCATGAAAAGGACCTGCCTGTCGGACAGCATCCGCTGCAGCTCTACTCCCTGGCCACCCCTAATGGCGTGAAGGTCACGGTGATGCTTGAGGAGTTGCTCGAGCGCGGTTTCGAGGGTGCCGAGTATGATGCCTGGTTGATCCGGATACAGGAAGGCGACCAGTTTTCGAGCGGCTTTGTTGGGGCCAATCCGAATTCGAAAATTCCAGTTCTTGTCGATCGCAGCGGCGAAAAGCCGGTCCGGGTGTTCGAATCCGCGTCCATCCTGTTGCATCTGGCTGAAAAATTCGGGGTTTTTCTGGCCAATGGCGGGCCTGCGCGGACCGAGACGCTGAACTGGCTGTTCTGGCAAATGGGCTCGGCACCCTATGTTGGCGGCGGCTTTGGGCATTTCTATGCCTATGCACCCGAAAAGTTCCAGTATCCGATTGATCGGTTCACGATGGAAACCAAACGCCAGCTTGACGTGTTGGACAAAACGTTGGCCGAACGCCCCTTCATAGCCGGTGATGAATACACCATTGCCGATATGGCGATTTGGCCCTGGTACGGCGGTCTTGTGCTCGGGCGTCTTTACAACGCGGCCGAGTTCCTGTCCGTCCAGGATTACACGCATGTCATGGCCTGGGCCGAAAAGATCGATGCCCGTCCGGCGGTTATTCGCGGTCGAAAGGTCAACAAAACCTGGGGTGAAGAGCACGAGCAGGTGCCCGAGCGCCACAGCGCTTCCGACCTTGATTCCGCGCTGTCCGTGGCCAAGGCGGGCTGATAATCCTGGCGCGGCCGTGGTCGCCGCTGCCGCGCGGTCCTTTGACGGGAGCGGTGGCAGGTTCGGCGACTGGCGCGGGGGCTGGTTCGGTGGTTGGCGCGTTGCCTGCGGCGCGCCCCGTTCCGCCTGTATCCGTGTCCGGCCCATGCGCTGACAGGGCAAGGCCACAAAAACCCGTGGGTATCGAACACTTTACCCGGCAAAACCTATGGTGAGCGAGCCGTCTCGGGTATCGTGAAGGGCAGTCTTCAACGGGCTGTCGGGCCGGACCGGTGCATGTGCGTTCTTATGCACCGAAGGGTTGGGCGGGTCCAGTGTCGCTGCATCCTCAGCCTCCGGCTGGAGCGTAACGCCCCGCGCCTTCGAGGGGCTCCGGCATCAAGTCCACGGCGGGCCATGAAATCGATTGCGATCATACCAGCGCGCGGCGGCAGTGTTCGGGTTCCGGGCAAGAATCTGGCGCTGTTCAGCGGCAAACCGGCGCTGGCTATCGTGTTGGAAACCGTTCGGCTCTCAGGTGTTTTCGAGAGCGTTCTTGTCAGCAGTGACGATGCCGAAATCCTGGATGCCGCCCGCAGGACCGGGGCCGAGCCGGTCACCCGCCCAGCGCATCTGGCGGATAACATCACGCCTATCCTGCCTGTGGTCCAGCATGCTTTGGAAGCCTGGAAGGGGAATGCCGATGCCGTGTGCATGGTGGTGCCCACCGCAGTGTTCATCGAGCAACGGGACCTGATCCGTGCGGGCGAGCTGTTGAGCACCGAGCCCGAGCTTGATTATGTAATTGGCGTCAAACGCTTCGAGTCCGCCCCCCAGAGGGCCTTGTCGATGACGCCGGACGGGCATGTTGGGATGGAGAACCGGGCGGCCGTCGACACCCGGTCTCAAGATCTGGCACCCTTGTTCCACGATGCGGGGATGTTCAGCTTTGGCCGGGTGGCTGCCTGGCGGCGCGGCGTCCATTCCTTTCTCGCCCGCACCAAGGGCGTTGAAATCGAACGCTATCGCGCGATCGACATCGACACCCCGGAGGATCTGGAATTTGCGCGCGCGGTTTACCACTGGCGAAAGCAGATGCCATGACCGACGTGCTGCTCCGCTGCGATTTTTCCCCGGCATCCGGGCTCGGTCATCTCAAGCGCTGCGTGGTGTTGGCCGGAGAACTCGCGTCACGGGGTCTGAAATCCTTGATCCTGGTGGATCATGATGCCCCGGACCCGGCCGTTTTCCTCAAAGGCGATGTGGCGATCGAACGGATCCCCGAGGCGCTGAGCGCTCCCGACGAGGCGGATCTTTTTTCGCGCCGTGTTTCAACGGATCAAATCCGCTGTGTCGTCTGTGACAGCTACACCCGGCTGCCCTTCATGGAACAGGCGCTCGGGGATCGGGTGCCACTGGTGTGTTTTGACGATCTTGGCCAGGCTGCGGCATCGGCGCTGGTGATCAACTACACGCCCGGCGCGCGGCCACCGCATGCCCTGAAGCCATCGTCGCGGTTCCTTGGCGGGCCGGCCTATTTCGTCACGGATGTGGCACGCGCCGACCGCGCCTCGTTGGTTTCGGCGGAAAAGCCAAGACTACTGGCGCATAGCGGTGCATCCGGAAGGTTTGACCACCGGGCGGGCGTTTACCGGAGTATTCAACGGGCGGCCATCGCCAACGACGTCTCGACCGATTGGCTGTGCCCAACCGCTGAAAGCCGGTCTTGGGTTTCGGGCAACATCGAGTTGCGGCGGGGGGATCGCCTCATTGACTGGTCCCGCGACGGCGGATCGGTCTTCGGCCGGTATGACTATGTGGCCGGGCCGAGCAGCACCTCCCTTTATGAAACGCTGATGCAGGGCGCAATCCCTATTTCCTTCGTTTTGTCAGGCACGCAAACGGATGCGAAACCGGCCTGGGCTCGATTGGGCCATCTGCTTCATCTGGACATGGCCGATCTTCAAGAACCGGATGCAATTGAACGGACAATTGCCCTCGCCGTAGCCCAGCGTTCCGCTCTGCTTGAAGTCCTGCAGGAGGGGGCCGCTGTCCTGGATGGACAAGGCGCCGCGCGGATCGCCGGCGAGATTGTGGTTCTGACGACGGGTGCCCCCGGGAAGGACAGCCGCCTGGAGATCCTTGAAGATCCTCCGGTTGACCTGATCCGGTCTTGCGGTCCCGGCGACGCTCCGGCGTGGTGGCAGGCTCGCACTGCGCCGCTGGTCCGCGCCCTTTCGACCCATCCTGACCATCGGATTTCCTGGCCGGAACATGTGAACTGGTGGCTCTCCGAGCCTGCGGGCCGTTTCGCGATCCTCCACCCCGACGGCAGCTACGCGGCCTTTTTCTGGCACAAGGAGCGTTGGATCGGCGATACGCCATATCTCTATGGCGGCTGGTTTCCCGCCTCGGACCGGCCGATTTTCGCAGAGGTGATCCGGCTGCTGGAATGGCAACTCGAGCATTGCGCGGCGCATTTTCCGGGCCACCGCTGGGTGGCGACCATCGATCGCGGCAACCGCGCGGTTCTGGCCTTGAACCGGCGCATGGGCTTCACCGAGGCCGGACCGGAGGCGCGGGCTGCCGCGCGCGTTCTGTTTCCCGGTACAAATGACAGATTCGAAATCCTGGAGCGCTGTGCATGAGACCACTCACCATCGGGTTCATTGGCGGCGGAGAGACTTCCGCGGTGGGCAAAACACATCTCGCAGCGGCTCGGATGGACGGGCACTGGCGGGTGGGACCGGCCATGTTCTCCCATCTCGAGGAGGAAAACCGGGCGTCCCATGCCTTTTATGGACTGGAGTTCAGTCGCCACTACGCGAGCCTGAAGGAGTTCCTCGATGCGGAGCGCACAAAGTTCGACTTGGTCGCCCTGCTGACACCATCGCCCGATCACGCCGACCAGCTTCTCACCCTGATTGAGGCTGGCGTTCCCACGCTGGTGGAAAAGCCGATTGCCTGCACCCCCGCGGAAGCGGACCGGATCGAAACGGCCCTTGCGGGGTCACCACAAGCCTATGTCCGTTTCGTTCACAACTATTCCGCCTATCCGATGGTGCGCGAACTCATGCTGCGCCGGTGGGAGGGCGCCATCGGGGAGGTTCGCGACATACGGATCAGCGTTCCGTCCGATGTTTTCGCCCGTGAAGCCCTGATCGGTCCGCCCCAGCCCTGGCGCCAGGCGGATCCCGAAATCCCGATGCTTCTGCTGGATCTGGGCACACATGCCTATCACTTGGAACGCTGTATCCTGCCACCCAGCCCGGCCCGGGTAGCGGCGCGCATGCGGCGGACGGCGAACAGCTTTGGCGTCGTGGATGCCGCAGAGATCTGGGTCGATCGGGCCGATGGGGTGGGCGTCAGCTATTGGCTGTCCAAATCGCATCTCGGTTTCAAGAATGGTTTGACCATCGAGGTCTATGGCAAGGACGGCGCTCTGCGATGGGTTCAGGAGGATCCAGACCACTTCGTGGTGTCGGACATGCAGTCGGCCCGCAAGCTGGTGACCCGCGGCGAGATCCGGCCCGACCTGGCAAGCGGCGACCGGTTCAAGGCCGGGCATCCCACCGGTTTTGTTGAAGCATTCGGCTATTTCTACCGCGATCTTGCCGAAGATTTCCGGGCGTTCCAAAAGGGTGAGGACGGCGTGTCGTGGATGAGCGGACCGGATGAGGCGATCGACGGTATCCGCTTCCTCAATGCGGCCTCGGCGGCCGAGCGCACATCAACCTGGGTATCGCTATGACCGATCTCGTCAGACTGTTTGATTCCGATGTCCCAAGCCTGCCGCATATTTGCGCGGAAATGAGCGGCAACCATCAAGGCGACCTCGGCAAGGCGTTGTCTTTCGTGCGGGCGGCGAAACAAGCCGGGGCCGACAGCCTGAAAGTTCAGGTCTACCGCCCCGATACAATCACGCTGAACAGTGATTTTGAGGACTTCCGGCTTGCGCCGGACAATGACTGGGCCGCTTACAAGACCTTGCACGCCCTTTATGAAAAGGCGCACACGCCCTGGGATTGGATCGCCGCCATGTTCGAAGTGGCGAAGGAGGTTGACCTGCCGATCTTCGCCTCCGCCTTCGACACAACGGCCGTCGACTTTCTTGAAGGTCTCGATTGTCCGGTCTACAAGGTCGCCTCGCCGGAGATCACCGACATCGGATTGATCGAACGGTTTGCTGCTACCGGCAAACCCGTGATTCTGTCGACCGGGCTTGCGGAAGAGGAAGATGTCCGCCGGGCGGTGGCGCCGCTGCAGCACGCCGGCACACCGTTCATCATCCTCAAATGCACCTCGGCCTATCCATCGCCCCATGAGGCGCTGGATCTGGCCGCGATCCCTTATCTGGCGCGGACCTTCAGCTGCCCTGCCGGGTTTTCCGATCATACCAAGGGGGCCGAGGCGGCGATCGTCGCGGCAGCCTTCGGTGCCAGGCTCATCGAAAAGCACTTCAAGCTGCCCGGCGACGACACGTCCGTGGATGCGGCCTTTTCGATGTCGCTTGGTGACTTGCCCGCCTTCAAGCGCTCGGTGCATCTTGCCGCCCAATCCGTGGGCGAGGCGGGCCTGAGAATATCCGAGGCGGCCCGGCCGTCGCTGTCGGGGCGCCGATCGCTCTATGTGGTGCGCGATGTTCGCGCCGGAGAGGTCTTTTCTATTGAAAATGTTCAGTCCAAGCGGCCAAGTTTCGGAATGCCCCCGCGCTTCCTGCCCGATATCCTGGGGCGAACGGCGCGCCGGGACGTGCGGGCCGGCGAACGCATGTCCTGGGACTTGATAGACGGAGGGTCACCAACCGATGACGCATGATGCAATGCTTGCGGAGGCCTTGAGGGCCATCGGCAAGGCTGGTCCGGCCGATCCGGATGCCTGTCTTTACCGGAGCGGCGTGCTGGACAGTTATGACCTCATGCAGCTTTTGCTCGAGATCGAGATGCGCAGCGGTGCACGGCTCGATCTGGCGGCCTTGGTCGAGCGGCCGATTACCCTGGCAGCCCTGGAGGCGGCGGTCGAAACCGCAACGGCCCGCTGACAGCCAACCGGCGTTGCCCAGACACCGATCAGGATTGACGATGATAGACAGATCCCTCTGGCAGCGTTTTGTGGAGATCGCGGACCGCGATCCGAACCGGCCCGCGATCATTGATGTCACCGCGCAGGCGGAATGGACCTACGGGATGGTCCGCGAGCGGGCCGAAGGCGCGGCCGAAATCCTCGCAAGCTGTCAGGAACAATTCATTGTCCAGATTGGCGAACCGGATGGCGCATCCCTGCCTCTGGTGCTTGCGGCGACCTGCGCGGGCAAAACCTTCGTCCCGTTGAGCGACCGTGAGCCACCGGCCCGGCTTGCGCAAATGATCCAGGGGTTCGGCGACAGACTGGTCGTGTGTCCGGATGCCGGCTGTGCCGACGCGCTCGGTCTTGGCCAAGACCGGATCGGCTTGGGTCTTGACGGCCTGATGGCCTGGCGGGTGGCAGATGATGCCGCCGCCTTGGAGGGAACGGACGCGCCCTTCCTGATCACCCACAGCTCCGGCTCGACCGGCCTGCCGAAGGCCATCGCGATTTCGCAGGCCGTGAAACTCAAGCGCAGTCTCCAGTCCATCGAGTTGTTTGGCATCACGCCGGACGACCGCGTGCTCAGTGTCTCTCCGCTTCATCACAGCCTCGGGCAACGGCACCTGTTCGTTTCCTTGCTGAGCGGGGCAGCCCTCATCAAGGCCTATCCCTTTGTCCCGGACCGCTGGATCACGGCCGCGCGAGCCTATCGCAGCACGCTCGCGATCGCGGTGGCGACGCATTTGAAGGTACTTCAGCCCGCACTTTCCGCCGATCCCGGAATCCTCGACAGTTTCCGGGTGATGGTAACAAGCTCGGCTCCCGCCGAAGCGGAATTCAAGACCAAGGTGCTGGATGCAGCCGCTTTTGAATTCTGGGAAATCTACGGCATGACCGAAGCCGCCTGCGTGACAGCCGTGCGCTATCAGAAAGGGCTGGATACCGCGCATCTGGGAACTGCATTGCCGGGTGTGGAGATCCGGATACGGGACGGCGAGATCCAGCTGAAGTCGGCCTACCTTTGCGACGGCTATTTTGGCGCACCCGCCCGGTGGCAGGATGCCTTCACCGAAGACGGCTGGTTCCGCAGCGGTGATCTTGGCCGGATCGATGAGCGAGGCCGGCTCTACTACCTGGGGCGGCAAGGGGAGAGCTTTCAGTCGGCCGGGCTCGTTGTTTTCCCGGCGGAAGTCGAAGCCGGCCTTCAAGGCTGCCGGGATGTGCTGGATTGTGTTGCCTTCGGCGTTCCGAACACGGTCTTTGAAAACCTTGTGGGGCTGGCCTATGTGCCAAGCCACGACGCGGTGACAGACCGCGATATCCTGGCCTTTGCCAGGACCGCACTGCCCAAACACTGCGTCCCGGCGAGGATTTGTCGGTTTGAACGGTTCCCGACCCTGACCAGCGGGAAGCTCGATCGCAAGCAGATCGTTTCGCTCAGCCTTGAAGCGCTTAGGGATCCCGTTGCGCGCGTGGATATTGTGCAATGAAATTGACGGTCATCATGCCGGTTTTCAACGGTGCGCAAACCGTGTCCCGTGCCGTTGCCTCGGTTGGCCGTCTCAGTTCTCTCATGGATGGTGAGTTGCGCATGATCGCGGTCGACGACTGTTCGACCGACGACACCCACCCGATCCTGATGACGCTCAAAGCCCGGCATCCGTTTCTCGAAGTCTTGCGGTTGCCGCGAAACGGGGGGCCGGGCCCCGCCCGAAATCACGCGCTCGATCAGGTATCGGAGGGATGGATCGGGTTCATCGATGCGGATGACGAAATCATCGCCGAACCTTATGCCGATGTCCTGCGGCGCGGCGAACATCTCAATCGCGATTTCATCACCTTCAATGGCTATTTCATCAGTGAAGACACAGTGGCGCGGAAGTACGATTTCGAGCGGATAGCCGACGATCGCCGCCTGATGGCCAAGACCAGCTTGCGGTCCGAGCTGGATGGATCGGTCATCTTCAGCATCTATCACTCAAAGCTCGTCCAAGCCCATGACCTCAGATTCGGCCGCGACTTCTACGAGGATATCGTTTTTTCCAATCTCGGTTTAATCTTGGCTGAGCGACGTTTGATCCTGAATGCATATTGTTACAAGAAGCACTGGAGCGGGATTTCGATTGTCAACACGGTTTCGGAAAGACACATCAAGGGTCTGCTCGGAGCGATCGTGGACCTGCGGAACCGGCTCTTGGAAAAGGGTTTGTACGGTGCGGATCTTTCGGACGACTTCGCCTATGGCGCGCATGGGTTGTCCACTTAACCTTCTTTCCATGCTATTTTTAGGAAGGAGGAACACGCTATGGGTCAATCATCTACGGCTAAGCGGACGGGGTCCCGTGATGCGGTCAGCAAAGTCGCACAGCAGCGGCTGAGCGTTCTGGAACTGGCCGGGGAACTTGGCAATGTAGCTGAGGCGTGCCGGCAGCGGGGAATGGACCGGAGCAGTTTCTATGAATGGAAGCGCCGGTTTCAGACGCAGGGTTTCGAGGGCTTGAAAGACCTGCCGCCGATCCACAAGAGCCACCCGCAGACGACACCGCCGGAGGTGGTGGAGAAGATCAAGGCGCTTGCGCTGGCCCATCCCGCCTACGGCTGCAACCGGCACGAGGCGATGCTGGCACTGGAGGGGGTCCGGGTCTCGGCGATCACCATCCAGAAGATCCTCCATGATCTGGGCCTGGGTACAAAGATCGACCGCTGGCTGGCTCTGGAGGCACAAAATGCCGGGAAAGCCATCGAGATCACCCCGCAACAAGCCACGTTTCTGGAGAAGCTGAACCCGTGTTTCCGGGAGAGGCACGTGGAGAGTTCCGCTCCAGGTGAGCTGCTCTCGGCCGACACGTTCTTCGTGGGCAACCTGAAGGGTGTCGGCAAGGTCTATCTCCACGCGGTGGTCGACACCTTCGGGTCCTACGCCTTTGGCTTCCTGCACGTCTCCAAACAGCCGGAAGCTGCCGTGGCGGTGCTGCACAACGACGTGCTGCCTTTCTACCGCCATCTCGATCTGCCGGTTAAAGCGGTTCTGACGGATAATGGCCGGGAATTTTGCGGCACCGAGCGCCACCCTTACGAACTCTATCTCGACCTCAACGGCATCGAACACCGCCGCACCAAGGTCAAGACGCCGAAAACCAATGGCTTCGTCGAGCGGTTCAACGGGACCGTGCTGGACGAATTCTTCCGCATCAAGATGCGCGAGACCTTCTATGAAACCGTCGAAGCGCTTCAGGCAGATCTCGATGAGTGGCTCGTCCACTACAACACCCAACGCCCGCATCTGGGCTATCGAAACATGGGACGAAGACCAATCGAAACCGTCATGTCATTCGTCAGTCAAGAAGGTTAAGTGGACAGGTAAATAGAGGCGCTCATCTGTCTTTCTTTGGTGTCAAATGAAGGAAACGCATAAGACACGGACGTCTTTCTGACGAAACCAACAGACGGTTGTCGTCTGTGTAACTCCGAAGCAATTCAATGCTTTGTGTATTTCTTTCTGAGGGCGAAATAATCGCAATATCAAAAAATCTATCAAGATTTTTCAGTAAATCTGGATACTTGTTTTCAAATCCATCAATCCAATTATGTATCTCAATTATTACGGTGCACTTCCCTAGCGCCGCAATTACTTTTTTTGAGAGTAATTGAAATTCAAATCCCTCAATATCAATTAATACAAGTGTTTTGTCTGTTAAATTCGAGGCAACTGACGCAATATTTTTCTTGGTTGCTTCACCGTGAACTTCAAGTTCTCCAGGTTTCTCATTTCTCTGCCAGTTTTCGTTGATTGCGCGTTGTCCTTCTTCGGAAATTTCAAAACATATCGCTTTTCTTGTCTTTTTAGCGTGCAATAATCCAACAGCGTAATAGCCATCTGCAGCCCCTATATCCAAGAAAGTATCGAACGGTGCTCGAGCAGAAATAAAGTCCAAAATTTCCTTTTCATATAGCCCCAGGCATTGCGCACCAAGGTCACTTTTTCCCCACCAGGCATCTCTATTTAGCTGCAGCCCCTTAAACAGTCCTTGTGAAACAGTTCCCTTACAAAGATCATAAGTTTCAAGCGAAACTCGCTCTAGTCTTTGAGCAACGGTTTCTTTACGCCAAGCTTCTCGCGCTTCCTGTGTAGCTTCCTTCTGCCGCTTCAATATCGGCTCGAAGTATTCAAGCTCACTTGAAATGAGTTTATCTAACCTCACCCAGGCTCACCTTCTTGGAAGACCTCTAGTCAATTTTTCATTATCTGAATGAAAAACAATGCTTGTGCTACCGATTGAAAATAGGCATCGATCGTAAGATAATTTATCTAAATATTTTGTGACTTCAGTATGCACTTTCGAGCCATAGTCATGCCAGACAATGCAACCACCCTTTGCGAGCATAGCTAATGCCAACTTAGTATCGTTTTCGATAATTTCTGATGTATGACCACCGTCAATGAAAATTAAATCATATCTGCCCTTACGATGAGAAACGTCTAAACTCATTGAATTATTTTTTAAAAGTTCAACTGAAACGCCAAGGGATCTGGCAACTTCTTTAATTTCAAGGTCGACACTGGCTTTTCGAATTCGCGTCAAGAATCGATCATTCTCTACATCGTTAGATAAATCAAAGTTCTCTCTGGAAATCTCTCCCTCAAAATATTCTAGGTCAAGAGTCGCGACGCTCTCCCCAATTTTATTGGAAATGAAGAGCTTAGTTGTTTCGCCTTTGAAAGTCCCAAATTCAAAAACACTTTTAGCTTCTACTAATCGCCCCAGAACTACGAGGCAAACCTTTTCAAGCATGGATGTTGATCCGATATCTCCGTCTGGAATTTCTGAAACAAAAGCGCGCTGCAAGTCACAGTTATTGAAGAGGGTCAACAAATGTGATGGACGAATCACGTTAATTTTTGACATAATTCCCTCTCATCTCCGATTTTAGGCTTTGAATATTTAAATTTTCTTTTGTGCTTGGAGATCTCATCAAAGCTTGTTGTAGCTTTCTAAGATTATAATGAGGAACTGCTGGAGCCAAATGATGCTCGCTGTGAAAATTCATATTCCAATAAAGTGCCCTTAGGAAAAAGGGCAAGTTCATAGATACCGAGGCTGAAAGCTGAGTGTATTTATTTGCTTCTCCAATTTCCACATTATGCTGAGAAGAGGCCAATAAGTAAGTTGGATATTGAGCAATAAATGATGGCACTGTGAGCAGTAGTACTGGGTAATAGCTGTTTATTGAATAGGACAAGTAGATCATTAAACTGTGAAAGCTTATCGTCGAAAGTGCATCAATTTGAATATTGCTCTTCTGTTTTTCGTCCAAAAGACTTTTCAGTTTCGGATTCTTAAAAGTACCAAGTGCAGACAAAATTGTATAATAAACACGTTTCGAGACATTTGAAGGAGAGAAGAAAATTTTGCCAATTATTTCGAGACTTTTTAACCGTTTACCGTGGCCTAATGTTCCCTCAAGATCATCCTCAAAAAGGAAATTACGATGATGGTTTAAGTGAGTGGCTTTGAACATTGATGCATTGGTCCAAGTAAGGATGCCTAATAGTTTAAAAAAGAAACTGTTTATACTTGTTTGGGTAAAAACGGTGTTATGCGAGAATTCGTGCATAGCGCCGGCGGTACCTAAAAAATTAAATGCGCTACAATAAAGCATAAAAATTAATAAAGAAAGTGAATAGATTTCACTTTGCATGCTTATATTTAAACATGTACCAAGAAAAAAAAGAACGGCAGTATGATAAAGAAGATATGCTGTCGCCACCATATCGTTTTTTTTAGCAAGATTCCGATATTCATCTTTCCTCAAGATCTTTGAAACCGCTATAGGTTCGTATTTGGGATTAATTCTTTTCATGGTAATCATCCCATTTTTCGTCGGGTCGCAAACTGGACTTCAGGCTGCTGCTTTCAGTTTCATTGCTGGCGTCATGCCGCCGATTGCCATGTTGGGCCCCTCGTTGTTGTATGTCCATAGCCAACGCGTGGCTTGGTCCTGTGCATGATTGATCGTTTCGAATATGTTCTGGCCGAGCCATTCATGGCGGACAGTCCAGTTGTAGCGTTCGACATAGGCTGTCTGTTGATTTTCACTGAGAACTGACCCAGTATTTCCACCGAGAATTAACCCGCCTTTTGTGTATTGAACGGCAGTTATGTCGCGGTCAAGATTTTGGTTTTCTCCCTTCGTTGTCGGCCTGATTTGCGGTGCTGTTTTTGAAGCGGAAGCTTTCGTTTCCGGTTTCAAGGATATGGCAGTGATGGGTGAGCCCCATGACCGCCTTCTGATAGGCTGTCTACTTAACCTTCTTTCCACGCTATTTTTAGGACGGAGGAACACGCTATGGGTCAATCATCTACGGCTAAGAGGACGGGGTCCCGTGATGCAGCCAGCAAAGTCGCACAGCAGCGGCTGAGCGTTCTGGAACTGGCCAGGGAACTTGGCAATGTAGCTGAGGCGTGCCGGCAGCGGGGAATGGACCGGACAGGGGGGCTTCGACCGCGCCGGTTTGGCTAAGTTGAGCCGGCTTATAGGAGAAAAGGTATAGGCCGATGAAAAGCTGCACCTATCTTCAAAGCGCGCTTTACATCGCGCCCGATGATGTCCGCACTTGTTGCCAACGGTTTTTTGTGGACGGCCAGTTGAAGGGTGATGTGTCATTAAACATTTCCCCCGACCAGGGAGAACTCAGCTTTGAAAGCTTGGTCGAGGCCAAAAAGGATCTTGTCAGGCAGATCAACGCAGGGACGGACACCCGGTGCGATGGATGCCCGCACCTGAAAGAGGCGGACTGGGAACCCATCGATTAGGAGACCATCAAATACATCTCCTTCGAATACCATCCCGTCTGCAACATGAAATGCACCTACTGTTCCGAGGTCTATTACGGCGGGGTGCGGCCGAAATTCGATATCATCGGATTTGCCGACAGTGTTGAGCGGGTCAGCCCCGACCTGCACATTGCCTGGGGCGGGGGCGAGCCGACGGCCCTGCGAGACTTCGATCAGGTGTTTTCGTTCGCGCAAGAGCGTTTCCAGCCAAAGACCCAGCGGATCTTCACCAACGCCTTGAAGTACTCGCCCGTGATTCAGGCTGCTGTCGATGAGAGGCGTGTGTCCCTGACCACCAGTATCGACGCGGGCACAGCGGACACCTTTGAAAAAATCCGGCGGTCGTCCGGAATGGAAAAGGTATTCAAGCACCTTCAGGCCTATTCGAGGCAGTCGCCCGATCTGGTCACGATCAAGTACATCTTCGTTTCGGAAAATCACGCGAGCATGGAACTCGACGGCTTTGTCGACAAGATCATTGCCCACGATCTGCAGGCCTGTTCCTTTCTGATCAGCACGGATTTCAAGATCGAGAACGAGATTTTCTCCTATCTCGACAGCATCATGTATTTGTTCTTCCGGCTGCAGGAAATCGGGGTCGGGGCGGTGTCCCTGGACGATCATGTCTTCGCCAGGCTGAAGGAAAGAGGGTTTGCGGGACTGCAAGCCGAAGAGACGCCAGACCCGGACCGCAAGATGATCAAGGACCGGATCCAGAAATCGCTCGATCGTTTTGCCGGTTCGGATGTGATCCTGTGGGGAACGGGCGAGTTCGCGCGGCGGCTCCTCGACAATCCGAGCTTCCGCCGGAACTTCAATGTGATCAAGGTTGTCGATCCGAGCCAGACCCGGCACGGGATGGATTTTCAGGGGCACACCGTCCGTCCGGTCTCGGATATCGGTTTGGACGAAACGAACATTGTGATTGGCTCGGTGAACTTTTACGGTGAAGTGTTCAATGAACTGAAGCGGATGCAGATCGACCGCACGAGGGTCGTGCCACCGTTCCTGGTCTATTGAGGCAAGCCGGCTTGCCGCAAGGGGTGCGGGCCGAACACATTGCGGGCAGCGGGTCTGCGTTGCCACTGGCTTTTTTTGAATAGGGAATGAACCGATGAAACTCCTCCGTCATGGCGCCCCTGGGTCCGAGCGGCCCGGACTTCTGGACGAGCGGGGCGTCATCCGTGACCTCACAGGCATCGTGCCTGACATTGGTCAGACGGTTCTCTCCGACGCGGGACTGTCGGCCCTGCGTGGGATTGACGCGGGCAGTCTTCCGGAAATCGATCCGGCCACACGCCTTGGCCCGCCGGTCGCCGGGACGGGGAAGTTCATTTGCATCGGTCTGAATTACGCTGATCATGCGGCGGAAAGCGGGTTGGACGTGCCGCCAGAGCCGGTCGTTTTCATGAAGGCGACCAGCGCCATGTGCGGGCCCCGCGATGCGCTCATCCTGCCGCGTGGCAGCACCAAGACGGACTGGGAGGTCGAACTGGCCGTGATCATCGGCCACGAAACGAAATACGTCTCCGAAGCCGACGCGCTGGATCATGTTGCGGGCTATTGTGTCGCCAACGATGTTTCCGAACGGGCTTTTCAGATCGAGCGGGCAGGGCAGTGGACGAAGGGCAAGTCCTGCGACACGTTCGGTCCGCTCGGGCCTTGGCTGGTCACGCGGGACGAGGCCGGCGACGTTCAGGACTTGGGTATGTGGCTCAAGGTCAACGGCGAGACGATGCAGCAGGGCTCCACGCGCACCATGGTCTATGGCGTTGCCTTCCTGATCTCGTATCTGAGCCAGTTCATGACGCTGCATCCAGGCGATGTCATTTCCACCGGAACGCCGCCGGGCGTTGGAATGGGGATGAGGCCGCCGCGCTACCTGACGGCGGGGGACATCGTGGAATTGGGCATCGACGGTCTCGGCCAGCAGCGCCAGGAGGTGGTTGCCGATTAAGGGGGGAGCCGGACTACCGCCGCCAGGCCCGTGCAAGGGCCCGGTAGGAGGCCTTGGGGGTGCGTGTCTGGCTTGCGAAGTCCACATGCACCAGCCCGAAACGTTTCTCATAGCCGAATGACCATTCGTAATTGTCGAGCAGCGACCAGCAGATGTAGCCCTTGAGCGGAACGCCTTCCGAAATCGCGCTCCGGGCGGCCTCGAAGTGGCGCTCCAGATAGTCGATGCGCGCGGTGTCCGGCATGCCGGGCTCATCGGCGTTGGCCATGCCGTTCTCCGTGACATATAGGGGAAGGGCACCGGTATAGTCTTGCACGGTGCGAACCAGGAACTTCTTGAGGCCCGCTGGATAGATCTCCCAACCCATCTGGGTCTTGGGCAGCGGGCCTTCGACATCTTCATAGCTGGGCCACGCGCTGTCACGGTGACGGATGCGCTTGCGGGTGTAGTAATTCAGGCCCAGCCAGTCGATCGGTGCCATGATCGTGGCGAAATCGTCCTGCCACCCGGGGGGCAGATGTGCCGCAAAGCCGTCCAGCACCTCGTCCGGATACCGCCCCTTGAACAGGCCTTCCAGGAAAAACCGGTTGTAGATCGCGTCGTAGCGTCGGGCCGCGAGGACGGTTTCGGGGCGCTCATCGGCCGGGTCCGCCCATTCGAAATTGCAGACCGCGCCAAGGTTGGTCATGCCCAGGCCGCGCATGACCTCAATCGCCCGGCCATGGGACACAAGCACATGGTGCATGGCGCGGGCTGTGGCCCGGATATCCCGCAGGCCCGGAGCATGCACGCCCTCGAAGTGGGACAGCCAACCGACGCACCACGGTTCGTTGATTGGAGCCGCGGACCAGATCCGGTCGCCCAGCCGGTCCATGGCCAGCTCTGTGTAATCGGCGAACCAGTTGGCCACGTCCCGGTTTCGCCAGCCGCCCTGATCCTCCAGAGCTGACGGCATTTCCCAGTGGTAGAGCGTGACCGCCGGTTTGATGCCCCGTTCCAGCATGCCATCCACGAGCCGGTCATAGAAGTCGAGCCCGGCGTCGTTGACCGGCCCGCGTCCTTCAGGCAGAACCCGGGCCCAGGAAATGGAAAACCGGTAGATGTCGGCGTTCAGATCCCGCACAAGATCGAGATCCTCGGTCCAACGGTTGAGGTGATCGCAGGCAATCGCACCGGTTTCACCGCCAGCCACGTTTCCTGGCGTTGCCGCGAACGTGTCCCAATGGGTCGATCCGGCGCCCCCTTGGGCGTGGCCCTCGATCTGATAGGCAGAGGTGGCGACCCCGAACTCAAAGTCGGGGGGAAAGTCGTCTCTGGTGAAACGCACGGCATGCTCCTCTAGAATTGCGTTCAGCCGGGCGGCGCCGGTCCCGTCGAATAGCCAACGGTCAGTTCGGGCTCCCAAAGCTCCTGGACCGGCCCCGTCTCTGGCGAGACAATGATCTTGATGAGGATTTCAGCGCACCGGCGTCCGGCGGCGCGGACCGACGATTTGGTCGCCGTGAACGCCGGTCCGTCCCGATCGTTGTTCAGGTAGGACAGGACATCGTCGTGGGTGATCAAGGAGACATCCTTGCCCAGCCGCAGTCCGGCATCGCCAATCGCCCGTCGCACGCCCATGGCCGACATCACCGAAGACACGAGAAAGGCGGTGGGCCGCAAAGCGGAGCGCGCGAGCATGTCGGCCGCGGCCAGGTAGCCATAGCCCTCCGTCATGGTGTCCGAGCGCATGAAGGCCGGGTCTGGCGCGATCCCGCGATCCTGGAGCGCGGTTTCGTAGCCCTTGCGCCTGCGGATCGCGAAATCCATCGTCTCCAAACCATTGATGAGTGCGATCCGTGTGTGGCCCAGATCCAGCAGAAACTCGGAGGCCCGCTTGAAGGCCCTGAAATTCGCGATGTCGAGCCAACTGTAGCTGTCATAGTCACCCGTCCGGCCATGGACGAGAAACGGAAGCCCCAATGTCTGCACCAGCGGGATTCGCGGGTCTTCGCGCTTTGGCCCCTGGATCATCACCCCGTCCACCGAGCCGTTCGCGGCCATTTGCCTGAAAGCGCGTTCGACCTCGCTTTCCGCAACGATCGACAGCAGCAGATCATAACCTTCCCGCGCATAGACTTCGCCCGCACCGGCCAGAAAATCGCTGAAAATCGGATTGACCATGTCGGATTCCCCGCTGAGCGGGATAACATGGCCGATGGTCATGGCACGGCCCGTTGCAAGGCGCCGCGCGCGGGCATTGGGCTGATATCCGGCCGCCTTCGCCGCCGCTTCGACACGCAGCCGGGTTTCCTCCCGCACTTCCGGGTATCCGTTCAAGGCCCGGCTGACCGTTGTCTGGGACAGACCGAGCGAGGCCGCCAGCTCCTTGAGATTCATATTTTTTACCGCCGATTCAAAGCGCTTTAAATTTTTCTGGAGAGTAGCCGGGGCAAGGGCCGGCTGTCAAAGGTTCCGCGTTTTGGCGCGGGTTGGGGACAGGAAAATCCCGGCATTTTCGCCAGATGCAACCTCCGAGATTGACTTCCGTGCGGACATGACCGACGCTAGGAACAGAGCCAAAGCGCTTTGGATTTGGTTTGAAGAGTTCTGATCACGCAAAAGCCCTGCACCAGACAGGGCCGTGGAACGGGAGGAATGGCATGAGAAAGACCCTGTTTTCAGGGACGGCGGCGCTGGCCCTGTCCGTCGGCATGACGATGGCCCAGGCGTCCGGGGACCTGATTGTTCCGGTCGGCGAGGGCGCCTTCACATGGGACAGCTACACCGCGTTCGCGGATGGCCATGATCTGTCTGGTCAGAGCCTGACCATCGCAGGGCCCTGGTTGTCGTCCGAAGCGGATCGCTTTGACAATTTGCTCGCCTATTTCGAGGCCGCCACCGGGGTCGATGCGACCTATACCGGATCCGACAGTTTCGAGCAGCAGATCGTCATCGACGCAGAGGCCGGTTCGGCTCCGAACATCGCGGTCTTCCCCCAGCCTGGCCTTGCCGTGACCATGGCTGCCCGCGGGCTGTTGACGCCGCTTGGAGAGGAAACCGGAAACTGGGTGGGCGAGAATTTCGCCGCAGGCGAATCCTGGGTCGATCTTGGCACCTATCCAGATCCGTCGGGTCAGGACCAGTTCTACGGCTTTTTCTTCAACGTCAATCTGAAGTCGCTGGTCTGGTATGTGCCCGAGAACTTCGAGGATGCGGGCTATGAGGTGCCGACAACCATGGAGGAGCTGAAGACGCTCTCGGATCAGATCGTGGCTGACGGCGAAACACCATGGTGCATCGGTCTGGGCTCGGGCGCGGCGACGGGCTGGCCCGCCACCGATTGGGTCGAGGATCTCATGCTCCGCACCCAGCCGCCTGAAGTCTACGATACCTGGGTGACCAACCAGATCCCGTTTGACGATCCGCGGGTTGTCGCGGCCATCGAGGAATTCGGGTCGTTCGCGCGAAACCCCGAGTATGTGGCCGGCGGTGCGGGCGCCGTGGCGACCACCGATTTCCGCGACAGTCCCTCCGGTCTGTTCGCCGCGCCTCCTGCCTGCTACATGCATCGGCAAGCCTCGTTCATTCCCGCCTATTTCCCGGAAGGCACGGTGATTGGCGAGGATGCGGACTTCTTCTATTTCCCGGCCTATGCCGACAAGGACCTTGGCAATCCGGTTCTGGGCGGCGGAACGCTGATGGCTGTCACCAATCCGAACGATGCCGCGATGGCCTTCATCGAGTTTCTGAAAACACCGTTCGCGCATGAAATCATGATGGCGCAGGGCGGCTTCCTGACGCCGCATCAAGGCGTGAACATCGCAACCTATCAGGATGACACTGTGCGCGGGCAGGGAGAGATCCTGCTGGGCGCGACAACCTTCCGGTTCGATGGCTCCGACTTGATGCCGGGCGCCATTGGTGCAGGGTCGTTCTGGACGGGCATGGTGGATTATGCGGGCGGGGCCGAAGCTGCAGCGGTTGCCGGCGAAATCCAGAACAGCTGGGACGCCATCAAGTAGACCGTGAGTCTGCCAGGTGACCTGTGGATCCGGTTCCGGGTCACCTGGCATGGTTCCTCGGGCGCACTGTGAAGCCGGGAGGTGGTCATGAATCCAGCCGTGCAAGGCCTGCTGACAATTGTGGTCGGCGTCGGCGGGTGTATCGGGTACTTCTATCTTTCCAATCTGGTGCTGGACAAGGTGCTGTTCCCGCCGCACGGGCCGAACGCGGGCCGGAATATCAACCGGGCGAATGCGATCCGCCCCTGGGTTTTCCTCGCGCCCGCCCTGTTCGGGCTGGGGCTTTACCTGGCCTATCCGGTGATCGAAACAATTCGCCTCTCGATCACGGACCAAGCGGCGGGCGGGGCCTTTGTCGGCCTCGACAACTACGCGCAAATGTCGGGCGATCCGAAATTCTGGGAAGCATTGCGCAACAATGTGCTGTGGTTGCTGGTGGTGCCGGCAGCATCGACCTTTTTCGGTCTTCTGGCGGCTCAACTCACCGACCGCATCAGGTGGGGCAATTTCGCCAAGTCCCTGATTTTCATGCCGATGGCGATTTCATTCGTTGGCGCGGCCGTGATCTTCAAGCTGGTTTACGATGCCCGTCCCTTGGATCAGGAGCAGATCGGCATCTTGAATGCCGTCTATCTGGCGCTTGGCGGCAACGAGCCGCAGACCTGGCTGACCATCCCGTTCTGGAACAACTTCTTTTTGATGGCGGTCCTGGTCTGGATCCAGACAGGCTTTGCGATGGTGATCCTGTCGGCAGCACTGCGCGGCATTCCGGAAGAAACCGTCGAAGCCGCGATCGTCGACGGGGCCAATCCCTTTCAGGTCTTTTTCCGCATCAAGGTCCCCCAGATCACGGGCACGATCGTGGTCGTTTGGACCACGATCACCATTGTCGTCCTGAAGGTGTTCGATATCGTCTTCGCCATGACCAATGGCCAGTGGGAGACCCAGGTCCTCGCCAACTACATGTACGACAAGCTGTTTCGCGCAAATGATTGGGGCGTGGGGTCGGCGGCTGCGATGATCATCATGCTGATGGTGACGCCGATCCTGGTTTGGAATGTTTACAACGCCCGCAAGGAGATGCGGTGATGGACAATATTGCGGGGACCAAGTCCCGCCTGACATGGGCCGTCAACATCTCCGTCGTTTTTCTGGTTCTGCTGTGGGTGCTGCCAACGGTTGGGCTTCTGGTGTCGTCCTTTCGGACAACCGAACAGATCCGCTCGTCCGGCTGGTGGGCCGCGCTGTTTCCGGCCGAGATCAATCAGACCCTGCGGGCGGCCGATCCCGATGACAATCGAACGGCTGATGGCGCCGGCCGCTACACGGTCGAGGGAAATCTGTTCGTTGCCGGCGGCCACGTTCCGGACGCCGAACAGGTGAGCGCCACGATCCGATCGTGGGGAACTTCATCGCGCGCGATAGACGCGTACCGGCCCGGCGAGACGGCGGATCTCGGCGATGGGGAAACCATGACCGTTCGGTCCAATGGAGACTATTCGTGGTCCGGGAACGGGGATCAGATCAGCGGGCGGGGACAGCGCGTGTTTGTCACCGCCGAGACGCCCCCGGATCTGACCTTTGACAACTACCGGAAGGTGCTTTTCGAACCTGGTAACCGCGAAGGCATGACCAAGGCCTTCTTCAACACGTTGACCGTCACCATACCGGCGACGATCATCCCGATCCTGTTTGCCGCTTTTGCCGCCTACGCGCTTGCCTGGATGGACTTCCCCGGCCGCGCCATTTTGGTCGCCGGGGTGGTGGCGTTGCTTGTGGTGCCCCTGCAACTGGCCCTGATCCCCCTGTTGAAGCTTCACAATGAAATCGGCATCGGCAAGGGCTATCTCGGCGTCTGGCTGGCGCATACCGGGTTCGGGCTGCCGCTCGCGATCTACCTGTTGCGCAATTACATGGTCGGGTTGCCGCGCGAGATCATCGAAAATGCCCGGGTGGATGGTGCCAGCGATTTCCAGATCTTCGTGAGGATCGTTCTGCCGCTCAGCTTTCCCGCGCTCGCCAGTTTTGCGATTTTCCAGTTCTTGTGGACCTGGAACGACCTGCTGGTGGCGATGGTGTTCCTGATCGATAGCTCGGGCCAGACCACGGTCATGACGCGCCAGATCGTCGAACTTCTCGGGACCCGTGGCGGGGATTGGGAAATTCTGGCGACGTCCGCCTTCGTGTCGATCGCGGTTCCGCTCATGCTCTTTTTTACAATGCAGAGATATCTGGTGCGCGGCCTGCTGGCCGGCTCGGTCAAATAGAGATCACACAAAATGAACCTGATGCAGGATATCGCCCGCGATAAGATCGTGGGGCTCGACAAGGACTGGTGGCGCGGGGCGGTGATCTATCAGATCTACCCCCGCAGTTTTCAAGACAGCAATCATGACGGCGTTGGTGATCTGGCCGGCATCATCCACAGGCTGAACCACGTCGCGGAACTGGGCGCGGACGCGGTCTGGATTTCCCCGTTTTTCCGCTCGCCGATGCTCGATTTCGGCTACGATATCTCGGACTACCGCGATATTGATCCGATCTTCGGGACGCTCGGCGACTTCGATGCGCTGATCGATCGTGCGCATGCGCTCGGTCTCAAGGTGTTGATCGATCTGGTCATCTCTCACACATCCAACCAGCACGCCTGGTTCGCCGAAAGTCAGTCCAGCCGGGATAATCCCAAGGCGGACTGGTATGTTTGGGCGGACGCGAAGCCGGATGGAACACCGCCCACCAATTGGCTTTCCGTTTTCGGCGGCTCCGCCTGGGAATGGAACGGCGAGCGGATGCAGTACTATCTGCACAACTTTCTCAAAGAGCAGCCCGACCTCAATTTTCACAATCCGGAGGTTCAGAAGGAGGTTCTGGACATCGCGCGGTTCTGGCTGGAAAGGGGCGTCGACGGGTTCCGCCTCGACACGATCAATTTCTACTTTCACGACACGGAGCTCCGGGACAATCCGCCCCTACCGCCGGAGCAGCGCACGGCGAAGGCTGCGCCGGAGGTCAACCCGTACAATTGGCAGGACCACATCCGCGACAAGAACCAGCCGGAGAACCTCGACTTTTTGAAGCGCTTGCGGGCGATCATGGATGAATATCCCGCGACCGCTGCGGTGGGGGAGGTTGGCGACGGCCAGTATGGCCCCCAGCTCCAGGCCGCCTATACCGGCGGCGGGGACAAGATGCATATGTGCTATTCCTTCGAGTTGTTGTCGGGTCAGACGCCCACCGCCGAGAGCTTGCATGGGATCATTGACGAACATGAGCGGATGATCGGCGACGGCTGGTCCTGCTGGGCCTATTCCAACCACGATGTCATTCGCCACGGGACCCGCTGGGTCCTGAGCGACGCCGCCTATCGTCTTTATGCCGCTCTCCTGTTGAGCATGCGCGGCTCGGTCTGTCTTTATCAGGGGGAGGAGTTGGGCCTGGGCGAAGCCTATGTGGCTTATGAGGATCTTCAGGATCCCTATGGCGTCCGGTTCTGGCCGAAATTCAAGGGCCGCGATGGATGCCGCACGCCGATCCCATGGATCGCGGAGACGCCTCACGGAGGCTTCACGGATGTGAAGCCCTGGTTGCCTGTTGCTGTTGAGCATATCCAGAGTTCAGTCGGCATCCAGACTGGCGATCCGGCTTCCATGCTGTCGTTTTATCGTGACATGATCGCGTTTCGCCGGTTGCATCCGGCCTTGGCGAAGGGCGACTTCACCTTCGTCGAGGCAAAGGACGGGGTGTTGTCCTTCATTCGCAGCCACGAGGGGCAAGAGGTGTTTTGCGCTTTTAACCTGAGGGACACGCCGGTGTCGCTTCACATGCCGCAAGGCGTCTGGACACGGGATACGCGGGCGCCGTTTTCGGCGGACGCGATCGAAGGCGGCGGTGTGCTGCCCGGTTATCAAGCCTGTTTTGCAACCAGGGCACAAGACTAAAACAGCGGGCGGGCAACGCCCCGTCGGGAGGAAGTGATGGCCGAGCTGAAGCTCTCCAAAGTGGAAAAATCCTACGGCAGCGTTCAGGTGCTGCATGACATCGACCTGGATATCGATCAGGGGGAACTGGTCGTGTTCGTGGGGCCGTCCGGCTGCGGCAAGTCCACGCTGCTGCGCATGATCGCCGGTCTGGAAAAGATTTCCGGCGGCGAGCTTCAGATTGACGGGGTTCGGGTCAACGATGTGCCACCAGCCGAGCGGGGGATCGCGATGGTGTTCCAATCCTACGCGCTTTATCCGCACATGACGGTCTATGATAACATGGCTTTCGCCTTGAAGCTGGCGGGAAAAAAGAAGGCGGAGATCGACGGGAAAGTGCGCGCGGCGGCCGACAAGCTGCAATTGACCCCGTTTTTGGACCGTCTGCCGAAGGCCCTTTCCGGCGGGCAGCGCCAACGGGTGGCCATCGGACGGTCGATTGTCCGGGACCCGAAGGTCTATCTGTTCGATGAACCGCTCTCCAACCTGGATGCCGCTTTGCGCGTGGCAACCCGGATCGAGATCGCGCAGCTCAAAGAACAGATGCCGGATTCGACGATGGTCTACGTCACGCACGATCAGGTGGAGGCGATGACCCTGGCCACCCGCATTGTGGTTCTGGCGGGCGGCAGCATTGCGCAGGTGGGGGCGCCGCTAGAATTATACCAGCGCCCCAACTCTGTTTTTGTCGCCCAGTTCATTGGCAGCCCGGCGATGAACCTCCTCGACGGCGAAATCGTGGAAACCGGAGAGACAACCCGTTTGAAGCTCGACCGCGGCGGCGGAACGATCCTGTCCGGTTATCCATCCCGGCCGGAGGACAAGGGTGCGCGTGTTCAAGTGGGCATCCGGCCCGAGGATATGGTGATCACGCAGGACGAGACCTTCGCCTTTCACGGCACGGTCGCGATCACGGAAGCGCTGGGGGAGGTCACACTCCTCTATTTCTCCAAGAACGCTGAGGGAAACGGTGGCATTGTCGCCAAGTTGTTCGGGATCCATACGCAGGTGCGCGGGACCGAGGTCCGGCTCACCGCTACGCCCGACAAGGTTCACGTCTTCAAGGACGGGATCTCGCTTCTATACCGGGACGTGTCTGTGTTCCTGCCCGGGGTCGCGCCGCACTGACCGAACGCATTTGGTTGCAAAATGAGTTGCGGGAACAATCGGCGTGCTCCGTGACCTGAGCCGCTCGTATGGGCCGCATCGAGCCACGTCAGGTCATGGCTGGGCCATGTGCCGCCGGCTCTGCTGGCCGTAGATATCTGAACAGGCTTTTTCATCCGAACTGGCCGCCCGCGGGAGTGTCAGGCTCACCCAGGGGCAAGCCAGCGATCCCCAAATCGCTGATTTGAAGAATTGCTTCGTGATCTGGTGTTCAACTGACCGGCGGCGTCGAAAGATTTCGAATCTTTTGATCTATTAACGCGGCATATAAGAATTTACACTTAGGGTGCCCCTATAATAACAGGGTCCCGACGCATGAAATCAATGGCGATCAGACAACTTTGGAAAGCCGTTCTGCTGCTCGGCCTGGTGATGACGCTCGCCATCACGGTCACCGGCTATTCGGATCGCGTGGCCAATGAGCGCGCAGCCACCGAGAAGGACGCGCGCTTCGTTGCCCGCCAGGCGTCGGCGGTCCTGCAGACGGTGAAACTGGCCTTGGATCAATTGGCGCTGACGATTGCCGAGGACGGCGCGGTCCAGACACAAGCTTCTTTGGCCAATATCGAGGCCGCGCTTCCGGCGCTGAGTGACATCATCGTGGTCAATGCCGAGGGTGTTGTCGTTGCGGAACGCCGGGATGATCTGTTGGGTCTGGGCCTTGATGTCTCCGACCGCTCCTACTTTTCTGTTCATCGCGCGGTCGACCCGGGCAGCCGTGTTCCGCTGTATGTCGGCTCCCCGCTTCAAAGCCGGGTCGATGGCAGCCTGTCCATTCCCGTCAGCCGTCCGGTCCTGGATCGGCAGGGACAGCTTTCCGCGGTGATCGCTGTTGCCCTCAGGCGGGAGTTCCTGAGCCCTGTTCTTGATGCGATGGAAACGGCTGGCGGCTCATGGGTTTTCTTGAAGAGCCAGAGTGCCGCTCTGCCGCTGAGTGGAGGACAGACACAATCTGATCCAGTCCGCCCGGATCAGGCCACGGCGGTGGCCGGTCTCAATCAGCCCGCAGACGCCTTTGCCGTTGCTGAACCGATAGACGGCTGGCCGTTGTCTATTGTGGTGCAGCGTCCGCTTGATGACATTCACGCCCGGGCGCTGGGGGGCAGCTATCTGCAGGGACTGCTTGGTATACTCGCCACTCTGGCGGCAGCGGCGGGAGCCCGTCTTTACGGTCAAGCCTATCGGGCGATGGAGGAGCGCAAGGCGGAAGCGGAAGCCATGGCCGAGCGCCTCGAGCTTGCCAGCAAGGCCGGCCAGATCGGCATCTGGGAATACGAGTGCGACAGCGAAACCCTTTTTTGGGATGAAACGTTGATGGGGCTCTATGGTGTGCCAGCCGGGCAGTTCTCCGGTGAAATCACCGACTGGTCGGGTCGCGTTCACCCCGATGACCTCGAACTGGCCCAAGATCTGTTTCGCAATACCATCGAAAACGGCATTCTTTATGACACCGAATTCAGGATTGTGACGCCGGCTGGCGAGACAAAACACCTGAAAGCCTATGGTATGGCGGTTCGCAACGCCGCTGGGCGGATCGTTCGCGTGACAGGCGTCAACTATGATCTCAGTCTGCTGCGCCGGGCCGAATTGCGGGCCCGTGACAGCGAGCGCCGCTTCAAGGATATTGCCGAAAGCGTTCCGGGCGCCGTGTTTCAGTACGAAATCCTGCCCAACGGCGCGGATCGGGTCCTGTATCTCAGCCCCGGCTGCTTTGATATCTGGGGACTTACATCCGCCCAGATTTCCGGAAATCCGGGCGCTCTTTGGGCGATGATTCTGCCCGAGGATCTGCCTGGAATGCAGGCCTCCGTCGCCAGCTCGGCCAGCAGCCTGTCTGCCTGGGACCACCGGTGGCGGATCGTGACCGCGGAGGGGCAGCACAAGCATCTGCATGGCCGGGCCACGCCCTATCGTCTGGCCGATGGGACGGTCCGTTTCAACAGCATCATTTTCGATGTAACCGAACATGAAGAACAACGGGGCTTGACGGAGAGGGCCCGTCAGGATGCGGACATGGCCCGTCAGCGGTTGGAGCACGCGTTCGAATCTCTGGAGGATGCTTTTGTCGTCTTTGATGCGGATGAGCGGCTGGTGACAGCGAATACGGCATACCGCTCGCTTTTCAAGAACCCCGAAACACTGTTCACGGACCATATGACCCTTGAAGGCCTTGTGCGGACCCTGGTCAGGGAAGGCGTTCGCCCGGATGCGGATGGCAAGGAAGAGGAATGGATCGCCGAACGTCTCAGGAAGTGCCGGTCTCCGGAAGGACCTTTTGAGATGTCGTTTCTGGATGACCGGTTTTTTGAGGTCCACGACAGCCGCAGCGCAAATGGCGACATCGTCATCCTGGGGATCGATATCACGGAAAAACGGCGGCAAACGCGGCGTCTTGAAGAGTTGACCCGGGATCTGGAGCAAGCCAAGGAACGCGCTGTCCATGACAGCTTGCATGATGCCCTGACCGGGCTGCCGAACCGGCGGCATCTTGACCAGTATCTCTATCAGTTGGCCGCAGTATCGGACCCGGGCCGGGAAATCATCGCGATCCACGTGGACATCGACCGGTTCAAGCTGGTGAATGACACGCTTGGCCACGCAACGGGCGACAAAGTGATCATGCAGGTCGCATCGCGCCTTTACGACATTCTTCCCCCAACGGCATTCCTGGCCCGGTTTGGGGGCGACGAGTTCGTCATCGTATGCCATGGATCGGCGGAACACGAAGCGATCTGTCACACAGTCAAGGACGCTTTTGCGAAGCCATTCGAGATTAATCGGCAAACCATCCGCATAACGGGAAGCCTGGGGGTTGCAGTTCTGCCAGCAGACCAGGCGCCCGGCATATTGAAAAACTCCGATATCGCCTTGCATAAGGCCAAGGACAACGGCCGCAACCGGGTGGAGGTTTTCACGCGCGACCTGCAGTGGGAGATGGCGGAGCGCAAACAGCTCGCCGACGAAATCCTGCATGGGATGGAGCGAAATGAGTTTTTCGCGCATTTCCAGCCGCAGTTCGATGCGAAGACACGGGCGTTTTCGGGCCTTGAAGCGCTCATAAGGTGGCGCCATCCGCAACGGGGCATTCTGCCGCCGGCCGCCTTCATGGAGGTTGCGGAAGACCTCAAGGTCATGGGTGATCTGGACCGTGTTGTCCTGCAACAGGCGATTGCCGCATGTTCTCGGCTAAAGTCGGAAGGGATAACGACGCCAAAAATGTCGGTCAATATCGGGTTCTCCCGGATCAGCGACCCGAGCCTCGCGGCGGAACTCGAGGCGATGGATACATGCGGATCCTGGCTGGCGTTCGAGCTTCTCGAAACCATCTTGCTCGATGAGGACTGCGACGAGATCGGCTTCAACATCGACCGGATCCGGGAGCGGGGCATCCAAATCGAACTGGATGATTTCGGCAGTGGCCGCGCCTCGATGATCAGCCTTTTGAAACTCCAGCCGGACCGGATCAAGATCGACCGGCAGTTGGTCATGCCGCTGCTCGACGAGCCGGGGCAGATCGACCTGGTCCGGGCCATCCTTGAAATGGCTACGGCCCGGGGCATTCAGGTGACGGCCGAAGGGGTCGAGACCATGGAACACGCCCGCATTCTCACGGAGTTGGGATGCACGACCTTGCAGGGCTATGCCTTTGCAAGGCCAATGCCGGTGGAAGACCTCGCCCGTTTCCTGCATGACGAGCGTTGGCTCAGCGCGGCCTGAGCGCGCTGCATGTTAAAATAGCTCTTCCAATGGAAGCTCAACCGGGCCTTGCAGCGCCCGGGCTGAGCGATCGTAAAATGTCAGCGGGCGGGTCTAACCCAAGGGAAATATTCAGTTCTTCTTAAGAACGGGGCCATAGAAAGGTCCCGAAGAGGAAACGCGCATGGAAGACCAGCACCCGACGCGATGGGGCTTTGTCGGCGGCTATTTTGTTGCGGTTTGCCTGCTGATGATTGTCGCCATTCTTCAGCCCGTATCGTCCGGACGCGTCGCGGTGTTCGCCGCGCCATGGAGTGACCGGTCGGCGGTCGAGATCATCGCGGCGGCCGGCGGCAGCATCGTGTCCACCAGCGAAAGCGGCATGATCGCGATGTCGGAGGCCGACCATTCAGGCTTTGTCTCATCGCTCTACGCCAACGGTGCGATCTTCGTCGGTTCGGCGGTGGCAATCGCCGCGTGCCTCAATTTGCCTTGGGCAACAGGAGCCATCCAATGACTGAACAAACCTCTACCGCCACAGGGCTCGCAAGCCTTCGGGACGCTTTTTCGAAGTACATGGTGTATTTCGTCTGGCTGAATGTCGTGCTGGTGATCGCAACAACCCTTGTCGTTGGCACGATGCCCGTCTGGGCGCTTGGCGGCTGCGCTGTCCTGGTGGCCGGAGCGGCCACGCTCGCCTGGCTGAAATTCGGCAGTGCCGTTGAGACACGTTTGATCACGTCCATGTCCCTTGCGGTTCTGGTGGCGCTGTTCGTCGCCGCGCTGTCGAACCCGGATCCGGTCGCGTCGTTTCAGCTTGATGGACACCTCTACTTCTTCGCAGTCCTGGCAATCCTTGCCGGTTATGTGGATCGCCGGGCCATCGTCGGTTATGCGGCGGTTGTCGCGGTTCATCATGTCGTTCTGGACCTGACCTTTCCGGCGCTGCTCTTCCCCGGCGGAGAGAATTTCGCCCGGGTGATGATGCATGCGGTCATCGTCGTCGTCGAAGCCGCCGCCCTGATCTGGGTTGTCGGCCGTTTGGAGGCGGCATTTGAGTCCGCGGCGGCCGCCATCACGCAGGCGCGGGCCGCGCAGGAACAGGCGAAGGCCATGCAGACGGCCGAAACCGAGCGCAACGAGGCGGATCGGCAGAACCAGGTCCGGATCGGTCAGCGGATCGAAGACTTCCGCCACGAAATCGAACAGAAGATCGCGGGCGTTCTGGCGCAAGTGCAGGAGATGCGCAGCGCGTCAGGCGAGTTGGGAAGCGTTGCGGAAAATACGGCGGTGGAGGCGAACGAGGCCTCCACAGCCTCCCAAACCGCGTCGTCGAATGTTCAAACGGTGGCATCGGCCGCCGAGGAACTGTCCTCCTCCATCGCCGAGATTTCACGTCAGGTGGACCAGACCACGAAGATCGTCAATGACGCCACGCGCGGCGCGCAAAACAGCAACCAGAAGATTGCCGGTCTCGCGGAGGCCACAAACCGGATCGGAGAAGTGGTGACCCTGATTCAGGCGATCGCCGAACAGACCAACCTGCTTGCTCTGAATGCGACGATTGAGGCGGCGCGCGCCGGTGAAGCGGGCAAGGGGTTCGCCGTGGTTGCGGCGGAAGTGAAGGAACTGGCGACCCAGACCTCCAAGGCGACCGAGGAAATCAGTTCCCAGATATCCTCCATCCAGGCGGAGACCCAGGAAGCGGTCCAGGCCATCGGCGCGATCGCAAGCACAATGGATCAGGTCAACACCTACACGGCCTCGATTGCTTCGGCGGTTGAGCAGCAAGGGGCAGCGACCAATGAGATTTCCCGCAATGTCGGGGAAGCGGCCAATGGCACCAACCGGGTTACGGAAATCTTCGGCAGTGTCAGCAAGGCGGTTGAGCAGACCAGTCAATCCGCCAGTATCGTTGGCAATGCCGCAAGCGAACTGGAAGCCGAGGCGATCAGTATGCGCCAGGCTGTCGAGGATTTCCTTCAAGATGTCAGGGCCGCATGATCCGCTGCCTAGCATATAGCCTCACCGATCTGGCCTGGTCCGAGGAATGCTGACGGCTCTGGAGCAAGCCGGCATACGTCCAAGTTAGCCTTTGCAGCGGGTCTTTACGCGACGTAAACTATGGATTATTCGCCGGCTTCGGACCATTTTAGTGGCTGCTTCACCGGATCGGCGCAGTTTTGGACTGCATTGCCCGCGCGGGCAGGCCGTTAGTGATAAGAACGGGCAAGCATGAAAAGCGAGATGCAAGACCTTCCGCGGCCGGCTGCCTCCCTCTCATGGCCGTTCCCGGACAAACCCGGATCCGGTGACGGTTTTGATCTGGCACGGCGTCTTCGCCATGCCATCTGGGTGTATGACATCGACCGGTGCCGGGTCGTTCTGGCGAACGCGGCGGCCCTGCATCTTTGGAAAGCGAGCTCTGAAGCCGAGCTGGCCGCACGTGATTTGTCAAAGGACATGTCGACGACCGTCGCCAACAGGCTGAAGCAATATCAGGCCGGTTTCGAGGAGAGCGATGCGACCTTCAGCGAACTGTGGACCCTTTATCCCCATGGCGAGCCGGTTTCCGTCGATGTGATCTACACGGGCTACCGCCTGCCGGATGGGCGTGTCGCGATGATGTGCGAAGCCACCGGAATCGCAGAGGACACCCCGGAGACGCTGAGAAGTGCTGAAGCGCTGTTGCACACCGACGTCATGATTTCCTTGTTCGCGGCAAGTGGCAGGGAGCTCTACATGAACCCGGCCGCCCGCAACACGTGGCGGTCCGAAAGCACGCACCTGTCCGACATCTTCGTCGACCCGCATGATCTTGAGTGCATTTTGCGCGATGTTGAGCTGAACGGCGATGCGCGGCGCGTGGTGAGGATCAAGACGGATGCCGGGTTGGCATGGCACGATATGTCCTTGAAGAGTTGCCGGGACGCGGCAACCGGCGAACCGGCCACGCTCGTCACGTCGATTGATGTTTCCGAACTCAAGCGCGCCCGGGACCGTGCGGCCTATCTGGCCGACAAGGACCAGCTGACCGGCTGCTACAACCGGTCCTATCTCCAACGGCATCTGGACGCACTCGGCCGCGAGGACCGGGGCGCCCCGATCGCGCTTCTGTATCTGGACCTGGATAAATTCAAGCAAACGAACGACAGATATGGCCATGATGCGGGGGACAAGCTGCTGGTCGAAACGGCCCAGCGGATCATGACCTGTCTGACCGATGCCGACCTGCTGGCGCGGATTGGCGGCGATGAATTTATCGTCCTGCTCTTCGGCGCGGACTCTTCCTCGGAACTGAACGACCGGATCGACCGGATCAGGGACGCGGTTTGCCAACCGATATCTTACAAGACCGTCATGATCGAAGTCACCACCAGCATCGGCGTGGCGCGGCTGCCGGTCGATGACCTGGATTGTGAGAAATACGTCCGGCACGCGGATATCGCTCTTTATGAATCCAAACGTCTCGGCCGGAACCGATGGTCCCTGTTTACGGACGACATGGGACGGATTGCCGGCGAACGGCTGCGCACCGAGGAGGAACTCGCTTCCGCGTTCCGGCTCGGAGAAATCGTTCTCCATGTCCAGCCTTGCGTCGACTTGGTCTCGGGACAGGTCGTCAGCGCGGAAGTTCTAGCCCGATGGCTCCATCCGAAACGCGGCCTTTTGCTGCCGGTTGATTTCATTGGGGTCTGCGAAGAGACCGGCCTGATCGAGGCGCTGGATCACTTTGTCCTGGAACAAGGCTGCGCGCTGGCCAAACTCTGGAAGAAAGCCGGCCTGAACATCGGTCTGTCCTTGAATGTCTCACCGCGCCAGTTCCTGGACGACGGTTTCATGTCCGCCCTGGCGCTCCACGCCCGCGACCCTGATTTTGTCCCCGGTTCCATCCAACTCGAAATCACGGAATCCGTTCTGGCGGAAGATCAGGATCAGGTCGCCGGCAGGCTGCGTAAAATGACCACGCTCGGATACCGGATCGCGGTCGATGACTTTGGAACGGGCTACTCCAATCTGGCCTATATCTCCAAGTTTCCGATCAGTTGCATCAAGATCGACAAGTCATTCACCGAGACGATCCCGGATTCGGTCCCTGTCATCCGCCTGATTCAAAGACTTGCCGAGGAAATCGGCGCGCACACTGTCGCCGAAGGAATAGAGGACACCGCGGCGCTCGAGACGCTCTCACAGATCGGTTGCCGCCAAATTCAGGGAAACTACTTTTCCGCGCCGATCCCGGTAACCGATATTCGCGAGGCGGTGCGGCGCATCGAACGGCGGATCGCGACCGCCGCATCCGGGCGATAGCCGGCGCGTGCCCGCGCATTACTCTTGAAGGCCGAGGCGGCGCAGGCGGGAGTACAGCGTCGTCGGCTTCATATCCAGCAATTCTGCCGCTCCGCCAGGACCCGAAATCCGGCCGCCTGCGGCTTCGACTGCGGCCTTGAGGTTGGCCACCTCCCGCTCGCGCATTTGGGCATCGGTCTCGATTGCCGGGGCACCGGCCATATCGCCGGTCAGGGCAAGCCTTTGAGGGTGAATGGGAAGCTCGAAGCTCAAACGCCCCCCGCGCGACAAGATCGCCGCCCTTTCAATGACGTTTTCCAGTTCACGCGCGTTTCCGGGCCATTCATAGGCCATCAGGTCCACCACATTGGCCCGTGACAAGGCCGGTTTCGCAATACCGAGGCGCCGGCAGCACAGGTTCAGGAAATGCTCCGCCAAGGGCGGAATGTCGTCCCTGCGGTCCCGCAAGGGCTTCAGGAAAATCGGGAATACATTCAGCCGGAAATAAAGATCTTCCCGGAACCGGCCGGCCTCCACCTCGCTTTGCAGATCCCGGTTGGTTGCAGCGATGATGCGCACATTGGTTTTGCGGGTCTTGGCCTCGCCGACCCGTTCGTAGGATTTGTCCTGAAGCACCCTGAGGAGCTTACCCTGGAGTTCCATCGGGATTTCGCCGACCTCATCCAGAAACAGCGTTCCGCCATCCGCCAGTTCGAAACGTCCCACCCGGTCCCGAAGGGCGCTGGTGAAGGCGCCGCGGACATGTCCGAAAAACTCGCTTTCGAAAAGCTCCCTTGGGATGGCGGCGCAATTGACCCGGATAAGCGGTCGTTCGCGGCGCGCGCTGTCATCATGAATGGCCTGCGCGACCAGTTCCTTGCCGGTTCCGCTTTCGCCGATGATGAGCACATTCGCCTCGGTCGGGGCGACAAGCTCGATCTGCCGGATCGTGTCGGCGATCGCATCGGAGCTGCCGATGATTTCCCGATGATTGCGCTGAGCCCGAATTTCTTCCTGCAGATAGGCGTTTTCCATTTCCAGCCGGCTGCGCAGCCGGTCAACTTCCGCCAACGCTTCGGTCAGTTGCCGTTCCTGTTCCTTTCGCTGGGCAATGTCCCGGAACAAGATCACCGCCCCGAGAACGGCATCGCCGTCTATGATCGGCGTTGACGTGTATTCGACCCGAACCGGTTTTCCGTCCTTGCGCCAGAAGGTTTCATCGTCGACCCTGTTGATCCGGGCATAATGAAAGGAATTGTAGATCGGGCATTTTTCAGCCGGGTAGACCGATCCGTCCGCGTGCTTGTGGTGGATGGCCGAATGCATGTCCCTGCCGATCAGGTCGGCGGCACTCCAGCCCAGCATCCGTTCGGCGGCCGGATTGACGAATGTGGTTTTGCCAGTTGCGTCCACGCCGTAAATGCCGTCGCCGGCCGCGGTCAGGATCAGGTCGTTCAGCCGCGCCATTTCGTGAAAGAACTGCTGTAGCCGGTGCCATTCCATAATCCCGGACCGATGAGCGGAGGTTGTATCCGTCTCGATGTCGCGGCGGGATTGCTCGACCAGATCGGTGGCCGTCAGGACCAGAAGAGTGCGATCCGCCGCGGCGACCGGCTTGCAGACATATTCCAGCGCAAGGCTGTTGCCGGTCCGTGCCCGGCCTTCCAGCCGCCGCGTCCAGGCGGTGCCGCGGTGGATTGCCTCTTCGGCGAAAACCGCGATGTGGGGTTCGCAGCCCGGGTGCAGGCCTGTGAAGCTGCGTCCCTTGAGCCGGTCATAGCCGAACAACCGGCATGCGCCCTCATTGGCGGCCTCGATCCGGTCCCGGCCCGGATCCACCACGAAGGTGGCTTTCGGCATGAGCGAGACGGTCTGGGCCAAGAGATCGCCGGGGCAGGGGGACATGTCCGAAGCAGGCGTGTCCGAAGCGAGCCTGGGCACCAGGTCGGTTTCGTCATGGTTACTCATTTGCATAATTCCGATTATTCAAAATCGTAAATTACAATATTGCATAATTTTCGAATTTCACAGAAGAACTGACAAGTAACAGAAAACGAATAGGAAAATAGATTATCGGGTTCTGGCACGCGCTTTGCAAATTTGAAACCAGACCGGCGCTCTGCCCGAGCGCCCTGGCACTTCCCGGTCCCATGCGGACCGTTTCAGGCAAAGGCGGAAAGGAACCCCAATGGCAGTCAAGAGTCTTGGAAACCCCTACGATGGCGATGTGGATCTGGTCCATGGTGCGGCTTGTGAATGCAAGGCCTGCAGCGCCGGCCACGCACACCACCACGACACACCGCGCACGGACCAGCTGCCCAGCAGCACCGAAGCGATGATGGAGCGGGCGATCGAAAGCGCCGTGGTGCGCTCGGTCTTCGGTCAGAATGAGTTTTCCCGGCGGTCCTTCGCCAAGATGCTGGGCGGAACCACGCTCGCCGGAGCCCTTGCATCTGTGTTCCCGATCGACAAGGCCAAGGCCCTGCTTCTGGACGAATTGGGGGCGCCGGAAAAGACCAAGCTCAATATCGGCTTCGTTCCGATCACCTGCGCCACGCCAATCATCATGGCGCAGCCCATGGGCTTTTACCAAAAGCATGGCCTCGAAGCGGACGTCATCAAGACGGCCGGCTGGGCCGTTGCGCGCGATAAATCGCTGAACGGCGAATACGATGCCAGCCACATGCTGACCCCGATGCCCCTGGCCATGACACTGGGAGCCGGGTCGACCGCCGAACCCTACATCATGCCCGCGGTGGAGAATATCAACGGACAGGCGATCGTCCTGCACAACGATCACATGGACAAGCGCGATCCCAAGCAATGGAAAGGCTTCAAGTTCGGAGTGCCATTCGAGTACTCGATGCACAATTTCCTGTTGCGTTACTATGTGGCCGAACATGGCCTCGACCCGGACCAGGACATCCAGATCCGGGTGGTTCCGCCGCCGGAAATGGTCGCCAATCTGCGGGCCGGCAATCTGGACGGCTATCTCTCGCCGGATCCGTTCAACCAGCGGGCGGTTTGGGAAAAGATCGGCTTCATTCACATCCTTACCAAGGACATCTGGGAAGGCCATCCCTGCTGCGCCTTTGCCTCCAGCAAGGCCTTCGCAGTCGAACTGCCCAACACCTACGGCGCGCTGCTGAAGGCGATTGTCGATGCCACCCAATATGCGGCGAATCCGGACAACCGGGTCGAAATCGCCGAGGCGATCTCGCCGGCCAACTACCTCAACCAGCCCGTTCCGGTGGTACAGCAGGTGCTGACCGGACGGTTCGCGGACGGTCTGGGCAATGTCCTGAATGTACCGGATCGAATCGATTTCGATCCGTTCCCCTGGCATTCCATGGGGGTGTGGATCCTCACCCAGATGAAGCGGTGGGGGTATATCGAGGGGGATATCGACTACAAGAAGGTGGCCGAAGAGGTCTATCTTGCCGCGGACTGCGCAAAGGTGATGAAGGAACTCGGCTACGAGGCACCGTCCACCACCTATGAAAAATACACCATCATGGGCAAGGAATTCGATCCGGACAAACCGGACGAATATGTCGGCTCCTTCGCCATCGGACGGGCCTGACCATGGAGGGGTTGTCCAAGCCTCTGCCGCTCCGGGTGCGATCGATAATTGTATCGGTCGCCATCCTGGTCTGCGCCTTGGGATTGTGGGAGTTGTCCATTCCGCCCCAGCAAGCCGCCGGAGAACTGACGGAATACGAATTGCTGACCGGTGGCGGTGCGCCGAAAGCGGGCATTCCGCCCCCTTCGCAGGTCATGACAAAGGCCTGGGAGCAGCTGTCCGATCCGTTCTATGACGCCGGCCCTAACGACAAGGGCATCGGCATTCAGATCGGCTATTCGCTCTATCGGGTCCTGACGGGATATTTCCTGGCTGCGGCGGTTGCCATTCCGCTCGGATTTCTGATTGGCATGTCGCCGCTGATGTACCGGGCCCTCGATCCCTATATCCAGATCTTGAAACCCATCTCCCCCTTGGCCTGGATGCCGCTCGCCCTGTTCGTGATCGGCGACAGTCAGGCTTCGGCGATCTTCGTGATTTTCATTTGCTCGATCTGGCCAATGCTGATCAACACGGCCTTCGGGGTGGCGAATGTGCGCAAGGATTGGATCAACGTAGCGCGGACCCACGAACTCGGATCGCTCAAGACAGCCTTCATTGTGATCCTGCCGGCCGCCGCGCCGACAATCCTGACCGGCATGCGCATTTCCATCGGCATTGCCTGGCTGGTCATTGTCGCGGCCGAGATGTTGGTCGGGGGAACCGGGATTGGCTACTACGTCTGGAACGAGTGGAACAACCTCGATCTCACATCGGTGATCTTTTCGATCCTGATGATCGGCGTGGTCGGCATGATCCTTGACGCAATCTTCGGCGCCGTTCAGCGCGCCGTTCAGTATGCGGAGTGAACAACGACCCATGGCAAAATCATTTCTAAGCATCGAGGGGTTGGCGAAGAGATTTCCGGCGCCCTCGGGGGGCGGCGGACCGCTGACGGTGTTCGAAGACGTCAGTTTCTCGATCGAAAAGGGCGAATTCGTCTGCATCATCGGGCATTCCGGCTGTGGAAAGTCGACCATCATGAACGTGCTGGCCGGGCTGGACGAGGCGACCGAAGGCGGCGTCATCATGAATGGAAAGGAGGTCCGGGGCCCCAGTCTCGACCGAGGGGTGGTGTTCCAGAACTACTCCCTGCTGCCCTGGCTTTCCGCGCTGAAGAACGTCACCTTCGCGGTGAAGGCGCGGCACAAGAACTGGTCGCGCGAAGAGGTTCTCGCCCATTCCTACAAGTATCTGGAGATGGTGGGGCTGTCGGGTGGAGCTGAGCTGCGCAAACCCTCGCAGCTGTCCGGCGGCATGCGCCAGCGCGTGTCGATCGCCCGCGCGTTCGCGATCCAGCCCGAGCTGCTGTTGCTGGACGAGCCGTTCGGCGCCCTGGACGCGCTGACGCGCGGCACCATCCAGGACGAACTCTTGAAAATCTGGCGCGGGACCAACCAGACCGTGTTCATGATCACCCACGACGTGGATGAGGCCATATATCTCGCCGACCGGATCCTGCTCATGACCAACGGACCGGAAGCGCGGGTGGCTGAATCGGTCGAGGTCGGCATTCCGCGGCCCCGGTCGCGGGACGAAATCGTCGAGCACCCCCACTACTACAAGGTCCGCAATCATCTCGTTCATTTTCTCGCCCGCCGGTCCAAGGAACTGGCGGGGACGAAAAGCACCGCGCCGGGTGGCAAGCCCGAAACCGTGCGCTTCGGCGCGGAAGATGGTGAAGAACCGGCTCGTCCGAGCATCTACGCAATCAATCAATGACTTGAGGAGAGGAATTCATGAATAAGATGATGACAGCCGAGCCGATGATGACCAAGGATGACGTTGCGGCCCTCATTCTGGCCGCCAAGAAGCAATCCGGCCTGAGCTGGGCGGAAATCGCGGACAAGATCGGGATGTCGCCCGTGTGGACCCATTCGGCGTGCGTGGGGATGAACTCCATGCCGGCGGACAAGGCGCAGGCCCTTGTGTCGCTTCTTGGATTGCCGGCGGAGGCCACTGGGGTTCTGGAGGAATGCCCCACGAAAGTATGGGCGCAATCCATTCCGACCGATCCGTGCATTTACCGGCTCTATGAGATTGTCGGCGTCTACGGTCCGACCATCAAGGCTTTGATCCACGAAGAGTTCGGCGACGGGATCATGTCCGCGATCGACTTCGACATGTCGATCACCCGTATCCCCAATCCCAAGGGTGACCGCGTCAAGCTTGAAATGACCGGAAAATTCCTCGGCTACAACGCCTGGTAAGGTAACCAACGCGGCGCCGGGGCGGTTTCATCGCTCGGGCGCCACCCAAAGTCCTGCATTCCACCCGCATCGGACCAGACGATCGGAACATGTCCCGTCCCCCGTTTCCCCCGTTTACGGAACAAACCGCGCGCCAGAAGGTTCGAATGGCCGAAGATGCCTGGAACAGCCGCGATCCGGTGAAGGTCAGCCTTGCGTATACCCCGGACAGTGTTTGGCGAAACCGGTCGGCTTTCTTTCAGGGGCGCGATGCGATCGTGGAGTTCCTGACCTTGAAATGGCAAAGGGAGCTGGACTACCGCTTGATCAAGGACTTGCACGCGTTTGCGGGAAACCGGATCGCGGTCCGGTTTCGCTACGAGTGGCGTGACGCCGACGGCCGATGGTGGCGGTCCTACGGGAATGAAAACTGGGACTTCGACGGCGCAGGCCTGATGCAGCGGCGCGAAGCAAGCATCAACGATATTCCCATTGCCGGAGAAGAACGGCGGTTTCACTGGGCCGCGCCTGGCCCGCGTCCGGACACTGTGCCCGGTCTCGACAACACGCCTTTCTAACGGTTGCTCGGTGCTGTGAGGAACACCGCCGTGTGCTTCGGCCTCTGGACACCGTGGTCCCGCCGCTTGCTCCCGGTCACTTGGTCCCGGTTCCCTGGCCGTGCCTGGCACGAATCCTTGAGGTTCGCCCGGAAGCGGCGCCTTTTAAAGGCACCCGTGAGGCGCCGCGCAAGCCTGCGGGAGGCTTGCGGCGCGCCGAAAAAAGTAGCGGGAAGGTGTTGCATTTGGCGGGCTGTTCACTGTATACGCCCGGCATTCGGCGTGCCTGGTCTTGGAGGATAGAGCACGCAATCGGTTTTGGGGAATAGGTTAACGGTAGACCCGCGGACTCTGACTCCGTTAGTCCTGGTTCGAATCCAGGTTCCCCAGCCAGTTTTTTCTCAACAGAACGCCCGCCAAGCGCGAACCGGATTGTTCGGGTTCCGCCGCTTTTTATGTCCGTCCCATTTGGCCGCACGCCGCCGCGGGTATACCTGATCCAAAACCAAGACGGCAAGCTGGCCCGCCTGTGGTCCGGTATCCAGTCCGCGCCGGACGAGGGGCGCAACCAGGGCTTTGCCAAGCTTCGACAAACTGCTACTGTTTTGGCAACGAAGGAAAAGCGTGGTGCGCGCCGGCTTTTGTGAGCCCAGGCATGAGCGCCGCAGCGAAAGGCAAAAACGTGACTCAGTCAGGTCAGGAACCGCCCGGAACCGGGCCGGCGTCCGCCAGCGGGTCCACAGCGTCTTCCGGCACGAGGCGGGAGACATCTTCCAAGCGGCGGCGCGCCCGTCGCGGACGGAAAAACGGGGCAGGTCCGGATCGTGCAGCAGAACGCCGCGAATTGGCTGGCGTTGATGCGGGCTCCAGGACCTCAGGCTTGACCGGGTTGTCCGGTCCGGCTGCACCGGCTGATGGGCAGGCAGCGCGCGCAGACGCGGCGAAGCGGCCAAAGGGCAGGCGCCCGCGCCGCAGAAACAAGTCCGCTTCGAATGGCGAAGCGGCGGCCTTTGCGGCGGATCATCCGTCTGTCCGGCCGTCAGATGCTTCCCGCAAATTGCGCGAATCGGGTTCCGAACCTGTGCCCGCGATCGGCGATGCCATTTCCAAGAAGGGACTGAAAGCGGGGCGGCGGCGGCGGCGCAAGGCGAAAGGTCAATCGTCCGAGCACAACAGCGCGCAGTCGAACGCGCGGCCAGCCGCGCAAGGTGATGCGGCCGCGCGCAAGGCTGCGCACGGCACACAGAACGTTTCGCGGGCCACTGGCGCTCAGGAGGATATGGCCTTATTCCAGCGCCCAGCGGGTTTTCCGGCAGGCAAGGCCCGTGAGGCGCGTTTGCCCGCGCTCGGGGACTCGATCGGAAGTGCGCAAACGGGACGCCGAGGGCGGCCACCCTCAGGTCAACTCGACCCGGTCCGGCGGTTTTCCGAACCGGATGGCCCGCTTTACGCCGCTTTGGATCTTGGCACGAACAATTGCCGTTTGCTGATCGCCCGCCCGCAGGAGCGGGGGTTTCGCGTCGTGGATGCCTATTCCCGTATTGTCCGGCTGGGCGAGGGGGTTGGAGCCCGCCGGCGGTTAAGCCCGGAGGCAATGGACCGGGCCGTGGAAGCCCTCGCGAATTGCCACCGCAAGCTCGAAGAACGCGGGGTCGAACGGTCGCGCCTGATCGCAACAGAGGCCTGTAGGGCGGCGGAAAACGGGGCCGAATTCATCGACAGGGTCAGAAGGGAAACCGGTCTTGCGCTTGAAATCGTGAACCGGGAAACGGAGGCCCGTCTTGCGGTCGCGGGATGCGTGTCGCTGGTCGACCAGCAGGCCGAGGGGGTCATCCTGTTCGATATCGGAGGGGGCTCCTCCGAGATCGTGTGGCTGGACCTGCGCAACCGCTGCGGGGCGCGCGGTTACGCGCTGACCCGCTTTATCCGGTCTTGGGCTTCCCTGCCGGTTGGCGTGGTCAATCTGGCCGAACGCCATGGCGGTGTCGACGTCACCCCGCAGGTGTTCGAGGCCATGGTCGACGATGTCAGCGACCACCTGGCGAGTTTTCACCTGGCGGATGATCTGAGCGCGGCGATCAGCGGGGGCGGGGTTCACATGCTGGGGACATCGGGCACGGTCACCACGCTGGCAGGCGTCCATTTCGGTTTGAAACGCTACGACCGGCGGCGCGTCGATGGCGCCTGGCTCGATGACGTTCAAGTCACCACCATGATTGATCGCCTTCGTGACATGCCCTACGAGGAACGTGTCGAAAACCCGTGTATCGGTGCCGACCGGGCCGATCTCGTGTTGGCCGGTTGCGCCATTCTGGAGGCAATCCGGCGCCGGTGGAGCTGTCCGCGCCTACGTGTCGCCGACAGGGGGTTGCGTGAAGGAATACTGACCGAATTGATGGCCGCTGACGGTGTTTGGGCGCGGCCGTCGCAGGCACGGCGCGGCTGGAAAGGCCGCTATAGGGGCAAGTCATGAGCAACAATAAAAAGGGGTCGGGCGATCGCGGTCTGCATGTGCGGGTGAAAACCGCGGCGGGGCGGCGTGAGTCCTCGACCCGTTGGCTGGAGCGGCAGTTGAACGACCCCTATGTCCGCCGCGCCAAGGTGGACGGTTACCGGTCACGCGCGGCGTATAAGCTGATCGAGATGGATGACAAACAGCGGCTGTTGAAGCCGGGCTACAGAGTGGTTGATCTTGGCGCTGCGCCCGGCGGCTGGTGTCAGGTGGCCGTGAGCCGGGTCAAATCGACACCGGAAGCCCCTAAGGTTGTCGGCATCGACTACCTCGAGATGGACCACATTCCCGGTGTCGTCCTTTTGAAAAAGGATTTCCTCGACGACGATGCGCCCGAAGCCTTGCTCGAGGCGCTGGGGGGGCTGCCGCCGGATGTGGTGTTGTCGGATATGGCGGCACCCACGACCGGCCACCGCCAGACGGATCATCTGAGAACCACACACCTGTTCGAGGTGGCCGTGGACTTCGCCCGCCAGAACCTGGTGCCCGGCGGCTCCTTTTTGGCCAAGGTTTTCCGGGGCGGTACCGAGAACGCGCTGCTGTCGGACATGAAGCGCGATTTTAAAAGTGTGGCGCATATCAAGCCGCCGGCCAGCCGCAAGGAGAGCCCGGAGCTTTATGTGATAGCAAAAGGGTTCCGGGGCCGGTCAGAGGGGTAGGTGATGCCCTTTTGGCCAACGGGTCCTGGCCCGGGCATGCCGGCCATTGCCGCCCGCCATGCCGCGGAAATCGCGACAAAGAGGGCAGCTTTTGAACGGCCCCTTTTCATTCCGTCACCCGCATGTTAATCACCCGCGCCAACTTCTCCGGCACAGCCGAACCGACTCGCTGCGGCGCGGGGCCAAATGGCCCGGCGTCCGCCGCAGGCATTTTGAAAAGGGAAATTGGCCATGGCGTCCATCTACATTCCATCGACCGGTGCCGAAGCACTGACCTTCGATGATGTCCTGCTCTTGCCGGGCCACTCCACGGTGATGCCCGGAGAAACGGACCTTCGCAGCAAGGTGACCCGGGATCTGGAACTGAATCTGCCCATCATTTCCTCTGCCATGGATACGGTCACGGAAGGGCGACTGGCGATCGCGATGGCCCAGGCCGGCGGGATTGGCGTGGTGCATCGCAACCTGACCCTCGACCAGCAGGCCGAGGAGGTCCGCCGGGTGAAAAAGTTCGAATCCGGCATGGTGGTCAATCCATTGGTGATCGGACCGGATGCCGCCTTGGAAGATGCGCTGAGCATTATGGAAAGGTATGGAATATCCGGTGTACCCGTTGTGGAAAACGGCGGGACAGGTGGCCAGCACACGGGACGCCTGGTGGGCATTCTGACGAACCGTGACGTGCGATTTGCATCCAATCCCGCCCAAAAAGTTCATGAACTGATGACCCGCGAGAACCTTGTCACGGTGCGCGATACGGTGAGCCAGGATGAGGCAAAGCGGTTGCTCCATCAGCATCGCATCGAAAAACTGCTGGTCGTCGATGCGGATGGAAACTGCATCGGTCTGATCACGGTCAAGGACATCGAGAAGGCAAAGCTCAATCCAAATGCCTCCAAGGATGCCCAGGGCCGTCTGCGCGTGGCGGCGGCCACCAGCGTGGGCGAGGAGGGGTTTGCGCGGGCCGAACGCCTGATTGATGCGGAAGTCGACTTGATCGTCGTGGACACCGCGCACGGCCATTCCCAGCGCGTTTTGGAAATGGTTTCCAAGGTGAAACAAATGTCCAACACGGTGCAGGTTCTGGCCGGCAATGTGGCGACACGCGATGGCACCATGGCGCTGATTGATGCCGGTGCCGATGCCGTGAAAGTCGGCATCGGTCCGGGCTCGATCTGCACGACCCGCGTCGTTGCCGGTGTCGGCGTACCGCAATTGACCGCGATCATGGATTCGGTCGATGTGGCTCAAAAACACGGCATTCCCGTCGTTGGCGATGGCGGCATCAAGTTTTCCGGCGACGTCGCCAAGGCGATCGCAGCCGGCGCTTCGACGGTCATGGTGGGATCGCTTCTGGCCGGGACCGATGAAAGCCCTGGCGAGGTCTATTTGCATCAGGGACGTTCGTACAAATCATACCGGGGCATGGGGTCGGTCGGAGCCATGGCGCGCGGTTCGGCTGATCGTTACTTCCAGGCCGAGGTCCGGGATACCCTTAAGCTGGTTCCCGAGGGCATCGAGGGGCAGGTGCCCTACAAGGGGGCGCTCTCCAGCGTCCTGCACCAGCTCGCGGGTGGCCTGCGGGCGGCGATGGGCTATGTGGGCGGAAAGTCGATCCCAGAGTTCCAGGAGAAGGCGGTGTTTGTCCGCATTTCCAATGCCGGACTACGCGAAAGCCATGCGCATGATGTGACCATCACGCGCGAAAGCCCGAATTATCCCTCATCGGTTTGAAGTCAGATCTTCCCCCGCCATTGAAGGGGGGAGACGTCATGGAGTTGAGCATGCGAGATGGTGGACGGCTGGCGGCGGCCATTGAAGTACTTCAAGACATGGAAACACGCCATCGGCCGGCCCAGGTTGCGCTGCGCGACTGGGGAGCGAGCCACCGCTTTGCGGGCTCCGGAGACCGGACGGTGATCGGCAATCTCGTGTTCGATGCGCTTCGCCATAAGGCGAGTCTTGGAGCCGCGCTCGGCACGGCGGACATCCGCGCCCTGGTGCTTGCGACCTATGCCCATACCTGGGGCATGGGAATGGATAAGCTCGAAGAAGTCTTGACCGCCGATCCCCATGCGCCCGACCGTCTGAGCGAGACTGAAAAAACAGCGCTTGCAGGCGTGTCGGCCATCAATCTTGACGGAGCCGCCGCCTCCGATGTACCGGAATGGCTCTGGCCGAGCTTTCAGGCGGCTTTCGGAACCTGTGCGCTTGCCGAGGGCCGGGCGCTGGCCCAACGGGCGCCGATCGACTTGCGCGTGAACACTTTGAAAGCCGACCCAGAGCGCGTTCTGGAACGCCTGCGCCATACGCACCCGGTCCCCGGGACCTTCGCCGCCACGGCGATCCGTATCAAGCCGCGCCCCGGGAGCGGACGTATGCCTCATGTGCAGGCGGAGGAGGGCTACCGAAAAGGCTGGTTCGAATTGCAGGATGAAGCCAGTCAGATTGTTGCCTTGCTGTCCGGCGTCAATGTGGGTGACCAGGTGCTCGACTTCTGTGCCGGCGGCGGCGGCAAGACCCTCGCCATGGCCGCCGTCATGGAAAACAAGGGGCAGATTTATGCACATGACGCGGATCGGCTCCGGCTTGCGCCCATTCACGAAAGACTGCAACGGGCGGGCGTCCGGAATGTCCAGGTCCGCGACCCGGCGTCATCGTCGCTGGACGATCTGAAAGAAGGTATGGACACGGTGTTCGTGGATGCGCCCTGCTCGGGAACGGGTGTCTGGCGGCGGCGGCCGGATTCCAAATGGCGCTTGTCGGAAGGCGCTCTGAAGGACCGGATCGCCGATCAGAGGTCTGTGCTTCGGGAAGCGGCGGGCTTCGTCAAACCCGGGGGGAATTTGGTTTATGTGACCTGCTCGGTTTTGCCGGAGGAAAATGACCATCAGATCGAAGAATTCCTAGCCGAGCATGCCCAGTTCCAGCCGGCCTCGGCCCTGGCGCGATGGCGAGCGGTCTTTCCCGGAAAAGTGGAACCGGTCTATCGCTCAACCCGCGGCGATATCCTGTTGACGCCGGCGACGACCGAAACCGACGGGTTTTTCTGCGCGCTGCTCAAACGAAAACCGGCGTGATCCGGGAGGTGGGGCTCACCCAGCCTTTTCGGGTTCGTTTGTGGTGCCGGTTTCTGGCATTTTGGGTGTCAGCGGCAATTTTGCGTCTCTGTCCATCACTCCCCGGATCCGGGCCAGCGTATCAGCGTCCAGCCGGGCCCAGTTTGCCGCGCATTGCAGAACCGTCCGACCGAGTGTGCTTTCTCCAAGGCCCGTGAGCGCTGCTCCCAAAGCGTTGAGCGCAGCCTTGTTGCCGGGATCCATAACGACCGCGGCAAAGGCGTGGGCCAAGGCGCGGCCAAGCTCCCCAAGCTTGCGGCTCACGACACTCAGACGAACCAGATGGCTTGCGTCGCCAGGAGCCTTTCGGTGCGCTGTGTCAAAGGCGCGATAGGCATCTTCAAATGCCCCATTCAGCTGGAAGGCCTCCCCAAGGATTTTCCAAGCCACGGGATTGGCGGGGTCCAGCCGGGTGGCCTCTTCCGCAAGGCCACGGGCTTCGGGGCCGCGCCGGCGGCGGATCAACAGGTCCGCAAGACCGGTCAGGGCTGGTGCGTAGGACCGGTCGATGGCAAGCGCTTTGCGAAAGGCGGCGATGGCGGCGGACGCCTGTGGATCGTGCGCGCGTGTCTCCGCATAAAGGGTCAATGCGGGAACGCTGTCGGGGATCAAGGCAGCAAGCTGGGTCGCAGGCGCTTGCGCGGCTTCGGCACGGCCTTGTTTCAGACGCACGGAGGCCAAACCGTAGAGAGCGTTGTGGTTGTTCGGCGCGACCTGAAGAACGTGCTCGAAATTCGTTTCGGCGTTGCCCAGATCACCAAGGAGCAATTGGCAGTTTCCGAGGTTGGCCCGGGCACCGATGTGATCCGGATCGACGAAGACGATCCGGCGCAGCTGGGAAACGGCCTCGTCCAGATGCCCATTGCGCAACAGGGCCGTGGCCGCCCGATAGGCGATGTCCATATTCTCCGGGTCGAGATCCAGCGCATCCAGATAGGCCCCGAGCGCGGCCTCGCATTGTCCCGCCTGTTCGAGTGAGAGGGCTTTTTCAAACACCGGGCGGGCGTCAGGCTTCATGAGGGATCCCATCGACTCGGGTGCGACCGAGCCGAATCATATGCCGGGACGGACCGCAACTGCCTCATATTTATGGAGGTTTGGGAAACGCGTACAAGTTGGAACGGGAGCCCGGGGTGAAGCTCTTGTGGGCAGTTTTTCGCCGGCTTGGAAAACCAAGGGCTTACTGGCGGCTTGCCGGTCCCGGCGATGGTGGCGCTTTGCCGCGAAAAACTTTGTTTGTGGCCGAATAGTGGTTCAATTCACCCGTCGAAGAGGATAGAAGCGCGCCATGACACATCATCACGACCGCCTACTCATTATTGACTTCGGATCGCAGGTGACGCAGCTGATCGCGCGGCGCCTGCGCGAACTGAACGTTTATTGTGAAATCCATCCGTTCCAGAACGTGACCGATGCGTTCCTGGCCGGATTTACGCCGAAAGCCGTGATCTTTTCGGGTGGCCCGGATTCGGTGACGCGCGACGGCTCGCCGCGTCCGCCGGAGAGCGTCTATAACCTCGGCGTCCCGATCCTCGGGATCTGCTATGGCCAGCAAGTGATGATGCAGCAGCTGGGCGGCGAGGTGCATGGCGGCAAGATTTCCGGCGGTGGCGGGACGGCCGAATTCGGCCGAGCATATGTGACGCCTGCCGGATCCGATCTGTCGATCTTGAAAGGCTGGTTCGAGGGCGGCAAGGAGCAAGTCTGGATGAGTCATGGCGATCATGTCGCCAAACTTGCCCCGGGTTTCGAGGTCTTCGGCACCTCGCCGAACGCCCCTTATGCGATCACCGCGGATGTGAGCCGGAACTTCTATGCCGTTCAGTTTCATCCGGAAGTCCATCACACGCCCAACGGCAAGACGCTCTACGAGAATTTCATCAAGCTGGCGGGTTTTTCCGGCGACTGGACCATGGGCGCCTACAAGGACGATGCGATCGAGAAGATCCGTCAGCAGGTCGGCGACAAGAAGGTCATCTGCGGTCTGTCCGGTGGTGTCGACAGCTCTGTTGCCGCTGTCCTGATCCATGAAGCAATCGGCGATCAGCTCACCTGCGTGTTCGTCGACCACGGCCTGATGCGTCTGAACGAAGCAGATGAAGTCGTCTCCATGTTCCGGGACAACTACAACATTCCGCTCATTCACGCCGACGAAAGTGAATTGTTTCTCGGGGAACTCGATGGCCAGTCCGACCCGGAGACCAAGCGCAAGATCATCGGCCGTCTGTTTATCGACGTCTTTCAGAAGCATGCCAATGAGATCGAGGGCGCCGAGTTTCTGGCTCAGGGCACCCTCTATCCGGACGTGATCGAAAGCGTGAGTTTCTCCGGTGGCCCGTCGGTGACAATCAAGTCGCACCACAATGTCGGCGGCCTTCCGGAAAAGATGGGCCTCAAGCTTGTCGAGCCGCTGCGCGAGCTTTTCAAGGACGAAGTGCGGGCACTTGGCCGGGAGCTTGGCCTTCCGGAGAGTTTCATTGGCCGGCATCCGTTTCCTGGACCGGGGCTGGCCATCCGCTGCCCGGGCGAGATCACCCGCGACAAGCTCGAAATCCTGCGGAAAGCGGATGCGGTCTATATCGACCAGATCCGGAAACACGGTCTCTATGACGAGATCTGGCAGGCATTCGTGGCCATTTTGCCGGTGCGCACTGTCGGCGTCATGGGCGATGGGCGAACCTATGACTATGCCTGCGCGCTGCGCGCCGTCACTTCGGTGGACGGCATGACAGCGGATTACTATCCGTTCAGCCATGAGTTTTTGAGCGAGACCGCGACCCGGATCATCAACGAGGTCGAAGGGATCAACCGCGTGACTTATGACATCACGTCCAAGCCTCCGGGCACGATCGAGTGGGAATGATCCGGTTTTGTTGAGGTGAAGCGGAGCCGGGGCAAACCGCCCGGAAATGTGGATCGGCGTTTGGATTTTCTGTAACCTCTTGACCCGGCCAATGTATGATTCTAGCCCGGCGCGGCTTCATGCCGGGGCGCTCTGCTTGGGTTGAGGCCCCGGTGGTAAACCGGAGAGTTTTTCGGAAGAACCGGCCGCGGTGGCCCGGGGCGCAGAAAAGGGGGGGGGAGCATGAAGTCCTACTACCGGCATCTGCAAAGCACGCTCACCTTCGGTGAAGACATGCCGGCCGACTATCGGCCGACCATGCGCAGCAGCGCCGCGTTTCCCTTGCGGTTCGAGGCGGATACGATCGACACGGAAGTAACCTTCATGGGTTACTGGCTGTTGAAACGGCAAATGAAAGAGGTCGGCATCGTGCTCACGGTGCGGGACGATCAGGGCCGAAAGCTGCATGTGCAACACCTCGTTGTCTCCAGTCCGAAAGCCTATGTCTGGCGGGCTTCCGCCTTGGCCGGGACCGGCAAGATCGGCCGGGTGTTCTTAGGGTCGGTCGAGGTTGAAGTGTTTTCCACCCGGGACATGGTCTATCCGTATCCGGCGATCACCTTTTCCTTTATTTCGCCGATGGGGCGCGCCTTTGTCCACACTTGTGGTCGGATCTACAATGATTTGGAGGATTTGCGCGAGAATGACGAAGTCACCGTGCCCGAGGCCGGGTTCGATCTGATCCCCGACGATGGATATGAACCATTTTTTTCTTTCGTGAATGGCCCGCTCGACCAGAGCGGATCTGAGATCGAGCTGGAATTCGTCAACCAGGCGGGGCAGTCCTTGGTGATCCCGCGCCGGCTTGGCAGTTTGCCGCCTTATGGAACCGCCTGGATACGCGCTTTTTCTTCGGACCAAGAGCGGGAGCATTTGGGCAGTGGTTTTGGAACGGTCAAAGTCCGCCATGACTTGAAAGGTTTCTTTCCGCGCCTTGTGGCCGGCAATGAGCATATCGGCCCAAAAGCGCTTTCTCTCACGCACAGTTATTACGACACGAGCAGCGAAACGGGCGCCGTGACCTACTGGTCAAACAGCCATCCCGACGCCTTTCACGATGCGGTGATGCCGGTCGCCGTACCGGCTGTGTTTGAGCGCGTGGAGATCGTCATTTACCCGATCTATCCCAGATCGGGCGTATGTCTGCATTTCGACTTTTACCGGCCGGACGGAACGTTTCTGTTTCGCGACCAAACGCCGAGAAGTCTGGCCGAAGGACCGCGCCTTCAGTATGTCAATTGCCGCGCGATAGCGGATGCGCACGGTTATGCGGGCGCAGACCTTCTTTGCAGGGTGATCGTCGAAGGCAGGGGCAAATGCCCCGCACGGCTGAAGTTCGGGATCAACTACGGCAACCGCGGCCGTATTGACATGCCAAGCAATATTTGCAGCAGCGCGTCCATGGCAAATCCGAAATTCATGGGTAAACCCGGGACCTTCAAATGGTGTTCGATCTTCGAACCGGACAACGAACTTATTTATCTGACAAACACCGGGTTTCCCAAGGGCAGTCTCGAGGCGGCCAATGCGCGGGTGCGGCTGTGGCGCCACGCGGACGATACGTCAATCGAATGGGACATCACCGTGCCCTGGAACGGGGTTCTTGAAGTGTTGGGAGACCGGAAAACGGAAATCTCGCAGTTCCTCGGCGGAGAGGTGGGCTGGATGACCTTCACCAGCGACAATCCGTTCCTCAACGGGTTCTATATAACCGATCATGGTCATGGCCTTGTCGGCGCCGATCACATTTATTGACCTAGAACGTCTCCGGCCCGCCTGGCGTCGTTGCTCGCCGTCAATCGCGGGGCCGGATCAGCGGGTGTTCAACCGGAGGCGATGGAGGTCGGGCCGCGTCTCATGAGAGGAACCGGTCCGTGGCGAGGCTGAAGAGGGCGCGGATTGGAAGGGGCTTGGCGCCGCAAGCTGTTGAGAAAAATTTTGTCGGCACCGCGGTCTGTCTGTCCTTAGATCCCTCGTGAATAACACCGGATCGCGGCGGCTGGGCCCTTGCCCTCCAACTGGGATTCGAACACATAATTGGCGCGACGGCTTTATTTTCTCCAGTTCAATTTACAATAAGTCACGGCGAAGCGCGGAGTGGGTTGTGGAAACACCATCTAATCTTGAGATCTACGATCAGTTTCTGGCGCAAACCACTCCGGATCGCCTGCAAAAAATATTGGCCCGCTACGAGCTGTTCAAGATGACCATGGATGTGCCCGGCGACATAGTCGAGTGCGGTGTGTTCAAGGGGTCGGGCTTCTTCACTTTCGCCAAATTGATCCGTCTGTTCCGGCCGAATGACAGTCACAGGTTGGTGGGGTTTGATTTTTTCGAAACCAGCCGGGACATGGATTTCCGGTATGACATCGACAAGACCGTTTTGGACGACCATGGCTCAGGATGGACAAGCCGAGACGAGATCATCCAGACCTGTGGCCGCTGGGGGCAGACCAATGTGCTGCTTTATGCCGGCAACGCCGCCGAGACGACCGCGCAATATGCCAAAGAGCAACTGGGTGCGCGCATTTCGCTCCTCTACATCGATGTCGACAATTATGAAGGGGCTCTGGGCATTTTGAACAACCTTTACGATCTTGTCCCAAGAGGGGGCATTATCGCGCTGGATGAGTATGGGCTACGCGGATATGGGGAATCGGACGCCGTGGACGAGTTCTTTCGGGAACGCGACGTCCGGCTCAAGGCCTTTCCCTGGGCAAACACCCCGTCAGCCTATCTCGTGAAGTGACCGAAGCGTCGATTGCGCGCGGATCGTGTCGATGGGTCGCGGATGGTCCCGGGGACCATATCGCGCTAGGTAATCCCTTGATTTGTCCGTTGCTGTGACCCGATTGTTGTGAAAGGGAGCCATGGCGGGGCGACATTGGCCTCCGCCACAGCCGCGTCCTGTGCGATCCGCAGGGCGTTCAGCGGCTTGCCTTGAAACAAATGGCCTGCGCCATTTTCCCAGGCATCGGGCTCGGCTATATCCTTGTCGCCGTTCTGTGAAAGACGAGGGCTTCTGTCGATTACCGGAACCCCGCCATTGTGCCGTCCGGCCCGGCGTTGCAAGTTGAGCGTAGGCAAATATGAGATTCGGACGGGTGGGTTTCCGGGGGCGGCTTCATGACCTATGACGAGATGAATAGGTTGTTCGATGAGCTTTGGCCGATCGCGCGGTCGATCACCGGGCCCGGCATCGCGTCTTCCCTGGGCATTTTGCAAAAGCACATTCCGCTCATCGTGCACGAGGTTCCAACCGGCGAGCCCGTCTTCGACTGGATTGTCCCGCCAGAATGGAAATTGAATATCGCCACCCTTCATACCGAAGACGGCGAGCAGATCCTCAGCACGGAAGATTCGAACCTTCATGTCCTGAACTTCTCCGAACCCTTTTCGGGCCTCGTCGATTTTGAAGAACTCGACAGCCATCTTCATTCCGATCCATCGCTGCCTGAAGCCACCCCCTATGTCACCAGCTATTACGTCCGGCGATGGGGCCTTTGTCTTCCACACACCCAGCGCACCAAACTGAAACGCGACATCCGGTACCGTGTGAACATCGATACGGAAATCTTCGACGGTCATCTGCGGTACGGTGAGGCCGTCTTGCCGGGGCAAACGGATGAAACGGTCCTGCTGTCTTCGTATCTCTGCCACCCCAGCATGGCGAACAATGAACTGTCCGGTCCGCTGGCGCTCGTCGCGCTCTATCACAAATTGCTGGCGCAGACCGACAGGCACTACACGTACCGCTTTCTGATCATCCCGGAGACCATTGGTTCGATCACTTTTCTAGCCAGGTCTTCGCGGGCCGAACTGGACAAGATCAAGGCGGGGATCGTGTTGACATGCCTGGGTGGGGCGTCGCCGGCGATTTCGTTCAAGCACTCGCGCAGGCATTGGCTTGGGCAGGTCTCACAGATTGACGCTCTGGCGGAGGCCTTTTGCCGCTATGACGCGCACAACTTCACGGCACGGCCCTTTACCCCCATCAACGGCAGCGATGAACGCCAATTCTGTTCGCCGGCGATCAATCTGCCGGTCATTCAGGCGGCGCGCACGGTTTACGGCGGCTATGACCAGTACCATACCAGCTTCGACACCAAGGATATGATGCGCATCAGCTCGGTTATGGACTCGGTCGAAAAGATCAGGCTGGTTCTGAAGGCCTTCGATCTCAACCGATCGCCGCTTACGTCGGAAATCGGAGGCGGCGAACCGATGCTGGGAAGGCGGAACCTTTATCCGACGATGAACAGCTCGCAGATAAGGAACATGTCGGCGGACGGCTTTTCCGATCACCGCTCGCAACTCAACCTCATGCTTGAGGTCTTGTCGTTGATCGACGGAACGCGGAAGATCCTCGAAATCGTCGAGTTTCTGGGCAAGCCCATCGGCGCAGTTGTCCCGATCGTCGAAACCTTGATGGAGGATGGAATGGTGAGGATCTCGGGGTGAGCATCTGCCTGATTACTGGAAGCCATCCGCGGCATCTGTTCCTGGCCCGCGAACTGATACGGACCGGAACGGTCTGTGCGTGGATCATGGAAGAACGCGAGGCTTTTGTGCCCGAGCCGCCGCCGGGATTGGCACCCGATCTCGCCGGTTTGTTCAACCATCATTTTGCGGAAAGGGACCGGATCGAGCAGTTGGTGTTCACAAGGGCGGGTGGTCCCGACAAAACACCGGATTTCGTCGTGGGGACGTCCGGGCTCAATGACCCGGAAACCATCGCCTTTGCGAGGAATTCCGGCCCCCAACTGGTGGTGAGTTACGGTTGCTCCAAGCTGTCGGAGGGTTTTCTCCGCACGGTGGGGTGCCGGTTCTGGAATGTGCATGGCGGGCTTTCGCCCGACTATCGCGGCGTGGCGACGCATTTCTGGCCGAGCTACTTCCTTGAGCCCCAAATGACGGGTGTGACGCTGCATGAGACAACTGATTTCCTCGACAGTGGTGCATTGATCCTCACCACGAGCGCGCCCATGACCCGCGGCGACAGCTTGCACAGGCTGGCGGCCCGGAACATCGAGCATTTCGCTGAGGTCTTTTGCCGGTCTGTCCGGGGATTGGACTTCGCCAGCCTGCCCGACGGCAAACCCCAGAAGAAATACGGCAAGGCCTTTCTGTCGGGTGATTGGCGGCCGGAACATCTCCGGTTGATCTATGAGGTCCATGACGACCGGATCGTCGACCACGTGCTGGACGGAAAGCTGACGGGCAGGGTGCCGCGGCTGATGTCGGTGCTCGACTGAAGACGCGGGGGCAGGCCGGGCCGGCACCGGTGGATGAAAACCTTTCTCAAGAGCGAGTGGATTTAAACAGATGTCGACTGGCGACCGCCCCACCCGAACCGATCAGGCAAGTAACGCGCCTGTCGCTGCCACATATGCGACCGACCAGGAAACCTTTTGGGCCGGTGAATTTGGCGATGACTATATCTCGCGAAATCAGTCCGATGTGTTTTTTCACCGCAAGGTTGCGGTTTGGGCACGCATGCTCGGGTCGGCGCACGGCGTCGGGTCGATCATGGAATTCGGGTGCAATATCGGACTGAACCTGCTGGCCATCCACAAGCTGACACCGTCCGTCACGCTCCATGCCCATGAGATCAACGCCACCGCCGCAAAACGCGCCGCCGAACTGGGCATTGCCTCGATCCACCGGGGCAGCATTCTGGAACCGATGAAGGGCGAGCCCGTTGACCTGACATTCACCTCCGGAGTGCTGATCCACATCGCACCCGATCAGCTGGACAAGGTGTATACAAACCTCGTCCGGATGAGCCGTCGTTATGTGCTGGTCGCCGAGTACTATAATCCAACACCGGTGACGGTGCCCTACCGGGGCCACGAGGATCGGCTGTTCAAGCGCGACTTCGCTGGCGATCTGATCGACGGTTACGGCCTGAAACTGGTGGACTACGGCTTCGTCTATCATCGGGACAACATGGCGCCGCTCGACGATTCCACTTGGTTCCTGCTGGAAAAATAAGGCGCGCCTGTTCTGCCGGACCGGTGAGGACCGTAGACCTTCCGGGCCGCGCGTTTGCAAAGCGGACGCGGAACGCGCGGTGTCCTAACTGAAATGGGGCTTCACAAGCGTGACAACCCCGTCCGCCACGAATTGAACGGACAAGGCGGCGAGCAACACCCCAAGCAGCCGGGTAATCACAAGCTGGGCGGTGTCGCCGAGCCGCCGTTCGATCTGGTCGGCCAGGAGAAACGCCCCGAGACAACTGATCAGGATGATGACAATGACGCCGCCCAGGCCAGCATAGGCAACCGTGTCCGGCGCCTGGCTGGACAACAGGATAATGGCCGAAATAGCCGCTGGTCCCGCGATGAGGGGGATTGCCAGAGGAAACACCGCGAGCTCATAGATGGTTCCATGGTGCGCTTCCACCGATTCGACAGCTTTTTCAGCCGTTTGGCTTTTGCGGGCCTGTCTTTTGCCGAATACCATCTCAAGAGCGATTACGAACAACAAGATCCCGCCGGCGATCCGGAAAGCCGACACCGAGATGCCGAGAACATTCAGGACGGTTTGCCCGGTGGCATAGAAGACCAGCAGGATGGCCGCACCCGTTATGGTCGCGCGCACGGCAATCTTGCGCCGGTCAGACGCCGACATGCCCGCCGTCAGTGCCAAAAACATCGGGGCCAGACCGACCGGATCGATCGTCACGAACAGGGTTGCAAACGCGTTGATGAAATAGTCGGTCATGGTCCCGTTCCGCTCCCCGAACTGCTATGTCCGGACATGTTCTACCCGGCTTTTGAAGGCGGCATAACAGGTCAAGGCCCGCCGCTTCAAAACTGCTGGTGGATATTATTTTAAGATATTGAAATTAATGCATTATTGAGGTCTGAATTCCCGGGTGAAAATTTGGTTCTCAGGCCGGAATCGTCTATAAGGTTGAAACAACAACAACAGTGACATGAGAACAATCCTTGGCTGATCAGGACAACAGCACTCCGGCCGGTGGCAGGCATTCGGATATCAAGCCGATTTCGATCGTCGATGAAATGAAAGCAAGCTACCTCGATTACGCGATGAGCGTGATCGTGAGTCGCGCCTTGCCTGATGTGCGCGATGGCCTCAAACCCGTCCACCGGCGCATTCTCTATTCGATGAATGAAAACGGCTACGAGTGGAACAAGCCGTACCGCAAGTCGGCCCGTGTGGTTGGGGACGTGATCGGTAAGTATCACCCGCATGGCGACAGCGCGATTTACGAGGCGCTGGTGCGCATGGCGCAGCCCTTTTCCTTGCGGCTGCCGCTGATCGACGGGCAGGGCAATTTTGGTTCGGTTGACGGCGACCCGGCCGCGGCCATGCGCTACACCGAGTGCCGGCTTGAGAAGGTGGCCCATAAGCTTCTGGACGATATCGATAAGGATACCGTCGATTTTCAGGACAACTACGATAACTCCGAAACAGAGCCGGTCGTTCTGCCGGCCAAGTTTCCGAACCTTCTGGTCAATGGCGCGGGCGGCATCGCCGTGGGCATGGCGACCAACATCCCGCCCCACAATCTGGGCGAAATGATCGACGCGGCCATCGCGATCATGGAAAATCCGGGCATGACGGTTCAGGAGCTTCTGGAGATCGTGCCTGGTCCGGATTTCCCGACCGGTGCCATGATCCTCGGACGGTCCGGCATCCGCTCCGCTTATGAAACGGGTCGTGGCTCGGTGGTGATGCGGGCCAAGGTCGAGGTTGAAGAGGTCCGCAAGGATCGCAACGCTCTGATCGTCACCGAGATCCCTTATCAGGTCAACAAGTCGACCATGATCGAGAAGATCGCGGAACTGGTCCGTGAGAAGCGGGTGGAGGGGATCTCCGATATCCGGGACGAGAGCGACCGCTCGGGCATGCGGGTTGTCATCGAGTTGAAGCGGGATGCGGTGCCGGATGTGGTCTTGAACCAGCTTTACCGCTTCTCCCAGCTCCAAACGTCGTTCGGCTGCAACATGGTGGCCTTGAACGGCGGTAAGCCCGAGCAAATGAACTTGCCGGACATGCTCAAGGCATTTGTCAGCTTTCGGGAAGAAGTTGTTCAAAGAAGAACGAAATTTCTTTTGAAGAAAGCCCGGGACCGGGCTCATATCCTGGTCGGTCTGGGCATTGCTGTCGCCAATATTGACGAGGTGATCCATCTGATCCGCACAGCGCCGGATCCGGCGACGGCCCGGGCAGAGCTCATGGAGCGGGATTGGCCGGCCAAGGATGTGGAGCCCCTGATCAAGCTGATCGACGATCCCCGCCACATGGTTCTGGCCGATGGAACCTACAAGCTCTCCGAGGAACAGGCTCGCGCCATTCTGGATTTGCGCCTGCAGCGCCTGACGGCTCTCGGACGGGACGAGATCGCGGACGAGCTCAACAAGATCGGCGGCGAAATTGCCAACTTCCTCGAAATCCTGCGGTCGCGCGCCCGCATTCAGGAAATCGTGCGCAACGAAATGCTGGAGATCAAGGACGAGTTTGCGACGCCGCGCCGGACAGAAATCGTGGACGGCGGCGCCGACCTTGAAGACGAAGATCTCATCCAGCGCGAGGACATGGTCGTGACCGTGTCGCACAACGGGTACATCAAACGGGTTCCGCTCGCGACCTATCGTGCCCAGCGCCGTGGAGGCAAGGGCCGCTCCGGCATGGCCACGAAGGACGAGGATTTCGTTACGCGGCTGTTCGTTGCCAATACGCACACCCCTGTGCTGTTCTTTTCCTCGCGCGGCATCTGCTACAAGATGAAGGTCTGGCGTTTGCCGCTTGGCGGGCCGACGTCGCGTGGAAAGGCATTGGTCAACATGCTGCCGCTCCAGCAGGGCGAGTGGATCACCTCGATCATGCCTCTGCCCGAGAACGAGGACAGCTGGGCCAATCTCGATGTCATGTTCGCCACGGTGCGCGGCACCGTGCGGCGGAACAAGTTGTCCGATTTCGTTCAGATCAACCGGAATGGCAAGATTGCCATGAAACTCGACGAGGGCGACGGCATCGTCGGTGTGGACACCTGTTCCGAACATGACGATGTCATGCTCACAACCGCCACCGGGCAGTGCATCCGCTTCCCCGTCAACGATGTCCGTGTCTTTGCCGGGCGCAATTCCGTCGGGGTTCGGGGCATCAAGCTCGCCGATGGCGACAGCGTCATTTCCATGCAGATCCTGCATCACCTCGACGCCAGCGCCGAAGAGCGGGCCGCCTTCCTCAAATACTCCCGGGCGCTGCGCGGGGAAACGGAAGAGAACGGTGGCGGTCAGGACGAGGAGTTGGTCGACGCCGGTCCCCTGAGCCAGGAACGTTATGCGGAAATGAGCGCCGCCGAGCAAATCATTCTGACGATCTCGGAAAATGGCTACGGCAAGCGAACCTCCTCGTTCGAGTACCGCGTGACCGGGCGTGGCGGAAAGGGGATCACCGCCATGGCCGTGAACGACCGGAATGGCAACCTGATCGCCTCGTTCCCGGTGGAGGACAACGATCAGATCATGCTGGTCACAAATGGCGGCCAACTGATCCGCTGCCCTGTCGAGGGCATCCGGATTGCCGGCCGGGCGACCCAAGGGGTGATCGTCTTCAAGACCGCCAAGGATGAAAAGGTGGTCGCTGTTGAGGGGATCTCCGAGGTCGACGATGAGGACGGCGACGAGAACGGGCAGGGTGACGCGGAGCCCATTGCCGGCGGACCCGATGACCCCGACCAAGGAACCATTGGCGAAGCTTCCGATGACCAAGCTCCGGAGACCGACAGCTGAGGCCGGTCACCGCTCTATAGATCAGAAAAAAACGGCCGGGCATCCTATCGCCCGGCCTTTTTGTGAGTTGGGGACTTTGGTGCTCGCGTGCGATTTCAATGCGATGCCTGAACCCGTGTCAGGATTGTCTCGTTGGCAAGGCCGGACGGATGCTCAACCGTGACGTAACCGACGCTGCGGATTCTGGTTGCTCCCGAAAGGGCGGCCGCGCAGGTCGCATCCCACGCACCCCAGGCTTGCCCCTGGCAGGCACTCGGACCGCGATCGCCCTTGGCCGCCATCGATGCGGCTTCAACCGGGGAAACCGCGTTGCTGGACTGCGCCTCGCCGAATGTCAGCAACGCCGCGATTGTGACCGCAAGAAAGCCGGTGATGAATATGGCGGCGAGTTGCCGGCCGATCAGTGAACCGGCGTGAGCGTTGCCGTTGCGGAATTTCGGTTGCCGATGGATACCACGCATAACCCTGCCTCCGTTTATTGGTGGCTATCAGTTTCCACTGTCAGGATCGAATATGGGGACGGAGCCGCCGGCATGCTGTGACGGGTGTCACACAAATTGGTGTCTCCCTGCGATCTGGGTGTTTGCAGCGGGTTGCCGCCAAAGGGGCGGGAAGGTATGCAAGAGCCTATGAACCACACTGCGCTTTATCCAGGGTCCTTCGATCCGATCACGAATGGCCACCTTGACATCCTTCACCAGTCCCTGGCTCTTGCCGACCGGGTGGTGGTTGCCATTGGCATTCATCCGGGGAAGGCGCCGCTCTTTTCGTTCGAGGAACGGGTGGAAATGATCCACACCGCGGCGCGCGAGGCCTTCGGTTCGCAAGATGCGGCGCGGATAGAGGTGATTGCCTTTTCCAATCTGGTGATCGAGACCGCCCGCCAGCATGGCGCGGCCTATCTGGTGCGCGGCCTGCGCGATGGAACCGATCTGGACTACGAGATGCAGATGGCGGGCATGAACGGGACCCTTGAGCCCAGTATCCGGACAGTCTTCCTGCCCGCGTCTCCCATGGTGCGGCACATCACGGCGACCTTGGTGCGGCAGATCGCCAAGATGGGGGGCGACATCACCGCGTTCGTGCCGCCCTCTGTCGTGCCAAGTCTTGTGGCCCTTGCGTCGGGCACACCCGCAACCGACCCGGGCAATTGATTCCCCAACATTGATGGAGTGACCATGTCACGTATCTTTAGAGTTGTTGCGTTGCTTGCCGCCATGGCATTCATGCCTGCGGTCGCCGGTGCCCAGTCTCCGGATCTGGAAAACACGCTTTATCTGGATTTGAAAGACGGCCGGGTCACCATCCAGCTCCGTCCCGATCTTGCTCCCAACCATGTCGAGCGCATCAAGAAGCTGGCGCGGAACGGCTTTTATGACGGGATCGTGTTTCACCGCGTCATCGATGGTTTCATGGCCCAGACCGGCGATCCGACCGGGACCGGCATGGGCGGGTCGGACGAGCCGGACCTTGCGGCCGAATTCTCGAACGAGCCGTTCCGCCGGGGCGTGCTGGGGATGGCACGCTCGCGCAGTCCGAACAGCGCCAATTCCCAGTTTTTCATCATGTATGCAGACGGCGATTGGCTGAATGGTCAATACACAGTGTTCGGCGAAGTGGTCGACGGCATGGAGCACGTGGACGCGATCACCAAGGGCGAACCCCCGGCAAACCCTGACAAGATCCTGAAAATGCAGGTTGCGGCCGACGCTGGTTGATTGGCGGTCCGCGCAGTTCCCCAAATATTTCCATCAAAAACGGAGGACATCATGTCCGAGATCAAAGATCCTGAAAACACCTTGCTCATGGAAACCACCCAGGGTTCGGTCATCATCGAGATGAGGCCGGACCTGGCCCCGAATCATGTGGCCCGCATCAAGGAACTCGTGCGGGAGGGGTTCTACGATGGCATCGTCTTTCACCGTGTGATCGAAGGCTTCATGGCGCAGACGGGCTGCCCGAATGGAACCGGCACGGGGGGCTCCGGCAAGAAACTGAAGGCCGAGTTCAACAAGGCGAACCACAAGCGCGGCGTCTGCTCCATGGCGCGCGCTCAGAACCCGGATTCGGGCGACAGCCAGTTCTTTATCTGCTTTGCTGACGCGTCTTTCCTCGACGGGCAATACACCGTGTGGGGCGAAGTGCTTGAAGGCATGGAGAATGTCGACAAGATCAAGCGCGGCGAACCGGTCGTCAATCCGGACAAGATCACATCTTTGAAAGTCGCCGCCGACGCGGCATGACTCGGGCCGGTTTCATCGGTCTGACTAGGCGCGGGCGGTTATCCGGCCGCGCCTTTTTCATCCGCGCCGCGTTTTTTCTCCCCGACTTTCGGAAAATGCTGCCGGCAGTTGGCTGACACGTAGAGACCAACCGGGAAACGCTCAAGAACCGTTTCCGAAAACTCCAGAGACTGGCGCTCTGTTGAACCCGCGGGAAAGCCGCTCAAGGTGGTGTTGTCAGCGAACGCATAGTCGACCCGGCCGGCAAGCAGCAGTTTGATGCCCTGTTGCACGGTTTCCACATCCACAAACTGGGCTCCAGCGGTTTCGATGGGTGCCAACAGGCCTCCGCTTGTGCGGGCGCGTAAAACCGCGATTTTCCGGTTTTTGAAATGTCCCAGATCTGTCCACAGAAAGGGACCGGGGATCTTGCGGCGCAAGAAACCGACATCGATTGCCCGGTTGCTGACTTGGATAAAATGACCGATTTCCGCTGGTGGCGGGTAGAGACTCGCGCACCATGCATCCGACCGCACCATAACTTGAGCCCTTGCGGGAGGAACAAAGACGGGCACAAGCGTCAAATCCAGTGCTTGGTCTGCCAGCCATTGCCTGATTTCAGCAAAAACCGTTCCTCCGTCCGCTCTTGTGGCGGTCGTAAAGGGTGGGTATTCGACGGCGATCACCTCGACAGACTGCGCGTGCGCGCATGCGGGCCAAGCGAAGGCAATGAGGCAGAACCAGAGCACTGTCAGTCTCATGTAATCTCCAATTTGCTTGCTCGCCGGAGCAGCGCGGCCGGAAATGGTTATATCACGCTACGGCAAAGCGGCCCGTTCGGTTTTCCATGCAGGTTAACCAAGCGGAAGTCTGTGTTTGAGTTGACCCGGCGCAAGCCCTTGGATATGGACCCAGCGATCCCTCCGGATGCACAGCGCCGTCCGGACAGGCCAGTTTCCCCAAAAGGACCGTAGCCACCATCATGCGCGTAGATGATTTTGATTTTGAGTTGCCGAACGAACGGATCGCTTTGCGGCCGGCACGTCCGCGTGATTCCGCCCGCATGCTTGTCGTGCGGCCGGGTAGCGCGCAGGAGCTTTCAGACCTTGGTGTGCGCGACCTGCCCGGTCTTCTTCATCCCGGAGACGCCTTGGTGTTCAACGACACGCGGGTGATCCCGGCGCAACTGGAAGGGCACCGTTTTCGGGACGGGGTGAGCGCAAAGATCGGCACAACCTTGCATATGCGCACCGGACCTGATCGCTGGAAGGCTTTCGTGCGGCCGGCCAAGAAGCTGCAACAAGGGGACGAGATCGTTTACTCTTCGCAGGACGTGACCTTGACCGCAAGGGTCGCCGAAAAAGGGGATGGCGGCGAGGTTTTGCTCGCGTTCGACCAAACCGGACCCGCGCTCGACGAGGCCATTGCCGCGGTCGGGCATGTGCCCTTGCCGCCATATATCGCGCAAAAACGGGGGGAAGACGAACAGGACAAGCAGGATTACCAGACCATGTTCGCCGAGAAGGACGGAGCCGTCGCCGCGCCGACCGCGGGCTTGCACTTCACACCGGAGCTTCTCAGGGCCCTGGAAGAGCGTGGGATCGAACAACACCGGGTGACGCTACATGTCGGCGCCGGGACTTTTCTGCCTGTGAAGGCCGACGACACCGATGATCACAAGATGCATGCCGAATGGGGCGAGATCTCGCGGGAAACGGCGGATGCCCTTCGCGCCGTCAAGGCGCGCGGCAACAAGGTCGTGAGTGTCGGCACGACATCATTGCGGATCCTGGAGAGCGCCGCGCAGGGCGGGCAGGGTATTCAGCCGTTTCGGGGCGAAACGGCCATATTCATCACGCCCGGCTACCGTTTCCAGGCCATCGACGCGCTGATGACCAACTTCCATCTGCCGCGTTCGACCCTGTTCATGCTGGTGTCGGCCCTGTCCGACCTGGATGTCATGCGCCGCGCGTATCAGCACGCGATTGACGGGGAATATCGCTTTTACAGCTATGGCGATGCCTCGTTGCTTTTCCCTGCCACGGCTGGCGACCAAGGATTGACGCATGGCGGCTGAGACAAAAGCCTTTTCCTTTGAGCTTTTGAACACCGATGGCATGGCGCGGCGCGGACGGATCACCACGCCCCATGGTACGGTTGAAACGCCGGCCTTCATGCCCGTTGGAACTCAAGGCACGGTCAAAGCGATGTATCCGGGGCAAGTGCGCGACCTGGGGGCCGAGGTTGTGCTGGGAAACACCTATCACCTGATGCTGCGCCCCGGGGCGGAGCGGGTGGCCCGGCTTGGCGGCCTTCACACCTTCATGAATTGGCCGCACACGATCCTGACCGACAGTGGCGGGTTTCAGGTCATGTCGCTGGCGCAGCTGCGCAAGCTCGACGAAGAGGGTGTGCGGTTCCAGAGCCATGTGGATGGGCAGAAATACCACCTGACACCCGAACGGTCCGTCGAGATCCAGGGACTACTGGGATCCGACATTCAGATGCAGCTCGATGAATGCATCAAGCTGCCCGCCGAGCCCGACGATGTCAAACGGGCCATGGAGCTGTCTGTTCGATGGGCCGAGCGATCCCGGCGCCAGTTCGAGGATATGAACGGACCGGCGAAAGGGCAGGGCCTTTATGGGATCGTTCAGGGCGGAGACGTGCCCGACCTGCGTTTGAAATCGGTTGAAGCGCTTCTGCAGATCCCATTCGAGGGCTATTCGGTCGGCGGCCTCGCCGTTGGCGAGCCTCAGGAGGTCATGCTCAAGATGCTGGAGGTGACCACACCCGCGATGGCGGCGGATAAACCCCGCTACCTCATGGGTGTGGGGACGCCGGATGACTTGCTTGAAAGCGTCAAGCGCGGGATCGACCAGTTTGATTGCGTGATGCCAACCCGGGCGGGGCGCCACGGTCTGGCCTACACCCGTTTCGGCAAGGTCAATCTGAAGAACGCGCGTCACGCGGAAGATCCGCGCCCTCTCGATGCGCAAAGCGCGTGTGAGGCGGCCAATACCTATTCGCGTGCCTACCTGCATCATCTGGTTCGCACCGGCGAGGCGCTTGCGTCGATGCTGCTCACCTGGAACAACCTCGCCTATTACCAGACACTGATGGCCGGAATGCGGGCGGCCATCGAAAATGGCTCGTTCGAGGACTTCTACCAGGAAACCAAGGCCAACTGGGCACGCGGCGATATAGCCGCCCTTTAGGCACCCGGACCAGCGTTGGCTTCTTCCGGAACTTTACGCTGAAAAACCGGGGTCCTTGGTCAGATAACAGCCGGATATCCGCCATGTTCCGTCGGGCTGTTTCTCGAAGCTGTAGATCGCCCGCCATGTCTGGCCCTTGGGTCCCGTCACATAAACCTCCTGAACCGGACCATGCGGTGTCGCCTTGGATTGTCCGAAGATGACGTTGCTGGGCCGATAGACGGGCGCATATCCGTTCTTGACCATCTGGATGAAGACATCGGGGGTCTGGAACTGTTGTTGCAGGCGCGGCGCGGCATGGGAAAAGGCCCGCACGGCGTCGCCACTTTGAAATGCATTCATCTGATCGCGGATTATGGACTGGAATGCGCCGCTGTCGATTTCCTGCGCCATCACGGGGCGCGGTCCAACCGTGGCATCGATGACGGCGAAACTGCCGAATGTCAGCACGGCGGACAGGACGAACGCCCGAAAGACATGAAAGATCCGCATAACTGGCCTCCTTTTCCAGAGCTCCCGAAAGTGTACGACGGAGCGAGGGAAAAGGACCTAGCGAATCTCAGGAAAGATGAATGCCCGGTTTCATCATAACCGCCAGAGAGTGACCCCGGGGGGCGTTTCCTCCCTCGGCATGCGGGCCGGCAGATCGGCAACCAGGCCGCGCCCGCCGCGCAGCAGGGGCGTCACGTTTGCCCAGGCGTCGCCACGCTCGAAAAACACGTCGTGCGGCACGGCCAAAATCACGGCATCGGAGCCGTAAAGCTCTGACAGGGAAGCGAGTTCTAGGCCATATTCGGCACGGGTTTCCTCCGGATCGGCCAGCGGATCATGCACGCGGATGTCTGCTCCGAAGTCTCGAAGTTCCCGGACGAGATCGATCACTTTCGAATTCCGGGTATCGGGCACATTCGCCTTGTAAGTCACACCGAGAATGGCGATTCGGGGCGGCATGGGACCGCCGAGCTTCACGCATTTTTGAATGACCTTCCCCGCAACGAAAGCAGGCATGGCCTCGTTGGTTCCCCGTCCTGCGAGAATCACCTGAGGAGTCAGGCCGATTTCGTGTGCCTTGTGGGTCAGGTAGTAGGGATCGACGCCGATGCAGTGACCGCCGACAAGGCCGGGCTGAAACGGCAGGAAGTTCCACTTCGTGGCCGACCCCGTGAGCACGTCCCGCGTATCGATATCCATCGCATTGAACAGGATGGCCAGCTCATTCATCAACGCGATGTTCAGATCGCGCTGGGTGTTCTCGATGACTTTCGCCGCTTCCGCCACCTTGATCGACGGGGCCTTGTGAATGCCGGCGGACACCACCGATCCGTAGAGCGCCGCGAGCCGGTCTGTGCATGCCTTGGAACTTGCGGCGACAATCTTCGTGATTTCGCTGAACCCGCGCACGGTGTCGCCGGGATTGATCCGTTCGGGAGAATACCCGACCTCGAAATCCGCGCCGAAGGCAAGACCTGACCGCGCCGCCAGGATTGGCACGGCGATCTCCTCCGTTGCGCCAGGGAAGACCGTCGATTCGAAAACGACAACCGCGTCCTTGCCCAGGTGGTCACCGACCGTTTCGGCAGCATTCCTGAATGGTGTCAGATCGGGACGCTTTGCGGCATCGACCGGGGTTGGAACCGCGACAATGTAGATGTCCCGCCCGCGCAGATCGCTGGCAACGGACGACAGCCGCAAGTTGGACCGCGTCAGTTCGGCAGGCGTCACTGATCCGGTTCGATCGTCGCCAGACATGAGCGCCCGCACCCGCGCCTCGTTGATGTCGAACCCAAGGACGTCGTAGCCGGCTTTTGCGAAAGCGCAGGCGACGGGCAGGCCGACATAGCCAAGACCGACTATCGCCAGTCGCGGCAGAGAGGAAGGGGTCTGCATCATGAAGTACATCCTTGGCGGGAATCGCTCGGTGCCGGAGCATTAGCCGAAAAGATCTGCTGCAGGAACGGTCTTTGCGCCTCGGCCTTGGCAACGTTACGCACCCGCAGGTCCGCGGGTGCGGTGCCGGGTGCCAGCTGTCGGCGGCACCCGCAACAGTACAGAACCGTCAGCCGCCGGCTGGCCGGTCCGCCAGCATGGTGTGCAGCAGAGGCACAAGTTCCGCGGCAAGCTCCGGATTGTCCAGCGCATAGGCGATGTTGGCGCTCAAGAAACCGGCCTTCGATCCACAGTCATAGCTTTCGCCATCAAAGCGCAAGGATGCGAATGACTGGCTGCCCATCAGTTCGAGCATGCTGTCGGTCAGCTGGATCTCACCGCCAGCGCCGGTTTCGTGCCGTCCGAGAAGGTCGAAGATTTCCGGTTGGAGAATGTAGCGGCCGGTGATCATCAGGTTTGACGGCGCCGTGCCGGGTGCGGGCTTTTCGACCATGTTCGAGATACGGCTGGCCCGCTCGTTGATCGTCTCCGCCAACTCCACAATCCCGTATTGATGGGTCTGATCGTCCGGAACCTCTTCAACGGCGATGATGTTGCCGCCGTGGTCGTTATAGACCTCCACCATCTGCTTCAGGCAACTGACCTGAGACTTGATGATCACGTCAGGCAGAAGTACCGCGAAGGGTTCGGCGCCGATAATGTCACGGGCGCACCAGATCGCATGTCCCAGCCCGAGCGGATCCTGTTGCCGCGTAAAGCTTGTCGACCCGGCCGGTGGACGGATTTTCTCCAGGAGTTCGAGGGCCGCGCCCTTGTTGCGGCTCTTCAGTGTGTCTTCGAGTTCGTAGGCCCGGTCGAAGTGATCGGCGATCACCGTCTTGTTCCGGCCCGTGACGAATACGATATGCTCGATCCCGGCGGCCAGTGCTTCGTCGACCACGTATTGCACGATCGGCCGATCCACGATCGTGAGCATTTCCTTGGGAACCGCCTTTGTGGCGGGAAGGAAACGGGTGCCCAGTCCCGCAACGGGAAGGACAGCTTTACGAATGGGCTTGTGCATTTGGTATCCAAATTCTCCCTGTCGAACCGCGCCTGTCGCGTCGGACCCGGATCGCGGTCACTGACGCGGTGGTTAGCATGGTTTCGATGTCCTGACCAAGGCTCGTTTGGCCGGTCGCGAAAGTCCCGCCGTCCCGCGCCGCGACGGCTCCGGGGAACCGTGCCATTGTCCCGGTCGAAGAAGCTTCGGCGGTTGCGGGTCGTGACAAACCAAGATAAGGAACGCGCAGCTTCAAGCCCTTGCCGATGAGCGTTGTCCGCCATGTCACATGCCAATTCCGTCGTAGAGATCGGCTCCGTCCGCTTCTCCAATCGTCTCCCGTTCAGCCTGATCGCCGGGCCCTGTCAGTTGGAAAGCCGGGATCATGCGCTCGAATGCGCGGCGGCGATCAAGGAGATCGCCGGCGGATTGGGAATCCCGGTCGTCTTCAAGGCATCCTTCGACAAGGCGAACCGCACGTCGATTTCGGCAACACGCGGCGTCGGTTTGAGGGAGGCATTGCCGGTTTTCGCGGAAATCAAGGAAAGCCTCGGCCTTCCGACGCTGACCGACATCCACAATGCGGATCAATGCGCGCCGGTGGCCGAGGTGGTGGACGTGTTGCAGATCCCTGCCTTCCTCTGCCGCCAGACGGATTTGCTGGTTGCCGCGGCCCGGACCGGGGCGGTTATCAATGTCAAGAAGGGCCAGTTTCTTGCTCCCTGGGACATGAAAAACGTTCTTGGGAAAGTGGTTGAAAGCGGCAATCCGAATGTGCTTTTGACCGAGCGCGGGGCAAGCTTTGGATACAACACCCTAGTCAGTGACATGCGGGCTCTGCCGATCATGGCGGAGACGGGGGCGCCGGTGGTGTTCGATGCAACCCATTCCGTTCAACAGCCGGGCGGATTGGGCACCTCGTCGGGCGGCGACCGGCGCATGGTGGCGGTCTTGTCGCGGGCAGCGGTTGCGGTTGGGGTCGCCGGGCTTTTCATGGAAACGCACCCCGATCCAGACAACACCACATCCTCGGACGGCCCCAACATGATCCCGCTCAAGGACTTGCCGGCCCTTCTGGCGCAGTTGACGGCCCTCGATCGTGTAATCAAGACCGCACCCGAAGCGCCCTGATCGGCGATTGACCGATCTGCCGGGCACACCGTGTCCACCTTTGCCTGCCGCCCGACCGGCGCCGGCGCATGGATTCAACAAGGCTGGTTGGAACTGGAAACCGGCCGCAAGGAGTGAAGACCGATGACCGCAATAATCGACATCGTTGGCCGCGAAATCCTCGACAGTCGCGGGAACCCGACCGTGGAAGTGGACGTTTTTCTGGAAGACGGCTCCTTCGGCCGCGCTGCGGTTCCCTCTGGAGCCTCGACTGGCGCGCATGAGGCGGTGGAACTGCGCGATGGCGGGGACCGGTATCTGGGGAAGGGCGTCCAGCAAGCTGTTGACGCGGTCAATGGAGAGATCTTTGACACCATAGGCGGCCTGGAAGCGGAAGATCAGTTGAAGATCGACAGTGCCATGATCGATCTCGACGGTACGCACAACAAGGCCCGCCTTGGTGCGAATGCGATCCTCGGCGTGTCACTGGCGGTTGCCCGTGCGGCCGCGCAGGCCTCGGGACTGCCCCTTTACCGGTACGTTGGGGGCACCTCGGCCCGCACCTTGCCGGTGCCGATGATGAATATCATCAACGGTGGGGCCCATGCGGACAACCCGATCGACTTTCAGGAATTCATGATCATGCCGGTCGGGGCTGAAAGCCTGAAGCAGGCCGTGCAGATGGGCGCCGAGGTTTTCCATACGCTGAAAAAGGCTTTGAACGCGGCCGGCCACAACACCAACGTGGGTGACGAGGGCGGGTTCGCGCCGAACCTCGCATCGACCGACGAGGCCATCGGATTCGTCATGAAGGCGATCGAGACCGCCGGCTACACGCCGGGCGAGGACATTTTCCTGGCCCTGGATGCCGCCTCGACCGAGTTTTTCAAGAACGGCAAGTACGAACTGGCCGGGGAGGGCAAGTCTCTCGATCCGGAACAGATGGCCGGATACCTTGAAGATCTGGTCAAGCGCTATCCGATCATCTCCATTGAAGACGGTCTGGCGGAAGACGACTGGGCCGGCTGGAAGGCGGCGACCGATCTGTTCGGCAACAAGTGCCAGCTCGTTGGCGATGACCTGTTCGTGACCAATTCGGCCCGTTTGCGTCAGGGCATCAAGCAGGGCGTTGCCAACTCGATCCTGATCAAGGTCAACCAGATCGGAACCTTGTCTGAAACCCTCGATGCGGTCGAAACGGCGCACAAGGCAGCCTACACCGCGGTCATGTCGCACCGGTCCGGAGAAACGGAAGATGCGACCATAGCGGATCTTTCCGTTGCGACGAATTGCGGGCAGATCAAGACTGGATCGCTGGCGCGATCCGACCGGTTGGCGAAGTACAACCAGTTGATCCGGATCGAGGAAGAACTCGGCGGACAAGCGGTTTATGCGGGCCGGACCATCCTGCGCGGGTAACCATCCGACTTAAAGAAAGCCGGCCGGGGCTTCCGGCTGGCTTTCAGCCCGGTGACAAACCGTGTCCGTCCTCTTGAATGATCACGGCAATGCGCGGTGCGACACGGAATCGGAACGCAGCAGCTCATCGCGTTGATGCAAGGGTGGTTTCGTTGCTTCTCGATGCAAGATCGCTGCAGTCCGCTGTCCGAAAGAGCGGGACTTGCCGCCAAGAATAAAATCCGCGAATTGCCCTGGCCGGGTTTCTCTCACTGATCACACAATTCATGCCTGCTCGCCAGCCTTTGTGGCTTCCGCATGCATGATGGCCGCGGCAATGGTCTCCGGCTTTTCGGCACCGGCAACGGCGAACCGCCCGTCGATTATAAAAAAAGGTACTCCGGTCACGCCCATCTCATGGGCTTGGCCGATCTGTTTTTTTGTTTTTTCCAGATCGGAGTCCGTTTCAAGAAGCTGTTCGACAAGATCGGCCTCCATGCCGGCATCTTCCGCGATCTGCACAAGCGTCCCGGGTTGGGTCAGGTCTTCTCCGTCGATGAAGTAGGCTTTGAACAACCGTTCGACCACTTCGTTTTGCAATCCGTCGGCTTTGGACCACAGGATCAAACGGTGACTGTCGAGTGTGTTCGGAGAGGTCTGGATCCGGTCGAAGGCGAAGGGAATGCCCTCTTGTTTGCCGGCTTGGGAGATCTGGCTGTAGACCGCCTGCGCCCGCTCGCGTCCGCCAAACTTGTCGCTCAGATACTGGCTCCGGTCCTTGCCCTCCGCAGGAAGAGTGTCGTCCAGTTGGAACGGATGCCAGCGAACCTCGACCATCACATCGGGCACCGATTTCAATGCCGATTCCAGCCGGCGCTTACCGATATAGCACCAAGGGCACATGACATCCGAAATCACATCGATGGTCAACGGGGTCGAGGCGGTCATAAGGCAGTCCCTTTGAATCTGTCCAGGACAAGGATAACCGGAGTTCCTCGCAAGTGCCAGCGATGGCCAGTTGCTCAAAAAACGGTGTGGGACAGGATCGCATTGATCCGGGCCATGATCCGGGCCTTGCCGCGATCGGACTTCAGAACCGCGACCGGCCCCTTGCCGGCGACCACGCACACAAGGTCTTCTTCCCGGCTAGTGGCATCCGCAATCGTCATAAGGGTGGCAAACACGTTGGACGTATCGCTTTCTCCTGATGGGGTCCCCGGCAGTCCTTCTGCCGGTGCGAGCCAGACTTCCTCCAATCGCAAGCCGCGAAGCTCCAATCCGCTTTGCGTCCTGTCGAGATAGGCTTGATAAACGCTTTCGGGCACCCCTCCGGCGGAGGCTGTCTGCATCAGCCATTTACGGCTTTCAGCCAGGATCCGGTCGGCCAGCCGGCGGCGCTTTCCGGCCCGGATCAGGACCCTCATCCGGGCCTTCAGGTTTTCGGCTGTGATGCCTTGCGGAAGAACATCGGTCGCACCCGCCTCCACCAAGGCATGCGCCTCACCTTGCCCGGAACTAAAGACGAGGACGGGAAGCGTCGCAAAGCGCGCATCGAACCGAAGTTGCCGCAAGGTCTCCAGAGCGTCGGGCAATCCGCCGTCCAGAATGACCGCGTCGAATGCCCGTTGTTTGAGATAGTCTTCCGCAAGGCGTTGATCGAACGCGCCGACCACATCGACCTTGTCTTCCGCCGTGGCTTCCAATTCCAAAAAGCGGTGTCCGACGCCGATCACCAGAAGCCCGCTCGGCCCGCTATGGTGCGGGGCCGGCGCCGATCCCGCCAGGCGGCCGAACACAAGCCGCCGGACCCGGGCCTCCTCGAAACGCAAGAGATTGCGTTGCAGTGCGCAGACCCGCTCGAAGACATGTTGCGGTGCCATACCGAAATGGATGACTGCGTCGGCCCGTGGTCGCTCCGGAACCACATCTTCCGGTCCAATGAAGAGGATCAAAGGCACTTCGCAAGCAAGACCGGATACCAGAGCGTCGAGCCACTGGAAAAACGCGCTCTGCTCTGTCGTCGTGCCGAGCAGGGTCGGTGTAACCGCTATGGCGGATGGAAGCGCCCCGGAGGGATGCGATCCTGCCTGAAAATGCGTCAGAAGATCCTCATCGGTACGAAGCCCGGGAATTGCCCCGGACAATTCCGCTGGCCGGAAGCCCGCATACCAAAGCGGGCCGTGCCACATCAATGAGGGATCTGCGTCCATATCGGCTGCGTCGGTCCTCAAGCAACTGCGGCAGGCAGGCGCTGTGCCCGCATGCTCAACCGCTCCCGGTCCGGGCTTCCGTTTTCCAGCGCCGGCAGCGCCTGGAGAATGAGAACACGGTGCGGCATCTTGGCAAGATCGACCCCTTCTGCATCCAGATAGGCGAAGAATGCACGCACATCCGGCACCGTGCCATGGGCCGGAACAAGGGCAGCGTGTAGCCGCGCGCCGAGGGTCGGTTCGTCAACCAGGAAGGCGGCCGCCTCCCGGATGCCAGGAAAGCCGGAATAGATTTCGTCGATCACCCTGAGATCCCCGGTCGCCACGGCATATCGCCCGGGTATTCCAAACCCGGCGAGACCGCCCGGGATCGGTTGAACCTGAATGCCGGTGTTCAGATAGCCGTCGGCATCGGGCTGCTTTTTCCGGTTCGGCAAAGTCGGCCAGCCGACTTCGCCAACCATGGCACCCTTGACGAGGAGTTGCGGTTGGGTCTCCGGAAGGTCTGTCCCGGTAATGTCGATTTCCAGTAGGGTTGGCCTGCTCTCACACCCGTTCGGCCCGCTATGCTTTCCCAGCGCGGTGGCCTGTATTCTCGCGGACGGGCCGCGGGCCTTGGCGACGAGTGCGTACTCGTCCGCCAGATGCAGATCGACGATCGAATGCCGGGGAACGAACGCGGCCGGTTCAGGCGCGGCGATGTTCCATGCGGCCACGATCGTCGCTGTGTTGGAGGTCAGCCCCTTGTCCATCAGCTGGACGAGGGGCCCGGGCGTCAGAACCAGATCCGCGTTCACCGCATTGGCGTGTTTGGTCAAACCTGAAAGCGATGTGGGGTGATGGAGATGGAGCGTGCCGCCGGTCAGCAGCCAGGGAACGATCCCGGCCCCAAGACCCGTCAATCCGCTGAGCGAATAGGGAACGAGCACGGACGGGGCCTCGGGAAGGGAAACTGCGCCAAGAATATGCGATGCGGCGGCAATCCAGTGATTGTGACAGCGGGTGACTGGCACCGTCTCTTCCCCGGACCGGCTCCAGCAGATGGTGGCCGTGCGGTCTGCCGAGCTCTCGAGCGGGCTGTCGGGCAGATCGTCTCCCATCTCGGCGATGACCGGCCCGAGCTCAATCAATCCGTCCGGAATATCCTTTCCGAGCCCGAAAACGAACCGCAAGCCGAACAGTTCGGCGGCTATGTCGCGCGCCGAGGTGGCCACCTGCCGGGTTTCGATCCGGTCGGCGGCGATCAACCCCTTTGCGCCAACACCGTTGAGAGCGTCGAGGACATTTTTCTGGCGCCAATGCTGCGGCAGCGGCGACACGATCAAGCCCGCGCGCAAGGCGCCGAGCAACGCAAGAACGGTCTCGACCGTATTGGGGGCCTGAATGCCGATCACGTGATCGGGCCCGAGACCGATGGCGGCGAAAAACGCGGCCAGACGCCGGATATCCAGCTCGGCCTCCGCATAGGTCATCTGGCGCGGCGCTCCCCCGGTCCAGTTGACCCTGTCCGGTGCGTCAACGATCGCGACCCGGTCCGGATAGGCGGCTGCCGTATCCCGGAACAGGCCATCCAGGCTCTTGTCTCCCCATGCGCCCGTGGCGTGATAGGCGGCGATAAGCGTGTCAGGCGTCGTTTTCATCGTCTCGGTCCATTGGCCCGGTCATTTGGCCCGGTCATTTGGAAGGCGCGTCTTTCGACCACCAGGTGTCGAACTGGTGACCGTAGAGCGAATGGGATTGCGGCGGCACGACCGTTGTCCAGTGACCGAGCCAGTCATCGGGTATGTGGAACAGCGGCACGGCGTAGGCGCCGGAAATCAGCACCCTGTCCAGGGCGCGCACGGCGGAAACGAATTCGTCGTCAGTTCGCGATCCGACCAGCGCATCGATCAATGAATCGATCGCGGGATTGCGCGCGCCAACGAAATTGAACGTTCCAGGTGCGTCGGCCGCCTCCGAGGACCATCGGCCATATTGCTCGGCCCCAGGGGACAGGGAGGCGGTCCAGGTATTGAACACCATGTCGAATTCGCGCTTCGTGCGCCGATCCTCGAATTGCGAGGGATCCACGGTGCGGGCGGCGACGGAGATACCGATCAGTTCCAGGGTCCGGATATAGGCGAGGGCAAGTTTTTCCTCGTCTTCGTTCTTGGTCAGGATCTCGAACGCCATTTGCTGGCCGGTGTCGGCATCAACCAGGCGCCGGCCGTCGAGCGTGAAGCCGGCCTCTTTCAGCAATGCCAGGGCCGCCCGCAGGACGCCGCGGTCACGGCCGGATCCGTCGCCCTCGGCCGGACGCCAGGTCCCGGCCATAACCTCTGGCAGAACAGCATCTGGATGGTCCGCAAGGAGCGCCAGTTCCCTCTCCATGGCCGGGCGTCCGATGGACGACAGGACGGAGTTGTCCCAATACCCTGCGGTCCGCTTCACAAGGCCGAAATAGAGGTTCCGGTTCACCCACTCGAAATCGAACACCATCGACAGCGCCCGGCGGACCCTGACATCGGAGAAGATGTCCCGGCGCGTGTTGAAGGCGATGCCCCGGACATTCGGCGGTACCTGAAGCGGTATCGCCAATTGTGTCACGCGGCCGTCCTGGGCTGCGGGAAAGTCGAAACCTTGTGACCAGCGCACCGGATCGCGAAACTGAAGAGCGTCGATCAACCCCTTTCGGAAAGCTTCCTGAAGCGTCGTCTCATCGCGAAAATAGTCGATCCGGATCTCATCGAAATTGTCGAAACCCGCCTTGATCGGCAAATCCTTCGCCCAATAATCCGGGTTCCGTTCATAGACGACCCGCCGGCCCGGATCGACTTCCTTGAACATGTAGGGGCCGGACCCGACCGGCGGCGTCAAGGTTGACTTGTCGAACGCGTCCCGGTCCGTATGCGCCTTCGAAAAGATCGGTGCGAGGGACACCAGAAGAGGAAGTTCCCGGTTGTCACCGTTCTTGAAGGTGATTTTCAGCCGGTTCTCGCCGGTAACGTCCATCCGGCTGATTTCACTGTACCAGTTGCGGAAGGGCGGGCGCCCCTTGTCGCGCATGAGTTCCAGCGAGAAGATCACATCGTCCACACCCAAACGGCTGCCATCGGAAAACCGGGCCGCAGGGTTCAGCTCGTACTCGATCCAGTCGCGGCTATCGGGCATGCGGACCCTTTCGGCGATCAGACCATAAAGCGTGAACGGCTCGGCATAGGAGCGTGCGAGCAGGCTTTCGAAGATATTGTTGCCGAACTGCCGTTCGCGCATGCCGCGGGCGGACGTCCACCCGCCCTGAATGATGAAGGGATTGAGACTGTCGAACGTGCCCTGGACGCCAAGCTTCAGGACGCCGCCTTTGGGCGCTTTTGGATTGGCATAGGGCAGGGCGGTGAAATCGGCTGGAAGCGCCGGTTCGCCGTGCATAGCGATCGCGTGCGTCCAAGGCACGGCGTTTTCCGCATCGGCATGTGTTGAGGCGGCAAACGCGGGGGCGGCAGGCGGGAGGAGCTGCAGGACCAGAACGAGGCCGCCCAGAACGAGGCTGCCCAGAACTAGGCTGCCCAGAACTAGGCTGCCCAGGGCAAGCCCGCCTTTGGCGCTCGCATGCGCAAACGCCATTACCCCCGCAAGGTGGGACCTGAATTGGCCCGTTGATTGACCCCTGATTTGGCCAATGACCTGGAATAAACGCATGGCAACCCGGCGTGAGGTTTGATTCTGTGCTACAAGCCTACCACAGACGGCGAGGGTGAGAGCGCCCGGCGCGCGCATTTCGCGGGATATGCAAAACTCTTCTTGAAACGTGCGTTGCATATTCGTCACCCTCTGGCCGCAATTCACACAATACACTGAGAGTTGAGGGTTCTGGGCGTCTGCGGCCTTGAAGTCGGTTTCCGGATGCAGCAGAACAGCGCAATGTCAGCGGTCGCGTGATTGAGGGTGTTTCAAATGCTGAAAGTTTTCACCAGAGGATTGATGGGCTGCGCTCTTGGGGCGCTGGCGATCTCCTCGGCGGTTAGCGGTGCACATGCCCAGGAGCAGGAGTCGCCGTGGGTCAAGGTCTGCAACCAGGATCCCCAGGCCAACAAGCAGGTTTGCCTGATCACTCAGGAATTGCGCACGAACACCGGTCAGTTTCTGAGCTCGGTTGCAATTCGCGAAATCGAGGGCGAAGCGCGCAAGACGTTGTTGATCGCCGTGCCGACAGGGATGCTGATCCAGCCGGGCTTGCGGGTGCAGGTCGACAGCGGCCAGCCAGCCCAGGCCAAATATGGCATCTGTTTCCCCAATGCCTGTTATTCGGAGCTGGTGATCGAGGATTCGTTCATCCAGTCCATGAAACAGGGGGGCAAGCTTATTGTGACCGCCTTGAACCAGCAGGCGAAGGCGGTTCCGCTCGAATTGACCCTGATCGGCTTCACCAAGGTCTATGACGGCGAGCCGATGGATGTCGCGGAACTGGAACAGAAGCAGCAGCAGCTTCAGTCCGAACTCCAGCGCCGGGCCGATGAAGCCCGCCAGAAGCTCATCGACGCTCAAAAAGAAAGCCAGTAGGCTCTTCTATAGGGTGCGACATGCAGGGCCGAAGCCGGCGGGCCATCCGCCGGCACTTTCGCTTGGACGGATGCTTGACCTATCGAATGGGTAGGTTGGGCTGCGGATACGGCCATGGGTCTTCCCGATATCAGTCCTCGACATCGTGGATGTCCGGAGCAGGAGCTGATCGCTCAGTTTCGCCTACCGACCGGTAGCCAACCGGTGTTTTGCCCCGGAAAGACCGTTCAGTCCGGCTTATGAAAACTTCAAGTCGGCAGCAATCAACACCACCGCCCGTTCCGTCGGTGTAATTTCACGCCAAACCGCATCCGGCGGCAAGTCAAGCCTAATGCATGTCGACGCTGCGCGGCAGGTAAGAGCCGTCCGACTGCTCCTCGAAGATCTCGTCGACCTGCGGATGGCGAATGGGTTCGCCCGTCATGTCGGGAACGAGGTTTTGCTCGCTGACATAAGCGACATATTCTGTCTCTTCATTTTCCGCCAGCAGATGGTAAAAAGGCTGGTCACGGACCGGCCGGACATCTTCCGGGATCGCCTCCCACCATTCCTCGGTGTTGGAAAAGGTGGGATCGACATCGAAAATGACGCCCCGGAAAGGATATATCCGGTGCCGTACGACCTGACCGATACTAAATTTTGCCGTACGCATGGTCTGACTTCCGTTCAACGCTTCCTCGCCCACATACCGTGCTCTCCGCAGGCTTGCAAGTTTTCCAATCTCCCCCAACATCCCCAGTCTAGCAAGCGACCGTCTAAAGACCGTAAACTTGCGCGAGATCCGGGTCCTTGGAGGCAACTTGGGTTGCAAGATCGACAATCACCTTGGCCTGTTTCCAGGTCGCATCGTCCTGCATCTTCCCATCGATCATCACCGCGCCCGTGCCGTCGGGCATCGCCTCCAGGATCTTCAGCGCGAACGCAACCTCTTGCGGGTCCGGGCTGAACACGCGTTTCGCGATGTCGATCTGGCTCGGATGCAAGGACCATGCGCCCAGACAGCCCATCAGGAAAGCGTTCCGGAACTGGCTCTCGCAGGCCTGCGGGTCCGAGAAGTCACCGAACGGGCCGTAAAACGGCTTCAGGCCGTACGATAGGCAGGCATCGACCATCTTGGCCACGGTGTAGTGCCACAGGTCCTGCTGATGAGCGGTGCGCTGCTGGCCTTCCGCAGGGTCGCTGAGAACCATGTAGTGCGGATGCCCACCGCCCACGCGGGTCGTTTTCATGCCGCGCGAGGCGGCAAGATCGGCCGGGCCAAGGCTCATGCCGTGCATGCGCGGCGAGGCCGCAGCGATTGCCTCCACATTCTTGACGCCTTCCGCCGTTTCCAGGATAGCGTGGATCTGGATCGGCCGGGCGATCGCGTGTTTCGCCTCGAGTTGGGCCAACAGCTGGTCGAGATAGTGGATATCCCAAGGGCCCTCCACCTTGGGAAGCATGATGACATCCAGCTTGTGTCCCACAGCGGGGACGATCTCCAGAATATCCTCAAGGAACCAGGGGCTGTTGAGGCAGTTCACCCGGGTCCACAACCCGGTTTCGCCGAATTCCGTATCCTTGGCCATCGCGATGAAGCCGCGGCGCGCGGCCTCCTTGGCATCGGAGGGGATGGCATCCTCCAGATTGCCGAGAATGACATCCACCTTCGCCACCAGATCCGGCACTTTCGCGCGCATCTTTTCCAAATGCGGGGGCACGAAATGGATCATGCGTTCAAGCCGGACCGGATTCTCGCGGAACGGCGCGGGCGCGCCGATGGCGAGCGGCAAATAAAAGGAACGGGGGCTTTTCATTGAGGCACCTGGATTGTGGACTTCGACAACACTGGCCTCAAGCTATAGCGGCTGGTGTGCGGTGCAACCATTCCCCGAAAGGCGAAGGAGCGGTTCACCCGTTCGCCTTCGCCCATTTGCGGTGGATCCACATCCATTGTTCGGGGTGCTCGCGGATCCAATCCTCGAAGATCGCATGGATGTCCGCGGTGCCTTTCTCGATATCCGCCTGCCGGTCGTGTGTGACGGGAACCTGGTATCCGCGCCCCTCGATCTTGAAGGTTGAACCGGATTTGCGCACGGTCCGGCCGAGGATGATCGGAACGCCGCAGCTGCGGGCGAGCGACACGGGCACGGGATTGGCAAAAGCGGGGCGTCCGAAAAACGGAACCTTCAAGCCTCTGGTTTCGCGCAAATCGCCCATGATCGCAACGACGCCGCCCTTTCTCAGGATGCTGATCAGCTTGCGGGCGGTCTGATGTCCCTTGGAATGCAGGCCGCCGGCATAAAGGCTGTGGCGCATGTCGCGGAGCATTTCGTCGGCGATCGGGTTCTTCAGGGCTTGATACACCCCCGCGATCTCAACGCCGTTTGCGGCCGCCGGCTGGACGCACAATTCCCAGTTTCCGGTGTGCAAAGACACGAAAATCGCGCCCGTTTCACCGTTCAACACCCGCCGGGTGGCTTCGTCGGCAACCGGCTCGAAGCGTTTTCCGTCCTTGAGCAGACGGTCGATGAAGAATGTTTCGGCCGCGACCCGCCCCAGATTGTCCCACATGCCCCGTGCGATTGTCTCGCGCTCTGTGCCGGTCAGCTCTGGATAGGCCGTTTCGAGATGGGCCAGGGCCCGCTTGTGGCGGTGGGTGAAGGGCGCGATGGTGCGCCACAAGAACCCCATGATCGACGCGGCCAAATCGACAGGGATCAGACGGAACAAGCCGACGGCGAGCCGCAGAGCGATCGCTTCCATGCGGTGGAGAAGACGGGTCGGGAGGGACACGGCGGATGTCCTGGACATCGAAATCGAGCTCGGCGGGTGGCCCGGGCGCCGGAGGCCGCGCGGGCGAGACATTTTGAAGAGGCGTACCGCAACGGAGCCTCGCTAGATTGACCGGCATGGTCTGACGGGTTACGCGTCAGTACCCAAGCTCCTGCCGGGATGCAAGCGTTGGAGGACGAGCCGCTGGTTCTCCACACCGTTGGCCCGGCCAAAGGCTTCCGTCGGACCCGTTCATGCAAGACGTCATTTCGCTCGCTTTTCCCTTTTTCGGACTGATTTTCTTGGGGTTTCTCGCAGGAAAAATCGCCAAGCTGCCGGAGAGCGGTTTGGCCTGGATGAATTTCTTCATCATTTATGTCGCCCTTCCGGCGTTGTTTTTCCGCCTTTTGTCGCAAACACCGATCGAGGAACTGACGAACCTTGCCTATATCGCGGCGACAACCTTCGCCACCTATTGCGTGTTCGCGATCGCCTTCTGCATCGGGGTTTTGGCGACCCGCGGCAGCATTCCCGAATCCACGATCCTCGGGATCGCTGGCGCCTATTCGAATGTCGGCTATATGGGACCGGGCCTGACGCTGGCGGTGCTGGGGCCGGAGGCCACCGTTCCGACCGCCTTGATTCTGTGTTTTGACAACATGCTCATCTTCATCCTCGCGCCGTTGATGATGACCATGGCCGGCACCGAAAAGGAACGATTGTCGCGGACCCTTGGCCGGATCGCCTGGCGGGTGCTGAGCCATCCCTTCATTCTGGCAACGATTGCCGGTGTCACGGCAGCCGCGTTGAAGGTCCAGCCGCCGCAGGCGATTGATACGATGCTGGAGTATCTGAGCAACGCGGCCGCGCCGAGCGCCTTGTTCGCCATGGGGGTGGGGGTTGCGCTTCGGCCGGCCGGCCGGTTTCCGATCGAATTGCCAGCGGTCCTCGTGGTGAAGCTCCTCGTCCATCCGGTTCTGATCTATCTGTTGTTGCTGTGGATCGGCGGCATCGACCCGATCTGGGTGGCCACAGCGGTGCTGATGGCCTGTCTGCCGCCGGCGACCAACGTCTTCGTGATCGCGCAGCAATACAATGTCTATGTTCAGCGCGCGTCCAGCTTCGTTCTGATCGGAACAGTCGTCTCCGTCGTGACGGTGACTGGCTTCATATGGGCGATATCCAGTGGATTTCTGCGCCTGTCATGATGCGTGTCAGGGGCGCTGATGGGCAAGGGGAGGAGGACGGATTGCAGCCGCTTGAGGGTTTGACGGTTCTGGATTTCACAACCTTGCTGCCCGGCCCGCTGGCCAGCTTGATGCTGGCGGAAGCGGGGGCGAGGGTGATCAAGGTGGAGCGGCCCGGGGGCGAGGACATGCGCCGCTTTCCTCCCTTCGTCGATGGACAATCCGTGCTGTTCGCGCAACTCAATGCCGGCAAGCAGATCGTCACCCTCGATCTCAAGACATCCGAGGACCGGAGAAGGCTGGACCTGCTGATTGCCGGCGCTGATGTTCTGCTGGAACAGTTCCGGCCGGGTGTCATGGCCCGGCTGGGTTTAGACTATGAAACTCTCAGCGCTCGCCAGCCGGGCCTGATCTACTGTTCGATCAGCGGGTATGGCCAGACCGGGCCGCGCGCCGGCGCCGCCGGCCACGATCTGAACTACCAGGCGCTGACCGGACTGCTCGCGCAATCTTGCGGTACAGCGGCTCACCCGGCGCTTCCCCCGGCGCAGATCGCAGATATCGGCGGCGGATCGTTTCCCGCCGTGATGAACATCTTGCTTGCCGTGCTGCAACGGCAGAAGACGGGCAGGGGATGTCATTTGGACGTTGCCATGAGCGACGCCATGTTCACCTTTGGCCTGTTCGCGCAGGCGCAGAGAATTGCCCGGGTTCCGGTCGATGAACACGGGACCGGTCTTTTGACCGGAGGCTCACCGCGTTATCGGCTATACCCCGCCTCAGATGACCGCCAGATCGCCGTCGCAGCCCTGGAAGACAAATTCTGGTGGGCCTTTTGCGATGTGATCGGCCTGCCTGACGCTTTGCGTGACGATCGAAAGGATCCCGGTGCGACGGCTGCGGCCGTTGCCGGGATCATCGCATCCCGTTCGTCGGACGACTGGGGGCCCATGCTGGAGGCGGCCGATTGCTGTGTGTGCGTGGTCCGGCAGGTCCACGAGGCGCGCGCGGATCCGCATTTCGTGGACCGCTGGCTTTTCTCGCGTACGATCTCACCAGGGGATACGGCGATGGAGCAGATTGTGCTGCCGGTCGATCGGGCGTTCCGCGGATGAGGCCGCCCGTCCGGCCTGCAAGCGCGAGCCGAGGGAACGTTGGCCTTTTGCCGGAGGCCGGCCGGCTTTTGGGCAACAGGATCCCGGTCGCGGATGTCACGCCCGGCCGCTGACCTGCCGCAAATCGCCGCGGCGCAGGCCCGGCGCCATACCTTCGCGCATTAAAATCCTGCGCAGGAACGGTACCTTGTCGGCCATGTAGAGACCCGCGCTTCGCGCCAGCTGGAACGGCAGCAGATCGCTCAGCAGCGACCGGTTCAGCGCGTCCACCGCGCTTGTCCGCGTCAGAATATCGGCGCGGCGCTTGCGTTCGTAGGCTTCCAGAACCTCGCCTCCGCCGACATCGCGCCCGGCCCGCCGGGCCTTCGCGGCCATGTCCACAAGCGTCGCCACATCGCGCATGGACAGGTTCAGCCCCTGTGCTCCGATGGGTGGAAAGACATGGGCCGTTTCGCCGATCAGGGCGACCCGGGTGCCAGCGAGGGACCGGGCATTTAGGCCCGAAAGCGGATACATCTGCCGCCGCGTGGCGATGGTGAACTTGCCGAGGATGGAATGGGCCCGGCGCTCCAGTTCAAGGGCGAGGTCGCCGTCGGACATCTCCCCGAGCCGAAGCGCGCCTTCCGCCGTTTCCACGCACACCAGCGAGGAACGCTTGCCCGGAAGCGGGACCAGGGTGAACGGGCCGGTCTTGCGATGGAATTCGGTGGAGATGTCATGATGCGGGCGCTCGTGCTCCAGGTTGAGCACCATCGCGACTTGCGGGTAGGACCAGGTGCGCACCTCGATGCCCGCCGCCTCCCGCAGCTTGGAATTTCGTCCATCGGCCGCCACCGCCAAACGCGCCGTGACATGACCGCCTTGATCGGTGGAAATCTCAACACCATCGGCGGAAAAAGCGAATCCCGCCGCATGTCCGGTCACGACGGTCAGGTTGTCCGTGTTTTCCGCCCGGTCGGCCAGAGCGCCGTTCAGGTCCGCGTTGCCGATGTTGTAGCCAAATGCTTCTAGGCCCAGTTCGGTGCTGTCGAAGGTGACTTCCGGTGCCCGGAACAGCCGGCCCGTATCGTCGATCATCCGCATCCGGGCCAGGGGGGCGGCCTTTTCTTTGAGGTCAGCCCAGACCCCAAGCTTGTCAAGCAAGCTGATCGAATCCTGCAACAGGGCCGTTGTCCGTCCATCCGTCCGGTTGACTTCGGGCGCGATCAGGGCGGTGGACAAGCCTTCATAGGCAAACAACAGGGCGGCGGTCAGCCCGGACGGACCTCCGCCAACGACAACGACGTCATGATCCGGCAATGTGGGCGTATCTGCGTTCATTTGGCTATCCATTGAGTTGACCCGCCCTCCGAGAATGGGGCGAAAGATCCGAATGGCAATGCCCGGCATCTTTGCGAAAAGGGGCCGTTTGCCGCAGTCTGGTACTGCGACTGCCGGAAACCTCCATGAGAAATATCAAAGCCCTAGTGGTGGGAACAAGGTAATTTGCGCTGATAGTCGGGATTCCGAGGTCTGCTGAATGAGTAAAATGGGGTTTGCGGAAGCGCAAAACGGGCGTCCATCCGAAACACGCGGACCGCGCCATGGGGCGAGGGACGGGACCTGGCTTGCTGTTCTGGTCTGCATTTTGGGGCTGACATTTGCCGGCTGGGCCTATCTTGGGGCCATGGTCGCCGACATGGTGCCCGTGATGGATATGACCGATGCCGGCCCGGGCATGGTGATCTTCAACGCGTTCAACCAATTTGCCGGCTTGCCGCCGGAAGCACGGGCCGCGCTCGCGGCCATTTGTCTGCCGACCTCGGCCGCCACGTTCGGAATGCCCTCCGGTCTGTGGACCGCATTCGATCTCCTGAAGGTGTTCATGATGTGGCTGATGATGGCGCTGGCGATGATGCTGCCCGGCGCCATTCCCATGCTGCGGGCCTATCATCGCCGTGCCGCCGTGAGGGGTCGGCCAAGCGCCGTTTCCACAGGGGCGGTGGCGCTCGGGTATCTCGGCGTGTGGACCGGCTACGCGGTGGTGGCGACCGGCCTTCAATGGGGTCTCACCATGATCGGGGCACTCGACCAGATGATGGCTCCGGCGCATATGTCCTTGGCGGCCTGCGTCCTGTTGCTGGCCGGGGCCTACCAGTTTACCGCGGCCAAGCAGGCCTGCCTTGAGCGCTGCTGGTATCCGCGCTGGAACTTTATCAACCTGACAACGGATCAGCGAACCCTGCGCCTCGATTTCAAGGAGGGCTTGGCCCAGGGGCTTGTCTGTCTTGGATGTTGCTGGGCGGTGATGACAGTGATGTTCGCAGTCGGGCTGATGAATGTGATCTGGATCGCGGTGCTGGGCATTTTGATGGCCGCGGAGAAAGCATTTCCGACCAAATGGCTCGCGCCGGCGATCGGCGCCTTGATGCTCGGTTGGGGCGGCGCCCTGGTTCTTTTGATTGTCCAGCCGTAAACGGCTTCGACCGGACCCCTGATCCTCTTTCTACAACAATTGACCGCAACGCCCTGTTCTTTGCGTCACAAAAATGAAATGCTGCCCGTGAGGTCGTTTGGCGCGCACGGGAACACCCTGCACTTGCGCAACCTGCCTGCAGCCAGGCGGACGGGCTCAAGACTATCAGCCTTAATGGATGCACCGTGACCGATATCACCCCGGAGAAAGACCGCCGCGAACCGGCCCTGTTCCTGATCCATCTTCTGACAGCATCCGGTGCGCCGATCGCACTGATTGCCCTGCTGGCCGGATCCAGGGGGAATTGGGGCGAGATGTTCGCATGGCTGGGGCTCGCTCTTGTCGTCGACGGGATCGATGGTCCGCTGGCGCGGCGTTTCAGGATTGCGGAGCGCTTGCCGCGATGGTCCGGGGCGTCACTGGATTTCGTGATCGACTACGCGACCTACGTGTTCCTGCCCGCATTTGCCTTGTCCGCAAGCGGCATGCTCGACCAGCCCTGGAACTGGATCTGCGGGGGGCTGATCGTGTTCACTGGAGCGCTTTATTTCGCCGATAATGGAATGAAGACCCCCGACGGATCCTTCAAGGGCTTCCCCGCCGGCTGGAACATGGTTGTGTTCGGACTTCTGGTCCTGTCCCCATCCCAAACCTTCACCATCGTCTTTGTCGGCCTGTGCTGCGTTCTCACCTTCATGCCGGTCCGGTTCGTGCATCCTGTCCGCGTGAAACGGTGGCGGACGGTGACGTTACCGGTCACGTTCGTTTGGCTCGGGCTGGCAGCCTATGCCGTCGGCAACGGGATGGTACTGCCCGATGCCCTGGAGGCCTTCTTTGTGGCCACGAGCCTTTACCTGTTTTCCGTGTCGGCGGTGCACCAGCTTCTTGAGCGTTACGGTTAGACCGACCGCCGGCAAGGCGCAGCCGACGTTTTCCCGGATGCTTCGCGCTTGGTGAGCAGACCGATATTTTTGGGCCGCGCCCCTTCTTGCCCTCTCCGGGTCCGGCTCCTAAGGTCTCGCCCTGATCCCGGCCGGCATCGTGCCAACTGGGTATAGTTTTGGTCAAGGAGAGGCAATTCATGACCCATGCCATTCGCGTGCATCAAACCGGCGGTCCGGAGGTCCTGACCTGGGAAGAGATAGAGGTCGGGGAACCCGGTGCCGGCGAGGCGCGGATCAGACATACCGCGATCGGTCTGAATTTTATCGACACCTATTTCCGTTCAGGCCTCTATCCGGCGCCGAACGGCTTGCCGTTGATTCCCGGAAACGAGGGTTCGGGCGTTGTGGAAGCCGTGGGGGAGGGCGTGGACCATATCAAGGCCGGGGACCGGGTGGCCTATGTGGGTCCTCTGGGCGCCTATGCGCAGGAGCGGGTTTTGCCGGCGGACCGTCTCGTCAAGGTCCCGGACGGTATTGATGACAAGACCGCCGCGGGCATGATGCTGAAAGGAATGACCGCGCAATATCTTCTCCGGCGGACTTATCCGGTGACCGGCGAAACCGTTCTGCTGTTTCATGCGGCCGCCGGCGGTGTCGGTCTGATTGCCGGACAATGGGCGGCGCATCTGGGTGCGACAGTGATCGGCACGGTCGGGTCGGAGGAAAAGGCGGCTTTGGCCAAGGCAAATGGCTATACCCATGTCATCAACTACCGGACCGAGAATTTTGTCGAGCGGGTGAAGGAGATCACCAACGGCCGCTTGTGCGATGTCGTCTATGATTCGGTCGGCAAGGACACCTATCCCGGCAGCCTGGATTGTCTTAGACCGCGTGGCCTTTGGGTGAGCTTTGGCCAGTCATCCGGCCCGATCACCGATTTCAATCTGGCGCTTCTCGGCCCCAAGGGGTCGCTTTTCGCCACGCGGCCGACCCTGTTCAATCACATCGCCTCGCGCTCGGATCTCGAGATGACAGCGGGAGATCTGTTCGACGTGGTCGCCTCCGGCAAGGTCCGGATCGATATGAACCAGGAATACAAGCTGTCGGATGCCCGTACCGCCCACGCCGATCTCGAAGGGCGCAAGACGACCGGCACCACGGTTTTTCTCCCCGAATGAGCCAGCGCGGCACTGTCACGGGTCCTGAGCGGGCGCGTAATCTTTATGCGCCCGCCATGCGTTACTTCGCGATGGTGGCGGAATGCGGCTCGATCCGCGCCGCCTCCCGGGCTTTGAATGTCGCGTCTTCCGCCGTGAACCGGCAAATCCTCTGGCTGGAGGATGCCTTGGGCTTGCAACTGTTCGAAAGGGTTGGGCGGCGGCTTCGGCTGTCTCAAGCCGGGGAGGTTTTGCTCGCCCATGTCCGGCGGACCTATTCCGACTTCGATGGAACGATGGCGGAACTGGATGCGTTGAAAGGACTGCGGCGGGGCACCGTCAATGTGGCGACGGTCGAAAGCGTATCCGAACTGTTGCTGCCCTCCGTTGTCGGCAGCTTCCGGAAGTCTTTCCCGGGCATCTACCTGAAGGTTGTTGTAACGTCATCCCTAGAGGCGGCACGCCTCGTGGAGGCGGGCGAGGCGGATGTCGGTTTCACCTTCGATCCGCCCGAGACGTCCGCCCTCACCGTGGCCTTTCATCAGGATCTGGTGATCGGCGCGCTGATGGCACCCAATCACCCCTTGTCGGTGCGCGACACGCTCACTCTTGCGGACTGCCTGAAATATCCGGTGGTCCTGCCGGCCGAAGGCCTTTCCCTTCGCACCCGCATCGATGCCGTGCGCCGGACGATCCCCGGCGCATCGAAAACCTATGTGGAATCCAATTCGCTGAAATTCATGCGCGCGCTCGCCCGTCAGGAGCATGTGATCGGTTTCCAGACACGGATCGGCATGGAACAGGATATCGCGGACGGACGTCTGGTTTTCCGGCCGCTCACGGACCATCCGCTCCAGAACGACCGGCTCTGCGTGGTGACATCCTCCCTGCGGGCTCTGGCTCTGGCCCCTGGCATGTTTTTCAATCATGCGGTGGCCGCTTTGAAGGATCATCTTCCTTCCCTTGATGCCGAAAAGGCATCATAACGAGCGCAAATGAGCGCTATGGTAGCGCGACAATTTGCGGCACCTTTTCATGACAGTTCTGTGGCGGGCCGTGAGCGCACGGCCGGTCTTGAGGGAGTAGGACCAAGATGGGGCGTTTGACGACGCATGTACTGGACACGGCGCTGGGGTGTCCAGCGGAAGGCTTGACCATCGAGCTGTGGTCGGTGGACGGCGATCCCGTTCATCTTGCGACCCATGTCACAAATGCCGACGGCCGGATCGATGGGCCGATCCTTGATGGCGATGCGTTCGATGTCGGCCAGTATGAACTGCGGTTCCATGCCGGCGATTATTTGAAAACCTCCGGACAGACATTGCCCGATCCCCTGTTTCTCGACATCATTCCGATCCGGTTCGGCATTGCGGAGGCCGGTGGCCACTATCATGTGCCGCTTCTGCTCTCGCCGTTTGGCTATTCCACCTATCGCGGGAGCTGAGGAATGCGCGAGACGATCCGGTTCTTAAAAGGCGGCGAAGTCATCGAGCTTTCCGATGTGCGCCCGACGGAAACCGTTCTCGATTATTTGCGTTTGCGGTGCCGTCTGACCGGAACCAAGGAAGGGTGCGGGGAGGGCGATTGCGGTGCCTGCACGGTCGCGCTCGGCCGCCTTGTCAATGGCAGGATGGTGTACCGGCCGATCAACAGCTGCATCCAGTTGCTCGGCATGATCGACGGCGCCGAACTGGTAACAGTGGAAGATCTGGCCGCCGATGGGCGTCTGCATCCCGTGCAACAGGCCATGGTGGATCTGCACGGGTCGCAATGCGGCTTCTGCACACCCGGTTTCATCATGACGCTGTTTACGCTCTACCACGCGGAGGGGGAGGAGAAGAGCCGCAAGACGGTGTGCGATTGGCTTGCCGGAAATCTGTGCCGCTGCACGGGCTATCGTCCGATTGTCGACGCTGCGCTCAATGCCTGCTTCGAGGCCGCCGGCGATGCTTTCGCCTGGCGGGCGAACGAAACGCGCGACAAACTTCGCGCGATCATGGACAGCCGTGACATCTACATCAATCGTGACGGGTTTTTCGCATCGCCCGCCACGGTCGACGGGCTTGCGTCTCTTTATGCGGCCAACCCGGATGCAACGCTGGTTGCGGGAGCGACAGATGTCGGGCTCTGGGTCACCAAGCATCTGGCCGATCTGCCGAAAATCATCTGGCTGGGACGCATCGCGGGACTGGACCGGGTGGAGGAAAGCCCTGCAGGTGTGCTGATGGGAGCCACGGCCACCTATGCCGACAGTGAAGCGGCGATGGCGGGATTGTCACCTGCCCTTGGCGAACTCTGGCGCCGGATCGGGTCGAAGCAGGTGCGGGCGTCCGGCACGATTGGCGGCAACATCGCCAACGGGTCGCCGATTGGCGATACCCCGCCCGCCCTGATCGCGCTTGGAGCCACATTGGAACTGCAGTCGAAGGACAATGAACGGACCTTGCCGCTTGAGGACTTTTTCTTGGAATACGGCAAACAGGACCGCAAACCGGATGAATTCGTTACTGGCGTGTTCGTGCCCCGTCCCGATGCAAATCAGATTTTCCGCTGTTTCAAGATCTCGAAGCGGTTCGATCAGGACATCTCCTCGGTCATGGGCGCGTTCCGGTTCACCGTCGTCAGCGGGACGATCACCGACGCCCGGATCGCCTATGGCGGGATGGCGGGCACACCCATGCGCGCCAAAGGCGCCGAGACCGCGTTGATCGGGGCGGTGCTCGACAACCCGGCAAGCTGGGGAACGGCGATGAAGGCGCTGGTGTCCGACTTCAAGCCCTTGACGGATATGCGGGCATCTTCCGAATACCGGATGGAAACGGCGCGCGCCTTGCTCGCCAAGGCGTTGATGGAGGCCAGCGGTTCGGATCCGGCGGGCTTGAACGTGCTTGATCACAGGGAGGCCGCCGATGACCGCGCCGCTTGATCCACGCAAGGGACAGCCCGCTGCGGCCGCGACACTGGCTCAAGTGCGCAAGCCCCTTGCGCATGACAGCGCCCAGAAACACGTGACCGGGACGGCGGCTTATGTCGACGATGTGGTCGAACCGGTTGGAATGCTGCATGTCGCTCCGGGTTGGGCCCGAAACGCCGTGCGTGGAAAGATCCTGAACCTCGATCTCGACAAGGCAAGGGCCGTAGACGGCGTGGTTGCGGTTCTGACCGCCGCCGATGTTCCAGGCATCAATGACTGTTCGCCAGCTCTCGGCGATGATCCGGTCTTCGCCGATGGCGAAATCCAGTTTTTCGGACAGGTCGTTTTCGCCGTCGTCGCCGAGACCCGCGATGCCGCCCGCCGGGCCGCGCGGCTGGCAGCAGTGGAGATCGAGCCGATCACGGCCATCATCTCGCCCGAAGATGCTGTGGCGGCCGACACCACGGTCCTGCCGGACTATCAATTCCGCCGGGGGTCGCCCGAAACCGGAATGACGGCGGCAGATCACATCTTGTCGGGCGTCATGCATATCGGCGGCCAGGAACACTTTTATCTGGAGGGACAAGCCGCCTTTGCCGTGCCGCAGGAAGACGGGGGCATGTTTGTCCACTCGTCCACGCAGCATCCCACGGAAGTGCAGCACACGGTTGCCAAGGTCTTGGGCGTGCCGGATGCGCTCGTGACCACCGAAGTGCGGCGCATGGGCGGCGGCTTTGGCGGCAAGGAGAGCCAGGCGAACCAATGGGCGGCGATCGCGGCGATTGCCGCCGCTCACACCGGCCGGCCGTGCAAGCTGAGGCTTGACCGTGATGACGACATGATCATGACCGGCAAACGGCACGATTTCCGGGTCGAGTGGCAGGTGGGACATGACGGTGAAGGCCGGATCCGCGCCGTCGAGCTCGATTTTCTGGCCCGCTGCGGCTATTCCGCAGACCTGTCGCTCGGCGTGAACGACCGCACCATGTTCCATGCCGATTCCAGCTACTTTTATCCGGACGCGGCAATCCGCAGCCGGAGGCTGAAGACCGACACCGTGTCCAACACCGCGTTTCGCGGCTTTGGCGGCCCTCAAGGGATGCTGGCGGCCGAACGTCTGATTGATGCCATCGCGATTTCCACCGGCAAGGATCCGCTGGAGGTCCGCAAGATCAATTTCTATGACGCTGAGCGGAATTTCACGCCCTATGGCATGCCGGTGGAAGAACATCATGTCTTGCACGACCTGATCGCCCAGTTGGAGAAGAGTTCCGGTTACTGGGACCGGCGGGAGCGCGTCCGGGCTTTCAATGCGGCGAGCCCGGTGCTCAAGAAAGGCTTGGCCCTGACCCCGGTGAAGTTCGGAATTTCTTTTACACTTAAGCACTTGAATCAAGCCGGGGCGTTGGTTCACCTCTATACCGATGGCTCGATCCAGCTCAATCATGGCGGCACCGAAATGGGGCAGGGGCTCTATCAGAAGGTTGCCCAGGTAGTTGCCGACGAATTCGGCGTCGGCCTCGACCGGATCCGCATCACCGCGACCAACACGTCCAAGGTGCCCAACACCGGCCCGACGGCCGCTTCATCGGGAACGGATCTCAACGCGATGGCAGCCAAGCGCGCGGCAGAGGCGATCAAGGCCCGGTTGATCGGATTCTTGTCAACCGAGCATCAGGTGCCGGAAGACCAGATCCATTTCGCCTCCAACAAGGTGTTCGCCGGCGAGAAGGTGCTGACGCTTGCCGAAGTGGCGAAGGCCGCGCACATGGCGCGGATCCAGATGTCCCACGCCGGTTTCTATGCGACCCCGGGCATTACCTGGGAGCGGGAGAGCGCAACCGGCCGCCCGTTCCTCTATTTCGCCTATGGCGGAGCGTGCGCGGAAGTCACCATCGACACCATGACCGGTGAAATGACCGTGGACCGGGTCGATATTCTCCATGACGTTGGCCATTCCATCAATCCTGCCATCGATATTGGGCAGATCGAGGGCGGGTTCGTTCAGGGGATGGGCTGGCTTACGACGGAGGAACTGTGGTGGGACGACGCTGGACGGCTGCGGACACATGCGCCATCGACCTACAAGATCCCGACGGCGTCGGATATCCCGCCGGACTTCCGCGTCGCCCTTTACGAGGGCAACGGCAATCCGCAGGACACAATCTATCGTTCGAAAGCGGTCGGCGAACCGCCCGTGATGCTCGCGAATGCCGTGTTCTGCGCCATCAACGATGCGGTCGCCAGCCTCAAGCCCGGGATGATTCCCGAGTTGAACGCCCCCGCCACGCCGGAAGCGATCATGAAGGCGGTGAGAGGCATGCGGAGAGCCAAGGCGCCGCAATCGCACGAACCGGTGCAGGCATGATCGTCTGGGCCCATATCGCGGAGACACTGGAAACGGGAGCGGGCTGTGCCCTGGTGACAGTGGCCCGCGCGGAAGGCTCGACGCCGCGTGAGGCCGGGGCCCGGATGGTGGTCCGGCAGGATGGTGCCTTTTTCGGCACGATTGGCGGCGGGAGCCTGGAATACGAGGCGATAAAATGGGCCCGGGAGGGTTTGGCCGAAAAGGTGCCGGGCTTGACCATCAAACGCATGTCTTTGGGACCGGACCTTGGCCAATGCTGCGGCGGGCGGACGGATATCGCCATCGAAGTGCTCGGCCCGGGCGCGCTCGACACCGCGCGCCAGCTCGCCGCGTTTGAACGGACCGGCGGGCGGTTTTCCACCGTCGCCCGGATCGTGGACCATGGTCCTATCATCCGCAGCATCGAGGAGGCGCCGGACAGCCCCGACTTCGAGTTGGATGGGCATGGACGGCTGCGCGAGCGTTTCGGAATGGACCGCCGCCCGGTCTTCTTGTTTGGTGCCGGCCATGTCGGCAGGGCACTGGTCCTCGCCCTTGCGCCTTTGCCGTTCCAGGTGACCTGGATCGACAGCCGCGCGGAGCAGTTTCCCTCTGCCGTTCCTTCCAACACGCAAAAACGGCTTGTCGACCGGCCTGCGGAGGTGCTGGCGCACGCGCCGGCTTCGGCCTTCATTTTGGCCATGACCCATTCCCATGCCCAGGACGAGGACATCATGGCCGCAGCCCTGGCGCAGCAGCGCTTTGCCTATTGCGGTGTGATCGGCAGCCGAACCAAACGCGCGCGCTTCGTCAAAAGACTGAAACAAAGAGGAATTCCTGAGGCGATCGTGGCATCGATGGTCTGTCCCATCGGCCTTCCATCGGTGCGGTCGAAGCTGCCCGCCGCCATTGCGGCCGGGGTCGCCGCAGACCTTCTTTTGCGGGATGAAGCAGCTCATCAACAGGCCGGTGCTGGCAAAGGGCTTGCACAACAAATAACACATGGTCAATAAAGCGGCAGAACCTTGGGGGTGAACAGGTGGCAGAGGTGTTGATGGCGGGCGAGGAAGACCGCACCCACGCCCAGAAAAGACCGGAAACGGGCACGCTGCTCGATGCGCGTGGCTTGACCAAGCGCTTTGGTGACATCCTGGCCAATGACCGTGTCGATCTGGCGATCAACACCGGCGAGATCCATGCGCTTCTGGGCGAGAACGGGGCCGGGAAATCCACCCTCGTCAAGATGTTTTACGGATCGCTGGAACCGGATGGGGGGGCGATTTCGTGGCAAGGGCGGACGGTCGCCATCACAAGCCCGGCGGAAGCCCGTGCGCTCGGCATCGGCATGGTGTTCCAGCATTTCTCCCTGTTCGAGGCCCTGACCGTCGCCGAGAACATCGCATTGGCCTTTCCCAAGCCTGGAAACATGCGCAAACTGGCGGCCCGCATCCGCGAGGTGTCCGAAGACTACGGCCTGCCGCTTGACCCTGACGCGGTGGTCGCGGATCTGCCGGTCGGTATTCGCCAACGGATCGAGATCGTCCGCTGTCTGCTTCAAGAACCGCGCCTCATCATCATGGATGAACCCACATCCGTCCTGACACCCCAGGAGGCGGACCGGCTGTTCCTCACTTTGCAACGGCTGGCCAGCGAGGGCTGTGCTGTGCTGTATATCTCCCATCGTCTGGAAGAGGTTCAGCGGATCTGCCATCACGCCACGATCCTTCGGCACGGCAAGGTGGTTCGCGAATGCGATCCGACCCGCGAGACGGCCGCTTCGCTTGCGCGCATGATGGTCGGAACAGAGGTCATGGGCGTTTCGATCACCGATCACGAACCCGCCATTGGCCGAACCCGTCTGGCCCTGAGAAACCTGACTTCCCCCGCTACCAACCCGTTTGCCACCGAATTGCGGGGCATCAACCTGGATGTCCGGGCGGGGGAGGTGGTTGCCATCGCGGGCGTTGCCGGCAATGGCCAGGGCGAACTGTTCGATGCCGTTTCCGGGGAAGTGCGCGTTGGGCCGGACATGGTCTGCCTGGACGATGGTCCGTGCGGCAACCGGGACATCACCTGGCGGCGGCGCAGGAACGCGGCATTCGTGCCCGAGGAACGCCTCGGGCACGGCGCCGTGCCGGGCATGAAGCTGTCCCAGAATGTCATCCTGACGCGCCACGGCACGGGCGATGGCTTGTCGAGTGCCGGTTTTCTTTCCAGCAAGATGGCTGTCGGCATCGAGCAGCGGATCAAGAAAACCTATGACGTCCGCATGTCGCATGATGATCCGGAGGCCCGTTCGCTATCGGGCGGAAATCTGCAAAAATTCGTGGTTGGCCGGGAACTCGACCGCAAGCCGGGCATTCTCGTCGTCAATCAGCCGACCTGGGGCGTCGACGCCGGCGCGGCCGCTTTGATCCGCCAGGCCTTGATCGATCTGGCACGGTCCGGATCCGCCGTACTGGTGATCAGCCAGGACCTTGATGAGATCTTCGAGATCGCTGACCGCATTGCGGTCATATCGCGCGGGCATCTGTCCGGCGCCGAAGATGCCCGCACCATGACCCGCGAGCGCATCGGCCTGCTCATGGCGGGTGATGCGGAAAAGGCGGGAGCGGCGTGATGCGGATCGAACTCGTCAAACGCAAGGAACAAAGCCGGGCGATGCTGCTTCTGTCGCCATTGATCGCGGTCGGCCTCACCTTGATCACCGCAGCGCTGCTGTTCATAGTGACCGGCAAGGACCCGGCGCTCGGCCTCTACAAGTTTTTCATCGAGCCGCTGACAGACACCTGGTCGCTTCAGGAAATCGTGGTCAAGGCGACCCCCCTCATCCTGATTGCCTGTGGATTGTCGGTCTGTTTCCTGTCCAACAACTGGAACATTGGCGCCGAAGGCCAGTTTGTTTTTGGCGCCATTTGCGGCTGCTTCCTGCCAATCCTTTTTCCTGAATTCGCAAACGGGGCGACCCTGCCGCTGATGCTGCTGTTCGGGGCGCTCGGTGGAGCAGCCTGGGCGTTCATCCCCGCGATCCTTAAGACGCGCTTCAACACCAACGAGATCCTCACAAGTCTGATGCTGGTCTATGTCGCCGGCCTTCTGCTCGATTATCTAGTGCGCGGTCCCTGGCGCGATCCAGGCGGCTTCAATTTTCCCGAATCCCGGATCTTTTCAGATGCGGCAACGCTGCCGGCCATCGGCGATGGACGGATGAGCCTGTCCGCCCCCATTGCCCTGATCGTCGTTGTGGTTCTGGCCATCGTGCTCGCCAGGACCATGAAGGGATTTGAGATCCGCGTGATGGGCGAGAGCCCGCGTGCGGGCAGTTTCGCGGGATTTTCCGCCAAGAAGCTCACGCTTTTTGCCTTCGCGTTTGCTGGCGCGATGGCCGGTCTGGCTGGAACGATGGAAGTCTCCGGATCACTCAACCAACTCCTCCCGAGCATTTCTCCCGGGTACGGGTTCACCGCGATCATCGTTGCTTTTCTGGGCCGGTTGAATCCGGTCGGGATCCTCGTGGCGGGGTTCATTCTGGCTCTGTCCTATATTGGCGGGGAAGCCGTGCAGGCCTCCATGGGAGTGTCGGACAAGATTGCCAGCGTGATCCAGGGGCTGCTGCTTTTCTATGTGCTCGCATGCGATACGCTCATTCTCTATCAGGTCCGTTTGAGCCGCGCGCGTCCAGCGGCAATCGCCGGGGAGGCGGAACATGTTTGAGGCCGTTCTTCTCACAGTCATCACTGCGGCTACGCCCCTGCTGATCGCCGCCATCGGCGAACTGGTCGTCGAGCGGTCGGGCGTTCTCAACCTCGGCGTCGAAGGCATGATGATCATGGGTGCCGTTGTCGGCTTCGCGGTCGCCAACCAAACAGGCTCGGGAAGCCTGGGCGTTGTGGCAGCCATCGGAGCGGGGATGGCCATGTCGGCCCTGTTCGCGTTCCTCGTGCTGGTCATGGTGACGAACCAGGTGGCAAGCGGCCTCGCGCTGACCATCCTTGGACTGGGGCTGTCCGGCATGATCGGCGAGGCCTTTATCGGGGTTCCCGGTCTCAAATTGCCCGAACTCCATATTCCGTTTCTTTCGGACCTCCCGTTCATCGGGCCTGTGGTGTTCCAGCAGGATGCCCTAGTCTATGTGGCCTTCGCTTTGGTTGCCGGGGTCAGCTACATGCTCTTCCGCACCCGCATGGGCCTGGTGCTGCGTTCGGTTGGCGACAATCACGCCTCCGCGCATGCCCTTGGATATTCGGTCATCAAAGTGCGGTTCCTGGCGATCCTGTTTGGCGGGGCCTGTGCCGGACTGGCCGGGGCCTACATGTCGCTCGCCTATACGCCGCAATGGGTTGAGAACATGACGGCCGGACGGGGCTGGATAGCCCTGGCCCTGGTTGTCTTCGCCTCCTGGCTGCCCTGGCGTGTGGTTGCCGGCGCCTACCTCTTCGGGGCCGTGACCGTCCTGACATTCCACGCTCAGGCGCAAGGTTTCGGTATACCGTCCCAATTCCTGTCCAGTCTGCCGTATCTTGCCACCATCGTGGTGCTTGTCTTGATTTCGGCAAATCGCAGACTGACGCTGGTCAACACTCCGGCCTGCCTCGGCAAGCCGTTCGTACCGGACCGGTAGGGCCTCCCAGCCGCCGGTTCATGCCAGGCCCGCCGCGATCCGGGCTTTGGCAAACAGCATGATCGCCGCAAATAGATCAACCAAGAGGGGAAGTCGTGTAATGAAAAACGTTCTGAAATCCGCTGTCGCGGGTCTGGCCCTGATGGCCGGTGCCTCCGCCGCGAATGCCGCCGACCTGAAGGCCTGTTTCGTCTATGTCGGACCCGTTGGGGACTTCGGCTGGAGCTACCAGCATGATCAGGGCCGTCTTTCCGTCGAAGAACATTTCGGCGATCGGGTTGAAACCGCCTATCTGGAAAGCGTGAAGGAAGGCCCGGACGCCGAGCGGGCGATCGAGCGCTTTGCCCGCGACGGATGCGGCATCATTTTCACCACCTCCTTCGGGTTCATGAACCCGACGATCAAGGTCGCCGCAAAGTATCCGGATGTGAAGTTCGAGCATGCGACCGGATACAAGACCGCGGAAAACGTCGCGACCTATAACTCAAAGTTCCATCAGGGCCGCTACATCATCGGTCAGATTGCCGCCAAGCAGTCAAAGACCGGTGTTGCCGGCTACATCGCCTCTTTCCCCATTCCGGAAGTCGTGTCGGGCATCAACGCGTTCATGCTGGGCGCCCAGTCGGTGAATCCGGACTTCCAAGTGAAGGTTGTCTGGGTGAACACCTGGTTCGATCCGGGCAAGGAAGCCGACGCGGCGAAGGCCCTGATCGACCAGGGCGCGGATGTCATTTCCCAGCACACCGATTCCACGGCGCCGCTTCAGGTCGCCCAGGAGCGGGGCGTTCACGGGTTCGGGCAAGCGTCCGACATGATCGCCTTCGCACCGGATGCGCAATACACCTCGATCATTGACGAATGGGGTCCATACTACATCCACCGGGTCGAGGAAGTGTTGAACGGGACCTGGAAGAGCCATTCTTCCTGGGAAGGGCTGGCTGAAGGCCACGTGGTGATGGCGCCATACACCAATCTGCCCGAGGATGTCGTTGCGATGGCCAAGGCAACCGAACAGAAGATCATCGATGGATGGGAGCCCTTCACCGGCCCGATCACCAAGCAGGACGGCACCGTGGCCGCCGAAGATGGTGTCCGGTTGGATGACGGCGCGATTCTTGGGATGAACTGGTATGTAAAAGGCATCGACGACAAGCTGCCGCAATAAAACGGTCTCGGGCCGCCGCCGCATCCCAGCGGTTCCGGCGGCCCGGTTCCTGACCCTGTTTGCGCGCCGGGAGACGGGCTTGACCCGGCCGGTGCGCCCCTCATCCGCATTTCTTGGACGGAGCGCGCATGACCCTTGCCTTTGCAATGGATTGGTTGAACCTGCTGTTCCGGTGGGCCCATCTCGTTGTTGGGATCGCCTGGATCGGGACTTCCTTCTACTTCATCGCGCTCGATCTCTCGCTGAGAAAGCGCGAGAAAATGAAGGAAGGTGTGTTCGGCACCGCTTGGGAGGTTCATGGCGGCGGCTTCTATCATGTCGAAAAATACACGGTCGCGCCCAGGGAGCTTCCCGAAGATCTGATCTGGTACAAGTGGGAGGCCTATCTGACCTGGGTCACGGGCTTCGCCCTGCTGATTGTCATGTACTACTTCAATGCCAGCGCCTATCTGATCGATCCCGCGAAAATGGACCTGCGTCCGCTCGATGCGATTGCAATATCGGTTCTGTCGCTGGCTGCGGGATGGCTCGTCTATGACCGGTTGTGCCGTTCGAGGATCGGCCAGAACACGGGGTTGCTCGCGATCTGCGTGTTCCTGCTGATCATGGCGGCCACCTATATGTACACCCATGTCTTTTCCGGCAGGGGCGCGTTGATCCATGTGGGCGCCTTCATGGGAACGATCATGGCGGTCAACGTCTTCGGCGTGATCATCCCGAACCAGAAGAAGATCGTCGCAAGTCTTCTGAAAGGCGAGGCACCCGATCCGGCACTGGGAGCGATGGGCAAGCAGCGTTCGGTGCACAACAATTATCTGACCTTGCCGGTGCTCCTGATGATGGTGTCGAACCATTATCCCATGTTGACCGGGCACCCCCAGGCCTGGCTGCTGGTGGCCCTTGTTCTGGTGATCGGCGGCATGGTGCGTCATTTCCTGAACCGGCACGATGCCGGTGACAGTATCCGGAAGTTCTGGTGGACCCTGCCGGCTGCCGCCACCGGTCTGGCGGTTGCCCTCGTGATGACCGCTCCGCGCGACTTTTCCAGCATCGGCGGCCCGCAGATCGCCGATGCGACCGTGGTTGCCATCACACAGACCCATTGCGCGACCTGTCACGCGGCCACTCCAACTTATGAGGGCTTCGACGAGGCGCCCAAGAATATTCAACTTGAAACGGTGGAAGATCTTCGCCGCTATGCGGATCTGGTCATGGCGCAGGCCGTCCAGTCGGATGCCATGCCGCTTGCAAATGAAAGCGGCATGACACGCGAGGAGCGGGATACTCTGGGTCTCTGGTTGGCGCAGCAACGAAAATGAACGGCGCGGGGGAGGGGAATGTATACGATCGAAACGGTGAATGGCTGGGACAAGCAGGCCTTCGTCGCCGCCTTTAGCGATGTGGCCGAACATTCACCCTGGGTGGCGGAACGGGCTTTCGCCGCCCGTCCGTTTGCCTCGCGCGACGGCGTGATCGCTGCTTTCGAAGCCGCCATGCACATGGCGGCCGAACAGGACCAGATCGCGCTGGTGCGGGCCCATCCGGATCTTGCGGGAAAGGCGGCGCTGGCCGGCGAACTCGCCGAGGATTCCAGGCGTGAACAAGCCGGGGCCGGGCTCGACAGCCTGACGCAGGAAGAGTTCGACAAGTTCACCGCGCTCAACACCCGCTACAAGGAAAAGTTCGGTTTTCCCTTTATTTTCGCGGTCAAGGGCGCCACCAAGGATCAGATCCTGACGGCCTTCGAACAGCGATTGGAAAACGACGGCGGAACGGAATTCGAAACCGCTTTGAAACAGATTGCCCGCATTTTCCGGTTCCGGCTGGAAGACCGCATCACGGGAGCTTAGGTTCATCGGCAGATCCGGCAGTGCAACGGTGCTCTAACGGTTGATGGGGCGGGCGATGGGCGGGCGATGATTGGGCGGCGCGATGTTCTATCCGGAGCGAAGGTTGCCGGCGCGTCTCCGGCGGCCGCCGGGGCTGGTTCTGGGGCTGGTGCTGGTCACATGCCGTCCTTAGAAACGTCCTCTTTCCAGTCCGGGATGAAACCGGGAAACGGCGGGTTTCAACTCGCGCTCGGCGGCGGAGCCGCCAAGGCGTTCGCTCATATTTCGGTTCTGGAATCAATTGATGAACTCGGCATCCGGCCAACGGCCATCGCCGGAACCTCGATGGGCGCTATCCTTGGCGGGTTCTATTCCAGCGGGATGCCGGCAAGCGAGATCCGGCGTTTCGCGGTCGAACTGTTTAAACGAAGGAGCCAGCTCTTCCAGAAGCTGTTCTTGACCGGTGGCCGAACCTGGGCGTCATTGCTCGATTTTGGCCGCCCCTCAATCATTGATCCGCTTGTCTTGTTCGAAACGGTTTTCCCGGCAGGACTGGCAGAAACCTTCGAGGACCTGGACATCCCACTGCACGTCGTTGCCACCGATTTTCACACCCAGTCGGAAACGGTGCTGTCATCCGGTCCTTTGCTGCCGGCAATTGCAGCCTCGTCGGCGCTGCCCATGCTCCTGACGCCGGTCGTGATCGGGGGGCGGGTCTTGATCGATGGCGGGTTTGTCAATCCCACCCCCTTCGACGTGTTTGCCGACAAGGAGGTGCGAACGGTTGCGGTCGATGTGACCAGCAGCGACTTTTCCACGATCAAAGGCCTCCCAAGTGGTATCGAAACCTGGCTCGGATCCATCTCCATCACGTTCCATTCGCTTGTGGCCGCAAAATTGGCCTGCTCCCGCCCGGACCTTCTGATCGAACCGCCAATCGGTCATTTCAAGACGATGGACTTTTTCAAGATCGAGGAGATCCTGTCGGCTGCGGACGCTTCCAAGGAGATTTATAAACGTCAGGTTTCGAACCTGCTGGATATCCGCTGAACTTTCCTGACACACAGACTTTCGCACCGGAACGGTTTTTGGAATGTGTGCAAGGTTGCCGCCTGATTCAGCCGGGAGCATCCGCAACGCAGGGTGAACCGCGACTGCCGTTGCCCTGAACCGGCGTGCGTCGCTTTGAGACGGATCCACCGGCAGAAAAGCCGAAACAATCGGAGGCAAAATATTTAGAGCTGATTCAGGGCTTTGTGTTTCAGTAGCGTCAAATGGACGTGGATTACTGGACATGTCCGATCAGCCGCCGGCCGAGAGAAAAGGATGATCTTGGCAATACTACGCAACCCATATGGTCCCGCAATGATGGCTCTGGAGGGCCGGTCTTGGCATGCGACGCCGGTTTCAAGGCGCGCTGCCGGCCGTTCGGCCCCTGAGGCCTTTGGCCTGTTCTTGCCCGTGATTGTGGTCTTGATGTGGGCGCTCTGGTCCGCACCTGCTGCCGCTCAGCCGGTCGCCGAAACCTCTGTGCCGGTGTCCTTTGCCGTGGTGATCGCATCATGGGCCGCAGCATTGTTTGCCACTGGCGCGGCTGTCCTGATCTATTCCAAGTATCGGGCCCTTCGGCGAAGACTGCTGGAAGAGACACGTCATGGCCAGTTCTTGAACGACCATGACATGCTGACCCAGTTGCCCAACCGGCAGGCCTTCAACATGCGGGTCGAAAGCGCGCGCGGCGCGATGCTTGAAGGCGACCGGATCGGCATCATCGCCTTCGATCTTTCTGCGCTTCGCCGCATCACCGACAGTCTCGGATACGCGGCGGGCGATGCGCTTTTGAAGGAAGTGGCCGATCGCGTGGGCGTGCACCTGGCCAATATCGATCCGCGAAACGTCCTGGCCCGGGGAACCGGCGCGGGATTTCTGTGCATGGTACGGATCGACAGGGACAGCGGGACGGACCTTCTCAAGATCGCACACGATATTGCCGGCCTGTTCCGCCAGCCCATTGAAACCGCCTACGGGACGATCCTGGTCAGCCTGTCGATTGGGGTGGCGCGCACTGGCAGGGTGGACGACGTCTATACCGATCCGGTTCAGAACGCCGAACTCGCCCTCAATGCCGCAAAGCGCAAGCCGCAGGGTCAAATCGTGACCTACAAGCCGATCATGCGCGCTGAACTGCAAAGACGGCTCATGATCGAGGCCGAACTGGGAAAGGCCATCGACCAGTGTGGTGTCATCCCTTACTACCAGCCGCAATTCGATCTCAAAACCGGTGAGATCAGTGCTCTGGAAGCTCTGGCGCGATGGCATCATCCCGATCTTGGCTGGGTCTCGCCCGCCGAATTCATTCCCGTGGCCGAATCCAGTGGTGACATTGTCCCACTCGGCCGCCTGATCCTCGAGACGGCTTGCACCGAAGTGCAGCTTGTCTCTGACAGCCTGCCGGTCTCCGTGAACCTGTCGGTCTCCCAGATCTTCAATGACGATGTCTGTGGAATGGTGCGCGAATGCCTGGCGCGCACGGGGCTTCCGGCGCATCGCTTGAAACTGGAAGTAACCGAGTCGGTTTTCATGACCGACATTGATCATGTCTATGAGACGCTGCAAACGCTCAGCGATTTCGGCGTTGAGATATCCCTGGACGATTTCGGCACCGGGTATTCGGCCCTGTCTTATCTCAGCCGCTTCAAGTGGAGCGAACTCAAGATTGACCGGTCATTTGTCAATCAGGCTTTCAAAAACGATCTCACGCTGGAAATCATCGCCATGATGCTCGCGCTTGCCCGCAAAATGGATGCGGGTGTGGTCGTGGAGGGAGTGGAGACGATTGAGCAACGGGATTTGTTCGCATCGCTCGGATGTGAGTTCGGGCAGGGCTATCTGTTCGGCGGCCCGATGTCGATCGAAGACATCGCGCTCTTGTTCTTCGACACGGAGGCGGCTGTCGGGGCCTCCTGATCTGGCAGCTTTCCCAGACGTTCCCTAACGATGACAGCCTGCGGCTGAACGGCGTTTTCGCGACCCCATCAGGCCCGGCTCAAGAGCGCATGGGCGGCCCCTTCAAACGCAGTGAATTATTCTCAAAGCGCCGTTGGTTTGTGGTCACAACGCGGATGCCGGAAACCGTCTGTTAAGTCTAAGACGGCACCATGCCTCTACAAAGCCCAAAGTACATGTGTAAGGGTTTCCTCCGTGCCTGCACCAACCCGTCAGCGTAAAAAATCCACTCTCCGCCGTCTTGTCGTTCCGGCGGCGGCTCTTGCCGCCTTGAGCTATTTCGGATTTCATGCGCTAAATGGAGAACTGGGGCTTGTCGGCAGGGCCCGTATCGAACATGAAGTGCGCGCACTCGAGGTGGAGCACGACCGTCTTGTCAAGCAGCGCGAAGCGCTGGTTGCGCAGGTGACACTGCTTCGGCCCGAGAGCCTGAACCCTGACATGCTGGACGAACAGGCGCGCCGCAACCTGAATGTGGTCCAGAGCGATGAACTGGTCATTTTGACGACCGGCAGGTAGAGGCGTGCAATTAACTCGAAAACGATTAATGGACGACTGTTAATCGGATTTCAGTTTACGACTAAATATCCCATCAAAACAAAAAGATATCAGTATTTGTGCGTGCTACATGCAGACTTGGATTGAAGTCTGTGACGGGCTACGTTTTGCTCTGATGTCTTAGGGGAAACGTCACGTCGAGAAGAGGGTTATGGCCACAGCAACAAAATCCACCACCGGCACGGGTGCAAGAACCACCGGCCGGTCCCGCGGAGCTGCCAAGAAGGCCGCGCCCGCGATCGCCGAGTTCGACAAGGACCAGGAACTCCACGCCTACAAGGAAATGCTGCTGATCCGGCGGTTCGAGGAAAAAGCCGGTCAACTTTACGGCATGGGCTATATCGGTGGCTTCTGCCATCTTTACATCGGTCAGGAAGCCGTCGTCGTCGGGATGCAGATGGCCAAGAAGGACGGCGATCAGATGATCACCGCCTATCGCGATCACGGTCACATGCTCGCGATGGATCTTGACCCGAAGGGCGTGATGGCCGAACTCACCGGACGCAGGGGCGGCCTGTCCAAAGGCAAGGGCGGCTCCATGCACATGTTCTCCAAGGAAAAGCACTTCTACGGCGGCCATGGTATCGTCGGCGCCCAGGTGTCGCTCGGCACCGGCATCGGCTTTGCGAACAAATACCGGGAGAACGGCAATGTTTGCATGACGTTCTTCGGCGACGGCGCCGCCAACCAGGGCCAGATTTACGAGAGCTTCAACATGGCGGCCCTCTGGAAGCTGCCGGTGATTTATGTGATCGAGAACAACCGGTACGGCATGGGCACCAGCGTCGAACGGGCGTCGTCGACCACCGACCTGTCCCAGCGCGGCGTGTCTTTCGGCATCCCGGGCGAACAGGTGGACGGCATGGACGTGCGCGCGGTGATGGCCGCATCCGAAAATGCGCTCGAGTACTGCCGCGCCGGGAAGGGGCCGTTTATCCTTGAAATGATTACCTACCGCTATCGCGGCCACTCCATGTCCGACCCCGCGAAATACCGGTCCAAAGACGAAGTCCAGAAAATGCGCACGGAGCACGACCCGATCGAACAGGTGCGGGCACGGCTGCTGGACGCCAACTGGGCAACGGAGGACGAGCTGAAGGCGATCGACAAGGACGTCCGCGCGCGCGTTGCCGAAGCGGCCGAGTTCGCCCAGACCGATCCGGAGCCGGATCCGTCCGAACTTTACACCGATATTTTGCTTTAAGGGCGGGGGACACCATGCCGATTGATATTCTCATGCCGGCCTTGTCGCCGACCATGGAAGAGGGGAAGCTCGCCAAGTGGCTGAAAGCCGAAGGTGACACCGTCTCTGCCGGGGATGTGATTGCCGAAATCGAAACCGACAAGGCCACCATGGAAGTGGAGGCTGTCGACGAAGGGGTCTTGGGCAAGATTCTGGTTGCCGAGGGCACCGACGCCGTCAAGGTCAACGAAAAGATTGCTGTTCTGCTGGGCGAAGGCGAAGACGCCTCAGCGCTGGACGCGGCCGCAAGCGCCCCGGCTCCTGCCGCGGACAACGGTCCCGCCCCGGTGCCGGCACAACCTGTGGCATCGGCTCCGCATCCTCAGGCCCCTGCCATCGACACACCGGCGGATCCGGAAGTGCCGGAAGGCACGCAGATGAAGTCCAGCACGGTGCGCGAAGCCTTGCGCGATGCGATGGCCGAAGAAATGCGCCGCGACGGCGATGTCTTCATCATGGGCGAGGAGGTAGCCGAATATCAGGGCGCTTACAAGATCACCCAGGGCTTGCTGGACGAATTCGGCCCCAAACGCGTCATCGACACGCCGATCACCGAGCACGGCTTTGCAGGCCTTGGCGTTGGAGCGGCCATGACAGGTCTGAAGCCTATCGTCGAGTTCATGACCTTCAACTTCGCCATGCAGGCGATCGACCAGATCATCAACTCCGCTGCCAAAACGCTTTACATGTCGGGTGGCCAGATGGGCGCGCCAATCGTGTTCCGCGGTCCGAACGGCGCGGCGGCCCGGGTCGGAGCCCAGCATTCACAGGACTACGCATCCTGGTACGCGCATGTGCCGGGCCTCAAGGTGGTTCAGCCCTATTCGGCCGCCGATGCGAAAGGTCTGCTGAAGGCCGCGATCCGCGACCCGAACCCGGTCGTCTTCCTGGAAAACGAAATCCTGTATGGACATTCTTTCGAAATCCCCGACATGGAGGACTTCGTTCTGCCGATTGGCAAGGCGAAGATCGAACGCGCCGGCACGGACGTAACGCTGGTGTCTTGGGGTATCGGCATGACCTACACCATGAAGGCAGCGGATGAGCTGGCCGGCATGGGCATTTCCGCAGAGGTGATCAACCTGCGCACCATCCGGCCGCTCGACATCGACACGGTTCTCGCCTCTGTCCGCAAGACGGGCAGGATCGTGACCATCGAGGAGGCCTTCCCGATGTGCTCGGTCTCCGCCGAGATTGCCTATCAGGTACAGGAACAGGCCTTTGATTATCTCGATGCGCCCGTTTTGCGGGTAACCGGCAAGGACGTTCCGATGCCGTATGCCGCCAATCTGGAAAAGCTGGCCCTGCCGAGCGTTCCGGAGGTCATCGACGCGGTCAAGGCCGTCACTTACACGGCTTAACGAGAGCAAGGGAGGCAAACATGCCGATCAATATCACCATGCCCGCGCTCTCGCCGACCATGGAAGAGGGCAATCTGGCCAAATGGATGGTCAAGGAAGGCGACACGGTCTCGGCCGGCGATGTCATTGCCGAGATTGAAACCGACAAGGCGACCATGGAAGTGGAAGCCGTCGACGAAGGCACCGTCGGCAAGATCGTCGTTCCGGAAGGCACAGCCAACGTGAAGGTCAATGCGTTGATCGCCATTCTTCTGGAAGATGGCGAAGACGCCGGCGCCATGGACAGCACAGCTGGCTCCGGTACGGGTGCGGGCCCGGCACCGGCAGCAGACGCGGTTCCGGCCGCTCCGGCCAACAACACGGTGATCGAGGTTGGCGCGAAGGCGGCGACCGATCCGATGCCTGCCCCGAAAACAGCCGATGGCGGACGGGTTTTTTCCTCGCCTCTCGCCCGCCGGCTTGCCAAGCTGAACGGCCTTGATCTTGCGCAGCTCAGCGGATCCGGTCCGCATGGCCGGATCGTGAAGAAGGACATCGAGGCGGCCCTTGAAAAGGGGATTGGAAAGGCTGCCCCCGCAGCTGCCGCAGCTGCTCCGGCCGCTGCAGCCCCCGCGCCCGCAGCCGCGGCCCCCGCTGGTCCCTCCAAGGATCAGGTGCTCAAGCTGTTCGAGGAAGGGTCCTACGAACTCGAGCCGCATGACGGAATGCGCAAGACGATCGCCAAGCGCCTGACCGAGTCCAAGCAGACCATTCCCCATTTCTACGTGACGGTGGACTGCGAACTGGATGCCCTTATGGCCTTGCGGGCGCAGCTCAACGGCTCGGCCTCCAAGGACAAGGACGGCAAGCCGGCCTTCAAGCTGTCGGTGAACGACATGATCATCAAGGCTGTCGCGCTCGCGCTGAGGGACGTGCCGGATGCCAACGTGTCCTGGACCGATGAGGCGATGGTCAAGCACAAGCATGCCGATGTCGGCGTTGCCGTGTCGATCCCTGGTGGCTTGATCACCCCGATCATCCGGCAGGCCGAAATGAAGCCGCTCTCCGTCATCTCCAACGAGATGAAGGACATGGGCGCGCGGGCGAAGTCGAAGAAGCTGCTGCCGCATGAATATCAGGGCGGCACCACCGCCGTGTCCAACATGGGCATGATGGGCGTCAAGAACTTCTCCGCTGTCGTCAATCCGCCCCACGCCACGATCCTGGCGATCGGCGCGGGCGAGAAACGGCCGATCGTCAAGGACGACGCGCTTGCGATCGCCACCATGATGAGCGTGACGCTCTCCACCGACCACCGCTGCGTGGACGGCGCCCTGGGGGCGGAACTTCTGGCGGCCTTCAAGGGCTACATCGAAAATCCGATGAGCATGCTGGTCTAGTCTGACCGAACCGGCGGCGCGGCTTTTGCTGAAGGCCGCGCCGGTCTTTCTCAATCGACAAAAGGATCGATCAGATGGCTGACAACGCATATGACGTCATCATCATCGGCTCGGGCCCGGGCGGCTATGTGACGGCCATCCGCGCGGCCCAGCTCGGACTGAAGACCGCCATCGTGGAACGCGAGCATCTGGGGGGCATCTGCCTCAACTGGGGCTGTATCCCGACCAAGGCGCTGCTGCGCTCGGCCGAAATCATGGATCACGCAAATCACGCCAAGAGTTTCGGCCTGACGCTGGACGGCACCATGAAGGCCGATGTGAAGGACGTGGTCGCGCGCTCGCGCGGCGTCTCCGCCCGGCTCAACGGCGGTGTCGGCTTCCTGATGAAGAAAAACAAGATCGATGTGATCTGGGGTGAAGCCAAGCTCACCAAACCGGGTGAAATCGTCGTCGGCAAACCGTCCAAGCCTGCGGTCGAGCCGCAGCATCCGGCCCCGAAAGGAACCAAAGGCGAGGGCATCTATACCGCCAAGCATATCATCGTGGCGACCGGCGCGCGTCCGCGTGCCCTGCCGGGGATCGAGCCAGATGGCAAGCTGATCTGGACCTATTTCGAGGCGATGAAACCGGAAAAAATGCCCAAATCGCTCGTGGTCATGGGGTCGGGGGCGATTGGGATCGAATTTGCCTCGTTTTACCGCTCGATGGGCGTCGATGTGACCGTCGTGGAACTGATGAAGAACGTTATGCCGGTGGAAGACGAGGAAATCTCGAAATTCGCCCGCAAGGCGCTGGAAAAGCGCGGCCTGAATATCCTGACCGAAGCCAAAGTGACCAAGGTCGACAAGGCCGCGAACGCCATCACCGCCCATATCGAGGACAAATCCGGCAAGGTGACCCAGATCACGGCCGACCATTTGATTTCCGCTGTTGGTGTTCAGGGCAACATCGAGAACCTTGGCCTTGAAACGCTTGGCGTGAAAACGGACCGGGGCTGCATTGTCATTGATGGTTATGGCAAGACCAACGTCCCAGGCATCTACGCAATTGGCGATGTAGCAGGTCCGCCAATGCTGGCGCACAAGGCCGAACACGAAGGCGTCATCTGCATTGAAAAGATCGCCGGCGTGCCGGGCGTTCATCCGATGGACCACCGCAAGATACCGGGCTGCACCTACTGTAATCCGCAAGTTGCCTCGGTCGGGCTTACGGAAGCCAAGGCCAAGGAACAGGGTCATGACATCCGCGTTGGCCGCTATCAGTTCAACGCTAACGGCAAGGCGATCGCGCTTGGCGAAGACAACGGCATGATCAAGGTGATCTTCGACAAGAAGACCGGCGAGCTTCTGGGCGCGCATATGGTTGGTGCGGAAGTGACCGAACTGATCCAGGGTTTCGTGGTGGCCATGAACTTGGAGACAACCGAGGAAGACCTCATGCACACGATCTTCCCGCACCCGACTCTGTCGGAAATGATGAAGGAATCCGTGCTGGACGCGTACGGACGTGTGCTGAACGCCTGACGTCTTTCATTGAAGCTTCATTAGACCCGGACGGTAAAATGGTTACCGTAACGCCGCCCAGGCAGTATCGTTTTCAGGAGGACCTTATGGACGTAAAGGCAATTTTGATTTGGGTCGTGATTGGGATCGTTGCTGGCTGGCTGGCCAGCGTTGTTGTCGGTGGCGGGGGGTTGATCCGTTATCTGATCACAGGCCTGATAGGTGCGTTTGTCGGGGGCTTCTTGTTCAAATTGGCAGGGATTAACATCAACCTCGGCCATCCCCTCGTCAACGAAATCGTTGTTGCCGCGATTGGTGCGATCGTGGTCGTTCTGCTGGCACGTTTGATCGCCTGATTGACTTGAACAAGGAGCACCCGCGATGGGTCTGATCGTTACCGTTATCATCGGCCTGATTGCGGGTGCCATCGCACACCGGGTTCTGAACAGCCGGGGCGGGTTCCTCGGAAGCCTTGTGGTTGGCCTCGTTGGCGCGTTCGTCGGCGGTGAACTGGCGCATCTGCTGAACCTCAATGTGACCGGCGGTTTCCTTGACCAGTTGATCGTCTCGACCCTCGGCGCGGTGCTGTTTCTGTTCCTCTGGAAAAAGATCTTCGGCTGAGGAGCAGATCGACCGACCATGACAGAACCGGACAACGCCACGCCCGCGATCGAAGCCTATCCGGTCCGGACCCGGGACAAGCTTCGCTATGCCGATACCGATAGGCAGGGGCATGTGAACAATGCGGTCTTCGCCACGTTCCTGGAAACCGGGCGGGTCGAATTCCTGTATGACGAAACCGGTTCTAGAGGCGATGCCGGCTGTACATTCGTCATCGCGAAGCTGGAACTGGAATTCCTGCGGGAAATCAATTGGCCGGGAGACGTGGAGATCGGGACCCGCGTTGCCCATGTGGGCCGCAGCTCGTTTGCGCTCGACCAGGGCGTCTTTCAGAATGGTGTCCTGGCGGCGAGCGCCCGGACGGTGATTGTTCAGATGAATGAAGAAACGCGCAGGTCTCACCCCTTGTCGGACGCGCTGTCGAACATGTTGAAAAAACTGGGCTGATCTGCGGCCCGCGCATGGCGGATGCGGCCAAATACCGCTTGATTTTTAAGCAGGAGGACGACACTTAAGGCCCATGGTTACGATCCTCGACACGCTCAATCGCCCGCGGGACGCTGACAAAGAGCGGCCTCGCCATCCGGAAAAGGCGCATCGTCCGGATAACCCGGTCCAGCGCAAGCCCAAGTGGATCCGGGTGAAGGCGCCCACGTCGCCTGTATATCGCGAGACCCAACAGGTTGTGCGCGAAAACAATCTGGTGACCGTTTGCGAGGAAGCCGGCTGCCCGAATATCGGGGAATGCTGGTCCAAGAAACACGCCAGTTTCATGATTTTGGGCGACACGTGCACCCGCGCCTGCGCCTTCTGCAATGTCCGCACGGGCATGCCGGGGCCGGTCGATCAGAACGAGCCCACCGGCGTCGCGGAAGCCGTCTCCCGGATGGGTCTGGAACATGTGGTCATCACGTCCGTGGACCGGGACGATCTGGATGACGGTGGAGCCAAACATTTCGCCAATGTCATCAAGGCAATCCGCCAGCGCTCGCCGGGCACCACGATCGAGGTCCTGACGCCTGACTTTCTGCGCAAGACCGGCGCGCTGGAAACGGTGGTCGAAGCGCGTCCCGATGTGTTCAACCACAACCTGGAGACGGTTCCCTCCAAGTATCTCAAGGTGCGCCCCGGTGCGCGGTATTTCCATTCGATCCGGCTGTTGCAGCGGGTCAAGGAACTCGATCCGGCCATGTTCACCAAATCGGGCATCATGGTCGGTCTCGGCGAGGAGCGCAACGAAGTCCTGCAACTCATGGATGATCTTCGCTCCGCCGAAGTGGATTTTCTCACAATCGGTCAATACCTTCAGCCGTCCAAGAAGCATCACCCGGTTCTGTCCTTCGTGACGCCGGAGGAATTCAAGGCCTATGAGCGAATTGCCTACGCCAAGGGGTTTTTGAAGGTTTCTGCCAGCCCGTTGACCCGTTCTTCACATCATGCGGGTGAAGATTTCGCCGAACTGAGAGCCGCACGGGCCGCCAAGCTCGGGCATTGAAACGCGCTCGCGAACGGAAAGAACGAATAGGACGAAAGAAACGGGATGCCCAGTTTCTCATCCTCCCACAAGGTCAATCACAACGCGGAAGACATGTTCAGGCTTGTCGCGGACGTGGAGCAATACCCGCAGTTTGTTCCGCTCTGCCAGAACCTGCATGTGCGTGGCCGGAAGGATCTCGGCGACGGCCGAACCGTGCTGATCGCGGACATGACCGTCGCCTACAAGGTGTTCAAGGAAACGTTCACCAGCCGTGTTGAGCTGCGGCCAGCCGATAAGGTCATTCTGGTGGAATATCTGGATGGACCTTTCCGGCACCTCGAGAACCGCTGGACTTTCGAGGATGCGGGCGAGGACATTTGCATCGTCGGTTTTTACATCGATTATGAGTTCAAGAGCCGGACTTTGGGATCGTTGATGGGCGCCATGTTCGACCGCGCGTTCCGGAAATTCTCAAGCGCATTCGAGGCGCGGGCGAACCAGGTTTACGGCGCGTGAAGGCCAGACGACAGGTTGCGCAATCGTAACTGGCGGTGAACGCGGTTACTTGAAATCCTTGAAAGCCTCGCTGATGATCCTCAAGCGGTTTCGCACTGGCGCTTGAGGATCGCTGTTGTCCCGCAAGACCTCGATCTCGGTCTTGGGCAGTCCCAGGCTGTCCAGATTGACGTAGGTATGCGCATCGGCGCAGATCAGGTCCCGTCCGGAGCGGGTCTCGGCCTCGACCACGAGACGGCGTCCGGCGGCAGCTTCCCGCTCCGTCCAAAGCACCGTTGTATCACTGACCCAAAACGTCCGGTCACAATAGTTGACCTTGAAGTAGCCCTCTTTGGGACGGGGAAGGATCTCGTGGAACCCGCTGAACTGTCCGCGCGCCACTTCGGATCGGATGTAATAATCCCCGCCCGCCGCAAGAGCCGGCAGGCATAGACCCGCGGTCCCGGAAATTGAGAACCAAATCACAGAGCGCTTGAGCATGGGACCGTCCAACCTGTTCGACAGTGCTGGGAATTGCTGCAATCAACTCCATTTGGCTTTCCCGGGCCTGATCGCATAGGCCGGGAAGCACGAAACTCGTTATTGTGAGTTCAAGATGGTTAGGATTTGGTTTACCCAGCGCCTTTGTCTCGGGTGCAGGTCTGCAAACCGTTCTAAGCCGCTGCAACGGCCTTGAAGCAAACCCCTTTCCCGGCAAGAACCATGTCCAGTTCATCGCCCGCCGATTTACTGGCCGTGATAGCTGCGCGCCGCGCGGCCGCCGGAAGCGCCGCGAAACGATTCGGCAATTGCCGCAAATCTGTTGACCCGCTTAAGGCCGGCATCGCTGGAACCCAGAACGTATCGCGGCTCCATTTGAAATCCGATATCGGCGACCGTGACCTGGTCGCCGGGCCGATTGCAAAGCGGGCGCCAGCCCAGGCCTCTGTTGTATTCGATACGCACAAAGCGCTTGTTGGTCTGCTCAATCTGGGACCAGGCGACGGTCTGCGGCCGCACCCAATAGGCTTGGCCGCAATATTGCACCTGGTGAAGGCCGGACGCCGCGCGAAGGAAGATCTTGTGGCTGCCGAGGAACTCGCCGGTCGAGCCGCGGGAAATGATGTAAAAATCACCCTCTTTCGAACTTGCCCCGGCCGCTTGCGCCGGACCGAACGCAGCGAAGAGCGCGAGCATTGCGCCGATCCACGATTTCATATCGTTCCTACCATCCGTTTGACATTTCGGAGTGCGGCTGCGGGCTCGAAGAGGTGCGCAGTCAACCTCGGTTGGAAGCAACACTACAGGCAGGATCTAACGACCGTCCTTACCTCCGCCGCGCAGTTTGATGAAAATTCGAACCAATAGCGGCGGGAAACGGCGGTCAGTTGCCCCGGAATGCCCGGCCGATCGCGCCAAACCGGCTTTCCAGCGTTTGGCTTTCGCCCTGATCGAACGTCACCTGGCTTGGATCAATATCAATCCCGAGGTCCGCAAGGGTCACCTGTTTCTGAGGGTCCTCGCAGATCGGGCGCCATCCCTTGCCCCAATTGTATTCCACCCGAACATGGTTTCCAGATTCCGATTGCAGCTGTGTCCATGCAACCGTATGGGGCCGGACCCAATAAGTGCGCCCGCAATACTGCACTTCTTTCATGCCATCCGCGGCGCGCTGGAAAATCTTGTGGCTCGACCGGAACTGCCCATCCGCGTTCCGGGAGATCATGTAGAAATCTCCCGGCTCGGGCATATCCTGAGCGGTGGCCGGCAGGAGGGTTGTCAATGTCAAGCAGGCGGCGAAGGCTGTTCGGACCATGGCGTTTCCCATTAGAGTTGCACCAAGGTCCATGAATGGGGTTTCCAAAGACCTAAACCGCTCCGCGGCGCCCACCGTTGTTTGTCGACAAGATTAACCGCCCGTCGACACGGGCAGGTGTTTTGTAATCAATTCGAGGGCTTCGAGCACCGTCTGAAAGCGAATGGTCCGCCGTCCCGCATCTGGAAACCGGACATGCACGTGCTCCACGGGGGCGCCGGTTCTTGCCAGCCCAAAATGAACTGTCCCAACCGGCTTTTCCGGCGATCCGCCACCCGGTCCGGCAACGCCGGTGACCGCGACCGCGATATCGGCCCTGGACCGCTCGAGTGCTCCCACAGCCATCCGTTTCGCCACATCGGGGCTGACCGCGCCCTCGCGCAGGATCAGATCCCATGGCACGCCAAGCAACTCGGTTTTCGCTTCATTCGAATAGGTCACGAAGCCGCGGTCAAACACCGCTGAAGATCCGGCCACCTCCGTGATCGCGGCGGCAATCAGCCCCGCGGTACAGGATTCGGCTGTCGCTATCATCAGTTTCGCCGCCCGGGCCCGGGCAACCACTTGGCCCGCCTTCTCCGCAAGGTCATCCAGATCGGGGGCGCCGGCCGGCTTCTGGTCAAACGGCATGGCCGGTCTCCTCACTGTCGTCGAACGGCAACCGGACGGTTGCGGTTGCGAGAGCGGCAATTCCTTCGCCGCGGCCGGTAAACCCAAGGCGCTCGGAGGTTGTCGCCTTGACCGAAACCCGCGACACGGACAGTTTGCAGATGTCCGCGATCGAAGCCCGCAGCGCCTCCCGGTGCGGCCCGATCTTGGGCTCCTCGCACACGATTGTAACGTCGACATGCGCCACCCGCCCGCCGCGCCGGGCGACCCTTCCGACGGCGTCGACCAGGAAACGGTCGGACGAAGCGCCTTTCCACTGGGGATCCGACGGCGAAAAATGGCTGCCGATATCACCGTCGCCGAGGGCGCCCAGAATGGCATCTGTAATCGCATGCAATACGACGTCGGCATCCGAATGGCCCTTCAGGCGCTTGTGATGCTGAAGGGTCACGCCGCCGAGAATGACCGCCTCTCCGGGCTCGAACGCGTGGACGTCGTATCCTGTGCCAACGCGCACATCGCAAAGGCTGGATAGAGGGGGAAGGCGGCCGGGGGCCGGAGAGTTGGAAGCTTGAGACATGGCTAGGATCCGTTCGGCGCGGGGCAGGTCGGCCGCGGTTGTGACCTTGAAATTGTCGGCGTCGCCTTCTATCAGCTGGACCGGCACACTGGCCCACTCCATCAAGGCCGTATCATCGGTAAAATCGGACAGACCGCTGGTCCTCGCTTTCAGATGGGCATCGAGAATGGCGTCGAACGCGAAACCTTGAGGCGTTTGGGCGGCCCATAGATGCGTCCGGTCAACGGTTTTCAAGGGTGCCGCTGGGGCGTCCGGCCCGCCGCTGCGCTTGAGGGTATCGACGACCGGCACCGCGGACAGAACGGCCTTGGCGCCGTCCGCGAGCGCGGCGATGACGCGGTCCAGGATCGCGGAGGTGACGAGCGGCCGGGCGGCGTCATGGATCAGAACCAGACCCGGCGCCTCGGCCTCAAGGGCCGACAAGCCGTGAAGAACGGACACCTGCCGGGTTTCGCCGCCTTTGACCGGGGCGGCGCATTTTGGCAAAAGAGCCGGGTCGATCTCATTCAGAACGGCGGCAAACAGGGCGCCATCCTGCGAACCGATCACAGGGACGACCCTGGAAATCGCGGGATGGTGGAGAAAGGCTTCCAAAGTGCGTGTAAGGATCCGCTTCCCCGCAAGGGGACGATACTGCTTGGGAAGATCGGAGTGCTGGCTGGACAGTCGCGTCCCCCGGCCAGCTGCCACGATCACGGCTGCCACGCTTTGGGTCATGAGGATCTCCGTTTGGCCCGCATGAGCGGTGGATGGGATGTATTCCGTCTTCAACCACGTTGGGCAACGGGAGGCAATTTGCCTCTTGCTGCCCGGATTGATCTGTCTATTATGTGGGCAATACAAAGAGTGCACATCATATGAGCATGGAATTGGCAAAAGGCCTGAAACAGAACCATAATTCAATACGGATCGGGCCTCATGTGTTACCCAATCGGGCCATACTGGCGCCAATGTCCGGGGTCAGTGATCTGCCGTTCCGCCGGCTGGCCGCCCGCTTTGGTGCCGCCATGGTGGTCTGCGAGATGGTTGCCAGCGAATCTTTCGTGAAGGGGGACGCGGAAACCCAGATGCGGGCGGAAGGGCAGGAAGCTGGGCTTCATGTCGTGCAGCTTGCCGGCCGCGAATCCCGCTGGATGGGGGAGGCGGCAAAGGTCGTCGCCGGATTGGGCGCGGACATCATCGATATCAACATGGGTTGCCCGGCCAAGAAGGTGACCAGTGGCTACTCCGGCTCGGCGCTGATGAAGGATCTCGATCATGCCCTGACCCTGATCGAGGCCACGGTTGCCGCGGTCGATGTGCCCGTCACCTTGAAAATGCGCCTTGGTTGGGACGAGCGAACGATAAACGCGCCGGAGCTCGCACGCCGTGCGGAGGGCGCGGGGGTTCAACTCCTGACCGTGCACGGGCGCACCCGAAACCAGTTTTACAAGGGCACGGCCGATTGGCGGGCCATCGCGGCCGTGAAAGACGCCGTTAGCGTGCCCGTGATCGCCAACGGGGACTGCGTCTGTTTCGAGACAGCCGGCGAAATGCTGCGTCAGTCGGGTGCAGACGGGGTGATGATCGGACGCGGTGCCTATGGACGCCCCTGGATGCCGGGCCACATCGGCCATTATCTGGACACCGGCATTCGAAAGCCTGCTCCGCAGCTGAGCGCGTTGGCAGATCTGGCGGAGGAACATTACACGGCCATCCTCGACCACTACGGCACCGAGGCCGGTGTCAGGATCGCGCGCAAGCATCTGGGTTGGTATCTCGATCAGGCGCCAAGCCGATCCACGCTGGTGGACAAGATCCGGACTACGATCCTCACCAGCACCCAACCGGATTGGGTGATTTCGGCTTTGCGTAGGTGGGGCACGCAAACGGGTCCGGAAAGGGCGGCAGCATGAGTTCGGCAGTGAAATCTGGGCGGGCCGCTGCTTTGTTGAGCGATGGTCCGACCATTTTGGACGCACTTCCCCATCCGGTGCTTTTGGTCGCCCCGGACGGTGTGATTGAATCCGCGAACATGGCGGCCGAAATCTTCATGCGGGCAAGTGTGGCTGTCCTGCGCCGTCATCCGATCAGCGACTTCGTTCCGTTCGGCAGCCCGCTCTTGACGCTGATCGATCAGGTGAGGGACCGTGGCGCGGCCGTAAACGAGTACAAGGTCGACATCGGAAGCCCGAAGATTGGTGCTCCAAAGGTGGTCGACATCAATGCCGCGCCCGTGACGGACCGCCCCGGAGCCGTCGTACTCATGTTTCAGGAGCGGACCATGGCGGAAAAGATCGACCGTCAGCTCAGCTCGCGGGGGGCGGCCCGCACCGTGACCGGGCTTGCCGCAATGCTGGCGCATGAAATCAAGAATCCGCTGTCCGGGATTCGCGGCGCGGCGCAGCTTCTGGAGCAATCGGCCAATGAGGATGACCGGGCACTGACGCAGCTGATCACGAATGAAACCGACCGGATCGTGAAACTCGTTGACCGCATGGAGGTGTTTTCGGACGAGCGGCCGATCGAGCGCGATCCGGTGAACATTCATGTTGTTCTCGATCATGTCAAACGCCTGGCCGACAGCGGTTTCGCACGCCACCAGAAGATCACTGAAGAATACGACCCGTCTCTTCCGGCCGTTTATGGCAACAAGGATCAACTCATCCAGGTCTTCCTGAACCTCATCAAGAATGCCAGCGAAGCGATCGGAGAGGCACCCGAAGGCGAGATCAAGATTTCGACCGCATACCGCCCCGGGGTCCGGCTTTCGGTTCCAGGAACCAGCCAAAGGGTCAGCCTGCCGCTTGAGTTCTGTGTCGAGGACAACGGTCCCGGCGTACCGGAGGAGTTGGTTCCTCATCTGTTCGAACCGTTCATTACCACGAAGATCAATGGTTCCGGCCTCGGGTTGGCGCTTGTCGCCAAGATCATCGGGGACCATGGCGGTGTGATCGAATGCGACAGCCAGATCCGCCGGACCACGTTCCGCATCCTGATGCCTGCCTATGCCGAGCCGGCCAGCCCCCATCCAGCCCCCGACAGGACAGATTGACATGCCCTCAGGCACCATCCTCGTTGCCGATGACGACGCAGCCATCCGGACCGTTCTCAACCAGGCGCTTTCAAGGGCCGGCTACGCGGTCAGGCTGACCTCGAATGCCACCACCTTATGGCGCTGGGTGAGTTCCGGTGAGGGCGATCTTGTCATCACCGACGTTGTGATGCCCGACGAGAATGTTTTTGACGTGCTGCCGCGGATCAAGAAGTTGAGGCCGGACTTGCCGGTCCTGGTGATGAGCGCTCAGAACACGTTCATGACGGCGATCAAGGCATCGGAAAAGGGGGCCTACGAATACCTGCCGAAACCGTTCGATCTGAAGGAGATGATCAGCATCGTCGGCCGCGCCTTGGAAGAACCCAAGCTGCGCCGGCCGGAACCGGAGGCTGACGGCGGCGAGAACATGCCGCTTGTCGGACGTTCGCCGGCCATGCAGGAAATTTACCGGGTTCTGGCGCGGCTGATGCAGACCGACCTTACGGTCATGATCAACGGCGAATCCGGCACGGGCAAAGAACTGGTGGCGCGCGCGCTCCACGACTATGGAAAACGGCGCAACGGACCTTTCGTTGCCATTAACATGGCCGCCATTCCAAGGGATTTGATCGAGGCGGAGCTTTTCGGTCATGAAAAGGGGGCTTTTACCGGGGCGCAACACCGCAGTTCCGGACGGTTCGAACAGGCCGACGGTGGCACTCTGTTCCTGGACGAGATCGGCGACATGCCGATGGAAGCGCAAACGCGTTTGCTTCGTGTGCTTCAACAGGGGGAATACACGACCGTGGGCGGGCGTACGCCGATCCAGACCGATGTCCGGATCATCGCGGCGACCAACAAGGACCTCCGGCAACTTATCAACCAGGGTCTGTTCCGTGAAGACCTTTATTTCCGTTTGAATGTGGTTCCGATCCGGATCCCGCCTCTGCGGGAACGGATCGAGGATATTCCGGACCTTGTCCGGCATTTCTTTGCCCTGGCTGAAAAGGAAGGCCTGCCACCCAAACAAATGGACCAGTCCGCCCTGAACATGCTGCGCCAGTACCGCTGGCCGGGCAATGTCCGAGAGCTGGAGAACCTGGTCCGGCGGCTGACTGCGCTTTATCCGCAGGATGTGATTTCCGAGAGCCTACTCGAACATGAACTGAGCCAACCGACCGTCACCTCGCTTGACGAGGAGACGGGTGAACCGGTCAATCTGGGCGCGTCGGTCGAGCGATATCTCAACACGTATTTCGAAACCTTCGGCGATGCGCTGCCGCCGCCCGGCCTCTATCACCGCATCCTGCGCGAAGTGGAGTATCCGTTGATCGGCGCCGCGCTTGCCGCGACTCGCGGCAACCAGATCAAGGCTGCGGAATTGCTCGGGGTCAATCGCAACACTCTGCGCAAGAAGATCCGGGATCTTGACGTGCAGGTACTCCGCAGCGCCCGCTAAAGATCGGCCCCAACGCAATCTTCAACAGATGACTGGCGGTCCCAAGGCTTCAATGTCTCAATTTCGCAACAATGTGTGGTAAGTGTGCCGCAGTTTTTCGTTGCGTTCCCGGCCGCTGACTCGGCCGGCTGCGCCAGACAGCAGGTCTCATGATCTTAAGCGCTGCACAAGAAACAGTGGATGGCTACGGAAACCGGAGCCGGATTGGCCGCCGCGTAGGTCTGGCAGTCATGATTTTTGCGCTGACCTCCATTTTCGTCACCTTCGCGATTTTGATGGGGTTGACGCCCATAGCCCCGACCCAGGGCGTGGTTCGCAGCGCCATGAGCGTCAACGCGATCCTGGCCCTGTTGCTCTTCGGCGCCATCGGTTGGGAAATATGGAAACTGTTTTCGGCCCGCCGCAAGGGACGGGCGGCGGCCCGTCTTCATGTCCGCATCGTCGCGCTTTTCAGCGTGATTGCGGCCATTCCCGCCGTCCTGATGGCCATCCTGGCCACAGTCACCCTCGATCAGGGGTTGGATCGCTGGTTTGAAGACCGCACGCGCAAGATCATCGACAACGCGCTGACCGTTGCCCAGGCCTATCTCCAGGAACACGCCAGGGTCCTTCAGGGCGATGTGATCGCGATGGCCAACGACATCGACCGGGCCAAAGCGATTTACGATTTTGAACCGACACGGTTCGATAGCTTCTTCCGCGCGCAAACCTCTGTCCGGGGACTGTTGGCGGCTTTCATCATGGACGGGGATGGACGGGTCGTGACCCGTGTCGTCACCGACCCGAGGGCCGATGTGCTCCTGCCGCCAGCCGATACGTTCGAAAAGGCAGCCAATGGCGAGCCGGCCTTGATCGCGCCGGGTGATTCAAACCTCGTCGGCGGGGTGATGAAACTGTCCGCCTATGACGATTTTTACCTCTATGCCACACGGGTCATTGACCCGCGCGTTGTGGACTACATGCGGCTGGCCGAGGCGGGCGCCTCGGAATACCGGGAGATGGAAATCAGCCGCTTCGGCGTCCAGGTCGCGTTCGGTCTCGTCTATCTAGGGGTCGCGCTGGTTCTCGTTCTTTCCGCCATCTGGATCGGCTTCGGCTTCGCGAACCGTCTTGTCGCCCCCATCCGCGCCTTGATTTCGGCCGCCGACGCGGTCTCGAAGGGTAATCTTGCGGTCAAGGTCGAGACACACAAGGCCAGCGGCGATCTCTCCAATCTTGGGGCCACGTTCAACAAGATGACCGGTCAGTTGCTCGGCCAAAGGGATGCGCTTCTTGCCGCGAACGAGCAGATCGACCGCCGTAGGCGGTTCAACGAGGCGGTCCTGTCCGGTGTCTCGACAGGCGTTATCGGTATTGACGAAGAAGGCGAAATCCGTCTGGTGAACCGCTCCGCCCAGGAACTTCTGGAAGTCGCGGAAGTCGCCATCTTGAACCAGCCGATCATCGAAGCCGTGCCCGAACTCGCCGAATTCGTTGATAAAGCGTTGACAGACGGACCCGACCGCACTCCGGAGACCCAGATCGAGATCAAGCGCGGAGGCCGGCTGCGCACAGTGAATGTCCGGATCACCAGCGAACAATCGACCCGTCAGGAACACGGCTATGTCGTGACCATTGACGATATCACCGATCTGGTCTCCGCGCAGCGCAACTCGGCCTGGGCAGATGTCGCCCGGCGGATCGCGCACGAAATCAAGAACCCGCTCACGCCGATCCAGTTGTCAGCGGAGCGGATCAGGCGGCGTTACGGCAAGAAGATTGAAGATGACAGCACGGTGTTCGATCAATGCATCGACACGATCATCCGTCAGGTTGGCGATATCGGACAGATGGTGGATGAATTTTCCTCTTTCGCCCGAATGCGCAAGCCCAAGAAGACCGAAGCGGACCTGCGCAACACGGTGCGCGAAGCCGCGTTCATGCAGACTGTCGGAAACCCGGATATCTCGATCACGACCGACCTGCCCAATGAAGAAGTGCGTGCGACCTTCGACACACGTTTGATCGGTCAGGCCTTGACCAACGTGATCAAGAACGCCGCTGAGGCAATCGAGGGGCGGGAGGGCACCGACCTTCCCAAGGGCAAGATCGTCGTGACGCTCCATCCGGTTTCGGACGAAACCATCGTGATCGACGTCACAGACAACGGTCGCGGCTTGCCCGATGAACATCGGCAGCGATTGCTTGAACCCTATATGACGACCCGGGAAAAGGGGACCGGACTTGGGCTGGCGATTGTCCGGAAAATCATGGAAGACCACCAGGGTGGCGTGGAACTCCTCGATGCTCCAAAACTGGCCCCCACCGATACCGGAACACGGGTTCGCCTGCGCCTGGCCGCCAACGCGGAACCGGACCGCGATGAAAAACAAGAACCAGAAACTGGAACAGTGATCGAACATGGCACATGATATTCTGGTCGTCGACGACGAGACCGACATTCGGGAAATGATAGCGGGCATCCTCGATGATGAAGGATACGGCACCCGGATGGCTGCGGATTCCGACAGCGCGATCGCAGCCATCAAGAACCGGCGGCCATCCCTGATCGTTCTTGATATCTGGCTCCAGGGCAGCCGGCTCGACGGCCTGGCGCTCTTGGATGTCATCAAGAACACGGATGCCGATCTTCCCGTGGTGATCATTTCCGGTCACGGAAACATTGAAACGGCCGTTTCCGCCATCAAACGCGGGGCCTATGATTATGTCGAAAAGCCATTTAAAACAGATCGCTTACTTCATATTATTGAACGAGCACTTGAAGCTACCAGCCTCAAACGCGAGATCCGTGAACTGAAACAGCGCAGTGTCGATACGTTCGACATCATCGGGGAATCGGGCGCCGTTCATCAGCTGAGGCAGACCATTCAGAAAATCTCGGCGACCAACAGCCGCATTCTGATCACCGGGCCGTCCGGCTCGGGGAAGGAGCTCGCCGCGCGCATGATCCATCAGACGTCGCCCCGCTCGAGAAGTCCTTTTGTTGTGCTGAACGCCGCGACCATCACACCGGAGCGCATGGAAGAGGAACTGTTCGGCATCGAGGACGAGGCCGGAAACCTGAAGAAGGTCGGTGCTCTCGAGGAAGCCCATGGCGGAACGCTATATCTGGACGAGGTCGCGGACATGCCGGCGGAAACGCAAGGCAAGATCCTGCGGGTCCTTGTCGATCAGAGTTTTGCCAGGGTGGGCGGCACCTCGAAGGTCAAAGTGGATGTGCGGATCCTGTCTTCGACCTCGAAGGACCTGGAAGGCCATATTTCAGCGGGTTTGTTCCGTCAGGATCTTTACCATCGGCTCAGCGTCGTGCCGCTGACTGTTCCCGGCCTGGCGGAACGGCGGGAAGACATTCCGGTTCTGGTGACCCATTTTATGGAACAGATTTCCACCGCGTCAGGCATCCCGCTGCGTCCGATCGCGGATGATGCGATGGCCGTCTTGCAAACCCACGATTGGCCGGGCAATGTCCGGCAGTTGCGAAACAACGTTGAGCGGCTCTTGATCCTCAGCCGGGGAGATCCGGACAGTGTGATCACCGCGGATCTCCTGCCGGCGGAAATTGGCTCGATGCTGCCGAACCTTCCCACCACCGGCGGGGGCGAGCATCTGATGTCGGTGCCCTTGCGCGAAGCGCGGGAAATGTTCGAACGCGACTACCTTCAAGCGCAGATCAAACGGTTTGACGGCAACATTTCCCGGACCGCGGAATTCGTCGGAATGGAGCGATCCGCCCTCCACAGAAAGCTGAAAACGCTCGGCCTGTCTTGACCAAAACCTGACAAGGGGGCATGGATCGGAACCCAATCGGTGCGGCATGCCTGTTAAGAGGACAAGTCCATGAAGGTCGTGATCTGCGGAGCCGGACAAGTGGGTTACGGCATTGCCGAACGTCTGGCGGCCGAACAAAATGATGTGTCGGTGATCGATTCATCGCCCAGGCTCGTCCAGGTTATCCAGGACAGGCTCGATGTTCGCGGCTTTGTCGGCCACGGTGCGCATCCCGATGTCCTCGCCCAGGCTGGCGCGGAAGAAGCGGACATGATCGTGGCTGTGACCCTCTACGACGAAGTGAACATGGTGGCCTGTCAGGTTGCCCATTCCCTTTTCAACGTTCCGACCAAAGTCGCGAGGATTCGGGCCCAGTCCTATCTGCAGGGCCGGTGGCGCAACCTGTTTTCGCGCGAAAACATGCCGATTGACGTGATCATCTCCCCGGAGATCGAGGTCGGCGAGATGGTTTTGCGCCGGCTGTCGCTTCCCGGCGCTGTCGAAACGGTTCGTTTCGCCGACGATCAGGTGGTTGTGGTCGGGATCATGTGCGAGGATGACTGCCCGGTCGTGGACACGCCGCTGCGGCAGTTGACGGAACTGTTTCCGGATCTGGGCGCGGTGGTGGTCGGCATTTATCGGGGCAACCACCTGTTCGTTCCGAAAAGTTCGGACTCCATATTGGAAGGGGATCTCGCCTATGTCGTGGCCCGGCGCGATCAGGTCCGCCGGACCCTTGGAATTTTCGGACATGAAGAACCCGAAGCCAGCCGGGTTGTGATCGCCGGTGGGGGAAATATCGGCCTTTATGTCGCCCGGGCGCTGGAACAGCGGCAGAAAAGCACCCGCATCAAGCTCATCGAATCGTCCCGTGAACGCGCGGTCGCCGTTGCCGATGAGCTCAAGCGGTCTGTGATCGTCCATGGCAGTGCGCTGGATCTCAACATCCTGGAAGAGGCCGATGTGGGAGACGCGGACACGCTGGTCGCCCTGACCAACGAAGACGAGGTCAACATCCTGTGCTCGGTCATGGCAAAAAAGCTGGGCTGCCGGCGGAATCTTTCGCTTCTCAACAATCCAAGCTATCCCGCCTTCGCCAATGCCTTGGGGATCGATGCATTCATCAACCCGCGTGCCGTCACCATTTCGAGGATTTTGCAGCATGTGCGCCGCGGACGGATCCGCGGGGTGCATTCACTCCAAAATGGGGCTGCGGAAATTGTCGAGGCCGAGGCACTGGACACTTCGCCCCTGGTCGGCCGACCGCTTCGGGATATCGACTTGCCGTCCGGTATCAGGATCGGCGCGGTTTTCCGAAAGGGAGAGGTCTTGACTCCGAACGGAGAGCTCCAGATTCAGGCGCAGGATCGGATTGTCATTTTCGCGGTCGCCAGCCGTGTCCGGCAGGTGGAGCAAATGTTCCGGGTGAGTATCGAATTCTTCTGATCCAAGCCGCAAGCACCGAGCCGGACTTGTCAATTTCATTCGGGCGCGCCAAACATGCGCGTCTGGAAGCGCGTGGTGATCGCCGGGGAAGCGGGCCGTCCCGCGGGGTCGTCCAATACCAAGGGGAACTGGAATGAGCCGAATTGCATTCGTGAATGGTCAATATGTCCCGCACAAGGATGCGGCGGTGCATGTGGAAGACCGGGGCTACCAGTTTGCCGATGGTGTCTATGAGGTATGCGAGGTCTGGAAATCGGCCATTATCGACATGCCTCGCCATATGGACCGCCTCGACCGGTCCTTGCGCGAGTTGCGCATTGACTGGCCGTTGCACCGCAAGGCCCTGGAATTCGTCATGGCGGAGACCGTGCGCCGCAACAGAGTGTCCGATGGCATAGTCTATGTTCAGGTCACGCGCGGTGTCGCCCGGCGGGATCATTTCTTCCCTTCAGGCGATGTCGCCCCGTCGATTGTGGTGACTGCCCGCAGCGCCAATCCCAAGGTGGCCGACAAGCAGGCTGAAACAGGGATCGCGGTGGTGACCTATCCGGAAAACCGCTGGCCGCGGGTGGATATCAAGACCGTGGCGCTGCTGCCGAATGTGCTGGCGAAACAGAACGCGAAGGAACAGGGCGGCAAGGAGGCCTGGTACGTCGATCAGGACGGCAATGTGACCGAAGGCGGGTCGACCAACGTCTGGATCGTGACCAAGGAAGGCACGTTGGTCACGCGCCCGGCGGAAAGCGGGATTTTGAAGGGCATCACGCGCGCCGTGGTGCTGGACCTGGTGGAACGGCACGGCATTGCCTTCGAGGAACGCCCGTTTTCGCTGGAGGAAGCCAAGCAAGCGCGGGAAGCCTTTGTGACAGCGGCGTCAACTTTGGTCATGCCCGTCGTGAAGATTGACGGTTCGCCGGTTGGCAACGGTCATCCGGGAAGCGTTGCGACCGCATTGCGTGATCAATTCCATACTGCTACTGATTTACACAGGTTGTAAATTGGCAGCCGGTCACCGGCACGGATCGCGCGTCGGGGGCCTTGAGACCTGAGGAACAGCAAGCGGCTTCGTCTATGGACAAATATGCGGAGCACAATAAAACTTCTAAGACCGGCGGGGGGCAGCTTCTTCCGAAAAGCACTCGCAGGCGGAAACTCGGATGTGTGGATGCACAGCCGCATCCACGATAAACAGGAAAAAATAAAGCATGGCTGAGCGCGCGCAAAACCTCCAAGACACTTTTCTCAATTACGTACGCAAGCAAAAGACCCCACTGACGATTTTTCTGATCAACGGCGTCAAGCTTCAGGGGGTCGTGACGTGGTTCGACAATTTCTGCGTGTTGCTGCGCCGCGACGGGCACTCGCAACTGGTCTACAAACACGCGATTTCCACGATCATGCCAAATGGTCCGGTCCAGTTGTTCGAACCGGCCGAAGACACACAGGAAAAGGCAGGCAACTAATTGGAACCGAAGTCTCGGGATGACGACTTCTCCAAACACGATATCTCTGCCGGTCGCAAGGACCAGCGGCCGGGAGTAGATCGTCGGCCGCAGCCCTATCGGGCCATCATCGTCGAGCCGGTGCTCACCGGCCGCCGGGAGCAGGCGGACGACCTGCGCGCAAACCGCAGCCCCGAAGCACGTCTTGAAGAAGCCGAGGGCCTGAGTGCGGCGATCAATCTGGATATTGTCAGCGCGGGTGTAGTGAAAATCGCCGCGCCAAAACCCGCAACCTTGTTTGGTGAGGGCAAGGTGGCCGAGCTTGCCGGCATCGTCGCCGCTGAAGACGCGGACCTGGTCGTTGTCGATCATCCGTTGTCGCCGATCCAACAACGCAATCTGGAGCGGCGGCTCAAGACAAAGGTGATCGACCGGACCGGGTTGATCCTGGAAATCTTCGGGGACCGCGCGCGCACAAAGGAAGGACGGCTGCAGGTCGATCTCGCCCACCTGACCTGGCAGAAAAGCCGGCTGGTGCGATCCTGGACGCACTTGGAGCGGCAGCGGGGTGGTGTTGGATTCATGGGTGGCCCGGGCGAAACCCAGATCGAGGCCGACCGCCGCCAGATCCAGGAACGGATCATTGCTCTCCAGAAGCAACTCGATCAAGTCCGCCGGACACGCGACCTGCATCGGCAGAAGCGCAAGAAAATCCCGCAGCCGGTCGTCGCGCTGGTCGGCTATACCAATGCCGGCAAGTCCACCTTGTTCAATCGCATGACCGAGAGCGAGGTCTTTGCGAAAGACTTGCTGTTTGCAACGCTCGATCCCACGCTCAGGCGGATTCGCCTGCCACATGGGCGCGAGGTCATTCTCTCCGACACGGTGGGCTTCATCTCGGATCTCCCAACCCATCTGGTCGCCGCGTTCCGCGCAACCCTCGAAGAAGTTCTGGAAGCCGACCTGATCCTTCATGTGCGGGATATCTCACACCCCGATACGGAGGCGCAGGCTCAGGATGTTCGCAAGACCCTCGATGACCTTGGGATCGATGCCCAGACCGGAGCCCCGGTGATCGAAGTCTGGAACAAGATCGACCGTCTCGATCCGGCTTACCGCCAAAAACTGTTAGCCGATGCCCGCAGTGACGGGCCCGTGGCCCTGTCAGCGGTGACTGGAGAGGGCATTGAGCAGCTGTCGGCCCGGATCGACTCCTTCATTGCCCAACACGATGACGTCATGACCGTGCGGGTCCCGATTTTCGAGGGGGCGTTGCTCGCGAGGCTTTACCAAATGGGCGAGGTTTTGGAGCGAACGGATGGCGAAACCGCAGTCGATGTCGAGATTCGCGTATCGGACAAACAACGTGGTCCCTTCCGCGATGCATATGGCAGATTCGTCGTGGAGTGATGCCGACCTGGGGCGCCGCGCTGTGCTTGCGCGCCAGCTGTCAATCCACCCGGATCGACTTGTCGTGAGACGGACAATCAAGCACGCAGATCTCGACGAACTGCTCCGGACCGGGCAGATCGATCGTCTCAAGCAGCATGTTCGCGCTTCTCGCGAGTTCCGGCTTCACCGCCAGTACCAGCGGGATCTCCATGCTCACAGTGCTTTTCAGAGCATCCGGCTCGAAGCCCAGGCGATCGAACACGTTCCTGATGACAAAAGGGTCGGTTAGCGCGACATCTATCCGCCTGGCATGAAGCAGACGCGCGAGATGCGTTTCATCAATCGCACCGCTCACAGTCGCAGAGTGTTTTTCGATCAAATCTTGAATCTGTGGCGGATAGCTGTGCGGGGTTAAAACGCCCACTCGGGCCTGAGCAAAAACATCTTCGAAACTCCACCAGCCCTGAGCCTGTCCATCGAGGGTATTGGCCGAGAGTGTGGAGGTGGCAATCGGCTCGGATGCCTGGAAACCTACCCTAACCTCCCAGGGCCAGGCAGGGAAATAGCCCGCATAGTCCGGCGCAAGTGCCACGCGCTGCGCCCGGGTGAGGGGATAGTAGGAGACGTCAAGCCCGATCCCCAGGTCAGCCAGACGGGACTGCAGTTCCATGACCGCCGTCCCGCCGCCAGGAAGCCCTGGCCCGCTATAGGGAGCCCATTCGGGGGCGGCGACCCGCCACGTCTTCTCGCTCGCGATCGCATCAAAAGGAAGCATCATGGCCACGACGGCCACGCCAATCCGCATCATGTTGTTTCCAATGCAACAGGCTCCGAGCAACCGCTAATGACAGGCAGACTGACATATTTTTTGAAAAAGGTCACTACAAGTGTGGCATACTTTTATGCACGTTTTGATTTAGCGCGCTGCCAGGCTTCCTCCATCTCGTGAAGTGACATGGCTTCCAGTGTTTTCCCGCTTTCGGCGGCACTGTCCTCAATCGACGCAAACCGAGTTCGAAACTTCCGGTTGGTTCCACGCAAGGCTTCTTCAGGATCGATTTCAAGGTGTCGGCCCAGATTTGCGAGGGCAAATAGCGTATCGCCGAGTTCGTCGGCCAGCCGGGCCTTGTCCGGTGCGGGCGCGGCCAACTCGTGTTTGAGTTCTTCGGCCTCCTCGCAGATCTTGTCGAGCACCTGCAACGGATCGGGCCAATCAAATCCGACCTTGGCGGCCCGCCTCTGCAGTTTCTCGGCTTCCTGAAGGGCCGGGAACGCGGTCGGCACCGTGTCCAGAAACCGGGTCGTGCCTTCTTCGGCAAGTCCGAGTGCCCGCCGGCGCGCAGCGCGCTCCTCTTTTTCGTCCGCTTTGATCCTGTCCCACATGCCTTTCGCCATGCCGGCCGAGCGCGCATCCGCGTCTCCGAAGACATGCGGGTGCCGGCGGATCATCTTGCGGGTAATTCCTTCGACAATATCGCCAAACGCAAAGTGGCCGGCTTCTTCCGCGATCCGGGCGTGGTAGACGACCTGAAGCAGCAGGTCGCCGAGTTCCTCGCAAAGATCGGTCATGTCATCCTTTTGGATGGCGTCCGCAACCTCATAGGCTTCTTCCAACGTGTAGGGTGCGATGGTCTTGAAAGTCTGTTCGAGATCCCAGGGGCACCCGGTTTCGGGTGTCCGCAGGGCGGCCATGATTTCAAGAAGACGGGTAATTTCTCGGCTGGGTGTCATCGGCGGGCCTGTGTATCGCGGTCGGGGAATGAGGGGCAAGACAGGGCTTCTGGTTAGCGGAAAACGTCCGCGAAAGCCAAGGCCGCCGCTGACACCGGGGCGAAAAAACGTCTCTCTGGCGGTTGCGTTGTCTTTGCAATGTCACAATTCGCTTCTAGCCCTAGGGAACACCCACGGCGTCGCAGAACACGGCGCCGTTTTTCGTTATCCGTAACCTCCGGTCCGGCCAAGGCGGAGATGCCAGATCAACTCCAGAAGACAAAGGAGCCTCCCATGTCCCGAAAATTCTGCCTCGCCGTTTTTGCCGGCGGCATGATCTGGTCCGGCGCAGCTGTTTCCGAAACTTGCGGCGACATAACGATTGCGGAAATGAACTGGGCCTCCGCCGGGGCGATGGCGCAGATTGACAAGATTATTCTGGAGGAAGGGTACGGCTGTTCCGTCGAATTGATTACCGGCGACACCGTGCCGACCTTCACTTCCATGGTCGAGAAGTCCGAACCCGATATTGCCCCTGAAATCTGGATCAACTCGGTTCGGGTGCCGCTGGAAAACGCCGTTCAAGAGGGAAAACTGATGATCGGCGGAAAGGTGTTGCGGGAAGGGGGCGAGCAGGGCTTCTGGATCCCGTCCAACACCGCACAAGAGCATGATCTCAAGACGGTCGATGACGTGCTTGCCAGACCGGACCTCTTTCCGGGCGCCGAAGACAAAACCAAAGGCGCCTTCTTCACGTGTCCGACCGGGTGGGACTGCGGCCCGATCAGCGAAAACCTCCTGACTGCCTGGAAGGCCGAAGACAAGGGGTTCGAAATCGTCCCAACGGGGTCGGCGGCTGGCCTGGACGGCTCCCTGGCCAGGGCCATGGAACGGGGGGAAGGCTGGTTCGGCTACTATTGGGGCCCAACCGCTATGCTCGGCAAATATGACATGACCCGCCTCGACTTTGCCGTGCCCTACGACGATGCCGAGTGGCAGAGATGTACCTCGGAACCCGGTTGTACGGACCCGAAGAAAAACGACTGGCTGCCGGGTGACGTCTATTCCATCGTCACGACCGGTTTTGCCGAAAAGGCCGGGGTCGGGCTGGACTATGTCAAAGCCCGGAGCTGGGACAACGCGACCGCCAGCAAGGTGCTTGCCTGGATGGAGGAAAACCAGGCCAACACCGAAGATGGCGCCTATTATTTCCTCGAAAACTTTGAGGACGTTTGGACCGAGTGGGTTCCTGCGGAGGTTGCCGAGCGGGTAAAAGCCGCGATCTGACGCTCGCCATCCGATGCTGCTGCAGGCCAGTCCGGGGGGCTCAGGCCACGATCATTCGATCGTGGCCTTTTCGTTTCCCGGGGGAGAGGAGAGAACGGTGGCGTTCTTCTCGTCTCCCAGCATGACGACCGCCAGGATCCGCGCGGCGGTTTCGCCGGTATTGCGCGCCTGGTGGATCGTGTCGATGGCTTCCAACAGGCCGTCGCCGGCCTCAAAGACTTCCTTGCCGTGACCGTCATAGGTCACCGTGACCTCACCCTCCAGAACATAGGCGAACATGGGTGCCTGGTGCATGTGCCAATCGGTGGTTTGCCCAGGCGTCAAAGTGACGACATAGGCATGCAGCGAGGGGTTGACCTGCGGGAATGCCAGCGGCCCGCCGGTTACCGTCTGACCGGTTTTCAGCACATCCTGAACCGCCGGATAGGGGGTCTTGGCCGCTTCTTCCACTGCTTTTGCCGCGGCTGATCCCGGTTTGGCATCGGGGGACGCCGGGCCCGGTTTGCTGTCCGGCGTCAGCGATTTGTCCGCCGCATACCCTGGACCTGGACCGAGGGCGAGCGCCGCGAGGAAGGCGGCGGCCAGGCCGGAAACGAACACCTTTTGTTTGCAGGTCATGTCAGCTCCATCTAGATCCGAAAGTCACATCCGTGACCGTCAGGATGCGCGTAAAAGCGGTAACTTTTGGGCAAAGGTGCGCAGACCCACCGGTTTTAGTCCAGTCAATCCGGTCGGTTTCCCATCACATATCGCGGTCCCCGGCCGTGCCGGGCGGCCGCGTCTCCCGCGTTGTAGAGCTGGCACGACTTCAAGGACAGGCAGCCGCAGCCGATGCAACTGTCCAACTTGTCCCGAAGAGCCATCAAACGGTCGATCTTGTCATCCAGATGGGCACGGAAACCTCTGCTGATTCTGGTCCAATCGGCTTTGGTCGGGGGTCGTCCGTCAGGCAGCTTCGCAAGCTGGTCCGAGATTTCGGCGATGGTGAAACCGAATTCCTGCGCGGCCAGAACGAAAGAAAGCCGCCGAATATCCGCTCTCAAGAACCGCCGCTGGCCGCCCGCGTTCCGGATCGGGTGGATCAACCCCTTGGTTTCATAGAACCGGATTGCGGTCACGCTCAGACCGGTCCTGTCGGCCAGTTCGCCAATCGAGAGGATGTCCGAGGATTTCATGATTCCTCCATAGGAAACCGCACAAATACCTTGACCTCAAGTTAGCTTAAGGAATTATCAAAAGTGTTCCAAGCCGGAATTGGCCGGCAAGTGGCGTGAACTTTAAAAAGGAGAGATCAAATGCCCACTGCGTATCTGGAACATGTCAATTTCACCGTCGAGGACCCGGCTGCCACTGCCAAGCACCTTGAAACCTGGTTTGGCTGGAAGGTGCGTTGGAAAGGCCCGTCCAAGGACAATGGCACCACCTATCATGTGGGCAACGCCACCAGCTACATTGCCCTTTACACCAAGGGGGACCCGGCCGGGCAGACCCAGGACAGCTATGACACCAGGGGCGCAATGAACCACCTGGCAATCGTTGTCGACGATCTGGATCAGACGGAAGAAAAAATTCTTGCCGATGGCTTCAAGACCCACAATCACGGGGACTACGAGCCGGGCCGCCGGTTCTACTTCCACGATGACAACGGCGTCGAGTTCGAGATTGTCAGCTACGCCGACTGAGGAACGATCTTCTGACTGTCCCGGAAAAAGTCCGGGACAGCCGCCTTTTCAGACCCGTCGCTTTCAAATTGGTTGGCAGGTCGGGCAAAAAAATGCGCGCCGCATGTCGATCTCGACGCGGGTAACAGGCCCCAGACAGGCGGGGCAGGTGTCCTTTCCGAAAATGTTGGTCCGTTCCCTGTAGCGCCCGCGCCCGGGGGGCGCCGCGTCCACCGTGATGATGGCGTTGCGCTTCACCCCGGTTTCCAGCAGGTGCACGGCATCGGCCCACAGCCGGTCAAATGCCTCGCGTGTGAGATCCTTGCCCGGAAGATCCGGATGAAGCCTTTGCCGCCAGAGGATCTCGGTGCGGTAAATGTTCCCGATACCGGCGAGCACCGACTGATTCATGAGCAATTTGCCGATGCCGGACCGGCTTCTGGAGATGCGGGCAAAAGCCCGGTCCGGGTCGGCGTCCGGCCGCAGCACATCGGGACCGATCCGGCCAGTGAGGGCGGCGAGTTGCACGGGGTCCAGAATTTCGCAGGCCGCCGGGCCGTTGATGTCCACCAGGTGGGTGTCGCCCACGAGCCGCACCCGGACGGCGCCTCTCGGTTCGGGCTCGGGCAGCGGGCGCTTGCGGATGCGGCCGAACAGGCCAAGGTGAACGTGCAGGGCCTGTTCGCCCTCGAACCGATAAATCAGGTGCTTGCCGAAGGCTTCGACCTCCTCGCAGCACCGGCCGTCGAGCCAGGCGGCCCCGTCCTCGAACCGTCCCTGCGGCGAGGAGACGTTCAAGACCTTGTTCTTGAATATTTTTCGGTGATCGCGCGCGGCGCGGTGGATCGTATGGCCCTCGGGCATAGCGGCTTTCTGTCGGGATCAACGGCCGAAACGGCCTTGGTCAGATGATCCCGACTTAGGGCAGATACGGACGATGGAAAGGACGGGCCATCTCTCTCAGGCCCGCCCGCCTCTGGTCGAGGGATGCCAGAAGGTGACGGCGCGCTCCAGAAGCGCGATGGCCCCATAAAACAGCGATCCTGCAAGCGCCGCCATGGCGATTTCCGCCCAGACCATGTCGACATTCATACGGCCAACTTCCGTCGAGATCCGGAAACCCATGCCGACAATCGGCGTGCCGAAAAACTCGGCCACGATGGCGCCGATCAGAGCCAGCGTCGAGTTGATCTTCAGGGCGTTGAATATGAACGGCATGGCCATCGGCAAACGGAGCTTGAACAGCGTTTGCCAATAGCCGGCGGCGTAGGTGCGCATCAGGTCTTTCTGCATCGCATCGGCCGCAGCAAGACCGGAGACCGTGTTCACCAGCATCGGGAAGAACGTCATGATGATGACGACAGCCGCCTTGGACGGCCAGTCGAAGCCAAACCACATGACCATGATCGGCGCCACGCCGATAATCGGCAGAGCGGAGACGAGGTTGCCAATCGGCAAAAGACCGCGCCGCAGGAACGGCACCCGATCGATCGCGATCGCGATCAGGAACGCCGACCCGCAGCCCAGAGCGTATCCGATCAGGACAGCTTTGAGAAAGGTTTGCTGGAAATCGGCCCAGAGGATGGCCGTGGAGACGGTGATCCGCACCCAGATCTCGCTCGGGGCCGGAAGCAGGACTTTTGGCACGCCGAAGCCTTTGACCAGGAGTTCCCAGATCATCAGCAATGTGGCCCCGAACAGGACCGGGATCAAAAGATTGACAGCCCGCACGAGCCCCGGATTGCCTGGCTTCCAAGCCGCCATCCGGTCGACGAACAACCAGCTCGCGAGCCAGAACCCGATGACGAGCGCCCAAAACCCGAAGCGCGCGTCGCCCGCGTGGGCATGGGCCACAGGGACGAGCAAACCCGCGCAAACGCCGGTGAGGGCGCCAAAGATCAGGTCCAGAAACGGATGCGCCGGCCGGCGCGCCGCATAGGGGATCGCCAGGATCGCAAGAACACCGAACGCGGCGGCAAGGGTTGGCGTGTTCAAAATGGCAACGTCGCCCGCGATGGCCGTGCTGAACAGGGCGCCTGCGATGCACAGGATGATGCCGCTTGCCAGGGCCGCCGGAGTGCCGAAAGCCGGTCTGGTCGGTTTGCTGGCCGTCATCGCGCCATCCCCATGCGTTTAAGGGTGATTTTTTCCATGACCCCGATCAGAGCAACCAGCGATCCGGCAAGAAACGCCGCCATCAGGAGCGCTGACCAGATCTGAACGGTCTGCCCGTAGTAGGAGCCGGCCAGCAAACGGGCACCGAGGCCTGCAACGGCGCCGGTCGGCAACTCGCCGACAATTGCGCCCACGAGCGAAGCGGCCATGCCGATTTTCATGGAGGTGAACAGATACGGCACGGCATAGGGAAGGCGAAGCTTCAAAAAGGTCTGGAGACGTGTTGCCGAATAGGTGTGCATCAGGTCCATATGGATGATGTCAGGCGAGCGCAGCCCCTTCACCATGCCGACGGTGACCGGAAAGAAGGCCAGATAGGTCGAGATCATCGCCTTGGGCAGAAGCCCGGAGATGCCGACGGCGTTCAGCACCACGATGATCATCGGCGCGATCGCAAGGATCGGAATGGTCTGGGACGTGATCACCCAAGGCATCAGGGATTTGTCCAGCACCCGGCTGTGCACGATCCCGACCGCCAGAAGAATGCCGAGCGCGGTTCCAAGCAGGAACCCGAGCAAGGTGGAGGACAGGGTGATCCCGGAGTGATAAATCAGCGACCGCTTGGACGTGATGTTTTTCTCGACCGTGGTTTCGTAGATCTCGATGAACACCTGGTGCGGGGCCGGCAGCACCGGCCGATCCTGCGCCAGCGTCGCGGCGACGAACTCGTTCATCGGCACATCCGCGCGGCCCGCCCGCTCAAACAGTTCCTGCTGGAAGGGCGCATTGAGGCCGACGGCCGCCACATACCAGATCGCGAATATGGCCAGCACGACAACAGCGACCGGACCGGTTGTTCCCGACATCAACCCGGTGAAGGGGCTGGTGCCGCGTGGCGAAGAGGAAAGAGAAATATCAGTCATCCAGCTGTCCTTCCCTCAATTTGGTGCCGTGTTATCCGAGCCGCTCCGCGATAACGGCGGGACATTGGAAGGTTCAATCGTCATAGGCGTGTCCCGCCTTCAGGCCTTCGCGGACGCGATGGGCGATCTTGAGGAACTCCTCGCTTTCGCGCATGTCGAGGGTGCGCTCACGCGGCAAGGTGCTGTCGATCACGTCATAAACACGGCCCGGGCGCGGGCAAAGCACAACGATCTTGGTGGACAGATAGACCGCTTCCGGGATCGAGTGGGTGACAAAGACGACCGTCTTGTTGGTCTTGGCCCAAAGCTGGTGAAGCTGGTCATTCAGGTGGTCCCGCACGATTTCGTCAAGCGCCCCGAACGGTTCATCCATCAAAAGGAGATTGGGCTCGACGGCAAGCGCCCGGGCGATGGAGGCTCTCTGCTGCATGCCGCCGGACAACTGCCAAGGATACTTCTTTTCGAACCCGGCAAGGTTGACGAGCTCGAGGTTCTTCTTGATCCGCGCGTCCTGTTCGGCCCTCGACAAGCCCATGATCTCAAGCGGCAGGGCGACATTCTTGGCAATCGAACGCCAGGGATAAAGGGCCGCGGCTTGGAACACATAGCCATAGGCGCGGTTCAGCCGGGCCTGTTCCGGCGACACGCCATTGACCGTGATGGAACCGGCGGTCGGCCGTTCCAGATCCGCGATGACGCGCAACAGCGTTGTCTTGCCGCAGCCCGATGGTCCAATGAAGGATACGAAATCGCCGGGCTCGATCGCCAGATCAATGTCCGACAGCGCATGAACCGGGCCGTCATTTGTCTGGAAAGTCAGCGACAGCTTGGCGATATCGATCACCGGGTCGGGATGTCTCATGGCGTCCTCCAGTCCGTCTTCGATTTCAGACCCGGTCAGCATGTGTGTCGTTCCTCAGGTGCTCGTGTATCCGTCTACCCATTGGGACGGAAGGTGTCTTGCAGTGTGCGCAGTCTGGGTTCTGGCCACAATCGGTCGAAGGTTTTCGCCCCCACCCCTAGCCCCTTCCCACAAAGGGGGAGGGGGACTTTGGCCCCAATCGAACCGAGCGAACGCCAGCCGCGCCAAGCGCCCCACACCAACCCTGGATCTTCGGAGCCCCGAACCCGGCACGCCCAGCTCCCTCCCCCCCGTGGGGAGGGTTGGGGTGGGGGGCGCCCCGATTGGCCTCACACGCCGCTGACGGGAATCCCGGTGCGCTCCACCTTGCGCGGTGCGGTGAGTTCCTTCCAGGTCGAAAGCGCCCTGTTGACAGCCTGGAACGGCTCGCGTTTGACGAACTGGCCGTGCCCCTGGGCGGGAACAACCTTGCCGTCATCGACCGCGACCCGGCCGCGGGTCAGCGTGAAACGCGGCAGTCCCCTGACGTGCTTTCCTTCGAAAACATTGTAATCGATGGCCGATTCCTGTGTGGCGGCGGAGATCGTATTCTCCTTGTTCGGATCCCATACGACCAGATCCGCATCCGCGCCGACCAGAACGGCCCCCTTTTTCGGATAGACGTTGAGGATCTTGGCGATGTTGGTCGAGGTAACCGCCACGAATTCGTTCATGGTGAGCCGACCCGTGTTGACCCCATGGGTCCACAACATCGGCATCCGGTCCTCCAGGCCGCCCGTGCCGTTCGGGATCTTGGTGAAGTCGCCGACGCCCGTGCGTTTTTGGTCCGTTGTAAAGGCGCAGTGGTCGGTGGCGACGACTTGCAAGGAGCCTGAGGCGAGACCTGCCCAAAGGCTGTCCTGGTGTTTCTTGTCCCGGAACGGGGGTGACATGACCCGGCGGGCCGCATGATCCCAATCGGGGTGCTTGTATTCACTGTCATCGAGCGTGAGATGCTGGATCAGCGGTTCTCCGTAGACACGGATGCCGTTCTTGCGGGCCCTCCGGATGGCCTCATGGGCGTCTTCAGAGGACGTATGAACGACATAAAGCGGCACGCCAGCCATATCCGCGATCATGATCGCCCGGTTGGTGGCTTCGCCTTCCACTTCCGCCGGACGCGAATAGGCATGAGCCTCCGGCCCGTTGTTGCCTTCGGCCAGGAGTTTCTGCTGGAGCGTGGCGACCACATCGCCGTTCTCCGCGTGAACCAGGGGCAGGGCACCCAGCTCTTCGCAGCGCTGGAACGAGGCAAACATCTCGTCGTCGTTCACCATCAAGGCGCCCTTGTAGGCCATGAAGTGCTTGAAAGTGTTGATGCCGCGCTCGCGGACGACCGTTTCCATCTCGTTGAAGACCTGCTCGCCCCACCAGGTGATCGCCATATGGAAGGAGTAGTCGCAATGCGCCATGGTGGACTTGTTGTCCCACATTTGCAGCGCCTCGAGCAGGGATTGTTCCGGGGCGGGCAGGGCGAAATCGACGACCATGGTCGTGCCGCCCGACAGGGCAGCCCGGGTGCCGCTGTCGAAATTGTCCGAGGAATAGGTGCCCATGAACGGCATTTCGAGGTGGGTGTGCGGATCGATGCCGCCGGGCATGACAAAACAGCCGCTGGCGTCGAGCGTGGTGTCACCGGACAGGTTTTCGCCGATCTCGATGATCCTGCCGCCCTCGATCTTGACATCGGAGGTGTAGGTCAAATCGGCGGTGACGATCGTGCCGCCCTTGATCACTGTCGTTGCCATTCTTGATCCCCTCGTTCTGGTTTCGGCGTTCCGCCTGTTTGATCATCTGCCCCCGGCTCAAGGCCAGCACGGCAGCAAGGTTCGGTGACACACTTCGGTTCCCGCTTGTGCCGCCCCGGACGTGATCCGGGGCCCCAACCCGCCTAACCCACAATCTCGGCAGTCTCGACCACCGCATGGAACAAGACATCGGCGCCGGCCTTGGCCCAGTCCTTGGTGATTTCTTCCGCCTCGTTGTGCGACAACCCGTCGACACAGGGGCACATGACCATGGCTGTGGGTGCGACGCGGTTGATCCAGCAGGCATCGTGGCCGGCACCCGACACGATGTTTTGATGCGAGTATCCGAGCCGCTCCGCCGCGCTGCGGATCGCGCTCACACAGGTCTCGTCGAACGTGACCGGATCGAAATGGCCCACCGGTTCGATTTCGACGGAAAGCCCGAGATCTTCCGCAATTTTCGGCGCGCAGGTTTCAAACTCCGCTTTCATGCCGTCCAAAATCCCCTGATCTGGTGATCGGAAGTCGATAGTGAAAACGACCTTCCCCGGAATGACATTCCGGGAGTTGGGGTGAAAATCGCAGTGGCCAATGGCGCCAACCGCCGCCGGCTGGTGTTTCATGGCGATCTCATGGACGAGTTCGGCCATCCGCGCCATGCCGAGCCCGGCGTTCCGGCGCATCGGCATCGGTGTAGAACCGGTATGGCTGTCCTTGCCGGTCAGGGTGACTTGCAGCCACCACAGGCCCTGGCCATGGGTAACCACACCGATGTCCTTGCCTTCGGCTTCCAGGATCGGCCCCTGCTCGATATGGAGCTCGAAAAAGGCGCGCATCTTGTCCTTGCGCGCGCCCACCTCCTCGTGGCCGACCCAACCGATCCGCTTCAGTTCGTCGCCAAATGTCTTGCCTTCGGCATCCTGACGCTCATAGGCCCAGTCCTGATCGTGAATTCCGGCGAACACACCGGAGGCGAGCATGGCCGGGGCGAAACGCGTGCCTTCCTCGTTTGTCCAGTTGGTCACCACGATCGGATGCTTGGTCTTGATGCCGAGATCGTTCATGCTGCGCACGACCTCCAGACCGCCAAGCACGCCAAGGACGCCGTCATACTTGCCGCCGGTCGGCTGGGTATCGAGGTGAGAGCCGACATATACGGGCAGGGCGTCCGGGTCCGTGCCGGGCCGGGTCATGAACATATTACCCATGGTGTCGACGCCCATGGTCATGCCGGCGTCCTCGCACCACTTCTGGAACAGTTTCCGGCCTTCCCCGTCGGCATCGGTCAGGGTCTGGCGGTTGTTTCCGCCGGCCACGCCCGGACCGATCTTCGCCATCTCCATCAGGCTGTCCCATAGCCGGTCGGGATTGATGCGCAGGTTTTCGCCAGGTGCCGCCATGGTCGGTACGTCCTTTGAGTCCTCTGGTTTCGGGTGGGGAAGGGGAGCCACGTCCCCTTCCCGGAGGTGCCGGGTCAATGCGTGTTCATCAGCACCTTGCGCAGTTTGCCGAACAGCTCGTCGATCTGGTCCTTGGAAATGATCAACGGCGGCGACAGCGCGATGATGTCGCCAGTGGTGCGAATGAGGATCCCGTCCTCATAGGCTTTCAAGAAGGCGGAAAAGGCGCGCTTCGTCGGTTCGCCCGCGATCGGCTCGAGCTCCACCGCCCCGATCAGGCCGAGATTGCGGATGTCGATCACATGCGGACAGTCCTTCAGGGAATGAAGGCCGTCCTCCCAGTACTGGGCCAGCCCGGCGGCGCGTGTCAGGAGCCCTTCTTCCTCGTAGGTGTCAAGCGTACCAAGAGCCGCCGCGCAGGCGACCGGGTGGGCGGAATAGGTGTAGCCGTGGAACAACTCGATCACGTGTTCGGGACCATGCATGAACGCGTCGTAAATGGTCTTGGTGCAGAACACCGCTCCCATCGGTACCACACCGCTGGTCAAGCCCTTCGCCGTGGTTACAAGATCCGGTTTGACGTCGAAATAATCGACCGCGAACGGCGTTCCCAGCCGGCCAAACCCCGTGATGACCTCATCGAAGATCAACAAGATGCCATGCTCGTCGCAGATCTGGCGTAACCGCTGCAGGTAGTGCTTGGGCGGGATGAGAACGCCGGTCGAGCCGGCGACGGGCTCGACGATCACCGCGGCGATCGTGGACGGGTCATGCAATTGCGCGATCCGGATCAGATCCTCCGCATATTCCGCACCGCTTTCCGGCATGCCCCTGGAAAACGCATTGCGGGACGGGTCGTGCGTGTGGCGCATATGGTCGACGCCGGTCAGAAGGCTGCCGAAATGCTTGCGGTTGTTGACGATCCCCCCAACGGAGATACCGCCGAACCCGACACCGTGATAGCCGCGCTCCCGGCCGATCAGGCGCGTGCGCGTGCCCTGACCGATGGTGCGCTGGTAGGCGAGCGCGATTTTCAGCGCGGTATCGACGCTTTCCGATCCCGAACCGGTGAAGAACACATGGTCCAGCGGGGAGGGCATCAGCGCGGACAACCGCGCCGCAAGCTCGAACGCTTTGGGATGGCCCATCTGAAACGCGGGCGCGTAATCCATCTCGGCGACCTGTTTCTGCACCGCCTCGACGATCCTCGGCCGTCCGTGCCCGGCGTTGCAGCACCACAGGCCGGCGGTTCCATCCAGCACCTGCCGCCCATCGGCCGTGGTGTAATGCATGTCCTTCGCGCCGACGAACATGCGCGGGTTCTGCTTGAATTGCCGGTTCGCCGTGAACGGCATCCAAAAGGCTTCGAGATTGTTGGTCACCGCTTGCGCGGCGGATGCCGTTGTCGACATGCGTCCTCCTCACGGCGGGCCAGGGCTGCTGCCGCCGGTTGTCTTTCATTTTCTCAACCGGGAGGGGCCGGAAAACCGCGCCTTGCGGTCAACGGCGGATCACCCACCCGAGCTGTTCCCACTGTCGCACCATCGGCAGCCTTTTTTGTAGAGGCTTTTTGCGCGAGAGCCTGTTTATTCTCTGGATCGGCGCCTTTGGACGCCATGCCGGCGGGCGCCGGTCGTCTTGTTCTTGGGCTTGATCGGGCCTGCGCCTTTGAGGAATTCTTGGCAAAACCTGACCAAACGGTCAAAATGAGGTTATGAAGACTGACAATGGCGGTCAAGAACCGAATTCGGTTCGCGTGATGCTTTTGTTATCACACCCTGATTTGTTTTCGGGCATTTGCCCCGCCGTCCCGTTCCGTGTCAGGATCGGAGGGTGAAACACCTGGCGGCGCAACGCGGGAAGGGCGGGCCCTTGAAGAAAAAAACACAGATCGCGCAAGGCTCGTTGAGCCGGATCCAGGAAAAGAACCGGGCCCTGATTCTCGAGGCGGCGCTGCAGGAGTTTTCGAAAGTGGGCTACTCGGGCGCAACAGTGGAGCGCATCGCGACCGCGGCCGGCATGTCCAAATCCAACCTGCTTTATTATTTTCCCTCCAAGGCGGCCATGTATGAATCGGTTCTTGGCCGCATCCTCGATGACTGGCTGGCGCCGCTTCGCACGCTGGATCCGCTGGGCGATCCGGCCCAGGAACTGAGGGCCTATATCGGGTCCAAGCTGACAATCTCCGCCCGCCACCCGCAAGCCTCGCGGCTCTTCGCCAACGAGATCATGCGCGGCGCGCCCAGGCTGGGACGGGTGCTCGAAACGGATCTGAAGGCCCTCGTGGCCGACAAATGCGACGTGATCGAAAGCTGGATCAAGGCGGGAAAGATCCGGCCGGTCAATCCGGTCCATCTGATTTTCACAATCTGGGCCACCACCCAGCACTACGCCGATTTCGCGCCGCAGGTCCGCGCGATCACCGGGACCGACCTGTCCGACCCCGATTTTTTCGCCGAGACGGAGAAGACCGTGACGGATCTGATTCTTGCCGGCCTCGGGCTGCAAATGCCGCAAGCGGCGAAGGTGGCCTGATGGGCCCGGAAGACACCCAAGGCGGCGGCCGGACGCGAATTGCGATCACGGACCGGTTTCATATCTCGTCCGCCGATCTGCGGGAGGACTTTATCCGGGCCTCCGGCCCGGGAGGGCAGAATGTCAACAAAGTATCGACCGCCGTTCAACTGCGCTTCGATCTGGAAAACAACGCGACGCTGCCCGCTGACGTGAAGGCCCGGGCGGCCCGTCTCGCGGGCAGCCGGCTCACGCTGGGCGGTGAAATCGTGATCCAGGCCGACCGCTTCCGCACACGGGAACGGAACCGGGAGGATGCCATCAACCGGCTGGTTGAATTGCTGGCCCGCGCCACGGACCGTCCCAAGCCGCGCAAGGCCACCCGGCCGACCCTCGGCTCGAAACGGCGCCGGCTGGACACCAAGAAAAAACGCGGGGAAACCAAGAAACTGCGGGGGAAGGGCAGTTTGAGCGACTAGATCCCCGCGCGTTTTTAGGCGGGTCGACCAATACGACCGCCGCGCGAAGATTAAAGAGATAACGCACCCGTCCAAGGCCTATGGACAAGCTGCGCGCCGATCGTTTGGAATAATCAGCGGCATCTTTTCGATCACCGTGCCTGGTTATCGGCAGATGGAAAACAGGTCCGGTCGCAAGAAGCAGGGAATTGAATGACCATGCCGGCAACCAGCTTCTTCAAACGGCGCATCGTGCCTGTGTTGCTCTACCTGATTGTGTTCGGTGTTACCGCCTGGGCTCTCTGGTCTTGGTTCGCGCCGACCGCCCATGTGCGCTACCGGCTGGACGTGACGCTGGAGGTGGACGGTGCGCCCGTCACCGGCAGCGTCGTGCAGGAGATGACGATCTCCGCGTTCCCGTTTGATTTATTTCCGGATGGAGGGGGCTCGGGCCGCAACGTCCGGGGCCAGGCGCTGGCGCTGGACCTGCCCGGGCGCGGCACGCTGTTCGTGGCCATGACCCGCTACTGCACCGGAACGACCGAGTGGGGACAGTGCGAGGGCGACTATGGCTATCTCGTGGACCAGGCCTGCGGCATCAAGCGGGAACAGCCGAATTTCGCGGTCTATGTACGGCGATTCAAGCGGCTCGACGGCTCATGTCCGCTCACAGCGGACCAATTGCCTGTGATGGTCCGGTTTGACGATGAGAACGATCAGTCTTCGGTGCACGTAGTGCGGCCAGAGCATCTGGCGGCGGCCTTTGGGGCCGGTGTCCGCTTCATCAACGCCAGCGTCACGTTCACAGGCGCACCGCTGACAACCGGGCTCCGGACGCGTCTTCCCTGGCTCGCAAAAGACCCTCCTCCTTCTTATTCAGTGATGATCGAGGACGCGGACGGCTCGCAGCGTCCTTTTGTTCCGCAATTCTACTTTGAAAGGATTTGACGATGGCACTCAGGCCCGAAGATTTGGACTACGCCCTTCTTTCGATGGACGACTATAACCGCGGCGACAGTCCTTCCATGAACGTTCCAAATCCGCCGTATACAATAACCGATAGGAGCGATCCTTCAGATTCCCAAAACTACGGCTTTTCCGCCACCGCCTATCAGGTCGGCGGCACGGCCGTGATTGCCTTCCGCGGCACGGATGGGGAATTCCCAGAATTCAATTTTTTAACCGATGTCTGGAACGGCTGGGGCGTGGGAGCCGGCAGCCTGGAGGGCAAGCAGGCTGAAGGGGCCGTGAAGTGGCACCAAAGGGTCAAAGGAGTAGCGGCGGCATTTTGAATAGCGCCGGCCATAAGAGGGCTTTCGCCCGAAGTGCAAAAACATATTTCGCATAATATATATTATGGAACTTTTATATATGGCGTGATCAGCTGCCGGGCCGGTGCCCGGGTCCATTGACCGGTCCGCTTACCGGCCGTCCTCGATTTCATCCCCGGTCCTTGAATCAATCACCGAGATGGCAAGCGACACCTGAAAACCGGCCCGGCACAACGCCGCGACATCCCGGTCCCGTTTTTCCGCCCGTTGCGCGTCCGGCCGCCATGGGCCCAGACGGCGTCTGCGGGCAAAGGTTCTCGCGGCGTCTGTCTCGGTGTCCGGCGTATCGGCGATGACTGTCTCGGCCAGATCCGGATCGACGCCCTTGTTCGCCAGCGCCGCGCGGATCCTGCGCGCGGACCCGCCGCGCTGGCGCAGGCCGAATGCCTTGGACTGGGCATATTTCTCGTCGTCGACAAGACCGAGTTCAATGCATCTCGTCACCACCGCGTCCACATCCTCGCGCAAGCGTGCCGCCACGGCCCCATCCGGGCGCTCATCCGCCGGATCATGTGCTGGCCCTTGATCGGGAAGCTTTCCCTGCCGCGCCCACCGCCGGGCCTTGCGCCAAAGAACCGAACGCAAATTCTCCACCGAGGACCCGTACCGGTTCAGATAATGAAAGCCCGCGTTCAACAGTTTTTGCCGGATCCTCGTTTCCATGCCGTCTCTTCTTGTGGTTCGCGCTGTTCATCCGCTGGGCGGAGTGGTTCGCAAAGCGGGCGCCTTCGTGCGGTGCTGCGCCCGTCATTCGACCTGGACACCTCGAAGCAAACCGTTTTCAACCCAAACCGGTGAAGGTCAAAGGCAAAGGCCGTGCCGCCCGGGCGCCTGTGCCAAGTCATGGCAATCTGCGCGCACCTGCATGCCATCGAAGGCTGGGGTGACATGGGGCGGAAGCCCGGTGCACAAGGTCGCGTAATCCATGTCATTGTGCATGTTGGTCAAGATGGCGCGGGCCGGCGCAAGGCGTTCAATCCAGGACAAGGCATCGTCCAGACAGAAATGGCTCGGGTGCGGCCGATGGCGCAAAGCATCGATGATGAGAGTCTGCAGCCCCTGGAAATGCGGCACGGCATCGTCTGGAATATCCGAAACGTCGGGAAGATATCCGAGGTCCCCGAACCGGAAGCCCAGAGCATTGATATCGCCGTGCTCCACTTCCACCGGCAAGGCGGGTATTTCGCCCCCCTCGCCGCTGACCGCCACCGCCTGTCCCGCGTGAAGGCCGTGAAAGTCCAAAATCGGCGGATAAGCCGAGCCGGGCGGCGAGGCAAAACAGTAGCCGAAGGCCGTGGCGGCGCGATCATAGGTTGGCCGGTCCATATAGACCGGCATCCTCTTGCGATTCCGGATCGTGAAGACCCGCAGGTCGTCGATCCCGTGCAAGTGGTCGGCATGGGAGTGGGTGTAAAGGACACCGTCGAGTTCGGAAATCTCCGCCCGCAGCATCTGTTCGCGAAGATCGGGCCCGGTGTCCACGAGGACACGGGTTTTCCCGGCCGCGGAGGCCCGCTCGACGAGAATCGAACAGCGCAAGCGCCGGTTCCGGGGCTCCCGGGGATCGCATTGCCCCCAATCGTTGCCGATCCGCGGGACCCCGCCCGATGATCCGCATCCTAAAATCGTAACGGTCAGCGCAGCGTTCATGTAAGCGCCTCGGATGCCGCTAGAGCAGTCTTCGGTACCTTTTTGAAAAGACGAAAGAAATTCTCGGTTGTCTGCGCGCAGATTTGATGGAAATCGACGCCGCGCGTTTCCGCGAGAACGGCCGCGGTCATCGCCGTATAGGCCGGTTCGTTCCGCTTTCCCCGGCGCGGCTGCGGCGCGAGATAAGGCGCGTCGGTCTCAACGAGCAGGCGATCGGCAGGCAGGTCCCTTGCGATCCCGCGCAGCTCCTCGGAGCGCTTGAAGGTGAGGATTCCAGAGAACGAAACGTAAAGGCCAAGGTCGATCCCGGCCAACGCCAAACCGCGCCCGGACGAAAAACAATGAAGCAAGGCGGGAAATGCGCCATTGCGCATCTCTTCGCGCAGGATCGCCTCCATATCCTCGTCGGCGTCCCGGGCATGGATCACCAGCGGCAATCCCGTTTCCCGGGCGACGGCGATATGGGTGCGGAGCCCGGATTTCTGGTCTTCCCGAGGCGATTTGTCATAAAAATAGTCGAGCCCCGCCTCCCCCACGGCCACGACTTTCGGATGCTCGGTCAAGGCAGCTATGTCCCGCGCCGGGATCCCGGCCTCTTCGCCCGCATTGTGCGGATGGGTTCCGACCGAGCAAAAGACCTGCGGGTGCGCCTCGGCAACGGCAAGCACCTGCGGGAATTTCCGCACGCGGGTGCAGATGGTGACCATCAGTCCGACCCCGGCCTCCCTTGCCCGCTGAATCAGCGCTACGTGTTCCCCGTCAAAATCAGGAAAATCGAGATGGCAGTGGCTGTCGACTAACATGAAACCCCGGATCGGTTATGCGAATTCGGAACGCCGCAAAGCTCCGGCGCCCAACACCAAATCGAGCACCACCTGCTTTCTGTCAAGGTTGAGCGCGTCGGTATCGGCCACAGTCTTCTGGAACCGGTCCCAGAGGTGGGAAATCGCATTCATGGTGCGCTTGTCATGCGGCGCGTGCCGCGCTGTCGCGCGAAGCCAGTCGTGAAGAAACCGGCGTGTGACGTGCTGAAAACTCTCCCAGTTGTCGGTTTGCCCCCGTGCCGCAACCAGATCCGCCAGGCCATGGAGCGCGGCCGGATCAGGACGGGACGGGGCTTCGATCAAAGGCCCAAGGCCGCGGGCGATGGTCAGACCGTCCCCGGACAACAGCAGCAGAGCGGACCGCAAACTGCCTTCGGCAAACCGTGTCGCATCCGACAGATCGGCCGGATCGGAGATCCAGTCTCCGGCGAGCGTTTCCAATCCATGCGCCAGGTCTGGTTCCGGCAATGGAGCAAGGTCGAGGCGGCGGCACCGCGACCGGATGGTGGGAAGAATCCGTCCCGGTGTGTGCGACAAGACCAGAAACAGACAACGTTCCGGCGGTTCCTCCAGGATCTTCAAGAGCGCGTTGGCCGAGCTGGAGTTCATGTCATCGGCCGCATCCACGATACATACGCGCCAGGACTCCGCCGAAGCCGTGCTCCCGAAAAAGGCAACGGTGCGCCGCACCTCGTCGACAGGAAGCTCGGACTTGAACCGCTTGCGCTTTTCATCCCAGGGCCGGCGCAGGTGCAAAAGATTGGGATGCCCCCCGCCCGCGACCTGCCGGGCAATCCGGTGATCGTCCGGTATCGACAGGTCCCGGGCCGCCGCGACCTCCCGGCCAAACCGGTCCGGGTGGGCCAGCATGAACCGGGCGAACCGGAAGGCCAGTGTCGCTTTCCCGATGCCCTTCGGCCCGCCCAAAAGAAGCGCGTGATGGAGCCGCTGGGAGCGGTAAGCGTCCAGCAGTTTGCGCTCCGGATCCTCATGGCCGATCAGGACTTCTTGCTCCCGGGGCAGCGCAAGGCCCGCAAGCGCATCCACCTCGGGGGTGTCGACAGGTTCAGATCGCCGTGCCATCGCCTGCTTCCGTTTCTGGCCGAGGAGTGTCAGAGGTTGGCGCGCCGGCATCCGCCAGAGGACGCAACAGATCACGGAAATGGGCATAGACCCCAACCCAGATCCGCATCTCGACATCGGAAGGGTCGCATGCGCCGTCGACGATCAGAAACCGTCCCGGTTCCTGTGCCGCCAGATCCAGAAATCGCTGCCGGCGGCGTTGATGGATCGTCAGGTCGTCCTGTTCGAAACGATCCGGGGCCTCCCCGGCCCCCGTCTCGGCGCGCCGCGAAACCCGGGACAGTCCGAGTTCGGCGGGCACGTCGATCAGGATTGTCAGATCCGGACGGCACCCATCGACGGCAACGGCCTCCAGCATGGCCAAGGCATCCGCGGACACGCCGGCCTCGCCCTGATAGACCCGCGTGGAATCAGCGAAACGATCACACAGGACCCAGGTTCCCTCGGCCAGGGCCGGCTTGATCAGGCGGTCCACATGATCGGCCCGGGCGGCGGCGAACAAGATGGCCTCCCCCCGGGCGCCCAACCCTTTGGCGGCACCGCTCAGCAGCACGGACCGGATTTTCTCTGCGCCTTCGGAACCGCCCGGTTCCCGGGTCACCCTCACGGCCAGACCAAGGCCCTCAAGCCGTGCCTTCAGGCGCGAGATCTGGGTCGTTTTGCCGGCACCCTCGCCGCCCTCGAAAGTGATGAATTGTCCGGTCACGCGTGTCCCATCCGCCTTGCGGCTCCCCTGGCGGCCCGTTCGTCGCCGGCGTCCTGTTTAAATCCAGCCGAACAGCAACTCAACCAGTCCATCCAGCGCGCGGGTCACCAGCGTGCCCTTTTCGATGGCGGGTCCCCCGGTTTCGAGCGGGGCACGGTAGACAATCCCGGTCTCGCCGAGAACCAACAATTCCCCGGCGCGCAGGCCCGGCGTCACCGGCGCCGTCAACGGGCCGTCATAGGTGACCCGCAGCCGGTAGCCCAATGTTTCGCCGCGCGGCAAAAGCACCTCGATGGGGCCGGATGCCACCAGCGGGACTTCCCCCGCTGTTCCCCCGAAAACCCTTGCCATCGCAACAGTATCGCCCCGGTCGAACAGCGTCCGGACGCCGAAATACTCCCATGCGCCGTCGACAAGGTCATCAAGTGCCTTCTCGCGGGCCGATTCAGATGGAAGATTGGCGACAACCGCAATGATGCGCCGGCCATCCCTTTCGATAGAGGCAACGGCGGCATAGCCATCCGTGTCCGAGCGCCCGGCGCCAAAACCGTCCAGGCCCCGGATTTCGCCGATCAAGGGGTTCCGGTTCCGTTGAAAAATGCCGTTCCAGGTAAATTCGGGAGACGAGAAAAGCGTGTACCGGTCCGGGAATGTTTCCAGAATATAGCGGGCCAGACGGGCGAGGTCCGACGCGGTGGTCTGGGCCTCCTGCGCGGCATATCCGGTCGGATTCGCGAAAAGGCTGTTCTCCAGCCCGATGTCCTCGGCGTCCTCGTTCATGCGCCGTGCAAAGGCCGCTTCATCACCATCCAGGCATTCGGCCAGAACAATCGCCGCGTCGTTGGCCTGCTGGATCAGCAGACCCTGCAAAAGGTCCGAGATGGCAATGTTTGAATTCAATTCGGCGAACATCGTGGCGCCGCCCGCCGGCGCTCCCCCGGTCCGCCAGGCATGCACACTGACCGGGCACAGCGTCGTCTCCTGGACTGTCCCGCTTTCCAGCGCACGAAAAACACTGGCCGCCGTCATGATCTTTGCCAGCGCACCGGGCTGAAACGGGGTGACCGGGCTCTTTGAGAAAAGAACCGTGTTGGTTTCGACCTCGCTCAAATAGGCAATGGGGGCGCTGGATGAGAGAGTGTCCGCGTGGCCACTCCCCACGCCGCACACGATAGCCAAGCCGAGGCAAAAGGCTGAGAATCTCATCCTTTGCGCGATTGAAAGAAATAGGAACAGACTCATTGTGCGGCCCGGATGCTCTGTTCAGCCACGCGGCACCTTCACGCGACAAATCGCGATATTAGCGCTGGCCGTGAAGCTTCGTCAGTTCCGCCATCGACAATCCGCCGGTTCCAACGGCTTCGAAGGCTGCGTGAGCCGCCCCGATACGGTCGGCCGGGGAATAGGACGACAGGGCCGAGGGATCCATCGGCGTCCCCGCTGCCGGAACGCGCAAGACACCAAGCGAATTGGCCGCCGGAGCGGATGGCTCATTGAAAGCTGCCGGCGCAATCGGAACGCCAGTGCTGCCGGCCGACGCGAGGCGCACGGGCTGCTGGGACGCTTCGAAAGCGATCGCGGGATCGAAGGCAACCTGGTAACTGGATGCGGCCGCTGGGCCGGACGCCACAGCGGTCAAAGCCGGATAGGGCCGCGGGCTGGGAATGCCGCCGCCCAGAAGCAGTTGCGGGGGAACCTGGGCCAGTTGTGTGCCGGGCATGGTCCCACCGGGTGTAACAGCGCCGGGACCCGTATAGGAGGCCAAGAGGTATGTTTCGTCTTCGCCATCCAGGCGCGCCCGGCCGACATATTCCACCTTAACCTTGGCAAGCCCCTGCGACTTCGTATCCAACATGGTCGCCACACGCTCGGACAGGTCGATCGTGCGGTTGCCGTGGAAAGGGCCGCGATCGTTCACGCGCACGATCATCGACCGGCCATTTTCAAGATTGGTGACCCGGGCATAGGACGGCAGCGGCATCGTCGTGTGGGCCGCAGTCAGAGCGTTCCGGTCAAAAATTTCGCCATTGGCCGTCTTGCGGCCGTGGAATGTCGGCCCGTACCAAGAGGCCAGACCGACCGAGGTGTAATCAGGGTCGTGTTTCGGATGGTACCACCGGCCGGCGATCTTGTAGGGCTTTCCAACCACATAGCGGCCACCGCCTTTTGGCACCGGCTCACCGGCCGCCACCATGCGGGGGCTTCCTTTCACACCGTATTTTTCGGGGCTGAATTTGGCTTTCTGTGTCGGTTCAGGAGTGGCGCTGCATCCGGCCAGAAACGCGGCAGACAACCCGATCAGGATGGGAACTTTCAAGGACAAGCCAGTTGTGACAACCGACCCGGACGATACTTTTCGGATTGCGCTCACGCCGTTCCCCTGCATCCCGCCATTTGCTATTTGCGCGATAGCGGCCCCTGCTCGCACATATCACAAACGCCACCCGACCGGACCCGTCACAGGTGACACCCACCTGCGTATACCTGTCGTGACGGCAAAACTATTCCTCAAAAGCAACCTGCCCCCGCAAGGCCACCTACCGTTTCATAAACCCCAACTTTCTTACTGGAAAGTGAATCTTGACCGAATCAGCCAAAAATGCGGGCTTCCCCGTTCGAACGACGGAAACGAGACTCCCACCGCCACCTGCCAATGGAACCTGACCATGCCTGATGATGACTACGTTGTCGACGCGCTGGATCACCAGCACCCAACAGCATCGATCGGAACGCCATGGGAACTGGTGGAGGACGGCGTCATGGGCGGGATGTCATCCGGCACGCTCACTCGCGGGATCGTCCGGGGACGGGAATGCTGGCGCCTTCAGGGGGAGGTCTCGCTTGAGAACAATGGCGGATTTCTCCAGACGGCTTTGGATTTGGTCCCGGGATCCGGCACTTTCGATGCATGTACCTGGACCGGAGTGGAAATCGACGTGCTCGGAAATGGCGAGCCTTATAATTGCCACTTGCGGACCGCGGACGTTTGCCGGCCATGGCAATCCTACCGAGCGACATTTGTTGCCGATCCGGACTGGAAAACCGTCTGGCTGCCCTTCTCCGCATTCGAAGCGCACCGGATCGATGCCCCACTCGACCGGTCGCGGCTCCGCCGGCTGGGGATTGTTGCGATCGGGCGCGCCTTCACGGTGGATATCGCCGTCGCGGATATCCGGTTCCGGGCTTGAGCCATAGGGGCCGTCCCAAGCCGCGGCAGGCCGGGACCGCAAATCACCTGTCTTGTTTACATCTCGGCACGGTTCAGAAAAAAGTCTCACGAATTCCTAAGCGCTTTTACCACGGTCAATTCAGGCGGATCGCGAATAAACTCCGGAAAATCAACGGTGGGGGCTGCGTTTACTTACCAATTAGTTGCGGAAATCACGGGAATTTGTGATTCGAATTACACCAATTTCCTCAAATGTGGTGCAATAGTGGCAGTACCGTGGCAATCGATCGACCGGAAACGGGCCGGATAGAGCCCCATCCCGTTCGTGATACGCGGTCCTTGGTTCACTTATGGCCTTGGGAGGCGCATGATGTACCGGACTTTTAAAACCGCAGTGTGCGCTGCGGTTGCTGCCGGATTTGTAGCCGGAGCCGCTGCCGCACCCATCCCGCAGGAAACGTTCAACCTGCCGGATGACGATCTTGCCGTAACTGTGGCTTCCGCGAGCCTGGCTCAAGCGGATCCTTTGGAAAGCGATCTCACTATTTGGGTCGGCGAGGTGGAGATCGAAGGCCGCAGGACAATCTGGGTCGAATTGATCGATACCTATGGCGAGGTGATTTACAGCTCTGAAGTCAACAACAATGAGACGCACCTGCTCCCGGATGGGCGGGCCGTCGTCGTGCATGCCATCGATCCGGCGCTGACCGTGGCAAAAACCGATGAATCCCGCCTGCTGACCGAGGGGGAGACGGTTGTGACACGGCGTGTTGTTGAGGAAAGCACGGCCGGAACATCGGTCGAATTCATTGAGGTTACGGAACACAGTCTGGGGCCAGACACCGAGAAATCGGGGCTCTTGCGGCTTGCGGAATTCGGCGACGCGGTTTGGGCATCGCTGCTCGGTTTGGTGCATGCAGCGGCCGTCAGCGCTCAAGTCGCCTGGAACTGGATCGTCGACACGCTACACGCCTGACCATTGCCGTGGTTGCTACATAATCGCAGTCCGCTGAGCGCGGACTGATTTTTTCATTAATATCAAGCATTCCGTCTGCTTTTAGCTGATCTGCGCTCGCGAAAATCGCGTAAGGTAGCGACACAGTCAAAGGTTCGCGCCTCCAGCCGGCCTACGGCTCCTGCCATTGGGAAAACAGCACAAAGGATTGGCCATGCGGATTGCCGTGATCGGCGCCGGGATTTCCGGAAACAGCGCAGCTTGGGCTCTGAGCAAGACCAACGAAGTGACACTCTACGAAAAAAGACTTCGGCCGGGCGGGCACAGCGCGACAGTCGATATCGATTATGATGGTACGCCGATCAGCGTCGACACAGGGTTCATCGTCTACAACACCCTCAACTACCCGAATTTCACGGCAATGCTCGATCACCTCGGGGTCAAGACCGAAGACAGCGACATGAGTTTTGCGTTCTCGGCCAATGGTGGACAGCTGGAATGGGGCGGCGATTCTCTCGCCTCGGTCTTCGCGCAGAAGCGGAACCTGTTTTCCCCCCGGTTCCTGATGATGCTCCGGGAAATTTTCCGCTTCAACAAACAGGCAGCGATCGATCTTGCGGCAGGCGCGCTCAAGGGGGTTTCCCTTGGCGACTATCTGACCCAAAACCGCTACTCTACAGCCTTTTCGGACCGTTACCTGCTCGCCATGGGCGGCGCGATATGGTCGACGCCCCGCGAGGAAATGAAGGACTATCCGGCCGAAAGCTTCATTTCCTTTTTTGAAAACCATCGGTTGATCCATCCATCATCGGAGCGGCCGATCTGGCGGACAATTTCCGGGGGCAGCCGCAATTATGTCGCCAAACTGCTCGAACCAATCATGGACCGGGTGCGGCTTGGGGCGCAGGTTATCCGCATCGAGCGCAGCTCCGACCATGTGACCGTGACCGACAGTTCCGGCTCAACCGAGACCTATGATCAAGTGATCCTCGCCAGCCATACCGACCAGTCGCTCGCGATGCTGGGCGACGATGCGTCCGCCACTGAGCGGGCGCTCTTGTCAGCCATGCGGTACCGGCCCAACGATGTCTATCTTCACCGGGACGAGGCCTTGATGCCGAAACGCAATAAGGTCTGGTCTTCGTGGAATTTCATGGCAGATAGCCGGCAGGGCGACCGCGAAATAACGGTGAGTTACTGGATGAACCGCCTGCAGAACATCGACCGTTCCAAGCCGATTTTCGTCACGCTCAATCCGGCTGAAGCGCCTCATCCGGACAAGACATTCGCGCGCTTCACCTACGATCACCCGCAATTTGACGCTGCCGCTTTGGCCGCAAAGAAGCGCCTGAGCGAGATCCAGGGCGTGAACCGCACATGGTATTGCGGCGCGTGGGCGGGACATGGCTTCCACGAAGACGGCATGGCGTCGGGGCTTGCCGTCGCAAGGGCACTTGGGGCACGCTTGCCTTGGGATGCGGATGCATCCGCTCAGCCTGTGATGGAAGCGGCCGAATGATCAAAAAAGGGGCGACCAGTCTGCGCGACAATGCGGCTCCGCCGGAAGCCGCGGCCGCCCTTTATTCGGGCCAGGTCATGCATCACCGCATGAAACCGAAGGTTCATCGCTTTACCTATGACGTGTTCACCTTGCTGATCGATCTGGACCGGCTTGGCGAGGCAGGTCGCGCAAGCCGCCTCTTTTCGGTCGGCCGGTGGAACATGGTTGCCTTCAATGCCCGGGACCACGGCCCGAGGGACGGCACGGACCTGCGCCAGCATGTGGAAAGTCTGCTCGATGCCCACGGCCTGCCCTCGCCCGCCCGCATCCTGCTTCTGGCATATCCGAGGATCCTCGGATACGTCTTCAATCCGCTGAGCGTGTATTACGCCTATGACCGCAGCGGGACGCTGATCGCAATCGTCTACGAGGTCCGCAACACCTTCGGGGATTTACACACCTACGTAGCCCCGGTTGAGCCCGGCCAGATGACCGACGCCGGCTTGCGCCAGGACCAGGCCAAGGAGTTCTACGTTTCGCCCTTCATCGATATGGACCAGCACTATCATTTCCGGCTCCTGCCGCCAGGCCGGTCAGTGCGGGTCCGGATCCTCGAAACGGACAAGGACGGCCCGCTTCTGTCGGCGACGTTTTCCGGCGAATACCGCCCCTTCACAACCCGCAATCTCTTACACCTTTGCTTGCGTATACCGCTTTTAACAGTGAAGGTTATGGCTGCCATTCATTGGGAGGCTTTTAAACTTTGGCGCAAACGGCTGAAATATCATCCGAAATCCGCATCGCGTTTGGCTGGAAAATCGGGAACGGACACATCCGGCCCGGTTGCAACCGGTCGGTGATCAACCGTCTCGTACGAGGTTTTGGACATGACTGATCCCATCGTTCTCAACAGGGACAATGCAAAAGCGGCCTTGGCCGGGCTACCGCGCATGACACGCCTGGGCTTCAACCTGCTGCTTTCCCTGCAATACGGGTCCCTCAAGGTGAGTTTGCCCGATGGCCAGACCTTTTTGATCCGGGGCAAGGAGCCGGGCCCGGATGCGGTACTTGACATCCACGACATGAAATTCGTCCGGATGGTGGTGCAAAGCGGCGATGTCGGTGTCGGCGAGGCCTATATGGCCGGGTACTGGTCATCCCCGGACGTCACATCCTTCCTTGAACTGTTCTGTATCAATGGCGAGGCAACACTCGAAGCCATTCAGGGCCGGCCCGTGATGCGGTTCATATTGTCCGTCCGCCACTGGCTGAACACCAACACCAAGCGGGGATCCAAGCGCAATATTTCCGCGCATTACGACCTTGGCAACGCGTTCTACCGGGAATGGCTCGATGAGAGCATGACCTACTCATCCGCACTTTATGACGACCGGACCCAATCGCTGGAGGCGGCACAGGCGCAGAAATATGCAGCCCTTGTGCGCGAAACGGATATCAGGCCGGATCATACGGTGCTGGAAATCGGCTGTGGCTGGGGTGGCTTCGCCGAATTCGTCGGCAAGGAAGTCGGTGCGAAGGTGAAAGCCCTGACGATCTCACGGGAGCAACACGACTTCGCGCGCGAACGCATATTCAAGGCGGGTCTGAACGACAAGGTCGAGATTTGCTTCCAGGATTACCGCGATGAACGGGGAACCTATGACCGGATCGCCTCGATCGAGATGTTCGAAGCCGTCGGTGAACGCTATTGGCCGACCTATTTCAAACAGCTGGCCACCTGTCTGAAGCCGGGCGGGCATGCCGGTCTCCAGATCATCACAATTCAGGATGAAATGTTCGAGGACTACCGCCGCGGGACGGATTTCATCCAGCGGCACATCTTCCCCGGAGGGATGCTCCCTCCCCCGAGCAAACTGGTCGACATGGGCAGAGCGCTCGGCCTGCATTTGAAGGGACAGAGGATTTTCGGTCAGGACTACGCCCGAACCCTGGCAGAATGGCGCGAACGGTTTTGGGACGCCTGGCCGCGGATCAGTCCGCTCGGGTTTGATGAACGGTTCAAGCGGCTTTGGGAGTTTTATCTCCACTATTGTGAAGCCGGCTTCCGGGCCGGCAATATTGACGTACGTCAGCTGGTCTATGTGAAAGCAGGCTGACACGCCATATGAGAGACCGGGCGGTTCACAACACTGCCCGGTCATCTTTGACTTTTTTGGGGTTGTTGAGCTTCAAACGACCGTGATTTTCGCCAAGCACATCGGGCTTTGAGTTTGACACGCCTAAAGATGCGCGGCCCAACAAGAAACGATCAGCTTTGGGCGAGAGATCGGTTCCGATAAAACGCCCGCTGATCTGGCCACCCGGTGGCCATCCTATTCAGCCATAGTCTTCTTCGACCAACCTGTCGCTTTGGCCATGAGCGGAAAATAGAAGCGGTAGGGAACGAGCTTAAGCAGTTTCAACCGGCGGACAAAGGGGCGGGGAAAGGCGATCTCGAACCGCTTGGGGTCCTGCAATCCCTTGATGATTTCTTTCACAGCCTCTTCAGGCGTCATCAGGAAGGGCATGGGAAACGGGTTCGACTTCGTTGCCGGCGTGTCGACAAAACCGGGGTTGATCACCTGGATCCGGATTCCGGCAAGATCGAGATCGAATTTCAGGGCTTCCGCCATATTGATCAGGCCGGCTTTGGTCGCGCCGTAGGCCGCCGATGTGGGAAGGCCATTGTAGCCGGCAACCGAAGCCACGACGGCAATCTGACCCTTGCGGCGGATTTTCATCCGCTCGATCACCGGCAGCATCACATTGACCGTGCCTTTCAGGTTCACGTCAAAAGAGGTGTGCCACTCTTCCAGTTTCCCGTTCAATCCGTCCTGCGGATAGTAGACACCCGCATTGGCAATCAGCAACGCAACCGGTCCGCAGGTTTGATCGATGGACGTTGCATGAGAGGACATCAGTTGGGCGTCGGAAACGTCTCCGGCAAATACTTGGATCGATCCCGGGAGACTGGCGGCCTCATCGGCCAAGCCCTGGAGAGCGTTCTGAGAACGGGCGGTCACCGCGACATTCCACCCGAGACGGGCGAGATCGAGGGCGAGTTGACGGCCGATGCCCGTGCTGGCGCCGGTAATCCATGCGCAACCATCACTGGGCTGCGCACAATACAATGATGAAGACAAAAGAACCTCCGTTGTGGGTTACTAACTATACGCCGCACGACGGAGGTTTGGATTGATGTCAGTTCCGGACAAAAGGCGCGATGAACCGGCCGACAAGACCGGTCAGTTGCAAGCGCCCTTCTGTGACGGCGAAACAAATGCAGTCTTCACCGTCATCCGCGATCGGCCGGTGGTCGACACTGTCATCGGCGAAGGCAATGTCGCCGCGCACATAGTGTCCACTGAGATCGCTGAAACCGCCCTGAAGAACGAGCGTCAATTCCGTCCCGTGGTGCGTGTGAGACGGCATGGCGCGCCCGCCCTTGACCCAGATGGCGCTGACATTGCAGCCATCGATCTCGCCGAAGCGGCACTCCTTGACCCCTGGAAGCAGGGTTTTCCAAGGTAAGTCGGCGATGGGGCCCTTCGCGATCGACAGCAGGCTGGTCGGCAGATCGGAAGACACCGCAGACCGCTCAACCTCGATCGGGTCGCCTGATGGATGCACACCCTCGAAGATTGCTTTCAGCGCGGCGTCCCGGTCCAAAAACGCGACAGGGTCGACTTCATCAAGTCCGGTGCCGGCGAGAGCTTCCATCGACGCAACATAACTCCTGTTCCGGTCCGCCAGTTCGAGATGAGCCCCGACCAGCGCATGGGCGGGGGCAGCAAGTGTTCCGGCTGCGTATCCAGCCAGCAGCTCGTCCAGCCCGGTAATGTTCTGTTGCATCTCTCTACTCTTCAGGTCCGCGCGGCCTGTAAAGGTGCGCGTTCGTTGAATTTGTCCACTTTACGTGACACTCAAATCCATGGATCATCTTGTTTCCGCTTTTTTATTCGGAAATCTGTACGAGATCTAGAACCTGGGAAGAATAGGCAAACCCAGACTTTCAATGGATTTATCCCCGAGCCCGGCCGCTTTGGCTTGATCGGCGGCGGGAGGCCGACTAGCGTCTGCCCCAACACTTAGAAAAATCGGGAAACGTCTCATGTCCGCGTATCATTCCGTCGTCGATGCCATTGGCAATACGCCCTTGATCCGCCTCACGGCGCTGTCAGAGGAAACCGGCTGCGAAATATTGGGCAAGGCAGAATTTATGAACCCGGGCCAATCCGTCAAGGACCGCGCCGGACGCCAGATGATTCTGGAAGCGGAAGCGCGCGGCGACCTGAAACCCGGGGGATTGATTGTGGAGGGCACCGCGGGCAACACGGGTATTGGCCTTGCTCTGGTGGCCAGTGCGCGCGGCTATCGCACCGTAATCGTCATTCCGGAGACCCAGAGCCGGGAAAAAAAGGAAATGCTGAAACTGTGCGGCGCGGAACTTGTCGAAGTGCCGGTCCGGCCCTTCCGCGACCCCAACAACTATCAGCACGTGGCCAAACGCCTCGCAGAACAACTTGCTGAAACAGAGCCGAACGGTGTGTTGTTCGCGGACCAGTGGAACAATCTGGACAACCGGAAGGCGCACTATCTCACGACTGGCCCGGAAATCCTGAAACAAACCGATGGAAAGGTCGATGCGTTCATCTGCGCAGTGGGCACGGGCGGGACACTGGCCGGCGTGTCGACTTACCTGCGGGAACAAAAGCCCGGCATCGTCATTGGATGCGCCGATCCGATGGGAGCGGCAATGGCGAACCTTTTCACGACCGGAGAGGTAAAGGCAACCGAAGGCGGATCGATCTCAGAGGGGATCGGTCTTGGCCGCAGCACGCCGATTGTGGAAGATATCAAGGTTGATCACGCCTGGTCGATCCCCGATACCGAAGCACTGCCCATCATCTACGACCTGGCGGAGACTGAAGGGCTGCTTCTGGGCGGGTCTTCGGCGATCAACCTTGCGGGCGCACGCCGACTGGCCAAGGAAATAGGCCCCGGCCACACCATCGTGACCATCCTGTGCGACCATGGCACGCGCTACCAGTCTAAGCTCTACAATCCCGTCTTCTTGAAATCGAAGAGCCTTCCGGTCCCCGACTGGCTCGAAAAGGAAACGACATTGAAAGCCCCCTACGTGTGAACCCGCGAGACAGGGGCCGATGATCAACGAGGCAAAAGCTGCTGTCGACCCGACAGGTCCTGGACCGGCGCGTCAAATCGTTGCCGATGTCGCGAGAGACGCGACGATGCTGGAGGTTATTGCGAACAATCTCGGGCTCCTCGCGGGATTGTTGTTCCTTGTCTATGCCGCCGCGATTGTCTGTGCGATCCGCGAGATCATGAACAGCCGGACGGCACAGGGCTCGATTGCATGGCTCCTGTCGCTGTTTTTCATCCCCTACGTGACGGTCCCGCTTTACTTCATCTTTGGTTGGCGGGCTTTTGCCGACTACACCAAGGTTCAGGTCAGACTGGGGCGGGAGGAACGCAGGCGGCGTGCCGAAGAGTTGCGTTTGGCGGACCAGGAGGAAACTCGCGACTGGCCCGTTCTGTCGCGGATCGCCAGCATGCCGTTTCTCGCCGGACACGCTTGCGAGCTGCTGATTGACGGCGATGCCACATTCGCATCGATCGAGGCCGGGATTCGCGGCGCGAGCAAGACCATTTTCTTCCAGTTTTTCACCGTGGCCGATGACGGTTTGGGCAACAGGATGGCCAATGCCTTGATCGAACGGGCGCAAGCCGGGGTTCAGATCTACTTCCTCTACGACGACGTCGGGAGCCGCGGTATCGGCAATGCCTATCTGAACCGGCTCAAGAGAGCGGGAATCAAGGTCAGCGGGTTCAATGAACGGCACCGCTATCTTCGCCTGCTTGGCCCGATGCGTCTGAATTATCGCAACCACCGGAAAATCGTGGTCGTCGACTACCAGCATGCATGGGTTGGGGGACACAATGTGGCAGATCAATATATCGGTCTGTCAAAGCGGTTCGGGCACTGGCGCGATACCCATGCCAAGATTTCCGGTCCGGCCGCCCTGTCCTGCGCCATCTCGTTTGTCGAGGATTGGCTGTGGGCCAATGGCGAGGAAATCACGTTGCCGCAATCCGGTGAAATCCCGAAACCTGGCGACGAGTCCGTTCTGGTGATGCCGACTGGTCCGGCTGACGATCTCGAGGAATGCTCGATTGCCTTCGCCGAAGCGGCCGCCCGCGCGCGGCACCGTCTCTGGATCGCCACCCCCTATTTCGTGCCTTCCGTCGACATTCAGACCGCTCTTTATGCGGCTGCCATGCGCGGGGTGGATGTCCGGATCCTGTTACCCGAAAAACCGGATCACAAGATTGTTTGGCTGGCAAGCCATGCCCACGCGGACACCATGGTGGCGCGGGGCGTGAAGGTTTTCCGTTACAAAACAGGGTTCCTGCACCAAAAGATAACCCTCGTGGATCACGATCTTGCATCCGTCGGAACGGTGAATTTCGACAATCGCTCCTTCCGGATCAATTTCGAGATCACACTCTGGTTCACCCACGAACGAATGATCTCCAAGGTTGCTGACATGCTCGACGCCGATTTCCGGCAGGCCCGGATCACGGGAGCACACGAATTGGAAAATCGCAGCTATGCTTTCCGGGTCCTGGCGCAAGGAGCCCAGTTGCTTTCACCGATCCTTTAGGCAACTCTGACCGGGAACCAAACCGACGGGCACCGCATGGCTTTCATTCCAGACCTTCCAACACTGCTCGCGTTCACCCTGGCCGCTGTTGTCCTCATCATCACGCCAGGACCGGACATGACGCTCTTTCTCGGCAAAACGTTGACCCAGGGGCGCAAGGCGGGTGCGGCGGCTGTGATCGGAGCGGCCTGCGGCATTGTCGTGCATTCCCTTCTGGCCGCGCTCGGAATCTCGGCTCTACTGGCCGCGTCGGAAACCGCCTTTCTTGCCCTGAAGATCGGAGGGGCCGGTTATCTGGTTTGGCTCGCCGTTCAGGCGGTCCGCAAAGGTTCGGCCTTCACTCCGGATATGCAGACCGGCAGGACCGAGTCCTTTCTCGCGGTCTGGACCAAAGGGCTTACGATCAATCTCCTGAATCCCAAGATTGTGCTCTTCTTCGTGACCTTTCTGCCGCAATTCGTGTCGGCAACCGACCCCGCCGCGGCGCAAAAATTGTTGTTTCTCGGAGCCTACTTCATAGCCCTTGCCGTTCCTTGTTGCCTGGCTATGGTTGCGGGGGCCGCTTCGATCGCCCGGTTTCTCAGAAACTCGCCTCGGGTCTTGCGCGCCTTTGATTGGACCTTTGCCGGGATCATGGGTGCCTTCGCCCTCAAGCTGCTCGCGGCACAGTCTCTTGCGCGCTAACCCGTACCCGCCAGCGCTGAAAGGCGTTCATCACCCGTCCGCCAACGCAAGGTTCGCCCATGCCGACGACCCCTCTGTTCCGTGAAGATGCCTACCTTCGCACCTGCGAAGCCAAGGTGGAGGCCGTGACCGACCGCGGCGGCATCGTTCTTGACCGGACCGTGTTTTATGCCGCCGGTGGCGGGCAACCCGGTGATACAGGCGAGCTGGAGCTTGAAGATGGCCGCCGGATCGCCATCGCAGCCACAGTCTATGACGATGACAAGGCCACCATCATCCACGTTCCGGCAGAAGGGCAGGAAGTGCCCGTACCGGGCGCCCGGATCACGGCGCATATCGACTGGCCGAGACGGTACCGGCTAATGCGCATGCATACAGCACTCCATCTGCTCTCCGTGGCACTTCCCTATCCGGTGACCGGGGGTCAGATCGGCGATCCGGAGGGCCGGCTGGACTTCGACATGGGCGATGATGCCCTCGACAAGGAGGCCGTTCTTGACACCCTCAACGGGCTGGTGCGGGCCGACCATCCTGTCAGCAGCGAATGGATCACGGACGCGGAACTGGATGCCAATCCGGGCCTTGTGAAGACCATGTCGGTCGCCCCGCCGCGCGGCGCTGGAAAAGTGCGGTTGGTCCGCATTGGCCTGGACACCGATTTGCAACCTTGCGGGGGAACCCATGTCGCCTCCACTGCGGAGATCGGTCTTTTGGACTTGGGAAAATCCGAGAAAAAAGGCAAGCAGAACCGGCGGGTCCGGATCCAGCTTACCGATTGAGGGGCTGTCATGATACTTGAAGGCAGCTGCCACTGCGGTTCGATCCACTTCTCGGTGCACAGCAACACCCCCTACCCCTATATGCGGTGTTATTGCTCGGTCTGCCGCAAGACAACCGGCGGCGGAGGCTACGCCATCAACCTGATGGCGGATGCCGCAACACTGGATGTCCACGACCCCCATCGGGTCCGGAAAATCTACCAGGCCGAGTTTGATACCGGGGTCAGCCCGGCAGAACGCTCATTCTGCGGAACCTGCGGCAGCCATCTTTGGCTGTGGGATCCGCGCTGGCCGGACCTGATTCACCCATTGGCCTCGGCCATCGACACCCCCTTGCCCAAAACGCCGGAAACAGTGCACATCATGCTGGAAAGCAAACCGGATTGGGTCGATTTGCCGGCCGGCGATACCCATGTGCATTTCCAGGAGTATCCGGTCCTGTCCATTGAGGATTGGCACAAACAAAAGAACCTTTTCGGGAGGAATACACCATGAGCGCCGCTTCACCGCTTGTCTCCACGGACTGGCTCGCCGAAAGGCTCGCCTCCCCTGACCTCGTGGTCGTCGATGGATCCTGGTATCTGCCGCAAATGGGACGGGACGCGGAAGCCGAATACCTTGAGGGGCATATCCCCGGTGCTGTTCGGTTCGATATCGACGACGTGAGCGACCCCGCCTCGGGGCTGCCGCACACGCTGCCCGCGCCACATGTATTTTCCTCAAAGATGCGGAAAATGGGGATCGGAGACGGCCAGCGCATCGTCGTGTATGATGGCATCGGCCTGTTCTCCGCGCCGCGCGTATGGTGGATGTTCAAGGTGATGGGCGCCGGTGAGGTCTTCGTTCTGGATGGCGGGATCCGCAAATGGAAGGCGGAAGACCGGCCTTTGGAAGACGGCCGGATGACCGCTCGTCCTGATCGGCACTTCACGGCCAGGCTCAATCACATGGCGCTCGCCGATCTCAATGATGTCCGGAACACGATCGTCAATAGGTCCGGCCAGATTCTTGATGCCCGCCCTGCTGGCCGGTTTACAGGGGACGAAAAGGAGCCACGGGAGGGTATGCGGTCCGGGCATATGCCGGGAGCGCGAAACCTGCCCTTTTCCGAGCTGATGAACGACGACGGAACGGCCAAGGATGCGGACACGATTGGGCAACTCCTGGCCGCTGCAGGGATCGATCTGAACAAGCCGGTGACCACAACCTGCGGCTCCGGCGTCACGGCGGCCGCGCTCACCCTCGCCCTTGAAATCGCCGGGGCAAAAAACCTGACGCTTTACGATGGATCCTGGAGCGAATGGGGCGGGCGCGACGACACCGATGTCGTGACGGGGCCGGCTTGAGCTTCTAACCGCCGGCGGTCAGGACAATCAGATCCGTCTGACCGCCATCGGTCAGCACGAGTTGCTGATTGTTTCCTTCAAGGCGATACCCTTTCACCGCGCCGACCACTTTCAGGAACGCAGCTTCAAGTTCCATGATGTCGGGTTGGCATGCCTTGCGCGTCACAGCCAGGGGCCCCAGCCGGATGCTGCCCCGTTCGTCGCGCAATGGACCGAAAAGCGTATTGCATCCGGCTGACCCGGCGATCGTGCCGGACTCCTCGAACTCGATGGACATAGGCGCATCGGGCCGGGCCGGAGTGCCGTCGAACGACTGCACGGTCCACACTCCGATCAGACCGAATGGCACGTCGCTATCCTGGGCCAGGGCGGGTGCTGTACTCCCGAGGCACACAGCCATCACACCGGCAACGGCCGCCCGTCTCAATCCTGTCAAGCCCTCAGGCTTCCGCTGGTGGGTCATGCGCGTCTCCTCCTCAGCCATTGACCGGCGTTCCCGCCGTCCTTGACCTATTATTGGAAGCGGGAAACACCCAGCGTCAATTGGAACAAGTAACCCATCGGCAAGTTTGGTGACCAAAAAAACGCGGGACCCGAAGGCCCCGCGCGAAAAGCGATCCGGACTTGACGGCTTGTCAATGATGCAGGATCTGGCTGAGGAACAGTTTGGTCCGCTCATGCTGCGGATTGGTGAAGAACGGCTCCGGCTCGTTCTGTTCCACGATTTGCCCCTGATCCATGAAGATGACCCGGTTCGCGACCTTACGGGCAAAGCCCATTTCGTGGGTCACACAGAGCATGGTCATCCCGGATTCCGCGAGGCCCACCATCACGTCGAGCACTTCCTTGATCATCTCCGGATCGAGCGCGGAAGTCGGCTCATCGAAGAGCATGATTTTCGGGTTCATGCACAAGGACCGGGCGATCGCGACGCGCTGCTGCTGACCACCAGACAATTGCCCCGGATACTTGAGCGCCTGCTCCGGGATCTTGACGCGTTCCAGATAATGCATCGCGACCTCTTCGGCCTCCCGCTTCGGCATCTTGCGGACCCAAATCGGGGCCAGAGTGCAATTCTCGAGGATCGTCAGATGCGGAAACAGGTTGAAGTGCTGGAAACACATGCCGACTTCTCGGCGGATCTCGTCGATCTTCTTCAGGTCGTCCGTCAGTTCGATGCCATCGACGACGATTGACCCTTTCTGATGCTCTTCAAGCCGGTTGATGCAGCGGATCATGGTGGACTTTCCGGACCCGGACGGACCGCAAATCACGATCCGCTCCCCCCGCATCACCTTGAGATTGATATCCCGCAGTACGTGGAAGTCCCCGTACCATTTGTTCATGTTCTTGATTTCGACCGCCACATCCGTTTCGGAGACGGTCATTTTCGACCGGTCTGGGGTGTAGTCGTCGGAAAGGACAGCGTTGTCACTCATGGGTCTTAACTCCGAATTCTTGTGTCTTGTGGGGGGCGGCGCGCCAGCAGCGGGCCGCCCCTCGATCAAGGCCGTCCGACGGCTATCGTTTGTGTCCGGTATGCAGCTTGCGTTCCATGAAGATGGAATAGCGCGACATGCCGAAACAGAAGACGAAGAAGATCGCGGTTGCGAACAGATACCCCGTGTAGCTCTGTGTCGGCGTGGACCAGTTCGGATCCGAGAAGGACGACTGGATCTGACCGAGAAGGTCGAACATTCCAACGATCAGAACCAGTGTGGTGTCCTTGAACAGGCCAATGAACGTGTTGACGATTCCCGGGATCACCATCTTCAGAGCCTGCGGCAGGATGATGAGATACATCATCGGCCAGAACCGCAGTCCAAGCGCCTGTGCCCCCTCGTACTGCCCCTTCGGGATCGCCTGCAAGCCACCGCGCACGACCTCGGCCATATAGGCGGAGGCAAACAGCGTCACCCCGATCAGCACCCGCAGAAGCTTGTCGAAGGTCACCCCATCGGGCAGGAAAAGCGGCAGCACAACCGATGCCATGAACAGCACCGTGATGAGCGGCACCCCCCGCCAAAACTCGATGAAGATGATCGACACGAGTTTGACGATCGGCATTTGCGACCGCCGCCCAAGAGCCAAGGCGATGCCCAGGGGAAGCGAAGCCACGATCCCGGTGACCGCGATCACCAGGGTGACAAGCAGGCCGCCCCACTGGGCCGTTTGGACGATCGGCAGGATGACGTTGTCGCCAATGACCAGGCCGGTCAGCAGGAAATAGGCGACGACCGGGAACACGACGAGAAACAGGATCGCGTTCAATCCCTTGCGCGGGAGGCTGGGAATCAAAAGCGGCACCATCGTGAAGACGAGCAGAACAAAAACGACATCGACCCGCCAGCGTTCTTCGAGCGGATAACGGCCATAGATGAACTGCGGCAGATAGGCTTTGACATAGGCCCAGCAGGCCCCGACCGTTTGTCCCTCCTGGGTCGCCAGACAGGCCTGGCGGTCGTCGCCCGTCCAGACCGCGTCTATGAAGGCAAACTGGATGATCGGAGCAATGATCGAATAGGCCAGCCAGATGCCGATGAAGGTAAGAATGGTGTTCCCAACGGACGAAAAGAGGTTCTTGCGCATCCAGCCGATCGCCCCGGTCGTCGAGACCGGAGCCGGCAGGGTTGGCGCTTCCTCGCTGCGCACGTGGGCAAGATCAGCATTTGCCATGTCTTGATCTCCTTAGCGTTCCACGAGCGCCATGCGCTGGTTGTACCAGTTCATGAACATCGATGTGAGCAGACTGAGTGACAGGTAAACCATCATCCAGACAGCGATCACCTCGATCGCCTGCCCGGTCTGGTTCAGAACCGTCCCACCGACAGACACCAGGTCCGGAAAGGCAATCGCGACGGCCAGAGACGAGTTTTTCGTCAGGTTGAGATACTGGCTGGTCAGCGGCGGAATGATGACCCGCATCGCCTGAGGAATGATCACCAGCCGAAGTGTCGGTCCCTGGCGCAATCCCAAGGCATGCGCCGCCTCTGTTTGACCGTGGCTCACGGCCTGGATCCCTGCACGGACAATCTCGGCAATGAATGCCGAGGTGTAGATCGCCAAAGCCACCGTGAGCGCCAGGAATTCCGGGATCACGTTGATCCCCACATTCAGTTGAAATCCGCGTTGCAGCATCGGCCCTGTTTCGTTGAACACCGGATGCTCCAGGCCGATCGGCATGCCCATCACGAAAAAGGTGATGAGTGGAAGCCCCAGGATGAGTCCGAAGCCGGTCAACAAGGAGGGGAACTGCTGACCGGTCGCTTCCTGGCGTTTCCTGGCCCACCGCGCGATGAAGACGGTTGCGGCGATTGCGGCCAACAGCGCGTAAAAAACGATGTCGGAGCCCGATTCAAAGAGGGGTTTGGGAGCGCGCAGTCCGCCGATGTTGAGATGAAATGTATCGAATAAAGACCATTTGTCGCGCTTGCCCGGGACAGCGCGAAGAACGGCGAAGTACCAGAAGAAGATCTGAAGCAGCAGGGGAACGTTGCGCAGGATCTCCACATACCAGTATGCGATCTGGGAGATTACCCAGTTGGGAGACAGCCGCGCTATCCCAGCCACAAAGCCGAGGACGGTGGCCAATGCGATGCCGACCACGGCCACCAGCAGCGTGTTCAAGAAGCCAGCGAACAGAGCCTGCCCGTAACTTGAGGTTTCCGCGTAAGGCACAAGGGTCTGAATGATCCCGAAGCCTGCTGTGTTGTCCAGAAATCCGAAACCCGAGGCAATGTTTTGCCGTTCAAGGTTTACAATCGTGTTCGAGACGATGAACCAGCCTGAAAGCACGAGGAAGGCCACCAGAAGTACCTGGTAGAAAATCCCGCGGATTTTAGGATCGTTCATCAACGAAGCACGCGCCGGCGTTGCCGCCGTGTCCTGCTCCAATACTGCCATTAACCCTCGCCCGATTTGCGGTGCAGCCGCCGGGCCCGGCCAAGTCTGGCCGTGTCATAGCTGCAACCAAGGGCTGTTTCCTGTCTTGATGTCCGCTTGCGCGGATCTTCCCCTGCCGGTGGAAACAGCCTGCCCTCTAGTGAGCCGCCCGCCTGTGCCGATGGTTCATCCATTCGGTCCCGGAACGGCCGATTTGTTGTTAGGGCTTCGGCAGTCTTCCAACTGCCGAAGCCCAGCATCCCGGTTGGTCTACCGACGCGCTTAGCGGACCGGCGGAGCGTAGAGAATGCCGCCCTTCGTCCAAAGCGCGTTTATGCCGCGCGCGATACCGAGCGGAGTATCGGGACCAACATTGGCGTCGAAGGTCTCGCCGTAGTTGCCCACGTGCTTGAGAATGCGCGCCCCGAAGTCGTTGGTCAGGCCGATGCCTTCTCCGAACGCGCCTTCAACGCCGAGCAGGCGCTTCACGGACGGGTTGTCGGAAGACATCATTTCATCAACGTTTTCAGAGGTCACGCCGAGCTCTTCGGCGTTGATCATCGCATTGAGGGTCCACTTTGCGATGTTGAACCATTCGTCGTCACCCTGACGCACGACCGGTCCGAGCGGCTCCTTGGAAATGATTTCCGGCAGAACCATGTGGTCGCCCGGGTTGGTCAGCTTGAGGCGCTGGGCGTACAGACCGGAAGCGTCCGTGGTGTAGACGTCGCAACGGCCGGCATCATATGCCGCGACAACTTCGTCGGCCTTTTCAAAGGCGACGATTTCGTACGGCATGTTGTTCGCGCGGAAATAGTCGGCGACGTTGAGCTCGGTGGTGGTGCCGGTGTTGGTGCACACGGAGGCGCCCGACAGTTCCAGAGCCGAGGTCACGCCAAGATCCTTGCGGACCATGAAGCCCTGACCGTCGTAGTAGTTCACCCCGGCAAAGTTCAGGCCGAGCTGGGAGTCACGGGACATGGTCCAGGTGGTGTTCCGGGAAAGAATGTCGACTTCGCCGGACTGCAGAGCCGTGAAGCGCTCCTTGGCCGAAAGCGGCGTGAAGTTTACCGCGGACGGATCATCAAAGATCGCAGCAGCAACGGCACGGCAGTAGTCGACGTCGATACCGGTCCAGTTCCCCTGTGCGTCCGGGTTGGAAAAGCCCGGCAGGCCCTGGCTCACGCCGCACTGGACGAAGCCCTTGGCCTTGACGTCTTCAAGGGTTGTCGCCGATGCACTGGTCGCGGCGACGCCCATGGCAGCGCCAAGAACGAGCGGAAGGATTGTTTTCGACATGGATATGCAGCCTTGTATTGTTACCCATACTTTTGTGTCATCGGGACGAACTGATGCCCTCCGCACCGGCACCCCCGCAAACACTTGAGCGGCAGCAACCGTAACGCGCTCGACCGGATCAAACGGTCGATTCCTCCGGGCACCCCTGCCCGTCCCAATGGACCTATACGATGGTATTTGGCGGGGCGGGTCAAGAGGTTGACGCGGCCGAATACGGATATTTCCGTAACGCTGGTCCGATTCCGAGAAAAACCGGTTTGCACAGAAGGTGAACATGGTGATTTGCAATGCAGGCCTGCCCAAATGGTTGGCAGACACCTTTCCAAGTCATTCCAGCAGCTTGCATCAATAGCTTGAAAAGAGACGGGCGCCACTTTGGACAATCAAGGTGCAGTTCGGAAGACTGGGCGATTGTAAACGGATGATTGGCGCTTTGTCATTCCGGCCGCCCTGATCTCCCCACCGCTTTTCATGCCCACCGGTTTGTCAGCCGTTTGGTTGATTGTTAATGCTTTTGTCTGGCACATACCAACCACCCTGCGAGGTTTGCCCCTCCCGGGCGCTCCGCCCAGCCTGTCCGTTCCCGGGTCCGCGCAAGCCCGCCCGAACGAGAAAGAAGGACAAAATGACGACCAAGCCGGACAAGAACATCAGAAAACCGGATACCCTTCTGGCCCATTCAGGCCGGGATCCGGCAGGCTTCCACGGTTTCGTCAATCCGCCGGTGGTGCACGCATCCACCGTCTTGTTTCCCGACATCGAAACCATGACGTCCGGCGGTCAGAAATATGTCTATGCCCGGCGGGGAACGCCCACCACCGAAGCGCTGGAGACCGCATTGACGGAGCTTGAGGGCGCGGCCGGGACCAAGCTGGCGACCTCCGGCCTTAATGCCATCGCCCTTGCCTGCCTGTCCTGTCTGAAAACCGGCGATCATCTCTTGGTGCCCGATACGATCTACGGTCCGACCCGTCATTTCGCCGATACTGTCCTGCCGAACTTCGGCATCGAAACGACTTACTACGACCCCGCCCTTGCGGATGACATCCGGGCCGAGTTCAAACCGAACACGCGGGCCATATTCACCGAGGCTCCCGGGTCTCTCACATTCGAAATGCAGGACGTGCGCGCGATCACCACGGCGGCCCGGACAATCGGCGCCACGGTTCTGATGGACAACACTTGGGCCAGCCCGCTCTATTGCCAGCCGATCTCGCTTGGGGTGGATCTGTCCATCCAGGCCGGAACAAAATACATCGTCGGCCACTCGGACGTGATGCTGGGAACCATTTCGGCAAGCGAGCGGGCCTGGCCGGCCCTTGACCGGACCTTGTCGGCGATGGGCACCCACATCGCCCCGGACGATGTTTATCTGGCGCTGCGCGGATTGCGCACCTTGTCGGTCCGGCTGGAGCGGCACATGAAAAACACGCTTGTGGTCGTCGACTGGTTGAAAACGCGCCCGGAAGTGTCCGCCATTCGGTATCCCGCCCTTGAGAGCGATCCCGGCTACACCCTTTGGAAACGGGATTTCAGCGGCGCAAGCGGCTTGTTCGGCTTTGATTTCATGGCAGGCACCACGGACGCGCAGTCGACGGCCTTCTTCAATGCCCTCGAATTGTTTGGCCTGGGATACTCCTGGGGCGGGTTCGAGAGCCTGGCGATCCCTGTCCGGCTGAAAGGGATCAGAACCACCACCACACCGGATCCGGCGGTGAAATCGGCCCGGATCCACATCGGCCTGGAAGACCCCGAAGATCTCATCAAGGATCTCAAGCGCGCGCTTGAGGTCGCCTTCTTGTGAGCGGTGTCAAACGGACAGCGTGGGGAAGTGAGAAAGCTGCCCGGCTTCGGTACCTGATCGGTTTCGACATGTTCGAACCGGCGCTAAATTGTCGGGTCCTGCCGTTTTTCGCGGAAGATTAGCCACAAGTTCCGGAAATAGATCAACAGGCCAAGACCCTGCCCTGCGATAAACACAGGGTCTTGGCGTTGGATCGCGTAAACGAGCAACAGCGATCCGCCGGCCACGGAAAAGAACCAGAAGGCAACCGGGACGATCGAACGGCCAACCCGCTCAGACGCGATCCACTGGATCACGAACCGCATCATGAACATTGCCTGGGCCACGAATCCCAGAACGATCCAGAAGCTGAATTGCTCGACGAAAACCTGGTAGAACCAGTCGATAATCGCAGTCATGGGCGTTTCATCTTTCAATCCGCGGTCAGAGGCGGTGCGGGATCGGGGACCGTTTCGACGCTGAGGGCGCTGATGATGGGACGCCGTTTCCGGCGGCGGCGCAACCACCAAACCCCGGCAAGATCAACAACGCCGACAAGCGCCCTGTCAAAGATTCCGTATTTCGACGAGCCGAACCGGCGGTTCCGGTCTTCCACATCGAGATGCACGACAGCGTACCCTTCCCGGATGACCAGCGCGGGCAGAAACCGATGCCAGCTGTCGAAATAGGGAAGCTGCAAAAAGACGTCGCGGCGCAAGACTTTCAGGCCGCATCCGCTGTCGCGGGTATTGTCCCGCAAGATCGCGCCGCGAACCTTGTTGGCAAGCTTCGAGGCATAGCGCTTGGCAGGGCTGGCCTTACGCCCCACCCTTTGGCCAGCGGCCAGGGCCACACCCGGTCCGGCCGCATCCAAAAGATCCAGCAGCCTTGGAATATAAGCCGGGTTGTTTTCCCCATCGCCGTCGATGGTCGCGATCACGCGTCCGCGCGAGTTAAGTAAGCCCGTGCGAACCGCGCAACTCTGGCCGCAAGAGGTCTCGTGCCGGAACGGCCGGAGCCACCGGTGGCGTTCGGCGTAAGCGATCAGCGCCTGGGGTGTTTCATCGGTCGAGCCGTCATCGACGACGATCACCTCGAAGGCGCGGGCCGAAAGCGCGTCCGATATCTCGTCCAGGAGGATCGGAAGGTTCTCCGCCTCGTTCTTTGCTGGAACCACAACGGTCACATCAAGACCTTGGGTTTCCCTGGATAGCATCTCGGCAACGCTGCTGGGCATTGGATTTCCTATTGAGCAAGACCGGTCTGGCCCGGTGTCGCGCCAGCCGGACAGCCCAAACGGATGGCACCGCGCCGTCCCATGATGACATGCCAGACGGAGCGGGCGCAGGCCTTGGCCGACCGGGCACTGATGATCGGAACCAGATGCCCGTCCGGGGTGAAAGTGAACCCGATCCGCCGGCGGGCGAGCGCACGCGCCACGAAATAGGTGAAACTCACGCCGAGCAGGGTCCCGGCGATCACGTCACTTGGAAAATGAGCCCCGACCATGACCCGGCTGAAGGCAATCCAGAAAGCCGCAACCACAATGAGCCACCGGTAACTGGGGAATATCAACGCGAGCGCCGCCGCGAGCGCGCCAATCGTCGTTGAATGCCCGGACGGAAAACTGGTGAAGTCACTGTCGAGCGCCATGAAATCGAAATAAACGGGGCCCAGTTCCTCGTAGAGCTTGGGCCTCGCCCGCCCGAGGGACCATTTGAACACGATCGCCAGGATGCCGGTCGCCGCCACGGTGAAGAAGATGAACCCGGCATAGGTAAAAAGGACCCCAACCGTCATCCGCAGACGGAAAATCAGTTTTTCCGCATCCAGCGCCAGCAGGAAGAGACAGATCAGGCCGCTCGACCACAGAATCCAGTGGGCCTTGCCAAGATCCGTGAACGCATTGAAGGTCACCCAGTACTCGCCAGGCAAGGATCGAATCCACGGATAGGCGGGAATGTCGAATGCCAGAACCGCGATTCCGACCGTCAAGATGAGCACCGCCAGAATATCCTGCGGTCTCTGGCCCGGCCGCAGGGGATCGCAATAGCTGGCTGCCCGGCCCTTACGGTGAGAGATGGTTTGCCGGACACGGCGCATGTTGGCGCGCATTCGGGACGCAACGGTCTTCGCCGTTTCCAAAAGCCCAGTCTTGGTCTGCCGGCCTTCGTTCATTGCCCACCTTGTCTCGACGCATTGGTTGGTTGAGCGAGATAAAGACCGATATCGACTTGATCTCCGCCATTGATGTTGAGGCCCTGTACATTGCCAGCGGTCCTGGTTTCAAGACCGGCGGCCTCGGCAGCCTCCAAAAACGCCGCCTTTTCCCGGCTTTCTATGGCAGCAATGCGGCAGACGCCCGCGTCCAATCCCTCTTGAAGAAACTTCACCGCTTCCGCGTGATAAAGGATCCTTGTTCCGGTTCCTTGCAGGAAAATAAAACTGGGTTCGTGAAAACCGCGGATGGCGACCTGCGGGTCCGGACAGTCCGGGACCGCGTCAATGGCGGCTGCGAGACGCGGGCTTACCCAGATTGGCGTCAAGGCAGGCCCAACGAACCCCCAAAAGCCAACCATCATGAAGGCGCCGGCGGCAAGACTGGTGGCCACAGCCTTCATCGGCAATTCGCGCAGGATCTGGGAGGAGGCGGCAAGGGCCAGCACGGCCGCGATGGCTGACAGGACGGCGCCGGGCGGCGACGGCCATACCCCGAGCACAAAGGGACCCGCGAACGCCGCGATGGCGACCCCCACAACGGGCACCGCAAGCACGACGGCGGCGATCCGCCTCAACCCCTTTGAGCCAGCCGTTCCGGCCCCGTCGACCAGGGCAGCGGACACCGCGAGCGCCAGCGCAGGCAGGATTGGCATGGTGTAATGGGGAAGTTTGGTCGCAACCATCTCGAACACGACCCAGGTTGGCACAAACCAGGCGGCGGCGAAAACAACGAGCGGGCTTTTCCGTTCCCGCCAGATAGCCGGGGCCGCCAACAGCGCAAAAGCTGGCAGCGGCCAGAACACCGCGAACATGGCGGCCAGGTGGGTGAGTGGCGGCGCGCCGTGGCTTTCTTGCCCTTCCCCGATCTTTCCGATGAGATCCCGGCCGATGGCTTCGGCGAAAAACGCCCCGTCGGTTGCCAGGCCGATGGCGATGAACCAGGGGCTCGCCAAGGCGAGCATCCAGACTAATCCCAGAACCGGCGTGGCCGACTTGACCCACCGCCAGGAACGTCCGAGCAACATCAACCCGGCGACCGTGAAGCCGACCACCATCGGGCCGACTGGCCCCTTGATCAGAATGCTCGCCGCAAGCGAGGTCCACAGCACGAAAGACAGCCCCCACAAACGGCTTTCACCGTGGGTCAGCCAAATCCGGGCCAATGCCCCCTGGGCGAGTAGAATGGTCAACAGAAGCGCGGCGTCTGTTTTGGCCAGCCGCGCCTCGACACCCAGAATGATCGCAGCCGCCAGGAAAGAGCCAACCAGCAGGGCGCCCGCCGGCCCCATGAACGCCCGAGCAAGCCAGAAGCCCGCCAGTACGGCGAGAACCGCGCTGATCAAAGACGGAAGACGATAGACCCAAAGTGGACTTTGCTCCCCGCTGCCGATGGTCTTGGCCGCGACGGCCTGAAGCCAATAAATACCGACCGGCTTCTTGTGGCGTGCCTCGTCCTGGAACCGGATGTCCACATAATCGCCAGTCTCCAGCATCTGCTTGGTCGCCTGGGTGTAGCGCGGCTCGTCCCGATCCAGTGGGGGAACCGTCCATTGGCCCGGTACGAACATCACAAGAGCCAGGACCAACAGGAACAGCAGCGCGGACAAATCGTGTCCGAATAGCCGGATCCAAAGCGGCTTGTTAGCCGCCGCCCCGGACCGGGCAGGCTGGGTGTCGGCGGTTGCAGCGCTCGTATCCTGATCTGGGTTGGGCGTTTCGGTCGCGCTTTTTTCAGTCATCTGATTGGATCCGGCCTAGTCATTTCGCCACCCGGCCGCCACAGGCAGGTGCGCTGCTTCTCCTACATGAGCTTGCGGAAAAGGGAAACACACTCTTGTCTGCCCGGGTGGGTCCGCTATCGTCCCGGCGCGAACATTCCGGAGACATAACGGTCCATGACCCTGCTTGCCCAAATCACCGATCTTCATCTGCGGCCGCGCGGCCTCGCCTGCTACCGCGTCAGCGATACCAACATGTTCGCCGAACGCGCGGTGCATGCGCTTCTGGCTTTGCCGCAGCGCCCGGACGCCGTTATTGTGACCGGCGATCTGACCGACCGTGACGATCCGCGCGAATATGCGCTCGCCCGAACCCTTTTGGGGCGGTTGCCGATGCCGGTCTATGTCCTGCCTGGCAACCACGACAGTTCGGCGGGCATGCGGCAGTCTCTCCATGATTTTCCCGGGATCGTTGATCTCGAACCGGATCAGGGCAAAATCCACTACACGGTCGACGCCGGGGATCTCCGGATTGTCGGCCTCGACACGCATGTTCCCGGTCAACCCTACGGCGAACTCGGTTCCGCCCAGATCTCCTGGCTTGACCGGGTTCTGGGCGAAACGGAAAGACCCACGGTGATCGCCCTTCACCATCCGCCCGCCGCAACCGGGATCACCCATATGGACGATATCGGCTTGCGCGATACCGAAGCCTTCGCGGCCGCCGTCTCCCGCCATGCCCATGTCCAGCGCATTCTCTGCGGCCATGTTCACAGGCCGATCGTCACCAGCTTCGCAGGAACGATCATGACCCTGGCGCCAAGCACGGCGCATCAAATCGCCCTCGATTTCAGCCCTACCGCTCCGGCAATGTTCAACTTCGAGCCACCGGCCTATTTCCTTCACCAGCTTGGAGAGGGTGGAACGCTGACAACGCATCTGGCCTATATCGAGCATTTCCCTGGCCCCCATCATTTTTTCGCCGACGATGGCGTGACCTGGCCGGGAGATGAAGGCGCATGACAAACACTCGATCGATACCGGTCGTTTCCCGGCGCCTGCTGCTCGTTCTGGCAGGCATCACAGTGTTCACCTCCTGCAGCGCCCTGTCTCCAAGCGGCGACCTCACCGGCGCGGCCGAAATCACCACCGTGCCGGTCGACACCCAGGACCTCTTGCAGATGCTGAATGCTTATCGCGCGGCGCATGCCCTGCCCCCATTGCGCATCGATGGGACGTTGAACGTTGTTTCGCTCAGCATGGCGCGGCATATCGCCGAGCGCGATAGCATGAAAACCCGCGAGCATAGCCCTCAGGGCTTGTCCAACCGGTTGTCCGCTGCCGGATACCCGAACTATGCTGCCGCGGAAAACCTGGGCGCGGGCTATGCGAGCCTTGCGGCCGCTTTCGCCGGATGGCAGGGATCGGATGGGCACGACAAGAACCTTCTGAACCCCTATGTCACCCGGGCAGGCATCGGCAGAACCCGGCGCTCCAACGGCAAATGGCGCAATTTCTGGGTTCTCACCTTGGCCCGGCCGGAAGCTGACGGCAGACCGGTGCTCCGTTGATAAAGGTCAAAAAAAATGGCGGGCAAGAGCCCGCCATAAAGTGGTTTCCAGAGACCCCGAAGGGCTTTGGCAATCGCCAGTGAGACGAAAACTCAAAACTTGAGTAAAGTGCTCATGTTTTAATTACGCCCGGTTTCCAAGCCTGTCAACAGCCGCCTGTTTTCAAAATGGAAACGGACGGGCCTCATAGGCGGATTCGAACGCGGAACGGCGCACCGGATCTTCATAGACGGCGCCGGGATAAAGACGCTTCTTTCCGAAGCGCGCCTCCCATGAACAAAGCTGAGGTGAGACAACCTTCGCACAGGGCACTTTGATCTCGGGATGGGTCGCATCCAGAACCCAAAGGTCGATGCCAGCATCCAGGCAAGTCTCCATGAGGGTTTCGAACGAAAAGACCTGTTCCACCGAGGCCGGGCAAGCCATCGGGACGTGATCAAGACCAAGATCTTCGACAATCGATGTGGTCCGGCCGTAGGCCACCGCCCGCGAAACGCGGGGAGTGTTCCCCCGCGCGCTATCCCGTTGGGCCGCCCAGGTGGTCCATGCCTGGGCCTTTTCCGATTGCAGCATTTCACAGACTGCCGATCGCAAGGCCAGCGCAAAGCTCGGCGCGGCACAAACGCCGAGCGCAGCCATGTAACCGCCGCTGTCGCAAGAGAGGGACACGGCAACCTGCGCCGAAAGATCTGTCTCAAGGCGGTAGAACCGGGTCTGACGGGGCCGGGCTTTCAGGAAATCCGCTAAATAACTGCCCAAATATTTGGCAGAAATACCGGAATCAACCCCACTTATCCACAAGCGGTTGTGCCAGGCGCGCGCCATGGCATCGCGCTCCACCAGTTCCCATGTGGCACGCCGGACCGCTTCTTCAAAGGTGGTATAGACAGCTGCCCCGAGAGTGGAGCCGAAATCCGGCAGACCAGGTTCCCCGAGCGGATTTAGCAGCACACCAAATGCGGGCAATTGCGCTGTCCGCCCGGTCGCCAAATGGCGGACGGTGACCCGCGCTTCGGACAAGCCGTTCCAATCGATCTTGCCATCGGGCAATCGGAAGCCGGCAAAATGCGCGTTTCCCGCCCTGTGTTCCTGGGTTGGACTGAAGCCGAAAAATGGGCCGGCGGCCAGATCCTCAAGGTCGGAGCGGATCGGGAAGATCCGCGGGTCCCGGTTTTGCGGGAGACGGTACAAGCTGAGCCGTTCCGCCATTTCGCCGAGGCACGAGACCGCCGCCGAAACCTTGTCGCGCCCTTGCCCCCCCGCTGGCAACCACGCGGTTTCCATTCCCTTGGAATCGGCATTGCTGTGCGGTGCCTCGATCAACCCGGTACAAAGATGAACCGGCTCATCATCACCCGAGATCCGTTTCAACCTCGGCCGGCGGGAGGCCAGAAGCGGAGCAAACAATGTCAAGGTCTCATTCGAAAGCGTGAGCGCGGGCAGATAATTCTCGCCAGTCCGCCGCAGCAGGCCCACATCCAGAAGGCCGCTCAGGCACACCTGAGCTTCCGGCACTTCCCTTTGGGAAGGCACATCGAACATCTTGAAATAACCATATTGGTCCAATGCAATCGTCATAGATATTACTTCCCAGACAGAAATAGCAACCTGTAATTTTAACAATGACGAAACATACAAATACCCTTGATCATCGCCGCCAGTCAAAACATTCTCACCCTGCGTGGCAGGTAATAGACAAATTGATGCAGTAAATCAGCGTTTTTACTTGCCGCACCTCACAGATCGAAATCAACACGGAGAGCGGCCATGACAAGTATCCAAGACACCGAAACCATGTATCAGGTGGCGGAGAAGTTCGCGTCCATCGTCGAAAATGACCAGATGCGCGCTCAATTCGTCGGGAACCCGGCCGGGACACTCCCCGAGGCGGACCTTCCCAAAGACCTGACTGTCTATGCCGACACGGCGGACATGGTTCACCTGGTCGTGCCGGCGGCAGTCGACATGGACCGCATCGCCGCCCGGGACGAATCCTATTTCGAAGAACTAGGCAGAGCTGCCTTGGGCTTTTGTGCGTACCGCGATCTGCCAATCCCCGAGTGATCGATCACGGCCGCCGGCATCGCCGGCGGCCCGACCAGTTTTGGAGGCCCCATGGCCCGGTTCCCGTACTACCAAAACAACGTCAAGGACCTCGGACGGCTGCTCGCTCAAGCCTCAGTTGACCCGGAGTTTTATTCCATGCTCCACGCCGATCCGCAGGCGGCTCTTGCCGAAATCGGTTTGCCTGAAGAGACCGTGGCACTGATCAGCTTCAAAATCGTGAAAGCAGAGACGGACGCCCGTTCGATCACCCTCCCCTACAGGGTCGACAAAACGAAAATCAGGGGACGTGACCTCGCCTATCTTTCAGACATTTCCAAAGCCTTATCGGGCCACGGACCCAACTGAGCCTGTCAGCTGGGCACAGTCGGCAAATGGGCAGGTACCGCAAAGCCAATTCCCTCGTCGAATGCAGGGCCTCGACCATGCGCCTTGTGAACCCGCGTTGCCCTAGCCGCCGCGCACGACCGCCTCACGCACGCACAAGGCGCCCTGTTTGAAGCGCTCACGGACAAGCGGATCTTGAAAAAAGCAGATCCGTTCATCCCAGGGGTGATGAGGTTGAAGAAAAAACTCTTTCTTCTTGAACAAGTCCTTGTTCCGCTTGCGGTACAAGTCGAGCACAGACCCGATTTGATCCCCACGGTCCAGCGCGAAAAGACAGGCGACCCGGATAACAACGCCGATCAGTGTGCTGTTTGGCGCGCGCTCGATGTAGTAAAGAGCGGTCTCGTACTCACCATTTGCAAAATATATATTCGCAAGATACTCGTAAAAGACGCGGGGCAAACTGGATTTGATGGTTTGCGCCTTATCCGCGTAATATCTTCCCCCTTCCACATCGCCGGCAATGGAAAGACCTTCCGCGACCGACATCAGGTTCTCGGGCTCAAGAGAGCTCAAACGCCCAGCCTCTTCGAATGCCCTGCGCGCTTCCGGGTAGTGACCGGATTGCAAAAGAGCCCAGCCCATCATCCGCTGATTCATGGACTGCCAAGGGTCAAGACCAACGGCCTTTTCGGTGAGGGCAAGCACGGAAGCGACATCGACCATCTCGGCGCCCGACTTCGAAGGAAAATGCAGCCGATGTTTCATGTGGGATGAGGCCCTGGCCGCGTAAATGGGCGAAAAACTGGAGAACCGGGTTTCCAGATCATCCAGCATCCTGGATGCCCGTTCCTCCGATTCGGGTGTGAAATCCCACATGAGCCGGGAGACTTCACACCAGGTTGAAAAAGCGCTGGGCTTTGCCAGACTGCGGGCCGGGTCTTGAAGATGCGCCTGAATACGCCGGATGGCCTGTGCGGCGGAAACACGCACCTCCCCAGGCTTGGCCAGCATCTCATCCTCGAAAATGTCATGGAACAGAATACGGCCGCTGACCCGGTCCTCGAACTGGAAATAGACCCGCCTTTGCTCGTCATCATATCGAACGCGCAACATGTAGGTTCCGGCCCCCGGATCATCGACCCGGGCAAGGTTGGCGGACCCGGTGTCCAGCTCGACATCCGCCTGAAACAGGTCGACCATGCGCAAAGCCGACAGGCCCGCCAAAACTTCATCCCTGAGCGACGTGGCCGACCTGCTGCGTGAATTGCCCAGCCCCAAGGACGCAATCGAGACATGCGGCAGGACCATGGTTTCCGATACGTGCGCCCCGGTCTTGAACTGCGCCTGATCGGTGACCGGCGTCTTGGAACCGTTCAATTCTGGCAGGTTCTTTGGAATATCCTGCAACAAAGCCCGGGTTTCCGGTTCGGGTTCGGCATCCAGAAGCATTTTGAGTTCACGGGCACATGTCTTGTACTGTGCCACCGCCAACTCGCGTTGGCCGGTTTGCAGAAAGTGCCGGATGAGCACCCGGTGGGCCACTTCGGAGGAGGGGTCGATGGTGAGAAGAAACTGCGCACCAGCCTCCCTAAGACCGTCGGACCGCCGTTCCGGGTGATCGATCCGCCGCATCACATTCGCGGTGATCCAGGAGCACAACCGTTCACGATCAAGACGCAGCCAATCGCCGAAATTCGGATCTAGACTATCGAAATTACCGAGAAACTCGCCCCGCCATAGCCGCCGCGCATCCTCAAAGTCGGCTCTGCCGCCACGCAGGACCAATGCTTCAATGGTGTCAATGTCCAGTTCGAAGGCATCAGGATCGATCGAGACAAACTGGTTCCGCGCTTCGAAGAACGGCTTGCTGATATGCTTCTCGAGCGTCTTCACCTGCCGCAAGGCTTGCCGGAGGGACTGGGAAGCCCGTTCACGCGGAGCCTCACTCCAGAACACGTCCGTAAGCTCTTCCCGAGACACGGTATGGCTTGGGCTTCGGAGGAGATAGACCAGAAGCGCCAGAGACTTGCGGGTTTTCAATGTCACCAGGCCACCCGGTTGGGCGAAGAGGTTAGGCAGCCCAAGGCATTGAAGATACAATTGTCTTGTCATACAGATTGCGACCCAGCTTTACTTGGATGGCCGGGCCCCGCGAAGGGTCTGATCCGATCCTGACCGGCATGTTGGTTGCACGGTTGCCCTAGAAAACCTGCTATAAGAGTATCACGGTAATTTCACGGCTTATAGGGACTGTTTCTCCAACAAGAAGCCAAACAGCCGTTTGAGAGTAATCTGTAACACGGTGGGACCCAATAATGACCAGTACACGCGAAAAGCACACGCTCCCCTCTCTTGAGGCGGAAGATGCACAAGACAGCTTGAAGCGCATGATCTATTTCACCAAGCGGGAAGCCGAAAAGGATGGGCGTTCATTTTGCGCCTACTTCCTGGAAATGGCCCTGAACGCGCTCGAGGAAGACTCCGAAGAAATCAACGAGGCTGTGCGGTCCAAAATTGTCCGCCTGCCAATCGCTCCACAAGACAACGCCAGAAGCGCCTGATTCGCCGGGCGATCGGCAACAGCCTATCGGCCTACACGGACGGCCTTGACGGACGGCCTGGGGCACTTGTACGGAAGAGATGCATCGGCCGGGTTTGCGCACCAAGAGGCGTCCCGGCCGTTTTTCTGTGGACCCAAGCCCAAAAAACTGCCAGCCGCGCAACCAAAACGCAGCGGAAGAACTCGGTTGTCAGCACCGCAAGGGTTTGGAAAGGTTATGTCCGCCGCGCCGGTCAGACAAAACCAGATATCGACACGGGCGCTGTGTTCGGCAGAAAACAAATCACATTTCGGCGCACTTATGTTCAAGGTGCAACAGAGATAAAAGCTTCAACATTTCAATAATTTAATGAATTTTTGGCGACCCCGGCAGGATTCGAACCTGCGACCATTCGCTTAGAAGGCGAGTGCTCTATCCAGCTGAGCTACGGGGCCAGCTCCGGCGGAAGTTCTAGTTCAGCCAAGCGTTCGAGGCAACAGCATCTCTGCCCGAAATCTCTGGCCGGTTTCAAGCCATCCACCCCGACAGGACATATCCCGAGAGGCGGCGCTTTTCAGCCAAATCAAATCTGAGGTGTCGGGCGCTTGTTCAACTGCAGGACACGGGGTCTTTCCGGCCAATACATCGACGCTTCGCTAATGGGTCCAGGGCGCGCGACGGTTGAACTTGAAGTTGTCCGCGTAAGCGGCGCCGCGCACCTTCCGGTCATTGGAGGCATCGACGCGATGGGCGATTCCGTTCCGGCGGGCATAGGCGACAGCCTCTTCCATCGTCTCAAAATAGAGCCGGATCTGCTGTTTCATGTCCGCCGAGGAGGTATATCCCATCAAAGGCTCAATGCCCCGCGCCATTTCCGGCTCATAGTCGAGCACCCAGCGCTGCGTTTTTGCCTTGCCGGACTGCATTGCCGTCTTGGCAGGTTTGTAGATACGAGCGACCATGCCGTTGTGCCTTCTGACGTTTATCGCTGAGCGTGGTGTGTTGCGTCGGTTTTTCGATGGTTTTGCGCCCATGTCAATACGCAATGCGGGGCGTGCTGGCCCAACGCACCTCTAAGGCAACGGTTTACCACGCGGCGAAGTGCCCCCTTCCCTGTCCGCAGAGTTGAGTTAAAGTGTTGCGTATGCCACCGATTGCAGACTGGCAATCCCTGCGAAACTGTCCGGGCGGATAGGCCCAGCCTTTTGCCACCCAACGTGACCAAAGCCGATGCACATGCCCTTCCCATTCGACCGAAACGCCTATCATCACGAACATGAGCGCCCGAGGAATGAACGGCTTGTGTTCTTGAGGTCGGAGGCGGAAAGGCTGCAATTGGTCGACATGTGGGAAATGATCCTGACAGCCGACTACCAGGTGAGCGATATTGAAAAACTGGATTACGAGCGGCGCGAGGAATTTCTTGATGTGATTGAGCTTCTCGTGAAAGCATTCGACGCGTAGTTATAACCGCCACCCGAGGACCGCCGCCGTGCCAGTTGCCACTCAAAGGCCCGTTTTCCAGGAACTTGGAACCCAGACCATCGAAAAAGGTCTGGCCGATCCACTGTTGTCGGCTTTTTACGAGAGCATGATGTCCAGTGCCAACCTCGTGACGGACAAGTTGCGCGAACATATGCCCTACCTGAGCCTGTGCTCGGACAAGCTTGTTGGATGCGGGCCGCCACCGATATTCTATGTGGGGCGCCGGTCGAGCCAGAGACGGTTGTTCGGCGATGAATGGGCCCAACAACTCGGGCAGGCGCTGACCACCCCGGATCCGGATCTCGAATTTGCGTCTGCGGACGGATACCGTGCCGCGCTTGCCGGCAAGCCCTATTACGGCTACGCCCGCACCACCTTGCATTTCGAGAGCGGCCCGGTCGATATTGCTTTTGAGCGCCTGATCATGACCTTGAAACCTACGCCGAATTCGAACCGCCGGTTCTGCGCCTATTTTGGCGTTATTCAGGATCTTCAGGATCTGCGCTAACGATTGTCCGGGCAAGACCGATCAGATCCTGGCGTGTGGCATAGACCAACCAGTCGTCGGGACGAACATGCTCCGGCGGCGCGATCCAATGGGTGCCGCGCGGCACGAATCGCCGGTATCCCACCCGGATTCCGAATCCCTTCTCGGCGTTGCGGGCCGCCATTAATCCATAAAGGTAGTCCGGCGACCATTTCAGGAGGGAAACCAGAAACCCGAGCTGGGTCAAGGCCTCGGCCAGCCCCTTCCCTCTTGCGTCGCGCCGCAGCCAAAGATTGCCATGGTAGACGATCCGGCCCCGCATGAAGAATGCGTCATGGGCATGATCCTCCCCGAGTTGCGCTTGGTTCGATGGATCGACGAACATCCGTCTTTGCTGCTGCTGCCAGAACTCGCCCAAGCTTCGGTCCTTGAGGTTTTCCAGTTTGGCGGCCTGGACCGAAACCGGCTCGCCCGCGCGGTCCCACGCGCCGATCCAAAATGCCGAAGAACCGTGGAGATCGAAGAACCGGCTTGAAAAATCTTCCATCAGATACCGGTCTTCCGTCGCGCGGACCGTATCCTCGAAATACTCGAAATCGGTGCTTTCGCGCATGCTCAGCCCGGAGGCACGAATACGATCATACAAGCGGGCAATGGCCGTTGCGATTTCAAGCGTCACCTCACTGTCGTGATTGACCGGGACCACAGCCTGCCTTTTCCTCCAAAGCCTTGACGCCAAAAGAATCTCACCGGACGTGCAAGATGAACGGGTTACAGCTTCAGGAAAAGCCTTTATGGACCCGGTGCACATGAAAAAAGTGACAAGGTGAATGCAATCGTAAAAAGCTCAAAAACCGAAAACAATCAAGGCGTGCAGGGGCACATCGCTAGCTTCAACGCCTGGGCCGATCAAGATCGGGCAGGAATGGCCCAAAGACCCGCGGCGGATGGACTTGAAGTGGCATTGGGCTCTCAACGGGGCCGCTTTCCTGGCCCGCGATCCAAGACCCAATCGGTCCAGAGCCGCGATGGGCGCCGACGTGCGGGCACCGACGGCGAACGGAAGTCAATGAGAAGGAAGAAATGGTCGGGGCAGCAAGATTCGAACTTGCGACCCTCTGGTCCCAAACCAGATGCGCTACCAGGCTGCGCTATACCCCGATGCCTTGATTTGCCCGGGTTTAAAGGCCCGGGCAGGCGCCGTCAAGGGAGAACAAAGAGTGAAATTCTGGCATTTACGGACAAAGGATGACACAGGAGTACCGAAATAGTCCCGAAATCCGTTCCTGACATGTTCCAGATCAAGCGCAAATCGTGATGCGCATTATTTTGCGCACTCGCTTGACATCGCAGCTACAATGCGTATATATATACGCATAGCGGGGAACGAGACGCATGGAAACCAACAGCCGCAAGATCATCAGGAAGCTGGAGCAAGACGGCTTCGAACTTGTGAAAATCGCCGGCTCTCACCACAAATTCAAAAAGGGCAACCTGACCGTTACCGTGCCTCACCCAAAAAAGGATCTGCCGCTCGGCACCGTGCGGAGCATCTACAAACAAGCCGGATGGCTCTAAGCGAGGACAAGACCATGCGTTACTACATCGCCCTTGTGCATCAGGACGGCCAGAGCGCCTTCGGTGTTCAGTTTCCGGATGTTCCGGGCTGCTTTTCCGCCGCCGATGACATGAACGACCTGATCGCCAATGCGTCGGAAGCCCTCGCCCTTCATCTGGAAGGCGAGGGCCTGCCCGATGCCCGGCCGCTGGATGCGCTTCGGACCGATCCGGAGATTGCAGAAGAACTTGCGCGCGGCGCCTTTCTGGTCGCCGTGCCATACATCTCCCTGACAGGACGGACCGTCAAGGCAAACATCACCATGGACGCAGGATTGAAGGAAGCGGCAACCGCCGTTGCAGACGCACGCGGCCTCACCCTCTCCTCTTACCTCGCCGACCTCGCGCGGCGCGATATTGCAGGCAAGTGATGCAGGTGGGTTGGCGGATGGCCGGTTGACGCAGCGTTGGCGCGCTGCCGATCCCCCGCGTCACCGGGGAACCACGGATCATGGGTGAAGACCGCAAGCTGCTGACCTGGCGCCGGACTTGGGCCGACACGCCAAATGACGGGCTCGGCATACATCCGGACTGGCCGGACCTGAAAGCCAGGGTTTATCGACAGCCGGGCGGAAGCCGGTGGCTGTGGTTCGTCAATGAGATCGCCTTCATCGGGCGCGGGATCGAGGACAGCAATGACGCCGCGAAGTCCGCCGCAGAGGATGCGGCTGCCGCGTGGATGGAACGGCGCTAGGCGCCCCTCTAAATTTGGGTTGCAGATATCCGAACAAACTGCAACCTTTGAATTTAAAGAGAACTCACTTAAAACCTGCAGAAGCAATGGGGCTTGCAGTGCATTCTGATCTAGACAGCTCTCTCTCTACCTCGGCGGCCTACTCGCCGCCCTTGTTGCTCTGTCGAAGTTGCTTTTGGAGATCGGTGAGCGCCTGCATAAAGTTTGGATCAGTTATAGGACACATAAATCGAAATACATCATTTTTCCAACCGCTTCTAACATCGCACGTTACGGAGGGGTTTCAACCATTGAACAAAAAAAACGAACGTCAATCCATTCTTAATAGACAGATCAAAGCAGAGGTATCCCGTATTTATGTAACTATGATATGCTTCTGCTTTATCTTTACTATCATATGTTCTCGGATTTTATACTTTGCTGGGGTTTCCGACGGAATGCGCTAAAAGGGCATGCTCATCGGTCATCCAAAAACTAAAACATCAGAGAAGCGCATTTTTGATAAGCTTTATCAGACCCGCCGCCGCAACAGACTATGCTGCCCTATACCTTATCACTCCGAAACTCCGGAGCCCGCCCTGATCGATGGAGACCGGACCGCAGCCCCTTCCGCGATGCCTTTCTGGTCGGCAATTCCGGCGAGCACTTCCAGAACGTAAAGCGCGGGGCCGCGCGATGGGATAATCTCCTCGGAAAAAGGCGTCGTGGATTTGGCGATATGGCCGATCCTGCCGCCGCTCCGGATGAAGACGATGTCCAGGGACAACGGCGTGTTCTTCATCCAGAAATGCCGCTCGCCTTCATTTTCGAACACAAAGAGCATCCCATGGTCTTCCGCCATGTCGCGGCGGAACATGAGGCCCCGCGACCTGGCCTCTGGCGTCGCAGCCACCTCCACGGTGAACTCAAGCGGCCCGTCCGCCGTTTCGACAGTCAACACCTCGGTCGGCAGGTCAAGCGGCAGCGGATCCAGCGCACGGACGGGCTGCATCCATCCATGCCCCGCCACGAGGACAAGCGCAAAAACTTGCAAGAGAACCATCCGAAAAAGCGTCATGGGCCAATCCTGCGTGTATGAATTGGCACACCATGCCCGCATTTTTACCATGGGTCCAGACCCCAGACCCCAGATCCAAGGGCGTCCTGTCCGTAGCCGTTCGCGGGTTAATCCCTGTCAGGTTGAGGCGGCACACTCCAGCCTGAAGGCTGGGCGGTGCCCGCACTCTCAAATCGGAAGAGCAGGTTTTCGCGGCTCGATGGATTAAGTATCAGCTTCATCTTGTCAGAAGAAGCCCGGCGGACGCCGCCCAAGGCATTCCTCGGACACATCCTTTAAAAGCCAGCCGTTGCAGCGTTTAGTGGGATGCGGGGATATGGGTTCCGCTGCCGATCGGGCGGATTTCCGCAGCCATCTTGCCCTTGGGCCCGGTCCCGAAACGAACGAGCACTTCCTGACCCGGACGCAGTTCGGCAATCCCGAACCGGCGGAGCGTTTCCATATGAATGAAAATGTCTTCCGAATCTTCGCCCTGGGTCAGAAAGCCGAATCCCTTCACCCGGTTAAACCATTTGACGGTGGCCTTTTCGAACCCTGTCTCGGGCACAACTTGCACATGCGTGCGGGAGGGCGGAAGCTGAGAGGGATGCTGAGCCGTCGATTCGTCCATCGACAGGATCCGGAAGGCCTGCAGCCCGCGGGGCCGGTCGAGCACTTCGCAAACGACACGCGCACCCTCATAGGCGGTTTGGTAACCGTCCCGCCGAAGACACGTCACATGAAGCAGGATGTCCGTTTCGCCGTTGTCGGGCACAATGAAACCATACCCTTTTCCAACATCGAACCACTTGATCGTTCCGGCGATCTCGAAGACATCAACGGCGACATCGTCCGCTGCGGTTTCGAGTGCGCGGGCATCCGTTGCGGTTTTAACCCCCATAGCCAAATGTCCCGTGTCTGATCCGCACCAAATGTCAGCAAATGGCAAGCGACTCACCGACTGACTGATTCCTGAAGAAAAGGATAACATCCGCACCAAAGTCGAGAAGGATCTTTCTGGCGCTAACCACAGCCCATTTTCAGCCGGTCTCAGCTCAAACCGGAACACCGGCGAAGGATTCGGCGATCGGCGAACGGATGAGCATGTTCGCCAGGGGGTCGAGCGGTGTTTCTTCCCGATTGACAATCACCAGCTCCGCGCCCGCGTCGGCGGCCATGGCCGGCAAGGCCGCCGCGGGATGAACAAGCAGCGACGACCCGATCACGATAAACCGGTCACACCGCAGGCTGGCGGATGCAGCGCGGGACAGCTCGGCTTCCGGCATGGACTGCCCGAAACTGATAACCGCCGCCTTCAACAACCCGCCGCAAGCCTCGCAGCACGGACTGCGGCCGGTTTCATAGTGCGCACGCAAAGGGGCAATCGGTGCCGGCTTGCCGCAAGACAGGCATGTCGCGTAGGTGCTGTTGCCGTGGATTTCGATCAGGCGGGCCTCAGGTGTTCCGGCGCGCTCATGGAGCCCGTCGACATTCTGGGTGATGAGCAAATCAATCAGGCCTTCCCGGGCCAATCGGGCCAACGCGAGATGGGCGGCATTGGGTGTTGCGCGTTCAAAGAAGTCCAGCATTTCGAACCGCCGCTGCCAGTCTTCCAGACGGGCGTCTTCGCGCGTGAGAAAGTCCTGATATTGAACCGGCTGCCGGGTTGACCATATGCCGCCGGGAGACCGGAAGTCGGGAATGCCGGACTCCGTTGAAATGCCGGCGCCTGTCAGAACAAGGGTGCGTTCCCCGACACCGGCCTCGAAAAATGCCTTGAGAAAGGTTTGCGCCTCCCCGGAGGCTGTGATTTGTCTTGGCATCGAAATCCTTTACCGGACCTCCGGTCCGTTCATTTGAGACCAGGGACACACCATGCGCTATCTTCATACAATGGTCCGCATCTCCGACGTGGACGCTTCCCTCGATTTTTATTGCAACAAACTCGGGATGAAGGAAGTCCGCCGGCACGAGAGCGAACAGGGCCGGTTCACGCTGATCTTTCTCGCTGCGCCCGAGGACGAGACGGCCGGACGAGAGAAAAAGGCCCCCCTTCTGGAGTTGACCTATAACTGGGACCCGGAGAGTTATGACGGCGGCCGCAACTTTGGCCACCTCGCCTTCCAGGTTGACAATATCTATGAGCTTTGCGCCAGCCTTCAGGAAAACGGCGTGACGATCAACCGCCCGCCGCGCGACGGCTATATGGCCTTTATCAAATCGCCGGACGGCATTTCCATCGAGTTGCTGCAAAAGGGCGATCCCCTCGAGAAACAGGAGCCCTGGGCCTCCATGGCCAATACCGGGAGCTGGTGACCAACGCAGCGTGGAAAAAGAGGCCGGATCCGCCCGGTCTCTTTTTTTAAACAAAGCTCTTGCGGGGCAAATCAAACCCGCATATAAGCGCCCCCACGACGCAGACGCGTCGACCGCGCGCCCATCGTCTAGCGGTCTAGGACGCCGCCCTTTCACGGCGGAAACACGGGTTCGAGTCCCGTTGGGCGTGCCAATTTCCCCAAGCTTCCACAAGTCGCGAAATTGGTCCGAGACCGGGTCCTCAATTCCCCGGCTCACGATTGATCGGTGTCGAGCCGCGAGCCGCGGGGCCGAAATGTCCGGGTGTTTGTGCGTATCGGACGTTTGTTTGGAGCGCGCAAAGATGCGCGGCCACTCAACAGGCGTTCAGCTTAGGAAGAGGCGATCAGCTTAGGGCGTGAAATCGATTCCAATGAAATGCCCACTGATCTCAGCGGCAAGCACGCTCCCGACGATGCAACTCCAAACCCAGAGCCGAAAGCGTTCCACAGCCTGCGGCATATAACGCGCCTTGGCGCTTTCAAAGACTGGGCCAGCGCATTCGCTTCGCCGCCGCACGTCACCTTGGCATTCGGCCTTTTGTGAAGGTGTCAGGACGGTTTTTTGCTCTCATAGGCGAGAATGGCGGCCGCAAGGTCTTCGAGCGCCGCGCCAACGGATTTGAACAGCGTGATCTCCTCCTCCGACCGCCGGCCGGGATGCTTGCCTCTTGTAAGGCTGTAAAGATCCGCGGCGATATCTTCTGGTCTCAAAGCCCCGCTCTGGATGGCTTGAACGATGTCGCCACCCTCCTTGCTGCAGCCGGCGAGCGTGTCGACAAACACCGTGGATTTCCGGATCGCCGCATCGTCGCTCTCGCGCATCTCCGGCTTGAAGGCGCCAACAAGATCGACATGCGTGCCCGGCTGAACCCAGTCGCCCTTGATGAGCGGATCGGTCGACAGAGTTGCCGCAGAAATGATATCGGCGCTGCGGCATGCGGCTTCCAGGTCATCGCTGGCTGCGGCGGCAACCCCGTAAAGATCCCCGGCCTGCCGGGCGATCGCGGCAGCCTTTTCCAGCGACCGGCCCCAGATGGTCACCTTGGAAATCGGCCGGGCGGCCTTGTGGGCGCCGATCAGATTGAGCGACAGCCGCCCCGTTCCGGCGATCACCAGATGCTCTGCGTTGCCCCGGGCAAGAAACCGCGCGGCCAGCGCTGAGGCAGCGGCGGTTCTGCGAGCCGTCAATTCACCGCCGTCAATCAGGGCAAGCGCTTGCCCGGTCTTTCCATCCGACAGGAGGTAGGACGCGGACACGGCGGGCAAGCCGCGATCCGAATTGCCGGGGACGACCGTTGCGATCTTGACCCCTGAATAGGAACCGGGAACCCAGGCAGGCATCAACAGGAGCGTCGCATCCGGCTCGCCCGGCACCTCCATGTCGTGATGGTGTCTGACCGGCATCTCGCAGCCCTGTTTGAACATCGCATCGAGCGCGTCGATCAAACCGGAAAACGGAAGTGCATCACGGGTTTGATCTTCAGACAACAAAAGCACGGCCGGATCCCCTCAATAAAAACGAAGTCTGCCCCGGCATACCGCTTTTTCGGGCGGGTTGTCATCCCGGCCGGCAACAGGCAAGACAGGATCCAAAAAAACGGCGCCCTCCCCACCGGAGAGGGCGCCGGCTACAGAAAAGCCGCCCGGACTTGCCCGTCAGATGGCGAGATACTCCTGGCGCAGCTCCGCATTGTCGAGCACATCCTGGGCCGTGCCGTCGAACACGACCTCGCCCATGTCGAGAATGACCGCGCGATCAGCCAGATGAAGCGCGGCGATGGCGTTTTGTTCGACGATGATGGTGGTGATCCCAAGCTCCTTGACGCCCTCAAGGATCCGCTCGATCTCCTGCACGATAACCGGCGCCAGACCCTCATAGGGCTCGTCCAGCAGCAACAGCTTGATATCGCGGGCGAGAATCCGCGCAACGGCCAGCATTTGCTGCTCGCCGCCCGACATGGTCACGGCTTCCTGGGCACGCCGTTCGGCCAGCCGCGGGAAGTGTTCATAGATCCGCTCGATCGACCAGCCTTTCGGCTCGGCGATCTGGGACAATTCCAGGTTTTCCTGCACCGTGAGCCCGGGAATGATCCGCCGGTCCTCGGGCACCAGGCCGACACCGAGCTGGGCGGCCTGATAGCTCTTCATCTCGTGCAGCGGCTTGTGATCGAGCCAGATTTCACCATGTGTGAGCATGGGATCGTCCATCCGCGCGATCGTCCTCAGTGTCGAGGTTTTTCCCGCACCGTTGCGGCCCAGCAAGGCCAGGATCTCACCCTCGCGAACATCGAAGTTGACACCCTGCACGATGTAGCTTTCGCCATAGTAGGCTTGCATTTCCCAAGCCGAGAAAAACGCGGGAGCACCGCCTTGGGCCTTGCGCGGCGGCACGCTCGGCGCGGTCTTGCCCGCAAACTGATCGTCAAGAAGGGTCATAGATGCGCTCCCCCGAGATAGGCTTCCTGAACGCGCGGATCGCCTTTGATGTCCTCCGGCTTTCCTTCAGCGATAATTGTTCCTTGTGCAAGGACCGTCACTTTATCGGCCAGCGAGAACACCACATGCATGTCGTGCTCGATGACAACCTTGGTGATCCCCCGGTCGCCGATCCGTTTCAAAAGATCGATCGTTTTATTGGTATCGGCCCGTGACATTCCCGCCGTCGGCTCGTCCAGCAAAAGCAGCTTCGGGTCCTGGCTGAGGCACATGGCCAGTTCCAGACGCCGCTTGTCGCCGCGCGACAAGCTGCTGGCGGTCATGTCGCGCTTGTTCTCAAGGTTCACATCCTCGAGCATATGCATCGCCTTGTCCCGGATCTCCGCATCATGCTCCATCCGCTTGAACGGGTGCAGGGCGTACTCCCCGTCCCGCTTGGCAAGGCTGGGAATCATGACGTTTTCAAGTAGTGTCAAATCACCGAAAATCTCCGGCGTCTGAAACACCCGGGACACGCCAACCTGATTGATCTCGTAGGGTTTCATACCCGTGAGCGAGATATCGCCAAACATCACGGTGCCGGTGTCGGGCGCAAGGCGCCCGATCATGCAGTTCAGGAAGGTCGACTTGCCGGCTCCATTCGGTCCAATGATGGCGTGTTTCGCCCCCTGTTCGACCGAAAAGTTCACGTTGTTGAGGGCCTTCAGTCCGCCAAAGGATTTGTTGACCCCTTCAACCGTCAGTATCTTCATGGTCTGGTCCTTATTCGGCTGGAGCTGCGGCCGGCTGCGACGGCTCATTGGTTTTCTTCTTCCGTGAGACCAGCGCTCCGAGACGCTGAACCCCCTCGAGAAGGCCTCCCGGCAGGAAGATCACGATCAGCATGAACATCAAGCCAAGTGTCATGAGCCACCCGTCACCCACAAACATCTGGGCAACCGTCACGAGCGGGGCCTGAATAAAGTCTGGCAGGAACCCGAACAGCGCGTTCAGATCGGACTCGTTGAGGCGGGAGAAGATGTTCTCGAAATACTTGATCATTCCGGCGCCGAGTACCGGTCCAAGCAACGTGCCAACGCCGCCCAGAATGGTCATCAGCACGACCTCGCCGCTGGCCGTCCAGAACATGCGGTCCGCGCCCGCAAGCGGATCGACCGCAACCATCAGCCCGCCTGCCAGACCGGCATACATGCCGGAGATGACAAAGGCCGCCAGCATGTAGGGCTTGGAGTTCAAACCCGTATATCCCATCCGCTGCTGGTTCGATTTCACAGCCCTCAGCATCATCCCGAAGGGCGAGCGGAAAATGCGGATCGAGATGTAGAACGCGATCAGCATGAACACGGCGCACAGGTAGTAGCCGAAGTTGAACGTGAAGACCCAGTCCCCGACCGCCCAGTCGAAACCAGACCGCATTTCAAGTCCGAAGAAGTTCGCGGCCGGGATCGTGCCGCTCGCATTGGCGGCCTCGAGGATCCTGGGGTCGGCAAGCGAGAGCTGCAGCCCGGTTTCCCCGGCGGTGATCGGCGTCAACACCGAATAAGCCAGTGCAAACGACATCTGCGCAAAGGCCAGCGTCAGGATCGAGAAGTAGATCCCAGACCGGCGAAGGCAGATATAACCGATAACCAGGGAGAAGATCCCGGCAACGACTATGGCCGCGATGAGCGCCGGAACAATGTTCACGGTGAGCAGCTTCATCATCCACACGCCGGCATAGGAACCAACCCCGAGAAAGGCGGCATGGCCGAAGCTAAGATATCCGGTAAGACCGAACAGGATGTTGAAGCCGATGGCGAAGATCCCGAAGATCACAAAGCGTTGCATCAGGTCGGGGTAGCCGGCGTTGAACCGGGCGAGATCCGAGCTTTCGGGGAACGGGTTCAAGATGAACGGCGCGAACACGATCAACGCCAGAACAAACAGGAACAGACCCGTGTCTTTTTTATTCAATCCGAGCATGTCCTAGTCCTCCATCACGCCCTTGCGGCCCATAAGCCCGCGCGGCCGCACCAAAAGCACGACGATTGCAACAAGGTAGATGATCACCTGGTTGATGCCGGGCACGATATCGATCACCGCGGCCATGGAGGCGAAGCTTTCCAGAATGCCGAGCATGAACCCGGCCAGAACGGCGCCCGGCAGGGACCCCATTCCGCCGACCACCACGACGACGAAGCTGAGCACCAGGAAGTTCATGCCCATGTTGTAGTTGGGCGCAACGATCGGCGTGTACATCACGCCCGCCAGCCCGGCGACAATCGCGGCGATCGCGAACATGATCGTGAAGCGACGGCCGATATTGATGCCAAGCAATCCCACGGTTTCCCGGTCGGCCATCCCGGCCCGCACGACCATGCCAAAGGTTGTGTAGCGCAGGAAGGCGAACACCGCGGCAATGATGACAAGCGAAAACAGGAAGTAGACCAATCGCCAGTAGGGATACATGATCGAGAACGGATCAAAACCGAGCAAAACCCCGAAATCGTACGTTCCGACGAACGCATCGGGGGCAGGCATCGGGATCGGGTTGGCGCCGTAGAAGTATTTCACGACCTGCTGCAAGACGATGGCCAAGCCGAAAGTGACCAGAATCTGGTCGGCATGCGGACGCTTGTAGAAGTGCTTGATCAGCCCGCGTTCCATCGCGAGGCCGATGGCTGCCATCACCGGGATGGCGATCAGAATCGAAAGCGGCACCGACCAGTCGATGATCGCGTTTCCGGTGGCCTCGCCGAACCACTCGACGAGATAGGGTATCTCGACACGCAAAGGGTTGCCAAGAAAGTCGGTCCGCGACGGATCGATGACTTGGTGCGATAGCGTGAAGAGCGCGTTGAGGGTCACGGCACAAAAGGCGCCCAGCATGAACAGCGCGCCATGCGCGAAGTTCACCACCCCAAGGGTCCCGAAGATAAGGGTCAGACCTAGGGCAATCAGCGCATAGGCCGACCCCTTATCCAAACCGTTCAGAATTTGTAAGATTATCGCGTCCATAGCTCAGCCTGGATCAGGGCGCGCGAGCATAAGCCCCCCGCGCGAGAAGGTCCCAAAAGACAGCAGATCCGGTGGGGCGGACATTTCCGCCCCACCGGTTCGGATGCGCGTCAGGCGCCCGGGTTACACGTGCCCAGGGCACCGCCCGCGAATTGCGGGTGATCGTGCGGGTAGGTGACCTGCTCAGCAGGGGTGATTTCCACGATCTCGAGAAGGTCGAATTCCGAGGTCGGGTTTTCCTTGCCCTTCACGACCAGAACGTCCTTGAAGCACTGGTGGTCTTCAGCGCGGTACAAGGTCTTGCCGTTGCCGAGGCCGTCGAACTCGAAGTCCTCGAGCGCTTCGACAACGCCGCACGGGTTGAAGGTGCCGGCCCGCTCGCAGGCATCGGCATAAAGCAGGGTCTGGCAGTAGACCGTGTGCGCGGCCTGGCTCGGCGGGAAGCCGTACTTCTGGCCGAAGGACCGGGTGAACGCCTGCGAGCCTTCGTCCTGCAGGGACCAATGCCAGTTGGTGGAACCGAAAATGCCCTTGATGTTCTCGCCGGCGCCGCGCGCCATGAGGCGGGAGAACAGCGGCACGACGATCTGGAAGTCCTTGCCGTTGGCCTGGGCTTCGCGCAGACCGAACTGAACCGCGTTGGTGAGCGAGTTCACCATGTCGCCGCCGTAGTGCACGAGGACGAGGGTGTCAGCTCCCGACTGAAGCACCGGCGCGATGTAAGACGAGAAGTCGCCTGCGCCCAGCGGGGTCAGAACCTTGTTCACGGTGTTCCAGCCGATCGCCTCGGTTGCTTCCGAAATCGCCTGCTCGGTGGTGTAGCCCCAGTTGTAGTCGGCGGTCAGATAGTACGCGTTCCGGTCGGCGCCGTAAGCATTCTTCAACACCGGTGCCAATGCGGCGCCGGACATGTAGGAGTTGAAGAAGTGGCGGAAGCCGTTGGCGCGGCGGTCCTTGCCCGTCGTGTCATTGGCGTGTGTAAGGCCGGCCATGAAAATGACCCCGGCTTCCTGGCAGAGCGCCTGAACGGCGACCGCGGGGCCGGAGGACGATCCGCCGGTGATCATGATCGCACCGTCTTTTTCGATCATGGAACGCGCGGACGCACGCGCGGCATCTGTTTTGGTCTGCGTGTCGCCCGTGACATACACGACCTTCTTGCCGAGGATCCCGTTCCCCTTCAGCGCTTTCGACGAGAAGGTGTTCATCATCCCGCCATCGCCCTCGCCATTGATGTGCTCAACGGCAAGCTCATACGCACGCAGCTGGTCTGCGCCTTCGTCGGCATACACACCGGACTGAGGCACGTTGAAACCGAGGGTAACCGTCGAACCGGTTGGTTCGTTGGTGTAGCTCTGCGCCCATGCACGGCTTGTGAAGATCGTCGGTGTGGCGAGCAGCGCACCACCGGCTGCGCCTGCACGCAAGACGGAACGACGGCTCAACGGTTTACGAATTAGGGTCATGCTTTCCTCCCAGAAAGGCCCGAATGCCTGTGAGTTGATGCAGGTTGGACCTGCAAATGCCCGCAGAACTCCGAACGCCGAGCGCCCGACAAAAATGGCTCCTCCACCACGTATCTGCAGACAGGCGGGACATTAGAAACATTCGCGTATAGGTGACAATACGACCTTCGGCTCTATTACTCACCGGCGCCGAGTAGATCGGAGAAACAAAACTGGAGAGGAGACAAGACACCCGATCAATATTGCAACGCAAAAATAAAAAAACCTTTTTTTCCATATTTTTAAGAAAAATATTTATGCATTGCACCATTACTTTTACGTAATAGTCAAAAAAGACAATGCCTACCGCCATTAGACGAAAGTCATAGTCGATCTACAGTCTTTAGGATCTTTGAAAGAAACAGACACGCTGCGCTACAGTCGCTTGTGATCCAGATTCCCGAAGCTTTAGGACCATCGCCATGTCGTTCATTGCCTCTGTTTCCGAGTTGGAAACGCACTATGGAGCGCCGGGAGAGGCGTCTTTGATCAAAGAAGTCGATCATCTGACGACCAAGTACCGGGTAGTTGTCGAAACCGCGAAGTTCTGCACGCTGGCCACGACGGGGCCAGAGGGAATCGATTGTTCTCCGCGCGGAGATGCCGAACCGGTCGTCCGGATCGCGGACGACCGTACGTTGCTGCTGCCCGACTGGCGGGGCAACAACCGGATCGATTCCCTGCGCAACATCGTCGAAGACCCCCGAGTTGCGCTCATGTTCATGGTCCCAGGCTGGAACAACGTTTTGCGAATCAACGGATCGGCGAAGATCTCTGTCGATCGCGACCTGCTTGCCTCATTCGAAATGGAAGGCAAACACCCCCGCTCCGTCATCGTCATTGCTATCAAACAAGTGTATTTTCAGTGCGCACGGGCGCTCATGCGGTCAGACTTGTGGAACCCTGACCAACGCATCGATCCAAACTTCTTGCCCAAGCCCGGCCACATGATGCAGGAAATCAAGGCGGCTTTCGATGGCGCACAATACGACAAGGACTGGCCTGGGCGCGCAAATGCATCCATGTGGTAGAGATGCGTCACTTACCCGTCGCGCTTTTCTCTTGTCCTCGGCGGCCTTTACAGCCGGACCATTGACCCCGTACGGACATATAGCGATGAACCAGGCGCAGGCTGCAGTCTACGGGTTGCCTTCCGGCTTTTATGTTCCGCCGGAAGACGCACGGCATGAGCGCACTTTCATGCAGTGGCCGGTGAACCGGGCGGTTCATTCCGATCAATGGTTCTTGGAGGATCTGCAGTCGACAATCGCCGATATCGCCAACGCCATCGCGAGCTTCGAACCCGTTGTCGTGTTGATGCCCGAAGCGGCGATCAAAGCCGCGCGCAAAAAACTGTCGGACACCGTCGAGATCTGGGACATCCCGACGGACGATCTTTGGGCGCGGGACTCCGGCCCGCTCTTCGCAGTCAATGGGACTGGCGACCTCGCAATATCCAATCTGAATTTCAATGGCTGGGGCAACAAGCAGGTGCACCCGCACGATGGGCGAGTGGCCCTGCGGGTTGCGGAGCGCCTTGGCATTCCCATCTACAACAGCGGAGTTTCCGGGGAACCGGGCGGCGTTGAATGGGACGGGCACGGGACGCTGATCGCCCATGAAAGCTCGTGGGTCAACCCGAACCGCAACACCCTGTCGCGCAGCGAGATCGAGGCGCGCCTTCTGGCTGCGTACGGGGCTGACAAGATGATCTGGGCGCCCGGTGTGACCGGACATGACATCACCGACGACCATATCGATGCCCTCGCACGCTACACGGCCCCCGGCCACGTCGTCATTCAGGTCCCCTATCCTGAAGATCGTGACGTTTTTTCGAAGTCCGCCCGTCAAACGCTAGCAATCCTGAAGACGGCCACGGATGCCAAAGGGCGCCGTCTCGAGATCACGGAAATCCCCTCACCTGTCCGCCCAAGGATTTCCTCCGAAGACTTTCTCGCGTCCTATGCCAACTTCTATGTCTGCAATGGTGCTGTGATCTGTTCCGAATTCGGAGACCGCGACACGGACGAAACCGCCAGATCAGCCTTCGCACGCCTGTTTCCAGGGCGAGAGATCATTGCGCTCAATGTCGACGCGCTCGGCGAAATTGGCGGCGGCATTCACTGCGCCACACAGCAGCAACCTGCCACTTGATCCTGGGCAGAGCACCACCCCTTTGACATCCCAAGGCATTTCACCATATCCGGGCGTAGACCGATGAATAAGGACACAAGACTTGTCTCACAATCCGCTGCTTGCCGACTGGTCCACGCCATTTGACCTTCCTCCCTTCGATGCCATCACCCCAGACCATTTCCTGCCGGCTTTCGAGGCCGCGATGGCGGAGGGAAAGGCGGAGATCAACGCGATCGCGGGACAGGATTCAGACCCGACTTTCCAGAACACGATCGAAGCTTTGGAGAAGTCGGGCAAAACCCTCAGCAAGGTCGCGCGCACCTTTTTCAATCTGACCGGTGCCCACACGAACCCGGATCTTCAGAAAATCGAGCGCGAGGTCGCTCCCAAGCTCGCGAAACATTCCTCCGACATGCTGCTTAACGCGGATCTGTTCCGCCGCATCGATACGCTCTGGCGAAACCGGAATGAGCTTGAGCTTGATCCAGAACAGAGCAAGGTCCTGGAGCGGTATCACATTATCTTCCAGCGCGCAGGCGCCGGTCTTGACGACAACGCCAAGACCCGAATGGCCGAGATCTCACCGCAACTTGCAAGTCTGGGAACCGCGTTCGCCCAAAACATCTTGAAAGACGAGGCCGACTATCACCTCGTTCTGGAAACCGAAGAGGACAAAGCGGGCCTGCCCGGCTTTCTCCTGGAAGCAGCGGCATCGGCCGCCAGGGAACGGGGCCTGGACGGAAAACATGTGATTACGTTGTCCCGCTCGCTGATCGAGCCGTTTTTGCAATTCTCTGCAAATCGGTCCCTACGCGAGGAGGCGTTCGCGGCCTGGATCGCCCGGGGCGAAACCGGCGGCGAGACGGACAATGCCGACATCATCACCAAGACATTGAAGCTCCGTCAGGAAAAGGCCCGTCTTCTCGGCTTTGAGAGTTTCGCCCATTTCAAGCTCGATGACACGATGGCAAAAAACCCGGAGGCCGTGCGGAACCTCTTGATCAATGTGTGGACACCCGGTGTGGCGCGCGCCCTCGAGGAGGCGGCCGATCTGCAGGACCTGGCCGTCCGCCTTGGAGACAACATCGAAATCGCGCCGTGGGACTGGCGCTACTACTCGGAGAAGGTCCGGAAGGAAAAATACGACCTCGACGAGACGGAGCTCAAACCGTACCTGCAACTCGACAACATCATCCGGGCCGCTTTCGACACGGCCACCAAGCTGTTCGGCCTGACCTTCGAGCAGCGCACCAACCTTCCCGTCTATCATCCGGATGTCCGGGTCTACGAGGTTCTTGGCCCGGATGGCCGGCACGTCGGCCTCTTCATGGGCGATTATTTCGCGCGGCCCTCCAAACGGTCCGGAGCCTGGATGAGCGGGTTTCAATCCCAAAGCCGTGTCGATGGCGTCAAGCCGCCAATCATCGTGAACGTCATGAACTTCGCCAAGGGCGCGGATGGCGCGCCATCGCTGCTGACCTTTGACGACGCGCGGACCCTCTTCCACGAATTCGGGCATGCCTTGCACGGACTTCTGTCGGACGTGACCTATCCGATCCTGTCCGGAACCAGCGTATCCCGCGACTTCGTCGAACTGCCTTCCCAACTCTATGAACACTGGCTCAGACGCCCGGAAGTGCTGTCGCGCTATGCCGTTCATTACAAGACGGGCGATCCGATGCCCAAGGAACTCCTCGACAAGGTTCTCGCGGCGGATACGTTCAATCAAGGCTTTGCGACGGTGGAGTACACAGCTTCCGCTCTGGTTGATCTCGAGCTTCACCTGCTAACGGATCTGGAGGATTTCGATCCGGCCAGGTTCGAGAAAGACGTTCTGGCAAAGATCGGGATGCCCGGCATGATCACGATGCGCCACCGGGTGCCGCACTTCGCCCATATCTTTGCCGGGGACGGCTATTCGTCGGGCTACTACAGCTACATGTGGTCGGAAGTCATGGATGCGGACGCGTTCGGGGCCTTTGAGGAAGCCGGCGACATCTTCGACAAGGCGACCGCACAACGGCTTCACGATCACATCTATTCGGCGGGCGGCAAACCGGACCCGGACGCGGCTTACGAGGCTTTTCGGGGCCGCGCGCCGCGTATCGAGGCCCTTCTGGAACGGCGGGGGCTCAAGGCAGCATGAAAACCGCGGCGCGGACACAGCCATGAACGACACCGCAAGAAACACTCCCCCGGGCGTACCGATCTGGCCCTTGCGGGCAAGCCTAGTGTTGTCCGGGGTCATGGGCGGCCTGGGGGTGGCGCTTCTGGCAGCTTCAGCCCATGCCGATCCCAGCGGCATGAGCGGAACGGCTGCGGAAATGCTGCTGTTTCACGCGCCAGTCGTGCTTGCCCTGGGCATTCTGGCCGAGCTTCGCAAAGTGTCGCTTGTTCCCCTGGCTCTTGGACTGCTGTTGATCGGCCTGACACTTTTTTGCGGCGACCTGGTCAGCCGGGCGTATATTGGCTTGCGGCTTTTCCCCATGGCCGCTCCGACCGGCGGTCTATTGATCATTGCCGGCTGGGCTGCTATCGCCCTTTCAGCGTTTTGGATCAGGCCAAACCGGGTCTAGCGCAGTTTTCACCGCTCCCGACCGCTCGCTCGGGCCTTGTTTGAGGATGTGCGTTGTGACGGCTCCCATTGCCCCTGTTTCTCCCGCGCTTGAAGACCCATTCGTCCCGCCCTACCCGTTTCGCCACGAAAAAATGCCCCCGGTCTGGAAACTGATCGGCATAGCCAGAAAGAATTTTCTCGCGATCTGGGGCCATGCCGATTTCAAGGGCCGCTTGCGCAGCCAGAAGGTGCTGGCCCGCGAAATCGTGGTCTGCAACCGGCCGGATGTCGTTCGGGAGGCGTTTCAGGTCAATCATGCCGCCCTGCAACGCAAGAGCCCCCAGATGCGGCATGCACTGGAGCCCCTGCTCGGAGACGGTCTGTTCATCAGCGACACCCAGACCTGGGCAGATCGCCGCAAGGTCGTTGCGCCGATCATCCATGGCACGCGGGTTCCCGGCTTTGCGCCCATCATGGTGGAAACCATCGAGGAGAAAAGGAGCGAGTGGACCCGCAAGGGCGCGGGTGCGCAAATCGATGCATTGGCCGAAATGGCCCATCTGACGGCCGAGATCATTTGCCGGACGATCTTCGGACGTACCCTGGGCCGCAATTACGCGGCCGAGGTCGTCGAAGGCTTTTCCGACTACCAGCGGCGGATCGATCAGGTCGACCTCATGTCCATGATCGGATTGCCCGAGTGGCTTCCCCGCTACCAAAGCCGGGCCGTCCGTCTGTCGGTGAAACGCATCATGAGCGTGATGGACGAGATCATCGACAGCTATGCGGCGCAAAAGGCTGGCGGCGAGGCGTCGGTCATTGGCGGTTTGCTGGAAGCGCGCGACGACGATGGCCAGCCGCTGAGCCGCGAAGCGATCCGCAACGAAGCGGCTGTGATTTTCATGGCCGGTCATGAAACCACCGCGAACACGCTTGCCTGGACGTGGTACCTCCTGTCCCAATCGCCGGGTGTGCGTCAAAAACTGCATGCCGAGGTGGACGCCGTGCTCGGCGACCGGACGCCCGACTTCAAGGACGTTGCGAAACTGCCTTATTGCAAGGCGATTATCGAGGAGACGCTCCGCCTGTATCCGCCTGTGCCGATCCTTGCCCGGGAAGCCATGGAGGACGTGCAGATCAGCCACAAGCCGATCGCCAAGGGGTCGTTGGTCATGGTCGTGCCCTGGCTGATGCACCGCAATCCGGAACTGTGGGACAATGCCGACGCGTTCATTCCCGAACGTTTCATCGACCCGGATGCAAAAAAGCCGAACAAGTACGGCTATGTGCCTTTCAGTATCGGACCACGCATCTGCGCCGGACTGCAATTCGGGATGACCGAAGCCATTCTCAGCCTTGCCATACTGGCGCGGCATTTCGATCTCGCGTTGCAACCGGGCACCGACGTTCAGCCGGTGGCGCGTCTGACCTTGCGTCCCGGGGACGACCTGCCCATGTCGCTCCACCCGCGCGCGGCGTGAGTTGCCATGGCGAGCGGGCAAGACAGGACACCGCCGGTCCGGCTGCGCTCGCCCCGCGCTTTGCGCCTCAAGGATATCCCCTTCGAGGAAACCCGGCCGGACGAGCCCCTGCCCCCTGCCTTTCGCGATCTGTGGTCAAAGGACCCGGAGGCCAAACACGCGGCGAACCTGTATTGGAACCGCCACTTCGTCGATGGCACGCTCAACAGCCTGACCCACCACGCCCTCAAGCTCTTGCCCGTGGACGCGGTTTCGCGGTTCGGGGCCTGGGCCTCGGCGCTGGCTTACGCCCGCTATGAAAACCGGATATTCGCGCAGAGGATCAAACGGAATTTCGGCGCCCTGACACTTGGCCGCTGGCAAAACCCGGACGAACGCCAAACGGGTCTGAAGCGCTGGTGGTCCAATATCGGGCGCAGCAATGCCGAGTTTTCCGTGGTCAACCGCCTCTGGCGCGCGGGCCGGATCGAGGTAATGGGCGCCGAGCATATCGCGGCTGTCCGCGCGGCCGGAAGACTTCCCATGTTCGTGTCGGTCCACCTCGCCACCTGGGAAGCTGTCTTTGTCGCCATCCATGAAGGCCTTGCCGGGCCCAGCATCGGCCCGTTCCAGCCGGAACCGAACCGGTTTTCCAACCGGATCGTTCACAATCTCCGCAAGGCCAGAAACCAGTACCTGTTTCCGCCGGGGCAGCGCAGTGCCTATCGCCTCCGGCGCCTGTTGTGCGAAGGCGAAGCCACCTTGACGATCTTCATTGACGAGGTGCGCGACCACCAGGTGCATTTTCCCCTGTTTGGCCGCCCGGCCCCCGAGCGGGGCAACGCCGTGGTGGCCGTCAAACTGGCCAATGCCGCCAACGGGTCTTTGTTGCCTGTTCATCTGGCGCGCCTCAGCGATGCGCGCTTCCGGCTAACCATCTGCCCGCCCATCCCGCGGTCCGACATGCCTTACGATATTGCTGGGACGATCGAGCAGTTGAACAGCGTGTTCGAACCGGAGATCCTCGCCAGGATCGAGGAATGGTACATGATGGCCGAACTGAGACTGCCAGACGATTTCGAAACCAGCGCCTATGCATCGCAGTTGCACCGGAACTTCGCGGATCACTGAAACTCGAACATCTTTCTGAAGATGCCGGGTGCGATCGCGGACACCGGATTCACGGTCAGGACCGGGTCGGTCAACGGCCCGGACAGCCGGTATGTCACACCCAAAAGCCCTTCTCCGGTGTTCCCGCCGAGGGCAAATCCAAGCACAGGAATATTCGCGAAGATATTGTTCAAGGCGTAGATCGGGACGAAGGTGCCGCTCAAGTTCATCTGCTGCCCGGCAAGGTCCACTTGCCCGCTGACGGTACCGCCGAACACGGCGCCCTGGAGAGCACCCCGCGTGATCGTCAACGTGTCACCGGAACGGGTGAAAGCCAGTTCCAGCGTTTCGAAGCCGGCGTCGCCCGCCGCCTTGTCCCGGCCGGGGATCAAAACGCGCCCCATGCGCTCATCCGTGAGAAGGTCCTGCCGCTGGCGCAGTTTCTCGATCGCCGGGTCATTGGTGATCGACAGGTTACGAACGCTGAACAAACCGGTCCAGTCCTTGTCGCTCCGCATCGAAATCTCAAGATTGCCCGCGCCGCCGCGCATGCGTTCGTAAAGATCGAGAAAAGACAGGAGGACCCCAGTATCGCCAAAACGGCCATCGGCCCGGCGTCCGCCATCGACCGCGGCGAGGGTGAACTCAAACGGCTCCCGGCCATTCAACTGGCCGCTCATTTGCGCTGTTTGCAGCCTATCCGCGCCAAACCGAAGACGGCCGTTGACGCCGTCAATCCGCGCGCCGTTAAATCCAAGGACGCGATCGACGGCCAAGGTGACATCCAGCGTCCCTTCGAGGCCTTTTCCCGTGCCTTCGGGCTCCCCGGCCCGCATCTGCCGGATCAATCCGCGCGCGTCAAAGCGTTGCCCGGCCAGCCGGACCTGATAGCCGTCTGGAACACTCTTCGCCTCCAGCGCCACCTGATCATCCGGTCTCAGATGAAACCGGTCGAAGGTCAATTCGCGCAGGCCACCATCCGGGGACAGACGCAGTCGTCCGGTGATCTCCACCCCATCGGCGGTCAACCGGAACGCATCGATACGCTGATCTGCGCCTTGATCGTCAAGCATGAAGGACGCCTGTGCGGGCACACCGCGTTCCTTGCGCCAGCCGAGTGAGGTTACATCGATCCGGGCCTTGGTCATGTCGATCTCGAATTTCCGGCCCGTTTCGCCCTCACTCACTTGCACCCGCATGGGGCCGGAAAGAAACTCCGTCAGATCAATTCCGCGCTCCTTGAGCTGAGCGGCCGTGACCGTCAAACCAACACCCTGACGTGTTTCGACGCTGGATTCACCGAGTGGAAACTGTAGATCGATATCCGCGTCGAAGCCGTTGAGATTGCCACGACCGTTGATCGACACTTGTGTCGGATCGGCGCGCAGGGTTACGTCCGCGTTTCGGATGATCTGACCTCCGATCGGCTCTTGAGCGGCAAAATCGCGGGAAACGGCCTCCGCCTTCCAGTCCACCTCGTCAAGCGCGATGTCCTCGTCCAGGGAGAAAGCGGCTTCCACGCGCATGGAGCTTTCCCCGCTCACGCCGTTGTTCTGGAGCCCCGCCCGCTCCAAAATCTGGAACGGCGGACTGTCGACAATAGTGCCGATGTCGGAAACGGCTCCATCCAATCGCGCAACAAAACGCGCGGTCTTGCCAACCCGAAGCGGCAAATCGAAAATCTGAAACGAGACGTCCTCAAGGGCGAGCGGTTTTTCGGGCGAGCTGAGACCCATCACGGCATCTTGTGCCGACAGGGTGAGGGTCTCATCGGCGACCGTCAACGTGCCGGACAGCCCGACCGCGTCCGGCACCTCCCCGATCGGCGTGATGCGTCCACCGGAAAACCGCATGTCCATCCGGATATCGTTTCCACCCCATCCGGGATCCGGATCATCGCTATCGAAGACCGGGGGCCGCAGGGCACCGGTGAAAGAAATCTCCTCGATCAGCCCTTCATGCACATGCTGGATCACCCAATTGCGTGCCGGGGGCACCAGCGTGATCGGCCAGACCTGTTTGGCGAGCGCGACAGAAAACTCGTTTGCATGGGCCGCGAGGGCCAGATATGGCCCATCCGGCGCGACATCGACCGACCCGACCGCGAGCAAATCGGCCTCGCCGGCCCGCAGCCGGAAACGGTCGATGAAAACCGACCGCTCCAGCGGCTGAACACGTGCGTTCACCTTCAGGGTATCGATCCTCATCGGCGGGCCGGGAATGTCGGCCGAACCGAATTGGGCATTGTCCGATCCCACAGACACTGTCCAGGCGCCGCCGGGGACTTCGGGCGGGGTCACAATACCCTCAAGTTCGATCCGCGTTTGCCCCTGCGCCAAGTGGGACCGGGTGATCTCGATGGTCTCGCGCCCGGACTGCCACAGAAGGGACAGGGCCGCGTCTTCCACCGCGACCGTTGTATCGCCAACCTGAAACCAGCCGTTCCGCATACGGCCAACAAGGTTCGCCGCCTGGAAGCCGCCCGCGCCCGTCAGATAGCTGTCGAAAGTGAGATCGACAGGAAGCCCAAGGCCTTTTCCCGCGTCCGATTGAACGTCGGGATCGAGGAACTCGCGAATGGTGATATCGCGAACCGAAAGACCGATCCGGCGGAACCCCTGTTCGGGCTCATCCGGTTGGCGCACGAAAGTCAAGTCCCAGGGGCCGGCCTGCCCGGCAACATCGGCCTGGGCGCGGATCCGCCCCTCGGCCGATCTCTCGACCATGGCATCGATCCCGGAATATTGGCGGCGAACTAGACCCTCGAACACAACCTCGCCGTTGACGACCTTGATGGAGGTGAGTTCACGCCGGGCAAACTCCTCGTCGACAACCGCGCTCACGCGATCCACAGCTTCCACCAGCGAGGCCATGTCCGGAACGGCCGGGGTGTCGGACACACTGGCCCCAAGCCGCACCTTTGGCTGGTCCAGCAGGAGAGACTGGAAATGCAATTGGCCGGTCAGAAGGGAAAGCAGGTTCAGCGGCGCTTCGACACGGGGCAGAAAAACCTCGACGGTCGTTTCCCCACTGACCGTCAAATGCGCCTCGCGGACTATGATTTTCAGCCCCTCTTGGCGATTGCGGGCCAGAGCCGCATCGAAGACCTTCAGCTGAACAGTCCCCTCGCTCGCCGCATCGCCCATGTAGCTGGCCAGAAACGGGACGGAGACGGGGCCCGTCGCGAGACGAAAACCGATGAACGCCGTCATGGCCACAACGACGAGCACCATCACGAGGAACAGCCGCAGTCCCCAATTGAGAAAGGTCCGCCGTGTTTTGTGCCTGGTTTTCGCCATCCGGTCTCTGCTGTTGAAGCGGCAAGTGACCGCTTTTCGCCCATGCGGACGGTCATCATCCGCAAACGGGAGTGTTGGCCGCCGACCATTGAATCAGCCGGTCGCGGGCCTAAGATAACGCGAGTCGGTCAAGTGTTGCGACTGAACCCCGCGTGAAAGCGTGGAAAGTCGCCGCGCCCGCTGGCATAAGGATTTCAAAACTTTGACAATAGGAAGGCGACCCATGAGCGAACTGTCAGTCGGCATGATGGCCCCGGACTTTGATCTGGAAGCGGACGGTGGAGACCGCATTTCCCTCAGCGGATTAAAGGGCAATCCGGTTGTGGTCTACTTTTACCCCAAGGATGACACGCCCGGTTGCACGAAGGAGGCAATCGCGTTCTCCGGATTGCAAGACGAGTTTGCGGCGCTGAACACGACAATTGTTGGCATCTCGCCCGACACGGCGGCAAAACACGATAAATTCAAAGCCAAGCACGACCTCACCGTCAGACTTGCCGCCGACACGGAAACACTTGCCGCGCAGGCCTATGGCGCTTGGGTCGAAAAGAACATGTACGGCAAGAAGTACATGGGTGTGGAACGGTCTACCTTTCTGGTGGACGGACATGGAAAGATCGCTCAGGTCTGGCGCAAGGTTAAGGTCCCAGGCCACGCGGAAGCCGTTCTGGAAGCCGTAAGGGCACTTTGATGCATGACCGCGCAACCGGAGGATAGCTGCCGGGTCAATCCGCCACCTTCGCGGAAAAAATCCGATTGCTGCCACACGCCCTGCCAGTTCCCTCGAAACTGATCTAGGCCCGGCCCTGTTAAGGACCCCAACCATGTCAAACGAGGAAGATGTCCCGGTGCCGGAAACTCTGGTTGCCGGTGCCAGGGCAATCGTGGCGGCGCGGGACACGAAAACGAAGACGGCCCTCGCCTACAAGACCGCGCGGGCCTGGTTTCAGCGGAAACTGGCTGTTGGATCCACACGCCTTTGTGGCCCCATGCCGGACAGGCCCGGACGCCCGGACAAACCTTTGCTTCTTCCGCCGCGCGACATGCCGAAACGGAAAATGGGTGGCGCGGCCGGCCGGATCGCCTTGATCCATTCCCTGGCGCATATCGAGCTCAATGCCGTTGATCTCACCTGGGACCTGATCGGCCGGTTCGCGGACGTCCGCCTCCCCCGCTCCTATTATGACGATTGGGTGCGGGTGGGTCTGGAGGAGGCCAAACACTTCTCAATGCTGGAAGATCGTCTGTCCCGGCTGGATGCGGCGTACGGTGATATGCCGGCCCATGACGGGCTTTGGGAAGCAGCCCAGGATACGGGACAGGATCTGGCAGCCCGGCTTGCGATCATACCGCTTGTCCTGGAAGCGCGGGGCCTTGATATCACGCCCCCCATGATTGAGAAGGCCCGGTCACTGAACGATCATGAGACAGCCCGCTGCCTGGAAATCATTTATCGCGACGAGAAAAATCATGTCGCCTTTGGCGCAAAATGGTTCCGCTACCTGTGCGACCGGCAAGGCATCCGGCCCGAGCCCGCGTTCCAGCAATATGTCCGGCGGCATTTCCGCGGAACACTGAAACCCCCTTTCAACGATCGCGCCCGGTCCGAAGCGGGACTGACACCCGGATTTTACAAGCCTTTGGCGCCCCTGAAGGGCTGAGCTTCCGCGCGGGAAAGGAAATTATTAACCTTAACCAACTCTAATCATGACCAGCCGCAAACGAGCTGAAACGAGTCGAAGTTCGGTCATGATGAAGCAGAACGCTTTCCATTCCCAAGTCCCAGATGATCTATCTGTCCGCACCTGTTCTGCCAGCGCGCAGTACCCCAACGGTTTGGCCCCGCTGAACAGCGTTCAGAGATTGGGCTTGGTCACTGCCCTTTGCGCCATCATGGGCGTTGCGATGCTTGGAACGGGGCTGGCCACCTATTTCTTCATGAAAAGCGATCTCGTCGCCATTTCGAGCCGCGAGAAGGACGCGCTCGAACTCCAGTATCAGGACCGGATCGACCGGCTGCGCACCGAAATCGAGCGCCTTACCAGCCGCCAGATGGTTGACCGGGAGAGCGTCGAGCTCAAGGTCATGGAAATCGTCCGCCGCCAGCAAGCCATCGCCCGCCAGCACGACCTCGTGACCGACCTGATGGACCGTGCCGAGCGCAGCGGGATTCGCATCGCGGCAGCCACCCCTTCCCCGCCGGAAAAACCTGTTGTTTCCGAATTCACCTCCGACGAGGGTGGTTTCGACCCCCTTCTGGCGATTGGCGGCGAGCCTGAGCCCCTTGTCGATCCGCTCAAAATTCTCGGCCTTCGGGGAAGTTCCCAAGCCCCTTCCGGAGCGCCGTCAACGGACCAGCCACCGGCCCTGGTGCCCCACGAAACTTTGGGTCAGGGCAATTCTGAAATCGATGCGGACAAAAAGGCCGCCCTGGACGAGATCAACGACACACTCATGGCAATGGATCGCAACAGCGCCGCGGCTCTGGATGCGCTGGCATTGGCCGCCGAACAGGAAGTTGAAACGCTCGTTTCGGCCATCACTCCGCTCGGCGTCGATCTCGATAAGGCGGTCGGCATTTCCGGCCTTGCGGCCGGAGGCCCCTTTATTCCCTACACCGGCACGGGCTTTGACCACCGGGTCCGCCGGGCCAGCCTGGCAATGGAAGCGCTGGACGATCTCAAGGACGCGGCCGGCCGTCTACCGATCCACCGCCCCGTGCGGCACGTCAGCATCTCCAGCGATTTCGGTCCGCGTCTTGACCCCTTTTTGAACCGGTGGGCCATGCATAGCGGTATCGATTTCCGGGCCTCTCACGGAACCCGGGTTTACGCCGCAGCACCGGGAACCGTGGTCCATGCGGGCTGGAGCGGCGGCTATGGCAAGATGGTGGAAATCGAGCATGCCAACGGCTATGTGACCCGCTATGCCCATCTCAGCCGTCTTCAGGTGAAGACAGGCAACCACGTCCTCACCGGCGATGTAATCGGCAATATTGGCTCGACCGGCCGGTCGACGGGGCCCCATTTGCATTACGAGTTGCACGAACCCGGGGGGCCGGTGGATCCGGCACACTTCATCGGCACGGGCGATCGTCTGGCAAGCCTGTTGCGCCGCCGCTAACGTCCTCACATCAAACAAAAAACCGCCCCTTGGGCGGTTTTCTGCCCATTTGCCAGACTTGACGGCTATTCCACGTCCTCGACTGCTACAGGCTCACCGCCAAAAACCCGCTGTGCGAGTGCGGCTTCCATGAAGCGGTCCAGATCGCCGTCCAACACATCGCCCGGCGAGGTGCTTTCCGTGCCTGTCCGCAAGTCCTTCACCAGCTGATAGGGCTGAAGGACATAAGATCGGATCTGGTGGCCCCAGCCAATATCGGTCTTGGAGGCCGCCTCGGCATTGGCCGCTTCCTCGCGCTTCTTCAGCTCCAGCTCATAGAGCCGCGCCTTGAGCATCGACCACGCCGTCGCCCTGTTCTTGTGCTGCGACCGTTCAGACTGGCACTGAACCACGATTCCGGTGGGCTGGTGCGTGATACGCACCGCAGAATCGGTGGTGTTGACGTGCTGTCCCCCAGCACCGGAAGCCCGGTAGGTATCGATCCGGCAATCGCTTTCATTGATCTCGATCTCGATCGAATCATCGATGACCGGATAGACCCACACGCTGGAGAAACTGGTGTGGCGTCGCGCGTTGCTGTCATAGGGTGAAATCCGCACCAGGCGGTGAACACCGGATTCGGTCTTCATCCAGCCATAGGCGTTTTCGCCTTTGATCAGCAAGGTGGCCGACTTGATCCCCGCTTCCTCGCCGTCATTGTATTCCAAAAGCTCGACTTTATAGCCGTGCTGCTCTGCCCAACGCCGATACATGCGCAAAAGCATGGAAGCCCAGTCCTGGCTTTCCGTGCCACCTGCCCCGGAGTTGATCTCCACATAGGTGTCGTTCCCGTCGGCCTCGCCGGACAAGAGCGATTGAAGTTGCAGCTTGTTGACCTTGGCTTTGAGTCCGCGCAGCGCGTCTTCCGCCTCGGACACCACGGAAGGATCGTCTTCCATCTCGCCGAGTTCGATCAGTTCCATGTTGTCGGCCAGATCCTGTTCCAACTCGCGCAGACCGCTGATTCCGTCATCCAGTTGCTGGCGCTCGCGCATCAGTTTTTGCGCTTTTGCCGGATCGTTCCACAGCTCCGGGTTCTCCGAAGCCGCGTTCAACTCGTCCAGTCGAACAAGGGCTTGATCCCAGTCAAAGATGCCTCCTCAGCAGGCTTATGGCCTGCTTGATTTCATCGACGATCGCTTCCATTTCAGCGCGCATCGGTTACCTCGCGTTCGTAGGGTGAAAAAGGCCCGGCCCTTTGACAAGGACCGGGCGCGTTCGATCGGGGCCGGACATTAGCGGCGCGGTCCCATGGTGTAAAGTTCTCTCATCGGGCGCGGCCGGGTCGAGGCGCGGTCTCAGTAAAGCCCGCCTGTGCCGCTCAACACCGCCTGTCCTGCCTCCGGCGAAACCGTGCGCGGGATGCCCATGTCATCCTGGAAACCGATGACAGAGTAACTGTCGGGTGGCGCCATCCCCGGTTTGAACGCTTCCAGAATGGCGCCCGGTGCCCCGGCGGCGACCCGCAAGCCGGTGCGTTTGTCGATCGGGATGAGCTGCAGCCCGGGAGGCACACGGAACTCCACCGGTGGCTTGCCCTCCAAGGCCTTGGAGACGAAATCGGTAAAGATGGGAGCCGCCACCTGACCTCCGGTCGCACCCCGGCCCATTGCGCGAGGATTATCGAAGCCGACAAAGACCCCCACGGCAAGGTCGGGGGTGTAACCGACGAACCAGGCGTCTTTTTCGTCATTCGTGGTCCCGGTCTTTCCGGCAACAGGACGCCCTACCGCGCGCACGCTGGTCGCGGTGCCGCGGATGACCACGCCTTCCATCATCGAGGTAATCTGATAAGCCGTCATTGGATCGAGCACCTGCTCGCGGTCATCGATCAATTGCGGTTCGGGCTGGCCTTCCCAGACGTCCTGGGTGCACCCGTCGCAAATCCGGCTGTCATGTTTGTAGATGGTCCGGCCGTAGCGATCCTGGATCCGGTCAATCAAGGTCGGTTTGATCCGGCGTCCGCCATTGGCAATGGTCGCATAGGCCGCTGTCAGCCGCAAAACCGTGGTTTCGCCCGCGCCAAGCGACATGGACAGAACCGGCAACATATTGTCATAGATCCCGAATCTTTTGGCATACTCGGCAACCAGCGGCATTCCCATGTCCTGGGCCAGCCGGACCGTCATGACATTCCGGGACAGTTCAATCCCGGTCCGCAGCGTGGAGGGTCCGTAGAAGTTGCCGCCATAATTCTGCGGACGCCAGGTTTCCAGCCCTGGACCCTGACTGATTTCCAGCGGAGCGTCCATGACAACCGATGAAGGCGTGTAGCCATTGTCGAGCGCCGCCGCGTACAAGAACGGCTTGAACGAGGAGCCGGGCTGACGCCAGGCCTGTGTGGCCCGGTTGAATTCGCTTTGATCGAAACTGAACCCGCCGACCAGAGCCAGCACACGGCCCGTGTAAGGATCCATGGCCACCAGCGCGCCGGAAACTTCCGGCACCTGCCGCAATTCATAACTGCCCGGTGCAACGTCACTCGCCTGAACATAGACCACATCGCCCACATTCAGGACATCCGAAACACGGCTGGGCGCCCGGCCGTCGACCCGGGCCCATTTCATGGTCTCGAGGAACAATTTGCCACTCACCCGCTCGTCGGACAAACGGCCCGACACAAGCCGGCCCGGACGCAGACCAACCTCGGCCTCGTTGTCCCTGACCTCCAGAACCACAGCCAGAGACCATTCCGGAATGTCCTCAAGCATCTCGACCTTGGACAGGGGCACACCCCAATCAGCCCCAAGCTCAATCGCGTCAACCGGTCCCCGCCACCTGCCGCGTTCGCGGTCGAACTTGATCAACCCCCGCTTCAGGGCGTCGCGGGCCATGATCTGCATTTTAGGGTCGAGCGAAGAGCGAACCGACAATCCGCCTTCGTACAACCGCTTCTCACCGAAGATATCCGCGACCTCGCGGCGAACTTCCTCGGTGAAATATTCGGCCGCAACCAGACGTGTGCCGGTTTCGCGCGGATTGACGTCCAACGGGCGTGCCTTGGCGATGTCGGCCTCTTCCTGCGTGACATATCCATTGTCGATCATCCGGTCGATGACCCAATTCCGGCGCCCGATTGCCCGCTCCGTCTGGCGGAAGGGATGATAATTGTTCGGCGCCTTGGGCAAGGCGGCCAAATAGGCCATCTCATCCAATGTCAATTCATGAACAGACTTATCGAAGTAAACGAGCGACGCGGCCGCCACGCCGTAGGCGCCCAGCCCCAGGTAAATCTCATTGAGGTACAGTTCGAGAATTTCGTCCTTGGTGTAGGCCTGCTCGATCCGCAGGGCCAGGATCGCTTCCTTGATCTTTCGCTCGACCGACACCTCGTTGGTCAGCAGGAAGTTCTTCGCGACCTGCTGCGTGATTGTGGAGGCGCCTTCGGGCCTCCGGCCGGTGCCGAAGTTCTGCACGTAGCGGACCACGGCCCGGGCGATGCCTTCAGGATCCACGCCGATATGATGATAGAAATTCTTGTCCTCGGCCGAAAGATAAGCGTGCTTGAGCTGATCCGGCATGGCCTGGATCGGCAGGAACATGCGCCGCTCACGGGCATATTCGGCCATCAGGCTGCCATCGGCGGCATGAACGCGGGTCATGACCGGCGGCTCATAGTTCTTGAGCGCCGTGTAATCTGGAAGATCCTGGCTCAGGTGGTCAAGATACATCCACACTCCGGCCGCGACCAGCAAACCCAGCGCTGCCCCGATCCCGAAAAAGTAGCCAAATAGCTTTACGAGGAATTTCATTCTGCGAGCTCGTCTTTCCCGGCTCCGGTGTGCCCTATCGCACTGTATAACATATCTGGGACAGTCACGGCACCATTCGGTGCATTCCCAACGCTCCAGGCTCTCTTCCTAGACCATTATGGCGATGCTGAGGCACATGGCAAACCCCCAAGCGGATTTCGCCAGTTGACCGGCGTTGACGTTGCTTCACTGGACCGCCTGGATCCCCTCGCGGGCAAAGCGTGGACGGAAGAACCCATCGACGGCCGCCACAATGGCATTGGCCATCCGCTCGCGCCAGGCATTGGAGACCAGCAGCTTCTCGTCATGCTCGTTCGACAAATAGCCAAGCTCGAGCAGGACGGACGGGACATCGTGCGCCCTCAATACCTGGAAACCGGCGGAGCGATGCGGATTCTTAATGAGCTGAACGGCGCTTTCGAGTTCCGCGACCAAAGTGCGCGCGAAGTGGACGGAAAAATTTCGGGTTTCGCGGCGTGCAAGGTCGACCAGAATGTCGGTGACCTCATCGGTCTTCGTGACCAGTTCAACCCCGGCGATGATGTCGGACCGGTTTTCCCGCTCGGCAAGTTCCTGGGCAAGGGCATCCGATGCGCGGTCCGACAGCGTGTAGACGGAGGCGCCACGAACCACGGTCCGGCCCTGCCGCACCGAATCGGCATGAACCGAAATAAACAGATCTGCGGCGGTGTCGTGACCGAACTGAACCCGCTCGTTCAAGGGGATGAACGTGTCATCCTCGCGGGTCATCTTCACCTCATAGCGTCCCGTCGCTTCCAGCTTCTCCCGCAGCAGTCTGGAGAAATCGAGCACAACCGCCTTTTCCAGGGTGCCGCCAACCCCGACCGCTCCCGCATCGATTCCCCCGTGTCCGGGGTCCAGAACCACGAGTGGCCGGTCACGTTCCGGCTTGGCTGGCATTCTGTCGCCTTTCCCGAGGTTTTCCGCCGCACGCTTGTGGCGCAGCTGGCGCGTTTCCTCCGCAAAGGAAAGGAAATCATTCCGCGTGGCTGTGACGATATCCACCACCAAGCGGACCGGCTGGTCGTCGATCGCAGGAAGAAGAAACGTCTTGTCCAGCGCCACCGGACCATTGACGTCGAGAACGATCCTCGACTTGCCTTCCGCAAACACTCCGTACCGCCAGGCCGACACCAGCCCGCGGCCGGCCATGCCCGCTTCGGGGGGCAAATCGAAATCGAGTTCGGGAAAATCGATGATAAGCCTATAGGGGTCGGGAAGGGCCGAGATGGCGGGTACAACTTCAGCGTCGAGATCCAGGACGAATCGCGTCCGCACTTCATCCCCCGCCACGCGGGCCCCGGAAACCCTTGGCAGTTTCTCGAAGGCGCCTCCGGCGGGCTCCGCAAGCGTTTCCGGAGCGAGCACAAACAGCCCGAGCATTGCCAGGAAAGCCGGCAGAATGGCGCGCACCGTGCAGCGCCGGATCGCGACGCCCAATCGACTGAAAATGGATGTCATCACCACCATGCCGTGGTCCCGGGATCATGTGCCAGAACTTGCTCTTGGCAGACTGTCTAATCCAAAAGCGCCAATAGGGTAAATTGTTTTGTGCCCTTCACATTGCTTGCATTGCCGTGCGGCGGGTCGTACAAGTAGCTTACGGATTTAGATCCTGTTCCGGTATCGGCCCGGATGGCTTTGAGTGTAACTTTCCACATGCCATCTCGTCGAGGTTGGTCCGCGGGGAATTTTTCGCAGACTTGAGGCCGTCTGCTCTCCCCCCGGCCCCCCGCGTTACGGCGCCGGTCCGGCTGCAGGATCGGACACCGCCGAGCGGCACTGATTCTCTGTTCTTCAAGACAGCACGGAATGAGCGCCAGTGAAGGCGGGACGGTCCATGGCGTGAGCGGCGGCCCGCTGGTTTTGTCCAGTACGCTGCCTCACTAACGAAACAACGAGCTTACACTTGGGGCCTGTGCCGCCCTTCGAAGGACCCGCGCGATGCACATGATGATCGACAAACCGGCTTGCCCCGCCCGTGCGGCGGCTGCCTTCGATCATCAGTCCGCGCCGGCCACGGATCCCATTCTTTTTCTTAAAACACGTTCGGCAACCGCTACCGAAGCAGTCGGTGGGCGCATCGAAGGCGCACCCACGTGCGTTGCCGTGGAGACTCTCATCAATGGCAAACAAAATGCTGATCGACGCGGCCCACCCGGAAGAAACCCGGGTGGTCGTGGTGCGTGGCAACCGGGTTGAAGAATTCGACTTCGAGGCAGCTAACAGGAAACAACTTCGCGGGAATATTTATCTAGCAAAAGTCACGCGCGTCGAACCCTCCCTCCAGGCGGCATTCGTCGAGTATGGCGGGAACCGCCATGGCTTCCTGGCGTTCAGTGAAATCCATCCGGACTATTACCAAATCCCGGTTGCAGACAGGCAGGCGCTCCTCGAAGCCGAAGCGGCCGAGCGTGCGAATGACGACGCAGGCGATGCGGATGAAAAGCCGAAACGCCGCCGCAGATCCCAACCGGCGAAAAACGAAACACGGGATGATGTCGTTACTGGCGACGTCGAGGACGGCACCGACCAAGATGCCACCGAGGCTTCGGGCACACCCGATTCCCCTGAAGACACCGGCGGCGGAAACCAAACAGATACTGAACCGGCGGACACCGGTTCCGGAGAGGACGGGGACAACGAGGCTTCCGCGGACGAAGACGGCGCTGAAGACGATGTGGACGTTGAAGCCGGAAGCGAGGCAAGGGACAGCCGGTCAAGACCGCGCAGAAACCGCCGCACCCGCTCACGGCGCAAGCCCGATGACGAGGATGAGGACGCCGATGCCGATGGCGACGACCATGTGGAATCGGTCGGTGCCGAAGACGCGATGGAAGAGGTGCCGGAACGGCGCCAGGTCCTGCGCCGTCAATACAAGATCCAGGAAGTCATCAAGCGGCGCCAGGTGATCCTGGTGCAGGTTGTCAAGGAAGAGCGCGGCAACAAGGGGGCCGCCCTCACGACCTACCTGTCACTGGCAGGCCGTTACTCTGTGCTGATGCCCAACACCGCGCGAGGTGGCGGCATATCGCGCAAGATCACGCAGCCGACCGATCGCAAGCGCTTGAAGAATATCGCTTCTGAACTGGATGTGCCGGAAGGCATGGGGGTCATCTTGCGGACCGCGGGTGCCAGCCGGACGAAGGCGGAAATCAAGCGCGATTTCGAATACCTGATGCGCCTTTGGGAAAATGTTCGCGAACTGACCCTTCAGTCGAGCGCACCCAGCCTCGTCTATGAGGAAGGTAGCCTGATCAAGCGCTCGATTCGCGACCTTTACAACAAGGACATCAACCAGGTTCTTGTGGCCGGGGACGAGGGCTACCGAGAGGCCAAGGACTTCATGCGCATGCTGATGCCCAGCCATGCAAAGAATGTTCAGCCCTATCGCGACCCCTCCCCGCTGTTCATCCGCAACGGGGTCGAGCCGCAACTCGACGCCATGTTCTCACCTCAGGTGACGCTGAAATCCGGCGGTTATATCGTCATAAACCAGACGGAAGCGCTGGTTTCCATCGATGTGAACTCCGGAAAGTCGACCCGGGAACACAATATCGAGGACACGGCGCTCCAGACGAACCTTGAGGCCGCAGAGGAAGTGGCACGCCAGCTCCGGCTTCGGGACCTCGCCGGTCTTGTTGTGATCGACTTCATCGATATGGAGGAGAACAAGAACAACCGTAACGTCGAGCGCAAACTGAAGGAATGCCTGAAAAATGACCGCGCCCGGATCCAGGTCGGCCGGATATCGCATTTCGGGCTTCTGGAGATGTCGCGCCAGCGCCTGCGCACCGGCGTTCTGGAGAGTTCAACCACGCCGTGTCCGCACTGCAATGGCACGGGGATGATCCGCTCTGTCGAATCGGTTGCTCTGCACGTTCTTCGCTCGATCGAGGACAATCTTCTAAAGGGCGCGACCCACAATCTGGTGATCCGGACAAACGCGACCGTCGCGCTTTACATCCTCAACCAGAAACGTCCGCATCTTTCAGATTTGGAACGGCGTTTTGCCGTCGGGATCTCGATCGAGGCAGGAGAATTGGCCAACGGTCAGCTCTATGCCCTTGAACGGGCCGATCCCGTGGACCGCGAACGCTTTCCAGCGCCCGAGCTGCCGACCATCCAGATCGACACCATCGATCCAGAAGATGAAGACGAACAGCCGGATATCGTCGAGCAGGAGGACCTCGAAACCGAAGACCGGACCGAGGACCGGGCCGAAGACCGGGCGAACGACCGCAAACGACGCCGCAGACGCAAGCGCCGCCGGCAGGAGGACTCGGATCAATCGCCAGCCCCTGCGCACGGTAGCGGCGACGAGACCATTGGTGACGACGAGGTGGAGAAGGCAGCGGACTCTGCTGAAGGACCCGAATCCGATGAAGATCGTGCGGGAGACGATGAACGCCGCCGCAAGCGCCGCCGTGGGCGCCGGGGTGGACGGCGGGGCCGCCGCGATGGCGACATGACGGACACGACGTCTGCAGAAACCGCGGGCGCTTCGAGCGGCGAAGAAGCTGACGATGCAAACGCGACACAGCCGGACGCCGAAGCGGACCAGGGCTCCGCTGACCAAGAGACGCCCGAAGAGGGCAACGCACCGGTCGCCGCGGACCTTCAACCGGCCAATGCAGCAACCGAAACCGGCCAAACCAGCGCGGAAGATCCCGCCTCGGCGCCGGAAAGCGTCAGCCCGGACGATACGGGCGCGGACACCGTAGCTGCGGAGACCGCGCCGCTCGAAACGGCGGCGGATGGCGGAGACGCGCCGGCCGATATCGGAACCGTCCAACCGGCCGCCTCGGAAGCCGGAACGGAGACGGGCGAGACCGCGCAGCCCGAAAAACCGTCCGCACCGGCCGAACCGGTTTTGACCAGCCAAACGTCGGAGGGCGAAGAGGACACGCCCAAACCCAAGCGCGGCGGATGGTGGCAGCGCCGCTCGTTCTTCTAGGACACCGGGTGCGGGGTGCTCATGACACGCCCTCTTCCCGGACCGAGCCGCCGCCCGGCTTGGTAGATCCGAACGGCAAAAACGAAGCCCGCGGCCATGGGACCGCGGGCTTTGTTTTGGATCCGCCAGATAAAGGCCGGTTCAGGCGAACAGTCGCTCGGCATGCCAGGCCATGTGATCAGCTCCAAAGCTCGACACGAAATAATAGGAATGATCATAGCCTTCCTGCATCCGGATCACCGACGGCGTGCGGGTCTCGAAGAGGGCGGACGCAAGCGCTTCCGGGTTCAGGAGATCCAGGAATTTGTCACTGGCTCCCTGATCGACAAGGATGTCGCCCTTCCAGCCCTTGGTCTTCAACAGCGCGGTGGCGTCGTGATCGGCCCACAGGCTTTCGTTCGTGCCAAGATACGCGGCCAGTTGCTTGCGTCCCCACTCGCTTCGGGTCGGGTTGGAGATCGGCGCGAACGCCGACAGCGACTGGAACAGATCGGGATGATTCATGGCCAGCGTCAACGCGCCATGCCCGCCCATCGAATGACCGGTGATCCCGTGCCGGTCGGCCACCGGAAATTCGGCTTCAACCAGTGTGCGCAATTCCCGGACGATATAGCTCTCCATCTTGAAGTGCGCCGCCCAAGGCGCTTCCCGGGCATCGACATAAAAGCCGGCTCCTTTGCCCAGATCGTACGCCTCGTCATCCGCGACCTTGTCGCCGCGCGGGCTGGTGTCCGGAAACACGATGGCCAGCCCCAGTTCCGCTGCATGCGCCTGCAGGCCGGCCTTCGTCATGGCGTTCTCGTGCGTGCAGGTCAGCCCGGACAGGTACCACAGGCACGGGACCGGGCCGTCTTTGGCCTCCGGCGGCAGATAGACCGCGAATGTCATGTCGCAGGCGCACACGCTCGATGCATGCATATAGACGCCCTGGACCCCGTCGAAGCATCGGGTTTCGGAGATGATATCCATGAATGGCCCCACAATCGGCAAATGGTGAAGAGTTCAAAAGCCTTACAGCTTCCGGTACATGACGAGGGCATCGACATAGCCCTCGTGTGGATGGAAAAACGCATCCGGCAAGCGGCCGACGGTATCGAAACCGTACCGGGTCCACAGATTGATCGCACGTGTGTTCGCCGAGATGACGAAATTGAACTGCATCGCCGCGAACCCGCCTTCTTTCGCCGCGCCGAAAGCATGTTCCAGCATCAACCGGGCGATGCCCATCCCTTGCGCCGATGCCGCGGTCACGAAGCCGCAGTTGCACACATGCGCGCCGCCGCCCCCCTGATTGCGGACAAGATAGTAGGTTCCCAGAAGATCGCCGCCGCCCCGCTCCGCCACGAAGACCTTTTTTTTCCCGCCCGTCCAATAGGCCAGCGCCCCGGCCCGGTCGATATCCGGATCGATGGCGTAGGTTTCTCCGGCAGCGAAGACCGGTTGCAGAATGGCCCACAACCCGTCGCCATCCTGCTCCTCCGCGGACCTGATCGAGACGTCCGTCATGTCCTCAATAGACCACGACCGACCGGATCGACTCCCCGCGATGCATCAGATCGAAGCCGGTGTTGATCTCCTCCAGGGGCATCGTGTGGGTGATCATCGGATCGATCTCGATCTTGCCGTCCATGTACCAGTCCACGATTCTCGGAACATCGGTCCGGCCGCGCGCGCCGCCGAATGCCGTTCCCCGCCAGGACCGTCCGGTCACAAGCTGGAACGGGCGCGTGGAGATCTCGGCTCCGGCCGGGGCCACTCCAATAATGATGGATTCGCCCCATCCTTTGTGGGCCGCTTCCAGCGCGGTGCGCATCACGTTCACATTGCCCGTTGCATCGAAGGTGTAATCCGCCCCACCCTTGGTCAGATTGACCAGATAGGGCACCAGATCTCCCTCGACCTCGGACGGGTTGACGAAATCGGTCATACCGAAGCGTTCCGCCATATCCTTCTTCGCCGGATTGAGGTCCACACCGACGATCTGATCCGCGCCGACCAGACGCAAGCCCTGAATGACATTCAGCCCAATGCCACCGAGGCCGAAAACAATCGCCCTCGAGCCTGGCTCCACCTTCGCCGTGTTGATCACGGCGCCGATGCCCGTCGTCACACCGCAGCCGATGTAGCACACCTTGTCGAATGGTGCGTCCGGGTTGATCTTCGCAAGCGCGATCTCCGGGACGACCGTGAAGTTGGAGAAGGTGGACGTTCCCATGTAGTGCAGGATCGGATCCCCATCCAAGGTGCTGAAGCGCGACGACCCGTCGGGCATGAGCCCCTGCCCCTGGGTCGAGCGGATGGCCTGACAGAGATTCGTCTTCGGGTTCAGACAGTACTCGCAAGTGCGGCATTCGGGCGTGTAGAGCGGAATGACATGGTCGCCAGGTTTCAGAGTGGTCACTCCCGGCCCCACTTCGACGACAACACCGGCGCCCTCATGACCCAGGATGGCTGGGAACAAGCCTTCAGGGTCCGCGCCTGATAGTGTGAATTCGTCCGTATGACAGATACCTGTCGCTTTAACTTCAACCAAAACTTCAAAGGCACGCGGGCCTTCCAATTTGACCGTGGTTACCTCGAGCGGCTTGCCCGCTGCGACGGCGATGGCTGCACGTGTTTCCATGAAATGGCCTCCCGCTTTGGAATTTTCGAAGAGTGAACCCGAACTGTTTGAGCTATCGTGATATAGAACCGGCCGCGCTCTGGAAACCGCCTTGTTTGCGGCAGGCGCCTTGTCAGAACCGGAACGGACGGCGGACGGTGATCAAGTTGACCGGTGCTAGAACTGGCAGGCAAGGCGGTGGCATGGACACGACAGAGGCATGGACATGTCGCATTTGAGCAAACAAGCGACTGAAACCCGGTAGGCAGCACAGCTTTCAATCGTGATGATGCGCAAGACTTGGGACGTGCGGCCATTCGGCCGCTTGCCTGCCGCATGCCCGATGAAGCACCCTGATTTTCCGGCTTGATCCGTCGCGCACGGCAGCCCCCCTCGGACCTTTTGGAGCACCGGCTTCATGAAACACTACTCGTTTCTGGAATTGGCCAAGAATGCCTTTTCCGCGCACCAGAACTGGGGCCGTCAATGGCGTGCACCGGAGCCCAAGGCGGAATATGACATTGTGATCGTTGGCGCAGGGGGACATGGGCTCGGCACGGCCTATTATCTCGCCAAGGAACACGGGCTGCGCAACATCGCCGTTCTGGAAAAGGGCTGGCTGGGCGGCGGCAACACCGGCCGGAACACGACGATCATCCGATCGAACTACCTGTGGGAAGAGAGCGCGGCACTCTACAATCATTCGGTCAAGTTATGGGACGGCCTTTCCCAGGATCTGAACTACAACGTGATGTATTCCGCGCGCGGCGTCATGATGCTGGCGCATACGGTTCACGACATCCAGGTGTTCAAGCGCCACGTTCACGCCAACCGCCTCGCCGGGGTGCAAAACGAATGGCTGACCCCGGAAGAGGCAAAGGAATACTGCCCGCCGCTGAACATTTCCAAAAACATCCGGTACCCGGTTGTTGGAGCCGCACTGCAACGGGTGGGCGGCACCGCGCGCCACGATGCGGTGGCTTGGGGCTATGCGCGCGCGGCCGATGATCTGGGCGTCGACATCATTCAGAACTGCGCCGTCACGGGCATCCGCCGGGCCGCCGACGGGTCTGTGGAAGGGGTGGACACCGCCAAGGGCTTCATCAAGGCCAAGAAGGTTGGCGTCGTCGCGGCCGGTCACACGAGCGTCCTGATGGAGATGGCCGGTATCCGCATGCCGCTGGAATCCAACCCGCTGCAGGCGCTGGTCTCCGAACCGGTCAAGCCAGCTTTTCCGTGCGTGGTCATGTCGAACACGATTCATGCCTACATCTCCCAGTCCGACAAGGGCGAACTGGTGATCGGCGCGGGCACGGACCAGTTCGTGTCCTACAGCCAGACGGGCGGGATCCACATCACCAACCATACGATCGACGCGATCTGCGAATTGTTCCCGATGTTCCGCCGGATGCGGATGCTGCGCAATTGGGGCGGCATCGTGGATGTCACACCGGACCGCTCCCCGATCATCGCCAAGACCCCCGTCCCGGGACTTTTCGTGAACTGCGGCTGGGGGACCGGCGGCTTCAAGGCGACACCGGGCTCGGCCCATGTGTTCGCGCACACCATCGCCAAGGACGAGCCGCATCCCATCGCGGCGCCCTTTTCACTGGAGCGCTTCCGCACCGGACGCCTGATCGACGAGGCGGCAGCGGCCGCCGTTGCGCACTGACGAGGGATTTATCGTGCTATTGATCCAATGCCCCTATTGCGGTGTCGAGCGCCCGGAACTGGAATTCTCCTGCCGTGGCGAAGCCCATATCGCGCGCCCTGCCGATCCGTCAGCCACGACCGACGAGCAATGGGCGGAATACCTCTATCTCCGGACGAACCCGAAAGGTGTAATCGCCGAACGCTGGCGCCACATCCACGGGTGCGGACGCTTTTTCAACGCTCTGCGCGACACGGTCAGTGACAAGTTCCTGATGGTTTACAAGGCCGGCGAACCGAAACCGGATCCTGCCCAGTTTTCCAAGGAGGCCGGACGATGAGCCAGCCATTCCGCATTGAAAAGGGCGGCCGCATCGACCGCGCCGCATCCCTGTCTTTCACGTTCGATGGCGAGCGCCTGAGCGGTCATGCCGGCGACACCCTCGCCTCGGCCCTTCTGGCGAACGGTATTCATCTGGTCGGCCGCTCTTTCAAGTATCATCGCCCCCGCGGTATCCTGACAGCCGGCTCCGAAGAGCCGAACGCACTTGTCGGCATTTGCCGGAAGGGCGACCAGACCCCCAACCTTCGGGCAACCCAAGTCGAAGTCTACGAAGGGCTGGAGACCGTCAGTCAGAACCGGTTTCCCTCTCGCGGCTTTGATGTCGGCGCGGTCAACGATCTGCTCTCGCCGCTGTTTCCGGCCGGTTTTTATTACAAGACCTTCATGTGGCCAAAGGCGTTCTGGGACCGGGTGTACGAACCGGTGATCCGGGCCGCCGCCGGTCTTGGAAATCCGCCGAAGAACCCCGATCACGACACCTATGGCAATCTCTACGCCCATTGCGATGTTCTGGTGATCGGATCCGGTCCGGCGGGACTTGCGGCGGCGTTGGCAGCGGCGGACAGCGGCGCACGGGTCATTCTGTGCGACGAGCAGGCCGAGTTCGGCGGTTCCCTGCTGACCGAGACAGCGGCAACGATTGACGGCACTGCGCCCGCCCAGTGGGTTGCGGACACGCTGGAAAAACTGTCGGCGAACGGCAATGTCACCTTGCTGCCGCGCACGACCGCCTTTGGATATTTCGCACAGAACTTCGTGGCCCTGGCGCAGCGCATCACGGATCACGTGTCCGAACCCGACCCGCGGCTGCCGCGCGAGCGCTTGTGGCAGGTGCGCGCCAGGGAAGTGGTGATTGCGGCGGGCGCCATCGAACGGCCCATGGTGTTTCCGGAGAATGACCGCCCCGGCATCATGCTGGCAGAAGCCGGCCGCACCTATCTGAACCGCTACGGCGTCAAGGTGGGCCACAACGTACTGGTGGCCACTGCATGCGACACGGCCTGGCAGGCGGCATTCGATCTGGCGGACCATGGCGTGACGATTGCCGCAATCGCGGATGTTCGCGAAAACCCGCCCGAAGCCCTGCAATCCATCGCAAAAGCGCGCGGCATCCGTGTCGAAAAGGGCTGTGTTGTGACCGGAACAACCGGCCGCAAGCGCATTTCCGCGGCCCTGCTGGGTCGCCTTAGGGGCAACGGCGTCGCCGCCGCCGGTGAAGTGGCCTGCGATGCCTTGCTGATGTCGGGCGGCTGGACGCCGACGGTGAGCCTCTACTCCCAATCGCGTGGCAAGGTTGTCTGGAACGAGAGCCTCGGCACCTTCGTGCCCGGCCAGAGTGTCCAGAACGAACGCTCCGCGGGAGCCTGCCTGGGGATTTACGGTCTCAACGCAGCACTGGAGGACGGTTATGCGGCAGGCGAAAACGCTGCCAAGGCGGCGATCGGCAGAAGCGGCACCGTTTCCCGGGCGCAGGCCCACGGCGCGGATGCCGGCGAAGGCGGAATTCTCGGCGCCCTTCCCCACGACCGCGACCCCTCCAAGGTCAAGGCTTTCGTTGATTACCAGAATGATGTGACCGCCAAGGACGTTAAGCTGGCCGTGCGCGAGGGCATGCATTCCATCGAGCACATCAAGCGCTACACCACCACCGGCATGGCCACCGACCAGGGCCGATTGTCGAACCTAAACGCGCTTGATATTGCCTCCAAGGCGCTCGACAAACCGGTTACGGATGTGGGCCTGACGACCTTCCGCCAACCCTACACGCCAACAACCTTCGGGATCTTCGCGAACATCTCCCGCGGCGACTTTTTCGACCCCGTCCGCAAGACACCCTCGCACGATTTCGTGGCTGGCCAAGACGCCGCGTTCGAGGATGTCGGCCAATGGAAGCGGGCCTGGTATTTGCCAAAGGATGGCGAAGACATGCATCAGGCTGTCGCGCGCGAATGCGAGACCGTGCGCAAGTCCGCTGGCCTGTTCGATGCTTCGACCCTGGGCAAGATCGAGGTGGTCGGCCCGGACGCGGCCGAATTCCTGGAACGCATGTACACCAATCCCTGGAAGAAGCTTGCGCCCGGACGCTGCCGCTACGGCCTTCTCCTGAACGATGCCGGGTTCATCATCGACGACGGTGTTGTCGGACGATTGGCCGAGGACCGCTTCCACGTGACGACGACCACCGGCGGTGCAGCCCACGTCTTCGCCACGATGGAGGACTACCTGCAGACCGAATGGCCGGACCTGGATGTATGGATCACCTCCATCACCGAGCAATACGCGGTGTGCGCCGTTCAAGGCCCGAAAGCGCGTGACATCATCGCCCCGTTCGTCGAGGGGATCGACCTGTCTGCCGACGCCTTCCCCCACATGAGCGTGGGCAGCGGCACGTTCTGCGGTGTGCCCTGCCGCCTGTTCCGCATTTCCTTCACCGGCGAGCTGGGCTTTGAAGTGAACGTGCCCCGACGCCATGGCAAGATGGTTTGGGACAAGCTGGCCAAGGCCGTCGCCGAGCAGGAGGGCGTGATCTACGGCACGGAAACCATGCACGTTCTGCGCGCCGACAAGGGATACATCATCGTCGGTCAGGAAACCGACGGCACGGTGACCCCGGACGATGTCGGCATGAACTGGGCCATCGGCAAGAACAAGGCAGACTTTGTCGGCAAGCGCGGGCTTGCCCGTCCGGATCTTGTGGCCGGGGGCCGCAAGCAGCTTGTCGGCCTTCTGACCAAGGACCCCAAAGTGGTTCTCGAGGAAGGCGCTCAGGTGACGAAGCTGGCCAATCCGCCGGCTGGAACACCCGCCGAAGGGCATGTGACTTCGGCCTATCACAGCCCGGCCATGGGCCGCTCCATCGCCCTGGCCCTTGTCAAGGACGGAAGGCGCCTGACCGGCGAGACACTGAACATCCCCATGCCCAACGGCGCCATCCCGGTGGAGGTCGTCGAACCATTCTTCTATGACAAGGAAGGAGCGCGGCTCAATGGCTGACATCCTGACCAGCGAACTCTATTCCGCCGATTCATCGCAAGCTCCGCTGCTGGTGCTGCCCGATGTGACGATCATGCCAGCGGCTCCGGCCGCCCGTGTGTCGCTGCGCTGCCGGGAGACCGGGCTCGCTCTGGCGGCGAAGGCCTTCGGCACACCGATCCCCCAAACACCGCTCACGGCGGAAACCGCCGCGAACCGGGCCGCCTTCTGGTTGGGGCCAGACGAATGGATGCTCGTCGCGCCAGAAAGCCAGCTCGCGGCTATCCTCTCCGACCTGGAAACCCACCTTGACGCCGTTCCCCACTCGGTGGTCGATATTTCGCATCGCCAGGACGCGGTGCTGGTGTCCGGGCCCCGCGCGGGTTGGCTCTTGAACACCGGCGTGCCGATCGACCTGCACGAGAGCGCCTTCGCTGTCGGAACGGTGACCCGCACGCTGTTCCACAAGACCCCGATCATGCTGTGGCGCACCGGGCCGGACAGTTTTGTCGTCGAGGCCTGGGGCTCTTTCATGGACTATGTGACCGGTTTGCTGGTCCAGTCGGCGGAAGAGTTGAAGGCGGCATAGGCCAAGCAAACAATCAGGGGCCCGGAACGGCGCCTGGCAGGTGCCGTTCTCGACGAATATCGAACCTCGCTCTCGTCATCCCCGGCGCAGCGCAGCGGAAATCTGGAACCGGGTGACCGAGACACTTGTTTCATCAAAAAAAGACGGTGTGGCTCGCCGATCCCGGCTCGTCCTGCATTTGGCCGGGATGACCGGAAGGCGCGTCCCGTTTGTCATCAAACTCGAAGCGTGCTTTGCGGACAGCGTTTTTTCACACGCGTTTTCCGTGATCCAGGTGTGATTTCCGTTTGGGAATGCTATGGGATATGCCCAATCAGAAAGCATCCTTAAAGCATTTCCCGCTATTCAATCCGCATGATCAAAATCGGGTCCTACAACATCCAGAAAAGCATCGGTGTCGACGCCCGCCGGAAACCGGAACGGATTCTAGAAGTCCTGAGGGAAATGGACTGCGACATCGTCGCCTTGCAAGAGGCAGACCGGCGCTTCGGCCCGCGGGAAACAACGATTGATCCCGAACTCATTGCCAGCACCACCGACTACAAGATTGTCCCGCTGGCAACCCGGCAGCTCAGCCTGGGATGGCACGGCAATGCCATTCTCGCCCGCACGGATGTCAACATCATCGACTTCAAGCGCCTGGAACTGCCGGCCCTCGAACCGCGCGGTGCGGTCATGGCCGACCTCAAGGTGAACGGCGCGCTGATCCGGGTTGCCGCCATGCATCTGAGCGTGGTGTCAACTTTCCGGCGCCGCCAAGTCGCCTCGGTCATGCAGCAACTTCACGAGCACGCCTACCAGTTGCCAACGGTTCTGGTTGGCGATCTGAACGAATGGCGGGACACCGGCCGGAGCCTGAAGACATTCAGTCCGCATTATGAGGTGACAACTCCAGGCCGCAGCTTCCCTTCCCCTTTGCCGATCGCAAGCCTCGACCGGATCATCACAAGCCCGGAGTTTTCCGTGGAGGAATGCGGTGTGCACCGGACCAAAATCGCCAAGATCGCTTCGGATCACCTGCCCATCTGGGCACGGCTGTCGCTGGCCGATCATCCGGCGCAAAGTACCTCCTCCGGGGCGGAGAGCGTTTGCCAATAAGCGAGGCCCTCTTTTTCGGCCCAAGTGGTATCATTCAAAAAGCGTTCGACGGTGAGCGCCCCCACTGCCGGCCGCTTGGGCTTCACCACGGATCCCCGCCCGTTTGAAGCAGATCCGGTCAACGCATAAAGCACTGCGGAAGAGGCGTGCTTGTTGAAGGCCGCCAAGCCGTCTACACGTTATCCAATGGGGCAAAGATCCGCCGGGCAGCGAAAACCGGCAGTTTCGGCGAAGCGAACCGGCGAGCCCGCAAGACGGAGCGGCGTGATGGATCATATCCTCAATCACTTCGAAAGCTACGCGGCCCTCTACGTGCTGCTTCAGTCGATCGCGCTTTGGGTCACGCAAGGCTGGTGGCGGGTACTGGCTATGGTGCCCTTGGTCCCTGTGCTTGCCGTCGTGGGGTTGGTGATCGCCGCCTCCGGAAGCGGCGGAAACGTGACGCCGATCCTGTTGTTCTTCGTGCTACCGCCCGCGCTGATCTTCATTGTATTGCTGCTTCTCCTCTACGGTTTGTTGCGCTGGCGGGGATTCGCAGACTGAGCGCGCACGCCATGAGAGCCTTTGGCGGGCACTGCAATTGTTAACGGTCCGGCTGGTATCCTCGCCTTTCAAACCGAGGAACCCGGCCATATGTTGCGCGACTATCAAGAACTCCGCCTTGCCGAACTGCTTGGGGCCTTGAGCCACGCGCTGGACATTACCGAAGGCCAGCCCAAAGGCCACTGTGTCCGTGTATGCTGGATCGGCATCAACATTGGCCGCGCCCATGGGCTGAGCGAGGCCGATTTGTCGCACCTCTACTACACCTTGTTGCTGAAGGATCTGGGATGCTCCAGCAACGCGGCCCGGATCTGCGAGCTCTATCTCACCGACGACCTGACCTTCAAACGCGATTTCAAGGTGATGGCGGACAGCTTGCCGGCCGCACTGCGTTTTGTGCTCGGCCACACGGGGCTCAAGCACGGCCTTGCCGAACGGGTTCGGGCGATCATCAACATCTTGCAGAACGGCGGAGACATCGTCAGCGAAATGATCGAAACCCGGTGCCAGCGCGGTGCCGACATCGCGCGGCAGATGCGGTTTCCCGATCCTGTGGTCAACGGAATATACAGCCTGGATGAGCACTGGAATGGGCAGGGCCGCCCGCACGGGCTTCAAGGATCACAGATCCCGCTGTTTTCCCAGATCGCCCTGCTGGCCCAGATCATCGACGTCTTCCAAGTGCATTCAGGCCCCGACAGCGCCCGCCAGGAAGCCAGGATCCGGGCCGGCAACTGGTTCGACCCTCAGCTTGTGGCGACCTTCGAGCGGATCGCAACGGACCCGGTGTTCTGGTCGGTTCTGACCACCGAAGCTCTTGAAGCAACGGTCTATTCCCTGGAACCGGCGCGATTGGTCCGTTTTGCCGATGAAGACCACCTTGATGAGATCGCCCTTGGCTTTGCGTCGGTGATCGATTCAAAAAGCCCCTACACCGCCGGCCACAGCGAACGGGTCACCCTGTTCACAGACCTGATCGCGGAGCGCATGGCCTACAGCGACCGGGACCGTCAGCTTCTCCGGCGCGCCGCGCTGTTGCATGACATCGGCAAGCTGGGTGTCAGCAACGCCATCCTCGACAAGCCGGCCAAGCTGGACGAGGTGGAATGGGGGCAGATCCGTCAGCACCCCGTGTTCTCGGATGAAATCCTGTCCCGGATCGCCGCGTTCAAGGACTTGTCCAAGATCGCGCGCGGCCATCATGAACGGCTTGACGGGACGGGGTATCCGGACGGCCTGACCGCAAGCCAAATCGCCATGGAAACCCGGATCGTGACGGCAGCCGACATTTTCGATGCCCTGACCGCGGCCCGCCCCTACCGGCCTGCCATGCCCCTTCACAAGGCGCTGTCGATCATGGAAGGCGATGTTGGAACAGCCATCGACCCCTTGTGTTTTGCCGCCCTGAAAGATGCGACCCGGGGCTGGGAGGAAAAGGACGCGGCCTGATCCCTTTCACCGGGGAACCGGACGGCTGTGCCGTTGCTTGCCGGCAACTTGCCACGAACCGGCGCGCAGTTTGCCTTCGGTATGGTGGACAGGCTCCATAAGGGCCTGTCCACTCGTTGTACGTCATTGGCGGCTCAGGCGATGCGCAGCCGACCATCGAGACGAATGCCGTTTTCTGGCGTCACAGTGCCCAGATCACGGATATGGGCGATGACTTCATTGCGGTAGACCAGACCAGTGTGATTGTAGGACCAACCGCGGATGTCCAGACTTGCGATATTACCCGCCACGCCGCCAGAAATCGGCGCACCGTTCCAAGCCTCACCGAACGCGCCAAGCTGGATATAGCTGTTGATCGCAAGGGAGAAAGTCTTGTCAAGTTGACTTTCCAACGGCTGGCCTAGCACCTCCACCTTGACTGCGCGCGCTTCCGCGGCCGAACCACCAAGTTCGATCGCGTAACGCAGTCCGCTCGAAAAGTGAAGGAACCCGCGCGAGACAAATCCGTTCAGATCCGCGCTCTCCACTTCTTCGGGCCGCAGGATCCGCTTGGCGTTGCTGTCCAGCATTGCCTTCAGATCCCGACCTGTAACCGTCGCTACATGCACCTGGTCGGCATAAGGCATCACGTCGAACCATTCACCGAAGCTCAATGGCCCTTCGTCCACCCCGGCAGCGAGTCCTGTTGCATTGAAAAGCGCAAGATCCACCGTCCCATTCGCGAATGAACTGGAGCGCGCGACCAGCGCGTCGTTCATGAAGTTCGCCAGCGCAGCTTCGCGGATATACCGATCCGAAATGGTCCGATGACGCGATAGAAGACCCTCTGGATCGACTACATTGCCAATCGCTTCCGCCATTTTGTCTTCCAGCGCGGCGATCATCGGCCCGATTACCTCTGCCTCGAATTGCTGATCGTAGTCTTCGTCCCGCTCGGCAGCTTCATAGCCGTCATCGCCCGGGACCAAACGGTCATCCCGGCGCTTGGTGGGATGCAAGGAGACGCTAGTAAACCAGCCCCGGCGACCGTTTTCCGCAGCAATCGACATGGCTATATCACCCAGATGCCGGCCATTGGCATTTGCCTGGGTAATTAGCACGCCGTTCATGACATTAGCGGGATTGATCCCGGTCTCATTCAAAACGGTATGAGTATGGCCACCAACAAGAACAATCGGCTTGTCCGACAATGGACCTGCGCGTTCAGCCAAGACGAAATCGCCGTCGTCGATACGGCGGGCAAAGGCCGAGCGGCCACTCTGATGGCTTCCCGCGCCATAACCACAATGGGACAAGATCACAACAACGTCCGAGACCGCGGATACCGCCGGCATGAGGTTTTCAAGTGCGGTCACCGGGCTCGCCACGGCAAGCCCAGGATCTGACTCGGTGCCAACTCGCGTATCGACCGATGTTGTCAAGCCGATGACGCCGATCCGCAGGCCCTTCGCCTCAAGAATCGCCGCTGCATGATAGTCGCGATCACGTTCCATGTGGGCGGAGCCATGTATGTTCGCAGACAGAACCGGGAAGGTCACATCCCGCTCAATACCAAGGCGCAACATCTCCGCGCCTCTGTCGAATTCGTGGTTGCCAAGTACGGCAATGTCCAAACCCGCTGCCGAGGCGGCGCGATAGCCGGCATCGGCGACAAACTCCTCAGGGGACCAGCCCATCAGTTCGTCGAAGACGGAACCTGTATGATCATCGCCCGCGGACACAAAGAGGGTGATCTCATTGTCGGCCGATGATGCGCGTGCAGCCCGGACCATCTTGACGATCTGGCTGAACCGATGGGTGTCGCCTCGTTTGCTATGCATCTCGGTCAGATGGTTGTGCATATCGTTGATATGCAGAATGCGCAGCACCCGGCGTTCGCCCTCAGGCAAAGCCGGAGACGGCACAGGCGAGCCGTCGGCGGCCACGATCCGCTCGATCGGCCCCGCAAGCGGATCGCCGGTCAGCAAGAACGCGCGTTCAACAACGCCTTTCGGATTGGGGGCAACTTCGGTCAGGGACAGCTCGCGAAGTCCGGCCTGGGCGTTGGCCCGGAAAACAATCATTGGAGTCAGGGCGGCTGCGGATGCCCCAACGAGGAAGGCGCGGCGGGAGGGAGAAATGAAGGAAGGCATAAAAAACTCCTGATTGGTTTCCCGCCTGATAGAGCAGGCATGTGACAGGCGTTTGATCATGGTTGGGCGGCTACAAAACTGCGGTTTCCTAAGTCAGCGGTGGCGCTCTGCATTGATGAAAGGACCGTCCATTTTCACAGGTTGGTCCGAATCGGCTTCAAAAAGCTCCCGCTACCCTCGCCCCACCACGAAGCGCGCCTGCCAACCCGCCAAACAACTTCCCCAAGCGCTATCGAGTGCGGTTTTTTAACGCTGCGATGGCTTCCTCCGGTTCCGCCGCGCGCCCCCGCCAAAATGCCTCCAGCCCGAAAGCCGCACGAAAATCGGCGTTTTGGAAGCCGAAGTCGGCCACGATGGAAACCTGCGGCGCGACGCCCCTGCACCCCAGACTGTGGTCTGGCCGACCGCCCTATCGCTTGGTTCTGCCTCCGCCTCCAACGTCCAGCGGGGCAACGGAAACGGTCTTGACGATTGCATGAACTTCCGCCCCCGGCACCAGGCCGAGCACATTGGCAGAGCGCCGCGTGATCCGTGCCAGGACACGCCCCGCACAGGTGTCCAGCGCGACAATCGCGCCAGGTCCCTCGCCGGGCCGGACCTCGTGCACCACGCCCGGCAGGATGTTCAGCGCCGACAGCCCCTCGGGCCGGGCGCGGGACAGGATCACGTCATGGGCGGCGATGCGGACCCGCAATCGCCCCCCTTCCGGCTGGGGCACCTTGGGCAGAAACAGCGGCAGGCCGCCCGCATCCAGCTCGGTCAGCCCGTCCGCATGGTGACGCGCCACACGTGCGGTCAAGACGGCCCCTGCTTCGCGGGCCCCTGCCGGAAGGATGCCCGGATTTCCGAGAACCTCGGCCGCCGGCCCCTGCGCCACAACGCGGCCGGCGTCCAGCGCCACGACGGTCGTGGCGAGCCGGGCGACTTCGGAGGGCGAATGGCTGACATACAGGATCGGCACGCTCACCTCGTCGCGCAGTCTCTCGAAATAGGGCAGGATTTCGGCCTTGCGCGCCTCGTCGAGAGCCGCCAGCGGTTCGTCGGCCAAAATGAGGCGCGGCGCGGACAGGAGGGCGCGGCCGATCGCGACACGTTGCTTCTCCCCGCCTGACAGCGCGCCGGGACGGCGATCGAGCAGATGGCCGATGCCCAGCAAGTCGACCACCCCTGCCGTGCTCGCGCGTGGGGCGTCCTTGGGCGCGAACCAGGCACCATAGGCCAGGTTCTGCCGGACGGTCAGATGCGGAAAGAGACGCCCTTCCTGGAAAATGTAACCCAGGCGGCGCCGGTGCGGCTTCAAACGGATCCCGCTTTCGGTGTCAAGCAAGCACCAGTCCCCCGACGCGATGCGGCCGGAATCCGGCATCAAGAGACCCGCAACCGTATTGATAATGGTCGTTTTGCCCGATCCGGACCGCCCGAACAGAACGGTGACACCGGGCGGGGCCTTGAAGGCAGCGTCAAGGGCAAACCCTTCGAAGCGATGGCGGACGGAAACCTCCAGCATCATCGGCCTCCGACCCGCGCGGTGACCCGGCGCCCGATCAGTTCAGACAGCAGAAGAGCGCCCATGGCAACGACGACCGAAACGATCACCAGCTTCATCGCCGACGCCTCGCCCCCTGGCACCTGAAGGAAAGCGTAGATCGCCGAAGGGATGGTCCGCGTCTCGCCGGGAATATTGGACACAAAGGTGATCGTCGCCCCGAACTCGCCCATGGCTTTGGCGAAGGCGAGGATCGCGCCAGCGACAATGCCCGGCAGCGCCATGGGGAGCGTGACGGTCAGGAAGACCCAGACCGGCGAAGCGCCGAGCGTTGCCGAGGCTTGCTCCAGCTTCGGATCGACAGCCTCGATCGACAGCCGGATCGCCCGCACCATGAGCGGAAAGGCCATCACCGCGGCCGCCACGGCGGCGCCGGTCCAGCGAAAGGCAAAGACAATGCCCCAGTCGGCCAGAACGCTGCCGATGGGACCGCGCGTGCCCAGTGTCAAAAGCAGGAGATAACCCGTGACGACGGGAGGCAGGATCAGCGGCAGATGAACAAGGCCATTGAGGACCTGCTTGCCGGGAAAAGACCAGCGCGCCAGAGCGTAGGCCACGAAGATACCGAGTGGCAGGCTGACGAGCGTCGCCCAAAAGGAAACCTGTAGAGAGAGCGCTACCGCGCTCCACTCAGCGGGGCCGAGCCAGTCTGTCATGCGCTACTCTGTGAGGACCGTGAAGCCCTGCCGCTCGAAGGCCGCGCGCGCTTCCGGGCCGCGGAGATACGCGAGAAACTCCGCTTCGGCGGGAACATCCCGGCTGGCAAGATCGGCCGCCGGATAGACAATGGCGGGATGCGTGTCAGGGGGGAACGTTCCGACGATGGTCACGTTGTCCTCAGCAGCCGCATCCGTGGCATAGACGATACCATAGGGTGCCTCCCCGGCCGCCACGAAGGCAAGCGCCGCGCGCACATTGTCGGCTTGGGCCACCTGCGCTTCGACATCGTCCCAAAGCCCGAGGCTCTCAAGGGCCGCCTTGCCGTAGACACCGGCCGGCACGGAATCCACCAGCGCCATGGCCAGCCGGCCGTCGCCGAGCAGACCGGCAAGATCGAGGTCGGGCCCGATCTCGACGGGCGCGGTCTCGGTGCCGAAGGCGGCAAGAACGATGGAATTACCGAGAAGGTCGAACCGCGATCCCTCCTCGATCAGCCCATCGGCTTCGATCCTGTCCATCCAGTCCGTGCTGGCCGAAATGAAAATGTCGGCCGGTGCGCCCTGCTGGATCTGCCGCGCAAGAGCCGAAGAGCCCGCGAGCGAAACGACAAGGTCATGGCCTGTGGCCGCCTCGAAATTCGTTTCGATCTCGGCAAGGGCGCTGGTCATGCTCGCCGCGGCGAAGACAATGATTTCCTCAGCCGCGACCGTGGCCGGTGTGGCGGCAACGCAAACAATCCCGAAAACGCGAGACAAGGCTGATCTGACCACGGACGATACCTACCAACTTTGATATGTTTCTTGAAACATATCGCTATACACCATCTATCTGGTCAAGCATTATTTTCACTCGGAAATATCGCGCAACATGGACCGGAGGGAACCGATCCGCGCGGCCCCAGCTTCGGCCAGGATTTCCTCGAGCTTTCGATAATTGGTCAAGACGGTCTCGCCCGCCTCGGTCAGGCGGGCACCGCCGCCCCTGGAGCCGCCACGGGTGGACTCAACCAAAGGGTCACGGAATGCATTGTTCATTTCCTCGACCAACATCCATGCGCGTTTGTAACTCATGGCCATCGCGCGGCCAGCCGCCGCGATCGAACCCGTTTCGCGGATTCGTTCGAGCAGGTCGGCCTTTCCCGGCCCCAGCATCGCGTCCTCACCGAACACGATCCGGATGCGCAGGCTCGGGGCGGCTTTGTCATCGGGACGGTCGTCACTCATGATGCGGTTATGCCAGTCAAACGGCAGGACCGGCAAGCCATATGGACGGCCACCGGGGCGGCCCGTCCACAAAGCTCGCCTGAAGGCGATATTTCCCTATGTTCATATCATCCTCAAAATGCCGGGCGGACAAGCGGGTGTTGAAGATCAACCGAAACGGCCTGTCGCAAGGCGCTGGAGACTACTTGACCGAAAACCCGGCCGGAAATCGGTTCTCTTGAGTGAAAAAGTCGCTCCCATACCCAAGCGTCATCTGGTGATTTCACCAATGAAAATTGATGATATCCCTCGGTATCACTGTGAATTATATCACGTTTTATAGTTTTATCTTTTGCTTAAATCTTACTGGCTAGGTTGCGGCTTACTGAGCGGTAGGAATCCTTTAGAGGCGTAGGCGTATGCTGAAATCTGCGGCGGACGCGAAAGATATTGTCCTCTTCGTAGACGAGACTGACCGTACCCCGCCTTCCCAACTCTTCTGGAACGTTCTGATCGTCGATGACGATCCGGATGTGCACGAAGCAACCCGGCTCGCCCTCGACAACGTGAAGATTGAAGGCCGGCCTCTGCGGTTTCTTCATGCGCGGTCCGAAGCCGAGGCCATGGACATTCTCCATTCCGCGAAGGACACCATTCCAGTCGCCTTGATCGATGTTGTGATGGAACGCTCCGATTCAGGGCTGCGCCTTGTAAAGCATATCCGGGACGAGCTCGGACTTGACACGCTGCAGATCATCTTGCGCACCGGGCAACCCGGATACGCCCCCGAACTGGAGACGATCGAGACTTACAATATCAATGACTACCGCACCAAATCCAACCTGACCCGAACCCGGTTGTGCACCAGTCTCATCGTTGCCATCCGCTCCTATAATCAGTTGCGGCATCTGGAAACAAACAAGCGCGGTTTTGAGAAGATCGTCTCCGCGAGCACCCACCTCAACGGGCTGCGCAGCCTCTCCCAGTTCGCAGACGGCGTGATCGCCCAGATCTGCGCCCTTCTTGAAGTGCCCGAAAACGGCTTCACGACAGTCGTTGGCGTCGATGGTGCCCTGGTCGATCCGCTGGTCATTTCCGGCACCGGCCGGTTTGAGGGCTATGCGGGACAGAACCTGGCCGACCTCAAAAACGACGTCATCAGAGAGCAGATTGAAATCTGTATCCGCAACAAGGCGAACCAGTTGGGGCCGCTCACCTGTTTCGTGTTTCGGGCCAGCAACGATGTGTGTCTTGCGACCTGTGTGGACACCCCCCGTTGTGACCATGAGATCGACCATCGTGTGATCGAGGCGTTTTGCGCGAGTGTGACCGTGGGGTTCGAGAACGTGCTTTTGAACGGCAAGCTTCAAAGGCTTGCCTACCGGGATCACCTCACGGACCTGCCCAATCGCAACGGGTTTGAGCGCATCATCGACGACTATCTCGCGAACGAGACCGACGGACGGCTGGCGCTTGTCGATATCGACGATTTCGCATCGATCAACGCGGCCCTGGACCAGCACTATGGTGATGACGTTCTGCGGGCGATCGCAGGCCGTTTGCTGGATGTGCTCGGCCGGTCCGTCAGCCTCGGGCGGATATCCGGCGATTGTTTCGGTGTGATCGGACCGGAGGACGCCGTGCGACCGGACATGATCGACGACTTGTTCACGGAACCGATCGTGGTCAACAACGAACCCTTGCGGCTCTCTGCCACCAGCGGGTTCGTTTCCCTGCGGCAAAGCTCCGGTTCCGGCATGCAGCTGTTAAAGGACGCAAACATCGCGCTGAAACAGGCCAAGCTGGAGAACCGCGGCAAGGCCCTGGTGTTCAGCGAGAATCTGCGGACCCAGGCGGACGCGCGGATCAACATGCTGTCGGGCCTTCGGTCCGCATTCACCTCGCAGCGGCTGTTTCTCGCCTACCAGCCCCAGGTTACCATGTCGGACGGCCGCCTGGTCGGTTTGGAAGCCTTGCTGCGCTGGCGTGATGCCCATGGCAGTTTCATTCCGCCCGACCAGTTCATACCGCTCGCTGAAAAATCCGGCCTGATTAATCCGATTGGCGACTGGGTGCTTCGGGTGGCCTGCGATCAGCTGCGCGCGTTTCTGGACGCCGGACATCACCAGACCCGGATGGCCGTCAATGTTTCCCATGTCCAATTCCGCGAACCCGGCTTTGTCGAAACGGTCGCGGAGGTGTTGTCGGAGACCGGGGTGCCGGCAAAGTATTTGGAAATAGAATTGACCGAATCCGTTGCCGTTGAAAACACCGACATGATCGTTTCCAGACTTCAGGACCTGCGATCTCTGGGGGTTTCGATCGCGCTTGATGATTTCGGGACCGGCTATTCCTCGCTGAGCGTCCTGAAAGACCTGCCCCTCGACAAGCTCAAGATCGACAGGTCGTTCATCCGGGATCTGCACAGCCACGAAACCGCGACCAATGTCGCCGACCTGATCGTGGCTTTTGGCAAGAAGATGGGCCTCGAGCTGATTGCCGAAGGTGTGGAAACCCCGGACCAGATCGAGATCCTTCGCTCGATGGGGTGCGAGGTCGCGCAAGGCTTTTATTACTCAAGACCCCTTGAGGCGGCCCAGCTTTTCAAATGGCTGGAAGCGCGGCAGGAAGATGCAACATGACCGTCAACACACTCCAGACAAACGATGCGCCATTGGAACGAAGCAGCGACTCCGAACGCTTGATCAAGGACTATGGCGGCTTGTTCATCGGCGGAATCATGCTGTTGACAGCCGTCGGTGTCGGCTTTGGCCTTTTGCAGGCGAAGCAGATCTCGACCCGGTTGGTCCAGCAGGCCACCGGACAGGCGGAACTGCTTTTCAACGGTCTCTCGGAGCAGCTTGACATCGCCCAGCGTCATGTCGACGGGATGCGCTTCGTGATGGAGAATGTGCTCGCCCATCCTGAACTGGCGGATTTCGGTGCGATCAGCTCAACCCTGAACCGCATTGGGCAAGGCAGCCCGGAGGGCGCACCTTGGGATAGCGTTCCGAAGGATTTGCGCGGCCGCACCGGAACCCTGTTCACCCGCAACGCGGAAGCTGCGCGCAGCCCGGAACTCGAGCGCATGCTTTCGGTCTTGCCCTTGATGTGGAATGCGCACCAGCAGCATCCGGATTTCCAGTGGAGCTACTACTACGACGACAAAGAGGAATTCAGCCTGCTTTTCCCCGGCCTGGACTACAGTGTCTTGGCCGACGCGACCGGGAAAACGAACATGAACGACGTGCTGGACGTGGTCTATGCGGCGGGCGGTACGTACCCGGTCGATCTTGTTTCTCCGGGCAAAAACCCCGAACGCGACCATATCTGGACCCCGCCCTATCCGGATGCCGCAGCAGCTGGCCTGATGATCTCGTTGGTTGCGCCGGTTTATGACGGCAACAGTTTTGTGGGCGCCTTCGGGGCCGACCTCACCTTGTCCGTCCTCAATGATTTGCTTGCGCTGGACGGCTCCGGTGTGGGCAAGATCTGGGTCGTTGCAAGGGACGGCCAGGTCATCGCCACCTCCGAAGCAACCGGCGACATGGGGCAACGGATCCCGCAGTTTTCCGAGTTCATTCCGCAATTGCCCATCGAAACCGTTTACGCGACCACACCGGGAGACCGGCAAACGACGCACGACGGGATCTGGAAGACATTCGACCTGAAAGGCACCCCCTGGAAGATGCTGCTTTATATCCCCGACGCGGATCTGAACGGTGCCGTGTTCGATGTCATGAAGCCGTATCTGGCCATGACGAGCCTCTGTGTCCTGTCCCTCATCGGGCTTGTTCTCCTGCAGCACCGCCGCTTCACCCTCCCCGCCCTGCTGCTGGCACGCCATGTCGAAACCCTCCCTCAAAATGCCAGGATTGATACCCCCCAGGTTCCAAGTCATTGGAGAGGCCTGTTCGGTCGGGCCAACACCACCGAGAAGGAGCGGCGCGAAGCGATCGCCAAGCTTCAGGACCTGAATGCGGACCTGGAAAGCCTGGTCGCGGAACGAACGCACGAGCTGACAGAGGCAAACGGGCAGCTCTCTCACACGATAGACGAGTTGAAGGCAACGCAGGGCCAGTTGGTCAAGGCCGAGAAGCTCGCCAGCCTGGGGTCACTGGTGGCGGGCATCGCCCATGAGCTGAACACCCCAATCGGCAATGCAGTCATGGTGGCCAGCACATTGGCCGACAGGAACAAGGCGTTCCGCGAAGCCATGGATCAGCCGCTGCGAAAATCGGACCTCGACGAATTCGTCGACCTGATGGACAATGGAAGCGCCGTTGTCCTGCGCAATCTGGCCAGGGCCGAGGAACTCGTCACCAGTTTCAAGCAGATCGCGGTCGATCAGACCAGCTACAATCGGCGCACATTCCAGATTTCCGAAGTGCTTCGCGAAATCAACATCGCCTTGGGGCCGTCTCTTGAAAAAGCCAATGCTGTGATTGAAACCCGCGTCGAAGGCGATGTGGAAATGGACAGCTATCCCGGACCTGTCGGCCAGGTCCTGCTGAACCTTTACAACAATGCGATCATTCATGGGTTTGAAGCCAAGGGAAGCGGCAATATCAAGGTCCACGCCGTCCAGATCGGGACCACTGTGAAAATCACCGTTTCGGACGACGGCGCCGGAATTCCGGAAGAAAATCTCAACAAGATCTTCGATCCGTTCTTTACCACCAGACTTGGAAAAGGCGGTTCCGGCCTCGGCCTGCACATCCTGTTTAATCTGGTCACCGACCTGCTGGGAGGCGACATCAGCGTCGAAAGCCAGGTCGGCAAAGGGACGAAGTTCGTCATCACGCTGCCGGTCGTCTCCCCGCAACGGGCGAAGTCGAAGGACTCAGATGCCGAAACTCGTCCGCCAGAATCCGGAGTGCGTGTTCACTGACCGGCCGGGCATCGGCGCACATCCACTTCTTGGATCGGAGATTGCCCGCGCTTGCTTATGCGGTCGGGTTGGTCGGAGAAGAAAAGACCTTCTCTTCAAACGAGGGGTGAACTTCTTTTGGTACTGCCAAGGGGCCAATGACTCTGGCATTTTCTTTTAATCTGGCGCCGTGTTTTTTGCGCCCGCTCAGCCGCTGCGCCCGCCATCCGCACGGCCATTGCCACCACACGGCCGCTTGGAACCATCGTGCACATCGGCGTGACAGGCGACCAACCCGTGCCGATCAACCTGCTCGTGGCAAAGGAGATCAGCCTGGTCGGAACCCACAGGTTTCATGCGGAATACAAGGAAGCCGTTGCGGCGATCAACTCGCGGGCGATTGACGTGAAGCCGATCCTGACCCGTCAGTATCCGCTCGAGAGCGCCACGGCCGCCTTTGCCGAGGCGGGCGACAGATCCCGGGCCGTCAAGGTTCACCTGACCTTTGCATGACCGGCGGCCGTGTGAACGGCAAAGATGCGCGCCCACTCAAAACGCGATCAGCTTGGGGCGTGAAACCGGTTCCGGTTTAACGCCCGCAGATCTCGCAACGGGTCAAGAGCGTGGGGAACGGTTACGGCTCATGTGGCGCAGGGTTACTCGCGAGCACCGGCAAGCCCCTCCAGTCCCTCCAGGCTTTGGACCGCTTGCGTCCAAATCCGGTCATAGGAGCCATCTGCCTTCATCTCGCGGAGTGTCTCGCTGAAGGCTTTCGCCATGGTCTCACCGGTCAATGTGCGGTTGAAGGCCACATAGCAGGCCCGGCGTTCGAAAACCGTCCGGTGCTCGATCACGAGTTCGTCACGCTCCATCTGGAATTCGGTCGCAAGCGCATACTCCAGCACCTCACGCGCATCGATCAGAAAATCGACCCTGTCCGCCTTCACCTGCCGGATCGACGACGGCAGGTCGGGCGACAGGCTCCAATAGATACCCGGATTGCGCAACAGGCGCGCTCCATAGTCAAAACCGAGGATCACCGCCACACGCTTGCTGCTCAGATCGGTCATGGTTTCGAACGACCATCCCGCATCCCTCCGGCGCAGGACCACAAGATCGTGAACCATCAAGGGTTCCTCGGAGAGGTAGGAAATCTGCCGGCGTTCCGGGGTATCCCAAACACAGTCCGCGGCAAGCACAGCCGCCGCGCTGACCCGGGCGATGACGCGTTTGAACGGATAGATGCGGTGCGTCACCTCATGGCCCATACGCGCAAATACGGCGCGGGTCAGCTGCGCCCCGACGCCCTGCGCCTCCAAGGTCTCCCCATAGAACGGGGGCCAGTCACCCGCGGCGATTTCGAAGTCGGCGGCGGCCAAGGGTTTTGACGTCCCCAGCCATGCGACCACCACCAGCGGTACAGCGCTGATCAGAAGACGGAAAACGAGAGATAGCCTTGGGATCATGCCCGCCTTTATAGCCAAGCTCCGTAACAAAATTTTTGCAACAAACAGAGTGTCATCGCCGGGGATGGGCATGGCATCGATTGGCAAGTCGCGGCGCGATCAATCGATCAAGGCTGCGGGCAGAAAACCGCATGGACCATGACCGGGCAAAGCCCGCACCTTTGAAGTATCCATGACAAGCCGGACAGACTGCTTTTATGCGTCCGGTCGCCCTCGCATTCAGGGGGCCAGCCCCTTCCCCGCCACCGTCACAATCCATCCCGACCACGCCCTTTTTCACAAAAGGGGGCTAGAGGGTCTGCCTTCGGCAGATCTCGACCGGCAGTTCGACACTTGGCGGCTCCAGGCCGTCCAGAGTCTCAACCAAGACACGGGCCGCCAATTGCCCCATCCGCCGGTGCGGGACATGCACCGTCGTGAGCGGGTACGGTGCGACCTGCGCGAGTTCGATGTCATCGAAGCCCGTGATGGCGACATCCTCCGGCACCCGCAATCCCAGACTTGCCGCGCCTTTCAAGGCGCCGATCGCAAGGACATCGTTCCCGCACATCACGACTTCGGGTTGTGCGGCGCCGGACATCAGCTGCGCGAAGGCTGCTTCGCCATTTTCAATCGAATAGGTGGTCTCGATCAGTTGGAGCGTGCCGGGATCAAGGTGGGCGTCGCGCATGGCCGCGCGGATCCCCTCGACCCGATCCCGTGCCCGGTCGTTGGTTCCGGTTTCGGCGGATATGCATCCAATCGCCGTGTATCCCTCTTGAATGACCATATCGGCGAGTTGTTTCATGGCTTTACGGTTGTCAAATCCGACCGAAAGCAGGCCGCTGTCCGGCCGTGACGCCCAGGTCAGAACGACAGGGATATCGCGCTTTTCCAGATAGTCGTAGATGCGTGCATCCCTCTGGTAGCCGATCAGCAAAAGCGCATCTGCCCCCCGCGCGCTCAAGGTTTTGATCTGCTGCTCTTCCAGATCGAGCCGATAGGAGGATGAGGCGACCAGGAGCGTGCGCCCGTGGCGCTGCAATTCCTCTTGAAACGCCTGCAGCCCGCGCGCGAAGATGGCGTTCTCCATGGTCGGAATAATGGCGCCGACCATGTTGGTGCGGTTCGAGGCAAGCGCACGCGCGCTGAAATTGGGCGAATAACCCAGGCGCTCCACCGCTTCCATCACCCGTTTCAAGGTTTTCTCGCTGACGACCGTCGGAGAATTGAGACACCTGGACACGGTCGCCGTCGATACGCCTGCCGCAGCGGCCACATCTGCAACGGTCGGGACGGGCCGTCCGCCGGAGCTATGGGTTTTGTCCATCTCTGCCATTCCAAGTAAGTGGCAGCCGCACCATTCGCTGCCGAAACCGATGTCCGCTCATGGAAAATACACTTTTCGCTTGTCAGAAGAAATGTAACCGCTTACATTTCTAATCGCTGGGTGATCTGATCATTGGGAGGTGATCATGCTGTTGGCTTTGGCAGGAGGCTTCTTCTGCGTTTACGTGATCAACGTGTGGATTGGATCCTTTGGCGGAACACCGTTTTTTGGCGCTGTCGGAGAGATGCTGTGTTTGTTCGCAGTATCCATCTCATTCACGGCGGCGGTCCTGAGGAAGGAAGCGGAGAAGAAAGCCAGCAAATAATCGGCAAACTGGAATTTCTGGGAGGAAATGATGAAAAAGACAGAAGACCTGGCCTCACATGAGCGCCGTAATTTCTTGAAGCTGACCAGCAAGGGCGCGTTTACCGCCGCGGTCGTGGCCGGGGCCGCCGGGACGCTTTGGTCCGACGAAGCCGTTGCGCAGACGGCCCAGGAAGAGCGCGAGCGCCAACAGGCCGCGGACCACACGATGACACTTGCGACCGCCTATGTTCTCGGCGCATCGCGCAGCTATCCGATCATGCAGCTCGACCTGAAGGAAAACATCCAGAACGCGACCAACGGCAAGGTTTATGTAAAACTGGCGCCGGGAGGCCAGCTTGGAGCCGGTGGCGCGCTGGTTCAGGCCGTCCAGGGCGGCACCATCCAGGCAGCGCAGCACTCGCTTGCCAACTTCGCGCCGTTCGCCTCCGCTGTGGATCTCATCAACATGCCGTATTTCTGCGGCTCAAACCAGCGCTTTACAAATCTTGTGACCTCCGATGCCTGGAAGCGGGAAGTCCATCCGAAGATCGAAGCCTCCGGCTTCAAGGCGCTGTTCTACGTGGTCATTGATCCCCGCGTCGTCGCAATTCGCAGAGGCGGCAACCAGGTGATCACCCCGGGCGATCTGGCTGGCGTGAAGTTCAGGGTGCCAGGTTCGGCGATGCTTCAGCAGTATTACCGGATGGTCGGCGCCAATCCCACGCCGGTGGCCTGGGGCGAAACACCCTCGGCGATCAAGCAAGGCGTGGCGGATGCGCTCGATCCGTCAGTCGGCGCGCTCTACGTGTTCGGCTTCAAGGATATTCTCAGCCATGTGACCTTCACGCAAGCCGTGCCGGACAGCCAAGTGTATTCGATGAACCTGGAGTGGTTCAATTCCCTGCCTGCCGATGTCCAGGAAGGCATCGAGTTCGCCGGTGAAATCACCGCTCAGCAAAACCTTGCCAAGGTTCCGGCCGCCCGGTCCTTCGCCATGGCCGAACTGGTCAAGTCGGGCGTCGAGTTCCACTCGCTGACCGAAGATCAGTTGGCCGAATGGCAGGCTGCCGGTGGATACCAGCGCTCTGAGTGGGATGAGTTCAAGGTGGAACTGGCCGGCTCCATGGATACGTTCAACCGCCTTGAAGAGGCCGCGAACACCCAGGGCCGCTACTACGTGCACGACGCCTAAGGGCTGAACGACGGCCGGCGCCATCAAGAGCGCTGGCCGCGGGCACCGCGTGTTTTCACACATCTGATTTGCGCGACCACCGCATCGGCTCCACGGACTGATGGGAACGGGAGAGGAGTGCTTGAAGTTGAGTATCCTGAATGCAGTCGACAAAAACGGAGAGCGCTGGCTTCTTCTCGTCTTCTATATGATGCTTGTTCTCACAATGTTCATTGAGGTCGTCCGGCGGGAAGTATTTGCCTACTCGTCGATATGGGGCGAGGAAATCGTCCGATATTCCTTCATATACCTGGCCTGGATCGGAGCGGCATCCGCCGTGAAGGAGCGCGGCCACATCCGGATCGACGTGCTGATGCAATATGTCGGCCCGAAGGCGAAGGCCGGACTCTACATCTTCGGCGACATCGTCATGGCGGTAGTCGCGGTGATCGCCTTCATCTGGTCGCTCGAAACGGTGCTTGTTTCCGCCAAGTTCGGGTCGGTGACCCATGGCCTGCGCATCTCGCAGGTCTGGTTTTTGAGCGCTGTTCCCTTTGGCTTTGCGCTTGTTCTCTTCCGTCTCACGCAGTCCTTGCTGCGCGATATCCGCGACCTTCGTAACGGCCGTCCCGTTTACGAAGGCGACAAGTTGTTCGACTGAGGAGACCGGTCATGCTCTGGCAACATCTCCAACCCCAAACCATCGAACTCGGCTGGGATTTTTACGGTCCCGTCCTGCTGTTCGTTCTCCTCGTCGCGCTTGCGGTCCCGGTCTGGGCAGCAATAGGTGCTGCCGCGAGCCTCATGCTCGTCTGGTCCGGTGCCCTTCCCCTGTCCCTTGTCGGGGAAAAGCTTTTTAGCGGCATCGACGCCTTCGCCCTTACCGCCGTCCCCTTGTTCATCCTGACGGGCGATGCGCTCGTGCGCACCGGGCTCAGTCGAAAGTTCCTCGATGTCGCAGAAGCGCTGACCCAGTTCGCCAAGGGCGGCTTCGGCTCGGCAACCGTTCTTGTGTGCGGCATGTTCGCGGCGATCTCCGGATCGGATGCGGCTGGCGCCGCGGCGGTCGGCCGGATGACCATCGACCGGCTGGTGGAAAGTGGTTACCCCCGCCCCTACGCGTGTGCGCTGGTCGCTGCGGGCGCTTGCACGGGCATTCTGATCCCGCCCTCCATCGCCTACATCATTATCGGATTGGTCCTTGGCATATCCGCGTCCACGCTTTTTCTGGCCGCGATCATTCCCGGGCTTGCCATCCTGGTTTCCATTCTCGCCACCAATATCATCATGAACCGGCTTTACGGCTGGGAGGGCGGCGGCAATATCGGCCTCAGCGACTATTTCAGCCGCCTTTGGGGTGCCCTTAAATCAGGTTGGTACGCCTTCATCGTCCCGGCGATCATCTTCTACGGCATCTTTTCGGGCCGCTTGACCCCAACGGAAGCAGGCGCCACCGCCGTCGTGGTGACGATCGCCATCGGCTTTATCCTGGGAACGATGAAGCTGTCCGACTTTCCGGCCATGTTTGTCAGCTCGGCCAAGGTCAACGGCGTGATCATTCCGATCATCGCATTCTCCATTCCCCTGGCCGAAGCTCTTGCCATCATCGGGGTGCCGCAAGGTTTTGTCGCGGTGGCCACAGGTATCAGCGACGAGCCGTGGGTCCTCATCATGATGATGATCCTGGTGCTGATCGCCGCCGGGTGCGTCATGGAAACCACCCCGAACATCGTGATCCTGGCGCCGATCCTGAAGCCTCTGGCAGACAACATCGGCATGAACGAGATCCAGTTCTGCATCATGATGATCACCGCGCTCGGTGTCGGCTTCATCACGCCGCCGCTCGGTCTCAACCTGTTCGTCGTCTCCGGCCTGACTGGTGAGTCGATCCTCAAGATCGCCGCCCGGGCCGTCCCCTTCGTCCTCTTCATGCTCGCAGTGACCCTGCTGATTGCCTATGTGCCGGCAATCTCCACCACGCTGCTGCCTGAAATCTACAAGTAGGTTCAGCCATGACCGTTGAATATCTGAAAAAAGCAGATCGAACCTCAACCAGCGATGCGTCCGAGACCACCAGGATCGTTCAGGAAATCCTGGATGCGATCGAGGCGGGCGGAGATGCCGCCGCGATGGAATATGCCGCCAAGTTCGACAAGTATGACGGGGCGATTATTCTCAGCGCGGCAGACATCGAAGCGGCGAGCGCCAAGGTTCCGGAAAAACTGAAGAACGACATTGGATTCGCCCACGCAAACGTGAAGCGCTTCGCCGAGGCCCAGCGGGAAACCTGCCAGAACATCGAGGTCGAGGTTATTCCGGGCTTGATCGCGGGCCAGAAAAGCATCCCGGTCAATACCGCGGGCTGTTATATTCCAGGAGGCCGTTACAGCCACATTGCCAGCGCGATCATGACCGTGACGACCGCCAAGGTGGCGGGGTGCGAGAACATTATCGCCTGCTCCCCGCCCCGGCCCGGGATCGGCATCAATCCGGCCATCATTCACGCAGCCCATGTGTGCGGCGCCGACAAGATTGTCGCCATGGGCGGCGTCCAGGGTGTGGCTGCCATGACCTTCGGCCTGTTCGGCCTGCCGAAGGCCAATATCCTCGTTGGTCCGGGCAATCAGTTTGTCGCGGAAGCCAAGCGGATCCTGTTCGGCCGCGTGGGCATCGATATGTTCGCAGGCCCCACCGACAGTCTAATCCTCGCCGACAAGACGGCCGATCCGGAAGTGGTCGCCGCCGACTTGGTCGGGCAGGCGGAACACGGCTACAACTCGCCGGTCTGGCTGGTCACCGACACCAGATCGCTCGCCGAGGAGGTGATGGCGCTGGTGCCCAAACTCATCGACGATCTGCCGGAGGTGAACAGCCAGAACGCGGCGGCCGCCTGGCGCGATTATGCCGAGGTGATCCTGTGCGACACCCGCGAGGAAATGGCGGCAACATCCGACGCCTATGCGCCCGAACATCTGACGGTACAGGCCGAGGACCTGGATTGGTGGCTGGACCGGCTGTCCTGCTACGGCTCCTTGTTCCTGGGCGAGGAAACCACCGTGGCTTTCGGCGACAAGGCGTCGGGCACGAACCATGTTTTGCCGACTTCGGGCGCCGCGTCCTACACGGGCGGCCTGTCGGTCCACAAGTTCATGAAGATCGTGACCTGGCAGCGGGCGACCCGCGAAGGGTCCAAACCGGTTGCCGAAGCGACAGCCCGCATTTCCCGCCTGGAAGGCATGGAAGGCCATGCCCGCACGGCGGACATCCGGCTCCGGAAGTATTTTCCAGGTGAGAACTTCGACCTGAGCGCGGAGGCCGCGGAATAACGCCATGTCCGGTTTGTTCGACATCTCCGGAAAGGTTGCCTGCGTCACCGGAGCAAGTTCCGGTCTTGGCCGGCAAGCGGCGACCGTGTTGGCCCGGGCCGGCGCATCGGTTGTCGGCGTCGCCCGCCGGGCCGCCGATCTCGAAGACTGGCGTCAGGAGGCCGGTGCCCAGACCGCCGCGGTTCCAGCCGATCTGAGCGACCGGTCAGCCATGTCTCGGATCGCGGAGGATATCGCGGCGCCCTTCGGCCCGCCGCAGATCCTGGTCCATGCGGCAGGGATCAACACCCGCGAACCGGCCGATGAGGTGACCGAGGCCGGATGGGACATCACCATGACACTCAACCTCACGGTTCCATTTTTCCTCAGCAAGGCCTTCGTACCGGCAATGCGCGAAAAAGGCTGGGGCCGGATCGTCAATTTCGCCTCGCTCCAGACAACCCGGGCCTTTCCCGGCGGCATCGCCTATGGAGCCTCCAAGGGCGGGATTGGCCAATTGACCAGGGCGATGGCCGAGGCCTGGTCAAGGCATGGCATCAATGCCAATGCCATCGGCCCCGGCTTCTTCCCAACCGAGCTGACGGCCGCTGTCTTTGGCGATGAAGCGCGGGCGCAGCGCAACGCGGACCAGACCTGTATCGGCCGCAATGGCGCCCTTGAGGATATCGACGGGCCGATCCTGTTCCTGTGCTCGGATGCCTCCCGGTATGTGACCGGTCAGGTCCTGATGGTCGACGGGGGGTTCACCGCAAAATGAAAGCCCTTGTCTATACCGGTCTCGAAACCCAGGCCTATCGGGATTTTGCCGATCCGGTTCCAGCGGCCGGCGAAGCGCTGATCAAGGTGGCGCATACCGGGATCTGCGGCTCGGACATGCATGCCTTTCTCGGTCACGACGAGCGCCGGCCCGCCCCGCTTATTCTTGGTCATGAAGTTGCCGGAACCGTCATGTCCGGCGCGCTCGAAGGCAAGCGTGTCACCGTCAATCCCCTGGTCACTTGCGGAACCTGCGCGGCCTGCGCATCTGGCCGCGACAATCTGTGCCCGGACCGGCAGATCATCTCCATGCCGCCGCGCGAAGGCGGGTTTGCCGAGTATCTTGCCATGCCCGAACGCAATCTCGTGGTCGTGCCGGATCACATTTCGGACGCGCAGGCCGCCCTTGCCGAACCCATTGCCTGCGGCTGGCATGCCATCAAGCTGGCGAAACGGGCATCGATGGTCGATCCGGTGGACGCAAAGGCCCTTGTCATCGGCGGCGGCGCAATCGGCCTTGGCGCGGCTCTTTCGTTGAAGGCGCAAGGGATTTCCAACGTCCGGCTTGTCGAACCCAATGCGGAACGGGCGCAGTATCTTGCCTCCGCTTGCGGGATTGACATCCTGACCCCAGACCAGGCGGGTGCCAGCGGGCATTATGATCTGATCGTCGACGGCGTCGGATATGCCGCAACGCGAGCAACCGCCTCCAAACTGGCAAGACCGGGCGGCGTCATTGTCCACATCGGACTGGGATCCGCCGATGGCGGGCTCGATATCCGCCGCATGACGCTGCAGGAAATCACCCTCATCGGCACCTACACCTACACGGCCGAAGACTTCCGCGAGACCGCCAAGGCCATGTTCGATGGCCGGCTGGGCGCGCTCGACTGGACCGAGATCCGGCCGCTGTCCGATGGACTGAACGCTTTCAACGACCTCCGTAAAGGCGCGGTTTCTGTTCCGAAGATCCTACTCACACCAGACACTTGAGGAGACATTCATGTCTGAAATTCCGCATCTTCTCGTCCACGAACACGCCGACAATGTCGGTGTCGTGGTTGTGGAAGGGCTGACCAAGGGCACCGACATGCTGTGCTGCGTCACCCATGACAATTCCACCTTCCGCCTGACCGCCGGCGCAGATGTTCCGATCGGCCACAAGATCGCTCTGAAGGATCTCAAAGAAGGCGACACGGCCATCAAATACGGCGAGGACATCGGCAAGATCATTGCCGACATCCCGAAGGGCGACCACGTCCACACCCACAATTGCAAAACCAAGCGCTGGTAAGGAGCCGCCTGACATGTCGACCAAATACTCCAATATGACGGTGAAGGCCTACCGGCGCGAGAACGGCCGTATCGGCGTGCGCAACCACGTGGTCATTCTGCCTGTCGACGATATCTCGAACGCCGCCTGCGAAGCGGTGGCCAACAATGTCAAGGGCACGCTGGCCATTCCCCACGCCTATGGCCGCCTGCAATTCGGGGAGGATCTTGAACTCCATTTCCGCACTATGATCGGCACCGGGGCCAACCCGAATGTTGCCGCCGTGGTCGTGATCGGCATCGAGCCGGGCTGGACCAAGCGCATCGCCGACGGCATCCGGGAGACCGGCAAGCCGGTCGCCGAGTTCTCCATCGAGCAGAACGGCGACTTCGAGACCATCCGCCGCGCGTCCTGGGCCGCGAAGGAATTCGTCCACATGACTTCCGAATACCAGCGCGAAGAATGCTCGATTTCCGAGCTCTGGGTTTCCACCAAATGCGGGGAGAGCGACACGACCACGGGTCTCGGCTCGTGCCCCACCGTCGGCAACATGTACGACAAGCTGCTGCCGGAAGGCATCACGGGGTTCTTCGGCGAGACCTCGGAAATCACCGGCGCCGAACACATCTGCCAAAAGCGGGCGATCAACGAGGAAGTCGGCGAGCGCTGGTACAAGATGTGGAAGGCCTATCAGGACGAGGTCATTTTCGCCCATCAGACCGATGACCTGTCCGACAGCCAACCGACCAAGGGCAACATCGAGGGCGGTCTGACCACCATTGAGGAAAAGGCCCTCGGGAACCTGGAAAAGATCGGCCGCACCTCGCAGTACATCGACATCTTGGAGCCTGCAGAAGCGCCAAAATCCGGCAACGGCCTCTATTTCATGGACTCGTCCTCCGCCGCCGCGGAATGCGTGACCCTGATGGCCGCGGGCGGGGCCGTGATCCACACCTTCCCGACAGGCCAGGGCAACGTGGTCGGCAACCCGATCGTGCCGGTGATCAAGATCACCGCCAACCCGCGCACGGTCCGCACCATGAGCGAGCACGTGGATGTGGATGTGTCCGGCATTTTGCGACGGGAGATGACCATTGATGAGGCGGGCGATGCCTTGATCGATATGATCTGCCGCACCGCCAATGGCCGCAACACCGCAGCCGAAGCCCTTGGGCACCGGGAGTTCTCGATGACCAAGCTTTACCGGAGCGCTTAAGGCCCTTCGAACCGGCGGCCGGCACCCCGGCCGCCGCTCTGGTCTTCTGAAAAAAAGGGTCGGTGCCAGAAGCACTTCAGGACCACGAACAATCAGATCGCGTTTGGCAAGGGCCGGGCCATGGCCTCCATCCTTCCAGACGCGTTTTGCCCCCCTCGGGATGCGGGGAGCAAAGCCGGGATGACGATGGGATTTGGCAGCTCCGCCCGTCGTCATCCTCAGCCAGAGGAGGGTCTCGGATCCACCTCGCAGGAGGTGTGGCAATTCCGTCGCCAAGACGCGCGAATAACGATAGCTCTTGGCGATCTTTTGTCATTTGAAAGCATGAACACCCATGGAACCAACCGAACGCCTGACCCTCACCGACGCGCAAGCCCTGATCACGGCGGCCTTCGCCACCGTGGGTGTGCCCGATGCCATCGCGCGCTCGGTTGCCCAAGCCCTCGTGGCCGCCGAAGCCGAGGGGCAGGTCGGGCATGGATTTTCGCGGGTCGAGGACTACGCCGCCCAGGTCCGCTCCGGCAAGATCATCGCCTCCGCGCGTGTCGAGATTCACATGAAGGGAACCACCAGCCTGCTTGCCGATGCCGGTTTCGGATTTGCCTATCCGGCGCTGGACGCGGTGATCGAAACCGGATCCGTGATCGCGCTGGAGCACGGCTGCGCCGCCATGGGTATCACCCGGTCCCACCATTGCGGCGCCTTGTCGGTGCAGGTCGAAAAGCTCGCCCAAAAGGGCTTGATGGCGATCATGGTCGCCAATGCGCCAGCGGCCATGGCGCCCTTTGGAGCCAAGGATCCGGTCTTCGGCACCAATCCGATCGCTTTTGCCGCACCCCGTCCGGGCAAGGATCCACTCGTCGTGGATATGTCCTTGTCGCGCGTGGCGCGCGGCAAGGTCATGAACGCACAGAAGGCCGGGAAGGACATCCCGCAAGGCTGGGCACTCGACAAGGACGGCAACCCGACGACCAACGCGGAGGCCGCGATGGCGGGAACCATGCTGCCGATCGGCGAAGCCAAGGGCACCGCGCTGGCGCTGATGGTGGAAATCCTGGCCTCGGTCATGACCGGGGCCGCCAAAAGCACGGAAGCGTCGTCGTTCTTTTCCCCGGACGGACCGCCTCCGGGCGTCGGTCAGTTTCTGATCGCTCTGAAACCCATGGATTCCGATCATTTTGCACCCAGGATCGACGCCCTTCTCAGTCTGATTGAAACGATGGATGGCACGCGTTTGCCGGGCAGCCGCCGCGCGGCCGCCATCGCCAAGGCAACAATGGAAGGCATCGATGTCCCGGTGCGGTATGTCGAGGCCGTTAGGAGACTGCGCGATGGGTCAACCTGACATACCGGCAGAAGGACCCCGCACCCTTTTGAAAAAGACTGCAGGCAAAACCGCGGCGGCGCGGGAACTGATGCCCGGCCTGCTCGTTGCGGCCGTGATCGCCCTCGCCAGCCAGTTCATCGCCGAACACTATGGTGCGCCGGCCATGTTGCTAGCCCTCTTGATCGGCATCGCGCTCAACTTCCTGTCCGAGGACGGACCCTGCAAGGCCGGAATTGCTTTCGGCTCGAAGCAGATGCTGCGGCTGGGAGTTGCTCTCTTGGGGCTCAGGATCAGTTTCGACATGGTGGCAGCCCTCGGCCTGCCCGTTGTCGGCCTGGTTGTCTGCGGAACGCTTGCGACCATCGCATTCGGGATCACGTTCGCGCGCGCTTTTGGCTTTGACCGCAGCTTTGGCTTCCTGTCGGCGGGAGCAGTCGCCATTTGCGGAGCATCCGCGGCCATGGCGATTGCCGCCGTCTTGCCCCGGGATTCCGATTCGGAGAACCGTCTCGTCTTCACGGTTGTCGGAGTGACCATCCTGTCGACGATCGCGATGATCCTGTACCCTGTAGTCAGCCAGGGGCTCGGCTTCGATGACCGGATGAGCGGCGTTTACCTGGGAGCGACGATCCACGATGTTGCTCAGGTTGTCGGCGCGGGATTTTCCGTATCGGAGGAAACGGGCGAAACCGCGACGCTCGTCAAACTGCTTCGGGTCGCCATGTTGGCACCGGTCGTTCTGGCGGCCCTACTGATCATCCGGAACACCTCGGGGAAAAGGGCTGCGGACGGCCCCAAAGTCCCGCTGATACCCGCATTCGTGGCAGGATTTGTTCTGCTTGCGGTGATCAATTCTACGATCGATTTACCGGACATGATCGCGGACGGTTCGGCCGCCGTCTCGCGCTGGCTGCTGTTGCTCGCGATTGCCGCGGTCGGGCTGAAAACCGTTCCAAAGGATCTGATGAAGGTCGGCAAAAGCGCCGCCGCGTTCCTGATCGCCCAAACGGTCTTTTTGGCCATTTTGATCGGGATCGGACTGCTCGTTGTCCTGCCGGGCTGACCAGTTGACCATTCACGAACCCAAGAGGAGACCACCATGTACCGACACATCCTCATCCCCGTCGCACTTGATCATGAGGCACTGATTGCCCCCAAACAGAAGGTTGCCCGGCGCCTGCTGGAGGACGGCGGCCGTATCACACTGCTAACGGTGCTGGAGAATATTCCAGGTTTCGTATCGGAGTTCGTGGATCTCAAGATCGACAATCACCTGGCCGAGAAGGTGGCGGAAAAGCTGCGCGCAGCGGCGGACGCAGACGCGGACGAGCGGATCATCTGCAAGGTCGTCACGGGCAAGCCCGGCGTGCAGATCGCCGCCTATGCCGCCGAAAACAGTGTCGACTTGATAATCGTCGGATCGCACCATCCGTCCGCGCAAGACTATTTCCTGGGGTCGACGGCGTCCCGCGTGGTCCGCCGCGCGGACTGTTCGGTATTTGTGGTTCGAGATTGACCGTTTCATGCCCGAGGCGGGCATGTTCGGAGCGGTGCGTTCCCGGCGCCTGGCGTGTCGGGAATGAGCTTGCAGGTCCCCTGAAGCTTGCCATTTTCCTCCGGGGCGGATACACCGCACTGCAGCAAACCAGGACCCGGATGCGATTCCGGGTGGCTCTTCCGGCCGCCGATCCGCCGGACAATGACGAAAAAAGGTGCGAACGCACGCCGGTTTTGCAGTGTCTGCCAGACCGGTATCGGACAACATTTTCATGTTTTCAATTGACGCTTACCGCAGCCAATGGCTCGGAAACATTCGCGGCGATCTGCTTGCCGGGCTCGTCGTAGCGCTGGCCCTCATTCCCGAAGCCATCGCCTTTTCCATCATCGCGGGCGTGGATCCGAAGATCGGTCTTTATGCCAGCTTTTCGATTGCCGTCATCACCGCGATGACGGGAGGCCGCCCGGGCATGATCTCGGCCGCCACAGCGGCCACAGCCGTTTTGATGGTCACGCTGGTGCGCGATCATGGATTGCAGTATCTGCTGGCCGCGACCGTTCTAGCCGGGTTGATCCAGATCGGCGCCGGGCTGCTGCGGCTCGGGTTCGTCATGCGGTACGTGTCGAAATCGGTGATGACCGGCTTCGTCAACGCGCTCGCCATCCTGATTTTCATGGCTCAGCTCCCTGAACTCGATCCCCGCGAGGTGACGTGGATCACCTATGCGCTGGTCGCGGCGGGGCTGGCGATCATCTACCTCTTTCCTCTCCTGACCACAGCGGTGCCCTCTCCGCTTGTCACAATTGTGATTCTGACCGGCCTCACCGTCGCGCTCGGTCTCGACGTTCGCACAGTCGGCGACATGGGGGACCTGCCGGACACCCTGCCCGTCTTTCTGATCCCCGACATTCCCCTGACTTTCGAAACGCTTCAAATCATCTTTCCGTACTCCGTCGCGGTCGCCGTTGTCGGTCTTCTGGAAAGCCTGATGACGCAGAACATCGTGGACGATCTGACAGACACCAAGTCGAACCGGAACCAGGAATGCATCGGTCAGGGGCTCGCCAACACGGCGACCGGCTTCATCGGCGGCATGGCCGGCTGCGCGATGATCGGTCAGTCGATCATCAACGTGAAATCGGGTGGCCGCGGACGGCTTTCCTGCTTCGTGGCGGGCGTGTTTCTGCTGATCCTGGTCGTCGGGCTGGGCGATCTCGTCAGCATCATTCCGATGCCGGCGCTGGTGGCGATCATGATCATGGTCTCGATCGGGACATTCTCCTGGTCGTCGATCAAGGCGCTGAGGGTCCATCCGCGCTCGTCCTCCATCGTGATGATCGCGACGGTCGTGACTGTCGTCTACACCCACAACCTGGCCATCGGCGTTCTGGTGGGGGTATTGCTGTCGGGCATCTTCTTCGCCGCCAAGATCGCACAGCTCTTCAACATGCGCACCGAAATCAGCCCCGATGGCCGGGTCCGCACCTATCACGTCGAAGGACAGCTATTCTACGGCTCGGTCGAGGATTTCATGAACGCCTTTGACTTCAGGGAGGCGCCGGAGCGGGTCGTCATCGATGTGAGCCGCGCGCATATCTGGGACATCTCCTCGGTTCAGGCACTCGACATGGCGATCCTGAAATTCCGTCGCGACGGCGCCGAGGTCGAGGTCGTGGGCATGAATGACGCGACAGAAACCCTGGTCGACCGGCTTGCCATCCATGACAAGCCTGGCGCCATTGACAAGCTGACAGCGCATTGAGGGAGGAGAGACCCATGACAGACAAGATCATCGCCCTCGTGGACGGCTCCATCTATTCGGAAAGCGTCTGCCACCACGCCGCCTGGATCGCGCAGCGCACCGCCGCACCGGTCGAGCTGATCCATGTACTCGGCCGACGGGAGGCCCCGGAAAAGTCGGACCTGTCCGGTGCGATCCGGCTGGGGGCGCGCAGCAAGCTGATGGAAGAACTGGCCGAGCTCGACTCGCAACGCGCGAAGCTCGTCGGCCATCGCGGTCGTGCGATCCTCGAGGATGCCCGCGCCATCGTGGACCGGGACGGCGTGACCGAGATCACCACCCGCCTGCGCCACGGCGATGTGGTTGAGGCCATTTCGGAAATCGAGGGTGAGGCCCGCGTCATTGTGATCGGAAAGCGCGGCGAGGCCGCCGATTTCGCCAAGGGGCATCTGGGCTCAAATCTGGAGCGGATCGTGCGGGCCGCCCACCGGCCTGTTTTCGTCGCCGCCCGCGCCTTCAAACCCATTAACAGCGTACTGGTGGCCTATGATGGCGGACGGTCGGCGATGAAGGCGGTGGATCACATTTCTCGCAGCCCGCTTTTCGCAGGGCTCGCCGTGACCGTGGTGACCGTCGGCACCGAGACGCCGGAAATCAAGAAGGGCCTCGCGGACGCGACGGCCTTGTTGATGGCCGCAGGCATCGAGGCCGAGACTCGGGTCGTGCCGGGCCAGCCGGAAACCCAACTTGGCAAGCTTGTCGAGGAAGAAGGCTTCGGTATGGTGGTCATGGGCGCCTATGGGCACAGCCGTATCCGTGCGCTGGTGATTGGATCGACGACGACCGAAATGGTCCGGTCCTGCAAGGTTCCTGTCGTTCTTTTGCGGTGACGGTCCGGCAGTCCCCAACCATCCGGTCTGGGCCATAGCCCGGCCTTGCGCCTTTATGCGCGGCGATGCATCCTCCCCGCCAAGATCAGCGAGCTTCAAGCCGGAAACGTTTCCCGCCCATGCGCTGATCCGATCCACAGGCCCAGATCAGGGGGGAGCAAGATGCCAAAAGGATATGTCGTGGCCCACATCCGCATTGAGGACGAAGGCGCCTACGAGGAATTCAAGAAAATGGCCGGGCCGGCCATCACTCAGCATGGCGGCCGTGTGCTGGTTCGCAACGGGGACGGCGATCATCGGGAGGGCAGCTTGCGCGGCACGGTCGTGGTGGTCGAGTTCGATGATCTTGCGGCCGCACGGCGCTTCTACGAGTCAGAGGCTTACACCGCCGCGCGGCAAGTTCGCGAGCGGGCGGGAGAAACGGATCTGGTGATAGTCGAGGGAGTCGATTGACGGTTCGACCCCGATTTGCAGCAGGCTTGCGGGCGACGGGCCAAAGCATGGACGCCTATCCTGTGCTGGACGCCTGAGAAGATTGTGAAGAGGATGCGTGCCCCGGACGCTGGCCTGGCCCCTGTCGCGCGAGGCTGGGCAGGCAGACAACCCGTCCGTCAGCAAGGTGTTCAACCCGGACATCGACCCCAAAGACATTCGAGAGAGCCTGGCTCGTCAATGCCTCCTGCGGGCCCCGGCCGCCCGGACCGGGCCCTCGTGCGGAAGCACGACCTGTGTTCCGATCGCCAGCGCATGATCTGGATCGTGGGTGGACAGCATCACGGTCAGACCGTCGCCCGAAAGACTGGCAACCTCGGTGAGGACCAGGGCCTGATTGCCGAAATCGAGGCTCGCGGTGGTCTCGTCGATCACGAGAACCGGCGCGCCTTGCGCTAGCGCGCGGGCAATCAGGACGAGCTGAGAACCTCTAGTTACCGGCTTTTTGAGACTATAATTGGCAAAATTGTCTGCTGGTAGGGGTGCGCTGGGTCTGTTGCTTCCGGATGATTTTGTCATTTATCCCCTGTAGGGCCTTTCGGCAGCCTATACCGTCTGTGTTTCGCTGATCTGGACGAGCCTTCTCATGGTGTAACGATGTTGGCCATTCCGATCCTGGTTCTGGCCCGCGCGATGCCGATGGGCCGATCCTGTCGTCATCATCAGTGCCACAATCGCTGCCGTGAGCTTTCGCATGCAGGTTCCTCCCGGGGGGAAGCCCGGACCCGGCGCCACAGGTTTGTGCGGCGCCGGAACGGATGGCGGCGGCGTCAGCTTCCGGCGTTGGGGAAGAAGAGCTGCTGGTCGTCCACCTGATAGGATGCGATCGCGGCCTGACCTTCGTCAGAAATTATCCAGTCGACGAACTGCTGGCCAAGATCGGCCTTCACATTCGGATGCTTTTCCGGGTTCACCAGAATAATGCCGTACTGGTTGAACATCTTCGGATCGCCCTCGACCGCGATCTGGTAGTCGCCCTTGTTGCCGAAGGAGATCCATGTGGCGCGGTCGGTCATGATGTAGGCGCCCATCGCGGTGCCGGTGTTCAGCGTGGCGCCCATGCCCGACCCCGTCTCGCGATACCAGCCGCCGGAAGCCGCGGCGACGTCCACATCCGTCTCACCCCAGAGGCGAAGCTCCGCCTTGTGCGTTCCGCTGTCATCCCCGCGCGAGGCGAAGGGAGCCTCCGCCGCGGCGATCTTCGCAAGCACGGCCGCCACATCGGACATTCCCGCGACCCCGGCCGGGTCCGCCGCCGGCCCGACAATCACGAAGTCGTTGTACATCACGTCGAAACGCTCGACGCCGTTGCCGTCGGCCACAAATTTTTCCTCGGCCGGCTTTGAATGCACGAAAAGGACATCGCCATCGCCATTGGCAGCGTTCTTGATCGCCTGGCCCGTGCCGACGGCAACGACCCGAACCTCGATCCCGGTTTTCTCGGCGAAGATTGGCAGGATATGGTCGAACAATCCCGAGTTCTGTGTGGATGTCGTGGACTGGACAATAATGAAATCATCCTGCGCCGCGGCTGGACCGGACAGCCCCAGCGCCAATGCAAGGCCGGCGGCCAGTCCGAGAAAACAGCGTCTGATCATGTGTTGTCTCCCGGTGCTTGAGATCTCTCCGGATCTCCGGTTTCAAAGTGAAGGCGGCCTTCGAGCCAGGCTTGCGCGGCTTCCGAACGTGGCGCATCCAGAACGCGGGCCGCCGGTCCCGACTCGACGATCCGCCCGCCGGACATGAACAGAACATGGTCGCCGAGCCGGAGCGCCTGGGCACGGTCATGGGTGACCATCACGATGGTAACGCCGGCCGCGTGCGCCTCCTGGATGAGGCTCTCGATGGCGTGGGTCGAGGCGGGGTCGAGGCTCGCGGTCGGTTCGTCGAGAAACAGGAGTTCGGGTTCGCAGGCGAGCGCGCGCGCCACGGCAAGCCGTTGCTGCTCGCCCCCTGACAGGACCCGCGCCGGCCGCCCAGCAAGGTGCTCGAGCCGTGCGAGCGCCAGTGCGGAGCGTTCGCGCGCGCGCCGCGCCGGCCCGCGCAGGCCATGGACGCGCAGCGCGAACTGGAGGTTGGCCAAGACCGACCGGCGCAGCATGACCGGCCGCTGGAATACCATCGCCTGCGCGCGCCGTCCTGCCGCGTCGAGTGGCCGCCCCTTCCACAGGACATGCCCATCGGTCGGGGAGATCAGCCCGTGCAGGAGGCGCAGCAACAGGCTTTTGCCCGCCCCGTTCGCGCCCATCACCACGGTCCGTCGGCCCGCCGGGATCTCAAGGCCGATATCCCGGATCAATGGGCGCCGGTCGACCGCGTAGCTAAGCCCCCGGGCACCGACGATGGCGGGCGGGGCCGCTTCGCCGGTTTCCTTCCAAACCGTTTCCATCAGGTCGGCGGGCTTAAGCATAAGCGGCCCTCACCGCAGAGGCGCGGATGGCCATCACGGCCGCATTCACGATCAGCGCGATGGTCAGGAGAACCACGCCGAGCGCCAGCGCGAGCTGCAGGTTGCCCTTCGAGGTTTCCAGCGCGATGGTGGTCGTCATCACCCGCGTCACGTGGTTGATGTTGCCGCCCACGATAATGACGGCCCCGACTTCCGCCACCGCTCGGCCGAATCCCGCCAGGGCCACGGTCAGCAAGCTGTAACGCGCGTCCCACAACAACGCGCCGACCCGATCCAGCGGACCGACGCCCATCGATGCAAACTGCTCGGCATACTCCCGGTTCAGATCCTCCACCACCTGCTTGGTCAGCGCCGCGACAATCGGTGTGACCAGTATGGTTTGAGCGATGACCATTGCTGTCGGCGTATAGAGCAGTTGCAGCGGTCCAAGTGGCCCGGATGCGGACAGCATCAAATAGACCATCAGCCCGACGACGACTGGGGGCAGTCCCATCAGGGCATTGAGAACGACAGTCACCACCGTCCGGCCGGGGAAGCGGAACGCGCCGACGGCCGCGCCGAGCGGCAATCCGATCAGGCAGGCGATCGCGACCGCGGTCAGAGTTACCCGGAGCGACAATGCGATGATCTCGATCAGGTCGGGGTCCCAAGCCAGTATAAGCCCGACCGCCTCCGCCAGGATGCTGCCAAAACCGTCCAAAGGTGCGTTCTCTCCCGTTTTCCGGAAGAAAAACATGAAAACACGACAGGATCCACCCCGAATATGGATTCGGCCAACTGCCTGCGCACCAAATTCGGCGGTTTAACGGGAACTATGGGAACCGAGACGAACCGGGACACATCATTTGAGATCTGAACAGACCGAAGAATACGCATCAAAAAGAATAATTATGCAGGGCTTTTCGAGGTATGCCCCGGAAAACCGCCCCACATGCCCCTTTCCGCCAAGCGAACCAAGCGGCCAACCGGCCGAATCCTGCTTTTCGAATAAGAAGACCATGGCCCACGCGGCCGCATTGCACTTGCCCGAATATCTCACCCGACCTGATCCACAGTCCCTGAAAAATATCAAAGAACGAAAATATTATTCCAATAATATTCCATCATAACAAATATTCACGTAAATATATTTTCGATTACTTATAAAATAGACAAATAATTTTACTCATGAATATTCAAAATAATGCGTAAGCGTCATGGGCTTACTGATCAAATAGCCTTGCACACTGTCACAGCCGATATCCAGAAGAAATTCGAGTTGCGCTTCGGTCTCGACCCCTTCCGCAACCACTTCCAAATTCAACCCGTGAGCCAGCACGATCATCGTTTGGACGATGGTGTCGACATTGGCGTCGGTGCCGATATCCCGGATGAAAGACTTGTCGATCTTGAGCTTCGAGATCGGCAAGCGCCAAAGGTGCTTGAGGGATCCGTAGCCGGTGCCGAAGTCATCCAGAGACAATCCGATTCCGGCCGCGTGAAGCCATCTTACATTCCGGGTGATTTCATCGCTTTTCTGATCGAGCAGAACCGTTTCCGTGATCTCGAATTCCAGCCGCCCGCGAATCTCGGGAAACCGTGCCAAGAGCGCGTCGATCCAATCTGAAAAGCCGGGATCGGACAATTGCGAGGTGGCGAGGTTCAAGGCCAGATGCCCGGGATTCACGCCGGATTTGATCAAGGCACCGTACTCTTCGCAGGCCCGTTCAATAACAACGGCGCCCAGGGCGCATCCCGCACCCATCTCTTCGGCGATTGCCACAAACTCCTCCGGCGACACTGCCGTTCCGCCATGGGACCAGCGGGCAAGGGCCTCGAATCCGACCAGTTTGCGGGTGCCGGTCTCGACCTGGGGCTGGAACGCAACGCCGATCCTCTTGTCCTTGATGTCCTGCTGCAATGCCTCGCGTAGAATTTGCCGCCGCTCCAGACAACGCCGATACTTTGGATCGTAGGTTTTCCAGGTGTTGCGCCCGCTTCCCTTGGCCCGGTACAGAGCCAGGTCTGCATTTTTCAAAATCTCACCGGCTGTCTGCCCGTCCGCCGGGATGTGGGCGACCCCCAGGGAGGCCCGCGGCGAGACCTGCTGGCCGTCGACCCAAACGGGCTGACACAGCTGGCCATGCAAGGCAGTGAAGTCTTCCGGGAGGAATCCCTCCCTGCCGCACGCGTGCGCCAGGAACGCGAACTCATCGCCGCCTAGCCTGGCGACAAGACCCCCGCACTGCAGGCCGACAACCTCGGTCAGACGTTTCACCGTCTCGGTCAGGATCACGTCGCCGCCGCCATGGCCGTACTTGTCGTTGATTGCCTTGAAATCATCGATATCGACAATCCCGAACACGGCTTTGGACACGGACGTTGCCTCGGGATGCAGGACCTCGGCGAGGCTGCGCAACATGATATCGCGCGTGGCCGCTCTGGTCAGCGGATCCGTCTCCGCGATCCGGCGAAGATCGTCCTCAGCCTGTTTCAGCGCGGTGATTTCGCTTCGCACACCGACCTTTATTCCGCTGCTCGAAACACGCTCACGGATTTGGAACCATCTGCCATCGGTCAGCTTTTGCACCACAACTTCCTGAGGATTGCGGTGCTGATGCAAACGCCAGTCCAGCCATTTCCGCTTTTCCGTGTCGGTCTCGCCGGCATCGGCGTAAAATCCCGCCTGCAAACCCTTTTCGATAATGTCCCGAAAGCGCATCCCGGTACGGAGCTTGACATCCGAATTCAGATAATACTGCCGGAATGCCTCGTTGAACAAAATCAGACGATCCGTCTCATCGAATGCCGCCACGCCGTCCGGAATGGTTTCTATGACCTCTTTCAGCAAGGTCCGCGTGGCTTCCCGTTCACGCTTTTGGTTTTCTTCCTCCGTCACATCGACAAAACTGGCGACGACTTCGCGGTCATGGGTCGCCGAGGCCCCGGAAATCTGAGCATTGACGCGTAGCCATTGCACGGCACCGTTCGGTTTGCGAACCCCGACCATTTGGTTCTCGACCTTCTCGCCCGTCGAAAGGGCGATGGAGGACGGCATTTCATGGCCGCCCATGGACCGTCCATCCGCGTAGATGAGACCCCAGCTCGGATCCAGAACCTCCCTGCCCTTCATCTGATCCTCGGTCATTTGAAGCAGACGGCAGGCCTCGGAATTGGCGGCCACGATATTCCCGTCGCTGCCGTGCAAGACAATCCCCGCCGCCATGTTTTCGATCACGATCTCAAGCCTGCGCCGGCTTTCCAGAAGCTCGGTAATATCGTTCTGGACTGCGATGAAGCCGATCAAGTCGCCGTCCGGCGACCGCACCGGCTTTATCTCAAGATCCAGCCAGTATTTCCGGCCGGACTTGGCTTGATTGAGGATCGTGGTCCGGATTTCGCGCCCATCTCGAACAGCGTCTCCAAGCTGTCTTATCGTCTCGCGGTCGGTCTCAGGACACTGCAGGACATCACCCGGCTTTCGATGCCTCACCTCCGGCAAGGTATAGCCGGTCAATTGTTCGAAGCCCGGGTTCACCCAATCGATCACCCCCGCAGCATCACACACAATGACAACCGCGTTGGTGGACCGAACGATCTGATCGGAAATCATGGCGCGGCGCGAGAGGCGCTCGCGCTCCGTGACGTCTTGCGCCACCCCCCAATAGCCGAGGAAATTTCCGTCCTCATCGAACCGCGGCTCGCCATTGATCTGGAAGAACAAGGCCATTCCGTCTTTGCCCGTGACGCGGCAGACCTGCCCAGTCAGCGGACGCAGCAACTCAAAATCGTCCTTCAGGCGCGACCGGCCGTGCTTCGTGGACGCACAGCTTTCCGCAAGCTGCCAGAAGGGACGGCCGATCCAGGATTGGAACAGGCAACGCACCCGCCCGTCCTTACCGATGATGTCCGTCAGCCGATGCTGGGCATCGGTTTCCCAGAGCCAGTCACAGGACAAGGCGAGCAAGGCCTCCAGCCGTTGCAAGATCTCGCCGGAGCCAACACAACAATCCGGCCGCTTGGTTTGGGGAGTGTGACTGTTCGATAACGCCATCGGGTCTGTCTACTTTACTGGGCTGGCGGCAGAAGTGATTTCACGCGCCGTCACCGGCAGGAGGTTTTAGCAAGGGTCACGCCTCAGGGGATCGCGCCTCTTGGGGGTCGCACCTGCCCGAACCGGGCAAGACGGTTCTTTGGGTTCGGGCAGCACCGGTGTTTTTCCGGCCAAATCGGCCAAGGTCCCAAGCTCTTATGCTGCCCGAATGTTTTCCAGGAAGCGGCGCGCCGCCTCTCCCAATTCTCCACTGATGGCCTGCAGGTCGTCGGTGACGAGTTGGATGTCCTGCGCCGAACGGTCCGTGGCTTCGCTGCCGTCCCGCACGGCAATGATCGTGCGCGAGACTTCCTGTGTTCCTTGCGCGGCCTCGGTGACATTGCGGCTGATCTCGTGGGTCGCGGCGCCTTGTTCTTCAGCCGCGGCCGCGACCGCCGACAGCATCTCCGAGATCTGCGCGATGTTGTGGGTCAGCGCGCCGATTTCATCGACGGTGGCCTGGGTCACGGACTGCATGGCCTCGATCTGCTGACCGATCTCGATAGTCGCGTTCGCCGTCTGACTGGCCAGGTTCTTGACCTCGCTGGCCACCACCGCGAACCCCTTGCCCGCCTCGCCGGCGCGCGCAGCCTCGATCGTCGCGTTGAGGGCAAGCAGGTTCGTCTGCTCGGCAATATCGGAGATCATTTTCAAGATATCGCCGATCCGCATCGAGTTCTCGTTCAACTGGCCCGCCTTTGCCTGGGTGCCGGTGGCGATTTCAGCGGCCTCCCGTGCCTTTCCGCTCGACTGGACCACCTGTTGGCTGATCTCGGAGATCGATGCCGACAGTTCCTCGGTTGCGGCCGCGACCGACTTGACGTTCGTGCTGGCCTGTTCGGCCGCCGCCGAAACTGAAGCGGACTTTTGCTGCGTGTCTTCGGCAACCGAGGCGAGTTGACCGGAGTTCGATTTCGCCCGGCCCACCGCTTCGGCGACCCGTGTCACGCTGCTGTTCACCAGTTCGGCAAGCTGTTCCCGCTCCGTGATGTCGTCCCAAACAACCATCGGACCGGCATAGGCACCGCTCGCATCCATGATCGCGGACACCTTCAGGGAGAACCGGCGTCCAGCGAACGAGATGCGGGCGGAATAGGGCAGTTTCGATGGGTCTGAGAGGATCTGTCTTTGGTGCTGAGGATTCTTGTGGAAGGTGTCGATGGAGGTTCCGATCAACTGATCGACCGGCACGTTGAGATGACCGGCCATGCTGTCGGCCATGCGTTCCATGGTGGGGTTCATGTAGCTGATCGCGAAATTGTTGTCCGGATCGGCAACCATCACCGGCAACGGCATCTGATCGATCATCTGCGCCTGGGTGAAGGCCTTTCGCACGGTTTCGCGAAGCGTTCCATAGGCGAGGATCAACCGGCCGATCGCATCGGTGCGCCCCCGTCCCTCCAGATCCTGACCGGTATCGCCGCGGCCGAGCCGCTCAAGCGCCCCGGCCACTGTCTCGACCGGCATGATGATGCTTCGCCCGATCAAAAGCGCGGCGGCAACGCCCACCGCCAAGGCTAAACCGCCAGCCACAATAAGGAGCCAGACCTGACGCTCGAACGCGCTCATGATCTCCGGCCCGACCGCGGACTGGGTATCCAAGGCATGGTCGACCAGCGTCCCGATGCTGGACAGCATCTGCGGCCCGATGACATCAAGCTCTCCGGTCAGGATCGCAGTCAGGGCCTCTTGTGTTTCCACACCATTTGCAAAGGCCTTTATGTATTCATCGAGGTGGGTCTGCGTGTCTGAGGCAAGGCCGGCTCTGCCTGGATCCTGAAGTTTGTCTTGAAGAACTTGAAGCTCAGCGGACGTCGCTTTCAGTTCGGCCTCCACCCGAGCGCGCGCGGCTGCATCATTTTGAGCCACGAAACGGCTGCCATAGTAGCGGGCCAGCATCAGATGTTCCTGAACGCGGCCCGCATAAAAGGCCGCCGCCGGATCGCCATCCTGATAGGCGCTTGCCATGATATCGGTCAGGTTCTGCCGCATCTGCGTGCCGAGCGAATCAAGATCCGCATTGATCCCCTCCCCTTGCGCATACAGATCCAGCGCCCGCGAAAACGCATCGGAATAGGAGCCGGCCTGCCGCGTGATCTCCACAATCTGACCGGCTTGCTCCGCGCCCAAAAGCTGTTTGACCTGCCCGGCTTCCTCGATCAGCGCCTCCATTTCGGCCCGAACGTCTTCCAAGGCCCCCTCTTGGCGCAGCGCCCGGTACTTCATGACCCTCAGACGGGCGGACAGAACATCCTCCTGCATGTCGCCCAACAGGACACTTTCCCGGGCTGCCGTCCGGTAGTCGGAAAACAGTCCAGTGCCCGCGATCGCGCCCCACACGCCCAGCAGGGCCAGAACGAGCACGAGGCCCATCAGGCTTCCGAATCCCACCGCCAACTGTGCCTTGATATTTGTCATGCGCACCATGGTCGTTCCTTCCCACCTTGGACTTTGAAAACTGTCCATTTTCCCGAGGAAAGAATTCGTGGAAATTGTTAACTGAGCGTAACGTATCAGCAGGTGGGTATTTGCCTGTAAAAACTATCAGGCGCAAAAATATCGACTAAAAATTCGCATTGAATTTATCTGGAAACTGCCTTGTGATGTTGCGTTTATCATCGAGGAATGCCGGGCCGAACCGTGCAAAGGGAGCCGGCTGCTCGGCTTGGCGCGCCAATTATTTCCATTCTGGACAAAATTCTATGGAAAGACCCCCCCTTAAAAAGATAAGTTTTAATACGCACATGAGATGATGCAGTATAACAGCACCACCAGGATCGACGGATGCCCCATCATTTGAAAAGAAATGCGGAATTCATTTTTTCATTCTATGAAGAATTAATGAATAAAAAGAACAAGAAAGAAGTGTCTGAATTATTGAATGATCTGTCTTCACGGTTTCAATTCGACTATTTCTATATTTTAAACATACCTGAAATGACGACTTCGAAACTCAGAAGTTCTTTTATTTTGAGCAATTGGCCACAGGAACTGACAAAGGAGTATGATGACAGGTCAGTCCTGACTCATAGCCCTGTCATTTCCGGCCTCAGAGCATCGCATGATCCGCTCAAATGGACTCTTGAAGACGTCCGGCGGAAGTTTCCCGCCGACATGGCGGAAGGTGTCGTGTCGATGTTTGAGCGCTTTGATATGAGAATGGGCTTGTGTTTCCCAAGCTTCGATGTGGAAGGCAGAGCGGGTGCCGTGTGTTTTGCCGGCGATCGATCCATGCCGGAGGATGGGGAACTGGCCACGCTCCATCTGTTGTCGCATTTCCTGTTCGGGCACCTCAGCGTTCTGATCCAGGACATGGCGTCGGGCGCACCCAATCTCACCCATCGGGAACGGGAATGTGTCGCCTGGGCTTCGGAAGGCAAGACGATCTCGGAAACGGCTCAGATCATTGGCATCTCGCAAAACACGGTGAATGGCTACCTTGCGTCAGCCATGCGCAAGCTCAACGTGATGAACAAGACCCACCTTGTTGCAAAAGCGATTCGCTGCGGCGTGATCCACTGATTGGACATTCCGCGTCCGAGACCGGGGCCAATTTGCCGGTGGAGCCGTGGGCCGATTGGGACCAACGCCGGTTACGGGCGCGTGGACCGATCCAACCGCCCTAGGCGCAGCCCTTCGGCGATGCTGATTATTGATAATAATTACAGGTAGAATTTTATGGTTACGGCAGCAATAACAGGGCAGTAAGATCTTAACGATAAAAAGAAAGTGGCTCCATCGACACGTCCTGGGGAGGTGACTCCGGTTTCAACGATCGCCTCCCTGGACCGCGTCGGTTCAAAGACCGGACAGCCCACGATGACTGACCCCATGCGATGATTGGAACGCGGTTGGACAAGCAAACTCAGGGTGACCCCAAACCAGTGTCATCACCTTGCGAAACCGTCTTTTCGTTCATGAAAGAGCATGGCCTGTCCTGCGCGCCCAAAGTGTATCATGTGCTGTATGCGACATTGATTGCACGGGACAAGCGCATTGCGGCAGCGTTCGACCGGCTCGTGTCGCAAGGCATGATCACGGACACCGCTCTGGAATTCCTGTTCGACACCTATCTCTTCGGCGAACTGGACGGATCGCAGCGGGATGAAATCATCGAGACAACGCAGATGCGTACCCGGACGTTGACCGGTTTTGTGAAACGGTCTCACACTTCCGCGGTCGATCTGGCCTCACGCCCCAGCGCGACCCCCACCCACCAGGAATTGGCGCGGGATCTTTCGGAGGCCATGGAAGAGGCAAAACGCTTGGAACGCGATATTCTGGCGTTGCAACGGCAACTCATGACCGATCCGCTCACCGGCATCCCCAACCGGCGGTTTTTCGAGTTGGAACTCGCCGGCGCAATCCGTCAGGGGCGGAGCGATGCCTTTGTGGCGTTTCTGGACGTGGATCATTTCAAGGCAATCAATGACACCCATGGCCATGCCATCGGCGACCAGGTCCTCAAACTGATCGCCGGCCGCCTGGCTTCGAAAGTGGAGCGGCCCGACGTTCTCAGCCGCTACGGCGGAGAGGAGTTTGCGGCCCTGCTTTTCCGCAGCGACATGAGCGCGTGCCTGAACGCCATCGAAACGCTGCGAACGGAGATCAGTGCCCAGCAGATCCGGAATTCCAGGACGGGCAAGATGATCGGACGCATTACGCTGTCCGCGGGCATTACGGCAGTCGGGCCCGCTGACGAGCTGCAAGAGGTCATGAGGCGGGCCGATGGCTTGTTGTACAAAGCCAAGTCCGAAGGCCGCGACAGGGTCCGGCATCAGGGCCTCTCCGGACAGGATTGAACCGCGTGGCGGTCAATTGAACCCGGGAAGAATGCGCTTACCCCCCAAAGGTAAAAGTATTTTTGGTCATATTCCGGCCTGCCGCTTCCATCTGACCAGGAATTGCTCCAAGGGCCTTCAGGCACGGTTCGGCGCGGCATGAAGCCGCCCGGCATCCGCTTGCGCCTTTGCCGGCCTGTCGCGGCAGCTTTCCAAGGCCCCATGTGGGTGCCGATCTCCGGCCGAACTGGCGTGGGGCCAGGCGCCCATGAGCGGCGAGTTCGGATAGGTACCGCCCGACGTGACACCTGGAGCAAAAGTCGAGCCTGTGACAAAAGGGGCGGGCATCAAAGGACCGTCCCCCCCACCGCCCTGCGGGGATCCATTGGCTTCTAGAACGGGTGACACGGTGTGCGGTTCCCGAAACCCGTCACGGCCCAAATCGCCGCTTGGCGTTTGCCGCAAACCTGATTGGATCCCCGCACATTTCCGCTTCGCGGGGCGGGGATGTCCACGGCCGCGTCCGCCGGTTTGAAACCACGCCGCACTTGATTTTGATACGATACCGTACTAAATAATACGATATCGTATCAAAAAGGACACCCCGGCCATGAACCTCTCTCGCCGCAAGACCCTTGCCCTTATCGGAGGCGGGACGATCCTCGCCGCGACAAGTGGCGTGGGCTGGGAAATCACCCGCCCTCTGGCAACCGCGCTGCGGCCCTGGGATCGGGCGGGGCAATATGACGATCCGCGCATGCGGGCGCTCAGCTGGGCGATCCTGGCGCCAAATTCCCACAATATGCAGCCTTGGAAAGTGGATCTTTCGACCCCGGACCAGGCGGTTCTCTATCCCGATCTCGAACGAATGCTGCCGGAAACGGACCCCTTCAACCGCCAGATCACGGTCTCCCTCGGCTGCTTTCTCGAGCTGATGCGCATGGCCGCGCTGCAGGACGGGCTCGCGGTGGACGCGGATCTTTTCCCCGAGGGTTCGGACGCCGCTGGGCTGGACGCGCGTCCGGTGGCCATCTGCCGGTTCCGCGCGACCACCGCGCCCACCGATCCCCTCTTTGCCCATACCCCGATCCGGCGGAGCAACAAGGAAGCCTTCGACATATCCCGCCCTGTGCCGCCACAGGTGCTGGCCCGCATCGCCGGCGCTGCCCGCCATACCGAAGTCGGGTTCAGCGCCGATCCGGCCGAAGTCGCGGACATTGTCAGCCTGACCAGCCGCGCCATGGAGATCGAGATCGACACGCCGCGCACCTTTGGGGAAAGCGTCGATCTCTTCCGCATCGGCCGGCGGGAGGTGGAAGCGAACCCGGACGGGCTCGAGTTTCACGGGCCAGCCTTCGAGGCGATGCGGCTATTCGGGCTGTTCACCCGTGACGCTGCCCGCGATCCGGGAAGCACGGCCTTCGCCCAGGGCAAGGCCGCGGTGCTCGACCCCATCGCAACGGCGATGGCGCATATCTGGCAAGTCACGGCGGACAATTCCCGCAAGACACAGATCGATGCGGGCCGCGACTGGCTGCGCCTGAACCTGGCGGCAACGGCAGAAGGCGTGGGATACCATCCGCTCAGCCAGGGATTGCAGGAATATCCCGAGATGGCGAGGATATACGCCGATCTTCACGCCCGCCTCGCGCCCGGCGGCGGCACGGTTCAAAACCTGACGCGTCTGGGATATGGTCCCGACATTGGGCCGACGCCGCGTTGGCCGCTTGAAGCCAAGATACTGGATGCCTGACACCGACCTGCCGCTGTACTTCCGGCTCTTCAACGAGATCGGAATCGTCGACCAACTGGGCCGCGCCCGATTCGAGAAACGCCTTCCTCAAGGTGTCACCGTGTCCCATTTCTCGGTTCTCAACCACTTGATGCGGGTTGAGGATGGGCGCACACCGCTGGAACTCGCCCGGGCGTTCCAGGTGCCCAAAACCACGGTTTCGCACTGGCTCACCGGTCTCGACACGCTGGGTTTCGTGAATCTCAGGCCGAACCCGAACGATCGCCGTTCAAAACAGGTCTGGCTGACCGAGGCGGGCCGGGCCTTTCGCGACAAGGCGATCGCGGATCTTGCGCCCGATCTTGCCCGCGTGAAAGACGTCATGGACCCCGACGAGGTCGCCGATCTGGTGGCGCGGCTTGAACGCCTGCGAATTTGGCTCGACACCAACCGATAAGGCCGCCGCGCTCCCTCCCCTCCCCCGCACGCCTCCGGATGCGGCGGGAGCGAGGATCATCAATCCCGGCGGGAGACGGAGAGTAGAGGCGGCGGCCGGCCGCGTTTGCGCTTGACCTGTCTACCGCTCCATACTTTAGAGGTCGCCCCCGAAAGCAAATTCGAACACGGCAAAAATGATCATAAGTGTATAAAATCTCTGAACTATCAAAGCTTCTGGGCCTATCGCGATCCGCACTGCTCTATTACGAGAAGGTCGGCTTGGTGCGCGGCAGACGCCTTGAGAACGGGTATCGCGTTTACGGTGACACTGACCTCCACAGGCTGCAGCTTCTGCAGATGCTCCAGTCAGGTGGACTGACACTTCAGGAATGCAAGTCCTGTCTTGATGGGAAAATGGACAGAGACGTTCTGAAGAGCCGGCTCTCCGCCCTCGATTCGGAAATCCGCGCGAAGCAGCAGTCGCGGGACTTGCTGTCCGCTCTGCTTGGCCACAGAAGCCTCAAATCCTGGCACGAGAGGCTCGAAAGCATCGCGCCCGACCTGCACCGCGCCTGGCTGATGACCCAGGGTTTTTCCAGCGAGGAGGCCGCGCGGGTGGCGTGGCTGTCGAAGGACATGAATGCACACGACGATTACATGGCTGTCTTCATGAAGGTGTTCTCCGGACTCGACTGGTGGGGGCCGGGAACGCAAGCCGCGACGCTAAAGGCGCTTGCCATGGCGCCCTTTGCGCCGAAGACCATCCTCGAGATCGGCTGCGGTCCTGGCATGGCGACAATGCTTCTTGCCGAGGCCACCGATGCCCGGATCCTGGCGACAGACACGGACGAGGGCGCGCTGGACAGGCTGCGCGACCGGGTGGTGGCAAAGGGCCTCGGCGACCGGGTGGCGGTACGCAACGTCGACATGGCGCAGCTGCCCGTGCCGGAGCAGCCTTGGGACGTGATCTGGGCCGAGGGCAGCGCCTACATCATCGGCGTCGAGCGCGCCCTGGCCGACTGGCGGACCCTCCTGCGCCCCGGCGGAGTGCTCGTCTTCTCCGACATGACCTGGCGCACCGACACCCCCCCAGAAGCACTGCGCGCTTTCTGGGCCTCGGAATACCCGGCGATGACCCGTGTTTCCGTCCGGCTCGATCAGGCGAAGCGCGCCGGCTACCGCGTGCTCGGCCATTTCGAGATGGGGCGGGAGGCGATGGACGCCTACTACCAGCCCCTGGAGGCGCATGTCGCGGAGATGCAGGCGCAGCTCAAAGGGACCCGCGTGCTCGACGATCTGCGGGCGGAACTCGCCGCCTACCACGCCTGCGACGGGATCGTGAGCTTCGAGATGGTCGTGCTGCAAAAACCCTGACGAGCGGCGCGGCCCCAATTCCCAAAAACCGGCAGGCTCAGCCCGCCGGCGGAGACAGAACCATGGACTTTTCAACGGATTACGAGACCCACGCCTACGCGATCACGGAACTCTTTACCTCGACCTTCCTGGCCTCCGAGGGAACGGAGGAAGGCGCATTGATCGGCGCTCTCGCGCGCCGCCTGATCGCCGAGACGCCGCCCGAGGACCTGCGCGTCGTCACCGCCTGGGCGGACGGCACGCTTGTGGGCGGCATTTTCTTCACGCGCCTCACCTATACGGGCGATCCGCGCACGGTCTTCCTGATGGCCCCCGTGGCGGTGGCAACGGCGCATCAAGGCAAGGGCATTGGGCAGCGGCTGATCGCCCACGGTCTCGACGCGCTTCGGCAAGAGGGCGTGGACATTGCCGTGACCTATGGCGATCCTGCCTTCTACGGCCGCGTCGGGTTCAAGCCCGTCACGGACGCCGATCTGCCCGCGCCGCAGCCGCTGCACCAGCCGCAGGGCTGGATCGCCCAGTCCTTGACCGACGCGCCTCTGACGCCCATGCGCGGCCCAGCCCGCTGTGTCGCCGCCTTCGACGACCCCGCACTCTGGTAGGGCCATTGTCCGCGGCTGGCTATTTCTGAACCGCGCGCGGCCCCGGTCGTGGCGCCCGCAGACTGGTGCAAGCCCGGCCGAACCGTCGCGTTCCCGCGCTCCTGTGGTGTCGGCGGGTCTAGAAGCTGCAAGTCGCCTGACGCACCCGGCCAAAACATCAGTGACCGCCATCCCGGATGGGCCGCGGTGTCTCTTGACGTCGTGACGAGCGCGTCGAGCCATATTTGACCTTGGTTTTGGACACGGATAGTGATGGCGAGCCAACTCTACAGTTGACTGGCCGCCATATGGCTGCACGGCGAGGGAATTCCGAATGAGCAATCTTGCCAAGGGGCAATGCCTATGTGGCGCCGTAAAGTTTCGGATATCGGGAGAGTTCGACAGCTTTTTCCTTTGTCACTGTTCCCGCTGCCGCAAGGATAGCGGCTCGGCCCATTCGTCGAACCTGTTTTCATCCACAGCGCGTGTTTGCTGGCTATCGGGCGAGGAGAGTATCCGGAAATTTCGGCTTGCCGGGTCGAGACACCAGAAGTGCTTCTGCACGAACTGCGGTTCGGCGCTGCCGTATTCTGCAGAAGGTGATGGTTTGCTCGTGGTGCCTGCCGGGTCTCTTGATGGCCAAATCGGCATGCGGCCAAATGCACACATCTGCTGTTCCAGTCGCGCTGATTGGGACGACGACCTCGCTTCCGTTGAGAGGATCGACGGACTTCCCGGTTGACCGGGGCATTCGGGGCACATCCCAAACAGCAACCAGACAACAAGGCCGCAGGCCCTTCAGCACCGCGCGGATGTTCTGGTGCTTGAACCCGGCGGCACCCTTCCGACCGGTCGTTCAGCGGCGAATGGAGCGCCCGGCGATGCACAGCTTTGCCGCTGCCGCGCCCGGAGACGTCGCCGGCCAGCATCGCGAAGTATTCGGAGACGCATTCCGCGTCAAGCGCCCAGTCTCCGAAGGGCGAAAGGCCCTGCCAACGCCCTTCGAAACTAAAAGAAAAATGACCCCATTCGGGGCCCTTGGACGGATTCAGTATCTGAGTGTGGTGGTGGGGATGGGCCTGACGTCGAACCTTTTCCGAGCCTTAAGCCATTGAAATTATTTATGCGCCACATGGTTCGAAGTGACATCCGGAACAGACGCAACCGACGTCCAACCGGGTGAACTGCGGCTGGGTCACCTTCTTTCGGAACAGCACCGACCCGTCCACCGCAGCCCCGTGCACCTGGAACACGTTCTTTGCGAGTTCAACGCCGATGATGGCAATCTCTTCCATGGATCCCTCTCCAATAGCTTGTGCGTTGAGACCCAAAGCCTAGCACATTGCGATAACGTCAGGGGAGAGCAGCATCCATCCCATCTTCCGCGGGAGCAAGAGAGGGACCGCGCGAACGCTGGCCCATGCGCGGTCACGCAAAATCTAGTTGTCTTGGCACGTTGTAGCGACTATCTCAAAGTCATGACACGGTTTGCGTACAGCTTTTCAGCAAAGCGTTTTACGGCGCTGATCATGTGCCTTGCGCTCATGATCACTGGAATTGCTGCGGCTGTCGCGATGGAGCATCCGGGTCATGAAAACGTCGCCGGGGTCGCATCTGATCCCGGACAAATGACGCACGCGTCGCATGATATGTCACCGGCTGATTCCGATGAAGAATGCTGTGAGCCCGATACAAATGAGGCGTCGGGCTGCCACGTGTCGGCGTGCTGTCTTGCAGAAGTGCAATACTCGGACATTTTGACATCCTCGGAACACGATCGAAGCGCATGTGACCAGGCCATGTCGCAAGTGGTCGGACCTTCGGTCTATACATCACTCCCTGAACGACCTCCCCGACTTTCCTGACAGTTTCTTACCGAACCGTGCGCTAGCGCGCTCGGGTCGAAATTGAATTGCGGGCCGATCCAACGCGGGTCGGCTGTCAGGAGGTTGCAATGGGTGGACGCTATACGGCTCTCGTTATCCTTGCCTTGGCGGGCGGCACCGCAGGCGGCATCACACTTGAGAGGTTCTACCTCAATCCGGCGAACACTGGCGGATCGGACGGTCCGGAGATCCTTTATTGGGTCGCTCCGATGGACCCGAATTTCCGGCAACCTGGCCCGGGCAAGTCGCCCATGGGCATGGATCTGATACCGGTTTACGCCGGTCAAGAACCTTCCGGCGATCCTTCGGAGGTGTCGCTCAGCGCCGCCGAAATCAACGCCATCGGGGTACGGACCGCACTTGCGCGGATGACGGATGTGGCGCCGAAGATCGAAACCGTCGGATTCGTCGGCTACCACGAGCATCTCACCAGCCATGTCCACACGCGCGTCGATGGATGGATCGAGGTCCTAAATGTCAGGGCCGTTGGGGATGTCGTTCGAAAAGGCGACGTGCTTTTCGAGCTGTTCTCGCCGGAGTTCGGTGTGGCAAGTTTCGATTTTCTCAGGACATTGGAAAACGGCACGGGGCTGTCGCGCGAGGCGGCGCGCAACAAAATGCGCAGCCACGGTGCCACCGAACGGCAGATCGCAGAGATCGAAGCATCCGGAGAGGTCGCGCGTCGCATCACCGTAGAAGCCCCGAGGGACGGTATCGTGGTGGCTCTCGAGGCCGCAGACGGCATGTTCCTACAGCCGGGAACGCAGGCGGTGTCGATCACGGATCTGAGCCAGGTGTGGCTGATCGTAGATGTGTTCGAGCGTGACATCTCGCGCCTGTCGGGAGACATGGCCGCTGTCGCCAGCTTCGAGCATCTTCCGGGGCGGGTCTTCGAGGGGAAGATCGACTACGTCTATCCCGAGCTCGACTCGCGCACGCGTACCCTTCCGGTGCGCCTGCGGTTCGACAATTCGGAAGGTCTGCTTCGGCCAGGAATGTTCGGCAACGTGAGCCTCATTGCGGGCGAGAGCCGTCAGGTTCTGACGGTGCCGTCCGAGGCGGTTATCCGCACCGGAAGGGCAGAGCGGGTCATCCTGAAGACGGGCGAAGGAACATTCCGGCCGCGGCTTGTCACGACCGGGTTGCGCGACAGCTTCGGCGAAGGCGGCCGCACCGAAATCCTGCAAGGACTGGCCCCGGGCGAGGAAGTCGTCGCCTCGGCGCAGTTCCTGATCGACAGCGAAAGTGCCCTGAGCGCAGGTTTCATGCGGATGGCACCGACCGATGAAGAGCCCGCCCGCGGGACGGGCATGCTTGTCGCGCTCGACCAGGAACAGCGGATCGCGACGCTGCGCCATGACGCTCTGGAGAGCCTCGACTGGCCCGCCATGACATCCGAGTTTCCGGTGCGCGCAGATGTGTCGCTCGACCGGCTCCGCGAGGGAGAGGAGGTGGCGTTCCGCGCCGCCCGGGGCGCCGACGGTCTGCTTGGCCTGATCGAACTGGGTCCTGATGACGGGGTCGCGGCGACGGGAACCGGCATGGCCCTGGCCGTGACGCCTGAAGGCAAGCTGACGCTGGATCACGGCCCCATTCCAGACCTTGGCTGGCCAGCCATGCAGATGGATCTCGACGTGGCCGGTCTAGATCCTTCAAGCGTGCCACTCGATACGCCCATCGAGTTCGATCTCGCCAAGGATGAGAACGGCATGTTCTCCATCATCGCAGTGCGCACTGAGGGCGAAGACCCGCGACCAGCGCGGGAGGTTGACGAAACACCGACAATGTCGGCCCCGCCAATCGTCGTTTCCGGAACGATTGATGCCATCGACCCCGCAACGGGAAGGGCAACGATCACCCATGGACCAATCACCGAAATCGGCATGCCCGGGATGACCATGGCATTCGATCTTGATGCGGGGTTAGACCTCGCTGGCTTTGAGCCCGGTCGCGAGATGACGCTCACCTTCGAAAGACCGGATGGACTGACCATGGTGCTGGCGGCGGCCGAGCCCGTGAAACCGCCGATGGAAGTCTCGGGCACGATCAACACGGTAGATCCTGATACGCGGATGGCCAACATCACCCATGGACCCATGACCGAAATCGGGATGCCAGGCATGACGATGGATTTCGCCATCGCCGATAACATCGATCCGGCCGCCCTGCCCATCGGGGAAGAGCTCACCCTGCTTCTGCATCGCAATCCCGACCTCTCGATGACGCTCGTCGGTACCGCCGCTGCGCGGAGTGTATCGCAATGATCCCTGCCATCATCCGCGCCTCGATCGCCAACCGGTTCATAATCGTGGCGCTCGCGCTCATGATGGCGGCGGCCGGGGTCTGGGCCATCCGCGAAACGCCGGTGGACGCGATCCCTGACCTGTCTGACGTGCAGGTGATCGTGCGCACGCCCTATCCCGGCCAAGCGCCGCAGGTCGTCGAGAACCAGATCACCTATCCACTGGCCACGGCGATGCTCGCCGTGCCGGGGGCGCAAGATGTGCGCGGCTTTTCCTTTTTCGGCGACAGCTTCGTCTATGTCGTCTTCGAGGACGGCACCGATCTTTACTGGGCACGTTCACGCGTTCTCGAGTATCTCGGCCAGATCACCGGAAGCCTGCCCGAGGGCGTGTCCCCGCAACTGGGACCTGATGCGACTGGCGTCGGCTGGGTCTACCAGTACGCGCTGATCGACCGCACCGGGAACCACGACCTGTCGCAGCTCCGTACGCTTCAGGACTGGTTCCTAAAATACGAGCTACAGGCCGTCGAAGGCGTCTCGGAGGTCGCCACCATCGGCGGGATGGTCAAGCAGTACCAGGTCGTCGTCGATCCAAACAAACTGCGCGCCTACGACATCACGCTCGCGCAATTGCGCAACGCCATCCAGTCCGCGAACCGCGAGACTGGCGGCAGCGTGATCGAGATGGGCGAGGCGGAGTTCATGGTGCGGTCGTCGGGGTACATCGACGAGCTCGCCGACATCGCCAGCGCACCGCTGATGGTCAACGAGCGGGGCGCAGCGCTAACACTGGGGGACGTGGCAGAGATCCGGCTCGGCCCGGAAATGCGGCGCGGCGTTGGCGAGTTCGACGGCGAGGGCGACGCCGTCGGCGGCGTCGTGATCCTACGCTGGGGCGGCAACGCGCTCGCCACAATAAAGGCAGTCGAGGCGCGGATCGCGGAACTCCGCCCGAACCTGCCCGAGGGCGTCGAGATCGTCACCACCTACGACCGCTCCGGCGTGATCGAACGCGCCATCGAGAACCTGCAGAAGAAGCTGACAGAGGAATTCATCGTCGTAGTGCTGGTTTGCGCGGCCTTCCTTCTGCATCTGCGCTCATCGCTGGTAATCCTTTTGTCGCTGCCGCTCGGCATCTTTGCGGCCTTCATCCTGATGAAGGCGCAGGGCGTGAACGCCAACATCATGTCCCTAGGGGGCATCGCCATCGCCATCGGCGCCATGGTCGACGCCGCTATCGTGATGATCGAGGCAATGCATCGACGGCTCGAAAAGGAGAAACTGACCGCGGAGAACCGCTGGCGGATCGTGCAGGAATGCGCTTCCGAAGTCGGTCCCGCTCTCTTCTATTCCCTCGCGATCATCACGGTGAGCTTTCTTCCGGTCTTCGTCCTCGAAAATCAGGAAGGCCGCCTCTTCAAGCCGCTCGCCTACACCAAGACCTACGCCATGGCTGCCGCCGCGATCCTGTCGATCACGCTTGTGCCAGTGCTGATGGGCTACTTCGTGCGCGGCCGTATCCTGCCCGAACGAAAGAATCCGCTGAACCGGATCGTGGTCTGGATGTATCGCCCGTTCCTCGACGCGGCCATCGCGTGGCCCTGGGCGACAACGCTGCTCGCGGCGGTCGTCGCCGCCTCGATGTGGTATCCGCTCCAACGCCTCGGCTCGGAGTTCATGCCGGAATTAAACGAAGGTGACTTCCTCTACATGCCGACGCTTTACCCCGGCGTATCCATCGGCAAGGCGCGCGAGGTGCTGCAACAGACCGACCGGCTGATCGCAACGATCCCAGAGGTGGAGACCGTGCACGGCAAGCTTGGGCGTGCGGACACGGCCACCGATCCCGCACCGCTGACGATGATCGAAACCACGATCCAGTTGAAGCCCGAGGCGGAATGGCGTCCCGGCATGACGATGGAGGGAATCCGTGACGAGCTTGACCGCGTTGTACAGGTTCCCGGTGTCACCAACGTCTGGATTCAACCGATCAAGAACCGGATCGACATGCTGGCGACGGGGATCAAGACGCCGGTAGGCGTCAAGATTTCGGGCGCCAATCTGACCGTGATTGAACAGATCGGTATCGCAGTAGAGGACGCAGTGCGCGGCATCGAGGGCACCGCCTCCGCCTACGCCGAACGCCCAGTCGGCGGTCGTTTCATCGAGATCGACGTGAAGCGAGATGCTGCCGCCCGTTACATGATGAGCGTGCGCGACGTGCAGGACGTGGTGCAGACGGCCATCGGCGGCATGCAGGTGTCGGAGTCGGTTGAAGGACTCGAGCGCTTCCCGATCAACCTGCGCTACCCGCAGTCGTGGCGCGACAGTCCTGAACGACTGGAAATCTTGCCGGTGGTCACGCCCTCGGGCGCGCATGTCCCGCTCGCGGCACTTGCCGATATCCGGATCGTCGATGGCCCGGGCATGATCCGGTCCGAGAACGCAAGGCGCACCGGTTTCGTCTTCATCGACATCGCAGGCCGCGACCTTGGTAGCTATGTCGCCGAGGCACGTGCGCGGGTAGCCGAAGAAGTCGCCCTGCCACCGGGCTATTCGCTGACATGGTCCGGCCAGTACGAGTACATCGAACGGATGCAGGAACGGCTGACTATCGTTGCCCCTGCGACGCTTCTGATCATCACGCTGATGCTCTTCATGGCCTTCAACCGGGTCATCGAGGTGGGTATCATCCTCGCGGCCCTGCCAGTCGCTTTGGCCGGAGGTGTCTGGTTCCTGTGGTATCTCGCCTTCGACATCTCGGTGGCCGTGCTTGTCGGTTTCATCGCGCTCGCGGGCGTCGCCGTCGAAACCGCGATCGTGATGCTGCTCTATCTCAACCTGTCCTGGGAAAAACGGCGCAAGCTCGCACAGTCCGAGAACCGCAAGCTGACCCGCGACGACATCGAAGAAGCAGTCTTCGAAGGCGCAGTGCTGCGGGTCCGGCCCAAAGTGATGACGGTGGCCACGATTTTTGCGGCTCTCATCCCAATCATGTACGGTTCAGGTACCGGCTCAGAGATCATGCAGCGGATCGCGGCGCCGATGATCGGCGGCATGGTGACAGCAACCTTGCTGACCCTTTTCGTGATCCCATCGATCTTCGTGATCTGGAAGATGCTGGCCCTGCCCCGCGTAAATCGCGAGATCACCCCCCTCATTCTGCGGCCTGACCAAGCGGTGCCTGCCGAATAATCGAACCCGTAAACCAATTGATGGAGCAACCGATGAAGACACTCACTGTAACCCTCGGCCTTCTGGCTCTCACGTCCATGCCCGCCCTCGCCCAGATGAACCATGGCATGGACCATTCCAACATGCCGATGTCCTCTGAACAGATGGAGGGCGCGGTGCACGCAAAGGCCGTGGTCAACTCGATTGGCGACGGCACAGCCAATGTCAGCCATGATCCGATCCCGGAGATAGGCTGGCCTGCGATGACCATGGACCTGCCCGTTCTCGAGAACGCCGAAATGATGGGCGAGATCTCACCGGGCGATGAAGTAACGCTCATGCTCGTGAAGGGATCGGATGGCATGTACGCAATTGGCGCAATGATGCCGAACTGAACCACGCGGCACAGCGACCGGCCACTCCGCGCCGGTCGCCCACAACTCGATAAAAGGGCCGAGAAATGAACCGAAAACTCTCCAGCATACTGGCCGCAGCCGCGATTTTCCTGTCGGCAACTCCGCTTGTGGCACATTCCGAAAAGAAAGGCACCACGCCGGCAGACGGTGCGCAGCTCACCGAAACGCCGGAAATGATCCACATGGTGTTCGACGACCCGATGCGGATCACCATGGTGCGCCTGTTAAAAGCGGACGGTACCGAGATGCCGATGGAGCGCGGCACCGGGCTAGAGCCGTCGCTGGAGTTCCATGCCGAGCCGGCGCCACTCGCGCCGGGCAGCTACACGGTCGAATGGCGTGGGCTTGCGTCCGACGGGCATGCCATGCAGGGCAGCTTTTCCTTCGAGATCGCGGACTGAGCCGACATGATCGCTGCGCTCGCGTCCGCCGATGCCCTGATCTGGATCTCGATCTTCGTGAAGACACTGGCCTATGCCACGACGCTCAGCGCCATCGGAAGCGTGCTCGTGCTTGTGGCATTGCGCGAACTGAGCGAACACGGGCGCGCCGCGCTCCGCCTGACAGCCGTCGCTTCAGTGCTCGCCGCGGCTCTTTTTTCCGCGCTGCGGCTGCCGGTGCGGGCCAGTTTTCTTATGGGCGGGACCTGGGACGGCGCAACTGACCCAATGATCCTTGGTATGGTGGCGGACAGCCCGCTTGGGACCAGCGTGGCCCTGCGGCTCGTGGGGCTTGCACTCATCCTCGCTGTGCTCTGGCGCGCGCGGGCGGGCCTTGCCCTCGCTCTGGTGGGCGCGAGCATCGCGTCAGCATCCTTCGCGCTGCGCGGCCACGCGCTCGGCGAGCCGCAGATCATCCTCGGCGCGCTCATCACGCTGCATATCCTTTGCCTCGCCTTCTGGGTTGGCGCCTTTGCGCCGATGGTGAGGGCGGCGCGGCTCGACCCTCCTGCGCGGGCCGGCGCCCTCGCCCATGAATTCGGGCGGCGCGCGCTTTGGGCCGTGGGCCTTGTCGTCCTTGCTGGCGGGTTTACGCTTGCACTCCTCGGCGCCGCAACGCCATCCGCTCTGTCCAGCCCCTATGGACAGATGTTCGCGGTCAAGCTCGTCCTCTTCGCCGGCGTTTTGGCACTGGCCGCCTTCAACAAGCTCACGCTCACGCCCGCGCTTTCAGCTGGGACTCCGGGAACCGGCGCGCGCCTGCGCCGGTCTATCAGCGTTGAGGCGGGATTGGTGGCAGGCATCCTTGTCGTGACAGCAGCACTCACCACGCTTTCCGCCCCGCCTGACAACAACGACAGCGCGCAGGCCCCCGGTTTTGCCCCTTTACATGGGCCGGTGTACCAGACGTTTGGAGAACCCTCATGACCTAACTCACACGCGAAGGCCGGCATCGGGCGTTGGATCGCATTTTACAATCACCAGCGGCCCCACGCCGCCCATGGTGGACAGCCGCCCCCCGTGGTCTACTTCAATCAGGCCGAAACCGACCAGCAGGGGCAGAGAGTAGCTTAAATCACCCCTGAAACTCTCCAATCGATGGGGAGTAGCTCAGCGCGAATATGTGCCGGTCAGATGGTCGGAGCGCGACTCGTTTGGCCACCCGGTCCTGATGCGGCTCGGGAAGGGCGCGTCGGCCTCGATCTCATCTATGGCGCAGGCCATGGGGATCGCCGTCGTCCCTCCGGAAATCGCCATGGTCGCACCGGGCCAAGCGCTGGCCGTCGAATCCCTGGCCGAATGACGGACAAGGAAACACCTTAACCTAGCTTCGCCGGAGCGCCAGCAGGGCGATGAAGGACGCAGCCCCGATGCCTGCCGTCAGCCAGATCGCCGAGAGGCCCCAGGCCGTCAGCGCCGCGCCGAAGATCAGGGGCGCCGCCGCCTGAAGGATGCGGGCGGGCGCATTCAGCCAGCCGATCCGCCGCCCGTATCCCGCCGATCCGAACAACGCGAGGGGCAGCGTGCCCTTGGCGATCGTCAGTATGCCGTTCCCCGCCCCATGAAGGAGTGCGAAGGCATAGGCAGCCGGTCCCCCGAAACTCACCAACGCGACAGCGGCAGCGGGATGCGCCGCCGCCGCCACGCGGGTCGAGACAAGCGGATGGAACCGGCGCAGCAGGCCGAACTCCAGCACCCGCGCTGCGACCTGCGCCGGACCGATGAGCGCGCCCGCCGCGATGGCGACCGCCGTGCTGGCCCCGGCGGCTTGCAGCAGCCCCGGCAGGTGTGCGGCCATAGCGGTTGAATTGAACCAGGTCGCCGCAAAAACGAAGGCCAGCAGCCAGAGCGCCAGGCGGGATGGCGGCGGCCCGTCCTCGATTTGTGTCTGCTGTGCGGCTGCCGTGCTGGTGCCTTTCGGCAGCCACGCGTTCAACGGCAATGCCACGGCCAGATGGATCACAGCCCAACCGATGCAGGCTTCCCGCCAGCCCCATGTGGCCAGCATGACCCCGGACAGCGGCCAACCGACCGTGCTCGCGAATCCCGCGATCAGGGTGATGCCGGTAATCGGGCCCCGCGCGTCCTTTCCGTAAATCCCGGCCAACGTGGCGAACCCTGCCTCGTAGAGCCCGATCCCCATGCCAAGCCCAATCACGGCCCAGCCGGCGAACAGGACGGGCGGCGTTGGGGCGACGGCAAGCAGACCGAGGCCGGCTGCGAAGATGAGGTTCGATACCATGAGCACGCCGCGTCCACCGGCCCCGTCGATCCGCGCCCCCGCCCATGGACCGACCATGGCCGAGACAACCATCGCCATGGAGAAAGCACCGAAAACCCAGACCGGCGACAGCCCGAGATCTTCAGCCATGGGCACGGCCAGAACCGCCGGAATATAATAGCTTGACGCCCAACTGACCGTTAGAGACGTGCCGAGGGCGGCGACGGTCAGCCCGCGCCGCGCTGGAGATAATCTTGAGAACATGATTGGGTTTCAATCCGATGGAGCGGCGGGGAGACGTGCCCCGCCGCAGCCGGTCAGGCCATGGACGTCCACAGCTGGAACAGCAGGCCGGATGCGAAAGCGCCGGTGAGTGACAGCACGATATAAAGTGCAAAGACCTGTGGCCGGGCCAGCGCCCAGACCGCCATCGCCGCCGGGATCGAAGTGACGCCGCCGGCGACCAGGAAAGCCATGCCCGCCCCCGGCGCCATGCCCTGGTCGATCAGCCCGCCGACCAGCGGCAGAGCCGCGTAGCCGTTCAGATAGGCGGGCACACCCACCAGCGTCGCGGTGACGATGGGCAGCAGCCCCTGCCCTCCCAGCGCCGCGGTGACCATTTCCGCCGGAATCCAGGCCAGCATCAGGCTTTCGATGATAAAGGCGAGCGTCAGCCACTTGGCGAGGAACAGCGTCGTGCTCAGCGCGGTCTTGCCGAACTTCGCCCGGCGGTCCGCGTCGGTCCAGAACCGCCAGACCACGGGCTTCGGCGCGCGGATCTTCGCGCCGCCGCAGCCGCCGTTGCCGATGCCGTCGCGCAGCGGATCGGCGAAGGCGCCGCCCTTCATCAGAAGGTGCACCACCGTGCCGCCAAACACACCCAGCCCGATGGCGGCCAGCGTCTTGGCCACCGCGAACTCGAGGTCGAGCACGCCCGCCGTCAGCACGAACATCGACGGGTCCATGATCGGCGAGGCGAGCCAGAAAGCCATGACGGCGGACAGGGGCACGCCCATCGCCAGCAACGCCGCGATCAGCGGGATCACCCCGCAGGAGCAGAATGGCGAGATGCCGCCCGCCAGCGCCCCAAGCCCGATCATCAAAAGCGGCGCGCCGGTGAAGGCCTTGGCGATCAGGTTGTCGGCGCCGGTGGCATTGGCCCAGGCAGCGATGACGATCGACAGGATCAGGAAGGGCGCCGTGCCCAGCAGCGCGTTGCCCGCGAAGCGCGCGGAGTCGGCAGCCTGGGAGGTGTCGAACACCGCCAGCGCCAGAAGGATCAGCGCCGAGGCAAACCAGACCCGCTGGTCCAGCCAAAGATGGCGCATCGTGGACCGGAGGCCGGGTGTCGGGAAAGTCGTATCAGTCATCACCAAATCTCCGGATTTACAGTTGTTTCAGGCCCAAAAAATAAACCCGCCCGCGTCATGCGGCGTCCTCAGAACGCTGCACCGAAACACCGGTACAGCATTCTGAGGTCAGGAAGCCGACAACACGGTGCATCGCGGGGAAATCCACCCGGTTATACACCTCGCGGCCCTGCTTTTCCTGAAGCACCAGTCCAGCATCGACCAACGTGGAGAGGTGGTGCGCAAGCGTCGACGGGGCGAGCCCCAGATGCTCACCGATATCGCTGACCCGCAGCCCGTCATCCCCAGCCTTCACCAGCAAGCGAAAGATCGCGAGGCGGGCATCGTGGCCGAGAGCGGCAAGGGCGCGGGCGTTGGGACTGATGATCGTCATGGAACTAATATAACCACAATTCTAGTTTTGTAAATGGTTTAGGTGAGAACCGGGCGCCGGAGGCGAGCCGAGCCAGCTCAGCGGGTGTCGGATGCTGCGGTCTGAGACCACCCGCGGTCCAGCGTCACTCCCATTCCATCTGCTGGGACGCCGTCTGTGCGTTCCGGTCGGCCTGCCCCGTGAACTGCTGCAGCCGGGCACGACATGCCCAGCCCCCTCGCCTCCAGCGCGAGATACGCGTCGGGCCGGTGGCGGCGATGACGACCGCGCGGCTCATGCGCGGAGCCAGCCCTCGAGCTTTGCCGCGTCCGGCAGGCCGCCGGCATGGACGAGCTTGCCGTCGACCGAGATGCCCGGCGTGGACATGACGCCCGCCATGGCGATGGACTTTGCATCAGCGACCTTTTCAACATTCACCTCGATACCGAGCCGAGACGCAGTTTCCTTGATCATCGCTTCGGTGGTCTCGCAGCGCGTGCAGCCGGGGCCGTAGACCTTGACGGTTTTCATGGGCGTGTCCTTTCAGAGAATGGCATTAAAGAGAAAGCCGGTGGCGAGGATCCCCGCCGAGACGACCGCGAGGAAGATCGCGATCAGGCGAAGGGTCAGCACCTGCTTCAGGATGATCATCTCGGGCAGCGAAAGCGCGATCACCGACATCATGAAGGCCAGCGTCGTGCCAAGCGCAGCCCCTTTTCCCAGCAGCGCCTCCACTATGGGAATGACACCGGCCGCATTGGTGTACATCGGCACGCCCACGACGACGGCGGCGGGAACCGACCACCAGGCTTCGCCGCCCATGATTCGCAGCATCATCTCTTCGGGGACGTAGCCGTGGATGGCGGCGCCGATCCCGATGCCGATCAGCACCCAGATCCAGACCTTGCCGACGATCTCGCGCACCTGTTCCACGCCGATCTTCAGCCGATCGACGAGGCTCAGCCGTTCCTCCGGCAGATCGCCCACGGGGCCCGCGTTCAGCTCGCGCACCCAGTCCTGCAGGTAGCGTTCCAGTCCCATGCGGCCGAGGATGAACCCCGCCACGGTGGCAATGGTGAAGCCGAAGATGAGATAGATGGTCGCGATCTCCCATCCGACGAGGCCGTAGAGCAGCCCGAGGCCCACCGGCCCCACCATTGGCCCGGCGATCAGGAAGGAAAACGTCACGCCCAGCGGGATGCCCGCCGAAATGAAGCCAATGAAGAGCGGCACCGAAGAGCACGAGCAGAACGGCGTCAGCACGCCGAGCGCAGCTGCGAACGGATAGCCCCAGATCTGGTTCTTGCCCGCGAGGATCGCGCGGGTCTTCTCCGGACTGAACCAACTGCGCAGCACGCCCGTGACAAAGACGATGCCAGTCAGCAGCAACAGCACCTTGGGCACGTCGTAGATGAAAAAGGCGATCGCCTCGCCAGTATGGCTGTCGCGCGCGACGGGGAAGAGCGACGTCGCCCATTCGGAGAACGGGATCAACTGGCCGTAGACCAGCCACCAGACAAGGGCCGCAAGCGGCACGCCGACATACCATGCCCAGTCCGGAAGCCCGTGCGGGGCGTGGTGTTCGTGGGTCTCAGTGGTCACGCGACCTTCCTTTCAAGAGTAAATTTGGCGGTCAGCACAGCGTCGATCACGGCCGCGAATTCCGGTGCGAGGTCGGGGTTCCGGCGGTAGCGCACCCATTGCGCATCGCGCCTGTCCAGCACGAGGCCAGCCTCACGCAGCACCTTCATGTGCCGCGACATCCGGCTCTGGCTCGCGTCGAGCCGCGCCATCAATTCGCAGACGCAATGCTCGGCCCCGCCCCAGAGAAGGGCGAGCGCGGCGCGGCGGGTCGGATCACAAATGGCTGTGAGTACATCCTGCATGGCGACTGGTTATGCGCAATTGCGCATATGCGCCTTGATCGATATCAACTTCCCCCGAGCGCCACGGCCAGGAACACCCAGCGGAGCGTATCGAGATACCGGGACAGCGGCAGGGTCGCGGTCTGGGTCTCGGCCAGGACGCCCTGCGCTACACCGACCCGCCGCAGTCAGTTGCGCCGCAACACCTGCATCCAGCCGAGGCTGTCGCTGGTGGGGCCCGTGACCTTGTATTCGGCACCGAGGGGTACAATCCAACCAAGCGCCGAGATCTCGGCGAAGACGGGGCCAAGATCGAGCTCGCCATGGCCGGGTGGGCCACGATCGGGGACGGAGGCAAACTGGATGTGGCCGATAATCGGCATAAGCGCTCGCAGGCGACCAATCACGTCGCCCTCGGTCCGGCCGACATGGTAGCAGTCGAACATCAGCTTGAGGTTCGACGCGCCGACACCGGCGATGATCTCGGCCGCCTGCCCGGTCCGGTTCAGGAAGTACCCCGGCGCGTCCCACGGGTTGAGGGGCTCGATCAGGATAATACGGTTCGGCCCCGCCCGCTCGCAGGCATAGCGCAGATTGGCAGTGAAGGCGGCCTCCGCCGCCGCGCCCTCGGCACAGCCCGCCATGACATGGACGGCGCGCGCGTCCACGGCTTCGGCATAGCTCAGCGCCTCGTCGATAGCGGCGCGCGCCTCAACCTCGCGGCCTGGCAGCGCTGCAAGACCGTTTTCGCCCGAAGCCACGTTTCCGCGGCGGGTGTTGAGGCCGAGCATGGGCAGGCCCGTCTCGGCCAACGCAGCGGCCACATCGGCGGCGGGCGTGTTGTAGGGCCAGTGGCATTCCACGGCGTCGAACCCAGCGCGGGCGGCGGCGCAGATGGCGTCGCGCAAGCTGAGCTCCGTCCAGAGAAAGCCGAGATTGGCGGAAAAGCGCGTCATGCGTCCCATTCCACATTGAACGCGGTGACAACGGCCCGCACCTGTTCGGGGTCGAGCACACGGGCGTCCGTGCCGCGCAGGAGAAGGGCGAGCCGCGCCGTCGCCTCCAGCTCTTCGATGGCGGTGCAGGCCGCCTCCGCGTCGCGGCCGGCCACCACCGGGCCGTGATTGGCCAACATCACCGCGCTGCGCTTGCCCGCGAGGCCGCGCACCGCTCTGCCCATCGCAGGATCGCCGGGCAGATAGAACGGCAAGAGCTTCACTCGCCCCAGCTTCATGATCGCATAGGGAGTGAGCGGCGGCAGGAAATCGTCGGGGTCCACCTCGGGCAGCATGGAGAGCGCGACGGAGTGACACGAATGCAGATGCACCACCGCGCCCGCCGTCCCGCGGGTGTCGTAGAAGGCACTGTGCAGGGGCATTTCCTTGGTCGGCGGATCGCCACCGATCAGGTGGCCCTCTGCGTCGAAACGGCTGAGCCGGGCGGGGTCCAGCCGCCCGAAGCTGGTACCCGTGGGCGAGACGAGCAACCCGCCATCCTCGGTCCGGGCCGAGATGTTGCCGGTGCTGCCATGGGTCAGGCCGCGGTCGAAGAGCGATTTCGCCAGATCGCAGATCTGCTCACGCAAGGTCGTTTCGCTCATATACCCCCCGACAGCACCGCGTCAGCCTTTTCGAAGAAATCCTCGGCCCCGAAGTTGCCCGATTTAAGCGCAACCACCAGATCGGGACCGGCGCGCAGCGCGGGGACGCCCGGAGCGATCTCGGGGCCGATCTGGAGATGGTTGAGCGCGAGGCCTTCGATGACCGCGCCCGACGTTTCGCCGCCCGCGATGGTCAGCCGGGTGAGGCCGCCCCCCGCAACGAGGCGGCGCGCGACCTCTGCGAAGAAGCCCTCAAGCGCGGTGGCGGCCGTCTCACGGCCGAAGCGGTCTTGCACGCGGGCGACCTCGGCCGGATCGGCGGAGCTATAGGCGAGCGGCAGGCCGTCCTGCGCGAGGATCCAGTCGGCGATGTCGGCGGCACTCAGCCGGCCCTCGATTACCTCGGCGCCGGGGATTTCGCGGGCTGGGTGGCGGGCGGCGTGGCGGGCGACCTGCGCGCGGGTGGCGTTGGAGCAGGAACCCGAGAGGATCGCCCCCCGGCCCGGCTGGCCCTGCCAGGGCACAGGCGCGGGCGTGCAGCCGAAATTCGCAGGCAGGCCGATGGCGATGCCGGAGCCGCCGGTGATCAGCGGCAGGTCGGCCGCGGCCCGCCCGATGGCCACCAGATCGGCGTCGCGCAGCGCGTCGACAACGATGAGACGGTGGCCCTTCGCGTGCTGGGCGTCGAGCGCTTCGACGATCCGGCCTGGCCCGGCAAAGACATCAGCGGCGGGAACATGGCCAACGGAATAGCTTGTCTGGGCGGCAAGCCAGCGGCGAATGTCGGGATCGGTCATCGGTGTCAGCGGATGGTTCTGCATGCCCGACTCGTTCAACAGGCGATCGGCGACAAAGAGATGCCCCTGGTAGATCGAGCGCCCGGCGCCGGGAAAAGCGGGGCAGACAACGACCTTGGGCGCATCCAGTGCCTCGGCCAGCGCGTCGGCGACGGGACCGATGTTGCCCTCGGGCGTCGAATCGAAGGTCGAGCAATACTTGAAGAGGATCTGTTCGCAGCCCTGCGCGCGCAACCAGTCGAGGGCGGCGAGCGATTGGCGCACTGCCTCGGCAGCAGGGATCGAGCGTGTCTTGAGGGCGACCACGCCCGCCTCGACGTTTTGGGCCGCGGGCCCGTCTGGGATCCCGCAGTACTGCACGACGCGCATGCCACCCTTGGCCAGAGTGTTGGCCAGATCGCTGGATCCGGTGAAATCATCGCCGATGCAGCCCAGCCGCATCACCCTTCTCCCGGCAGGGTCAGGCCCGCGTTGCGGGCGTAGACCTTGACAACGGCGGAGTCATCCTCGTGACCCAGCCCCATGCCCGCCGCGGCGAGGTATTGCTGGAGCGCGGCAGCCGTGATCGGCGCGCTGAACCGCGCGTTGCGCGCGATGTCGAGCACGATGCCGAGGTCCTTGGGCCAGATGTTGACCTGGCTGTGGGGCGTGTAGTCGCCGGTCGCGATATGGGGCGCGCGGTTCTCCAGCATCCAGCTGGTGCCGGCGCATCGAGGGATGACTTCGAGGAATGTCTCGGGTGTGATGCCTTGCGTCATGGCGAAGGTCATCGCCTCCGCCATGGTGGCGATGTGGACACCCGCAAGCAACTGGTTCACCGCTTTCATCGCCGATGCGGGACCAGCATGATCGCCCAGCTCAAACACCGTCTCTGCCATGGCGTTGAGCGCAGGGCGCGCGGCAGCAAAGGCATCGGGCGTGCCTGCGGCCATGATCGTGAGTTGCCCCGCCGCGGCCTTGCCCGCGCCACCCGAAATTGGCGCATCGAGATAGTGAAGGCCCATGGCCTGCGCCTCTGCCTCCATCTCGCGGGCGAAAGCAGGCGCGACTGTGGCGCAGCCGAGGATGACGCCACCGGGCGCAAGGCGGGACGCGAGACCGCCCTCGCCGAAGATCGCCGCGCGGCTTTGCTCGGCGTTCAAAACGACTGATACGGCGATGTCGCTGGCAGGGCTGCCCTCGCCCCGTGCCTGCCCACCCGCGGCGACCAGAGCCGCCAGCCGCTCGGCGCTTGGGTCCGTGCCGTGAACTTCGTGGCCTGCGCGCAGGCAGGATGCGGCCATGCCGGACCCCATCGAGCCGAGACCGGCGAAGTGAATGATCATGTTCAGAGCCCCATGATAGTTTGCATTGGCCAAAGCGAGACCGCCGGGACATAGGTGACGATCATCAGTGCGGCGAAGACGGTCAGAACAAACCACAGGAGTTGCGGAATGATCCGCTCCACCGGGATGTTGGCGACCGAGCAGGCCGCGAAGAGGTTCACGCCCAGGGGCGGCGTGATCATGCCCAACGCGAGGTTCAAGACCATGATCAGGCCGAAATGCACCGGGTCGACGCCATAGGCTACCGCGATGGGGGCGAGGATCGGCGCAAGAACCAGGATCGCGGCCGAAGTCTCGATGAACATGCCGACGATCAGCAGGAGCAGGTTGACGACCAGCAGGAACAGGAAGCGTGTCTCGATTACCTCGCGCATCAGGGCCGCGATGTCGTTGGGCAGGCCCGAGCGCGTCACGAGGAAGGAGAAGAGCGCGGCGGCGGAGATGATCAGCATGATTGCTGAGGTGGCGAGGACGGTTTTCTTCAGCACCTCGGGCAGGTGGTGGAATTTCAGCTCGCGGTAGAAGCCCATGCCGACCAGAAGGGCCACGACGACGGCCGCCGCGCTGGCCTCGGTCGGCGTGAATACGCCGGTGTAAATGCCGCCGAGGATCGCCACGGGCACCAGCATCGCCGGCAGCGCCGCCAGCACCGCGGGACCGAGCCGAGGGCGGCCGTCGCCATCCTGCGCGCCGATGCCCCGCAATCGGCAGAGGATCAGCACCAGCGCCATCAGCGCGCCCGCGACCAGAAGGCCCGGCCCCAGTCCCGCGAGGAAGAGCTGCCCGATCGAGGTATCTGTCGAGACCCCGTAGAGGATCAGCGGGATTGACGGCGGGATCAGCACGCCCAGCTCCGCCGAGGAGGCTTGGACCGACGCCGCCATGGGCTTGGGGTAGCCGTGTTTCACCATCGCGGGGATCAGGATCGCGCCGATAGCGAAGGTGGTAGCAACCGATGAGCCCGAGACGGAGGCAAACATCATGCAGGTCAGCACGCAGGTGGCCGCAAGCCCACCCTGCACACCGCCTACGATGGCTTTGGCGAGATCTACCAGCCGCTGCGAGATGCCACCGACCGACATCAGATTGCCCGCGAGGATGAACAGCGGGATCGCCATGAGGGGAAAGCTGTCGAGCCCGGTGAACATGCGCTGCGCCACCAACAGGAGCGGCAGGCGGCCATGCGCCTCGATTCCGATGACCGAGGCAAGGCCAATGGCCACCGCGATGGGAACGCCGAGCAGGAATAAGATGCCGAGAGAGAGCGCGAGGGCGGTATTCATGCCGCGCCCTCCGCGCGGGTTGTGTCCTCGCGGACGCGGTTCGGCCAGTCACCGCGCGCGGCGCGGATCATGCAACCCAGAACAGCCATCGAGATGAAAACAGAACCGACCGGCAGGGCCGCATAGACCCATGCGATGGAGATCTGAAGCGCGGCCAGGGTCTGGGTCACGACGCGCTCGGTCATGGCAAGACCCTGCCAGAACAGGATCGCGAAGAAGATGAGCGTCAACATCATGGAAAGCTGGTAAAGGGCATGGCCCAGCCGGCGTGGGAGTGCTGTCTGAGTGAATTCGAGCGCGATCATCGTGCCTTCACGAAAGGCTGGCGCGGCGCCAAGGAAGACGGACCATATCATCGCCGATCGCGTGATAACTTCGGACCATGTCGAGGGCTGTCCGAAGGCAAATCGCGTCGTCACCTGGAAGACGGCCAGCGCTGTAGCAATCACGAGAAACGCGATGGCCGCCCAGAGGGCAATCCGCGTGGTGACTGTTTCAATCTTCAGGAACAGCGACAGGGCGTTTTGCATAGCGCGGCTTTCCTCTCACCCGGCGTGGTCACGACGGGCCGGCCGGCAATACTGCCGGCCATCCCCATTGCGTTGGGCCATCAGGCCCGCGGTTTCATTCGAAGGCGACGATGCGCTCGATCAGCTCACTGCCGAACCGGTCGGTGTAGACCGGCCACGCGGCCTCGGCCGCAAGCGCTTGGAAGGGGGCGCGGTCGATCTCGGTAATGACCTCCATCCCGTTCTCGCGCATCAGGGCGACACCTTCGGCTTCGAGGCGGTCGACCTCGGCACGGGTGGCGGCAGCCGAGGCGGCCGCTGCCTCGCGGAACCAGCCCTGCTGCTCTTCGGTCAGGCTGTCGAAGAGGATCGGAGAGGCCAGCACAATGGCGGGCGAATAGACATGGCCGGTCAGCGTGACATAGCCCTGCACCTCCCAGAAGCGCGAAGCGGTGATCACGGTGATCGGGTTCTCCTGCCCGTCGACGACACCCTGCTGCAATGCACCAAACACCTCGGGGAAGGCCATCGGCGTAGGCGCGGCCCCCATACCCTCGAAGGCAGCCATATGCACGGCGTTCTCCATCGTGCGGAGCTTCAGACCGCTGAGATCGGCCGGCGAAGTGACAGGGCGCTGCGAGTTGGTCACATGACGGAAGCCATTCTCGGTCCAGGCAAGGCCGACAAGGTCATTTTCGCCGATGGCGTCGAGAAGTTCCTGCCCGATTTCGCCATCGAGCACACGGCGGGCGTGGTCATAGTCCCGGAAAAGAAAGGGCAGATCGATGGCCAGAACCTCGGGCACGAAGTTGCCGAGCGGGCCAGTAGAGGTGATGACGAGGTCGAGCGAGCCGATCTGAAGGCCCTCGATCATGTCGCGCTCTCCACCGAGCTGGCCCGCCGGGGCCTGTTCGCCGGTGAAGGCGCCATCCGAAAGCTCGGCCAGCGTGTCGAGAAACGCCTGAGCGCCCACGCCGTAGTGCGAAGTGGGCGAAAGCGAATGGCCGATCACGAGGTTGTCTTGCGCCTGTGCCGCACCCATAAGGGCGATGGCCGAAATGGCGCCGAAAATATAGTGTTTCATCTTTGTCTCTCTCCCTGCTTAGTATCCGTCGCGCCCCCCCTCAGGCTGCGCGCTCCATGCGGCGGCGATGCTCTTCGATCAGCGCCGCAATTCCTGTGTTCGGTTCAAAGCCCAGCGCGCGGGCGCGCGGGCAGAGGATCTCGCCAGGCCAGGATGTCACGATCGTCTCGATTGCCCTGTCTGGCTCGGGCGTTATCCGCGCCGCCACATCATCGCCTGCGATCCGCGCAAGCGTGTCGATCATCCCGCCCACGGTGACGGCAATGCCCGGCAGGGTCAACGTGGTGTCGGCCCCGAGTGCAGCCTGCTCCAGCGCGCAGGCGCGCAACGTGTATTCGAGCGCCTTGTCGGGCGAAGCCAGGTGCAGGCGCAGGTCGCGCCCAACGGGCAGCGTGGCGGGCAGGCCGGCAAGCGGCTCGCGCAGGATGCCGCTGGCAAAGCTCGAGGCCGCGCGGTTGGGCGCGCCGGGCCGGATCGAGATGGTGGGAAACCGCAGCGAGCGCCCGCGAATGATACCGCGCCGAGTGGCGTCGCGCACCAGCAATTCGCCCATCAATTTTTGGGTGCCGTAGGAGGATCGCGGCGCAGGCAGGGTATCCTCGGTGATGGTGTCGTTGGCGGCGCAGGAGAAAACCGCGACCGACGACGAGAAGATAAAGACGGGGGGCCGGGCCATCCGGCGGCACGCCTCTATCAGGGCGAGCGTGCCCTGCAGGTTAACGGACATGCCGAGATCCCAGTCTGCCTCTGCCTGCCCCGAGACGACGGCAGCGAGATGGATGACGAGATCAGGCGCATCCGAGATGATACGGTCCAGAACCGGGGTGTCGAGCAGGCCGCCAGCCAGCGGATGGACGCGAGCGCGCCCCTCGGCCAGCTGCGCGAGCGGTTCGGCGGCGATGTCGATGGCGAGGATGGCGGACACCCGTCGTGTAGCGCCGTCCAGTATGACGGTGTCCGCACTGGCCAAGGCCTCCACCACCATGCGGCCGATGAAACCTGCAGCCCCTGTCACAACGATTCTCATCGACTGTCCCTCCTCCCATCGCAATTCTGACAAATAATGACAGCGCTGTCAAAGACGTTTGCTTTTCAGCAGCGTTTCATGAATTATCGTGAAAATCGATATGGTAGCGCTGTTATGCCGACCCGCGATACAAGATCAGGTCCCAACACTGGCGGCGAGACCCGCCCTACCCTTGCCGAAGTCGCCCGGGCCGCTGGAGTGAGCGAGATCACGGCCAGCCGGGCGTTGCGCGGAGGGGTTCATGTGGCGCGCGCAACACTCGAGCGGGTCGAAGCGGCGGCACTTGCGCTGAACTACGTACCCAACCGCCTGGCCGGCACGCTGGCCGGAGGGCAGTCCCGGCAGGTGGCCGTCGTGCTGCCGTCGCTGTCGAACAGCGTCTTCGCCGATGTCCTGAACGGGTTGGAAACACAGCTGGAGCAGGCCAGCCACCACCCCATTCTCGGCGTGTCGAACTACGACCCCCTCCACGAGGAGCGTCTGGTGGCAGACCTCCTGTCCTGGCGTCCGGCGGGCCTTGTCATCGCGCCGGCGTCCAGTACCGAGGGCACGCGGCGCATGCTGGCGGGCGCGGGCGTACCCGTCGTCGAGATTATGGATATCGATCCGGCGCCGATCGACATGGCGGTAGGATTGTCGCAGCACGCGGCGGGGCGGGCAATGGCGCACTACCTGGTAGGGCGGGGCTATCGCCGGGTGGCCTATGTCGGCCATGACATTTCGACGGACCCGCGCGCATTGACGCGAAAGCAAGGCCTTGAACGCGGACTGTCCGAGGCGGAGGTGACACTGACGGCGACGGTGCTCTTGCCCGGCCCTTCTTCAGTCCCGCTGGGCCGCGAAGCGGTGGCGCGCCTTTTGGCGGATGTGCCGCCGGGCGGGCTGGCCGTCTGTTTCTCCAATGACGACATGGCGGTGGGCGCAATGTTTCATGCCATGGGAGTTGCACTGAAAGTGCCAGATGACCTTGCGCTGGCTGGGTTCAACGGCCTCGCCATCGGACAGGCCCTGCCGCTGCCGCTGACCAGCGTTGAGTCGCGGAGAGTCGAGATCGGAAACCTTGCGGCCAAAGCACTCCTTTCGCGTCTGGAGGGCGAAACCGTTGCACGGGTGCAGGATGTAGGCTTCCGGTTGATCCCCGGCGCGACCACTTGAACCGTCGACTTGGCCCCTCGGCAGGTCAGCAGCGGCGCATCGGCCGTTGCACACGGTATGCGGCAGCGCTAAGCAACCCGGAACGTCGGCGGTGTCCCGGCGCATACACTTCATCCTGCGCCTTGGCGAACTCGGCAATCGAGGCCGCCACCGTGGCAATGGCCTTCTCGTTCCGCCGCGGGTTGCGCGCGTAGGGAATGATCTGCGCAAGCGGCAGGTCGATCACGTTCATCGAAATGTCCTGATGTGGACGCTGACGCGAAACGGCGGCCCGCGAAAGCGAAATGCCCCCTGCCCCCCGTTTCGTTTCAGGCGGGTGTGTTCAGACCGTGAGGGTCTGATTTCATTGATGAATTCGGCAAAGCGAAACGAAACGGCTGTTTTCGGCGGCGTCACTAGGAAAGCGTCGCGCTTCGCCCGCCAGCATACGTTTTTGCCCGAAAAGGAACCGGAAAACAATGACTTGGCGACCTGGACCCTGGCTGAGGCCCGGAAGGCAGTCCTTGTATCCACCTTGGGATCTACGTCGGTTCGCCCGCACGCCCAACTCCGAGTCTAGCTATTTGATAGCGTGGCTGGGCTTCGGCGTCTCGCCTTCCCGTGTCTCGCAGGAAATTGTCTCGCAGGTGCGTTCGGACTTGACAGCGCGATCTTGAAGCCTGTTGCCGCGCACTCATCTTTCCGGTAGCATTTCCGGAAATGGAGGGCAGCATGGCCAGCACCGATCCGTCTCCCGTCACCCAGTGGCGCAAGCGCCGTCAGCGGCAGGGCTTCGTGCGCGTCGAGGTTCAGGTCCGCAAGGAAGACGCTGCCCTCGTCCGGGACGTCGCCACCGCCTTGGGCGATCCCGCCCGCGAGAGCGAGACGCGCGCCCTCCTGCGCGAGAAGATCGCGACGCCCCGCGCGGGTGGGCTCAAAGCGCTCATCGCCTCGGCGCCGCTCGACGGGATCGATCTCGACCGTCCCCGCGATTTCGGGCGCGATGTCTCCCTGTGAGCTACCTGATCGACACGAACATCATTTCCGAAGTGCGCAAGGGCGAGAGGTGCGACCCAGCAGTTGCCACCTGGTGGGCGGGCGTGGCCGAGGATGACCTGTGGCTCAGCGCATTGGTTTTGGGCGAAATCCGCAAGGGCGTAGAACTGGTGCGCCGCCGCGATCCCCGGAAGGCCGAGGCGCTCGAGGCATGGCTCGGCGACGTGATTGCGGGTTTCGGCGACAGGGTGCTACCCGTCGACACGGCCGTCGCGGAGGAATGGGGCCGGATGAACGCGATCCGTCCAGTGCCGGTTATCCGCGCGATATCGCGGCCAATAAGGCAGATGTTGACGAAATCCAACACAAGCGCCTTGTTCTCTGCCGTCTTATCGAGATCGGTGATCAAGGTTGGGCCATCACGCTGTCTTCGCCCAGATGGATTAGCCGGTTTAACTGGGCGATCACACCCTGTTGATTTTCACTGAGAACTGACCCGGTAAGGCCCGATTTTTTCACTGAGAACTGACCCATGTTTAAACCCACCCCTGCGTGATTTCGGCGGGGGACGACGGAGTGATAGACATGGCGTTGTTGAG
>NZ_VXDC01000005.1 GCF_008711285.1 Roseibium aquae
CATCGCCATCTCGGCGTACATCTTCTTCAAGCGGCGGTTCTCCTCGGCCATGGCCTTCATTTCCGCCATCAAGGACGCATCCATGCCGCCATACTTGGACCGCCAGTTGTAGCAGGTCGCGTTGCTGCTCCCGTGTTCCCGGCAAAGATCGGCAACTGGCACGCCGCTTTCACCCTGCTTCAAAATCGCAAGGATCTGGCTTTCTGTGAATCTCGATTTCTTCATGTCGTTCTCCAAGCGCATCAAAGGCCGGAGAAGTCCAATTTTCAACCCAATGGTTTTCGGGGATGATTACCCCAACCACCGGCGTCTTCTGGAGCCGATAGGAAACATCCCTCCGGCTGAAGCGGAGGAACAGTACTACGCCACGCTGGATCAAGAGGCCGTGGCCGTATAACTTAGCCCAAACAGCCTTCGGCAAACCCGGCGCGGTTTAAATTCGACGCTGGAAAGCCCCCCAAACAGGCCATAGCCGCAATCATTAGAAAGCTCATGATCCTTGCAAATGCACTCATCAGAGACGGACGTAAATGGGCCCCATCTCTTCCTTGACCAAAACGGATACTTTAGGCTGTAGCAATCGAGTTCAATTGGCAATGGACAAGTGAAAGCTAAAATGCAATCTATCACATGAGACAAGATTAGGCATCCTTCCACAGCCAAATGAATGTAGAGGACTTTTATATCCTGAGGGTGGCTAGCAAAACTAAATATTCGTTAATTCACAGAAGATACGCGGCATGACAGAATATGATGAATTCGACCTAGGGCCAATCGGCACAATCGAAAAATATTCAGAACTTATTTTATGGGAGCGTACTGTACAAATTGCTTTAAAAGACTTCTGCATGGATGGCTGCACCGTTTTGGACATTGGCGCTAATTTAGGAGGTGTCTCCATTGCGCTTTCTCGCATGGTAGGCAAAACTGGGATGGTGTATGCTTTTGAATGCAATCCTCGTCTTGCTGAATGGTGCCGTCGAACTATAGAAGTAAATAATGCAGAGAATGTCGTTCTTGATGAACGTGCCGTTTATTCGCAAACTGACATGTCAATAGAGTTTTTTTGTGAGCCAAGCTACTATGGCCACGGCTCGAGTTTGATTGAGCGTCAAGCAGACAGTGTTGGAGTTGCAGTCAAAACGATTTCTATAGATGATTTTTGTAGCGAGAAACAGATAAATCCGACAGCAATTAAAATTGACGTTGAGGGTGCTGAATATGATGTTTTGGTTGGTGCAGAGAAAACACTACAGGAAGTCCAACCTGTAGTGGTATACGAAGATATTGGCAATGTGAGGGCTAAACGGGATCCTATAGATATTTTAGTGCGAAACGGTTACAGACTGTACGATGCAGCGCTTTACGAGCATGTGGATCGCTCGTTTTATGATGAGCGGAAAGGGGTGGCGAATGTGTTGGCTATACCCCCAAGACTTCAGAAGAAATACAGCTACCAAAAACTCCATCTCTGCACAAAAATTGGCCGCGCCACGATTAAATTATGGCCCGGACGCTATGTACTAGAATGTGACTTAGCCAGTGAATCGACGGAAATTGGATGGATAAAATTAACTAACATCACTTCAGGACAGGTTGAGTGCGTTTATGAGACGCGAGTGAACTGGCTCAAACACCACACAAGTTCATCTCTTGTGGCGGACGTTAAGGAAGCTGCTTTATATGAGGTATCAGTAGGCAGTGACAATGATATATCTGATTTACGATTAGATAAAATCCGTGTGTATGAGCTTGATAATATCATATCTGGGTCTCAGATTGAAGATCGTATATCTTCAGTTGAGCAGAGTATTTTTGAAGTATTGCAAAAACTAAATGGCAGTGGATAGAATAGTCACTCACTCTGAATTATATCTGTGATATACAGTTTTTCGATTTGTTGTAGGATGAATGATGAAGAATATTGTTTGTATAGTGGGCACCCGACCCGAATGCATCAAAATGGCGCCCGTCATAAAATCTTTCGCTAACTCCGATTGGGCGAAAGTCTATGTTGTAAGTACTGGTCAACATAGAGAGTTGGTAGCTCAGACTCTGAGTATTTTTGAATTGAATGTTGATATTGACTTAGACGTTATGCAGCACGGTCAAACGCTATGCGGATTGAGCAGCAGAATCTTCGAGGGTATCGAAACGGTATTTGAAACACTCAATCCGGATCTGGTGATTGTTCAAGGTGATACAACTTCCGTCATGGTAGCCGCTATAGCGAGTTTTTATCTTCAAATACCAATCGCCCACGTGGAGGCAGGTTTGAGAACCGGAGATATCAAAAGCCCGTTTCCTGAAGAATTCAATCGTATCGTGGCTGGAATTGTTTCTTCCCTTCATTTCGCGCCAACGAAAAGAGCATTCGATAACTTGCTGAAAGAAGGAAAAACGCGACATTCTGTATATCTTACCGGTAATACTGTCATTGATGCATTGTTGGAGGTATCCGCGCGTGATCTTCACTGTCAATACCCTACCTCTGATAAAAATGACCTCGTACTTGTGACCGCTCATAGACGTGAAAATTTCGGCGAGCCTATCAAGAATATCTGTAGAGCAATTCGTGAATTGCACGATGAACGAAAAGATCTTGAGTTTGTCTATCCGGTGCATCCAAATCCCAATGTGAAAAGTGTGGCTCAAAGCTATCTTGGTTCTCTAGAAAGAGTTTATTTAATTCCTCCGGCTAATTATGAGGAGTTAGTCACACTGATAAAAAAATCGAGACTTGTGTTGACAGATAGCGGTGGAATACAGGAAGAAGCTCCAGCACTAGGTAAACCCGTTCTAGTTCTTCGCAACGAAACCGAACGCCCCGAAGCGATTGAAGCAAATGTTGCAGTATTAGTCGGTTCAGATCGAATAAAAATAAAAAAATGGGTATATCAATTACTAGACGATAATATTCTTTACGACTCGATGGCATCTGGGGCTTCTCCATATGGTGACGGAAAAGCAGCCCTTCGTATTGAGACTATTTGTAAGAACTTTTTACATCTAGCCTAGGGTTCAGGCTCAATCATAGCCAGAATGCGACGAGTGTTGCGAGGGCGACAGCGGACAGAAAGTTACTGGCGAGTTTGTCGTAACGGGTTGCGACGCGCCGGAAGTCCTTGAGGCGTTTGGAGTGCTACCCAACGTGCCCTCGAGGTGGGCTAGAGTTTTCCGGCTTCTGCACTGAGACCCAACCCTGGATCGCCGTAGGTTGGAGTTTTCCGGCTTGTTTCACGGTGACGGGCTGGGGATGCCACCGTGATTATGCAGCGCGATCGGGACGTTGTACCCGATCGCCGAATGAGGCCGATCCTCATTGTAGTGTCTACGCCAATCCTCCATCTTTTCGCGGGCGTCCGCAAGCGTCAGGAACCAATGCGTGTTCAGACATTCCGCCCGGAACTTGCTGTTGAAGGCTTCGATGAAGCCATTATCAGTCGGCTTTCCGGGCCGAGAAAAGTCGAGCGTGGCGTCATTTGCATAGGCCCACAGGTCAAGATCACGGGAGATGAATTCGCTGCCATTGTCCACCCGGATCGTCTTCGGATAGCCAATCAGGCCGCAAACCCGTTCCAGGGTTTGCACCACATCCTCGCCGCGATAGGTAAAGCGTGGATCGGTCGCCGGACAGAGCCGTGAATGGGTATCGACGATGGTCAGGATGCGCAGCTTCCTGCCTGTCGCCAACTGGTCGTGGACAAAATCCATCGCCCAGACTTCATTCGGCGCAACCGCTTCCTGGCGGTCTTCACGCAGCTTCGCTTTTACCCTTCGCTTGGGGTGCTTGTTCCTGAGCTGAAGCCCCAACTCATTGTAAATTCTGCGTGTCTTCTTCATGTTGACACTACCCAGGTCCGCAACGATCTTCTTGAGCCGATTGTTCTCATCCTCGAGTTGCTTCAACCGACGCATCTCGTCAGGCAACAGACCCGCATACTTCTTTTTACAGCTGAAATATGTCGCCTGGCTGATCCCTGCCTTCCGGCAGATCTCTGCAACCGGTACGCCATCATCGCCCTGTTTCAGAATGAACGCCTTCTGCGCGTCCGAAAACTTCGATGCCTTCATAAATTCCGCTCCTTCTGCCAGCCGGGATCCTAGCGCGGAAAGCTCCAATCAAAAACAATCCAGTTTTCGGGGTTCAGAGCACATCAAAGGCCGGAGAAGTCCAATTTTCAACCCAATGGTTTTCGGTGATGACTACCGCTCAATGGCCGCCCATTGCTCATCCGACAGCCAAAACAGGTGTCCCATAAAAGCCTCCAAATCACTGATTTGGAAACTTGAGTCTGATTTGCTAATTCAAATCCATTCCATCAACGGGTTTTGGCCCCAATATCTTCAAGGCTTCTGGAGGATCGTACAGCAATCAAGATTTACAACCTCCCAGTCTATGAGTGACTGCTCAATCACATTAAATCCTGCGCCTTTTGCATAGTCAGCGAAGAGCTCCGCCGACATATAATTGCGCCAATGTGGATTTTTGCGGAAGTCTTTGTCTTTTCCGCCTGCGGTGTAATTCGAGTGATGAACGAAGGCATAACCCCCATTCTTGAGAACCCGATGCATTTCCGGAAGATAGGATCTCACGATTTCCGGCGGAAAGTGTACAACACTGTCGAAGGTGTAAAAAAAAGAAAATCGATTTTCCGATAATTCCTCTAATGTATATCCATTACATCCGACAATAGAGACACTTTGATGGTCTGCATATTTATTTCTACAATAATCTAGATTATGTTCATTCACGTCCACCATCGTTATGGACCTGGCGTGGTTAAGGAGCATATCTGTGTTTCGGCCATAGCCGCAAGCAAAATCAACGACATCACTATAATCGATGCTATGTTTCTGCAGTAATGGAAATATTATGGCGTCCCAGTTTTCCTGCATGCAGCGTGCGGCAGCGGCATGGTAAGTCTCGGCGACCTCTTCTCCCCACAGAAGGCTGTTTTTTTTGACAATATTTTGCATCGACTTGAACAGCATTGACTCTTCCTCATAAGCTTTTGGGGGTCTTGTATCCCGCTCGCTTCAACTGGCCCGCTTCGCGGCTTTCTCGATGAAATGATGTAGAACTAAATCTGCCTCGAGAAGGTGATGAACCCGGTCGATCCTTCGCAATATTGTCGCCAACTGATCAACAGGTTCGAGCCGACCTTTCTGTTGCACGGTCCCGTGTGGCAGATCAAGGAACGTTTCTATTTTTCGAGCATACAGGCCATCCTCCTGACCGTCATCGAATATTGTGAACTGAGATAAAAGATCAAGAGCAAGTGTTACCTGGTCAAGTTCCGGTGGGTCATTCGGATTTGTGGCCACAAGTTGCTGAGTGAAGGGGGAGGCTAGTTTTGTTAAGATATCTTTCGGTGCATTCCGAATTACCCTAGTCACGACTTGTTCGTCTTCAAAAGAAAGGTTTTCGAACCAATCCATAACCGGCTGGAACAGTACGCGGTCGCGCGGAGCTACGAATTGGAATTTGTACTTGTTATACCGACTAAACACGAACAGTCGCATCGCGAGTTCGTAGAACGGATCCCGTAGAGATATCATTGTGTTATCGATATTATAATCTATGTATACCCGGAAGTTTTTCAGTAGAATTCGCCCGGAAACGTAGACCGAGGGTTGATGCAAAATTTCAAGCATCTGGCGGATAGTCTCGAAGCCGTGGTGTTCGATTTTGTGATCGAAAAACTGAAAGAACGGCTTTAGACTGATATCGATTTCACTATTAGGGACATAAGCTGTTTCCAATCTGAGTATTTTCCGTGGGATATACTGTCCAGGTTGAGCGCGACGATAAAAAACGAGCCCTGTATGTGGGTCAGAGACTTCGAGGTTATGCGCTAGACTTAAGCCCGGTACGTTTTCGTCGGATAAAACAAACCCTACATTTCCGGTGTCATGCAGGCCTTGTGCTTTCGCCCCTTCCACATATATCCAGCAAGGAATTTCAGATACTTGATTATCCTCGTTTAGCCGTACACTGACGATCGGTTTTGTCGAAAACCCATCAGGTACAAAGTAGCCATGAATTTCATCGCCTGTATCTTTATATACACAGAAGTTCATTTTCTAAACGCGCGTTTATGTTTTCGACATCAACCTAAAGTCTGCACTACTATACCGTTGAAGAGATATCTATAAAAGTAGAGTTATGATTTATAAAGCTTTCTATCTAAAGAAATCTTGTCTGAGAAATTTTTGGGGATTTTGTCATGATTGGTCCCTAAAAAATGTCCGAAGATCAGCGCTGCGCCCTGCGCAACCCGTAGGCTTCTTGTTTGCAGTGTTGTTCGCCCATATCGATCTGGGTTTGGCGTTTGACTAAGTGCTTGGCTGGATTGTTTTACAATCGAAGCCAGGGCTTGGAGGATGCCAGGCGACAGATCATAGCCAAAATATTTCTTGAAGTTCCGGGATTCGTCAAAGGCCCGGCGCAACTGTTCGAGCGGGCTGAAATCATGGGAGTGGTAGACCGCCGCGTCCGGCGCATATGCCTTTGCATAGCCCGCCTCGATGACGGTCCGGGCCCAGAGCTGGTCCTCGGCGAATTCCACATCGGGATAGGGGATTTGGTCCCACACCGTCTTGCGCAGAAGCGAGTTGTTGTCGGAATAAAAATGGAGGAACTGCCGCCAGCCGACATCCCGTTCGTAGCGCTCCGGATCGAGATCGCGGTGCACCACCAGCGGATGGGCGAGAAAGCCGGCGAAGTGCCGGTCAAGATCGTCCTTGGTGAAGGGCGAGGCGGTGGCATAGGCAATGTGTCGGCCGAACACTCCTGCAATCTGGTCGTCCTGTTCTGCGGCCGCCACCAGACGGGCGAGCCATGTTTCCTCCACGGGCTCCGCGTCATGGGTCAGAAAGGCCACGAATTTGGCATCCGCCATCTCGACCCCGAGGTTCCGGGTCTTGCCGTGGCCAAAAGCGTCCGGCGGGATCTCAATCAGCCGCACCCGGTCAAGCTTGCGTAGATACTCCGCTGTTCCGTCCCGCGATCCGGAATCGATGACGATAACCTCATAGGGCCAAGGCGTCTTCTGAGCGAGCACCTTGGAAAGAACCCGCCGCAAGCCTGGCAGGGCATTTTTTGTCGGGATGACAACCGCGCAGTGAAAAGCTGTCATGGAGCCGCCTTCTGCGATGATGCGAGGCTGACGCGCTCGCGCAGCGCGGCCTCGACAATCCGCGCCGATTTCTCCCAGGACAAATCATTGACAAAGGCTTCGCCGGCGGTTCTTAGCGCATCGCGCTGCTGCGGCTGCTCGAGCAGGCTTTGCAGCCTGTCCGCAATACCTTCCGGCGTGGGTTGGGCAAAGGCCATGCAGCCTTCAGGAAAGATCGCCCGCACCGTTTCGAGGTCGAGATCGACCACGGGCAGGCCGCAGGCCATCATCTCCTTGTTGACCAGCGAGTGGTTTGTGGCCGAAAAGACAACGCCGACCGCAGCCTGCCGGTAGAGCGCGGCGAGTTGCGGGCCATCCAGCACGCCGTGGTCGCGGTAACCGTATGAAACGTCCAGGTGACCGAGATCCCAGCCGAAGAAATCGACTTCGAAAGCGACGCAGCGTTCCTGAAGGATATCGAGCGCCATCAATGCCAGTTCCACGGCCCGCCGCGAGGTCACATAGCGGGCATAGAGCGCAATCCGCCCGTCGCTCCGTTTGACGGTTCCGTCCCCGGGGCCGTAGACCGATGCGTCATAGGCAAGCGGCCAGGAGACGGACCAGCGCCGGTAGCGCTCGCGCATCATCCGGTTCAGCCATTCGCCGGCACAAAGGCAATCGAAATCGAAATGATAGGTTGCCTCGCTCAGGAGATATTCGGACCCGACGGGATAGAAGGAGGGTTCAAAATCCTGCACGAAATAGAACTTGCGGAAAAATCCCCCCATCGCCTCAACCGGATAGCAGGTGAACCGGTCGGTCGCGATCAGCGCGTCGCCGCTTGCTTCCGGTGTTTCGCCCGAAAAGAGCTCAACCTTGCCATTGAAGGGCTGGAAATGGGTGTTGATCGTTACGCGCGCCGCCTCCCCACTTTTGTGTTCGGAGGGATTCTGGATCAGGAACGAGACACTGTGGCCGAATTCTTCCAGATAACGGGCGATGCGGAAGATCGTCATGTGCCCGCCGGCGCCCGGTTTGAAGTCGGGAATGACGAAAGTGATGCGCAGCTGGTCGAAATCAATGCTTGCGCAGGGGGGCGCAATGCCGGCTTTCTCGTACCTGACAAAGCTGCGCAGATGGGCTACCCGTCTGAGCAGAGGTGATTTCTTTTTCTTGAATCCTGGAAGTGTCAGATATCGCATGAACAAACTGGGGCTCGATTTTTGCCGGCTGGTCCGGAAATTACCGCACCGCGCATCAATTACCGCGACCTCCCGCCTGCAACAAGGTTTATTCCCATCTGAAAGACCATTTCGCAGTTCCGAGAGGAGCGACGGAATGACGGCATCCCGAGTGTACCTTCCATGAACCGGTTTTGCAGGGCCTGGTCGGCACGTTCCTTCCTGAAGCGCGCACAGGCGCTCGCCCATGCCATTGCTCCCGGCGATATTGCAACGCAGCAGCAAGCCTTGTCGCCAGTTGTTCTCACCCTCCTTTGCGAAAACGGAAGACCGCAACCGGTTTCGCACCCGCAGGTAGAAGTGCTGGCAGATGCCGACCTGACATGGCACTTCGTTGCACGGGCCAAAGGTCGCTTTGTCGCCCGCCTGCGCGCCGGCGATCGACTTTCTCCGGAAAACATCTGTGTTCTGCTCCGGGTGCTCCTGGGTCCCGCTGCTGGCGCCGACCTCGTCTATGGGGATGCGCTCCTCGTTGATGATGCCGGGCGACCGAGCAAGCCACTGCTCAAGCCAGCCTTCGACCCGGTGCTTTTTGCTGAAATCGACTACATTGGTGACTTTGCCGTGTTTCGCCGGGAACGCCTTCTCGAGCAACTGGAAAAAGAGTTCGACGACGAAGCTGCATCTTTCAGGGCCGTTCTGGATGGTTATTGCGAGAGGATTGACGAGTACAGGATCTTGCATTTGCCCTATCCGCTGATTGCAACGCGCGCAGGACCTGTCCGGCGGACACCTCGGGCAAAGGCGAGTTCGAAAAGAGACGGGTTGGCGCCGCCGGTCAATGTGATCATTCCCAGCCGTAACGGATACGAACTCATCCGGAGGACCTTGACCGGCGTGTTTGAGAAAACCGATTACCCCGCGCTTCGCGTCCACGTGGTTGACAACGGCTCGGACGACGCAAAGGTTCTCGATCTTTACAAAGAGATGTCCTATCGGTTCTCGAATTTCACCTACTCGGTCAAGATGGAGCCCTTCAACTTCTCTCGCTCGGTCAATCGGGGTCTCTCAGCCCTTCCGAACGGGCATGTGCTTCTACTTAACAACGACATCGAGGTGATCGAGCCTGATTGGCTGAAAGAAATGGTCGCCTGCCTTTCCTATGACGGCGTGGGCATAGTCGGAGCCAAACTGCTCTACCCGGACGAGCGTTTGCAGCACGCAGGTGTGATTGTCGGCATGGGGCAGCTTGCGAGCCACTGGTACTACAAGCTTCCGCGCGACACAGGTGGCCATTTCGACCGGTTGAAGGCACGCAATTCGATGGTTTGCGTGACCGGAGCGGTGATGCTGATTTCTGAGGCTTGCAGACAGACAGTCGGACTGATGGACGAGGAGAACTTTGCCGTAGCCTATAACGACGTCGACTATTGCATGCGTGCCTATCGCGCCGGATTTCGCGCCGTCTGGACACCTTATGCGGAAATCATTCATCACGAATCTGTCAGCCGCCGAAAGGACCGAAGCCGGGAACGAAGGCTCCAATTCGGTCGGGAGAAAGAGGCTTTGAAGCGACTGCACAATACAGAGGTTTTTGAAGACCCTGCCTATAGCCCTTGGCTCAGCAAGCGTCCTGGGCGTTTTCGACTTCGCCAACATTCAGGCATTCCCGGTCCGCGTACCTGGTGGAATCAAATCTAGCCACCTATCACCCCAATCTTGGACCCGCACCACCTGACCGGTCATCGTCACTCCTGCAGGAGGCCCAGCGTGCCGCACAAGAGCCGCGCCAGGGTGGCATGGTCGCCCAGTTCCCGGCTGCGGCTGATCTGCGCTTTCGCCAGATCGCGCATCCGGTTCCGGTCGGCGGCCAGGCTCGCGATCGCCGCCTGCACGGCCTCCGGCGCGTGATCGACCAGCAGTCCGGTCGCCTCATGCCGCACCGCCTCGACAAAGGGCGCCGTGCGGGTGTAGATCCCCGCAGCCCCGACCATGGCATGCTGGTGGAACTTGAGGTTGGACCGGCCGTCATTGACCGGGTTGGGGGCATAAGGGGCGAGGCCAATGTGAAATCTCTGCCTCGACAGCCAAGTCTGAAAGCGGGGGAAAAACATATCCCCGATATGCCGGACCTGGGGACCGGAGGGGATCAGCGCCTCACCGGATTTTCCCAGAAGCGTGGTGAGGTGCAGGGCCTGATCGGCCTCCAGCGCCGCGCGCACGCCGGGCAGAACGCCCCGGAAATCGGAGCGGTGGGTGCTGGTGCCCAAAAACACTATCCTCACGGGGTCTGGCTTCGCGAAATGGTCGAGATCCGAGACCGGTGACAGGTGTGCGGGATCGAGTTTCACGCAGGCCTTATCGCTCATGCGTGCAAGGATCTGATGGCTCGGGGCATAGACCGTGCCGATCAGCGGCATCAGACGGGTCACGTGCGTGTCGAGGAAATGGCGGACCCGGTTCCGGTAATCCTCGCTCAGATCCGTGTCTGCAACCATGGCCCACATGTCGTCATCGATCAGATACCCGATGCGATGTCCCCGACCCGCCACCTCTTGCAGCAGGGTCAAGTCCGTGTCGGTGGTGTAGCGAACGACCAGAAAGGCCGTGTGCCCTGTCTCGCCATGGCTGAGTTTCAAAATGTGCTTGCCCGCCCGCCGGACCGTCACGCCAAGCTCGCTGAGGTCGTCCGTGAGCACACCGACATAGTGGTACATCGTGGGAAGCGCCCGTTTGGGCCGGCCCCGGATGTGGTCCAGGGTCGAACTGAGAAAATCGCGCAAAATCAAGGGCCGACAACGCCTGCGTGGAACCAAGTGTGTGACATGGTTCCGTATCCCACAGCACGGGCGCAACGGCAATGCATCCGGATCTGCTGATGGATGGTTTGCGGCCGATGCGTTGCCAGGGGCGGTCCGCGCCGGGGCGCCATGGTGCTCACAAGAGAGCGGTCACGTGACCCTGACAAAAGGCCTTGAACCAAGACCCTCACCGCCAAATCTGACATGGTCATAACCCCCTTGCGGTTCAGTACGTACATTAACCTGGCATTAGTCCAACTTCGTAATTCTGAAAATATATTGGGATGCCGCTGCGCGAGCTTGTGGGGATTGCATGAATATCCGTCAAACCAATTTGGCAACGTCTTTGTCTTTGGCGTTCCTCTTTGTCGGCCTGGTCGCCTATGAGTTCACCGTTCTGCTTCGTGAAAAAGGCCAGCAACAGGCCACCGCCGGTATCGTGGAGACAGGCAGCGTCCTGAACCAGGGCACCATCGAGCTGTCCCTGGAGCGGTCGGTGATGCAGGTGACCTTGAACCTGCCCGATCCGATTGCTCCCCCGTTTCGGGCCCTGATCGAGCAACAGCGGTCTGTCTTTGCGGACAGTCTTGCGCAAACCCGTACCCTTCTGGCCAGCATCGACATCGATCCTGAAACCGTCACGTCCGCCCTCGGGGCGCTGAGCGCGGCGGAGCAGGAGATTGCCGACATCCGCCGCCGCGCGGACGCCCTTCTGGCCCGCCCGCGGGACGAGCGAAATCCGGAGGACATCGAAGCCCTGCCAAACGCCCTTAAGGGCGCCATCGTTGAATTGTCGGCTGTTCCCTCGTTGCTCCGCAGCGATGGCATGCGCGTTTCCAGCCGCTTGCAAACCCTGTTGGACATTCAGGCCCAGGCCTGGGCGGTGCGCGAATTCGGCGGTCAGGAGCGGACCTATCTGGCCATCGCGACAGCCAGTGGCGAACCGATGTCCGCCGCAAGGCGCAGCGAAATGAAGCAGCTTCACAATCGTGCGGCGACGTCCATGCTCCGGCTGAAGGCGCTCGGGCAGTTCGACGGTCTGAGTGAAACGGTAAAAAGTCAAATTGCAGATCTGGAGACGGGGTACTTTCAGGACTACCGGGCGCTTCGGGAAGCCCTCTTGAACCACGACACAAGCGAGGGGCCCTACCCGGTCTCGTTTGAGGACTTCTTTTCACGGTCCACCTCTGCCCTCGATCTGGCTGTCGATCTTTCGATCCAGGCCGGAGACCAGACAAAGGCGTTCCTGGATGAGTACAATCGGAGTTTCTGGACCCGCTTGATCGCCTTTTCCGGCTTGCTGGTGCTTGTCGTGATGGTGTGCGGTTGGCAGTTGTATTTCAGTCAGGTTCAGGTCTCCGGCCGTCTGTCCCGCCTTGCGGAGCAAATGCGGCGGCTCGCCTCCGGCGATACCCAGATCGACAGTGGGGATCAGAACCGGCGCGACGAGATCGGCGACATGGCCCGCGCCTTTCATGTCTTCAAGACCAACGCCCTTGAACGGGTCGCCCTGGAACGGCGCGCCGTCGAGGAACGCGACCGCGAACGCCAGCGGCAAACCCATATGGAACACGTGATCCGGAACTTTTCCGGATCACTGGAAACCGCGACCGGGCAGGTGAGCGAGCAGGCGCACGCCCTGCTGGATACGTCCAAGCGACTCAACACGGCCGCCGAGACCGCGACGGGCCATGCCGTCAATGCCGATCAGGCGACCGGGTCGGCGGCCTCCGGTGTTGAAACGGCGGCCGCCGCTGCCGAACAGCTTGCCATCTCGATCACCGGGATCGCCGATCAGACGCAAAAGGCCCAGGACCGGATGCGGTCGGCCGCCTTGCGGTCCCAGGCGTCCAATGAGCAGGTCAGACTCCTGACCAGCTCGGTCGATCGCATCGGGGCCGTGGTCAAGCTGATCAGCGATATCGCCCAACAAACCAACCTTCTGGCGCTCAATGCAACGATCGAGGCTGCCCGGGCCGGGGAAGCCGGCCGCGGGTTCGCCGTTGTGGCCAACGAAGTCAAGGCGCTGGCCAGCCAGACCGCGCGCGCGACCGATGAAATCAGTTCTCAAATCGCGGATATCCAGACCTCGACCCACACCACGGTGGCCTCGATCGAGGAAGTCTCGCACGCTGTCGAGGATATCCAGCAGCTGACCATCGGGATCGCCGAAGCGATCGAGCAGCAAAAAAACGCCACGAGGGAGATCGCGGAATCGGTTTCTTCCGCCTCGGCCGGGGCCGCAACCGTGCTGACAAGTGTCCAGTCCGTGACCGGCGCGATCACCACGACCAATGAGGAAGCCAATACGGTCCGAAACGCGGCGAGCGTCTTGACGACGGCGACCCGCAACATGGCGGATGAGGTTGATACGTTCCTGAAGAAGGTCTCTGAAGATGTCACCCAGCGCCGGAATGCGCTCAGAATTGCCTTGAGTGAAGTGGCCATCGTCAACGCCGGCGGAGCGCGTCAGAACGCCCAGTTCGTCAACATCAGCAAAACGGGCGCGCGCCTGAAAAACGTGAGTTCGCTGGCAGCAGGTCAGGCGCTGGTTCTCGAATTGTCGAATTACCAGAAGGTCACCTGCAAGGTTGTCCGGCAGACGGAGGACGATGTCGCCGTTCAGTTCGACGTGCCCTTAAGCGATTCCGATTTTGATCAATTGACCGTTCAAGCCGCCTAGAGCAATTTCAGTAAAAGTTGGAGACTTTTACGCTCGCGAAATTGCGTAAAAACAGGAACATAGAGCATTTCAAGTGATTCAGCTTTCACGAGAAATGCTCTAGATCAGCCGGCGATCCGCCTGGCGCGGTTTCTTCCCAAAACGGATCGGTTCTTGAGTTGCCGGCTTTGGGTGTTTTCCAAAACGCCCGATGCGCGGGATCAGCGGGCGAGCAGCCGCAGGAGGGCGATCCCGGGCCGGGCGATGCGCTGCGGCAGGACGCCCGACACGTTCGCCGCGATCCCGTCGATCTCCGCGCGCTCGATACAGCCGAACAGGCGCAGTGCGGCGAGATAGACCGCCCCGCCCGCGGCGATGGCACCGGTCAGGCCGGTCCATGTCTGATCGATCTGGTGCAGGGTCAGCGCGGCCGCCAGCGCGCAGCACAGGCCGGCGGCCAGGATCCGCGCCAGGCTTGCAAGGGGCGGCGCGATCTTGAGCGCGGTCCAGCAAAATGCCAGCAGCCAGGCAAACCACATGAAATGGACCAGCAGGCGGGCGACGGCGGCTCCCTCCGTCTCGTGGAAGGGCACCAGCACGAGCAGCAGTGCGATCGAAACGGCCGCCGTCACCGGCGAGGCCAGAAGATACATGTCCGTGCGTTCGAATGCATTGATGATGTGCGAGGGGATCACCGAAAGGGCCGTCAGGATCGAGGCCAGAAGCACGATGCCGGCCGGGCCGACCGCGGGCTGAAACTGCGTCCCGAACAGGAGCGGCAGCAGGGCCGGCATGACGGCGAAGCCGCCGAGGCAGATCGGCAGGATCAGCATGCTCATCCAGCGGAACACGCGGCTGTAGGTGGCCCGGATCTGGTCCATGTTACCGCGGTCCCGGTGAAAGCCGATATGCGGTGTGAGCCCGGCCACCATCTGCGAGGGCAACTGGACGACCAGGGCGGCCAGGGACAGGCCGACGGCATAGTATCCGGTCACGGTGGCAGTGAAAAACAGGCTCAGGAACAGGATTTCGATCCGGCCCCAGACGAGGGCACCGATCACTTCGGAGATCCAGCTGTTGCGGGCGTGGGTCTTCATTTTCTCGGTCATGACCGGAGGCCTCTGGCCCTTGCGCCCGCGCGCATAATGCCAGAACCGCAGCGCCTGGGGGACATGCCGGGCGACATAGCCCAGGAGCGCGCCGGCGGCGCCGAAGGTCCATGCGCCAAGCGCGACCAGCGGCAACTGGAGCAGGCAGCCCCAGAAGGCCAGTTTCGTCGTCTCCTTGAACCGGTCCAGGCCGCGGGCGGCGGCCATGGCCTGGGCGGCGAGGGTAAAGGCGGCGGCAAGGGCGGCGGTCACGGCCCAGAAACTGGCCGGATAGGCATCGGGCGCCTCTTGCGGCAGCAGGCCGTAGGCCAGAAGGCCCGCGCAGAACAGGATCAAGGGTGGAGTGAACCGCCAGGCCGCCGTCCGCGCCAGGCCGCCGCCGGGACAGCCGTCCTCGTCGAACCGCTTGCTGTAGCGCAGCAAAACCGCGCTGGAGCCGAAATTGACAACCATGCTGCCTGTCATCGTCAGCCAGATGGCAAAGGCGACGACGCCCGCGCCTTCGGGCCCGAGCAGGCGGGCGACGATGACGCTGCTGGCGAACCCCGAGATCAGGGAAGCGGCCGCCGCCAGGGTGCTGAAGACGGCGGACCCGAGAAGGCTTTTCATGTCAGCGGCCCCCCGCGGCCGCGCCGCCGAAGAGATGAAATCCGGCGGACGCTGTTGGCACACTCATTGGACGGCACAGGCAAGCCCGCTGTTGGCCCTGAAGGAGGGAAGCAGCGCGCGCATCTGCGGGGTGTCTTCAAGCCCGCGCGGGCCCTCGGGGCCATCCGGGTCCTGCGGCTGGATGGACAGGGGGTAGCCGGTCCACCATTCCCCGGCGGCCCAGGCGGCCCAGCCGATCCAGGCATCGCCGCGTCCATCTACATAGGCGGTCACCTGCTTCAGCCCTTCCAGGCAATCAGGGGAGTCCGATCCGCCGAATTCCCCGAGAAACCCCTGGAAACCATGGTCCACCAGCCAGCCGGTCACCTTGTCCAGCGCCGCGATCGCGTCGTCCGTCCGGGGGCAGGTGGTGTCCTTCCCGGAGAAGTTCCGGTCCAGATACTGATGAAAGTCGAACACGAAATAGCCAAGCGGATCGGCGACCCCGGTCATCACCTGCGCGTTCGATCCGCCCTCCTGGCTGGCGAACCAGTGGGACGCGCCGGTCCAGATCGTGCCCGGCACCATGATGAGGTTGTTTGCCCCGGTCTCCCGGATCGCGGCGATGGCCGCGTTTGCGGCGGCAAGCCATGTGGCCGCGGTGAGGCCTTCGGGTTCGTTGTTCAGCAGGAATATCACGTCCTCCCGATCCGCGTAGCGGGGCGCCAGCCGGCGCCACAGGTCGGCCAGCGCCTCGATGGGAACCGCAGGGGTTCCGATCTTGCCGTCATGGTATCCGCCGTAATTGTGCGGATCCAGGATAACGGTCAGCCCATGGCTGGTTGCCTGACGCACAGCCTCATCGAGATGTCCGAATTCCGTCTCGTCCAGCGGGCCGAACAGGTCTTGCTGAACCCGTTCCCACCGGAACGGCAAGCGGACCACATTGATGTTGCGCTCCGCCAGCGCGGCGAATGTGGCGCCAGAGGGAAACTTGTGGCTGCGGCCGTAAACACCGGGAAGATGCTTTTCGCCAAACTCTCCGCCAGCGACATTCGCGCCGCGCAGGCACTGATGATAGGTCATGGCGGCGGCGGCGGGCATGGTCATGAGGCCGATATGCAGCAGCATCATGAAATATCTGTAGACCATGTTTCTCCGTGGACCATGTTTTTCTGGCGACCATGTTTTTCTGGCGATCATGTTTTTCTGCCGATCATGTCTTTCTATCGACCAGGACTGTCCGCAGTCCGTGGCCGTGCCGGCTGCGACCCTGCCGCCGGATTGCGGCCGGGGCCACGCCCAAAACCCGGCCGCCTGTTTCACGCGGCACAGTGCCGCGAAGAAGAACGCGCGCACAAGTCCCCCTTGCCGTTTTTATGTCCCGGTTTTCAGGTCCCTGTTCCCGTATGTGCGGCAGAGTTGAAACCTGGTCCCGGTGTCGCGTAAAAAGCGATATGGTCCGGACCAGGGTGACCGGTCTATATATCCGTCAGAAGCCGGGTTTGAGCCAGGATCAGGACCGCGTGCCGGGGTCTTCGGGATCCGGAGCAGGTTTGCCATCGAGGGCACGTTGGCCCGGATCGGACAAAACGGATCAGAATGCCATGAGCGAGGCCTTTGACGGAATGCGGATCGTTCATGTGGTGCGGCAATTCGCGCCCCGTGTCGGCGGCCTGGAGGACATGGTCCGGAACCTCGCCCGGTCCCAACTCGGCCGCTTCGCGAGCGTTGAGGTCGTGACCCTGGACCGGCTGTTCACGATGCCAGACCGGCGTCTTCCGGCCCGCGAAACGATCGACGGGATCGCCGTAACGCGGATTCCCTATTCCGGCCTCTCGCGTTATCCGTTTGCACCTCAAGTGTTCCGGCACCTGGCCGAAGCCGACCTTGTGCATGTACACGGTGTGGACTTTTTCTTCGACGCGCTCGCGCTGGGCCGCGGCCTTCACGGCAAGCCGCTCGTTGCAACCACCCATGGCGGCTTCTTCCATACCCAGACCTTCCGGCGGCTGAAGCTGCTGTGGCTGAACACGCTCACCCGCCTCTCCATCCGCCAGTATGGCGTGATCGCCTGTTGCGGCGCGAATGATTTTAAGATCTTCCAGCCCATCGCGGGCAGCCGGTGCCGCTTGATCGAAAACGGGGTGGACATCGCCAAGTTCGCCGGGGCTTCCCCGGAAAAGCCGGTCAAGGGCATCGTCTCGATCGGGAGGTTTTCCGTCAACAAGCGGCTCGACCGGTTGCTCGACGCGATGGCTTGCCTGACCGCGCAGGATCCGGACTGGCATCTGCACATCGTGGGGGCCCCGGCGGATCTGACTGCCGCGGATCTGCACCGGGAAATCGCCGCCCGGGAGCTGGCGAACCATGTGTCGGTCCACGCCGGGGCATCGACGGAGCATGTCCGGGATCTGCTGTCGCGGGTTTCGGTGTTTGCAAGCGCATCGGAATACGAAGGGTTCGGACTGGCGGCAATCGAGGCGCTCAGCGCGGGATTGCCAACGGTGGTGCATCCGAACGCGTCCTTCAGCGATCTTGCGCGCCGCCATGACGCGATGCATCTCGTGGACTATTCATGCCCGCAGGAGGCTGCGGCCGCGATCACTCGGGTGTTCGGGGCCTTGTCCGGGCAACCGTCCTTGCGGGACGAGGCCATGCGGTCCGCGCGCCAGCATGATTGGCGCCAGGCCAGTGCCGCCTATGAGGATCTTTACCGCGAGGTGCTTGGCGCCGGGAGCCCCGGGGCGGGAAAACCATAGAGCCATCCCCGGTCGGCTTGACGAGCTACGCTGCAATCTGATCGCTTCCTGAGTGGCCGCACTTCTCTGGACGTTTCACCCAAAACGCCCGATGCGCTGGTGTGGTGAATTTGACCTGCGCCTGATAGTTTGCGGGGCCCTAGAACCGCATTTCCATCCCACTCCAACGGGCCGCACCCCTTTGCGCCGCAAGGCCATCCGCTCCGCCCCACCCTTTGCAACCCGTTCACCAAGGTCCGCTTCCCTCATGCTTCCACAGACATGTCTCCTGACATTCCACGGCATCGGCGCCCCCATCGCGCCATTGCAGCCCGGCGAGGAGCAGTACTTTGTCGGTGAGGACGTCTTTTCCAAGGCGCTCGACCTGCTGCCCGTCCTGGAGAAAGCCCATGGGGTGACGATCGAGTTGTCCTTCGACGATGGCAATGCGTCCGATTACCGGACCGGGTTCCCGGGTTTGATCGCCGCTGGACGGACGGGGGCCTTCTTCGTTCTGGCCGGACGCCTCGACCAGGATGGCTATCTCACCCGCCGGCAGGTCCGGGAAATGCATGATCATGGCATGGAGATCGGGACACATGGCTGGGACCATGTGGACTGGCGGACCCTCGACGCGGCCGCACGGCAGCGCGAATTTGTCGATGCGCGAAAGGCTCTGGAGGACGTGACAGGGGCTCCGGTCACGAAAGCGGCGGTGCCCTTTGGCCGGTTCGACGCGGGGGTCTTGCGCAGCCTGAAGGCCGAAAACTACGCAAAGGTGTTCACCAGCACGTCGGGACTGGCCTATCGGGCCGCGTGGTTCCAGCCCCGCTGGTCGCCGACGCGGGCGTTCGATCCGGCCCGCGACCTGCCGCGCAGGCTGGCCCTGTCCCAAAAGATCAAAGCAGCGGTGTTCGCGGCCCTGCGACCGGTCCGGTACCGCTACGGAGCCTTGTAGAGCTCGGCCAGCGGCAATCCGGCGCAGGCGCGCAGCTTGCCGCAATTGAGCGCGGCCTTTTGCCGGTAGCGGAACGCGCGCGCTTTCGAGACGGGCGCCGCCGCGAGGGCTAGCGCCATGGCGGCCGCGGTCTTTGCCAGCGCGCTGGCGCAGAACAGCAGCCGAAAACCGGGTGCCGGCCGTGCGGCCATTTGATGCAACCCATAGGACTGTCCCGCGCGTATGGCCCGGGTCATGATGTAACGTGAATCAAGCCGTTCCGCCGGGACGTGTTCGCGGGCAATGGCCGTATCGCAGGCCACGATCTTGAGGCCCTGGGCGGCCGCGCGGCCGAAAAAATCGGTGTCCTCCCCGCCAGTGGTGCCGAACTCCGGCCGGAAGCGCAGGCCAAGATCCCGAACCGGCGCCATCCGCACCAGCGTGTTTCCGCCCCGGCCCGTCGTCAGCGTCTGCCCCTGCGCACCCCAATCCGCATAAAGCGGATTGGCTTTCACCAGCCAATCCGGCGTTCCGTCCGGATAGTGCGGAATGACGGGCCCCACCACAACATCGGCGTGAAACATCCGGGCGCAGGCAAAAAGCTGCTCCAGCCAGTCGGGTTCCACCCATTCGTCATCGTCGACGAAAACCAGCCAGTCGCCGCCAACCGCATCGAGCAGCGCATTGCGCGCCTTGGAAATGTTGCCGGCATGAACCGGGAGCACCCGCACGGGCAGATCGGTCCCCGTCAGTCCTTGTTCTGCCAGTCCGTCCCCTGCCAGTCCGTCCGCTGGCAGGCTGCCCCCGGTCAGGCTGCGCACCAGTCTGCCGGCGGCGCCGTCGCGGGAGTCGTCCGCAATAACGACGTCGAGCTCGAACGCATTCCGGCTATGCAGGCGCGTAAAAGACCGCAACGTATCCGCCAGGCTGTCCCGGCCCATGCTGGCGATGGCAATTGAAACCTTGGTCATGGTCTTGTCTTCATGGGTGGCCGGTGTCATCCAGAGCGAGAATCCGGCCCGCGCGGCCTTGCATGCACCGCCCTGCATCAATTATCAAACATTGCTGAACGCGAGGGTGAAAAAATCTCAAAGTCTACAAGCCTGTTGAGTACCGCAACCCCGGAAACCGGTCCGCGGGCACCTTGTCCGGTGAGTAGCCTGGAGACCGGCCTCTCCCGGGGAGAGCCGTTTTATGTGGACGGGCTCGGGGGCTGGCTTCATCGCGCGGCCGGTTCAACGGCCGTGCTTTTCCTTCCCCCGTGGGGATACGAAGAGCTGGCCGCCCGGAAATTCTATCGGGTGCTGGCCGAAAAGCTGGCGGCTCGAGGCTTTCCGGTGCTGCGGTTCGACTACTGGTCGACCGGCCAATCGAGCGATCCGCCCGGTCCGGCTTCTGCGTCCGGCTTTCTGGCGTCGGCGCGCAGGGCCCTTCAGGAGCTCCGCCGCCTCACATCCGCCTCGGAGATTGTCCTGCTGGGTCAGGGCTTCGGAGGGCTTGTGGCCGCAGAACTGGCGCGGCATGCCGGCCCCAAGGGGCTGGTGCTCCTGGCTCCGGCACCATCGGGGCGTGCCTATCTTCGCGAAGTGCAGGCCTTTGCGGCCATGACAAAGCCAACATTCCTGGCCGGCTCTTCGGAGGGGCCCAACGGCGGGATATTCGCGGGCGGCTTCGGTCTGACCAAGGAGCAGACCGAGGAGATCCAGACATTCAATCTGATGAAGCGGCCCGGAAACGATCATGGCGCGCCGCTCGCGCCCGAAATCCTCGTCGTGGAGCGGCCGGACCACCCGGGCGACGAAGGTCTTGTGCGCACACTGGGCGCGCTCGGGCCCGTGTCCCGCAGGCCGTTTTCCCGGTTCGAGGCCTATGCCTCCAACCCGACGCTGTCCGAATTCCCTGTCGCCGCGTTTCATTCCATCGTCGATTGGATGACGGATACCTTTCCGACGGAGCCGCCGTCCGGGCTCCGCCCTGCCGTCCCCCTGTCCACCTCCATGGCCGGACCGGGATACCGGGAAACGGTCATCCGGTTCGGCGAACAGGGCCAGTTCTGCGGTGTTCTGTGCGATCCTTCGGACGGTGAGGCGCCCGATACCGTCATCGTGTTCCTGAACGCCGGATACGATCACTCGATCGGCTGGGGCCGCGCCCAGGTCGAGCAGTCGCGCGCGCTTGCCGGACGCGGCATTCCGAGTTTGCGTTTCGATCTTGCCGGCATCGGGGAAAGCGCCTTCTGGCCGGATCAGCCCGATCAGGTGCTGTATTCACCAAAGCAGCTGGAAGATGTCCACTCTGCCTTGGGCGAGGTGGTCCTCCGGTATCCAGACGCGGCCGTCATTCTTTACGGCCGGTGCAGCGGCGGATACCTCGCATTGGCGGCGGCGGAACAGGACCGGCGGGTGGCCAAGGTTTTTGCCGTGAATGCGCGGCGGCTCGTCTGGGACAGCCATGAGGATGTCGATCAGGCGATCCGGGAGCCGATTCAGACCCTGGACACCTATCGGCGAAAACTTGTCGACGGGGCCGTTCTCAGGCGGGTGTTCACGGGCGATCTGCCTGTGGCCCGGGTGATCAGCCGGCTGACGCAGGCGGCGGCGGTGGCGCTGGCGCCGTTGAGCGCCCCAATTCTCCGGTCCCGGTCCGCCCACTACCGTCAGGCCCGGCAGGCGAAGATCCGTTTTTCCGCGCTTTTCGAACGCAAAGTGCCAGTCCAGCTTGTCTACAGCGTCGGGGACCGGGGGCGTGGAGAAGTGGAAAAATGGCTGGGCCGGACGGATCAGGTCAAACAGCGCTATCCCAACCTCACCATCGCCGACATTGCCGATGCCGATCACAATCTGACGCCCTTGCCGGCCCGCCAAGCGGTTTTCGCGCACCTTGTCGCGTTCGCCGCAAAGTGATCAGTGACGCTCGCCACACAGGACGACATGGGTATCGAGCAGCTCGCTCCGGCTGTCCGGTGTGCCCTGGACGCCCACGATGACCAGATCAAACTCGCCGCGGTAGCTTTCCAGATCCTCCTCGTCCAAGAGTTTCGACACAGAGTACTTTCTCCGATCGCCGCGCGGCGCCACGAATTCGATGTTGAGCGCTGACAACACGTCCTGATTGTCCGATCTGCGCCCGGCCCTGTGCGGCGGCGTGCCGCCGGAAGCGCCAGCTTGCTCCCTGAGGTCCAGCAGCAGGACCCGCTCATCGAGCCGCGAAGCCATGATTGCAAACGACAAGGGCACCACCTGCTCGGGGTCGCGGCCGCAGGCAATCTTGATGACCGCGCCCTCCGCCCTCCGGCGGGTAAAGTTCACCCGGTCCAGGATCGTTTCGATGTCCCGCCAATATCGGGTGTTGCGGTCCTGGATGCCCGTCTCGTAGCGGCGGAGTGAGCGCAACAGACCCGCCATGACCTCTCCCCCCACCTTTTGCAAACCGGGAACGAACCGCCGTGAAAGCCGGTGGAGGTTGACGGCGGCTGGATGGCTTGCCATGTCCCGGCGCTGCGCCACAGGCCCGGAAGCGGCGAGCAAGGGCGGGGGAGTCGGGCTTGTGATCAGACCGGATCGAGGCTGCGACGCCATGGGCGGGGTGAAGTGATGGATCACCAGGGACAGGGCGGTTCGTCCGACGACGATCGCCCCGCCGACCATGCCCCCCAGAATACCGCCCAGAACCACCAGCAGTTTCCGCTTGGGCCATATCGGCGATTCGGGCACCTGAGCGGCCGAGATGATTCGCGCAACGGGAAGCGTGATCTGTTCGGCTTCCGCGACTTCCTTGGTTCGCGTGAGAAGGGTTTGATACAGTCCCCGGATCGCCTCGGCCTCGATTTCCAGTTCCTGCAATTCGACGCGCGAGCGGGAGGCTTCGTTGGCCATGGCCCGCGCGCGGTCGAGTTCGTTTTCGACCTTCAACACCCGGTCGCGCGCGACATCCGCTTCCAGGCGGGCGGAGGCTGCAATCCGTTGCACTTCTTCTTCGATCAACCGGCGGACCTGTTGAACCTGGGCCCGGGCTTCGACGAGGCTGGGGTGGGAGGGTAACAGGTTGGCGGCCAGGTTCGCCTCGTTCCGCGCAGCCAGGGTGAATTGCTCCCGGAGCGCGGTGATGGCGCTGGAACTGGTCGCATCGCCCGAGATATCCGGCGATGCGCCGGCATCGATCAGACGCTCGATTTCCTGAGCCTTCGCCTCCGCAGCGGCCAGCGTGGCCCTTTCCTGGGAAAGCCGCTCGGCGACGATGGCGAGTTCCTGACTGCTGACGGTCGCGTTGTCGCTGGTCGCCTGAAGATTGTTCGCCGCCTTGTAGCGCTCGACCTCGTCTTCTGCCTCCCGCAAGCGTTGTCTTATGCTCGAAAGCCGGTCCACGACCTGCTCCTGCACTCGCAGCCCCTGCGTGCTGTTCCGCCGCTCCTGGTCCGCAGTGTAGCTCTCGGCGATCGCATTCGCCAGGATGGCGGCCTTTTCAGCGGACCGGGACTGCACCGATACGTTGATCACAAAGGTCTGGCCGGCGCGTTTGACATCCAGCGCCTTTCGCAGCGCATCGATGGTCTTGCTGGTCGCGTCCTGATTGCTGGTTTCATCGGATGACCCCAAAAAAGGCGCCAGAAGTGCACTTAGTCCGGTCGGCTGCGCATTGATCCCGAATTCAGGATCCTCGATCAGGTTTTGGGAAAGAACCACCTGCTCCAGAATGGTGGAGGACCGGATGACCTCGACCTGGCTGTCGACGCCGAAGGCATCTGTCATCACGCGGCTGGGAATTGCCCGGTCCTCAAAGGGCTGACGCACCGAGGGGTCGATCAGGATCCGCGCCGTGGCCTGATAGACCGGTGTCAACGTCAGCGAAACAGCGGCGGTTATACCGGCGAACAGGAAGCCGCACAGGGCGACCAGCCAGAAACGGGCTCGCAACGCCTTGATCATCTCGACGAGGCCCAAGAAGGCCTGCTGGCCCTGATCCGTGTCCTGGCGAATATCGCTCACGTCCGATTGAGGTCCCAATTGAAGATCCAGATCTGACGGCTTATCAAAACATGGTTAGCAAGACCCTAAGGCCTTCCGGCCGCGAAGTCCGGTTTGGCCGGTCGCTGGCTCGCAGGCAGCAGCGCGGCCAGCAGAAACTGCAGCCACAGAAAGGAAAAACCGCGGAACCAGCTGCTTTCCATGGAATTGTGGACCATCGCGAATATCAGGATCGTGAGGCAAAGCCATGCAAGCCCCGGCATGTGCCGGGCAAGGCGGGCAATTTGCGTCAGGGTGAAAACGAGGAGCAGGACGAGAAGGCTGAAGCCCACCGCCCCGGTCTCGATCAACACATCCAGATAACCGCTGTGGGATTGAAGCAGCGAGGCAACAAAGCCCGGAGCCTCCCGGAAAACGCTGGAATCGGTGCCTGTCGCCCAAAATGATGCGTAGCCATGCCCGAGCACTGGAGAGCGTTCAATGGCCTCCAGCGAAAAGGCCCAGATCGTTGTCCGGCCGGTGAATGTCTCGTCATCGAACAGCAGCATCGAGAGATCGGAAAAGGCGAATTGGGCGGCTTGGGAAAAGAAAAACCAGCAAGCCAGTCCGAAAACCGCGGAAAACAGAAAGAGCCCGGTCAGGCCTATATTCAGGCCGCGGGATATAGCGATCAGGCCAAAGGCGGCGGCTGGCGCGGCGATCCCCAGCGCCAGCGAAGTCTTGGATTGGCTCATGACCACGAGCGCTAAGGCGGCGAACGCGGTTGCCAGATAGACCCAGCGCATGGCGCCCCGCCGCGTGAAAAATCCGAACATCATGAAAAGGAAAGCCCCGGCCATGGTGGCCCCTAGCGCGTTTTTTTGGGCATAGAGACCAACGTGTCCAATGGGACTGGGCGGTACGATGATAACGGCGATCACATTGATCCACACAGCGAGAGCAAGCACGGCAAGCAGGCCGGAAATCACCCGGCCGGTGTCGCGCGAGACGAGTATGGGGATGGCCAGGACCAGAACGAAGATGGTCTGCAGCAGAATACGTCTGAGGGCGATGCCGGGCACTGGAGACCAGGTGACGCTTGCAAAGGCCAGCACAAGATAGGCGGCGATGAACAAGACCGCCGGGTTCTTGAGGCGGTCAAAGATCACAAAGATGCGATTGCCCGCTGAAAACAGGGTCAGTCCGAACAGGCCGAGCCAGAAAAGCTGGTTCAGTCTGTTTGGCTCGGCCGCAGCGATATTGTTTTCTGCGCTGCCAACAGTTGCCCCTTCGGTCAGGAGCGGATTGAGCAATATGACGTAGAACAGCACGATCGCCGGAATCGCGCTCAAGACACGTTCGAGTGGGCCGATCGTTCCGCGCGCCGTTTCAAACGTGTGAGAAAGCTCGGTCAAGGTCCGCTCAACTCCGTGGCTAATGTCCCGCCTGGCCGCCCGGGTCCCGTGACCGGTCCGTCAACCATCGCGCCGGGCTTCATTATGGCGCGTCAGGATGTCTTGTCGATAACCCTCAGAAACGGCGGCCGGGCTGAAAATCTCGTACAGCCGGTTTTGGTTTTCGCTGATCATCGCCCTGTACCGCGCGTTTTCCAGAAAAAGGCGCTCTAGCCCGGCCTCGATGCGCGCGGCGTCGCCAGGGGGAACCGCGACACCGACGTCCAAGCCGTCCAGATAGCCGTCAATGCCCGTGTTGCCCCCATAAAGGATCGGCACGCCGGCAAACAGGGCTTCCGTGTAGACCATGCCAAAAGTTTCATTGAAGCTCGGCAAGGCCATCGCGAGATAGTTTGGCAGGATGTCCAGCAGCCGCGCGTTGTCGACCTTGCCTTTGAGACGAACCGCGCCTTGGAGGTTCATTCTGGCGATAAGGCTCTCGACCGCTTGAACCGATGCCTCCGATCCTCCCCCGACCAGGTCAAGTTCGATATCCGGGTGTTTGGCGCGAAACGCGGCAAAGCCGCGAAGCAGGCCGGACAGCCCTTTTCGGCGCCTCATATCGAGATTCATGATTGAAACGAATTTTCGCTCCGGCGGATGGATCTCGATGAGCGGCCGGGCATTGCTGACGATATTGGGAAGGTTTCGGCATTTTGCGGAAATTTCCGGAATCCTGCGCTCCATGACCGGGCGGTACCAAGCGGAGACGGCATAGACGCGTTCGGCCTTTTGTGCGATCCGCCGGAGCAGCGGCAGATAGTGAGGCTTAACCCGCAAAACCTTGGACTCGGCCTCGCCCCTGATGGAGACGAACAGCCGGGCCCGAGGGAAATGATGATCGACGATATGAGCCGCCGCGATGCCTTCAAAGCAATACTTGTGCGCGTGAATGACGTCCGGTTCGATCCCGTGTTCGCGGGCCAGACATGCAATCCGATTGCCCAGGCGCCGCATCATCGGGGCCAGCCCTATTCCAAGGGGCGGTGCGAAATAGCGAAGATGAAACAGGCGCAGCGGCCCGTCATGTCCGAGATCCTGAATGGTTTCTCGGCTCGGCAACGAGATCCGCTCGAGCGACATAACCACGTGGTGGAGGTCCGGCGTGCCATCCAGCAGACGCTTCACGGCGTGGGTATTCCACGTGCGCGACGGATCCGGGTAATCGGCTGCCAGATGAAGGAGAACAGGTTTCGTCATTTCCAGCGTTTTTCGGATCTCTTCACGGGCGCATTACTCATGGGAAGGAGTTCCGCTTGAGGAGAGGCATAGGTTGCGGTTATATCGCGGCGAATATTAAACATGCGCATACGCTTCTCATCGCACGGAAAGACGGCCGCGACCAAATGGTTCATGACTGCGCTGACACCGCGCCCGAAGCTTGTGCCGGCCGCCTGGCGATCGGCTCGTTGGACATTCTGTGCCTGAAGCGCGAGGCCGCGATCGGCCTGATCAGGTCTGCGATCTCGCGCGGTTTGAAAACCGACATTGCCATCTGCAACGCTCATACGCTGGTAACGGCGTTCGAGGATCCGGACTACGCGCAAACCTTGAACAAGATGGTGTTGTTAAATGACGGAATAGGTGCCGACCTGGCCGCCCGTTTTCTGCATGGGACCCGGTTTCCGGAAAATCTCAACGGAACAGACCTGATCCCCGCCTTGCTGGAAGAGATCGGCCTGCCGTTGCGCATCTATTTGCTTGGCGCGGCGCCCGCGGCACTGGCGGAAGCTCGAGCCGCCATTGGCGAAAGGTTTCCCGATCATAGAATTGTTGGCAGTTGCGATGGCTATTTTTCCAGTACCGAAAGCGACCGGATCTGCGCCGAAATCTCGGCACTGCGGCCCGACCTGCTTCTTGTTGCCATGGGAAATCCGAAGCAGGAACGGTTTATTGTTCAAAACCGGCCTTTTCTGGATGCCACCGTAACCATCGGCGTCGGCGCCCTGTTTGATTTTTTGTCGGGCAAGGCCGTGCGCGCGCCCGGTTGGATGCGGATTTGGGGTCTGGAGTGGCTGTTCCGGCTGAGCCGCGAACCACGGCGGCTGTTCGGGCGCTACGTGATCGGGATCCCGAAGTTTTTCTTCCATATTGCCCGCCTTAAACGGGCGCAGCGGCGGCGAACGAGATAGGCGTTTCCGATGGCCGGGAAATAGCTGGCACTCTCGAAGTCTTGGAGCGTCTTTCCGGGTCGATTGATCGCGACGCTGGTCAATTTTGTGAGAAGGTATTCTAGAGATAATGCGCCAACTGCCGGAGAATGTGTTCCGGTGTCTCGGCGGCAAGGACCCGGGGCAGCGCGGGGCGCTCGATCATCGTCACCGGCACGCCCAGAGCCCGCGCGGCGGCCAGTTTCGCAAAGGAGCGGGTGCCGCCGCTGTTCTTGCACACGATCCGCTCGATCCGGTGTGTCGTCAAAAGCGCGCGTTCAGCTTCCATGGACTGGGCAGGCCGGGCGAGCTCCAAGCGCCAGTGATCGGGAAGAGGATCTGCTGGCGGCTCAATCATGCGTGTGAGCGCAAAGAGGTCGATGCGGTCGAGAAAGGTGGAGATCTCCTTCCGCCCCACGGCCAAGAACACCCGTGACCCGGTGTCGAGACCAGCGGCAGCCGACGCCATATCGGGCACGAAGGTCCAATTGTCTTCGGGTCCCGGCGCCCAGGGCGGCCGGTCCAGACGCATGAGCGCAACATCGGCCTGCTTCGCCGCATGATAGGCGTTCCAGCTCATCTGGCTGGCAAAGGGGTGGGTGGCATCGATCAGGATGCGGGTCTCGTGGTTCTTGAGATAGCGGGCCAGGCCATCAGCACCGCCGAATCCACCAATCCGCGTGGGCACGCCTGTGTCCGGCAGGTCGGACACGACACCGGCAAAGGATAAAACAACGGTCACGTCCGGAAACGCGGCACAGGCGGCTTTGGCAAGCAGGCGGGCCTCGAAAGTGCCGGCAAGAATCAAGATGTGGGTCCGCTCAGTCATCGAAGCCGGCGACCCCAATTGCCGTGCCGCCGCGGTCGACGATCAGCACTTCCAGATCTATGGGCGCGGTCCGGAGAATGGTTCTGACCGCGGTCTTGGTTTTCGCGGCAAGGAGGCCGGCCAGATCAACCTTCTCCGCCGCGGCCGTATCGAGAACTTCCTTTGCCGTGTTGGCGCAAAGGGCGCGCTCCTGAAGGCTCTCCGGCGCTCCGGCTTCGGCCAGCAGGCCGGCCAGGAACTGAAAATCGACCTGGCTTCGCGCGGAGTGCAGATCGAGCGCGCCTTGGGCAAGCTTCGTGAACTTGGCGAACCCGCCCGCCATCGTGAGGCGCTGAACCGGGTGCGCGCGCAGATATTTCAGCATGCCTCCCGCGAAATCGCCCATGTCCAGATAGGCCGCGTCCGGAAGATCGGCATACCGGGCGCGCACCGCATCCTCCGAGCTTGCCCCGGTCGCGCCGACCACGTGGGTGAGATGGATTGCACGGGCCACGTCGATGCCGCGGTGGATGGATGCGATCCATGCCGCGCAGGAAAACGGGCGCACGATCCCGGTCGTTCCCAGCACGGAGAGCCCGCCGACGATTCCAAGGCGCGGGTTGAGCGTCTTGAGCGCAAGCTCTTCGCCGCCCTCGATGGCGATCTCCACTTCGACATCGCCCGCCAGCCCCGTTTCGGTGGTGACCTCCCGGATGGCGGTCTCGATCATCTGCCGGGGCACGGGATTGATCGCCGGCTCCCCTGGCGGGATCGGAAGCCCCGGCCGGGTGACGGTGCCGACGCCGCGCCCCGCCTTGAACCGGATGCCTTTTCCGTCAGCCTTCAGCCGCACGGTTGTTGTGATCAGCGCGCCATGGGTGACATCCGGGTCATCGCCTGCATCCTTGGTGATCGTGGCTGAGGCCCAATCCGGCCCCAACTCATGGCTCGTGAGTATGAAATCAGTGGTTCCGCCCTTGGGCAGGGAAATCTCGACCGGGTCGGAAAATTCGCCTGTGGCCAGAGCATGAAAGGCCGCTTTGGCGCCGGCTGTGGCACAGGCCCCGGTGGTCCATCCCCGCTTCAGATCTGCTGGCTTGTGTCCGGTCATGGCGCCGTTATAGCGTAGAAAAATCCACGGTCACCGTCCCCAATGCGCAATGCGTCGGATTTGAACCAGTTGAACGGCGGTCAAACCTTTGCGGCGGCCAGCGAACCGGCTAAAAGAAGATATGGTCGACTTATTCAAACGCGCCAACACACTTGAGGCTTTGCCCGCGTTCGAGCCCGGATGGGTGTGGCTCGCCGGAGCCGGACCGGGGGATCCCGGATTGCTCACGCTTCACGCGTTGAACGGTCTCAGACAGGCGGACGTGGTTGTGTATGACGCGCTTGTGGACAACAGCATTCTCGATTGGGTGAAACCGGGAGCGGTTGTGGACTATGCGGGCAAGCGTGGTGGAAAACCCAGCCCCAAACAACGCGACATCACCTTGAAGCTGATCGAATACGCCCGTGCCGGGAAACGTGTGCTGCGGCTGAAAGGCGGCGATCCCTTTGTCTTCGGCCGGGGCGGGGAAGAAGCTCTGGGGCTGGTGGCCGCGAAGGTGCCCTTCCGGGTCATTCCCGGCATCACGGCCGGAATTGGCGGTCTGAGTTACGCGGGCATCCCTGCGACCCACCGCGATTGCAATCAGGCGGTCACCTTCCTGACCGGCCACGACCAGACGGGCCTGACCCCGGATGCTGTCAATTGGGATAGCGTTGCCAAGGGATCTCCGGCGATCGTCATGTACATGGCCATGAAACACCTGCACATCATAGCGGACAAGTTGATGGCCGGTGGACGGCCGGTGGATGAGCCTGTGGCTATCGTGTGCAATGCGTCGCTTTCTTCACAGGTTGTCCTGGAAACAACGCTCGGCCGCTGCGCGCAGGAGGCGCGGGAGGCGGCGGTGGAGCCGCCGGCGATTGTCTGTGTGGGCGAGATTGTCCGGCTGCGCGCCGGCCTTGACTGGTTGGGGGCCCTGTCCGGCCGGGTGCTCGACCCCGATCCTCTCGGTCTGGCACACAGCCAAGGCACCGCCCGCTCCAGCGCATGAAACACGATCCGGCGAAAGGGCTCCTAATCGCCGCACCCGGTTCGGGCGCGGGCAAGACCACCGTGACCCTGGCGCTCCTTCGGGCCCTGAAAGCGTCAGGACAAGACGTTGTTTCCGCCAAATCCGGTCCGGATTACATTGATCCGAAATTCCATGAAGCGGCCACCGGCAAGGTTTGTATCAATCTGGACGCCTGGGCCATGGGCCCGGGCGCCATCCGCTGTCACGCCGCAAGCCATTCGGCAGGCCGGGACCTCCTCCTGATCGAGGGGGCGATGGGCTTGTTCGACGGAGCCGCCACTGGCCGGGGGTCGGCTGCCGACCTGGCAACCGTGCTTGATGTTCCCGTTTGTCTGGTGGTGGATTGCGCCAAGCAGGCCCAGTCCGTCGCCGCTCTCGTCCACGGCTTTGCGTCCTTCCGCGCGGATGTGCGGATTGCGGGCGTGATCTTGAACCGCGTTGGCAGTGCGCGGCATGAGGCGATGTTGCGCCAGGCCCTGGCGCCGCTCGGTATTCCTGTGCTCGGCGCATTGCCGCGCTCGGTGGATCTGGTCCTGCCCGAACGCCATCTGGGACTGGTGCAGGCATTTGAACATCCGGACCTTCAGGGGTTTCTGGACCGGGCGGCGAATATCTGCGCAGGTCACATCGACCTTGCCCGGCTTTTGGAATTGGCCAGTCCGCTCGCGCCCTGTTCGCCCGCTGGACACGCTGTTCTGCCGCCACTCGGCCAGCGCATGGCGATCGCGCGGGATGTGGGTTTTGCCTTTTCCTACCCGCACCTTGTTGCTGGCTGGCAGGCGGCCGGTGCGGAGCTGAGCTTCTTTTCACCGCTCGCCGATGAGGGGCCTTGCAGGGATGCCGAGGCAATCTTCCTGCCTGGCGGCTATCCGGAATTGCATGCCGGGCGGCTGGCAGCCGCACGTTCATTCAAGGCTGCGCTGCGGGCCGCGCATGAGGCCGGGACGCTGATTTATGGGGAGTGCGGCGGCTATATGGCCCTTGGTGAGGGCTTGGTGGATGCCACAGGGGCGCGTCACGAAATGCTGGGGCTGCTGCCGCTGGAAACCAGCTTCGCGGATCGCAAGCGGCATCTCGGTTACCGGGTTCTCGAACCGCTCAATGGCGCGCCGTTCTCCGGACCTTTGTCGGCGCACGAATTTCACTATGCCAGCATCTTGCGGGAAGGCGATGCTCCGCGCCTCTTCACAGCCAAGGACGCCGAGAACCAACCGCTGGGCGACATGGGTTTGCGTGTCGGCAACACCATGGGCTCGTTTGCCCATGTTATCGCAGCCTATGGACCCGCGTGAGTCACCCCACACCGACAATGACAGGCTGGCTTGACGAACCCGGTTGCACTGCCGGTTGCCAGTTCAGGTTGCCAGTTCAGGGGGGGCAGGATCAGACTCGTGTCAGGCTTTGGCGACCTTCCTCTTCGGGCGCAGCACGTGGACGTGATCGGCGTCGTAGAGCGCGCTGTCCCGGAAATCCTGATCCTTCTTGAGCGCGTGGCCGACAAAAATCAGCGCCGTGCGGGTGATTTTCGCGGCGCGCACTTTTTCCGCGATGGTGGACAGCGTGCCGTGGATGAAACTCTCGTCCGGCCACCCCACCCGGTAGGCGACAATCACCGGGCAGTCCGCGCCGTAATGCGGGGTCAGTTGCCGCTCGATTTCGCGAAGGTTCCGGATCGAGAGATGGATCGCAAGTGTCGCCCCGCTGCGGCCAAGCGTATCCAGATCCTCGTTGTTCGGCATGGCCGAGCTTTTCATCGCCGTGCGCGTGACAATCACGGTCTGGGCCACTTCCGGAATGGTCAGCTCGCTCTTGAGCGCTGCGGCGGCCGCCGCAAAGGCCGGGACACCGGGTGTCACATCGTAGTCGATCCCCAGCGCATCCAGCCGGCGCATTTGTTCCGCGGTCGCGCCATAGATGGCCGGATCGCCGGAATGGACGCGCGCCACATCGAGCCCCGCTTCATGAGCTTGCTTGATTTCGCCGATGATCTCATCGAGCGTCATTGAAGCCGTGTCGATGACGCGTGCACCCTCCGGAGCGGCCTTCACGATCTCCTCCGGGACGAGCGAACCGGCATAAAGGCAGACCGGGCAGGACTGGATCAGCTTGAGGCCGCGGACCGTGATCAGGTCCGGATCGCCGGGACCGGCACCGATGAAATGAACGGTCATGCCGCATCTCCTTGTTTTTGATCTTTGGGGGCATCGATCCGCTTGGCATAGCCACGCGGGGTGTAGACGAAGGTGCTGCCATCGCTTTTTTGCACGGCGCGCGAGTTCGAAGACCCCACAAGCACGGTTGTCAGCATGTCGACCTCATCCACGGTCAGCGCGTCCAGCGTGGTTACCCGCATGACTTCTTCGGGGCGGCCCAGATTGACGCCGAGCACGACCGGCGTGTCGGCTGGCCGGTGCTTCAGCAGGATCTCGCGCGCGGTGGCAAGCTGCGTGCGGCGGCGCATGGAAACGGGGTTGTAGAAGGCGATCACGAAGTCGCCCTCGGCCGCTGCATGAAGACGTTTTTCAATCGCCTCCCAGGGGGTGAGAAGGTCGGACAGCGAGATTGCGCAAAAATCATGCCCCAGCGGCGCGCCGATGCGGGCGGAGGCGGCTTGCAGCGCGGAGATGCCCGGCGCGTTCGTCACGGTAATCCGGCGCGCGGCATCCGAGACACCGCCGTTGTCCGGATCCCGGTCCAGCAATTCGAAGACCAATGCGCCCATGGCGTAAATGCCCGCGTCGCCGGAAGAGATCAGAGCCACGTTCTTGCCCTTGCCGGCCTCTTCCAGCGCAAACCGGACCCGGTCCTCCTCCGCGCCAAGCGGGAAATTGTGATGGGTCTTGCCGGTGATGTGCGGGGCAACAATGTCGAGATAAAGCGAATAGCCGACCACATCTTCAGCGGCGGCCAGCAAGCGGGTCGCTTCCGGCGTGCGCCAGTCATCCGCGCCCGGTCCGATGCCAATGACCGACAGGTGCCCCCGTGCCCGGCCAACCGCCGCTGCGTCAATCGGCGACGGCGCGCGGGCTATGGCAACGGTGGCATTGGCTGTCTTATGCTTTTCAACGGCCAAGACGCCATCCGGACCGGCGGCCGCAAGGGCGGACCCTTCGCTCACGCCATGGCAACCGACCTCCCCAAAAACGACTTCCGATGGATTTTTGAGCCGCGGCGTTTCCGCTTCTAGTCGATCCGCCGAAAACACCCGGAAAGGAACGGCCAGATGGTGCGCCAGCGCGTTCATGGCCACCTCGTCGGCCTTCAGATCGAGGCTGGTGACGCAGGCAACCGCGCCTTTGGAAAGACCGCTGGCTGCAAGCTGGGTCTCCAGCAGATCGATCAGTTCCTGCGGGTCGCAGCCCCGCGCGCAGCCGACCCCGACAGCCAGTGTCTTTGGGTGATAGACAAGCTGGTTTTCCGAGCCGGCCATGGCCTTGTCGGTCACCGTGAGCGTGAGCGCGGCATCGCTTGCCCTTGGCAGATCGCTTTCGGTCAGCCAGGGCGCGTCGCCGTCAATCCGCACGGACGCGCCGGACAGGAGCGCCGCCATCACCGGCTTGGCATCTTTCGGGTTTGCCAGTCGATAGCCGGCAGGGGGCCGGTCGAGCGCGAGGCCGAAGGCCGTGTCGCCAGCGGTGGTGATCGCGGCGTGTCCCTCCAGATGACCGGCGATGGTTCGGGCCAGATCATTGGCCCCATAATGCCCGCCGAGCAGCGGGACAACGCTGGCCCCGTCTTCGGAAACGGCCAAGACCGGCGCTTCCGCGTGTTTGTCAGTCAGGAGCGGCGCCAGCGCCCGGATGAGGATGCCGCTGGCGCAGATCCCGATCACCGGATGGCCATCGGACCACAAAGACCGGATATGGGCGATTGTGTCGGTGAAGGCGTGGTTCGCACCTGGAACCCGCCCGGACAGACCATGGATCTGGCAGCCATCCAGACCGGCCGCGATATCTTGTGCAGTCGTCAGCCCGCGCGGGGTCAGGACGAGAAGGATGGGGGAAGCGTCCACGCTTCGTCTCCCTTGTAAATGAGGATCATTGAAAAATACGGCGCGCTGCCCGCTGGAACATCCGCAAGACGGAAGACCTTTTGGTCGGGCAGGCTGGCGCGTTCCACATAGCCTGCTGTGTCCAGCAAGCCCATGTCCGTCAAAAGCGCCTTGAGCCGGTCCAGATGCCGTCCGACCTTCATGATCGCGATCGCCTGAGCCGCCTCGATCTTCGGACGCAGCGCTTCATCGTCAAGCGGGCCGGGCAACACGGTGAGAACGTCGGTGCGGCTGGTCAGGGGCCGCAGCAGCCGGGATGCGCAGGCCGTCAGCGAGGTCACGCCCGGCACGATTTCGCAAGGAAAACGGTCCGACAAACGCTCGAACAGGTACATGAACGACCCGTAGAAGAAGGGATCCCCCTCGCACAGTGTGACGACATCCGTGCCCGCCTCCAGGACGGAAGCGATTTCGCCGGCGGCCGTGTCATAGATTTCCTTCGCAGGAAAACGGTCAACCCGCATCGGCACGACAATCGGGATCTCCCGGGCGTCTGGGGGAATGGCCTTTGCCGCGATGGAACGCGCGAAGCTTTGACCTGAATCGGGGGCCGGATAAGCAATGACTTCGGCTTGCGAGATCAGGCGATGGGCTTTGAGCGTCATCAACTCCGGATCACCCGGGCCCAGCCCGACGCCATAAAGAGTACCTTTCATGATTTGACGATGCTCCATTGCGTGACGGGCATCAAGGGCCGCCAGCCGGTCATGCCGCCGACCGGTTTGGCGCGCTGGATGGCAAGGCGGGTCAGATCGCCCCCGTGGGTGTGCCAGGCCCCCAGAAGAACGCTTTCGCTCTCAAGCGTGATGGAATTGGCGACAAGCCGTCCGCCGGGCTTCAAGGCGTCGAGGCAGCGCTTGAATAGCCCTTTGACGGAAAGACCGCCGCCGATGAAGATCGCATCCGGCTCCGGCAATCCGTCCAGCCCGTCCGGTGCCGGGGCTTTGCGCAGATCGAAATGCGGGACGCCCAAGGTCAGCGCATTCAGATCCGCCATGGCGCGCCGTTCGTCGTGCGGCTCCAGGCCGATCGCCTGCCCACGGGGCGAGGCGCGCAGCCACTCGATCCCGATGGAGCCGCAGCCTGCCCCAATATCCCACAGGACGCCGCCGGGGTGAGGCGCAAGCGCTGCAAGCGTCACCGCCCGAACCTCCTGTTTCGTCATTTTGCCGTCATGATGGAAAGCATCGTCGGGCAGACCCGGCGTGTTTGGACGGAAGCGTGCACCGGGGTCGAGCGCGACTTCCAGCGCCAGCGTGTGGAAGTCGGCGACGTCGTCGTTCCAATCCTCGGCGAGGGCGCTTTTATGGGCTTCTTGCGGTCCGCCGATATGTTCCAGCACATGCATGCGCGTCGACCCGAAGCCGTCGTCTGCCAGAAGATCGGCGACGCGCCGCGGCGTTTCGCGGTCGCTGGTCAGCGCCAGGACGCGGGCCCCGGGATAGAGCGCCGTGCGCAGCGTTTCGACCGGCCGTCCGTGAAGGGAGAGGCACTCGGTCTCCTGCACGGCCCAGCCGAGGCGGCTGGCGGCCAATTGAAAGGCGGAGAGCGCCGGGATGACGGCCATGTCCCCGGCATCGAAATGCTTGGCAAGGCTCGACCCGATGCCGAACCACTGCGGATCGCCGGTTGCAAGAACAGCCACGCGTTTGCCTTTCAGGGCATTGAGGTCCGCAAAGACGTGCGAAAACGGGCTCGGCCATGTCCGCCGCTTTGCTGCCTCAACCGGAACAAGGCTGAAATGCCGCTCGCCGCCATAGACGACTTCGGCCCCATCCAGAAAGCTTCGGGCGGCGGCCGTCAGAACACCGTCTTCACCGATGCCGATGAGGGACAGCCAGGGCGCATGTGTCATGTTGGTTTGTCCTGCCTGTAGCGGCCAATTGCCGGTTTGGTCCCGAGCGGTTCCGGCTTGCCATCATGCGTGGGCTTGGCGGATTGCGCGCCGCGCGATTTGTGGTGCGCGCGAGGATCTGTTCCCGCCTCCTTTGCCACAGGCCCGCCATGCGACAGGAAGCCATAGGATTTCATTGGTTTGCTGCCACCAGTGGAGCGCCGGGTTTCCTTGTCTTTAGTCATTGCCGGCCTCCTCCGGCAGGCCCGCCGCAAGACCGTTCACGGCGGCGGCAGCGAGCGCAGACCCGCCGCGCCGCCCGGTGAGAGCAAGGTAAGGAAGGCCAAGACCGTTTGCGGCCAGCGCCTCCTTGGATTCTGCCGCACCGACGAAACCGACCGGAAAGCCGAGAATCGCCGCCGGTTTCGGCGCGCCCGCTGCGATCATCTCCAGGAGGTGGAAGAGCGCTGTCGGCGCATTGCCGATGGCAACAACGCTTCCCCCCAGATGGTGCCGCCAAAGTTCGACGGCTGCGGCGGACCGGGTTGTGCCAAGCTCTGCGGCCAAACCCGGAACGGCGGGATCGTTCAACGTGCAGATCACCTCGTTCTGCGCGGGCAAGTGCCGCCGGATAATGCCATGGGCAACCATCTCGACATCGCACAGGACGGGCGCGCCAGAGGATAATGCCGCGTGCGCTTCGTCCCGGATGGTTTCCGACCAGACGAGATCCTGAGTGATGTCGGTCATTCCGCACGCGTGGATGAGCCGGATCGCGACCGGGTGCAGGCTTTCAGGAAGCCGGTCGAGATCAGCTTCGGCGCGGACAATCGCAAAGGACTGGCGGTAAATGGCCGCCGGATCCTTTTCATAGCCAAAGGACGGGGCGGCCGGAGCCTGTTCGCTCACCCGGCTTTATCCATCGATTTCGGCCCGAGCGGGTGATCCGCATGCGGGTAGGGATGGTGGTGATGATCGTGGCTATGGCCGTGATCCTCGCCGTGGTGGTGATGCCCGTGGCCGTGCCCGTGCCCATGATCATGACTGTGGTCATGATCATGGTGGTGGTGAGCCTTCTTGCGGATCTCCTTCTCGCAGGCGCCCGTGCAAATCTCGTCACAGAGTTTGCATTCTGCTTCCGCGCCGAGGCCCTCCACATGATGGTGATGGCTTTCCTGGGCGAGCCCGACTTCCGCCTCGAAGCCAAGCACCTGTTCCCGGTACTTGCACATCTGGCAGTTCATCAGGTTCTGGCCCTGAAGGATTTCCTGCACCCGGTCGGCCATCGTGTCGATGACCTGCGGATGGTCGTTCAGATAGCCGGCTTTCAGGAACTCGATCTCCGGATGGGCCTCGGCCACCGTGTCGGTTGCCGTGTAGATCCGCTGGACGAGAACGCCGGTGAAGAGGAAATAGGGAAAAACGATGATGCGCTTGTAGCCAAGCTTGGCCGCATGCTCGAGACCCGGGGCAACCAGCGGGAAGGTGACGCCCGAATACGACGTCTCTGCCCAGCCGAAACCGAAGCCTTCCCAAAGAAGGCGCATGATCTTGGTCACGTTCGAATTGGCGTCCGGGTCCGACGCACCGCGGCCGACGACCATCAGAAGCGTTTCATGCGCTGGCACCTCCGTTTCGGCAGCGTCAATCGCTTCCTGAATGCGGGCGGCCGCCGCGCGCACCATGCGCATGTCGACGGCAAGTTCCCGGCCGTAGGAAATCTTCATGCCCGGGTTCTGCGCCTGGTAGGTGTTGAGAACCGAGGGAATGTCATTCTTCGCATGGCCGGCCGCGAACAGCATTCCGGGAACGGCCAGCACATGGGTGCAGCCCTGGTCGCGGAGTTTGTCCAGTCCGTCCTTGATCACCGGGTTGGCGAACTCGAGATAGCCATATTCCACCGGCCAGTCCGGAAAGCGGGACCGCAGGCCTTCTGCGAGTTGGGCGAACTGCTTGACGGCGCCGCGGTTGCGGCTGCCATGGCCGCAGATCATCAGACCGAGTTTTTCGCTCATATGGCTGCCCCGGTCTTTTGATCCTCGACGCGGGTTTCCGGCTGTTCTTCCGGAGAGGACGGATTTCTTGTTTTCTTGCGGCGCTTCATGGCCAGGACCCCGGCCACAGCGGCGGCACCGAACAACGCGGCCGCGCCAAGCCAATGGGAATGCCCGGCCAATTCACCCAGGTGGCCCGGATGGGCAAGGGCGGCACCGGGCAGAAATCCCGTGCCGATGGCCGCAATCTGAATTGGATATTTCAAAGGTCTCTCCCCCTTCAAACAGGTTGAACGTGTCCAAAAAGGGCGGCCCGAAAGGAATGAAAGCGGGCCGTCCGGCGATAGAGTGAAGCGCGCCAGAAAAACCAATGACAGCTCCGGCGCGCATCCCCGGTTTGGGTCGACCGCTTGCCGGAATCGCTTTCAGTCCCCTGTTGGGACGCCGTCCAAGTCGGCGCACCGTAGAAGAGCGGGATAAGCGGATCAAGCCTGAAAGCGACATGATCGAAGGCGTGAAACGGCAGGAGCCAAACCGCTTGAAACGGCGGAAAATGCGTGCCTACGGCTCTGCTTGCGGGGCCGAATTCGCCTGGAAGCTTCGGCCCGCTCCTCGCATTGGCGGAAGCCGGACGAAGGGCAAGCCGGGAAATCGAAAGATAAGAATTGCCTCCGCCTCGGGAAAAAGATAGGTGCTTTTAACAATGGGGGCGGGCGATTGGTGTCTTTGAAAAAAGCTCAAATCAGGCGGATGGTTGCGGCAATTCTGCTGCCGGCCATGTTGTTCGCCGCCTTGATTCCATCCGGCTTCATGCCGGCGGTTCATGCCGATGGAACCTGGACGATCACCATCTGTACCGCGGACGGTCCCCAGGTCATTCGCTACGATGCCGAGGGCAAGCACCTTCCCGATGACCCGCTGCCGGAAAACGAGCGCGCGTCCAACGTTTGTGCATTTGCTTTCACCGCCGCCTATGTGCAGCTTTGGGTGCAAACGGCGGTCGTGCATCCGCTAAGGGGACCTGAGCTCTGGACGGCCAGGTTCGACCATGCGCTGACTCCGGGCCAACTCGGACTGCGAAACGCCCGCGGGCCACCTCCTTTCTCCTGACATCCGCACATTTGTTGAAAACGACACACCTTGCCGAACCACCCTGGTTCGGTCGTGACGCGTTTGGAGAGAATCATGACGCAGCAAGTCGCCGGTGCACCACCAAAGGTCACCGCAACCGATCAGTTTTACCGCGCCGCGTGGCGCTGGCACTTTTATGCCGGGCTTTTTGTCGCTCCGTTTTTCATCCTTCTGGCCGTAACCGGCATGATGATGATGTTCATCGGATATTTCGGTGGCAGGGACGGCGAGAAGATCACCATTCCCGTCGCCCAGAATGCTCAAGTCCTGCCCGTTTCGGTCCAGGCAGATGCCGCCGTGGGGGCCGTCCCCGGCGGGGCCATAGTCGAATGGCTCAAGCCACGGGCCGACGACAACGTATCCGTGTTTCGGATCCGCAACGGCGACACGCAAACAATGGTGGCGGTCGACCCGTATACGGGTGCCGTTGTCGACACCTGGATTCGCAGAAGCGGCTGGTACGATTTTGCCGACGGTCTTCATAGCGACCTGTTGATCGGCACGACCGGAGATCGCTTGCTCGAAATCGCGGCCGGGTTCGGCTTCATCCTCTTGGTGACAGGGCTTTACCTTTGGTGGCCCCGCGATCGAGGCGCCCTGTCCGTTCTCGTTCCGGACCTTGCGGCATCCGGCCGCCAATTCTGGAAAAGCCTGCATATGTCCGTTGGGGTCTGGCTGTCGGTCTTTCTTGTCCTGTTCCTGATCACGGGGATGGCCTGGACGGGGGTCTGGGGCGCGAAGCTGGTTCAGGCCTGGAGCACCTTTCCAGCAGAGAAGTGGGACAACGTTCCATTGTCAGACGACACCCATGCCAGCATGAACCATGGAAACCTGTCGGATGTCCCGTGGGCGCTGGAACAAACGCCGATGCCGGCATCCGGCTCGTCGGCAGGCGCCGCCGGCACGCAACCCGGCGTTCCGGTCACCATTGACGCGGTCGCTGATCTCGCGGTTCGTCTTGGTCTAGATGGGCGTTACCGGATCGCGTATCCACGTGGGCAAACCGGTGTTTGGACCATCAATCAGGACACAATGAGTTCGGACGCCGAAAACCCATTCGGCGACCGCACCGTCCATATTGACCGGTTCTCGGGCCAGATCCTGGCGGATGTCCGGTTCGCGGACTACTCGCTTGCCGGCAAATCCATGGCCGTGGGCATCCCGTTCCACATGGGGCTGATGGGCCTTTGGAACCTGGTTCTCAACACCATCGTCTGCCTCGGGGTGATCTTCTTGAGTGTCAGCGGTCTGGTGATGTGGTGGCTCCGCCGGCCCAAGGGCGGCGCCTTGCGCGTCTTCGCGCCGAAGACCCCGGAGCACCTTCCGCATTGGCGCGGCGCGATGATCGTCATGCTCCTCCTGTCGCTGGCATTCCCTCTGGTGGGGATCACCTTGCTAACTGTTCTGACCATGGACTATCTCATCGTGAAACGGGTCCCGCTTTTGCGCAAAGCGTTCGCTTGACCCCGCATTGCGACCGTCGGGACGCGGCCTTCGGCCGCGCCCTGATGGCAAAGCCAGTTTACACCTCATCGGGAGAAGGTTGCAGGACCGTCTCGAAGGATCGTTGGCCTTTCTTTAAACCCTGCTGCGTTTTTTCGATCCTTCGCAGCGTTGCGCACCTAACGATGCGTTTTCGGTGAAGCTGCGCCCTTGACAGACGTCAGTGGCAACGCGGCCCCGGGGACGAATGGTGCCGATTGGTCAACGGTGCCGGATGACAAGAAGCGTGATGTCGTCATGGATGGTTTGCGTGCCGATATGCGTTTTCAAGTCCGTCAGCATATGCTCGAGCATGACTGAGACCTCATGAGCGCGACGACGTTTGGCGCTTTCGACCAGCCGCTCCAGACCGTAAAGGTCACCCGCCGGGCTTTCGGCTTCCGTCACGCCATCCGTATACAGAACCACCATATCGCCTGTTCCAAAGGCGATGGAATGCGTTGCAACGAAGGTCTCGATGTCGGCTTCGAGGCCGATCGGAAGCCCGAGATCCATCGTGTCGACAATCTCGCAGCCACCGTCGGAGCGCAGAACAATCAAGTCTTCGTGCTGCCCTGAAAGCGTGATTTTGTCTGCATCGAAATCCAGGAACGACAAGGTCAGATGCTTGTCGGTTCCTGTGCGCCGGATGTTGCGGCAAATGGCGCCGTTCAACGCGATCAGGAATTGTTTCGGATCATTTATTCCCTGCTCCTGCAAGGCCGTTGCGACGGATTGCACCATGAGCATCAAGACACCGCTTTCCAGGCCATGGCCCGTCACGTCGCCGATACCCACCTTGACCCGGCCGTTGAGCTGCAGGACGTCGTAATAGTCACCGCCCACCTCATCGGCCGGTTCCATGAAAGCTGCGATTTCCAGATGCTGCAGGCCGCCCAATTCATCCTTGGTCGGAAGAACCATCATCTGGATCTGGCGGGCCACTTCGATCTCCGCGCCCAGCCGCAGGTTTTCCGAAGCCAGCTGGCGGTTCAGGTGGACAATCTCGCCGTTGGCTTTTTCCAGATCCGAATTCATCACAGCGAACCGGCGGGCCTGGCGCCACTGAAGCCCGGCAAATGTGGCCCCGAAGGCACCAGCGCCCGCGAAATACAGCATGAGGTATTTGAAGGCGAAGAGGTTGTTGGAAATCGGCTGGGAAACGGTGATGGTCTGAAGGCCCCGGACATCCCCTGCGGACCAATCCGTCTTCGGGCTTTCGGGGTGGGTGTTGTGGCATGCGACACAGGCCTCGCCCATCAGGACCGGAGATGCGATTTCAATCCTGCGATCAAAAATCGACCCTTCATATGAGGTTTTGATGCTGTTTTCGTCGGGAGACGCTCGAAAATCGGCCAGCGCGTTTTTCTCGAACGCGCTCAGATTATGCGACGCCCGGTTTGTGAAGGGGTAATCCGAGACAAAGCGGTAATTCAGCGATCCGGATTGACTTCCGATCACGTCCCCCAATTCGATCGACAAGGTGGCCGGGATGGGAATGCCCCCTTCGGTTTCCATATAGGCGTGCGTCGCGGTCACGGTGCCGTCGGCGGCGAGGGCGCGGCCGACCACGTTGCGCGCATAGTAGTCCCGGATTTCCGCGAGTGCCTTGTCCAGGTCTTCGGCCTGAACCCGCAAGGACGCGTCGGATATGGTGCGCAGGTCGAACCAGACCGCGACCGGAAGAAGGGCAAGGCCAAGTACGACGACGCCAGCGAACACCCAGGGGCGTTCGATGGCTTTGCTCCAAGACGCAGGTTTCGTGGGCGTGTTCTCGGTCGCTTTCAGCATGGATGATCCGGGCGTGATTGCTGCTTGAGCGGCAGGATAGTCATGCCAGATCAGACGGCAACCGTTGACCGCGCATTTTTCGTCGCTGGCGGGCCGTGGCGGCAAGCGCGGCCGAGCGGTCCGGTTTTGCTGGGGGTCGGGGCCAATTCGTTTGCATTTGTGAACCGGCATTGCAATTCTGGGCCAGGCAAAAGTTGGATAGTGTTTTGAAGAAGCAAGAAAAAGGCCTTAGACCAATGATTTTAAAAAGGGATCAATCGACAAGGGTGGCCCGCGCCCCAAGTGCGCCGGAGCCGGCAAGGCGGGCCTGCCATGATGGGTGAGCATCATCTGGTTTTTACCGTGATTGCGACCGATCGTCCCGGTCTGGTTGAGCGGCTCGCAGACGCAATTGCCGAATCGGGCGGGAATTGGGTGGACAGTTCAATGTCCCGCCTTGGAGGTGAATTTGCCGGGATCGTGAGTATCGAGATACCGGCCGGACGCCTTGGCGACTTGCACCAGCATTTCGACCGGCTCATTGCCGACGGCATCGCGATCACGCTGCGCTCGGAGCCTCAGGCCGCGGAAGAGGTGGCCGGCATATCGGCAAGCCTTGAGGTTGTCTGCCAAGACCACCCGGGCATCTTGCGGGACGTTACGCAGGTTCTGACCGGCCTTGGGATCAGCATTGAAACGCTCGAGACTTCTGTCGCGGCGGGCTCCATGCAAGGCGAACGACTGTTCACGGCGCGGGCCGAATTGAGACTGCCGGAAGGTGTGACGGCCGCTGCCGTGAGCGCCGCGCTTGAAGAAACGGCGGGCGATCTCATGGCGGACATCAAAATCACGGATTGACGGGACGGGCGGCAGCGAGGACCGCCGCCCGGACAGGTCTGTGTCACAAGGACATGACAATCCGGCCGTCGATCTCGCCGGCCCGCATCTTGTCGAAGATCGCGTTGATGTTGTCGAGACTGTCTTCCGTGTAGGTGGATGCCACTGCGCCGTCCGCGGCAAATTGCAGGGCTTCGCTGAGATCGTTGCGCGTCCCGACGATCGATCCACGGATGGTTTTGCGGGTCAACACCGTTTCGAAGATCGGCAGCGGAAAATCGCCCGGCGGCAGGCCGACCAATGACATGGTTCCATGGCGGGCCAGCATGCCAAAGGCCTGCGAGAAGGACTTGGTGGACACCGCGGTGACAAGGGCGCCTTCCGCGCCGCCCCCCTTCTGGACCTCGGCGACAGGGTCCACCTCGGCGGCGTTGATGGTCATGTCCGCGCCCAGCTTGGCCGCCAGATTGAGCTTGCTTTCCGATATGTCCACCGCAATGACATGGCGCCCCATGGCCTTGGCGTATTGAACCGCAAGGTGCCCAAGTCCGCCGATTCCGACAATCACCACGGTGTCGCCCGGTTTCGTGTCGGTTTCCTTCAAGCCCTTGTAAACGGTTACCCCGGCGCACAGAATCGGCGCCGCCGGTGCGAAATCCAGTTTGTCCGGAAGGTGGCCGACGTAATTGGGATCGGCCAGAACGTACTCGGCGAACCCCCCGTTGACGCTGTAGCCGGTGTTTTGCTGGTCGTGGCACAGGGTTTCCCAGCCTCCGACGCAGTGCCGGCAGTGGCCACAGGCGGTGTGAAGCCAGGGAATGCCGACCCGGTCCCCTTCCTTGACGGAGGTGACGCCTTCACCCACTTCGCACACAAAGCCCACGCCCTCGTGGCCCGGGATGAAAGGCGGTTTCGGCTTGACCGGCCAATCGCCCTCCGCGGCGTGCAGGTCTGTATGACAGACGCCGCTTGCCGTGATTTTCACGACGATTTTCCCCGGCGCGACGGTTGGCCGGATCACCGCCGACACATCCAACGGCTTTCCAAATTCGCGCACAACGGCGGCTTTCATTTCGCTCGGCATGCCTGTTCCCCTGGTTCGATTGGGACTTTGAGATTGGGGAACACCGCCAGTCCTGACAATACGCATCACACCGTAAGGTGTTTTGCGGCCATCACAAATCCTCCCCGCTGCCGGTGGCACGATCCGGTTGTGAGAGGGCAAAAAAGTGTCATAGACTTCAAGGCGTGCGTTTGGGCGCCGGGCGGGCGGCAGCCAACTGCCCCCTTGACGCTGCAACAAGCGAGGCCGAACGGCGGATGACCATGGCAACCGGTCCCGGGATCGAAAAACGAGCGGACACCCCCCGCCGCATCCTGCTGCTGGGGGCGACCGGTACCATCGGCCGCGCCGCGCTGGGCGAACTGATAAGCCGCGGATATGACGTGACCGCGCTTGTCCGCCCCGGCACGCCAAACGGCAGTGCGCCGCGTCCGGCAGGAGACGGGCGGCTACGGTGTGTTTACGCGGATCTGCTCGACATCGATGGCCTGGTCAAGCGCCAGCTTTCCGGGCTCCGGTTCGATGCGATCCTGTCCTGCCTTGCTTCGCGAACGGGTGTGCCGGACGATGCCTGGGCCATAGACTATCAGGTGCACCGGGATCTTTTGATGCAAGCCGGGGTCCTGGGTGTCGAACATTTCGTTCTTCTGTCCGCAATTTGCGTTCAGCGCCCGCGCCTTGCCTTTCAGCGTGCCAAGCTGGCCTTTGAACAGGACTTGCGCCAGTCGGAGGTGACCCATTCCATCGTCCGTCCCACCGCATTTTTCAAATCCCTCTCGGGCCAGGTGGAGCGCGTCAAGGCGGGAAAGCCGTTCCTTGTCTTTGGCGATGGCCGGCTGACGGCATGCAAGCCGATCGGCGACGAGGATCTGGCTGTTTATCTTGCCGACTGCCTTGAGGATCCGGATCGCTACAACCGCACCCTGCCCATCGGCGGGCCCGGCCCGGCGATCACGCCCTTGGAGCAGGCCGAGATGCTGTTTGCGCTGCTGGACCGCCCGGTGGCCACCCGGCGGGTTCCCGTCGCGCTGCTGCGGACGATTTGCGCCGGTCTGGGCGCGGCGGGCCGGGTCCATGGCGCCCTGCGGGCCAAGGCCGAACTCGCCCGGATCGGGCTCTATTACGCCACCGAATCGATGCTTGTTTGGAACGAGGCGAGGGGCTGTTACGATGCGGATCTGACACCCGGCTTCGGGTCCCGGACCCTGGAGGATCATTATCGGCGGTTGATCAGCGGGGAAACAGCCGCCGATTTGCGCGACCATGCGGTGTTTTGACCCGCTGCCGCCGGCCCCCGGACGGTCCTGCGCTTGTTTAAGGTGTCATCAGGAAGGATGGGGCACGCCATGACGCAGGAAGACGTCGAGCCATTGAGGGCAAGATATCGGCCGGCGATGATCAAGGTGCTTTTTCTCGGGGAGAGCGCGCCGGCAGGGGGTGCGTTCTTTTACAAGCAGACCGGCCAGGTTCACAGCCAGCTTCGCCGAGCTCTCGCTCCGCATATCGGCGAAAGTCCGTCCTTTGTCGAAGCGTTCCGGCAAGCCGGGTTCTATCTGGATGATCTGGTGCTGGACCCGGTGAACTGGCTATCCAGATCAGAGCGGCGGGCCAGCCATGCCGCCGGCATTCCCTCGCTCGCACGGCGGTTGAAAGACTACAAGGCGCCGCGCGTGGTCGCCTTCATGAAAGCCATCGCGGCCCCGGTTCAAACGGCGATCGCGGTCTCCGGAACGGCCTGCAGCCTGCACGTGGTTCCCTTTCCGGGCAATGGACGGCAGGGAGAGTTTCAATCGGCCATGCGCACCATTCTGCCCGAGCTTCTGAGCTAGCCAAGCCAGAATGCGCCCGACGGGAAGCGCCCCGGCTCACCGATGCAACGCGACCTGCGGGTGACCTGCGGTGCTTTCGCGGAACACGTCACCCGATCCAGAGAAACCGATAACTTTCTCTCCGGCATCAAATGTGAACCATGTGACGAGAATGGACCGAGATGAAATGGCGCACCCGACAGGATTCGAACCTGTGACCTCTGCCTTCGGAGGGCAGCGCTCTATCCAGCTGAGCTACGGGTGCGGGGCCGCGCAAATGATGCGCAGCAGCGTCAAGACGTCCTGATATCTGATCATACGGGATCGGGCAATGGCCTTTTTGAGGCCCGGGGTTGTTTTGCGCTTCGCGCGGCGGCGTTTTCCCGCAGCGTTGGATCAGGGCCAGGCCTGCGCCGGCCAATTTGTCCTTTGAATGTGATACCGCCCCCCGTGTCCTGCGTAGAGGGGCCATCCACTTGACAAAAAGGACCCGTCCCCTTGCGCAATCTGATCTTCATTCTCGGTGACCAGCTTTCCTTCGGCATCACGTCCCTGGAGGGCGCGGACCCGGACCGGGATCACATCCTGATGGCCGAGGTGGCGGATGAGGCCACCTATGTGCCGCATCACAAGAAGAAGATCGCGTTTGTGTTCGCGGCCATGCGTCATTTTGCGGACGCGCTGCGTGCCAAGGGCTTCGAGGTCACCTATTCCAAGCTGGACGACGCCGGAAACAGCAGGTCCTTGTCCGGCGAACTGGCGCGGGCCTGTCACGCCTTGAAAGCGGACAAGGTGATTATGACCGAACCGGGAGAATGGCGGGTTCAGCAGGTGATCAACACATCCCGCGCGGCGCTCGGCCGGCCTCTGGAGGTCCGCCCGGACAAACGGTTCGTGTGTTCGCGCGCGGAATTCGCCAGCTGGGCGGAGGGCCGCAAACAGCTGCGCATGGAGTATTTTTACCGGGAGATGCGGAAGAAGACCGGCCTCTTGATGGAAGACGGGCAACCGGCTGGCGGCAAGTGGAACTTTGATGCGGACAACCGCAAACCGGCACGGGCCGATCTTTTCATGCCCGCCCCCCTGCGCTTCGACCCGGATCCCCTTACGCGGACGGTTCTGGATCTGGTCGAGGCGCGCTTTTCAGGTCATTTCGGCGATTTGCAGCCGTTCTGGTTCGCCGTGACGCCGGACCAGGCCCGGATGGCTTTCGATCATTTTTGCAAGACCGCTTTGCCGCGCTTCGGGGACTATCAGGACGCCATGCTGCGCGGCGAAAAATTTCTGTATCACTCGGTCATTTCACTTTATCTGAATGCCGGCCTGCTCGATCCATTGGACCTGTGCCGGAAAGCGGAGGACGCCTATATCCGCGGCCATGCCCCCTTGAACGCGGTCGAGGGTTTCATCCGCCAAATCCTCGGATGGCGGGAGTATGTGCGCGGTATTTACTGGCTCAAGATGCCGGACTACGCCGAGAGCAATTTTTTCGGAGCAGACCGTCCGCTTCCCGATTTCTATTGGACTGGCGAAAGCGACATGCTCTGCCTCGCGGAGGCGGTCGGCCAGACCCGGGACGAAGCCTATGCCCATCATATCCAGCGGCTCATGGTGACGGGGAATTTCGCTTTACTGGCCGGGATCGCCCCCAAGGCGGTTCACGAGTGGTATCTGAGCGTTTACGCCGATGCCTATGAATGGGTCGAGTTGCCGAATACGCTCGGCATGAGCCAGTTCGCCGATGGCGGCCTCCTGGGCTCCAAACCCTATGTCTCGGGCGGCAACTACATTCACAAAATGTCGGATTACTGTGCGTCCTGCCGGTACGATGTGAAAACCAAGACGGGACCGGACGCCTGTCCGTTCAACTCCCTTTACTGGCATTTTCTGGACCGCAACGCGACCAAGCTGCGAGCCAATCCGCGCTTGGCGCAGGTCTACCGGACCTGGGAGAAAATGGGGGGCGAGCGGCAAGCCGAGTATCTTCGCACCGCGGAGGCCTTTCTGACGCGCCTCGACAACAGCCTGCGGGTTTGAAGGCCGGGCCGCGGTCAGCGCACGGGGCGGCGGAAAAAGTGACCCCTTGGCCGCCAGTCTCTGGTTATTCCGATCGTTAATCAGCGGGAGATTACCGTAATCCCGCGGCCGGACCCGCAGGCCGGGCAGGAAGGGATTTCAAGCGCGGTGGGGCGGGCGTTTCCAAGGCGGGGCCGTAGGGGTGGTGGTGTTCTAAGGGGGAGGCTTAGGCGAAGAGCGGGCGTGAAACACATCACGTTGAAAAGAGCCCGGCAAGGACCGCCCAGCATCAAAAACAGCCTGGCTGGCCGGTTCCCGGTCCGACGTGACCGTTTTCGCAACTCAAAAAAAACGCGCGACCCATTTTGGGATCGCGCGGATAAGTTACTGTGCACGTGGCCCCATCGACCACGCCGGGATCCTACTGCGCGATTTCGAATTTGTCATTACCGTTAAATATTATAATTTGTGATTCACGACAGGTGGACTGATCGGTTTTCATGCTTAATGAATTGTGAAATCAGTTTCAGCGCAACCCGAAGCAGGCGTCCAGCCCTGGTTTGAGCGCCAATTTTGTGGCTCCTTCTCAGCCCTCGCATGGAAACATGATTTCAGTGCGGCCTGTGTCCCCGGCGGCCGAGATTTCGACGCGGGTCACGCCTTTTGCCAGAAAGCCAAGCTCGCGTGCCGCCGCTTCCGAGACATCGATGATGCGATTGCGCACGAACGGGCCCCGGTCATCGATTGTGACCACGACGGTCTTGTCGGTGGCCAAGTCCCGAACCGTAACCCGGGTTCCAAAGGGCAGGCTGCGGTGCGCGGCCGTCAGCGTGGACGGGTCGGCGCGGGTGCCGCTGGCCGTGACGCCGCGCAAATTGTACCAGGACGCCAGCCCGCATTCGCGAAATGCGCCGTCGCTTGCGGCGCTGGCCGGATGGGTGCTGCCCATGAGCAAGATAGCCGCGGCCAGCCTGCGCATGTGACGGCCGAATGTGTGATGGCTGTGGTTCAAGCTGCTGATGGTTTTCCTGGCTCTCAACGGTGCGGTTACCCTGCGATGCGAAGATCCGATCTCGTCTCATGTTTACAGCGCTGATTGAAAAGCGAAAAGCAGAGCTACAAACGTATTAAGTAAAATTATATATTCCAATTAAGACTTTGTTAACCAGAAAGTTTTCAAGAGCTGTGGGTAGAATTCACAAATGAAAATTTCACGCAGATACCGTGTTATCCCTTACTCAGTACACCGGACGTTTTCTGTTTTCGTTAGGCGTCTTTGAAAATCGGTCAAATTGACGAAGGGGATGGTCTGTTGCGCAACAGTCAGCGGTCAGTGCGTGATGTTGACGAGAACGCAGGCGTGGCATGCCGCCCGGGCCAACCCGTTCCGGACTACTATGTGACCTTGATCGAGCATTTGCCGGAGCCGGCGGTCCTGGTCGCGCCGGACGCTTCCATCAAGGTCATGAACGCGAGGTTTTCGCAGGTAAGTGCGCTGCGGCCGGGCGATCCCTTGAAATCCGTTTTCGCCGGCAAAAGCTGGGAGGAAATCGAGCCGGTCTTCAGGGCCGCCAGGGCTGGCGTCCTATCTTCGTTCGATAGGCCGCTTTTCCATGAAGGCGTTTGCCTGTTCGCCAAAGGGGCAAGCCTTACGCCCCTTCGCTTTCACGGCGCTGAGCAGGCTCATGTTCTGATCCAGTTTGATGGTGCGGTCGAAGACCGGCCGCCGCGCCTGCCCGCGATAACCCCTGGCGGCCACGAAGCGGCTTGGCTTGGCCATTTCCCGGACAAGGCAATTTTCATCGGCGGGACAAATTGCGCCGAAACGGTTTGGAAAATGCTGCAGAGGGAGACAGGAGGGCGCGTGCCCTTCGCCGAGGTGGAGCAGTGCCTCATCCGCAGCCGGGCGGGCGATCTTGCGATCCTCCACATGGCCCCCGTCGAACCGAACACGGACATGGAAGAAGGCCCGACGCTCGTTTGGGAGGTTCGTCTCGTTCCCTTCGGGTCTCCGGGCGAAGAGCCGCGCCCCGTCATGGCGATTGCCAGGGGAGAGGTGCCTTGCCCGGTCGAGATCGAGGAAAACCGTCGTCTCGCCGCTCTCGACTCCTTGACGGAACTTGCGAACCGGAGGGCCTTTTTGCGGTTCTTGAAAAGAGCGCTGTCTTCCGCCGATCGCCCCAGGTCCAGCCGGGATCTGGCGGTTCTTTATATAGATCTGGATGAATTCAAGAAGGTAAATGACATCGGAGGTCATGAAGCTGGCGATACGATGCTGTTGAAAGTCGCGGCTTGTCTGCGCCACATAGCTGGCCCCGGGGAAATCGCGGCTCGGATTGGCGGCGATGAATTCGCACTTGCGCTCTCGGTCAAAAGCAAGGCCGAAGTCACCAGAAGGGCCAGTGAGATCCTGGATGGGCTCGACCGGATCCGGGTTGAGGTCGGAAGCCGCGTTTTCACCATCGGGGCCTCCGTCGGAGCGGCCTATCTCGACCGGCGGCAAGAGGTCGAAAATGTCGACTTGGCTCAAATACTCAAACTTGCGGATGCCGCGTGTTTGAAAGGCAAACGTCTGGGCGGACGCACAGCGCATGTCATCACGGTTGACAGCCAGCAATTGCCCAACCAGGCGCGGGAAGTCACCCACCGGCCAATTGAATCTTCCCACTTCCAAACGGGTGATCTGGCTCTTTATTGTTTGCCCGTTGTGTGCCTGAAGCGGAACGATATCTGCGGCGAAGAAATCCTGCTGCGGATCGGCGGCGAGCAGGAGCAGGAGGAGTATTCGGCGCGGTCGCTTGTGTCTGCCGCCGAACGGGATGGTTACATCGCCCAAGTCGACAGCTGGACATTGGATCAGGTCATGGACGCGGCCAGCGAACGAACGGGCCGGCGATGGCTGACCGTCAACGTTTCGGTGCTATCCGCGGCAGATCCGGTATTCCGGCGCGTGCTTGCCTACCGTCTCCGGATGAACCCGCTGCTCGCCTCACGCCTTTGTTTGGAGATATCGGAACGGGATTTCTTGCGAGAGCCATCTACGGTCGAGTCTTTTTTTCATTTTATCAAGGGGTTCGGATGTCAAACGGCGATCGATGATTTTAGCGGCAATTGGCCCTTGCTGGCCCGGGTCGCCCGTATCAGGCCGGACTGGATCAAGCTTGATGCCGGTCTTGTGCGGGGCATTGAGTCCGATGAGGTGAAAGCGCAATTGTTAGATGTGCTTGCCAACGCACTTGACGACCTTGGCAGTCGCGTGATCGCCAAGCATGTGGAATCGGCCGACGCGGCGGCTCTGCTGAAGACCATGAAGATCGCAGCGGCCCAAGGATATCATTACGGCCGACCTCAGGCCTGGCCGTGCGCGCCGGCCCGCCAAGATAGATAGAACAAAGACAATCCGGATCTGCGAGCTCTGGCCAGGGATGGTGGACGCCCCGATCTTCGCGGCGGAAACGCGGTTCAGATATCCAGATTTGCGACACTCAGGGCGTTGGCCTGAATGAACTCCCTTCGCGGCTCGACTTCATCGCCCATCAGTTTCGTGAAGATATCGTCCGCATCGTCCGCTTCGCGCACTTTCACCTGCAAAAGCGACCTGGCGTTGGGGTCGAGTGTCGTTTCCCAAAGCTGCTCGGGGTTCATCTCGCCAAGCCCCTTGTAGCGTTGCATGGAAATGCCCTTGTGGCCAAAGGTGAAGATGTGCTCGAGCAACGCACGAGGCCCGCGGACTTCGCTCTGCGTATCCTTCCGGCGCAAGATGGCCGCCTTGCCATAAACTTCCTGCAGGTGCGGGCTATAGGCATCGAGCCGGCGCGCATCCGAGGAGCTCAGAAGGGCCGCATCGATGATCGCGGCCTCTTCGACCCCGCGCACGGTCCGTTTGAAAATCAGGCTCCCGTCATCACGGGCCTCTCCGGTCCAGCCGCGTTCGAACTCATCGGCCAGAATGTCCAGCCGGCGGGCGATATAGGCGGCTGCGTCCTCGGCCTTCTGGCGGTCGTCGAGGATTTCCGGGCTCAACGCGCCCGCGATCGCGGCCTGTTCCACAACGGCCCGGCTGTAGCGTGAGTGCAGCCCGTCGAAGATCGCGCAGATGGTCTGCGCGGTGTCCGCGACCGCTCTCAAGTCCTGCCCGGTGCGCACTTCGCCGCTTGCCAGCGTCAAGGACGCGTCCTCTAGCCCGGTCGAGATGAGATAGTTTTCAAGGGCTGCCTGATCCTTGAGATACTGCTCGGATTGTCCCCGTTTGACCTTATAAAGCGGCGGCTGGGCAATGTAGATGTATCCTTTCTCGATCAGCTCCGGCATCTGCCGGAAGAAGAAGGTGAGAAGCAGGGTCCGGATGTGGGCACCATCGACATCGGCGTCCGTCATCACGATGATTTTGTGATAACGCAGCTTTTCGATATTGAACTCTTCCTTGCCGATCCCGGTTCCCAGCGCTGTGATCAGCGTGCCGATTTCATTCGAGGACAGCATCTTGTCGAAACGCGCGCGCTCCACGTTCAGGATCTTGCCGCGCAAGGGAAGAACCGCCTGGTTTTCTCGGTGCCGGCCCTGTTTGGCGGATCCGCCAGCGGAATCACCCTCGACCAGGAACAATTCCGCTTTGGAGGCGTCGCGTTCCTGACAGTCGGCCAGCTTTCCTGGCAAGGATGCCACGTCGAGAGCGCCCTTCCGCCGTGTCAGTTCGCGGGCTTTTCGAGCGGCTTCGCGGGCCGAAGCGGCCTCGACAACCTTGGACACGACCGCGCGGGCCGGCGTGGGGTTTTCTTCCAGCCAGTCGTTCAGGGCTTGCGAAATGAGATTTTCAACCACCGGCCGAACTTCGGAAGAGACGAGCTTGTCTTTTGTCTGCGACGAGAATTTCGGATCGGGAACTTTCACCGATAGCACGCAGGTCAGCCCCTCCCTGCAATCGTCGCCGGTCAGGGACACTTTTTCTTTCTTCAAAAGGCCGGCGCTTTCCGCATAGCCGGTGACCTGCCGGGTCAGCGCTGCGCGAAAGCCGGCCAGATGGGTTCCGCCGTCACGTTGAGGAATGTTGTTGGTGAAACAAAGGACGTTTTCGTGATAGCTGTCGTTCCACCACATCGATGCCTCGACCGTAATCCCGTCGCGCTCGGCGCGAACTGTGATCGGCGCATCAATCAAAGGATGTTTGGCCCGGTCGAGATAGCGCACGAAAGCTTCCAGGCCGCCTTCATAGAACAGTTCTTCAACCACGGCCTCGACGCCGCGCTTGTCGGTCAGCACGATCCGGACACCCGAGTTCAGGAAGGCCAGCTCCCGAAGACGGTGCTCGAGCGTCGGGAGATCGAAGTCGGTTTTCGTGAAGGTTTTCGGCGAGGGCAGGAACGTCACCTCGGTTCCCTTGCGTCCGTTCGCCGGCCCCACAATTTCCAGCGGAGCCTGGGCTTCGCCATGGGCGAAGACCATCCGGTGTTCCTGATTGTTCCGCCAGATCCGCAGTTCAAGCCGGGTCGACAGGGCATTCACGACCGAAACGCCCACGCCGTGCAGACCGCCGGACACCTTGTAGGAGTTCTGGTCGAATTTGCCGCCAGCGTGGAGCTGGGTCATGATGACCTCGGCGGCGGACACCCCTTCCTCCTGGTGGACATCGGTCGGGATCCCGCGCCCGTTGTCTGTGACAGTGACGGATCCGTCCGCGTTCAATGTGACAGTGACCAGGTCGGCGTGTCCCGCCAGCGCTTCGTCGATCGCGTTGTCCACCACCTCATAGACCATGTGATGAAGGCCAGACCCATCATCCGTGTCGCCGATATACATTCCCGGCCGTTTGCGGACAGCGTCTAGACCCTTGAGCACCTTGATGGAGTCGGCTCCATAATCGCTATTCTGGCCTTGGGCTTCGGGGGAAACAGCGTCGGGATTTGGAGTATCGCTCATGCGAATCAGTCACCGGTCATCTTGAGAATAGATACCCCGTTATACGGGGTTGTTTGGGTCGTTCAACAGCGCTGGATCATCCGATGGCGCCAACCACCCTGATCGGTGGAAAACCATAGAAATCCGGCCAATTTAAGGGTGGCCGGCCGGGATCGGCCGCGCCGCGTTTTCTTCAATGGCAAAGATTTCGCCGGTGGCGGGCAGGGTTTCGAATAGCGCCTCGTCGGTGCCGGTCATGAACACCTGGCATCCAAGCGCGTGAAGCCGGGAAAACAAGGCGCTTCTGCGGTTGGGGTCCAGATGAGCCGCCACTTCGTCGAGCAAGAGGATTGGCGTCATGCCGGTGACCGAGGCGGTAAGGTTGGCATGGGCAAGGATCAGTCCGATGAGAAGGGCTTTCTGCTCTCCCGTCGAGGATTGGGCCGCCGGCATATCCTTGGTGATATGGCGGACGGCCATATCCGAAAGATGCGGTCCGGCGAGGGTCCGTCCGGCCGCCCGGTCACGGCCCCGACCGTCTTTGAGAACTTTGCGGAACCGGTCCTCTTGATCCGCCGCCGCCAGGTGCCTGGTTTCATCCTCGAAGGGACCGCTCAATCCCACGGTGGCGGCCGGAAAGGGGAGGCCGAGAGCATCCTGATCGGCAAGGGTTTGCGACAGCAGGCTGACCGTTTCGCGCCGGGAGAGCGCCACTGCCGTCCCGAATTCGGCCACCTGGCTTTCCAGAGCGTCGAGAAATGCCGGATTTCCGCCTTGCTCAAGCAACCGGTTCCTTTGCCGCAAGGCCTTTTCAAAAGCGCTGACATGCCGGCCATGGGCTGGATTGAGGGAGAGGGTGAGCCGGTCGAGAAACCGGCGCCTGTCGGACCCTGGACCGGTGAACAACCCATCCATGGCCGGGATCAGCCATAGGATGCGGATGTAGTCGAGCAAAGGCTCCGACGAGCGCTGTTCGACACGGTCGATCCGCACGCGGCGCCCTGGCTCCCCGGGCTGAAAGCCGGTGCCAAGAGCCACGTCCACACCATCCTGCCGTGTCCGAGCCGTCACGGCCCAGCTGCCATCCCCACCGCGGCGCGCAATGTCCGACAAAGCCGCACGGCGCAAACCACGCCCGGCGGTCAGATAGGAAATGGCCTCCAGAATGTTCGTCTTGCCGGCCCCGTTGTTGCCGACAAGCGCCACGAGCGACTTCAAAAAACCAATGTCCAGGCTGGCATAGTTTCGAAAGCCCGTCAGGGTCAGCCGATCGATCCGGGACGCTCTTACCAAAGCCATGCCATCCCAGTCGCGCGGCCAGCCCGGGTCATACCCGCATCGGCATCAGCACGAACAGGCAGTCGTCCACGGTGTTGTCCTGGATCAACGTCGGAGACCCTGAATCCGCAAGCCGGAACAATGCCGTATCGCTTGAAAGCTGGTTCGCGATATCGAGCAGGTAGCGGGAATTGAAACCGATATCCATGGCATCGGCCGCATATTCAACGGCCACTTCCTCGGTCGCGCTGCCTGAATCCGGGTTGTTCACGGTCAGGACCATCCGCCCTTCGGCGAGGGACAATTTCACCGCGCGGCCGCGCTCCGAGGATATCGTCGAAACGCGGTCGACGGCTTCCTTGAACTCGTCACGGTCGACCCGCATTTCCTTGTCGTTCGCCTTTGGAATAACGCGCCCGTAGTCGGGGAAAGTTCCGTCGATCAGCTTTGACGTGAGAATGACCGGCCCGGTTGTGATCCGGAACTTGGTTTCCGAAAGCTCGATCTTGACCTCGCTGTCCGGGTTTTCGAGCAGTTTCTGGAGTTCACCCACTGTCTTGCGCGGCACGATAATGCCCGGCATGCCCTGCGCGCCGTTGGGTGCGGGCACTTCGGCTTGAGCCAGCCGATGTCCGTCCGTCGCGACTGCCCGGAACTTTGTTCCGCCCGGCGTATCCACCGTGTGCAGGTAGATCCCGTTCAGATAGTAGCGGGTCTCCTCGGTTGAAATCGCGAACTGTGTGGTGTCGATCAGTTTCCGGATATCGCCCGCCGTCAGCGAAAAACCGTGGCTGAAATCGCCTGCGGTCAAGTCGGGGAAGTCCGACTCTGGAAGCATCTGGAGGGTGAAGCGCGACCGGCCTGCCCGGATTTCGAGTGTCGCCTCGTCGCTGGTGGTTTCCAGAACGACCTGGGAGCCATCGGGCAGCTTGCGGACGATGTCGTAGAACATGTGCGCGGGGACTGTCGTAGCCCCGGGCACATCGACCATCGCGGGAACCGTTTCGACGATCTCGAGATCGAGGTCGGTGGCCTTGAGCTGAATGTCCCCGCCCTGGGCACGCAAAAGGACGTTCGACAGGATCGGGATGGTATTCCGACGTTCGACCACCCTGTGAACATGGGTCAGGGACTTGAGAAGATCTGTCCGCTCGAGGGTCGCTTTCATTCGCAAGATCCGCACTCGTGAGGCCGGGCTTCAGGAAGGTAAAATCGAAGCCGGCGATGTTTGTCGTCATGGGCTCCACCGGCGTGGAGCGGGGGCCTGACACTGCCCTTAATGGGGCAGAAAAGCAAGGGGCGCCCTGGCAGACGCCCCTGAGTTTTTCCTGGTTGTGAAACCGTGGGTTAGGCGTCCAGCATTCGCTTCAGCAGTTCGATTTCCTGGGCCAGCGCATAATCGGCACGCGCCAGTTCCTCGACCTTGCGAACGGCGTGGAGAACCGTCGTGTGATCGCGGTTGCCGAACCGCCGGCCGATTTCGGGCAAAGAGCGGGGTGTCATGACTTTGGCGAGATACATGGCAATCTGCCGTGGGCGGACGATCGTGCGTGTCCGGCGAGCCGACAGCAGATCGGCTTTGGTGACATTGTAGTGCTTGGAGACAATCCGCTGGATGTCTTCGATCTTGACGCGGCGCGGCTCGGACGAGCGAACGAGGTCGCGCAAGGTGAGTTCCGCCATGTCCTGGGTGATCGGCTGGTTGGTGAGCTGATTATGCGCAATCAATCGATTAAGTGCCCCTTCCAGATCCCTTCCGGAGGAGGCGACGTGCCGGGCGATATAGTCCAGGACTTCTTCGGGCACGGCAAAGTTTGGATAGTTCGCTTGGGCCAACGCCACCCGTGACGAGAGAATATTCCGGCGCAGCGCAAAATCCGGTTCGTGGATACCGACCACGAGCCCGCCGGACAGACGCGAGCGGACACGGTCGTCAAGGCTGTCCAGCTCGGACGGAGCGCGATCCGCCGCGACAATCACCTGACGGGCGCCGTCGATCAGCGAGTTCAGCGTATGGCAGAATTCCTGCTGGACCTGTTTGCCGTGGAGGAACTGCATGTCATCGATCAGGAGGAGGTCGATGGTCCGCAGCGTATCCTTGAACGCCAATGCCGATTGAGCCTTCAGCGCGGAGACAAACCGGTACATGAAATGTTCGGCGGTCAAATACAGAACCTTGCGGCCGGAAGTGCGCACCTTCGCGGCAACAGCCTGCATCAGATGCGTCTTGCCAAGTCCAACTGAAGCGTGAAGAAACAAGGGGTTGAACGTGACGCTTCCGCCGCTGGCGATCTGCCGCGCAGCAGCAACGGCCAGCATGTTGGAGTCACCTTCCACGAACGTTTCAAAGGTATATTTCGGATCCAGCGACGCGCCCTGCAACACATCCCGGGCGCTTTCGGCCGCGCTTTCACCCCGGCCAACGGCCGCGGTCGCGGCTTGGGCCGCCGTCACCCGATTGGCATCCACGCCGATATCGCTGCGCCCGTCGCTCAGCGCGGGTTTGGACGCGGAGGGGCTTACCAGTTTGGGTTTTTGCGATGTTGACTGCGGCTGACGAGGGCGGATCGCACCCCGCACGGTCAGTTCGATGCGATGTACGTTCTCACATTCGCGTTGCCACAGACCGATCAGGCGCTCGTTGTAGTGAGACTGGATCCACTGCTTCAGAAAGCGGGTCGGGACGGATAGACGGACCGTACCTTCCGCGTGTTCTTCCAAATCCACACGGGCAAACCAGCTGGAGAACACGTCGTCCCCCAGTTCGGCCTTGAGACTTTTCTTGACCCGGTTCCAATGGTCGGAGCCGCCGGTCTCCTGTACTTGCATATTCTGCCTCCTGTCCTGCTCGGTGCGGTCCGCCACAGCCGCTCCTGTTTTGATCGCCGTCGCGCCGCCAAGTGCGGCCGGTATTATTTTTTTGTGCCGGGAACAAAAGTTCCCTATCCACGCGCAGCATGAGCGCGCAAACCGCCCCGCTTCTTGCGGGTGTCGTCTCGTTAAATCCCAACTGCGGGACTAGGCTGCACGCCTGTCCGCGTAGCCGGAAAAAGAGGGGCGCTGCCGAGACATGATCTGAAACCCCTTCAGATCTGCCGTTGCCGGAAGCTTCCGTGCAGGTCCATGGGTGTCATGGGTGTCTGCATGCATTGTGCCGCCAAAGCGGGCCGCAACGACCCGCCCGTCACAAGGCAAATTCATGTCACCCTTAAAAGGGCTGGGCGACACAGTCACCGTGGTCGCTGCCAGGCGCATGATCCCGCCGCCAAGGGTGAGGGGCCTGTCTCTACCGTCAGCAGTCGGCTCGGCGCAAGTGAATTCATCATGAAATTTGGATGCAGGTACCGGGTCCGCAGTTGTTATGTTTTTTCGCACAAAGCCCCCTCCAACGGCAGCGCCGTTGTTAAGATCGAATTAGAACTTTCAAGAAGAATAGGTGCTTTAGACGAGCTCAATCTACTCAAACAAATACGATCTAATGTATTTATTGAGTAATTGAGCGTGCACACTGTTTGATTTTTTGTAGATAGACTCAGGCATTTTTTGTCCAAGCAGATCTTTTGTTTTGATTGTAAGCCGACTGAACTGCGCCAGCCACGATCTGAAGATATACAGACGGGGGAGGGGGGGCAAGCATGCGGTTTTAACAAATCCTTAAATGCCCGGAAATGCCGCTACGTCACGGTGTGGGCGCCCATCTGAATGAGCCGGATAAAGCCTTTTTGGCGTAAGGATTTTTCAAGTTGGCTGACTGTCACAATTGAGCGAGCGGGCCGCGAAAAAAAATGACTCCAGAAAATTGTTGACTTTGGCCGAATCCCGTCCGGTCGCCGAACCGTCGGTATACCTATCGATAAAATATTGAAAAAAAGAAGAAAACAGTGCCAAGACCAAAGCCTGCAAAATTTCGCAATGCCGCTCACGCGGGGCACTGATCACACGGCGAAATTCTTTTATGGCTAAAAAAAACCCGGCTGTTGGGCCGGGTTTTTTAGTGTGCATGATGCCTTTTATTTAGGCATTCAAGGCCTTGATGCGGGCATTCAGCCGCGAAACCTTGCGGGATGCCGTGTTCGCATGAACAACGCCCTTGGAAGCTGCGCGCATCAGTTCCGGCTGAGCGGCCTTGAACGCTTCCGTCGCTGCGCCGTGGTCGCCCGAAGCAATGGCTTCTTCGACCTTGCGAAGGTAGGTGCGAACGCGGCTGCGCCGGTCCTTGTTAATGGCCGTCCGGCGGGCAATCTTGCGGGCCGCCTTCTTGGCCGATGGTGTATTGGCCATGGGCTCAATCCTGATCCGTGGGTGGAACACTGTCCGGTTACGACCGGGGAACCATGCGCACCAGGGCGGGAGGTGGACCCGATCAAAAACGACGGCGGCGAGTGTTCCCGCCACCGGTTGAGCGCCGCTTATAGTCATCTCGCCGCTGCCCGTCAACGGGGGGCAGATCAAAACAGCCTTATTTGTTGCGGAACTGCGGAGCCCGCTTTTCGATGAAGGCGGTCATGCCTTCCGATTGGTCTTCCGTTCCGAAGGTTGCGTGGAACAGCCGGCGCTCGAAACGAATGCCTTCGGCGAGGGTCGTTTCGTAGGCCCTGTTGACGCTTTCCTTGGTCATCATGACGACTGGCAGCGAGAAATCGGCAATCTTCTCGGCGGCCTTCATGGCTTCTTCGAGCAAATCGTCCGCGGGCACCACGCGGCTGACCAATCCGCTGCGCTCGGCCTCCTGCGCATCCATCATGCGTCCTGTGAGGCACATTTCCATCGCCTTGGATTTGCCGACGAAACGGGTGAGGCGCTGCGTGCCGCCAGACCCTGGCATGGTGCCAAGGGTGATCTCGGGTTGACCGAACTTCGCGGTGTCCGCGGCCAGGATGAAGTCACACATCATGGCGAGCTCGCAGCCGCCGCCCAGGGCATAGCCGGCCACCGCGGCGATGATGGGCTTGCGATTGGTCGAAACCCGCTCCCAGGGCGTGATCAAATCGCTCATATAGGACTTCGGGTAGTCGAAGGGTTGCATTTCCTTGATGTCGGCGCCGGCCGCAAAGGCTTTTTCAGAACCGGTCAAGACGATGCATCCGATCCGGTCGTCGGTTTCGAAGCTGTCAAGCGCGGCACTTAGTTCCGAAATCAGCTGAGCGTTCAGCGCGTTGAGGGCTTTTGGCCGGTCCAGAGTGATCAGTCCCACCTTGCCGCGCTTTTCGACGCGGATCGTTTCGTATCCCATTCAGCTCTCCCAGGTCCCTAGCGTGAGGTAAGTCGATGTGCCAAAGCCGTACCCGACCATTGTGGCAACGGCAACAGTCTGTGCGGGGTTGAGCACCGGTGCGCGCTGTTAGCGCTGACAGTCCGGGCAGAAGAACGAAGATCGGTTGGCTTGAACGATCCGCTTGACATGGCCGGTGCAGCCGGGCTTCCGGCAGCGTTCTCCCGCCCGGTCGTAGACGGCAAAACTGTGCTGAAAATATCCGAGGCTCCCGTCCGTTTTTGCGTGATCGCGCAAGGAGGATCCGCCGGCCTTGATGGCATCGTTCAAGGTGTCGCGAATGGTTTGTGCCAACAGGTGGGCCTTTTGGGTGGGGCCGCCATCGCGTTTCGCCAGTGTTCTGGCTATCCGGCGGGGGCTGAGCCCGGCCCTCCAGAGCGCTTCGCAGACATAGATGTTTCCAAGGCCAGCGATGAGCTTTTGATCAAGAAGCGCAGCCTTCAGCGCGGTCTCTTTCCCCGCGAACAGTTCGGCGATTTTCTCACCATTAAGATCATTGCCGAGGGGTTCGAGCCCCATTTTCGCGAAAAGTGGGTGGGTGGGCAGGGCTGGCCTCGCGATGAGCGTCATGAAGCCGAACCGGCGCGGGTCGTTGTAAATGACGCGGGACAAATCTCCGGATGCCGATGCCAGATCGAACGCCACATGATCGTGTTTGGGGTTTTTGGAGCGCGCATGCGCAAACTCACCGGGAGCATGAACCGCGTCCGCGTTTTCAATCCGGAACGAGCCGGACATGCCCAAATGCATGACCAGCACATCGCCGGCATCCGTGTCGGCGAGAAGGTACTTGGACCTGCGCGCGAGGGAAGTGACCGTACGCCCCGACAGCCGCTCCTTGAAGTTCTGGGGGAAGGGAAACCGCAGGTCCGGCCGGTTCTGGTGCACGGCCACGATCTGGGCCGCTTCGAAAACGGGAGCCAGCCCGCGCCGGACGGTTTCCACCTCGGGCAATTCTGGCATGGAAGTACTGGCCTCCTGAACATGCGCGCGCTATAGCCCTGCGACAAAAGGCAGGAGCGGCGCACCGGACATGGCACTGCCGCATGTCTTGGTCTATGGTCCGGCCGCTTCCGGTCGCGCAACCACTGGGTCCGTTCGACTGGCAAGCACCGGAATCTCGGGAGACGATATATGGCGCAAAACTCGGATCATGGGCAACGGTCTTACCGCCGCGCGCCGGAAGATTTGCCCACCAGCTTTGGCTTCACGTCCGTGGGAGAAGGGCAAAAGCAAGCCCTTGTGGATGATGTCTTCCACAAGGTTGCCGAGCGCTATGACCTGATGAACGACCTGATGTCGGGCGGCATGCACCGCGTCTGGAAGGACGCGTTCGTTTCCTGGCTTGCTCCGCCGCGCGGCTCGGCGCGCAACTGGCGCCTTCTTGATGTGGCGGGCGGCACCGGGGATATTGCAACACAGGTCGTGCGCCGATCGGATGAAACGGTCAGCGCCGTCGTGTGCGACATCAACAACTCGATGCTAGAGGTGGGCCGGGAACGGGCGGACAAAAACGGACTCTCGGCCCTTATCGAGTTTACCCAGGGCAATGCCGAGGACCTGCCCTTTCCCGATCGCAGTTTTGATGCCTATACCATTGCCTTCGGCATTCGGAATGTCCCCGATATTCCGAAGGCCCTTCGGGAAGCGCGGCGTGTTCTCAAGCGTGGTGGGCGCTTCTTGTGCCTGGAGTTTTCCGACGTCGATGTCCCGGGTCTCGACCGCGTTTACGACGCGTTTTCCTTCAACGTCATTCCACCGATGGGCCGCTGGGTGACGGGCGACGGAGATCCTTACCAGTATCTCGTCGAATCCATCCGAAAGTTTCCGCATCAGGAAAGATTTGCCGATATGATCCGCGAAGCCGGATTTGAAAATGTGAGCTATCGCAACTATTCGGGTGGTATTGCAGCGGCCCATTCCGGGTGGAAGTTCTGACCAGCATGGCCTTCGCCCTTTTCCCCTTTTTCCGTCTTGTCCATGCAGGCTATGTCATGGCCCGGGAGGGCGTGTTCGGTCTGGCGCACTTGCCCGATCTTCCGCCGGCCCCGCGGATCGCCATCCGAATGGCCCGGTTGCTGGAGCGGCGTTCTGTCCGGGACAAGGCCGCCGATCTGCGCTTGTCCGACGCCCTCAACCGGCTTGGCCCCTCCTATGTAAAACTCGGCCAATTTCTGGCGACGCGTGCTGATGTGGTCGGAAAAGAGGCCGCGGAAGAGCTGTCCGCCCTTCAGGACCGTCTGCCGCCCTTCAAACATGAAGAGGCGGTGGCTGCGATCGAAGAGCAGCTTGAGCGCCGGCTGAACCAAGCGTATGTCGAGTTTGGTGAGGCGATCGCCGCTGCCTCCATCGCTCAGGTGCATCCGGCTGTGATCGAAACCCGCGACGGCGAACGGCAAAAAGTGGCGGTCAAGGTGCTGCGCCCCGGTGTCGCCCGCCGGTTCAAGCAGGATCTCGACAGCTTCTACATGGTGGCCCGGCTTGCCGAAAGGTTCTTGCCTGCCGCCCGCCGTCTTCGTCCGGTCGCAATCGTGGACACGCTGGCCCGCTCGGTCGCGCTCGAGATGGACTTCCGTCTCGAAGCGGCCGCACTTTCGGAAATGCATGAGAATACCCGGAACGACCCCGGTTTTCGCGTGCCGCAGGTGGATTGGCTCAGGTCCTCCAAAGGCATTCTCACCATGGAGTGGATCGCCGGCCGAAAATTGTCCGATGTCACCGGCCTTGCGCAGGACGGTCAGGATCTGAAATCGCTGGGCGACAATGTGATCCAGAGTTTTCTGCGCCATACTCTGCGCGACGGCTTTTTCCACGCGGATATGCACCAGGGAAATCTTTTCGCCGAAGCCGATGGTACCCTGGTGGCGGTCGATTTCGGGATCACCGGCCGTTTGAGCGTGTTGGAGCGCAGGTTCCTCGCCGAAATTCTCTATGGCTTCATTATCCGGAACTACCGCCGTGTGGCTGAAGTACATTTTGAGGCCGGTTATGTTCCGGCAGATCAGGATGTCGATGTGTTTGCGCAGGCCATCCGGGCGATCGGCGAACCGATCCACGGTCAGGACGCCAGCGAGATATCCATGGCCCGGTTGCTGACACAATTGTTCGAAGTGACCGAACTCTTCGAGATGCGCACCCAGCCGCAATTGATAATGCTGCAGAAGACCATGGTTGTCGTGGAAGGTGTGGCCCGCACCTTGAACCCCCATCTCGACATGTGGCGGACCGCCGATCCGGTGGTGCGTGAATGGATCGAGCAGCATCTTGGGCCAGCCGGAAGACTGAGGGATCTGGGAGCAGGCGCCAATGCCATCGGGCGTCTGGCAACGGACCTGCCGCTCTTCGTCGACCGGATTGGCCGGATGTCGGAAGAATTGGAACGCATGACCCACAAAGGATTGCGCTTCGATCCGGAAACCGCCGAAGCCATCGGCAAGGCCGAAGCCCGCCATACGCGATCCGGCCGCGTGGCGCTGTGGGTGATTGCGGTTTCAGCGGCGGCAGTCGCCTGGACCGTGGTCTTCTAGCTAGGGAATCTCAACAGGTTGTTGCGGGACGGGCCGAGACGACTGATTGGTGGTTTCGAGTTTAAGCTGCCGTGGGGGCGGTGACCCGCCGGAGGGTGAGATTGATCTGCCCGCCGTTTTTGAGCAAGGACGAGGTGCCGGCCAGGATCCGGTCAATGCCGTGATAGGCTATCCGCGCCTGGCCACCGAGCACGATCACGTCGCCGGAGGACAGTTTGAAGGATCGGGTCGGCTCCTTGCGGGTTTGCCCGCCGAGCCGGAAGACGGCCGTGTCGCCCAGCGAGATGGATATGACCGGCGCTTCGAAGGTCTGCTCGTCCCGGTCCTGGTGCAGACCCATCTTGGCGTCGGCATGATAGTAGTTGATGAGGCAAGCTTCGGGTGGCGGGGCACCGGGCGCTAGGTCTGCCCACAATCCGGTCAGCGCCGGCGGGATCGGGGGCCAGGCAGCACCGGTGACAGGATGAAGGGCTTGATAACGATAGCCCGAATGGTCGGCGACCCAGCCGAGCGGGCCGCAATTGCTCATCCGTACCGAAAATGGTTTTCCGGTGCGCGGCATGACTGGCCTGAACAGGGGTGAGGCGGTCAGGATCTCGCGCAGCGTCTCCCGCAAGGCTTCCTGAGAGGCCCGGTCGAAATAGCCCGGGACGAACTGAAAGCCATCTCGAAACGTGCGGTCCACAGTCCTGCCCATCCGTTCATCCGTGCTTTGCCGCCTGGGACGCGGGCATGACCCTCCCGGTTTCCCCGTGGCGGCGGCGTGCCTTTATCCCAAATCATCGAGTGGCTTGCAGCCAATGTGACGTCCACCTATATACGCAGCAATCGTCGGCTGGGCCAAACCCACCCGCCCAGTCGGCCGTCCGCAAATTTCTGGCGGGCTTTTATCGAGAGGAGCCGGAGAGATGCCTAAGCGGGTCTCTTCGGTTTGCTAGAAAGAGAGGCAAATATGGCAAAGGTCATTGGTATCGACCTCGGCACGACCAATTCGTGCGTCTCCGTCATGGACGGAAAAACCCCCAAGGTTATCGAGAACGCGGAAGGCGCCCGGACGACCCCGTCCATGGTCGCGTTTTCCGACGACAACGAACGGCTCGTTGGCCAGCCGGCGAAGCGTCAGGCGGTCACGAACCCGACCAATACACTGTTTGCGGTGAAGCGGCTGATTGGCCGCCGGTATGATGATCCGACCGTGGACAAGGACAAGGGCCTGGTCCCCTACAACATCGTCAAAGCCGACAATGGCGATGCCTGGGTCGAGGTCGACGGTGAAAAGTATTCTCCGTCTCAGATTTCTGCGTTCATTCTTCAAAAAATGAAGGAAACCGCCGAGAGCTATCTGGGTGAGAAGGTCGAGCAAGCCGTCATCACCGTCCCGGCCTATTTCAATGACGCGCAGCGTCAGGCGACCAAAGATGCCGGAAAGATCGCCGGCTTGGAGGTTCTGCGCATCATCAACGAGCCGACGGCTGCTGCGCTTGCATACGGTCTTGAAAAGAACGACGGCAAAACGATTGCGGTCTACGATCTGGGCGGCGGCACGTTCGACGTGTCGATTCTCGAGATCGGGGATGGCGTGTTCGAAGTGAAATCCACCAATGGGGACACATTCCTCGGCGGTGAGGATTTCGACATGGTCCTCGTCGACTACCTGGCATCCGAGTTCAAGAAGGAACAGGGCATCGACCTGAAGCAGGACAAGCTTGCCCTGCAGCGGTTGAAGGAAGCCGCGGAAAAGGCCAAGATCGAACTGTCCTCATCATCGCAGACAGAAGTCAATCTCCCCTTCATCACCGCGGATGCGTCTGGTCCCAAGCACCTGACGCTGAAGCTGACCCGTGCGAAATTCGAATCGCTGGTTGACGATCTCGTCAAACGGACCATCCCGCCGATGCAGGCCGCTCTCAAGGATGCCGGTCTCGCAGCTGGCCAGATCGACGAAGTGGTTCTGGTCGGGGGCATGACCCGCATGCCGAAGATCCAGGAAACCGTGAACACGTTCTTCGGCAAGGAGCCGCACAAGGGTGTGAACCCGGACGAAGTCGTTGCGATGGGGGCCGCGATCCAGGCCGGCGTTCTGCAGGGCGATGTCAAGGATGTGCTTCTGCTCGACGTCACGCCGCTGTCGCTTGGCATCGAAACGCTTGGCGGTGTCTTCACCCGCTTGATCGACCGCAACACGACGATCCCGACCAAGAAGAGCCAGGTCTTCTCGACCGCCGAGGACAACCAGACGGCTGTGACCATCCGGGTGTTCCAGGGCGAGCGCGAAATGGCGGCCGACAACAAGGTTCTCGGCCAGTTCGATCTGGTGGGCATCCCGCCTGCGCCGCGCGGCGTCCCGCAAATCGAGGTGACCTTCGACATTGATGCCAACGGCATCGTGAATGTGTCGGCCAAGGACAAGGGCACCGGCAAGGAACAGCAGATCCGTATCCAGGCTTCTGGCGGCTTGAGCGATTCCGACATCGATCAAATGATCAAGGATGCCGAATCGCACGCTGAAGACGACAAGAAGCGCAAGGCCTTGGTCGAAGCCCGCAACAGCGGCGAGTCCCTGGTGCACTCGACCGAGAAATCGCTCAAGGACTACGGTGATAAAGTTGGCGCCGATGACAAGGCTGCGATCGAGACCGCCCTTGCCGCACTCAAGACCGCGCTCGAAGGCGAGGACGTTGCTGACATCCAGGCGAAGACGCAGGCTTTGGCCGAGGCGTCCATGAAGCTTGGCGAGGCGATGTACAAGCAATCCCAGGCTGAGGCGGAAGCCGGTGCCGAGGGAGCGGACGAGACCGCGGCAAAAGAGGACGACGTGGTCGACGCGGATTTCGAAGAAGTCGAAGACGACGACAAGAAATCTGCCTAAAACTCCAAAACGGACGGTCCGTGCAGGTTCCTGCGCGGACCGTCTGCCATTGGGCGCCGGTGGCGGCTCAGATGCACGCGAATGCGCGTCGGATCTTGCCACCTTGGCGCCTTTGCCGTGAGGAACGCTGTTGAGTTCGCGTTCACCGGCACAAGAATTCGGGAAACCGTGATGGCCAAACGCGATTTTTACGACATCCTCGGCGTGGCTCGTGATGCGGATGAAAAAGCGCTTAAAAGCGCCTACCGCAAGATGGCAATGCAGTATCATCCGGACCGCAATCCCGGCGACATGGAAGCCGAGGCGCGGTTCAAGGAAGTCAACGAAGCCTATGACACGCTGAAGGACGGTCAGAAACGGGCCGCTTACGATCGTTTCGGTCATGCGGCATTCGAAAATGGCGGTTTTGGCGCTGGTGGTGCGTCCGGCGCCCATGATTTCTCGTCGACCATGTCCGATATCTTCGAAGAGTTTTTCGGCATGGGGGGCGGTGGCCGCCGGTCCGGGGGGCGCGAACGGGGCGCCGACCTCCGGTACAATCTCGATATTTCTCTTGAAGAAGCGTTCCACGGCAAGACAGTCGAGATCGAGGTCCCGACGTCCGTCACCTGCGGTGTTTGTTCTGGAGCCGGCGCACGGCCGGGAACCACTCCGACCGCGTGCCGGACCTGTGGCGGAGCCGGGCGGGTTCGAGCTGCCCAGGGGTTCTTCACCCTGGAGCGCACATGCCCGACATGCCAGGGCAGAGGCCAAGTGATTACGGATCCATGCGATGGCTGCGGCGGGACCGGCCGCACGACCCAGGAGCGGACCCTGTCTGTCAATATCCCGGCGGGCATAGAGGATGGGACCCGGATCCGGTTGTCAGGCGAAGGCGAGGCCGGTGTCCGCGGCGGTCCTACAGGCGATCTCTACATCTTTCTTTCGATCCGCCCGCACGATCTGTTCCAGCGCGATGGCGCCGACCTGTATTGCCGTGTCCCGATATCCCTGACCACGGCCGCCTTGGGAGGCCAATTTGACGTTCCCAATGTGGACGGCGCCACAAGCCGGGTGAAGGTCCCCGATGGGACGCAGACCGGCCGTCAGTTCCGTTTGCGCGGAAAGGGCATGCCGATCATGCGGTCGGCCCAGCACGGGGATATGTATATTCAGGTCACGGTGGAGACGCCGACCAACCTGACCCGTCGTCAACGCGAGCTTTTGAGTGAATTCGAAAAGGAAAGCTCTGGCGACACTCATCCCCAGTCCGCCGGCTTTTTTTCAAAAGTGAAGGATTTCATCGACAATCTAGGCACTTGAGCCCGTCGTAATATGAACACTTTTCTGCGGCCGATGGGCTCCGCCGGGGATCGGGGCTGCGGGCTTGAGGGTGATCGGAATGCAACAATGGACAATCTGAAGCGGGCTGGGGCCGCTGCGGTGAAAAGGACTTTGCGGCGGTTGAAACCGGCTCGTCTGCACGGAACGGATGAACTGGCGTTCTTGAAAAACTGGGTCGACAGCCCGCTGAAGACCGGCGCAATCGCGCCCTCCGGGTCCGAATTGGCGACGGCCATGGCGGCAGTGATCGATCCTTCACCCCATGCCCAGGTTCTTGAGCTTGGGCCAGGAACCGGATCGGTTACCCGCGCCATCCTCGAGCGGGGCGTGTCACCCTCCAATCTGACCGTTCTCGAATACAGTTCCGAGTTCTGTCGTCTGCTTGCCTTGCGGCATCCGGCAATCAATGTGATACAAGGGGACGCCTACACTCTGTCCAAGACCCTGGCGGCCGCGGCAGGGGGGGCGGAATGCCGTTATTCGGCGATCGTATCTTCCTTGCCGCTGTTGACACGGCCGGAAGAGGTTCGCGAGATTTTGATCCGCCAGGCTCTGGGACTGATGCCGCGCGGTGCTCCCTTTATCCAGTTTTCCTATGGGCTTCGCCCGCCGGTTCCAGCCAAGCGAGGTGCGTATACCGTGGCTTCCTCGAAATGGATCTGGAAGAATCTCCCGCCGGCGCGGGTATGGACATACCGTTCCGAAGACTAGGGTGGCCGGCACCAAGCCGTTGGCGGATTTTGGCTGGAAGCGGAGCCGATATCCAACCCCCAAGCGCGACTTTCCGCAGGCGTTTTGTTGGATGATGGCTGAGCGCTCGATCGGCTCACAAAGACCGGCCAACGGTTGAAAAAGACAGGAGGACATATTGCGCAATCCAAACATTCTGGTTTTTTCAGGATCGGTCCGGTCGGGCTCGTTCAACGGCAAGCTGGCGGCTCTCGTTGCCAAGAAACTGGCTCTCGCGGATGCGACCGTGACCCATATTTCTCTTAAGGACTACCCGTTGCCCCTCTATGACGGTGATCTGGAGCGGGAAACGGGTGTTCCGGCTTCGGCGCAACAGTTGAAACGGCTGATGGTCGCGCAGGATGGCGTGTTCATCGCTTGCCCGGAATACAATGCGGGCGTGACACCTTTGTTGAAGAACGCGATTGATTGGGTCAGCCGCCTGAACAACCCCGGCGAGCCGCCGTCCGTTGCCTTCAAAAACCGGGTCTTCACCATCGGCGCGGCCTCTCCGGGGGCCTTCGGCGGCATGCGCGGGCTGATCGGGATGCGCACCATCCTGGAAGTCGGACTGGGAGCGCATGTGCTGCCGCAGATGGTGTCCGTTCCGCATGCGGCTTCCGCGTTCACCGACAAGGGCGACCTGACCGACGAAAGGGCGGATACGCAGGCAGAAGCGCTGGTCAAGGCCCTCATCCGGCAAACGAAACTCGGACATCGAGAGTGATCCATCGCCGTGGGTTGGCACGGGGGGGCGGGCAGCCTAAATAGAGGCTTGGCAAACGGCACCTAAAAATGGGGACGATATGAGCGACAGCCGCACATCGCAGATTTGGCACGGAACCACCATCGTGATGGTGCGCAAGGGCGGCAAGGTCGTGATCGCCGGGGACGGGCAGGTCTCGCTGGGTCAAACGGTGATCAAGCATACGGCACGCAAGGTGCGCCCCTTGGCAAAGGGGGATGTCATCGCGGGTTTCGCGGGCGCAACGGCCGATGCCTTCACCCTTTTTGAGCGGCTTGAATCGAAGCTTGAGCAATATCCGACCCAGTTGATGCGGGCGTGCGTCGAGTTGGCAAAAGACTGGCGGACGGACAGGTATCTGCGCCGCCTTGAGGCAATGATGCTGGTGGCGGACAAAACCACGTCGCTTGCCCTGACGGGGACGGGAGATGTTTTGGAGCCGGAGGGCGGTGTCATCGCCATCGGGTCCGGTGGCAATTACGCCCTTGCCGCAGCCAAGGCTTTGGCAGACACCGACATGGATGCCGAAACCATCGCGCGAAAGGCCATGGCGGTTGCTGCCGACATTTGTGTCTATACCAATCACAGTGTTACGGTCGAAACGCTTGAGAGTGCGCAATGAGCGCATCGAAACCGCCCGCGCCGTTGGAGCCTGACCGTCTCGCAGCGGCAGTCGAAGCAGGCATTCTCAGCGAGCATCAGGCAGATCGTCTGGCGGAATTCTGGCAAGGCCCGGCCAGCGACTTGCGGTCCTCCGCTGACTTGACCTTCGCCGACCGCGAAGAAGTCCGGTTCGTCCGAGGCTTTCACGACATCTTCATCAGCATTGGTCTCGTTGTGTTGCTTTTTGGCATGACGTTTGGCTTGCAGAGTTTCCTTCCCGCCTGGGGAATTGCGGCAGTGATTGCAGGGGCGATCTGGATCCTTGCGGAAGTGTTTTCAAAGCGTATGCGTTTGGCCTTGCCGTCGTTCCTGCTCAATGTGGCCTTTCTGCCCGCCTTTTTTGCCGCTTGCTTTGGTCTTGTGGTTGACCAGGATCTGTCGGTTCTTGATCAAGGCGACTGGGTTCATGAAAACGAGGCCGTTCTTGTTCTCCCGGCTATTTTTCTGGTAGCGGCGGCGACTGTCTTGTTCTACTGGCGGTTCAAGGTTCCCGTCGGCATTGCGGCGATCACGGCAATTGGGCTGTTTCTGGTCGCGATGATCGTTGAGATGATCCTGCCGGGTCTTATCGAGAACAATTCTACGATCTTCTTATTGGGATTCGGTCTGGTGACCTTTGCGCTGGCTATGGCCTATGACATGCGCGACCCACAGCGCTTGACCTTGAACTCCGACAAGGCCTTCTGGCTTCACCTCATGGCAGCCCCCTTGATCGTTCATTCGGTTCTTTCCCTGGTTGCAGACGTTTACGGCGATGGTTCTTTGGCCTATTCGGTCACCGTTATCGTGCTGTTCCTGGTCCTCGCGGCGATTGCCCTGATCGTGGATCGTCGCGCGCTTCTCGTTTCCGCAATGAGTTATCTCGGTTTTGCCATTGGCTATCTGATTTCCGAGGCCAATGTGTCGGAAGAGGCTGCCTTTGCCGCGACCCTTGTGGTTTTGGGTGGTTTTATCCTTCTGATCGGGTCGGCTTGGCATGTGCTCAGGCGCTTCTTGTTGCGTCCGTTGGCTGGACAGGCCTTGCTGCACCGCCTGCCGGACCCCAGGTAACCGTTACTCTTTTGTCTCCGTACTTGTGTGAAAGAGATTCCATGACCGATTTTTCTCCACGTGAGATCGTTTCCGAACTGGACCGTTACATTGTCGGTCAGAAGGACGCCAAAAGGGCCGTCGCGATCGCGTTGCGCAACCGCTGGCGCCGGCAGCAGCTGGAAGGCCAGATGCGGGAGGAGGTTCTGCCGAAGAACATCCTGATGATCGGGCCGACGGGTGTGGGCAAGACGGAAATCGCGCGGCGTCTCGCCCGGCTGGCCAATGCGCCCTTCACCAAGGTCGAGGCCACGAAATTCACCGAGGTTGGCTATGTCGGCCGGGACGTGGAGCAGATTGTTCGCGATCTTGTGGAGGCGGGCATCAGCATGGTGCGGACCGCAAAGCGGGAATCGGTGAAGGCCAAGGCGCATATTCTGGCTGAGGAGCGGGTGCTCGATGCGCTCGTGGGCAGCAACGCAAGTCCGGCGACCCGGGAAAGCTTTCGCAAGAAGCTGCGCGAGGGGCAGCTTGACGACAAGGAAATCGACATCGAGGTTCGCGCCCAGGCACAAATGCCAAGCTTCGAGCTGCCCGGCATGCCGGGCGCCAGCGTAGGTGTGATGAACGTTTCCGACATTCTCGGCAAAGCCTTTGGCGGACAGACCAAGACCAAGCGCACAACGGTAAGCGATTCCTACAATCTGCTGATCGAGGAAGAATCCGACAAACTTCTGGACGAGGACAAAATTGTCGAAGAAGCGATTTCCCGCGTCGAGAATGCCGGAATCGTTTTCCTCGATGAGATCGACAAGATTTGTGCGCGTGAGGGCCGCGCGGGTGGCGATGTGTCCCGCGAGGGCGTCCAGCGCGACCTTCTTCCGTTGATCGAAGGTACAGTTGTCTCGACCAAGCACGGTCCGGTCAAGACGGACCACATTCTGTTTATCGCTTCCGGCGCATTTCATGTCGCCAAACCGTCCGATCTCCTGCCGGAGTTGCAAGGCCGCTTGCCGATCCGGGTGGAGCTCAAGGCGCTGACACAGGCCGACTTCCGGGCCATCCTCACTGAGCCCGAGGCCAGCTTGATCAAGCAATATGTCGCGCTTTTGAAGACCGAGGAACTGGAACTGGTCTTCACCGATGACGCAATCGAGGAGATTGCCTCCATTGCTGTCGATTTGAATGCGTCCGTCGAAAACATCGGGGCCCGGCGCCTGCAAACGGTCATGGAACGGATTCTCGACGAAGTCTCCTTTACCGCGCCGGACAAGGGTGGCGAACGGGTCGAGATCGACGCGGCCTATGTCCGGGAGAATATCGGGGAGTTGGCGAAGAACGTCGACTTGTCAAAGTTCATTCTTTGAAGTACCGCCACCCCGGCTTCGTGCTTGCGATGCCTGGAACCTGATGGCAGCATGCGCGCATGGTAGCAATCCGTAAATCAAATGAAGAAGGTCATCGCCGGAAGTTTCTGGTGGTGGTCGATGCTACGCCCGAGTGCGACCGGGCCATCGTTTATGCCGCCAAGCGCGCGGCCCGGACGGGGGGAACGGTGCTGCTTTTGTCGATCATCGCTCCCGATGATTTCCAACACTGGCTCGGCGTTGAGGACATCATGCGGGCCGAGGCGACAGAGGCGGCCCAGGCAACGCTTGCCAAGGCCGCGGAGCGGGTGCGATCTGTCGCAAGAACCGAGCCGGAAACCGTCATTCGCGAGGGTCAGAGTTCCGATGCGATTCTCGAACTGATCGATGCCGATGCGGATATCGCGATTCTGGTGCTGGCCGCCGGAATGGGGTCGGACGGGCCCGGGCCTCTGGTCTCTTCGGTGGCGGGCAAGTCCGCGGGCAGTTTTCCGATCCCGGTGACAATTGTCCCGGGGAATCTGGATGATGATTCCATCGCGGCACTGGCGTGAAATGTGGATGCCGGCCAGTCGGTATGGGGTCGGACCAGTTGATTTATAGGCCGGATCGCCTATCTAGTTTTTAACAGTTCCAATGAAGCGCGATATGCGATATAAACTATCGTAATTCTACGATGAATAGTCAGAGGGGCGAGGTTGTGATCTTTCCGGTCCTCGACCATCGTATCTCAGTATGAAGCAAGCCGCCGGCAAGCCGACGACGTTCCAACGGCGCAAGGAAACCCGTCATGTTCATTCAGACCGAAGCGACCCCGAACCCCGCGACCCTCAAGTTCCTGCCCGGACGGATCGTGCTGGAAACTGGAACCTATGATTTCACGTCCCCCGCAGATGCCTCTGTTTCGCCGCTCGCTGAAAAGATGTTTCAAATTCCCGGGGTGGCGGCGATCTTCTTTGGCTACGACTTCATTACAGTGACCAAGAAGGAAGACACGGATTGGCAGCACATGAAGCCGGCCATCCTTGGCGCGATCATGGAGCAGTTCATGTCCGGCCAGCCGGTGATTACCACCGGCGAGGCGGAGGACATCGAAGAAGGCGAGTTCTTCGAGGCGGCCGATGAACAGACCGTTACAGTGATCAAGGATCTTCTGGAGACCCGGGTGCGACCGGCCGTTGCTCAAGATGGCGGCGACATCACGTTCAAGGGCTTCAAGGAAGGGGTGGTGTACCTGTCCATGCGCGGTGCTTGCGCCGGCTGTCCGTCTTCGACCGCAACGCTGCAGCATGGTATCCAGAACCTTTTGAAGCATTTTGTCCCGGAAGTGCAGGAAGTCCGCCCGATTTAACGGCCGGCGCCGTGAACCGGAAAAGCCGGAGGGGATGGCCTCCGGCTCAGACCGCCGACACAGGTGCAACTGGCGCTATACCTCATCTTGAGGTGCGAAGCGGAGCGAAGCCTCGAAAGATTGGCAGCCAACATAAAGGGACGCTGCTGATCCTTCGAGACGGTCCTGCTGACCTCCTCAGGATGAGGGGATCGACAAGCCTATTAATCATTCCAAAGCCGGAGGGCATGGCCGGTGGCTCAGACCGCCGACACAGGTGCCGCTGGTGCCGTGCCTCATCTTGAGGTGCGAAGCGGAGCGAAGCCTCGAAAGATTGGCAGCCAACATAAAGGGGCGCTGCTGATCCTTCGAGACGGTCCTGCTGACCTCCTCAGGATGAGGGGATCTACAAGCCTTGTTGATCATTCCAAAGCCGGAGGGCATGGCCTCCGGCTTTTTGTTGCAATTGGACCGGTCTTTTCAGGCGGCCAGATCCTGGACGCTCTGGACGTTGCCCTCTTCATCGAGCCGATAGATGATTGGCGCGCCAGTTCCCAGCTCACGCTTGAGGATTTCCTCGCTGGACAGGTTTTCCAGTTCCATGATCAGGGCGCGCAAGGAATTGCCGTGAGCTGCAATGATTGTCCGGTTGCCCTGCAGGACGCGCGGCAGGATTTCCGCGTGATAGTAGGGGAGCACGCGTTCTGCCGTCATCTTGAGGCTTTCACCGCCGGGCGGGGGAACATCGAAGGAGCGGCGCCAGATGTGCACTTGCTCCTCGCCGAACTTCTCTCTCGCCTCGTCCTTGTTCATGCCGGTGATGTCGCCGTAGTCGCGTTCATTCAGCGCCTGATCCCGGATTGTGGTCAAGCCTGTCTGGCCAAGTTCGGCGAGTATGAGGTCGAGTGTCTTTTGGGCCCTGCTCAGGTTGGACGTGAACGCGATATCGAATTCCAGCTTGAGATCCTTCAGCTGTTGTCCGGCCTCGATCGCTTCCGAAACACCTTTTTCAGTCAGGCCCGGATCTTTCCAGCCCGTGAACAGGTTTTTCAGGTTCCATTCGCTTTGGCCGTGCCGCACGAGCACCAGAAGCCGTTCCATTCTCGTCTCCGTTCGTATCCGGCGTATCAGTCCCGCAGACCGAGGACATCCGCCATCGTGTAAAAACCCGGTTTCTGATCAAACGCCCACAGCGCGGCTCTGGCGGCGCCCCGGGCGAACAACTGGCGGTCTTCGGCCCTGTGGGTGAGTTCGATGCGCTCTCCGCCGCCCGCGAGGATAACCGTATGCTCGCCAATCACGCCGCCTCCGCGCAAGGTCGCAAACCCGATGGATCCGGTCTCCCGTTCGCCTGTGATGCCATCGCGCACCCGGACGGAATGCTGGGCGAGGTCGATCCCGCGGCCTTCAGCCGCCGCTTCTCCCAGAAGAAGCGCGGTACCCGATGGCGCGTCGACCTTGTGGCGGTGGTGCATTTCGAGCACCTCGATATCATAATCGCTGTCCAAGGCTGCGGCAGCCTTGCGCACGAGGCTGGCGAGAAGATTGACGCCGAGGCTCATGTTTCCCGATTTGACGATCCGGGCGTGGCGCGCGGCTGCGAGCAATGGCTCGTCCTCGCCCTCGCTCCAGCCCGTCGTGCCGATCACATGCACAATGCGGGCCTGGGCGGCGAGTTCGGCAAATTCCAATGTGGCTTTGGGAGCGGTGAAATCCAGAACCGCGTCGGTTGCGGCGAAAACGGGCAAGGCGTCATCGGTAACAGTCACATCCAGTTTGCCGACCCCGGCAAGGTCTCCGGCGTCTTTTCCCAGAGCGTCGGAGCCAGGGCGTTCAACGGCACCGGTCAGGCGCATTCCAGATGCTTCGGCAACGGCCCCGACCAGAGCTTTTCCCATCCGTCCGCCCGCGCCGACAACCGCAACTCTCATCTCGCCCATTCCAGATCTCCGCCTGTTCCGCCGATGCGGGTATATCAGCTTCATACCCGCGGGCAAATGGCCGGCGCGCGCCTGCGCGAAGAAAACGGGGGCCTGCCGGCCACGAAAAAGGGCGGCAGACCGAAGCCTGCCGCCCTGTTGTTCAATCGAACGATGGAAAACCTTAGGCTTCCTCTTTCTCGATTTCCTTGCCGGTGGCCTGGTCGACGACCTTCATGGACAGGCGAACCTTGCCGCGCTCATCGAAGCCCATCAGCTTGACCCAGACCTTGTCGCCTTCCTTGACCACGTCGGTGGTCTTCGCCACCTTGGTTGGGGCAAGCTGGGAAATATGCACCAGACCATCCTTTGCGCCGAAGAAGTTCACGAACGCACCGAAGTCGACACACTTCACAACCGTACCTTCGTAGATCACGCCGACTTCAGGCTCGGCCGCGATAGAATTGATCCAGTTGACGGCGGCCTTGATCGCCTTGCCGTCGGAAGAGGCGATCTTGACGGTGCCGTCATCCTCGATGTTGACCTTCGCGCCGGTCTTCTCGACAATCTCGCGGATAACCTTGCCGCCCGAACCGATGACTTCGCGGATCTTGTCGACCGGGATCTTCATCATTTCGATGCGCGGGGCATGTTCGCCGAGTTCAGAACGGGCTTGCGTGATCGCGTTGGCCATTTCACCCAGAATATGAACACGCCCGTCCTTGGCCTGGGCCAGGGCGACCTTCATGATCTCTTCGGTGATGCCGTCGATCTTGATGTCCATCTGCAGCGAGGTGATGCCGTTCTCGGAGCCGGCCACCTTGAAGTCCATATCGCCGAGGTGGTCTTCATCACCCAGGATGTCGGACAGGACGGCGAAACGGTCGCCTTCCTTGATCAGACCCATGGCGATGCCGGCGACCGGGGCTTTCAGCGGCACACCGGCATCCATCAGCGCCAGCGAGGTGCCGCAGACGGTCGCCATGGAGGAGGAGCCGTTCGACTCCGTGATCTCGGACACGACCCGCAGCGTGTACGGGAACTCGTGGTGCGCGGGCAGCATCGGATTGATCGCGCGCCAGGCCAGCTTGCCGTGGCCGATTTCGCGGCGGCCGGGGGATCCCATGCGTCCGGTTTCGCCGACCGAGTACGGCGGGAAGTTGTAATGCAGCATGAAGTGCGCCTTCACGGTGCCTTCCAGCAGATCAATGAACTGCTCGTCTTCCCCGGTGCCCAGCGTGGCAACGACAAGGCCTTGCGTTTCACCGCGGGTGAACAGCGCGGAGCCGTGAGCGCGCGGAAGAATGCCGACTTCGGACGAAATCTGGCGAACGGTCGACAGGTCACGCCCATCGATCCGGGTGCCTGTGTCGAGGATCGCGCCGCGGACAATCTCGGCTTCCAGCTTCTTGAACTGTTCGCCCAGGACGGTGCCTTCGATGGCTTCGCCTTCGGCCGCATTGGTGATCAGAGCCTCGACAACCTTCGCCTTCGCCGCATCGACCGCAGCCTTGCGTTCGGTCTTGGAAGTGATCGTGTAGGCGGCCTTCAGATCGTCTGCGGCAATGTCCTTGACTTTGGCAAAGACGGCTGAACGGTCGACCGGCTGGAAATCACGCGCTTCCTTGGCAGCCGCTTCGGCCAGCTTGATGATCGCGTCGATCACGGTCTGGAAGCCCCTGTGACCGAACATCACGGCTCCCAGCATGGTGTCTTCGTCCAGTTCCTTGGCCTCGGATTCCACCATGAGAACCGCATCGGATGTTCCGGCCACCACGAGGTCGAGCGAGGATTCCGGCATGTCATCGACAAGCGGATTCAACACATATTCGCCGTTGATGTAGCCGACGCGGGCGCCGCCGATCGGACCCATGAAGGGGATACCGGAGATGGTCAGCGCTGCCGATGCTGCGACCAGAGACAGGATGTCCGGCGCGTTTTCCATGTCATGGGACAGCACAGTGATGACGACCTGCGTGTCGTTCTTGTATCCGTCCGGGAACAGCGGGCGGATCGGCCGGTCTATGAGGCGAGATGTGAGGGTTTCATGCTCGCTCGGGCGTCCTTCCCGCTTGAAGTAGCCGCCCGGGATCTTGCCAGCGGCGAACGCTTTTTCCTGATAGTTGACGGTGAGGGGGAAGAAGTCCTGGCCAGGCTTCGGCTCTTTCGCCGAGACGACGGTGGCAAGAACTTTTGTCTCACCGTAGGACGCCATGACGGCGCCGTCGGCCTGGCGGGCAACTTTGCCCGTCTCGAGGACCAGCGGGCGACCGCCCCAGTCCACTTCCACGCGATGAATATCGAACATACGTGTTCCCTACAGCTGTATCCGTCTGCGCAGGCGGATCGGACCGCGGAGAGTGCGCAGAGGTTTTGGTCGGTCGGCCCCGGATGGGCCGGTTACCGCTCGGACAAGCCACGGGCAAGACGACAGGCCGCTTTGACGTTTCGCTTTCGAAGCGGCCGGCAATCCTGCCCCATGACTGTCACGGATTATCCTATAGTAAAACGCGGCGGGCAAATCTACCCACCGCGTTTTTTTAAGCGTCTTCTGATCGTTAACCGGAGTTTAGCGGCGGATGCCGAGACGGGTGATCAGGGTCTTGTAGCGCTCTTCGTTCTTGCCTTTGACATAGTCGAGCAAGGAGCGGCGCTGAGCGACCATCTTCAAAAGGCCACGGCGGGAGTGGTTGTCCTTGTTGTGCCCCTTGAAGTGTTCCGTAAGGTTGTTGATCCGCTCGGTCAGAATCGCCACCTGGACTTCCGGGGAGCCGGTGTCGCCTTCATTGGTGGCGTATTCTTTGATAAGCTCGGCTTTGCGCTCTGCAGTAATCGACATCGGGTTTCCTTTCGAATTGGACCGGGTTGGCCCCGGTACGTTGACATGGCCGCACATGCGGCATGCCCCCTCCGGATCCATAAGCCGAGATGTCGGTCAGCGAAGGGAGAGGGGACAAGCGCGGGCAATCGCCCGGCAGGCGGCCCTTATGACGGAAAACGAGCGAAAAAGCCAGACTTTCTTTGATGTGTCTTGGGATGCGCCGCCGCTGACCTTGGGCGGCTCATCTCGCCAGTTGGTCCTCAATCAGGTTCGCGGCGGCCAATCCTGTCTGATAGGCCCCGTGAGTGGTGCCGTGATGGGCGAAGGTCGTGTGCTCCCCGGCAAAAAGGATCGTGTTGGCCACCGGCTCTGCGAAGCGGTCAAAATCAGCCGGTGTGTTGCCGGCGGCGGCATAGGAATAGGCGCCCAGGGTATGGGGATCTTCAGACCAGCGTGTTGCCAAATGGCCCACCGGCTCGGAAATGCCATCGCCGAACATCGCGCGCAATGCGCTCATGCAATCGGCGATCATCTCCGGATCGCTCATTCTCTCGGCGACAAAAGGATAATCTCCGACACTAACGGCCAGAAGGATGTTTTCCGAACTGAAGGTGCGGTAGTTGACGAAATAATTCCAGCGGCCCTTCGGTTCGCTCATATACCCGAAATACTGAACAGTTTCCGGCCAGAAGGGCTCTTCGAACTTCAGCGCCAGTTTGGTGACGCTGCCGAAGCCGATTGTCTCGATGCTCGTTTGAAGCGCCTTGGGCAGCGGTGGATCGAACGCGATGGCGTGTCTTTTAAGGACGCCAAGCGGCACTGTGCAAATCACGAAATAGGATTCGAATGTGCCCTTGGAGGTGCGGACGGCCGCCCCATCGCCTTCCTCGTATTCGATCGCCTCGACCATCGTGTCGAAGCGGATATCCAGGCCCGCCGCGAGGCTCTTTGGAATTCGGTCATAGCCTTCGGGCAGAATAACATCCGCCCCGTCATATTCATCGTCCTCGTCAAAGTAGTAGGCGGATACTTTCTCGATCGGGCCTCCGGTTGCGAACTCCGTGTAGGCGCTCATCATCCAGCGCAGCACTGGATCTTGCAGACTGGACTCCGAGACATTGCGGATCGCCTCAATCAGCGGCTGGTCGGTGTCGAACGTGTCGTCGATCCTGGTGTAAAGGCGCTCGAGGTCCAAGTATTTGCTGTCAATCAGGGATGCGGAGACCGCCTCGCCGTTCTGTGCAAAGACCTGATAGCTTTCATCGGGCGTCACCACGGTCGTTAGGCCGATATGCTCGGCAAGGCCCGAGATGGGATTGCCGTCCGGACGGTGGATCCAGCCCGCTCCCGCCTCGAACGGCGCTCCAAGCGACCAGTCGGTTTTTATCCGGCCGCCAACGTCCGACGTGGCCTCCAGAACAACAACTGAGTATCCAAGGTCCTGGAGGCGCCGTGCCGCGGCAAGCCCGGCGATGCCTGCGCCAATCACGATCACATCGAAGTCATCGTTCTGAGCAAAAACAGGCGAGACCGACGAAACACCCGCGGCCAATGTTAAGGATGAAACACTTGCAAGAAAACGGCGCCGGGAGACCGATGCCCCCCCAGTGAAAGTCGACCGAAACACGTCGCACCTATTGTTTCGATCCGACATTCTTCGTCCTCAATTTTTCCGCCCCTCAAGAACATAAGTTGTCATTGGACCACAGCCCTTAACGTCAATTTCGCCGCGCTTTTCCAGATCGTAACTGTTTTTCAGGCGCTCATATGTGGCCTCAGTGACCTGGATCATTCCAACCACACCCGTCGATTCCATACGGCTGGCAATATTCACCGTATCTCCCCAGAGATCGTAGATGAATTTTTTCTTGCCGATGACCCCCGCGACAACGGTCCCGGAGTTGATTCCGATCCGGATCTGGAGTCGTTGCTCAAAGTCGGATGAGAACTCGTCCATAACCTTGAGCATTCCAATCGCCATTTCCGCACAGGCTTGTGCATGATCGTCCCGTGGATCCGGTAAACCGGAGGCGACCATGTACGCATCGCCGATTGTCTTGATTTTTTCCAATCCAAGGGTTTGGGTCAGTTCATCAAATCGAGAAAAAATCGTGTTCAGCATTGCCAGAAGATCGGTCGGCGCCATGGTCGCGGAAAGCGCTGTGAACCCTGCGAGATCCGCGAAGAGGACGCTGACCTCATTGTGTGAATCGGCAATCGGCTTATTTGTGTTCTTTAATTGTTCCGCAATCGAGCTTGGCAAGATATTCAGGAGGAGATTTTCCGCCCGATCATGTTCTTCGAGCGCCTTTTTTCGGCTGACTTGAAGCTGGTCCAGCATCCAGTTCAAAGTCCGCCCCAGTTGTCCAAGTTCATCCGTTCCTTCAGAGCGCACTCGGACTGTAAGATCATCCTTTTCGCCAATTTCTGCCACCGTTTTGCCGAGCCTCGAAATACGGCGCAGAACGAGGCGCTCCAGGAGAAACAAAATACAACAAATCAGGATGGCGCCTATGGCTGCCATTACGACAAGCAACACGCGCAAACTTTGGATTCCGCGTGAATAAATGTCCCGGGGTATCTCCACCGCCCACAACAAGAGCGGATCCCCCAAGATTCCGGGCATGAGGATGTAACCCAACAGCGATTGAGGATTGTCAGCGACCATCAAGTGAGGCGGGTTATCAAAGGATGGTAAAGGATTTTCGTCCAGGAACGCTGTCAGATGCGGTTTTACGCCCGGCACATTCGGATTTACCATGAGGTTTTGGAAGTTCAGGTCGAGTTGGGTTCTTAGCCGCAACTGATCCAGCATTTTGGTGTCGAGGACTTTTCCCGCCAACATGACGCCTCTGGGTGGCCCGCTGTCGTCACTCTTCAAAACAGGCGCCATAGCGATAAGGAGTGTTTCGCGGCGGAGTGTGACTAGACCATATTCCTCCGGATAGTCTTCCAGTAAATCGCCGCTCGTACCCAATCGGTTCTCCAGACCGGCGATGATCGCTTTTGCGAGTTGTGGTTCGAGGCCGTAGCTTGACGTGTGCAGCGCATTGCCCAGGCTGTCGACAATCAGGACAAACTCAATCTCCGGCGCTGAAAATGTATCCGCCGCAAAATTGGAGCGTATGAATTCCGGGTTGTCAGTTTCGATGAATCTGTAGGTGTCGTCCCAAGACGCAAAGTCTTCCAGCAAAGAGAACAATCGCTCCAGATCCGCATGAAACACTTTTTCAAGACGTTGAAGATCTTTGTTAGCGTTGTCGTTTTCCAGTTGCCGATAGCTCCCGAGCGTAATCTCCGAGACGAAATAGAAGAGCGCTGCAGCTGATAAAATGAGCGTTGCAGATACAAGAAGAAGGGTCTTGAACCGCAATGTCATTCTGTGTTCCGCTTGGTCATCGGCAGCTTCTCCCAGCACTGACAACCAATAGACCATTCAAGTATTACGGAGAAATCCGATCAGCAGCGATGCTGCACATTGTTCTCGGCTGTCTGAAGTCTATCACTCTTATGAAAGCCTGACTATTGGCGTTTATGTACAGGATACGGCTGCCGGTCCAAAGGAACTACAGTGCCCGAAATGAAGCTATAAATGAAACACCCGGCTTGGCTGAAAGCGGCCTTTTTGGATCGCGCCAAAGGCGACCGGCACACCCGCATGGCTGGCGAACGCCAGATCGCAATTTAAAGGTGCGTCGCGTCCGCGGAGCAAAATCGCCATGCCCTTCCGGATTTTCGCCGCATCATCAAGGGAAACAGGCAATTCGAGCAGGTCTTCCATGGCCTCGCGGACGGGCAGAAGGAATTCCGCGACAAGGCCGTCGACCGGGTCACCCTCTTCAAGCCCGTCGGCAGCTTCGATCAATTCGTCCAGGCCGACCATGTCGTCTTCGCCAAACGGGCCAACAAGCAAACGGCGGAGCTCTGTCACATGACCGCATGTGTTCAAGCGGCGTGCCAAATCCCGGGCGATCGCGCGGACATAGGTTCCCTTGCCGCATTCGGCTTCGAAAACGGCCCGGTTCGCATCGGGGCATTCGACTAGCGTCAAACGGTGGATGTCTATCGGACGCGCGGCGAGTTCGATGTCCTCTCCGTCGCGGGCAAGGTCGTAGGCCCGCTGCCCATCCACCTTGATCGCGGAAAACTTGGGTGGCACCTGCATGATGGTGCCGGTGAACTCCGGAAGCACGGCGTGAATGGCGTCCACAGTTGGCCGGTTGTCGGACGTTGCGACAACGTCGCCTTCGGTATCGTCCGTATTGGTTTCCGCGCCCCAGGTCACCTCGAACCGGTAGACCTTGCGTCCGTCCATGACAAAGGGAACGGTCTTCGTCGCCTCGCCGAACGCGATGGGCAGGCAGCCGGTCGCACGCGGATCGAGCGTTCCGGCGTGGCCGACTTTCTCCGGCGACAGGATGCGTTTCAGCTTCCCCAAGGCGTCGTTAGATGTCAGGCCATAGGGCTTGTCCAAAACGAGCCAGCCGTTGACGGCGTTCTTTTTTCTTTTGCGTTGGTTTTGGCGCGCCATTTGGAAAATCCGTTAGTCCTTTTCGTCCGGGGTGCTGAGATCCCGCGCCACGTTTGGCGAGTGCAGTAGAGTGTCAATCCGGTCATCGTCGTCGAATCGCGTGTCGAGGATGAACTTGAGGTCCGGCATGTATTTCATGGTCAGCCGGCGAGAGACCAGGCCCCGGAGGAACTTGGCATGACGGTTGAGAAGGTCCACGACATCCTGGCCGCCCGCACCGCCAAGCGGCATGACCAGGCAGGTGGCAAGGCGCAGGTCCGGCGTCATGCGGACTTCCGGGACCGTGATGATCGTGCCCTTCAAATCCAGTTCCGTGACTTCACCGCGAGTGAAAATGTCGGACAGCTCCTTGCGCACGGTCTCGGCCACGCGCAACTGGCGCTGGGATGGGCCCTTTGGACCATGTCCATGATGTTTTGCCATTATCGTTATCCTTGCTGTTCGGCGCGCCGTGTCTCAAGCGCCCGAATGCAGTGCGCCGGCGGGGTCCTGTCGGAACGCGCCGGCGCGAAAAGCAGTCGTTTCAATCCGGCCGCTAGAGTGTGCGGGCGATTTCCTCGACCCGGAAGCACTCGATGATGTCGCCCGGACGCATGTCCTGGTAGTTGACGAAGTTCATGCCGCATTCCTGACCGGATTCGACCGTCTTGACCTCGTCCTTGAAGCGCTTGAGCGTGCCGAGCTTGCCTTCGTGGATGACCACATCGTCGCGGATAAGGCGCACGCTCGCACCGCGTTCGACGATGCCCTCGGTGACAAGACAGCCGGCGACTTTGCCAACCTTGGTGATATGGAAGATTTCCTTGATCTCCGCGTTGCCAAGAAAGGTTTCCCGGCGCTCGGGTGACAAAAGCCCGGACATTGCCGCCTTCACATCGTCGACCAGATCGTAGATCACGTTGTAATACCGGATCTCGATGCCATCGCGCTGGGCCGCTTCCCGCGCCTGCTTGTTGGCGCGTACATTGAAGCCGATGATCGGAGCCTTTGACGCCGAAGCAAGGGTGACATCGCTTTCGGTGATGCCACCAACACCGGCCAGGAGCACCCGGGCGGCAACTTCCTCGTTGCCGAGTTCCGCCAAGGCATGGTTGATCGCTTCGACAGACCCCTGGACGTCGCCCTTGAGGACCAGTGGGAATTCCTTTTTCCCCTTCTCCTGCAGACGGTTCATCATCTGCTCGAGCGATCCGCGCGATCCGGATGCGACCACGGAGGCCTTTTCCCGGATTTGCCGCTGGCGGTAGTTGGCGATTTCCCGCGCCCGCGCTTCGTTCTCGACAACGGCGACCATGTCGCCCGCTTCCGGCGTTCCCTGGAACCCGAGGACTTCGACCGGTTTGGCCGGTCCGGCCTCTTTCACCTGGGTGCCGTTCTCGTCGAGCATGGCGCGCACACGGCCCCACTCGGAGCCGGCCACCAGAATGTCGCCGGTACGCAGCGTGCCCTTTTGAACCAGAATGGTGGCCACCGGGCCCCGGCCCCGGTCGAGCTGGGCTTCAACCACGATGCCTTCCGCTGTCCGGTCCGGATTGGCCTTCAGTTCAAGAACTTCCGATTGCAGCAGGATCATCTCGAGGAGCTTGTCCAGATTCGTTCCCTGCTTGGCCGAGACCTCGACATCGATGACATCACCGCCCATGGATTCAACGACGATTTCATCGCTCAGCAACTCGGTGCGGACCCGGTTGGGATCGGCATCGGGCTTGTCGATCTTGTTGATCGCCACGATGATCGGTACATCGGCGGCCTTGGCGTGGGCGATCGCTTCCTTGGTCTGCGGCATGACGCCATCATCAGCAGCAACAACCAGGATCACGATGTCGGTCGATTTCGCTCCGCGCGCCCGCATTTGGCTGAAGGCCGCGTGGCCGGGCGTGTCGATGAAGGTGATCTTGTTGTCCCCCTGTTCGACCTGGTAGGCGCCAATATGCTGGGTGATGCCACCGGCTTCTCCGGTGACAACCTTGGCATTCCGGATTGCATCGAGGAGCGAGGTCTTGCCATGGTCGACGTGACCCATGATGGTCACGACCGGCGGGCGCGGCTTCAGCGTCGATGGGTCATCCTCGACCGAGAACAGGCCCACCTCGACATCAGCTTCCGACACGCGTTTGACCGTGTGCCCCATTTCCTCTGCGATCAGTTCAGCGGTGTCCGCATCGATCACATCATTGATCTTCAGCATCTGGCCTTGCTTCATCAGAAGCTTGATCACGTCCACGGCGCGTTCGGCCATGCGGTTGGCCAATTCCTGGATGGTGATGGCTTCCGGAAGCACGACTTCGCGGGAGATCTTTTCGCGCTGAACCTGTTGCTGACCGCGTTTGGCCTTTTCCTGGCGCCGGCGCATGGACGCAAGCGACCGCGAGCGTTGCTCTTCGCCGCCCGTGGCGGTCGAAATGGTCAGCTTCGACCGGCGCCGGTCTTCGTTTGCGCGCGGACGGGCCGGAGCGGCTGCCGGCTTTGCGCGTTTGACGGTTTTCAGTCCTTTGGCCCGGCCGTCATCTGCATCGCCTGCCTCGGCGGCGGGGCGCGCGGTTCCCGGGGTCGCTTTCGCTGCCCGATGCGGCCGGTCTTCGGCGGCTGCCGGCGGAATTTTCGCCGTCTCGGCGGCGGCCAGCGGCTCATCAGCAATCTCTGGCTGAACGCTTGGTGCGTCGTCGGCCGTCTTGGCGTCGTTGTCTGCACGCTCAGAGGCCTGTTTGACTTCTTCCGTCTCGCGCAGTTTGCGCTGTTCTTCTTCCTGCTGGCGCTGTGCTTCTTCTTCGGCCGCCCGTTTAGCTTCTTCGGCGGCCCGGCGCTTGGCATCCTCTTCGGCCTGCTTGCGCTCTTCGACTTCGCGCACCTGCGCCATTTTCAAGGCGGCGGCCCGTGCGGCCGCCTCTTCCTTGGTCAGCGTGCGCAGAACGTTTCCGCCGCCCTTTTGAGGGCGCTGATTGCGCTGCTGGGGTTTGGCCGCCGGCTTCTGGCCGGCCGGTGCCGCATGTTGATCGGTGTGCAGGCGTTTTGTGGGTTCCACAGGGCGCTCGGCGCGTTGCACGGGCGCTTCCGGCTTCTGCTCTTGCCCAGGGACAACAACGCGGCGCTTTTTCTTTTCGACCACAACGGCCTTCGACCGGCCGTGCGAGAAGGACTGACGAACAGTTCCCTGATCGCCGCCGCGTCCCTTGAGGCCGAGCGTTTTGCGCTCAACGCTGATTGTCTTGTCACCCGGATTTTTCGTATCGCTCATATTGCCTTCAGTCCTGCGCAACCGCTCCGGCTGCGTTGCTTATCTCTTCGAGTGCGGAATTGGATCGAAATGCCTCCAGTTCGCGCACTCGCGATAGGAAGTTTTCGCTCGCTGAACCCGCAAGCAGTGCAGCATGTATCACATTTGACCGACCCAATGCCAAATCCAATTGTGCCGATTCGAACAAACGGACGACAGGGCACCCGTTTGCAGTCTTTTCCAACCCCAGCGCTGCGGCCGAGAGCTTTCTCACACCATCGTCCGCCGCCTCGCTTGCGTGGATGAGGCCAATGACGGAACCGCCTCGCAAAGCGGCTTCGACTTTCGAGAACCCCGTGACCAATTCGCCAGCCTTGCGGGTCAGCGACAACGCTTGCAAAGCCGCGCGTACCATAAGGTCGTCCACGTTACCGGCCAGGCCAGGCTCAAGCTTTACGTCCGACTTGAAACCCCGGCCGAAAACTTTTTTTCCGTCCTTTTCCGCGGCCTCTACCGCTGCTCTGGATGCGGTGATCCAGACACCGCGCCCAGGGAGTTTTCGTTTCAGATCCGGTGTGACCCGACCTTCGGGGTCAAGGACAAACCGGATAAGTCTGTCGACGGGAACCACACTGCGGCTCACAGCGCAGCGCCGTTCCGTCGGCTCGTTTTTTCTCGGCACGGCGTTGTCCCGCCCTTTCCCGGCAAAATGCCGCCCGCCGTTCGGTCAATCGTTGAGGATCGCGCCGGATTGATCGGCTGCCTCGTCGGTTTCTGTTGCTTCGTCCTCGTCGAACTCTTCAACGGCGTCTTCGTCCGCGTCGCCGGCCAAATCGGCTTCCGTGATCCATCCCGCCGCCAGGCGGGCGGACATCACGATGGCTTCCGCTTCGGTGCGCGACAGGCCGAACTCGCTCAAGGTTCCCTCGAAACGTTTGGTCTCGCCGTCCTTGCGTTCCGTCCATCCGACGAGGTCGTCGGCAGCACACCCCGCCAGGTCTTCTATCGTCTTGATGTCATCCTTGCCGAGTGCGACCAGCATGGCCGTGGTCAAGCCATCGATGGACCGCAATTCGTCGGCGACACCCAATTCGCGCCGTTCGGCATCCAGTGTCGCTTCCTGTTCATCGAGAAAGTCGCGGGCGCGGGCCTGGATCTCCTCGGCGGTCTCCTCGTCAAAGCCCTCGATCATCGAAATCTCGTCGAGTTCGACGTAGGCGACCTCTTCGACCGAGGTGAAGCCTTCGGTGGCAAGCAACTGCCCGACCATCTCATCGACATTCAGCGCATCCATAAAGAGTTGAGAGCGCTCCTGGAATTCCTTCTGGCGGCGCTCCGATTCCTCATGTTCCGTCATGATATCGATCGCCCACCCGGTCAGCTGGGAGGCCAGCCGGACATTCTGACCGCGCCGGCCGATCGCCAGGGACAGTTGCTCATCGGGAACAACGACCTCGATCCGTTCGGCGTCTTCATCGAGAACGACCTTCGCCACTTCGGCTGGCTGCAGGGCATTCACGATGAATGTGGCTGGATCCTGATTCCAAGGAATGATGTCGATCTTCTCGCCCTGCAACTCGCCGACGACGGCTTGGACGCGGCTGCCGCGCATCCCCACGCAGGCGCCGACCGGGTCAATCGATGAGTCGTTCGAGATCACCGCAATCTTCGCGCGGGAGCCTGGATCACGGGCAACGGACCGGATTTCGATCACCCCGTCATAAATTTCTGGCACTTCCTGGGCGAAGAGTTTTGCCATGAATTGCGGGTGGGTGCGCGACAGGAAGATCTGCGGTCCGCGCTGTTCGCGCCGGACATCGTGGATATAGGCGCGGATCCGGTCTCCCGTTCGGAAAATTTCGCGCGGGATCAACTCGTCGCGGCGGACGATTCCCTCGCCCCGTCCAAGATCGACGATCACGTTGCCGTATTCGGCGCGTTTGACGACGCCGTTCACGATCTCTCCAACGCGGTCCTTGAATTCGTCATACTGACGGTCGCGCTCGGCTTCCCGGACCTTTTGCACGATCACTTGCTTGGCGGACTGCGCGGCAATCCGGCCAAAGTCCAATGGCGGCAAAGGCTCTGCGATGAAGTCGCCGATGCTGGCTTCCGGGTTGCGGGCCTGGGCATCTTCAAGGGCGATTTCGGTCGAGATATTTTCCACGTGATCGACCACTTGCAGCAGGCGCTGCAGACGCATGTCGCCGGTCTTGGGATTGATCTCGGCCCGGACTTCCGTCTCGGTGCCGTAGCGCGAGCGCGCCGCCTTCTGGATCGCATCTTCCATCGCCGCGATCACAATGGCGCGGTCGATCGACTTCTCGCGCGCGACCGCGTCAGCGATCTGCAGCAATTCGAGCCGGTTCGCGCTGATAGCCATTCACTTCACTCCTCTGACGCCGTTCTTCAGGGCGCTGTCATTTTGTCCCGCGCGAGCGTTCACCGCTCAGTTGGGGGTGTTGTCCTGTTCGAACTGTTGATCTGCGTCGCGGGCCGCAAGAGCAGCCTTTTCCGCCTTCAGGGCCGCAGTGATCAAATCGTCGGTAAGAACGAGCCTCGCCTCGCCGATTTCCGACAACGGCAATGTCACCGTGTCCGGCTCATCCGGTTTCGTGTCGGGAAGCTTGAGTTTCGCCATGCCGTTCTCAGCGCCCAGCAAAACGCCGCGAAACCGGCGGCGGCCGTCCTGCAGAACAGCCATCTCGATCTTGGTGTCATGTCCGGACCAGCGATCGAAATCACTTGTGCGCACCAGCGGGCGGTCGATACCGGGAGACGAAACCTCCAGATGGTACGCCCGGTTGATCGGGTCTTCGACATCAAGCGCGGGCGACACGCCACGGCTCACGGTTTCGCAATCTTCGACGGTCATGGTTCCGTCCGGGCGCTCTGCCATGATCTGCAGGGTGCAGCCATTGGCCGCGCTGATCTTGGCGCGCACCAAACGGTATCCGAGATCCTCGATGACCGGCTCAACGATGGCGGCCACACGGGCTTCCAGTCCCTGTTCGGTAATAATCCGCGGTTCGTTCGCGCTCAATCCGTGCTCCTGCTCATTCTGCTCCGGCGAAGCCTGCCTCATTGTGGCTGCGGTTGGTACCTATGCCGCATGACCGGAATGTCATCGCGGATCGGGTAAGCCAAAAAGAGCGGGTCCGCGAAGGGCCCACTCTCAATCTGCCAATGTAGCCGCTTGAGGTGATAGGCGAGGGTATACCGCCAAACTGAGGGGAAAAGCAAGCCCTCTTGGCAGATTCCAACGAAAGCTGCCGGCAAGACCCTTCAGATCATACCCGCCTGAATGTCAGATAGCGAGGGGCCCGTCCCTCCCGCAGGGCTTTGGCTTCATAACGCGTACCCGGCCAATTGGCCCATGGGGTCAGCCAATCAGTGGATGTTTCCGCGCTCCACGCAAAGCCCGGGTGATCCCGGCAATGCTGCAACGTCCAGTCCACATAGGTGTCAATGTCGCTGGCAAAGCGAAATTCGGCGCCGGGCTTTAACGCGCGGGCATAGCGATCAAGATTCTCGGTATTGATGAACCGGCGTTTCCAATGGCGCTTTTTGGGCCATGGATCGGGATAGAGCTGATAGGCGAGATCGATCGACGCAGGCGGGAGCCAGTCCAGAACCCTGATGGCGTCGTCATCAAAGAGCCGAATGTTGGGAATGGCGTTTTCGACAATCGCAGCAACGGCCTTCCCCATGCTATCGACAAATGGCTCGACCCCGATAATGCCGACATGGGGATTTTCCCGCGCCCGGTGCAAGAGGTGCTCGCCGCCGCCAAATCCAACTTCCAGCCAAACCTCACCGACATCCGCATCGAACAGCGCCGATAGATCCGCCGGTGCTGGCGTCTCCAGACAAAGGCGAAGGCGGGGCAAGTGAGTGCTCATCAGACCGAGCCGTTTCGGGCTGAGTGGCTTGCCCTTGCGCCGGCCGAAAAAGGATCCGTCGTAGTTGTCGTGTGTCATGCTTGGGAACCAGACCACCGGCTCCGGAAAGCCGGCGGTCTTCGTGTTGTCTTTCGTTCGGCCGCTTAGCCAGCCAATGTCTTGAGATCGCTGACCAGGTCGGTCTTCTCCCAGGAAAAACCGCCATCCGCATCGGGTTCGCGCCCGAAGTGCCCATATGCCGCGGTCCGTTCATAGATCGGACGGTTGAGTTGCAGATGCTCACGGATGCCGCGCGGGCTCAGCTTCATGAGGTCGCGCACAGCGGTCTCGAGCTTGGCTTCATCGCAGCGGCCGGTTTCATGCAGGTTCACATAGATCGACAAGGGGTCGGAGACACCGATGGCATAGGAGAGCTGAATCGTGCAGCGATCGGCGAGATCCGCGGCCACGATATTCTTTGCCAGATAGCGCGCGGCATAGGCTGCCGACCGGTCCACCTTGGTGGGATCCTTTCCGGAGAAGGCGCCGCCACCGTGGGGAGCTGCGCCGCCATAGGTGTCGACGATGATCTTGCGGCCGGTCAGGCCACAGTCGCCATCAGGGCCGCCGATCACGAAGGCACCGGTTGGATTGACGTGCCAGACGGTTTCTGCCGTCAGCCAGCCTTCCGGAAGGGCTTTTTCGATGTAGGGCGTCACGATGGCCCGTATGTCCTGGGATGTCAGTTTTTCGTCCAGGTGCTGCGTCGACAGAACCACGGATGTCACGCCGACCGGCTGTCCGTTCTCGTAGCGGACGGTCACCTGGCTTTTCGCGTCGGGTCCGAGCGCCGGTTCCGCGCCGGATTTGCGGGCGTCTGCCAGAAGACGCAGGATGCGATGGGAAAAAAGAATGGGTGCCGGCATCAGTTCGGGGGTCTCGCGGCATGCGTAGCCGAACATGATGCCCTGGTCGCCGGCTCCTTCGTCCTTGTTGCCGGAGGCATCGACGCCTTGAGCGATATGAGCGGACTGGCCATGCAGGTGGACCGCGATGTCGCAGGTCTGCCAGTCGAAGCCTTCTTGCGTGTATCCGATGTCCTTCACCGCCAACCTGGCGAGATGGGCGATGTAGTCATTGGTGACCGTGTCCGGACCCCGGGTCTCACCGGCGATCACGATGCGGTTCGTCGTTGCAAGCGTCTCGCATGCAACGCGTGCATCCGGCATCTGTGTGAGATAGGCATCGACGACTGCGTCGGAGATCCGGTCGCAAACCTTGTCGGGATGACCTTCGGAAACGGATTCCGACGTGAATAGATAATTCTGACGGGCCATTGGCGAGCGTCCTTCTGGGAAACAATAAAAATGAAGCGGCGAATGATGTCGCCGCTTCGGGTGCCATAAATTCCCAATGTCAATCCAAAGGTCAAGCAGATTAGTTGTCTGCTCAATCGTCGCCGGCCAGAGACCGGACCAGATCAACGATCCGGCGGCGGACTTTGGGGTCTTCAATGCGGACGAAGGCTTTGTTCAAGGACAGGCCTTCGGAAGACGACAGGAAATCCACCACATAGCTGGTGGGCTGGTTCTCACCCATGTTTTCCGCTTCGGCAGGACTTCCGGGCGCGTCTTCAAAGAAGAACGAGATCGGCACTTTCAGGATTGTTGCAATATGCTGCAAGCGGCTTGCGCCAATCCGGTTGGTTCCCTTTTCGTATTTTTGGATCTGCTGGAACGTTATGCCGAGGCTTTCGCCGAGCTTCTCCTGGCTCATACCGAGCATCATCCGGCGAAGACGCACGCGGCTGCCGACGTGAATATCGATGGGATTGGGAGCCTTTTTACTGGGCATGACTCATCTGTCTTTCTTGTCTCAGGGCGGACAGACCGCCCGGGCTTTTCCATGAACCGGCACCTTGCACGTCCCACACATGCAAGAATTGCAGAAATGCCCCGTAGATCTGCGGCCAATTCAGCACGTTTCGCTTGTCCTGAGCGATTTAACGGTTGTATCACAATGCAATCACGGTGACCAAGCGGAAAATCAATTTTTACGCGAACGTCGGTTGTATCGTGGGCCAAAGAAGGCCAAAGCACTCAAAAATAACAGGATTCCATACACTATATCGCCCAGACGCGCATAGGGAGTGGTTGGCGCCGCCCCTGGCAGGACACCGTCGACAACGCCAGATTGAAACAGATTCAACCGTCCAACGGCGGTGCCTTTGCTATCGATGATTGCCGAGATTCCCGTATTGGCTGCACGAACCATGGGCAGGCCTTGCTCGATTGCCCGCATCCGCGCCTTGGCAAAATGTTGATATGGACCGAGGGTGCGGCCAAACCAGGCATCATTTGTGACATTCAGCAGCCATTCGGCCCCGAGGCCCGTCCTGCGGGATAATCCGGGAAAGATGGTTTCATAGCAAACCAGGGGGATGAAGCTGGGAAAATCGCCGGCCGTTGTGAGGGGGCGCCGCGTCAAACCGGGTTGAAATGCCGATGGCGCATTCACCAGTGCGGTCAATCCGATGCGTGTGAGCAAAGGTTCCAGCGGCAGATATTCGCCAAAGGGAACAAGCCTGACCTTGTCGTATAGGTCGATGATCGTTCCGTCCGTATCGATCACGTAGATGCTGTTGAAGAAGGAAGCTGGCCCGTCGCCGGCTTCAACCCGGATCGCGCCGGTAACGAGGACCGCATGCTCTGGCAAAGCCTGCGCGATCTGGTAAAGCGCACCGGGCTCGCGTGTCAGAAGAAAGGGCAGGGCGGACTCCGGCCAGATCACGATCTGAGGCAAACCGACCACCGACGCTCCGCCCAAGGGCGCTCTGGTCAGGTCCAGAAGCGTTTGGAAAATCATCTGCCGGTTTTCCGGCCGCCATTTTTCCTCCTGCGGTATCGAGGGCTGCACAATGCGGATGTTGACCTCGGCCGCAGCCGTTGGCACGGGGGCCGTGAGACGCACCTGACCTGCGCCCCAAAGGACAGCAACGGCGACACATGCGATTGCGGTTGGCAAAATGGCTTGCCGCCGGGTGGTGCTGTCGATCAAGGTCGCGGGCAATGCCGCGAGTAGAACAACGAGAAACCCGAGGCCATAGAGGCCAACCACGCTCGCGGTCTGGGAGAGCGCTAGATTGTCCGCCACGAGATAGCCGAAGCTGTTCCAGGGAAAGCCGGTCAGGATATGGCCGCGCAGCCAGTCCGATGCGCTGAGAAACACCGCCAGCGACAGGATCCTGCGCCAGCCGTCGCGCCAGAACAGACCAGCGATTCCTGCGCCCAGCCCGGTGAACAATGCCAGTCCGACCGGCATCAAAAGCACCGCGAAGGGCATCATCCAGGCGAATTGCTCGGCCTCCACAAGAAAGGCCGAACCGATCCACCAGAGCGAGGCGAGAAAATAGCCGAACCCGAAAAACCAGCCCAACCGGAAGCGCGAGAAAAATACCGCCCTGCGTCGGGCTTCTGGCCGGGACACGGTGCCATCCATCAGCCAAACCAGGCACGAAAACCCGATCACAGGAGCCATCAGAACACCGGCTGGTGGCAGCGCCAGGGAAGTGACCGCTCCTGCCAGCAGGGCAATCAGCGCGCGGCGCCAGCCCCAGGCCAGCAAACAGCTGTTCGGCAACACCAGAAGCAGAGTTGGGGCAAGTGTCTTGAGCATGAAGGCCGGAATGCGAATCGCGATGCGGAAGCAGCTTTGGCTGACCACCCCGGCCTGGTCAAGGTTGCGTTAGCCGCCGGCCTGCGCGTTCGGCTGCTGAACGGCCTTGGCTTCGGAGGGCTCGGCGGTGCCGGCTTCCGCGGAAGATTGTGGTTCGGCCGGTGCGGGCTCCGTTGACGGGTCGGGTGCCCCCTCGTCTTCGGGACGTTTTGAACGTCGCCGGATTTCGGTGGCCCGGGGGTCCAGACGCCGCCGCCGGATCCGCAGTCGTTTGATCCGCCGGGGATCCGCGTCCAGGATTTCGAACTCGAAGCCGGACACTTGCGGAACAAACAAGAGTTCGCCGCGAACCGGCACGCGTCCCGCTGTCACGTAAAGAAGCCCGCCAAGCGTATCGACTTCCTCGATAATGTCTCCGGCGGCAATGTCGGTGCCAAGCGCTTCATCGAGTTCTTCGATGGGAATCCGCGGATCGGCCATCCACATGCCGTCACCGACAGCTTCCAGCATGGCGTCCTCGTCCTCGTCGTGCTCGTCCTCAATGTCTCCGACCACCTCTTCGACAAGGTCCTCCAGCGAGACCAGGCCATCCGTCCCGCCATACTCGTCGATCACCAATGCCATCTGGATGCGGCCGGCCTGCATCTTTGCCATCAGGTCCGTCGCGGGCATGGAGGGGGGAACGAACAGGAGATCGCGAATGAGCCCCGTATCCGCAAGTGCTATGGACAGATTGACATTGCCAAGCTCGATCCGCGCGCTGTTGTGCCCCACTGTAGCCAACACTGGTGTTTCCGCAGTCTCTTCAGACGCCGGCTCTGCCGCATGTCCATTGACCTGGCCCATCCCGCCGGCCGGGCACAATCCGCCACATTCGGCGATATAGGCCATCAAATCCTTGATGTGCACCATTCCACGCGGGTCATCGAGGGTCTCGACGTAAACGGGCATCCGGGAATGCCCGCTTTCGCGAAACCGGTCCATCAACTCGCCGAGGGTTGTGGAACTGTCGACGGCGTCGATGTTGGCGCGCGGGATCATCACATCGTCAACGCGCAATTCCCGCAGACGCAAGATGTTGCTCAGGAGCAGCCGCTCTTCAGGCGAGAAACTGGCATTGCCGCTGTCTCTGGCCAGTTCGTCTTCCAGATTTTCCCGAAGATTTGTGCCGGGAGCCAGTCCAAAAAGCCGCTTGAGCCGGGTCAAAAGTGATCCGTTGCTCCGCGGCTTTCGCTGCTGGGGGTCTTCGCTGTCCTGTCCGCCTGCGCCGGATGCCGGGTGGGGTGCGGAAGGGGTTACGGTATTCGTCGTATTTTGTGCACTCATCATTGTTTGTCGTCAGATGTGGTTGCTGGCTTCAAGGCCCATCGGCCAGCAGGGGGCGATCCGCGTAAGGATCATTCAGACCCAAGTCTGCCATGATCCTGCGTTCAAGGGTTTCCATCACTTCAGCGTCCGCGTCATCCTGATGGTCATAGCCGAAAAGGTGAAGAAATCCATGAACGATCAAATGGGCAATGTGATCGCTTAATTCAATTCCCAATTCGTCCGCCTCGCGGCTCGTGGTTTCCTGTGCAAGCACGATATCGCCGAGAAATGGCCCATATGTGTCGCCGTCAGGATCACTGGCCGGAAAAGACAGCACATTCGTAGCCGAATTCTTCGCGCGCCAAGTTGCGTTGAGATCCTTTATCGCGGCGTCATCGGTGAAGACAACCGAAAGTTCGGTTCCTGGCCGGATCTTGAGACCGGTGGCAAGAGCAACTGCCGTGCACCGCGCGCACCATGCCTCAAGATCTGCATCCGGTGGCCAATCGCCCCCTTGCACGCTGACATCGATCATGAGGGGACTGCCGCCGCAGGACGAGCCCGGGTCATCGCGCACGGTCTTCGGCCTTTGCATCGGTTTGACCCGGCAAGCTCTCTGATCGCCTGCGTTCGCGGGCTTGAGCGGCTTCGCGCGAGGCATTGTCGTAAGCCGTCACGATGCGGGCGACGAGTTCGTGGCGGACGACGTCTTTCTCCGTGAAGCGCACATGGGTGACACCTTCCACGTCCGGCAACAGGTGCAGCGCTTCGCGCAAGCCGGACAATTGTCCCGCCGGCAGATCGACCTGGCTGGGGTCGCCCGTCACGATCATCTTCGATCCTTCCCCGAGACGGGTCAGGAACATCTTCATCTGCATCGACGTTGTGTTCTGCGCTTCGTCGAGCAAAACCACCGCGTTGGACAGGGTCCGGCCGCGCATGAAGGCGAGAGGCGCGACCTCGATCATCCCGGACTGGAGGCCGCGTTCGACTTTTTCCGGCGGCATCATGTCATACATGGCGTCATAAAGCGGGCGCAGATACGGGTCGACCTTGTCTTTCATGTCGCCGGGAAGAAAGCCGAGCCGTTCGCCGGCCTCCACAGCCGGACGCGAAAGGATCAGGCGGGCCACGTCGCCGCGCTCCAGAAGAGCAGCGGCATAGGCGACCGCCAGATAGGTCTTGCCGGTTCCCGCGGGGCCGGTGCCGAAAACAAGGTCCGCGCGGTCCATTGCCCGGATATAGGCATCTTGAGTTGGCGTGCGCGCAACGACCGTCTTGCGGCGGGTTGAAATCTGGGCGAAGGCCAGCCGCGATTTCGGTTCCAGAGTGGGCAGTGGCAACTGGGCCTCGGCGGCGGCCGCCATCCGCAGCGCGCCCTCCACGTCTCCGGGATGAATGTCCTGACCTTGTTGCAGCCGTTGATAGAGCGCTTCAAGGGCGGCCCTGGCCTGGCTGCAGCCGGACTGGCTGCCCTTGAGGGTGACCTGATTGCCGCGGGCAATCGCGTCGACGCCGAGCCGCTGCTCGATCAGCGCGAGATTCTGGTCAAATTGGCCAAACAGGTCGCCAACAAGCCGGTTGTCTTCGAATGCAAGGACGATGTGAGTGAGATCGGAAGCCGGAGCATGTTTGGATTCCGGCAGTCTGCGCGCCGGGGATTGGCTGTCACGCGTCAAATGCCACCTCCTTGAGGTCCGGGGCTGTGGACAGGTGCTCATCTTGCCTGCCGATTCGGGCCCCGAACAGGGAATTGCTTCCGATCTCTATGATTTCCACCGCTTGTATCGTTCCGATCAGGTCTTCCGGAGCATCGACCTGGACAGCCTGCAACCACGGGGACTTGCCGGTGAGCTGGCCCGGTTGCCGCCCTTTCTTTTCCAGAAGCACGTCGCAAACCATGCCAAGACGGGAGGCATTGAACGCGCGCTGTTGTTCTGTCAGCAGTGCCTGGAGTTCCAGCAAACGGGCGCTCTTGATGTCTTCTGGCACCTGATTGGCCATCGTCGCGCCCGGCGTGCCCGGCCTTTGGCTGTACTTGAAGGAGAACGCGGAGCCATATTCCACACGCCGGATCAAATCCATCGTGTCCTCGAAATCGGCATCGGTTTCACCTGGAAAGCCGACGATGAAATCGCCCGACAGCGCCAGACCGGGAGCTGCGTCGCGGATGCGGTCGATCAGCTTGAAATACTCGTCCCGGGTATGTTTGCGGTTCATGGCCTTCAGGATCTTGTCCGATCCTGACTGGACGGGAAGATGCAGATAGGGCATCAGCGATTTGAGATCGCGGTGCGCCTCGATCAAATCCTCATCCATATCGCGGGGGTGGCTGGTGGTGTAGCGCAGGCGGTCCAGGCCGCTGATTTCGGCGAGCTCGCGCAACAGCCGGCCCAGTCCCCAGGTTTTCCCGTCGGGACCTTCGCCGTGATAGGCGTTGACATTCTGACCCAAGAGCGTGACTTCGCGCACACCTTCGGCCGCCATGCGCCTTGCTTCCTCGACGATCTGGGACACCGGGCGCGATACTTCCGCGCCGCGTGTATAGGGCACCACGCAGAAGGTGCAGAACTTGTCACACCCTTCCTGAACCGTCAGGAAAGCCGAAGGCGGCCGTTGGCGCACAGGTTTGACCGCCGCCCTGGACAGATCCTCGAACTTGGCGTCGATGTCGAATTCAGTCTCGACGACCTTTTCACCCGATTTGGCGCGGTTCAAAAGCCCGGGGAGCTGGTGGTAGCTTTGCGGCCCGACCACCAGATCGACGACCGGCGCACGTCTGGAGATTTCCGCGCCTTCGGCCTGGGCAACGCAGCCGGCCACGCCGATCATCGTCGATTTGCCGTCCCGCGCGCGCTCATCCTTGATTTTGCGGAGCCGCCCCAGTTCGGAATACACCTTCTCGGCTGCCTTCTCCCGGATGTGGCAGGTGTTGAGCAGCACCAGATCGGCATCTTCAGGCGTATCGGTCGCTTCATACCCTTCGCGCGCCAGAACCTCCGTCATGCGATCGCTGTCATAGACATTCATCTGGCAGCCATAGGTGCGAACGAAGACCTTTTTCCCAAAGGCTGTCGGCTCGGCGGTGGTCGGCACGTCGATATTGTCTTGGCGGCGGGTCATTCAATCCTCTGGGGCCGTGTGGCCAATCTGTCGCTCAGGTTGCTGGGCCGGCGGAGCAAAAAGCATCATTCGCAATGCGATCGGTTCAGGATACCCGGACCGACGCCGAGCCGCGTCAGGCGCCAGCATTAGCGGTTTTTTGTGCGTTTGAGAATAGGCCTGACTCAGGGATCTCCGGCCTTTCGGAAGCTTCGGAAGCATTTCCGCGCAAGACGGACAGGGTCATGGCGCGAACCTCCTGCTCAAGCTGACGGGTCAGGGCCTTCCGGTCGGCTTGACCGTTCACCAGGATCGGCTCGCCCCAGGTGACCACCACGTCCACAGCGCCCTCACGGAACACGCCCCAGAGATGGCCGGCCAGTTCCATGTCCCCATACCAGGCGACATGGGGGCGGAATTGCCGCCCCATCGGAAGGCCGTGCAAGCTTGCATAGGCAATGGACAGTGGCTGGACAACGACCGTGTCGAAAGGCGCATCATCTAGCTTCGTCGCCGCTCCCAAAAGCGCCGAACGGAAAGGCAAGACGGTGTTGCCGTCATTGGAGGTGCCTTCGGCGAACAGCACCATTGCGTCGCCATCCGCCATGCGGCTCGCGATTTCGCCGTTGACCCGGCCTGTGTCGGACCGTTTGCTGCGATTGACAAATACCGAGCGTTGGAGTTTCGCGAAAAGCCCGAAGACCGGCCAGCCCGCGACTTCCGATTTGGCGATGAACGACAGCGGCAACAAGGACCCAAGGACCGGGATATCGACCCATGAGGTATGGTTGGCCGCAATCAGAAGAGGCCGTCCGGATGCCGGCGCGCCGACCTGCCGGACGCGGATCCCGACCAGTTTTGCGGCTATTCGATGCCAAACCATGGGCAACAGGCGCTGGGCGGGCATGCCCGTCTTGATGGCCAGCCACTGTATCGGGATCAAAACGGCGGAAACGCCCGCCAGGGCCAGAATGATCAGAACCGCCTTAATCTGAACCATCGCCGGTCTTGTCCGAACTTTTCAGCTGTGCGCCATCACCGAGAGGGACACCATAGAGTTCAAGACGATGATCCACCAGACGGTATCCTAGTCTTTTGGCAATGAATTCCTGAAGAGCTTCGATTTCCTCGCTGCGGAACTCGATAACCTTGCCGCTGCGCAAGTCGATCAGATGATCATGATGCTCGTCCGGAACCGGTTCATACCGGGACCGTCCGTCCCGGAAATCGTGCCGTTCGATCATGCCGGCATCCTCGAACAGCTTCACGGTGCGATAGACGGTTGAGATCGAGATCTTGGGATCGATGGCCGACGCGCGCCGGTACAGTTCCTCGACATCGGGATGGGTATCCGAGGCCGCTTCAAGCACGGAGGCGATCACCCGGCGCTGTTCGGTCATGCGCAAGCCTCGTGCCGCGCATTGCTCCACCAAAGTCTCCGTCCGGCTGTCGCTCATAGTCCTGCCCGTCATCCACGCTGGTCTTGGGATGCGCTTAGCGAAGATCGGCGCGCATGACAAGCGCCGTCCCGTCGCCTTCTCCCGCGCGGTAGTAGCCTTTTCGCTCCCCCACTTGCTTGAAGCCCAGCCGCCGATACAGGCTGAGCGCGGGTGCATTCGATGCGTCGACTTCGAGGAACAGATGTGTGCATCGTTCCGTGTAAAGACGGAAAAGGCCCGTTTGCAGGAGTTTGCTCGCGATGCCTCTGCCCTGGTGACGGGGATGAACCGCGATCGTCAGCACTTCCGCTTCATCGGCGGCCTGGCGGATAATGAGAAAGCCGACGGGGTTGCGCGTTCCGTAAGGGCTGGACCTGCGTGCTGTGAGGACGATGACGCCGTCTTGTGCCATCAGGCGGCCCAGTTCGTCCGGGTGCCATGGGTGCGCAAAGGTTTGCGCGTGAATGTCCGCGAGGAAAGGCAGGTCTTCGTCCAGCGCGTCCTCAACGACGGGGGCTTGCGCCCAGAACCACCAGAAACTCATTGCCGGGCGATCCCGGAGTCCCGGGCCGGTGTGGCGTCGGGCGGTCTCAGATAGAGAGGAACCGGCATTGAAAGTTCCGGGTTTGCGCTCATGCCAAGAAGGGCGACATCCTGGATAGGCGCGTAGCCCGTGGACGAGAGAATTCGTCCGGATGGCAGCCGGCAGGCCTCGGCGATCCGCTGGGCGGCGGATCCGGCCAGACGGATATCGGCGGGCAGGGTTTCCGTCAGGCTTTGAACGGTGCGCACTTGCGCATCTTCAATTGCGGTGCCGTCGCCGGCAAAGTGCTGGCAATACACTTCGTCCTTTTTTCCCTCGAGCGCGACCAGAACGGGATGTCCGCCGCTGCCGCCGGCAACCGAATGGGCGAGCGCTTCGAGTGTGGTCACGCCGACGACCGGTTTGCCCAACACAACACCGAAGCCACGGGCCACGGACAAGCCAACCCTCAAGCCGGTGAAGCTTCCAGGGCCGGTCGTGACAACGATGCGGTCGAGATCGACGAACGCCGTTGATGAGTCTGCCATGACATTACTGATCATGACCATCAGCCTTTCGGCGTGCCCGCGCCCGATCACGGCGCCGCATTCCGCAAGGCACACGGGAACGGTGCTGTCATCGAGCACCGCGGCGGCACAATTGGCAAGTGCCGTATCGATCGCCAGAACGCGCATTCTCACGGTTTACGCCCCGCGCCAGGCCAAGTCGAGCCGCGCTTTCGGCTTAGCCCGAAGGTTGGGCTTGCCATTCGCCCAACTCTCTTCAAGACCTCCAAGGAGCTTGCAGAAGGTTGGGCGGGCCAGCAAGCCTTGGGCGCGGTCCGGAAAGCTCGTGTTCAAACCACAAAGCCATTCTGGGTGGCCGTGTCTTTCAACGGCCGTTCCGGCCGTGCGCCCACATGCCGGATGACCGACGCGGCGCATAAACAACCCAGTTCCGCGGAAGTCTGATGGTCGTAGCCGCGCGCCATGCCGAACAGAAAGCCGGATGCGAACAGGTCCCCGGCTCCGGTCAGGTCCACGATATCGCTCACCTTCTGGGCGTCGACCTTGGTGCGCTGTCCGTCGGAAATCACCATAGCGCCGTCGGATCCGAGCGTCAGGGCGACGAGGGCGTTGCTGTCCTGAGCCGCCTTGATGGCGGTTTCCAGATCGGCCGTTTCGAAAAGAGATTTGAGCTCGTGGTCGTTGGCAAACACGATGTCCACGACCCCGTCCTTGATCATGTCAAGGAACTCGGACCTGTACCGGTCCACGCAGAAGGCATCGGACAGGGTGATCGCCACCTTACGCCCGTGTTTGTGGGCAATATCCGCGGCGGTCAAAAACGCCTTCTTCGCTTCTTCCGGATCCCACAAATAGCCTTCCATATAGGTGACGGCGGAGGCGGCCACGATGTCTTCGTTGACATCGGCGGGACCGAAATGCGTGCACGCACCGAGATAGGTGTTCATGGTGCGCTCGCCGTCTGGGGTGATGAGGATCATGGACCGGGCCGTTGGGATGCCGTTTTCAAGCGGGGGCGTTTGAAAATGGACACCGGTTCCGGTCATGTCGTGGGTGTAGCTCTCCCCCAGATCGTCATTTGCAACCTTGCCGAAATAGGCCGGTGTCCCGCCGAGCGATGCAATGCCGGATGCAGTGTTTCCGGCGCTGCCGCCGGAAATGCGCACCGTTTGGCCCATTTTTCCGTAAAGAGACAGCGCCTCCTCCGTATCGATAAGACGCATGGAGCCCTTGATCAGGTTTTCGCTGACAAGGAAGTCTTCTTCGACATGGGCAAAGACGTCGCAGATTGCATTGCCAATGCACAGCGCGTCGAAACGGATATCGGTCATGTATGCCTCTTCAAGGATTGGGATTAGATGTGGGGCGAAGGTCGCAGGGCGCGATTGGCATCCGGTTCGCGGATCTTGTCGCGAAACGGGCTTGCGCGGTAGACGCCAACGACTTTCAGTTCGGCGCAAAAAAACGCCAGCTCCTCGAGCGCCAGTGCCACGCCGACATCTTCTGGATGCCCCTCAATATCCGCGTAGAACATTGAGGCGAAGAATTGCCCCTCCAGCTGATAGGACTCCAGCTTGGTCATATTCACGCCATTGGTGGCAAATCCGCCAAGCGCCTTGTACAAAGCAGCCGGCACATTGCGGACCCGGAAGATGAATGTCGTGATGACGGGCTGGCCGCTGTGGGCGGCTTCTAGTTTCTCGCGGGACAGGATCAGGAACCGCGTTGTGTTATGAGCGGCATCTTCAACGTCCCGCCGCAGGATTTCAAGCCCGTAGACATCGGCCGCCATTTCCGGGGCCAGAGCGGCAGCCGTCAGATCCCCGCGTTCGGCGATCTGTCGGGCGGACCCGGCCGTGTCCGCGCCGATCACCGGGGTCAGGCCAAGTTCCCGGATCACCTTCCGGCACTGTCCGATGGCCATCACGTGGCTCTGAACCGTCTTCAAGCCTTCGATCTTGGCTCCTGGCGGGGCCATCATCTGATGCCGGATTGGCAGAAAGTATTCGCCGATAATATGGAGGTTCGACTGCGGCAGGAGGTGGTGGATATCCGCCACGCGTCCGGCGACCGAATTCTCGACCGGGATCATTCCAAGATCTGCCTCGCCATTTTCAATCGCGGAAAAACAGTCTTCGAAAGTCGGGCAGGGAATGGCTTCGAAATCGGGATAGACATTCCGGCAAGCCATGTGGGAATTGGCACCAAGTTCGCCTTGGAAAACGATTTTCTTTCGATCTGTCATCAGATGTCCGGTGGTGATCAGGGGTTATCCGGTCGTGCGCGTGTTGTAGGCGGCGCGAGCGCGTTCAAGGTCGGCGGCAGTATTCACATCCATAGGCGCGCTGTCGATAAGGCTGACGTCAATCCGCATGCCAGCCTCGAGCGCCCGCAGTTGTTCCAGTTTTTCGCGTGTTTCCAGCGGAGACGCCGGCAGCTCGACGAAACGGGCCAGCGCCTTTCTGCGATAGGCATAGACGCCAATATGCCAATAATACGGCCCGTCGCCAGACGGGGCAGTGGCCCGTGTGAAGTAAAGCGCGCGGTGATGGCCCTCTCCGTTCGGTGTCGTCACTGCTTTCACAAAGCTCGGATCCGTTATGAACTCCGGGGACGGAAATTCTGTCATGATCGTTCCGATGTCCACGTCTGTGATGTCCAGCGGCGCAAACGCGGCGCGGATCGCGGCGGGATCGATCAATGGCACATCGCCTTGAAGGTTTAGCACCACATCATGTTTCCCATCCGGGTCGACGATGTTCACGGCTTCATGAATCCGGTCCGATCCGGAAACGTGGTCGAAGCGGGTCATCACGGCGTGCCCTCCGTGGTCGTTCACCGCGGACATGATGCGTTCATCGTCGCAGGCGATCACTACGGGGCCGATATCGGCGTTTTGCGCCTGTTCCAGCACGCGAACGATCATCGGCCGGCCACCGATATCGGCAAGCGGCTTGTTCGGCAGCCGGGTTGCGCCCATTCGGGCAGGGATGATGACGATCGGTGAAACCACGCTTTTCAGGGCTCCATTGGAACTGTGTTCGGCATTCAGACCGGAACGCGGCCGAATGTCGTAGTGCGCTGTCTTTTAAACCTATGGACAGCAAGGTCAAAAAGTTTGTAGGTTCCGGCCAAAATCGACAATCGCATGGGGTTCGTGGTTCAGGCTGCGGGCCCGGACGCGTATAAGTTGGAGCCGGAGAGAATGGATTCGTTCACGTTAAACAAAATCGCCGGAGCGGTTTTGATGGTGCTTTTGCTGACGATGAGTCTTGGGATCGTATCAGACATCATCTTCAAACCGACTATTCCGGGTGAACCCGGTTACCGGATCGTTCTTGCCGAGCCGCAAGATGGCACCAGTGAAGTTGAGGCCGTGCCGGAGGTGGCGCCGATCGGCGAGCGCCTTTTGGCCGCCTCTGCGAGTTCCGGCGAGAGCGCCGCCCGCAAATGTGCCGCGTGCCATGCTTTTGAGTCAGGTGGCGCCAACAAGGTGGGGCCACAACTCTATGATATCATAGGCCGTAAACCCGGCGGACTTGGTGACTTCAGCTATTCGAGCGCAATGGTTGCTTATGGCGATGACAAGGGCGAGTGGACCTATGAAGGTCTCGACAACTTTCTCGCTAATCCCAAGCAGTACATCAGCGGAACGTCCATGGGTTTTGCTGGCTTGCGCCGCCCGGAGGAACGTGCAGATCTGATTGCCTATATGCGGTCACAGTCGGACGATCCTGCGCCTTTGCCAGCTCCCGCCCAGTAAGCTGAAGGCAATTGCCGGAATTGGAAACGCCGCTTTTCGAAGCGGCGTTTTTTTGCGTTGCACTCGATCAAGCTGTTTTTAATAAAAAAGACCTATCGTCGCGGTAGCCGTGAATGCGGCGGGAGGTGAAAATTACCAGGTTTCGAACATTCAGGGATTTTTTGCTGTCCAACGGAAATGCTTTTTGGGTTTCCGCTGCGGTCGGTTTTGCGTTTTTTCTGAGTGGGATTCTCATAACTTTCTACGTGTCGGAAATCTTGAAGGAAACCAACATCCAGCGCCAAAAGCAGGATGCGCTGGCCGTCATCGCCGAAGCCCGGGCGCAGTTGGAAGGGGAAGTCGGCAAGATTTTCGCACTGGGACGCGGCATACGCTCCCATATCAATGTGCACCCCGAGCGGGAGTTATCCCAGCAGAAGCTGAGTGAAGCTGCAACTGATCTGATACAGGGAAATCCGGCGCTTCGGGTCATTGGGATTGCGCCGGACAATATTATTGAAACGGTGTTCCCACTGGAAGAGAACCGGGCGGCGATCGGGTTCGACTACCGGACCAGCTCAGAACAATGGCCGTCAGTTCATGAAGCGATGATCCGGCGTTCGGAAATCATGTCGGGTCCCTACAATCTTGTTCAAGGCGGTCGGGCTCTGATCGCCCGCATACCCGTCTATCCCTCGGATTATCCCGGCCAGCCATTGGCCGAACGCCGCTATTGGGGCGTGGTGTCTGTGGTCATCGATGAAGACAACCTGATGAAATCCGCAGGGTTGTCCGAGCGGATGGGCAAGTACCGACTTGCCATCGGCGCCTATGCTGTGGGCAGCGATGTACCGCGATTTGTCTACGGAGATCCTTATGTTCTGCGTCCCGATGCTGTGTCGCTTCCTTTGTATCTGCCAACCTCCCTGGGTTGGGAACTGATGAGTTACCCGATTGACGGCTGGCGGACCGTGACTTTCGACGTTTGGGCGACACGTATGGCCGGTGGGCTGATCTCAGCATTGTTCGCAGGAATGGCGTTGCTTCTTGTTCTTGAAATGATCCGCATTCGCGCCATGGCCTTGCAGGATTCACTGACGGGCTTGGCAAACCGCCGGCTGCTGGAGGACCGTATGTCGCAGCTGGCCGCCATGTCCGAGCGCTCGGGTAGGGGCTTCGATATATTTTACATTGATCTCAATGGGTTCAAGCCGATCAACGACAGTTTTGGCCATTCGGTTGGCGATTTGGTTTTGATTGAAATTGGCCAGCGTTTGCGCCAGCAGACCAGAGAAATGGATACGGTTGCGCGCGTTGGCGGCGACGAGTTCATCGTGTTGACACCCGGTGGCATGAGTGGTTCCGAGCGGTCTCATTTTGCCGAGCGCCTCGCCCGGAAGGTCAGCGAACCGTTCTTGTGCGGTGAAGCCAAGGTTTCGGTCGCCGCAAGCATTGGATCAGCGAGTTTCCCGGAGGATGCGGCAACGGTAGAGGACCTCATGCGTGTGGCCGACTCGCGCATGTATGTCCACAAGGAAGCGGACAGGCCGGTGCCCTCCGGTTTGAGCCCGGCCGCGTCATTGTCTGGTTAAATTTATGTCATCTTGCCGTTGACAGGGTGACGATATCCCATCGGAACCTTACACTCTCTGGACATGTAAGTCGTTTGGCCCGACGGGCCATATCGTCCGCGCGCATGGCGTCCGGACATTGAGGAGGTGGTATGGTTCATGCTGACAGCGGTTTCTTGCGTGGCGTTCGTATTCTGACCCTGGCGCTTGGCGCATGTTTGGCGGGTCTGCCCGCGGCCGCGATGCAAGGGGAGCCACAGTGGCGTCATGCAACAGCCCTGAACGGGACGCCCAAATATGGCCCCGATGTCAGCCATTTCGATTATGTGAACCCGGATGCGCCAAAGGGCGGGCTTGTGCGCCTGGCGACACAGGGCGGCTTCGATACTTTCAACGTTTTTCTGCCAAAGGGAAATCTCGCCCCCGGTCTGGGCCTGATCTATGACAGCTTGAAGGAGCCGGCGCTGGATGAAGCCGACATCAGCTCGCAATATGGCGTGATCGCGAGTGAAACCCGCTATCCTGCCGACTACAGCTGGGTTGAGTTCCGGCTGAACGAGCGCGCCCGCTGGCACGACGGGCAACCGATAACGGCCGATGACGTTGTCTGGTCTTTCGAAACCGCGACCGAGCTCGATCCCCGGCAGAAATTCTACTACCAGAATGTCGTCAGCGCCGAAGCGCTGTCGGAGCATCGGGTACGGTTCACGTTCGATGCGCCGGGCAACCGGGAACTCCCGCATATCATGGGGCAACTTCTGATTCTGCCGAAACATTGGTGGCTGGGCACGGACAGCAATGGAAATCCCCGGGATATTTCCAGCAGCACGCTGGAACCGCCGCTCGGGTCCGGCCCCTACCGCATAAAGGATTATACGGCAAACCGGTCGGTTGCCTATGAACGTGTCGAGGACTACTGGGCAGCCGACCTGCCGATTCGGGTTGGAACGAATAATTTCGACGAGATCCGGTACGAATCCTTTCGGGATACCGCTGTTCTTCTCCAGGCGTTCAAGGCCGACCAGTACGACTGGCGCACCGAGAACAGTGCCAAGAACTGGGCGACCGGCTACGAATTCCCGGCGGTCAAGGAGGGCAAGGTTGTTCTTGAGGTGTTTGACGACAAGGCGCGGGGTGTCATGCAGGCTTTCGTGCCCAATCTGCGCCGCGAAAAGTTTGCAGATCCCCGGGTGCGCAGGGCGCTGAATCTCGCCTTCGACTACGAGAGTGCCAATCGGACGGTCTTTTTCGGCCAGTACAAGAGGGTCAATTCCTATTTTGCCGGGACCGAGTTGGCATCGACGGGCCTGCCGCAGGGCCGCGAACTTGAAATCCTTGAGGAAGTTCGGGACCTGGTCCCGCCGGAGGTGTTCACGACGCCATACGAGAATCCTGTCGCCGGATCACCGCAAAAACTGCGCGCCAATCTCCGCGAAGCCCTGGAGTTGCTGCAGGCCGCGGGATACCGGCTGGAAAACCGGACCTTGCTTGATCAGAACGGCGAGCCCTTTACAATTGAATTCATCGCGATTGATCCGTCCGCGGAACGCTATGTGCTGCCCTACGCCAACAATCTCCGGCTGATCGGGATTGAGATGACCCTCAGAACGCTTGATACGCCGCAGTATATCAACCGCATCCAGAACCGCGATTTCGACATGGCCACGCTCTTGTGGCCGCAGAGTTTGTCACCGGGCAACGAACAGCGGGATTTTTGGGGGTCCGAGGCTGCCGACCGGCCCCAGTCGCGCAATTACGCGGGCATCAAGGATCCCGGTGTCGATGCCCTTATCGAAAAGATAGTTTTTGCGAAGGACCGCGACGACTTGGTCGCCGCGACACGCGCGCTCGACCGGGTGCTTCTGGCGCATAATTTCGTTGTGCCGCAATGGTATCTCGACCAAACGAGAACAGCCCGGTGGAACAGATACTCCCACCCCGAAACCATGCCCGAGTTTTCCGTCGGTTTTCCGACCATCTGGTGGTACGACGAAGAAAAGGCCGCGCAAACGGGGGATCCGTCATGACTGCATTCGCACCAGACCGCCGGACCTTCCTGAAACTGACGGGCGCCAGCGCCCTGCTGTCGGCCAGTCCGTTCCTGGCGCGGTCCGCAGGCGCCTCGACGGACCCGGTTCATGGGTTGTCCGTGTTCGGCGACCTGAAATACGGCCCCGACTTCAGCCATTTCGACTATGTCGTGCCGGATGCGCCCAAGGGCGGACGGTTTGTTTTCCAGGCTCCGAGCTGGGCCTACAATCAAAACCCGCAGACTTTCAACACGTTCAACAGCTTCATCTTGAAGGGCGATGCGCCGCCGAGAATGGAACTGTGTTTCGATAGCCTTATGGTTCCGGCTCAGGACGAACCGGATGCGCTTTATGGCCTCGTTGCCGAAAGCGTTGAAAAATCGGACGACGGCAATGTGTACACCTTCAACCTCCGTCCGGAGGCGCGGTTCCACAACGGGTCCAGCCTGACGGCGGAGGATGTGGCGTTTTCGCTCAATCTGTTGAAAGCAGAAGGCCACCCTCAGATCAGCCAGACGATCCAGCAAATGGACCGGGCCGAAGCGCCGGAGCCACACAAAGTGGCGGTCTATTTCACGGGCAACCAGACCCGGCAGCTTCCGCTCACCATCGCCGTCCTGCCAATTCTCTCCAAACGCTATTATACGACCTACGACTTCAAGCAATCGACGCTGACGCCGCCATTGTCTTCCGGTCCCTACAAGGTCGGACGGCACGCGGTTGGCCGGTATGTCGAATATGATCGTGTCAAGGACTACTGGGCCAAAGACCTTCCGGTGATGAGGGGGCGAAACAATTTCGATGTGATCCGCCTCGATTTCTTCCGTGAAAGGCAAGCCGGTTTCGAGGCCTTCAAGAAGGGCGATACAACCTTTCGCGAGGAGTTCGTGTCGAAGACCTGGGCGACCGAGTACAATTTTCCGGCGGTGGAAGATGGGCGGGTCGTTCAGAAAGTGTTCCCCGACAACCGTCCATCCGGCATGCAGGGCTGGTTCTTGAACACCCGCCGGGACAAGTTCAAGGATCAGCGGGTCCGGGAGGCGATCGGGTACGCATTCGACTTCGAATGGGCGAACCAGAACCTCTTTTTCGGGCTCTACCAGCGCACGGTCTCCTACTTCGAGGGGTCGGACATGGCGGCTGAGGGGCTACCGTCCGAGGCGGAACTGGCGCTGCTTGAACCCTATCGGGGGCAAGTGCCGGAAGAGGTGTTCGGTGAACCCTATGTGCCGCCGGTGAGCGATGGGTCAGGTTTTGACCGGGGTCTTTTGCGCCGCGCGAACCAGCTTCTGCAGGAGGCCGGGTACCGCCGCGACGGACAATCCATGGTCGGCCCAGATGGTGCGCCGCTTGTCATCGAGTTTCTCGGAAATTCGCCGAGTTTCGAACGGATCATGACGCCCTTCATCTCCAATCTCGAACGCCTCGGGGTTGCTGCAACGTTCCGCATCGTCGATCCGGCGCAGTATCAGGTCCGTCTCAACAGTTTCGATTATGATGCCGTCGGCCGCCGGTTCTCGCTTGGGCCGACCTTGAGCGACGGAATTCGGGAGTTCTGGGGCTCAAGGGCTGCCGGCACACCCGGAAGTTTCAATATGTCGGGAATCGCGGATCCGGTGATCGATGAACTCATCGAAAAAGCCCTTGCCGCCCCAAGTCGCGAGGAAATGACAATCGCGGCCCGGGCGCTCGACCGGGTGCTGCGGTCCGGACGTTACTGGATCCCCCAGTGGAGCAAAGGCACCCACACGGTCGCCATGTGGGACATGTTCGGGTATCCCGAAGAACCACCATTCTATGGGTTCCCGGTCGAAACCACTTGGTGGCTAGACAGGGACAAGGCCACCAAGATTGGCAAGGCCGGTTAATCCGTCAAAAAAAAGAAGAGTGCATGGGCGCTTACATCCTTCGTCGACTTCTCCTGATGATTCCGACCCTGGTCGGGATCATGGCGATCAATTTCGTGATCATCCAGTTCGCGCCGGGTGGGCCGGTGGAACGGGTCATCGCGCAGCTCCAGGGTACCGATGTATCCGCGACGGCCCGCATAAGCGGTGGGGGCGGCGATTTTGGCGGTGGTGCGGGCGTTGGGGAGACCGGTGCGACGGCCGGCGATGCGATTACTTCGAAGTATCGGGGCGCGCAGGGTCTTGATCCGGACTTTATCCGCGAACTGGAGGCGCAATTCGGGTTTGACAAGCCGCCGCTCGAACGGTTCGTCAATCTGCTGCTCGACTACACATGCCGCGATTTTCGGATCGAAGGCGTGCAACTGAACCTCGGTTTCACGGAGCTTGATCTGCAGCTTCCATGGGCCACTTGTTTCAATTTCGGTGAGAGTTACTTCAGAGACATCAAGATCATCGACCTCATTGCCGAGAAGTTGCCCGTTTCCATCTCGCTCGGGCTCTGGATGACGCTGATCTCCTATCTGGTGTCGATCCCGCTGGGGATCCGCAAGGCGGTTGCCGATGGCTCCCGGTTCGACATCTGGACCTCCGGGGTGATCATTGTCGCCTATGCGATTCCCGGCTTTTTGTTTGCGGTGCTTCTGATCGTCCTGTTCGCGGGCGGGTCGTTTCTGGACATCTTCCCCTTGCGCGGTTTGGTCTCCGACAACTGGGAGAGCCTGTCCTGGCCCGAGCGTATTCTCGATTACTTCTGGCACCTGACCCTGCCATTGACGGCGATGGTGCTGTCGGCCTTCGCCACGACGACCTTGCTCACGAAAAACTCCTTCCTCGACGAAATCCGGAAGCAATATGTCATGACGGCCAGAGCCAAGGGCCTCACGGAGCGGCAGGTGCTTTACGGTCACGTCTTCCGGAACGCCATGCTGATCGTGGTGGCGGGTTTCCCAGGCGCCTTCATCTCGTCGTTTTTCGCCGGCTCCCTGCTGATCGAGACGATCTTCTCCCTCGACGGTCTCGGGCTGCTGGGCTTTGAATCGGTCATCAACCGCGACTACGCAGTGGTCTTTGCCACGCTCTACATTTTTTCGCTCATGGGGCTCATCGTGAACCTCATTTCGGATCTCACTTACACCTGGATCGATCCCCGGATCGATTTCGAGACGCGGGAGATCTGAGATGGACCAGCGCTTGAACACGGATCTGGCCCAGGCGGGTTATGAGGATATCAATCCTTTGCCGGGTGAAACCATGCCGCCGCCGCGCCGTTTCGCCCTGTCGCCGATCAACCGGCGCCGTCTTGCCAATTTCCGGGCCAACCGCCGTGGGTATTGGTCCTTGTGGATCTTCCTCGTCTTGTTCGTTCTCGCGCTGGGCGCGGAGTTTCTCACCAACGACAAGCCGATCCTTGTGTCCTACAAGGGGGACCTTCTGGTCCCGGTTTTCGTCGATTATCCGGAAGAGCGGTTTGGCGGGTTTCTGGCGGTGACCGACTACAGGGATCCGTTCATTCAGGATGAGATCAACGCCAATGGCTGGATGATCTGGCCTCCGGTCCGGTATTCCTATGGCACGGTGAACAACGAAATCCCGGTGCCGGCCCCCGCGCCTCCATCCTGGATGCTGTCCAAGGACGAACGATGCGTCCGTTATCCGCTGGGGGCCGAGGATCCGAATTGTGTGATCGGCAACTGGAACTGGCTTGGCACGGACGACCAGGGCCGGGACGTTTTGGCGCGGACCGTTTACGGTTTCCGTCTTTCGGTTTTCTTCGGCCTCGCTCTGACGCTTGCCTCATCGGTTATCGGCATCGCTGCGGGCGCGGTCCAGGGCTATTATGGGGGCTGGGTTGACCTGTTCTTTCAGCGCTTCATCGAGATATGGACGGCCATCCCCACGCTCTACCTCATTCTGATCGTGTCATCGGTTCTGGTCCCGGGGTTCTGGACCTTGTTCACGATTCTGCTGGCCTTTTCGTGGGTGGCGCTGGTGGGTGTGGTCCGGGCGGAATTTCTCCGCGGCCGGAATTTCGAGTTTGTCACGGCCGCGCGTGCGCTGGGCGTGTCCAATGGTGTCATCATGTGGCGGCACCTCTTGCCCAACGCCATGGTCGCGACCCTGACCTTCATGCCCTTCATTCTGAATGGATCGATCACCACCTTGACCGCGCTCGACTTCCTCGGGTTTGGTCTTCCGCCAGGCTCCCCGTCTCTGGGCGAGCTTTTGGCGCAAGGCAAGAACAACCTTCAGGCCCCCTGGCTCGGCATCACGGGCTTTCTGGTCATTTCGATCATGTTGAGCCTGTTGATTTTCATAGGCGAAGCCGTCCGCGATGCGTTCGACCCGCGCAAAAGCCTGGCGTGATAGACTTGGACGTTGAGGAGATCGTGATGAACAGGATCATTCGGCGAAATTACCCGGTTGAAAAGTTGCCACAGGATTTGCGAGATGGTTTGCCAGAACATGCAGTTGTTTCCATAACTGTGGAAGTTGAGGCTCGCCCAAGCTCGAAGACCGTTCAGGAACTCTTCGACGCGGTCCCGGACCGCCTAAGGCGCTCAAGCACCGAGATAACAGCACAAATCGAGGCTTCCAGGGATGATTGGGATCGGATCCGCTGAATGCATCATTTGTATCTGGACTCCATGGTTTTCATAAGGGCGGTGGAAGGAAGGGCAGCGGATCAAGATGCCGCGTGTGCGCGCGCGATCATACTTGAAGTCGAAAAACAGCAGGTATCTGCTTGCACCAGCGAGTTGACGTTGGCTGAGGTCCTAACGGGGCCACATGCAGCTGAGGCTAAAATCGACCCACTTCTCAAGCGGACTTACTTGGAACTGATTGTCTGGAAAGGGCTCATTGAACTCGTTCCATTGACCCGTGAAGATATGTATGAGGCTGCGGCTTTGGCAGCAGTCGTGCCGAGAAAAGTACGGTTGCCGGATAGGTTGCATCTGGCGACTTCGATTCGCATTGGCGCGTCGCATTTCGTGAGCCACGATAGCCGGATACCGGGGGCCAATCGAATGCGCCGGGTTGACTTGTCTCCTGAGGGACTGAATTTGGTGGTGACTCCTGATGAATGAAAGCAAGCGCCTCCTCTCGGTCAAAGACCTGTCCGTCCAGTTCCGGCAAGGCGACACCGAAACGCTCGCCGTCAATCGTGTGTCCTTTGATCTGAACAAGGGCGAGACGGTTGCGATTGTCGGCGAAAGCGGGTCGGGCAAGTCTGTTTCGGCCCTGTCGATATTGAAGCTGCTGAACTATCCGGCTGCCTCTCACCCGACCGGTCAGATCCTGTTTCGCGGGCAGGACCTGTTGAAGGCGGATGAGGCTGAGATGCGCAAGGTGCGCGGCAACGAGATCTCCATGATCTTCCAGGAGCCGATGACATCGCTCAATCCGCTCCATCAGGTGGAGCGTCAGGTTTCGGAAATGCTCAAGATCCACAAGGGGATGAGCGATACTGCCGCGCGTGCCCGCGTGCTTGAGCTTCTGGATCAGGTGGGCATTCAGGACGCCGAAACGAAGCTGAAATCCTATCCGCATCAGCTTTCCGGCGGCCAGCGGCAACGGGTCATGATCGCGATGGCGCTGGCCAATGAACCCGAGCTTCTGATTGCGGACGAACCGACAACGGCGCTGGATGTCACGGTCCAGGCGCAGATCCTGAAACTGCTCAAGGAAATCAAGGCTGCGCGCGGCATGGCGATGCTGTTCATCACCCACGACCTCGGCATCGTGCGCAAGTTCGCCGACCGGGTTTGCGTGATGACGAAAGGCGAAATCGTGGAAGCCGGACCGGTTGAGGACATTTTCAGCAGTCCGCAGCATTCCTATACCAAGCACTTGCTTGCCGCCGAGCCGAAAGGCAACCCGCCGCGAACGGATCTTTCGAAAGACATCGTGATCGAGGCAAAGGACCTGAAGGTCTGGTTTCCGATCAAGCGGGGCCTTCTGAAACGCACGGTTGGACATGTGAAAGCCGTTGACGGCATCGACGTGACGGTGCGCGAAGGTCAAACCTTGGGGATCGTCGGCGAAAGCGGGTCCGGCAAGACGACCCTGGGTATGGCGATCCTGCGGATGATTTCATCCCAGGGCCGGATCAGCTTTAACGGGACCAACATCGAGACCAAATCCTGGAAGGAAATGCGACCGCTCCGCCGCGACATGCAGATCGTCTTTCAGGACCCCTTCGGCGCGCTCAGCCCGCGCATGTCGGTCTCCGATATCGTGGGTGAGGGGCTGGAAGTGCATTTTCCCAAAATCAGCCCGCAGGAGCGGGACACGAGGGTGGCAAAGGCGCTGGAAGAAGTCGGCCTGGATGCCTCGACACGGTTCCGCTATCCGCACGAATTCTCCGGTGGCCAGCGCCAGCGCATTTCCATTGCCCGCGCCATGGTTCTGGAGCCGAAATTCGTCATGCTGGACGAGCCGACTTCCGCGCTGGATATGAGCGTCCAGGCGCAGGTGGTCGATCTCCTCCGCGACCTTCAAAAAGCGCATGGGCTCGCCTACCTCTTCATTTCGCACGACCTGAAGGTCGTGCGGGCACTTGCCAATGAAGTGGTTGTCATGCGCCAGGGCAAGGTGGTCGAAGCGGGCAGCGCCGAAGAGATCTTCGACGCGCCGCAGACCGACTACACAAAAGCCCTGATGGCGGCCGCATTCCGGCTGGAAGCCGCGCCTGAAGGAGTGGTGAACGGGTAACTGCGGGAAAGGGGACCATCCCGGGAGAACCGGCTTCAGGCCGGCGGTATCTGCCGTCCGTCGCATTTGTCCAACCTTCCGGCAGACCCCGGGTCGGCGTGTTTCAAGGCGTCTGTGAGATCGTAGTTCCGCGTCAAGGTCACGAAACCGCCGAGTTCCGACGTTTTCAAGAAGGTTGTTATCGGGATCGGCGCAGGGCCTGGATCTTTGATCGCACAGCCCGTGACATGAAGAGAAAGTGTTCCTTCGTGCGTTTTCCTTTGTTGTCCCGAACCGGCGCGAATGTGCTCTTGAAAACTTTGGAAATAGGCCAGATCCTCGTCGGCGAGGGCAAAGATAAGGAGCTGTTTTCCATCCGACAATTCGCCTGAAAGTTCGGCCTTTTCAGCCTTGGAACCGCTTTCCCTGAGCGGGATTTGTTCGGACAGCAGGATTTCGCCTGTCTCGGTATTCGTGATCGAGAGGTCCATGCGCGCCGAGCCCGCCGGTATGTGGATCGTGTCGGGCAGCACAGCCGCCAGGCGCAATGCGGCTGGGTCCGTGGTTTGAATGTCCAGTTTCGACAGTTTCGTCATGGATGATAGCGGAACATGACCGCAGGCGGACAGGGCCATGATCAAGGTGAAAAGGGCACAAAGACCTCGGCCTCGGCGGGCAAGCACGCCGTGGGGGAATGAAGACATCGGTGGAACTCCAATTTCAGATAATTAATGCATAACGGTAATTTTTTATTTTTAAAATAGGTATACTTCAAGTTGGCAAATCCCGGTCCGGATCAATGGGCAGCGTCAGCCAACCCAGCAGGTTGCAAAGAAGCCTTTTGCTTCCTGGTCCTTGCCGATGGATCTGCGTGTCTTGAATCCGATCAGGCCGTCGGCGCCGCCCACGTCGTGGCCTTCGGAAATCAGCCGTTCCTGCAAGGTGCGTACGGCGCCGCGGGTTGTCTCCTTCGTCGGTTTCCAGTCGCCCACAAAGCTGGCGTTGTTGCCATACCGGTCGGCCAGATGGCCGACGAACAGCGCGTAGACGTCGGATTCGTTGTACTCTTTCAGGACATAAAAGTTTTCGGTCGCGATGAAGGCCGGCCCGTAACGCCCTGCGGGCAGCAGAATGTTGCCCTGTTGTCCAAGCTCGTGATCTGGGAACGGCCGGCCGTTGGCCCGGGTCACGCCCTCGCGCACGAAATCGGAAATCCGTTGCCGATTGTCGGGTCCCTCCCGTGTGCACGAAACGGTATCGGGCAAACGCACCTCATAGCCCCAGTCCCTGCCCTTGGTCCAGCCGTGTTGGGCCAGGTAATTGGCGATGGAGGCCATGGTGTCGATCTCCGAGTTCCAGATGTCGCGCCGTCCGTCACCGTCGAAATCGACGGCGTATTTCAAATAGCTTGACGGCATGAACTGCGGCTGGCCCATCGCTCCGCCCCAGGAGCTGCGCATGTTGGCATGGGTGACGTCGCCACTCTGCAAGATCTTCAAGGCGGCGATCAACTCGCCTTTGAAGAAGTCCCGGCGCTGGCCCATGAACGCGCGGGTTGCCAGAACCCGGATGACGTCGTGAGGGATCTTCGCCCGGCCATAGGCGGATTCGCGGGCCCAGATCGCCAGGATGATCCGGCGCGGGACCCCATAGCGCTGTTCGATCCGGTCCAAAGTGGCCTTGTGCTTGTTCATCAAGCTGCGTCCTGGACCGACGAGGGCATTGAACTGGCTGTCGCTGAAATAGCGGCCGGGCGCCCGGAATTCCGCCTGGAAATTCACCTTCGGCGGGTTGCCTTTACCGTAAGGGCCCACCAGCCCGGGCAGGTCCGTGTCCGGCGTCATGCCAGCCAGTTCCTTGGTCAGAACCGCTTGCGACACGCCCGCCGCGCGGGCCGCCGGCACGATTTCATTTTGCAGGAAACGGGCGAATTCCGCGTCATGCGGGCCGGCTTGAGCGGTTTGGCCGCCGGCCAGCAAGGAGACTGCCATACTGAGCACAAACAGAAATGGGTGCATTCGGATTTCCCCTAGCTCCTGAAATCGGCGTGCAAGTTGATGTATCCGCCACTCTAACATGGGTAAAGTGCGAGACGGACAGCTGGTGACCGGTTACGCACAAGGCTGGCCAGGCGGGAGTGCCGAACCGTCAAGCCGGCGCGCCGACCGTCGGAGTGTGGACTTAAATCTTGCCGTTCATCCAGCCGGTGATCAGGTGGTGGGCAATGGAAATGGAAGGGGGAATGATGTGGCCATCCGGATGGGTGCCGTCGATCATCTGCCGGACTTCCGCCCGTCCGCACCAGCGGCAGGCTTCCAGTTCGTCGTCCTCGATGGTGATCTTGGTGGTCAAGGCTTCGCCGACGCAGCCCAGCATGAGGTTCGCCGGAAACGGCCAGGGCTGGTTGGCGATCAGCCGGACCGCTCCCACTTTGATGCCCGATTCCTCGAAAGTTTCCCGACGGACAGCTTCTTCAATCGTTTCCCCCGATTCCATGAAACCGGCAAGTGTCGTAAAGATGCCTTCGGGCAAACGCGGCGGTCGCCCGAGCAGCGCCTTGTCGCCGTGCGTGATCAGCATGATGACGCACGGGTCGGTGCGCGGGAAATGGTGGGTGCCGCAGTTGGGACAATCACGGCGATAGCCGCCCTCCGCCAAGTGGCTGGGGTGACCGCAACGCGAGCAGAACTGGTGGGTGCGGTGCCAGTGGATCAGCGCGCGCGCCTGCGCAAGCACGCCCAGATCATGCGGGCTCAACTCCGCTCTCAAGGCAAGCGTGCGCAGGTCGATGACCTTGAGGCCGCTCATGGCTGCGATCTCATCGTCTTCGCGCGCAACGGTGGTCGCGAAATAGGCCCGGCCCGTTTCGCTCAATTCGCCCAAATAGACCATCTCGGCCCGTTCACCGCCGATCTCCAGTGCCGTTTCCAAACGATGCCCGATGGCATTGTCGCCTTCTTCGGGCAAGATCAGCTTGTTCGGTGTGGACAGCACGATCCGCGTATGCGGTTCCGCCAGGCGGCGCTTCAGAAATTCGGTATCCGGCCGGCGGGTGGCCTGACGGTCGAGCCGGTTTTCCAGAAAGCTCATGGAAGGCATCGGGGCATCGGCGTGGTCGGCCGTCATGTGGGAAATCCTTGGGAACGGGAGAGGGGAGCCGCGCTGTCGCCTAAACGGCAAGGGCCGATCTGAGGCGGTCAATCAGGTGCTCGGCCGCGTCCGGCTCGTAGTCCCGGGGCGGAGCCGCGCCCCAGACAGGTCCCGGCCAGGCGGCGTCGTCGCGAAAACGGGCGATGACATGGACATGGAACTGGGACACCTGGTTGCCGAGCGCGGCCACATTCAGTTTTTCAAAGTCCGTTACAGCTTTCAGGGCTGAGCTTGCCGCCGTGATTTCATCCATGAGCAGATGCCGGTCGGCCGCGCTCAGATCGGTCAGCTCGATCAAATCATTCTGCCGGGGTATCAACAGCAGCCAGGGATAGGTCGCGTCTTTCATGAGCCGCACCATACACAGGTCCAGATCGGTCACATGCAAGCTGTCGCCTTCCAGGCGTGGATTGAGGCTGAATGAAATCATCTGTGCGTCCTGCTGTTTACAAGATGTCCTATCACAGCTCAAAGCGGGAAAACAAAGATATGTTCCCGGTCAGGTCCGCTCGATTGGGCATGCATTTTCGGTGCACGGCTGGCGGGTGCGGAGCTGGGGCATTCGGGTTGGAAACCGGCGAAACAATTTCCTTCAGTTTCCCTCTTGCCAAAACCCGGGTGGCGTTTGATATAACGAGGTGGGAGGTTGGCGGTGGACGAGCCACTCGCCAACCGGGTCAGGTCCGGAAGGAAGCAGCCCTAACGAGCCTCGGCACGGGTCGCCGTGCCAGCCTCCCACCCTGAACGGGTTTCAAAACGACCGGCGGTGTTCTCGCCGGTTTTTTTGTGTCCGCGGCGCTGCGGGCTTGCACAAAAAGTGGATTTGGACCGCGACAGCGCGACCGGAAAAACGCTAATGTCCCGCCATGGATGAGATGTCCCTGACACAACAGCCCGGCTCGCCCTCCCAGGCGGGCAGCGGAGGCGCTTACCGGGTGCTGGCGCGCAAATACCGCCCCTCGACCTTCGAGGATCTGGTCGGCCAGGAGCCGATGGTTCAAACGCTGGAGAACGCGTTTGCGACCGGCCGGATCGCCCAGGCCTGGATGCTCACCGGTGTCCGCGGGGTCGGCAAGACCACGACGGCCCGCATTCTGGCGCGCGGCCTCAATTACGAGGTGCCCGGCGAAATCGACAAGCCCACGGTGCAGCTCACGACCGAGGGCACCCATTGTAAGGCCATCATGGAAGGCCGCCACGTCGATGTGATCGAGATGGACGCCGCGTCCCACACCGGGATCGACGATATCCGGGAGATCATCGACGCTTCGCGCTACCGGCCGGCGACGGCACGCTACAAGGTCTACATCATCGACGAAGTGCACATGCTCTCCAACGCGGCCTTCAACGGCCTTTTGAAAACGCTGGAAGAGCCGCCGGAGCATGTGAAGTTCATCTTCGCGACGACGGAGATCCGCAAGGTGCCGATCACGGTGCTGTCGCGCTGCCAGCGGTTCGACCTGCGGCGGATCGATCAGGCCAAGCTTGTGGGTTTGCTGAGACGGATTTCGGATGCGGAAAACATCGAGATCACCGACGAGGCGCTCTTCATGATCGCCCGCGCCGGAGAAGGATCGGCGCGTGATTCCCTGTCCCTGCTCGACCAGGCCATGGCCCGCGCCAGTGGGCCGGTGGAGGCTGAGGACCTGCGCGACATGCTGGGTCTGGCCGACCGGGCCCGGGTGATCGATCTGTTCGAGCATGTCATGGCGGGCCGTCTGGCCGAAGCGATGGACGAACTGGCCGGGCAATATCAGGTCGGTGCGGATCCCGCAGTGATCTTGACCGATCTGGCCGACTTCACCCATCTCGTCACCCGGCTGAAGGTCGCTCCAAAGGCCGCGGACGAGGCATCGGTCACGGAAACGGAACGTGTTCGAGGTCGCGAGTTTGCCCAAAAGCTCTCGATCCGCATGCTCTCGCGCGCTTGGCAGATCCTGCTCAAAGGTCTGCAGGAAGTGCAGTCCGCGCCAAAGCCGCTTGCCGCAGCCGATATGGTTCTCGTCCGTCTGTGCTATGTTTCCGATCTTCCGGATCCGGGCGAGGCATTGACGATGCTGGCGAAGGGGGGCGTGGGTGGCGCCGGCGGAGGAGCGATAGCGCCATCATCATCTCCATCGCGGGCTCCATCTTTGGCCAGCCCCGGACCAGCGGAGGCAGCGTTGCCCCAGCCGGTCTCCCATGACAGCGTGCCGCGCCCGCGTTTGACCGCCATCTCCGGGGGTGCCGCACGGCCTGTTCCCCAGGTTCAGCCGGCCTCTCAGCCCACGTCTCAACCGGTTGCGGCACCCCTGCCGCGTGTTGCCCTTGCCTCGCTGGCCGATTGTGCCGCACTGGCATCAGACAAGCGCGACATCCGGTTGAAATTCGCCATCGAACGGCAGATGCGGCTCGTCAAGTTTGAGCAGGGACGGATTGAAATTCAGCCGACCGAGGACGCGGCACCGGACATCACCGGCGAGCTCGGGCGCAAGCTGACGGAATGGACCGGCATCCGCTGGGTCGTCACGGTCAGCCGGGCGCAGGGGCGGCCAACGCTCCACGAAGAACGCGAGGCCAATCAGGCCCAGCTTCTGTCCGATGCCAAGGCGCACCCGACGGTGGCAGCCCTCCTCAGCCAGTTTCCCGGGGCCAAGGTCGTGGACGTCCGCGTTCAGCCGGGAGAGGAGGAGGACGCGCTGCTGGGCGATCCCCTGCTTCACGAAGCGGTCGGAGACGATGAGGGCGACGACGCGTAACCGCGGCTTGGGAAAGCGCGCGGAAATCGGCCAGGGCGCTTGCTGACGGACGGGCGAACCCGATATGTACCACATCAAGAACCGCGCTTTGCGCCGACGACGGAGGCAAGTCCATGGACTTCATGAAAATGATGAAACAGGCCAAGCAGATGCAGGAGCAAATGGGCTCTCTGCAGGAGCAAATCACCGAGATCGAGGCCGAAGGCTCCTCTGGCGGCGGCCTGGTCAAGGTTGTCCTGAACGGCAAGGGCGAGATGAAGAGCCTGAAGATCGATCCATCCTTGTTCAAGGAGGATGACGTCGAGATCCTGGAAGACCTGATCATCGCCGCACATACCGACGGTCGGGTGAAAATCGACGCCGGTATTCAGGAGAAAACCCAGGAAATGATGGGCGGCCTCGGCTTGCCTGCCGGCATGAAACTGCCTTTCTAGGCGAGCGGCACATCACAACATGGCTCAAAAGTCGGTTGCCGGGCCCGAAATCGAACGCCTGATCCAGCTCCTGTCCAAGCTGCCCGGCCTTGGCCCGCGCTCGGCCCGCCGGGCGGCCCTCCATCTGATCAAGCGCAAGGAGCAACTCCTTGTGCCTTTGGCCGAAGCGCTGGGCGTGGCCGTGGAGAAGATCGGCGTGTGCGGCAGTTGCGGCACGGTCGACACGTCCGATCCTTGCGCCATCTGCGCCGATCCGGACCGGGATCCGAGTGTGCTGGTGGTGGTTGAGGACGTGGCGGATCTGTGGGCGCTGGAGCGGGCGGGCGCCATCAACGCCCGCTATCATGTGCTGGGCGGTACACTGTCTCCGCTCGATGGAATCGGGCCGGACGACCTCAACATTGCTCCGCTGGTCTCAAAGTGTTCGCAGGAGCAAATCGCGGAAGTGATTCTCGCCATCAGTGCCACGGTCGAGGGTCAGACCACGGCCCATTATCTGATGGATCAGCTCTCGCACATTAACGTCAACGTCACCAAGCTCGCCCATGGCGTGCCGGTCGGCGGGGAACTGGATTACCTCGACGAGGGCACCTTGACTCAGGCCCTGAAGGCCCGGACGCGGTTCTGATCCGGGATGCATATGGATCTGGATTGCGGCCGCGCCGGGTCCGGCGCAACCAAAACACCATCTGCCATCCAATGCCGGCGTCTTGCGCGCCCCTTTTGCGGTGCCTATGTCGGTGGTCGAACTCGGAGACCACCAATCCATGCTGTCTGACGCTTCCCGCGCCTTCCGCCAGGCATTCGAGCCCCCGTTCCGGGCCGTCTTCTGGAAATTGCTGGGTTTCACCCTGGCTGTTCTGCTCGTGGTCTGGATCGCCCTGCAGGGTTTGGTTGCCAGTTTCGTCGAGCTTCCCTACCCCTGGCTGGAGACGGTCGTGTCGATCCTGACGGGGGTCGGCGCGGTGTTTGCCTTGAGCTTCCTGGTCGCACCGATCTCCGCCTTGTTCGCCGGTCTTTTTCAAGACGACATCGCCGATATCGTGGAGGCGTCGGACTATCCGGCGGATCGGCCCGGCACGGCGCTGCCATTCGCGCCGTCGGTCATCCAGACCCTGAAATTCACGGGGGTGGTGATCCTGGGAAACATTTTCGCCCTCATGATGCTTCTCATCCCTGGGCTCAACCTGATCGCCTTTTTCCTGGTGAACGGTTATCTTCTGGGCCGCGAATTCTTCGAGTTTGCCGCCATGCGGTTCATGCCGCCAGACGAGGCCAAACGCCTGCGCAAAGCGCGCTCTGGAACGGTGTTCATGGGGGGACTGATCATCGCCGGGCTGCTGGCCGTGCCCTTGCTGAATTTGCTCACTCCGATCTTCGCGACGATCTTCATGCTGCATCTTTACAAGCGTGTTGCTGCCGGTCGCCCGATTTGAACGGGCGAACCTGTCTCGGTGACGGGACGGCACGGCGTTTCGGAATTTCAATCGATCTAGGCCCATCGGATGCTTTGACGTTTTAAGGTCTTGGCGTTAGAACGCTTCCAGACAACGCCTTGAATTGCTTACTCTTACGTCAACGTAAGCGGCGTTACACGGGAGAGAATGTTCATGTCGAACGCGGACCAGCAGGGCAACCGCCCGCTATCGCCTCACCTTCAGATATATAAGCCCATCCTCACGATGGTCATGTCGATCCTGCACCGGATCACCGGCGCCGCACTGTATTTCGGAACGGTTCTTCTGGCATGGTGGCTGATTGCGGCCGCGGCAGGCCCCCAGTATTTCGATTTCGTCAATGGAATCTACGGATCATTCCTGGGCCGGCTCATCCTGTTCGGCTTCACCTGGGCCCTTGTCCATCACATGCTGGGCGGGATCCGTCATTTCATTTGGGACATGGGAGCCGGTTTCGGGCGCGAGGCCCGCGAGTGGCTCGCCAAGGCCACGATCATCGGCTCAGTGAGTCTCACGATCCTTCTTTGGATCATCGGCTACATGGTTCGTTAAGGAAAGACGTCATGAGCGATATGCGCACTCCTCTTGCCAAGGTTCGCGGGCTTGGCTCCGCCAAGGACGGAACCGATCACTTCTGGCGTCAGCGTGTCACTGCCGTCGCAAATGTGTTTCTAATTTCGTTCTTTGTGATCCTTGTCATTTCCTTGCAGGGCTCTTCCTATCAGGACGTGGTGGCAGCGATGGGCAACCCGCTGGTCGCCATCCTGATGCTTTTGGTCATTCTGTCCGGCGTCTATCACATGAAGCTTGGCATGCAGGTGATCATCGAGGACTACATTCATTCCGAGGGCAAGAAGGTCCTGGCTCTTCTCGGCAACACCTTCTTCTGCGCCCTGATCGGTCTGGGCACATTGTTCGCTGTGCTCAAGCTTGGCTTTGGAGGATAACCCGAATGGCCAAAACTTATGATTTCACCGACCACAAATACGATGTGGTTGTCGTCGGCGCCGGTGGCGCGGGCCTGCGCGCCACGCTCGGCATGGCCGAGCAAGGCCTGCGCACGGCCTGCATCACCAAGGTGTTTCCAACCCGCTCGCACACGGTGGCGGCCCAGGGCGGCATTGCCGCGTCCTTGCAGAACATGACGCCGGACAGCTGGCAGTGGCACATGTATGACACCGTGAAAGGCTCTGATTGGCTCGGCGACACCGACGCGATGGAGTACCTGGCAAGGGAAGCGCCCAAGGCGGTTTACGAACTTGAGCATTATGGCGTCCCGTTCTCGCGGACAGAAGACGGCAAGATCTATCAGCGCCCCTTTGGCGGGCACATGCAGAATTACGGCGAAGGCCCCCCGGTGCAGCGGACCTGCGCCGCGGCCGACCGGACCGGCCATGCCATCCTGCACACGCTCTATGGTCAGTCGCTCAGAAACAACGCCGAATTTTTCATCGAGTATTTCGCGCTCGACCTGATCATGTCCGAAGACGGCGTGTGTCAGGGGGTGATTGCCTGGAACCTGGATGACGGCACGATCCACCGTTTCGCCGCCAAGATGGTTGTGCTGGCGACCGGCGGATACGGCCGGGCCTATTTCTCGGCGACATCCGCGCACACATGCACCGGCGATGGCGGCGGGATGGTGGCCCGGGCGGGCCTGCCGTTGCAGGACATGGAGTTCGTGCAATTCCACCCGACCGGCATCTACGGCTCAGGCTGCCTGATTACCGAAGGAGCGCGCGGTGAAGGCGGATACCTGGTCAATTCCGAGGGTGAGCGGTTCATGGAGCGCTATGCGCCGTCCGCCAAGGACCTGGCCTCGCGCGACGTTGTGTCCCGCTGCATGACGATGGAAATCCGCGAAGGCCGGGGCGTGGGCAAGAACAAGGACCACATCTATCTGCACCTGGATCATCTGGACCCGGCCCTGCTGGCCGAGCGTCTGCCGGGTATCTCCGAGTCCGCCCGCATCTTTGCCGGTGTCGACGTGACCAAGGAGCCGATCCCGGTGCTGCCGACGGTCCATTACAACATGGGCGGCATTCCGACCAATTACTGGGGTGAGGTGCTCGATGCCTCCGGCGATCATCCGAACCGGATCCAGCCCGGCTTGATGGCTGTGGGCGAGGCGGGTTGCGCCTCGGTGCACGGCGCCAACCGCCTTGGATCCAACTCGCTGATCGACCTGGTCGTGTTCGGCCGGGCAGCAGCGATCCGGGCGGCCGAGGTCGTCGATCCCAAGGAAGCGGTCCCGACGCCCAACGAGGCATCCTGCGACAAGATCATGGCCCGTTTCGACAAGCTCCGGCACGCGGACGGCAGCACGCCGACCGCCGAGTTGCGGGACCAGATGCAGCGCGCCATGCAGGAAGATGCGGCCGTATTCCGGACCCAGGAAACACTTGCGCAAGGCTGCCAGCGGCTGGACAAGATCTGGTCCGGCCTGAATGACGTCAAAGTGTCTGACCGGTCGATGATCTGGAACTCCGATCTGGTCGAGACGCTGGAGCTTGAAAACCTGATGGCCAACGCCATCACAACGGTTTACAGCGCGGAGGCCCGCAAGGAATCGCGCGGCGCGCATGCCCGTGAGGACTTCAAGGATGGACCGCTGTCCGGCCGAAACGATGATGATTGGCGCAAGCACTCGCTCAGCTGGGTCGATGAGGACGGCAAGGTGAAGCTGGACTACCGTCCGGTGATCACTGACCCGCTGACGCCGTTCCAGAACGGCGGTATCGATCCTCAGAAAATCGCGCCGAAGGCACGGGTGTATTGATCAGGCCGGTGCCGGAGATCCAGCACCCGTCGATGGAACGAGACGGCCCGGACGCGACATGCGGGCCCCAACGCGGAGCATGAAAAGATGGTTCAGCTGACGCTTCCCCGGAACTCTCAGGTGACGGATGGAAAGGCTTGGCCGAAGCCGGACGGAGCCACAAACCTCGTCGAATACCGGATCTACAGATGGAATCCGGATGAAGGACGGAATCCTCGCGTCGACACCTACTACGTCGACCGCGACGATTGCGGGCCGATGGTTCTCGACGGGCTGATCTACATCAAGAACAAGATCGATCCGACATTGACCTTCCGCCGGTCCTGCCGGGAAGGGATTTGCGGGTCCTGCGCGATGAACATCGATGGCACCAACACGCTGGCCTGCACAAAGGGCATGGACGAGGTTGCCGGCGATGTGGTCAAGATCTATCCGCTGCCGCATCTGCCCGTGGTCAAGGATCTGGTGCCGGATCTGACCCGGTTCTACGCGCAGCACCGGTCGATCGAGCCCTGGCTGAAGACCACGACGCCAACGCCCGAAAAGGAATGGCGCCAGTCCCATGAGGATCGTGCCAAGCTGGATGGCCTGTATGAGTGCATCCTGTGCGCTTGTTGCTCCACCTCCTGCCCGAGCTACTGGTGGAACGGGGACCGGTATCTGGGCCCTGCCATCTTGCTGCAGGCCTATCGCTGGCTGATCGACAGCCGCGACGAGGCGACCGGCGAGCGGCTGGACAATCTGGAAGACCCGTTCCGGCTCTACCGCTGCCACACGATCATGAACTGCGCACAGGCCTGCCCCAAAGGCCTCAACCCGGCCAAGGCAATTGCCGAGATCAAGAAGATGATGGTCGAACGCCGGGTTTGATTTTCCCGAAGCGATTGCTTCTGAAAAATGGAAAAACAGGAAACCGCTCCGGAGAAATCCGTGGCGGTTTTTTTGCGTTCTGTAGGGAGCTTTCACTTTGGCCAGCCAAACGAGTGAGTGGCGCCTGAGCACGGATAGGACACCACTGCCCACAAGATCCATTCCGTAAACCCGCGCCTTGATCCGCGGTGCTTGAAGAGCGCTTGGTCTATCGTCCGTCAAGCACACCAAAACCCGCCGCAAGGTTGCCCTTCGGCGTTACGCTCAAGGCCGGGTCCCAAAACCGATGGGAGTGGCGAGGTGCGGCAGGCTTTGCCTGCGCAGTTTGAGTGTTTTACTGTTTCTTCGGCAAAAGCTGTCACACCTCGCCCGGGCTTTTTGATCTGGAAGGCAGGCCTCGATTCCCGCCAGGCCCGCGCGATGTGTCAGATCGCCGCCGCAATGGACCCAGCCGGGAGGAGCGCCGGATCATGCGACAGACCGCTTGGCGCCTCAACCAGCAGACCGGAGACGGTGACGTTACCCCGAACTCTCAGCCTTCGCCCGTCCCGCTCCGCCCTGCCGGCCGGTCCGGGACAGGGGCCCATTTGAGCGGGCACGGCAATAGTATAGGGCCGGCCGCAGGGAGCGTGGATAAGTTTTTTGGCCGGTTGGCGGTTTCGAATGCTGCCCACATTTGGTCTGTCGCAAAAGGCCATTATCATGGCAGCACTGCGAAACCAGCGTTGCACCGGAGACACCATGAGTGGATTGCTGGCCCTTCTTGACGACGTTGCTGGTATTGCGAAGGTGGCGGCGGCCTCAGTGGATGATGTCATCGGTCAGGCCGCCAAAGCGGGCACCAAGGCTGCCGGGGCCGTGATTGATGATACGGCGGTCACCCCGAAGTATGTCGCCGGTTTCGCGCCGGCCCGCGAATTGCCGATCGTCTGGCGGATCGCGAAGGGCTCTCTGAAAAACAAACTGGTTTTTCTCCTGCCAATTGGCTTGCTGCTCAACACGTTCTTGCCCGGGATCATTACGCCGCTCTTGATGCTCGGCGGGGCGTATTTGTGTTTTGAAGGCGCGGAGAAGATCTATCACCTCTTCGCGCCCGCCCATCACGATGCCGATCTGCCGGAAGATCTGGTACAGGACCCGACCCATCTTGAGGAACAAAAGGTTTCCGGGGCAATCAAGACGGATTTCATCTTGTCGGCGGAAATCATGACGATTGCCCTTTCGGAGATTCCCCATGGCAGCCTCTGGATGGAGGCGTCCGCGCTGGCGATCGTCGCTGTAGGGATCACGCTCATGGTCTATGGATCCGTGGCCTTGATCGTGAAGGCCGACGATTTTGGCCTGTATTTGTCGGCGGAGGGCAGCCTGCCGGTCACCCGCGCTTTGGGCAGGGGGATCGTCAAGGCGATGCCGGGGATAATGAAGGTGCTGATGACGGTCGGTACGGCGGCCATGCTCTGGGTCGGCGGGTCAATCCTAATACATGGGCTTAGTGACCTTGGGATGGGCGGGCTCTATGACACGATCCACGCCATCGCCCATGGTCTTTCCCATGCGATTGGCCTGGCGGAAGGTTTCCTGATCTGGCTTGTGAAGGCAACTCTGGACGGGGTCTTCGGTTTGGCTTTTGGTCTGCTTTTGATCCCGATGGTCAACAAGGTCCTTGCGCCAGGCTGGCAGGCAGTGCGGGGTACACAGGCGGAGGCAAACCGGCACTGACCGGCCGATATCATAGACATGCGTGTTGCCGCAGCCGTATCCGGTCATCGACCCTGCCACTTTGCCTGCCTGTGTTCCGGGCCTGACATGCGGCCGAGCATCTGCCCTACAACAGACCATCCGGAATTGTCTGTTCGGCTGCTGTGTTGGCGCGGCGGAAGATGAGGGTAACGGCCGTTGAGGTGAGGACAATAAACAGGGAATAGAGCGCGCCCACCGCCATGATCGATTGCTGTTCCTCGCCGGAAAAGGTGAGCGCGATGATCGCAATGGCAAGGGGCGCGTTTTGAATGCCGGTTTCCAGCGCGACCGTGCGCACATTGCGCGGATGCAGTTTCAGCGCGCGGGCGAAAAGATAGCCGACTGTGATCCCAAACACGCCCAGCATGATCGCCGCGAAATAGGTGGACGGGGTCGTGGACAGGAGAAACTGCCAGTTCCGCGGCACCCAGGAAATGGCGATGAAGGCAATGAAGACCAGCGCCAGGACGGAGCCGAAGAATTCAGTGACGGCGCCCGCATTGGCGTTGAGCCGCCGCAGTCCCATACCGATCCCGACCGGGATCAGGAGGATGACCAGGGTGGCGACGATATTCTCGCGCGGGATCTCCAGATCGAGCGCCGAGGCGTAGACCAGCAGGACGAGCGGGATCAGGAGCACGCCAAAGACCGTCGATGTCACGGTCATCAGAACGGACAGCGCCAGGTTGCCCTTGGAGAAGTAGGTGAAAATGTTCGACGTGGTTCCGCCCGGCATGCAGGAGACAATCAGCAGGCCAAGGGCGATTGGCGCGGGAAGGCCGAGCGCGAGTGTCATGAGAAAACCGATCAAGGGCATGAACCCGTATTGAGAGATCACGCCGACCGCTAGCCCGTAGGGCCGGCGCAGGGCCAGGTAGAAATCGCGGGGGGTGAGCGAGGCGCCCATGCCCAGCATGATGACGAAAATCATGGCTGCAAGCAGCGCTTGCTCGAATGCACCGATCATGGATCACTCCGCCGCCAGGCTGCGCAGTTCTTCCGCGCGCAGGTCTTTTCTCAAGATCTTCCCGACATTCGACTTCGGCAACTCGCTGCGGAACTCGATCTGTTTGGGCACTTTGTAGGCGGTCAAATGCTCCTTGCAATGCGCCCGGATGTCAGCCGCCGTCAGGCTCTTGTCACTCAGGACGATGAAGGCCTTTACCGCTTCCCCGGTTGCCGCGTCGGGCACACCGATCACCGCGGATTCGAAAATGCCGGGGTGGCTGGCAAGGCAATCCTCGACTTCGTTGGGATAGACATTGAAGCCGGAGACCACCACCATGTCCTTCTTTCGATCCACAATGGTGAAGTATCCATCGGGATCCATGACGCCGATATCGCCGGTCAAAAACCAGCCGTCCCGCATCACGGCGGCAGTTTCCTCCGGCTTTTTCCAATAGCCTGCCATCACCTGCGGCCCTTTGGCCGCGATCTCGCCGCGCGTCCCTTGCGGCACCGGCTGGCCGGTTTCGTCCACACACCGCAACAAGGTTGAAGGAACGGGCACACCGATCGAACCGTCCCGTGTCTTTCCCATGGGATTGAAACTCAGGACCGGCGAAGTCTCCGTCAGACCATAGCCTTGCAAGACCGTTTTGCCAGTCACCGCCTCCCAGCGCCTTGCGACATCGGCCTGGAGGGCCATGCCGCCGGCCGAGGCAAGCTTGAGGTGCCTTGGCGGACTGTCGCGGAACCATAGCTCGTTGTTCAGTCCGTTGAACAGGGTGTTCACCCCGCTCATCCAGGTGATCTTGTAGTTCTCGAATGCCCGTTTGAGATTTGTGAGCGGTCTGGGGCTGGGGATCAGGATGTTTCGCCCTCCGACCCAAAAGAAGGCTAGAAAATTCACCGTGAACGCGAAGATGTGATACATCGGCAAGGCCGTGAGCGCGACTTCCGTTCCCCGTTTGATCGCCGGGATCATTTCGAGCGACTGCTCCATGTTCATGATCAGGTTCTTGTGGGTGAGCATCGCACCTTTGGCCACGCCTGTCGTTCCGCCGGTATATTGCAAACATGCGAGATCGTCGGGCGCGATGTCCTGGTGATAAGCGTCCACCTCGATATGATCCTGCGCTTGATGCGTCCGTCCGGCGGCAAGCGCATCCGGGAACCGGATATGGGGAACCTCGATCGGTTTGACGGACCGGTCCCAGTATTTTTGAACCAGCCCTATGATCTCCCTTGGCAGGCTGGGGAGAAACTCCGCCACCCGGGTGACAATAATGTTTGGAATGGGATGCCCGCGGGTCGCTGCCGGGATCTTCTCGGCGAACATGTCGGCAATGACCAGGGCGTGCGGTTCGCAGTCCAGGAATTGCCGCGCCATTTCATCTGCCGTGTAGAGCGGATTGACATTCACCAGCACGCAGCCGGCTTTCAAGACGCCAAAGGCGGCAACCGGAAAGGCGAGGCCATTTGGCATTTGCAGGGCCACGCGGTCGCCCTTTGTCAGCCCCGCAACTTCCCTCAGATAAACGGCAAAGGCATCTGACATCTCGTCGACCTGCTGGAACGTCAGTGTGCCGTTCATGCCATTGGGCATGCAAGTGGTGAACGCCGGAGCGCTGGCGTATGTGTTGGCAACCGACCGCACCAGGGCACCGATGTTCCGGTAGGATGGCGCATCAATGTCCGTCCGCATCTCTGGTTCGTAATAGGCCGCCCAAGGGCGATCATCTGCCGTCATCGTCTGCCTCCCGTGCCGGTCCCGATCGAATGCCCTTGGAAAGGGTGCTTTCTTGGTGAAGCGGGAATCCAGAAAGCTACCATAGGATGTGTGGCGGGCGAGCAAAAGTAATTTGCATCAGGGGCGGTGGAGCAGGAGCGTCCCGGGCAGGCCGATGCACCTGACGCCGATCCGGCAAGGCAGGATGACAACAAAAAAGGCCGGGGTGATCCGGCCTTTCGCTTATTGAACAGCGCACCGCCTGTGCAGAACGGCGGTTTGGCGCGTCAAATATTATACTTCTTGGAGGTTGTCGGCGGCGGACTTGCCGGAGCGGCGGTCCTGAACAACTTCGAAGCTGACTTTTTGGCCTTCGTTCAGCGTGCGCATTCCGGCGCGCTCGACTGCGGAAATGTGAACGAAAACGTCGTTCGAGCCGTCTTCCGGCTGAATGAAGCCATAGCCTTTGTCGGAATTGAAGAATTTTACGGTACCGATGGTCATAACGATGTCCTTTCAATCGGTCAGTGTAGGTTACGCAGAACGCACATGCATCCTGCGAGGGATCGTCGACGTTGAAGGGAAATTCGTTAGAAACACGGCGAACCGCGCAGTACCAAGTTCCGGCAAACAAGATCGATGCGCTTCTCATAGCGGATTTCGATGGTCAAAAAAAGACAGTGCTGCGAAAATAGTTTGTCCATCCGTTGTTTTTGGGTTCCGGTTTGAGACGGTGGAGTGATTGTCTATCCTTTTCCGGCTGTGTCAGCCGGTCCGGTTGCAGCGGCGGCAGAGTCAGACCCCGCATGCCGTGATGTGTTGACAGGCCATACTCACAAATGGATCACGCGGTTTTGCTGATTGGGCATCGGTTTGTCAGTTGTTTGACGCTGGATGTGCCTTAACTGGGAAGGCAATTCGAACGGAGGAGCGCACATGAAACGCTTTACACCCCATGCCCTTGCTTTTGCGCTTGCCTGCGGTGGCATGGGCAATCCCGCCAAGGCGGAAACGGCTTTGTTCGCCGGTGGTTGCTTTTGGTGCGTGGAGGCTGATCTTCAAAAGCTCCCGGGGGTGAAGGATGTCATTTCCGGCTATGCGGGTGGGCAAACCGAAAATCCGACTTACAAGACCTACGAAAGCGGCGGGCACCGCGAAGTCGTGAAGGTGGAATTTGACGAAAGCCAGATCAGCTATCGCGAACTGACCGACATTTTCCTGCGCACGATCGATGTGACCGACGCGGGTGGGCAGTTTTGCGACCGGGGCTATGGTTATTCCAGCGCGATTTATCCGCTGAATGAAGCCCAGGCGAAAGCCGCGAGCGCGGCCGTTGCGGACGCGGAAAAAAGCCTCGATCGGAAGATCTTCACTCCGGTCGAAGGACCGGCCGTCTTCTGGCCAGCGGAGGATTTTCACCAAGAATACTACCGCAGCGATGTCCGGACTTTGACCCGGTTCGGCTATGTGACCCGCGCCGATGCCTACCAAGGCTACCGGCAGGCCTGCCGGCGGGATGAAACGGTCAGGCGGGTTTGGGGCGAACAAGCCTTCAAGGGGATTCCCGGCATGGGGTCGTGACCGGCGCTGTGCGTTGCGTCCCGGAGCCATTCTGGTTCAGGTTGAAGCGGTAAGTAAGATCCAATCTTGTCGAGAAGCGCTCGAGAGCGCCGTCTATAATTCGGCTTCGAATTCGGCGACGGCGTCGAGGAAAACGGCGCCATAACGTTCAAGCTTGGATTGTCCGACACCGGAAACATCGAGGAGCCCGGCGGGTGTCGCCGGGCGGGCCCGGACGATCCCCGCCAAGGTGGCGTCAGGGAAAACGACATAGGGCGGCACGCCGTTTTCCTTCGCAATCTGGGACCGGAGGCGGCGGAGCCGTTCAAAGAGGTGCCGGTCGTCGCTATCCAGATCGTCGGCAACACTCCCCATCCGGGCGCCATGTGCCTGGCGCAGGCCCTTCGCTCCGCGGTCCCGCCGGAGCATGACCCTTTCCTCTCCGCGCAACACCGAGCGCGCTGCGCCATTCAGCGTGAGTGCGCCGAAATTCTGATGGTCCACGTCAAGCCAGCCGGCCGCGACCAACTGCCGGACCACGGATTGCCAAGTCTTCGCGGAGTGATCCTGTCCGATGCCGAAAACGGACAATTGGCCGTGTTGGAACCGGTCCGTCTTTTCGGTTTCCTTGCCCAGAAGGACGTCGATCACGTGACCGGCGCCGAACCGCTGGCCGGTCCTGTAGACGGCGGACATCAACTTTTGGGCAGCCTCTGTACCGTCCCAGGTTTCCACCGGAGCCAGGCACGTGTCGCAATTGCCACAGGGCTGCGGATAGACTTCACCGAAATGCGCCAACAACGCTTGCCGGCGGCAGCGGGCGGTTTCGCAAATGCCGAGGAGAGCGTTGAGCTTGGCTTGCTCGGCCCGCTTGATTTCCTCCGGCGCATCTCCCTCGGCAATCATGCGTCGGCGTTGGACCACATCCGCCATGCCGTAGGCCATGAAGGCCTCCGAGGGCTGTCCGTCACGGCCCGCCCTGCCGGTTTCCTGGTAGTAGGCTTCGACGGACGAGGGAAGATCCAGATGGGCGACGAACCGGACATCCGGCTTGTCGATGCCCATTCCGAAGGCGACCGTGGCAACCAGGCACAGTCCCTCTTCATGTAGAAACGCATCCTGGTGGGCAGCCCTCAGCTCGGGCGCCAGGCCAGCGTGATAGGGCAGGGCCCGGATTCCCTTCGCCGTTAGCCACTGTGCGATGTCTTCCACCTTGGCACGCGACAAGCAGTAGACGATGCCGCTTTCGCCGCGGTGGCGGGACAGAAAATCCAGCAACTGTTGCCGTTGATTGGTCCGTTCGACGATCTCGTAGCGGATATTCGGGCGGTCGAAACTCGTTTGAAAGACCTTGGCGTCTTCAAGCCGCAGGCGGGCTTGAAGGTCCTTTTGCGTGTGGGGATCGGCCGTGGCGGTCAGGGCGACGCGCGGAACACCTGGATACCGGTCGCACAAAACAGACAGGTTCAGGTATTCCGGGCGGAAATCGTGCCCCCATTGGCTCACGCAGTGCGCTTCATCGATGGCAAAGAGCGACAGAGGAATCGTATCAAGCAGCCGGAGAAAGCCTTCGTTGGCCAAACGTTCGGGCGTCACATAGAGAAGCGCGAGGTCCCCATCGCGTATCTGGGCCAGAACCCTTTCCCTTTCATCCTGGGACAGTCCCGAGTTCAGGGCGGCTGCGGATACGCCGGCCGCTTGCAAGGCGCCGACCTGGTCCTTCATGAGCGCAATCAGAGGGGAAACCACTATGCCGAGGCCGCGGCGGCAGAGCGCCGGGATCTGATAGCACAAGGATTTGCCCGCCCCGGTGGGAAACAGCACAACAGCATCCCGCCCGGCAACCAGCGTATCGATCACCTCCCCCTGACGGCCTCGAAAAGAGGAATAGCCAAACACGGATTCAAGGATTGCCTTCGGGTCGCGCAAAACGGACGCGCGCGGCCGCGGCACGGCCGGGTCTGGAAAATTCTCGGAATGCACGGATGGTGAGGACATGAACGGTTTTGAAGCTTGATGGATCCTTGCCACACTTCCTTATTCGCGGCCCGTCATCAATGGGCTGCCTTCAGAAAGCGGGGGATCTATCGCTTCCGGGAAGTTTTAGACGAAGTCGGCGTCGGGATTTGCGGCCAAAGTCTCGGCGCAGTGGACGCGCATGCGCTCTGTGATGTCTGCAAGGTCTCCGGAAACCAGCTCTGGATCGATCGGTTTGCCGAAGTGAACCGTGAACCTCGCGTTTTTCTTGTTCAGGAGTTCGTTGAACACCGTCATGTCCCGCAGCTCGGTCGAGACGCGGGCAAGAAAGTAGAACAGCCCGGAATTGCGGCCACCCATATGCACCGGAATGATCGGCGTCTTGTTCTTTCGCGCAAGAGCCACAGCCGATGTCATCCACGGGCGTTCCGTCAATTTTCCGTCGTGCCAGTAAGCGAGCCGCCCGGACGGGAAAAGCACCACGGCCTTGCCCTTGTCGAAGGCGGATGCGGCCAAACGGAGTGTCTCCTTGGTCTTTTCGCGGCTTTTGAAGTCGGCGCGCCATTCGACCGGAACAATCATGTCCGAAAGACGGGGATTGATCCGGATTGCATCCCGGTTGGCGAAGATTGAAAGGTCGGACCGCCGGGCCTTGATCGCGTCGTAGAGCACAATCCCGTCAGCGATGCCTGTGGGATGATTGGAAACAAGAACTACCGGCCCTTCGGCGGGAACACGGCTCAAGCCTTTGGTCGTGACATTGACACGCAAGAGGTCGCTTACATGGGAAAAGACGCTTTCAGCATCCATCTGACCAATGGCATCGGCCATTTCCACTGCGGAATGATATCGCAGGATCTTGTAGGCGAACGGACGGATGAGCGGCCACCAGGGACTGGCCATCACCTTTTGCCCGCGCTCGCAAATAAGCGTGTCGACGATATGGTCACGCGTGTAATGCGCGGCAAATGAACCAGCACTACTGGTGGTCAAAGTCGACGTCGATTGATCACTGTTTGGCACAAAAACACCTTTGGCGGTTCGCCTGTGCGCTGTTCTTCAACCCATGCGTAACCGGTTCCGGCGCCCTACGCAAATTCCGAATGGATCTGGCGAACCTCACTACAGCGCATTGTGTGACGATGGTCTCAGCTCCACAGTGGGCTGGTAAAGATCGCGGCGCATGTCAGGAAACCGGTGGCCCACGCTATCGATCTTGGGGTTGCACGGTCGGTCCAATAGGCGAACGTGTAAATGATCCGCAAGCCGATGAACAAAACCGCCAGCCTGTCGATCAAATCGGCGGAGCCGCCCTGGCCGAGCCCCACGATTACGGAAATCGCGAAAAAGGGGAAGGCCTCGAAACCGTTGGACTGCGCGGATTGGGCACGGCGCCGGAAGCCGTCCTTCCAATACTCAGGGTCACGCGGGTTTGCGTTGTCAAACTCCTTGTTAAGTTTGGCGGGAAAGGCCGCCAAAATCGGCAGTATCGCCGCCACGAGAATGCACCAGATCGAAATGGGCAAACTGATATCCTTCGTTTTGAAATCGGGGACCCTGCCGTTCAGACGGTATCGACCGTATCGCTTAGCCGGCATCGCAGGGTCTTTGGGTAATGAAACATCACGACAATTGCTTGAAATCAACGCCGCATCGAAAAAAAGGGACGACCTTGCGGCGCGATCACTGTCGCGTCCGGGGCGCCCCGGCGCGCTATTCAGAACGGAGACAATCACATGGCGGTGTCGAATTGGCAGGATTTCATTACCCAAACGGATGGCCGGATGGCGGATGTCCGAAAAGGGATTCCCGATGTCGCCAAGGGCTTCCATGAACTTGCCCGCGCGGCCATCGCTCCGGGGGCGCTGGATTCCAAGACCAAGGAGCTCATCGCACTGGCGATCGGGATTACCGCCCGATGTGACGGTTGCCTTGCCTATCATGCCAAGGCGGCTGCCAGATATGGAGCCACCCGCCAGGAAATCGTCGAGACAATTGGAGTGGCCGTTTACATGGGCGGCGGTCCATCGATGATTTATGGTGCGGAGGCGTTGGCCGCCTTCGATGCGTTTGCCGAGCCCGAATGAGGGCCTCCAGCCGAAGAAACGCAGCGGGGCGATATCAATTCGTCAACGGACCCAGCCCGTAGTCGGCCAGAATGCTTTTGTGAATTCCGTTTTCCTTGATTGTCTCAAGGGCGGTTCTCAAGCGCTGGACCAGAGCCGGGTCCGTGTCCTTGTGAACGGCGACGTAGAGATAGCCGCTAAGCGGTGCGATCGGAAACGCCTTCACAAATGGGGCGTCCTCCATACCGAGCTTGTTGAGTTCATAAGTCAGTACGGCGTCATCGATGGCGATCAGGTCGAGCCGCTTCATGGTGAGCTTTCGGATATTGAGGATATCCTGATCCACCGGGCTGAGATTTTCAAAACCCTTGCTGCGGAGAAACTGGTGCTTTGCGTCCTCGATGTAGACGCCGACATGCAGATCCCGGGCATCCTCGATCCGGTTGATCGTGATGTCGTCACGATCAACATGGCGGTAGAGCGAAGCGCCGAAAGGCGCAATGGTCCCGATCCATGTGAATAGATCTTCCCGGTCGCGGGTCCGGGCGATCGGAAAAATCACCGTGTTCTTGAGGACTTGGGCCGTGTGATAGGCACGCGCCCACGGCATGAACTGGAGATCGGCCGGCAATCCGGCTTCAGTCAGAAGTGCCTTAATTGTCTCCGCGCCAACGCCTTTCACCTCGTTGTTCTCGATATAGGAGAATGGAGGGAGATCCTCGGTGACCACGGTGATGTCGGTTGCCTCAGAAGCGGCTTGAAGCGCGAAGGCAAACGTTATCAAGGCTCCGATGATGTATGGGACAATTCGCATGCCGGCCATCCTGATCAAGGCCATGTTTCACTTCCGCATAGCCGAATTCTTACCGAGGGAGTCTGAAAACCCGGCATTGAAGAATGATTAATTCGACTGGATACGAATTGGGTCACATTGACGGTTTTTGAAAAAAAGAGCTTTGTTCCTTTAGGCCGGTTCATTCCACTCGGTTTATTTAACAGTTATCGTAAATTATGACGATTAATACACGGGCGGTGCGCGGGAAAGCTGATTTCAGACCGCCAAGCGGTGGTTTTCTTTCGAATTGTCATTTGCCGGTCGCGCGATCGCAGTAGACGGCGCGGTGTCGAAACTTGTGTTGTTCGTTGAAACATCCCGAGGGTCCCCATGCCAAAGACGACCATCCTTTTCGTATGCCCGGACAATGCCCTTTTGAGTCCGTTGGCGGAGTGCTACGTGAATCAGTGTGGAGGCGGGCTTGTGCGCGCGTTTTCGGCCGGTCTCGATCCTTGCTCCGCCGCCCATCCGGCGTTGCACGGGCTGCTCGAATCGACGGGACTTCATGGTCGAGAATTGCAGCCGAAAAGCCTCGACGTGTTTTTTCTGCCCCATGCCCCCATCATTGACCGGATGATCCTGTTGTCCGGGGTGGTTCCAAGCCAGATCCCGGCTCACATCCAGTCGGCTGTGGACCGCCAGGATTGGCCAATTGCCGTGGAGGAGCCCGGCGGTCCCAACGGGCCACGCCGGGCTTACCGGCAAATCCGCGACTCGATAGACCGCATGCTCGGCCGGTCTGTTCTGATGGCCCGGGACGCGCGCCGCGTTGCGTGATCCAGATTTCTCGGCCGCCGGCTCTCAAGTCCCGGAAGCTCCGATGTCGAGAGGGGTTGAATATGCCGGTTGCAGGGTTGTTTCGCCTTCAGCGGCGCGTTTAAAGGCGAAAAAGTGCCGAAAATCCTGCGGGACCTTTTGCGGGATCACCACATTCTGGACTAACACGGTTCTTAATGTGCCTGCGCGGAACAAGGATTGATTCGGAATGAAAGCATTTTTCAAGGTTGCTCTGGTCATCGGTGTCGTAGCCACAGTTGCCGGCTGCCAACGGCTCTCCGGAAACCGGAATTACGCGACACCCCTGCCTGCGGCGCCCACCACGCCGATCGGCGAGGCAACGCTCCAGCCTCTTGATCCCAATGCACCGCCCCCCGGGACGGTGCTGGACCCGCAGGCCAGTCCGCAAGGGACAGAGTTCGCGTCCGCCGCGCCCGTAGCAGAACCGGTGGATGCGGTTGCAGTTGACCGCAGCGACATGCTCGGCGGGTGGAAACTCGCCTCCGGCGGAGACAATTGCATGGCGTTCATGACCTTGACCACCTGGGCGGGTGGTTATAGGGCCAATACACGCGGTTGTTCGAGCCCCGTCCTGTCCGGGATTTCGGCATGGGACCTTCAAGGCAAGCAGGTGATCTTGAAAGACAATAATGGGGGCGTGGTTGCGCAGCTCTATGCCGGCGCCGGCGGGCGGTTCAACGGCCAAACGGCGGCTGGCGCGCCTGTTTCTCTGTTCCGTTAGCAACTATAAGTAATTTTATCTGGACTGTTCGCCTTTTGGGTGTAAACTTTGCCCGGTGGAGGAAAGGCAGTTCAGAATGTCGAAATACGACCCTTTGCGCGAACACCTCGCGCGCCTTGAAGATGTTGTCTGGGCGGCCAAACTTGATGACTTGGAAGAAATTCTGGGATCGGCCTTGCCGCGCAGCGCCCGTGAGCACCGGACCTGGTGGGCAAATTCCGGAGGAAGCCTTGTCCATCAGAACGCCTGGCTGGACGCGGGCTGGCGGGTTGAGCGGACGGACTTGCCGAGAGATGTCGTCGTGTTTCGCCGGCTTCGGATTGGCGGGACGGCCCTCGCCAACGGTGCCGGGAATGCCGGGCGGCCGCGGGCAGAAACCCGTGTGGACCAAGACCGCGTGCTGACCAGAAAAATGGCGCATTTGCGACAGCCGGTCACTGTCACCCTGCGCGCGGAATGGACGGCAATTGGCGATGCCCGCAAGGTGCGATGTTCAGAGAACGCGATCCCGGCTGGGCCCGGGATCCTGCGCGTGGCCTTGCTCGACGGGGCCGAGCCAAGAACGGTGATCTTTCCGACGGAGGCCATTCAGGCCGTTTATCGGCAGATCCGGCTGGCGATGAAGGGGCTGGACGACGCCGCTCTGGCGAGTGCGGACCCTTCCCTGATCAAGGCGCTCGGTCTGAAGAGGGCGACACCCATCGAGTGCGACGTCGTCAGATCCGGTAATGCCTGGCTCCTGACGGACGGCCGCGGCCGGAAGGCCAATCTGGAGGAAAAGGCAGAGCGGGATCTTGTCGGGCATCTCTTGTATATTCAGGAGATCCAGTGTGGCCTTGATGCCCGCATGATGGCGATGTAACCCGCCAAAGCGGTTCCGGTTCGCGATGCCGGACTTTGCGATGCCGGACTTTGCGATGCCGGACTTTGCGATGCCGGACTTTGCGATGCCGGACTTTGCGATGGTGGACTTTGCGATGGTGGCCGGTGGCGGCGGGGAATTGAGGCGTTGGAAAATGCCCTGACCGGCCCTGTGTGACGCCATCAAAAGGCCGTCAAAATCACCCGGTGAGAACGGTCTCGATGAACGCTGTCTTTGATCGCGAATAGCCAGTCCAGTCGCCGTTGGCGCTGTGAAGCTGGGCGGATTGGCGTTTGAGCGTTTCATAGGCCGCACGAAGGTCCTTGCGAGCGCGGAGCTGATCGCGAAACCGTAAACGGTTGCGGGCGCCGGGAGAGCCCGGGAAGCATAGGCACAGGCGGTGACCAACCCGGAACGGGCCGAAACGAGCGGTGTGTGCGCCAATCCGGTTGGCCGCAAAGGTCAGCTGACACTCGTCGGTGGAATACAGAAAGCCAAGATCATCATATCCTTCCCTGACGATGAGACAAACAGCCTCGGCGAGGTCGGAGGCGCTGCGCAAGGTGGCGTCGACATGGATCTTGGGTTTCGCGGCAAGCCCGGCGACGGCCGTTGACCCTACGTGATCATACCGCAAGACCCGTGCGCCGAGCCGGCCGTTCAGGGCTGCGGCGATAGCGGAGAAATCGTTGGCCCATGCTTGGTCATGCTCAACAAGATGGATTGCCATCGAGGGTGCCGTTCATTTTGGAAATTTTATCCATTCAATGAAGAAACGGTGTCTCTCACCCGTGACCTCAACCCGATTCTGGCTTGCATCTGCGACTATTTGACCTTATCCCGCCTGTACCGCGCCGCAGTTTGTGTTCGGCCCCGCGTCCGATCGAATGCCCGGTGCACGACGTCAACGTGATGTTTTGAATATGGACCTGCCGGTAAACCGCGCTCTCGCCGCCAGATATGATGCTTTGGTCGCGTCCGGCGACATTTCCGAGGACCCCGCCCAGCGGGAGGCGGTCCGGCATCTCGACATCTTGAATACAAAACTGGCGGAAACGCGCCTGGCGTCGAAGAAAAGCGCGCTGGGCTGGATGTTCGCCAAAAAGAAGAACGCGCTTTGGGCCTCCGTACAGGGATTGTACATCTGGGGCGGGGTTGGCCGCGGCAAGACCATGCTGATGGATCTCTTTTTTGAGGTCACAGTGATCCGCCGGAAGCGCCGCGCGCATTTTCATGAGTTCATGGCCGATGTCCACGACCGGATCCATGCTCACCGGCAAGCGCTCAAGCGCGGCGAGGTGAAGGGCGATGATCCGATCCCGCCGGTCGCCGCGGACATTGCCGGAGAAACCCGCCTTCTGTGTTTTGACGAGTTCGCGGTCACGGATATCGCGGATGCCATGATCCTGGGCCGGCTGTTCACGCAATTGTTCGAGCGCGGCGTGATCGTGGTCGCGACCTCCAACCGGACACCGGACGATCTCTACAAGGATGGGTTGAACCGCCAGTTGTTCCTGCCCTTCATCAAGCTCTTGAAGAGCCATGCCAAGGTCATCGAACTCGACTCGCAAACGGACTACCGGCTCGAAAAATTGGCCGGGACACCGATCTACATCTCGCCGTTGGGGGCCGCTGCCGATGATCAGCTCAACGGGCTTTGGCAAAAGCTAACTCACGGTGTGGCGCCGCGTTCGGAGGAACTGGAAAACAAGGGCAGGCGGATTCCCGTCCGGGCCGCGGCCGCGGGAGTGGCCCGCTTCACCTTTGAGGAACTGTGCGCGCGGCCCCTCGGCGCAAGCGATTATCTGCGGATTGCCCACGCCTATGGTACGGTTTTCCTGGAAGGGGTGCCCGTGATGGACCGGGCCCGCCGGAACGAGGCCAAGCGCTTCATCAACCTGATTGACACCCTCTATGATACGGGAACCAAGCTGGTGGTCTCGGCGGATGCGGATCCCGCCGGCCTGTATGTCGCTGAGGATGGCAATGAAGCGTTCGAGTTCGATCGGACCGCGTCACGGTTGATTGAAATGCGCTCTGAAACCTACCTGTCCGCCGAACGGCGGGTTGGCGGAGAAACGGAGCTTCCCTAAGCGTAACCCATTGGTTTTAGGGAGGACTACGTAAAGCGGATCCGATCTCGCGCAATATCCTTTCGACGAGGTTGCGCGGGACGAACAAAGGGAGTAGTGCCATCCGCAGTCATTAGCGGATGGTTGAAGTTCCATCTTACGTAAAGGGAAACTTTCGGATATGGCGCGAAACAAAATTGCCTTGATCGGCTCCGGTCAAATTGGGGGCACGCTTGCTCACATGATCGGTTTGAAGGAACTCGGGGACGTCGTCCTTTTCGACATCGCGGACGGTGTGCCGCAAGGCAAGGCGCTGGATATCGCCGAAAGCGCTCCGGTGGACGGTTTCGATGCCAAATACGCTGGCGCGAACGACTATGCGGCCATCGAAGGCTCCGATGTGGTGATCGTGACCGCGGGCGTGCCGCGCAAGCCGGGCATGAGCCGTGACGACCTGCTTGAAATCAACCTGAAGGTGATGGAGCAGGTTGGTGCCGGGATTTCCAAATACGCGCCGAATGCCTTTGTGATCTGTATCACCAACCCGCTCGACGCCATGGTCTGGGCGCTGCAGAAGTTTTCCGGCCTGCCCAAGAACAAGGTGGTCGGTATGGCCGGTGTTCTCGACAGCGCCCGTTTCCGTCACTTCCTGGCTGATGAGTTCAACGTCTCGGTCGAAGATGTGACGGCCTTCGTCCTGGGTGGCCATGGTGACACGATGGTGCCACTCACCCGGTATTCCACCGTTGCCGGCATCCCGCTCACCGATCTGGTCAAGATGGGCTGGTGCACCGCCGAGCGTCTGGAAGAAATTGTACAGCGCACGCGCGATGGCGGCGCGGAAATCGTCGGCCTCTTGAAGACCGGCTCCGCATTCTACGCACCGGCATCTTCCGCGATCTCGATGGCCGAGAGCTACCTCAAGGACAAGAAGCGGGTTCTGCCATGCGCCGCCGCTCTCGATGGACAATACGGCCTGAAGGACACCTATGTGGGTGTGCCGGTCGTCATCGGCGCCGATGGGGTCGAGCGCGTGATCGAGATCGACATGAACTCCGATGAGAAGAGCATGTTCGAAAAGTCCGTGGCGGCTGTCGATGGACTGGTCGAGGCCTGCAAGAAGATCCAGCCAGCTCTCGCCAAGGGCTGATCCGCACCATTTCAAGCGGCCGTCCCCAAGCCTTCCTTTTCAGGGACGGTCCTCCGACAAACCGGGGGAAACACATGAATATCCATGAATATCAGGCCAAGGCCGTGCTGAAGCAATTCGGCGCACCTGTGGCAGAGGGCGTTGCGATTTTCTCGGCCGATGAGGCAGAAGCGGCAGCAAAGTCTCTTCCCGGCCCGCTTTGGGTCGTCAAGTCCCAGATCCACGCCGGTGGCCGCGGCAAGGGCAAGTTCAAGGAACTTGGTCCGGATGCCAAAGGCGGTGTCCGTCTCGCGTTCTCACTGGATGAGGTGACATCTCACGCCAAGGAAATGCTCGGCAACACGCTGGTGACCGCGCAGACAGGTGACGCCGGCAAGGTCGTCAACCGTCTCTATATCGAAGACGGCGCCGACATCGAGCGTGAGTTGTATCTCTCCATCCTCGTCGACCGCACCGTCGGTCGGCCTGCCTTTGTGGTTTCCACCGAAGGCGGCATGGACATCGAGGCCGTTGCGCACGACACGCCGGAAAAGATCATCACCCTCCCGATCGATCCGGACACCGGCGTGACCGAGACGGACAGTGCCAAGCTTTGCGACGCCCTGGAACTGACCGGTCTGGCCCGCGAAGACGGCATGAAACTGTTTCCGATCCTTCACACCGCCTTTGTCGAAAAGGACATGGCGCTTTTGGAAGTGAACCCGCTGATCGTCATGAAGGACGGTCACCTGCGTGTTCTCGATGCCAAGGTCTCCTTCGACGGCAACGCCCTGTTCCGCCACGATGACATCATGGCTCTGCGGGACGAGACGGAAGAAGACGCCAAGGAAATCGAAGCGTCCAAATACGATCTGGCCTATGTGGCGCTCGATGGCGACATCGGCTGCATGGTCAACGGCGCGGGCCTTGCCATGGCGACCATGGACATCATCAAGCTCTACGGCGCAGAGCCGGCCAACTTCCTTGACGTTGGCGGCGGTGCATCCAAGGAGAAGGTGACGGCGGCGTTCAAGATCATCACCTCCGATCCGAACGTGAAGGGCATCCTGGTCAACATCTTCGGCGGCATCATGCGCTGCGACGTGATCGCGGAAGGCGTGATCGCGGCCGTTCAGGACGTCGGCCTCAAGGTTCCGCTCGTTGTCCGCCTGGAAGGCACCAATGTCGAACTTGGCAAGAAGATCATCAACGAAAGCGGTCTGAACGTGATCGCCGCCGACGATCTCGACGACGCCGCCCAGAAAATTGTGAAAGCCGTCAAGGGGGGCGCGTAAATGTCGATCCTCGTCAATAAAGACACGAAAATCATCGTTCAGGGCCTGACCGGCAAGACCGGCACGTTCCACACGGAACAGGCTCTGCAATATTACGGCACCAAGATGGTGGCCGGGGTTCATCCGAAGAAGGGCGGCGAAAGCTGGGCGTCCGGAGTGGATGCGTCGGCCTCGCTGCCGATCTTCGCCACAGTCGGCGAAGCGCGGGAAGCAACCGGCGCCGATGCGTCCGTGATCTATGTCCCGCCGGCAGGCGCGGGCGCGGCGATCATCGAGGCGATCGACGCGGAAGTCCCGTTCATTGTCTGCATCACCGAGGGCATCCCGGTCGCCGACATGGTGAAGGTCAAGGCGAAGCTGGAAAAATCCAAGTCCCGGCTGCTCGGCCCGAACTGCCCCGGCATCCTGACCCCTGAGGAGTGCAAGATCGGCATCATGCCGGGCTCGATCTTCAAGAAGGGCTCTGTCGGTGTTGTCTCCCGTTCCGGAACGCTGACTTACGAGGCGGTGTTCCAGACCTCCAATGCCGGTCTTGGCCAGACCACCGCTGTCGGCATCGGCGGCGACCCGGTCAAGGGCACCGAATTCATCGACGTCCTGGAAATGTTCCTGGCCGACGACGAAACTCAGTCGATCATCATGATCGGCGAAATCGGTGGCTCTGCGGAAGAAGAAGCGGCTCAGTTCCTGAAGGACGAAGCCAAGAAAGGCCGCAAGAAGCCGATGGCCGGCTTTATCGCGGGCCGCACCGCGCCCCCGGGCCGCACCATGGGTCACGCAGGTGCCGTGATCTCCGGCGGCAAGGGCGGAGCCGAAGACAAGATCGCCGCCATGGAAGAGGCCGGGATCAAGGTGTCTCCGTCTCCGGCGAAGCTCGGTGAGACCCTTCTCGAAGTCTTGAAGGGTTAAGACGCGAAATCTGACGGCGGGCGAACGGAATCTGTTTACGTTTGCCCCGTCATGATGAAAGGTAGCGGCTGCGGCGTCCCTAGGGAATGCAGCCGCGATCGAGGGGGTTGGCCCCGGAAGGGTGGCCGGCCTGAAAGGGAACCGGGAGCGGGCGCATCAGACGCCCGCCATAGCATAAGGGCGGAGCAACCCTCCGCTGGATGGACATGGCACGGCAGGAAGCGAACGCCCAATTCGCACTGACGTCGTTGCTTTACGGCGCCAACGCAGCCTATATCGAAGACCTCTACGCACAGTACAAGACCGACCCGAATTCGGTAGAAGCCGATTGGCGGGACTTCTTTGCTGCCTTCCAGGACGAGAAAGACGCGGTGTTGAAGGAAGCCCGCGGCGCTCCCTGGAAACGGGCGGACTGGCCGATTGAAGCCAATGGCGACCTCGTCAACGCGTTTGATGGCAACTGGGCGCCGATCGAGAAAGACCTCGGAGACAAGATCCAGAAAAAGGCGGAAGCAAAAGGCGCCGCGATTTCCGCGGACGAGATCCATCAAGCCACGCGCGATTCCGTGCGCGCCCTGATGATGATCCGCGCCTACCGCATGCGGGGTCACCTGCACGCCGATCTCGACCCGCTCGGCCTCGCCGGCAAGGGCGATCACGAGGAACTGCATCCCTCGTCCTACGGGTTCACGCAGGCCGACTGGGACCGGAAGATCTTTATCGATCACGTTCTCGGGCTCGAATACGCCACCATCCCAGAGATGCTGGATATTCTCAAGCGGACCTATTGCTCGACGCTCGGCGTCGAGTTCATGCACATCTCCGATCCGGCCGCCAAGGCCTGGATCCAGGAGCGGATCGAGGGGCCGGACAAACAGGTCGCCTTCACCCGGGAGGGCAAGCGTGCCATCCTCAACAAGCTGGTCGAGGCCGAAGGCTTCGAGAAGTTCCTGGATGTGAAATACACCGGCACCAAGCGGTTCGGCCTGGATGGTGGTGAGGCGCTGATCCCGGCGCTCGAACAGATCATCAAACGTGGCGGCCAGATGGGCCTGAAGGACATCGTCCTCGGCATGGCGCACCGGGGCCGGCTGAACGTTCTGACCCAGGTGATGGGCAAGCCGCACCGCGCGGTGTTCCACGAGTTCAAGGGCGGTTCCTTCGCTCCCGATGACGTGGAAGGCTCCGGCGATGTGAAGTACCATCTCGGCGCATCCTCCGACCGCTCATTCGACGACAACAACGTGCACCTTTCGCTGACGGCGAACCCGTCGCATCTGGAGATCGTCAATCCGGTCGTGCTCGGAAAGTCCCGGGCCAAGCAGGATCAGCTGTCCGCCGTCGCCGGCCGCTTCATTGAGACGACAGAGGTCGACCGGTCCCAGGTTCTGCCGTTGCTGCTGCATGGCGACGCGGCCTTTGCCGGGCAAGGGGTTGTGGCCGAATGCTTCGGCCTGTCCGCCCTGCGCGGGCACCGGACCGGCGGATCGCTTCATGTGATCATCAACAACCAGATCGGCTTCACCACCAATCCGCGCTATTCCCGGTCGTCGCCTTACCCGTCGGATATGGCCAAAGTGATCGAGGCGCCGATTTTCCATGTCAACGCCGACGATCCGGAAGCCGTAACCTTCGCCGCCAAGATTGCCATCGAGTACCGGCAGACTTTCGGGCGCCCGGTGGTCATCGACATGATCTGCTACCGCCGCTTCGGTCACAACGAAGGGGATGAACCGGCTTTCACGCAGCCGATCATGTACCGCAAGATCCGCAAGCACGCCACGACGCTCCAAATCTACACCGACCGTCTGGTCCAGGAAGGGGTTGTCACGGCCGATGAAGTCGAGGCCATGAAGGCCGAATGGCGCAAGAAGCTCGACGCGGAGTTCGAGGCCGGGCAGTCCTTCAAGCCGAACAAGGCCGACTGGCTGGACGGAAAATGGTCGGGCGTGAAACGCGCGCAGGAAATCGACGATCCCCGCCGCGGCACGACCGGCGTCCCCATCGACGAGCTGAAGGACATCGGCCGCAAGCTGACCGCCATTCCCGATGGGTTCAATGTTCATCGCACAATCGCCCGCTTCCTGAAAAACCGGGAACGGATGGTCGAAACCGGTGAAGGGATTGATTGGGCGACCGCCGAGGCGCTGGCTTTCGCCAGCCTGCTCAATGAAGGTCATCCGGTCCGCTTGTCAGGTCAGGATTGCGAGCGCGGAACGTTCTCCCAGCGCCATTCGGTCCTTTATGACCAGGAAGATGAAAGCCGCTACATCCCCCTCAACCACGTCGGCGAGGGACAGGAGCGTTACGAGGTCATCAACTCGATGCTCTCGGAAGAGGCGGTGCTGGGTTTCGAGTACGGCTATTCCCTTGCAGAGCCGAATGCGCTCACCATGTGGGAGGCGCAGTTCGGTGATTTTGCCAATGGCGCTCAGGTCTTGTTTGACCAGTTCATCTCGTCGGGCGAACGCAAGTGGTTGCGCATGTCTGGTCTGGTCTGTCTTCTTCCCCATGGCTACGAGGGCCAGGGGCCGGAGCACTCCTCCGCGCGGCTGGAGCGCTTCCTGCAATTGTGTGCCGAAGACAATATGCAGGTGGCGAACTGCACGACGCCTGCGAACTACTTCCATATTCTCCGCCGGCAGCTGAAACGGGATATCCGCAAGCCGCTGATTCTGATGACGCCGAAATCGCTCCTGCGACACAAGCGGGTGGTGTCCAAACTGACGGAACTCGGACCGGACTCCACCTTCCACCGGCTGTTGTGGGACGATGCCGAGTATGGCAACTCGGAAACCAAGCTGGTTGCCGACGACAAGATCCGGAAGGTCGTCATGTGCTCCGGCAAGGTCTACTACGATCTGCTGGAAGAGCGCGAGAAGCGCGGCATCGACGACATCTATCTGTTGCGGATCGAGCAGCTCTACCCGTTCCCGAAAAAGGCGCTGATCGAAGAGCTCACGCGCTTCAAGAACGCGGAGATGATCTGGTGTCAGGAGGAGCCCAAGAACATGGGCGGCTGGTTCTTTGTCGAGCCATACATCGAGGAGGTCTTGAACGAGATTGGGGCGAAGCACTCCCGTCCGCGCTTCACAGGCCGCGAAGCGATGGCGTCGACCTCGACCGGTCTCATGTCCACCCATCTCGCCCAGCTTCGGGCGTTCCTCGACGACACATTCTCCGAGTAATTGAAAACGGAGGCTGTCCGGCCTCCGTTTTTCAAGAATTTGGCCAGGTAAATCTAAGAGAAGGCAACCATGGCAACCGAAATTCGCGTGCCCACCCTTGGCGAATCCGTATCTGAGGCAACCATTGCGCAATGGTTCAAGAAGCCGGGCGACAAGATTACGGTCGATGAACCGATCGTTGAACTGGAAACCGACAAGGTGACAGTGGAAGTTCCGGCTCCCGCCTCCGGGACCCTCGAGAGCATTGTCGTCAATGAAGGCGACACGGTCGAAGTCGGTGCCCTGCTCGGTCAGATCGCGGAAGGGGCCGGCGCGGCTGCCGCACCAGCGTCCGCATCCAAGGCCGAAGCGGCTCCGGCGCCGGGCAACGGCGCTTCGGCTTCCGCCGTGATCGATGTCGTGACGCCAAGCGCCGGCGAGTCGGTGACCGAAGCCGAAGTTGGCGAGTGGATGGTGAAGGAAGGCGACACCGTCAAGGCCGATGACACGCTTGTGGAGTTGGAAACGGACAAGGCGGCCCAGGAAATCCCCTCGCCATCCGCTGGAACCGTGGTCAAGATTTTCAAGAAGACCGGCGACACGGTCCAGCCGGGCGATGTTCTGGCCCAGATCGATACGTCCGGCGCAGGGGCCCCGGCTGCGGCCGCTCCGGCCGAAAGCGCACCTGCGGCGCCAGCTCCTGCGGCCGCCGCTGGCGGAACCGCCATGCCTCCCGCGCCAAGTGCGGCCAAAATGATGGCGGAAAACAACCTTTCGTCCGGTCAAGTGGCCGGTTCGGGTAAACGCGGTCAGGTGCTGAAGGGCGATGTGATCGCGGCCGTGGCATCCGGCGCGTCGGCGGCTGCCAGCGCACCGGCGCCGGCCCAGGTCGCGCGCGGTCCGATTGCGGCCGAAGATGAAATGCGCGAAGAGCGCGTGCGCATGACGAAACTGCGCCAGACCATTGCCCGCCGCCTGAAAGATGCCCAGAACGCAGCCGCCATGCTGACCACCTATAACGAGGTGGATATGGGCCCGGTCATGGAACTGCGCAAGCAGTACAAGGATCTGTTCGAGAAAAAGCATGGCGTGAAGCTCGGCTTCATGGGCTTCTTCACCAAGGCCGTGTGCCATGCCCTGAAAGAGATCCCGGCGGTGAATGCCGAGATTGATGGAACCGACATTATCTACAAGAACTTCTGCCATGTCGGCGTGGCCGTTGGCACGGACAAGGGCCTTGTGGTCCCGGTCGTCCGCGATGCGGATCAGATGTCGATCGCCGAGATCGAAAAGGAAATCGGGAATCTCGGACGCAAGGCCCGGGACGGCAAGCTCGGAATGGCCGACATGACGGGGGGCACCTTCACCATTTCCAATGGTGGCGTTTATGGCTCGCTGATGTCCTCGCCGATTCTCAACGCGCCGCAGTCCGGTATTCTGGGCATGCACAAGATCCAGGATCGCCCGATGGCCGTCAACGGCCAGGTGGTGATCCGCCCGATGATGTATCTGGCGCTGTCTTACGACCATCGGATCGTTGACGGAAAGGAAGCCGTGACCTTCCTGGTTCGCGTCAAGGAAAGCCTTGAAGATCCGCAGCGCCTGGTTCTGGATCTTTGATCCGGGGCCAATGACACGGGGGCCACGCTGATGACCTTGGAGTTCCTGATCGCCGCTTTGATTGTGGTGCTCGTTCCAGGCACCGGCGTGGCCTATACGGTGGCCGTCGGCCTTGGCAAAGGCCGGCTGGCGAGCGTGGCGGCCGCCTTCGGCTGCACGCTTGGGATCGTTCCAGCGATTGTCGCGTCCCTGATCGGCGTTTCGGCTCTGCTTCACACAAGCGCGCTTGCTTTTCAGGTCGTGAAATATGCGGGCGTCGCCTATCTGCTGTATCTCGCCTGGCTCACGCTGCGCGACAGCGGGCCGATGGACCTGAAGTCTGACCGGGCTGGTGGCAAAAGTCTCCTTGGCATTGCGGCAAGCGGCACCCTGATCAACGTTCTCAACCCGAAACTGACCGTGTTCTTCCTCGCGTTCTTGCCGCAATTCGTGGATCCGGCAACTGAAAACGCGACGTCCCAAATGCTGGCCATGAGCGCGGTGTTCGTGGCGATGACATTCGCGGTTTTCATTGTCTACGGTCAATTCGCCGCGCTCGCGGGTGAGCGGATCCTTCGCAGCGAGCGGGTTCTGACCTGGCTGCGCCGTTCGATCGCAGCCACCTTTGCGGCCTTCGGCGCGCGGCTTGCGCTGGCTGACCGTTGACGCGGGCCCGCGAGAATGTCCGGTTTGGACATGTTTGGTCTTTCTTCGGGCGGATCTGGTCCAGATCGTCCGCCGGATGACCCCACCAACGGCAGCCCTGGTGGCTGCCGTCCGACAATTCAACTGAACGAGCGTTCGCGCCCTGTCGCAGACGTTCCCTCAACGGCCCGGGTCCGGGCCAACGAACAGGAAAAGGTAAAAGGCGAGCGAAATGGCCCAATATGATCTAGTCGTCATTGGAACCGGCCCGGGCGGATATGTATGCGCGATCAAGGCGGCGCAGCTGGGCCTCAAGACGGCCGTGGTGGAGAAACGCGCGACGCTCGGTGGCACCTGCCTCAACATCGGCTGTATCCCATCCAAGGCGATGCTGCACTCGTCGGAAATGTTCCATGAGGCAGGCCACAGTTTCGAGAAAATGGGCATCAAGGTCGCCAAGCCGAAGCTGGACCTGCCGGCCATGATGGCGAACAAGCAGGACGTCGTGGATGCCAATGTGAACGGCATTTCCTTCTTGATGAAGAAGAACAAGATCGACGTTCACCATGGCACGGGCAAGGTTCTGGGTCAGGGCAAGGTCGAGGTCACTTCGGAAGACGGCAAGGCCACGACGCTCGAGACCCGGAATATCGTGATTGCGACCGGTTCCGATGTCATGCCACTGCCGGGCGTGGAAGTGGACGAAAAGCAGATCGTGTCCTCGACCGGTGCGCTCGAGCTGGAAAAGGTTCCGGGCAAGATGGTGGTCGTTGGCGGCGGTGTCATCGGTCTGGAACTGGGGTCCGTCTGGAGCCGTCTGGGTGCCGAGGTGACGGTTGTCGAATTCATGGACAAGATCCTCGGCCCGATGGACGGCGAGGTCTCCAAGCAGTTCCAGCGCATTCTCAAGAAGCAGGGACTCGACTTCAAACTCTCGTCCAAGGTGACCGGTGTCGATAAGAAGGGCAAAAGTCTGCACGTGTCTGTCGAACCGGCAGCCGGCGGCGACGCCGAAGTCTTGCAGGCCGATATCGTTCTGGTCGCCATCGGCCGCAAGCCCTACACGGAAGGTCTGGGTCTCGAGACAGCCGGGGTTGCGCTGGACGAGCGCGGCCGGGTGAAGATCGACGCGCATTACAAGACCAATGTGGAGGGCATTTACGCGATTGGGGATGTGGTCGTCGGGCCGATGCTTGCCCACAAGGCTGAAGACGAGGGCGTCGCGGTTGCCGAGATCCTCGCCGGGCAAGCCGGGCATGTGAACTATGATGTCATCCCGAATGTGGTCTACACCCAGCCGGAAGTCGCCTCTGTCGGCAAGACGGAAGAAGAACTGAAGGCCGCGGGCATCACTTACAAGTCTGGCAAGTTCGCGTTTTCCGCCAACGGCCGCGCCCGTGCCATGAATGCGACCGACGGGTTTGTTAAGGTTCTGGCGGATGCCGAAACGGACCGGGTTCTGGGGGCGCACATCGTCGGGTTCGGCGCGGGCGACATGATCCACGAAGTCGCGGTTCTGATGGAGTTTGGGGGATCTTCGGAAGATCTGGGCCGGACCTGCCACGCCCATCCAACGATGTCGGAAGCTGTCAAGGAAGCGGCCTTGGATGTGTTCGCCAAACCGATCCATTCCTGAGCGAGCAATTTTTTGAAGCGCAAAAGCCGGACCTCGTGTCCGGCTTTTTGGTTCAAGATCGGCGCATTCGATCCGCTTGCCATGGACACATGAAAGGTCCGGGCGGTGGACGCGGACGGAGCTGCGGAAACGCGCAGAACGGGCAGCGCAACGGAAGGCAACTCGAAGGGTCACAAAAACGTCAACGATTTATTGATAAAATGTAAATGTCAGGTTTCGAAAACCGGAGCCTAATTTCTCAATCGAGGGGAACTCAGCATGTCCAAGCCGCTTTTTGTTCTGGATCGCAGGCTGGTGCTCAAGGCCGGTGCGGCCATCTTGGCAAGTGCCGGCTCACCGGCATGGGCCCAATCCACCCAGCGGTCTCCGGCCGACGCTCTGTTGTTCACGATTTCCGATTTGCACGCGCCTTATGCCCGTCTCCCGAATTTGCTGAAAACAATCGGCACCTTGAAAGCTGAGGCTGGAGTCCCGTGCGCCCTCTTGCTGAATGGCGATGTGTTCGAGCGGGGCAATGTGGTTTGCCAGCGTTCGAACGGAGCGGCCGACTGGGCCTTTCTCGCGGCCCTGGCAGCCCAAATGCCGGTGGTCCTGAATCTTGGCAACCATGAAACCGCGATCCTCGATGACGTGACGCTCTTTCTTGAAAGGGCCGACCGGACCGGTGTCCAGGTGATTTCAAATCTGATCGACCGCCGCACCGGTCAATTCTTTGCCCCCGTCAGCACCCGGCTCGGGCTGGCCGGGCTCGACGTTTCTGTCCTCGGTCTTGCCGCAACCAATCCCTTTGTGTACCGCGAGCCTGTTCGCGACACTCTCACGTTTCTCGATACGGCCCAGTTCGTCAAGGACGCGTTCGACGACACATCCGCCGGCGCCGATTTGGCGATCGCGATGAGCCACGCCGGTTTGGCCGCGGACAAAGGCTATATCGACGGCTTGCCCGAGGGCGCAGTGGTGCAAGGGGCCCATGATCATTTGAGATTCGATATCGATCACAACGGAAAGCTCTATTTCCACGGTGGCAGCTGGGGGGCTTATCTGGGCATTGTATCCTTGACCAAATCGGCGGAGGGAACCCGTGCGGCCTATCGGGCCCAGAGCATCGATCCATCCGAAGGCGGAGACGCCGAACTTGCCGCTTTGATCGAGACCCAAAAGGCGATGCACCTGACGGACGCGGACAAGGAAGTCATCGCCCATATTCCTCAGTCGCTGAGCACGCATGACTCGATTCTCGTCGCAACGGACGCCATGCGTTTGGCGACCGGCGCGGATGTCGCCATGATCGGGCACACGACGTTCGGCGCTCCCCTTGCCGCCGGCGCGCTAACCCGGTTCGATTTCGATGCCTTTGTTCGGTTTGGCGGCGGGTTGATGGTTGCAGATGTTTCCGGCGACCGGCTTGCAGAAATCCTGTTGCGGGCCAATCAGTTCACCGCGCAAACCCTGGAGGGGCGAACCGGCGACTATGTTCATGTGGCCGATGTCCGACTGGACCCGTCCAGAACCTACCGGCTCGCCGTGAACGCGTGGACAGCCAAAAACCAGACCGCCTATCTTGGAACGACCGATCTTGCCTTCAAGGAGGTCAAAGGCCTTGAACTCAAAGCGGTTATCGCGGGTCATTTGGCATCGATCTACAATTAGAGCGGCGGGCGTTCTGTCGGAACGGGTTTCCCGCCCCAAGTGGATCGCTTCCTCAGTGGCCGGGGATCAACGGGGCGGAATTCGAAAAGACATCGCCGGGCTTGGTGCCCGGCTTTCGAATGCGGGCAGCGTTTCTGGCACCAGGCCCATCGTCTGGCGGGAACCAGGGTCCCGTCCGGTTCAGTGCTCGCCCTGGCACATGGCATGGTCCGCGAACGCCTTCAGGACATTACAGTCCGCAACCGCATGATCGCCCGAACAACTCAATACGATCCGCTCCAACTCTGTTTCGAGCTGCCTGAGGTGGGCGATCCGGGCCCTTACGGCGGACAATTGCTCGGTTGCTATCCGGTTGGCGTCACCGCAGGGCCTGTCAGGGTGCTGGCTGAGATCGATTAGCTCCCGGATGGCGTTCATCGGCAGGCCCAGATCCCGGCAATGCCTGAGAAAACTCAGCCGTTCGAGGTCGCTTATTGAATAGCGCCGCTGGTTGCCCCCGGTGCGCACCGGTTCTTCGATCAGGCCCTCCCTTTCATAATAGCGGATTGTCGGCACCTTCACTCCGGCCCGTTTCGACAGTTCTCCGATTGAAAAAGTCATGGCCCTCTTGAACCTCTAGTCACTAGAGGGATTAGACAGGGTCAGGTCTTGTCAAGCAAGGAGAAAAACCATGGCAGGGTGTTGCGGATCCAATGCGAGATTCGATGGCATGTCGCGCGACTACAAGCGCCGGTTATGGGTGGTCATCGTGCTGAACGCGACCATGTTCCTGGTCGAAATGATTGCCGGTCATGCCGCCCGTTCCCAGGCGCTTCAGGCCGATGCCCTCGATTTCTTCGGGGATGCGGTGACCTACGCGATCTCGCTGGCGGTTATCGGCGCGTCGATCCGAACCCGGGCGGCTGCGGCCCTCTTCAAGGGCGGCAGTCTGTTGCTCATGGGGCTCTGGGTGGGCGGATCAACCGTCTATCAGGTCCTGGTTCTGGGGACCCCAAAGGCGGAAATCATGGGCGCGATCGGTCTGCTGGCACTGGCGGTGAACCTGGGCAGCGTTCTTCTTCTGGTGCGCTACAAGGATGGCGATGCCAATGTGCGATCCGTATGGTTGTGTTCGCGCAATGATGCCGTCGGCAATGTTGCGGTGATGTTGGCGGCCCTTGGTGTCTGGGGCACGGCGGCCGCGTGGCCAGATTTGATTGTCGCCGGCCTGATGTCGGCTCTGTTCCTGAATTCTGCGTGGCAAATCCTGGTGCAGGCCGTCTTTGAGTATCGTGGCACGTCGGCCAATCATGCCCCGGTTGAGGCGCCAGTCATACCGCCCCGCCATCACACAATTCGGCCGCAGGTCCACAGTCCAAACACAGATCTATAAAAATACCGCCCGGCTCCCGGTCTTGGCGTGTCGGGCGGCTGAGGCTATCGGGCCGGACTGTGGTTCAGTCGGCTGCCGGTGTCTCGATTGGCTTCTTCGTGTCGGTCATCGACTTGATGAGCGCGTCCGACAGATCGTTTGTGGCGACGGCGACATCGCCATCCTTCACGGTCGGTATCTCGGCAACCGTCATCTTGTCTTTGGATGCGGTTTTACCCCAGCTGCAGGCGCTGGCCGGAACAATGGCAAAGGCCGAGCTGGCCAAAACGGCGAGGGTCAAGGAAAGAACACGCATGCACGCCTCCTCATCGGCAAGCTGCACACCATAGTGCAGTATGACCTAAGGTAAGGTGTTTCCCTGATGTGGCAAGTCGAAAAAAGAGGCAAATCCCGGGGCTATTTGCGCTCGAGGTTGTAGACCTGTTTGGTCGCGGGCAATTCCTCGTCATGCGGGACGTCCACTTCTTGAACATCCAGCATGTCACCGAAGGCCCGCACGGTCAGCACTTTGGTGCGCAGGAAACCGATCAGATTCACCGAGAGGCTACCGTCGTCGCGCAAGGTTGCCTCGGTCCAGCCCCATTTGCAGTCCCGGGGAATGCAACTGGTGAAAGCGCGGATCCGGGCTTCGACCCGGTTGTCGACGCACTTCGTTTCCACCTCGACACGCGTGATTTGCTTGGGCTCGGCATACCGGTTGACCCAGGTGCCGTGCTCCGGCAGGGGGCAATAGATCCGCTCTTGGGCGATCACCGGTGACAAAGCCGCTGAAAGCATGATCATGGCAAGAAGGACGGCAACGCGCATCAGATGACCTCCACCCGTCGGAGGGTAGGCGATCATTGTAAACCTCGTGTTAAGGAAGCCGAGGCCGGTCCTGGGAAAGCGAGGGAGTTGCCTAGCGCCAAAGGGCACGCGGCTGCCAGGTTCCGACAGCCACTCCAAGCCATGTCCTAGCGCTTTTTCAGAAGGCCTTCGCGTTGAGCCAGTTTGCGCGCTGCTTTGCGGGCGCGGCGCACGGCTTCCGCTTTTTCGCGGGCGCGTTTTTCAGAAGGCTTTTCGAAAGCGCGGCGGGTTTTCATTTCACGGAAGACGCCTTCGCGCTGCAGTTTCTTCTTCAAAACGCGGAGGGCTTGGTCGACATTGTTATCGCGTACAAGAACTTGCAAGATATCTCCTGACTTGAGTTAGCGCAGGCCTGATCCCAAGGAACGGCGCGCCGCTGGGTGAACACTTCATCCATGACAATGGAATGCTGGAACCCTAGCAGGTTCCGCGCAAATTGCACCCCCGGGGCGTGGAAAAGGCGAAAAAAGCTGCATCAGGAACCGCTGCGGGCTCTTGGGTGGGCCTGATCGTAGGCTTTCAGCAGGGCGGAACTGTCGATCTGGGTGTAGATCTGCGTGCTGGACAAGCTTGCATGGCCCAGCAACTCCTGAATGGTGCGCAGGTCTCCGCCGCCGGCGAGCAGATGTGTCGCGAATGAATGTCTCAGCGCGTGCGGAGTGGCGCTTTTCGGCAAGCCTAGCGCGGACCGCATTTTCTGCATGGCGCCTTGGACGAGCCGGGGGTTGAGCGGGCCGCCGCGCGCGCCCAGGAAGAGGGGCCCCTCCGGCGTGACGGCGTAAGGGCATCGCGCGAGATACGCTTCCACGGCTTCGACAACCACCGGGAGGATCGGGACCAGCCGCTCCTTGCCGCCCTTGCCCCGGATCCGCAGCGTTTTAGAGCCGGCCCTTGGGGCCGTTTTGCCGGTCAAGGACAGCGCTTCGGACAACCGCAACCCGCACGCATAGAGAAGTGTCAAGACGGCGGCATTGCGCGCCTCGATCCACGGTTCGCGTTCAAGGGAAAGATCGCCGGAGATCACCTCTTCCGCGTCGGGGATCGACAGCGGCTTTGGAAGGGTTGAGGCAAGGCGGGGCGGGCGGACAGCACCGGAAGCGGTGGCATCGATATCGCCTTTGCGTTCCAGGAACCGAAGCAGCGAGCGCAATCCGGACAGATTGCGCGCAAGAGACCGGTTTCCGGCTTTTGCGTCTTGCCTGCGTCTGGCCAGAAAGCCCCGGAAATCGGCGGGCCGGAGGTTTCCAAGGTCTTTCACCCCGGGCGGTTCTCCGAAGTGATCGGCCAGGAACCGCAGAAACTGGCGCACATCCCGCTCGTACGCCAGGAGCGTTTTGTCGGCGAGCCGCCGCTCGTCGGACAAGTGGTCGAGCCAGTCGCCGATCACAGCGTTCAGGTCCGGTTTGGCGTGGACCAGCAGATGGTCCGAATCAGAGTGTCCCATGGCCTTCATCTTCCCGTTGAAACGCCTCAGACGGGTTAACGGGATCGGGCCGGGTCACGAAAAGCCCGGCAATGCTGCCGGGCCATGAGCGGGTACGCGAGGCGCTTACAGAATGCTCTGGCCAGTCTTCGCCCAGTCCGCAAGGAAGGCATCCAGGCCCTTGTCTGTGAGCGGATGCTTGATCAGGCCTTTGAGGGTCGCCGGGGGCACGGTCGCGACATCCGCTCCGATAATGGCGCATTCGCGAACGTGATTCGCTGTGCGGATCGAGGCCGCGAGGATCTCCGTGTCGAACCCGTAATTGTCGTAGATCACCCGGATTTCGCGAATGAGCTCAAGACCGTCCAGGTGAATGTCGTCCAGGCGGCCGATGAAGGGCGAGATATAGGTTGCCCCGGCCTTGGCAGCGAGCAGGGCCTGATTGGCGGAAAAGCACAGGGTGACATTGGTCTTGGTGCCCTCTTCCGTCAGTTGCTTGCAGGCTTTCAGGCCATCAAAGGTGAGCGGAAGCTTGATGACGACATTCTCCGCCAGCGCGCGCAGCACATGGGCCTCACGGATCATGGTGTCGAAATCGGTCGCAGCGACTTCGGCGGAAACGTCACCGTCCGTGATCTCACAGATTTCCTTGATGACATCCTTGAATTGGCGGCCTGACTTGGCGATCAGGGATGGATTGGTCGTCACACCGTCAAGAAGTCCCGTGGCGGCCAGTTCCTCGATTTCGGCTGTGTCGGCTGTGTCGACAAAAAATTTCATATCTCACGCTCCATGAGGCGCGCGGCTGCGCGCGGTAAACATGCAAACGCGTCTGATTGCGCGAATGACTCCTGTCTGGCGGCCTCTTTACCTTAGGATGGCCCATAGAAGAACCCCGATTCGCAATGGCGGGTGCATTTTGATGTGCGTACCTCAAAGACTTTCTCGGTTACCGGCGCGTAGACGCGGGATGGGCTTTATCCGTGGCGTTTAACGACCTTCTCGGCCCAGCCGACACCATCGCGAGTGTTTTGGTTCCGGTTGCCGTTCCTGGAGCCTACACCTACCGGGTGCCTGCCGGTGAGACCGTCGTGCCGGGCACAATCGTCAAGGTTCCGCTCGGATCGCGCGAGGTCCTGGGGGCCGTCTGGGATGTGGAGCCCGACACCGGCATCGATCCGAAGAAACTGAAATACATCTCGCGGGTTTACACCCATGCGCGTCCGATCGATGCCGACCTCAGGCGCTTTGTGGACTGGGTGGCCAATTGGACGCTCGCGCCGCCCGGTATGGTGCTCCGCATGGTCCTGCGGTCCGAAGAGGCACTTGAACCCGAAGCGCCGGTTGCCGGTGTGCGCTGGGTTTCCGGCCGGCAGCCGGATCGCAAAACACCCGCCCGGGCGCGGGTTCTCGATATTTTGGGCGACGGGCTTGCCTGGACGAAGACCGGGCTCGCCCATGCTGCGGGTGTCAGCGCGTCGGTGATTGACGGTCTGCTGGCGCAGGAGGTGCTTGAGGTCATTGAGATGCCTGCCGCACCGCCGCCGCCTCAGCCGCAAATCGATTACTCCAGGGTGGCTCTGACGCCCGCGCAGCAAGTCGCCGCGGACGGCATTTGCGGGTGTTTCGAGAAGGGCCCATCGGTCTCCTTGATCGACGGCGTCACCGGCTCGGGCAAGACCGAGGTCTATTTCGAAGCGATCGCCGAAGCCTTGAGGCGCGGCAAGCAGGCATTGGTGCTTGTGCCCGAAATTGCTCTGACCGAGCAGTTCCTGCGCCGCTTTGAACAGCGATTCGGGACATATCCCGCCGAATGGCATTCGGAAATCACGCCGAAAACCCGTGTGCGCGTCTGGCGCGGCGTTGCCAATGGCGAGGTCCGCGTGGTGATCGGTGCCCGCTCTTCATTGTTTCTGCCCTTTCTGGATCTCGGACTGATTGTTGTCGATGAAGAGCACGATACGGCCTTCAAGCAGGACGACCGGGTATCCTACAGTGCGCGGGACATGGCGGTGGTGCGCGGTCATCTTTCCGGGTTCCCGGTGGTTCTGGCCTCGGCAACCCCGTCAATCGAAAGCCGGGTGAATGCCGATCAGGGCAGGTATCTGCGCTTCCTCTTGCCCGACCGCGCCTCGGGTGCGGCCCTGCCGGACCTGCAGGCCATCGACATGCGCGTGGAGGGCCCGGAACGCGGCCGCTGGATCGCCCCGGCGCTTCTGTCGGCCATCCGGCACGTTTTCGCTGAGGGTGACCAAACCCTCCTGTTCCTTAACCGGCGCGGCTATGCCCCGCTGACCCTGTGCAGAACATGTGGACACCGCTTTCAGTGCCCGCATTGCAGCGCGTGGCTGGTCGAGCACCGGTTTCAAAAACGTCTCGTCTGTCATCATTGCGGCCATTTTGAAAAGGTCCCCGACACCTGCCCCTCTTGTAGCTCCAAGGACACGCTCGCGGCCTGCGGGCCGGGGGTCGAACGGGTTGCCGAAGAGGTAGCGGATCTCTTTCCGCAGGCACGAACTCTGGTCCTGTCCTCGGACATTCAAGGGGGTCCTGACCGGCTTCGGCGCGAAATGAAGATCGTGGAGGAGGGCGGCGCGGACATTGTGATCGGCACGCAACTGGTGGCCAAAGGGCACAATTTTCCCAAAATGAAGCTGGTCGGGGTCATTGACGCCGACCTCGGACTGGCCCACGGCGATCCACGGGCGGCAGAAAAAACATTCCAACTGCTCGCCCAGGTCACGGGCCGCGCGGGGCGCGTGACCGGGGGCGGTCGGGGGTTTCTGCAAACCTACGCGCCGGACCAGCCTGTCATTCGCGCGCTGTTGAGTGCCGATCGCGATGCGTTTTATGCGGCCGAGATCGACGCCCGCAGGGCGGCGGGGCTGCCCCCCTTCGGCCGGCTCGTCGCGATTGTGGTTTCCGGGCCGGACAAGGGGCTTGCCGAAGCCTATGCCCGGGCGGTGCTGCGTTCGGCGCCCCCCGCGCAGGATCTGACCATTCTGGGCCCGGCGGAGGCGGCACTCGCCATGGTGCGTGGACGGCATCGATACAGGCTTCTGGCTCTCGCCCCGCGCCGGTTTGATCTACAGGCGTACATTCGCGCCTGGTTGTCGGCGGCACCGCGTCCGGTGAAAGGTCTGAGACTGCAGGTCGACGTTGATCCGCAGCACTTTCTGTAGGTTTTGCCAAAAATCGCCCGGAATCGTCGAAAGGCGCACTCTGGTGAAGTTGCACAGTGTGAAACCCTGTGCTAATGGAAGCGCGGCTTTGGGGGAGCGGTTTAACCGTCATACCTTCTGACCCTGAATTCATTCAACATTTCAATGCCTTGCGGATACAGGCTATCTTGCGGGCAGGGAAAGACGTCAGAGAGCTCGGACCTGGTGACTGACAACGTATCTCTCGTATCCGGCGTAGCCCAGCGATATGCATCCGCCCTCCTCGACCTTGCTGAGGAACAGGGCGTGACTGCCGGCGTGGAACGGGATCTGCTCGGCTTTGAGGCGCTCCTCAAGGAAAGTGCGGATCTCAACCGCCTCGTGAAGAGCCCGGTATTTAGCGCGGAGGAGCAGCTCAACGCGATCTCCGCACTTCTCGATAAGGCGGGCATATCCGGCCTTGCCGCGAATTTCATGAAGCTGGCCGCCAGAAACCGCCGCCTCTTCGTTCTTCCCAGCATGATCGCGTCGTTCCGTGCCCAGGTGGCCGAGCGGCGGGGAGAGCAAACGGCGGAAGTCATTTCGGCTTCCCCACTATCCGACGATCATGTTGCGGCTCTCAAGGAAGCGCTCTCCGCTTCGACGGGTAAAACCGTAACTGTCGCAGCTCATGTCGATCCCAAGTTGCTTGGCGGCCTTGTCGTCAAGGTCGGCTCCCGGATGATCGATGCGTCCCTGCGCACCAAGCTCAATTCACTCAAGTTCGCGATGAAAGAGGTCGGCTGATGGATATTCGGGCCGCGGAAATTTCCGCCATCCTCAAGGACCAGATCAAGAATTTCGGCCAGGAAGCCGAAGTTTCCGAGGTCGGTCAGGTACTTTCGGTCGGTGACGGTATCGCCCGCGTCTACGGCCTGGACAATGTCCAGGCCGGTGAAATGGTCGAGTTCCCCGGCGGGATCAAGGGCATGGCCTTGAACCTGGAAACCGACAATGTCGGGATCGTTATCTTCGGGTCCGACCGGGACATCAAGGAAGGCGATACGGTCAAGCGGACCGGGGCCATCGTGGAAGTGCCGGTCGGCAAGGGTCTTCTGGGCCGTGTCGTCGACCCGCTTGGGAACCCGCTCGACGGCAAGGGTCCGATCGAAGGTGCTGAAATGCGACGCGTGGACGTCAAGGCGCCAGGCATTCTGCCGCGCAAGTCCGTGCACGAGCCGATGTCAACCGGCCTGAAGGCGATTGATGCCTTGATCCCCGTTGGGCGCGGTCAGCGCGAGCTGGTGATCGGCGACCGTCAGACAGGCAAGACCGCGATCATTCTGGACACCTTCTTGAACCAGAAGCCGCTTCATGCTTCGAACGATGAGGGCAACAAGCTCTACTGCATCTACGTGGCCGTCGGTCAAAAGCGGTCGACCGTTGCGCAGTTCGTCAAGGTTCTGGAAGACAATGGCGCGTTGGAATACTCCATCGTTATCGCGGCGACAGCTTCCGATGCGGCTCCGCTGCAGTTCCTGGCGCCCTTCTCCGGCTGTGCGATGGGTGAGTATTTCCGTGACAACGGCATGCATGCGGTGATCGGATACGATGACCTGTCCAAGCAAGCAGTTGCCTATCGTCAAATGTCCCTGCTGCTGCGCCGTCCGCCCGGACGTGAAGCTTTCCCGGGCGACGTGTTCTATCTTCACTCCCGCCTGCTCGAGCGTGCGGCGAAGCTGAACCAAGACCATGGGTCCGGTTCTCTGACGGCACTTCCCGTCATCGAGACCCAGGGCAACGACGTGTCGGCCTTCATTCCGACAAACGTGATCTCGATCACCGATGGCCAGATCTTCCTGGAAACGGATCTCTTCTACCAGGGCATCCGTCCGGCGGTGAACGTGGGTCTTTCGGTGTCGCGTGTGGGGTCCTCCGCCCAGATCAAGGCGATGAAGCAGGTGGCTGGTCCGGTCAAGGGCGAGCTGGCGCAGTACCGTGAAATGGCGGCCTTCGCGCAGTTCGGCTCCGACCTCGACGCGACCACCCAGAAGCTGCTGAACCGTGGCGCCCGCCTGACCGAGCTTTTGAAGCAGCCGCAGTTCTCGCCGCTGAAGACCCAGGAGCAGGTTGCGGTTATCTATGCCGGCGTGAACGGCTATCTGGACACCGTGCCGGTCGACAAGGTTGGCCAGTTCGAACAGGGTTTGCTTCTTTTCTTGCGCGGGGAACATTCCGATCTTCTCGACGCGATCTGGGAGAAGAAGGCGCTCGACGATGAGCTGACGGGCAAGCTGAAAGCAGCACTCGATCAGTTCTCCAAGAACTTCGCCTAAGTTTCACGCCGGGATAAGGAGCAGGGGCGGCCATGCCGAGCCTGAAGGACTTACGAAACCGTATCGCTTCCGTCAAAGCGACGCAGAAGATCACCAAGGCCATGCAAATGGTGGCCGCGGCGAAGCTGCGTCGCGCTCAGGAAGCAGCGGAGGCCGCCCGGCCCTATGCTGAGCGCATGGGCGAGGTGCTGGCCAATCTTGCTGCCGAATATCAAGGCCGCGACGATGCACCAAAGCTAATGGCCGGGACCGGGAAGGACGACGTGCACCTGCTCGTCGTCGCGACCGCGGAGCGGGGATTGTGCGGCGGCTTCAACTCGAACATCGCGAAGCTGGCGAAAGAGCGGGCGCGCAGCCTGATTTCGCAAGGCAAGACCGTCAAGATCTTGTGCGTCGGCAAGAAGGGGTTCGACGCGATCAAGCGCGATTTCGGCAAGTATGTCGTCAAGACGGTTGAGCTGCAGGGTGTCAAAAGCGTCGGTTTCGCGCATGCCGATAATATCGGCCGCGACGTGCTTACGATGTTCGAAAATGGCGAGTTTGACGTCTGCACGCTGTTTTATTCCGAATTCCGGTCGGTGATTTCCCAGATCCCAACGGCCCAGCAAATCATCCCGGCTCATTTTGATGGGGCGGAAAAAGGTGAAAAAGCTGACGCCTCGGCGATCTATGAGTACGAGCCGGATGAAGGTGACATTCTCGAAGATCTGTTGCCGCGCAATATTTCCGTGCAAGTGTTCCGGGCATTGCTTGAAAATGCTGCATCCGAGCAAGGTGCGCGCATGAGCGCCATGGACAGCGCGACGCGCAACGCGGGCGAGATGATCGACAAGTTGACGATCAGCTACAACCGCCAGCGCCAGGCACAGATCACCAAGGAACTGATTGAAATTATCTCGGGCGCGGAAGCGCTCTGACGGGATCGAGACAAGGATAGGGACATGGCTGACAAAAAAGTCGGACGGATCACCCAGGTCATCGGCGCCGTGGTCGACGTCAAGTTTGATGACCACCTGCCGCTGATCCTGAACGCACTTGAAACAGACAATCAGGGCACGCGCCTGGTTCTCGAGGTCGCACAACACCTCGGCGAAAACACGGTTCGCACCATCGCTATGGATGGAACAGAAGGACTGGTTCGCGGTCAGGAAGTCGTCGATACCGGTGCTCCGATCGCCGTGCCGGTTGGCGAAGGCACTCTTGGCCGGATCATGAACGTGATCGGCGAACCGGTCGATGACGCCGGTGAGATCAAGGCCGAAACCCGGCGCGGGATCCACCAGGAAGCACCAGCATTCATTGAGCAATCCACCGAAGCCGAAATCCTCGTCACGGGCATCAAGGTCGTTGACCTTCTCGCACCTTACGCAAAGGGCGGCAAGATCGGTCTGTTCGGCGGTGCCGGTGTGGGCAAAACCGTTTTGATCATGGAACTGATCAACAACGTCGCCAAGGCGCACGGCGGTTACTCCGTGTTTGCCGGCGTTGGCGAGCGGACCCGTGAGGGCAACGACCTTTACTGGGAAATGGTTGAATCCGGCGTGAACAAGGAAGGCGGCGGCGAAGGGTCCAAGGCCGCTCTGGTGTATGGCCAGATGAACGAGCCTCCCGGGGCCCGTGCCCGCGTCGCCTTGACCGGCTTGACCGTGGCGGAACACTTCCGCGACCAGGGCCAGGACGTGCTGTTCTTCGTGGACAACATTTTCCGCTTCACCCAGGCTGGTTCCGAGGTGTCCGCGCTTCTTGGCCGTATTCCGTCGGCGGTGGGCTATCAGCCGACGCTGGCAACCGACATGGGTCAGATGCAGGAACGCATCACAACCACCACGAAGGGTTCGATCACGTCCGTTCAGGCCGTCTACGTTCCGGCCGACGACTTGACCGACCCGGCGCCGGCTTCGACCTTCGCCCACCTGGATGCAACGACCGTTTTGAACCGTTCCATCGCGGAAAAAGGCATCTACCCGGCCGTGGATCCGCTTGACTCCACATCGCGCATGCTCGACCCGCGCATCATTGGCGACGAGCACTATCAAGTGGCCCGTTCGGTTCAGGAAACCCTGCAGCGCTACAAGGCCCTTCAGGACATCATCGCGATTCTCGGGATGGATGAGTTGTCCGAAGAGGACAAGCTGACCGTGGCCCGCGCCCGGAAGATCGAGCGGTTCTTGTCTCAACCGTTCTTCGTCGCGGAAGTCTTCACGGGCTCGCCCGGCAAGCTGGTGGCTCTGGAAGACACCATCAAAGGCTTCAAGGGCCTTGTCGCCGGCGAGTACGATCACCTGCCGGAAGCCGCTTTCTACATGGTCGGTTCCATGGATGAAGCGATCGAGAAAGCACAGAGACTGGCAGCGGAAGCCGCCTGATTGCGAATGAGCTGGCGCGCATGGAAAAATGCGCGCCACCTGATCCGGCGGACTAACCCGCTGCCGTATGGAATGTCTGACAGGGAAAACGCCAGATGGCCGAACTGTTCAAATTCGAATTGGTCTCCCCGGAACGCTTGCTGCTGTCCGACGAGGTTCTTGAGGTTGTCGTACCCGGAACCTCTGGGGAATTCGGCGTTTTGAAAAATCACAGCCCGTTCATGTCCACGATCAAGCCTGGGATCCTCAAGGTCCGTAAAAGCAGCGGCTGGACCGAATATTTCGTCCGCGGTGGCTTTGCCGACGCCGGGCCGGGAGGCTTGACGGTGTTGGCCGAACGCGCCATTCCGGTCGCGGAGATCAAACGTTCGGATCTCGATCAGCAGATCAAGAATGCGGAAGAGGACGTAGCGGATGCCCAAGGCGATGACGCCAAGCAGAAGGCCGAGATGCATCTTTCGCAGCTGAAGGATGTTGCAGCGGCGCTGAACGCCGCCTGATCGGCTCAACTTGACCGATTTACCTCGGTTTGAAAGCGGCCCGGCGGGCCGCTTTTTTGCATTTGAACGCTGGTTACCCAAAACAAAAACCCGGCCAAAGGCCGGGTTTCAAAGTCGCGCAACGAAGGCGCAATACTGCTTTTATTTCTAAGCAGTTTGAAGTCTTGCCACCAGTGGTTAGGCCGCGCGGCGGAACGTCATGGGAATGCTGTTGCCAGACCGGCTGCGGCGGCGCTCTTCCGGCGGGATGTAGACAATGGCGCTATGCTCGTCGCAATAGGAAACGCCGGGCTGAACGCGATTCGAGCACGGAAAGGTGTAATTGCCGGTATCGCCTTCTGCCCACTTGCAGCAGCCCGGACGTGGGAGGCTCAGGGTATCCATGACTGTGTTCCTCTTCGATAGACCAAACTCAAAAACGCTCGACCATCCTTCCGTGAAGGATCCGAACAGCTCTTGACAAAATGTGGATGTAGCGGCGCTCGGGACATCATTTGAACCCGACCACAAGGGTGCTCTGCAGCAAGCGCACCGTCTAAATAAGGAGAGCGTCACAAAATTGCAATAGAAGAAGCTGGATATCGGGAATGCGGTCAACGCATAGCAAATCGGCCTCTTCAAAAAGTATTTGTTTACTTGTCTATGGCGCCGGCGGTCTTGGGGCAGCCGTTCGCGCCAGTGTCAGGTCTTCAAACGTATCGAGATCGATGCGTGCCGCATCTCCGATCTCGACCAGGAAGACCTGGTCCGCCTGCCGCTTGAGAATGTCGCGCGCACCTTTGTCCCCCTCAAGTGCGCTCAAATCGCCAAAATACCTTTTGTCCCAAAGCACCGGGTTCCCGCGCTCCCCTCTGGAGGTGGCCGAAACGATCGGCGCTCCATCGGGTGCCAGAAAGGCCGCGACAAGCCGTGACAGATCGATGGCGGTTACGTTCGGCATGTCTGCAAGAAGAATGATCGCTGCATCCGTATCGGGCGCGAGTGCGGAAATTCCTGTCCGGATCGAACTCGCCATGCCGGTTTCGTATTCGCCGTTGTGTACCCGCCGCACGGGCTGGCCGGCGATCGCGGCGCCGATCTCCTCGTCCATGTAACCTGTCACAACGATGATCTCGCTCAGATCCGCGCCGAGCGCTGCGTCGATTGTGTGTTGGAGAACCGGTTTCCCATTCAGATCGGCGAGAAGCTTGTGCTGGCCGATCATGCGGCTTGAGCGGCCGGCGGCCAGAATGATCGCCGCGATCTTCGTCCCTGTTGTTCCGGAACCTGGATCACGGGGTTGCGGCCGGCTTTCGATTTCCATAAGCAATCCGCCGACGCCCATCCCGGTGATGTCGTGCGAGGTCACCGGAAGATCGGCCAGCAAGCGGTCCAGCACCCAATCGAACCCGTTCTCCTTGGGGCTCCGGGCGCATCCCGGCGCGCCAAGCACGGGTTTGCCGTGCAGTTCGCCAAGCAAGAGGAGGTTGCCCGGATCGACCGGCATGCCGAAGTGGATGATCTTGCCGCCTGCCTTTTCGATCGATCCCGGCAAGATGTCTTGACGGTCCACGACGGCCGACGCTCCAAATAGGATCAGCAACTCCGCCCCGGCTTCGTCGAGTTCAGCAAGGGCGGCGGCCGTTGCCGCCTCTGTGTGCGGGACGCGCTTTTCGGAAAGAACGGTGCTGCCCGAAGGCCGCAAGCGGTCTTCCAAGACACGCCGTGTCTTGTCCATCGTCCCCGGTTTGAGATGGGGGAGTTCGGTCGCGACAAGACCAATTTTCCTGGCCTTGAAAGGGTGCACCGCCAAGGCGCCTTCGATGCGCGATTCCGCTTGCCTGACCAGACCTTCGGAAACCGCAAACGGAATGATCTTTGATGTCGCAACCATGCGGCCCTCGCCGACAGGCGTGTAGTTCGAGAGGGTTGCAAGGGTGATCGCAGGATCAATGCGATTGACCGCATCAACGGCGGCTTCGTCCGCGACAAACAGACCAGCCCAACCGGCATGAAGGTTCACGCGTCCCGTGAAGGACGCACCGGGGACGAGTCCGGTAGCGCTGGCGGCCAATGCAATGCGGTGCGCGGCGGTGTCTTCGTCGATATCGCTGTGCGCAAGGCGGGCGACCACAATCTCTGCGATCCCGGCATCCCGAAGCGCGCCGCAATCCTCGGCGCTGAGAACGTGCCCCTTCTTCAGGGTTCTTCCAGCAATCCTGGTCGAATGAGCAAGCACGGTGCCCACGGCGGCAGAGACCGGGATCGGCCCAAATTCCATCAAGCAACCTCCATTGGACGCCGCAGCGCTTTTACGACCGAAGCCAGAACCGCGACCGCTATTTCCGGCGGCGATGACGCCCCGATGTCGAGGCCAATCGGCGCATCAATTGCGCTGATATCGGCTGCCCCAATGCCGGCCTCGGCAAATCGCTCCATCCGTTTGGCATGGGTTTTCCGGCTGCCGAGCGCCCCGACATAAAAGCAGCCGACCCGCAGCGCTTCCTGCAGTGGAAAATCGTCGATCTTGGGGTCATGGGTCACGGCCGCCAAGGCGCAATAAGGGTCGAGTGGCTCCGTCTTGAGCACATCTTCTGGCCACTCCGCATGAAGGGCCACGCCGGGGAACCGGTCCGGCGTCGCGAAAGCGGTCCTCGGGTCAATGACGGTGACATTGAAACCGGCAATCTGCGCCATGGGCACCAGCGCCTGTGTGATGTGGACCGCACCGATGAGCACAAGGCGGGGCGGGGGCACGGACACCGTAAGAAAAGCCGCTCCGCCATCCCGTTCCACCATGCCGGATGTGCCTGACCGGAACCGCCGGGCCAGTTCATCGGCGAGGGGATCATCGGTAAAGTCGTCGGCCCAACGGATCAAGCGTTGACCGCCACCGGCCATGTCCGAGACCAGGATAGCCGCCCGCCGCGTTGCGCGTTCCTCGTTCAGGGCCGAAAGGAGCGAAAGATCCATGAATTGACTCGTATCCGAAGGGTTTCAGTTTGTCAGGAGTGCCAAGGGCGAACCAGGGAACCTGGGTCGCCGAAACCGGGCCGCCCTCTGGTGCTGGCTACACGGAAAATGCGCCAACGCGCGCGCGGCTTTTATACGATAGGCTCGACATAGACACGGATCCGGCCGCCGCAGGACAGTCCCACTCGCCATGCCGTTTCATCCGCCACGCCAAATTCCAGCGTCGTTGGCTTTCCGGTTGTGATGACGTCTATGGCCTCCGAGACCACCGCCCCTTCCACACATCCTCCCGAGACGGAGCCTTCGAAGTTGCCCTCCGCGTCGATCACCAGATGGGACCCGACCGGGCGCGGCGCCGACCCCCACGTTTCAATGACGGTTGCCAAAGCGGCTTTCCGGCCGGCCAAAGTCCAGGATTCCGCAATGCCAAGCACATCCGGAACAGCCTGTGTTGTGTCGCTCATTTCGAGCCTCCCGAGTTTCCGACATGAATATAGGCGGGATGTCGGTCGAGCGAAACCGGGCACGAAAAGGGGCGGGCCCCTGCGCGCCCGCCCCTTTTCAGCTGAGATGACCCTGGTGTCCTTGTTACTCCGCCGCGGCTTGCAGCACGGGCGCTGCGTCCCGCACGGCACCGTCGACGTGATTTTCAAAGCTTGCGAAATTGTCGACAAACATTTGCACGAGTTTTGCTGCCTGAACATCATAGGCGGTCGTGTCGGCCCAGGTGTCCCGGGGATTGAGAATGGCCTGTTCCACGCCATCAACGGCGATCGGCACCGCGAATCCGAAATAGGGGTCGGTCCGGAAATCGGCTGCATTGAGCGACCCGTCGAGGGCCGAATGCAAAAGGGCCCGGGTGTCCCTGATCGGCATCCGGTGACCGACGCCGTAGGCCCCGCCGGTCCAGCCGGTGTTCACGAGCCAGCAGTTGACATCGTGCTTTGCGATCAGATCCCGCAGCAGGTTGCCGTATTCGGATGAATGGCGCGGGATGAACGGCGCACCGAAACAGGTGGAGAAGGTGGCTTGCGGCTCGGTCACGCCTTTTTCCGTCCCGGCAACCTTGGCGGTGTAACCCGACAGGAAATGGTACATCGCTTGAGCGGGGGTCAGTTTGGCGATCGGGGGCAGGACGCCGAAGGCATCCGCCGTCAGCATGATGATTGTCCGAGGGACCGGTGCGCGGCCGGTTGCGCTGGCATTCGAGATGAAATGGATCGGATAGGCCGCGCGTGTGTTTTCGGTTTTCGACCCATCGTCGAAATCGGGCACACGGTTGTCGTCCATAACCACATTTTCAAGAACGGTTCCGAATCTTTGGGTGGTCGAGAAGATCTCCGGTTCGGCCTCCGCGGACAGCTTGATGGTTTTGGCGTAGCATCCGCCTTCAAAGTTGAAGACGCCGTCCTCGCTCCAACCGTGTTCGTCATCGCCGACCAAGGTCCGGGAGGCGTCAGCGGACAATGTTGTCTTGCCGGTTCCGGACAATCCGAAAAACACGGCGGTGTCGCCCGTCGCGCCTACATTTGCCGAACAATGCATCGACATGATGCCTTTGGCGGGCAGGAGATAGTTGAGGAAGGTGAAAACGGACTTCTTCATTTCACCCGCATAGGACGTTCCGCCAATGAGAACGATTTTCCGAGTCAGGTCGCAGGCGATAACCGTTTCGCTCCGGCAGCCATGGCGCGCCGGATCCGCCTTGAAACTCGGCAGATCGATGATGGTCATCTCCGGCACGAACGTGGCAAGCTCGTCACGCCCCGGACGCAACAGAAGGTTGCGGATGAACAAGGAGTGCCAAGCGTATTCGGTATAGACCCGGACCGGAAGCCGATGGACCGGGTCGGCGCCACCGTAAAGATCCTGGGCGAAGAGGTCCATGCCGCGTGCGTGGGCTTTGAAATCCGCCAGAAGCGTTTCGAACTGCTCCGGCGTCATCGCGGCGTTGTTGTCCCACCAGACCGTGTCCTTCGTGGTTTCGTCCTTGACCACGAATTTGTCTTTCGGAGACCGGCCGGTATGCGCCCCGGTGTCCGCGACCAGCGCGCCGCCAGCCGACAGTCGGGCCTCGTTTCGTGCCAGGGCATACTCGTAAAGTGCGGGCTCAAGCTGGTTCCAATAGAGTCTGTTCAAGCCGGTCAGGCCGAAAGCCTCGGTTCCTTGGGAGGGGTTCCTCACACCAATTTCCTGCATAATCCCGCCATCCTCGCGATCTGGGCTTTTTGTATTTTGCGCTGCAAAAGAATTTGCGCGTGCCGTGCCATCGCCAATTCTACTGGCACGGGGTATCGGAACGTAAAGCATGCGCAGATCTGCAACAAGGTAGCCAAAAGATCGAAACTGGACTTTAATCGATTAAATAATGACTGGAGTGCGGATTTATTTAATTTGGATGATGTAAAAATTCGGAGTTGCGAACTCGGCAGTAGATCTTTTGGTTCAGCCGTTATTGGGGTTTGGAATATTTGTTCCATATCGGCCACCCATCATTCAGCCGGGTTTGAGAGCGCCCAAGGACGGTCCTGTCTTCGGCAAAACGGGACATCGCCATATTTTATGCTTATTTTGGGCGCCTTAGAAACCTAGGATCCACGAGCCGGACTGTGTGCTGGCGAAAAACTGGAATTGGGACAGATAACGAACATGCCCACCATTGCCTTGGTCGACGATGATCGGAATATTCTCACGTCAGTCTCTATCGCGCTGGAATCGGAAGGTTACCGTGTTCACACTTATACGGACGGCAGTGCCGCGCTCGAGGGGCTTCAAACCGACCCGCCACAACTGGCGATCTTTGATATCAAAATGCCCCGGATGGATGGCATGGAGCTTTTGCGCCGCCTGCGCCAGACATCGGACTTGCCGGTGATCTTTCTCACATCCAAGGACGATGAGATCGACGAATTGTTCGGCTTGAAAATGGGGGCCGACGATTTCATCCGGAAGCCGTTCTCGCAGCGCCTTCTGGTCGAGCGTGTCCGCGCGGTTCTGCGACGGGTCCAGCCCAAGGAAGCCGGCTCTTCCCGCCCAGACGCGGAAAAGCTGCTTGAGCGGGGTCAGCTCGTTATGGACCAGGAGCGGCATACCTGCACGTGGTCCAACAAGCCTGTGACCTTGACAGTGACCGAGTTTTTGATTCTTTCGGCCCTGGCCCAAAGGCCGGGCGTCGTCAAAAGCCGCAATGCGCTGATGGATGCCGCTTACGACGATCAGGTCTATGTGGACGACCGGACAATTGACAGCCACATCAAGCGGCTGCGCAAGAAATTCAAGATGGTTGATGACAGTTTCGATATGATTGAGACGCTCTACGGGGTTGGTTACCGGTTCAAGGAGGTCTGAACCAGCCTGAATGGTTGCAGAGACCGAAAAAATCGACGGTGTGGCGGATGATCCGTCAGAGCCTTCTGACCGGGCGCACATCCGCCGTTTGTACAAGCGCCGTGTCCGGCGGCGCATGCTGTCGCGGATTGGCAGTTTCATCGGGACATATGCGTTATCCTCGCTGACCCGCCGGATCCTGGCGATCAACCTGGTTGGATTGGTCGCTTTGGTGATCGGGATCCTCTATCTCAACCAGTTCCGCGCCGGGCTCATCGACGCCCGGGTGCAAAGCCTTCTGACCCAGGGCGAGATCATCGCTGGCGCAATCGCGGCCTCGGCCACGGTCGACACGGGTGCGATTACCGTCGATCCGGAGCGGCTGCTCCAATTGCAGGCTGGCGAGAGCGTGGCTCCTGGTGGTGATGATCTCGAGATCCTTGACTTTCCTGTCAATCCCGAACGGGTTGGCCCTGTCCTGCGCCGGCTCATTTCGCCGACCAAGACCCGTGCGAGGATTTATGATCCGGACGGGATCCTCATCCTGGACTCCAGGCATCTCTACTCCAGCGCGCAGATCCTGAGATTTGACCTTCCCCCACCCAACCAAGAGGAAACAGGTTTTTTCGAAGAAGCCTGGCAGTCTTTCAAGATCTGGCTGCGTCAGGGTGAGTTGCCGATCTACGAAGAGGTTGGGCCGGGGGACGGGCGCGCTTATCCGGAAGTGGAAGCCGCGCTTGCCGGCTCTCCGGCCAGTGTCGTTCGGGTGTCGCAGCGCGGCGAGTTGATCGTGTCCGTCGCCGTGCCGATCCAGCGCTTCCGCGCGGTCCTGGGCACGCTTCTCTTGTCGACACAAGGCGGGGATATTGACGCAATCGTCCGCGCTGAGCGCATTGCCATCATGCGCGTTTTTCTGGTTGCCGCCACGGTGACCATTCTTCTTTCGATCCTTCTGGCCGGCACGATTGCGGGACCGGTCCGCCGGCTCGCGGCGGCGGCCGACCGGGTCCGCAAAGGGTCGAACTCGCGTGAGGAAATTCCGGAATTTGCCGACCGCCAGGACGAGATCGGGCATTTGGCACGGTCTTTCCGGGACATGACGAACGCGCTCTACAACAAGATCGATGCGATTGAGCAGTTCGCGGCCGATGTGGCGCATGAACTCAAAAACCCCTTGACCTCACTGAGAAGCGCGGTCGAAACGCTGCCTCTTGCGAAATCGGATGAGTCACGCGGCCGCTTGCTGGAAATCATCCAGCATGATGTGCGGCGCCTTGACCGTCTCATCAGCGATATTTCCGATGCCTCTCGTCTGGATGCGGAATTGGCCAGGGCTCAGGCCGAGCCGATCGATCTGGCTCTTCTGCTGCGGGCAATCGCGGACGCGGCGAACCAGAGAGCAGACAAAGCTGAAACCGAAGTCCTGTTGACCGTGGCCGATGCTCCCGGACCGAACCCCTTCCGCCTGTTGGGCCATGATATCAGGCTTGGTCAGGTCATCAGCAATCTCATCGATAATGCGCTGTCGTTTTCTCCGGCGGATGGCACCGTTCGGCTTGGTCTTGCGCCAGCGGGTCGGTTCCTGCAGATCACTGTGGACGATGACGGGCCGGGCATCAGGGCCGAAAATACGGACCGGATATTCGAACGCTTTTACACGGATCGCCCGGACGGTGAGGGGTTTGGCAACAATTCCGGGCTTGGCCTGTCCATCTCCCGGCAGATTGTCGAGGCCCATAGAGGGACGATCCGTGTGGAGAACCGGACTGAAACCGATAAAAAAACAGGCAAGGAAAAGGTCTGCGGCGCTCGGTTCACGATCTTGCTGCCGAAAGAACCATGATCGAGACATCCCCCACGATCCATGCCAGTTGTGTCGTGATCGGGACCGTCGGCCTTCTGGTTCGGGGGGCGTCTGGGGCCGGCAAGTCCAGCTTGTGCGACCACCTTATCGAAGCGGCCTTGCGGCGGGGGCATCATGCGGGCTGGGTGTCCGATGATCGGACGGTGCTCCTGGACGATGGCGGGCGGGTTGTTGCCAGAGCGGCCAAAGGGCTCGAAGAGCGCTTTGAGGTTCGCGGGATCGGCATTCTGCGCGCGCCGTTCGAAAGACGGGCTGCAATTGACATGATCATCGACATCTTGCCGCTCGAGGATCTCGACCGTCTTCCTGAAGATGCGCAAATGTCGCAATTGCTCAATGGGGTAGTCTTGCCCCGCGTTCCGGTTCTGCTGAACAGTCCTGAAGAAGCGCTTCGGCGGATCCGCTGGGTTCTGCGCCGGGTTTTCCCGCAAAGGCCGGACTACTTTTAGGGATATCTGTCCGATTTTGCTTGCAACGGACACAGGGGTTGCCGAGAGTGCGGCTTCGATCCTCTTGGATCGATCAGGAGCCTTAAAACACTGACTGGATCGCTAAACGGGATGATCGGACTAGTTCTTGTTACACACGGACGCCTTGCGGAGGAATTCAAGGCCGCGTTGGAACATGTCGTCGGGCCGCAGGAGCAGGTCGAGACCATTTCGATCGGTCCGGACGATGACATGGAGCAACGGCGTTCCGATATCCTTGGCGCGGTCGAGGCCGCGAACAGCGGTCAGGGCGTTGTGCTGCTGACGGACATGTTCGGGGGGACGCCTTCCAATCTGGCAATTTCGATCATGGATGGAAAATCCGTCGAGGTGGTCGCCGGTGTGAATCTGCCGATGCTGATCAAACTGGCGAGCGTGCGCGCGGAGCGAACCTTGTCTGAGGCCGTGGATGAAGCGCGGCAGGCCGGGCAGAAATACATTTCCGTCGCCAGCCAGGTCCTGTCGGGTCAGAACTGACGGACACGATGAGCGCTCCTTGTTTGGAAAAAGACGTCACCATCGTCAATCAGCGTGGTCTCCACGCCCGCGCCTCCGCCAAGCTGGTCAAGCTGGTCGAAACCTTTGACGCGCAGGTCCTGGTCTCCAAGGACGGCCAGTCCGTTGAAGGAACATCGATCATGGGGCTCATGATGCTGGCGGCCAGCCGGGGATGTTCGATCCGTATTTCCGTGACAGGAAACAATGCCGACGACGCCATGGCGGCAATCTCCGCGTTGGTCGAAGGCGGGTTTGGCGAAGAAGACTAGAGACGCCGCTCACCTCTCCCTTTCGCTGCGCATCATTTGGCTGGCGCGACCGGATATGGGGTCAAAGGCCGCCAAATGGGACAAACCGTGCTCGGGGTTTGCTTACTCGAGCATTCACAATGATTTTTTTATCACATAAAGAATTCTTTATATCTTTATTGCAGGTTTTGGGCTGCGGGGTTATAACTCCGGCCGGCAGCCGCCTGAAGCGGGACGCGCATTGCGGGCACTCGTTGTCCATAGCGCCCACATGACCGCTTCCCGGGCAGCTTCACAATCCGAAGGCACCGGCTTAAGGGCCGGTTCGAAAAGCAGGGAATTTCCATGACCGATTACATCATTAAGGATATTGGCCTAGCCGATTGGGGCAGGACCGAAATCGAGATTGCCGAGCATGAAATGCCCGGTCTGATGGCCTGCCGGACGGAATTCGGAGATGCCAAACCGTTGAAGGGCGCGCGCATTGCCGGCTCCCTTCACATGACGATCCAGACCGCGGTCTTGATCGAAACGCTGGTTGCGCTTGGCGCCGAAGTCCGCTGGGCGTCTTGCAATATCTATTCGACCCAGGATCAGGCTGCCGCAGCGATTGCGGCCGCGGGCATCCCGGTCTTCGCCATCAAGGGTGAAACCCTCGAGGAATACTGGGCTTACGCCGACAAGATTTTCGACTTCCCCGAAGGCGCCAACATGATTCTGGATGATGGCGGCGACGCGACGCTTTACATTCTGATTGGCGCGCGTGTCGAAGCGGGCGAAACGGATCTGATCGAAAATCCGAAGTCCGAAGAAGAAGAAGCGCTGTTTGCGCAGATCAAGAAGCGTATGGCCGCCAATCCGGGTTGGTTCACCAAGCAGCGCGATTTGATCAAGGGCGTTTCCGAGGAAACGACAACTGGCGTTCTGCGTTTGTACGAAATGCAGAAAAAGGGCCTGCTGCCGTTCCCGGCGATCAACGTCAATGACAGTGTGACGAAATCGAAATTCGACAACCGGTACGGCTGCCGCGAGTCATTGGTCGATGGCATTCGTCGCGGTACCGACGTGATGATGTCGGGTAAGGTTGCCGTTGTGTGCGGCTATGGCGATGTTGGCAAGGGCTCGGCCCAGTCTCTGGCCGGCGCCGGCGCGCGCGTGATCGTGACGGAGATCGACCCGATTTGCGCGCTCCAGGCCGCGATGGACGGTTTTGAAGTCAAGACCATCGAACAGGCGCTCCCGGAAGGCGACATTTACGTCACCGCAACGGGCAACAAGGACATTATCACCTTCGACCACATGCGTGGCATGAAGGACATGGCGATCGTCTGCAACATCGGCCACTTCGACAATGAGATTCAGGTCGCGGCTTTGAAAAACACCAAATGCCGGCCGGTCAAGGATCAGGTCGACATGTATGAGTTTCCGGACGGAAAGCGGATGATCCTTCTGTCGCAAGGACGTCTGGTCAACCTTGGCAACGCAACCGGCCACCCGAGCTTTGTGATGTCGGCCAGCTTCACCAACCAGGTTCTGGCCCAGATCGAACTCTACACTAAGGGTGATGTCTACCAGAACGAGGTTTACGTGTTGCCCAAGCATCTCGATGAGAAGGTGGCCCGGTTGCACCTTGAGAAACTCGGCGTCACCCTGACGGAGCTTTCGGACGAACAGGCGGATTATCTGGGGATTCCGCCCCAGGGACCGTTCAAGTCGGAGCACTACAAATACTGATTTTCCGAGCGCTTATAGCTATATCTAGTAGCGCTTTAAGTCACAGCTGATGCATTGGTTAACGGGATTCATCGTTTCGGTGGGTCCCGTTAACTTTTCGATAAGAGACTCTTCAGCGCGATTCCCAAAAAGGTTATGGTTTTAACGAATCAGAGGCCAGGAGGCGAACGTCTTTGATTCAGTCCGGGTTTTCCGGAATTTTCCGGGTTCTCCGGGCAAATGGCGGGTTAAGGGGATCACAGGATGCCGATCGGCAGCTTGGGTGGCGCGCATACCGGCGCGGCGCGGCGAAGATGGAGTCTATCTTTTGCAAGGCTTTTGCCGGCTGCGGCCGGTCTGTTGCCTTTCACGGGCATGCCTGCTTCGGCCTCGGATCTCATCTCGGTTTCGATGGCCGCGATCCAGCCTGACACCATGATGTTGTTTGGCGCTTTTGGCGGGGTTTGCGCCTTTGCCGTGACCGCCGCGGTCGCCTTTGTCCGCCATCGCAGGGTCTCCGGCAAGCTGGCGGACCGGTTGCGCCGGGAAAAAAGCGAGTTGAAGCTCCGGGTCGATCGGCTGGAGGCCATGCTCAACACAGACGAACAGCGGTTGATTGTGTGGACCGGCACGGGCGACCTCCCGCAGATCTGGGGCATCCTGCCCGAAGCGTCCGGGGTCCCGCGCGCCACCAGCCAGCTTCTGGCCTTTGGGCATTGGCTGACCGCAAAATGTGCCTCAGACCTCGAGCGCCGTCTCGACACTTTGTTCAGCTCCGGTGAGGCCTTCTCAGTGACCTTGAAAACAAGGATCGGGAGCTATGTCGAAGCCGTCGGCCGCACCACCGGAGGGGCGGTTGTGCTCCGCCTGCGCGATCTGACGGGTGAGCGTCAGATGCAAGCCGAGCTGGCTGCCCGCAACGCGCGCATTTCCGGTGAGCTCCATATGCTGCATGCGCTCTTGAACGCGATGCCGGCGCCAGCCTGGCAACGGGATGCCGAAGGGCGGTTGATCTGGGCGAACCATGCCTATGCCTCGGCGGTCGATGCGATCGATGTTACAACGGCGATCAGCGAGCGTTCGGAGTTTCTCGATGGCGCGGCTCGGGCGGCGATGAAGCAGGAGCGCGACGATGACGGATGTTTCCGGTCCCGCATTCCGATCGTTGTGTCCGGGGAGCGTAAGGTCTACGCCGTAACCGATGTGGATGCCAATGTCGGCGGCGCCGGCATCGCCATAGACGTCAGCGAGCTTGATCAGGTGCGCAAGGAACTGACGCGGGCCGAAGACTTCCACGGCCGCACGCTTGATCAACTTGGAACGGCGGTGGCCATCTATGGCGGCGACCGCCGTCTGCAGTTCTACAATGCCGCCTTCAGCCAGCTTTGGGACCTTGATCCGGCCTTTCTCGAGGGTAGGCCGGAGGACGGTGCCGTTCTCGATATGCTCCGGGCTTCCCGCAAGCTGCCCGAGCAGGCCGACTACCGCGTTTGGCGGAACAACATGCTCGAGAGCTATCAGTCTTTTGAAGCGACCGAGAATTGGTGGCATCTCCCCGATGGGCGAACCCTGCGGGTCATCGCCAACCCGCATCCGCAAGGTGGTGTCACGTATATCTATGAGAATGTGACAGAGCGACTTGATCTTGAAAGCCGCTACAACGCGTTGATCCGTGTGCAGGGCGAAACGCTGGACCACCTTTCCGAAGCCGTCGCCGTGTTCGGGTCCGATGGCCGGCTTCGACTCTGGAACCCGGCCTTTGGTCAGATCTGGAGCTTGACCGAGGATCAGCTGAGCGACAGTCCGCACATAAAGTCCCTTGTGCAGACCTGTGCCATCCGTGAGGAGGAAGAACGCGCATGGATGCAACTGGCCGAAAGCGTCACCAGCGTCGTGGACACCCGGACCCAGATCTCCAGCCGGATGGAGAGGCATGACGGGGTTGTCCTGGATTTCGCGACGGTGCCGTTGCCTGACGGGGGAACCCTGATCACCTTTGTCGATGTTACGGACAGCGTGAATGTCGAACGCGCCCTGATGGAGAAGAACGAAGCTCTGGAGCAGGCCGATCACATAAAAAGCGCCTTCGTCCAGCATGTTTCTTATGAATTGCGCTCGCCGCTGAACAATATCATTGGCTTTGCCGAGCTTCTCAGCGATCCGCGGTTCGGCGATCTGTCCCAGAAGCAGAGCGAGTACGCCAGCTACATCATGTCGTCGTCCTCGGCGCTGAAGGCGATCATCGACGACATTCTGGATCTTGCGACGCTTGACGCGGGGATCATGGATCTCGACTTGTCTGAGGTGGATGTTGCGGCCGCCGTGCAAGCCGCGGTGGAGGGCCTCAAAGATCGGCTGGCCGAGGCTCAGATCGATCTGCGCACGCATATCCCCTCGGACATTGGAAATATTGTTGCCGATGAAAAACGGCTTCGCCAAATCCTCTACAATCTGATTTCGAATGCGGTTCATTTCTCGCAGGAGCGGGGGACGGTCGACGTGTCCTGCAGCCGGAAGAGCCAGTCGGTGGAGTTTGTGGTCAAGGACAACGGTGTCGGGATTCCGGAAGAGATTTTGCACCAGGTGTTCAACCGTTTCGTCGGTCATGACAACGGTGCACGCCGGCAGGGGGCAGGTCTGGGCCTGGCAATTGTCAAGAGTTTCGTTGAACTCCACGGCGGGCATGTCGATATTCATTCGGCCGAAGGGCAAGGCACGGTTGTGACTTGTACTTTTCCTGCAAAGCCCGAACGCGCCGGTATTATCGCGGCCGAATGATCGTTGAAGGCCCGCCATGCCCAATCAGGCCCCTGTCCAGCTGAACAACCCGTTTTTGTCAGTGTCCCTGCCAGATGAAGCCGCCACCAGGCGCCTGGCGGAAGATCTTGCCGCAATTCTGAAGCCGGCTGATCTCGTGTTGCTGTCCGGGGATCTGGGCGCTGGAAAATCGACCTTCGCCCGCGCGATCTTGCGAGCCCGCGCCAATGACGATGAGCTGGAAGTGCCAAGTCCGACTTTCACATTGGTCCAGGCCTACGAACTGCCTCAGTTCCCCGTTTCTCATTTGGATCTTTATCGTCTCGAAGAACCGGGGGAGGTCCTGGAGCTTGGCCTTGACGACGCGTTGGAAACAGGCGCGGCTTTGGTGGAATGGCCGGAAATGGCCCTGGGGTATTTGCCCGACCCCTGTCTTTGGCTCCAACTGACATGCGATCCGGACGGTGACGCACGGACCGCCGAATTCCAATCGGCCTGCCCGGACTGGCGCGCCCGGCTGGAGCGGACCCGTCAAATACGTTCGATGGCCGATGCCGCTGGTCTTGCGGAAGGGCGCCGTCAGCTTCTCAAGGGGGATGCCTCGTCCCGCCGTTTCGAGCGCATAACGGGGCCGGTCACAAGTGCGATCGTCATGGATTGGGCTCCGGCGACCGGGGCGGCCGCGACGCCCGAAGCACTGGCCTATAATGAGAGTGTGCACCGTGCACCCGATTGCCGGTCCGTATTGGCCCTTGCGGCTGAGTTGCGTCGAAACGGCTTTCCAGCGCCTGCGGTTTTGAACGCGGATGCGGACCAGGGCCTTCTGGTTCTGGAGGATTTCGGTGACGAGACGATTGCGCCGGATGGCACGCCGGATCCTCTCCGGTATCGGAGCGCGATCGATCTGCTCGCGAAATTGCATGCAACGAGGCTGCCCAGCACGATTGATTATTCCGACGGCGGCACCTACCGGATCCCAGGCTATTCCCGGGAGGCGTTGATTACCGAAGCTCTTCTGTGTTGCGATCACTTCGTTCCCTGGAAGCGTGGACAGGCCTGCCCGCCGAACCGCCGCGCCGCATTTTGTGAAATTTGGGACCGGGCTTTCAAAGAGATCTCCGGAAGCGAAACCGGTTGGGTGCTGCGGGACTACCATTCTCCCAACATTCTCTGGCGCGGGAATGAGGCGGGGCTTGGCGGATTGGGACTGATCGACTTCCAAGACGCCGTGATCGGCCCAACCGCCTATGATGTTGCCTCGCTCACTTTCGATGCGCGGGTGGATGTGCCCGAGGCGCTGGAAACGGTGCTGAAGAATGCTTATCTCTCGGCTCGGAACCAGAACGGACCGGTTCTGGACAGCGATTTGTTCGATACTGCCTATGGCGTGATGGCGGCACAGCGTTGCACCAAGATCCTTGGAATATTCGTGCGCCTTGCCGAGCGGGACGGGAAGGCGGACTATCTGCGCCATATTCCGCGGTTGATTGGGTACATGCACCGCATTCTCTCCCACCCGGTTCTGGGGGATCTCAAAACCTGGTTCGAGAATGACATGTTGCTCGACAACGCGGCAGATTAACGGAGCGAGGTGATGGAGAAAGGTCGGTTTCGGCCTAAACGTGCGATGATCCTGGCGGCGGGCCGGGGAAAGCGCATGCGCCCCTTGACCGCCACGACGCCAAAGCCGCTCATCGAGGTCAATGGACGATCCCTGATCCATCACGGCCTCGACAGGTTGGCCGCGGCCGGGGTTGAGGTATGTGTCGTCAATGTGCACTACCTCGCCGATCTGGTGGAGGTTCATGTCCGCCGGCGGCAGGACATAGACATCCTGATATCTGACGAGCGCGCCGAATTGCTGGACACGGGCGGCGGCATCAAGAAGGCGCTGCCGCTGCTTGGAGGCGATCCGTTTTTCCAGTTGAACGCGGATACCTCCTACTGGATCGAAGGTGTCAAACCGAACTTGGAGCATCTGGTCGATGCTTGGGACGAAAACCGTATGGATGCGCTGCTTCTGGTCGCGGAAACGGTCAAGGCGGTCGGATATGACAGCGGACGCGGTGACTTCGATATGGCCAAGGACGGGTCCCTGACCCGCCGCCGCGAGCGGAACGTCGCGCCCTTCGCCTATGCGGGCGCCGCTATCCTGCATCCCAGATTGTTTGAGGATGCGCCGGAAGGCGCGTTTTCGATGAACCTGCTTTTCGACAGGGCGATCGAAAGCGGCCGCCTGTTCGGTGTCCAGATGGAAGGGGTTTGGCTGCATATCGGAACACCGGAAGCCATTCGGGAAGCGGAATATGCCGTTCGAGAGAGCGCCGCTTGAGCCGATGCCCGATCCGAAAACCGAACCCGTTTCACACCTTCCGCGCGTCTTTACCATCCCGCCATCCGTTCCGTTTCTGAAAACGCTGGCGGAGGCGCTGGTTGAGGGACGGCTCGTTCCCGGCTTCCGGCCGAAAGACGATCCGCTGCTTTTGTCCAGCGTGACCCTCTACCTCCCCACGCGCCGCGCGGCGCGCTTGTTGCCCGATATTTTTCAGGAGCTTTTTGCGGGAACGCCGGTGCTGCTGCCCGACATCCGGCCGGTCGGCGATACGGAAGAGGACGCATTGGCGCTGTTTGGGCAGGGGGATCTTGAGCCCCTGCCGCCCGCCATGCCGGTTCTCGAGCGGCATCTTGCCATGACGCGGCTGGTCCTGGCCTGGAAGGGAGCACTGCGCCGGGAGGTACTCCAGCTTGGCCTCGACGAACCGCTTGGCGTTCCTGCGTCCGCCGCCGATGCGGCCTGGCTTGCGGGCGATCTCCTGTCGCTGATGGACGAGATGGAAACCGAGGAGGCCGACTGGTCCGAACTGGCCGGCCTGGTTCCCGAAGATCATGCGAGATATTGGCAAATCACGCTGGATTTCCTTCGGATCGTGCAGGAGGCCTGGCCGGCGCACTTGCAGGAGCGCGGCATGATGGATCCGAAAGCGCGCCGGTCCGCCCTGATCCGCCTGGAAGCGGACCGGCTTCGCACGGCGCCTGTCCGCGGGCCGGTGATCGTGGCCGGTGTGACGGGATCCGTTCCCGCCACTGCGGAGCTGTTGAAGGCGGTTGCGTCCGTTGAGCACGGTGCCATCGTGTTGCCTGGGCTGGACCGGCATCTGGACCCTCCGTCCTGGGGCCTTTTGGACGGCGGGCGGAAAGCGGATGGAAAGACGCAAAGCGCTTACGCCGCCCACCCGCAATACTCCCTCAAGCGCTTGTTGAAAACGCTGTCGGTCGAGTGTGAAAATGTTCAGGCGCTGAGCGCACCTTTACCTGCGGATCTCGAAGAGCGGGAATGGCTTGTGTCCGAAGCCATGCGCCCGGCGGAAACCTCTGAGGCCTGGAGTTCGTTTCTGGATGGCGGCGTCCGGGCGAAGGCGCAAATGGCATTGGCTCGGGTCGAGCTTCTGACCGCTCGCAATGAGGCCGAGGAAGCCCTGGCCATATCCATTGCTTTGCGGGAAGCCCTTGAACGCGGGCAAACCGCGGCGCTGATATCGCCGGATCGGTTCCTCACCCGGCGGGTTGCGACGGAACTCGCCCGCTGGAGAATCGAGGTCGATGACAGCGCCGGACGTCCTCTCGATCAGACGCCCCCGGCCATTCTGGCGGTGCTAACCGCGAAGATCGCGTTTGGCGGGTGCGATCCGATCGACCTGCTCAGTCTTTTGAAACATCCTCTCTGCCGGCTCGGATTGCCGGTCAAGGATGTGCGTGCGGCGGCGCGCGCGCTCGAGCGGGGTGTCTTGCGCGGGCCGCGCGCGGCTTCTGGAACGGCTGGCTTGCGGGCGGCCGTGCTGGCTGCACAAGCCGCGGCGGAAGCCGCGAGGCGCGAACCGCCCCGTTGGAAGAAGGTCCATGACACGGATTGGTCCGTCATGGTCGATCTGGTGGACCGGCTTGCAGAGGCCATCGACCCCCTTGAGGCTCTCGCTGAGTCGGAGATGGCGTTTCCGGTCCACGTTCTTGCGGAGGCCCACGCCAAAGCGGTCAGCGCGATTGCGCGCGATGAAAACGGTTCTTCGGAGGAATTGTTCGCGGAGGAGGCGGGCGAGGTTTTCGCCAACTTCCTGATCGAACTGGTCAATGTGCAAGACAGCGGTCTGACGCTGGCGCCGGGGGACTGGCCGGCTGTCCTTCTGGCGCTGATGGCGGGCCATGCGGTCCGCCGCCGATTGCCGGGGGACCCCCGGATTCAAATTCTCGGGCCCATGGAAGCCCGTCTTCAAACCTTTGACCGCGTGGTGCTGGGAGGTCTCAACGAAGGAACATGGCCGCAGAAGACCCGCAATGATCCTTGGCTCAACAGGCCGATGAAGGGGGATCTCGGGCTCGATCCTCCCGAGCGGCGCATAGGAGCCGGTGCCCACGACTTTTGCATGGGGCTCGGGGCGCAACATGTGATCCTGGCACGGGCCGCCCGTTCCGATGGGGCGCCTACGGTCGCATCGCGCTGGCTGCAACGGCTGTTGACCCTGGCCGGACCGGATCTGGCCGCGGAAATGGAGGCGCGCGGACGGCGGTATACGGAGCTTGCCGGGATTATCGACCGGCCGGAAGGCCCGGTGAGGCTCGCCGAGCGCCCCAATCCGAAACCGGTTCTGGCTGCCCGGCCCAAGCGTCTGTCGGTCACCGAGATCGAGCTTCTCATTCGCGATCCCTACGCGATCTTTGCCCGTCATGTTCTCGAGCTTTTTCCTGTGGAACCGATTGGAGGCGAACCGGGAGCGGCGGAGAAGGGCACCATCATTCACGATGCCCTGGCGGAGTTCCTCGACAACTGGACCGGCCCCTTCGATCCGTCGGCCGTGGCGGAATTGTTGCGCGTAGGTGAGCACCACTTCCGCCCGCTGGACGCCTTTCCCGCCATCCGGGCGCTGTGGTGGCCGCGGTTTCAGCGCATTGCCGAAGGGTTCGTGGCGTTCGAGGCGGCAAGGGCACCAAAGGTCCGCGAACGCTTTCTGGAGGTCTCTGGGAGCGTCTCGTTCCTGCTGCCCGGACTGGAGTTCCGTCTGGCTGGCCGGGCCGACCGGATCGACCTTCTGGAGGATGGCCGGCTGGCGATCCTCGACTACAAGACGGGGCAGGCCCCGTCCCTCAAACAGGTCCAGGCTCTGCTGGCTCCGCAATTGCCCCTGGAAGCAGCGATGATTGCGCGAAACGGTTTCAAGGATGTGCCGGGCGACCGGCCGGTCGCCGAGTTTCTCTATGTCGGGCTCAAGGGCGGTTCGGATCCCGTGATTCCTGTTCCGGTCACACCGAAGGATATGGACCCTATGGCGCTTGGCGAGGAAGCCTGGAAGCGGCTGGAGGCCTTGATTGTCCATTATGCGCAGGCGGATACCGGCTATCTCTCCCGGGCACGGGTCTTAAAGAAGCGCGACACATACGGCACCTATGACCATCTCGCGAGGGTTGCGGAATGGTCGACAGCCGTAGAGGGGGATGAGTGAGCGGCTTTCAGGTTCCCGAACTGACACGGCAGCGGCAGGACCTGGCGTCGCAGCCGCGGGCCTCGGCCTGGGTGAGCGCCAATGCAGGGTCGGGAAAAACCTTCGTGCTTTCCCGCCGGGTGGTTCGCCTCTTGCTGGATGGGACCGCGCCATCCCGGATCCTGGCACTCACCTTCACAAAGGCGGCGGCCGCCGAAATGGCGACGCGGGTCTTCAAGATTCTCGGCTCCTGGGTCACGATGGATGACGCGGCGCTGGCTGACGAACTCTCGGCGATCGAGGGGGCATCGCCCGATGCCGAGCGGATCGCCTTCGCGCGCCGGCTCTTCGCGCAGGCTCTCGAAACACCCGGCGGTCTGAAGATCCAGACCATCCATGGTTTTTGCGAAGCGTTGCTGCATCAGTTTCCCCTTGAGGCCAATGTCGCCGGACACTTCACGGTGCTGGATGACCGGATTGCCGTCGAACTGATGGCCGAAGCCCGCGCGGCCGTCCTGCATGAGGCTGAAACCCGTTCCGACAGCGATCTCGGCCAGTCACTCACCCGTGTGATCGACCTGATGAGTGACGGCGGAGCCCAGAAGGCCCTGGACGAGTTGATCCAGAACCGGGACAAGCTCAGCCAGTGGGTGTCGGATGCCGGCGGCCTGTCCGCCGCGGTCGAAGCGCTCGCTGACGATCTTCGCGTCCCGCGGCAGGCCGACGTGGACGAGATCGATCGGCAGGTGCGCGATTACAGTGTGATCACCCCGGCATTGTGGCGCACCTATGCCGAGGCGCTGGCTTCGGGCAGCAAGAAAGATCAGGAAAAGGGGGAGCGGTTCGCAAGAGCGCTCGAACTTGACGATACCGGCCAATTCAACAGGAACTGGTTTCCGATCTTCCTGACCAAAGACCGCGCGCCACTGAAAACCCTCGTCACAAAAAAAACGGCCGAAAACTTCCCCGATATGGTGGCCGGTCTCGAGGCCGAGCAGGACAGGCTTGTGCGGCTGCTCGAAGAGCGAAAGGCGGTCGTGACCTATTGTGGAACGGAAGCTTTGCTCCGGTTGGCCCATGCGGTGATCGCCCGGTACGAAGCCGCCAAAACGGCACGCGGACTTCTGGATTTCGAGGATCTTGTCGTCAAGACCGCGCGGCTTCTGGAGCGCTCGGATGCGGCTTCGTGGGTGCAATACAAACTCGACCAGGGCCTTGATCATATTCTGGTCGATGAAGCGCAAGACACGAGCCCGCGCCAATGGCAAGTGGTCAGCGCGCTCGCCGGCGAGTTCTTTTCCGGAGAAGGGAGCAGTCCGCGCACGCGCACCCTGTTTGCCGTCGGCGATGAAAAGCAGTCGATTTATTCGTTCCAGGGCGCTGTGCCGGCTTATTTCGATGAAATGCGCAGGAGGTTCGCCAACCGGGCCGCAGGCGCGCAGCACACGTTTCACTCCGTCGATCTGCAGTTGTCGTTCCGCTCCACCCCGGATGTGCTGGGTGCCGTGGACCTTGTTTTCAAGGAGGAAGCGGTCCATCGCGGGTTGTCGCAAGAGGTGAAGCCGCCGGTTCATGAGGCTATCCGCAAGGATGCGGGTCTGGTGGAAATCTGGCCCCTCGAACAGGAAACGGAAGTCAGCGAGCCGGAAGACTGGCGCGCCCCGATCGACAGTCTGGGGAGTGGCGCCCCGCCCGTGCGTGTCGCGCGCCGGATTGCGGACACAATCCGCACCTGGATACGGGACGGCGAAGCGGACGCGGGTGACATCATGATCCTTGTTCGCAAGCGCTGCGCATTCGTCGACATCCTGAACCGGGAGCTGAAGCAGGCTGGTATTCCCGTGGCGGGCAGCGACCGTCTGGTTCTGACCGAGCATATCGCCGTTCAGGATCTTGCCGCGCTTGGCCGGTTCTTGCTTTTGTCGGAAGACGACCTGTCTCTGGCGAGCATTCTCAAAAGCCCTTTGTTCGACCTCGACGATGAGGCGCTCCTTGAGATCGCCCGGCAAGACAACGGCGAGCGGCGGCCTGGAACCCTGTGGCAAAGCCTGGTTGCGAAATCCGGGCAGAGCCCCCGCTGGACCGCGGTGCGTGAGCGGCTGGAAACATGGCGCGCCCGGGCCGATTTCATGCCGCCGTTCGAGTTTTTCGCCCGATTGCTTTCGGCCGACGGCGGAAGGCAGAAGTTCCGATCCCGGCTGGGGGCCGAAGTGGACGATGTCCTCGACGAGTTTCTTGCCCTGACCCTCGCTTATGAGCAGGCCGGAACGCCTGGACTGGAAGGGTTTCTGGCCTGGATGTCGGCGGCGCCAACTCAAATCAAGCGCGAGCTGAGCAGCACCAAGGGCCTCGTCCGGGTGATGACCGTGCATGGCTCCAAAGGACTGGAGGCCAAAACAGTCATACTGGTGGACAGATGCAGCAAGCCCGTGACGGCGGCCCATGACCCGGCGTTCTTGCCGAAGCTCCGATTCGACAATCCCCTGCTGCCGCCCGCACTTGTTTGGGTTCCGGTCAAGGACGACCGGATTGGCTGGCATCAGGACGCCCTTGCCGAGCTTCATGCGGCGCAGGAAGAAGAATACCGGCGGCTCCTGTATGTGGCCCTGACCCGGGCGGAGGAGCGGATTGTTGTCTGCGGGTGGGAGCCCAAGGGCGGGGTTCCGGAAAACTGCTGGTATTCGTTGATCGGGCGGGCCCTGCGCCCGACTGCACAGGAAGTGCTGGACGCGGATGGACATGTGGCTGCATGGCACTGGCGGAAGGCGGCCGCAAGTGCGTCCCCGGCCAAGCCGGCAGAAGATAAAAAGACGTTCGCAGCGGGCCGCCCGTCAAAGGCCGGGGACGTGCCGGAGTGGTTGTGGTCGCCGGTTGCGCCGGCAAAGCGAAAACGCCGCCTGCAGCCCTCAAGGGTATTCGAAGAGATGGAGGAAAAATCCGGGATAACCCCGCCAAGCGCGGCCTTCCTGCTCGAGGGGCGGTTGGCGTCCCAAAAAAATCTGTCAATGGAGCGCGGCCGGATCATTCACCGGCTGTTGGAATTGTTGCCGGACATTGCTCCGGAGGGCCGTGCGGACGCTGTGGCGCGGTTTCTGCGCGGCGCCCTGCCGGAAGAGTATGCGGATCAAATCCCTGCCATGTCGGATCAGGTGCAGGCGGTTCTGGCGGATCCCGATTTTGCGGTGCTGCTCGATGCGCCCGGCCGTGCCGAAGTTCCGGTCGCCGGTCAAATCACGACCCAGCAGGGTGAGGAGATTTCGGTATCGGGACAGATCGATCGCTTGATCGACCTGCCGGACGAAGTCCTGATCGTCGACTACAAGACTGGGGCCCATGTGCCCCGAACGCTCGACGAGGTTCCTCAAGATTATGTGATGCAGCTGGCTGTGTATCAGGCGCTTCTGGCCAGGGTCTTCCCCGGCCGTACCGTGAACGCGGCTTTGTTGTGGACCGCTGAACCGGTGCTCCAGCGTGTTCCCTCAGCCCGCCTTAAAGCGGTGTTTGGCGGGTTGAAGGCGGAGACCGGGCCAACTTGACGCGGGCGGCGCGGCTCCCTACCTTCGGCTCAACGTTACGCGGAGCATGATCGCGCGCTGTTCATTCGAAGAAAGAGATAGAACCCATGGCAACCAATACAGTCACAGATGCGACCTTCGAAGCGGAAGTCCTGAACTCCTCCGAACCGGTCGTCGTCGATTTTTGGGCCGAGTGGTGCGGTCCTTGCAAAATGATCGCCCCGGCATTGGAAGAAATTTCCAATGAAATGGCCGGAAAGGTGAAGATCGCCAAGATCAATATCGATGAGAATCAGAACATGGCGATGAAATATGGCGTCCGCTCGATTCCGATGCTCATCATGTTCAAGAACGGCGAGCCTATGGCGCAGCAGGTTGGCGCTGCTCCCAAGGGCAAGCTGGAGGACTGGATCAAGACGTCTCTCTAGTTGCCGGCGGTCTTTGGCCGCAAAACCTCTGTTGCGGTCGGACATGCAGCTTGCATATCCGGCCGTTTGCATTGATACGGGGGCACCCCCGGCCCAACACAGTTATGGATACTCCATGAGCGACGAAACGCAAAATCAGGATCCGGCTTTCGAAGAGGATCAAGGCACAGACGCGCCGGGAAATGGCGCCAACTTGGAGGCTGGCCCGGATCTGGAAGGGCTGCAGGCCGAAAATGCCGAACTGAAAGACCGGATGTTGCGGACGATGGCCGAGATGGAAAATCTCCGCCGGCGCACGGAAAAGGAAGTGACGGACGCGCGGCAGTACGCCGTCTCGAGTTTCGCACGCGACATGCTCACGATCAGCGACAATCTCAGCCGCGCGCTGGAGTTTCTGCCGGAAGACGAGCGCCGCAATGCGGATGCCGGACTAGCCTCTCTCATCGAGGGGGTGGAGATGACCGAGCGGGAGTTGCTCAAGCAGCTTGAAAAACACGGTGTGGTGAAACTCGATCCCGAGGGGCAGAAATTCGACCCGAATTTCCACCAGGCGATGTTTGAGGTCCCGAACCCCGATGTCCCCAATGGTACGGTGGTGCAAGTGGTGCAGGCGGGCTACCGGATCGGCGAGCGGGTGCTCCGGCCCGCCATGGTGGGCGTGGCCAAGGGTGGACCGAAAGAAGGCGCCCCGGCGTCCGGCCAAAAGGACGCTGGCGGACCTGGGCAAACAGTCGACAAGAGCGCGTGACCGGGCCGGACCCGGCGCGATAAAAAGACACAGGGCGCGATGCTGCTTCAGATCCTCGATTATCTCGGCGTCGCGGTCTTTGCCGTTGCCGGAAGCATTGTCGCGTCACGGCGCGGCCTTGATTTTATCGCGTTCTTGTTTTTTGCCACCCTGACTGGAATTGGCGGCGGCACCCTGCGCGATTTGCTGCTTGGGGTGCCGGTGTTCTGGACGGTGGACGAACGCTACCTTCTGGTGTGTCTGGCCGTCAGCATCTTCATGTGGTTCTTTGCCCACCACATTGAGCGGCTCGGCAAGCCCGTGCGCTGGGCGGATGCCTGCGGTCTTGCCGCCTACTCCGTGATGGGCGCCGCAAAGGCCATGTCGGTGGGGGATACGGTTCTGGTCGCCGTTTTGATGGGGGTTGCCACAGCAACCTTCGGCGGGATCCTGAGGGACACCGTCGCCGGTGAACCGTCTGCAATCATGAAACCGGAGCTGTATGTCAGCGCCGCGTTTGCCGGGGCGGGAAGCTACGTCGCGCTGACGCTGCTGGGCTTCAACATCTGGATCGCCGCACTGGCCGGGATCGTCCTTGCGCTGTTCCTCAGGGGAGGCGCGATAGAGCGCGGCTGGACCTTGCCGGTATACAAAAGCAGGTCTCCCAAAGAGCCGAACTGACCCGCGCGTTTGATCCCAATCGATCGGCCGTCCGGTATTGGAGACTTCGGCTCTGACGGCGGCGGCCGCTTGAACGGCCGGTACACGAAACCCTGCCCGCTTCCCTTCTCGTGAGATTGGGTAAGTGACGGTCCGCGGAGTGCCTTCACGTCCGCAGGAAAATGTGTCCGGCGGTCGCCAGATCGGCAAGCCCGGTGCTGGGCCCGCAAGAAAACAGGGTTTGCTGGCTGTAGTAGCGCCGCCCTGCCTTTTCGCCGCGGGCAACCTCATGAAGGTCTGCCGCCACTTCGTGTTGCTGCGCAAGGGGGGCCTGCGTACGGTCGGCTGTAAACAATCGGCAGGTTTCCAAGACAGCGCCGGGTAGTGCACCGTTTTCCCTCAGCAGATCGATGTGAACGCCGGCAGGGACGTCTTCGGCGACCTCCGCAAGATCGCCTGGGGTCGCGGCCACAATGATATCGGCTCCCGCCGCGGCCGCTTTGAGGTCCTCGGTATGCCCGATCGTCAAAGCGGCACCGGCGGTGCGTGAGGACAAGTGCTTTGCCGTGTGCACTCTCTCCACGCCGGCTACGAGGACCGAGCGGAGATTTCGGACGGAGGAGTGGGCGGAAAGAAGCCAGGGCAAAACCGGATGATGACCGATAACCAAAAGTCTTTCACTATCCTCCCGCGAGAAGTAACTGGAGGCCAGAGCGTGGACCGCGGCTTTTCGCCAGAGCGCCATGTGACGGCCGTCCAGCATGGCGACCGGCTGTCCGGCATGTCCGGAAAACAAGAGATAGATCCCGGATCCGGGCAGGTTGTCAACCGGATCAGACCCGTCAAATGTGATATCGAGCGAAATCTGGCATCCAATATATCCCCGGTCGGTATGGCCCTGGGTCTGGAAATCCGTCCAGGCCGGCAAGGCACGCAGAACCCCCGCGGACCCGGGCGGGCGGGGGATTTGGAATGTTGCCGGGGGAGGCGCAAGCGCTGAAGACCGGTAGGCCCGCCGCATCGTTTCGATCAGATCACGATGGCCTAGAACGGCGTCGATTTCACCACCGGAGACGATCCGCATGGGCTGTTCATGCGGCGCGCTGATTTGCCGGGCCGGACAGCTTCTTCAAAGCAGGGTCGCCTGGCAAGGCCGTTTGGGCCATATCGCGGAGCTGATCGGCTTCCCGATGCCACTTGTCCGCTTCCTGCCGCTTTGCGCGTGCTTCCTTGCGCCACTTGCCCTGCTTGGCCCAGGCGCCCATTCCGCCCAACACAATCCCCAGCCCCAGGCTCGCGAAGATGACCCAGAAAAGAGGAACATCGGGAATGGTCAGTCTCGGGTCTTGCGGGTCGAACGGGTTCAGCGCGATCGAAACCGTTTGGCGATTGGCGACGGACAAGGGCACGAGCACGACAGCTACAGCGAAGAGAATGAGTTTCTTTACGAAGCCCGTCATCGAGGTCTCCTGTTGATCGCGGGTGAGCTGCAGCGAATACGGCTAACAAGCCTTAAGAGGATTTGAGGAGCGCTGCAAGCGCGCGCGGTCAGTCGTCCTTGTCTCCATGGTCGACGCCGTCATTCAGGCGCATGCGCATTTCTTTCCCGGTCTTGAAAAAGGGAACGAATTTCTCGTCGACCTCGACCTTCTGGCCTGTCCGGGGGTTCCGGCCAATGCGCGCAGGACGGTTTTTTACTGAAAAGGCGCCGAACCCCCGCAATTCCACGCGGTCACCGCGCATCAGCGCTTCGGTGATCTCATCGAGTATGGCGTTTACAATATTTTCGACATCCCTTTGGTAAAGATGAGGGTTTTGTTCGGCAATATGTTGAACCAATTCCGATTTTATCATTGGGCTTCCCCTTGCACTGGCATGCCGTCAGTCGCAGACCCCGGAGCGTGCCAAACCGATACGAGACCGTCAAGCATAAGGCCACGGGGAATCAGCCCTTTAGCCCCTTCCGCCGATCCCAGAAACCCGGTTGCGAGCCCTTCTCCAAGACTGTCGGCAACACGGGACAGGAAGGGAAGGTCGAGGTCGTCGTCCTGAACGGACCATGTCAGAACGGGCAGGTCCGCCGGAACGTTGCGTTCGCTCTCCAGCCATGAAATGGCTGCGGCCTCGCCTCCAATCGCATCGATCAGACCGTTTTCATGGGCGGTCTGGCCAATAAAGATCCGTCCATCGGCAAGGGCGCGGGCCTGTTGCTCATCAAGGCCCCGCCGGTCGGCGACCAGCCGGACGAACCAATCGTAGCTGCCCATGACCAGATCCGACAGCATGTCCTTGGCGTCGTTCGTCGCGGGTGAATAAAAGTCCGGTTCAGCCTTGAGTTCCGAGCTTTTGACCGCATCAATATCTACGCCGATGGTGTCCAGCAGCTTCTCCGCGTTGCCGAATTGGAACAACACCCCGATCGAGCCGGTGATGGAATTGTATCGGGCCACAGTATGGTCGGCGGCAATGGCCACCATGTAGCCGGCGGAGGCCCCAACGGTCCGGATTTCGCTGACAACCGGTTTTTTTCCGGCCAGTTGCCGCAAGGCTTCGAAAAGCACCTCCCCACCGGTTGTTGTTCCTCCCGGCGAGTTCACGGAAACAATCACGCCCTGAACGGTCCGGCTATCGCCGATGCGTTCGATCATCCGGGTCAGCCCGCGATCCTCGACGATCACACCATCAATGGCGATGCGGGCAATGTGAGGGGCCCGTTTCGTTTCGCCGCTGAACTGGCCGGTAGAATAGACAAGACCGAAGATCAGGAACGCGGCGATGAGGACAAAGGTCACGATCCGCCAGAAGCTCAGTTTTCGGCGCATGCGACGGCGATCTACCAGTGCGTCGACATCGGCTGAAGACATTGGGCCCGGGTCTCCGTTCAAGAATTCAAGGCATAAGCGCCCCTAAATAGGGACAGCCCGAGGGAAAAAGCAAATCTTTTGAGTGACAAACACTGCCGCGCTTCAAAATGCCCGGGGCTTGTCGAGGCTCAGTTCGACGACAAGGCCGGATGATCTCCTTCTCCTGAGAAGGTTCGTAGGAGCGTCTCGACGGATCATCGGCCTGCTCTCGTTCCAGAACCCTGTCTTCCAGGCTCCACCGCGCTCCGCCCCCAGCACAGGCCTGAAGATTAGGTATTGGACAGGCGGCAGCTTTGCCAGCGGTTTGAGCCCGGGGCTTGCCCGGGCTTTGAAAAACGGCTGTGGCTGTCAGTTCACCGCGACCAGTTGAATGTCGAAGGTCAGGTCTTGCCCGGCGAGCGGATGGTTGGCGTCGAGCACGACTTCATTGTCGTTGACCGCAACAACCACGACCGACATTGTTTGGCCATTTTCGGTTTGGGCTTGAAGGCGTGTGCCTGGCTCCAGCGGAATGCCATCGGGGATCTGGGCGCGCGGAACGGCTTGCTGCGCATTCGGATCATGCGGGCCGTAAGCGTCCTTGCATTCGATCGTGACCGTTTTTTGATCACCGACCTGCATGCCGGGAATGGCGCTGTCGAGGCCGGGAATGATTTGTCCGCTGCCAACGGTAAACTCGAGAGGATCACGGCCTTGCGAGCTGTCGAAGATCGATCCGTCGTTCAATGTACCGGTGTAGTGCAAGCGAACCTTGTCGCCGGTTTTGGCTTCGGTCATGTGCGTTTCGCAATTCTGTCTGGGAGGTGAGTTTGGAGGCCGCCCCGATCTGCCGGACGGGTTCTCCGCGAGGATGCAAGCCTAGTACATTCGAAACGCGAACGAAACCTTGGGAAACTGCACAGGCTTGAACCGTCAGATCGGTTTGGCGACACTCAGGGCGGGCCCCGGCGGCATGATGGGTATTCGGGGTATCTCATGGAATGCGTCGGGAGAGGGGAATGCAGGCACCGCGGAAGAGTTTGAAAATACTCCACAGCCTTGCGGCATCGGGGCTTGTGGGAGGTCTTGCCGTGATCATCGTTCTGTTATCCGCCGGGCCACCGCCGGGCAGCGAAGGGTATCAAACCCTCAGGGATACGCTGAGCGCCATCAGCCGCTATATCTTGCTGCCGTCGCTCGGCGTGGCGCTTGTCTCTGGATTGTTTTCCATGGCTGTCCACACACCGTTCATGGAAATGCGCTGGGTTTGGATTAAGGCGCTGATGGGCATCTTGATGTTCAAGGGTATCTTGACCGTGGATGGCGTCAGCGCGGATATCGGCGCCATGGCGACGCGCCGCTTGGCAGGTGATGGGCTGCCCGATCGCCTGTTATCGGAGACCCTGTTTCATGAGTGGGCGCTTCTGTGGGTAATGCTGGTCCTGTGTGTGGCCAATGTCGTTCTGGGTGTCTGGCGGCCCTTGTTCAGGCGCTTGAGGCACCGAAGAACCAGCATGCAAGCCTGACCGTTGAGCCGTTTCTCTTTGTCGACCAGACACAAAAAAGCCCGGCGCAGTGGCCGGGCTTTCGGGTTTTGAAACGAACAGGGGCGGAACGCCTTAGTCGTCGCTGGCCTGCTTGAGGGCCGCACCCAGGATATCGCCCAGGGACGCGCCGCTGTCGGAGGAGCCGTACTGAGCGACAGCTTCCTTTTCTTCGGCGATTTCCAGAGCCTTGATCGACACGGCAACCTTGCGGGTCTTCTTGTCGAACTGGGTGATGCGGGCGTCGAACTTGTCGCCCACGGAGAACTTCTCCGGGCGCTGCTCTTCTCGGTCGCGTGACAGATCTGCCCGACGGATAAAGGCTGTCAGGTCGCTGTCCGCGATCTTCACATCCAGGCCGCCGTCCTTGATCTCGACGACTTCACAGGTGACGATCGCATTCTTGCGAAGTTCACCGGCTGCCCCGGACTCCATCGGGTCGCCGCCAAGCTGCTTAATGCCGAGCGAGATCCGCTCTTTTTCGACGTCGACGTCAAGCACAACGGCGCGAACCATGTCGCCCTTCTTGTACTCGTCGATGACCTGCTCGCCCGGACGGTTCCAGTCAAGATCGCTCAGGTGCACCATGCCGTCCACGTCGCCGTCAAGGCCAATGAAGAGACCGAACTCGGTCTTGTTCTTCACTTCGCCTTCCACTTCGGTGTTGATCGGGAACTGCTCGGCAAAGGCATCCCACGGGTTCTGCAGGGTCTGCTTGAGGCCGAGGGAGATCCGCCGCTTGACCGGATCAACTTCCAGGATCATCACTTCGACTTCCTGGGACGTGGAAACGATCTTGCCCGGATGGACGTTTTTCTTCGTCCAGGACATTTCGGAAACGTGGATCAGGCCTTCGATGCCCGGCTCCAGTTCGACGAATGCACCGTAGTCGGTGATGTTGGTCACACGGCCGGTGAACTTGGCTTCGATCGGGTATTTGGCTTCGATGCCATCCCACGGGTCGGTCTCAAGCTGCTTCATGCCAAGGCTGATGCGATGCGTGTCTTGATTGACGCGGATGATCTGAACCCTGACCGTCTGGCCGATGGTGAGCACTTCCGACGGATGGTTGATGCGGCGCCACGCGATGTCGGTGACGTGCAGCAGGCCGTCGATGCCGCCGAGATCGACGAATGCACCATAATCGGTGATGTTCTTGACCACACCCTCGACCGTCTGACCTTCTTCCAGGCTTTGAACCAGCTCGGAACGCTGTTCGGCGCGGGTCTCTTCCAGAACGACGCGGCGCGACACAACAATGTTGCCCCGGCGCTTGTCCATTTTCAGGATCTGGAACGGCTGCGGCGTGTGCATCAGCGGAGTGACGTCGCGCACCGGACGGATGTCGACCTGCGAGCGCGGCAAGAAGGCTACGGCACCGTCGAGGTCCACGGTGAAGCCACCCTTGACCTGGTTGAAAATCTGGCCGGTGACTTTCTCGTTGGCTTCGAAAGCCACTTCGAGACGAACCCAGCTTTCTTCGCGGCGGGCTTTCTCGCGGGACAGGACGGCCTCGCCCAGAGCATTTTCAACGCGCTCAAGGTAGACTTCGACCTCATCGCCGACCTTCATGTCGCCGTCGCGGCCCTTGGCGCCGAATTCCTTCAGCGGCACGCGGCCTTCCACTTTCAAGCCGACGTCGATAACCGCAAGATCTTTCTCGATTGCGACGACGGTCCCTTTGACCACGGCCCCTTCGTAAAGGTCGGTCTGGGTGAATGACTCTTCGAGAAGAGCCGCAAAATCCTCTGTCGAGGGATTGAAATCAGACATTTAATCTCCTGGCGCCATGTCTGGCGAACCGCCGGCGGGTTGGTGTTGCAAATGGGATCCGCGGTCGCCCGGGAGATGCTGAGCGCTCTCCTTCCCTCACTTCGCTGAAACAGCAGAAGCAATGGGCCGGCGGTCGGACGACGTTGGATCCGGTCTTCAAGTCAAGGCGCCAATGGCGCCGAATTCCAAATGCAAGGCGGCTTTTCGCGGGGCCGGGCAACCAAAATCATAACGCAAAAGGGGGCGCGCCGCTCGGACGAACCCCAACGTTAGGCTCAGGTAGCGCGGGACACGATATCGACCGCAGCCTTGAACGCGCTCTCTATATCCATTTCCGTCGTATCAAGCAAGTGTGCATCCTCAGCGGGACGCATGGGGGCGACGGTCCGCTTGCTGTCGCGCTCGTCCCGCCGCCTGAGATCGTCCAAAACAGATGTGTAGTTAGCGTCCTGGCCCTTCGACAACAGCTCGTCGGTCCTGCGTCTTGCGCGGGCCTCGGCAGATGCCGTGACGAACAGCTTCACGTCGGCATCGGGACACACCACCGTGCCGATATCCCGGCCGTCCAGGACGGCGCCCGGCGGCGTTTCAGCGAAGCGCTTTTGAAGGTGGACAAGCTCTTCCCGCAATCCGCCCAAGACGGCAACCCGCGAGGCGGCCTCCCCGATTTCGTGGGAGGACAGGACGCCTTTGTCCAGATGCGCTAGATCCAGATGCCGCGCGATCTCAAGCGCGACATCCTCGTCGCCCAAGGGCAGGCCCTTGGCCAAAAGAGCTGCGGCCACCGCCCGGTAGGTCAGGCCCGTGTCCAGGTGGCGAAGCTCGTAATGGTCCGCCAGCCGCCGGGCGAGCGTGCCCTTTCCTGATGCGGCCGGCCCGTCGATTGCGATGATCATGCCGCCTCGCTTTCGCTCTGTGCGATCCGCGCGCCCAGCTGGTTGAACAGCGGGGCAAATGTCGGAAAGCTGGTGTCTATGACCGCCCCATCGTCAACCGTGACCGGTTTGTCGGCCGCCATCCCCAGGACGAGAAATGCCATGGCGATGCGGTGATCGAGGTGGGTGGTGACAGTGCCGCCACCGATCGCAGCCACACCGCCCGTGACGGTCAGCGTGTCTTCGCCTTCCACGCATGGAATGCCATTGGCTTCCAAACCCCGGGCCACGGCCGCGAGGCGGTCGGATTCCTTCACCCGCAGTTCTTCCAGGCCGGTCATGTGGGTCTCACCCTCGGCAAAGGCCGCGGCGATCGCGAGAACCGGATATTCATCAATCATCGAGGGGGCGCGGCTGGCTGGCACCGTAATGCCTGTCAACTTGCTGGCGCGGACACGAAGATCACCGATGTCCTCCCCACCCGACACGCGTCTGTCGACGATTTCGATATCGCCGCCCATCTCGAGCAGCGTGGTGATCAGTCCCGTCCGGTGCTCGTTCAAGAGGACGTTCTGGATGGTCACATCCGACCCGGGAACGATCAGCGCCGCTACCAGCGCGAAAGCCGCCGAGGACGGGTCGCCGGGGACGATGATGTCCTGCGGTTTGAGCTCTGGCTGGCCGGTCAGACGGATAACCCGCTCGCCGGCGTCGTTGACGCTGACATCGATCTCGGCGCCGAACCCTTTCAGCATCTTCTCGGTATGATCGCGCGTCGGCACCGGCTCGATCACGGTTGTGATGCCGGGGGCGTTCAGGCCGGCGAGAAGCAACGCCGATTTGACCTGGGCCGAGGGGACGGGAACGCGGTAGGTCAGGGGCAGGGCCTGCTTGGCGCCGCGGATAGATGCGGGCAACCGGTCTCCGGACCGCGCAACCACGGTGGTCCCCATTTCCCGCAACGGGTCCAGGACGCGTCCCATGGGACGTTTGGACAGCGAGGCATCGCCGATAAAGGTGGCTGCGATGTCGTGGGTTCCGAAAATACCCATCGTCAGGCGGACGCCGGTACCTGCATTGCCGAAATCGATCACGCCTTCTGGCTCAAGAAGGCTGCCAAGGCCGATGCCGTCGACCGTGTATGATCCTGCCGCAGTCTTCTCGATGGTCGCGCCGACCGCGCGCATGGCGTTGGCGGTGGCCATGACGTCCTCGGATTCAAGCAGTCCCTCGACGGTGGTGCGCCCCACGGCCAGGGCGCCGAACATCAAGGACCGGTGGGAAATGGACTTGTCTCCGGGCACGGTTATCTGTCCGGTCAAAGGACCGGTTTTGTGCGCTGTCAGGGGTTTGGGCGCGGATGCATGAGCCATGCAAGGGGTTCCAACGATTTGTCTGCCAAAAAAGGGGTCATTTCGTATCATGTGGATCAGCGCGCGTCATCTGCTTCATGCCTTGAAATTTCGGTGGAGGCGTGCAGAACAGATGACGGATGAGCGAAACGGCGCGTTTTTGCTTTGACAGACCGGCGATCTTGGCGATAAGGGGCGCCGCAAATCACGAAAACAATCGAAAGCAATCGAAGGGTAAGCACAGTGGCAAAACCTGAACTTGGCACAAAGCGACTGTGCCCGAGCTGTGGCGCAAAATATTACGATCTGAACCGGGATCCTATTACTTGTCCAAAATGCGGCACGATTTTCCAGGTCGTCATGACGTCCCGTGCAGCCAAGGCGGCCAAGGCCGCGAAGGAAATCGAGGACGAAGATGACGAGGACGTGGACGTCGATGCGCCCGAAATCGTGACCCTCGACGAAGCGGATTCGGAAGCCGAAGGTGTGTCCGATGATGTGCCGGATCTCGAGGACGATGAGGTCGAGATCGACGACGACGACACGGAAGCGGACGATGTCTTCATCGACGAAGATGATGAAAGCGAAGACGACGTTCCTGGAATTCGTGTGGAAATCGACGAGGATCCGGACCGCTAAACTCTTGTTTTTCCATTCGTATTATGTGGATTTTTGATATCCACAAAGCGTTTGGAAACTTGCGACATTTTCTGCTTGATCATTGGAGGCGGGCTGACTATGTTCCGCCTCCATCAAGACCGGTGACCCAAGCCGGTCGTGAACATGGTTCGGGGCCATAGCTCAGTTGGGAGAGCGCTACAATGGCATTGTAGAGGTCAGGGGTTCGACTCCCCTTGGCTCCACCACTTCCACCATTTACCGGTTACCATTTGATCTTTGGCATTAGTCCAGAGCGGAGCTGTCTGCGCGAATGAACCGGTTTGATCCTTGGTTTCGCGTCCGGCATGGGCGGCGCCGGGTTGAAATCCCAGCTGCAGGCATCATCGCTCTTTCGTCCCGCATTCCTTGGTTCAGAGTGGGAAGATCGCGTGGCATCTGAAAGCCTTGCCCTGTTCTTGGCGGCCTTCCTGGCTGCGACACTGGTTCCCGCTCAGTCCGAATTGGGATTGGCGGTTCTGGCCACACGGTCCCCTGACAAGGCTTGGCTTTTTCTCGCCGTGGCCAGTCTCGGCAACACCCTTGGATCCGTCGTGAATTGGGGGCTCGGGCAAGGCCTTGCCCGGTTTCAGGACCGGCGCTGGTTTCCGTTCAAGCCAAGCCAGATCGCGGCGGCGCGGAGGCGGTATGCCCGGTTCGGCTACTGGAGCTTGCTTTTAAGCTGGGTGCCGGTGGTCGGGGATCCGCTGACACTGATTGCCGGTGTCATGAAAGAGCCGCTGTGGCGCTTCCTGCTGCTCGTCGCGTTCGCGAAAACGGCCCGCTACGTCACCGTGCTTTGGGCGGCGTCTCTGTTCTGACCCGGGCCCCTGATCGTCCTTCGGTTCAAGCGGTCCGGTGCGATCTGACGGTCAGGCAGGTTGCAATGGGGCGGTGATACTGGCGCTGCTTTCCCAAGACTCTCCCTCTACGACATGGCCGGGAGGCCCGTCATCCAATGTTCATATGAACTCTGATGCGGCAATCTGGAGCCGATCACGCTGCTCGCTGCGCCACGAAAGGGCGCTTTGAAGCGAACAGGCTCTGGATGAGCGGGGCCGGGAAGCCCGGATTCATAACGGTTTTGAACAAGAACTGCGGTCATGCGCCGGGATGAGAAAGGGCTCGCGCCGTGTCCGGAAGCCGCCACAGGACTGGGTTGAAAATCTTCCTCCTGGGCATTTCCGTGTTGTAAAACGTTCACATGAACGACATAAGATGTTCATATGAAAAAAATAGAACGTTTCGGGCAATTCAAAACCTGAAGGGCACCCCTGTTTATGGGGCGCTTAAACGTCAGTCATATGAAACCGGGGAACCCGCCCCGCGATTTGGGAGCAATGAAATGGCTATTCGCAAAACTGTCGCCAGCGTCGTTGCCGCAGCTGCCCTGCTCGGCACCTCAACGGTCTCTTACGCAGCAACCGAAATCTCCTGGTGGCACGCCATGGGCGGTGCGCTTGGCGACGCCGTGAATGAAATGGCAACCGCCTACAATGCGTCGCAGGACGCGTGCGTGATCACGCCGTCATACAAGGGCGGCTACGAAGACACGTTGACAGCAGGCATCGCCGCATTCCGCGCTGGCGAGCAGCCGAACGTCATTCAGGTGTTCGACGCCGGTGCCGCGACCATCATCGGTGCCAAGGGCGCTGTGATCCCGGCTCAGACCATTCTGCAAGAGGCTGGTGTTGAGTTCGACATCAACGACTATATCGAAGGTGTGCGGAATTTTTACGCAGACAGCGATGGCACGATGATCGGCATGCCGTTCAACTCGTCCACGCCGATCCTCTACACCAACGAGGAAGCCCTTCAGAAGGCCGGTGTTGAGGCTCCGAAAACTTGGGAAGAGTTCCAGGAAATCGCTCCCAAGCTGAAAGAAGCCGGTTATGTGCCGTTGGCTCAGTCCCACCTGCCGTGGATTTTCACTGAGAACTTCAAGTCCCGCCATAACCTCCAGTTCGCGACCAACAACAATGGTTACGACGGCGCCACCGGCACACAGTTGATCTTCGGTGAGCCGATCAAGGCGCATTTTACCGCTGTTAAAGAGTGGCTCGACAACGATCTGTTCGCCTGGTACGGCACTGGCTGGAGCGACAACCAGACCCCGTTCAATGAAGGCAAGGTTGCCATGTGGCTTGGGTCTTCCGGGTCCTTCGCCGGCATCCAGCAAACCGTTGAATTCCCATTTTCCGCGACGTTCCTGCCTTACTGGGATGCGGTTGAGGGTGCGGGAACCGGCACTTTCATCGGTGGTGCAGCCCTGTTCGCCATGTCCGGCAAGCCGGACGAAGAGAACAAGTGCGTTGCGTCCTTCTTCGAATACCTGAGCTCGCCGGAAGTCCAGTACACCTGGCACCGTGACACCGGCTATGTGCCGATCACCAACGCTGCTTATGAGCTGGCCAAAGAAGACGGCCACTATGAGCGCTTCCCGGCCGCTGAGGTTGGTATCCAGCAGCTAACCCTTCCGGGCGGTGAGTGGACCAAGGGCTACCGTATGGGCTTTTACGTCCAGATCCGTGACGTGATGAACCGTGAGTATGGCCGCATCCTGACCGGTGAAACCGACGTGGAAACAGCCTTCGCCACGATTGAGGAAGAGGGCAACCGTCTTCTCGAGCGGTTCGCCAAGACCATCGAAAACTAAGCTTTGGTTCTATCGAATGCATGGGGGCGCGCCTGCGCCCCCATCTTTTTAGGGCGCATGCCCATTTGTCCATTTGCGTTGTCGGTTGACGGCGCAAACGCCGAAAGCCGGACCCGGTCATGAAAAAGGTTCAGTTCACTTCGCTCTCCATGCCGTACCTGCTGCTGTTTCCGCAGCTTGCGATTGTCGGTATATTTTTCTTGTGGCCCGCTGCCGAGGCGGTGCGGTCTTCCTTTTATCTGGAAGACCCGTTCGGCTTTGGATCGACCTTCGTCGGCTTCGACAACTTTGTCGATACGGTCACCTCCTCCGACTATGGCCGAACTGCGCGGTTTACGGCCGTTTTCACGTTCTTCGTGACGTTTCTTTCCCTTGCGATCGCCCTCTTGCTCGCGGTGAAGGCGGACAAGGTGCTGCGTGGCGCGTCGACCTATAAAACCTTGCTCATGTGGGTGTATGCCGTAGCGCCGCCCGTGGCGGGTCTCATCGGGTTGTTGTTGTTCGACCAGCATGTCGGGCCGATTGTCGACTTCGTTGCGCTGTTCGGCTGGCAAATGCAGATTGGGGTGAACTACTATGACACTGCGACAGCCATGATCATCGTGTCGGTCTGGAAACAGATCCCGATCAATTTCATTTTCTTCCTGTCCGGACTTCAAGGCATCTCGAAGTCGGTTCAGGAAGCTGCAAGCATCGACTGCCGGTCTGGGTTCCGCCGGTTCTGGACGGTCACCTTTCCGCTCCTTGCGCCCACCGGATTCTTCTTGCTGATCATCAACATCACCTATGCGTTCTTCGACACGTTCGGGATTGTCGACGTGATCGTGAAGGCGGAACCTGGGAACAATCCCGTTACCCTGGTCTACAAGGTGTTTCTCGATGGGTTCCGGGGCAACGACCTGGGTGGGTCCTCGGCCCAGTCGGTCATTCTGATGATCCTTGTCTTCATCCTAACAATCGTTCAGTTCCGCCTTATCGAGCGGCGCGTTCACTACACATAGAGGGGTGGGACATGAACCGTCTTAAGCTGTCAGATCACCTGATCCTGATCCTCGGGGTGCTGTTCATGGTGTCCCCCGTGGTGCTGGCCTTCATCACCTCGACCCATGATGCGTTGACGATCTTCCGGTCCGGCCTTCAGTTCACCCCGGGCGACCAGATGGTGGAAAACTATCGGAAGGTGATGTTCGAGGCCGGCGGCTTTACCAAGCAGGTTGACGGCTGGGTAATGCTGCAGAACTCCCTCATCCTCGGGCTCGGTTTCGCTATCGGCAAGATCGTGATCTCGATGCTGGCTGCTTATGCGATCGTCTATTTCCGGTTTCCGCTCGGAAGCCTGTGTTTCTGGATCATTTTTTCCACGCTGCTGCTGCCTCTCGAAGTCCGCATCCTGCCCTCTTACGAGATTGTTCAGTCTCTCGGCATGGTCAACACCTATTCCGGCCTGATTGTGCCGCTGATTGCTTCGGCAACCGCGACCTTCTTCTTCCGGCAGTTTTACATGTCGGTTCCGGACGAACTTCTCGAGGCGGCCCGCATTGACGGGGCCGGCCCGTGGAAGTTTTTCATCGACATCTTGGTTCCGCTTTCCAAGACCATGATCGCAGCGATCTTCATCATCATGTTTGTCTTCGGCTGGAACCAGTATCTATGGCCGACGCTGATCACCACGGACGAGAGCTTCTTTACGCTGGTGCGCGGCATTCGCCAAATTCTTCAAGTTTGGGTGGGGTCGCAGATTCCCGATTACCAGGAGGCCATGGCGCTCGCGATCATTGCGATGCTTCCTCCCGTGATCGTAGTCGTGATCTTCCAGAGCTGGTTTATCAAAGGGCTCGTCGAGAGCGACAAGTGAGGAAACAATGGCAACGATTACTCTCGATACAGTCCGTAAGGTTTATGCCGGGGATGTCGAGGCGGTCAAAGGTGTCTCGATCAATATTGCGGATGGCGAGTTCATCGTTCTGGTCGGCCCCTCGGGCTGCGGCAAATCCACATTGCTGCGGATGATCGCCGGGCTCGAAGACATCACGACCGGTGAGATCAAGATCGCCGACCGGCTCGTGAATAATGTGGATCCGGCCGACCGGGACATCGCGATGGTGTTCCAGAACTATGCGCTTTACCCGCACATGTCGGTCTACAACAATCTTGCCTACGGTCTGAAGAACCGCGGGATGAAGAAGGCGGAGATCGACCGGCGGGTGAAGGAGGCCGCGCGCATCCTTGAAATCGGCGAGTACCTGGACCGGAAGCCGCGGGCCTTGTCCGGTGGCCAGCGCCAGCGTGTCGCAATGGGCCGGGCCATCGTCCGCGAGCCGGCCGCGTTCCTGTTTGATGAACCATTGTCGAACCTAGATGCCAAGTTGCGCGTGCAGATGCGCGTGGAGATCAAGCGTTTGCAACGGTCCCTCGGCACGACCAGCGTGTATGTCACGCACGATCAGCTGGAGGCCATGACCCTTGCCGACCGTCTGGTTGTCTTGAACAAGGGCCAGATCGAACAGATCGGGTCCCCCATCGAGGTCTATGACAATCCGGCTTCAACCTTCGTGGCCAGCTTCATCGGATCACCGGCAATGAATCTTCTGGAGGTGAAAGCCGGGGAAGCAGGTCTCGGCCTGGCAAAAGGAACCGGACTGTCCGCTCCGAACCCGCACGGCAAGCCGGCGTATAAACTGGGGATCCGGCCCGAACATCTTCACGTCGTCGACGGTCAAACGGTCCCGGACGGTCATTTGTCCATCACTGCCACGGTCAATGTTCTGGAGCCGGTGGGCGCTGAAAGCTTTGTATATGCGTCCTTCGCCGATGGCGGGCCAGAAATCGTCATTCGCGTGTCGAGCCATGCCCGTCATCAGCCCGGGTCGACGCTCCAACTGACGGCGGACCCCGCCAATCTGCACTATTTCGACCCCGAAAACGGCCAGAGGCTCACAGGCTGAAGATCCGCAACAGAGCAAGGCCGGGCGTCCGACGAGGGGGCGTCCGGCTGCTCAGGAAGCCGCTCCGCCCTGCGTGAGCGGCTTTCTTTTCGTCCGGCATCCATTTCGATCGCGCGAGATAAGGCGCGGGAAAAAAACCATTTTGATCGATCAGCATCGCGTAGCTGAGATCCGGGCGCTTGAACGATATCTTGTCCGAAGAGCCGGTACGCCCGCTCGAACACAGGGCAAAGATCTTGCCGCCGACTTTTGTAACCGACGTGCCGCCACACTGCGCCACCGAAAGGAGGAGCGCAAGCTGTTCTCGCCCAACGGCCAGCTTCTTGAATAGACGCGGCGCAGTCGCCATATTGTTCTTCAGGGACACGTCTCCCGTCCGGATGCCGCTGCAGGGTCCGGGCAAAAAGGTCGCTATATTAGGACTTTGAGGATGACACGCATGTCAGCGTTTTCCAGCCCGTTTATGCTCGGGTTTGACGACATCGAGCGCGTGCTCGACCGCGTTTCCAAGGCTGCAAATGACGGCTATCCGCCGTACAATATCGAACGCTTGCCGAAGCTGGAAAACCAGGGGGATGTCATTCGCATCACCTTGGCCGTTGCCGGGTTCACGCGGGACCAATTGGATGTTTCCGTTGAAGAGCGCCAGCTTGTGATCCGTGGACGTCAGGTCGACGACAAGTCGCGCGAGTACCTGCATCGGGGCATCGCCGCCCGCCAGTTTCAACGCGCGTTTGTTTTGGCCGAGGGGATCGAGATCCTTGGCGCGGACCTGAAGGACGGCCTTTTGTCCATCGACCTCGCTCGTCCTGAGCCGGAAAGGGTGATCCGGAAAATCGAGATCACCAGCAACGGCTGATACCAAGAACCAACGGAGAACACTGATGCACAAACTCAATCCGCCCGCCGGCGGTAGCCGTCGCGTGCCTTCGGCGAAGATGACGAAGGATGCCCTGACAAAGCTCGGCATCGGTCAAGTGGCCTATATGCGGAAGATCGGCGCCGCTGACCTTGCAACACTCTTCCCCGGGGTCCCGCCGGTTGACAAGTCCATGCAGCTCTATGCGCTGTTGAATGCGGATGGCAGTCCCATCATTCTGGCCGACAGCCCGCAGGCGGTTCTGGAGAATGCATGGGAAAACGAACTCCAGATGGTGAGCGTTCACTAACCCATCGGGCGTTTTGTTTGAAGCGCCCAAAGATGCGCGGCCAACCAAGAAGCGATCAGCTTGGCGCGTGAAATCGGTTCCGATCAAGCCCCCTCTGATCTGAGCTGTCGGGCGCCAGTCCGGAACCGGTTTTTTTGAGGCTTTAAAGGGTTCCCGGCCCGCACACTTGTCAGGGGCATAGCCCCGGCTGCTGCCGGGGCTTTCCTTTTCGGTTCTATGCCGGTTCGGCGGCATGGCCTTGCGGTGTGGAAGGATTTGGGGCGCGCCGGCCGGAGCCCGTGGGCCGGACGCTGTCATGCCCCGGTTGCGCTTTGCGCCAAGGATGCCCCTTGAACCACGCCGCGATATAGGCCACGGCGATCAGTGCCGCAAAGCCGGCGATATTGGTCAAGGCCTGCAAGGTCCATTCTGCCCTTCCCCAGACCATGTCCCGCAGGATCGCGAAGGCCTGTGCGATCACCAGGCTCGCCAGAAACACGGGCAGGGATTGTTGACCGACTTTCTGGACCACTCGGACGAAGCCGCTCCACAACCGTCCATGCCCCACAAGAAAGCGGCCCTGTTTGCCGGCAGCAGCCCAAGCGAGATAGGCCAGGGCCAGAAAGTGAATATAGCGGAAGAGCCCGAATTCGGTCTTGATCCAGAGCGGTTCAATCGCCTGGCGAATCTCGAAGGCCCAAACCCAATTGAGATGCTCGTCCCCGAACACCCGGTAGTAGGCGAAGGGAACACTCGCGATCACGATCGCCAAGCACAGCGCAATCAGTGGTCCGTTCACGGGCGGTGCCGGCAACCAGCCCCGCATGAAGGCAAAGCCGGTGAAAAAGACAAGCTGCCACGCGAAGGGATTGAAAAACCAGGAGCGGTCCGACCAGGGCTCTGCCGGTAAATCCAGATAACCGAATTGCGCGGCGACCCAGAGCCCGATTGACACCGCAAATGCCAGGAAGACCGATATCCGCGCGGCGATCATGATCAGCGGCATCAGTGCCAGGATCACGATATACATCGGCAGGATGTCGAAATAGTTCGGAACCCAGGTAAGGCTCATCAGTCCGGTCAGCGCGACCGCGGAGTTGTCGAACAAATGCCGCAGATTGAGCGACACCACATAGTCTTGCGTCAAGCCGCAGCAGTCGTACAAGAATCCGCTGTCCGTCACGATTACAAGACCGATCGCGACGATCAGGAACTGGCCGATAAACGCCCAATACACCTGCCACATCCGGTGCAGGATCCGGGCGGCGCCCATGCCGATGCCATGGGTGTCGAAGATCTTTCCGAAAGCCACTGCAGAGGCCATGCCCGAGCAGAAAACGAAAATCTCCGTCGCGTCGGAAAAGCCGAACCGGGCCGGGATCCAAAGCGTCCACCAATTGTGCGGGACATGGGCAATGAAGATGATGAACATCCCGAGCCCGCGGAAGAAGTCGAGGCGGGGGTCACGGGGGCGTTTTGGTAGAGTTTGCGCTGTCACGGGACTGTCTTGTTGATCTTGTGTCGGGGGCCGGACATCCCGGTCCCGAACGCCATATCCTATCTCAGCTTGCGGACGCCCGCAGCCGTTCGTCTTCCATCACCCGGGATGCACGGCGCATCCGTTCGCAGACCTCCAGTCGTTGTTCCGCATACCGGTCGACCGCACCGCGTTTGCGGGCCCTTTCCTGCAAAAGTGCCTTGGCATCCTCGAACAGACCGGCGCGCATGCCCGCGTCGATGGTCAATCGCTCGAAGACATCGCGTTGGGCATGTGAACCGCCAATCCTCGGGAGGTCCGCTCGGGCTTTCCTCAAATACATGAAAGCCGATCCGTAATTGCCAAGCCTGAATTGCTCCAGGCCAAGGCCGGCAGGCAGGCCCGCTTTTTCGAAGACCGGTGCGAGGTCCCCTCCAGCTTCGGTTTGCCTTTGCATGCTGGCCAAAAGCCGTTCGGTTCCCATCCGCCGGCCGCCGTTCACGAGCGCCAGGAGGTAGTGCAGGTCGGCAAAGACGTTGCAGCCGTCCTCAGCTCTTTTGTCCGACAGAAGTGCCAGTTCTTCCCAGCGGGCACCGACATTCACTCCCTCCAGTTCCAGCCTGGCCAGCAGGGAGGCTGCATTGGAGATATCTCGATAATCGTCGGTCTTGTCCAGGCGGATTTCGCTGTCGTACAGCGCCATGACGCGCTGGATATCACCCTGGTCAAGATACATGAGGGCGAGGTGCCACCACACATGGTATCCAAAATTGTTGCAATGGGCCCAGCCGTCCGGGTGGCGTTCCAGCCATGCGATGCCCTCTTCCGAACGTCCGGTCATGTCGTGCACATGGGCGACCGCGTGAAGGCCCCATGCATCATCGGGCGCATACTCAAGACCTTGCCGCCCCAAAGCTTCAGCCGCGCGGTACTCGCCGTTTTCTTCAAGGCAGAACGCCTTGCAGCCCAACATATAGCCATAGGTAGGCAGGGTCGGGTCATGGGCGGGCAACACGGTTTCGATCGAAGTCCGCATTCCCCGTGCATCTCCCAAAACGAAACGGATCGCATGGACGAGCTTCACCAGCAGCGCGTCACGGGGTGCGGACACCAAGGCTGCGTCGAGGAGATCGGCCGCGCGCGCCGGCCACCCGTCCAGCCAAGCCGACAGCGCTTCGATGACAGCCTGTTCGCGCGGAGTTGCATCCCGCTCGAGGGCGGCCCGTCGGGCGGTTGTCAGGCAGTCTCTTGCGGCCGCGAACATTTCGCGGCGTCCAAGCAACAGGCAAAAGAGGCCGCGGACACTCTGTGCCAGGGCGAAGTCGGGATCGGCCTGCAACGCAGCGTCCAGTTTCACCGGCGTATGCTTGCTGTGAGCGAGGAAGGCCAGCACCGTGGCGTTCCAGGCTTCAAGACAAGCCTCGGACGCCACTGTCACTTCATATCCGAACTGATCGGTCAGACGCATGGGTCAGCCTTTTTGCAACTTTTTGAAAGGAATGCGGATCCGGGCGCCCTGATCCATCACTTACAGGAATGTACGCCGAATGCGGGCGACCAGCGTGTGAACTCCAGAACACAAAATGGTGTTTCCATTGTGTTCCTTTGCGCCGCGCATCGATCTTTCAAAAAGGGGTTCTTCGTTGGATGTTATTTGCGAAATTCCGTTTCTTGTCTGAGCCGCCGCAAACGCCTAAGCGTAACCCATGAAAACAGCTTCGATTGATGTCTCCCAAAAAGTGGTTCTCTCCGGTGCGCTGCTCGGCTTGGCCCTGGTTTGCGCCGGTGCGTACTCGGTTGCCGGCACGCGGCAGGCCCTTGCCGTCCTCATCGGGGGCCTGGCAGGCGTGGCGCTTTACCATGCCAGTTTCGGCTTCACAGCCGCCTGGCGTCATATTGTAACCGAGAAAAAGGGGACGGGTTTGCGCGCCCAGTTTCTCTTGATTCTCATGACAAGCGCGGTGTCTTTTCCATTGATCGCGTGGGGGGCTGAGTTTGGCTGGCCAACGGGGGCTTTCGTGTTTCCGTTCGGTGTGGCCGCGGCGCTGGGCGCGTTCATGTTCGGGCTCGGCATGCAACTCGGTGGGGGATGTGGATCGGGGACGTTGTTCACCGCCGGAGGCGGTTCGACGCGGATGATGATAACCCTTGCAGCCTTCATCCTTGGGTCGGTATTGGCCACGGCGCATCTTCATCTTTGGAATGAGCTTCCGAGCCTTGAGCCCTACTCGCTCGTCAAGGAGATCGGGCCGCACTGGGCTTTTCTGGTGACGGCGGCTGTCCTCGGTTCGATTGCCTGGATCACGATGCGGATTGAAAAAAAGGCCCACGGCGGTCTGCTGCCCGCGCGCAGAACCGAATCCATCCTGCAAGGGCCCTGGTCGCCGGTGCTCGGGGCGGTCATGCTGGCGATTGTCGGAATTCTGACCTTTCTCGTCGTCGGCCGCCCCTGGGGCATCACATCGGCTTTCGCCTTGTGGGGCGCGAAGGCCTTTCAGACAGTTGGCATTCCGGTCGAAACCTGGCCCTACTGGACATGGCAGACGGCGGCCCTGGAAAACTCGGTCTTGCGCGACACCACCTCCGTGATGGATTTCGGCATCATTTTCGGTGCGATGGCGGCAGCGGCCCTTGCCGGGAAGTTCGCTCCGGTCTGGCATCTTTCGAGACGCGATCTTCTGACCGCCGTCGTTGGCGGGCTGTTGATGGGCTATGGCGCGCGCCTGGCCTTCGGCTGCAACATTGGAGCCTATCTCGGCGGCATCGTCTCGGGCTCCATGCACGGTTGGCTTTGGCTGCTGTTCGGTTTTGCTGGAAGCCTGGTCGGCACGCGCGTGCGTTTGAAGCTCGGGATGGGCTGACGCAATTGGCTCGCATGCCTTGCACTGCAATGTGAGATCACAGTGAGCTTGGCTGCAGGATATAAGCGTCGTCGTGAACCCTCGGAGGTGGTGCATGCCGAGTTTCGACAAAGTCATCCGGTATCTGGCCGCAATCCTGGTCTGTTTCGGTCTTTCCGCCCAGCCCCAGGCTCTGGAGCCGCGGACCGGCTGGCGGATCGTTCAAACGGATACCGCATATGGGGAGCTCGTCGAGCGTTTGACAGTTGCCATCCAGGCCGAAGGCATGCTGCTCGTGACGCAGGCCAGCGCATCTGACGGTGCCCGGATGAACGGTGTCACCATTCCCGGAAACCGCGTTTTCGGTGTCTATCGCAACGATTACGCCCGGCGCATGCTGGACGCATCCATGGCGGCCGGGATCGAAGCCCCGATCCGGTACTATGTAACTGAAAACGGTGACGGTACAGCTACCTTGTCCTGGAAGACGCCGAGCTTCGTGTTTGAACCTTACCTGGGGGAGGGTGGCGAAGCCCTTGAAGCCCTTGCCCGGGAGCTGGATGAGGTATTCGCGGCGATCGCGAGCCGGGCCACCGCCACGGCTCAATAGGCCACATCGCCGGTGACCTTGGGCACGATCGGGGCGAGGCATTCATGCAGCCGGGTTTCCCATTCTTCGAGTTTAGCGCGGCGGGCCGGAACCGGATTGAGGGGCAGGCAAAGCGAATATAGCGGTTCGATTGCATAGCGGGCCAAGCCGCGAGCGGCTTTGGCGCCGCCCTTGGCGTGTTCCCTGAATCGTTGGTCAAGGGACTTCCGGGTGGAGCCGACATAGGCCCCATAGAAACCGTTTTCCCGGGTATAGCCGCTGCGCAGGAGAACATAGACCGTTCCGGTACCGGACTTTTCCAAAACAGTTTCAGGAAACCCGGCCAGCACTGCCTGCCGGGCTTGGGTCAGCCAGGCCACCGGCTCGACATTGGCCCGTGCGAATTTCATCCGCGCATTGAGATCGGCTCCCCGGTGGGTCAATTCGTCGAGGGCAAGTGTTGCAAGCTCCAGGTGGAGCGGTTCAAGCTGCAGCCAGCCGCCGATGGCGGCTTCCAGATGTGCGCCCTGCCATTTCGCGAAAGGGCGGAGCGCAGAATAGTTCAGGCCCTCCAGGGGGCGGTTGCAGTTTCGGGGGGCGGATGTCGGCAGGGGCACGGCTGCGGGTCATGCCTCCTGCTGTTTGAGCCAGTTCAGCACATCTTCGGCATTCCGGTCAGGCGGAAACACGGGGTAAAAGATCTTCACGATCGCGCCGTCTCTTGTGATGAGGGTGACCCGCTTCAGGCGGCGTTGTCCGTCTGCCTCGAATGAAGGCAACCGGAGCTGGCCGGCGAACTGTCCGTCCGCATCCGAGAGCAGGGGAAAGGGCATGTGGAGCCGGTCAGCGGCTTCGCGCTGATCCTCTGGCGATTGATTGGACGGACCGAAGACATGGGTTGCCCCCGCTGAGCGCAGTTCCTGGTAATGGTCGCGAAAGGCGCAGGACTGCGGTGTGCAGCCGCGTGCGCCGGGAATGTCGTTCCAGCCTGACGGCAAGGACCGGTCGGGCCGTCCGGTCATCGGATAAACATAGATGACGACCGTACCGTCGAGCTGGCCGGGGTCTATTGGACCGCCGACGGTCGCCGGCAGTTGGATGGACGGCAGGCGCAATTGTGTGAGGTGGTCGCAGGCCCCGTCGTCGTGTGGGGCGGGAAGCATCGACCAATCAACGGTTTGAACCGGGTCCATATCTTTTCCTCGTGCCTATCAATCGGTCAGGATCTGACCAGCTTTTGTGCTTGTCTGGCTGTCACCGCGCGTTATCTAATACCCAATTGTCAACGGCAAGAAAGGAGGTGATCCCATGTCTAGTGAGTTTCCGAGTGTGGCCCTGGGGTCTGGGCGGAATCTGATGGTGACGGAGCAGCCTCTTTCAGCATGAGTTTCGCCGGGATCTGATCCGGGCACCGGGTCACTAGGATCTCATGAGAGGGTCGCATCGCGGCCCTCTTTTGTTTTTGCCGGCTGACTTGAGCGGGGCACTTGTCCAGGTGCCGCCAATGGCTTTGCAATTGGTTTCAGTTGAAACTAACATGCGGAAAACAGGTGAGGAGGCATGGGTGTCAAAGCCATTACTGCATTCATATTTCAGAAGTTCCACAGCGTTCAGGGTCCGCATCGCACTGAACATCAAAAACCTGGAAACTGACTATCGGGCGCATCATTTGCGGCTCGGCGAACAGCGGGCGCCTGCCTATCTCACGCTCAATCCTCAGGGGCTGGTTCCTTCCCTTGAGTTGCCCGACGGCACCGTTCTCACCCAATCGCTCGCGATCATTGAATACCTCGAGGAAACGATGCCGGAGCCGCCATTGCTGCCCGCCGATCCGATCCTGCGCGCCAAGGTGAGGGCGGTTGCCCAGATGATTGCGTGCGATATTCATCCCATCAATAATCTGCGGGTGCTGAACCACCTCCGCACCTGCTTTGGCGCCGATGACGCGGCGATCGCAGGGTGGTTCCGCCATTGGGTCGAAACCACTTTCGAGCCGCTGGAAAAACAGTTGAGCCAACGCCCGCAGCGGGACCGATTCTGCTTTGGGTCGGCGCCGGGTCTCGCGGACATATGCCTGGTGGCTCAGGTGGCCAACAATGCGCGGTTCAATGTCGATATGAGTGCGTTCCCCACGGTTCAGGCGATCCACGATGCCTGCATGGAACTGCCGGCGTTTCGGGACGCGGCCCCATCCGTCCAGCCGGACGCCGAATGAACGGCGCCGGTCTGGCCATGGACGCAATCAGATGAGCCCGACGGCTTTGCGCACTGTTTCCTCCCGAAGGGAACAGTCCATGCCCTTGTAGGCATCGCCGGCCTCAGTGCTCAGCCACGCGATGGCCTCGCCAACCCATTCGGCTGGAATGTGCACTGACGGATCGAGTTCGCTGACCGGATTAATCCCCGATTGCTTGATCTGGACCTGCATGTCCGTGGCCACTGTTCCAGGGCTTAGGCCCATGACGCGAATGCCCTTTTCAGCGAACTCCTTGTCCGCGCACTTGGTCAGCGACAGCACAGCCGCTTTTGAAGCGCAATAATGGCTCCATCCTTCCAGCGCGCCTGTGGCTGCGCCGGAACTGATGTTGATGATGGTGCCAAGGCCTTTCTCCAGCATGAAGGGCGCTGCGGCGCGTAGACCGTGATAGACACCTTTGACGTTGATATCGATGACCTTGCCCCAGTCATCGGGATCCGAGGTCTCGATCCGGCTGATGGGTTCGATAACCCCCGCATTATTGACCAGAATGTCTATGCCGTCGAAATTGTCCACGCACAGACGCACAGCTGCCTCGACATCATCATAGCGGCCAACGTCGCAAGAGATGGCGCTCGCTTCACCGCCGGCATCGCGAATGCTCGCCGCGATCGCTTCAATCACCTTGGTGCTGCGTGCGGCCAGGACGACCGATACGCCGTATTTGGAAAGACTGCGGGCAGCAGCCTCACCAATGCCGCGACTCGCACCGGTGATCAGAGCGGATTTTCCCCGTAGTTGAAACATGTTTGAAAGTCCTCGAAGGGTCTGTCGAGCCAAAGGGCGGAATGAGGCCGCACCTTATTGCCTCGGCGGCTGGGAATAAATAGGCTCGAGCTCACCAGACGCAGTTGGGAGAGGCTAGCGGCGCCAAGCCGTTTCCCGAAGACGAGCAACCTCCCCGGAGACTGGAAATTGCCCTTGGAATTCCGGGACCCGGACAGACGGCACTCAATTGGACAAGGCCTGCACATTCTAAAGACAGGATCCGATATGAAAGACACTACGTCCCGTTTGCGTGCCGGTTTGCGCACTCTCTATTTCGGGCAATCGCTGTACTCGCATGTTTTCCGTTACACACTGCTTGCGTTCGATATCGTCACCATTGCCTATTTCGTGGTCGCGCCGCTGATTGATCCGGAGCGTATCAACCACGGGGCGGACTATGCGATCGCCGCCGTTCTGAGCCTGGACTTCTTCGCCCGGCTCCTGGCCTCCCCCCGCCCATTCCGCTACCTGGCAAGCTTCAGCTCCTTGGCCGATCTGGTTGTTCTGGCGTCCCTGTTGTTGCCGGCGGTTCTCGAAAACCTCGCCTTCTTGCGGGTCGTAAGGATGTTGCGCCTCATGCGCTCCTATCATCTCTTGAAGGAACTTCGCGAACATGTGGGGTGGTTCCGCCGTAACGAGGACATCGTTCAATCGACCATCAATCTTTTCGTTTTCGTTTTCGTCGTGACCGCTCTGGTCTTCGTGGTCGAAAACGATCGGAACCCGGGTATCAACAATTATCTGGATGCATTGTATTTCACGGTCACGACCCTGACGACGACCGGTTTCGGCGACATTACGATGACCGATACGACGGGACGCCTGATGACCGTCTTGATCATGATTTTCGGCGTCGCCCTGTTTCTCCGATTGGTTCAAACCATTTTCCGTCCCGCGAAAGTCCAGGTGGCTTGTCCCGATTGCGGTTTGAACCGGCACGATCCGGATGCGGTGCACTGCAAGCATTGCGGGCGTGTACTGAACATCGCCACCGAAGGGGAATGGCTCTGATCCGCTAATCAGCCGCGGGCTGCCAGCCTCTGATTGACGAGAGAAAACTCGACCAGCTCTTTGCTGGTCATAGGCCGGGCGAGGGCATAACCTTGAAGCACATCGCAGCCCATGTCCCGCAGCATCTTGACGTGCTGCATCGTCTCGACCCCTTCTGAAACAACCTCGAGATTGATGGAGCGGCCCATATCGATGACGGCCTGCAGCAGCTTCCGGTGGTCTTCGGAACGGGCGATGGGGTGAACCAGTTCGCGATCAATCTTGACCCGTCTGGGCGACGCCGACCACATTCCCAAAAACGAAGACTGGCCGGTCCCGAAATTGTCGATCTCGATGTCGATTCCAAGGTCGGCAATCTCCCGGATCCGGGCCTTGAGCTCTTCGTTCGTGTGGTCGAGCATGGTCGATTCATGCACTTCAAAGGCCATGCGGCCATTGGGAATATAGAGTTTTTTCAGAAGATTTATCAAAAACGGATTGGCCACGCGCTGCGCGGACACATTGACGGCAATTCGCGGAATGGGGGCATTTTGCCGATCCCAGCGGCGCATGTCTTCCAGAGCCGTTTCCAGGATCGTTTGGTCGATTTGATCGGCGGCTCCCAATTCCTTGGCGGCCGCGAGAAACGACGGCGGGGACAGAACGCCAAGAACCGGGTGCTTCCAGCGGGCGAGAGCCTCCACACCGATGAGTTCAAGCGATTTGGCGTCAAACTGCGGCTGGTAGACCGGGAAGAATTCGCCTTTTTCCAAACCGTCCAGAATATCGTCCGAAATCCGTTTTGTGCGCTCGATCTCCTTTTGAAGATCCCGCGAGAAGAAGGTGAAGCGTCCGCGGCCCTGCCGCTTTGCGCGGTAAAGTGCGATATCAGCGTTCATCATGAGTCTCGCTGGATCGCTCGGCTGGCTGCTGATGTCCTCGCCCATGCTGGCGATGCCAATGTCAATGCCGATGCTTGCACCGAAACGGCAAAGCTCATTCTCATAAGGCACGGGCCGGCTCAGCTCGGAAATCAGCAGGTCGGCCAGGAACTCGAGTTCTTCGCGGGCAACCGTCGACTCCCGCAAGACGACAAACTCGTCCCCGCCGATACGGGCGATGAAATCGTCCTCCGCACAGTTTTCCCGAAGCACTTGAGCCACATGGCGCAGAATGTAATCCCCGGCCGCATGTCCCAGCGTGTCATTGATGGCCTTGAAGCGGTCCAGATCGATCTGCAGCAGCGCCAGTTCCTTTTCGCGGCTTCCCTCTCGCCATTCCTGCAGCCGCTGATCGAGATAGCGCCGGTTCGGGAGGCCCGTGAGCGGGTCGTGAAGGCTGTCGAATTCGGCGCGCGATTTCGTCTGCTGAAGCACGAGGTTTCGTTCTTCTGCAAGCCGTTGGGCATCTTGTAATTCGTGTTCTCTCTGCTTCAAATCCGTGACGTCGGTGATCACGCCCACGATGTAACGGTCGCCATTGTCCGTCGTGGCAAGGGTCTTGCTGGATATCGCGGCCCGGAAGGTCCCTTCTGCTTGGCGGTCGATCAGCTCTTCGGTTCTCACGTGCCGGCCGGTTTCGAGGACGGCCTGGTCCATGTTCTCGGCGATCCGGGCCGCTTCGGTCGGCAGACATTCATGGGAGGTTCGCCCAATCAGGGCTTCCCGGTCCAGATTGAACAGCCCGCTATAGGCCGTGTTGACAAGGACATAGCGGAACTGCGCATCCTTCGCGGAAACAGGATTGGGGACTGTGTCGAGAACAAGTTGTGCCAATTCCGCACGGCGGAGGGCCTCTTGAAGGGCCCTTTCCCGCTCTTTCAGCTTGCTGACATCGTTCAGAACCGTCACGACATATCTGTCGCCGGATTTTGTGGTTGCAACGGATTTCCGTGTGATGGATGCGTATTCCCGTCCCCCCGGAAATGAGAGGATTTCATCCATTTCCAAGATCTCTCCCGTCGTAAGGGCGGTCCGGTCCCGGGTGTTGAGGGCGGCGGTGTCGAAAAACGGGAAAATCTCCTCCACTTGCCGGCCTAAAAAGCTCGAGCGATCGCGCTCGACGAGCCTGCAATAGGCGTCATTGGCCATCACATAGGTCAACTCGGCGTTCTTCACGATGATCGGGTTGGTCAACTGGTTGAGCACCGCGGCAGCCAGTTCGGCCTTATCGAGGGCCGCTTTCAGCATCGTTTCCTGGCGGCGCAGCCGGGTCACGTCGTTCAAAATTGTGATCGTGAACTCACCTTCGCGGGTCCGGAGATAGCTGTGGCGGTTCTGAAGCGAAAGCGGCTTTCCGTCCTTGCGGACAAAGGTGCCTTCCTGCTCGATCGGTTGTCTGGTTCGCAGCACTTCGTTCGTGATATCGAGAATGCGGCCCGCGCGTTCCGGCTCATGAATTGCATCTGGCGTGGAACCGATTATCTGGCTGATCGGCAGGCCGTAGAGCTCCGAAAAGGCATGGTTGACCATGACATACCGGTGCGCACTGTCCTTGACGACGACCGGATTTCCAAGGTTGTCCAGAATATGCTTGGCGAGCTCAGCCATCTGCAAGGCCTCTTTCAGCTGGCTTTCCTTTTCCTTGAGGCGCGTGATGTCTGTGAAAACAGTGACCAGGTACTCCCTGTTTTGATCCGTGCGGGTCAGCCCCTTCCGCACGAGGGCAGGCATCGCAGCTCCGTCTGGTTTTGTCAGTTCGTCTTCAAACTCCTGCGCAAGCCCGGAGCGCATCACAGCCAAGTCGGACTGCGTGATCCGGTCCAACATGACGCCGGATTTGAAAAAATCATCTGCCTTGCAGCCAATGAGGCGTTCGCGGGTTAGCCCGGCAGATTCCAGATAGGCCTTGTTGGCCAATACATAACGGAGCTGATGGTCCTTGACATGAAGGGGCAAGCTCAACTGATCGAAAACGAGTTCCGAAAGTTGCGCGCGCTCCAATGCCTCGGAGAGTCTTTGTTGCTGGCGTTTGTAGCGGGTGATGTCACTGACGGAAGTAACGACGAAAGGTTTGTGTCCGGCGACGAGCGCCAGCCCCTTCCGGGTGACTGTCGTAAGCTGCTCTCCCTGCCCGCGAAGATAGGTGTTTTCATCCTCTCGTGTTTTGCCCGTTGTCAAAACGTTTTGGTCGAACTCCCGCATGCGTTCGGCGAGAGCGGTGGGCAAAAAGTCGTAGCCCTGCCGTCCGATCAAGGCTGCCCGGTCAATCTCGAAGTAATCCGCATAGGCCTGGTTCATCATGATGCAGGTGTGCGTTTCATCCCGTACGATCACCGGTGTTTTTAATTGCTCAAGAACCTGCTCCGACAACTCAGCTTTCTGAAGAGCCTTGGAAAGGGCACTTTCCTTGAGCTTCAGTGGTGTGATGTTGTTGTGAACCGTCAAAATCAACGCATCGCCATTGCCCGTTTTCATCAACGTCTTGGAGGTGTTCAAGAACAGCGGTTGGCCATCCGGGCCATCCAGTGTTTGTGTGAACTCCCGTGGCTCACCCGTCTCCAAGAGGCGTTTTTCCGCGTTGATCGTCACCGCATTGGGTTTGGTGTGGGGCTGCGCTTTTCCGGTTTTCCCGAGCAAGGCCGCAGGCTCGGTTCCATGTAGCCGGCAAAAAGCATCGTTGACGAAAATGTATTCCTGACGGGCGTTTTTGATACTGACCGCATTCGTCAAATGATCCAGCGCCGTCTTGGCGAGGCTGGCTTGCGTCAATGCGGTTTCGAGTTTGTCATCCCGGCCGTGTCCCTCTGTGACGTCATGCAATGCAATCGAAAAGAGGCCATCTGGCAAGGCGGTGCCGGCAAATGCGATGATCTTGTCGGTCTCCAGAACAACCTCGATGGAGAACCCGGTGCCATCCGTGCAGAGATTCCGGTAGGCTTCGAGGAGCCGATCCACAGCCCCTTGCGGAAACGCACCAAGCACGACGGCTATGTTCAGAAGCGTAGAAAAGTCCAATCCCTTGGGATCGAGAGCGGCGTTCGGGCGGTCGATACCCAGAACAGCCCAGGTTGCGCCATTGATCATGTGAAGGGTGTCTGCATCGCCAAGAACGACACCATGGTCGCAAGCGGCCAACAGGCCGCGCAACAATCGGGCGGGATCCAAGTTCGGCGTAACAAAATCGTCGATGCGATCGAGATGGATTGTCATCAGTACTCACTCGCCGAAACAATGACGAGATACTGTGTTGAATTGTGTTAAAATTCTATTTTTGTTGATTGGTCATCTGTTTTTTATTTCACAGGGCCGGTTGCTTATGTCTCTTTAATAAGTAATATTTACAATGGAGTATTGAATTTTTGCTCGGGCGTTCCCAAGATAACGGAACCCCACCCGCCGCAGGACCGGAGTGTATTCCTGCCGGCCGTCCGGACGATAGTGCAATTGCCGCCGGTTTCCGAGCGGGCCTTCGCATTGTTCGCCGAGCCATGACAACTCGGATGAATGCAGCCGGTCAGATCGGGAAGATGTGTCTGGCCGTACCGCCCTGCCAGTCCGCTGGTCCGGTGGTTCTCCGAGGAATTGACCTGAAGAATTCACGGCCCTGACGGCAATGTGAGGGCTGGTGAGCGCTCCAAATCGGTGCGGACGTTGACCGGGCCCTGCAATCGTGTCCTTGTGCAGAAGGATCCGAACGGGTGAAACGTGAGCGAACAAAACTCTCCCCATGGGCCGCTTGCCGGTCTTCTTGTCCTTGATCTGTCGCGCATTCTTGCCGGCCCCACTTGCACCCAGATCCTCGGCGATCTGGGCGCCGAGGTCATCAAGATCGAACGTCCAATGCGGGGGGACGATACGCGTGGCTGGGGCCCGCCATTCCTGAAGGACACAAGCGGGCAGGATAGCGGAGAAAGCGCTTACTATCTGTCATCCAACCGCAACAAGGCGTCCGTGGCGATCGACATGGCGGCTCCGGAAGGGCGCACGCTCATACAGCGATTGGCAGAAAAGGCCGATGTTCTTGTCGAGAATTTCAAGGTTGGCGATCTCAAACGGCGCGGGCTCGACTACGATACGCTCAAGGCGCGCAACGGCGGTCTGATCTATTGCTCGATCTCCGGCTTCGGTCAGACCGGTCCCTATGCCCACCGGGCCGGCTACGACTTTCTGATCCAGGGCATGGGCGGGATCATGTCCTTGACCGGATTTCCCGATGAAGACGGAGGCACACCGACCAAGGCCGGGGTCGGGATCGCGGACGTGATGTGCGGTATGTATGCCCTGTCCGGCATTTTGGCCGCCCTGCATCACCGGTCGCGAACAGGCAACGGTCAGTATATCGACATATCCCTGTTTGACTGCCAAGTGGCTTGGCTTATTAATCAAGGCGTCGCCTATCTGACAAGCGGCGACGTCCCAGGCCGTCTTGGAAACGGGCATCCCACCATCGTCCCCTACGACACCTTCCCCGCTCGGGACAAGAATTTCATCCTGGCTGTGGGCAATGATGGCCAATTCCAAAGGTTCTGCGATGTCGCGGGCGCCCGGCACCTTGCGGCTGATCCGTCCTTTGCGACAAATGCGGACCGGGTCAGAAACCGGCAGGCTCTGGTTCCGCTGCTTCGTCAGATTACCGTCACGCGCGATGCCGGGCAGTGGATCTGCGACCTTGAAGCCGCCGGGGTTCCGTGCGGGCCGGTCAATGATCTGGCGGACGTGTTTTCGGACCCGCAGGTTGCGGCCCGCGGCATGCGGATCACCGTGCCCCATCCCGTATCCGGGTCACTCGATTTGATCGGCTCTCCGCTTAACATGAGCGAAACACCGGTCACCTACCGGTTCGCGCCGCCAACCCTCGGGGCTGATACGGGGGATATCCTCAAACGCCACCTTGGGCTGAGTGGGGACGAATTGGCCCACTTGAGCGCAGAAGGCGTCGTCGGCCTCGGCTCGCCTGCCCTCAGCTGAACGTCTCAAAAAATGGACCCTGTCATGACAATAGGCGCCGATATCATTGCTGCCAAGCTGCACGCCGCCGGATGCCGGCACGCGTTTGGTATCCCGGGCGGCGAGGTGCTTGCCTTGATGGGCAGCCTCCATCGGGCCGGCCTTCGTTTTGTGCTTGTGAAGCACGAAAATGCGGGAGGCTTCATGGCCGAAGGCGGATGGCACGCGGATGGTGCGCCCGGTGTTCTGCTGGCCACCCTTGGGCCCGGCGTGGCCAATGCGATCAATGTCGTGGCCAATGCCTGGCAGGACCGGGTGCCGCTTGTCTTTCTCACCGGATGCGTCGATGCCGCGGATGCGCAGACCTACACCCATCAGGTGTTCGATCACCAGCAACTGCTGCGGCCCATTGTGAAGGCAAGTTTCTCGGCAACGCTTGGGGCCCTTGACGTGATGATGGAAAAGGCGCTTGCCATCGCCCTGGAAGGGCAGCCAGGACCGGTGCATATCGACGTGCCGATACGGGTCGCGGAAAGCGAAACGCCGGAGGCCTGGACAAACGGGTTCCGGAGCGCTCCGGCGATCAGCGTACCTGCTGACGACAGCAATCTCCGGTGGGCCTGCAAACTGTTCGAAGATGCTGACAGACCCATTGCGATTGCCGGTGTGGACGCGGTGAATGAAGACGCCGGGGCGGCCATCAGTGCGTTTTGCCGGACTTTCCACGTTCCGCTTCTGACGTCCTATAAAGGCAAGGGTCTGCTGGACGAAAACGATCCGCTGGCGCTCGGCGGAGCAGGCCTGTCGCCGAAGGCGGACGACCTGTTACTGCCTCTTGTGCGGCAGAGCGACTGCATCCTGCTGCTGGGATATGATCCGATTGAAATGCGGATCAACTGGCGGGACCCCTGGCCCGTGGATGCGCCGGTCATCGATATCTCCCCGGTCTTGCGCACCCATGGCATGCACGAGGTCAAGGTGTCCCTTCGTGGCAGCATCAAGAAGACCCTGCCGATTCTGGCGGCCGCACGCCAGGGGGAGCATTCATCCTGGGCCGGCGGCGAACCAGTGGCCGTGAGATCCAAGTTGCAGGCGGCATTTGCCCCTGAGCCGGAGGGTTGGGGGCCGGCGACCGCCTTTCACACCTTGCGCCAAGTAATGCCGGATCAAACCGTGGTGACAGCCGACAGTGGCGCGCACAGGATCTTGCTCAGCCAGATATGGTCCTGTTCAAGTCCGCGGGGTCTGCTGCAATCCTCAGCCCTGTGCACGATGGGCTGCGCCTTGCCGCTGGCGATGGGACACAGGTTGGTCAGCGGCTCCGGGCCGGTGCTGGCCTTTGTCGGCGATGCGGGGCTGGAGATGTGTCTTGGCGAGTTGTCCACCCTCCGCGATCTCCAGATCCCGGTCATCATCTGTGTCATGGTTGATAGCAGCCTGGCCTTGATCGAATTGAAGCAGCGCAAAAGTCAGCGCCCGAATGTCGGGGTGGATTTTGGAGAAACCGATTTTCCTGCCATAGCAAGGGCTTATGGCGGCGCCGGTGTGTGGGTGGAGACGGCGCAAGACCTGAAAAGAGAGGCGGACCTGGCCCTCAAGCGCGACGGCTTTACGATCCTGGCGTGCCGGATCTCGAACCGGGCCTATGACAACAAGTTCTGACGCTGTGCTGTAAACGCGTTGCGCGGCGCCTGCGCATTAACCCGGAATGTGAATAAGGCGCATATCTGCTTAGTTAGAAATAGAAACGAAGTAAAAACCTGTCATGATTTGCCCTATTATCTCGTCCGGACGGGAAATGGCGATGTTTCGATCCGGTAAGGGGTAAGTCGCTGGTAAAACGGACAGTGTGAATTCTGTCTGCCTGTGGCTTTCTCCGGATTGTGTACCCTGAAGGCGGGGGGCTTCGGTATGGAAGCACTGGACAGGGATTTCGAACCCGTTCTCGACGAAGGCGACTTTTTGCGCCTCGTGTCGCTTGTCAGGTCCCATTGCGGATACATTCTGTCCGATCGTCAGAAGGACGGATTGTGCCGGCGGGTGTTGACCCGGCTGGAAGCGCTTGGTCTCGACAGTTTCGCGGATTACTGCGCCTATCTGGTGCAGGATACCGATGGCTGTGAGATGGGGCAGTTGATCGGCTGGATGCGCCACCAGTCCGCAGGTTTGTTTGCGGATGCGCAGCAAGTGAAATTCCTGGCTGAATGGTTGACGATCTTGGCGAAGAAACGCGGTCCGGCTTCGCGCATCCGGATCTGGGTGGCCGGTCCATGGGCCTGCGAAGACGCCTATACGCTTGCCATGGTTGCCTCGGCCTACATGAAAAACCTCTCCCGGTACGATTTCCGAATTCTGGCCACCGACCTGGATGAAACCCGCATGGCCCAAGGTCAACAGGGTGTTTTCCGGACACAGGAGGTGGACAAGGTGCCGGCGTCGCTCAAGGCACGGTGGCTGACCCGGACCTCTGATATTCATATGCAGGTCGACACGGGGCTGCGTGACTTCATCGATTTCAAGCAGTTCAATGTCCTGAACGATCTTCCGGTCAAACGCGCGTTCGATGCGGTCTTGATGCGCCGGGCCATGCCGGATCTGGAACGGCCGCATCGGATGATCATCCTGCGGAAATTCCGCGACCGGCTTCTCGACGACGGGCGCCTTTATCTGTCTACGAACGAAGGGCTGGCTTCCAACCAGTGGTTTGAAGCCATCGGTCCGGGCATGTTCAAGAAACGCACACGGGTGTTCCACCGGCTGCGGCTGGTCTGAACAGCGCTAGTCCCGACAGGCAGGTGAGGAGGCCATCCGGCTTGCGGCATGGTCCCAGACCAGTTTCTGGGCAAGTGTATTGTCGGCAAGCCGGACGCGTTCGGCCAACAACTCCCCGCGCGCCTTTGAAAGCTGGGCCATGCCAGCTCCGCTTGCGGTGTCGATGGGCGTCAGGCTCCCATCCGGGGCATATCCGAAGAGCGCGTCCGGAAGTGCCGGCGAATGAATATAAAGGTGGTCTTCGGAGCGGTGGCACATGACTGATTTGTCCCTCGGCTCGGCCCCGGGTGTGAGGTTTTGGGGCTGAACCTCAAGGTTCCGGAAATCATACTCCCAAAGGGCCGATTGGCGCCAACGGACCGGCGTCTGCCCGCTCAAATAGCTTTTCAGACTGCATCCATCTGGAACATGATCCGGTGCCAGGCCCCAGATATCCAGGAGGGTCGGGAAGATATCCGCGGCAGACGTGAAGGCATGCACCCGGTTCCCCGTTACCCCGCCCGGCATGCGGATGATGAGCGGAATATGATAGCTTTCTTCGAAAATGCCGCCTTTGCCGACCATGTGGTAGTCCCCCATCATCTCCGCATGGTCGGAGGTGAATATGACGACCGTGTCCGCCGACATCCCGCCGGCGTCCAAGGCCGCGAACAGGCGTCCGAGCTGTGCGTCCACCTCGCTGATGGCACCATAGTAAAGTGCGCGCAGACGCATGAAATCCAGCGGATGGAGGTCTTTCACCAAGCCTTCTCCGCCCGGAAAATGACTGGAGAGTTTCCGATGCTCGAGGATGGCCCTGGACAGCGGGTGCAGGCCCGCGGCCGCTTCCAGGGTGCCGGGTCCGCGGAACGGCGGGCCGGCCGCCGGATCGTAGAAAGCGTGATAGGGCGCCGGCTGCGTCAAGGGCGGATGCGGCGAAATGAAGGACAGATGAGCGAACCAAGGCGTATCTGAGGCCTGACGGCCCAGCCACTCCAGGAACGCGTTCGCCAGAAATGCGGTTTCGGTTTCGTTCGCCCCATAAACTGTGGGTTCAAGGGACACCTTGTGACCGTGTTGCGGCGCCACGTTGTGGATGGTCTCCAGCTGCTGGAGATCGTATCCGCGGCTTGCCAGCCAAGCCTTCCAGGGAGCGCCGTCTTCCGGCAGGGCCTGGCCCAAAGTGAACCCTGGCAGCACCCCTTCGTATGTTTGGAGCGCCGGATCATGGGGGTCGTGAACCCTTGGGTCCGGGGCCGTATCCGTATAGCCGAAGAGGGTTGGCACATATCCGGCGCGGCAACCCGCCTTGGCAATGTTGTCGAACCGGTCGTCCAGGGGCGCGCCGTTCCAGATCACACGATGGTTCATCTGGTAAAGCCCGGTGTAAAGGGATGCCCGGGCCGGTGAGCATGGTGCCGTGGTGGCATAGTGGCGCTCGAACACCGTTGCCGTTTCGGCGAAGCGGTCGAGGTTAGGGGTTCGCACGGTCGGGTGGCCGACGGCTCCAAGACAGTCACCGCGCCATTGGTCGGCGGTAATCAGCAGGATGTTCGGGCGCATGGCTTTGTCGTTTCACTCGGCTTCGAGCTGTTCAATGAGTGCCGGCAAATCGGCGACGGTATCAATGACATGGTCTGCGCCGGCGGCCTTGAGATGGCGGGTGGCGTTCTGGCGGAGCGTTTCCCGTTCGAATTCAGACAGTTCAGCCAGTTGCTCCGGTGTTTTGCCGGCAAAATTACCGGACAGGGCTAGGCCAACGGTCACGCAGCCCGCAGCAACCCCCTCGGCAATGCCGGGTTCGGTGTCATCGACCTTGATGACGGCGCTGGGCGGATAAACAACCAGGTCGACAAAGCACTGATACATTCCAAGGGGTCCCGGGCGGCCTTCAGGCAGGTCGTCGGCACAAACCAGATTGTCCGGCTCATAGCCTTGCTCCTTTGCGACTGGCAAAACCCGTTCCATGATCGACCGTGTGTATCCGGTCGTCGATCCGATCTTCAAACCTTTTGCCCGCAAGTGCGCGACCACGTCGGCCGCGCCCGGCACAAGATCGGCAAAGTCGGCCACGACCTCCTCGTTCATCGGTACGAAGACCTCATAGACCTTGTCGACATCGTCATCGGTGGGAAGGTTGCCGTGCCGGGCTTGCCATTGGCTGGCAATATCCGGGTCGTCCATCATGGCGCGGATATGGTCCCATTTCGGCTTGCCCATGGGGCCGCGGGCCTGCTCGATCGTCGCCGTCACACCAAAGCGCTCGAAAGCTTTCACGAACACGCCCATCGGCGCAAAAGATCCGAAATCGATCATCGTTCCGGCCCAGTCGAAGACTACGGCTTTAAATTTGCTCATCTTGTTCTCCTTATCCGTAGAGGTCGGCGATGGTTTCCTCACCAATCGCAAAGGCGGTGGACGCACCACAGCCGGCCGTGACCATGACGATGCGGGTGGCGTCGTCCGGCTTGTCGGTCAGCCGCCAGCGGTTTGGCGAAGAGGCATAGGTCCCCACCCATGTCTCGGTGAGGTCATAGGGGCCAAGATCCAGAACGGCCTCCATTTCCCGAAGGATCAGATCATTGACCGCCTTGTCGATGAACGGATCGGGCGTGTCCGAATAGTGATGGCTATCCCCAACGACGAGGCTGCCGTCGGCCGATTGCACGGCAATAAGGTGGATCCCGTTGTCGCGAAAGTCGGCCATGTCCCGGTCGAGGCGGGTCTTAAGGGCCGCGGCTTCGGGCAGTTCCGCATAACCGAGATAGCGGGCGAGGCCCAGATCGGACATGACCGCCGTGCCCAGGTCCACGGGACGCTGCGGGGTCACGCGAAGCATTTGCAGTTTGCACCGGGTGACCTGATAGGGGGCGATCCGGTCCGCAAACAGAGTGATCCGGTCATCGCCCGGACAAACGACAACCGTCTCGGCGGCCAGCGGACCGCGCGATGTGTCCAGCCTCGGCGTGGAGACAGCGTGGACACTGGTTTGCCAAAGAAAGTCGACCGCGTGCACCTCTTCGAGCCAAGCGGCCAGACGTGGCAATGCCTTTCGCGATTCGACGCGCACCTCATGGGGAGAATAGAGAGCGGTGGAAATGGCGTCCCGGCGCAGGGCCGAAACCCGCTCGCACGCCTCAGAGGGTGTGAGGCGATCGCAGCCCGTGCCCATCTCGGTCTTCAGGAAGGCGTCGATCACGGATTCGGATTCCGGCAACCGGGCTGTCATCGTCATGCCCCGCTGCAGGACAGGAATTCCCGCCTTGTCCGCAACGTCCGCCCAGATCTGGCGGCTGCGGGCGGCCTTGTTCCAGCAATCGCCGGCTTGTTGACCGGTCACCGTGACAAAACCGAAGTTGCGAATGGAGGCTCCGTTGGCCGATGCGTCGCGGTCGATCACCACCACACGCTTTCCGAGTTTGGCAGCGGCGAGGGCGTGGGCGAGGCCGACAATGCCCGCGCCGACAATGGCGACGTCGTAAGGGGTCTTGGTCATTCAGTTTTGGCTCTTGGGGCGTGTGAAGTTGAAGTCCTCGGCATAGTGACAGGCAACGAAGTGATCGCGCTCGATTTCCCGCCACTCGGGGACATTCGCCGAGCATCGCTCGGTTGCATAGGGGCAACGGGTTGAAAACCGGCAACCGGTCGGTGCGTCCAGCGGATTGGGAATCTCGCCTTGAAGCTTGATCGGATTGAATGCCGCATCTGGATCTGCCCTCGGGACAGCGGACAAGAGGGCATATGTGTAGGGATGCTTGGGCGAGAAGAACAGCTTCTCGGTCGGAGCGTACTCGGCGAACTTGCCGACATACATGACGGCAACCCGGTGGCTCATCTGTGCGACAACGGAAAGATCATGGGCGATAAACAGGAAGGCAACGCCCATCTCGTCCTGAAGGTCTTTTAAAAGGTTGACGATTTCGGCCTGGATCGAAACATCCAATGCCGAAACGCTCTCGTCGCAAACCACGAAGTCCGGCCGGGAGACCAGGGCACGGGCGATACAGATGCGCTGCCGCTGACCGCCTGAAAAGGCATGGGGAAACCGGCGCAGGTGCTCGAGATTCAGCTTGCAGCGTTCAGCGATGTCCCGGACCCGTTCGTCGATGGCGGCGCGATCGGTCATCATCCCCGAAGCAACCAGCGGTTCGGCGATGATGTCGCGGACGGTCATGCGCGGATTGAGCGAGGAATAGGGGTCCTGGAACACCAGGCTCATTTTGCTGCGGAAGAGCCGGAGCCGGTCCGCGGCCATGGAAGACAACCGAACGGGGCCCTCGGAAAAGACCATGTTCATGTGCTGCCGGAATTTTCGCAGGTCTTCTCCCCCGATGTTTGCAAGATCGGTGTCTTCCTTCGGCGTATGGAAAATCACCTCGCCGGAGGTCGGGTCAATTGCACGCAGGATCGCGCGGCCGACGGTTGTCTTGCCGGATCCGGATTCGCCGACCAGCCCGACCGTTTCCCCGCGTTTGATGGTGAAGCTCACGTCATCGACGGCGCGAAGCTCCTGGATGTCTGATCCGAACAGTTTTTTCTTCCGAATGGGAAAGCGCACTTCGAGGTTGTTCACTTCGATCAGAACCGGACGGGTCATGCGGCGTTCCTCGCATCCTGGTCATGTAGCCAGCAGCGCACGGCGCTGGTCTGCGACACGGCAATCTCGCGCGGCGGTTTCCGGTCGCACACACCCGCGATCGCGTCCGGGCATCTGGTGTGGAAAGGGCAGCCTGAGGGCCGTTCGCTAGGGCTCGGAATATCGCCGGGGACCGGGTTGAGGCGCTGCTGCAGCGTGTTGATGCTGGGGATGGCCTTGAGAAGGCCTTGCGTATAGGGGTGTTTGGGTGCCCGCAGGACGTCCCGGGTTGCGCCGCGTTCGACAATGGTGCCGAGATACATCACCGCAACTTCATCCGCGATCTGGGCGATCACGCCGAGGTCATGGGTAATGAAGATCATCGACATCCCCAGATCCTGCTGGAGTTCCCGCATCAATTCGAGCACTTGCGCCTGGATCGTCACATCAAGCGCCGTCGTCGGCTCGTCGGCGATCAGGAGAGCCGGCCCGGCCGACAGCGCCAGCGCGATCATCGCCCTTTGACGCATTCCGCCCGACATCTCGTGGGAATATTGGTCAATCCGATGGGCGGCATTGGAAATGCCAACCCGGTTCAGCATGTCCAACGCGATCGCGCGCGCTTCCCCTTTGCCCACGCCGCGGTGCAGACGGATCGCCTCCATCATCTGGTTTCCGACCGAGTAGACGGGCGAAAAACTGGCCATCGGTTCCTGGAAGATCATGCCGATTTCCCCGCCGCGCAACCGGCCCAACTCCCGCGAGCTCGGCTTGAGGCTATGGATCGCCAGCTCATGTCCGGTCTTTGTGCGGTACAAGATCTCGCTCTCGGGCGAAAGCTTGGCATTGCCGGGCAGCAGCCGCATCAGGGCCTTGGTCGACACCGACTTGCCTGATCCGCTTTCTCCGACAATGCCGAGTGTCTTGCCCTGAGGCACGAAAAAACTCACATCGCGCACCGGCGTGATCCGGCCCTCGTCCGTATCAAAGGAAATGGACAGGTTTTTGACGCTGAGCATGGCCGGTCTCCTATCGGGCTTCGCTGTAGGGGTCGGCAGCGTCGCGCAGACCGTCCCCGATCACGGTGAAGGCAAGGACCGCGACCACGACAAAAGCGGCCGGAATGAACAGCCAGGGCGTCTGCTCGATGACCCGGACCGATTGCGCCTCTTGCAGCAAAACGCCCCATGAGACGGTCGGCGGGCGCAGGCCGAGGCCCACAAAGGACAGCGCGGTTTCCGCGAGAATCATGTAGGGGAAGGAAATCACCAGATCGACGATAATGAAACCGGTGAAACTGGGCAGCATATGGTGACCGATGATCCGGCTCGGACGGGCGCCGGCGAGCCTGGCGGCCACCACATAGTCCTCCCCCCGGATCGATAGCAACTGCGAACGGATCCGGCGCGCAAGCGTGGGCCATCCGAACAACCCCAGGATCAGGGTCATTGTGAAATAGACTTGGGTGGTCGACCATTCCTTCGGCATGGCGGCCGACAGACCCATGTAAAGCGGAATGATCGGGACCACCCGGACAACTTCGGTCCCGCGCTGGATGACGTTATCGGTCATGCCACCGGCATAACCGGCCACGCCGCCGATCATCAAAGCCAGGACAAACGATATGAGAACGCCAAGAACGCCGATCGAAAGCGATGTTCTTGTCGCGTAAACGGTCCGCGAGAACACATCCCGCCCGAGGCTGTCCGTTCCCCAGATGTGAAGCTTGGCATCCGGGTCGTCCAGGCCGAACAGGTGGCGGTTGGTGGGAATGAAACCCAGAAGCTCGACATCTTCGCCGGCTGGGAAGAGAACAACGTAGATCCGGCTTTCCGGATCAGGAACCGAAACCGAGCGGAGGGTCACTGGGTCCCGCTGCGTCGTCACCCCATGGACAAACGGCTGCCAGGAGCAACCATTCTGGTCGCAGAACATCGGGATCTGCGGCGGGCCGTCAAGATACCGGGCGTCGCGGGTTGTCGGGCCGTAGGGGGCGACGAACTCGGCGAAGACCCCCATCAATGCCATTAGTCCCAGGATCGCACTTGCAATCATCGCGGTGCGGTGCCTGCGGAAGCGCCACCAGATCAGTGTCCATTGAGAAGCGGAGTAGTATTTCAGGCGCTTCTGCCGCTCGCGCTCGTCGGCCGTGTTGAGCTTGTCGGGCGTCACATCGCTCATGCTCAGGCTCCCAATTTGATCCGCGGATCCAGCCATGCGAGCAGGATGTCCGAGATGAAATTCATGAAGACGATTATGAAGGTCAAAAGCAGCAGGATTGCCCCGGCGACATACATGTCGAGATCGAGATAGGCGCGCAGGAGCAATTCACCGAGCTCCGTCAATCCGAGCACGGCGGCCACGATCGGCAACTCCGAAAAGATCCGGTTGACATCAAAGCCGATGGTGGAGACGACCGGATTGATCGCCAGGCGGGCCGGATACTTCCAAAGGAGTTTGCCCTCAGGTACGCCGCGCGCCCGAGCGGCGGTCACGGACAGCCGGTTCAACTCGTCCGACATCGTCGCGCGCATGGTCTGGATCTGATAGGCGACGGCCGACCAGGCAAGGACAACGGCCGGTAGCCACAAATGCGCGACCAAATCCCAAAGCTTGGCGAGGGACCAGGGCGCATCCTTGTACTGGGACGAAAACAAGCCGCCAATATCGGCCTCGAACCATCGGTTCGCAAAATATAGAAGAATGAGCGCCAGCAGGAAGTTGGGCAGGGCCAGCCCCAGATAGGAGAAGATCGTCAGTCCGTAATCCGCTGCCGATCCGCGCTTGACCGCCGCGTAGATCCCGATTGGGATGGAGATAACGTAGGTGATGATGAGGGTGGTGAACAGGATCGCCAGCGTCAGCCAAACCTTGTCGCCGATCACGTTGACAACCGATGTTTCGAACGCGAAGGCCTGCCCGAAATCGCCGTGCAGGACAATGCCGCCGATCCAGTCGAAGTATCGCACCACCATGGGCTGATCGAGACCGAGCTCGACACGAATGGCCTGGACATCGGCTTCCGTGACGGAGACGCCGGTCCCTGAATACTTCCGGAACGCATACCGGTCGGCATAGTCTCCGGGGGGCAATTCCATGATGACAAAGACCATCATCGATACAAGCAGCATCGTGATGGCCATGCCGACCAGGCGTTCAAGCACGAAACGCAGCATCGGACCTCTCCCCGCACGCGGGTTTCTACCGCCACTCGACGCGGAACTTGCTGGTTCCGCTTTCAACCGACTGAAATCAGCGGCCCGGATCGCCTGCGAGCCTGCCTTTCAGCGCGGGGCCATCCGGATCCGGGGCAAAAGCCGCCCCGGACCCGGTCTGTCAGTTTCTGTTTACTGGTCCAGGAACCATTGCTGGGGCCGGTATGGATAGGTCCAGTAATAGTCGTAGGCTTTCGCTGTCAGAGGCGGAACATTCTTGAGCGCGTTCGTGTAAACGTAAGGCTCCGGGATCTCCGAGACGACGCCGATCTTGATCATGTTGTCCAGATGGATCTTCATGATCTCCGCGCCGAGCTCGTTGCTTTTTTCCGAGCCGAGCGGATGCTGGGTAAACTCGGATGCGGCTTCGAAAAGGCGCTTGATGTCCGCCGGCGGCTCAATGCCCTGTGCGCCGTTGGTTTCGATCCATCTTGCCCATTCGGCATGGCCTTTCGGATTGAATGGATCGCCCGGGAACAAGGCGTCGGTTGCGTCCTGGCTGATATTCGGGCCCGATACGCCGTCATTCTTCCACGTCATCAGATCAACGTCGTTGGAGTTTGCGGCGGCGCGGTATTCGTCGGAGGTGACCTCGCGGACATCCACCTGAAGTCCGAGATCCGACCAATAGCCGGCGGTCAGTTCGTGCAATTGCGACGCGGTGCCCTGGCTTGCAAAGACGATGCGGACTGCGAGCGGCTTTCCGTCCGGGCGTTGGCGGATACCATTGCTGCCGCGGGCAAGGCCCATTTCGTCCAGCAGCGCATTTGCCTTGGCCGGGTCGTGGTCGATGAAGACGGACAGGTCGTCCTCGGACAGGAACGGCACGGTGACGTGCTCGGCAGCGGCCGTCTGCAATGGTTTGCCCTGGCCGAGATAGACGATCTCGTTGATCTCGTCGCGGTTGAGACCCATGGACAATGCCTGGCTGAAGCGCGGATCGGCGAAGATTTCGCGCAAGACCGGGTCCTTGTGGGTGCGGTTGAAGCTGTAGAAAGGGGTCTGGCCAAGTGTCGGGGCAAGAGCGGCCGTATAGTTGCCTTTCGCCTCGTTCTCTTTCAGCAGGGGGAAGTCATTCAGCTGCATCGCCTGTTGTTTCCAGGTGACGTCGCCGTTCATGATCCGCAGGTTCACGACTTCCCGCTCGGGAACATATTCCTCATTGATTTCGGAAATGTAGGGCAACTGGTTCCCGACCGTGTCGACCATGTGGAAATACGGGTTGGCGACAAGTCTCCGCCCTTCCGTGTTTTCCTCGACAACGATGTGGGATTCCAGTGTCGGCTTGACGGCCACGCCAATGGCATTGACCTTTTCGCCGTCCTTCATCAGCGGCGAGGGGACGTCCTTCCAATCGGAATTTCCATAGAAGAAGTTCACAGCGTCCGCCTCGTTGGCAAAGCCGTGTTCTGCGCGAAGGGCCGCCGCATCAGCATTGTACTTGTCCAGATACTTGCCGAGGAAGTGCTTCGGCAGGAATGTCTGGCCGTAGTCGATGGCCCAACGGTTGAGGATATTTGGCTGGGCGACCGGGAAAGTGAACTTCACGGTGGTCGCGTCAAGCGCTTCGACCGTCGCCGGCTTGCCGTCGAACAGCCAGCGGCCCGGAGCCTTCTCGATGACGTTCGGGTTCATCAGCACGTCATGGTACCAAAAGGTGATGTCTTCGGCCGTGAACGGCGCGCCATCGGACCATTTGTGACCCTCGCGCAGTTCAAACGTCAACTCGGTGAAATCATCATTCCAGGACCACGACTTGGCGACGTTCGGCACGATGGTCTGCAGGTCGTCGGAATACCGCACCAGATTGACGTGACGGATCGAAAGGAGGTCGGAAGTCCCGGATTCGGTCCCGCGTGACAGACCCGTGATCGTTCCGCCGTAGCTGCCGATAGTGTCGTAGGGCACCACGACCAATGGTTCGGCCGGAAGGCGCTCGGCGACATCGCCAAGGTCACCATTGCCTGTGATCCGGCTGTTCAGGTCGGCAATCGCCGGGTTTTGCGAGAAGGTGAGCGCACAGGCGGCTTTCTCTTCGAATTCCGCCAGTTCAAACTGCTGCGGATAGTCGGTGGACAGTCCCTGCATGTCTGAAACAGTGACTGGCGGGCAGTTTGCGAGTGCAGGGCTGGCCAATACGGCCAGGGCAGCGCCCGACAGAAGAACAGATTTGAACGGCATAGCGAAGCTCCCTGAAAGGAATGACAGCGCCGTCTATAAGCCGATCTTGTATAACGATTTTATGAAAAACGCATATTTATAATATTTAATTATAGATTAACGGTTGACACAGAAGTGTCAAATACCCTGCGGAAGCGTTCTCATGAAGGCCTGCACGGCTGCGACGCGCGCCATGTCCTTCTGGCACACCACGAAATGGGTGGCCGTTAATGCCGGATCATTGATGGGGACGGGCACACAGCCGTCCCTGTCCGAAATTTCCGCTTCCATGGCAACGCCGAGGCCAATACCCGACCGGATGAGGCTGGCGATGGATCCCCATGACCCCAAGGCCAGGATCGTTTTCGGGACTGCCCCAGCGACTTTCGCTGCGCCGTCGAAGATCTTGCGGGTTCCCGAAGCTCCCTCCCGCTGGATCAGGGGAACGCCTTCGACATCTGCCCAATCGATCGGACTTTTCTGGGCCAGGGGATGATCGGGCGGAGCGGCCAGGACGATCCGGGTTGTCACCAGTTTCTGACCGGCCAACTGGTTCGGGATCTCCTTGCCCGTTATGAAACCGATATCGATCAAACCTTCATCCAGCAGATCCAGCAGGTCTTCTGTCGCCATGGCGCGCGCTTCAATGGCCACATCCGGGTGGAGCGACATGAAATGGGAAATCCGGGGAATAGCCAACTGATAGGTTGAATAACCGATCCGCAGTTCCCCCGCGGTCAGCGTGAGATGGCTTTCCAGATCCCTTTCCAGATCGTCACATAGCGACAGGACGGCCCTGACCCGGGGCAAAAGTCCGCTGAGTGCCGCCGTCGGGGATGTTGTGTACCCGGACTTGGAAACCAGCCGGGTTTTGAAACGGCTTTCGATTGCTTGAACCTGGTTGGATATCGAGGGCTGCGAAACGCCGAGTTCCTTCGCGGCCGCGGAGAAGCTGCCCGTGCGGGCAACGGCCTCAAGGGCGCGCAATTGGCTCAAGCTCAATTTCTTTTGGGTCATGGGGCAAAACTCTACCGGAACCAGTAAGCGGAAACCGTCCGTTCTCCTATCTCATGGCCGCAAGTGGTTTGAAAGAATTTCCGCCCCAGGCGCCCGATCCGGTCTACGTTGGAAGGGGTGCGGCGCTTGCCGATTGTCTTGTGGACCCGGGCCGGTTGTCCGCTTATGTTGCGCCCGCGAAAAAACGTCAACGAACACAACACCGGAAAAACCGGTGCCGGGAGAAACGCACATGCTGGTCTGTCCGACCAAGGAGGAAATCCGGGCGCTCGCGGCTGGATACAGGCGCGCGCGCCGGTCCATCGCGCTGGTCCCCACAATGGGCTATCTGCATGACGGCCATCTAGCTTTGGTCGAAGAGGCGAAGCGGCGCGCCGAAAAGGTCATCGTGTCGATCTTCGTGAACCCGACCCAATTCGGCCCGAACGAGGATTTCTCGACATACCCTCGGGATACCGACCGGGATCTCGCGCTGTTGCGCGAGCTTGATGTCGACGGTGTCTTCCTGCCGGATGCGCAAGAAATGTACGGGGAAAATGGCGGCACTTATGTGGATGTTCCCGAGCTCTCGGGGATCTTGCAAGGCGCTTTGCGGCCCGGTCACTTCCGTGGGGTGGCAACGGTGGTCACCAAACTGTTCAATGTGGTGCAGCCCGATGTTGCCGTGTTCGGGGAAAAGGACTATCAGCAGCTCACGCTCATACGGCAAATGGTCCGGGATTTGGACATGCCGGTTGAGATCGTGGCGCATCGGACAGTGCGCGAGCCGGATGGTCTTGCGATGTCCTCGCGAAATGTCCGGCTGACAACAGGGGAACGGAGCGGGGCGCCGGTCCTGAGCCGGTCTCTGGATGCGGCACGACAGGCGGCCGCCGACGGGAAGACCGTTTCGCAGATCAAGGCGGTGATCGAATCCGTTTTGCGCACGGCGAGCCTTGGCAAAGTCGAAACCATCGACATCCGGGATGCCGAAACCCTGGGCGAAGCCGACGAACTCCTGGAACGGCCGGCCGTCATACTGTTGGCGGTCCGGTTCGGGACTGTTCTGCTGATCGATCAGGCGGTGATCCAGGCCGCCGGTTGATCCTGCCCATACCTGACATGAAGCTGAAACACGAGATCGAGCGATGAGCGCCCAAAAACCAATTCGCCGGGTCACCGTCCCGCAAATCCGCGTCCGCAAAGGCGGGGAACCGATTGTGTCCCTGACGTCCTATCACGCGCACACGGCGGCCATCGCTTTGCCGGACAGAAGCGCTATCTGATTGGGTTCTGCGCCGTGTATGGCGAAGATTTGAAAACAATCAGGGGGCGCTGCCAATGTTCAAAGGCTTTCTGGGGCCGGTGCTTGCACTGGCCCTTTTCACGGGTCCGGCGCTTGCAGGAAGCCCATGGAAGACATGGGTCGTGGATGAGGCGGTTCCCGGAGATCTCGCTGTTGGCCGGATATGGTCCGTTGGGTCGCAGTCCTTTGTCTCTGCCAGCGCCATGCTCGCCGATTTGAGGACCGCACGGTTCGTTTTGGCCGGAGAGGTTCACGACAATCCGGTGCATCACCAGCTTCAAGGCTGGATTGTCGATAAACTGGCATCGGGAACCGGCCTTCATTTGGTGGTCGAGATGCTGTCGGCGGACCAGGCGCCCGCGCTGGAGAGTTTCGCCCGCTTGCCGGACCGGACGCCGGACTCCCTTGCCGAAACGGTCGACTGGCAAAACAGCGGCTGGCCCGATTTTGACATCTACGCTCCGGTCTTCGAGGCTGCGTTGGCGGGCGGAGCCGTGCTTGCTCATGGCTTGCCAGGGCGGGCCGCAACCCGGGCGGTGAGCCGCGCCGGCTTTGATGCGCTGGATCAGGGACTTCTGGAAAGTCTGCGTTTGTCGGTGCCTTTGTCCACGAAAGCGGACGAGGCGTTGAAGGCGGAGATTCAATCGGCCCATTGTGACCTTTTACCGGTCGCTGCCTTGCCGAATATGGCCGCCGTCCAACGCTACCGCGACGCCTATCTTGCCGATGCGCTCCGGCAGACACCGGACACCGGCCCGGCTGTGCTGATTGCAGGCAATGGTCATGTGCGCAGGGACCTGGGCGTTCCCCTTTATCTGCAGGCGGCGGACGGACGGGTCCTGGCGGTGTTGATGCGGGAGGTGGACCCGGAAATGACGCGGGATGAAGCCGTTGCCGCGCTATCGGACAGCCCCGCCGACTATGTCTGGCTGACGCCAGCCATCGAACGTCCCGACCCGTGTGCGGCTTTGCGGGAGCGGTTTGGTAAAACCGCTCCCGCACCTGTGGACACTGATTGACTGGCGTGGTCCCCGATGCGCTCTGCTACGCTGCGGCGGCAAGCTCGTCGGCTGCGACGGATGCCCAGGTCAGGTTACCGGTATAGCGCTGCGCCATCCGCCCGTGATCGTCGAGGGCGAACAGGTGCAGCCAGCCGTTGTCGAACAGGGCGCGGACATCCGGATGCCTGTTCAAAATGTCGGTCATCGCCGATACGGGCGCCTCGATGCAGACCGACAGGCGCAGCGGTTCGTGGATGAACTCCGTTCCGTCATGAACCGACTGCCAGGCAAGACCTGCGCGCAACGGGCCGCCATTGCCCTCAAGCACGCCAAGCCCGCCGACCACATTGTGCAGCAGCTTGTTACCGGACCCGAAAACCTGCGGGGCCACTGTGGAGCCGTAATACTGCAGGCTGATCCAGCTTGCCACGACCACCGGAGCGGTCATGATCAGTTCCAGAACCGGATAGCCGTTCGGTTCGTCCAGGTGCCAATCGTAGTCATGCAGGAAAGCCCTGCCCTCGAGTGACTTGCCGCTGGTCCGCGAGCGTGGGGCGGCGATGAACCCCTTGCACCGCGCGAGGGCCCATTCCGGCCGGGTTTCCGCCCAGTCCTTGGCGCGCTTGGCGATATCCTCCGCGGAGGTCGAGCGGGGCAGGGTTTTGGAGCGTTCGCCACGCGCGACCCGGCCGGCTTCGGCAAACCAGGTGCGGGCCTGATCGAGCGCCTGTTTCGGCATCCGCGGTCCCAGATCCTGATCGTACAGGGTCATGGTGTCGGTCGTGGTGTCGTGAAGAGCGCCGATGAACACCGTATCGCTCGGGATGACAATTCCCCTGCCGGCAAGACCGGTGCGAACGGCTTTGTCGTTGAGCAGGCTCGCAAGAAGGCGGGCGTTGACTTCGCCGGAATAGCCCCCGCACGCGCCGCAATGCAGACCGCTTTCATGCGGGTTGTTGACGACATTGGCGCCGTGACCTGCCAGGACGATCAGCGGAGCAAAGCCATCCGTCAGCGACATGGCCCGCAACACTGTTTCGGCGGAAGCAATCTTCGTCGCCTCGTCCAGTGACGGATCGAATTGTGGTTTCGGAGCTGCCGCCTTGTCCTTGTCGCCCCTCCCCAGAGCGCTGAGCGCCAATTTGCCGGCGTAGATCGGCCCGGCCGCCTCGACAAAGGCAAAGGACGAAACAGCGGCTTGCTTGAACCGGCCCCAGGCCCGGACGGCTCTGGAGGCGATCCTGTTCTGGTGATCCTTTTTCTGGCTTTCCGCGTCATGCGAGCAGGCCGAAGACGTGACCGTAGGGTTGAGGAGAACCGGCAGCCTGAGTTCCTCAATATCGGAGGCGAACTCCTTGTGATTGGCGAACACACCAAAGAACCCCGCAAAGCCGAGCGTGCGGATCGACGGGTTGACCGCTTCGAGCGCCCGCCGGAAAACCTCCGAGCGGACATCGATGCAGAACGCCGCCTGGAGCGACGGACGCGCATTCGCCGTTTCGGCCGTCATTGGCTGCCCCAGCCGCGCAGACAGATCCCGCTGCTGGGCCCGTTCCGCGGCGCACTGGAAGATCTCGTTGATAATCAGGTCCGGATCCGCGGCGAAGGATTCCGCATGCGCTTGCTGGATGTCGCACCAGGCATCAGCCACTTCATTCTTATATTGCCGGAAGAGCGCCAGCTCGAAGAACAGCCGGATGCTGAGCAGATCGGTCAAGGTTCCATCCGTCCGACCGGCGAGTTCCGCTTTCCACAACAGGTGCCGTGCGTATTGCGCCCATCCGCCAGTGGTCAGAAGTAACTGGTGGAAATAGTTTTCCAATGCGTCCGGCGACAGATCGAGTTCCCGCGCCGCGACGGCCAGCGCATCTGCCGTCAGGTTCGGGGCATCGGAGACCTGGGATCCGAACTGTTTCAATCCCTGGATCTCCGGCGTCAGATCGTGAGTGGCATAGGCACGCCAGCTTGACCAGGCGGTCTTCCGCTTCGAGAGCCCCCAGAGGGCCTGCCCCTCGTCGAAGTAGCTGCCGGCCCATACGCCGATGCGGTCCGCGATCAATCCAGTCCAGTCCGTGCCACTGATTTCTGAGGCAAGGTCGGCCATGGTTGGAAGCGGTGCCCGGCATGCCGGCGTTGCATCGAGTGCGGCTTTCAGGGCTTCGATGCTGTCGGGCTTGCCGGCATGGATCGTGGACCCGAGCGCCGCTTCCAGGTCAAAGTCCGTGATCGCGCCGGCTTCGATCTGTTTTTTGTACCAGCTGCGCGGCATGGTTACCGGAATGTCCGCGATCCGGGCAAGCCGTGTGCCGGCTTCAGCCAGCGTTTCGCCGGTTTGGCCGAGGAAAGGATTGACGGCGACAGACGAAGCAAGCGGCCAAACGGGCGGGATCATCCGGCCGGCGTGATCGGCTGCCGCACGCAGCGTGGCCCGGTCGAAGTCGAGGATATCGAATTGTTGGGTCATATCGGATCTCCAGGTTCAGGCGGGCCGGATCAGGCGTTTTGTTTCTTTGACCAACCGCCAATCAGGCGGTCGAAAGCGGTGTTCAGGTAGAGGCCGTTGGCGATATGCACACGCAAAGCGGCGGCAGTGGGATGAGACGACCAGAGCGGAAGCAGGGCTTGGGCCAGGGCGACCCCTCCGAAGCTGACGACGGCCAGGATGATGACAGCCCATTCGAGATTGTCCGGTGCCGGAGGCGGTGGAACCGTGCCTTGCATGACGAAGGTTGCGCCGGTTTGGAGCGCGAAGTAGCTCACGGACGCGGCCAGGGAATAGATCAGCGTTCTCAGCGTCAGGTCTTTCGGCGCGGCATCGGCCAGACCCTGGGCAATCAGGTAGGCGACACCGAAGATCAGGATCGCGCCCAGGGCGATGGCCTGAGGAGACTTGCCTGCAAAACCGAAGGCAAAACCGATCGCCAAAAAGATACCGATCGCCAGGGCGAAGGCCTTGCCGACCGCGGCGGCATTGGGAATGGCGACAGGTCCGGGCTTTTTCGCCTCTGTCACCGCATTCACCGCCGTTCCCGACGAGAGGAAGGCATGAGCCTTGTAGAGCGAGTGTGCCACGATGTGCAGCAGGGCAAAGGGAAACAGCGCCAGACCGCATTGCAGGATCATGAAGCCCATCTGGGCAATGGTGGACCAGGCGAGCGAGGTTTTGACCGCGCTTTGTGTGAGCATGATGAGCCCGCCGAACAGGGCGCTCAGACCGCCGACCAGAGCCAATGCGGCCAGGATCCCAGGCGCCTGGATCATGACATCGGCAAACCGGATAATCAGGAAACCACCGGCATTGATCAATCCCGCATGAAGCAGAGCCGAGACCGGCGTCGGAGCCTCCATGACCTCCGTCAGCCAACCGTGCAGCGGGAGTTGCGCGGATTTCAGGATTGCCGCCAATGCCAGGAAACCTGTGGCGAACAAAGCTTCCGCGGGAACCGAACCCGAACGGGCGGCATCCAGGATCGTCGCGATGTTCTGGGTGCCGTAGCCGATCGCAAGCAGGATCGCGGCGACAATCAGCGATGCATCCGCCGCGCGGGACACGAGGGTCTTTTTCCGCGCCGCCCGTTGGGCGCCCGGCCGCTCGGGATAGAACAGCAAAAGCCTGTGCAGAAACGCGCCCGCGAGCATCCAGCCGGCGATCAGCTGAAACAGAGTTCCGGCGGTGACCAGAAAGAGAACGGAGGCAAGGGCCCCGGACATCAGGCCCATGAAGGCACCTTGCCGTTCCTCGCCGTCCAGATACGTGGCTGAGTAGCGCAAGACCACCCAACCCACGAACGAGACCAGAACCAGCATGGTCACGCTGAGGGCGTCGAGTTTGACCTGAAAACCGGTTCCGAATACGCCGAGCAAAACACTTTGGCCCGGACCGGAGGTGAACAGCAGGATGGCGCACAAAATGGAGATGCCCAAAGCGGCCAGGGCCGCAATCTCGCCGATCCGCATGGACTGGGTGGTGAGCCGTCCCGGTTGGCGGGAATACAGAAGAGCCGCGGTTAGAAAACTCAGGGGGGCAAGCAGCGGGAACAGGTTGAGTAACATGCGTTGGTCCTCGGAATGTGTCGTGAGGACGCAATTACCCTGATGAGAATGTTTTAAAAAATAGATTGTTTATCACATATCGTTCTATTAATAAGAACGATATGGCGGATCTCAATTTCAAGCACCTGCGTTATTTTCAAATTGTCGCCCATGAAGGCCATCTGACACGGGCTGCGGAGCGGCTGAATGTTTCCCAATCCGCGTTGTCCTCACAGATCCGTCTGCTGGAGGACCGCCTCGGGCAGACCCTGTTTGAGCGGCGTGGCCGGGCCCTTCATCTGACGGAAGCCGGGCGTATCGCCCTGGCCCATGCAGACCGGATCTTCTCGGCTGGCGATGAATTGCTCGCGACACTCAAGCAGACGGGGCGGGCGCGTCAGGCTTTGCGCATCGGAGCGCTCTCGACCCTGTCGCGAAACTTCCAGCTGGGCTTTTTGAGGCCGGTTCTGGGCCGGGTGGATGTCGAAGTTGTGTTGCGGTCCGGAAGCGCGGCGGAGCTCTATTCGGCGCTCGAAGCCTTGCAACTGGATCTTGTGCTGACGAACACGCCGCCGGAAGCGGACGCGTTAACCCCCTTCGTTGTCCACGCCCTCGACCAGCAGCCCGTCAGTCTAATTGGTGTTCCGGCGTTATTGCAGGAACAGAAGGGCATCGAGGATTATCTGGCCGTTGGTCCGCTCATTCTGCCGACCCGGGCAAGCGGGGTTCGTGTTGGTTTTGACTCGCTAATCGCCCGCATGGATCTCACGCCCTCCATTGCGGCCGAAGTGGATGACATGGCGATGATGCGTCTTTTGGTGCGCGAGGGCAGTGGCCTGGGCGTTCTGCCTCCGATTGTGGTGCAGGATGAACTCGAAACGGGGGCGCTTGTCGAGGCAGGCATACTTCCTGGCCTCGTCGAACGGTTTTACGGCGTCAGCATTACCCGCCAGTATCCCAATCCCCTTCTTGCGGAACTCCTTTGAACCTTGCGAAATCATATACTTAAGAATGGTTCTAAAGTTGAGGCAAATAGTCCGATTTTTCTTGACCCATGGGGTGGATCGGATACTTGAGTGTGCGGGTCATAAATGATCCGCCATAAATTCATCAAGGGAGACACCCATGCCGACCTTTTGCTCTACCATCGCGCGCGCCGGCCTGGCCGGTGCTATGCTGCTCGCAGCGTCTCCACTGGCGCTGGCTGCCGGTGAACTTAACCTCTACTCCTCGCGCCACTACGACACGGACGACCGGCTTTATTCCGAGTTCGAGGATGCGACGGGGATCACGATCAACCGGATCGAAGGCAATGCCGACGAATTGATCGCTCGCATGGAAGCCGAAGGTGCGAACAGCCCGGCCGACATCTTCCTGACCGTCGATACCGTCCGTCTCACCCGTGCCAAGGACCTCGGCCTGCTTCAGCCGGTGGAGAGCGACGTTCTGGAAGCCGCGATCCCGGCGTATCTTCAAGATGATAACAATCAGTGGTTCGGCTTTTCCCAGCGGTCCCGCATCCTGTTCTATGACAAGAACGACGTTGAGAACCCGCCGCTGACCTATCAGGATCTGGCGAAGCCGGAATATGCCGGCAAGGTCTGCATCCGCTCGTCCACCAACGTTTACACCCAGAACATCGTGGCTGCTCTGATCGCCCATTTGGGACAGGACGCGGTCCAGGACTGGGCAACAGCCGTGGTTGGCAACTTTGCGCGTGACCCGCAAGGCGGGGATACCGATCAGCTCCGCGGCATCGTGTCGGGTGAGTGCGATATCGCCATGTCGAACACCTACTATTTCGCCCGCGCGATCCGCAAGCCGGTGGATGGGCTGTCCGACAGCCTCGACATGATCGGCTGGGTCTTCCCGAACCAGAACGACATCGGCGCGCACATGAACATCTCCGGTGGCGGTGTCGCAGCGAATGCGCCGAACAAGGAGAACGCGATCAAGTTCCTCGAGTATCTGGCATCCGAGCAAGCCCAGCAGTACTTCTCTGCCGGCAACGACGAATATCCCGCCGTGCCGGGCGTTGGTCTTGCCCCGTCCGTCGCCCAGCTTGGCATTTTCCGCCCTGATGTCATCGATCTGGCGGACATCGCCGACAACATCGGTGCTGCGCAGACCGTTCTGAACGAGGCTGGCTGGAAGTAAATTCCTGGCGGATCCCATCCGCACCGAGCTGAAAGACCCTCCCGCCTCGCCGGCGGGAGGGTTTTTTGTTTGCCGGGACGAACAGATCGGCCAGTGTTGACGAGGTTCCGATTGAACACCCAAAGCCGCTTCAATCGGTATCCCGGAAGCTCTCAAAGTAACGGGTCCGATGGATTTATGGAGCTGAACGGGGCGGGGCGGGCTTTTTCGCCAGGGTCCTGCAAAGCAGGATCACCGGGATCAACCCAACCGCAACGATCACCAGCGACGGGACGGCCGCCCCCCCTAGCCGCTCATCCGACGCCAGTCGATGCGCTTGAACAGCCAGCGTGTCGAAGTTGAACGGGCGCATGATCAGCGTTGCGGGAAGTTCCTTCATGACATCCACAAAGACGATCAACAGCGCGGTCAGCACCGAGGGCATGAGCATCGGCACATGAACGCGGCGCAACATGCTGGCGGGAGAAGCGCCCAGTGTCCTGGAAACGGCGTCCATGTTCGGATTGACGGTTGCAAGGCCGCCATCATACGTATTCAACGCCGCGGCCATGAAGCGCACCACATACGCCATGGTGAGGACGGTTATGGTTCCGGTAAAAATCAGGCCGGTATCGATGCCGAACCAGGATTCGGACAAGGCGTCGATCCAGTTGTCGAGCGCGGCGAACGGCACGAGCAGGCCGACCGCAATGACGCCGCCCGGCACAGCATAACCGATGCGGGCGATATATGTCGTTGCGGAAGACGTCGGGCCCGGAGACAGTCTGCGGTGGAATGCGATGACAATCGCGGCGGCGACCGTGACCAGGGATGCGACACCGGCCAGCATGATCGAGTTCTGAATGAAGCCGATGTACCGGCGCGACAGCAGGTTTTGTTCGGACCCGAGGGCCATTTCGAACAGCACGATGAGCGGCAGCAGGAAGCCGAAAAGGACCGGAAAACCGCAAAAGGCAAACGCACCCCATTTTGCCCATCCACGCAGGGTCACCGGCTCGATACGCTCGAACTTTTTCCCGGCTCCGTGGCTGCGGGCAGCGCCCCGCTGCATGCGCTCCAGAATGGCCAGGAACAAGGCGAACATCAGCAGGCACAAGGCCAGTTGTGCGGCGGCGCCCCGGTCCGCCAGGCCAAACCAGCTGGTGTAAATCCCCGTGGCGAAGGTCTGTATTCCGAAGTAACTCACGGTTCCGAAGTCCGCGATGGTTTCCATGACGGCGAGCAGCACGCCGCCGGCAATCGCGGGCCGGGCCATGGGAAGCGATACCCTCCAGAACGCTCCCCACCGGCTTTGCCCCATGGACCGGGCGGCCAAATGAGCCGTCGCCGATTCTTGCAGGAATGCGGCGCGCGCCAGCAGATAGACATATGGGTAGAGCACCAGGGTCAGCATCAGCGCCGCCCCCTCGATGCTGCGGATTTCCGGAAACCAGTAGTCCCGGGGTCCCCAACCGGTGAAGTCCCTTAAAAAGGTTTGAACGGCTCCCGGATGATCCAGGAAGTCGGTGTAGGCATAGCCCATCACATAAGCGGGAAAAGCAAATGGCAAGGCGAGCGTGATCTCGAAGACGCGAACGCCCGGAAAGCGGGCGGTCGTGACCAGCCATGCCGCGCCCGTTCCGATGATAGCCGTGCCGATCGCCACCAGGATCATCAGGGCGAACGTCGTCAGAGTGTAGCGCAACAACACGGTGTCGGCCAACTGCACCACCGTGTCCGTTGACCCAAGCAGCGCCGCAACGAGCACGGCAATCATCGGAAGAAGGCAAAGGCCGGCTGCGCCGATGGCTCCTGTTCTCAGCAGACGTTCGGAAAAGGAGAGGGTCCGGCTGTACGGTTTCGGTTGAGATGCCGGATGGGATTCGACAGCGGTCAGAAGGAGGTCCCCCGAAAAATCTGGTTTGTTCCCAACCTCATCTGCAAGGCCGCCGGCTATGGTTTGGGCCGTCCTGGCCGTCCGTATGCACTTTGATCGAAAACAGGCGTCTAAGGTTCAGGTTTCGGATGTTCTTGGCAAACTGCAGCCCGTGCGTCAAGCGCGGCGCTGCCCCATGGATGGAAAGGCAAGCCGACAAGGCGGTTTCCGGCCCATCGCGGACGGTAAGAAAACAAGATTACCTTCGGTGAATACCCCCAGACGGCATCATACGTGGTTCAGCCTAGTTTGATTTAAGTCACAGCTGATCACGGCCTTTGAGATAGGTTGACATACGTTGACGAGGCGCAAGCAAGGCGCCATCCGCCTGTCAGGCCAGGGACGTTGGGTTGATACCGTGATGTTGAGCAAACCGTTTCTCACGACACATGAGATTGCCGAACTCTTGAAGGTGGGCGAGCCGACTGTGCGCACCTGGATCCACAACGAGGATCTTCGGGCGGTGAAGCTTGGCAGGGAGTTTCGGGTCTCGGTCAAGGATCTGGAGGCCTTCGTCGAGGAGCGCGCGACGCGCGCACCAAGTTGGCGGTCCCCAGCCTGACCAAAATCCTGATCTTCAAACAATTTCCGGCAACTGTCTGGTTGAGTTGCGCAACAGAGGTATGCCATGGGTGCGGCAATCGAAGGTTACATTTTCTACGAGATCGCGGCTCTGCTGGTCTTGTCCGCCGGTCTGGGTTTTGTGGGACTTCTCCTGCGTCAACCGCTGATCGTGAGCTTCATCGCGGTGGGGATCGTGGCCGGTCCCTCCGTGCTCGATATCGTTCATTCCGACAAGCAAATCGACCTGCTCGCCGAACTCGGGATTGCGGTTCTTCTGTTTCTGGTCGGTCTCAAGCTTGACTTCAAGCTGGTGCGCTCGCTCGGCCCGGTGGCTTTGGTAACCGGGCTTGGACAAGTGATCTTCACCACGGTGTTCGGCTTTTTGATCGCCATTGCGCTCGGCCTTGCGCCACTCCCAGCCTTCTATGTGGCCGTCGCGCTTACTTTTTCCTCGACGATCATCATCGTGAAGCTGTTGTCGGACAAGCGGGAAATAGATTCTCTCCACGGCCGCATTGCGCTCGGCTTTCTGATCGTTCAGGACGTGGTGGTTGTGGTCGCCATGATCGTTCTGTCCGCGATCGGGGTCGGCGGCTCAGGCGATACGGCCCTGACGGATGTTTTGAAGGTTTTGGGCTATGGCCTGGCCATGTTGGTGGCCGTTGCGGTATTTACCCGGTATGTCGCGACCCCGCTTGTCACCCGGTTGTCCCGTGCCCCGGAACTCCTGGTATCCTTTGCCATCGGCTGGGCCGCGCTTCTGGCTGCGCTGGGACATTACCTTGGCTTCGGCAAGGAATTGGGTGGCCTGTTGGCGGGTGTCTCCCTTGCCTCGACGCCCTTCCGCGAAGCGATCTCCGCGCGCTTGTCCTCGCTGCGCGATTTCTTGCTTCTCTTCTTCTTTATCGCCTTGGGTGCGTCTCTGGACATGTCGGTTCTCGGCGAGAGTGTGGGTCCGGCGCTCGTCCTTTCCCTCTTCGTTCTGATCGGCAATCCGCTGATCGTCCTTTTGATCATGAGTGCCATGGGGTACCGCAAGCGCACCGGCTTCCTCGCGGGTCTGACAGTGGCCCAGATCAGCGAGTTTTCTCTCATTTTCATGGCGATGGGCGTCGCGATCGGGCACGTCCCGGAGACTTCTCTCGGGCTGGTCACCCTGGTTGGATTGGTGACCATCGCGGCGTCGACCTACATGATCACCTACTCCCACAGCCTGTACGATTGGATGGAGCCTGCCTTGCGCATCTTCGAGCGCAAGAACGCCGGTTCGGCGGAAGCCGCCGGAGGGATGCCGGTCGCCAAAACCTGCGACGTGGTGCTGTTCGGATTTGGCCGGTATGGCCTCGGTATCGGAGCTGCCTTGCGGGACGGCGGTCTGAAGGTTCTGGGTGTGGATTTCAGTCCGGACGCGGTTCGCAACGCGCGAGAGCACGGGTTCGACGTGGTCTTTGGAGACGCGACCGACCCGGAGTTTCTTGCGCATTTGCCCCTCCAATCGGCGTCATGGCTCGTCATGGCTGTTCCCGAGCATGAGACCGGTCTCACTCATGACGATGCCCGGCATGCCTTGCTGCGCACTGTCCGTGACCTCGGTTACGAAGGCAAAGTCGCCGTTGCGGCTCATCGGGAGTCCACTGCGGAGAGCCTCATTCAGGCCAAGGCCGATCTGGTGCTCATGCCGTTTCGTGATGCCTCTGATGCCGCGGCGCGGCTGATATTGAGTGGCGGCCCGCCCCCCGGCCCGGCCGTGAAGGATCCCCATGGGCAGAAGGAACTGAGCGCTTGACCGGCGATGCCATGCCCATGCCGACGGTTCCGCGCCGCGTTCTGGCGGTTGTCGGCAGAGCGGACGATCTCCCAGGTCTGCGCGCCGCTTCGCGGCTTGCACAACAACATGGGGCTGAGTTGCGGGTCATGTCGTGCATCTCGCCGCCCAACGATCTGGGGATCATGGCGCGGGTAACCGGTTTGAGCCCTGAACGCATGCTTGAGCGTTTGCAGTCCGACCGCAAGGCAGATCTCCTGACGGCCTTGGCTTGCGCGGGTGAGCGTCCGGTCTCTGATCCTGAGGTGGCGGTCGGCAAGCCCTTTGTCAAGATCATCCGCACGGTTCTGCGGGACGATATCGATCTGGTGGTCAAGACCGCCGAACCGCTTGCGGGTTTTCCGCGCTTCCTTCTGGCCAGCACGGACCAGCATTTGCTGCGCAAGTGCCCCTGTCCGGTCTGGCTCCAGATGGAACAGGCGTCTCCTGCGCCCCGCAGGGTGATTGCTGCCGTGGACGTGGACGACTGGGATGCCGCTGAACCGGACACCTTGGCCGGTCTCAATCGCGCGGTGCTGCGCACCGCCGGCATCCTCACGGACCACCCCGACGGGATGCTGTTCGCGCTGCATGCATGGCAGGCTGTGGGGGAGGGGCTGGTCCGGGCGTATTCGTCACAGGCAGACGCCGCCGCAGCCTCACAGCGTTATGTTCGCGAGGTTGAATCCATCCGCTACAACGCTTTGGAGGCCTTGATCCGGGAGGCTGAAAAGGATCAAGCCTGCCGCGATCTGACCATCACGCCGCGCCTGGTCGAGGGCGATGCGCGGACCGTGATCGCCGAAGAGGCGCAGCGGCTTGGCGCAGACTTGATTGTCATGGGGACGGTTGCGCGTACGGGCCTTGGAGGCGTGATCATCGGAAACACGGCCGAAGACATCCTCAATCACAACGCCTGTTCCGTGGTCGCCGTGAAACCTTCCGGCTTCATAAGTCCGCTTGCAACGGCTTCGGTCATCCATCCTGGATCTGAACAGGAATGACAGCCGGTCTTGGAGATTTGGAGGCTGCGCATCGGCACCCGAGCGGTGGTGAACCGATCTCGGCGGCAGGGATCCGGGGCAGGATGGCGGCAAGGCTCTGTACATTGCGGTAGAGGATGCCGACACGCTGTACACCCGGGTGGCCGCCTCTGGCGTCGTGATCGAGGAAGGACTGGTTGACCGGGACTACGGCAGCCGCGAGTTCACCTGCCGCGATCCGGAGGGCAACCTTTGGTGCTTCGCCACCTATTGGCCGAAGGCGGAGCAGGCGTGAGTGCCTCGCAAGCGGTCCGCCAACCGGGGGGGAAATAGCCATGGCCGTTCTTCGCATCGTCGTCGACATCGAGACCCCGGACGTCGCAGGGCTGCGCCAGTTCTATCAGGCGCTGTTCGATCTTGATGTCAATATGGACCTCGGCTGGATCGTCACTTTGTCGTCGGGCGTCTCCATGCCCGTGCAGATGAGCCTTGCGTCGGAGGGCGGGTCCGGCGCCCCGGTTCCGGATCTGTCGATCGAGGTCGATGACGTCGACGAGGTCCACGACCGCGCAAAGGCCCAGGGGGTTCCTATCGTCTATGATATGACCGACGAGCCCTGGGGCGTCCGCCGGTTCTTTCTGCGCGACCCGGCCGACAAGCTGCTGAATGTTCTGACGCATCGGCGATGAAGCGCCGCTATGCGGGACGATACAGACATTGGTCTCACGGAGCCGATTGTCCGCTTAAGGCTGTTTGTCGAATACGCGTCTGTATAGAACTTGCCGCTCACAATCTGCGCCGTCGCTTTCATCTATGAAGCTTTCTACATGCTGGAAGCCGAGCTTCGCGTGAACCCGACGCGAACCACCGTTCCCCACAACGAATTCGGAGCCGACCTCTGAAAAGCCTCGCACACTGAACGCGAACCTCAGAACTTCGCGGGCGGCTTCAGTCGCGTATCCGTGTCCCCAAAAAGCACGTCCGATCACAAAACTGATGCCCGGATCGTTAAGAGAAAGGCCAACTGTTCCAATACTGCTTGGCCCGTGCCGAACGTCAATGCTCCACAAAAGGCGCACACCGGTCGCCGCTTTGTCGAGAGTCTTGGTCAGCCATAGTTTCCCTTCAGAAATGCTTGCAGGGATAGGATCGCCGGCAAGGTAAGCGGACTCGCGATCTGTTGCTCGCATGAACCATGCTGGAATATCGCGCTCATCTGGTGCGCGCATGACGAGCCGATCGGTCTGCAACGTCGCGTAGTTTTCGTGAGCAGCAATCACAACGTGAAATCCATGAAACCATTCGAAGGGAGAGTAGCAAGGGCGGACCCAATCGAAAAGTGGCCTGTCCAATCCCCAAGGCAGCCGTTCATCATCGGTGCAGCATTTGTTACTTTGGGCTCGGAGCCGCCGTTTGCGATGTCGCTGAGGGAGGTCTTGCACCGTCCGACGAGCATTTCATTCGGATATCTGTTCTTCACCAGACACGGCAACCGCCGCCGCGACAGGCGGAACCTGCCGCAAATCGGCCCTCAGGCGGTCCGGCGCGCCATCGGAAAGGGCCGCGTCGAGCCGCGCATGGGTCTCTCGCCAGGTAGGCAGAGCCGCCTCAAGAAGCGCCACACCTTCCCCCGTGATCTGGACCAGGCGGCTGCGTCGGTCTGCCTTGTCCGACTTGATCCGAACCAGCCCCCGGCGCTCCAGCGGTTTGAGGGCCGCCGTCAGGGACGTCCGATCCATGGCGAGGAAGGGCGCCAGAGCGCCGATCGAGGGCGGCTCGGAGCGGTTGAGCGCCATCAGCAGCGAGAATTGCCCATTGTTGAGCCCGAAGGGCCGCAGCGCCTTGTCGAACAGCCGCGCCAGCGCCCGCGCCGCGCGCTGCGTGTGCAGGCACAGACAGGTCTCGGCGACATGAACGACGATTTCGCGGTCGAGCGGCTCGGCTATGGACTCGGTCATGATAGGTTGGTATCAACTTAAATTGGAATGATCAATGCGGCGCGTAATCGCAGGGCCTGTGACTGTTCAAGGTCAGTGAGGTTGCAGCGGCGGACGGCCATAGAAAGAGACCAACGCATGATGACACCTCAGCTCTATCTGTTCTTCCAGGGTGACTGCCTTGAGGCCATGACCCACTATGCCGAAACGCTTGGCGGGACAATCGAAGGGGTCTTCCTGAACAAGGATGCGGGCTCGCCGGAAGAGCGGATGCCGGGCGGGGACGACCTGGTCATGAATCTTGCCATGCGCCTCGGCGACACGCTGATGATGGCCTCGGACAATTCCGAGGAAATGTACGAACGCCCTCAGGGCTTCCGCATCCAGATCGAGCTGCCGTCCGCAACCGATTTCGACCGGGTGTTCGCGGCGCTGTCCGACGGCGCGCGCGATATCCCCATGCCGCCGGGCGAAACCTTCTGGGCCGAACGCTTCGCCATGTTCACCGACCGGTTTGGGACACCCTGGATGCTGAACTTCACGGGGTCGAAAGGCGCAGGGGCAGGTCAGTGAGCGACGACAAGATCGAAATCGAAAACGTCACTTCGCCGGGCCGGACCGAACGGGTCAATCGTGCGAAGTACGAGGCGATGCGGGAAGCTCTGCTGGCGATCCTGCCAGATAAGGCACCGGGGCTGAAGGTGCCCGACGCCAAGGCCGCGCTCCTGCCCCTGCTTCCCGATACGCTGTTTCCGGGTGGCGACAAGGCAGGCTGGTGGCTGAAGGCAGTGCAGCTGGACCTCGAGGCCAAGGGGATCATCAAACGCGCGCCGTCAAAGCCTGTGCAGCTTTACCGTAAAAGGTCCGGCCATATGAATGTCAGTGCCGACGCAATCTGAAAGAAGGAGAAGTCCATGACCTACGTCGATGGTTTCGTGGCAGCCGTACCGACTGCCAACAAACAAGCCTACATCAAGCATGCAGAAACGTCTGCTGCGCTGTTCAAAGAGTTTGGCGCGCTTAGCATCGTCGAATGCTGGGGCGATGACATCCCGGAGGGCAAGCTCAATTCGCTACACACCGCGGTGATGCGCAAGGAGGATGAGACGGTGGTCTTCTCCTGGGTCACATGGCCCGACAAGGCCACGCGTGACGCCGGTTGGGAAAAGCTCATGGCCGATCCCCGCATGCAGCCGGACGTGAATCCGATGCCATTCGACGGCAGCCGTCTGATCTTCGGCGGGTTCGAGATGATCGTGAACGCATAATGGAGGCAGCAATGCAGAATTTCATGGCCATTTTCACCGCAACCCCGGAGTCCCGGGCGAGATCGGACTGGGGGCAGCTGGACGCCAACGCGGTGCAGGCGCGGCGGGCGGAAGGCGTTCAGGCCTGGAACGATTGGGCAGAACGAAACGAGGCTGCAATCCTTGATCCGGGCTCCCCGATCGGCAAGACGAAACGCGTGGACCCGGCGGGCCTGTCTGACGGCGCCAACACGATCACGGCCTACACGATTGTCCGGGCGGAAACGCACGAAGCGGCGGCGCGCCTGTTCGAGAACCACCCCCATTTCACCCTCTTTCCGGGCGAGGCCGTGGAGATCATGCCATGTCTTCCCATTCCGGCGGCGTGACGCCGCCAGGCAGGCAGGAGATATCCTGTGCCTGCGGCGCGACGCGCTTTGTCTGCACGGGCAAGCCGATCATGGTCACCGAGTGCTATTGCGACAGTTGCCGCAAGGCAGGGGGCATCCTTGCGGCGCTGCCTTGCGCCGAACCGGTGCTGGAGGCATCTTCCGGAACACTGTTTGTCTTGCATCGCAAGGATCGGATAGTCCCGGTGTCAGGCACCGAGCATCTTCGCGAACTCCGACTGACACCTGCGTCCTCAACCCGCCGGGTCGTGGCTATATGCTGCAATTCGCCGATGTTTCTCGATTTTTCCCATGGCCATAGGTTCAGTGCCTATGCCGAACGCTTCCCCGCAGATCAACGGCCGGTGGTCGAGGAGCGCACCATGCTGGCGGATATGCCGCAGGGCTTCAGGCCGCCATCGGATGCGCGCAATTCAAGACAATGGTCGGCAAATTTTATGGGACGGCTGTTCTGGGCCTGGGCCCGCATGGGTTTTCGCACCCCGGAAAATGACTGGGTGAAGGCGCCGCTCACATGATAGGTCTTGGCGCATGACGGGTACACATGACCATGAGTGGGAGAGGGTGCGATTATGACATGGAAACCCGATAGCTACACGTCTGTCAGCCCCTATCTCCTGGTGCGCGACGCTGAAGCGACGCTTCGATTTGTCGAAACCGTATTCGGGGCGGCCCGCCTGCGGGTGCACCACAGGGAGAATGGCCAAGGCATTGCCCATGCAGAGGCCCGGATCGACGACAGTGTCATCATGATGGGCGAGGTGGCCGACGCCTGCGAGGCGCATGTTCATGTTTACGTCCCGGACGCGGTGGCCGCCTTCCAGCGAGCACTGTCCGCCGGAGGGAGTGTCGTGCAGGACCTTCGCCGTTCGGGCGATGGCGATCACCGCGGCGGTATCGCGGACGGCAATGGCATTGTCTGGTGGATCTCGACCCAGGACGAGCAACCGGGTTGATCCCGTGAAGGTTTCGCGAGCGATAATCGGCAAGACAAAGCGGCGCCGTTAGAGCCTTCATTCACCGCACGTCACAGTAGGAGGCATTGGATGAGAGGAACTTGTCATTGCGGCACCCATGAATGGCAGCTCGACGGCGATCCGGGCTCGATCACCTCCTGCAACTGCACGCTCTGTCGTCGCTACGGCGCGCTCTGGGCCTATGACTTTGCGGGCGAGCGCATCCGCCTTTCGCCCGGCACGGCGGCCTATACCCGCAAGGAGCGGCAGGACCCGTTTCTTGAAATCCTTTTCTGTCCCAGCTGCGCCGCCGTGCTCGCCTGGCGGGCACTGCGACCGGACGCTGAGGGCCGCCGGCGCATGGCGGTCAATATCCGTCTGGCGCCGCCCGACGCGGTGGCCCACCTGCCGATCGATCATTTCGATGGGCTCGACACCTTCGACGACCTGCCGTCTGATGGGCGCTGTGTGAAGGATATGTGGTTCTGAGGTCAGGGCTCGCGCCATTGGGGGGCATTGCCCGCGACGGCTATGACGGCGCGTTGTATGGACATGGACAAGTCTAATCGTTGGCAGAAGCGGTGGGATGCGAACCCACGCGCGTTCACCCATACGCGGGTGCCCATGGGGTCATGGCGTGCCGATGATCAACCGGCGGGAACCAGATCTTCCATCCGAGACATCTTCACCATGGCCATGCACATCATCAAGGGGCCTATCCCCTTGGGATCGTTGTCGACCACCTTTTCGCTCAGGTAGTAGCCTGGCGAACCGTCCCGGTATGTGCCTTCGAAACCGCCGAGACCCGCGACTTCACATATCCCGGCCATGGATTGACGCCCCGTGGCGTCCTCGCGGATCGCCGCGCCGCAAAGGCCGCTGAGCAGGTCCGGCGGGGTATCGGACACCAGCCCGAGCGTCGCCGCCCGTTCCAGCGCATAAACGAACATCGCCGAGGCCGAGGTCTCCACATAATTTCCGGGCAAGCCGGGCTGATCGATCACCTGGAGCCATTGGCCGGGGCCGGCCTGAAGCTCGCGAAGGCGCGTCAACAGATCTACCGTCCGCCCGCGAAGCGGAGCAAAGGCGTCGGGTCCGATGAGATCGGCAACGTCGACAAGGCACATGGCGAGCCAGCCGAGTGCCCGCCCCCAATGGGCCTTTGAAAGGCCTGTGACCGGATCGGCCCAACTCTGCTCGCGGGCTTCATCGAAGCCGTGGGCATAGAGGCCGGTTTCGGGAACATAGGTATGGTCCAGCGCCGTCTCGAGCTGGTTGATCGAATCTGTCACCAGATCCGGCCGTCCCCGCACATGGGCGTAGCCGATCTGAAAAGGGGCGGCCATGTAGAGGCCGTCGAGCCAGATCTGCCAGGGATAGCGGAGCTTGTGCCAATAGACGCCGGAGCGGGTCCGCGGATGGGATTCCAACTGCTTGGCCAGGAGATCCGCGCAAGCGAGATATCTGCTGTCGCCGGTCAGGGCTTGCAGATAGAGCAACGCGCCACCTGGCCGGATGTTGTCGATATTGTATTCGGACAGCGTATAGCCGGCGAGTTTCGAACCAGGCTGGATCCTTGCATCGACCAGCCGCTTGAGATGGGTCAGCCAGCGCTCCTGCCCGCTCGCAAGATGCATCAATTCCAGGCCGCGGTAGATCAATCCGTCCTCGTAGCACCAGCCGCCGCCCTTATAGGGTTTGTAGCCGGCGACATAGTCGGCGAAAAAGTCGTCACAGAGCATGGATCCCATCCTTCGAATGCATTGATATTCCGCCATTGACCTGCGCAAAGTCGGCCCAGATCCCTTCATGCCGGCAGGCCGGAACCCCGCAGGCCATGAGCGGGATGCCGGCTTCGGCCAAGGGATCGAAAGTGACATCGAAACCGTCGAGGTGAATGTCGCGGAACGGCGCTTCCGGCAGGCCCAGCAAGGCGACGGCGGCGAGCCGCACGTTCTCGGCCAAAATGTTGCGCAAGGTCACACCCTCGACGCTCGGCGTGCCGGTGCCGCGCGGCGCCGGACTGCGCGACTGCACGGCTTCGCTCTGGCCGTCCGCATCGCAAAAGTAAAATCCATTGGCGGAAAACGCCGTGTCGACCCCATCCATGACAACATCGCTCATGCTGATGCGCGCAATCTTGCCGCCGCGGCCCCGCCGGGTCTTGATCCGCAAACCGCGGTCTGTGCCCACGAACTGGCATTTCTGGATTTTGATATCGGTGATGTCGCCGCTCATTTCGGACCCCAGAACCACGGCGCCGTGGCCCCGTTCCATCAGGCAATTGGAAATCAGGACATTGCGGGTCGGAGCCAGGTGGGTATCGTCATGCCCTGTCCGCTTTCCCGACTTGATGGCAATGCAATCGTCACCCACCGAAAAATGCAGGCCAATGAGGCTAACGTCCTCGCAGCTCTCCGGATTGAAGCCGTCGGTATTGGGGCTGTCTGGCGGATTCTCGATCTTGAGGGAAACAGCCTTCAAATCGCGGCAGCGCATGGGATGGACGGTCCAGGACGGGGAGTTGCGGATGGTGCAGCCGCTGATCTCGACATGATCGCAATAGGCCAGAAAAACGGTCCGCGGTCTGCGGGCGCCGCGCCGGGTCTCCTTCGGCCACGTCCACCAGTCGCCTCTGTCGCCACCGCCATCGAGGATACCTTGGCCCGTGATCGCCAGATGCGAAGCCCCAACCGCATTGATCAATGCGGCGAAGCTCTCCGCAGGCTCGCCTTCCCATGTTCCCACGACCAGCCCTTGCGCATTTCGGGCCGGTAGAATGGGCCAGTCGGTCCAATCGGCTTTGAGGGCCAGTTCCGCGCCGGTCTCAAGGTGCAAGGTCATGTGCGACTTGAGAAACAATGGGCCGGTCACGAAGCGCCCGCGGGGAACGATCAGCGAGCCGCCGGTCGGTACGCGGTCGATCGCGGATTGAATGGCGGCCGTATTGTCCGGGGCGTTGTCGTCCGCGCCAAGGTCTGTGATCCGCAGCGCCCCCGCGCAACGGGCGGTCTTGAACGTCGCGCAGGTGTTGGAAACTGTCAGGCGGTAGGCCTCGTCCGGTTCCAGACCGGTGAAGTAAAGCGCCGCCGTTTGGCTTGATCCCGTGGACAGGAGCGAGCCGTCTTCACTGTGCAATTGCCAGGTCTCGCCCTGTGGCAGCCGGTATTTCGCTTCTATGCCTGCGAACAAAAAACATGCGGTGCGTGGCGAGAGCGCAAGAAGGGAGAGATCTGACATGGGAATCTTGGGCTATTGTGGGGGTGGAAGCTCCACCCCCATGAACAAAGCGGTCAGGATTTGTAGTCTTCCAGAGCGTCATTGACACCGTCGACGATTTCCTGAGCGGCGGTTTCGGCGTCAATCTGTCCGTAGGCGAACATTTCGAGCGCATCCAGGAACACGGTACGCACATCCGGATGCTCGTTGAACGGCGAAACCGCTGGGCCCGTGCTTGCCATGATGATGTCATTGGCCTGTTTCAGGATCGGCTTGATCGCGCCGGCCTCGATCAGTTGCTCCGATGCGGCGCGCGAGGCCGGCAGGCCCCGGGCGGTCGCCATGGCCGCAATACCCTCCGGCTCATTGAGCAGGCAATTCAGGATCTGAGCCGCCGCCTGCGGATTGTCGGAATTGCGGGAAATGGCGAATGTCATCGAGGCCTTGCGGTAAACGCCTTCGGTCTGTGCGCCATCCACCTTCAGGATCCCGACCGGGACCAATTCATTGCCCTCTTCGAGCGGGTCCGAATACTTGAAATAGGTGGAGTCCCATTCGTAGGATCCGGCCAACTGGCCTCTGGACCATTTCGGATTCTCGTGCAGGGCCATGTTGCCTTCGGCTGCGCCCGCCTTCCATGACTGAATGACGCCTTGATCGACCAATGTTTGATAAAAGCCGATCGCGTCCGCCAGTTCGTCGGCCGACCAGGCCACGGTCATCGTCTCCGGATCGATCAGGTCCTTGCCTGTCTTCTGGGTGGCGATGTTGGAGACCAGCATAACCGCATTGAGGGTCGAGGCGTCGAACGGATAGTAATCTTCGCCGAGCTTCTCCTTGAAGACGGGGGCGGCCGCGATCACTTCGGCCCACGTGGTTGGAACATCAAGTCCGGCCTTTTCAAAGGTGGTCTTGTTGAACATGTAGACCCGGCCGGTGGTCGACACCGGCAGACCGTTGAGCTTCCCGTTCATTTCGCCGGCTGAAAGCTGCTCCGGGGTCCAGTTGTCCAGTTCTATGATGTCCTTATAATCGTACAGGTTGGCGAAACCGTCGCCGGTGAACGAAAACAAGGGGAGCCAAGGCCAATTGATCTGCATGATATCGGCCTCGGTACCGCCGGCGATCTGGGTGGTCACCTTTTCCAGATGACCCGACCAGCCCGTGAACTCCGGCTTGATCGTATGGCCATGTTTCTCGCCGCAGACCTTCAAGGCCTCCTGTGTTGCCTTGTGCCGGCTGTCGCCGCCCCACCAGCTCATCCGCAATTCAGCGGCGTGCGAGACGGCGGCGGTGCTGGCAAGCGCGGTTGCCGCCAGCAGTATCGTTATGTTCTTCTGTAGTCTTTTCATCGTTTCCTCCCGTGAAAAAAGTTCAGAGCGACCCAAGTGAAATGTTTTCCTCGGTCAGGCGGTCGAACAGATGAATCCTCTGTCCTATGGGCCGGATTGCGACCACTTCGCCACGTCTGGGAATCGTGGAAAAGTGGTCGCTGGGTACTACTGCGACGAAAGTCTCGCCGTTTATCCGGATATGGAGATTGACTTCGTGGCCGAGGAATTCGGCCGTGGTGATCGTCCCCGAAAAGCAGTTCTCCGTCCCTCCGGGGCAGACGTCCACATGCTGTGGCCGGATGCCGAATTTGACCGGACCTTCACCGATGCTGAGCCGGTCGCCAAGACCCTCGGAGATCGCGATGGTCTGGTCGCCGATCGTGATGGACGGGATGCCACCCGCCGTCGTGAGGATCGCATCGATCAGGTTCATCTCCGGCATGCCGATGAATCCGGCCACGAAACTGTTCGCGGGCTGCTCGTAGAGAGTGGTCGGGTCGGCCACCTGCATGATGTGCCCCTCCCGCATGACGCAGATCCGGTCGCCCATGGTCATCGCTTCGACCTGATCATGCGTGACGTAGACCACGGTCGCAGGCCGTCCCTCGGATTTCAGCCGCTTGTGCAGATCCGTAATCCGCACCCGCATGGAAGCGCGGAGTTTGGCGTCGAGGTTGGAAAGCGGTTCGTCGAACAGGAAGACTTCCGGTTGCTTGATCAGCGCACGTCCAACTGCCACACGTTGAGCCTGGCCGCCCGACAGCTGTTTTGGAAGCCGGTCCAGAAGGGCCTCGATTTCCAGGACTCTCGAGACATCCTGGGTCGCCCCTTCGATTTCCGGTTTTGGCCGGCCTTTCAGGCGCAGACCGAATGACAGATTGTTGCGCACCTTCATATGCGGATAGAGCGCATAGTTCTGGAACACCATCGCGATGCCGCGTTTTCCAGGTACGATGTCGTTGACGACCCGGTTGCCGATGCGGATCTCGCCTCCGGTGATGGTCTCCAGACCAGCAATCATGCGCAAAGTGGTGGATTTCGCGCAGCCGGACGGGCCGACCAGCACCATGAATTCTCCCTCCTGGACGGTCAGGTCGATACCGTGAACGGCCTTGAAACCACCGCCATAGGTTTTTTCCAGGGACTTGAGTTGAAGTTCAGCCATTACCCTTTGACCCCCCCGGTGGAGATCCCCTCGATGAAGTATTTTTGCGCGAGAAAGAATACGATGAGCGACGGAGCCAGTGTCAGCACCGACATCGCCAGGATCTGGTTCCAGTCGAACGCCTCGGTCGTGTCGATGGACAGCTTCAAGGCGAGGCTGACCGGATAGTTCTCGACCGATGAGATGTAGATCAACGGGCCGAGGAAGTCGTTCATCGTCCACATGAACTGGAACAGGCATACGGAGATGATGGCCGGCATCAGCATGGGAACGACGATATAGATAAGCGTCTGGAAGGTGTTGGCCCCGTCGACACGGGCGGCCTCTTCCATGTCGCGCGGGATGGCCCGCAGAAACTGGATCAGCATGAAGACGAAGAAGGCGTCTCCGGCCATCGCCGAGGGGACCCACAGCGGCAGGAAGCTGTCGAGCCAGCCAATGTCCCGGAACAGCAAGTATTGCGGTATCCGCGTGACGACATTGGGGAGCAGGAGGGTGGCGATGACGGTCGCGAACAGGATGCGTTTGCCTGGAAAGTCGAACCGGGCAAAGCCATAGGCGACCAGCGTGCAGGAAATGGCGGTGCCGATCACCTTCGGAGTGATGATCAAGAACGTGTTCCAGAAGAACCTGGCGAACGTATAGGGCGTCGATGTTTCCCAGCCATTGATATAGCCGGAAAGGGTCGGGTTTTCGGGCCAGAAGGAGGGGCTGGCGAAGATTTCGGAGTTCGTCTTGAAAGAGGCGCCGATCAACCAGATCAGTGGATAGAGCATGATCAGACCGACCACCGTCAGCACGGTGTAGCGGATCATGCTCGAGATCATGCGCTTGCGGCGGAGCTTGATCTCCAAGGGGCTGGCCTTGGCCGTGCGCTCGGCGTGTTTTGCGGCGGGAAAGTCGATGGATGTCGTCATTCTCAGCTCCTCTTGTCGCCGGCGTAGTAGACCCACTTCTTGGAGGACCAGAAGGCGACAAGGGTCAAAACCATGATGATGACAAACAGCACCCATGCGATCGCTGAGGCGTAGCCCATGTCGAAGCTCTTGAATGCCTTGTCATAGATGTAGAGAGGCAGAAGGTAGGTCGATTTCAAAGGTCCCCCCTCGGTGATGATGTAGGGGCCGTTGAATTCCTGGAACGCCTGCACGGTCTGCATGATCAGGTTGAAAAAGATCACCGGCGTGATCAGCGGCAAGGTGATATGGCGGAAGATCTGCCATTGGCTGGCCCCATCGATCGCGGCGGCCTCGTAGAGGGACTTGTCGACGGATTGCAGGGCAGCCAGGAAGATCACCATCGCGGATCCGAATTGCCAGCATCTGAGCAGTGTGATGGTGAACAGCGCGTTCTGCGGATCGCCGAACCAGTTGATCGGCTCGATCCCGAATACACCCAGCAGCATGTTGACCAGCCCGGATTCCGCGAAGATGTAGCGCCACAGGACGGCAATCGCGATCGAGCCTCCCAGAATGGAGGGCACGTAATAGGCGGTCCGGAACAGATTGATGGCCTTGAGCCGGTAGTTCAGGATCACGGCGATCAGCAGTGCGAAGGCGAGCTTGATCGGTACGGTCATGAAGACGTAAATCAGCGTCACGCTCAACGACCGTTCAAAGGTCCGGTCCCGCGTGAAGAGCTTCTGGTAGTTCTCCAGCCCGACCCATTTCGGTGTCGACAACAAATCGTAATCGGTAAAACTCAGGTAAAACGACGCAATAAAGGGAAAAGCGGTGAAGATGAGAAGTCCCGCCACATAGGGCGCGATATAGATATATCCGAGATACTTGTTGTCGCCGCCCATTACGCCGCCTCCTGCAGGAGACCGGCGGGCAACAGGTGGGCGGTCGATGCCAGCATGTCCCGGTACATGGCCGCCGCATCCCGGTCCGGCACCTGGCGCAGAAGCGGGTCGCCACGGAAAATGGCGAAGAGCCCCCTGTAGTCCTCCTCGACCAGCGCGCGGACGAGGGCGGTCTGCCGTCTCGAATGCTCCACGATGATTTCTTCTAGATCCGTGGGAAGGCGGCCGGCCTTGACAGGTGTGAGTTTTCCAGCTGAGAACAAAACGTTTGTTTCCACGATTGCGCCATGGTCGAACCCGGATAGTTGACCGGCATTGGGCAGATTGGCATTGGCGGTGAAAGGTTTGCCGCCCAGAAGCGCGGCAATCTGGTCGACCAGGGCCTCGTCCGACCGAATGATTTCGGGTTCCCGATCTCCGGATGCGATTGCCTCAGCGATCTCGCGCCGGTGCGCTTGATGCCGGATGCGATAATCGACGGGCGTGAGGCCGAATTGCCAAACAGCATGCGCGCCCAAATACTCATTCACCGGAAAGAATTCGGCCAAGTGGCGATCTCCGGCCGCCGCGGGAAGCCCAAACCGGCGCATCAGATCGAATTTCACCCGGTTCCGGTCTTCGAAATAACGCGCATGTTCGTCTTCTGGGGCGGGATCCACCTCGCACCAGCCGGTGTCACGATGATGCGCGGCGAACTGTGCGTAAGCCGGCATGAGGTCGCGGCCCGCCACGCTGATCCTGTCAACGAAGGTCAGATGATTGATACCAAGAACGTTGACGTCGACATCGCGGAAGCTGAAAAGCCGCTCCGGCCGGTCCCTGTTGGCAATGAAAGCGGCGATCTTGCGGATCTTTGTGACTTCGTGGCATTCGCCCCAGCACCGGATCCCGGGGAATGCCGCGTAAAGCGCGCCGGTCAGGACGCTCATGGGGTTCGTCAAATTGCACACGAAGGCTTCGGGCGCGTGTGCCTTGATCGCCTTCCCGATCTCGAGAAACGTCGGCACCGCCCGCAAGGCGCGCATAAAACCGCCTGGCCCGACCGTGTCGCCGACCGACTGGGGAACGCCGTAGCGGAGCGGGATGTCCAGATCCTTGGCCATGTCCTCAAAGCGGCCGGGCAAAATGGAGATCACGACAATGTCCGCGCCCTCAAGGGCTTCGGGAAGGTTGCTGACGGCTCGGTAGCGCGCGGGCGTCCCCACCGAGACCTCGGCGAACCTGCTGCCAATGCGTTCGTTGCGCAGGGCAGCGCTCATGTCACAGTCGTAAAGGCGGACCTCAGCCGCCAGCTGTGAATCCGCGGCAAGGTCGCTCATCAAGGTCAGGGCCCAATTGAGCGAACCGCCGCCGATATAGGTGATCTTAACCGGAATACGGTATTCGGAATATGTCATGTCTTTTGTAGAATGCACACGGTTCCGGATGGATAGATCGTGCGATCCCCATGCGGTTCCGGCGCTGTTTCCTCCCAAATCGGGTTGACAATTCGCCTGCTGCCACCCTGATTAAACCGAAGTGTAGTCCGGCGCGGACCAAACCCAAATGAAGGCAAATAAACAAAAACATGGAGAAAAACGAACAAAGTCCTTTCTGGCGGATTCCGGTCAACGCCCTGTCCCTGCGCCTCGCCCGCACCCCGATCAGAATGCAGCATTCCCAAAGCTGGAGGATCGACAAAATCAATCCGGTCCACGATCTGATCTTTTGCCTGACGGGAGCGGCGCGCTATCGCATCGGCGATGAAGTGGTCTGCCTGGAAAAAGGCGAAGCCATGTTGATCCGTGCCCGGGAGCGGTTCCGCGGGATCAATATTGGCACTGGAGACTATACGGGGGTGGCCCAGCACTTCAGTCTGGATTTGTTCGGCAGGGCAGATCTGATTGACCAGATGAAGCTGCGCCGCAAGGCGGTATTGGCGGACTGGTCCGTCATTGAACCGATCGTGGAGCACTACCGGGCCAGAGCGGCGACCACAAGCCCGACGCTGATCCAGCACCATCAGTTCATGGTCATGCTCTTGGCGTATCTGGACAGTGCCTTTGTCGGCTGGCGGTCCGATGTCGAGCTTCTGGCCCAACAGGGGCAGCTGTCTCTTCAGATCATGCTGCTCGCGTCCAAACTGGCCTCCGACCCCTTGCTGGAAGGTGGTCTGGAAGACGCCCTTTCGGCAGTTCCCTATAATCGGGACTACTTCCGCCGCGCTTTTCGTGACCGGATGGGCATGACGCCGCAGAAATATCTGGAACTCAAACGCATGGAATATGCCGTGCACCGTTTGGGGCTCGGACAAACGGTGAAGGAGACCGCGGCGGAGCTCGGTTATCGGGACCCTTACTTCTTCAGCCGCATGTTCAAGCACTATATCGGCGCAAGCCCCTCGAGCTACCGCTTGAAGCGGACCGCCAGGGGCCGGTCTCAGATGCAGCCCTGATCTGGCTTACATGGTGGCGCCGATTTGCCACGGTACAAATTCGTTGTCGCCAAGGCCAAGGGCTTCGGACTTGGTCTTCCGGCCGGATGCCGCGGCCAGAATGCACTCGAGGATCTCAGCGCCTTTTTCTTCGAGTGTGGCATCGCCGGACAGAACGTCGCCGCAATCAAGGTCCATGTCCTCGGGCATGGCGCGATAAAGCGAAGTGGTCGTGGCGAGTTTGAGTGTCGGCGCCGGTTTGGAGCCGAAGGCCGAGCCGCGTCCGGTGGTGAAAACGACGATCTGTGCGCCGCCGGCGATTTGTCCGGTCGCCGATACCGGGTCATAGCCCGGCGTATCCATGAACACAAAGCCGGGTTCGGTCACTTGCTCGCCATAGTCATAGACCGCGGCCAGGGGTGTGGATCCGGCCTTGGCGACGGCGCCCAGCGATTTCTCCAGGATCGTGGTGAGGCCGCCGGCCTTGTTTCCGGGGCTTGGGTTGTTGTCCAGGCTGCCATGGTTGATCCGGGTATAGTGTTCCCACCAGCGGATCTGCGCGATCAGCTTTTCCGCGGTGTCCGTGTTTGCCGCCCGGCGCAACAGAAGTTGTTCCGCGCCATATATTTCCGGCGTTTCCGACAAGATGGCCGACGCCCCAAGGCCGACAAGCAGGTCGGACGCGATCCCGAGAGCGGGGTTTGCCGTGATCCCGGAAAATCCATCGGAACCGCCGCATTGCAAGGCGACCTTCAATGCGGATGCCGGACAGGACGAGCGTTGGATCGCGTTCACTTCGGGCAGCAAGTCCGTGACCATCTTCTTGATCCGGTCGATGGTGGCCCGGGTGCCGCCGGTCTCCTGGATTGTCAGCCCGTGGAACCGGTCGGCGTGATCGGTCCCAAATTGCGCTTTCATCCGGCCAACCTGCATGACCTCGCATCCCAGACCGACAAACACCGCCGCACCGACATTCGGGTGGGTGGCGTGTCCCCACAAGACACGCTGCAGGACCTGCGCGCCCAGGCCATCGCTGTCCATGCCGCACCCTGTCCCGTGCCCGAAGGCTACGATCCCGTCCACATTCGGATAGGCGTCGAGCAGCCCGCTGCTTTCCAGTTCCTGGGCTGCCTTGCGAACCACCGTGGCCGAGCAGTTTACGGTCGCACAAAGCGCGATGTAGTTTCGCGTTCCGATTTGCCCGTTGCCGCGCCGGTAGCCCATGAAGGCGCGTGGTTCGATTTGCGGGATGGCCGCCCTGGCAATTTCGAGGTCGGCGCCGATGACATAGGTCTCGTCATGGCTGGAGAAGGCGAGGTTGTGCGAGTGAACGTGCTCTCCCGCGCGGATCGCTTGGCTGGCCGTCCCGATTATCTGGCCGAATTTGAAAACCCGGTCGCCCGTCGCATGATCGATCCGCGCGATCTTGTGGCCTGCCGGCAGAGGCTGGATCAATGGTTTTCCGAGCCCGAGCGGATCCAGTCCGCCCGCCGTCCGTTCCGGCAAGATTGCAACGGTGTCTCTTGGATCAAGAACGAGGGGCGGCCGGGCTGTCATGCCGCAACTCCGGCATGACGGATCCCGGCCATCAGGCCGCGCAGTTCGGCAAGGCCTCTCAGGCGGCCGATCAAAGGATAACCCGGATGTGTGTCGCGCTCGCTGTCATTGAGCAACTCGTGGCCGTGGTCGGGCCGGAACACGATTTGGGCGTCCACACGGCCTTGACGGGAGCGCTTGCGTTCCGCCTCGAGCAGGAAGGCCGCGACCAGCGCGAGATCCGTGTCACCCTCCAGATGGGCGGCTTCCTCGAACGATCCGTCCGGCAGTTTCCTGACGTTGCGCAAATGGGCGAAATGGACCTTTTCGGCGAACTCTCTGGCAATCTGGGGAACGTCATTGGCCGGATTGGCGCCAAGCGAGCCGGTGCAAAGGGTGAGACCGTTGGAAGAGCTGTCAACCGCGGAAAGGATCCACGCGATGTCATCGCGGTTTGACACGATCCGCGGCAATCCGAGAAGGTCGCGCGGCGGGTCGTCCGGATGCACGGCGAGTTTCACGCCCAATTCCTCGGCCGCGGGGACGATTTCCTGCAGGAACCGTTTGAAGTTTTCGCGCAAGGCAGGACGGCTCAGGTCCCGGTATGGGATCAGCGCGGACTTGAGCCCTTTGACGTCGTAGCGGGTATAGGATCCCGGCAGTCCGGCCATGACGGCGGCGATCAGGGTTTCCCGGTCGGTGTCATCGGCGGCGTCGAACCAGGCTTTGGCCGCGGCCGCGACTGTCTCGCTGTAGTCGTTCTCCGCTCCGGGGCGTTCCAGCATGAACAGTTCCAGCGCGGCCATCTTCTCGATCGAAAATCGCAGGCAGGTGCCGCCGTTGTGCACGGGTGCCGCCAGATCGGTCCGCGTCCAGTCGAGCAACGGCATGAAATTGTAGCAAATCACCTCGATACCTTCGGCCGCAAGGTTTGCCATCGACTGCCGGTACGCGGCAAACAGTGCCGGCAAATCGCCGGTGCCGCGTTTGATGTCCTCGTGGACCGGGAGGCTTTCCACCACGGTCCAATCAAACCCGGCCTGGCGGATCTGCATCTTGCGCGCGGCAATGGCATCGCGTGGCCAGATCGCTCCATACGGAATGGCATGCAGGGCGGTGACAATGGAATGCGCACCGGTTTGAGCGATTTCCGGAAGGGAGATTCGGTCGAACTCCCCATACCAGCGCCAGCCTTCAATCATGCCATGTCCTCAAGCGTTGCAATCACTCCGTTTTCCATCAGCCGCGAGTGGGCCGACGTGACCGGTTCGACGATCCGGCCGGCAAGTTCCGGCTCGAATATCTCCCGAATGCCCAGGAGGGCGGGAACCCGTTCGGAAAGGCTGGGCGCGTTTGCAATCACGTCTTTCAAGCGCTCAGCCATGGGATCGCGGACGTCGATTGGCTGGCCGCGCAAATCCGTGCCGCTGACATAGATCATCCAGGCCGCAAGAGCGGTGATCAGACCCGGGCATGGCCGCTGCGCGGCGAGGTTGTCGCGCATGGTGCCCAGAATGCGTTGCGGAAGCTTCTGGCTTCCGTCCATCGCGATTTGCCAGGTTCTGTGCCGTATGGCGCTGTTGGCAAAGCGCGCCAGCAGGGCATCGGCATAGACCTGCAAATCGACACCGTTCGGGGCTGTGAAGGACGGGATGATCTCGTTTCGCCAGATGCCCTTCACAAACCGGGCGAAGACCGGGTCGGTAACCGTGTCTGCGATGGTATCGTGTCCGGCCAGATACCCCAGATAGGCAAGCGAGGAATGGGTGCCGTTCAGCATCCGAAGCTTCATGTGCTCATAGGCTGTCACGTCCTCGACGAGTTCGACGCCGGCAACGGCCAGATCGGGCCGTGCGCCTGCTCCGTAATCGGGCACGAAGTCATCTTCGATGACCCATTGCCGGAACGGCTCATGCAGCACCGGCGCCGCATCGAACTGGCCGGTTCGTGCGGCCAGGTCATCGATATCCTCGGGTTTCGTCGCCGGAACGATCCGGTCGACCATGGTTGCCGGAAACCGCCCGCGCGTCTCGATCCAGTCGGCAAGTTCGGGATCCAGCAAACGCGCGAAGTCCAGCACGATGCTTTTCACCAGCCGGCCATTCTCGGGAAGATTGTCGCAGGTCAGGACGGTAAAGGGCGGCAGACCGGCGGCCTTGCGCCGTTGCAGTGCTCGGACCAGAAAACCGGGGGCCGATAGCGGGAGTTCTGAAACCAGATCCGCTTTGATTTCGGGATGCTCCCGGTTCAGGCGTCCGGTCGCCGGATCGTGGCAGTAGCCTTTCTCCGTGATGGTCAGGCTGACGATGCGTGTGTCGGCGGCAGCCATGGCGGCGATGACCGCCTCGGGATCTTCCTGCGCGACCATGATCGCGACAACCGACTCCACCTGGTGAAGCTTCTCGCCGTCCTGGCCCAGTTCAACGGCGGTGTAAACGCAGTCCTGCGGGGCAAGCTGATCGCGCATCCGGGGGCTTTTCAAACTTACCCCGACGATTCCCCAATCCCCGCCGGATTGCGCCATCGCCTCTTCGATGTAGACGGCGCCGAAAGCCCGGAAGAATGCGCCCAGGCCAAGATGAACGATCCCGGCCTTCGGCCTTGTGTTTTGGCGCGCCAGGCGCGGAAGATCAGCGTGCAAGCCAGCCTCCGTCGACATTCAACACCGCTCCGTGAATGTACTGGGCCGCCGGGGAAGCAAGGAACACGGCGGCATCGCCGATATCGCTGGCTTCCCCCCACCGGCCGGCGGGGATCCGCTCGAGGATCTGCCGGTTGCGAACAGGGTCCGCGCGCAAGGCTTCGGTGTTGTTCGTTGCGATATAGCCCGGCGCGATGGCATTCACGTTGATGCCTTTTGCCGCCCATTCATTCGCCAACAGCTTGGTAATGCCGGCAACACCGTGTTTGGCAGCCGTGTAGGAAGGCACCCGAATGCCGCCCTGGAATGAGAGAAGCGACGCGATATTGACGATCTTCCCTGCCCGGCCAGCGGCAAGGGCCGCCTTGCCAAAGGCCTGGCAGCTGAAGAAGACCGCCTTCAGATTGATGTCCATCACCTCGTCCCAGTCGGCTTCGGAAAAGTCGACCGAATCCGCCCGGCGGATGATCCCTGCGTTGTTGACCAGGATATCGATCGCCTCTTCCTCGAACAGCGGCACAGCGGCCATGGGGTCGGACAGGTCGAGGCGGACGGCGCGGCCGTTGCGGATCTGGCCAAGAGTCCCGCCGCAATCGCCGCGTGCCGCGCACAGGACTTCGGCACCTGCACCGGCCATGGCGACGGCGATAGCCTGCCCGATTCCGGTATTGGCGCCTGTGACCAGGGCCCGTTTTCCTTCAAGAGAGAAAGACTTCACCTCAGATCTCCCATGGCGACCATGTCCATATCCGTGAAATCTACATTGTCCCCGGCCATCGCCCAGCAGAACGTGTATGCGCCCGTGCCGGCGCCGCAATGGATCGACCAGGGCGGGGAAATGACCACATCTTCATTGGCCATCACCAGATGGCGGGTCTCCTCGGGCTGGCCCATGAAATGGAACACACGTTGATCGGGGCCGAGTTCGAAATAGAGATACGCCTCCATGCGCCGGTCATGCAGGTGGGCGGGCATGGTGTTCCAAACTGAACCGGGTGCGAATTGGGTGTAGCCCATCAGAAGCTGACAGCTTTCGGCGACCTCAGGATGCAGGAATTGCAGGATCACGCGTTTGTTGCTGGTTTCCGCCGAACCCAGCTCCACCCGGCGTGCGTCTTCCACCTTGATCAGCCTTGTCGGGCAGGTGCGATGGGCGGGAGCGGACAGGACATAGAACCGCGCCGGCCCGGAAAACGAGACCGGCCCTGAGCCCATGCCGATATAAAGCACATCGCCGCGGCCGACCTCGTAGATGGTCCCCGCCACGGACACAGTGCCGGCATCGCCGATATTGAGGATGCCAAGTTCGCGGCGTTCCAGAAGCGTCGGGGTGCCTGCTTCCTTCACGTGGTCCAGGACCAGTATACCGGATCCGGGAACGACGCCCCCCATGATCAGGCGGTCATAGTGGGTGTAGACAAGATTGATCTGTCCGTCCTGGAACAGTCCATCTGCGTGGAAATGGTTGCGAAGTCCTTGGGTATCCAAAGTCTTGGCTGTTTCCGGGTCGATCGCGTAGCGGGTCTGAACATTGAGCATGATGAAAATCCCTTGAAATGGTGGACCTTAGAGAAAGTCGTCTCGTCTGGGTGTGAAAGTGTCGATCAATGTTCCAGGCGTCAGGCAGACGCAGCCGTGCCGCGCGCCCGAAGGGATGATGAAACTGTCGCCGGGCCCGACTTCAAACTCGGAGCCATCGATCGTGAAGCGGAATTGTCCGCTTTCGACATAGGTCGATTGCACATGCGGATGGTGGTGAAGCTTGCCTTCGGCTCCCGCTTCCTGAAAGCGGAAGGCGACGACCATCAGGTTGGGGCTGTCGGACAAGACCTGCCGGCAAATACCGGGATCGGCTGCGACTTCCGGAAAGGTTTTTACAAACATCGTCAACCTCAGTGAAACAGGGAGGGAAGCCAGAGTGAAAGTCCGGGAATGTAGGTCACGAGCAGAAGCGTGAAGATGGCGGCGCCATAGAACGGCCAGATTGTCTTGACCGCGTCCCAGACGGAGATCCGGCCAACCGCGCACCCAACGAACAGCACGGTCCCGACCGGCGGTGTACACAGCCCGATCCCGAGGTTGAGGACGAGGATAACGCCGAAATGAACCGGATCGACCCCAAAGGCCGTCGCAACCGGAAGGAAGATCGGTGTGGTGATGACGATCAGCGGCGACATGTCCATGAACGTGCCCAGAAACAGGAGAAGGATGTTGATCATCAGCAGAATGACCAACGGGTTCTCCGAGACCGATTTCATGAACGCGACAAGCTCCGCCGGGATGCGCAGGAAGGCGAGCAGCCAGCCGAAGGCCGCGGCCGCCCCAATGACGAGCAGCACCATCGCCGTTGTCCTGACCGCGGCCTGGGTCGCGGCCACGAATTCGGGCCACCCCATGGTTCGATAGGCAAGGGTCGTGACCAGCAGCGCGTAGACGGCGGCGATGCAGGAGCTTTCCGACGCGGTGAACACGCCCGAACGCACGCCGCCAAAGATGATGGCGATCAGGAGAAGGCCCGGGATGGCATTGATGAAGAGGGCTCCGAGGACGCCCCAGCCGGGGAAGCGTTCCGTGGGAAATCCCTGCTTCTTCGCCACGAACCAGGCGGTGATCATCAAGGACATGGCCAGAAGGAGGCCGGGAATGATGCCGGCGGTGAACAGATCCGCGATCGACAGGCGTCCGCCGGCCGAAATCGAATAGATGATCATGTTGTGGGAGGGCGGCAGCAGCAGAGCGATGATTGAGGACATCACCGTCACATTGACCCCGTACTCGACGGAATATCCTTTCTTCTTCATCTGCGGGATCATCAGCCCGCCAATGGCGGTCGCGTCCGCGGCCGCCGAACCGGAAATGCCGCCGAACAGAACCGAGGATGTGATGTTCACCTGGCCCAGCCCGCCACGCATGTGCCCGACGACGGCGCCCGCCAAGGCGACGAGACGGCGGGCGATGTCGCCCCGCACCATCAACTCTCCGGCAAAGATGAAGAACGGGATGGCCATCAATGCGAAGACCGAGACGCCTGAATTCAGACGCTGGAAAACGATCACCGGGGGAAGGCCGATATACAGCACGGTCGCTAGGGATGCGATGCCCAGGCAAAAGGCAACCGGCGTGCCGATCAGAAGCAATACAATGAAGGTTCCGAAAAGGACGAATGGTTCCATATCAAGCCTCATCCGGCTGAGCTTCGCCGAAGCGGGCGGTTGGGCGACCGGCCGCGCGAAGGACCAGCCGTTCCACGGAGAAAATGAAGATCAGGCAACCGCCGGCGACCAGGGGAAGAAAGTCGACAGCGCCGGAGACCCCCAGAGACGGGAGTTTCACGTTCCAGGCGGACAGGGCCAGCTGTGCGCCGAACCAGGCCATGCAGGCGCCGAACAGCGCGACGAGGCCATCCGAAATGCTGTACAAAATCAGCTTGGCTTTGTTGGGCAGGAAGTAGAGCACCACATCGAAACTCAGGTGATAGCCCTCGCGGATGCCCACCGCGGCGCCCAGAAAAATGAACCAGCCCATCAGGATCACCGAAGCGGGTTCGCTCCATACGATGCTGTCATTCATGACGTAGCGCATGAACACTTGGCCGGAGATGAAAACGGTCATGAGGATAAGGCCGGCTCCGGCAAGCCAAAGGGCTGCTGTGGAGATGCCGCGCATGATCCGAGCGGCGAGAATGAATTGAGTATGCACGTCCGCGTCCCGGTTGCGGGCCTGCGGCCGCTCGGGCCGCAGGCTGCTGTGAAGTCGTCAGTCTGTCGCGCGAATGCGGGCGACAAGATCCTTCAGCTTGTCGGAGGTGACGTGCTTCTCGTAGACGGTATCCATGGCCGCCATGAACGGCTCCTTGTCGATGTCGGTGATGATTTCGACACCCGCGGCGCGGACCTTTTCTTCCGAAACCTTCTCACGCGCCTGCCACAGTTCGCGCATCACGGGAACGGAATCCTTCGCGGCTTGCCGGACAGCGGCCTGGTCTTCCGCGGAAAGCTTGTCCCAGGACGCCTTCGACATGACGAGGACTTCCGGCACGATCAGGTGTTCGTTCAAGGTGTAGTAGCCTGCCACCTCGAAATGCCCGGAGGATTCAAAGGACGGCCAGTTGTTCTCCGCGCCGTCGATGACCCCGGTCTGGATAGCCGAGTAAACCTCACCATAGGGCATCGGCGTGGCATTGGCCCCGAGAGCCGACATCATGTCCACGAAGATATCGGACTGCATCACCCGGACCTTCATCCCGGCAAGGTCTTCAACTTTCGTGATTGGTTTGACCCGATTGTAGAAGCTGCGGGCGCCGCCATCGAAAAAGGCAAGGCCAACAAATCCGTGCGGTTCGAAAGCTGCGAGGATTTCCTCGCCGATCGGACCGTCCATCACCCGGTTCATGTGGTCGACACCTTTGAACACGAAGGGCAGGGATACGACCTTCGTTTCCTCAACCAGATTGTTGAACGGGCCCATGGAGACGCGGTTCAGATCGATGACGCCGAACTTGGTCTGCTCGATGGTGTCCTTTTCCTGGCCGAGCTGCGCGGAATGGAACACCTCCACGCAGATCCTCCCGTTCGTGCGCTCGTTGAGCAGCTTGCCCATGTGCTTGACAGCTTCCACGGTCGGATAGCCGTCCGGATGAGTGTCGGACGATTTCAAAGTCAGTTCGCAGGCCAGCGAAGCCGTGGTCAACGCGGCTGTCGCCAGAAGCGCTGTCGCAAGTGTTTTCAATACCTTCATGTTTTCCTCCCAGAAGTGGCTTTTCAGAGCCGGTAGGCTTGCTTGGCAAGCCTGTAAGCAAGGTCGTGAGCGACCTCGAATGCCTCGCCCTCGTCTAGTCTTCCGGACGTTACGAGAGTGGCGAGGTAAGAACAGTCGATACGGCGGGCCACGTCATGGCGGGCCGGGATCGAGCAAAAGGCGCGAGTGTCATCGTTGAAGCCGACCGTGTTGTAGAAGCCGGCGGTTTCCGTGGTCATTTCCCGGAAGCGGCGCATGCCTTCGGGGCTGTCATGGAACCACCAGGCGGGTCCCAGTTTCAGGCTCGGGTAAACGCCGGCGAGGGGCGCCAGTTCGCGCGCATAGGCGGTTTCGTCGAGCGTGAACAGGATGATGCTGAGGTCTTTCTCGAGCCCGACCGCGTCCAGCAGGGGCTTCAACGCGCTGACATAGTCGGTCCGGGTCGGGATGTCGAAACCCTTGTCGCGGCCAAAGGCTGTCAGGATTCTGTCCGAGTGATTGCGGAAGCTGCCGGGGTGGATCTGCAGGACCAGTCCGTCTTCCAGACTCATGCGCGCCATTTCGGTCAGCATGTGTCCGCGGAAGGTTTCCGCTTCCGCGGCGCTGCAAGAGCCCTGGAGGGCTTTTTCGAACAGTTGTTGCGCCGCCGCATCCGAGAGGTTTTCGGTTCGTGCCGTCGGATGGCCGTGATCCGAGGACGTGGCGCCGAAGGATTTGAAATACTCCCTTCGGATCCGGTGGGCCGCAAGATATCCCCGCCAGGTGGCCGCGTCCTCGCCGGCCAGCTCGCCGAAGCGCTCGACGTTCTCGGCGAACCCTTCGAACTCTGGATCGACCACGGCGTCTGGGCGGTAGGCTGTCACCACACGGCCGGTCCAGCCGCTGTCACCGATCATGCGATGCCATTTCAGGTCGTCCAGGGGTGATTCGGTTGTGGCGATCACCTCAATGTTGAACCGCTCGAAAAGAGCCCGCGGACGGAAATGAGGCTGAGCCAGGCAGGCCGCGATATGGTCGTAGGACGAATCGGCGGTCTCGGCCGATAGACGCCCTGTCCAGCCGAAAACCTCCTGGAACGAATGCTCAAGCCACATCCGGGAGGGCGTCGCGCGGAACAGATGAAAATTTTCGGCGAAGACGCGCCAGATCTTCCGGCTGTCCGCCTCGGACCAGCCGCCATCCTGCCGCGGCACGCCAAGATCCTCCAGCCGGATGCCCTGGGAATGCAGCATGCGGAACACGTAGTGATCCGGGACGATGAACAGCCTCGAGGGATCGGGAAACGGTGCGTTCTCCGCGAACCAGCGAGGGTCGGTATGGCCGTGTGGGCTGATGATCGGAAGCTGCGCCACGGACTCGTAGAGCTGCCGCGCGACGGCGAAGGATCGAGGGTCCGTGGGCAGCAAACGGTCGGGGGAAAGCCGGTACTCCGCACGTGCCGCCTCTTTTGTTGTGCCCGCAGCCACCCTAGCCTCCCTGAATGCATGTCTTGTCTTTGTTGATGCAAGTCAACTGATATGCTAGTTGGTTAGCTTAGTCAATGGAGGGGGCGGATGTCAGCACACAGCGCTTTGAAGGCGCTTGGTCCGATCAAGATCAAAACCATCGCGGATACAGTCTTCGAGGAATTGCATCAGCAGATCCTGTCCCTAGAACTGCCTCCGGGGACCAAGGTTTCGGAAATCGAGGTCGCGAAAGCGTTGGGCGTGTCGCGGCAGCCTGTCCGCGATGCCTTCTTCCGGCTGTCCCAGCTCGGCTTTTTGCTGATCCGTCCGCAGCGGGCCACTGTGATCACGAAGATCTCCGAAAAGGCGGTCCTGCAGGCGAAGTTTGTTCGCATCGCGTTGGAGACCGCGTGCTGGTCGGCGGCCATGGAGGTCATCACTGGCTCCCAGCTTGAAGAATTGGAGGCCCTTCTGGACGAACAGAAGGCGGCGGCACTGGCCAGCGATCAAAAGCTGTTTCATGCCCTGGACGACGATCTGCACCGGCAGATCTGCTGCATTGCGGGCCATGAATATGTTTGGAACCTGATCCGTGAACAAAAATCACACATGGATCGGGTCCGGTTCATCTCTTTGACCACTGGCGCGGCCGAACGAGCCTATAACGAACATGTTGTGCTGATCGATGCCCTGCGCGAGCGGGACAAGGTGCAGCTCGAAGCCGGCTTGAGTGGGCACCTGGGACGGATTGGGCAGGTTCTGGCTCAGATACGGGCCGAAAAGCCCCAGTATTTTCAGGAGAAGTCAGCGTGAAACGTTTTGTCGCCCTCGGCGAATGCATGGTGGAACTGTCTCCGGCATCGGTAAATGAATATGCGCTCGGTTTCGCCGGCGACACCTTCAACACAGCCTGGTATGCGCGGCAACTTGCGTCCCCGGACAAGCTTTCGGTGGCCTATTTCAGTGCCGTGGGTGACGACGACATTTCCCGGCGCATGACGGATTTCATGAGGGAAGCTGGCATCGAACCGATGGTCGAACGGGTCCCCAGGACCAGTGTCGGCTTGTATCTCATCTCCTTGACGGACGGTGAGCGCAGTTTCCAATACTGGCGCGACACCTCGGCGGCCCGGCGTCTCCACCTTTATCTCGACCGGTTTCCTCATCTGGGTTCCGGGGACGTTGCCTATTTTTCCGGCATCACCATGGCGATCCTGCCGGACGAGGGGCGCGCGCGCGTGCTCGATACATTGCGGTCGTGTGCCGGGCACGGCGCGTTGGTGGTTTTCGACCCGAACCTGCGTCCGCGCTTGTGGTCCAGCGAGGCGGAGATGACGCGCTGGACCATGAAAGCCGCCGCCGAGGCCGATCTCGTGCTGCCGTCTTTCGCCGACGAGGCTCAGCATTTTCAGGACGTGGATCCGGCAGCCACGGCATGCCGTTACCTCGATAACGGAGCCGGCATTGTCGTTGTCAAGAACGGCGATGAGCCGGTTCTTGTTGAAACCCGTGACGGGGAACACGTCGAAGTGCAGCCGGCGCCGGCCGGCGTCGTGGTCGACACGACAGCCGCTGGAGATTCATTCAACGCGGCTTTCATCGTGGAATTTGGCCAAGGCAAAGGATTGGCGGCCGCAGCCCGCGCCGGGTGCGAACTCGCCCGTCATGTGATTGGCCGCAAAGGGGCCCTGATTCCAACCGGTCAACGGGACCCAGACGGTGCAAAAGTACTCATCGAGGGGTGAGACGTTCTTCGGATCGGACAGAAAATGAATGGCGGAGAGAGAGGGATTCGAACCCTCGGAACGCTTGCGCGCTCAACGGTTTTCGAGACCGCCCCGTTCGACCACTCCGGCACCTCTCCGCGGGACTTGAACAGTTGTCGGGGCTCAAGTGGCGCGGAACATAGACAAGCCGCCCTGGCGGCGCAAGGGTGTTTGACGCGGTCGGGCAGAACTTTTTTCTCCGCTGTCACACTGTTCTGCCCGCTCGGTTCCAGGGCCCGCGGGCCAGAAAAAGACGGGCCGGATCGCCGGAGACATTGACAAGCTGGCCCGAAATCAAGTATGGCGCTGTGGTAATCCGCTCGGCTCTCCGGGGCTCGGGGGATTGCCGCTGGGCAAAGCCTGCAGGCTGGGTTTCGTATTATCCGGACAACCTGCTCTTCAATTACAGACATCGAAACCGGGTTTCGATGTGGCGCGCCCGGTTTCGCGCGCATTTCTTCCGGCCGTTGGCCGGCGGGATGCGAACCAAGAACGAAAAGAAGGACGTGCAAGACATGTTCGCAGTGATCAAAACCGGTGGCAAGCAGTACAAAGTCGCCGAAAACGATATTCTGAAGGTCGAGAAACTGGACGCCGAAGCGGGCAGCACCGTGACTTTCGACGAGGTTCTGATGGTCGGAACCGGTGCCGACACGGCGATTGGCGCGCCGACCGTCGAGGGCGCAAGCGTTGTCGCCGAGGTGGTCGATCAGGGCCGAAACCGCAAGATCATCGTCTTCAAGAAGCGCCGGCGTCAGAATTCCCGCCGCCGCAACGGACACCGCCAAGCCTACACCATGGTCAAGGTCACCGACATTTTGACCGGCGGGGCCAAGCCGGCCAAGAAGGCAGCGCCAAAGACGGCTGCGCCGGAAGCCGAGCAGGTGGACGATGCAGCGGCCGCAGACATCGAGCCGTTGTTCACGGCGCCGGAAGGCAAGGATGATCTGAAAAAGATCTCCGGTGTCGGACCCGTGCTCGAGAAGAAGTTGAATGCTTTGGGCATCACGACCTATGAGCAAATCGTCAACTTCACCGCGGACGATATCGCCCGTGTCGATGAGGTTTTGAACTTCAAAGGCCGGATCGAGCGCGACAATTGGGTTGATCAGGCCAAGGAACTGGCTGGCAATTAAGCCGCCGTCCTGTAGATCTGAATTCTTGAGATTTCGAAGAACGAGGAGTTCTTAAAATGGCACATAAAAAGGCAGGCGGTTCATCCCGTAACGGCCGCGATTCCGCAGGCCGCCGTCTCGGCATCAAGAAGTATGGCGGCGAAGCCGTGGTCCCTGGCAACATCATCGCGCGTCAGCGCGGCACGAAGTGGCATCCGGGCACCGGCGTTGGCATGGGCAAGGACCACACCATCTTCGCAACCGTCGAAGGCAAGGTCGAATTCCAGCCGAAAACCGGCGGCCGAACCTACATTAACGTAGCACCGGTAGCGGAAGCTGCGGAGTAACGCCGACGTGTCACGAACAAGCGCCGGCGTCCCATAAGGACCCCGGCGAACCAGGCACCACCAGTCGCAGTTCAAAGGGGAGATGGGGCGTCATCTTCCCTTTTTCTTTGGAACGTTGACTGGAGGAGACCATGGTCGTTGAAAAGGATGAACTGTTAGACGCAAGCTGTCTGGGGACAGCGCCCCTGCCGCAGGATGCACCGCGTGTCCGGCTCGATCTGCCGCGCATGGACGATGTCGCCGACCTGGTGTTTCTCGCCAATCGCAAGTCCGTTGCGGAGCACCTGACCCGGCTACCCCATCCCTTCACGCTCGACAATGCCAGGGCGGTTGTCGCCGGTGCGGAAAATCCGGCCAGGAATGCGGCCACTTTCGCGATCCGGCTGAAAGCGACCGGACGGCTGATTGGCATGGCAAGGCATGCCAGCCTTGAAGCAGGCGGAGCGGTTCATGTCGGGTATTGGGTCGGTGAGCCGTTTTGGGGCAATGGCTATGCCACCGAAGCGCTCCACGCGCTGGTTGATCATGCATTCAACTACACCAATGTTGACGAGTTGACCGGCGCCTGCCGGGTCACCAACCCCGCCTCGCGCCGCGTTTTGGTCAAGTCAGGGTTCCAGTATCGCGACCAGAGCATGATGCGCTCCGTGGGCGCGGGTGGCAGCGTCCCGATCGAACGCTACGCTTTGGACCGGACGGTATGGGCCTCGTTGAAGGCCTGGGGGAAATCGGCATGAGCGCGCGTCTTCCCACCTTGACGACCCGGCGTCTGGTCCTGCGTTCGCTCGAGTTGGGCGACGCCGCGGCCGTGGAAAATCTGGCGGGCCGGGATTTTGAAATCGCCCGGTGGATGACGTCTTTTTCCTGGCCCTACCAAGCCGGCGCCGCGGAGGCGTTTCTTGAGGCCAATGCGGCGGCCGATCCGGTCGCCGATGAGGCGGCGTTCGGGGTCACCCTTGGCGGAGTTCTGATCGGGGTTGTGGCGATCGAAGCCCCGGGCGACCTGGAAGAGCAGCCGGATTGCCCGACGCTGGGGTATTGGTTCGGCCGGCCCTTCCATGGGTTCGGCTATGCGCGCGAGGCGGCCATGGCTGCGCTCGAGTGGGGGTTTGAGGCGCACGGCGGATGCCCGGCAATCGCGGCCCGGGTTTTCGAGGAAAACAAACGCTCACGCGCGGTTCTGCGAAAGCTGGGATTCCGAGCCGTTGGCAAGACGGTCCGGTACGCAAAGCCGCTGGATCGTAAAATTGACAATATCGTCATGCGATTGGAGCGCGGTGATTTCGAGACGGGGAGAAAAGCGGCATGACCGCACCAAGGATCAACACGGCGCGGCTGCGGCTGCGGGCGCCCGGATCGGCGGATCTGGAGCGTTGCGCCTTGCTTCTGGGTGATTATGAAGTGGCGAAGATGCTGTCGCGCGTGCCATATCCTTACGATATGGAAGCCGGCAAGGCGTTTTTGTCCTGCGCCGCCGAGAACTGGAAGTCTTGGCCGAGATCCGCGGAGGCCAATTTCCTGATCGATTGCGGTGGCGAAATGATTGGCGGGATCTCGTTCAAGGCGTTGCATGAAACGCCGGAGATCGGCTATTGGCTTGGACGCGCCTATTGGGGGCAGGGATACATCGGCGAAGCGATTGGCGCGGCGATCGAATGGTTCTTTGCCGCGACCGACCATGAAATACTCCTCGGCATGGCGATGGAAGAAAACGAGCGGTCCATCAATGCCATGATCAAATGCGGCTTCGAACAGGTCGGGCGCAGCGCCAGCATGAGCCTGGCGCGCGGAGACTATGTTCCGGACGTCGTCATGAAACTCACGCGGGAGGCCTTCACCGCTCGGAACGCGGCGTGAGGGTGCCCCAGAAAGACAGAAGATGAAGTTCCTCGATCAGGCCAAGGTCTATGTCCGTTCCGGTAATGGCGGTGCGGGCTCCGTTTCCTTCCGGCGGGAAAAATATATCGAATTTGGCGGTCCGGACGGCGGCGATGGCGGGCGGGGCGGTGATGTTGTCATTGAATGTGTCGATGGTTTGAACACGTTGATCGACTACCGTTACAAGCAGCATTTCAAGGCTGAGACCGGCATTCATGGGATGGGTAAGAACCGGACCGGTGCGGACGGTGCGGATGTCGTCCTGAAAGTGCCCGTCGGGACGCAGGTCCTGGAAGAGGACAACGAAACGATTCTGGCGGACCTGACCGAAGTCGGACAGCGCATCGTGTTGCTGAAAGGCGGAAACGGCGGGTTCGGCAACGCCCATTTCAAGTCCTCGGTCAATCAGGCGCCTCGGCGGGCGAATCCGGGGCTGGAAGGTCAGGAAAAGTGGATCTGGCTGCGCTTGAAGCTGATCGCCGACGCTGGTCTGGTCGGCCTTCCCAATGCCGGGAAATCGACGTTCCTGGCAACGGTATCCGCCGCCAAACCGAAAATCGCCGATTATCCCTTCACGACGCTGCATCCGAATCTCGGGATCGTCCAGATTGACACCCGCAGTTTCGCAATGGCCGACATTCCGGGCCTGATCGAAGGGGCTCACGAGGGAACGGGACTGGGCGACCGGTTCCTGGGCCATGTCGAGCGAACGCGGGTGCTGCTGCATCTGGTGGATGGTTCCGGGGAAATGGCGCCAGACGAGGCTTACCGGGTGGTGCGCGGAGAACTGGAGGCCTATGGTCATGGCCTCACGGACAAGCCTGAAATCGTTGCCTTGTCCAAATGCGACGCCCTTACCGATGAGATGATCGCGGACAAGGCGGCCGCTCTGGAGACGGCGTGCGGGCAAAAGCCCCTGATCCTGTCAGCGGCCAGCGGCAAGAACGTGGACACGGCCTTGCGCATGATCGTGCGCGCGATTGACCGGGACAAGGAGGAAGCCGCCAACACCGTGCCTTCCGCGGAGGATGAGGGTTGGCACCCGTGAGCGAGCTTTCTCGTCAGTTAACGGGCTACAGCCGGATCGTGGTCAAGATCGGGTCGGCGCTGCTGGTCGAGAACGGTGCCTTGAAACGCGCATGGCTGGATGCCCTGGTTTCCGACCTGGTCGCGCTGGCGGATGGCGGCGCAGAGATGATGATCGTGTCATCCGGGTCAATCGCGTTGGGCCGGGGCATGCTGGGGCTGCCGCGGGGCGCCTTGAGACTTGAAGACAGCCAGGCGGCGGCTTCGGTGGGGCAGATCGCGCTCGCGCAAGCCTATGCCTCCGCTCTCGAGGCCCATGGCCGCACGGCGGGTCAAATTCTGCTGACGCTCGGCGATACGGAGGAGCGGCGGCGGTACTTGAACGCGCGGGCCACCATTGGAACGTTGCTCAAGATGGGGGCGGTGCCCATCGTCAACGAGAACGACACCGTTGCGACCTCGGAAATCCGCTACGGTGACAACGACCGCCTAGCGGCGCGGGTCGCCACCATGGCCAGCGCCGATTGCCTTGTGCTCCTGTCGGATATTGACGGCCTGTACACGGCCCCGCCGGCACAGGACCCGAACGCCGTGTTTCTGCCGCAGGTTCCGCGCATCACGCCCGAGGTCGAGGCGATGGCCGGAAGCGCCGGATCGGAATTGTCCCGCGGAGGGATGAAGACCAAGATCGACGCGGCCAAGATCGCGACCGCCGCCGGAACCACCATGGTGATCACCTCCGGCAAGGAAATGAATCCATTGAAGCGGCTGGAGCAGGGCGCGCGGGCAACATGGTTTCCGGCGCTGGACAGCCCGGCCCGGGCCCGCAAGGCCTGGATCGGCGGGCATCTGGAAACACGCGGCGAGGTGACGCTGGATGCCGGCGCGCTCAAAGCCTTGCGGTCTGGAAAGAGCCTCTTGCCAGCCGGGGTCATCAAGGTAGGGGGCGAGTTTTCCAGAGGGGATGCGGTCAAGGTGCTTGGGCCGGACGGCGTGGTCATCGGCCGCGGGCTCGTCGCCTATGACCGGGCGGAAGCCGTTCTGATCGCCGGGCGGAACAGCCGGGAAATCGAGGCGATTGTCGGCTACCCCGGACGGGCCGAGATGATCCATCGGGACGATTTGGCACTCGAAGATGCGTTTTTGAACGGAACACGATAAATACGAACCTGCCAAGCGGGTTGGCCTGTGCAAAGAAGGGGCGGGGAGATGCTGGACAAGGTTGAGACCACGGATGTTGCGGCGCTGATGGCGGACATGGGCGCGCGCGCGCGCAAGGCCGCGCGGGAACTGTCCATTGCCCCAACCTCAATCAAGGATCTTGCGCTTCGGGAAATGGCCACGGCGATGCGTGCTGCCACCCAAGACATTCTTGCGGCCAATGCCATGGACGTTCAGGCCATGAAAGCGGGCGGCCAGTCGAGCGCTTTTCTCGATCGAGGGACGCTGACCGAAGATCGGATCGAGGCGATTGCCAAGGCGCTGGAAGAGATCGCGCAGCTCGCCGATCCGGTTGGTACTGTGATCGCGGCCTGGGAACGGCCGAACGGCCTGAAGATCGAGCGGGTTCGCACGCCCCTCGGAGTGATCGGCGTCATCTACGAAAGCCGTCCCAATGTGACGGCGGATGCCGGGGCCTTGTGCCTGAAAGCGGGAAACGCCGTGATCCTGCGCGGTGGTTCGGACACAATTCAATCCAACCGGGCAATTCACGCGGCCTTGCAGAAAGGCTTGATCGCAGCCGGATTGCCAGCTGATTCCATTCAAGTCGTGCCGGTTGCCGATCGGGCTGCCGTTGGCGAAATGCTGGCCGGGCTCGGCGGCAATCTGGATGTCATCGTGCCCAGGGGTGGCAAAAGCCTTGTCGCTCGTGTCCAGGCGGATGCGCGCGTTCCCGTCTTTGCGCATCTGGAGGGGCTCGTGCATATTTTTGTCGACAGGGCGGCCGATCTTGAGATGGCGCGCCAGGTTGTGCTCAACTCGAAGATGCGCCGAACTGGCATTTGCGGCGCCCTGGAAACGCTGTTGATCGATGAAGGGGTTCTGGAAAGCCATCTGCCCTTGATCCTGCAGGATCTCCAGAATGCCGGCTGCGAAATCCATGGCGACAGTCGTGTTGAGCAGGTCGCCGCCGGTGTCGTTCCGGCAACCGAAGCGGATTGGACAACCGAATACCTGGACAAGGTGCTCGCGGTCCGCGTCGTGTCCGGCCTCCAACAGGCCATCGACCATATTGCCCAATATGGGTCAAACCACACCGATTGCATTGTCACCGAGGACGAGGCGGCAGCCGAGGCGTTTTTTCAGAAGGTCGATTCCGCCATTGTGCTTCACAACGCCTCCACCCAATTCGCAGACGGCGGTGAATTCGGAATGGGGGCGGAAATCGGCATAGCCACTGGCCGAATGCATGCCCGTGGTCCCGTCGGCGTGGAGCAACTGACGAGTTTCAAATATCGGGTGTACGGCAGGGGACAGACCCGTCCATGACACCGGCATTCATCGGCGGTGACCTTTCCGGCGACTGGTTGAAGTTGCCGCATGCGGAGCCGGGAAACCGGATCGGGATCTTCGGCGGGTCTTTCAATCCGCCGCATTCCGGGCATCGTCTGGTCGCGGAGACTGTGTTGAAACGACTTCGCCTCGATCAGATTTGGTGGCTGGTGACGCCCGGCAACCCGCTCAAGACCCATACGGATCTCGCGCCCTTGGAAATGCGCCTGCATCGGACAAGTGCGTTGGCCGATCACCCCCGGATGAAGGTCACGGCCTATGAAAGCGTGCTTGGGTCACCCTACACGGCCAAAACGGTTCAGATGCTCCGGCGTCTGCGGCCCGGTCTGCGATTCGTTTGGGTGATGGGCGCAGACAACCTTGCAGGTTTTCACCATTGGCAGAATTGGCGCGCAATCCTTCGAAGTGTGCCTGTCGCTGTCGTCGACCGTCCGGGTGCGTCACTGTCCGCCTTGTCGGCCCCGATGGCGAAAGCCTTTGAAAAGCATCGCCTTCCCGAGGAGTATGCCGCGCAGCTTCCCGACATGATGCCGCCGGTCTGGACGTTTTTGCATGCCCCTCTGGATCCGACATCCTCGACGGAATTGCGGTCGGGCGGGCATTCGCCCAGGTCGAGCGGGTGCTTGTCTTGAAAACGCCAAGGGAAAAGCGGTATTATGATCAGGTCGGATTTCTTGTCCGGCGTTGTACGGTCAACCGGTTCCGCGGCCACTCACTCGGTGACCTACGATAGGTTCGTTCGGTAGCGGGCGAGCGGCGGGACGGCAGATAGAGCGAAAGGCAATACACCTGAGCATGACCTTAGAAAGTGGGAAGACGCCGATGTCTTCTCCCATCCAGGCGCCCGTAAGTGCGGATCTTGCGGCTGACCTGCTCGATACGGTCCTCACGAGTCTTGAAGACTCCAAAGCCGAGGACATTGTTACCTTGGACATCGCTGGGAAGAGTTCGCTGGCCGATCACATGGTGATCGTGTCCGGGCGCTCTCATCGCCATGTGGGTGCCATCGCGGATCACCTGTTGCGGGATATCAAGAAGACGGGCACAGGTGCGGCATCCGTGGAAGGGCAGTCGACTTGCGATTGGGTCCTCATCGATGCAGGCGACGTAATCGTGCACATCTTCAGGCCAGAAGTGCGCAGCTTCTACAATCTTGAAAAGATGTGGGCGCCGGAAGACGAGCAGGCTCCGCAGTATATCGGCTAGATCAGAGGGCGAAACGTCTGAACCGGCTTTCGCCCCGAAAACGGATCGGCTCAATGGTGGTGGAGCACAGTCCGGGCGTGTCCTGAACGCCCAGTGGTCCTTACTGTGAATTCCCAAGTGAGAGCCAGACCTCCGGGAACCGGGTTGTTTGGGCCGGGTGAGAGGGTATGCGGTTAAAAATCGGCTGCATCGGGCGGCTCAAGGCCGGGGCGGAGAAAGAACTCGTCGATCGCTACGGCGACAGAATTCGCAAGACGGGCCGTTCGGCCGGAATTACGGATTTCGTGACCCGCGAACATCCCGAAAGCAGGGCGCAGACGGCGGTGGAACGGAAGCGGGAAGAAGCTACGCTTCTGCTTCAAAACATGGATCAAGGTGCTTATCTCGTGGTGCTGGACGAGCGTGGCAAAGCCCTTTCCAGTGAGAGCTTCGCCTCCCGTGTCTTCGAGGTGGTGGATCGGGGTGTTCCAGAGGTCTATTTCGCCATTGGCGGGGCGGACGGGCACGGAGACGATATCCTGGCGGGCGCGCATTTGAGGCTCGCACTGGGTGCCATGACCTGGCCCCACCAATTGGCCCGTGTCCTGCTTGCGGAACAGATCTATCGGGCCATCACCATCAGGACGGGGCATCCTTATCATCGGGTGTGACAAAACCGCTCCTCGAGCGAGGTTCGCCCGCGATTTGCCGCATTTCTCCCGTGAGGATGAGAAGAAGTCAGGGTGCTGTACATGGCGGGACGCTCAGGGCCGTTATGGTAAACGAATAATTAATCCTGCGCCGTGTACCAAACCCGAATGCCGAGTATCTGCTTCGCCATGAAACATGCATGCCGCCAGATCGGGACGAGGGTAGCCGCCGGACGTATCCGGTGGCCGTCCCACTATGCGGCAACCTTCGCCGGCATGGTGCTGTTTCTTTTTCTGGCCCCGGCCGGTGCCGCGGCATCGGAGCCTTCGGGCGGCACTCAACCCGCGGCTGAAGCCAGCCCTATAGCGGGGGGTGTCATTGCTGGCGATCCCGTTGAAGAGATGGGCCCTGAGGGCCGCAAGCGGCAGCAGGAAGCCGAACTCGCCGCCCTGTCACAGGATATTGAAGTCTCTCGGGAGCGCCAGCTTGAAATCGAGCGGGAAATCGCATCGCTCGACCGTGATCGGGAGACCTTGAACGGAAAAGTCATCGAGGCCGCGGACACGATCAAGCGAACCGAACGGCAGATTGCCGACACCGAAAGGCGGTTGATGACGCTGGGTGAAAACGAGGATGCCGTTCGCGCCTCTCTCAATGGTCGGCGTGACGTGCTTGCGGAGGTCCTTGCCGGACTGCAGCGCCTGGGGCGCCGGCCGCCTCCGGCCATGGCCGTTCGGCCTGATGACGCGCTGTCCGCCGTTCGCACGGCCATCCTCCTCAACGCCGTGATGCCCGGGTTGCAGCTTGAAACAGAAGCGCTTGCGGCGGACCTTTCGGAGCTCTCCCGGCTCAAGGACGTCATCTCCCAGGAAAAAAACAGTTTGCGTGGCGATGCGATGCGGTTGGCAGAAGAACAATCCCGGCTCGAACTATTGCTTAGCGTGAAGCGCCGTGAACGGGAGCGAACAGCGCAAAACTTGCAGGCCGAAAAGGAAAGGTCCGCCGCTTTGGCGGAGCGTGCCGGTTCTCTCAAAGAATTGATCGCGAGCCTGGAAACCGAGATCGAGAGCGCGCGCCGGGCGGCCGAGGAGTCACGGCAGGCAACCCGCGATTCGCAGGAGGGTCTGCAACCGGGCGAGGATCCGTTCGAGGATCCGGGCCGCATCGCACCCGCAATTCCGTTCGGACAATTGGCGGGCCGCCTGAGCCTTCCTGTATCGGGGAACCAGCTAAGGAGCTTTGGACAGGAAGATGAATTTGGTAGTTTGACCGAGGGACAATCGATTTCAAGCCGTGTAGGATCGCCGGTAACGTCGCCGGCCGATGGATGGGTTGTCTACGCGGGTCCCTTCCGCTCTTATGGTCAGCTATTGATCCTGAACATGGGAGACGGATACCATGTCCTTCTGGCCGGCATGGATCGAATTGATGCGGAACTCGGGCAATTTGTACTGGCAGGTGAACCCGTGGGCATGATGGGCGCGACGAAATGGGCAAGTGCGTCGGCCATTGACTTGGGCTCCAGTCAACCTGTCCTATATGTCGAGTTTCGAAAAGACGGACGTGCGATCGACCCTGCCCCGTGGTGGGAAAGCACCGAAGAAGAAAAGGCACGCGGATGATACGGAAAGCTTCGCTGTTGCTTGCCGGCGCCTTGTTGGGCGCTGTCGCGGTAACCACCCTGTCACAGGTTCCCTTGCGCGTTTCCCATGAAGCGATCGCGGCACCCTCGGACACTTATCGGCAGTTGAACCTCTTTGGCGACGTTTTCGAGCGCGTGCGTTCGGACTACGTCGAGGTGCCCGATGACGCGGAATTGATTGAAAGCGCCATCAACGGAATGCTGACATCGCTGGATCCGCATTCGAGCTACATGTCGCCCAAGAGTTTCCGGGACATGCAGGTTCAAACGCGGGGTGAATTCGGCGGGCTTGGCATCGAGGTGACCATGGAGGAGGGCCTCGTGAAGGTCGTTTCCCCGATCGATGACACGCCGGCCGCCCGGGCCGGAGTGCTGTCTGGCGACCTGATCACCTACATCGACGGGGAGCAGGTGCAGGGTTTGACCCTCAACGAGGCGGTCGAACGCATGCGCGGGCCAGTCGATACCGAGATCGTCGTGACCATCCGCCGGGAAGGCGTGGATCGCCCGTTCGATATCACAATCACCCGCGACGTTATCCGCATCCGGTCTGTCCGTTGGCGCGAAGAACAGGATGTGGGTTACATCCGTGTCACTCAGTTCAACGAGCAGACTTTCGACGGCCTGAAGCAGGGGATTGAAGAAACCACGGCCAATATCGGCGAAGACAACATTCGTGGTTATGTTATCGACCTGCGCAACAATCCCGGCGGTCTTCTCGATCAGGCGATCGCCGTATCCGATGCGTTTCTTCAACGCGGCGAGATCGTCTCGACCCGTGGCCGCAATGCCGACGAAACACAACGTTACAATGCCCGTGGCGGCGATCTGGCCGATGGAAAGCCGGTGATTGTCCTGGTCAACGGCGGCTCGGCATCCGCATCCGAGATCGTTGCCGGCGCGCTCCAGGATCATCGGCGTGCAACCATCCTCGGCACGCGCTCCTTTGGCAAAGGGTCCGTGCAGACCATCATCCCGCTCGGCGCGAATGGCGCCATTCGCCTGACGACGGCGCGCTACTACACGCCGTCCGGAACATCGATCCAGGCAAAGGGCATAACCCCTGACATTGAGGTGCTGCAGGATCTTCCCGATGAACTTAAGGGCCGTGCCGAGACCCGGGGCGAGGCCGGCTTGCGCGGTCACCTCGAAGGGGAAGACAACGAGGGCGGCGTTGAGGAGTCCGGCAGCCAAGCATACGTGCCCTCGAACCCAGAGGAGGACACACAGTTGAAACTGGCATTGGACCTCCTGCGTGGCGTTCAGGTCAACAGTGCCTTCCCGCCGATTTCGGAGGGGGCCCAAACGGTTCCGAATTAAGGTTCTTTGAGTACCCGCGCCGGCGTGAACCGGCGCGGCCTTGTATTGTTTGCGTATCCAAACCAACACAGATGACAAAGCTGTTCGCCAGCACATAAATTTTGGATGCCATGGCACATGATGATCTGACAGCACCATTGGGGATGGGCCGCCGCCGGCTCATCCGCATGCCATTTGGCCTGATCGGCATAGGTATTGTGTGTCTGATGGTGACCACCGGCCTGATCTGGATGGGTGTTGTCGACGACCCGTTTGGCGGTGAACCGACGGCGGTCATTCCGCTTGATGCGACCATCCAGGGCGTCACTTCCCGTGACATCGAGGTTGTCGAAATCCGTCCGTCCCTGGGGGACGACCTTGGACCAAACCTTCGGCCAGAGGGCGGCGAGTCCCGGTTGGGGCCGCGCTACGAGTTTCTGGCCGAACCGGCAGATCCCTCATCGGAAGGTGGACTGTCTCTTGTTCCCGACCCAAGGGTAAGCGAACGGTCCGAATATGGCTTTCTGCCAAAGGTCAGTTCCGACGGGATCCGCCCGCTGGATGCCTATGCCCGTCCCTTTGAAACGGAATTCACGTCGATCCCGAAAATCGCGGTCATTGTCACCGGGCTCGGCTTGAGCCGGGCGGGAACCCAGGACGCCTTGGACCGCTTGCCTGTTGATGTAACCTTCGCCTTGGGTCCCTATGGGTCCAATCTTGACCAGTGGATGCAGGATGCGCGCGCGAAGGGGCACGAACTCCTGCTCCAACTGCCTATGGAGCCATATGATTTTCCGGACAATGACCCGGGTCCTCATACCCTTTTGGTCAGCCTGCAACCGAATGAGCTGTTGGATCGATTGGCCTGGATCCTGACCCGGACGACGAACTATGTCGGTGTCATCAATGATATGGGCGCCCGGTTCACGACGACCGAGACATCCGTGGCATTCTTGTTCGAAAAGCTCAAAGAGCGCGGCTTGATGTTTGTCGACAAGGATGAGTCCGCGCGCAGCATCGCGGGCAGGGTGGCTGCTGCCAACCAATTGCCCTTCAGTCCTGTCGATGTCATCCTCGACGTGGTGCCGCGCGAAGATGATATCGAGGCGAAACTGCTCCAGCTGGAGGGGATTGCCCGGGCCCGCGGTGTTGCCGTGGCATCCGCCTCCGCCCTTCCGGTCACCATCCGGCAATTGCAGCGATGGTCGCGCGATCTTGAGGAGCGCGGCCTCCAGTTGGTGCCGGTCAGCGCAACGATAGACAGGCCATCTGAACAGTGAAGACAGACACCCGCTTGCCCGGCTTCCCATCCGTCTCCGATGGACTGCCATACCGCCCCTGTGTCGGGATCATGCTGTTGAACGCGGACGGGCGCGTCTGGATCGGGCGGCGCGATGACGGCAGTGGACTGTCCAACTATACCTTTGCCTGGCAAATGCCCCAAGGTGGAATTGACGACGGAGAAAGTGCCCAAGAGGCGGCCTTCCGGGAGCTTTATGAGGAAACCTCCATTCGCTCGGTCTCGATCATCGAAGAAGCGGACCAGTGGTTCACCTACGACTATCCGCCGGAAGTCGTGCGCAAGACGCGCAAGGGCAAGTATCGGGGGCAAGCCCAGCGGTGGTTTGCGCTGCGTTTCGAGGGATCGGACGAGGAAATTAACATTCTGTCGCCACCGGACGGTCACAAGGCTGAATTCAACGATTGGAAATGGGAGCACGCTGATCGGCTTCCCGGCCTCATCGTGCCGTTCAAACGCCCGGTCTATGAACAGGTGGTAAGCACCTTTTCCCATCTAACTGCTTGACATTGCGGCCGGGCTGTCCTGCCATCCTTGCCAAAAACAGGGAGGCAACATGGCACGGGCTGGCGAACTGACCGGTCGGAAGGTGTTGATCACGGGCGCGTCCAGCGGGCTGGGGCAGCATTTTGCGAAACTGTGTGCGGCGCATGGGGCACAGGTCGCGGTTGCCGCGCGGCGCAGCGATCGACTGAGGGCGCTGTTGGAGGAACTGCCCGCCGATAGCGGGCGCGCGCATGCGGCAGTGGAACTGGATGTGTGTGATGCCGATGCGGTCCGGAAGGCGGTGCGGCAGACGGCCGAAACGCTGGGCGGACTGGATATTCTCGTCAACAACGCTGGCACGGCCCGGTCCGGCTCCCCGCTCAATCAGACGATAAATGACTTCGACGCCGTGATGGACGTGAACCTGCGCGGTGTCTGGCTGATGGCGGCGGAATGCGGCCGGTACTGGCGGGAAAAGGCGGTACCAGGCAACATCATCAATATCGCCTCTGTTCTGGGCGAACGCGTGGCGTCCGGCGTCGCCGCCTACTGCGTGTCCAAGGCGGGAGTCGTACAAATGACGAAAGCCTTCGCGCTCGACCTGGCCCGCCACGACATTCGCGTCAATGCGTTGGCGCCGGGCTATTTCGAAACAGAAATCAATGCCGGCTTTTTTGAAACCGATGCGGGGAAGCAGATGATCAAACGCATCCCCATGCGGAGGATCGGAAACTTCGAGGACCTGAACGGCCCATTTCTGCTTCTGGCCAGCGACGCATCCCGCTACATGACAGGGGCTATCATGCCGGTCGATGGCGGCCATCTCGTTTCATCCATGTGAAGGGAAACAAATGGATTTCACACTGACGCCGAAGGCCGAAGACCTCAAAGCGCGGGTGCGCGCATTCGTCGAAACGGAGATCCTTCCGCTCGAAAACGATCCGGCTTCCTACAACGAGTTTGAAAACATCCGGATGGACCTGCGGGACAAGATCCGGATCAAGGCCAAGGTGGCCGGGCTCTGGGCGCCGCAGATGCCGGAGATCTATGGCGGCCTTGGGCTCTCCATGGTTGAACAGGCCGTGTTTTATGAAGAGGCGAACAGGTCGATTTTCGGGCCGGTCTGCTTCAATTGCGCTGCGCCGGACGACGGTAACATGCGCTGCCTTGAAATGGTTGGAACCGAAGATCAGAAACGGCGGTGGTTGCGCCCGATGATCGATGGCGCCGTCAACTCCTCCTTCGCGATGACCGAGCCCCATCCCGGCGGCGGGTCGGATCCGGGAATGATCCAGACCCGGGCCGAACGTCACGGGGATACCTGGAAAGTCTATGGCCGCAAATGGTACATTTCCGGAGCCGCCGTCTCGAAACACTTCATCCTGATGGCCCGCACCGATCCGAACCCGGAGGAAAAGCGCCGTCATCTGACCGCGTTTCTGTTTCATGCTGACAGTCCTGGTTGGCGCATCCTCCGCAGAATCGGAAACATGGGGCCGGACGAACATGGCGGTGTGTGCGAGTTGGAATTCGACGGTCTGGAAATCCCCGATGAAGACCGTTTGATGGAGATTGGCGACGGGTTGCGCCTGACACAGATCCGCCTTGGACCCGCGCGCCTGACCCATTGCATGCGCTGGCTCGGCCTTGCCAAACGCTGCATGGAGATCACCCAGGAATACGTTTCGAAACGGGAAGGCTTCGGACTCCGGCTGGCGGACCGGGAGTCCGTTCAGCTCACCCTAGGTGAAGTCGCCCATGACATTCAGATAGGACGCCTCTTAACCATGCACGCGGCCTGGAAGCTTGACCAGGGCGACCGGGCGCGAAAGGAGGTTTCATCGGCCAAAATCCACGTTGCGGATACGCTCTTCAAGGCGGTCGATACCGCGATACAGCTCAATGGCGCACGCGGCTATTCCACCGACACGATCCTGGAGTGGATTTACCGCTATGCGCGGGCCGCCAAACTCGTCGATGGCGCCTCCGAAGTGCATAAGATGGTGCTGGCTCGCTTTTATGGCAAAGAGGGCTCCGACTACTGGCAGTGGGGCTGAGCGAAGGGGACAGATGGAACGCCTGCCGCCCTACGACCTGGTTGATCTGAGGCTTCTGGTCGCGCTCGCCGAGCACCGGCATTTTGCGCGGGCCGCTGATTCCTGCGGCCTGTCGCAACCGGCTCTGTCGGCGCGGATCCGGCGGCTGGAAACCGCGCTGGCCGTTCCGCTCATTTACCGCGGCAAACGGTTCGAGGGCTTTACACCGGATGGCGACCGGGCGCTTGTGTGGGCCCGGAGGATCTTGTCGGACTGTTCCGGCCTGGTCGAGGATGTCCGCTCTGCGGAAGGTCGCCCGCATGGCTTGTTGCGGCTCGGCGTTGTCCCGTCCGCAACCCCTTATGCCGGCAAGCTGTGCGGCGCGGTCGCGGCGCGATTCCCGGGCGTGCAGACACAGATCCTGTCCTTGTCCTCGAAGGCCATCGGGACAGCCCTCGACGAGTTCGAACTCGATGCGGGGATCACCTATGGCGCTGGCCCCGCCTCCGAGGGTCCGGATCTGGCCGGCAACGGTCATTGGCAACCGCTTCTGGAGGAGACTTACTGTCTTGTGGCGCGGCCCGATCTGACCATCCCGGGCAATGGTGCCATCTCCTGGGCGGATGCGGCCAAGTTGCCGATGTGCCTGCTCACGCCAGACATGCAGAACCGGCGGATTATCGATGAAGCCTTCCGGGATGCCGGGGCGCTGCCGGACATCCGGCTGGAATCCAACAGCTTCAATGCGATCCTCGCCATGGTCCGGGCCTATCCATTCGCCACGATCCTGCCACGTCTTCAGGTGGAGGCCGGGTTGACGGGCGGCTTGAAAGTCCGGGATATGGGCGAGCAGGTCACAACGCGGCCGATAGGACTTTGGATCCCGAAGCGGGTCCCCGAGCGGCGCGTGACGGGCGCTCTTTTGGAGGTTCTTTCATCGCTTGGCACCGGTGATCCGCTGGGCTGATCACATCATCGCCAATGATGATTTGTCACCGGCGAAAGCTCGGCGTTTTCTGAGCGTTAAAACAACGCGAGAGAGAAACGCTCATGACATTCGGCAAGGGGCTTACACGCAAGCCGTCCCAGCCAAAGGGCCGTCAGGTCGAGGACACCGCATTGGAGGACGTGCGGGCTCTTCTCGGGCAGGAACCGCGCCGCCGTGACCTGCTGATCGAGCACCTCCACAAGATCCAGGATGCGTACGGGCATTTGTCCGCCGCGCATCTGAGCGCCCTGGCCGAGGAAATGCGGCTGCCGCAAGCCGAGGTTTATGAGGTTGCGAGTTTCTATCACCACTTCGATATCGTGCGGGAGGGCGAAGTCGCGCCGGCGCCGCTGACCGTTCGCGTGTGTGACAGTGTGACCTGCGCCATGAAAGGCGCCGACGCTCTGGCGAAGCTTCTCGCCGGCACGCTTGATCCGGCCAAGGTCCGGGTTCAGAAGGTCCCGTGCATTGGCCGGTGCGCCGGAGCACCCGCCGTCCAGGTGGGCAAGCGCGCCATCGACGCCGCAAGTGAGATTTCGGTCAAGTCCGCGCTCTTTGAAAACGCAACCGCCGCTGAGATCCCGGACTACATTGGGCTTGACCCCTACCTCGCGGGCGGTGGCTACAAGACCCTGGCCCGCGTACGGGCGGGAGACCTGAATGCTGTCGATATCGCGGATCATGCGCTGGAGGCCGGTCTGCGCGGTCTGGGCGGCGCGGGCTTTCCCACGGGCACCAAATGGAAAATTGTTCATGATCTTCCAGGCCCGAAATATCTCACCATCAATGGAGACGAGGGGGAGCCGGGCACGTTCAAGGACCGGTTCCATCTGGAGCGGGATCCGCATCGCCTTCTTGACGGTGCCTTGATTGCGGCCCACGCCATCGGCGCCGACCGAATCTACCTTTACATGCGCGACGAATACCCTGCGGTTCTGGAAATCCTCAAGCGTGAGATCGCGGCGCTTCGGCAGGCAGGTATCGTCACCACCATTGATATCGAGCTCCGCCGGGGAGCCGGTGCCTATATCTGCGGCGAAGAAAGCGCGATGATCGAGTCTATTGAAGGCAAACGCGGCCTGCCGCGCCACCGCCCGCCCTTCATTGCGCAGGTCGGTCTGTTCGGACGTCCAACCCTCAACCACAACGTCGAAACCCTGTTCTGGATCCGCGACATTCTAGAGAAAAAGCCGGAGTGGTTCGCGTCGCAAGGACGGCGGGGCCACAAGGGGTTCCGGTCCTTTTCCGTCTCCGGGCGTGTCAAGAAGCCTGGTGTGAAGCTGGCGCCAGCCGGCATCACGATGACCGAACTGCTCGAAGAGTTCTGTGGCGGCATGGAAGATGGCCACACTTTCAAGGCTTATCTGCCGGGCGGCGCGTCCGGCGGCATTCTTCCTGCGCGCCTGGCCGACGAGCCCCTCGATTTCGGCACGCTCGACAAGCACGGCTGCTTCATCGGATCGCATGCCATCGTCGTGTTCTCCGACCAGGACGACATGCGCGGCGTGGCGCTGAACCTCATGCGCTTCTTCGCGCATGAAAGCTGCGGCCAGTGCACCCCCTGCCGGTCCGGCACGGAAAAGATGGTTGGGCTTCTTCAAGACGGCGACTGGGATCGCGAGCGGATCGCCGACCTCGATGCGGTCATGCGCTCCGCTTCGATCTGCGGTCTTGGCCAGGCAGCCGCCAATCCGGTGGCCTCGGTTCTGAAGTTTTTCCCAAAGGAGTTTGGCAAATGAGCTCCGAAACGCAATTTACATTGAATGGCCGCGATGTCAGCGCCCGGGACGGCGAAACCATCTGGCAGGTTGCGAAACGCGAGGGCGTTGCCATCCCGCATCTGTGCCACAAGGATGCGCCGGGTTACCGCTCGGACGGCAATTGCCGGGCCTGTATGGTCGACATTGAGGGCGAACGGACCCTGTCCGCGTCGTGTATCCGGGTTCCGTCCGAGGGGATGGTTGTCAATACCGCGACCGAACGGGCGAAGAAGGCGCGGGAAATGGTGTTCGAGCTTTTGATGGCCGATCAGCCGCCCCGCGATGCCCATCCCGATCCGCGAAGCGATTTCTGGAATTGGTCGGATGCCGTCGGCGTCTCGCAGAGCCGCTACGCGCCTTGCGCAAAACCCGCACAGGACATTTCCCATCCGGCGATCGCCGTCAATCTCGAAGCCTGCATCGCCTGCAATCTGTGTGAGCGGGCCTGCCGGGAGGTTCAGGTCAACGATGTGATCGGCATGGGCGCGCGCGGTGCTCACACCGCCCCGGTTTTCGACCTGTCCGATCCGATGGGCGACAGCACTTGTGTGGCCTGTGGCGAGTGCGTCGAGGCGTGTCCGACCGGCGCGTTGATGGAAAAGAGCCTTCTGGACGAAACCGCGAAGGTGCGCACCGTCTATGCGCAGGAAACCATCGACAGCGTGTGCCCGTTCTGCGGGGTTGGCTGCCTGACATCGGTCTCCGTCAAGGATGGGAAGATCGTCAAGGTGGACGGGCGCAACGGTCCTGCCAATGAAAACCGGCTCTGCGTCAAAGGCCGGTTCGGCTTCGATTACGTTTCCAATCCTGAGCGCTTGACCGTGCCACTGATCCGCCGGGCGGATGCACCCAAAGACCCGAACTTTGCCCTGACCTTTGAAAACCGGTTCGAGGTGTTCCGCGAAGCCAGTTGGGACGAAGCGCTGGAACGCGCCGCCGGCGGCCTCAAAGCGGCTCATGACAGAAAAGGCGGAGCCGGGATTGCCGGGTTCGGCTCGGCCAAGGGCTCCAACGAGGAAGCCTATCTCTTCCAGAAGCTGATCCGGCAGGGGTTCGGCACGAACAATGTCGATCACTGCACCCGCCTATGCCACGCGTCTTCGGTGGCCGCGCTGATGGAAGGCATCGGGTCCGGGGCCGTGACGGCGCCGTTCACGGCGGCGGAAGACGCCGATTGCATGATCGTGATCGGGGCAAGACCCGAACAAAACCATCCGGTGGCAGCCACTTACATCAAGCAGGCGGCCAAGAAGGGCACCAAACTGATCGTGATGGATCCGCGCGGGCAGGGCCTCATGCGCCATGCGGATTACGGGCTGAAGTTCAAACCGGGTACTGATGTCGCGATGCTGAACGCGATCCTCAACGTGATCGTGACGGAGCGGCTTTATGACGAGCAGTATATCGCGGCCCATGTCGACGGCTTTGAGGCGCTGAAGGTGAAGATCGCGGCGTTCACGCCAGAAGCCATGGAGCCGGTCTGCGGTATCGACGCGGAGACCTTGCGCCAGGTTGCCCGCCTTTATGCGACGTCGGCCAAATCGATCATTTTCTGGGGCATGGGGGTTTCTCAGCATGTCCATGGGACCGACAATGTCCGCTGCCTGATCGCCATGGCTCTGACCACAGGCCAGATCGGCCGGCCGGGCACCGGGCTGCATCCGCTGCGCGGCCAGAACAACGTGCAGGGCGCATCGGACGCCGGGCTGATCCCGATGGTCTTCCCGGATTATCGTTCGGTCGAAAATCCGGACATTCGGGCAGAGTTCGAGGACGCCTGGGGCCGGACGCTCGATCCCGTGCGCGGGCTGACCGTGGTCGAGATCATGAACGATATTCTCGCGGACGGCATCGAGGCCATGTACATCATGGGTGAAAACCCGGCCATGTCCGACCCGGATCAAACCCATGCCCGCAAGGCTCTTGCGACGCTTAAGCATCTGGTGGTGCAGGATATCTTTTTGACCGAAACGGCCTGGCATGCGGATGTCATCCTGCCGGCTTCGGCCCATGCCGAAAAGCTCGGCACTTATACGAACACGAACCGGCAGGTCCAGATCGGCCGTCCGGCGGTGTCGCTTCCCGGTGAGGCGCGGGAAGACTGGCGGATCATTGTCGACCTCGCAGCCCGCCTCGGGCTTGCGTGGGCCTATGACGGTGTCCCAGACGTTTATGAGGAAATGCGCGGGCATATGACCTCCCTGGACAACATTTCCTGGGAGCGCCTGGAAAACGAGGGATCTGTGACCTACCCGGCCGAAGCTTTCGACAAGCCGGGAAGCGAAATCCTGTTCGGTCAATCCTTCCCGACGGCTGACGGCCGGGCCCGGATCGTACCGACCGACCTGGTTCCGCCGGATGAGGTTCCGGACGCGGACTTCCCGATGGTGCTGACCACCGGCCGGATGCTGGAGCATTGGCATACAGGCGCGATGACGCGGCGGGCCACTGTCCTGGATGCGATCGAGCCCGAACCGGTCGTGTCGATGAATCCACACGACATCAAGCGGCAAGGTTTCGACATCGGTCAGCAGGTCACGGTCGAAACGCGGCGAGGAACCATCACGCTAACGCTTCGGGCGGACCGGGACGTCTCGGAAGGCATGCTGTTCGTACCGTTCTGCTTCTTCGAGGCACCGGCGAACTTCCTGACCAATCCGCAACTGGATCCGTTCGGCAAGATCCCGGAATTCAAGTTCTGCGCGGCTCGCATCCGCTCTGCGGAGGACCGCATGCTGGCTGCAGAGTAGCCGTAAAATGAAAGAAGCGGCCGAGAGGCCGCTTCTCTGTTGGTATTGCGCAGACCGCTTACTCGGCACTGATTTGCAAATTCAGAAGATCTGGCAGGGTTTGCGGCGCTGCCAGATTTCCCAGGATTTGTGTCAGCGGGATAGAATTGGCCGGCTTGACACTGATGTTCAGCGTCCCGGTCTCTTTCAGGAAGCGGGTCGCGGCGTCCCGGGTCATTTCCGTGAAGGCTTCGTTTTGAAAAAACGCGGTTGCCTCAACGGCCTGCTCGATGAAGGCCGCGGTCATTACGCTTTCAGGAACGCCTGCGTCCTTTGCAGCAAACGCCAGCCCGCTCTCGATCAGGCCGTCGTCTACAAAACGAAACTCCCCATCCACGAAACTGGCCATGGCGAGCGCAATTTGGCCTTGCCCTTGCGGGTCCTCCAAGGCCGCGCGGGGAACATTCGCGAAGCGAAGCGATCCTTCCAGCGTCCCGATACCCGCCACCGACACATATATGCGCTCCAGGGTGAGATCCTGGCTTGCTTCATCCCAGTAGATCCGGGTTTCGTCCGACCAGGTCAGTGTGTCCAGTCCCAACCCTTCGAGCACCTGACGGGCGTCCGCATCTTCGATCACGGAGACCGGAAGGGTAAAGTTGTCGGTCCGCAGTTCGATTGCCGTTGGAATCGGCGGAACCGTGGTCCAAAGATCCAGGACATAAAGATCCAGCGCGATTGGATCCGTGCCGGGCAAATTGATGTCGAGCCCTTCGACCGTGATTCCGAACGACCGCGGTGCAAAAGCCCGGGCAACGGCCAACGGGTTTTTGTCGGCGAAGGAAGGATCGTTCACAAGCTGATCGATCATGTCACTCATTGGCCCATAATCGGCGAACTCGATATCTCCAATGCTCGCAAGGTTCAGGCTGAAAGAGCCGCCTTCGGGCAGGGCAGGGGCATTCACGCCCGCGATGTCAAGGCTGCCAATTCCGTCAGGACCAATGTCGGTCATACCCATTTCGCTGATTTCGAATGAGAAACCGCTATCGGGCCCACCGATATCTGGAACCGATACGGCAATGTCGTTGATCAGGGCAACATCCACGCCGAAGGACCGGTAGAGTTGAAGCGCGCCGCGTATGGCGTCTTCCACCCTGGGCTCTTCGCCGCGCAACAGCTGATCGAGCAAACCGAGAAAGTCGAAGTCCCGCTTGATGACGTAAATGTTTTCGACCCGCGACTCACCGCCGCGGATTTCAAGCGCCACGCCGCCTCCAAGATCCTGGCGGCTTTCGTAACCGCGCGCGATCTGTGAGCCGGTAATCGTCACCCGTTCGCCGGTTTCGGGGATGGCCGGGTCGAACAGATCGACGATGGCCATGGCATCGATGTCTTTGTAGACCGTTTCTCCATAGCGGGTGGTCTGGGAGAGCATTTCCCCCGTCGCCTCGTTCCGGGTCAGCGTGTTTTGAACGATGCTATCGATGCCATATTCGGCAACCCGTCCGGCAGCAGCGTTTAACGCGCGATAGCCGTTCATCTGCCCGGTTGCGGAGAAAACAAGTTGCTCGCCGTCCGGGGATGTTTCATAGGCCTCCATGGTCAGAGCCATGGCACCGATTGTTGTTGTTTCATACGAAGACCCAAGCACCGCGCGGGCAAAAGCAAGCCAGCGGCTTGCCGGACGTTCCGGATCTGCGGCCGGTAGGGCGGGCACCTCGAAGCTGTAATCTGTAATCTCGGTATCAATGAAACGGAATTCGAATTGGCCGCGTCCCTGACCGGCGGACTCGGCACGTATCACGAGGCGGGCATCATCCGAATAGGACCAATTGCGAGCGCTAAAAGTGCCATTCTCCTCATCGAAGCCTTCGATGATGGTGGTGCCGGCCGTGAAAACCAATTCGTAGGTAAGTTCGTCCTCAGGCGTTGCCTGATTGCTTTCCTCCCCCTCGGGAAGCGGGAATGTGCCGGAAAGCACAAGACGGTCATCGGCGATCACAAGACGGTCCGCCGATGCCTCATATCGCACGCCGCCGTTCGATGTCTCGAAGCCAAGCGCTTCGATGCGGTCGATATACGCGGCATAGTCGGCCTCGGCTGAGTTCTGAGCCCCGGCTGGGGACAGAATGGCACCGGACATGAGCGTCGCACCCAACAACACGGAAAGCCGCTGACGTTGGAAAGCTGAATGGAAAAAATCATGAATACTGAGCAAGGTCACACTCCACGGCTTTCCGTCAAACACCATTCCCAAAGAACAATGAGACGCCAATGAGAAACAGGTATGTGTTATACGCCTCGGGATATGGCCTAACCGTGACTGTTGTCACACATCCGACGCGTGGGTCCATTCTACCTGTACGGACGGGTCAATTTCACACCAAGACTCCTGAGAGCGCAATCGCTCGAATGCACTCGATGAGAGCAAGGCGCGCAGGGCCCATACGGCGGTTCCGCGCAGAACCGGATCCGGCTCGCTCAAGAAGCGCTGGACCGCGGGTACGAGTTCTGTTTGGCCGGAGTTGCCGGCGGCGACAAGCACATTCCGCAGGAATCGTGAGCGTCCGATCCGTTTGATTGGGGATCCGGAAAAAAGCCTCCGGAAAGCGGCATCATCGAGTTCCAACAGGTCCGCCAGGCGTGGCGACACCAGATCTTCCCGCGCCCTCAGTTTTGCTTCCCTCGCTTGCGCAGCGAACTTGTTCCAGGGGCAGGCCGCCAGACAATCGTCGCACCCATAGATCCGGTTGCCCATATGCGGCCGGAACTCCAGGGGGATTGGGCCGTGATGTTCGATCGTCAGATAGGAGATACAACGGCGTGCATCGAGCTGGTAGGGCGCTGGAAAGGCGCCGGTCGGGCAGCAGTCGAGGCAGGCCCGGCAAGACCCGCAATGGTCGGGTTCGGCCTCCGAGGCGGGCAATTCCAATGTGGTGAAGATCGCACCGAGGAAAAACCAGGAACCGAGCTGGCGGGACACCAGATTGGTGTGTTTGCCTTGCCATCCCAAGCCGGCGGCTTCCGCCAGCGGCTTTTCCATGACCGGCGCGGTATCGACAAAAACCTTCACGTCGGTGGTGTCATGTGTTTTGGCCCGTGAAACGAGAAAACTGGCCAGTTCCTTCAGCTTGCCCTTGATGACATCGTGATAATCCCGATGCCGCGCATAAACCGAGATGTTGCCGTGGTCCGGTTTTTGGAGGTTGGCCATCGGATGCTGGTCTGCGGTGTTGGCCGGACCATAATTCATTGCCAGCATGATCACGGACCGGACTTCCGGCCACAGCGCGGTGGGCTCGCCCCTGCGGTCGGCCGTATCGGCCATCCAGGTCATGGAGCCGTGATACCCGGCATCCAGAAACTGCTCCAGCCGCTTACGTGCATGCGGGATGCTGTCGGGCGCGGCGATCTGTAACCCGTCGAACCCCAGGTCAGCCGCCTTCGCGCGGAGCGCCGAGATCAGGGTCGCTGTCTTCTTGTCCAAGTCCGTGCCGTCTTTGGTCAGAAGTCGAGATCTGCATAGGTTTGGGCCGGCGGCATTCCGAGGATCTTTTCCTGCAGAAGGGGGCGCATGCACGGCCTCGATTTCATGCGAGCGTACCAGTTCTTGATGTTTTCGTCAGCACTCCAGGGAACTTCGCCAAGATAGTCCGCGCAAGACATCTCTGCGGCCAGGGCGAAATCGGCAAAGGACAACCGGTCCCCGCCCAGCCATCGCCGGGACGCGATGAGATAGCCGAAATATTTCAGGTGGTGCTGAATGTTTGCCCGCGCGACCCTGAGAGCGTTGGAATCGGGCTCGCCGCCGCCGGCGGTGCGCGGCATGGTCTGTTTGTAGATGCGCTCCCGCACCAGATGTCCGACCACTTCCTGATCGAACTTGCCCAATGCCCAATCGACAAGGCGGCGGGTTTCCGCGCGGGCTTCCGGGTGGTCCGGCATCAAGCGCCGGTCGGCCATGGCATATCCGCGGGTTTCATCAAGATATTCGACGATCGGTCCAGGACCACAGATCGCGGGCCCCTCGTTTTCGACAATCACCGGAACCGTGCCGGCGGCATTCAACCGCAGCAGCTCCTGTGGACGTTCCCAGGGGTTTACGGCGACGCTCTGGAATTCCGCGCCATACTCGAACAGAACCATGCGGATGAAGCGCGAGGACGGTGAAAAGGGATGATGATATAGGGTCAGCATGGGGCCGGATGTCCCTGAGGGTCTGGTACGCGCTGTCGCGATGGGGTCGGCCGCGCATCTATCTCCAGAATATGACCATAGGGTGGTTATCAGGACCTTGCCGGGCAGTCCTGTTGGAAAGGTTTTTTTGACCTTACCGCGTTAAAACGCCGGGCCGCCCGTGATACGGCGTCCATCGTCGCGAACAAAGCTGGAAGCTCATGGATAATCAGACCATTGTCAGCGCATTGATCCTCGGAATCGTGGAAGGGCTGACGGAGTTCATTCCCGTCTCTTCCACCGGACATCTCTTGCTTCTTGGCCATTTCATGGGCTTTGAAAGCACCGGCAAGACCTTTGAGGTTCTCATTCAGCTCGGCGCGATCCTGGCGATCTTGACCGTATATTCCGCGCGCCTTTGGACCTTGGCGGTTTCGATGCCGAGCGATGCCGCGAGCCGGCGATTCGTTGCGGGCATTTTGCTCGCCTTTCTGCCGGCCGCGGTGATTGGGGTGTTGGCGCATGATTTCATCAAGACGGTCCTGTTCGAAACACCGGCGCTGATTTGCACCATGCTCATCCTTGGCGGATTTATCCTTCTTTGGATTGACCGGTTGCCGCTCAAGCCGCGCTACACGGATGTCACCGATTATCCGATCAGCCTGTGTTTGAAGATCGGGTTCTGCCAGTGCCTGGCGATGGTGCCCGGTGTGTCCCGATCCGGCGCGACCATCGTCGGTTCGCTCCTGATGGGCACTGACAAGCGCTCGGCGGCAGAATTCACCTTCTTCCTGGCCATGCCGACCATGGCCGGCGCCTTCGCCTACGATCTTTACAAGAACCGGAATGTGCTCTCCATCGACGATGCGACGATTATTGCGATTGGCTTCGTTGCCTCGTTTGTGGCCGGCGTCTTCGTGGTGAGAGGTTTGTTGAATTTCGTGACCCGCCACGGGTTCGCCCCTTTCGCATGGTGGCGGATCGGGGTCGGGCTGGCGGGTTTCGCGGGACTGTACCTGGTGGGATGAGGCGCACGGCCCCGCACGGCGGACCAAGGCGAACCGATGCGGTCAAAGTCATGGCTTGTCGCGACACTGCCGCCTTAAAGGGCCGGGCCGTAAACCCGATGCCGGTGCGGGCTGGACACCTAGGTGGTCCGGTAGGTGTCGTACTGGCCGTGTTCTGAAAAACGTCCCAGGTAGGTCGGCAGAATGGTTCGCAGCGTGCTCGGCGAAATGCCGATGCCCGTCAGCGTGCGGCCTTCGTTGACGGCCTGTTCTGACACGATGTTGTCGGTCTTCAGCAGCTCCACCTGATCGACGGTGATCGGCGCAAACGGCAAAAGCTGCATGATCCGTCCCATGGCTGACGCGACCGGGAACGGCAAGGGCGCAAGCAGCCGCCGCCGCCCTGTAATGTCCATCATCAGTTCCAGGCACTGCTTGAAACTTTGGATTTCCGGGCCGCCCAGCTCGTACACGGTTCCCGGGGTCAATTTGCCATCCACCGCCAGCGCGACGGCCTCGGCCACGTCGGACACATAGACGGGCTGAAATTTCGTGTGTCCGCCGCCGATCAGCGGCAGGGCGGGCGCCAATTTCGCCATGGACGCGAACTTGTTGAAGAACTCGTCTTCTGGACCAAAGACGATGGAAGGCCGCAGGATGATGCTGTCGGGCAGGGTTTCCAGGATCCCGGCTTCCCCGGCCGCTTTCGATCTTGCATAGGCCGATTTGGAATTCGCATCGGCGCCAATCGCCGACACGTGGGTGATCCGCATCACGCCTGCCGCCTGTGCGGCCTCCGCGATCGCGCGCGGACCGAAAGCCTGGACCGCGTCAAAGGTCTGTTTTCCGCTCGGCGCGAGGATCCCGACGCAGTTCACGACCGCGTCCGCGCCCTCGACCGCGCGATCCACCGACCAGCGCACGCGCAGATTGGCTTGGATCGGCATGATCTGGCCCGGCACGCCAAGTGGCTGAAGATGAGCGGCAAGATCGGGACGGCGGACGGCGGCGCGCACCCGGTAGCCGCGTTTGGCCAATGCTTGGACGACATGCCTGCCGATAAAGCCGGAGCCGCCAAAAACCGTGACGAGTTTGCCGTTCAGTGCCGTGGCCATGCCCATTGCCCTCTTTCGCGTCCAGTCAGCCGCTGCGCAGTCGCAGTCGACGACCGTCTCTTACTCTGTCGCACGGGACCTGTGAAGGCCTTCGCCGCTAGAAGTGAAAATGTGTCTGATTCAGTGATTGACAAGTCTGTGACAGCCCCTTACAAGCCGCCCTCACAGCCCAGGTGGCGGAATTGGTAGACGCACTAGCTTCAGGTGCTAGCGCTGGAAACGGCGTGGAGGTTCGAGTCCTCTCCTGGGCACCAAATTACAGTTTTGGATCATGCAGTTTGATCTGAAGTGAACGCAAAAAGCCCCGGTTTTCCGGGGCTTTTTTCATTTGCGCCGGGGAAATTGGGCAGGGGTGACCAGAGCCGCCGGCCGCCGGGATGCTTGGGACTTCAGACTGTTCAGGCAGCGTTTCCGGTTTCCCCGCTTTACGCATTAAGCCCTGTTTCGTAGGTTGGAAGTCAGGTTCAGGCTTGTGAAAAAACACGATGCCGGAGCTTTGCCCGTGTTCGATTCAGGAACGGCCGAATGGGTTCATCGTCCGGTCGAAAAGAGGTGATGGCGTCAACGCAGATCTTTGAGAGCCGATGGCTGCCCCGTTGCGGTGTTGACCGGGACAGGCGCGGTGCTACCTCGGAAAAAGCGGCATGCTGACCGCTGCCAAAAAGGCTTTCTATCGCGCGCGCGGCTATGTGCGGGGGCATGTGGGCGGCGATCCGTTCCGGCTCGATCCCTATCACAGCAAGTTCTGGAAAAAGGCGGAACGGGGGGCTTGGGAACCAGAGACGTTTGAAGTTCTTGAAGCGCATTTGTCGAAAGAGCGCGACTACATCGACATCGGCGCCTGGATCGGCCCGACCGTGCTTTTCGCCGCGAACCGGGCCCGCCATGTCTGGTGTTTCGAGCCGGACCCGGATGCTTTCCGTGCTTTGACCCGGAACCTGTCGTTAAACGGAATAGGAAATGTCAGCGCGTTGCCGGTGGCCCTATCGAACACGGCGGGAGTTGCACGCATGGCGAGTTTCAGGGGCGGGCGCGGCGACAGCATGACGAGTCTGCTGAAGGCGAATGCGGCCGACGCTGTCGACGTCGCGACCCTTGGATGGAACGATTTCGCTGGCCAGACGAACCTGTCGGCCGTGTCTTTGGTCAAAATGGACATCGAGGGAGCAGAGTTTTTCCTCCTGCCCACGCTCTTGGAATGGCTGCAGGCGCATCGCCCCGCCTTCTATCTGTCGACCCACGCGCCCTACCTGGCCGAAGACGTCCGGCGGGAAAAGATGGGAGAGGTGGCCCGGCTGCTGGCGTTCTATCCGAGGGTCACGGACAGCCGGACCGGCCGGACCGGTTTTCACCTTCTGACTGAACCCGAGGCGTTGACCGGCTTTCAAAGTTTCGTGTTTCATTCCGCGTGAAAGCGGGCGCGGCGGCGCGCATGGCCGCCGGGCACCTCTCTGTTTATCGCGCGGGAATGATGTTGTGCTCCGGTCCGAATGGAAAACCGGTGATGTTGTCGGCGCCTGTCTCGGTCACGATCAGGATATCATGTTCCCGGTAACCGCCGGCACCGGGCTGGCCTTCGGGGATCATGATCATCGGCTCCATCGACACCACCATTCCAGGCTCAAGAACTGTCTCCACATCCTCGCGCAGTTCGACGGCAGCTTCTCGCCCATAATAGTGGCTGAGGACCCCGAAGGAGTGTCCATATCCGAAGCTGCGATACTTCAACAGATCGTGGGAGCGGTAGATCTCGTTCAGCTCTGAGGCAATATCGCAGCAGCGTGCCCCCGGTTTGATCAGATCGAGGCCTGCACGGTGAACGTCGCAATTCACCTGCCAAAGTTTCAGGTGGGCGTCCGAGGCATGCTCGCAGAAAAGGGTTCGTTCCAGGGCCGTGTAATAGCCAAAGATCATTGGGAAACAGTTCAGGCTCAGGATATCGCCCGGCTGGATGATCTTGTTGGTGACCGGGTTGTGGGCGCCATCGGTGTTGATGCCCGATTGGAACCAGGTCCAGGTGTCCATCAGCTCGACCGAGGGGAAGGACTTTGCGATTTCCCGGATCATGGCGTTGGTCGCGGCAAGGGCCACTTCGTGCTCGGGGACACCCGCCTGAACGGCGGCAACCAGCGCGGCCCCGCCGACATCGCAGATCCGCGCGCCCTCGCGGATCAGGACATGTTCTTCCGCGCTTTTGATCGTCCGCTGACGCATGACGTGGCTCGACACGTCGACCAGTTCGACACCGGGCAGGGCCGTTTCCAGCTGGCTTTTCAGATCGAGGGAAACGTGGTCGAACTCGATCCCGATCCGTTTCACGGACGGTGAGGGTCCGCCCAAAAGCTGCTGGATCGCGTAGAAGTAATTGTCCTTGCGCCAATCGGTATAGATCAGGCAATCGCCGTGGGTGCGGCGCCAGGGTTGCCCGCCATCGATACCGGCGGCAATCGTCGTTGCCGCGTCGTGGGTTACCAGAAAGCCGTACTTCCGGCCGAATGAGCAATAGAGGAAGCCGGAGAAATAGCAGATATTGTGGTAAGACGTGAACAGGCAGGCATCGATGCCTTCGGCTGCCATTATCTCCCGCAGCCTGGCCTGGCGGCCATCCATCTCGTTCTGTGAGAAGGGGGAATAAGCTTTTTCTCCGTTGTTCATTTCATAGGTGCGGATCATGTCTGCAGTCATGGGTCGTCTCCTTTTCATGGTCGGGGCCTGAAACGGAAAACGGGCCGGCTTCTGGAGAGAAGCCGGCCCGCCAGGCCCAATTCAATTGTCTTGCTGTCAGGTGCGCGCCCCAGGCGCGGCCTCTGGTGACTGGCGTTCCGCCACCGGCTCCCCAAGGAGAACAGCGGTCCGCGTTTTATCCCGGCGATAGCCCCCGCAAGCGTTCGGACCGGCGCCGCAAGAGCTCAAGGACTGTGAGCAGGGCGATGGAGATCGCCACCATCAGGGAGGCCACCGCCAGGATGGTCGGCGAGATCTGTTCCCGAAGCCCGGTGAACATTCGCCAAGGCAGCGTTTGCTGGCTTGCCGAACCAAGGAACAGAACCACGACCACCTCATCGAAGGATGTGATGAAGGCGAACAAGGCGCCGGACACCACACCTGGAATGATGAGCGGCATCTGGACCTTGAAGAAGGTTGTCACCGGATCTGCCCCGAGGTTCGCCGCCGCGCGGACCAGAGACCGGTCGAAGCCGACAAGCGTAGCTGTCACCGTGATGATGACGAAGGGCGTGCCCAGGGCCGCATGTGCCAGAACCACCCCCCAATAGGTTCCCTGTAGGCCGATCCGGGAATAGAAGAAATACATTCCGGCCGCCGAGATGATCAAAGGCACGATCATTGGGGAGATGAGAACTGCCATGATCGCCGACTTGTACGGCACATGGCTTTGGGACAGCCCAATGGCCGCCAGCGTTCCAAGCACTGTTGCAAGGATGGTGGCGGCCGGCGCAATGGTCACCGAGTTCCAAAGCGCCTGCTGCCAACTCGGATTGGTGAAGAAGTCCTCATAGTGCTTCAAGGAATAGCCTGCCGGATCCAAGGCCAGCATTTCCGGCGTGAAGGTGAAGAAGTTCTGCGCGTTGAAGCTGAGTGGCACAATGATCATGATCGGAAAGATCAGAAAGAAGAAGATCAATCCGCAGATCACCCGGAACGAGTAGTACCACGTCTTTTGAAGCGGGGAGGCGTATGGAGGAAGTGCACTCATGGTCGTCACCCCAGTTTCACATTGTCGATGCCGACGATCCGGTCGTAGGCCATGAACAGCAAGAGAACCGCGACGAGAAGCAGGGTTCCAAGGGCGGCTGCCAGGCCCCAGTTCAGTGAACTGGAGATGTGGAAGGCAATCCGGTTGGAGATAAAGATACCCGACGTTCCGCCGACCAGTTCAGGAGTGATGTAGTAACCGATGGCCAGGATGAAGACGAGAATCGCGCCCGCTCCAATCCCGGGAACGCTTTGCGGGAAATAGACCCGCCAGAAGGCGGTCCAGTCGGTCGCTCCCAAGCTTTTCGCCGCCCGAACGTAGGTCGGGGAAATGGTTTTCATCACGGAATAGAGCGGCAGGATCATGAACGGCAGCAGAATATGTGTCATGGCGATGATCGTGCCGGTGGCATTGTTGATCATGACCAAGCGCCCCGCATCGGTGATCAACCCGATCCAGACAAGAACATCGTTGATCACGCCTTGCTGCTGGAGAAGCACTTTCCAGGCGGACGTGCGAACGAGGAGACTTGTCCAGAAGGGCAAAAGCACAAGGATCAAAAGCAGGTTGGAATAGCGCAAGGGCAGCGCTGCGAGCAGGTAGGCGATCGGATAACCGAGCAGCAAACAGGACAGCGTAATGACGATCGACAGCAACAAGGTCCGGTAGAACAGGAACAAATAGATCTGCTGGTTCTCCGGCTTCATCTCCAGCCCATCGGGTGTCAGTTGCGCGTCAGCGGCGGACAGGAAGTAACCCGGCGTGTAAGCAGGGCTGAATGTCTTGATGACGGCCCAGTTTCCCGCATCGCCCCAACCATCCTCCGCGTCGATGAAGAGCTCTTTCATGCTTGCGGTGGCAAAGGTCGGAACCGCCTCTACCGCTTCGCGCAACAAATCCGCATTTGTGCCGGAAAAGGTCGAAAACGCCTGCGGATTGTCGGCCAAGTCCTCATAAAGCGCCGCGTAAACGGCATTCCACGGTTGTTCATCGGTCGGACTATCGCCCTCCTCCATCTGGAGGAATTCCGCGAAGGCGCCATAGATATCCGCCGTGGCCGGCAAGGCCGCGACCGCGGTTTCACTTAGGATGAATGTCGGTTCGGGACCATCCTGGGACGCGGCCCAACGCTGTTGGTCGGCGATCCAGGCGTCGCTGGCCATGAGGTTCACCCAGGTCATGGGGTCTTCCCAGGCGGGGTTCAGCGCTGCGAACTGGTCTGCATAGACCTCGCCGAAATCGGCAATCCGGCGCCCGGTGCGCCGGAACATGGACGAAATGCCGGTCTTTTCGTAATTCAGGCGGGTGCCCAATTGGGTATGGCGCTTGTATTCGCTTGCGATCATGAGATCGTAGTGCAGCGCCTGGTAAACGTCCTCGCCCGGCGTCTCGCCGGATCCCGCATCCCACTCTTCCAGCAGGACGACGGTTCGCGGAAGCGTTTCTGAAACGATTTGGTTTTCGACCGACCGGAACAGCATGTCGAAGATCGGCGCCACGAAGGTCAGCATGATGAAGATCAGGAGAGGCGCAATCAGCATCAGCGACCGGAGGCGTTCGCGGCGGAGCGCTTTGGCAAGAGCGGCTTTGAGTGGTTTGCCGTCCTGCGTCGTCAGCACCTGGTCAGAGGTGACATCGCTCATGAATATGGACTTTCGTGAAATGACAGGAAAAGCAGGCGGGGAGATCCCCGCCCGCCGCAGCATTCTACTGGCTTATCGCGCCAACCAGGCCTGGAACTTTGCGTCCAGGTCATCCCGGTAATCTGCCCACCACTCATAGTTATAGAGGAAGGTGTTTTGGGCGTTTGCCGGGTCGGTCGGCATGTGCGGCGCCATTTCAATGCCAAGCTCGGCATGTGTGCTCACGAGCGGAGCCGAGGACGCACGGGCCGGGCCATAGGAGATGAACTTGGCCTGGTCAGCCAAACGCTGGGTGTCGGTTGCAAAGTACAGGAAGTCTTTTACCAGCGCCAAACGCTCCTCGGACAGGCCGGTCGGGATGATCCAGCCATCCAAATCGAACACCTGCGCGTCCCAAAGCATGGCGACCGGCTGGTCCTGCTCTTCGATCAGCGAGAAAAGACGTCCGTTATAGGTCGAGCCGATCACGACCTCCTTGTCGGCGAGAAGTTGCGGTGTTTCCGCGCCGGCCGACCACCAGACAACGCTGTCCTTGATGGTGTCCAGCTTCGCGAAGGCGCGGTCCTGGCCTTCTTCCGTTTCCAGAACGTCATAGACGTCTTCCTTGGCGACGCCGTCGCACAGGAGTGCCCACTCCATGTTGTTGATCGGACGCTTTTCAAGCGAGCGCTTGCCCGGGAAGGCTTCCAGATCGAAGACGTCGCAGATGTCGTCCGGGGTGTTGCCGCCCCATTCATCAACATCCGTGCGGTACCCGAAGGTGGTGGAATAAACGATCTGCGGAATATAGCAGTCGGACACGATCAGGTCGCCGAAGTCCTCGGAGGCCGAGGTGCCGTCGGGCGCTGGAGCCAGCATCTCATCATGGTCGATTTCCATGGCGAGGCCTTCGTCGCACAGACGGATGGCATCGGAGGCGACAACGTCGACCAGGTCCCAAGTGATGTTGCCAGCTTCGTTCATGGCGCGAAGTTTGGCCACTGCCTCATTGGAGGACTCATCCCAGATGATGGTGACACCAGGATTTGCAGCCATGTAAGGCTCCGCATAGGCTTTGATCTGGGAGTTCTGATAGGCGCCCCCCCAGGACACGAAAGTCAGTTCCTGTGCAGCCGCGTTGCCGCCGGCGAATGCCAATGCGGTCCCGGCCATTACAATAGTCTTGAGCTTCATAGTGATTAGCTCCCTCTTTTAGGTTTGCCACGGGTTTGTCCCGTCTTTCGCCACAGGCAGGCTTATGCCTGCCTGTGATTTCTTTAAGAAACCGGATCGAGCGCCTTGCAGTCGTTCAAAGACCAGCCCACCGGGACGGTGTCCCCGACGTGGATCTTGCGCTTTTCGCCCCGGTTGCGAACCTTTGCGATGAACTCGTCATTGCCAGCCACATTCATCCGGACCCGGATGTGATCGCCGAGGTAGATCAGTTCCTCGACACGGCCATTCACAATATTGTCCATGGCGTCATGGGTATCGAATTCCACCCGCTCGGGACGCAAGGATATCGTCGTGCGGTCCCCAACGCTTTCCACATTGACCTTGTCGGCTTTGAGGCGGGTTCCATCCTCAAGCTCGACCAGGCAGGATTTGCCGTTCACTTCGACGACCTTGCCGTCAAGCTTGTTGTTCTCGCCGATGAACTGGGCAACGAACGAGTTCTTGGGGTCTTCATAGAGATCGTCAGGCGTTGAAAGCTGTTGGATGACGCCGTCATTGAAAACGGCGACCCGGTCGGACATCGTCAGCGCCTCAGTCTGATCATGGGTGACGTAGACCACGGTCACGCCGAGGTTTTCATGAATATGTTTGATCTCGTACTGCATCTGCTCGCGCAGCTGCTTGTCCAGCGCGCCAAGCGGCTCGTCCATCAGCACCAGTTCGGGATCGAAAACCAGCGCACGCGCAACCGCGACACGCTGTTGCTGCCCACCCGACAACTGGGCGGGCCTGCGGTTGCCGAAGGCCCCCAGTTCGACCATTTCGAGAGCGCGCCGCACCTTCTGTGCCTGTTCCGCCTTCGGAACCTTGCGGACCTGAAGCGGAAACGCCAAGTTTTCCGCGACGGTCATGTGGGGAAAAAGCGCATAGTTCTGAAACACCATGCCAATGCCGCGTTTATGGGGCGGGACATTGTTGATCGGTCGGTCGTTCAGATAGATTTCACCATGCGTTGCCGGTTCAAATCCAGCCAGCATCATCAAGCAAGTCGTCTTGCCCGAACCGGACGGGCCAAGCATGGTCAGAAATTCGCCCGGCGGAATGTCCAGGTTCAAATTTTTAACAACCAGGCTTTCGCCATCGTAGCTTTTCTGCACGCTTTCATAGCGCACGGCCGCGCCACGTGTGTTCGCCATGTTCCCCTCAAATCCCACTTTTATTTTGTCGAGCCACAGCATCCCGCGGCCACCTCATTGGGTGCCCGCGAATTACTCACTGCTCAGGTTGGCATCAGCAAAGCAAAAACTGGTGTGCATTGGAAGGGGGTATTTGGAAAAAAAATGCGCAATTTTTACGCGGCGACATGCCAATATTTCGTCAATGAATTTCGCAAAGAAGAAATACTCAAAATCCCGCAGGGAGAAGCAAAAAATACTGCTTCTTCTCCGCAGTTTCTAATATGAAAACAGAGCGCGTTGCCCTGTTTTCAGCCAATATGCTGCGTTAACCAGATGCCCGAGCGTCAGAGAACGGCATCGACTGCCTTCTTTGCGGCATTTACTATCGTGTCAGCTTCTTGTTCGGTCAGGCACAATGGTGGAGCAAAGCCCAAGATGTCCCCCTGCGGCATTGCCCGGCCAATCACACCTTCGCTCAAAAGGGCGGCTGCCACCTGTGCGCCGACCTTCTTGGACGGATCGAAGAAGGTCCGACTGTCTTTGTCCGCCACAAATTCCACCGCGCATAGCAATCCTTCGCCGCGGATATCGCCCACATTCGGGTGACCGGTGAACGCGTCTTCCAGAGCCGCTTTGAAATACGCACCCGTTTTGCGGGCGTTACCAACCAGACCGAGCTTGTCGATCAGCTCCAAATTGGCGACACCGGCCGCAGCGCCGATTGGGTGCGCGGAATAGGTCCAGCCGTGGCCGATCGGTCCGAACTCGTCCGTTCCCTCTTCCAGGACCTTCCAGACCTTATCGGACACGATCGAGCCGGAGAGCGGCGCGTAAGCTGAGGTCAGGCCTTTCGCGATGGTGATGAAGTCTGGCTCCAGACCGTAGTGAGCGGACCCGAACATCGACCCGAGCCGGCCGAAACCGGACACGACCTCATCCGCGATCAGCAGGATATCGTGTCTTTTCAGGATTGGCTGGATGGTCTCCCAGTACCCTGCGGGCGGGGGAACGAGGCCGCCCGTTCCCAGCGCGGGCTCGGCGATAAAGGCGGCAATCGTGTCCGCGCCTTCTCTGTGAATGAGCGCTTCCAGTTCCGACGCGCAATGGGCGACGAAATCGGCCTCCGACATGGACAGATCATCGCGGCGGAAATAATCGGGCGCAACGGTGTGCAGCACCGTGTCGAGTGGCAGGTCGAACTTCTTGTGAAACAGTTCGAGACCGGTCAGCGAACCGGTCATGAGACCGGAACCGTGGTAGCCGCGCCAGCGGGAAATGATTTTCTTCTTTTCTGGGCGGCCCAGGATGTTGTTGTAATACCAGACCAGTTTCACGTTGGTCTCATTGGCGTCCGACCCGCCAAGGCCGAAATAGACCTTGGACATGTGATCCGGTGCGCGGTCCATCACCATCTTGGCGAGCGTGATCGAGGCTTCGGTGCCATGGCCGACATAGGCATGGTAGTAGGCCAGCTCTTTGGCCTGCTCTGCGATGGCGTCTGCGATTTCGGTGCGCCCGTAGCCGACATTGACGCAATAAAGACCGGCAAACGCGTCGAGAAGCCTGGTTCCGTTGCGATCCTCGATGTAAACGCCATTGCCGCCGGTGACGATCCTGTTCGGGCTTTCGCCGCGGGCATGTTGCGCCAGGTGCGTGGACGGGTGAAAGAAGTTTTCGCGGTCCCAGGCATCCAGCCGGTCGTTCTTGAGCATGGTGGCTCCTTTCTTTTTCTAGAGTTTTGGCCGCCGGTCAGCTCCAGTCGCGGCAGACGTATTTGATCTCCGTGAAGGCCTCGAGGCCGTAGCGGGCGCCCTCACGGCCAAGGCCGGATTGTTTCATGCCGCCGAACGGGATCGGACAGCCCGTTACCTTGGTTCGGTTCACCGCCACCATGCCATATTGAAGAGCCCGGCTCATTCGGTAGATGCGGCGCGGGTCCGTGGTGTGCACGTAAGCGATCAGGCCGTATTCAGTGTTGTTCGCGCGCGCCAAAACCTCTTCTTCCGTGTCGAAAGCGGCAATGGCGGCGACCGGCCCGAAGGTTTCTTCCGAAAAGATCAGCGCATCGTCCGGCACATTTGACAAAACCGTCGGCTGGAAAAACAGCGGGCCAGCCTCATGCCGCGCGCCACCAGTGAGCAGCACCGCGCCTTTGTCCAGCGCATCCTTCACATGCTGTTCCTGCTTTTGAACCGCGCGCTCATGCATCAACGGGCCGATATCGGGATCGTCCATCCCCGCGCCGACCGACAATGCCGCCGTCTTTTCGGCAAAGGCTTTGCAGAACGCGTCATGGATCTCCCGCTGGACATAGATCCGGTTTGCGCCGAGGCAGTCCTGGCCGGAGGTCGCGAATTTGGCGGCGATGGCCTGCTCGACGGCATGATCAAGATCGCTGTCTGCAAACACAATCAGCGGGGCGTGCCCGCCGAGTTCGAGGATCATGCGTTTTATGGTGTGCGCCCCCTGACGGACCAGCAGCCGGCCGATCTCGGTCGATCCGGTGAAGGAAACAGCCCGCACGCGCGGGTCCTCCATCCATGGCCCGACGATTTCGGGAGCGTGCCCGGGCACAACGTTGAAAATCCCAGCGGGCAGGCCGGCCTTGTCGGCAAGTTCCGCCAGTGCGAGCGCGGAAAACGGCGCTTCTTGCGAGGGATGAACCACGACGGTGCACCCGGCGGCGAGCGCGGCGGCGGCCTTGCGGGTGATCATGGCGCAGGGAAAATTCCACGGCGTGATCAGGGCAGAGACGCCAACCGGCTCGCGCCAGACTTCCATCTCGGCATCGGCCAGGTGCGATGTGATGCTTTCGATATTCGGACGTTTGGCCTCTTCGGCATAAAACTCGATGAACGAGGCGGCATAGTCGATTTCGCCGCGGGCCTCAGAAAGGGGTTTGCCTTGTTCGCGGGTCATCAGCCGCGCCAGGTCCTCTCGATTGGCGAGGATCAGATCGTGCCACGCCTTCAGGTGCCGTGCCCTGTCCTGCGGCAACAAAGCGGACCATGGGCCGAATGCCCGGTTTGCGCTGTCGACCGCTGCCCGGGCCTGCGCTCCCGACAGTTTGGAGACATCGCCGAGCCAACTGCCGTCGGCGGGGTCGGTGACGGGGAACGTCGTTCCGTCCTCTGCATCGAGCCAGCGTCCATCGGCATAGCCAAAGCTGCGCAACAGATGGCGGTTCTCCAACTGGGAAAAGACCGAGCCGGCAAGCGGCGTGTTCTCGATCGCAGATAGACTTTGCATCACGGCACCCTTGATTGGACTGCGCCGGAGTATGAGGGCGGCGGCGGGAACGAATTGACCGTTTTCCGGGTTGAAACAAGCCGGTTCGTTCTTATTCGCCGGCCCCGCCGTCAGGATTCGTTCCCAAACGGTCGAGCAGGATTTCGTCGAACGGCAAAGGCCCGTTCTGCTTCACCGGCTTGGTCACGACATAGGTGAAGTAGCGAACGATCCCGAGGCCCTGGTCTAACAGGCGGTCGATGAGCCGCTGATAGGCGTCGATATCCTTGGCGACGATTTGCAAAAGATAGTCGAGGCCGCCGCCAATCGCCCAGCAGGCGACAACCTCTTCGCAGGTCTCGATGGTCCGCTCGAACTTCTGGAAATACTCGGCCCGGTGATGCTCCAGCTCAACCGTCACAAAAACCGTGACATGCGGCGCGACATTCTTCAGCGAGACCGCCGTGTGGTAGCCCTGCACGATCCCGGCCTTTTCCAAACGTTCCAGGCGTTTCCAGCAGGGGCTGGGGCTGAGGTTGATCCGTTTCGCCAGATCGGCCTTGGAAATGCGTGCCTCCTTGGATAGCACTTTCAAAATGGCCAGATCCCTGTCGTCGAGTTTCAGCATCGTGTGTCCGGAAAGCCCTTGTCTTGGCGCGCGTCAGCTTTGGATGCGCGTTCCTGCGCCGCCGGCGCGGACGCGGGCATGGGCGAGCGTTGCGATTGCGGTGTCCTGGATGCCGGTTCCAGTAAGGTCACAGACCGTGATCTGATCGGCGCTGCTGCGCCCTGCCGCGCGGCCGGAGATGACTGCGCCCAGTTCGGTTAGACGCGGGTCCTCAAGGCCAGCCACCCCACCGGCGGCAAGGGCTGAGCGCAGTTCCCCCATCTTTTCGCATTGGCTGATCCGGTCGCAGACGATCCGGTCCGCCTTTGCAAGGACCGCCGGGTCAATCTCGTTCTTGCCGTCCTGATCCGAGCCCATGGCGGTGATGTGGAGACCCGAATGCAGCGCGGCGCTGCCAAGAACCGGTGCCGTTGCCGGGGTGGTTGTGACGACCAATTGGCTTTGCGCAACGACGTCATCCGGCGCCGGCATAACGAAAGGTTCAATACTCAGCTCCGTTTCAAGATCGCGCGCCAACCGCTCGGCCTTTTCGATATCGCGGCCCCAAATGCAGATCTTCTTGAACGATCTCACCTTGGAAGCTGCGATGACTTGCAGCCGGGCCTGAAGGCCGGTCCCAATCACCCCAACCGTCTCGACCTTTTCTGGTGCCATATGCCGGGCCGCGACAGCGCCGGCAGCCGCAGTGCGCATATCTGTGAGGTAGCCATTGTCGAGAAAGATGGCCAGCACTTGGCCGGTCTTGGCCGAAAGCAGCACCATCAAGCCATTCAGGCTTGGCAGGCCCAGCGAGGGATTGTTGAAGAAGCCGGGGCTGACCTTGATGGCAAATCCCTCAAGCCCAGGCACATAAGCGGTTTTGATGTCGACCTCGGCATGGGCGTCCGGCATGGCCATGGACAGGACCGGCGGCATGATGACGGAGCCCCCATCCAGTTGGCGGAAGCCGTGTTCGATGCAGTCGATCACGTCGAGATCCAGACCGATCGCATTGCGCAGGTCAGGCTCGGTGACGATGCGGATATCATGCGGCATAGGAGGAACCTTTTAAGGTGATGTCACCAAGCGGGATGTCCTGGCCGGTCATGACTTGCATGAATTGGTCCATGTCCACGCTGCGGCCCGTGATGATGGTTGCGACCGGTCCGTCCGGCTTTTTGATGCGCCCGGACATGAGCGCCGCGATGCCAACAACGCATGCCCCTTCCGCCACATGGCGTTCTTCGAAAAACAGTGCCTGCATGGCCCGGTAGATTTCGTCCTCGGTTACCAGCACGATGTCATCGAGCAGGTCGCGGCAGATGGGGAAGGAGAGCTTGTTGTGCAAGCCGATCCCGCCGCCCAGCGAATCTGCCAGGCTCGGCACTTCCTCGACTTCTACCGGGTGTCCGGCGTCGATGGATGCCTTCATGGCCGCACCCCGGTCCATGGTGATGCCAATGACCTTGACCCGGGGGTTGATCGCCTTGGCGGCGACGGCAACGCCTGCGGCAAGGCCGCCGCCCGAAAGAGGCACCAGCAAGGTCCGGACCTCGGGAAGATCTTCCAGTATTTCCAGTCCGGCTGTTCCCTGGCCTGCAATCACATGCGGGTCGTCGAATGGCGAGATTTCTTCCACACCGGGCTCTTTTGCCACCCTCTGGCACTCGGCAAGCGCATCGTCCTGGCTGGCGCCGACAATCCGTATGTCCGCGCCGAGCGCTTTGATGCCGTCGATTTTCGTCTGCGGCACGAGCCGCGACATGCAAACGACCGCCTTCCGGCCAAGCGCGCGGGCGGCGTAGGCCACGCCCCGCCCGTGGTTGCCGGTCGAGCAGCACGTGAGCGTATGGGTGCCAGCAGGCACATGGGCGGCCGCGTTCGTCGCCCCGCGCAGCTTGAAAGCCCCCGTGGGCTGCATGGTTTCCATTTTCAGGTGAAGATCGGTCCCGAGCTTGCGCGACAGGTTTGGTGCGGGAACGAGGGGTGTGCGGGCCACGCGTCCAAGCAGTGCGCGCTTTGCGGCAAGGATATCCGAGAGCTTGAGTGTCATCGTCGCTTCATCTCACCATCCGGTGTGCATCGGGCGATAGGTACACAATACAGGTAATAAATCTAGCTTAAATGCTGGAAAACAACTTTTTTGTTGCGAATTTCCAGGGCTTCAAGCAGATTTGTACACAATTCAGATTTTGGCCGAGGGAGTTCATATGCCGGGACACGATTTGCCGTTCAGCGCCGCAGAATATGCGCGGCGATTGGACTTGGTGCGCAAGGAGATGGCCGCGCGCGACCTGGATGTCTTGTTCATTGAGGATCCTTCCAACATGGCCTGGCTCAGCGGCTATGATGGTTGGTCCTTTTACGTTCACCAGGGCGTGGTGGTCTTTCATGATGCCGCACCGATCTGGTGGGGGCGCCATCAGGACGCCAATGGTGCACGGCGGACGGTCTGGATGGACGACGCGCACGTCCTCAGCTATGCCGATCACTATATTCAGTCGAAACATCGCCATCCGATGCAGGATCTTGCCGGGATGTTGCGCAACCGTGGCTATGACACCAAACGGATCGGCGTCGAGCTGGAAAACTACTATTTTTCCGCCAAGGCGTTCCTGACGCTTCAGGCGGAGCTGCCGAATGCCACATTCGAGGATGCGACAGGGCTTGTGAACTGGCAGCGTGCGGTCAAGTCGGACGAAGAACTTGTGTTCATGCGGCGAGCCGCCCGAATTTCCGAAAAGATCATCGACGGCGTGTTTGCCCGCGTGAAACCCGGAATGCGCAAGGCCGATTTGGTGGCGGATATTTACGCCGACGCCATTCGCGGCCTCGATGATGCCTGGGGCGACTATCCCGCCATTGTGCCTCTGCTTCCGTCAGGTGCGGATGCCTCCGCGCCTCACCTGACCTGGGATGGCCGCTACATGGAAAGCGGCGAGGCAACATTCTTTGAACTGTCCGGCTGCTACCGCCGATACCACGCTCCGCTGTGCCGCACAGTGTTCCTTGGCACACCGCCGCAGCATTTTCTCGATGCCGAAAAAGCGCTCGCCGATGGGCTCGCGGCGGGGCTGGATGCCGCCCGGGCTGGCAATGTGGCCGGCGACATCGCCCGGGCCCTGGCGAAGGAGTTGAAGGCGGCCGGGATCGAGCGCAGCGCCCGCGCAGGGTATCCGATCGGCCTGTCCTATCCGCCCGACTGGGGGGAACGCACGATTTCGATCCGCGACGAGGACGATACGGTCCTGGAACCGGGTATGACATTCCACTTCATGCCCGGGCTCTGGATGGATGGCTGGGGCCTGGAGATCACAGAGAGTATCCTGATCCGGGACACTGGACCGGCGGAATGCTTGTGCAACCGTCCGCGCGAACTGTTCGTGAAAGACTGAAGACGCATGAGCGATCTCGAAACCACTTTGACGATCCTTGACAGGTTGATCGCCTACCCGACGGTCTCGGCTGACAGCAATCTGGAACTGATTGCCTATGCCGCCGGACATTTGGAGGACTGCGGGGCGCGGGTCACTGTCAGCCACGATCCGTCGGGGCAGAAGGCCAATCTGTTCGCAACCCTGGGCCCGGATGTCGATGGCGGCATTGTCTTGTCGGGACACACCGATGTCGTGCCGGCACAGGCGGAGGATTGGTCCGCAGACCCTTACCGGATGCACCGGGTCGACGGGCGCTGCTATGGCCGTGGCGCTTGCGACATGAAGGGCTTCATCGCGGCCGTTCTGGCCAAGGCCCGGCACTACGCGGCACTCGATCTCAAGCGTCCGTTGCATGTCGCGCTGACCTATGACGAAGAGGTCGGATGTTTCGGCGCACGCCAGCTGGTGGAAGACCTGAAGCAGTCGGGTCGGCGGCCGTCGGTCGCCATCATCGGCGAGCCGACGGAAATGCGGGTGATCGAGGGCCACAAAGGCAGCTATGAGTATACGACCTGCTTTCATGGCACGGACGGTCACGGTTCCGAACCGGACAAGGGAGTCAATGCGATTCACTACGCGGCCAGGTTCTTGAGCCGCCTGCTGGAACTTGGCGAGGAGATGAAGAGCCGGGCCGGCGAGGACAGCGCACGGTTTTCGCCTCCCTGGACAACGGTGCAGGCGGGCCGGATCGAGGGCGGACTGGCCCGAAACATCATCGCGCGCCATTGTAACGTCGAATGGGAGATCCGGCCGGTCCGGGTCGAGGACGGGAGGATCGTCAAAGAGGCGCTTGACGCCTATTGCCGCGAGATCCTGATTCCGCAGATGCGGGCCGTTTCGCCGGAGGCGGATATCGTCACCGAAATCATAGGGGAAGTCCAAGGACTGACCGTAGTGAACGACAATGAGGCGCGGGATATTGTCACGGCGTTGACCGGTGCCAACCTGTGCGATGTGGTGGCTTTTGGCACGGAGGCCGGCCTGTTCCAGGCGCTCGGCATGTCGGTGGTCGTATGCGGGCCGGGGTCGATTGCCCAGGCTCACCAACCCGATGAATTTGTCTCGGAAGCCCAGATGCAGGCCTGTCTCGATATGCTGTCCGGTCTGTCCCGCACACTCGAAACACCGGCCGGATAATATGAACCAACCCGTTCAAGGCAATGTCGCGAACCGTTTGGAGAAGGCGGGCAATGCTCAGGAACGCTTCGAGATCATGTATGGCACATTGCGGGACCGGATCAGCATGCTGGTCTATCCGCCGGGAACGCAACTGAGCGAGGAGGCGCTGGCGGCGGAGTTTGGCATCAGCCGGTCGCCGCTTCGCAGGGCGCTGAAAATCCTCGAAGCCGATGGATTGATCCGCTCGCAACAGGGCGTCGGCACGCTGGTCACCGATATCGATCTGGTCGAGCTCTCCCAGGTCTACCAATTGCGGATGGAGCTGAACGAATTGACTGGCCGGCTGTGCCCGGTGCGGCCCAATGCCGATCTGCGCGCGCGGTTCGCGGCTATGAAACGGCGGGCCGAAAGACTCCAGAAAGCGCCGGATCCGGACACCTTCGCTCGGCTCAATATCGACTTCTTTCACACATTCCAGTCGCTGACGGACAATCAGCCACTGCGCGATGTCTCCGAGCGGCTTTTCTATCAGACCTGCCGCATCTGGCTGAAGCATATCCCGGACATGGATTTGCGCGACGAGGTGGATATCTTCAGTGGGGAGATCGTCGACATTTGCGATGCGGTGGATTTGGGTGATGTTCAGGCAGCGGCTCTGATCCGCAAGGCACATCTCTCGATGGGGTACACGCGTCTCAAACGGCATGCTGACCTGCAAGCCGCACTGGCATAATGTGGCGGACAAATGCCCACTACGCACAAACACGCGGATGGGTTGACCTTCTAGTGACTGGAAGCCTTATCTCGGTGACACGTCGAGAAAGGAAATCCCGTGTCGAACAATACGTCCATCTCAAGAGAGTCGCAGTCGCACACCGGATGCTGTGGAGGCCATGGCGGACAGGCGCTAAAGGAAGATGGGGCTGTGGGGAAGGGCTCTGCCGTGGACCCTGTGTGCGGGATGACCGTCCAGTTGGGGAAAGGTAAGCCATCGCTGACCTACAAGGGCACGGACTATCACTTCTGTAATCCCAAGTGCCATGACCGGTTCGATGCGGATCCCTACTTCTATCTGTCGGGCAACAACGAGAAGAAAAAGCGCGCGGAAGCCGAAAACGCGGCGGGCAATCTCTTCACCTGCCCCATGGACCCGGAAGTCGTTCAGGAAGGGCCGGGAACTTGCCCCGTGTGCGGCATGGCTCTGGAGCCAATGAGCGGCGTGTCGGATGAACCGAACCACGAGCTCATCGACTTCACCCGGCGTTTGTGGGTCAGTGCGGGGGCAGCCATCCCGCTCATGATCCTGACCATGGGGCCTATGGTCGGGCTTCCCGTTCGCAGTCTCCTTGGCGAGCAGATGGCGCTTTATCTGGAGGTGCTTCTCGCCACGCCCGTTGTGCTTTGGGCGGGTCTGCCCTTCTTTCAGCGTGGCTGGACGTCGGTGAAAACGGGCAATTACAACATGTGGACGCTGATCATGCTCGGCGTCGGAGCCGCCTACGTCTATTCCATGGTGGCCACGTTTTTGCCCGGGCTTTTTCCGGAGGATATGCGGGGCATGTCCGGGCATATGCCCGTCTACTTCGAAGCGGCGGTTGTCATTATCGCACTGGTTTTCGTGGGTCAGGTTCTGGAACTGCGTGCTCGCGAAAAGACCGGTGACGCTATCCGCGCGCTCATGGATCTGGCGCCCAAGACTGCCCGGCGGATCACCCCGGATGGGGACGAGTATGATGCGCCGCTGGACAACATTCTGGCTGGTGACAGGCTGCGTGTGCGTCCGGGCGAGAGTGTTCCCGTCGACGGACGGGTTGTTGAAGGTGGCTCCGCCGTTGACGAGAGCCTGATCAGCGGCGAGCCGGTACCTGTCGAAAAGACATCCGGAGACAAAGTGACTGGAGGAACGCTCAACAAGACCGGCACCTTCATCATGGAAGCCGAACATGTCGGATCGGAAACCATGCTGGCGAAGATCGTGGACATGGTCGCAAGCGCTCAGCGCTCGCGCGCGCCGATCCAGGCTCTGGCGGACCGCGTCGCCAATTACTTTGTCCCTGCGGTGGTCGGTGTCGCGGCAATCGCATTTTGTGTCTGGTTGATTGTTGGGCCATCGCCATCTTTTGTCTACGCCGTCGTGGCTGCGGTCTCCGTTCTCATCATTGCTTGCCCCTGCGCACTCGGTCTTGCGACCCCCATGTCGATCATGACGGCAACGGGCCGGGGTGCGCAGGCCGGGGTTCTGATCAAGGACGCCGAGGCGCTGGAGCGGCTCGCAAAGGTGGATACGGTCATCGTCGACAAGACCGGGACCCTCACAGAAGGCAAGCCGCGCTTGAGCGAGGTGGCCGGTTCGGCTGGGTTCGAGGAAAATGAAATCCTGCGGCTAGCAGCCTCCCTGGAAAAGGGATCTGAACACCCCTTGGCTGATGCGATCGTAAGCGGGGCGTCCGCGCGTGGTGTCGAGACGGCGGAATGCCGAAACTTTCAGGCGGTAACTGGAAAAGGCGTGTCCGGAACCGTCGAAAGCCGGACCGTCGCCCTCGGCAACGGTGCTTTCATGCGTGATCTTGGTGTGGACGCAGCATCCCTTGCGGACCGGTCGGAAAGCCTCCAGGAAGAGGGAAAAACCGTCATGATCGTGAGCGTCGACGGCACGGCGGCCGGGTTGATCGCGGTCGCCGACCCTATCAAATCCGAGGCCAAAGCTGCCGTCGAAATGTTGCACCAGTCCGGTCTTCGGGTGATCATGGCAACAGGAGACACGGAGCGGACAGCAAAGGCGGTCGCGGCCGAGCTTGCGATCGATGATGTCCTTGCCGGCGCCCTGCCGGAAGACAAGCGGGATCTGGTGCAGAAGCTGCAGGGCGAGGGCCGCAAGGTTGCCATGGCAGGCGACGGGATAAACGACGCGCCGGCTCTGGCCGCGGCCGATGTTGGGATCGCCATGGGCACGGGTGCTGATGTTGCGGTCGAAAGCGCGGGCATTACCCTTCTCAAGGGGGATTTGGCCGGGATTGCCAAGGCAAGGACGCTGGCGGAAGCCACGCTGGCGAACATTCGCCAGAACCTGTTCTTCGCCTTTGTCTACAATTCCGCCGGCGTGCCGGTTGCCGCGGGAATTCTATACCCGCTCTTCGGGGCGCTTTTGTCCCCCATGCTGGCGGCTGCGGCCATGAGCCTTTCCTCCGTGTCGGTGATCTCCAACGCTCTGCGGCTGCGGCGCCTGAAGCTTTGAGGAGCAGCCATGAATATTGGAGACGCTTCGAAGGAAACAGGCCTGCCCGCCAAAACCATTCGATACTACGAGGAAATCGGTCTTGTGATGCCAGACCGGGCAGCCAACGGCTACCGGGATTATTGTGAGGCAGACGTTCACCGCCTTCGGTTCTTGCAGCGGTCCCGGAGTCTGGGCTTCTCGATCCAAGAGTGCCGTCTGCTGCTGTCCCTCTATCAGGACGAGAACCGCGCTAGTGCCGACGTCAAGGCGCTGGCACTTGCCAAGATCGAGGAAGTTGACCGGAAAATCGCCGAACTTCGCTCTCTTCGCGCGACCCTGTCCGATCTGGCCGCGCACTGTTCCGGTGACGACCGGCCAGACTGTCCCATCATGGATGATCTGGCCGGTGAGGCCCCATGAAGAGGCTGGCTGTGTTTGTCCTTTTTGCTGCGAGCGTTGCCCTTGTCTTGTGGGTTATGAGTTTCCCGGTATTGGACGGGTCTGGCCATGGGCCCGGGCCGCAGGCTGCGGTGCAGGTCAAGATCCCCGAATTGGATCATGCTGAAAGAGCCGGCGCGCTGGTGTTCAACGACCACTGCGCCCTTTGTCACGGTCAGGATGGCGCTGGCGGGACCGGGCAGGGGCCGCCCCTTGTTCACCAGATTTACAAGCCTTCGCATCACGCCGATGGTGCCTTCTGGCTGGCCGTTCGAAATGGCGTTCGGGCGCATCACTGGACCTATGGTGATATGGCCCCCGTGCCTGGGCTGGCGGATGCGGAGATTGTTCAGATCATCACTTATGTGCGCGCGCTTCAGCGTGCGAACGGCATCCAATAGGAGGAAGGGGTGTTCAAAGGCGAAGACTGTTGGGCTTGCGAGTATGGTTCCGACCGCGCGGGGTGCTGCAGCCTTGGTCCCGGTCGCCCGGACCTGCATGGCATGTTATGAAACGGATCGTAAAAAGAAGGATTGAACGGTCATGGTCAGCAATAGTGAATCTGGACGTCTCACTCCCGTGAATTCGCGCGGCCAAGGCCAGAGCCGGCGCCGGTTTCTTCAAGCCGCCGGTGCCCTTGCCGCGACAGGTGCCGTTCCTGGTCCAAGCTGGGCGCTTGCGCAAGTGGATGACGGCTTCCTGGAACTCACCGCCCGCCCCGCCCCGAAACGCCTTTACGAGAACACCGGGCTGCCCTCGGACCTTTGGACCTACAACGGCACGGCGCCGGGGCCGGAAATACGGGTCAAGCATCGGGAACGAGTGCGGGTCCGGTTGATCAACGAACTTCCCGAGGCCACGTCCATTCACTGGCACGGGATCCGGATTGACAATGCCATGGATGGGGTCGCCGGCTTGACGCAGGACCCGGTTCCGCCCGGAGAAGTCTTCGAATACGATTTCGAAGTCCCGGATGCGGGAACCTTCTGGTATCACGCCCATACGAAAAGCTGGAACCAGGTCGGCCGGGGCCTTTATGGGGCTTTGATCGTCGAGGAGAACACGCCGCCCACCGGCCGCGAACAGGATCTGGTTCTGGTGGTCGATGACTGGCGTCTGACCCGGGATGGCCGTCTTGACACAGAAAGCTTCGGCTCGCTCCACGACTGGAGCCATGGTGGCCGTCTTGGCAACTGGCTCACCGTGAATGGTCGAACGAACCCCGATTTCCGGTTGCAGGCCGGAGAGATCTACCGGCTGAGGATCATCAATGCTGCGAATGCGCGCATCCTCGCCATCGACCCTAAACGGATCGGAGGCGATCTGATCGCCTATGACGGGCAGCCGCTGGCCGTCCCGCGCCCCTTCGACTGGGAGGTCGAACTCATGGGGCCCGGTCAACGGTTCGATCTGATCTTGCGGCCGGAGGCTGAATCGGATCTTGCATTGGTCGAGCTTTCCGGCAACCAGCCATTGACCTTCGCCCGTTTTCCGGTCGAACAAGGTGGCGCAATCAAAGCGCCCGATGTGCGCTTGCCAAAACCCAACCCTTTTGCGGCGCCGGATCTAGGCGCTGCTCGGGTGTTCGAACTGGACATGACCGGGGGTGCCATGGGCCGAATGGGGCAAATCCTGCACAAGGGGGAAGTTCTTGACCGCGATGGAATGCGCCGGACGGGACAAGTATGGGCCTTTAACGGCCATGCCGGCAACCTTGAAGCCCCCTTGTTTCAGGCGCACCTTGGCGAAACCGTTGTGATCCGCACCCGGAACCTGACGCGATGGCCGCATGCCATGCATGCCCACGGGCATCATTTCCGGATCCTTCAAGACGGCGCGCTGGGAGAGTGGCGCGACACTTTCCTGATCGCCCCTGAAGAACAGGTTGAAATCGCGTTTCAGGCGGAAAACCCCGGAAAGTGGTTGTTTCATTGCCACATGCTGGAGCATGCGGCCGGTGGGATGACCAGTTGGTTCGAGGTTTTGCGAGCATAAAGAAACTGGTGCCAAGCTTGCCAAAGAGCATCCCATGAATTACCTCCATCGAACGGCGCGCGCGGGGTCCACGAAGGCCTTGTGACGCCCGGTCTGTGCGAGTTTTGAAGGAGCCGACAGGGCATGACCATTCGCCACCACAAGAACGATCTGCCGGATCTTTCCAGGTATCAATCGGCAGATGCGGTTGCCGTCGATTCCGAAACACTTGGGTTGAATTTGCTGCGCGACCGTTTGTGTGTGGTTCAGCTTTCGCCTGGCGATGGAACGGCCGATGTGGTCCAGATCGACCGCGGGCAGATTGATGCGCCCAATCTGAAAACGCTTCTGACCGATCCGTCCAAGACCAAGATCTTCCACTACGCCCGGTTCGATGTCGCGATGCTGCGCAGGAACCTCGGCATTGAGGTGTCTCCCGTATGGTGCACCAAGATCGCTTCGAAGCTCACCCGGACCTATACGGATCGGCATGGCTTGAAAGATATCACCCGAGAACTTCTTGGCGTTGATTTGTCCAAGCAGCAGCAAAGTTCCGATTGGGCGGCCGACGAGTTGACCGATGCCCAGCTCGCCTATGCTGCGTCCGATGTGCTTCATCTGCATGACCTGAAAGCGAAGCTGGAGTTCATGCTGCAGCGTGAAGAGCGGACTCATTTGGCTGAGGCGTGCTTCCGGTTCCTACCAGTCCGTGCCGAACTGGACCTCATGGGCTGGGAAGACACAGATATGTTCGCGCATTCTTGATGCCGATCCGTGCCGAACGGGTCCTGGTGGCCGACTGTTGGTATCGGGTGGAACACACGGACGGCCATAAACCACGAGGCAAAGGGCTTGGCGGACTCGCATTTGATCCAGGGGCACATGAGCGGACGGCCAAAGTTACTCGGGAACGCTGAAACCCGCGCTCAACGGGCAGCCAGGCGGCATTCCCGGCTGGTCAGGGTTTTGCGCATTCTCCTGCCGGGCCTGGGCCTTCTCGTGCTGGCTGGGATGATTGGGCTTGTGGTCCTGTTCAATGTTCTCGGCAGCTTTGGAGCAACGAATATCAGCCTTACCGCCGATGGCCTTGTGATGGACAAGCCCGAGCTGTCCGGCCATGACGGAGACCGGTCCTATCACGTCTCGGCACAGCGTGCGATCCAGCGCTTGACAGACCCCAGGATCATCGATCTGGAGATCATCCGCGCCAACATTGTGCTCAGTCCGGACGAAAGCGCTGCGATCACGGCATTGAAAGGCACATATAATAACGCGGCAGAAACACTCAGGCTTTACGACGGTATCCAATTGGAGTGGAGCCAGGGCTTTACGGTGGATTTGTCGGATGTGGAAGTGGATCTGAAGTCTGGCGCACTGCGAACGGACAACCCGATCTCCATTCGCTCCGAACAGGGGAGTGTGCGCGCCGGGAAACTGGACTATGATCAGGACCGTGGCGTTGTGCGATTCAAAGACGGTATCCGGATGACGCTCAACCCGGCGACCAATCAAGAGGACACCCAATGACAGCCCGTTTGGTAAACTTGGCCGCCGTGGCCTGCACGGCAGCTCTGCTTTGGGCCGGTTCCTCTGCTGCCCAGACGTTTTCCGATGCGTTTGCCGGTTTTGGCTCCAATTCAGCCGAGCCGATCGAAATCGAAGCAACTGAACTCCAGGTCGAGGACAAAACCAACAGCGCCACTTTTGTCGGAGATGTTGTCGTGTCCCAAGGTGACACGCAGTTAAAGACCCAGCGCTTGCGCGTTTTTTACGATGGACAACCCGGCGGCAATGTTCAGCAGCAGATATCCCGGCTGGAGGCGCAAGGCCGCGTGTTCATTTCCGCGAAGGACCAAACCGCCACGGGTGATCAGGCGAGCTTCGACATGAACCGTCAAGTGATGGTGATGACCGGGCGGGAGGTTGTGCTCAGTCAGGGGCCCAATGTGGTGGTCGGCAACAAGCTCACGGTGGATCTGAAAACCGGGAAAGCCGATCTGGAAGCCCCGTCGTCCGGACGTGTCAGGGTTTTGATCCAGCCAAATAGCGTTGGGAATGGACAGTGAGTCCGGCTCGACAGATTGCCTGGTGCAAAGGTAAGAACGTGCCGATAGTGCCCTGACTGGACGGACAGACTTGAAAATCACGCCCCTGAACACGAATGGTTTTGCGCAAGAGCCCATGACGCGCCCGTCCGACCAAGGGGCGGGCCTTGACGGGGCGCTGGTGGCCGAAGGCATCGGCAAGACCTACGGGCGCCGGCAAGTCGTCAAACATGTCAGCCTCGCCGTGCGCCCGGGCGAGGCCGTTGGTCTTTTGGGGCCCAATGGCGCGGGCAAGACAACCACATTCTACATGATTACCGGACTTATCCGGCCGGACCAGGGCCGGATACTGCTTGACGGTTTCGACATCACCCGCAAGCCGATGTACCGGCGGTCGAGGCTGGGCATTGGATATCTGCCGCAGGAAGCCTCGATTTTCCGGGGATTGAATGTGGAGGAGAATATCCGGGCCGTTTTGGAAGTGATCGAACCCGACAAGACCATCCGGGCGCAGGAACTCGAATCCCTGCTGGCCGAATTCGGGCTTACGCGCCTCCGCAAAACCCCCTCCATCGCGCTGTCGGGCGGTGAGCGTAGGCGCGTTGAAATTGCCCGTGCCTTGGCCAGCAGGCCGTCATTCATGCTTTTGGATGAGCCCTTTGCCGGGATTGACCCCATTCTGGTCGGGGACATCCGTCAGCTCGTTCATCACCTGACCCAACGCGGGATCGGGGTCTTGATTACCGATCATAATGTTCGGGAAACACTTGGCCTCATCAACCGGGCCTACATCATGACCGGTGGGGAGGTCCTGACCGAGGGATTGCCCGAGGATATCGTGCGCAATCCCGATGTTCGGCGGCAGTATCTGGGAGAGCAATTTACTCTTTGATGAGACGTCCGGCTATAGTGTATACACATAAGCAAGAAACGGACCAAAACGATCAAAGGGAGTCAATTCGCCTGAATGGCCATTTCCGCAAAGCTTGAGATCCGCCAGAGCCAATCACTGGTCATGACGCCGCAGCTGATGCAGGCGATCAAGCTTTTGCAACTTTCAAACCTGGATCTGGCCGCCTATGTCGAAACCGAGCTGGAGCGGAATCCGTTTCTGGATGTTGCCGAGGCGGACGGCTCCTCGCAGGAAAGCGGCCCTGACGGCGATCCTGCCGATATTGGCCCGGCCGGAGATGCTTCGTCCTCCGAGGGCGAAGCGGGCGACTGGATGCAGAGCGACTTGGAGACCGGCGCCGAAGCGATCGCATCCCGGATGGACACCGATCTTGGAAATGTGTTTCAGGATGAGCCTGGGACAACGGCGACGCGCGATCAGCCGATCGTGAGTATGGGAGAGGGGCTGAAGGCTCCGTCCGGCGGCGGGCCGGGCGAGGACTACAATCTCGAAGCCTTCGTGGCGGAAAACGAGACGCTTGCTCATTTGCTTGAAGACCAGATGAACCTTGTTCTATCCGATCCAGTGGACAAGATGATCGGCCGGCTTCTGGTGAATTCTGTCGACGAAAACGGTTATCTGGATCTCGATCTGCGCGACGCCGCCGAGCGCCTTTCGGTCCCGGAACGGCGTGTTGAAGAGATCCTTGGGATATTGCAAACCTTTGAGCCGGCAGGGGTGTTTGCACGGGATCTGGCCGAGTGCCTCAAGTTGCAGCTGATCGACAAGAACAGATACGATCCTGCCATGGCGGCGCTCATCGAGAACATCGAGCTTCTGGCGCGCCGGGACCTGCCGGCCTTGCGCCGTATTTGCGGGGTCGATGATGAAGACCTTGCCGAAATGATCCGCGAGATCCGGGCTCTCGATCCGAAACCTGGCAGCATATTCGGTCTTGCGCCGCTCCAGCCTGTGGTGCCCGATGTTCTTGTCCGCCAGGCACCAGGCGGCGGGTGGGCGGTAGAGCTCAACACCGAAACCCTGCCCAAGGTTTTGGTGAACCAAACATATTTCGCCAGCGTCACGAAAACAGCGCGGGGTGAGACGGACAAGCAATACCTGACCGATTGCCTGCAAACCGCGAACTGGCTGGTCAAGAGCCTGGACCAGCGGGCAAAGACGATCCTGAAGGTCTCGACCGAAATCGTGCGTCAGCAGGACAGGTTCATGGCGTATGGCGTGGAGCATTTGAGACCGCTCAACCTCAAGACGATCGCCGACGCTATTGAAATGCATGAATCGACCGTCAGCCGGGTTACATCGAACAAGTATATGGCAACCCCCCGCGGGATCTTTGAGTTGAAGTACTTTTTCACCTCAGCCATTGCCGCGACGGGCGGAGACGACGCGCATTCTGCTGAAGCGGTGCGTCATCGGATCAAGGTTTTGATTGATGGCGAGTCGCCCAACGCCATTCTCTCGGACGACGCGATTGTGAAAATTCTGAATGGCGATGGCATCGATATCGCCCGGCGTACTGTGGCGAAATACCGGGAGGCAATGAAACTGGGCAGTTCGGTTCAGCGTCGCCGCGAGAAAAAATCACGCTTGTGACCATCTGCCGGTGGCGACGATGGTTGCCAGGCTTGTCTTCCCAGGTGGCGGACTGCCGGGGTGCGAAAGGCATCAAAGATGCCGGCGGCCAGCGCCATGGCCGTAAATGGCCGGATCATCTCGATTGACAGAGGGGCGGCCACTGCCTATACGGGCGCCTCTGTATAAGCACGGTAGGGGATGGCGCTCCGGCGCTGACTGGTCCATTCTGTAGGCTTGGGGTGCTGGTCACCTCAAGCGCTGGCGGCAAGCCAGCGACCCTCAGGTCCACACAAGAAAAAGAGGTCCCCATGGCATTGCGGATTTCGGGAAAACACGTTGATATCGGCGACGCGCTTCGCGGTCATATCAACGACCGAATTGAAGAGGCGCTCGAGAAATATTTCGATGGCGGCTACACAGGCCATGTCACACTGAGTCGGGAAGGCAACGGTTTCAAGTCGGAATGCGCTCTTCATTTGGATACCGGAATCGTTCTTCAGGTTTCCGCTCAGGACCATGATCCGCGGGCGAGCTTCGAGCGCGCCGCGGAGAAGATCGATAAGCGCTTGCGCCGGTACAAGCGCAAGCTAAAGGACCACCATGCCCATAATGGTCATGGCAAGGAGATGTTTGAGGCAGCGTCCTACGTTCTGGCTTCGACGGAAGAGGAAGAGGAACTGCCGGCGGACTACAATCCGCTCGTGATTGCAGAGACCGCGGCAAAGGTGAAAACCATGACCGTCGGGATGGCCGTCATGGAGCTGGATCTGACCGAAGCGCCGGTCGTCCTGTTCAAAAACGCCGCGAACGGTGGCATAAATGTGGTTTACCGCCGTGTTGACGGAAATATTGGCTGGATCGATCCGGCATTGACGGAACGGGCTGCAGCCGAATAACACGAACACACGGCCGGATCCGTTGGGTCCGGCCGAAACCCACGCGTAGGCGGAATGATGGATCTAGGCGATCTACTGAAAAAGGAAGCGGTGACTTGCGGGCTGAAGGCCAAAAGTAAAAAGCAGGTCATCCAGGATCTGGCGGCCCAGGCATCTGCGGACACCGGATTGTCGGAACGAGAGATCTTCGACACGTTGCTCCAGCGGGAGCGCCTTGGCTCCACCGGCGTGGGCCACGGCATTGCCATCCCGCATGGCAAACTCACCCGCCTGGACCGACTAGTCGGCTACTTCGCCCGGCTGGATCGGCCAATTGATTTCGATGCTCTGGACGACGAGCCAGTGGATCTGGTGTTTCTCCTTCTGGCACCCGAAGGCGCGGGTGCCGATCATTTGAAAGCTCTTGCGCGGATCGCACGCCAGTTGCGGGACGGTTCCGTTGCACACAACATTCGGCAGGCAGCCGATGCCGGGGCGATCTTCGCCCTGTTGACCCAACCGCTGGCGTCCTCGAACGCGGCCTGACCGTCATAGTCCCCGTCAGGACAGTGACGGTCCGATGCCGTGTAAGCGCGATCCGGTCGATCGTTTGACGGGTTCGCCGGCGGTCAGACCTCGACCGGAACCGGCGTCAACTCCGGGTCCCCTTCAGATGGAGGATTGGGAGTAGAGAAGCCGATCGCGGTGAGAATTGGAAGCCTCAGCGCCAGAAGCGTCGATGGCGGGCAGATTTCTTCGGGCAGCCGCCAAAGTGTCGTCCGGTACGCCGCCCATCCGATGATTGATGTCGACGTTGCGACCGCAAAGGGAATCGCGAAAAGCGGGCCCACGGCAAGCGGGATAATTGGCCAGATCAACCCAAGGGGCTGCGTGCTCATCCAGGCTGCCGCCGTCGCACCGAACAGGGTTTGCGGCCAAAGCTTGCTGGCGGCCAATCGAAGCGGAAGCCGCGCGACACCTCGCGCCTGGGCTCCCCACCCGATCTTCCTGCCAAAGATCAGACCTCCCATGAATAGGCTGTGAGCCACGGACATGATCGGCGCCAACATGGCGGAATAAAGAATTTCGGTCGCCGAACCGGCCACGACCCGGAATGCGCCGCCATAACTTTGGCGGGACCGGCGGCGCGATACAATGTCGGCCACCGTGGCGATTTTTGGCGCGAACACCATGGTCATAACGGTGAAGAACAGGATCACCCCGCTGTCGGCCCGAAATGGCGCGTATCCCGTGGTGACATAGCCAAGCGTTGCGGCCCCGATCATAAAGCCCAGCCACGCCGGTGAACTCAAAAACATGAGCATGGCCAGCGCGAGCTGGACCCGGCTGATCGGCAGCAGGCCCGGCAATGTCAGCAGCCGGCGGTACTGCAAGTTCCCTTGACACCAGCGCAGATCGCGGCGGATGAACTCCAGAAGATGCGGAGGGTTTTCCTCGTAGGAACCATCCTCCACCGGGAGAACGCGGCATTCGAACCCGGCCCGGCGCATCAGCACCGCTTCGACCTGGTCATGGGATAGGATCGGCCCGCTCAATGGACCGGTTCCGGGAAGCTCCGGCAGGCGGCAATGGGTTGTGAAAGGCGCGAGCCGCAGGATGGCATTGTGCCCCCAATAAGGGCCGCAATCGCCCTGCCACCAGGCGCTGCCGATGGTGTAGGACCGCATGCCAAGGCGCATGCCGAACTGGAAGATCCGGGCGAATGCGCTCGCGGTCGGGAGGCCGACGGCCAGGCTTTGCAGGATGCCGAGGCGCGGATTGGCGTCCATCTTCCGGACCATGTCGAGCACGGTTTGGGCCGACATGACACTGTCAGCGTCCAGAACCAGCGCATAGTCGTGCTGTGCCCCCCAGCGATCGCAAAAATCTGCGATGTTGCCGGCCTTGAAACCCGTATTCACTTGCCGGCGCCGGTAGGCAATCCGAAGGCGGTTGCCCCAAATGGCCTGAAGACGAGCGACCATTTCCTCTTCCGCAAGCGCGATCTCATCCGAGGAACTGTCGCTGAGAACATAAAGCGCGAATTTCCGGACGGCACCGCCCTGCTGCAATTCGGCCAAGAGCGCCGATAGATTTGTCTCAAGCCGGTCCACGTCTTCGTCGCGAATGCAGGATAGGATCGCGGTTGACGATGGGATTGGCTGTGATGTTGAACCCGGATCGATGGGGCAAACCGCGCTGACCGGATCTTTTGCGAAACGCATGATGAGCAAGCCGATGACGGCGTTCAGGAAGCCGATAATCGTCCATGGCAGTGTCACCATGAAGCAGGCGAGGATAAACAGATCCAGCGGGCCAAGACCGCCGGGCGATAATGTGAACGCCATCAGGGCCGAGAGTCCGAAAAACAGGGACAGGACGGCTCCAGCAAAAAAGGCGCGCCGCAGTTTTGTGCGGATGGGCCTTGCGGTGGCGGGCGATTTCATCAATTCATCGGTCATGATCGGGTGTTCCAAAACAGCGCCATGGCGCAATTTTTGTTTTGCTAAAAGCTTTTACGGCAGATGCGAAGAGGTGGTTTAATGCCGGCTGTCAACAAGAGCGAGGATGGAGCTTCCGGGATCGCAGATAGGGCCGCCCGCGCACTTTGGTATGTGGGTGAAGGGCGATGCGAGATCCAAACAGAACTCATTGCCCCCCCGGAGCATGGAAAAGTGGCCGTTCGGACCCATGCCAGCGGCATCAGCAGGGGTACCGAGCGCCTCGTGTTGTTGGGACAGATCCCCACCAGTGAAATGGACCGTATGAAAGCTCCTTTCCAGGCGGGTGATTTCCCGTTTCCCGTCAAATACGGTTATGCTTGTGTCGGGACTGTGGCAACGGCTCAGGGCATCCTTGCAGGCCGGCGGGTTTTTTGTTTGCATCCCCATCAAACCTCCTTTGTGGTTCCAGAACACGCGTGCCATCCGGTTCCCGACGACGTGCCGTCGGACAGGGCGGTGCTGGCTGCCAATATGGAAACGGCACTTAACGCGTTATGGGATGGAAAGCCCTCACCTGCAGATCACATCTGTGTGGTCGGTGGCGGGGTGGTTGGATTGCTGATCGCTTATCTTTGCGCGAAAATACCGGGAACGCGGGTGACTGTTGCCGATACCGATCCGGGCCGCGCCAAGTTGGCGCAAGCATTCGGATGCTGTTTTGCCTTGCCCGAGTCTTGTCCGCCGTCCCAGGATCTCGTGTTTCATGCCAGCGCTTCGGCGCAAGGACTGGACACCGCTCTTTCCGCGGCCGGAAAGGAAGCTGCCGTTGTGGAGGTGAGCTGGTATGGGGCAAGCACTGTTCCTGTCGCCCTGGGCGGTCCATTTCATAGCCAGCGGCTGAAAATCGTGTCGAGCCAGGTTGGCACCATTCCACCCGACCGCAGGAACCGCTGGTCTTTTGACCGGCGCCTGTCGGCGGCCCTCTCCCTTTTGAACGATCCTGTTCTGGATCTTTTGATTTCCGACCGTATGTCTTTTGAAGACCTGCCGGACCAGCTTCCGGCATTCCTGACCGAACCGCAAGGCGGCCTTGCGGCGGTCGTGGAATACCCGGAGCCATCTGCGCGACTACCACACCCGTTAGAATTGGATGTTTGAAATGTTTGCAGTTGAAGTCCGCGATCACGTGATGATTGCACATTCCTTCAAAGGGGACCTGTTCGGTCCAGCCCAGGCGTTGCACGGGGCGACATTTGTCATCGATGCGGCGTTCATGTCTGAAAAACTTGATGAAAACGGTGTCGTGATCGATATCGGGCGGGCGCATGAGGCGTTGAAGGAAGTCCTGGAACCGCTGAACTACAAAAATCTCGACGACCTGCCGGAGTTCGAGGGCATCAACACAACGACGGAATTCTTGACCAAATACGTCCATGATCACTTGGCCCGGGCTGCGCGGGAAAACCGTCTGGGCCGGCCTGGACCGGAGCTTGACGCCATTCGGGTGACGATCTCAGAGAGCCATGTCGCCCGGGCATGGTATGAAGCGCGGATTGCCTGAGCCCCATGGCCGATCTGGTTTTTGCCTATCCGGGCGACCTGGAGACACCCACGGGTGGGTATATATATGATCGCAGGATCATAGAGGGCCTGCGGCAATTGGGAGTGACGGTGGATCCATTGCCGCTTGGCGAGGGGTTTCCGTTTCCGGGTGCAATCACCTGCGAGACGGCGGCGCAACTGCTGATGGGGCTGATCGAAGGTCAACGGGCCGTCATTGACGGTCTGGCCTTTGGTGCCATGCATGCCCATGCGGCGCGGATCGCCCGTTGTCTGGATCTGACGGCTCTGATCCATCACCCCTTGTATCTGGAGACCGGGTTGTCGGCCGCCCAGGCGAGGGCTTTCAAGGATCAGGAACGTGTGTCCGTCCAGGCTGCGGCCCGTGTCATCGTCACCAGCCCGGCAACGGCGAACCAGGTGTGCCGCGATTTCGGTGTTCATCCCGATCGCGTGTCCGTCGTGGTGCCCGGAGTTGACAAGCCGGCGCTGCCGGTCCCGGCCGGGTTGCGAGCCAACACACCCTTCCAATTGTTGTCCGTTGGCACGCTGACACGGCGCAAGGGGTTTGATTTGCTCTTTTCGGCTCTGAAGGATCTGACAGATCTCGACTGGCATCTGGACATTGTCGGAGACGACACCCGGGACAGCGCTTACGCTGCGCAACTCATCCGGCAGATTTCTGAAACGCAGTTGACGGACCGGGTGACATTCCACGGGGCCGTTTCCCCGTCGGATTTGTGGGAACACTATACCAAGGCGGACGCGTTCGTTCTGGCCAGCCGCTATGAGGGCTACGGCATGGCTTATATCGAGGCAATCGCCCACGGACTTCCGGTGATCGGAAGCGGTGGCGGCGCCGTGCGCGAAACCCTCCCGCCGGATGCCGCGATCTATTGCGGCCAAGAAAATGTTGATGCGATCAAGTCCGCTCTGCGCCGCGTGATAAGCGATCCGGAGTTGCGGCACACAATGGCAAATGCGGCACGGCAGAGGGCGCAGGCCTTACCGGATTGGGGCGCGTCCGCTTCCCGCTTCGCCGATGCCGTTTTCGGTCACGCTGGTCCGCATTTGAAATCTGGAGACAAGATATGAGCGGGTTTTCCGCTGACTGGCTGGCGTTGCGGGAGCCTTTCGATTTGAAGGCGCGCAATGCAGAGGTGGAAACGGCGTTTGAGAACGCGCTCCCCGCGGGTGAGGTCACGGTTCTGGACCTTGCCAGCGGCGCCGGTTCGACGGTCGCTGCCTTGGACCAACGGCTGCGGGCGGGCGGGCGTTCCTCATTGTCCTGGATCCTGACCGATAACGACGCGGGACTGCTCGGGCATGCCAAAGACCGGTATGCGAATGTTGGAACCACACGCGTATCGGTTCGGCAGGCCGATCTGGCTCTGGAATTGGAGCGTCTTCCGTTTTCAGACGTGGACGCGGTCACGACCTCCGCGTTTCTGGATCTCGTCGATCACCGCTTTGTGGAGCGTCTTGCCGGCTGCGTGATCGCGCATCGCCAGCCGTTTCTGGCCAGCTTGAGCTATGACGGACGCACGCAGATCACGCCGGGCCATGCGTATGACACCATCGTTGTCGAAGCGGTGAACCGCCACCAGAAAACGGACAAGGGCTTTGGCGCGGCATTGGGACCTGATGCAGCGGACTTTGCGATAGGCCTGTTCCAGAGCGCTGGGCTTACGGTCATTCGCGGCCATTCGGATTGGCTAATTCCGCCAGGCGCCGCCGCGATACAAATGGAACTGATCAGTGGCTGGCGGGCGGCGGCCGGTGAGATGGACCTTGCTGCCGATCTTCTGTCGGCGTGGTTCGAAGACCGGATGCGTCTGGTCGGGGAGGCCCGGCTTTCGATCCGCGTCGGCCATATCGATTTCGCGGTCATGCCGTCATAGCCGCACCCGGCCCCCAGCGGTCCGGGCCAACGGTGACACACTTTTTCGTTCTGGTGATTCTTCACTTTGTGCCGAGAAAGAACTTGCGTGGTCTTGCCGGATAAGGTTCGCTTGCCTTGCGGTGTTTCTGGGCAATGAGGCCGTCAAGGACGGCCGGGCGATGGGTTCCAGCGAGCTTCCGCAAGAGGAGGACCGATCATGCGGCATGTTTGCATGTTGGCTGCAATGCTCGTCCTGATCATCGGATCAGCGGGCGCGGTTCGGTCCGCCGAAATCGTCAGGCTCGTTGCAGGTGAGGGCTTCTACCCTCAAATGTTTCTTGAGCGTGGCCAGCCGCGCGGATATGCGATCGATATCGCCCGCGCGGTTCTGGAAGAGGCTGGCTACGACGTCCACGTTGAGGTTCTGCCTTGGGCCCGCGCCCAAATCGAAATGCTCAAGCACGGGGCGGTGATCACGGGTGTCAGCAAAACACAAGACCGGATCGACGCCGGTTTTCTTTTCACCGACATTGTTTTCTCAGACCCGACCGTACTGATTGCCAAGGCTGGCACAACGATGGGCTTTGAAACTGCGGGAGATCTTCACGGACTGGTTGTTGGGATCCAGCGCGGCGCTTCCTATGGACCCGTCTTCGAGGCGGCCCGCCCGCACATGATCATTGAGGAAGACGACAGCAAGGAGCAGCGTCTACGTAAGATCGTCGCCGGCCGCATCGATTTAGGGGTGTTTTCAGGCACCGGTCCGGCCTATCTTTTGTTTGCGTCCCAGTCGTTGGGTCTGTCTCGCGAAGAGTTCAAAATCTTTGAGAAACCCTTGGAATTTGACCTTCTTCACATGGCCGTTTCACGTGACAGCCCCCGGGCTGACGGGATGATCGAAAAGCTCAACTCCGCCATCGTCAAGCTCACCTTGGACGGCACGATCGAAAGATTGCATCGGGCGTATGGCCATGGCTTCTAGCCTGCGTTTCACAAAGCACTATCGATTGATCCGTGCACCTCTGGCAGATACAATATGCAACTATTCCTCGTCCGGCTGGCTCACGGGCGGGAGAGCCCGAATTGTCGCCTCGCATGGTTGCTCTTCGACCCATCGGCCGTTTACCAAGATCGGTTAAAGTTCGTTTTAATGTTGAATTAACCAAGAAGATTAACGCCTTTTTCCCTATATTATTCCCAGTGTGAATTGTGAAAAATACCAGCCGGGTTGTTTAAGCCGGCAGGAGGCAGGGTGTAATGATCATCGATACTGTGCGTAACTTGTTGTCCAAACATGGCGGGATCCCGGTTGCGGTCGACCAGTTGGCCGATACCGACGACTTATACGATGCCGGTCTGTCTTCCTTTGCGTCCGTTCAGCTGATGCTGGCGCTCGAAGAGGAGTTCGATGTGGAGTTTCCAGAGCATCTCCTCAATCGCAAGTCCTTCGCGTCCATTTCGGCCATTGCAGCGGCTTTGTCCGAAATCGTAGAAGATCAAGAGGTGGCTTGATCATGAATGTTGCCGGACCGATCATGGCGTTGACCTTGGCTGAACGTGCGAAACGAGCCGCCAAGGTGGCCGGGCAATTCGCCGACACTGTGGACAAGAACGGCCGTTTTCCGCAAGAGGGTATGGACGCTTTGAAGGCCGAACGCCTGATGGGGCTGATGGTCAGCCCTGATTTCGGCGGAGAGGGGGCGACACTGACGCAGATCGCGGATGTCTGCGGTATTCTGGGCCAGGCTTGCGCGTCGACGGCCATGACCTACGCCATGCATCAGATCCAGATGGCAAGCCTTGTGGATCATGCGGCTGGCAGTGCGTGGCACGAAAAGTTCCTGCGCCGGATTTGCGAGGATCAGCTTCTGATCGCCTCGGCCACGAGTGAGGCCGGTATTGGCGGAAACCTGCGCAACTCGATTTGCGCGATCGAGGTTGACGGTGACAGGGTGCGCCTTGAGAAAGACGCGACTGTCATTTCCTACGGCGCGAATGCGGATGCCGTGATGGTGACCTCTCGCCGCCACAGTGAAGCGGCGCATTCCGATCAGGTCGCGACGATTTTCCTGAAGGAGCAGTATTCGCTGGAACGAACCGCGGTCTGGGACACGCTCGGAATGCGCGGAACATGCTCCGACGGTTACCTTTTCAAGGCCGAAGGCCCGGCTGAGCAGATCCTGCCCAAACCCTTTGCGGAAATCGCGGCGCAATCCATGCTGGCGGTTTCGCACCTTTTGTGGGGGGCGCTGTGGTTTGGCATTGCTGCCGATGCGGTTGCGCGGGCGCAGAGCTTCGTCAGATCCGCCGCCCGCAAAACGCCGGGTCAAACGCCGCCCGGAGCGCTGCGCTTGGCGGAAGCCTCAAGCCTGTTGCAACTGGTGAAGGCCAATGTCGTGGCCGGCCTCAAGCAGTTCGAGAATGCAAAAGGCGAGCCGGACGCGCTCAATGCGATGAGTTTTGCTGTTGCCATGAACAATGTGAAGATTGGGACGTCACAGACCATCTTGACGATCATCAACCACTGCATGCTGATTTGCGGTATCGCCGGATACAAGAACGGCACCCCCTTCAGTCTCGGGCGGCATTTGCGGGATGCGCATTCGGCGCAGTTGATGATCTCCAACGATCGTATTCTCGGCAATACGTCGACCATGCTGCTCGTGAACAAACAAGACACCAGCCTGTTAGGATAAACCGATGGACGTTCCGGTCTCGTTTCTCGACCAGCTCTTCAATGAGCGTGTTTTGCATGATACCGGCGTCGATGGCCTCTATGCCCGCAGCGCGCTTTTCGAGGACGTGATCTCCCGTTTCGAAGCGTTTGCCTTGTCCTTCGGAAAAGACGAGATCTCCGAGTCGATGGTTTTTCCGCCCGGCATGCCGATGCCGGACTTCGAGACCAGCGGCTACATGAAGAACTTCCCGCAGCTCGCCGGCACGGTACATGCCTTTTGCGGTCACGACCGCGATCACATGGGCCTGCTGCAATGCATGGCCGCCGGGGAAGACTGGACCAAGGGCCAAAAGGCGACCGATGTCGCGCTCACACCGGCCGCATGTTATCCCCTGTACCCGATCCTGGCCCGCCGGGGCATGCTGCCCGAGGGCGGAGCCTATGTCGCACTCCAGTCCTATTGCTTCCGGCACGAGCCGTCGAAGGATCCTGCCCGGATGCAGATGTTCCGGCAGCGTGAATATGTGCGCGTCGGGTCGGCCAAGCAGACCATGGCGTTTCGCGAGACGTGGAAGCAGCGTGGATCCGAAATGATGGAACTCCTGCAACTGCCTCATGAGGTTGAGGTGGCCAACGATCCGTTTTTTGGCCGGGCGGGCAAGATCATGGCGTCCGGACAACGCGAGCAGGAACTGAAGTTCGAACTGCTGGTGCCGGTCAATTCCACGTCCAAACCAACGGCCTGCATGAGTTTCAACTATCACATGGATAATTTCGGTCAGGCCTGGAACATACTGCAAGCAGATGGCAGCCCTGCCCATACCGCCTGTGTCGGCTTCGGCTTGGAGCGGATCGCCCTTGCGTTGTTCCGCCACCATGGATTCGATCCGGACGCCTGGCCGGAGGGTGTTCGCAAGGTGCTGTGGGGGTGACGATGAGCGAGGTGCCCTCCGTCTTTCCACATCTCGACGCGGCCGGTTACCGGCGCCATGATCTTCACGCCGCCGAGCGGGATTGGCCCGAAACAAACTGTTATCTGGACGTCTGGATCGAAGTCCTTCCGGCCCTTGGCCTGCCGCCCGAAGCCGCGCTCGGATCCTTGATCACGCAGGACTTCGAGGGCGACCAGTTCACGTTTTTCAAGATCCCCTTGGAGGATCTGGAGACGCTGTTCGGCCTGCGGGTGACAGAGCTTGCCATCTATGATCGTGTCGAGACCCATGTCCTGGAGCAGATCAGGCGGGGGCGGTTGTCGCTGGTCGAAGTCGACAGCTTCTTCCTGCCGGACACCCACGGTGTCGGCTATCGGCAAGCCCATGGCAAGACAACCATTGCCATCAACCGGATGGATCTCGAGGCCCGCACCATGGATTATTTCCACGGCCTCGCGCTTCACCGTCTGGAGGGGGACGATTTTGACGGCGTTTTCCAGCGCGGAGACCATGCCAGGGACCTGCCCTTCCTGCCCTATACCGAATTCGTAAAAATGGCGGCCGCCCTGCCATCGCAAGCGGACATTGCGCGAACGGCTCTGCGTCTGCTGAACGGCCACCTTGAGCGGCGTCCGGCCAAAAACCCAATCGCCGCCTTTGCCGAGGTCTTTCCCGAACAGGTTGCGCGGATCAGTGAGCGGCCCTTTGAATTCTTTCACCTCTATGCGTTCAACACGCTCCGCCAGCTTGGCGCGAATTTTGAACTGTTTTCAGCTCACCTGGATTGGGTAGCGGCACGATCCGACCTGGATCTGAAAAAAGGTGCGGATGCCGCGCGGCAGATTTCGACCACGTGCAAAACCGTTCAATTCCAGTTGGCGCGGGCCGTCATGCGCAAGAGGTTTGACAAGCTCGCCTCCGCGCTCGTCCCGGCCGTTTCGGCATGGGACGCCTTGGTTCAGGACCTCGAAACCCGCCTTCGATCCAAGCAATCAGCTGCCGCGTGACGTCTTCGGTTTCGATCCCGCCAGTCATGACGCCCTCCGGTCTGGAACTGGAGGCACCGGCGCGCGTATTGTGCGACCACTGGACCCTTTGGGTCACCGAGCCCGGTCCGCCAGGTTTCGACCTGCCTCCTGAGCCTGGACCGGACAGAATAGATGCGCAGGTGCCGGGGACATCGGCGGGGGCGCTGCATCGCGCCGGCCGGTTCGACCTTGAGAATCCGGCCCCGCTTCACGACAAGGATATCTGGTACGAGACCCGCTTTCCGGCTGCCGATCCTGGGCGATACCGGCTCGTTTTCGAAGGGCTGGCCACGATCGCAGATGTGTATCTGAACAAGCAGCTCATTTTGACCAGCCGGGGGATGTTCACTCCCCGGGAGGTGGAGGTGACGCTTGAACCGGACAATCATCTGGCGATCGGCTTCCGGGCGCTTTTCCCCGAGTTGGACAAGAAAGGGCCCCGGGCACGCTGGAAGCCGCAGCTTGCCACCTCGCAGGGCCTTCGGCTGGTTCGCACAACACTGTTGGGTCACATGCCAGGCTGGTGTCCGGAAGTTCATGCGGTTGGGCCGTGGCGTCCGATCACGCTTCATCGGGCCGATGCGCCGCGCGTCCATGACCTCCGGCTTCAGTCAAGCCTGAAACAAGACGGCACCGGGACCCTCCGGTTCTCAGGCCGGCCGGAAAATCTCGATGGGACACTGACACTCCGGTGCGCCGGCCAACAGGCGATCATGCGGCTTCAACCTGATGGGAGCGTTCTTGGGGAGCTGTCTATCCCGGATGTCGCGGCATGGATGCCCCACACGCACGGGGTTCCGCATCTTCATGACATCGAACTGGTCAACGGTGACCGGACGATTAAGCTTGGCCGGACGGGCTTTCGGCGGATCGATGTCGATCGCGGACCCGATGGCAAAGGCTTCGGGCTCGTGGTCAATGGCATTCGGGTCTTTTGCAGGGGCGCGGTCTGGACCCAGGCAGATCTCCTGAATTTGCCGGGAGGGGAAGCGGCTTACCGGCCATGGTTGGAGCTTGCCCGCGCCGCAGGCATGAACATGCTTCGTGTCGGCGGAACGATGACATATGAAACGCGGGCCTTTTTCGATCTTTGCGCCGAGTTCGGTATTCTGGTCTGGCAGGACTTTCAATTCGCCAATTACGACTATCCGGTCTCTGACCCAGGTTTTGCGGAGGGCGTTCGGAAAGAGGCCGCTTGTCAACTGAACCTCCTCCAGGGCTGCCCGTCCCTCGGCGTTCTGTGCGGAGGCAGCGAGATCTATCAGCAGGGCGCGATGATGGGCCTTCCCGAAAGCCGCTGGAAAGGGCCTTTGACCAAGGACATTCTGGCTGAAATTGCAAGGGACTACAGGCCCGACGTGCCTTATATCGAGAACGCTCCCTCGGGCGGAGCGCAGCCGTTTTCACCGAACGAGGGGATTGCCCACTATTATGGCGTCGGGGCCTATCTCCGTCCGCTTGAAGATGCCAGACGCGCTGAAATCCGCTTCGCGGCAGAATGCCTTGCGTTCTCGCATGTGCCGGATCCGGCGGTCATTGCGCGGGCCGGTCTTGGCAATCCCGGACATGACCCGCGCTGGAAGGCGCGCATTCCGCGTGATCGCGGCGCGGGCTGGGATTTCGAGGATGTCCGGGATCATTATCTGCGAACGCTCTACAAGGTCGAACCGGCGGAAGTCCGCTATGGCGATCCGGACCGGTATCTCGACCTATCCCGCGCGGTGACGTGCGATATTCTGGAGCAGACCTTTGCCGAATGGCGCCGCGGCCGGTCGGGATGCCAGGGCGCCCTGGTGTGGACGTATCAGGATCTGATGCCAGGGGCGGGATGGGGCGTGATCGACGCGAATGGGCGCCCAAAACCGGCCTATTACGCATTGAAGCGCGCGTTCCGGCCCGTCACCCTTGCACTGACCGACGAGGGCACCAACGGGCTTGCCGTTCACATCCTCAATGACACTCCGTCCATCCGGACGGTTGCGTTGAGCCTGGTCTGCCTGCGGGATGGGACCACCCCGGTTGTTACCGGCAACCGCGACCTGGATTTGCAACCGCATAGCGCCATGGAGATCCCCGCCACGGATCTGTTTGGGGCCTTCTTCGACACGACCTATGCCTATCGGTTCGGTCCCCCCTCGCATGATGTCACTGTGGCCCGGTTGTCGGACAGGCAGACAGGACAAGTGTGTGCCGAAGCGTTCCACTTTCCGTTGGGATTTTCCCAAAGCCGGCACCCGCTCGGGATCGAAGGCGGCTTGAGCGAACTGGCCAATGGACAATGGCAACTCACACTGGCGGCTCGAAGGTCCTTCCGCTTCCTGCAGATCGAGGCCGATGGGTATTCCCTGTCCGACAACGGGTTTCACCTTGCCCCCGGCGCGGACAAGACAATTGTCCTCACGCCTGAGGCCGGAGCGGCGGGGAAGGTTCCTGACTGCAAGCTTTGGGCGATCGATGGCGTTGGCTGGAAAACGGTCAGAGGCGGCTAAGCGGGATGCATCCGTTTGGGTTCCAGCACCGGCATGAACGCATCTATTGCGGTTGAGCCTCAAGCCGGTTCAGTCTGGTCAGGGATCTTTCAAACGAACGGAACCAGCCCGCGCGCGGAGCGCCCATCTTCCCTCGTCTTCAAGACGGCGGAAAGGACTGGCAAGGGTGCCTCCTTCATTATCGTCAGGCGTGGTCAGACGGCGTCTCCAAGGCGCGCTGGCGATGATCAAGGATCGTGGCGTAGTTGGCCACAACCCACTGCTCCATCGTGCGCGCAAGTTCGCTCAGGGATCGGCCCAGATCCGTCAGCCGATACTCGACGCGCGGCGGCACCTCGGGATAACTGATCCTTTCGACGAAGCCGTCCCGTTCCAGATTGCGCAGCGTCTGAGTCAGCATCTTCTGCGATATACCGCCAACCTGGCGCATCAGTTCCCCGGTGCGCACGGGGCCTTGCTGCAGGCAGCAAACGATGAGGATAGCCCACTTGCCCCCGATCAGGTCGAGGATCTCGCGGGACGGGCAATTCATATTGTATGGATCGGCCTGGAGGAACATTTTCAATTATTACCAAAAGGTGCGTACTTTCCTGATGGAAATTTAAAGCATAGTGTCGCGATCCTCAAGCAACTTTTTTGGAGACTTTGAACATGTCAAATCCGAGCCGCGTCTATCTCTACGCCGAATTCCAAAACTCCGCGCCGTTCACAGAGGCCGTCTGGAAAGAGGCTAACCCCATGATGCACACCGTGCCTGGCTTGATCAGCAAAACCTGGCTGAGCGGCGTCGGCACCCATTCGGTCGGCGGTTTCTACGCTTTCGACAGCATTGAGAATGCCCAGGCTTATGCCACCGGCATGCTGGCCGAGTTTGCCAAGGGTGCCAATGCCAGCCTGACCGTCAAACTTTTTGACGGTGATGTGGTGGAAGAAGCCAGCCGTGGCATGAATTCCCCCTACTATGCCAGCTAGAGTGCCTGACATTTAGAAAACACCCAGAAGGCGGTCTGCCATCTTAGAATGGATCAGCTGGCAAAGGCTGTTTTTTGCCAATCGCCCGCTGATCCAGTCTTTGGTCCAACCCTTATGAAAGCAGGAGCACGCTATGCAGAGCCAGCCCGATATCAGCCGATTTCCAATTCCCGCGCTTTCCGAGATGCCGGATGACATCCGCGCCCGTATTGTCGCGGTTCAGGAGAAGTCCGGCTTCGTGCCCAATGTGTTCCTTGTTCTTGCCTGTTGATTTTCACTGAGAACTGACCCGGTAAGGCCCGATTTTTTCACTGAGAACTGACCCATGTTTAAACCCACCCCTGCGTGATTTCGGCGGGGGACGACGGAGTGATAGACATGGCGTTGTTG
>NZ_VXDC01000006.1 GCF_008711285.1 Roseibium aquae
GCACATCGCGGCCGGTAAATGGTCAGCGCAAAAATACATCAACATGGCGCCGCTCTACCAAGAGCAGAACCAAGCACACGGAGCCGTCGCCTGAAAACGAAAGTGCGAAAGATATTTGACACTACCAATGAACCAGATCCACACGGACGTTTCAACCAGAAGAGTAGTTTCACGCTGACACGTCGAAAAGACCTGGTTGGCCGCGCCACCACTCGCTGAAAATCCGGCTTCCCATGGTGAACCCGTACCCGATGGTGATCACACCGGCCGGATCCCGATAGGCCCGGCTCACAAATCCCTCATGGGCGGCGATGAAGGCCACCCCCTGGTCGCTCGTTTTCATGGAAGAAACTCCTGTTCCGGACAGGCAGCGCAAGGCGCGAAAGCCGGCTGCTGGCACGATCTCGCCGGACCGCACCGGATCTGGCCCGATTTTTGGGATTAGGCGGGTGTTCTTGATCTGTCGCGGACCTGACAGCAAACTTGTGTATGCACTTGCCTGAGGGTGGGAAGCTGATGGGGGGCCGATGATTTTCTCAAGTAAGAACCCGTTGCGGCGGGCATTGCGCCATCTTGCAGGTCCGCTGCTCCTCATCCTGTTGTGTGTTGGTCTCCTGCTTTCTGGCGGTCCCGCCGTTTCCCAGACGCTGGAGCCAAGGGAAACGCAGGTCCGCTGGCGTGTTCCGGAATCGCGCTGGGAAAAGAGCTGGCTCACCGCGCTTTACAGCCGCGACTTCATGGCCATGACAAATCAGGCCATCGATTGGTCCGCCCCGCCGTTTCAGATGGCGATTCTCGATCTGGACGGCAAACCGGGCAATCCGGCGATCTTCGTCTCCTGGTCCCACCCTCTGTTCTGCGGCACGGCCGCGTGCCAAGTCGATGTCTGGTACTGGGACGCGCCCGACAATCTGGCCGAAGGCACGTATCGGAAAGTGTTCGAAGCCATAGTGCAGGGCGATTTCATCGCCGGTCCGGGGGTGCATATGGGCATGCGCGACATCTGGATCGGGGACACCCTGTTCCGTTGGAACGGGTCTTCCTATGCACGCTGACCCGGCCTAATCGGGAGCAACCGGCAGAAACACATGGGCGGCAACCTTCACCGCTCCTCCGGTGAACGGCCCGCCCTGAGCCGTCAGAACGACGTCGGTGGGGCTATAGAAAGCGGTTGGACCGATCACCCCGAGATTGGTCGATCCGGGGGCGGTTCCAAGCGATCCGCCGAATTTCGACGGCTCGCCCGCAATGCCACAATCATAAGCGCTGGCCCCGGTCACGGCCGCGCTTGTGCGCGTCGACACGCAGAACACGATGGCGCGCGCGGGAATCAGCCCTATCGCCGCAACCGACGCGCCGGACAGATCCATCAGTTCGACTTCATGGATCTGATGCCGGCTTTGCGCGCCAAGCGCTGTTTGCGCCAGCACCGTATCATCGGAAAGCACCGCGCCTGTCTGCCTCCACTGCCCGGCGGCATAGCTCAAACCGACCTGCTCGGACGCGACAAAGGCTGTCATGCCGTCGACGGGCTGCACAAACGTCCAGTCACCGCTCAGCAAAAGGGCAACCTGCCCGTCCTTGCCGCTCCACTCACCGGAAGCGCCTGCGGGCACCAGAAAGGCTTGTCCGTCCATGCCCTGCGGCGGGGCCGTAATGGTGCGGGAGGTGAAGCTGAGATGCATCAGCGCATCGGCCCTCTGCAGGGCTTCATTATGAGTGATGTGCTTTTGCGCCTGGGCGGCCGCCAGGAGCGGCAGTTTCAATCGGGTCGTTTCAGACATGGATCTGCACCTTTCTCGGCAGGCCGCGCCCGGCCGTGGCCGACATTTGAAAAACCGTCACGTTGAGAACGTCCGGGACCTGGCCGAAATCGGTCATCATGCTGGCTGTCGGATACAGAACCTGCGGGACCTGCGCGTGAATCGTTCGCAACACCATGACCGCGTCGGGGGCCAATATATCGACCTCATAAGCTTCCGCCTCTTCGCCCAAGGCCACCTCCACCCCCGCCCAGCTGTCCCCGCCGACCCGGGTTTGCCGGACCCAGCGGATCAGGATTCCGTCCGTCTGTTTCCGGCCGCGCACGTGAACGGGCGCGAAGGGCAGCGCGCCGCGTCCGCTTGCGGCATGTGTGAAGGCCAGGCTTGCCGGATCATCGAGCGCCAGCCCCTGCGGCACCAGCTTGTAGGCATACTCCAGTCCCCTCTGATCCGCCGTCACCGGAATTTGCGGCGGAGGGGTTGGGTCAAGATGAACCGCCTCCGCGCCGGCATCGCTTCCGGCCTCGGCTTCCGGTTCGGTTCCGCGCTGTCCGCGCAACAACCCGGTGAGGCGATACTGTCGCGGTCCGGTGAGTTCCGCGGTCTGGAATTGCAGGATCTCGAACCCGCCTGTCCGGCTGCGCACCGCCAGTGCATTGCGCCCATCGAACACCTGGTGCGACGGCCGGCTTTCCAGATGCCCGGAGAATAGCTCGACCCGGACGGCGTTGCCCCGGTCGAACAGGCCGATGGGTCCGCTTTCCAGAGTGTCCAGCAACCGCCCCATGACAATCGGGCTGTCGATGGCCAAAAGCGGCTCATAGCCGGTCGCCCCGCTAGACCGGAGCAAATCGAACGACCCCGGCCAGGGCGCGGCAAAGACGGCGAGCCGCGCCGATGTCGGGGAATCGCGTTCCGAAAGGACGGGCAGATCGAACACCACCGCGTGGGGCGGACCGATCAGACCGGACGAAAACCGGGTTCCAGGATCCGCACCGGGCGGGTCTTGCGGAAAGGGGCTGTCCTCCGCCACGCGCACCGCTTCAATCCGGCGCCGGCCTGTGTCCTCGATGGCCTCGATCCGCAGTTTCAATGACGGCGAGAACGTTTCAAACGGCGTGCCCGTGACGGCCACCGTGTCGCCGGGTTCCAGTCCGAGATCGCCGGGACCGAGCGAGAATTCCAGCCGCTCGCTTTCCCGCCAGATCCGCCGGAGCCGTTTTTCCGCGTTCTGACGCAGCGTGGCCGGGGCAATCGCCGCCTTCAAATCCATGCTTTCAACTGTGAAGCTGCCGCCTTCCAGCCGGCGGGAGGCCGCGACCTGACGGCGGAAATCGGTTTGCGGGTCTTCCGCGCTCAGGCGCACCTCCCGCGCCAATTCGCTTGTTTGCGCCCGCACCCGCGAAAACAGGCTCCCCTCGCCGGTGGGCTCGGCCAGCCGTTCGGGACCGATTGTTGCCACGGGGAGCGCCCCGCTGTCTTTCAAAACGAACTCTGTTCCCCTGTCGCAGGCCAATCCGCCATAGGCCTGCAACAGCGGCTCGATCACCTGCCGGGCCGATACCGGCCCCGGCACGGCCAGACCGTCCAGGGATCCGGACAAGCCGGTCACCCGCACATCTGCCGGGGATATGCCGAAGTCGGCCAGAAGCGCGGTGATGACGGCATCCAGCTGCCCCTGCCCCAGCCGTCCGGTGAGCCAATGTCCGAGGTCCCAGTTCTGGCCGTCGGCCCACACGTGGGCAAAGGCCGGAAACGCCGGATAAGGCCGGGCGTCCCAGGTCCACAGGTAGATCCCGCTGCCATCGACCATGCGCCCGCCATAGACCGGAGACACCGGATTGTCGCCCATCGGCAGCCAGGGATGCCGGTCGTCCCAATAGCTCAAGGCCGCCTCCAGGGCGCGGCGCTGCATCAGATCGTCGCGATTGCCTCGCGAAAAATACGGCACCGCGCTTTCCGACGACTTGGGATCGACAAACACATTCGGCTGGTTCGCCCCCCGGTCGATGGCCGGGATGCCCAGTTCGGTAAAGCGGACCGGTTTCGATTTCGGCACCCAGCCGGTCGATCCGGAAAGCTCGGCGTTTCCGACCCGCTCGACATGCGGTTCGCTCCACCAGCTCTTCAGGTCCTTGACCCGGTACACCCAGGGCTTGGCGGCCGCCCCGTCCGTGATCGGCGTGCGCACGGCCGCCGCCCGGTCCGCTGCGCTGGCATAAAAGAAATCGAAGTACTCGCCACCGGCAATCTGGGACCTCAGACCCTCAAGGTCGTATGGGTCTTCGTTGCCGTCCGGATCGCCGCCGTCGCGCTGGTCGGCCATCGGCAGATAATTGTCGATGCCGATGAAATCGATCTCGGGGGCGGCCCAGAGCGGATCGAGCGGGAACCGCAACTCGCCGCTTGCAGGGACATGGCTGCCGTACTCGGACCAATCGGCCGCGTAGGAAATTTTCGTGCCGGGCCCCAGCAGCGCCCGCGCTTCCGCGCTGAGCGCGACAAGCTCTTGCACACACGGATAGGCCCCGCCGCCCGTATGCGCGCGCGTCAGTCCGCGCATTTCCGTGCCGATGAGAAAGGCTTCCACCCCGCCGGCAGCCTTTGCAAGGGCGGCATGGTGCAGAATGTGCCTGCGGAAGGACCACTCTTGAGGACCGGTATAAACGATGGTTTCGCCGGTCACCTGAAAGTCTGATGCCGTTGCGGTGCCGAAAAAGGCAAGCGCATCGGCACCCACATCGCCGGCCGGCACGATCCGCCCCCGCCAGGGAAAAGCGGCCTGTTCCGCCCCGCCATGGGGGTCGGGCAGGCCATTGCCCGGCGGCACATCCATCAAGATGAACGGGATCAGCATGGGCGCGATCCCGCGCGCCTTCAGGTCCTTCAGCGCGGCGATGACGCTTCCATCCGAAGGTGTCCCGCCGTAGGCGGGGCGGTCGCCGATCTGCGACACCAGCAATGCCTGATCGCGGGCGAGACCGGCGACGGACCATGTGCCGCCGCGCGTTTCCTTTTCCGCGACCTCCACTTTCGGGCGCAGCGTGCATTGGCCGGCCCGCAGATCATCACCGAACCAGGCCACGACCAGCGCGGCGCGTTCCAGGTTCGGGCAAAGATCCTGCAATTCGTCCATCGCAACGTGCCAATCGGAGCGCGCGCCCGGCACATGGACATTGACGCTTTCGGTGACCCCGGGACGTGGCGCGAGGGAGACCGGGGACGGCGCATAGGCAAATTCCCCCGCACCGGGGATGACCGTGACAGCCCGCACCTGGCGTTCCAGTGCCCCGACCGGCCGGATGACCTCAAAGGACAATTGTGGCAAGCGGTTGCCGAAGGGCTCCAGCGGCAGCCGCTCGAAGACAACATAGGCCGTGCCGCGATAGGCGGGCGCATGGGTCTGAAAAGCAGAAATCAGCGGATCGGGGACCTGATCGGCCGTGCCCTTGTAGATCCGCATCGGCCAGTCGGCGGCCGCCACCGGCTTGCCGTCCGCCCAGATCCGCCCGATCCGCGCGATCGGGCCTTCGCACAGGGCAATGGCGAAGTTCGCGAAATAGGCATAGGAGCGGACTGTGACGCCCCCGCCGCCGCCCTTGCCGCCCCGCCTTTCCTCGTTCACCACCTCCTCGAAGCGGGTGGCCCAAATGACTTGTCCGGCCAGCCGTACCCGCCCATAGACCTTCGGCAGGCTTGCCCCTTCAGAGGAGGATTGAACGTCCAGATCCGACAGGCGCCCAGTCTCGATGGTGCGCGAGGACCCGAACAGGCTCTGGTCGAGGGCGTTGCCCGCCAGCGCCCCCGCCGCTTTGCCCAGCAACCCGCCAAATCCGCCCAGCCCCAGGGCCGACCCGAAGGCCTGCCCCGCCGCACTCAAGATAAGTGTCGCCATGATCAAACTGTCTCCGGAAAGGCGAATACCGCCGCGATCCGGCGCCGCCATGCGGGCACAAGCGGGCTCTCAACCACGCCGACCCTTTCATACGCGTGGATCAGGCGATCCGGCGCACTGAGGACCCCGGCGTGCTTCGCCGGCGCGCTGTCGCGCCAGCGGAACACGAGAATGTCGCCCGGCCGGGCGCTGGCCGGATCGCATGTGGTGAGCCACCTTTGTCCCGCCTCCAGCAAGGTTTCAGGCCCGCCGCTTTCCGCCCAGTCGGCACTGTAGGGCGGCAACTCCTGCGGCTCCGCACCGTAAAGCGCGCGCCAAACGCCCCTGACAAGACCGAGACAGTCCGCACCTGCGCCCTTTGTGCTGGCCTGATGCCGGTAGGGGGTTCCGATCCAGCTGCGCGCTTCGACCAGCACACGCGCGCCAAACTCAGGAGACAAGCGGGCCGCCATCGTTTTCTCCCGTGTTGCGGTTGGGATAGGACAGAACGAAATCGGTGCCCGGCATATGCGGGAAGCCTTGAAAATTGAGGTGGTTGGCGAATTTCGCAGCGCAGGTGGCAAGCCGCTTGTCGCATCCCGCGGTCAGCCGTACGGCCGTTCCCGGCTCGACGGGCCTGTCCAGCGGTTGCCAAAGCGCAACCCGCACACCGCCCTCCGCGCGGACATGCCGTGCGATCTCACTCGCAAATCCGCTCGCCGCCCCCCCGGTCACCTCCAGACGCCCGCCTGTGAACCAGCCGCTCTCGAAGCCGTCTGCTCCGCCAAGCACCAAGGTGGCCGTGTCCGGCGCGGTTTCAACGGTTGCCGTAACCGAAAAGGCGGGACCGGAAAGATCGACCGTGCATCGGACGTCCCCGAGATCCGCATCGCAGGCCTTTTGGAACACCCGGCCCTGGCGGGCTTCCAGAAGATGGGCCAGGCCCCGCAGCTCAGCACGGAAGGCGGCACCATCCCGGCTGACCTCGCCAATGACCGCCCGGCGCAAAAGAATGTGCTGCGCCGGCTGTTGCCAGTTGACCCGGTAGACAGCGACGCGCGCGCCATCCCACAGCCCGGCTTCGAGCTCCCTGGCCTCCAAGGCCGGACCGGTGATCTGACCAGCCACGTCGCCGCCGCCGGTCGCAAATCCCGGCCCATCTGCCATGGCGCTGGCCGACAGGCCGTTATGCGGCTCGCACAGCGTTCCGGCGACCTGCAACGGACGGTCGTGATCGGTAAAGCCGTGCACCGCGCCATCGGTTCGGGTCACCAGCCAGCAGGTGGCGAGCGTGGTGACGTTCCCGGCCAGATGATCCGCCAGGTCCTGTGGTAGGGTTTTCATGCCGTTCCGTTTTGCTGAAGCCTAGTCCAGGCGGATCTCCACAAGGGGGATGGAGGGAATATCGCCCGCCTTGAAATGCGTGAGACTCACCTCCAGCCGGTCCGTGTCGAACCTGACCGGAACATCGAAAAGATAACCGGCGGTCACGGTCACCCCGGCTGGCGGGGCACTTGAGAAAACGAGTTCGCCGGTCGCTGGATCGACCTGAAAATCGGTGTTGAGCGTCCGCTCCACACCGCCGACCGCGGCCCGCACACTGGGGGCCACCGGCAAGCGGATGGCCCTCGAATAGGCCTGCCCGCCCGCGCCGTAGGTTTTTTGCAGCCGGAACCGGGTTGTTCCGCCATCTCCGGTGCCCACGGCCTGGTCGTCCGGCAAGGGCGGGGTGCCGGACACGCTCGCGGTATGGTCCAGTGGATCGCGGTAGCGGAAGCCGGACAGGCGCCCCCGCGCCTTTTCGAACAGGACCATCACAGCCCGCAGATCCTGCAGCGAGCGGATCCCGGTTGCCGCGTCATAGCGCCTGCGGCTGTCGGCCCAACGGGCGTTGCGTGCCTCATAGCCGGTCGCCAGTGGAACGATATCCGTGCGCCGTTCCGGACCGCCCATCGCGCCGAAGGCAACAGCAAGGGGAAACTGCTCGTTCAAGAACGCCGTCATCCCCAACCCTTTCTACGAAGTTTTACGAAATTGATCTGCCTCAAGGTCGGGGTGCGACAGGATGGCCATGTTGGGCGCCAGAAAAGGAGGCAAGAACGATGAGCCATGTTCCCCACGAACTGCACGAGGAATTCCCCGATAAAACGGACGCGATCCACAAGCTGAAAATGTCCGACGGGCATTTCGCGCGGCTGTTCGACGAGTACCACGAGGTCAACCGCGAGATTCACCGCATCGAGGTGGAGATCCAGCCGACGTCGGACGCTGTGCTGGAAGATTTCAAGAAGAAGCGTCTTCACCTGAAAGACCAGATTGCGGCCATGCTGGCGGCAACGGAAAACACCGGCTCCTGAGCCCCTCCTTTTCAGGCCGGTGTCAGAGCCCGCGCCGTCCCCGTCCGACGGCGCGGGCCACCATCGCAGATACCTGCGCTTCGGACCGCCTGAAACTTTCCACATCTTGCGCAATGACCGTGACCTGCACCGGCGGGGCATTTGCCCCTGCCCGTTGTGTCTGGACACCCAGGCGGCCGTCCGCGCCCCGGCTGAGCGGCAGGATCGCTTCAGGCCCCGCTTCCCCCATCAGCCCTAAACCGCCGTCCAGCGGAAAATAGCTCGGCGCCGCCACCACGCCGCCCTTGGCGAAAGGCACCGGAAGGCTTTGAACCAGCGTGGCCGCACCACGCGCGCCCTGCCCGGCAAGCCCAGAGACCAGATCGCCGAACAGCGACCCCGCCGCCTGTTCCAAAGGCGCAAGGGACCTGGTCAGCACCTTTGACGAGATGCTCAGCGCCATCTGGCGGAACACCGCGTCCAGATCCTTGCCGTGGACAACGGCCGCCTTCAGCCCCTGGGTCAGTGTGAGGGAGAAGGTCTGAGCCTGACGGTTGATCTCCGTCATCTGCCGATGAAACGGCTCAAGATCCGGAAAGTTCAGCTGTTCATTGTCTGGCATGGTCATCCCTTCTGTCCTCCCCCTTGGCCGCATCTGGGGCGGCGGCCATCAGGCCGGCGAGGACCGATCGCGAGATCACCTGGCCATCGGCCGCCGGTGAAAGAGCGGCCAGGATCTCGCGCGGTGTGGCCGACCAGACGTCGCCCGGACGCCAACCAAGACCGGCCATCAGCCGGTGCATGAGGCACCGCCAGGGAAAGGCGGCCGGCCCGTTGCCGGAAAAGGGCCGCTTTCGGCTGCCTCCCCGGCAGCGGATCTGGGTTCGTTGGAGCCGCTTCCGCCGTCCGCCTCGTCATCGCCGCGATCCCCAAAGGTAACGCGCAGAAGATCGGCGGTGATCGCCGCGAAACCGGCTGCCCCTGCGGGCGTGCGCATGGACGCCACCTGCTCGTCGCTGACTTCATGGCCCGCGCCGCGCAGGCCGGCCCCCAGGATCCGGATCATGTCGCGGGACGACAGCCGCCCCTTGGAAAACCGTTCCAGAAGGCCAGGCAGATCCGAACAGGCAAAGGCCTGCTCCAGTTCAGCCAGTGCTCCCAGCGTGAGCACCAGGGTCCAGCGGCGGCCATCCAGCACCGCCTCGATTTCGCCACGCAGACGATTGACCATGCGATTTCTCCCCGGTTGTCATCAGGTTGCGGTGAAGGTCAGCGGTCCAGCCGATTCCAAAGCCAGTTCGTAGGTGACCTCGCCATCGTGCCGGCCGGCATATTCCAGCGCGGTGACCTGAAAATCCCCTTGGACAACGCCGAAATCGGGAATGACCGCCTGCCAGGGCCGGATCAGCCCGTCGAAAAACAGGCCGCGCACGGCCGCATCGCTGGCCGCGTCCTTGAACAGGCCGGAGCCGGACAAACTGGCCGACCGGGTTCCGGCCGCTTCCAGGATCTCACGCCAGCGGCCGGGGCTGTCCGATGTGGTGATATCGACCGAGCCGGCATTCAGCGAGATGCGCCGGGCGCGCAGGCCCGCGACAGTGGAAAAAGTGCCCGACCGATCGGAATCCAGTTTCAACAAAAGGTCACGGCCGCGTTGAGCGCCCATAGCGGTTACTCCTGGGTCTGAGGACCGGCTGTCAGCCGGACGGTTCGGTGACGGCGCGCAGATTGAACGCGGCCTGATAGCCGCGGGCATCGCGCAGCCGGCGTGAGGACACCGACGTGATGGTCAGGTTCACCAGCCTGTGCCCGGCAACGGTGACCGGTCCATGCATGAGCGTTTCGGCAGCGCGGTGCGCCACGTGCACGGCCAGGTCGCGGCTGGCGCCGCGGGTGAACACGCTCAGCATCAAATCGTGGATAAACCCGTCCTGAGGGTCCGCCAGCAGCGGCCGGGTCTCCGCCGTTTGGAGCACGAGATGCGGCGCGTCCTGCCCGCGGGGCGGCGTGTCGTAGAGATGGGTTCCGCCCAGCAGCCCGGTCAGGGTGCCGTCCTGCGCCAGACAAGCGAACAGCCCCGCGCGCAGGGCGGACTGGAGGCTTGCCCCGCTCATTCGCCCGCCTCCTCTGCAAGACACTTCAGGATACGCCGCAACCCGTCCGGATCGTGCGCCGCGAGGATCCGATATGTCCTGTTCCCGACCACAACCTGCCAGCCACCAGCGACATCTTCCCGGTACCGGAGCGTGATCCGGTGGGTTGCAAGGCTTTCGAGCCTGTCCAGCACCTCCTGCTCGCGCTGGCCGACAAGCTCCAGCTTTGCGAAATCGCGGCCGGCATCCAGGAAGACCACCGCAACGGAGCCATCCGGACTGTCGGTGCGCACCGGCTGCCGCAGTTCGACCGCGACGTTGAACGCACCCGCGCCTTGGAGACGGGCCATCACAGCAGGGGGACCCGTGCCGAAGCGAGCAGGCGATCGAGGCCGAAGGGCAGGCTGCCCTGCACCGTCTCGGTTCCCGCTTCGCGATGCTCGAACCAATGGGCGGCCAATAGCCGGATCGCCTGACGCAGGTCGGCCGGAACGTCCGACGCGCCATCGCCGTAACCGGCGGTGAAATCGATCTCCACCCCCATCAGGGCGCCCGTGGACGGCCCCGCGCCCGGGCGCACCCTGAGCCGTGCCGGATCGCTGGAGCGGTCGAGCGTGTAGGCGTCGCCCGGCAACACGTGGCCCGTTCCATCCTCGCCGAACACAAGAATTTGGCCGATTGACCGCACCGGGGCGAGCGGCAAGCGCACCACGCGCCCTGGCGGCCAATTGTCGAGGTAAAGCCGCCAGCCCTGGGTGATCAAAGCCCGGCGGGTGGTCCTTTCCACATATTGGCGGGCGCTGGCGATCAACCCGGTGACCAGACCGTCTTCGGCATCGGAGACAAGCCGCAACTGGGCCTTCATCTCGCTCAGGGACACGGGTTCGGCACTGGGCGCTGTAACGAGTGCGGAGGTCATGATGCTCCTCAAAAAAAAGCGCCGGACATCCGACAGGATCTCCGGCGCGAGTTGGGGAGGACTGGCAGGGGGCGAAGGCGTCAGCCCCCTTGTTTCCAGGACCCGGCGCCGCCTGAATTGTGATCCATGCCGGGCCGGGTTGCGGTCAGGCCGAGAAGGTCAACAGCTTGATCGCGTCGAAATCCTGGACGCCGCCACCGACCCGCTTGGTGGTGTAGAACAGCACATATGGCTTGGCGGAATAGGGATCGCGCAGGAGCCGTACCCCCATCCGGTCAACCACCAGATAGCCGCGGCGGAAATCGCCAAAGGCGATCGCGGCGGCGTCGGTCGCGATGTCCGGCATGTCCTCGGCTTCGGTCACCGGGAAGTTCATCAGCGTCGAGGGCGCACCGGCGCTTGCCGGCGGCTGCCAGAGATAGTTGCCGTCGGCGTCCTTCAGCTTGCGGATGGCGCCCTGGGTTTTCCGGTTCATCACAAAGCGGGCGTTTTGCCGGTAGCCGCTTTTCAGGGAATAGATCAGATCGATCAGCGTGTCGGAAGGCGCGCTAGCGGGAAACGCTCCGGCCTCGCCGGTGCTGATCGTGCCGAGCGATCCCCATGCCCAGCTTGCTTCGGCCACACGCGGCACCGAAAGGAAGCCGGCCGGCTTGTTGACCCCGTCGCCGGTGACGAACGCCGTGCCCTCCTGCTCGGCGAAAGCGGTCTCCACCTCCTCGGCGATCCAGGCGTCCATGTCCACCGCCGCATCGTCCAGCAAGGACGCAGTCGCCGCCGGCATGGCGTACAGCTCCATCGCCGGAAAACTCAGCTCCGCCAGTTGCGGACTTGTTGTTTCGGGACGCGCCGCCGTTTCGGCCACCCAACCCGCTTGCGGTCCGGAAACGGCAAAGGGTTTCTTGAAGGTGGACGCGGACATGTGCCGGTTTCCGGCAATTGCCCGGATCGGCGAGACCTCGGCCATGCGGCGCAGGATTTCGGCTTCGGTCTGTTCCGGCACCAGATACCCGCCATCCGGGTCGGATCCGGCCGATAGGGCCTTCAATTCCAGCGGCCGGAGGCTCGTTTCCCGGCCCGAGCGCAAATAGGTCTCGAAGGCCGCCTTGTGTTCCAGGGCCTGGGAGGTGAACCCCCGGCGCGCCTCCGGAGCGAGGGCCGGACGGCGCGCCTTGAGGGTCAGATCATCGAGACGGCGCTTGGTGGCATCGAGCGCCGCGTCCAGGCGGTTCAGCTTGTCCAGGGTCAACACATCCGCGCTTCCGCGCCGCTCGATTTCTTCGAGCCGCGCATCGTTGGTCTGGCGGTAGGCCTCGAAGGCCCTGAAAAAGATATCGAAACTCCGGGCGACCTCCTCGCCCCCCGTTGCTCCCGGCTCGTCATGGCCTGCGAACGGCGGAATGGCCGGTCCCCTGCCTTGATCCATGCCCTGATCCATGCCGGGCATGCTGGCCTTGAACTCGAACGGCTGATCGTCCGGCGTCCTGTCAAACTGTGGCATCGCGGTCTTTCCTCCATTGGGTGCCGTCGGCCCCGGTTGTGTGAATGCGTGCGGCTCACCCGATCCGGCGGATGCGGGCCTTGTCGGCCTGGGGAAACGTCACAAGCGAGATTTCCCAAAGATCGATGTCCTGAAGGATGCGCTCGCCGGTCCCGGCCGCGCGGACAGCCCGCCTCGGCCGGAAGCCGATGGACAGCCCGGTCAACGCGCCCGCCGCGATCAGAACGGCCGCCTCGCGGCCCCTGGCGAGCCCGGTCAGCAAGCGCCCGCGGACATGCAGGCCCCAACGGTCCTCTGCCAGGACGTCCCACCGGCCGATGGGGGCGCCCGGGTCATGCTGCCAAAGCATGGCAATGCCCCTTGCGCCGCGCGCGGCGAGCGATCTGCGAAAGGCCCCGAACACCACCCGGTCGCCCGCTTCATCGCGTTCGCCGAACACGCTGGCGTAGCCCTCGATCGTCGCGGCCCCGTTCATTCGCCGCCCCCCCTGTCTGCCCCACGGCCGGGACCACGGTCCGGGCCACGGTCAGCGATGTGGTCCGGACCGGCGGAGACAGCGCCCCCCGCAAGATCGGCGACCAATGCGCAGAACCGATGGAAAACCGGCAGGTAGGCGGATGGGGGCAGGACGGATTTCCGCCATGCTCCGGCGCGGCCCGCACGCCACAGCGCGCCGTCCAAAGAGTGATCTGACATCTCTTATCCTGACTTGATTTCTTGCTTATTCAGAGACGTTTAGGGCCGGTTGTCGTTGCGGGTCCGCAAGCCGCTCAAGCGCTGATTCAGGGCGCTGAGTTCCTGAACGAAGTCCGAAAACCGGCGGTTAGAAAGGCTGAGTTCGCGCAACAGGAACGCCCCGATCGCCGTTGCCGACAACGCCCACAGAAACAGGGCCAGATGGGCCAGATCCCCCCGCTCGATCACCGCCCGGGTGATTTCATCGCCCATCGGACGGCTCTCCGGCGTAGGGGCCGTAGCCGACCGCGTCCCGCTTTTCGTCGCGCGTCAGAAACGTGGCCGCGTCAACCCTGCGCCACAGCGCTTCGCGCTCGGCGGACAGGGCCTCTATCGCATCGATATCCGGCTGCAGGCGGATGGGGCCTCCGTAAGCCGGTCCGAGCCAGGCCGCCAGATTGGCCGCCATCCGCTTGACCAGCGGCAAGACCGCGCCCCGCCAGAAGGCCCGGTTCGCTTCCTGATAATTGGAGTAGGTCGTATCGCCGGGGATCGCGAGCAGCATCGGCGGGACGCCGAACGCGAGCGCGATTTCCCGCGCGGCCTGGTTTTTCGCCTCGATGAAATCCATGTCCTTGGGCGTCAGGCCCATGGGTTTCCAGTCCAGCCCGCCCTCCAGCAGGAGCGGCCGCCCCGCGTTGCGCGCGCCCTGGTAGCCGGCCTCCAGTTCTTCCTTCAGCCGGTCGAACTGATCGGCACTCAGATTCATCGCATCGCCCGAGCCATAAATCAGCGCACCGGACGGCCGGGCCGCGTTGTCGAGCAGCGACTTGTTCCAGCAGGCCGCCGCATTGTGAATGTCGAGGCTCATTTGCGCGGCTTCCACCGGCGCAAAGCCGTAGTGATCGCTGAGCGGATGGAACAGCTTGATATGCCGGACCAGCGGCACCGCCTCGCCGCCCGCGCCGGTTCCGCCCGGCCCCAAGCGGACCGTCCGCCCGCCCACCGTGTAGTCGAACGCTTCCGGCCATCCATTGTCCCCGGGCACGACTTTCACCCGGTCCGGCCTGAGCGCATGGAGTTCGCGCGGCGCATCGTCGACCGGCACCTGCTCGATAAAGGCGTTGCCCGAAACCAGCAGATGACCGTAGATGGCCTCCAGTAAGTCCGCGCCCGTTTCCTGGGCATTGGGCCGGTTCAGCAGCTCCAGAAGCGGATGCTCGACCAGTTCCAAATCGTCCTCGAACAGGTTCAAGGGAACGCTGGCCGCCGCCTCCGCGACCAGCCGGACCGCCCGGTAGACCACCGGGTTTTTCGCATAGCCCTCGCGGGCCAGCGCCGCGTAATCGCGCGGGCTCCAGACGGGTCTGGACTGGCCCTGAACGGCTAGAAGCGGCCCCGTGCGGGATGCTTTCCGGTCGTGAACCGTTCGGCCGGCCCCTCGCCAGACCCTGTCAAGAAATGCTTTCAAGGCCATGAAATACCGATCCTTTTAAGCTCTATTAACAATGTGATTCAAGACAGGTATGTCCAACGGAACCCAGGCGGGACTCAGATGGAACCCAGGGAAACACGGGCGGGACCGGCGACCCGCACCAGCGACCCGAACCAGCAATGGGGACCGGCGTTAAAGGCCCCGCACCCGCGGCGTGGCGCGGGGGCCGAGCATCAGCTCCGAAACGGCCCAGACAAGGGCATCCAGCCGGTCCGGGGAGCGGCCATTGCTCAAACCGGAGGGCGAAAAGTCGGCCATCTCATCTTCCAGCTCGGGAAAGGCGCCGACATGGGCGACCCTGCCCTGGTCGTAGAGCATGGCGACCGGCTCCGCCCTGGCATGTTTGCTCCGTGTGGCGCGCACCGTCTTGACCGGCACGGAAGGGTCCGCCTTGGCGATCACCTCCGCCACCATGTCGCCCCCCTGGTTGACCTCCGCGATCAGGCAGTCGGCCGACAGCCCGTGCCACAGGCCGATGGCGGCTGATGCCCAGTCCGAAGGCCGGGCGGGGCGTTTGCTGCGGTCGGCAAGAACATAGGCGCGCCCGTCGGCGCCCAGCCCGGCGGCGATGATCCCGCATGCGTCCGATGTGCGTGTCGAACTGGCCGGCGGATCGATGGCGATCACCACGCGCACCAGGTCGGCCGGTGGCTGACCGACCCGGCAGGCCTCCAGCCCTTCGCGGCTCCAAAGCGCATCGGGCCGGTCCTCGATCAGTTGGCCGTCCAGTTCCTGGCGCCCCAGCCGGGTTCCGGCATAGCGCGCGACGACCGTTTCCAGGAAACTGGGCGCCAGATTGAAGGCATTGGCCTTGGTCGGCGCGTGCGAGATGACCGTTGACCCCAGCCCCATCAGTTTTTTCAAAAGCGGGATCGGCCGCGGCGTCGTCGTCACCAGCTGGCGCGGTCTGCTCCCCAGTCTCAGTCCGAATTGCAACATGTCGAAGGTCTCCTCGGCATTGCGCCATTTCGCCAGTTCATCGCACCAGGCAAGATCGAATTGCGGACCGCGCAAGGCCTCCGGGTCCTCGGAGGAAAAAGCCTGCGCCACCGCGCCATTGGGCCATTCCAGCCGCCGCCTGGAAGCAATCCAGGTGGGACGGTCCCGTCTGGGATGCACGCTCAGCAGCCCGGACACGCCCTCGATCATGACTTCGCGCACATCCGCGTAGGTTTCGCCCACAAGGGCGATCCGGCCGCAGCCCGGCGTTCGCCCGGAGGCGGGCGATGCCTCGGCACGCGTCCATTCGGCACCGGCCCGGGTCTTGCCCGCGCCGCGCCCGCCCATCAACAGCCACAGCGACCAGTCGCCGACCGGCGCCAGCTGATGGTCATGGGCCAGAAAGGCCCAATCGTTCAAAAGCCGTTTCATCTCGGCGGGGCTCAGGCTCCGCAGCGCCGTTTCCATCTGCCCGGCCTCCGCACAGGCCTGAAAGACGCTTCGCAAGTTCCGCGCGGAGGGCGTCCGGCTCGGCGTGGGTGTCTGCATCCGGTTCGGCCAAAGCCTCCCTTGCCCGGGAACGTTCCAGTTCGATCAGCAACTCAAGGGTCTTGGCCATCGCAGCCAATGTCTTGACGGTCTTGTCGATTTCCGAAAGATCGCCGTCGCCGGGCAGGAGCGCCCTCAGCCGCTCCTCGATCCGCGCCACCTGCCCCGCGCAGGCCGCATAGAGCCGGGGGATGAGAAGCTCGGGCGGTTCTGATGTGTGAACATCCTTGCTGCCGGGTGCCACGGTTCCGGATAGACTTGGATCGGCCCCATCGTCCCCGGTCATCCCCGCGTCTCCTGTCATCCCCGCGTCTCCGGTCATCCCCGCCTTGTGCGGGGATGACATTTCGGAAGACGAAGCAGATGGCGCGGCAGCGCCACGTACAGTCCCAACCCGATCTCCCCCCTCTGTCATCCCGGCCAAGCAACCCGCAGAGCCGGGATCGGGCAGCCCCAATGATGGCGAGCGCCCGGGCGCCCCGACCCCGGATAAGTCCGGTTCGGACTTTCCGGGAGGACGCTGCGGTGCATCTTCAGAAGCCATTTTGCGCTGCTTTTGCCGCCGCTCTTCCTGCGCGCGTTTCTTGGCGCGCCGCACCGCGGTCCTTTCGGCCTGCAAGACCTCCGCCAGGCTCTTGCCTGAAAGCCGGACCGAAATGTCGCCGGCCGCCCCCTCCGGGCACACTTCGTCAGCACCGTTCCGGCTCGTCAATCCTGGCTCCCCGCAAGCCTCAAGACACAAAAAAAGCCGGCTTTCACCAGCTTGTCCGTCATCCATCGAAAGTCTTGTCCCCGCCATCGCGGCTTAAGCGATACTGGCACCCGCGCCGCTTTACATCGCCTCAACCGCACTTTCCGGATCATGGCAAAACCATAACCGATCACCGTCACGCTGTCAAGAATATTTTCCTATTTTCTCGGCGCAAGGCTAGCGAGGAGCATTCACCGGGGCCGTGACCGGGTCAGGCTGAGGGAACACCCTGGAAAACGGGATCCGGAGCGGGCCATGGTCTCATCGGGGCTGGTCACGGGCCCGGGGCACGAACTCGTCCAAAGGTTGCATCTTGAAACCACGGCGCCGGACACCAAGATATAAACCGAACGTTAACCGGCGCAATTTAGGCTATAGCGAGTGAAATGTTGCAATCACATCTCACCGGAGCCTTGCGTCCAAACCGACGCCGGGATAAACAGAAGTCCGGCGAAGGTGCGTCCCGCACCGTTAGCCCACTTTTTGGAGATCAGGACATGATCAAGCGAGAAGGTTGGGGCGGCCTGGGTGATCGCCCATCTGCGTGATCCCGCGCCAACCTCTAGACACTACTACCTATAGATGTATATTGGCCACCCTGTAACGGGTGGCCAAATGCGTTGAGGGGAGCGAGATGGACGGTGCGGAGCCAGGCTTAGCGGGATTTCTGCCGATCAGCTCACCGATCGAGGCGATCCTGATCAGCGCCACGGTTGCATTCATCGCCGTCATCGTGACGCTTTTGGGGATCGCCGTCAGCCGGGCCGCGTCGACGAAAACCTTTACGATTCAAACCTTCATCACGGCCGAGTCGGACAAGGAACTGCTTGAGGCACAGGCGGCTTTCAATATGTGCGCGAAGGCTGGAAACATTGCCCAGTATGCTGAAAAAGACCAACATGCCACAAACGAGTCGGAACAAATCCGCCGAACGCTGAACCACCTTGAATTGCTGGCCATCGGCGTCCATACCGGCGCCCTGAGCTTTAGCATCTTCAAACGATGGTACAAGAACGGTCTCATCAACCAATGGGAACAGGCAGAATCCTTCGTCGTTCGATTGCGGCAGGTCACCAAACGCAAGGAGTTGTTTCAGGATCTCGAAGATCTCTACAAGATCCTGTCCGGCAAGGAGCAGGGACCAGGATGGTTGCAACGGCATTTGACCAAATGGTTCTGATGACCAGATGATTGTGATCCCCGGCCCGCCCAACGCTGCGGCTGGGCCAGAATCGAGACGCGAGACGGCCCGAAGCGCGTCCTCACTCTCCCAGGAACTGAGCGGCCACATGCCTTACGTGGGGGTGGGTGCGGTGCTCGACCAGAAAGATCCCCTGCCACGTGCCCAGAACTATCCGTCCGCGCGAAACGGGAATGGAGAGGGAAACCGGCAAAAGCGCGGCCTTGATATGGGCCGGCATGTCGTCGGGGCCTTCCAGCGTGTGGGTGAGATAGGCCATGGCCGGGTCATCGGACGGTGGTACCAGCCGGGCCAGATAAGCCTGCAGATCCCGCTGCACGTCCGGATCGGCGTTCTCCTGGATCAAAAGCGAGCACGAGGTGTGGCGCACGAAAAGCGTCAGCAGGCCGTCGCCCGCGCCGCTATCCTCAAGCCATCGGACCACCTCGGGCGTGAACTCGCGCAAACCCGGGCCACGCGTTGAAATCTTGAATTGTGTTAACATGTTCCTCTCCCGCATCGGGTTGACCGGGCGGCCCGGAGCCCGGCCGGTGCTGCTCGGAGGTCCGGACCGGACGGACCGCCTGGACGTGCCGAAAAATGCTTCTCCCTGAGTTTCTTGCCTGTAAAGTTCCGATGGTGGAGCCGTTGGAGTACCGGGCGTTAAGAAAAAATACGGAAGATAGTCTACCATCTTAGAATCGGTCAGCTCCGGGGCGAAAGCCGTTTGCCGCTTGCCGCCGGCTGATCTGGCCCCGACATCGCAGGCCGAAAAGGACCCCTGATGATCCCCGCCCGCTACACTGTTTTCGGCCTGTGCATCGCTCTTGCGCTGGCCGGCCTGATCCTGACCCTAACCATCAGCGGCTGGTTCAGCCTGGCCTTTGTCTTTTTTGCGGCGCTCAGCCTTTTGGGTGTCCTCGATCTGACCCAAGCGCGCCACTCGGTTCTGCGCAACTACCCGGTCATTGGCCATGCGCGGTATTTGTTCGAAGCGATCCGGCCGGAAATGCGGCAGTATTTTTTCGAAAGCAACCTCGACGGCACCCCGTTTTCGCGCGACAAGCGCAGCCTGGTCTATGACCGGGCGAAAAACATCGAGAGCAATGTGCCGTTCGGGACCGAATATGACGTGTATTCGAACGCCTATGCCTGGGTGAACCATTCCCTTGTTCCGCAGCCCCCCTACCCCGGCGATCTGCGGGTGACGATCGGCGGCCCCGCCTGCAGCCAGCCCTACTCGGCCTCGCTGTTCAACATCTCGGCAATGAGTTTCGGATCGCTGTCTGCGAATGCGATTCTCGCGCTGAACAAGGGCGCCAAGGCCGGCAATTTCGCCCATGACACGGGCGAAGGCAGCGTGTCGCGCTACCACCGGGAAGGCGGCGGCGACCTGATCTGGGAAATCGGCAGCGGCTGTTTCGGCTGCCGGACGGCCGACGGACAATTCGATCCGGAGAAATTCGCCGCCCAGGCGCAGGATCCCCAGATCAAGATGATCGAGATCAAGCTGAGCCAGGGCGCCAAGCCCGGTCATGGCGGCGTTCTGCCCGGCCCAAAGGTGACGAAAGAGATCGCCGAAGCCCGCGGCATACCGGTCGGCGTCGAATGCGTCTCGCCCGCCGCCCACCCGGCGTTCTCCACTCCGATCGAGCTATTGGAGTTCGTGGCACAGCTGCGTGACCTGTCGGGCGGCAAGCCGGCCGGATTCAAGCTCTGCGTCGGCCACAAATGGGAATTCATGGCCATTGCCAAAGCCATGCTGGAGACCCGCATCGTGCCGGACTTCATTGTCGTCGATGGCGCCGAAGGCGGCACCGGGGCGGCACCGGTGGAGTTCACCAACCGGCTCGGCACGCCGCTGCGTCAGGGTCTTTCCTTCGTTCACAATGTACTGGTTGGCACCAACCTGCGGGACCAGGTCAAGATCGGGGCGAGCGGCAAGCTCATCACGGCCTTTGACCTTGCCGGAGCGCTTTGTCTTGGCGCGGACTGGGTCAACTCCGCCCGCGGTTTCATGTTCGCCATCGGCTGCATCCAGTCCCAAAGCTGCCACACCAACAAGTGCCCGACCGGGGTCGCGACACAGGATCCCCGGCGGCAACAGGCGCTGGTCGTGCCGGACAAGGCCGAGCGTGTGGCGAATTTTCATCGCAACACTCTGAAGGCCCTGGCCGATTTCACTGCCGCCTCCGGCCTTGCCCATCCCCGCGAATTCCGTCCCGAGCATTTTTTCCTGCATGAGGGCGGACGGGCCATTTTGCCTGCCAGCGCGGCCATGACCTGGTTGAAGCCGGGCGATCTACTGGCCCAAACCCATGACATTCCGGGCTACTCCGCGTACTGGGCGATGGCCGATCCACATGGTTTTGCGCCGCGCATGCCGGTGGCGGAGGCGCAACAGCAGCATGGAAACCCACATGGCACAGCCGTTCACTAGCCTGTGAGCGGACCGTGACATGGCGAACCGCGGGGCGCTTCCGGCCGTATGCGGCACATGATGTGTCACCAAGGATCATCCCATGCTACTGAACCTCATCCGGCCTTCGGCCTTCATCTGCCTCCTCGCGCTCGGTCTATTTGGCCTGGCCGCGGCCCCGATCCAGCCGGCCCAAGCCAACACCCTCGTGCTTGAGGAGTTTTTCCGGGGCAAGACCGTGGGCAAGGGCGTGTTCGAAAGCCGGTTCGCCGGCGTCTACCGGCCCTTCACCGTCTACCTGACCGGCACGTGGAACCCGCGCACCTTCACCCTGCGCCTGCGCGAGGACTTCGTCTATGAAGACGGGGAGCGCGACACGAAGGTCTGGTTCTTCGAGAAGGTGGGCGAAGGCCGCTATATCGGATCCCGGTCGGACGTGAAGGGACCGGCGATCGTCACAACCGGCAAGGACGGGGCGATCCGCTTTTCCTATGTCGCGGAGGTCCCGCTGGAAAATGGCTCCATCCTGCTGCGGTTCAACGACACGCTGACCCAGATCGACGCCCGAACGGTGAAAAACACGGCGGACGTGGTCAAGGGCGGTTTTCCGGTCGGCACCGTCGAACTGACGTTCAAAAGGTAACGATCAGGGCGGCCTGTCCGGGTTGCCAACTTGATAGCGTCACACAAGGCTGGTTTCTTAGCAAACAGTGATCGCTTTCAAGGAAATCCGGACCATGAGCCGCCCAAACCCGCTCCTGAACATCCGCCCGCCCATCGCTCTGACCCGGTCCGCCGTCGTTCTGGGTCTGATGGTCGCCCTGCTGGCGAGCCTGATCATACCGCCGGCTCCGGCCCGCGCGATGGAACCCGGCATGGCCGACACGCTCGAAGAGATCTTGCGCGAACCGTTTACCGGCGACTTTGACGCCATCGCGGAACGGGGTTACCTGCGCGTTCTGGTGCCGTTTTCCAAAACCTTTTTCTTTATCGACAATGGGGTCCAGCGCGGCACCGCTGTCGACACGATGAGCGAATTCGGCAAGTTCCTCGACAAGCGTCACGGCAAGAAGACACGGGAAGACCAGCTCGTCCTGATCCCCACGCCGCGGGAGCGCATTTTCCAGGATCTCAGCGAAGGCCGCGGCGACATGGCGATTGGAAACCTCACCGTCACCAAGGCGCGCGCGGAACTTGTCGCCTTTTCAACACCGACCTTTGACCATGTGAAGGAGGTGCTCCTGACGGCCGACAGCGTGCCCGATATTGCGGCCCCGGAAGACCTGTCCGGCATGGAAATCCATGTCCGCGCCTCCTCCAGCTATCATGACAGCCTGCTTGCACTGAACAAAAAGCTGGAGGCGGGCGGAAAGGCGCCGGTCAAGATCGTGAAGGCCAGCGAGAACCTGGAGGACGAGGATCTGATGGACCTGGTTCAAGCGGGCGGGATCCCGGCGATTATCGTCGACGACCACAAGGCGGATCTCTGGCTGCAAATCCTGACCGGGCTGAAGACCCATCCGGATGCGGCGGTACGCACCGGTGGCCAGATCGCTTTCGCCGTGCGCAAGGACGCGCCGGAACTCCTCAAGGAAGTGAATGCCTTCGCACAAACCGTGAAAAAGGGCACCCTGCTCGGCAACATCATCTTGAAGCGCTATCTTTCGGACGCCCGGTATCTGGAAAACCTGAGCGAGGATGGCCGTTCCGCCAAATTCGAAGACCTGTCGTCGCTCTTTCAAAAATATGGCGCGCAATACTCCATCGACTGGCTGCTCATCGCCGCGCAATCCTATCAGGAAAGCCAGTTCCAGCAGGACGTGAAAAGCGGAGCCGGCGCGGTCGGCCTCATGCAGATCAAGCCGTCCACCGCCGAAGGCAGCCCGATCGAGATCAAGGGCGTGGCCCAGGATCCGGAGGCGAATGTCCATGCCGGGGTCAAATATCTGCGATATATCGCGAACACGTACTTCGACGACCTCAAGGACAACCCGGCCAACCAGACCTTCTTCGCCCTTGCCGCCTATAATGCGGGGCCAAGCCGGTTCGCCCGCCTGCGCGCGGAAGCGGCCAGCAAAGGCTATGACCCGGACAAGTGGTTCGGAAATGTGGAGTGGATCGTTGGCCACAAGATCAGCCGCGAACCCGTGCGCTACGTGGGCAATATCTACAAGTACTATGTGGTGTTCAACGCCGAGGCGCAGCACCGGGCCGGCAAAAGCGGGCCAGCCCAATGACCGGCTGCACCAATAACAGGTTGGCCCGGTAAACGGTTCGCGGGCGCGGGCATTGTCCGCCCGCGCCGAACCTACCCACGCAGATCAACGGCGTTTCAGATTGCCCGCGCGCCGAGACGGGCCGCCCGCTCCAGCATCTTTTCCCGTTGGCCCGGGGTCGATCCGTGCAGGGACGCGAACCAGGAATAGGCCTTCATCTTCAGCCCGCAGAAATTCAGGATCTGGCTGCGGATTTCCTTCTTGATTGGTGCCCCGTAAACCAGCCGGAAGAACCAGCCCGGCGTGTCAGCGGTCACGAGAACTTCAGAGGTTCGCCCCCTCAAGAGGCCTTCCGGAAACGCTTTGCCCTTCACATACCGAAAAGCCTTGCCCGGGAGCAGAACCCGGTCGAACAGGCCCTTGAGCTTGGCGGGCATCCCGCCCCACCACAGAGGATGGGCGAGCACGAAATGCTCCGACCAGTCTAGGTCCGCCCAAAAGGCCTCCAGATCCGGCTCCAGCGGTTTGACATTGCGATAAGAGCCGTATTCGAAATCCGGATCGAAACTCATATCCGACAGTTTCGCGATCCGCACCTCATGGCCGTTCTTGCGCGCCGCCTCGGCATAGCGCGCAGCCAGCGCGCCGCAAAAGCTCTCCGTGGCCGGATGGCCGTCCAGCACCAATATCTTCTTTGTCATGCGTGTCTCCATCGCGGCCGGATCATGCGCCGCAGGTTTTTTGACCACGGTCATTATTGACCTTGGTCAGTTTTTGACCTAAACCAAAATCAGTGTCAATAAATATTTTGACCTTGGTCATTTTTTGAAGGGAACCCCATGAGCGCCCCCGCCCCGCGCAAGCCCCAGGCCCGCACGGCCCTCACTCGCGCCCGCCTGCTGGACGCGGCAAAGAGCATCGCCCGCGAAGACGGGCTCGAGGCATTGACGGCAGAAGGGATCGCAAGGCTTGCCGGGGTCGCCAAGGGCACTCTGTTTGCCCATTTCGGCGACATGGACGGGCTGCTGTCCTACCTGCTGCTGGACCGCCTGCAGGGTTTGATCGAGGCCGACGGCGAAGCCTCGGACGATACGCTTCACGATCCGGTCTCGGCGGTCGTCGAACGCATGATGGCGCTCATTGGCGTCATGACGGAAAGCCAGATCATGACGCGCATGTTCATGGAAAACATCGGGGTGACCAAAGGCCATTGCGCGCCCGAATTCGCCGAACAGCTCGCCCGCTGGGACGCGAAGCTTCTCGATGTCTTGAAAGCCTGGCAGGCAAGTGAGACGGCGGCGCCGGCACTCAGGCGGGATCTGGCCGCGGACGTCTTGCTGGACGGGATGATCGCCTTCACCCTGCATGGGGCGATTTTGAAACAATCCTGCCAGGTGACGGACCCGGACGTGCTCCGGGAAAGGCTCCGGACCCATGTCGGGGCCTATCTCCTGGCGTGACGCTGGTGGCAAAAAGCCTGTCCGGACCGGGACAATGCAAACGCGGTTTCAGGGCGCCCGGAAGATCTTTTCAGACCTCACGGATTTTAAGTCCCCTGCCGAAAAGACGCCCGGGGCTTTCGCGCACCCATCGCTGACGCGCTCGTTCAGGGCACGGGCATTGCAAGCGGGATGATCCGCCGTCCCTCGATGTTCAGACCATCCGGACGGAAAATATCGGGAAAAACATCGCGCAAGGTTTGTTGCAAAATACCCTGTGCGTCCGCCGATTTTAAAACATCAGTCAGTAGCTTATGGAGATCAGGACGGTCTTTTGAGACATAAAGACGGAAGTCGTTCTCGTAGACAAGCTGGAGATGCGGCTCCACCGCAAGTTCCGGATGCTGGGGAGCTTCCACAGCCATTTCGATGATGCCGCGCGAAAAATAATCTACGCCCGGCCGTCCAGCGGCCAGCTTGTTGTAAATCGCCGGGTTCCAATGCTCCCGGGTGAGATCGACCGGAAGTCCATTGACCTCCCAGATCTGCACATCGTTCCAGTCATAGCCCATGGCTCCGATCGTGCCCAGGGCCCGGAATTCATCGAGCGATTGGACATGGGCATACAGGTCCTTGTCATCCGGACGAACGAACAGCACCCGAACACCCTTCAGGCCATCGGTCAGATCAAATTCAACCTCCAGAAATCTCTTTTTCAGGTCGGCATCCTCGCCGCGCCAGAACAGGTCCAGCCCCTCCTGGCGTTCAACCAGCAGCATCATCCGCCCGTGGCTGAGGGGATCGTTTGCCGGCGTCACAATGGCCTTTCCGCCCGCGGCTTCGAAAGCGCGCTGCAACAGCTCCTGAACGTAGTGCGTCAAACTATGCTGGGGGATCCGCAGTTCCAGCGGCTCGGCGGAGGCCGGGACGGACCATGCCAACCCAAAAACCAAACCAAGACATGCGAGGACCTTGCGCATAGACGTTCACTCTCCCGCTGTTCGCCCAGCACGCCAAACCATTGCCGCTGTTGCGAATACCGAATTCAGCGAAATATTCATACATTCATTTCAATAAACGAATGTCTAAGAAAGGCATGAAGGGCGTTACGTTCCCGCGCCCGGCTCCTCACCGGGCCAGCTGACCACGTGATGCTCGAAGTCCTCCAGGGCCATCCCGTCCTCGCTCACCGTGCGTCCGCGAACCGATATTCCGGCCTGATGCACGGTGTTGGGGTCTCCGGACACAAGCGGATGCCACCAATAGAGATCACGGTTCTCCCGGACCAGACGGTAGGCGCAGGTCGGCGGCAACCATGTGAGTCCGCGCACCGTGTCCGGGGTCAACTGGATGCAATCGGGAACTGTCGCGGCTCTGTTTTCATAGTCCTTGCACCGGCATGTCTGCCCGTCGAGCAGCGTGCAGGCGACATTCGTCCAGACGATCTGCCCGGTGTCCCAGTCTTCCAGCTTGTTCAGGCAACAGCGCGCGCAGCCGTCGCACAAGGACTCCCACTCGCTCTGGCTCATTTGCTCCAGCGTCTTCTGGCGCCAGAAGGGACCGTCATCGGCCGGGCTTGTCGGTTGCTTCACGGTGCAGGTTTCCGATTAAACGCTCTGCGGCTGCGCGTATCACGTTGGAGCCGGGCGGACAACAACGGGGTCCGGTCAAGCCGCGCAGCAGTGCGGCCCCGGTGCCCACGTGTCAGAGCCGTTTTGTCCGCTCGCCGGACGGCAGGCGGCGTTCACGCTGCATGCATGTTTTCACCGGACAGGCGCATGTTTTTGCAAACTCTCGCAAGTGGACCTGTTCTCATTGGCCCCTGAAGCGGATATCCTGCCGACGAACAGACCCGATACGATGAATGGACGTTTCCGTGGGCGAGACAGAGCCGGCGCCGACAGACAAGCCAGGTGCCTCACGCAACAGACCGCGGCGCGGCATCCGGCACGTGTTTCTGGCTGTGGATGCCTGGGTGGACACGGCGCTCTGGCGGACCGGTTCCGGCCTGCGCCGGTTCTTCGAAAACTACGACGCTTTCCTTCGCCGTTTTCGCGCGCGCGGCATTTGGAGAGCCCTAACGGAAGTCACGTCGGAAGGGCTGACCTACGGGGCGCTCGGACTTGTTGTCGTGCTGGCCTTTGCCCAGCCCTCATTCGAGGCCACACGCCAGACGGACTGGAAGACGACGGAGGACTTTGCCGTCACCTTTCTGGACCGGTTCGGAAACGAGATCGGCCGCAGGGGGATCGTGCTGAACGACAGCGTGCCCCTGGAGGAACTCCCCGATTCCCTGATCAAGGCAACGCTCGCCACGGAGGACCGGCGCTTCTTCAGCCACTTCGGCATCGACATGGTTGGCACTGCCCGCGCCATGGTCGAAAACGCCCGGGCCGGTGGCGTCGTGCAAGGGGGATCCTCCATCACGCAACAGCTTGCGAAAAACCTGTTCCTGTCAAACGAACGGACCTTGAGCCGCAAGATCAAGGAGGCCTATCTGGCGCTTTGGCTGGAAGCGAACCTGACCAAGCAGGAAATCCTCAAGCTCTATCTCGACCGGGCCTATATGGGCGGCGGCGTGTTCGGTGTCACTGCCGCGGCCGAGTTCTATTTCAACAAGAACGTCCGCGAGTTGAGCCTGGCCGAAAGCGCCATGCTGGCCGGGCTGTACAAGGCACCGACCCGCTATGCGCCGCACATCAACCTGCCCGCCGCCCGCGCGCGGGCGAACGAAGTCTTGACCAACATGGTCCAGGGCGGCTTCCTCACAGAAGGTCAGGTCATCGGCGCCCGCCGGAACCCGGCCGTGGCGGTCAACCGGAGCGACACCCAGCTTCCCGAATACTTCCTGGATTGGGGCTTGAGCGAGGTCAAGGCCATGGCCCGCCGCAAACCGGCGCTCTCGCGGGACCGGATCGTCACGGTTCGAACCACGTTCGATCCGGCTCTGCAGCGGCAGGCCGAGCTCGCCGTCGAAACAACCTTGCGCAACAATGGACCGGCCCGGGACGTGTCCGAGGCCGCCTTCGTCGCGATGCAGACGGACGGGGCGGTCGTGGCCATGGTCGGCGGCAATTCATATGGGCAAAGCCAATTCAATCGCGCCGCGAACGCGCTGCGCCAGCCGGGCTCTTCCTTCAAGCCGTTCGTTTACATGGCGGCCTTCCTCAACGGGTATTCGAAGGACAGCATCGTTCCGGACCGGCCGATCTGGATCGGCAACTGGAGCCCGCGCAACTACAACCGCAGCTACAGCGGGCCGGTTTCGCTGAAACTCGCGCTGACCAAGTCGATCAACACCATTCCGGTCCGTCTTGCCCAGGCGATTGGCCGCGAAAAAGTGATCGAGACCGCGTACGCCATGGGCATTTCAAATGAGCTGCAAAATTCGGTGTCGCTGCCGATCGGCTCGTCGGAAGTCACCGTGCTCGACATGGCCGCCGCTTACTCGTCCTTTGCCAATGGCGGCTTCAAGGCCACGCCCTACACAATCCTGGAGATTCAAAACAGCGAAGGCGAGGTTCTTTATTCGCGCGACCGGGAGGAAGCACCGCCACCGCGCATTCTTCCCGCCGACAAGGTCGCGGATATGAACGACATCCTCGTGAATGTGGTCGAGGCCGGCACCGGCCGCCGAGCGCGGATCGACGGGGTCGTTGCCGCAGGAAAGACCGGCACCACCGATGGCTACCGCGATGCATGGTTCGTTGGGTACACCGGCAACTATACGGGCGCGGCCTGGTTCGGCAATGACGACTTCACCTCGACCCGCAGGGTCACGGGCGGCAGCCTGCCGGCGATGGCCTGGCAGATGTTCATGGAATACGCGCATAACGGCATCGACCTGGTGCCGATGCCCGGAATTGATATGGACAGCCTCAACCAACGGCCGGTGGCCCTGGCGCAGAACGCCGATGAGACGTCGCTCCAACCCCGCATTCTCAACCGCGACACCCAGGCCTTGCTTGACGAACTCGCGGAGCAATTCGCCGCGATCCGGCAAATGGCGCAGATACAGCCCGGCCCCGACGGCCGGTTGACGGACCTTGCGGCAGCCGAATGAAAACAGCGACACGGTCCCATTCCGAGGCGGACTTCTATCGCCAGGACATCCCGAAAATGCTGCGGCCAAGCCGCCCGGCCCCGTTGGCGACACTTCTGTGGGCCCTGGGCATCCTCACATGCGGCACCCTGCTTGGTATTGCCTCGGCCTATCTGGTCATCGAGCGCGACCGCCCGCTCCAGACGGTCAGGATCGGCGCATGGGAAATGGACCCGACCGCCGGCACGGAAGAAGCGGACCCCTATTCGATTGCGATCCACAGCCGTGGCGCCTCCGTCCCGCTCGCCTCCGGAGAAGGGCAGGCCCTGATTGCCCGGACCGACAGCAGCGGCCGGTTGCTCGATCCGTCCTGCACCTACATTCTGTCCGGAGAAACCCCGGCCGCTCGCCTGTGGACCTTGACCTCGACCGACCGGCGGGGCCGGCTGGCCGAAACCATCGCGGGCCGCACCCATCTGTCCAGCCGCGCGCTTTTGCGCCGGCAAGACGGCTCATTCGAGATAACGGCATCTCCCCGGCCGGCCTCTGGAAACTGGCTGCCGCTGGCCAGCCGTCCGCAGGACATGGACGGCCTGATGTTCAAGCTCCGGCTTTATGATGCGCCGGTCACCACCGGCGCGGCCCTGAGCAACGCCGCCATGCCGGTGATCTCGCGGAGATCATGCCCATGACGCTGTCGACCCGCATGAGCCTTGCCCTGGGATTGCTCGCGGTTTTGATGCTCGCCGCCATCGTGCATATCCTGGTGATCTTCAGTATCCCCGGAAGCGTCACCCACACGGCGTTTTCGGACGCCGCCGCCTTCGGTCCCGACAGCCGGTTCAATGTCCTGCCGGACATTCTGCCCGGGCGGGAGCCCCTGCCCGATCTCGACCCGGCCATGAGCCATGCGGTTTGCCGTTTCCATCTCGACGAGGGTCCCGTCCGGTTCACGGCGACGATCCCCGCGCCATTCTGGTCCATGGGGTTGTTCGATGCGTCTGGCCAGACAATCTACAGCCTCAACAACCGGACCGCAGGCTCGGACACGTTGTCGCTGCTGCTGCTCTCGCCGAGCCAGCTGTCGATCCTCAGACAGAACCCGCCGGAAGACCTCGATGATCTGATTGTCATCGAAACCGAGCAAACAGAGGGACTGGCGCTGCTGCGCGCTTACCTCTCACACCCCGTGCAAAAGTCCGAGCTCCGGTCCGCTCTCAATTCCGCCCAATGCGCCCAGATGGATCCGCGAAATCAGACTGGCAATTGATCTGCAGCATTGCCAAATCGTCCGCTTTCCGATTTAACCGCAGCATATTTCAGATGCTTGAACATAGATCCGTATGTTCAAAAGGCGTGTTGGAAGGCTTTTCAAGCAAATGATGGAAAAAGTCCGAAGTTGGCTCGCCTGTGTGTTTGTCGCCATCGGGTTATGGGCCGCGCCGATGTCAGCCACGGCCTTCCAGAACGAACTGGTCACCGGTCCCAATTATCCACCCTTTACCGGGCCAGAACTCCGAAATGGCGGTCTGGTGACCGATATCGTGCAACGAACCTTCGAGGAAATGGCAAAGGGAAAGCCGATCAGCATCGCTTTTGCGCCTTGGACCCGTGGGTACCAGTTGGCCATGGAAGGACGTTATCTCGGAACATTTCCTTATATCCGGACCCCGGACCGCGAAGAGGCTTTTCACTACTCGGATCCGATTGTCACCGGGCATGAGCGCTTTTTTGTCCTCGCCGGTTCTTCGATCGTGTTTGAGAGTGGCATGGATCTTCAGGGATTTCGAATCTGTTCTCCAATGGGATACGACCAGACGCGGTTTCTCTCCCTGATCGATGCCAACCTTGTGGCCATCGACGAACCGTCCGATCTGATCGACTGCTTCCGTCTTCTGGCCGCCGGCAGAACCGATCTCGTTCCGATCATCGAACAGGTGGGGCTTTACACCATCGCACAAGACCCGGATCTGAACATCGCCGATTTCCGGATCCTGGAGCGGTCCCTCAGGGTTTCAACGCTCCACCTGATCATTTCCCGGAAGATCCCGGAGGCGCAGACCGCACTGACGCTTTTCAACGAAAAGCTCCGGGACCTGAGGGATGCCGGGATCATCGACCAGATCATCCATCAGCACCTCAACTGACCCCGATCGGTCACTTTTGAACCGGCGGGCGCTCCCGGCTCCAGTTTTCGAAGATGCGTGAGCGCCGGATCTCAGGCTCCGGGGTCACTTCGAGCGCGGTTTCGCAGCCGGCTTCGGCAATCCGCACCTGTGCATCCAGCTTGCGGATGGCCGTGGTCGTCTGCCACATCCGGTCCTGGGTCGGTGTTTCGACTTCCAGCTTGTCGAGGGCGGCCGAATACGCCTTGACGCGGTATCGGAGCGCTTGCGAGACCCATTTGATCATCACGCGGTTTTCCCACACCCGCGCCTTCGCGCCCTCGTAGATCTCCTCGGTGGTCAGTTGCTTGTTTTCCAGAACACGCAGGCGCTCGTCGTCGGCGGCGCGCACGCGGGTTGCGACCTGGCAAAACGGCATGACCAGCTCCGCATCGCCATTGGCGTCGCTCGTGATGCGGTCGTAGCGTGCGTCGCTCGACTGAAACTTGTCGGAACTCAAGAAGACGTAATAGAGATCCACCGGAACCCGCCCCTCCACCTCGGGCAGAATGCGGGTTCGGGACAATTCAACGACCGTTCCGCCGATCCAATCCTGCGCCCAGGGCGGACGGATCAGGGTCCAGCCCCGGTCGCGAAGCAACTTCTCGTCATTCGTGTAGTTGAACTTGGAAACCGGGTCGCCACGATAGCGCGCCGATTGTTCGCCTGCTTGCGGCATGACCGTGTCATGGAGCACCGACGGCCGGGCCCGGTCAAAATCGCCGGTGGGCCGGACACAGCCCGCAAGCGCCGTCAGACAGAGTGCCCCGGCCACCCAGGCGGCCCGGCGGAGCCAGACCCGGCCAGCGCCGAAATCCTGTCGTCTGTCTTTTCGCTCGCCCATGGCCCGTTCCCGCTCACCAAGGCGGATCACGGGCGAAGGCGGACGTGGTTAATCCCGATCCGCGTGCGCCGTTTCTGCCTCTGTTCCGATGGTCCCGATTCGCGGGGCCAGATCAAGGTCATTGCGCTCGTAGCGCACACCCGGGAACAAAACCAGCTCTCCGCGGGACGGGGTCTCACAATGATATGGGCGGGAAGCTGACCGCCTCATCCGTGCGACCGGCCGCGGGGCGGATGCAAAGTCCAACAAAGTGCCCATCGTCTCCTCCTTTCGGTCCGATGTCCGGGGGTATACGCAAGACCCTCCGGATCCGGTCACTGGGCGACGCAGTACTTAAAACTTTACGCAAACCAGTAAGACTTCATCAGGGTTAACAGGATGCTAACGGTTTTCGCCGATAACATGCGGAAGCAGTCCAGCTTGTCCCGACCTTTACTGGTGTTCACCGACGTATCCCATGAGCCAACCACCCGCTTTCCACACATCCCCAGACCGCCCGTCCACCACGCATCCGGCATTGGCGCGGCACCGGGAGACAGCGGACATCCTTGTCTCGGAGACCGAGTTGTTCGCCGCTCGGGGCCGTCACACGGAGGAGGAGCGGCGGATTTTCGGCGAACTGGCCGGAAATTTTCTGCCCAGGGCCAGCGTCCGGGATCGGCGCCGGATCGCGGCGACCCTTGCGGCCCATCCGCAGACACCGGTCAGTATCCTGACGCTTCTGGCCCAGGACGACGACCTGCCGACAGCCTACCCGGTGCTCAGCCAAGCCCCCCGCCTCGCGCCGGAACTCTTGGAAGAAATGGTCCGCAAAGGACCCGAAAGCCTGCGCCAGGCCATTGCCAAGCGGTCGGATCTGACCGAAGAGGTGCATCTGGCCCTGGCATCGGCAGCGCAAAGCACCGATACGGTCCGCACGCTCCTGCAGAATGTGGCCTTCTCGCTGACCCCGGCGGTCGCCAGCCGGCTGATGCAGCGCAGCGAAATGGCCGCGGCCCTTGAAGACGATCTGGCCGCGTTGGGCGCCCTGTCCCCCAAGGCCCTTATGGAGCAATATTTTCACCTTCCAAAGCCGCAACGGGCTCAGGCCCTTGCTGCGGCGGAGCAGGCCAGCCTGATCGAACGGGCGATCGCAGGGCGCACGGCCGCACCGGCCGACCCGGTGTTCGTCGCCTTCCTGCTTCGGACAGCGAAATCCCATGCGCCCTACAAGGTCCATGAGGAAATCGGGCAGGCCTTGGCGCTACCCGCCGAAACGGTCCGCCATCTGGCAGCGGACAACACGGGCGAAACTCTGGCGATTGCGCTGCGATCGCTCGGTTTTGAGGAAACCTCCGCGACAACCGTTTTCATCCGGCTTCTGGGCCGCCGGATGGGCATCCAGGGAATCCGGAAAGTGCTGAACCTGTTCAATGGGATCAGCCGGGGCGGCGCGGACCAATTGGTCCGGTCCTGGTCATCCGGTTCGGCGGTGGCCGGCTCAAGGGTGGAAAGCCCACGGCACGCCCCGTTGACCGCTGAGCCGCGGGCACAGCGTGGGGGGTCCCAAACCATCGCAAAGGCTCCAGCGGATCAGGCGAAGCCCGGTTTGAAAGCCGTCGCGGGCTTCTCGCCCACGGCCAAGCGCCCCTTCGGCCGCCGGACGTGAACCTCCGCTGGCTGGGTCATTCGCGCCCCTGACGGTCAAGCCGATATCAGGCATCCGGCGTATCTGGGCTGATCACCGAAAGCCCGGCATCGCCAGAAGCCGCTTCGATCTCCACGATCCAGAGGTCGGGGTCCATGCGCTGTTCCCGCTCGAGCCGGCCGAACACATCGCTGCGCTCTTGCGTCTCCATCAAGATCTCAAACAAGCGATCGCCCGAGGGGCCGTCGAAAAACGCCTGTGGCGCGGGACCGTATAGATCGTAGGTCCCGTTCAGCCGGTCGACCACCACAAAGACGGCCCCGGCTTCCGCCGCGCCCTTGCGCGGGACCGCCGCGAAACCGCCTTTGGAAAACACGCGGCGCACCAGCGCCGAGACGAAAAAATCGGTCGTCACCCGCATCATGGGATCTCCACGCAGCACCGCCGGCTCAATGGCGCTATCGGTTGATCTTTTTGCCGCTGATCATTTCAAGCCGCTCGATCACCGGCGCACTGGGCAAGCCGGTCAAGGGCAGACCGCGATCAAGCTCGAACCGGCGGATCGCCGCCGAGGTGTTCTCGCCCATGATCCCATCGACCATGAGCGGTCCATAGCCGAGATCAGATAGGAGCTGCTGGATCTGGACGAGCCGGATATCCTGCGGCGGAACCGGCGTTGCCGCGGGTTTGGGGTCGCTCGGCTGATCGATCTGACCCGGCCGAGGCTGGCCAGCCGGACCCGCGAGCGCGGACGGGGGAACCGGGGCGGTGGCAAGGGCGGTCGAGGCCGCCCCTCCCGGCTTGGCCCTGGGCACCGGCACCAGGCCCTGGGTACCATCGGGGCCAGCGACCGGCGCCACTTTCTGCAAGGTCATGATCGCCAGAAGGGCTTCGCTGGGATCTCCGGTTTCCACCTGTCCGATGATCCGCTGATAGTTGCGGATCGCCCGCTCCGTTGCCGGTCCCTTCATTCCGTCCAGGGGGCCTTCATAAAGCCCCTGGCTGCGCAAGGCAGTCTGGATATCGAGCACCAGCGTCGAGATTTCATGAACAGGCGCAGTGGAGAAGCCCGCCTCCGCCTGATCCGCCGCTGCTAGGGCCGCTGCATCGGGCGCCGCGGCGTTTTCCCGGGTTTGGAACAGGGGGGCGGGGTGCCTGCCCGGTTGAAATCCCACTGCATTCGCGACAATCAGGCTTCCGGTCAAGGCCATCACAAGCGTGCCGCCGGCCGCCACGGGATTGTCGCGCGCCAGGCCGCGCGCCGTGGACGGCCCCGCCGGCATGTCGTCAAATTCGCTCCTGTCGCGGCCGCGTTTGCGTGCCATCAGCCCTACCCTGTTCGTCTTCTGCTCCGGGCGATCATCCTACCCCGGTCTTTACAAGCCTTATCACGCGCTTTTGCGCAGTGGTATCCCGTGTTCCAGATCAACCGGCTCGCTGGCGATGCCCACCTGGTTTGGCGCCAACCGTGCCTGCGGACAGGGCAGTGCGAGGCGAATACGCGCACCTCTCGCGTGATCGGGATCGATCTCGCAGGTCGCATTCAGCGCGGCGGCAAGACGTCTCATCAGGTCCCGGCGGAAGATGCTGACCGCATGACCTGGTACCGATGCCGGGCGCGGAGCATCCGGCCCCTCCCCCAGGCCGGCTTCAACCGCGACAGCGGAGACGTTCCGGGACACATCCACAACAACCACTTGCCCCGGTTCCCCCGCCCCGGCAACCGTGACAAGCATGTGCAGAAGCATTTGATCGAGCAGGTCCTTGTCCGCAGGGATGGACGGCAGGTCCGCGCCCTTGCGCAATCGGATTTCCATCCCGGAAACACTGGCGAGGGATGCCGCCTCCCGCACCGCGCGGTCCAATGCGGCATCAAGGCTCAGTGCCTCGACCTGAAGCGGACGGGCGCCTGCCTCCAGATCAAGGCTGGCCTGCATCCCCTTCACGGCGAGTTGCAACCGTGTGCCGGCGCAATGAAGCTGCGCTGACATCGTGCGCACATGCGGGCTCTCCCGCCCAGGAGCCATCGGCACGCCGGCCAACAGGTCCGAAAGGGTCAAAATGTCCCGGACGGGACCGGCCAGTTCAGGTCCCGCCGCCCTCAGAAAATCCAACCGTGCGGCCAGATCGGCTTTCTCGGCCTCCATCGCGCCTTGCCGGCACAGGTCTTCCCGTTTTTGCACGGTGATATCGGTCAGTTTGATCAGGACCGAAGCACCGCTTCCGGCGCCGTGCGCAGGCGTTCCGGCATCGGCTGCGGCGTGCATGGAGACCGAGACCCAGATCTGGTCCGGCGCGGTCTGCCCATCGGCGCGCCGGTTGCCGCTTTCCAGCCGCAGGTCGAGAGTTTGCGGGGTCCCGGCCGCATGGCAAGCCGCCAGCGCCGTCAGATAGGCCGAACGATCCTGGAGATGGATGTGGGGAAAGAGCCAATCGCCGGCCCGGCTGAACCGGTCCCTTCCCAGCAGGCGCGTGACTTCGCCCCCCACAAGGGTCAATCCGCCGCCCCGGACAGACTTGAGCAGGACATCCCCCGCGGCCGTTTCCAGTTCGCGCTCGTGGAGGGTTTGAGAGCTGATGCGTCCCTTAAGCCGCAACCGGTCCCAAAGCAGGACACCGGACAGGAGACCCGCACAGGCTACCGCGATCCCCACCGCCAAAACCTTCGTCCCATTGCCCATCTGAGCCGTGTCAGCCGCTCCAAACCCGGCGACCAGCGCCAGCGCGAGCCCGGCTGCGGCCGCCCCCACGGCCAGACCCAGCCGGGAGTTGGACAAGGCCGCCAGCGGGGGAACAGTGACCAGCCCAACCAGCGCCGGGGATCCGGCACCGCCGGTTTGAACGGCCACGCCTGTCAAGGCTGCCGCCAGCAACATGGCGGAAACGAGATACCCGTGATCCAGACGGCCGGATTGGGACACGTAAAGACCGAGCGGCCACTGCAGCAGCATCCAGCCCAGAAGCGGCAGAAGAGGCAGCCCGATCGGACCTGCCAGCGCAAGGTGCAGCGGGATCAAGGCAAGAGCGGCCGCCCCGCACAGGAACACGCCGATCAGAAACGCCCGGTGGCGCGGGGCTTCCATGGCGTCTTGCGCCCAGTCCCGATGGACATGGGCGGTCGCCAGTCTTTGAACATCAAGCAAAATCGTCACGAAACACTAACCCACGATCCGCTGCCGGGGCGGTCCGGAACGTCCGGATCCCGCTTTTCGGTCTTTCTTTTGTCCAATGTGCACACGGATCACTTAAGGAACGATAAAGCATGACCGGGCAGCGGGCCGCCGACCGGCGGAAAAAATTCGATAATTCAGAGACTTGTAGGGAGTTCGATAAAATTTGAGACAAATTCGATTCAAACTTGCTTCGAATGCGCGGAAAATTTGATGAAAACTTGAGCGGCCACCGCAACCCGATCTTTGAAGCTGCCTGTTACGGTGTATGGGTTCCATAGGCAAAGCCCGCGAAGAACTGGGCATGCAAGAACAAACTGACAGGGTAGCGCAATGTTCTTTCTGGTTCGCACAGCCTTCTGGCTGACACTCGTTCTCATGCTGATCCCGCTGTTCGGCAGCGGCCCGGACGGGGAGTCCCGGGACCCGATCGATCCCGTGGCCGCGTATTTCGCGGCGCAAGCAGCAGTGTCCGACGTGACCGGTTTTTGCGATCGCAATCCAGCGGCCTGCGAGACCGGCGGCGAAGCACTGGCCGCACTTGGAGCCCAGGCCCGCGATGGCGCACGCATCGTCTATCAGTTCCTCGACCAGAAGGTTGGCGAAACCGATGGGCAAGCCCTTCCCAAACCGGAGCTTCCCCTAGCGGAAACCGACCCGTTTCTCGTCACCGGCTCCACACAAGCCGCGCCGGGCACATTGGCTCTCGACCCCCTGCCGATGCCCGGGCAAGCGTACGACCAGATCGTCTCCCAACCGGAGACCCCCGTTGGACCGGTTCCCCGGTCCAAGCCGCGATCAGGCTAAGCGACCTGACCGCGGTCGCCGTTTTGCGTTGCCTGGCAAAGTCCAGGGTTCGAAAAACGGCTGTTTGCGCCCGCTTGACCGGACCGGCAGACATCTGCCTCCCGATCCGGATGACGGCTTGACTTGAGCGGTTTCATGCCGCTGCGCTGGAGGTGGATAGCTGCCCATTCCGCCTTCAGCGCTTTTTTTTGCCCAAATGAAGCTAGACCTGCCGGTTTGCATCCCGGCCCAAGAAAGCTATATCAAGTGGCATCACCGGCACGCAGAACGGATCGTCATGGCCAATTCGCTTCAGGACATCATCGACACATTCGAGTTTCTCGATGATTGGGAAGACCGCTACAAGTTCCTGATCGATCTGGGAAAGGATCTGGAACCGCTTGCGGCGGACGAAAAGACCGACACCTACAAGGTTCGCGGCTGCGTCTCCCAAGTCTGGCTGGTCACGACACCGGACAACAGCGGCTCCGAGCCCGTCCTGACATTCCGGGGCGACAGCGATGCACTTATCGTCCAGGGATTGGTGGCCATCGTGATCGCCCTGTTCTCCGGTAAGACCGCGCAGGAAATCCTGCAGACCGATGTGGAAGGCCTGTTCAACACGCTTGGCCTGCAAGAGCACTTGACACCGCAACGTTCGAACGGCCTCAAGTCGATGATCGGCCGGATCCGGACCGACGCCGAAGCCGCCCTGACGGCAGCCTGACCGGCGCTTGCCAGGATGCCCGGTGCCCTACCCATCCCCCCGGCTGGACCGCATGGATGTCCGCTCCGGAGCCCGGATCACCTCTCCATATTCCTGGGCCAGGGCCGTCAGGGCGATCTGCAGAACCACCTTCGCTGACCGGGCTGGCCATCCCCGCTCGCGTTCGACATCCTCCAGTCCCTTGAGATGGCAGCAGATGTCGACCGCAACACGGGACAGGGCCGAGGGCAACGAACCCAGAACGCGGTAGACCCGTTTGCGCGCCGCCAGAACATCCGTGCTCATGCTGTCTGGAGAGTGTCCAGGGGACCGGGACAGGGGCTCGGTCCGCCATCCCGGCGCCATCGTCGGCGTCAAGTTGGCGAATGTGTAATCGCAGCGCAGCCTCTCTCCCGCACGAACCTGCGCGGGGCTGAGCAACGCGCGCCCCTTGCCGTCGCGCCGGCTCGCAAGCCAGGCCAGCGGGCTCTCCTTCAGATTCACCGTTACCTTGTCCCGCGTCGCCGTTCGGCCCGCTCCGATGACGGCGGAGGCCACAACCCTGTGCTGGGCCGGGAAAGCCTCCGCGCCTCCGGCCAGCATGCGCCTGCAGGCCGCGCGCCCGGCGTCCGACAACACATAGGCACCCGTTGCATCCGGCGTCAGAAAATCCTGCTTGAAAGCGGACTGTACCTGGCAGGCCGGGATTGGAAGCGGTGGCCCGCCGGCATCGAGCAGCCATGCGCCGCCGGTCAAAGCCGGATCCGATCGCCTCAAAACAACACCCGATCGGCTTAGTTTTCGCAGAAAGTCCGTCATCTGCCCGGGCCGGGCCGGCGCGTTCACTGGCGCTCTCCCGCAGCGGGCCGGAACAGCGGATCGTTGCGCAGGGAAATCAGCGCTTCGATATCGCGCACGATGTCGTCGAAACCGGGATCGTCCCGCCTGTCCTCCGTTGCCCGGCACGCATGGGATGCCGTGGTCCGGTCCCGGTCGTACCGGAGCCCGACCTCTCTCAAAGGCAGGCCGAATTCCACATGGGCGAGATACATGACGAGCTGGCGGGCCTCCGCAACGTGACGGCGGCCGCGTGTCTTGGAGTAGAATTCCGAAGGCTTGATGCAAAAGGCCCGCGAAACATATCCCTCCGCCAGATGCAAATGGGCCGCGATCCGGTTGTCCACCATCTGCCCCATTGCGCTGCACCGGCGCCGGAACGCTGTGCGCCGGCGTTCCCCCTCACGACGTTTCACCATTCGACAACTCCATGCTGACACTGGATTCACCAATCGTTAATAGGTTTATTTTCCTATATTTTATCAGCACAATTTGAGGTGGGGGATAAATTGATATGTTTATTTAAGGTTTCATCATCCAGCGGCGAACATTCCGGTCAAGATTTCGAGGAAAACTCGCCCCTGAGCCAGAGGTCTCAAACCAACGCCAAAGAGAACAACCCGGCGATTTTCATGACGGACTTCCCGATTTCTGCACGGGAACCGAGGGCACAATGCAGTCTCGAACGCAAAAACCGCCCGGAGGTCCGGGCGGCTGATGTTCTTTCAAAGGTCTTCCAGCGGTCGCTTTACTTCGTGCGCTTGCGCTGTTGTCCAAGCCCCATTTTCTTCGCCAGTTCCGAGCGCGCGGCCGCGTAGTTCGGCGCGACCATCGGATAGTCCGGGCCAAGGTCCCACTTCTCGCGGTACTCGTCCGGCGTCATGTCGTAATGAGTGCGCAAATGCCTTTTGAGCGACTTGAACTTTTTGCCGTCTTCCAGACAGATGATGTAATCCGGCATGACGGATTTCTTCACCGGCACAGCCGGCTTCAGCGGCTCCGGCTCGGGTTCCATTGCCGCCGTGGATGTACGCTGAAGGGCACCGTAAACCTCGTTGATGAGGTGGGGCAAATCTGTGGACGCGACCGTGTTATTGCTCACATACGCGGACACGATGTCAGCTGTAAGATCAATCAAATTCGCGTCGACCGGAGTTTCAGACATTTCTCACCTGTTCTATTTTATTAGCAGGACCATACACTTGACGGATCCAAAATGGGCCGCGAGCGCTTCGGACATCAAATAACGGATACTTGGAACAGCCCGCGTCCAAAATGATTCTACTTTTGATACAACCAATAGCAGCCTTATAAATTAGCATATAGGTTTGGACAACCCCTCAAATACAATAAATACTGTCACGTCTCAAACAAAGCGTCCTTTGCGAAAATATTGCACCGCCAAGAATGCGACAAAAACATGGTGAGAATCAGTATTTGGCGGCAGATTGGCGCGGTATCGGCACCGCCGCCCGCCAGTCCGGCCCCAGCCCCTTGTCAGTTCGGCACATGCCCCGAACTTGCTCCGGCCGGGAGACTGGCTGTCCGGCGCAAGACCGGTGGTCGAGTTGAAAAGACGGCCGGCTCCATGGCGTTGGGCAGGCCCCATGGGCGCGCCTAACCGCGACAATTCCCGGCACATCCAGTATCTCACCCCTCGATCGGGTGCCCAGAGATGTAGGAAACCTGCGCTTGTCCAGCCCGCAACCGTTTCTGTTCCTGAACAACGGATCTGAACGCATCTGCTGACGCGGTCGTACCGGTTCGCGATCAATCGGATCAGGAAGGATGTGCAACCACTTTAACCGTGCGCGCAGTTCCCGCAAAGCCAGGTCTATCCGAAACGGCGTCTCATCAGGACCCGGTGCAGCTGTGCTCAATCAGGATCGTTTGGACGTATGATCGGCTTCAAGGCATCGCGTTTCGTGGCCGCACAGGGCCGGTAGCCAGCGCGGTAGGACGCGGTTGCCAGCAAGTGCGCGGCCAGCGGCGCGGTCAGCAGAAAGAAGACGATCCCTGCAATCGCCCGGGTCACGACGCCGGCATCCGCCGCCAGGATCGCAAGCGCCAAAAGCATCAAGCCGGACCCCAGGGTGCCCGCCTTCGACCCGGCATGCATGCGCATGTAAACGTCCTGCAGACGCAGCAAGCCAATAGAGGCGACAAGGGCGAACAAGGCCCCGCCAACCAGCAGGATGCCAACGAAAATCTGGATATAGGCGTCCACCATCACTGCCCTGCCTTTCTGCGCGCGATGCTTTCTTCAACCTCTTTGCAGATCGTTTCATCGCCAACCGCGCCGCGATTGTTGATGAACCGGGCAAAGGCAACGGTCGCCAGGAAGCCGACAAGACCGAGTGTTATGGCCACGTCCACATAAAGGTAGTAGCTCGTCAGGATTCCGAAGGTTGCCAGAAACCCGATCCCAACCGCCACAAGCATGTCGAGGGCCACGACCCGATCGGGCAGTGTCGGCCCCTTCACAATGCGGATCACGATCAGGATGAACGATATGGTAAGGATGGCGAGCGAGATATGGATGCAGACATCCAGAAAGTGAGCGGCAAAGGCCTCAAGCGGGCTCATCTGAAGGCCTCCAGGATCTTGCGTTCAAAACCGTTCTTGATGTCGTCGATGGTTTCCTGCGGATCGGGCACATCAATGCAGTGAATGAAGAGGGTCTTGCGGTCGTCGGACACCTCAACGGACAATGTTCCTGGTGTAAGGGTGATCAGATTGGCCAACATCGTGATCTCGAAATCCCGGTCAACCGTCAACGGATAAGCGATGATGCCCGGCTCGAGCACGATCTTCGGCCGCAACACGATCTTCGCCACCCGCCAGGCCGACAGGAACAGCTCGTAGACAAACAGGGCCGCCAGACTGATCACCTGTCCCACACGATTGAAATAACGGGACGTGCCGACCTGCTCGCGGATCAGAAAAAGAGCAATGGACCCAAGCAGGAAGCCGAAGACAAGGTTCAGCGCCGCGAAACTGCCGCTGACCGCTCCCCAGGCCAGCGCCAGGAGCAGATTGATCAGGAACAAACCGGTCATGGGGCGTCTCCAAACACGGACCGCACATAGCCAAGGGGTTCAATAACGCCGAGGGCGCCGCGGGCGGAGAGGTCGAACATCACCTCCGGCTGGAGCCCGAAATAGACAATCATCGCCGTCAGGATACCGATGGGAAGCCAGAGGGCACTGGATCCGATGCTGATCGTGCCCCCGGAGGCTGCGACAGCGGTTCCGTCCGGCGTGCCTTCGGGACCGCCGCGCCAGAACGCGTAGATCCACACACGGCCGACAGCCAGGGTCGTCAGAAAACCGCTCAGCAGGATCGCGAAGGCGAGCCAGCCTCTGCCATCGCTCATGGCGGCATCGACCAGCATCACCTTGGGCCAAAACCCGGAAAATGGCGGAAGGCCCGAGACGGCGAAGGCAAGGATCAGGAACACCCCGGCAAAAGCGGGGTTTGCGCCGTAAAGGCCGCCCAGTTCCCGCATGTCATAGGATCCGCCCATCCGGTGCATGACGCCGGCTGCCATGTAAAGCGCCGTCATCACCAGGATCGAGTGGACCGCATAAAAGATTGCGCCGGAAATTGCCAGATTGGATCCCACCGCGAGCCCGGCCAGCATGGAGCCGATCCCGGCGATGACAAGATATCCGAACACCCGGCGCACCTCCGTCTGGGCAAGCGCCCCCAGCACACCGGTGATCATGGTCGCGATCGCGACGACCGCGATCAGATCCGCCATGTAATCGCGCGACTCTGGCATGATCAGGACAAAAATCCGGATCAGCGCATAAACGCCGACCTTGGTGAGAAGCCCCGCGAATACGGCCGACACAACGATGTTGGGCGTGTGATAGGACGCGGGCAGCCAGAAATTCACCGGGAACGCGGCAGCTTTCATGGCGAAGGCCAGGAAGTAGAGAACCCCGATCGTCAGCAACGTGCCGGAGGCCGCGTTGTCGAGTTCCGAGATCTTCGCGGCGATGTCGGCCATGTTCAGCGTTCCGAACACGCCATAAATCATGCCCGTGCCGATCAGGAACAGATTGGTGCCAATCAGGTTCAACACCCCGTATTTCACGGCCCCGTCCAGCTGCGGCCGGTCGTTTCCGAGGATGATCAAGCCGAAGGACGCGATCAGCAACACTTCGAACCAGACATAGAGATTGAAGATGTCCCCGGTCAGGAACGCGCCGCACACCCCTGCCATGAGAAGCACCAGGAAGGGATAATAACCATAGCGGCGCCCGGTCCCGTCAACGGTGACCGCGCCGTACAGGCCCGCGCAGAAAGCGACAATGGAGGCCACAAGCGACAGCGTGGCGCCCAGGGCGTCGGCCGTGAATGCAATTCCGAACGGCGGCAGCCAGCCGCCCATGACCATGGTGATGACCCCCTTGTCCAGCACCCGGACCAGCAGCCCGAGATTGGCCGCGACCAGAAGAGCGAGGAAGATCATCGCCAGTTTCGGCTGTGCCTGGGTGTTCTTGCGGGTCATCAGGCAGACCGCGCCCCCGACCAGCGAAATCAGCACGGGGGCGACAACCAGCCAGTCCCCGGCCGCGACGGGCGCGAGGTTCATGGCAGCCGAATAGTCAACTTTGGCAGAAGAGATAGGACCGGCCATTTCAGATCAGTATCCTTGAGGCGGAAGCGGGTCGTTCTCGGGTTCGGCGACGCGCATTTCGTTGACGTCGTCGGTGCCCACTTCCTGGTATGCCCGGAAGGCCAGAACCAGGAGGAACGCGAAGAAAGAAAAGGAGATCACGATGGCCGTCAGAACCAGGGCCTGCGGCAACGGATTCGCGGTGACCTCTGTCGGCACCAGGAGCCCCTGCGGGATCACGGGCGGCACCTCACGCGTGAGACGGCCATTCAGGAAGATCGACATATTGACCGAGTTGCCGAGGATGGCGATCCCCAGCAGCATGCGGACAAGCTGCTTGGACAGCATCAGATAGACCGAAACGGCGAAGAACAGGCCAATGACGATGGCAAGACCGGTTTCCATCAGTCGCTCTCCCTTTCTTCGAGCGCCAGCGCGATGGACGCAATGGCGCCAACGACCACGAAGTAGACGCCGATATCAAAGATCAGCGGGGTCGACAGTTTGATCTCCACATCGAAGATGGTGACCGGCCACCACTGGCTCGTCATGAAGGGCTGCTTCGTGAACAACGAGTAGACGCCGGCCAGCGTGCCGATGAACAGACCGAACCCGGCCAAGCTCATCGGATGGACCTTGAGAGCCCGGCGCACGGCGGCGACGCCACAGGCGATCCCGAAGATCGCCAGCGCCGAAGCGGCGATCAGCCCACCAATGAAGCCGCCGCCCGGTTCATTGTGACCGCGCAGAAGCACGAAGATCGAGTAAAGCACCATGAGGGCCGACAGATAGGGCGCGATGGTGCGGAAAATGAGTGTGCGCATCACGCGGCCTCCCTTTTGGCGGAACCGGACGGTGCCGGCGCCTGATCCTCTTCCGGCAGGGTCTTGGTCGTGTGCACCCGGATCAGCGCGAGCACGCAGAGGCCAGCCAGTGCCACAACCGCGATCTCGCCCAGCGTGTCGATGCCGCGGAAGTCGACGAGAATGACGTTCACGATGTTCCGGCCGTAGGCGATCGAGTTGCTGTATTCGGTGAAGAAGTCCGAGAGACTACGGTCGAAGGGCTGCTGCGAAATGGCAATCAGCGTCAGCGCGATACCAACCCCGACAGAGGCCGCAATCGCCCCGGTGACCAGCGCCGCGCCGCCCTTGCGATGATCGCGCGGCGACAGGTTCAGCCGGGTCATGACGAGGGCGAGGATGACAACCGAGAGCGTTTCGACCATCAACTGGGTGAACACCAGATCCGGGGCGCCGAACAGCATGAAGATCATCGCGACGGCAAACCCTTGAATCCCGAGGGAGACGATGGCCGTGAGCCGGGTCTTGGCAATCAGCACCGCGATCAGCCCCAATACGGCCACCAGCAGGATGCCCCATTCATAGAACGTGTAGACAGGCATCTTCGGCATGGTCGGCCAGCCTCCGCCGAGATAACCGGGCACGAGGACCGCGGCGCCCGTCGCCAGAAAGGTGAGCGCCATGTAGGTCTGCATCTTGCCGCCCTGCAGGCGGCGGGTAACGGCGGCGGACAGGGACACGATGCCCGCGACCGCCTGATCGAACCCCTTGTCCGGCCCCCAGCCGATCGCGGTCAGAACCCCGGCAATGGCGGACCGCAGCCGGTCAAGCTGCAGGAACAGCAAGACGCCGAGACCGATCGTGATCAGGGACAGGATCAACGGTGCGTTGACGTAGGGCGGAATCAGGACAAGCTTCACTTCCGTCCACGTTCCCATGAGCGAGGAGAGCATCGGCCCGACAAACATCGTGCCCGTCGCGGTGAAGAACAACGCAAGGACGAGACCGGTAACCGACAGCACCACCGGCCCGGCAAAAAGCAGGACCGGCCCCTCGTGGGCGTGTTTCGGAGTGTCGACCTTGGGCCCGAAGAACGGCTTGATGGCAACGGCCGCAGCGATCACCAGCATGAGGGCATTGCCGACAACCGCCGTCACGGTCAGGGCCATCGCGGCCGACGGGGCGCCCCAGGTGCCGTAGTACAGCACTTCCTTGGCGATGAAACCGATGAAAGGCGGCAGGCCGGACATGGACAGGGCGGCCAGCGCCGCGGCAGCGAAGGTGATCGGCATGGCGCCGCGCAGCCCGCCCAGTTTCGTGACGTCACGGGTCCCGGCCTCGTGATCGATATTTCCGGCGACCATGAACAGCGCGCCCTTGAACAGCGAGTGCGCGATCAGATAGAGCACAGCGCCTTCCAGCGCGCGCTCATAGCTGGTACCGACCAGCATCACCAGAAGCCCGAGCGAGGCCACCGTGGTATAGGCCAGCATCAGTTTCAGGTCGGTCTGGCGCACGGCGAGAATGGTGCCCACCAGCAAGGTGATGCCGCCGAAAACCGGCAGAACCGTCATCCAAAGCTCGGTGCCGCCCAGCATCGGATGCATGCGCATCAAAAGGTAGACGCCCGCCTTGACCATGGTTGCCGAGTGCAGGAACGCGGACACCGGTGTCGGCGCTTCCATCGCGTTGGGAAGCCAGAAATGAAACGGGAACTGGGCCGACTTGGTGAAGGCCCCGCCCAAGACCAGCAGGAAAATCGGCAGATAATAGCCGCTATCCTTGATCACGTCAGGCGAAGCAAGCAGCGCGGACATTTCTGTCTGGCCGGTAACCGAGATGATCATGATGACGCCGGCCAGAAGGATCAGGCCGCCGCCCCCCGTGACAACCAGCGCCTGAATGGCGGCGCGGCGCGAAGCGGCGCGCAAGTGGCCGAAGCCGATCAGCAGGAAGGACGTGATAGACGTCAGCTCCCAGAACACAAACAAGGTCAGCAGGTTGTTGCCCAGAACGAGGCCAAGCATGGCCCCCATGAACAGAAACAGGAACGAGAAGAACCTGCCCTGCTGGGGATGGCCTTTGAGATAGCCGCCCGCGTAGAGGATGATGAACGTCCCGATCCCCGAGATCAGCAGGCCGAACACCATCGACAGCCCGTCGATATAGACCGAATAGTCGAGACCGTAGCTGGGCGCCCAGGCCCTGGACGCGACGAAGCTCTCCCCTTCGGACACGGGACCGATGAACCCGGCAAAATGCAGGAAGATCGCTGCCGGCACGATCGCCAAAGGCCATGCCGCGTTGTGCTTCAGGTGCTTGGTAAGGAAAGGCGCGATGAGAGCTGCCGCAAACGGCGCCAACACGGCCAACAGGGTAAGGTCGATCGCAGCTTGCGTCATGCTGTTCCGAATTCAGGTTCGGTGAGGTTCAAGGCCGGGGCCGACCGATATTCTGTCAGTCGGTCCGGGTTGCCCGGTTTGGAAGGTTGAGACGAACGGGATTTTACTTACGATTCCGTTCGCTCCGTTGCAAGTCTCAGACGGTCGATTTCAGAAAAACCGAACCGAATTCGGCCCAACCACCTGAAAAACGATGTCCGGCCACGCTCTTAGGGGTACTTGCCCGCTCATGCGCGCCGCAAATGAAGACGTGGCTTTACCACTGATCTTCAGCCGGACAATCAAAACAATGATTCATTAACAAATCTCAAAAAAAGAGCTTTATGACCCAAGACAAGGCTATATTTGCCAAGGTTATGTCATCCTGGTTACTCTTTATTTTGGTTTGATACCTACGCTCCGTGCTCTCTAACGGATGAGCACCATGGGCAGCACATATCTCCGGCAACAAACACGCCTCTCCTCAACCGAACCCTCGATCGACTTTCGCGCGCTCACTGAGGCTTGCCCGGATGCTGTCATCCAGTTGTGCCCGCAGCGGCGCCCGATCTATGCGTCCCCGGCAATCACCACCATGACAGGCTGGGATCCGGACGAATTGACCGTGGGCAAGACCGGCTTTTTTCATGCAGAAGACATCACTGCGGTCCATGCTTCGTTCGATCTGGCCGAGGGCCAGCCCGCAGGCTCCGAGCGCGCGGTTTTTCGAATCATTACACGCACTGGGACGGCCATTTGGGTTGAAGCGATGATCGCCCGCATTGCGGCCGCCACCGGACTCTTCCACGGGTTCGTGATGACGTTACGGGATATTTCGGACCGGCTGCACTACGAGGCTCAACTGGAAATCCTCGCCAGGCAGGACTCCCTGACCGGGCTCGCCAACCGGCGGGAATTCGACCTTGCGTTCGAACGCGAATGGGCCGTTGCCCGCCGGGAACGTCAGCCTCTCAGTCTGGTTCTGGCGGATCTCGACCGGTTCAAGTTGCTGAACGACCGCTATGGACATTCCGCGGGCGATACCTGTTTGAAGGCCGTGGCCGGCATCTTGAAGGAAGCCGCGCGCCGACCGGCCGACATTGCCGCGCGTTTGGGCGGCGAGGAGTTTGTTCTCCTGCTTCCCAGAACCCATGAAGCGGGCGCCCGAACGGTTGGCGAACAAATCCGGAAAGCCATTGAAGACCTGCGTATCGAGAATGCGGATGCGAAGGACCATGGCGGTATCCTGACCGTCTCGGTCGGTGTGGTCACCGCCATCAGCGTCGATGGGCCGTCCTCAATCACTCCGGCCCGGATCATCGAAGCCGCAGACCGGGCGCTCTACACCGGCAAACAATCCGGACGGAACCGGGTTTGCTTCTCCCGGCTGACCGAAAAGGACTGTCCCGGTCTCGCCAATGCAAGCCTTGCGGCAAACTGAGACCGGAAACCGGCTCCGGCCTTGCCGCGCCCTGGCGGGAAGTCTATTTCCCTGTCGTCATTTCCCAATGCCAAGGAGCAGCGCCATGCACACCCGGCCGAAAGTTCAAAAATCCGTCGAGGAGTGGCGGGAGCAACTGACGGACGAGCAGTTCTACGTCACCCGGCAGTCAGGGACAGAGCGGCCTTTCACCGGTCCCTTCCACGACAGTTTCGAGGTTGGCCGCTACGACTGCGTGTGCTGTGACGCACCGCTGTTCTTGTCCGACACGAAGTTTGACGCGGGCTGCGGCTGGCCGAGCTTCTTCAAGGCGGCAACGCCCGACGGGATCACCGAGATCGAAGACCGGTCGCACGGCATGATCCGGACCGAGATCCGCTGTTCGAATTGCGATGCACATCTGGGCCATGTTTTCCCGGACGGCCCGCCGCCGACCGGCCTGCGCTACTGCATGAACGGCCATGCAATGAATTTCGTGCCGGGCGGCACGCTAGATCAGCGGGCGTAAAATCGGAATCGATTTCACGCCCAAAACTGATCGCTTTTTTGAAGAAGCGGGCATCTTTGGGCGTTTCCGACAAAACGCCCGATGCCCCGGAAAGCCGGACGGACATGGCCAGCTGAGCCGCGACAAGACCGCGACAACACAATGCCCTCAACGCCCGATGTCCTGCGGCACCCGGCTTTTTGTTTACCGGGGCCGCTGGGCCTTGAGTATCCGCTCGGTGTTAACCTCGATCCAATCCGCAAGGTCCCGCACTTTGAGTGCCACCTCACGGCCGACCGGCGTGAGACTGTAGTCCACATGCGGCGGCACCACGGGATGTGACACCCGTTTCACGAAACCGTCGGATTCCAGGGTTTGCAGAGTTTGGGCCAGCATCTTTTCACTCACGCCGCCCACCGTGCGGCGAAGATCTGAGAACCGATGCTCCCGCTCCAACAGCGCAATCAAAACCAGTACCCCCCATCGGCTTGTCAGGTGCTTGAGGATATCGCGCGATGGGCAGTTCTGATTGAACAGTTCGCCCCGCCGCATCCTGTCCGACAGCGGCACGCCCGAGTGCTCCGGCTGCAAGTTTTTTTCCATTGTGCAATCAGCGCCTTATATCGCGAAAGCGGACCGGCTGGCGGCCCGGATCAAAACTAACCTTTTTGTATGTACTAACAAAAAGAAAGTTTTGAGTCCACATTCCCGGCATTGGCCGGCGATCCCCGGCCGTTTTCAAGGAGACACTTATGATTGCCGTGACCGCCGCCAATGGCCAACTTGGCCGTTTGATCCTGAAACAGCTAGCTCACTTGACCGGCACACCGGTCCGGGCGCTCGTCCGGACGCCGGAGAAGGCCCGGGACCTTGCGACCGCGCAGGTGAGTGTCGTCAAAGGCGACTATAACGATCCCGAAAGCCTCCGCTCCGCCTTGGAAGGCGTCGAGCGGTTGGTGCTGATTTCCGGCAACGACATCGGCAATCGTGTGCCCCAGCACAAGGCGGTGATCGAAGCGGCAAAGGCGGCCGGTGTGTCCTTTGTTGTTTATACGAGCGTTCTGAAGGCGAACAGCTCGGACATGATCCTGGGCGCCGAACACTTGCCAACAGAACAAGCGCTGGCGGAAAGCGGCCTTGCCCACGCCATCCTGCGCAACGGCTGGTATCTGGAGAACTACGACGGAACCGTTCAGGCCGCCCTTGCGCATGGCGCGGTTTTTGGCGCTGCCGGCGACGGACTGATCGCCGCCGCGGGCCGGGAGGATTATGCCGAAGCCGCCGCCAAGGTGGTGGCCGGTGACGATGTGAGCAGCCGGACCTATGAACTGGCGGGTGAGCCGGCCTTCACCCTTGCCGACCTCGCAGCGCAGCTCTCGGAAAAAACAGGCCGCGCCATTGCCTACCAGAACCTGAGCGAAGCCGAGTACGAGAAGGCCCTTGTTGGCGCCGGGCTGCCGGAAGGCTTCGCCAAGGCCGTCGCCGATGCCGACCGGGCAGCCTCGCAAGGCGCGCTCGACAGCACGAGCGCGGACCTCCGCAAGCTTCTTGGACGGCCAACCCTGTCTCTCTCGGACTACATTGGCGGCATTCTGGCGAAGACCGGCGGATAAGCCAGCGAGCCGCGTGCCGGACCGCGGACCATCCCGCCCGCGGCCCGGCAATCTGTAAGTCCCCCTTATCAATTGCATCATTTTAATTTGTTGGATCGGAACCGTCCCGTTTGGTACTCACGAAGGGTCAAGGAGACTTGCAATGAGTGTAAGCGCCGAACCGGCCGACCCCTATGCTCCCGATGGCACCTACGCGTGGTTCCGGCTGGCGATCTGCATCCTGTTATCCACGCTGGGCGGCGCGGGCATGTGGGCCGTGGTGGTGGTGCTGCCGGCGGTGCAGGCCGAGTTCGGCGTCGACCGGGGAGATGCCTCGCTTCCCTACACCATGACCATGATCGGCTTTGCCGCCGGAAACTATCTGATCGGGCGCTGGGTCGACCGGTTCGGGATCGTGCTTCCCGTCCTCCTGTCCGCGCTGGCGCTGGGAGCAGGCTTTGCCCTGGCGGGCCTGTCCACCGGCATTGTCACGTTCTCGCTCGCCCAGGGGTTTTTGATCGGCCTCGGCACCGCGGCGACCTTCGGGCCCTTGATCGCCGATCTTTCGCACTGGTTCGAAAAGCGCCGCGGCATCGCGGTCGCCTCAGCGGCCTGCGGCAACTACCTGGCGGGCGTGCTTTGGCCCTCCTTCATCCAGTGGGGCCTCGGCTTCACCGACTGGCGCACGACCTATCTGATGATCGCCCTCATTTGCGTGGCGGTGATGGTGCCCCTCACCTTCTTCCTGCGCCGGACGCCGGATCCGGCCTATGCCACGCGCCACCCGCAGATTGTGGGCCGGTTTGGCCAGCTGTCCGCCGGGCTTTCGCCGCGCGCGCTTCAGATCCTTCTGGTGATTGCCGGCCTTGGCTGCTGCGTCGCCATGTCCATGCCCCAGGTGCACATCGTCGCCTATTGCGTGGATCTGGGCTATGGCGTCGCAGCGGGCGCGGACATGCTGGCCATCATGGTCGGCGCCGGGATCATCAGCCGCCTGGCTTCCGGATTTCTCGCCGACAAGATCGGCGGCGTGCGCACGCTCCTCATTGGTTCGGTGCTGCAATGCGCCGCCCTGTTTCTCTACCTGCCCTCGGATGGACTGGTCACACTCTATCTCGTTTCGCTCGTTTTCGGCCTCAGCCAGGGTGGCATTGTCCCGTCCTACGCCGTGATCGTGCGCGAATACCTGCCGGCCAAGGAAGCCGGCCAGCGGATCGGGCTTGTGATCATGTCCACGATCATCGGCATGGCGCTCGGTGGCTGGATGTCGGGCTGGATCTATGACCTGACCGGCTCCTATCAGGCCGCGTTCCTCAATGGCATCGCCTGGAACTTTTTGAACATCGGCGTGATGGTCTTCATTCTTATGAACAGCCGCGGCGGACGGGAAAAGCTGGCGGCGGCTTGAGTGGTTCGGGCGCGGCGCCGCCGCATGTCGCCCAGGAGACCTCAGTTCCGGATCACACGCGCTTGCGCAACAGCCAGACGAAGAAGAGCCCGCCGATCAGGCCCGTGACGATGCCGATGGGCATGTCTTCCGGGGACATGATGGTGCGCGCCAGAACATCGGCCCAGATCAGGAAGATCGCCCCCACCAGCATGGAGGCCGGGAGCACGCGGACATAATTGCCGCCTGCCATGAACCGGACGGTGTGCGGGATCATTAGCCCGACAAAGCCGATGATGCCGGAAAAGGCGACCATGACACCGGTGATCAGCGCGCCCACCACGAACACGGTCAGGCGAAAGCGGGCAACGGGTATGCCAAGCGTGGAAGCGGTTTCGTCGCCAATCGTCATGGCGTTGAGGTCCCCGGCGCGGGCCCAAAGATAAGCCCCGCAGACGGACAGGATCACCAGCGGGAAAGCAAGATGCGGCCACTGGGCAAGACCCAGCCCGCCCAGCATCCAGAACACAACCGTGTGGGTGGCACGCGGATCGCCCATGAAGATGAGAATGTTGGCGAGCGCCAGGATGATGAAGGACACGGCGACGCCGGCCAGCACCAGCCGGTCGGCACTGGTCGCAGCGGTGAAGCGGGTGACGCCAAGCACCAGAAGCGTCGCGGCCAGCGCGCCCGTGAATGCCATCAGCGGGACCGTGAAAAGGCCTAGGAACAGCCCCGTGTGCAACAGCGCCAAGATTGCCCCGAACGCCCCACCGGATGAAATGCCGAGCAGATGCGGATCGGCGAGCGGGTTGCGGGTGACGGCCTGAAGCGCTGCGCCGACCGCCGCCAGCCCCGCCCCGACAAGGGCGGCCAGGAGAACGCGGGGAAACCGGATGTCCCAGACAATCGCTTCCCGGCCATCCGACCAGGTGACCTCAACCAGATCCGGCACAAGCTTGTTGGCGACGATACCAAAAACCGTTTCTGCCGGAACCGCGACTGCGCCGATGGACACGGCAAAGACGATGGACACGACAAGAACAACAAGACCGCCGCTCATGGCGAGCGCAAAGCCGGGTGTCCGGCGCGCGATCCGCCTTGTGTCCGCAAGGCTGAGGTCCGCAGAGAGGTCCGCTTCCGCCCTGTCCGTCATGGTCACTCGCTCCAGAACGTGTTGGCAAGCTTCTTCACGGCCTCGATGTTGCGCGGGCCGGGTGTTGCCTCGACATATTCAAGCACGACAAACCGGTCGTTTTTCACCGCATCGATATTGGCCAGCGCCGGGCTTTTGCGCATGAAGTCCATCTTTTCTTCCGCGGTCACATTTCCGTAGTTCACGATGATGACCACATCCGGGTTGCGGTCGACAACCGTCTCCCAGTCGATCTTTGCCCAGCTCTTTTCAAAGTCGTCCAGAATATTGCGGCCGCCAGCTGCTTCGATCAGCGCGGTCGGCATGGCGTAGCGCCCGGCGGTGAAAGGGGTTTCCTCGCCGCTGTCATAGACGAACACATCGAGCGGTTCGCCGGGCTCGAGTGATCCGGTGATTTTGGCGAGCTCCGCCTTATAGCCTTCAACAAGCGCCTCGGCCCGGGCTTCAACCTGAAAGATCCGCCCGAGGTTCAAAAGGTCATTGTACATGTCGTCCATCGACACTTTCGGCTTGTCGCCGATATGAATGCAGGATTCGCTGAGCTCGTAGACCTTGATGCCAAAAGGCTCGAGCGTTTCCGGGGTCACCTCGCCGCCCACGCGCATGCCATAGTTCCAGCCGGCGAAATAGAAATCCGCATCGGCCCCGATCAGCACTTCCTTGGTCGGGTATTTTGCCGAAAGCTCCGGCAACTCGGCAACGCCCTCCCGCATCTTCTCGTCCAGCGTTTTCCAGCCGGATATGCCGGTATAGCCGACCATGTGGTCGCGCAAGCCGAGCACAAGCATCATCTCGGTCAGATTCACGTCGTTGGAGATGGCCGCTTTCGGCGGCGCGTCGAAGGTAACCTCGCGGTCGCAGCTTTGCACGGTCACGTCAGCCAGAGCCGTGGTGGCGATCAGGGACAAGGCAAGGGATAAACCTAGGTGTTTCATGGGGTGTCTCGCGAAAGAGGTCAAAGATGGAAGGTGAAATGCGAATCACCGCTGGGATGCAGCGTTTGAACCTGGGTGCGCACGGAAAAGGCGGTTTCGACCCGCTCGGTCGTCAGCACATGGGAGGGCGGTCCAAACGCAAGCGACTGGCCGCCACTGAGGACAAGGATATCGTCGCACAGGCCGGCAGCCATGTTGAGATCGTGCAGGCTGGTAACAATGGTCACCGACAGGCCGCGGATCAGGCTGAGGATTTCAAGCTGATGGCGGATATCGAGATGGTTGGTCGGCTCGTCCAGAATGAGGAGTTTCGGCTCCTGCGCCAGGGCCCGGGCGACCATTACACGCTGGCGCTCACCGCCGGACAGCGTGCCAAGACGCCGGTGGGCCAGGCCCTGCAACTCCATGCGGATCAAGGCCCCTTCGATGATCTCGCCATCCTGCGCCCCGCCGCGCGAAAAACCCGATCCGTGCGGGGTACGGCCCAGCCCGACAATCTCGCGGACGGTCAAGGCGAAATCAGTCGGCTGCTCCTGCAGGACGGCGGCCACTTTTCGGGCCGTTTCCCGGGCGCTGATCGCCCAGATATCCTGGCCGTCCAGCTTGACGGTTCCCGAGCGTGGCCGGTGAAACCGGTAGAGCAGCCGCAAAAGCGTCGACTTGCCCGCGCCATTGGCCCCCACAACGCCCAAAATGCGGCCCGGCACCAGATCAAAGGAAACCGGATGGAGAAGAATATGCTGGCGGTCGGGACCCCAACTGGCCTTCTCGACTGTGAGGCGCGCCGGGCTCATGCCGGTTCCTCCTCACAGACGTCAACAGACTGGATGACCTGCGCAATCTGGGCCGGGATCCGGGCAAGCGTGGTCCGGCGGAGTTTCCCGGGCCGGTCGACGGACGAGCACCAGCCGTCCTCCAACGCGCGGTACTGCGCGGCGAAAGTCTTGAGGTCTGCCAAGTCCTCTTCCAGAACGATGTCGCCAAACAGGTAAGTCGCCTTGCCCGGCGCCTGATAGGCGACCGTACAGGGCCGCGAACAGCCGGCCATGCATTTGACAGCGCAGACGTCAAAACCTTCCGGCAGATCCGCTTGCAAGGCCGCCAACAGATGTGCCCCAGGGCGGTCTTCCCGGCCCTTTTCACGGCAGGTGATGCACACCGTGATGCGGTGCCGTGAATTGTCGCTAAATGCCATGGCCTCCGGCCTTTGCTGTTGTTCTGCCACCTGGAGCGCCCGCCTCTGATGCCACGGCCCAATCCGTTGCCGGTTGTGAGCGGTCCTTTTTCCGGATTTCGCTCCCGTCGGGGGTGGATACGAGTTCAATATGTAATGTTATTACATTACATTTACCGGGCATGGCAAGCGGGTTCCCGCCGACCGGTTGGGGCTGCGAATACCTGGCCATGCCATTTGCCGCCATGGCCCGCGCCGCGCGCGCGCCGGGGCTGCCAGCAAACATACCAATTTCAAAAGCGGAAAAAGTGGATCTCCGGCTCATAACGCCCTCCGCGTTGCAACGGGGCGGGAAAGAGAGCCGTCATGGTGTTTTGAGGCGCAATACGCCGGGTCAGTCGCATCATGGCATCCGTCTCCTCCGGGGCACCCCGCCCGGGTTGATGATGAACGCACATGGCAGGTCTCCTGACTCGCGGGTCGCCGCTTGCCCGTTGCCTTCCCGGTTGTCAGGTTCCCATTGATTTCGGGCCATTGATACCAGTGGCGTCAGCCGGGGTCGCTCGCCGCTCACAGTTGCGGGGGCAGTCACGGATTTGGCGCCTGATGGCTACACCGCACCGTGTTCCCTTTTCATCCCGGCCTGAACTTCAGCGCCGGAAACCATGAACTCCACGTTGATAGACCGGGGCAAAGACAGCGTCAATTGAAAGTGAGGGATCTGGATCGCGCTTCAACGCTGCCGTGGCTTTCTCCTCATTTTGAAAAATTCAGACCGAGGGTATGGCACAGTCTACCCAACTGCACAGTGTCATCCCCGCCCCCGAGCGGGGAACCAAACCCATATCGTGCCCCAAACACTGGTGTGCCATATGAAAGCCGAACGGAATGGATCCCCGATCAAGTCGGGGATGACATCGGTGGTGTGGCGGGGCTGGTGCCCAAGTCAGGCCTGACGAAGGAGGGGATCTCGCCCGGTCTCGAAGACTGCATCACGGCTCGAGCACGGTCCTCCACCAACCGCCCCCTTGCCATCGCCGTTCAAACCCCCTAGCTCAGCGCCATGACAAAGACACCGACTCCTCCCCGCGCGGACGCGCGCCCGCTCATTCTGAAAACCCACGGCCTTGAGCGTCAGGACGACTATGCCTGGCTGCGCGCCGAAAACTGGCAGGAAGTGATGCGCGAAGGCCGCGCCGCCCTCTTCGACGACATCGAAGCCTATCTCGATGCGGAAAACGCCTACCAGCAAGCAGTCATGGCGCCAACGGAAGAGCTGCAAGAAACGCTCTTTGCCGAAATGCGCGGGCGGATCAAGGAGGATGACAGCTCCGTCCCCGCTCCCGATGGGCCTTATGCGTACGGTCTGAAATTCGAGACCGGCGGCCAACAGCCCATCTTCTTCCGCACGCCGCGCGACGGGGGCGCGGAAACCATTCTGCTGCACGGCGACAAGGAAGCTGAGGGCAAGACCTATTTCAAGATTGGAAATGCCGGCCAGTCGCCCGACCACACCCTGTTGGCCTGGGCCTATGACGACAAGGGGTCGGAGTTCTACAGCCTGCGGTTGCGCGACATCGCGACCGGCACGGACCTGGACTACACAATCGAGAACACCGGCGGCGGCGGCGTGTTCTCGGCGGACAGCCGGTATCTGTTCTACATCCGGCTCGACGACAATCACCGCCCGTCCAGGCTGTTCCGCCACGAGGTCGGCACCGATCCGGCCGGAGATGTGCTGGTCTACGAGGAAAAGGACCCCGGTTTCTTCATGGGTGTTGGCAAGACCCAATCGGACGAAACCATCCTGATTGACATCCACGATCACGAGACCTCGGAGGTGTGGATGATCCCGGCGGACCGGCCGCTTTCCGATCCCGTTCTGATCGCCCCGCGCGACACCGGCGTTGAATACTCGGTCGAGGATCACGGGGACAACCTATATATTCTGACTAACCTGGGAGATGCTGAGGATTTCAAGATCGTCACCGCGCCGAAGGCCACACCCGGCCGGGAGTTCTGGAGTGACCATGTCCCGCACAAACCCGGCTGCCTGATCCTGTCGCACACGCTGTACAAGACCTTCATGGTCCGGCTGGAGCGCGAGGACGGACTGCCCCGGATCGTGATCCGCCGCCTCGCGGACAATGTGGAACACCAGGTCGCTTTCGACGAGGAGGCCTATTCGCTCGGGCTCGGCGGCGGCTATGAATTCGACACGCCGACGATCCGCTTTTCCTATTCCTCCATGACCACACCGGCGCGGACCTACGACTACAATGTCGAGACCCGTGAACGGGTGCTGCGCAAGGAACAGGAGGTGCCGTCCGGACACACCGCCTCCGACTACGTCACGAGACGCCTGCAGGCCCCCGCGCCGGATGGCGAGACGGTGCCGATCTCCCTGTTCTATCACAAGGACACGCCGCTCGACGGCTCGGCGCCCTGCCTCTTGTACGGCTACGGATCCTACGGCATCTCGATCCCGGCGAGTTTCAACACCAACGCGTTGTCGCTGGCCGACCGGGGCTTCGTTTATGCGATTGCCCATATCCGGGGCGGCAAGGACAAGGGATTCCGCTGGTACAAGGACGGGCGCCGGGAGAAGAAGACCAACACCTTCACGGATTTCATCGCGGCAGCCGATCACCTGGTGGCGCAAAACTTCACCGCCTACCAGCGGATCGTCGCCCAGGGCGGTTCGGCCGGCGGCATGCTGATGGGCGCGGTCGCCAACATGGCGCCGGAAAAATTCGCAGGGATCATCGCCGAAGTGCCGTTTGTCGACGTGCTCAACACCATGCTGGACGAAACCCTGCCACTGACCCCGCCGGAATGGCCCGAATGGGGCAACCCGATCACCGACAAGGCCGCCTTCGAAGCCATCGCCGCCTATTCTCCCTACGACAATGTGGCGGCCAAAGCCTACCCGGTGATCCTCGCCGTGGCGGGCCTGACCGACCCGCGCGTCACCTATTGGGAACCGGCCAAGTGGGTGGCGCGGCTCAGGGCCACCATGACGGGCGGCAATCTGCTGATGCTCAAGACCAACATGGATGCCGGACATGGCGGCGCGTCCGGCCGGTTCGACCGCCTGAAGGAGGTTGCGCTCAATCAGGCTTTCGCCCTGATGGTGGTCGGCAAGGCTTAGGCGGCCCGGTGGTCTCCCATCCCGGGCCGGCCCAGGATGGCAAGGCGGCGCCAGCCTTCACGCAAAACTGAACATGCAACTCCGCACGGATCGGTGCAATGGCGTATCCTTGGCTTGGCAAGGCCGAGAGGCAGTCTCGCCTGTTCCTGTGTCCGATGGAGGTTCCGATGTCTTTGCCCAGCCGGCGCGTGCGCCATCTCCTTCTATCCGCCGGTTTGGCCGTCGCAATTTCAAGCGGCGGCGCGTTCTCCAAGGAACTGCGCTGGGCCTCCCCGACCGATCCGCAGACCATGGATCCGCATGCGGTCAACTCCGCCCCAGTGCTTGGATTCTTGAACAACATTTACGAAGGTCTGGTCCGGCGCGACAAGCAAATGCAGATCGAACCCTCCCTGGCCACGGATTGGGAACCGCTCGGCGACGAGGGGTGGCGCTTCCATCTGCGCCAGGGCGTCACATTCCATGACGGGGCGCGGTTCACCGCCGAGGACGTTCTGTTTTCCTATCAACGCGCCTCTTCCGAGCAGGCCGACACCAAGTCCTGGTTCGCGCCGGTCAAGGAGGTCCGGATTGTCGATGAGTACACAATCGACTTTCTGACCCACGCCCCCGACCCGATTTTTCCCGATTCGATCGCCAACTTCCTGATCATGGACAAGGATTGGGCGCAGGCCAAACAAACCGAACGTCCCGCGCGCGATACGGAGACCTACGCGACCCTGTTCGCCAACGGCACCGGCCCGTTCCGCCTGACCGGGCGGGAGCCTGGCCTCAGCACCGTTGCCGAGCCCTTCGAGGCCTGGTGGGACACGCCGGAACACAATCTGACGAAAGCCACCTTCCTGCCCATCTCCAATCCGGCCACGGCGGTCGCCGCCCTGTTGAGTGGCGAAATCGACCTGATCGAGCCGGTGCCGGTGCAGGATGTCGAGCGGATCGCCCGGCATGCGGATCTGACGCTGCACCAGGGGATCGAGGCCCGGGTGATCATGCTCGGCTTCGGCCACAGCCACGACGTTCTGAAGTATTCCGACGACATCAGGGACGAGAACCCCTTCCAGGACCCGCGGGTCCGCAGAGCGGTTCAGCACGCGATCCAGGCCGATGTGATCGTCGACACGATCATGCGCGGCAAGGCGGAAGTGGCCTCCCAACTCGTCAGCCCGCAGATGAAGGGCTACAGTCTGGCCGCGGCCGACCGGTTTGCCTTTGACCTGGACGCAGCCAGGGCCCTGCTTGGCGAAGCCGGTTATCCGGACGGTTTTTCCTTCGGTCTCATGTGCACGAATGACCGCTACATCAACGATGAGAGCATTTGCACCGCCGTTGCGGGGATGCTCGCCAAGATCGGGATCCGGGCGAACCTGACAGCCATGCCCGTGCGCAACTACTGGCCGGAACTGCGCGCCGGTCATTTCGACATGTATCTGCTGGGCTGGTCTCCGGGAACGTTCGATGCCGAGCATCCGGTCCGCTTTCTGGTTGCCACGCCAAACGAGGAGAAGAAGCTCGGCAGCTGGAACTTCGGCGGTTACTCCAACGCCCGGATCGATGAACTTCTGCCGCAGGTTCAACGGGAAATCGATCCGGAGGCGCGCCAAGCCATGCTGGATGAAATCGCGGCGCTGGTTCGGGATGAGGTCGCCTACGTGCCTCTGCATGTTCAACCGCTTCTGTGGGCATCCAGATCGAACGTCAGTCTGACGCAACGGGCCGACAACATGATCATGCTGCGCTGGATCACGGTGGAATGACACAGGCGCAGCCTATCCCCTGCCGGATGCAGACGCGCCAGCCGGCCAGCGTACCGGGAGCGCGGCTGGTTTTGTTTTCAGGCGATCTTGGCAAGGCGTCCAAAGACTTGTACCGGTAGCCCTGCCGGGCCGCGCGCGGCGCGCCCCTCAGGACTGGGAAGGACGGAACATGTTGCGATTGGGTCGCATCCCCTCATCACTGCCGAAGCTTGCCGGGACCATGGCGCTCGCCGTTTTTCTGGCGGGATGCCAATACCAGAGTGCGGATGACCTTCTGTTCAAGCCGGTGGTGACCCCGGACAATGCCCCTGAGACCTATGGCACGCAATTCAGCTGCCGCGGATTTCAGGGGCCAGGCTACAAGGGAACGGCCGCCGGGCAATATTTTGACTTCGGTGTAACCCGGAACTTTTCCCGCGTCGGATGTTTCAAGACGCAGTCGGATTGCCAGGCCTTCTTGAACTATATGAGCGGCTTCATCGACCAGGTGGTCTATAGCCGGTGCCAGCCGGTCAGGGTCTAGCCTCCCTGACCCGGGCAAGCGCTCAGTTCGAAGGCGGCAGGGCCTTGAGATAAACGGCGATGGCTTCCCGATCCTGTGCGGGCAGCCGCGTCATGTTTTCCTGCACGGCGACCATCTCACCACCGACCGAATCGTAGTCCGGCGTGAAGCCGCTTTCCAGATAATAGGCAATGTCCGACACGCTCCATCCGCCGATACCGGCATCAGAGGGCGTGATATCGGGGATCCGGCCCTCTCCCGCCGGGTTCGGGGCACCCGCCATCCAACGGCCGGTCTCAAGCCCCCCCAGGGGCCCGCGCGGCGTATGGCATTCGGCGCAGTGCCCAGGCCCCTCGACCAGATAGCGGCCGCGCTCCCAGAGTGCCGGATCGGCATCGCCGGCCTCAGGTTGCGAGATCGCGAAGTCCGGCCGGAGATAAAGACGCTTCCACAATCCGACCGTCCGGCGGATGTTGAATGGAAACCCGAGCTCGTGATTGCCCGGAACCGTCTCGACAGCCGGCAGGGTTGTCATGAAAGCGAACAGGTCCGCCACATCCTGCAGCGTCATGTGCGTGTAGGAGGTGTAGGGAAAGGCCGGGTAGTAGTTCGCGCCGTCAGGCGCGGTTCCCTTGACCATCGCATTGACGAACTCAGGCAGCGACCAGGCGCCGATCCCCGCACTTTCGCTCATGGAAATGTTCGGCGCGACGAAGGTCCCGAAAGGACTTTCCAGGCGGACGCCTCCGGCCAGAACAAGCTTGTCTTCGCCTTTCGCCTCTGGGGCGGCATGGCACGATGCACAACCGCCGGCCCAAAACAGCCGTTCCCCGTTGACCGCATCGCCTGGCGTCAGGGCGGCCAGCGCTTCGGTGCTGACGACCTGCGGCGCCGAAAGGACCCAGGCGCCCCCGAAACCGGCGGCCCCCAATATGGCGAATGCGACAATGAGTTTCTTCACTGTGCGGGATCCCCTGACCTGCGCGCATTGTCCTTGCGCATCACATTGTCCTTGCGCATCAAATTGTCCTTGCGCATCACATTCGCGCGCGGCGGGCGGTCATTTCCGCCCGCCTGTTGTCCCATTGCGGCCCGCGGCCGCCCACCAGGCGGGCAGCCCGGTCCGGACGCGGCCGCACGCAACCTAACGTGAAGGCAATCGGGTTTACCGCTTCACGCGGAACCCTTCGTGGCACGATTTGCAGGTCTGCAAAACCGGACCGAAGGCCGCCTTGAACGCGTCGAGATCGGCGGGTCCGTCCTTGCCGGATGCCTGCATCGCCCCGCCCGTGGCCGACGCGAATTTCGCGAGTTCCTGAGCGAACCCGGCACGATCCTCCCAGATCGCCGCCGCGGCCGTGGTGTCGCCGCCGCTTTCCGATCCTTCGGGAAAAAAGTCACCATAGGACAAGGCCGCCGCATTCATGCTGGCAATCGCCGCCTTTCCGGCGGCCGGGGTATAGGCGATCTCGCCCTTCATCATGCCGCCACCAAGCCCGGCGGCCGCGCCAACCGACTGCATCACGGCCTTCCGCACGGCAATCGGATCTCCAGCCGCCTGGACCGATACCACCGGCCCTCCCAAGACCACCGCGCCCGCGACCAGACCCAACATCACTTTCCGCATTGCCTCTTCCTCTCATGCTCCAGGGCCGGCGGCCCAAAGTCTCCCAACGCAACTGTAGGCTCGCGCTTGTGAAGGTGGCAAGACACTGAAAGGTGAACGGAACCAACGAAAAAACCCCGGCCAAGGGGGCCGGGGCTTCTGACGATTGAAAGGCCGAAAGGATCAGGACGCGGCTTCGTACAGCTCGAGGACGTAGTCCCAGTTGACAAGGCTGTCGACGAAGGCTTCCAGATATTTCGGGCGCGCGTTGCGGTAGTCGATGTAGTAGGAGTGCTCCCACACGTCGACGCCGAGCAGCGGTGCCGCGCCATGAACGAGCGGATTTTCGCCGTTCGGGGTCTTCATGATTTCCAGTTTGCCGTCCTTGAGCGCAAGCCACGCCCAGCCGGAACCGAACTGGCCGACGCCGGCCGCGATGAAGTCGGCGCGGAACTTGTCATAACCGCCCAGATCGCTGTCGATCTTGGAGGCCAGCGCAGCGGGAAGCGCGGTGCCACCGCCATTCGGTTTCATCCATTTCCAGAAATGAATGTGATTGAAATGCTGGCCAGCATTGTTGAAAAGCGGCGCGTTCTTGCCGTAACTTTCCTTCACAACTTCCTCGAGCGATTTGCCCTCAAGGCCACTCCCGGCAAGCAGCTCATTGCCCTTGGAGACATACGCCAGATGATGCTTGTCGTGGTGGAATTCCAGTGTTTCGGCCGACATATACGGGCCGAGCGCATCGTAAGCGTAAGGAAGATCCGGCAATTCAAAAGACATGGCAAAACTCCTTTGGGTCAAGTGACCGGCGGGAGGCGCATAGGTGAACTTCCATACCCCCCGCTCCGTGCCGCAACATAGGAGCCGAAGTCTTTTGCGGCAATGACCCGCAGCTTAAATAAAGAATATTTTTCTTGCTTATTCCGAGCGGGATTTGGGTCCACTGCTTCCCGGTGTCAGGCCTTTGGCTGGAAAGCGTTGCGGATGAGCTGGGAATCGAAGTTTTCCGGCGTGACGCCTTCAACCGCGTAAATGTAGAGCGCTGCCCGAAGGATCGCACTCAGCGTTGAGATGACCAGCACGCAGATCATAACCCAGATCACCGCCAGCCCGATCATCGCATAGCCGGAAACCGGATCGCGATCGGCCAACTGGATTCCCAGGAAGATCAGGAGGATCGCCGGTAGGATGCTGATGACATGCAGCGCGCCCAGTCCGATGTGCCCCACCAGGGCCTCGCCCCAGGTCTTGCGAACGGCGGACACGGACCGCTTGACGGCCTGAACCGGACCGACGCCGTCCACCACGAGGATCGGGACCGCGAAGTATGTGGCCACGGCCCAGCCCGCGCCGAGCAAACCGACAAAGAACCGGCCAAGCCCTTTCAGCCGGTTCTCCAATTGCTCCAGCAAAAAGCCCACACTGGCGGTCACCAGCGACCAGAGCAGGATTTGGGGCAGATGCCGGGTGGCGAGCCGGAAGCCGTCGCCGACGGTCGGGTTCCCGCCGGCAAAGCGGATCAACGCACAGCCGATCAAGGCGGCGTTGAAGTAGATCATGATGAAGTAGTTGACGAAATAAAAGGCGAACAGGCCCGCCAGAACGCGTGGATCGTTCTGTAATTGTGGATTGTTTTCCAAGGCCTGTACGAAGTTCTGGAGTTCTCCGCTCATGTAAAAGGGATATCCGACGCCGGCAATCACCGCGACCAGCGCCAGCGTGCTCATGACCGGAAAGAGCAAAAGCTCCTTGTCAAGCATCAGAACCTTCCAACACGCCCCTGCAAGAGTGAACGCCCGAAACACCTTGTCCATCATCGCGCTGCCTCCCTGAGGACCAAATCCGCGAGCAACGCTACGTCAGGAACCTTGCCATTCCCTGAAGCTTTCCCGCGCCCCTGTCCCGCATGGCGTCACAAATCGTGTCGAAGCCCGTCCATCCACAGGCAATGGTGGCGGTTTTACCGCTTCTCAAGACCTTCGATTGAAGGCTCACCGCCCGACGGTCAGCGTGGGTTCGTCAAAGGCAAGTGAGTCGAAACCATGAAACATGCGTCCACCCGCGTGGCGCTGGTGATATGCGCCGCAGTTTTTAGCCTGTCAGGGCCAACCGCCCCCGGGGCTAGCACGGCCGTGCAAGTCGTCGACGGCGACGCGCTCGTCGTGGCGGGCGAACGGCTGCGCCTGAACGGCATTGATGCGCCCGAACTGGGCCAGACCTGCCACGACGGCTCGGGACGGAAGGTGAAATGCGGACACCGGGCCAAAGCGCATCTGGAACGCCTGATTGCCGCCGGATCTTTAACCTGCTCCGGCGACACGATGGATGCATATGACCGGCGCATCGCGACATGTTTCGTGAACGGGCAGGACATCAACGCCCGGATGGTGCAGGACGGGCAAGCCCTCGCCTTCCGCAAGTATTCCAACCGGTATGTGCGCGAGGAAACGGCCGCACGCCAGACCGGCGCGGGTCTGTGGAACGGAGCATTCGACCCGCCCTGGGACTACCGGGCCGCCCGCTGGCGGATCGCGCAAGCGGATCAAGCCGCGCCAAACGGCTGCCCGATCAAGGGGAACATCTCGTCCAATGGGCGGATCTATCACCCGCCCTGGTCGACCTCCTATGCACGGACCCGCATCGATCCGTCCCGCGGCGAACGTTGGTTCTGCTCGGAAGCCGAAGCGCTTGCCGCCGGCTGGCGTCCGCCGCATGGCTCGTGAAACAAGATCCGGCAAGGCGGCCGGGGCTCATCGCCATGCCGCACAAGACCCGGAAACGCGCAAGCGGCCCGCTACGAGGCGGCCCGCTTTCCCGGGTATGACCGGGCCTGGATAACAGCGCCGGGATAACTGGACCGGGCCGCTTGCCGAAACCCGCTGCCGAACGCTAGGGTCTTCGCGCCCGCCTTCTCTGTCCGGACCAATCCCGTGCCGACTTCCCCGATCCCGCAGCGCCCGGAATGGCTTGCCCTAGGCGGGCTTCTTGCCCTGGCGGCCGCAATGGGGATCGGCCGCTTTGTATACACGCCAATCCTGCCGTTCATGGCGGACAGCGTGCCGCTTGGCACCGGCGAGGCCGGTCTGATCGCCTCGGCGAATTTCGCCGGTTATCTCGCGGGGGCGCTTGCGGCCAGTATTCCCGCTTTGTCCGGCAATCCGAGGGTCTGGTTTCTTGCGGCCCTCCTCGCCAGCGCCGTTACCACCGCAGCCATGGGCGCCAGCGGCAGCTTCGGCGCATTCCTCGCGCTCCGGTTTGCAGGGGGGCTGGCCAGCGCCTTCGTGCTGGTCTTCGCCTCCACGCTCGTCCTGGACCGGCTCAGACAGGCCGGGCGGCCCGATCTCTTCGCCCTGCATTTCGCCGGGGTTGGAGCGGGGATCGCGTTGTCGGCCCTGATGATTTCCGCAATGGCACGATCGGAAGCGGAGTGGCAGACCCTGTGGTTCGTGTCGGGCGCGGCAACGCTCGGGTTTTGCGGTCTTGCGGCGATCTTGACGGCTGGCGGCCCCTCCGGCCCCACCCCTTCCGGTGCGGTCTCCAGCGCACCCAGCCGTCCGCTGAGGACCCGGTTCGATGCGGCACTCGTCCGGCTGATCATCGCCTACGGGTTGTTCGGGTTCGGCTATGTCATAACCGCCACTTTCGTGTCCGCGATGGCCCGCACAAACCCATCGCTGCAGTCCGCCGAACCCTATGTTTGGCTGATCGTGGGGCTGAGCGCAGCACCCTCCATATGGGTCTGGAACCGGGTCGCGACCCGCGCCGGCCGCAAAGCCGCGCTGGTCGCGGCCTGCCTGGCGGAGGCCGCCGGCGTTGCCCTGACCGCCATTGGCAGCACGCCGGCCGTCTTCAGTTTTGGCGCGGGGCTGGTCGGCGGCACGTTCATGGGCATCACCGCGCTAGGTCTCGTGGAGGCGCGCGCAAGGGTCGAAACACGTGGCGGCAACACCCGGCAGATCCTCGCGCTGATGACCGCAAGCTTCGGTCTGGGGCAGATGGCCGGGCCGACCGCCGCGGGGATCATGCACAGTGTGGCCGGATCCTTCGCGGCCCCCAGCCTTGCGGCGGCTGCCGCGCTTTTGATTGCCGCGATTCTGTTTTCCAGATGACCGGCCCGCGGTCAGGCGTGGGCGAAATCCCAGTATAGCTCGCGGGCCTTGGCGCCGATCGGACCGGGTTGCAGGTCACGGGTCTCAATGCGCTTGACCGGCGACACCTTGTTGTAGTTGCCGGTCGAGAAAATCTCGTCCGCCTCGAGAAAGGCATCATATCCGAGCGTGCGCTCATGCACCTTGTAGCCCGCGTCGCGCAAAAGCTTGATCACGCGCTGGCGGGTGATGCCGTTCAAGAACGTGCCATTGGCGGCCGGCGTGTGAATCTCACCCTCCTTGGCCATAAAAATGTTGGCCGAGGTCAGTTCGGCGACATTGCCCAGCATGTCGAGCACCACCGCGTTGTCGAAGCCACGCGCCTTGGCTTCCATCATTGCCCGGGCGTTGTTGGGATAAAGGCATCCGGCCTTGGCGTTGACCGGCATGGTTTCCATGGTCGGACGGCGGAACGGTGACAAGGTGATGGCCGCCGCCGTGCCCTTCGGTGCCATCGGCGCATCGAACAGGCACATGCAGAAGCGCGTGCTGTCCGGATCGGCGGCGATCACGCCGGGTCCGTCACTTTCAGCCCAGTACATGGGCTTGATGTAGATCTGTTTGTCCGAGGAGAACTTGGCGATCCCGTCCTGGCAGAGTTCCAACATCTCGCCCACGGCCATGGTCGGCTTCATGCCCAGCGCGAGAGCCGAATCGTTCACCCGCTGGCAGTGAAGATCGAGATCCGGCATGACGCCTTCGAAAAACCGGGCGCCATCGAACACGCTGGAGCCAAGCCAGGCTGCATGGGTGCGCGGCCCCATGATCGGCGGATTGCCCTCATGCCATGCTCCATCGAACCAGGTCCAAGTCTCACTCCAGCCGCTCATGTTCGCTCCATCCCCATGTCATTCATGGCTCATGTTTTTGCTTGCACGGGACAAAACGCCGTTTCGCGGCAGAGGTCAATAGCTTGCCCGAGAGCATCGGAAATGCGGATATTCCCTTCGTTTTTCACCGCCAAATCAGCTATTTTGTTTCTTTCTTCTTCGTAATCTGGAACCCTTTGCCCCCACACTGAAAACCTTATGAGCGAGATAACGAAACTTTGTCGCGTCCACGGCGCGCCGCATGGCAAGATGCTCGATCGGACGGCGCGCGCACCCGCTGGTCCGGACGGATAGGCTCTGCCGGATCGCGATTTTCCCGGACCGGTATCCCCGTCCCCCATGGTCCAAATGGGGTGTCCGGCGCGCCATTTGACAGACAACCGGCGAATCCAATACGCCTTGCCCGGTGATTATTGATGTTGACTTTATTGAGGAAAATTGGCGCGAAATGGACCAGCGGATCAGCATGATTACCCTTGCGGTCGACGACGTTTCGCGCACGCGCCGCTTTTTTTCTGAAGGTCTGGGCTGGACGCCAATTGACGAGCCCGGCGGCAGCATCGTTTTCTTTCAGATTGGCGGCAGCATCCTGGCGATCTATGGACGCGAAGCACTCCAGCATGATTTGGGCAGACCGGTGTCCAACGAGACCTCCGGCGCAGTCACATTGGCATGGAATGGACGCAGCGAGGCAGAGGTCGACGCCGCCTATGCAAAGGCGCTTTCGGCGGGTGCAGAAACGGTGACGGCTCCAACAGCCGTCTTTTGGGGTGGCTACTCGGGCACGGTCGAGATCCCTGGCGGGCACCTTCTGGAGATTGCCTACAATCCGTTCTGGCCGATCGCGGGCGACGGATCTGTGACCATTCCGCAATAGGCCCGGCGGCGCGGACCTAGAGTCCGCCAGGTCAGACCAATGGCGCCTTGACGCGCCGCACCCAACCCGATTTGCTTCGCCCACCTTTCGGACAAACTCGGAGCTTGTGATGTCCCGCGCAGCCTATGTCTTTGATGCTTATGGCACTTTGTTCGATGTGCACGCTGCCGTCCGGCGCCATGCGGAAAAGCTCGGTCCCGATTCGCAGCGTTTGTCCGCGCTTTGGCGGGAAAAGCAGCTGGAATACTCCTGGGTGCGGGCGCTGATGGGCCAGTACAAGGACTTCTGGGTCCTGACCCAGGAGGCGCTGGACACGGCATTCGCCTTGGTGCCCAGCGCCGACAAGAGCCTGAAGGATGATTTGCTGAACGCCTATTGGACCCTGGACTGTTATCCGGAAGTGCCGGAGGTGCTCACGCAGTTGAAGACCACCGGCGCGAAAATGGCCATCCTGTCCAACGGATCACCCGAAATGCTGGACGCCGCGGTCAAGGCCGCCGGATTGGCGGATCTGCTAGACGACGTTTTCTCCGTTGATGAACTGAAGACCTACAAGACCGATCCGCGGGTCTACGAACTGGCGACGTTTGCCTACAGGGTTTACCCGGACGCCGTCTCCTTTCAGTCCTCCAACAGGTGGGACATTGCCGGCGCGACCGCCTTCGGCTTTCGAACCGTCTGGATGAACCGCACCGGCATGCCCGACGAATACCTGGACCTTGCCCCGGCCGCCGTGCTTTCCGACCTCACGGGCTTGCCGGGACTGGGATGACAAGCGGGATCAGAAAGCCCTCGATATTCCAAGCATCAGGCGGTGATTTCCTGCCGATCGCTTGATTGTGGTGCCGTTGAAGTTTTCCTTGTCCTCCCCCAGCACGCCGGTAAGCGCGTAATCCGCCCGCACCCGCCATTTATCATGGGCCGCGACTTCCAGTCCCGCTCCGAGCATCGGACCGAACTGCACCTCCGATTTTTTTCTGCCGTTCGCTTCGAAAGTGTATTCCGTGGCCGCCAGACCCGCTGACAGGTATGGCATGAAGTTGCCGATCGGGACCCCGGCCCGGCCCCTCAAGCTTGCTGTCCACTGACTGCCGCCCTTGATCGCCCCCACTCCCGAAAGCGTGCCTTTGCCCTGACCGCCGAGATAGGCGCCGCCTGCTTCAACGCCAAGGACAAAGCGGGAGACTTCCCAATTGTAGCCGGCGAAAGCCCCGAAGGCGGCATCGGTCCGGTCGAAGTCGGTTTTGGCACTGCCGGCCTCAGCTTCGGTGCCGCTTTGCGACAATCCAGCTTCGAAACCGGCATAGGATCCGGCCCATATGGATCCCGGCTGAAACCCCTCTGGACCCTGTGCCGACGAAAACTCTCCGAGATCGGCCGCACGGGCCGATCCGACCAAAGCGGTGAGAACCGCGCACAACATCAAAGGTTTCACCATCCACGTCAACACGGGCCGGTGATCTGCGGATACCGGTGGGCCTTTTCGGAATGCGCCGGTGGGACGGGTCGGTCCCGCCAGGACGTAGGCGCTCGGGATAGTTTGCATGTTCTGTCTTGCTCCAAAAATGACGGACAACCGCCTCGCTTCTAAATATTATTGCGAGACAATAATTTTTAAATCTTAAAATTATAATTTTTTGTCAATGAAAATATTTTCTTCTTGCCATCTCGACAAATTGTCCATAAACAGCACGGCAATCGGACCTCTTCTCAAAAGGGGCCATTGACGACAAAGGAGGCGAGCATGGCTCTTTCCGGTAGCCCGGTCAGCACTGAGAACGACCGCAAGAAGCGTGACACGCGAATCCGCCGTCTATCGGCTTTCATGAAATGGTTCGTCACTGCCACCCTGGCTCTGGTGATCCTTGCCTGGGGTCTCTTGATCGTGGCCCTGGTCGTGCCCGAACTGATCGCCGACAACACGGACATGCTTGAGTGGGGGGAAATCGAACGCCCGCTTCTGGAGGTCCCTCAAACACAGAGATTGGGTTTTGTGGTTCTGATCACAGTGATCTTCTCGCTGATCGGCGCGACCTGCTGGAACATGCGCCAGCTCTTCGAGCGTTTCCGCAAGGGCGAGTATTTCGCGACACAAACCTTGACGCGGATCGTCTCGATCGGCACTTGGCTGCTTAGTCTTGCCGTTTTCACGGTTCTAAGCGGCCCCGTAGGGTCCGTTCTCCTGACCATCGACTATCCACCCGGCGAGCGCGTCTTGCATGTGGAACTCGACGGCGGAGAACTGCTGCTGTTGACGTTCGGTGGCCTGATGCTGGTTTTCGGCTGGATCATGCGCGAAGCCGCGCTGATCGCGGACGAAAACCGGCAGTTCGTCTAAGGAGAGCCTATGCTAGACACCAATCCGAACATCCCGGACTGGGCCGTGCGCGCGCGCCGGATCCAGGTGGCGTCCCGTCTGCTGAAATGGATCTGCACCTTGGGCACGGTGGCATTCGGGGTTCTTTCCGCCGGCATTGTCGCAGCCCTGCTCGTTCCTTCCTTCGACCATTTCGCGGCCGACACCTCCGTCAGTTTCGAGGACTGGGAACGGCCGTTCGCCGAGATCCCGCTGGCTCAAAGGATCGGGCTGGCAATTTTCCTCCTGCCGGGTGCCGCGAGTTTGATCGCCGCCGCCTGGGCGTTCCGCACGTTGTTTGCCCGCTTCGAGCAGGGCCGGTTCTTCGATCCGGCAACCGCCGTATGGTTGATGGCCGCGGGCGCGGCCCTGCTGGTTCACGGGCTCCACGATCTGGTCAGCGACCCGGTGCGCTCGGCGCTTGCAAGCTGGGACCAGGAAGAGGGAATGTTTCTGTTTTATATCGATGGCGGCGAACTGTTTTTCCTCATCTTCGGCGCCCTTGTTCTGGTCTTCGGCTGGATCCTGCGCGAGGCGGCCAGTATTGAGGAAGAGAACAAATCGTTCGTGTGAACCTTTCCATCCCCGGATGATCGCTCAGAGGTCGTGAATGCCCATAGTCATCGAGTTGGACGTCATGCTCGCCCGGCGCAAAATGCGGTCGAAGGAACTGGCCGAACGCATCGGCATAACCGAACAGAACGTCTCGCTTTTGAAATCGGGCAAGGTGAAGGGCGTGCGTTTCGAAACGCTGGAGCGGATCTGCGAGGCCCTCGACTGCCAGCCGGGCGATATCCTCATCTACCATCCGGACGAGCCTGCCGCCAAGGACTGACCCCTGACTCGCAGTTGCGCGCCAACGTTACTTTTCCCACTGGAATTATCTGCTGAAACCCGATTTCCGCAAGCCTGGGGCAAGCCCGGCCGTCTATCCCCGATCTATATGCAGGGTTTTTCAACTTTTAGTTGATTTCTTTGAAGATCAGGATCGGCCCCATGACTGACCCCAAAGGCACCCCGGATCGCCACCAGGATACCGGCCAGCGTCACACCCCCGCACCGCGCACGCGCCTGCGCAAGGGGCGGATAGCCACGCTGTCGGATGAGCCGGTGAGCGATTGCACCCTTTTCGATGTCGAGGAAGGCACTATCGGCATTACCCTTCCGCAAAATATCCAGCTGCCGAACGGCTATCTGCTTTATGACGAGCGGGAACATACCGTGGGGATCGCGCGCACAAGCTGGCGAACCGGCCTTGAACTGGGCGTTGTCTTCAATGTGACGCCCATGCCTGTGAGCTACTTTCGCAAGCATCACGCCAAAGCCCTGAAGGAAGCGCAAGCCGGTACTCCGGCATCGAAACTATAGGTCCAGAAAACCTCGCGCCTGCGCATTGGAACGGATAGTCTTGATGTCTGCAACAAAGACAGTGGACGCTGGTTTCCCTCTACTTGCATCACGGCGGACAACTATTGCCTTGGAGCCAAACACGGGTCGAGTCAGGGTTTTCTTCAGGCCCCCTCACCCCTCCGGTTTGCACGTCGGCCATTCCGGATACCGGATCAAGGCCACCGGGTAAATCCGGCGCATGATTTAACGGCACATACACCAGAAACGTGCCTCAATGGCGAGACCGGAAGGCATTTCCGTCCATTCACTCTGGGTAGGCATCGCCATGATTGTTTCCAGACGGCTTCGCCAGACACTGCAGTTCCATTTGAGCGTGGTGTTTCTTGCGCTTGTCCTCACCGTCGGATCGGTGATCGGCTGGCTCACCTATTCGCGGATGGGGGATGTCATTGCCGATGCCTCAGGAAATCTCTTCAACGTGACCAGCACGGAGGCTTTGGCCGGACTGGAGCGCCTGTATGCACCCGCCGAGCTTGCTGCCGAAGTACTCGCCCGGCATGATATCACATGGGCTGAAACCTTGGCGGAGCGGCTGGCACACATGCCGGTTCTGGCCGGCTTTCTCGATGAGGCCCCCGCGCTGGCCGGCCTTTTTGTCGGTTATGACGACGGTGACTTCGTCATGCTGGTGCCGGTGCGCGACGAGGCCGCGCGGCGCCGCTATGCCCCACCGGCGGGAACGTCATTCGTCGTCCAGGCGGTCGACCGTTCGCCCGGTGAGGTGGCGCAGGGCCGCTTCGTGTTTCTCGATTCCGCTTTTCGGGTACTGGGCGAAGAAAACAGAACGACCTATGCTGCCTATGATCCGAGGACCCGGCCCTGGTTTGAAAGAGCCACGGCAGAAAACGTTCAAATCAAAACGGACCCTTACATCTTCTTCACGGCCCAGACACTGGGTCAGACGATTGCCCTGCGAAGCGCCGCCGGGACGTCAACGGTCGGTGTGGATATATCGCTCTCTACACTGGCGGAGTCGCTCAGTCGGGAACGGATCACAGAGCGCGCAGAGCTTGCCTTGTTTGACCGCGACCTGCGCATGATCGCGCATCCCGACAAGACGAAGGTCGTCAAGATTCTGCCGCCCGCAGCGACAGGAGGCGGCCCTGCCCTTGGCCGGTTGTCGATCGAGGAAATGGAGGGATCCGCCCTGTCGTCTGTTGCGAAGGCTGCAGTCGCTGCGGGCGTAACAACCGGCACGGACAAGACCCTGAATGACCGGCTGCGCATTGACGGTGCTGCCTGGCGCATTCAGGTGGCGCCTCTGGAGATCCGCGGATCGACACCTTACTACCTCGCCATTGCGGTTCCGGAAGCCGAACTGCTGGCTCATGCGCGCCTGCTGCTGCAGCACGCCGCGCTTGCGATCGCCGTTATCCTGCTTCTTGCTGTCCCCATCACCATGACGGCTGCGCGGCTCATCGCCAAGCCGGTGCGTGCCTTGTCGGCGGAGGCAGAAAAGATCCGGCGCTTCGACTTCGCCGACCCAGTCGAGGTGGACAGCTTCATCATCGAAATCGACGATCTTGCCCGGTCGATGAATGACATGAAATCGGCCATCCGGCGGTTTCTGGACATCAACAAGACCATTTCCGAGGAAACCGATTTCGACCGGCTGCTTGACACGCTGCTGCAGGAGACAGGCGGCATTGCGGGCGCGCGGCGTGGTGCCATCTATCTGGTTTCCGAAGACAATGCGGTGCTGCAACCGGCCGCGGCCATGGGCGGGTCCCTCGCCCTGCTCCAAGCCTTTCCCCTTGACGGGCTCCCCGGCATTCTCCAGCACGCCTGTACCCACAACAAGACCTACGCAACCCCCGTCAGCGGCGCCAGCCTGGCCATTTGCGGCGGGGATCCGGCGGCCGAAGACAATCCGGACCGCAATGCCGTGATCGTGCCGCTGTTCAACCGGGCCGGGGCGATGATCGGCATGATGACGCTGGTGAGGGAGGAAACGGGGAACAGCGCACTGATCGGGTTTGTCGACGCCCTCTCCGGAGCGGCCGCGATTGCGCTGGAAACACGGCAGCTGATTGCCTCCCAGAAGGCGCTGTTCCAGGCCGTCACCCGAATGATTGCCGGCGCGATCGACGCCAAAAACCCCTCCACGGGCGGGCACTGCGCACGCGTGCCGGAACTCACCAAAATGCTCGCCGAAGCCGCGCACGCGGCCAGCGAGGGTCCCTTCGCCAGCCTCACACTCACCGAGGACGACCGCGAAGCCATCCACATCGCCGCCTGGCTGCATGACTGCGGCAAGGTCACCACGCCGGAATATGTTGTCGACAAGGCCACCAAGCTGGAAACGCTGTATGACCGCATCCATGAAATCCGCATGCGCTTCGAAGTGCTCAAACGCGATGCCTGGATCGCCTTTTGGAAAGGCGTGGCGGGCGGCGGCGATGCGGCAAAAATGGCCGAAAAGCGGCAACTGGAACTGGCCGCGCTCGATGCCGATTTCACCTTTGTCGCTGAATGCAACCAGGGCGATGTCTTCCTGTCGCCGGAGCGCCTGGAGCGGCTCCAGGACATTGCGGCCCGGACCTGGACCCGAACCCTGTCCGACAGAATCGGCATCGGCCATGAGGAACTCAGCCGCAAGGCCCAGATCCCGGAGCCGGACCTGCCCGCTGCGGAACCGCTGCTGGGCGACCGGCCGGACCACATTCTGCCGCGGCGGCCGGAAGACCGGTTCGAACCCGGCAACCCCTGGGGCTTCAAGCTGGCACAGCCCGAACACCTCTACAATCGCGGCGAACTCTACAACCTGTCGGTCGCCAAGGGCACACTGACGGCAGAGGAACGCTACAAGATCAATGACCACATCGTGCAGACCATCATCATGCTGTCGCGCCTGCCCTTCCCGCAGCATCTGCGGCAAGTGCCGGAGCTGGCTGGCGGGCATCACGAAAAGATCGACGGCACCGGCTACCCCCGCGGTCTGACACGCGACGAGATGAGCCCGGTCGCCCGCATCATGGCCATTGCCGACATTTTTGAAGCACTCACTGCCGCCGACCGGCCCTACAAGACCGGCAAGACCGTGTCGGAAGCGCTGAAGATCATGGGCTTCATGGTCAAGGACGGCCACCTCGACCCGGACCTTTTTGACCTGTTCCTCACCTCTGGCGTCTGGCGCGAATACGGCGAACGTTTCTTGAAGCCGGAGCAGATCGGTGTGGTGGATGTCGACGCGCTGCGTCCCGGTCCCCGGGTGGCCGCGTAAGGTCAAGCGGCCCGCACCTCAGCGGTTTTCTCAAGCGGGCACAACGCATGATTTACCACGGGCCGCGTTTTGCACGTCAGGTCCCCGGATGGGGATGGCCCGCCGCGCCGGTCCGTCGCATAACACAAGGGCACCAGACACACGCCTGGTCCTCTGGGGCGCAGCCCGCGTCTCCCTGTCAGCAGAAAACTTCGCCGGGTGCCTTGCGCCCGGCTTTTTTCGCTGCAAGCCGGTCCTTCATCACTTCAGGACGGAACACCGCTCATTGGTCGATCAGACCGGCGGCATAGGCGATGGCGCGCTGATAGTTGCCGCTGTCGTTCCAGGTCGACAGAACCCGGAAATTGGCCGATCCGTCCGCGAAGGAACCGCCCGGGCGCCAGCCGTTCTGGCGCAACATGTTGGCCGCGGTCGCCAGCGCGTCGGCCGCGTTGTTGGGATCGGCGCGGCCGTCGCCATTTCCGTCGGCGGCAAACCGCACCCAGTTGCCCGCCAGAAACTGCATGTGCCCCAGTTCGCCGGAGGGCCCGCCCCGGCTGTTGCCGTTGATCAGGCCCCGGTCGACCAGCTGCAGGGCGGCAATCGCATCGTCCTCGAAGCGCGGATGGCGGCGGCAATAGGAGGCCAGGGTGACGGCGCCGCTGACAATCGGCGTTTCGCCGGTATAGCCGCCCCAGCTGGTCTCATAGCCCCAGATCGCCACCAGAATGGACCCCGGCACGCCATAGCGCTGCTCGATGGCCTGGAACAGACGGGCATTTTGCTGCAGCCGCCGCTTGCCGTTGGTCACGAAGGAATTCACGCTGGAAAACCGGCTTTTCAAAAACTCTTCCGGGCTGCGGTGGCGCATGCTGGACTGGGAAGCGGGATTGGATTCGAACCGCCAGGTGATGCCCGACAGGCGCGCCTCGCGCAGCGCCTGCATCCCCCTCTGGCCGACCCCGTAGGAGGTGGCCTGCTGGGCCAGCTGCTGCTTGTAGGCGTCGAACTGCCCCTTGCTGGTGATGCACGTGGCGGCGGACGCCTGCGCCGCCAAAAGCGCGCCTGCCCCAGCCAGCACCATGCGCCATGTGGCCCGTTTGCCTGTCATTCCCATCTCCCCAAAGAAATCGCCCAAAACCCTCTCGCCAAGGCCGGCTGACCGAAGCCCCCACCCCGAAGCGGCGAGGATCCGCCGAACCGGTATGCCCCCGCTCCTCCGGTTCCATACACCGGCCGGATCACCATTATATTTACGCAATTCGATCTTTGGCTGTTTTTCGGCCGTTGCCAATCGCCTTTTTCGCCGCCAGCCGCCAGGCCCTCATGGCGTCGCAGGCAAGGTCTTTTCGCGGCGAAGGCCGCCGACCGGTTTTGACCGCGATGTGACAGCTTGGCCTTGTGCCTGCGCCAAGGCGCGATATTCTGGGGCTCAATGACCGATCTGACAGACGGGTCAGAAACGGCGAGGCAACCGCACAGGGACGCGTTTGAGACCATCGATCGACATCGCCGACAGCCCGGCCGCCTTGAAGCGCCGGATCGCGGAGCTGGAACGGCGGCTGGAAACGGACGATCTCACCGGCCTGCCGACAAAGCAGTGGTTCTATCAATATTTCAGCGATCACGCCCGGGTTGGCGACGCCGTCCTTTTCATCGATCTGGATGATTTCAAGTCGGTCAACGACACTTACGGCCACGCCACGGGCGACCAGTTGCTGGTCGGGATCGCGGCGGCGCTGGACACGTCGATGAAAGGAATTGGCGTGGTCGCCCGGCTCGCGGGCGACGAGTTCATCGGTCTGCTGCACGGACCGGACGAGCAACGGCTTGAAGCCGTGGGGGCCGGGATCATCGCCGCCATCGGCGCCTGCCGCGTGACAGCCGGGGAACTCGCCGTTTCGCGGCATGCCTCGCTGGGGCTGGCCCGGGTCCGGCCCGGGATGCAGCCGCGCGAGGCGCTGATCGAGGCGGACAACGCGCTGCGGGAGGCCAAGCGGTCGGGAAAGAAGCAGGCGGTCCTGCTGGAAGAGCGCGCCCTGCAGCTCACCCCCGGGCGGCCGAGCCTGGAGGAGGTGCATCTGGGATTGACCCGGCAGGAGATCGGCTACTACCTGCAGCCGGTCTTCAACCTCGCCCGGTCCGAATTGTGGGGCTATGAGGCCCTGCTGCGCTGGCGGCGCGCCAATGGCGAGGTGCTGGGCCCGGCCCAGTTCCTGACGACCATGACAAAGGCCTATGGCTATGGCGCTGATCCCCCGCTCGAGGCGGCGCACGCGGCGGCGGCCTGGGCCGCGCTCGACCAGGGCAAACACATCGCCTTCAACGTCTCCAGCGCGTTTCTGGCGCAAGTGGCCGACCAGCGGCTGGACTGGGTGCAGAAGATCGTGGGCGACATCCCGGCCGAGCGCATCGTGCTGGAAATCGTCGAGACGGTGGTCGACCATAAATGCAGCCGGATTGGCAAGGTGGTCGCCGACTTGCGCGACAGGGGCGTCAAGGTCGCGCTGGACGATTTCGGCATCGGCCAGTCCACCCTCTCCCGGCTTCAGACCATCCCGGTCGATTACGTCAAGATCGACAAGCATTTTTTGAGCGCCGCCGTACGGAGCGGGCGGGACCGGGACATCCTGTTCAAGATGATCGACCTGATCGGCGCGAGCGGGGCCAAGCCCATCGTCGAAGGGATCGAAACCGCAGAGCAGCTCGCCCTCGTCCGGCAAACCCCGGCGGAGTTCGGACAGGGGTTTTTCCTCGGCCGCCCGAACCCCGTGAGCCATTGGACCGCCACACCGCCATCGATCGGCTGACCGCAGCGGGGCCGTGACCATTCCCGGCGGTGGTCTTAAAGCCTTACGGCATGGTTCGCGTACTGATGCAGGTAGCGTGCGCTTATGTGATGATGTTGGCCGCGCACCATGCGGCGCAGGCGAGCGAAGAAGCTTTCTGCTTGGTTCAATGCCTCGATGTAATGGCGGTTGAGACGGTACAAACCCCCTAGTCAGATATTTCAATAATCTGATGGAGATCGATAACTGAGTAGGCCGCAGGCTTACCGCCATTCACCATTTTAACGATAACGTCAACGATGAAGCCTTTTTTGTAAACGTTGTCATCAGCTTCGCGGATTTCGTGCTTTATCTGCTCTTCAGCGATCTCTGAACCATAGACCAATGGCATTGATTTATCGGATAATTCTTCAATCCGTACCAATTCGCCGGATCGCTTTCCGACATTTGCATCATTGACGTCAGACCGGGTAAACACCATCAAAACACGTCTATGAGTTTCGGTTTCCGGTTTGGCTAACATTTTTCGTCGGTCTTCAATGTTTTGTAGCACGGCACGAGCTTCTGGAGCTTTGAACTCGAATGATGCTTTGATTTGTCTTTTGCCATCCTCAAAATGAGCAGCTTCAAGCCGATGCCCACCGATTGGGTCGTTTGCTATTGATTGTGCTGCGTCTGCCCAATCTTTCAATTCTTTTGGTGTTTCGAGCTCCCCGTCAGGTACCTCGCCTTTTCGAAGAAAGGTGAATCTCTGGCCCCATCGCTTAACAAAATCCTCAAGGATTAAGACTTGATCCATATTACCGATTGATGTCGCGGCGATTGCCACCAACCCCGTGAACAAGTCGGCTTCGATGCATCCGCTACGAACTTCACGGACGTACATTTTTGGATCAGATTTTACGTTGTCATAGGTTGTTTCAACAAATCGCTCAAACTCATTGGCAAGCGACGTGAATGCGCCCACGAAATCTCGCAATTCAACAGGTTCATCCGTATCAATTTTTAAGGTCAATACTGCCGACTGCTCCCCCATGAGTTGAGAATACGATTTTTCAATCACTTGTCCACTCTGCAAATGGCTTGGTGCGTTTGCTACCTAATGCCGAGGCTGCTGTGGGCTTTGCCTGTTAAGGGGCTCTGGGCACACACATCCCGTGGCAATCCCCAAGAGCCATGCGGTGCTTGTGCTCAGACAAACCTACTCCGCCGCTTGTGCGGGGCCGTAGCCGAGCTGCGCGTTGAGTTTGGCGATGAGGTCGATGGCGGCTTCCGCGATGACCGTGCCGGGGGGGAAGATGGCGGCGGCGCCCGAGGCATAGAGTTCGTCATAATCCTGCGGCGGGACGACGCCGCCGACCACGATCATGATGTCTTCCCGGCCCTCGTCGGCCAGCGCTTTCTTGAGCGCGGGCACCAGCGTCAGGTGGCCGGCGGCGAGTGACGAGACGCCGACCACGTGGACATCGTTCTCCACCGCCTGGCGGGCGGCCTCGTCCGGGGTCTGGAACAGCGGGCCGATATCGACGTCGAAGCCGAGATCGGCGAAGGCCGAGGCGATCACCTTCTGGCCCCGGTCGTGCCCGTCCTGGCCCATCTTGGCAACCAGGATGCGCGGCCGGCGGCCGTCATTGTCCTCGAATTCGGCGACCAGTTTCTCCACCTTCTCCAAGGTTCCGGACATGGCGCCCGCCTCCCGCTTGTAGACGCCGGAAATCGACTTGATCTCGGCCTTGTGCCGGTCGAAGACCTGCTCCATCGCCAGCGAGATCTCGCCGACGGTGGCCATGGCGCGCGCCGCCTTGACCGACAGGTCCAGAAGGTTGCCCTCGCCGCTTCTGGCGCAGGCGGTCAGCGCTTCGAGGGCTGCCTGGGTTTCGGCCTCGTTGCGCTCCGCGCGCAGGCGCTGGAGCTTTTCGATCTGGGCCGCGCGCACCTCGGCATTGTCCACCTTCAGGACGTCGATGGGCTGTTCCCGGTCCGGCTTGAACTTGTTGACGCCGACCACCGTCTGCGCGCCGCTGTCGATGCGCGCCTGGGTCTTGGCGGCCGCCTCCTCGATCCTCAGCTTGGGGATGCCCTTCTCGATGGCCTTGGCCATGCCGCCGAGGCTCTCCACCTCGCGGATATGGGCCATCGCCCGGGCGGCGAGATCGGCGGTCAGCCTCTCGACATAGAACGAGCCGCCCCAGGGGTCGATCACCTTGGTGGTGCCGCTTTCCTGCTGCAGGAAGAGCTGGGTGTTGCGGGCGATGCGGGCGGAAAAATCCGTCGGCAGGGCCAGCGCCTCATCGAGCGCGTTGGTGTGCAGCGACTGGGTGTGGCCTTGGGTGGCGGCCATCGCCTCCACACAGGTGCGGATGACATTGTTGAAGACGTCCTGCGCGGTCAGCGACCAGCCCGAGGTCTGCGAGTGGGTTCTGAGCGACAGGGACTTGGGATTCTTCGGGTCGAAATTCTCGCGCATGAGCGTTGCCCAGATCAGGCGGGCGGCGCGGAGCTTCGCGACCTCCATGAAGAAGTTCATGCCGATCGCCCAGAAGAAGGAGAGCCGCGGCGCGAACTTGTCGATGTCCATGCCGGCGGCAACGCCTGCGCGGGCATATTCGATGCCGTCGGCGATGGTGTAGGCGAGTTCCAGATCCGCCGTCGCGCCCGCTTCCTGCATGTGGTAGCCGGAAATCGAGATGGAGTTGAAGCGCGGCATGTGCTCGGAGGTGAACTTGAAGATGTCCGAGATGATCCGCATCGAATGCTTGGGCGGGTAGATATAGGTGTTGCGGACCATGAACTCCTTCAGAATGTCGTTCTGAATGGTGCCGGACAGGTCCTTGTGGGCGACGCCCTGCTCCTCGGCGGCGACGATATAGAGCGCCAGAACGGGCAGCACGGCCCCGTTCATGGTCATCGACACGCTCATCTTGTCGAGCGGGATGCCGGAGAACAGCGTGCGCATGTCATAGATCGAGTCGATCGCAACGCCCGCCATGCCGACATCGCCGGCCACCCGCGGATGATCGCTGTCATAGCCGCGGTGGGTGGCCAGATCGAAGGCGACCGAAAGCCCTTTCTGGCCCGCGGCCAGATTGCGCCGGTAAAACGCATTGGAAGCCTCGGCGGTCGAAAAGCCCGCATATTGGCGCACGGTCCAGGGCTGCTGGACATACATGGTCGGATAGGGCCCGCGCAGGAACGGGGCAAGACCCGGCCAGGTGTCGAGGTGTTTCAGATCCGCGATGTCGGCCGCGGTGACGACCGGCGGCACGTCGATGCCTTCGGGCGTGGTCCAGTCCGCCATTTCCGGCGAACGGGCGGCAGCGCCGAGACGGTTCTGGAAGGCAATCTTCGAAAAATCCGGAATGCGGGTCATGCCAAGTCCTCCTGTGCCGGCGACGCATCGTCCTCCGCCAGTCCCAAAAGCCGGTGCGCGTCCTGCAAAAACGTCAGCAGGTCCCCCCCAGCATACAGGAAGCTGTCCACGCCCGCAGCCCGCAAGGGCTCTTCCTGCTCGCCCGGCCGGCCGGCCAGATATAGATGGGCGGCGCCCGCCGCCTTCAGTGCCGTGGCCGCCGCGGGTCCCTGTTCGGCATAGACGCGGTCGGACGACACGAGGCAGGCCAGCCGCGCGCCGCTTTGCTTGAACTGCGCAACAAGGCTGTCCAAACCCTCGACAGGCTCGCCCCCGGCCGAGGCCAGGCCGCCGGCGGCAAGGGCGTTCTTCGTCCAGGTCGCGCGCGCGGTGAACTCGGCGAGCGGTCCAAGGCATGCGAGGAAGACGGCCGGACGCCGCCCCGTCACGCGCATGGCGTGATCGGCGCGCCGGCGCAGGGCCTCGAAAGGTTCGGCGTCGCGCTGGCAGTCAAGCGGCCGGACGATCGTCCGCGTGGCGGCCTCCGCACCCAGCCCGCCCTGGAGCTCGGCCACCCGGGCCCCGTCCTTGAACGCCTTGACCAGCGCTTCGAACCGCGCGCCCCCGCCCGCTTCGGGCAGCGTTTGCGTCATGTCCACCTCGCCGACATCCTGCATCGGCACGTCGAGCACCAGAACCGGCTTTTCCTCCAGATCGGGAAACTCGCTCACGCCGGTCACCGGCCGTTTGCGGCTGGCGATCGCGCGGGCCCGCTCGGCGCGTGTCTCATTGAGCCTGTCCTGAATGAAGCCCGGTTCAAGCGCCCGGCCCAGCCCGCCCTTGGCCTCGATCTCCTGAAAGAAGGCCCAGGCGGCATCGGCCATCTGCCCGGTCCGCGCCTCGATGGCGCCCGATCCGGCGGACGGGTCGGCCACCTTGTGCAGATTGCTTTCCTCGATGAGGATCGACTGGGTGTTTCGCGCCAGCCGCCGGGCAAAGGCATCGGGCAAGCCGACCGCGGAGGTGTGGGGCAGCACCGCGACGCTATCGGCGCCGCCGATCCCGGCGGAAAAGGCCGCAACCGTGTTGCGCAGCAGGTTCACGAAAGGGTCCCTTGCGGTCAGCATCCGGTGCGAGGTCTGCATGTGCAAGGCCAGGGCGTGGTCTTCCAAGCCGCATTCGGAAAGGACACAGGACCACAGGCGGCGCAGGGCGCGGGCCTTTGCGACCGTGCCGATCTGATCGGCATCGGCCACAAGCGTGAAGCCGATCAGCGCCGCCCACCTGGCGGGATCGATCCGGCTGTGTTCCATGGCCCGCAAATACTCGACGCCGGTGGCCAGAACGCATCCCAGTTCCTGCGCGGCGCTTGCGCCGCCATCATGCCACGGCCGTCCGTCGGCTTCCGCCAGGATCGGTGTGGCCCCGAGGCGGCTCAAGGCGAAATAGGCATCGGCGGCGCGGGCGACGCCGTCCGACAATCCGGCAAGGGCCCATCCGCGCCGGGCGAGCAGACCGTAATAGTCAAAGCCGGCATGGATCCGCACCCGCGACGGGTCCAGACCGATGTGGTCCAAATACGCGACGAGCAGAGGAAGCACGGTGGTGCCCTCATGACCGGCGACCAGCCGGAGATCGATCAGATCGAGATAGACCCCGGACAGGAGCTGGTCCATATCCTCCATGCTGTTCATGCAGATGCCGCCGCCCGGCTGCGCACCGGAGGAGCTTGCGAACACAAGTTCGAGACCACTGGCGCCCCCCTCAAGATCGTCGAGGATCTGCGCATTGGCCAGTTTCACGTCGGGATGATCGATCCGCTGGATGATCGACCACGGCCGCCCGGCGGGCCGCGCCATCTGCGGCTGCGCATCGGACCGCTTCGGATAGAGCGGCTCGACGGCATATCCGTCCTCCGTCCGGGTCTGCAACCGGTCGCGGCTTGCCCCCTTCAAGGCGGCATCCACGGCCGCCAGCCAATCGGCCCGGTCCGCTCCCAGAAACGCCTCGGGGATTTCGAAATCAGTCAGGTCGGTCATCACAGTCTCCCATTGCGTCGGTTTTAGTCCCGAACTCGAAGTCATGGCAACTCAACAGAAGACCAACCCGCCAACGGCTCCCGCCGGTCAGTGCCGGGCGGAGGCCACACCCCACACGGACAAACCGGTCCGATCCGGCCCTGGCCGCGCCCCGGCACCCGGCCCGGCGCAAGATCGCGCTATGAAGAAACGGCGCCTGGCCCGAAGGACACAGGCCAGCAACAGATCCGTTTTTCACAGGGGTTTCACGGTCACCGGGCTGTCCAAAAGCAACCCGAAAGGCAAAATAGGGAAACAATGCAGACCCTTACGGCAGAGCGCGCGCATTACACTCTGGACCTGCGGAAGCGGCAAATGTGGAGGATCATGCCAAGTTTATGGCGTGAAATGCTAAATCACGCAAATTTCCCTATTGGTACCTTGCGCAATTATATTGTAATTTATCAGAACTGCCGTATGGGCATGAAAAAAATCAACAACGAAGACGGGAGGTCGAAAGCAAAACTTTCCACCGAACGACCAAACGAAGCAAATAAAAAAAACCCATCGGCGGAACGCTACGTAATCCTGCCTGAACAGGTGTGGCGGTTCGTGAAAAACAGCAGCGCAATGTTGCGAACATAATGGATGTGCACAATGTTTGACCAGACCGAACTCAAAAGCAAATTGAGAGCGATTTCCGAGTCCACCGCAGCCCACCACGTTTTGGACATCGTTGAGTCCAACCTCAGACGGATGGGCGCAACCCATGTTCTGATCACGGGTTTGCCGATGCCGAACCGGCCCATCGACAGCCTGGTTCAACGGTTCCGCTGGCCCGACCAACGCAATGACGGCATTGAAAGCACGTCCCTGTCCGCCAATGACAGCGCATTGATGCTGGGGCTTGCCAGCGACCGCGCCATGACTTGGACCATTTCTGCCGGGGACATGGAGCACTCCGATTTGCTGGCGGCCGCTGGCGAAGGCAGTCAGATCGTGGTGATCCCGGTCACCGAACTCTACCCGTTCCAAGCCTTTGTCTATGCCAGCGGACCCGCGCTTCAGCCGACCAAATGGGAGTTGTCGGCTCTTGAGGTCTTGTCCTCCGCGGCATTCTCGCGCCTGCGCGACCTTGGCGTCATCTCCGGCCAGCGGCCGGGTGCCCTGTCGACACGCGAGCGCAAGGTGCTCGAGCTGACCGCGTTCGGCAAGACGGCCGGTGAAATCGCCGAGGTTCTGGATATCTCCCAGCGTACCGTTCATGCCCATCTGCAGAACGCCAGTGTCAAATTGAACGCATCGAACAAGACCCACACGGTGGTGGAAGCCCTGCGCTACGGCCAGATCCGGGTGTAACGGTCCCGGCCATACTGCGGCCGATGTTTGAACAAGATCCCCGGCCATGCCGGGGATTTTTTTACGCGGACGCCTGAGCCATCAGCCCAGGCGTCTTGGGTCACGAGACCGGCAGTTCAGTAGGTCATCATCGGCGGCAATTCCTTTGCCTGCTCGACCCATTTGACCACTTGCGACTCGCTGGGGACCTGGCGGACAAGCTTTTTCGTCTCGTTCACTTCAGCCATCTTCGCCGCCAGATTTTCCGGTTTGCGGTGCTTGAGCTCCTTGACCGTATCGACACCCGCGGCCTCGAGCAGCTCGGAATACTCCTCGCCAACCCCGTTGATTCGCATCAAATCGGCCATATTCGCCCATTTAAGGATCCGCTTTTCCTCGATCCCGGTTTCCTCGGCCAGTGCCTTTCTTCCCTTCGGGTCCTTCGCCCGCTCCAGATAGGCTTCGGTGGTCTTGATCCCCACGGCCCCCAGTTTTTCCGCGTAAACCGGACCAATTCCCTCGATTTCACTGATCGCATAGGCCATCTGTCACTTTCTCCTCCGCCGGACCAATGACCGTCTATGGGGCTACACGATTTGGTTTAGGCCCGGGATCTTTGAAATAACTTCGTCGACGGTCTCTTCCCCCGCTTTTTCCTTAGCATAAGCGACGAGTTCTTGGGTTACGGATTTGATCTCATCCATCGAAAGGCCGGCGGATGTGAGTTCGTTCAAGGCGGCCATGGCCGCGCCCATCCCGCCCATCATATTGCCGAGGCCGGACAACATGCCGCCGGACTTTTCGGCCGCCTTCTCATCTACCAGTTCACGTGCTCCGGGAAGGGCCGCGAACACCTCCGCAACCTTGTCTTCCGGGCCCGCTTTTTCCAGGAAACCGAGGATGATCCCGATGGCCTTCCGGGATGTTTCGGCTGAGATATCGGCTGCCTGTGCAATCCGGTCGATGAGGTCCTGCATGTCGTTTTTCTCCCTGACGTGCCAAGGCGGCCATGGGGCCGCGTATTTCGACACGCTATACGCCAGAAGAGACAGCGCGTCGACGGTGACAAGGGCCCTGCGGGGTGCTTTGCTTACGCCAAACTGATCAGACAGATTCGCAGCGCATTCAGGAGGCACCCGTGGGTGATCACAGTTCGATTTTCATCGGTGGGGCCAATCGGGACATCGAGCTGGCATTGAAGCTTGCAAACCGCCACGGCCTGATCGCCGGGGCGACCGGTACGGGAAAAACCGTTTCGCTGCAGATCCTGGCCGAAGGCTTCTCGGCGGCGGGCGTCCCGGTTTTCTGCGCCGATATCAAGGGCGACCTTGCTGGACTGGCAATGCCCGGCGAACCCAAGGACTTTCTGGACAAGCGCGCCCAAACGATCGGATTTGCGGACCGCTACACGTATGAGGCGTTCCCGGTCGCCTTCTGGGATGTCTTCGGCAGCCAGGGACATCCGGTCCGCACAACCTTGTCGGAAATGGGTCCTCTCCTGCTGTCCCGCCTGCTGGAGCTGAACGATACCCAGGAAGGTGTCCTCAACGTTGCATTCGAGCTGGCCGACGACAATGGGCTCCTGCTCCTCGACCTGAAGGACCTGCAGGCGCTCCTGACCCATCTCGCCGACCGGGCCTCGGAACTGTCCAAGCTTTACGGCTTTGTCTCGAAGGCATCGATCGGCGCGATCCAACGCCGGCTGCTCGTGCTGGAGCGCCAGGGCGCGGAGCATTTCTTCGGGGAACCGGCCCTTGATATCCGCGATCTCTTGCGCGTCGCACCGGATGGCCGGGGACTGATCAACGTGCTCGCCGCCGACAAGCTGATGCAGGCTCCGCGCCTTTACGCAACGTTCCTCCTCTGGCTCTTGTCGGAGTTGTTCGAAGAGCTGCCCGAAGTCGGAGACCCGAAGAAGCCCAAGCTCGTGTTCTTCTTCGACGAAGCGCATCTTCTGTTCAACGATGCCCCGAAGGCGCTGATCGAAATGGTGGAGCGGGTGGTCCGGCTCATCCGCTCCAAGGGCGTGGGCGTCTATTTCGTGACACAAAATCCGATGGATCTGCCCGATACCGTGCTGGCCCAGCTCGGCAACCGGGTGCAGCATGCGCTCCGGGCGTTCACACCACGCGACCAGAAAGCCGTGCGCGCCGCCGCCGAAACCTTCCGCCCGAACCCGGACCTCGATACGGAACGGGTCCTCCAGGAACTGGGTGTGGGGGAAGCCCTGGTTTCAACGCTGGAAGGCAAGGGGATCCCGTCGGTCGTGGAACGCACGCTGATCCGCCCGCCCTCGTCCCGGCTCGGACCAATCACCGAGGCGGAAAGGCGGGCGGTGATTCAGGCCAACGCGGCTTTCGGTCTGTACGAGCGTGTGAAGGACCGGAAATCAGCCTATGAGATCCTCGCGCAGCGGGCCGATGAAACCTCCCGCCTGGAGCAACGCCAGCGCGGATTGGAAGAAAAAACCTGGCGGGATGAGGGTGTACCCAGACGCACCCGCTCCGGCTTCCAACTGCCCGACTTTGGCCGCGACGACCGGTCCCGGCCCGAAAGCATCGCCCAGAAAGGCCAGCGCCGGCGCAGCCGTGACACGGCTTTGGAGGCGGGCCTCAAATCCGCGGCGCGCAGCTTCGGAAGCTCCCTCGGCCGGGCGTTGGTGCGCGGACTGATGGGGTCTTTGAAACGCGGCAAATGACAGGTTGGTGGCGATGATGCGCGATCCGGACCAGGCAAGCGAAAGGCGGGCTTTGGCTGTCGGGAGCAACTCCAGGAAACGGTGCAAGACAGAGACGGTCTTTCCGCTGGAGCCAATGCCCCCGCATGATGTGAGGGGACACAGCCAGCGCGCGGAAAACACATCGATAATCCACTGACAAACGAATTGCGCTTTGCGCCGCGATATGGCCTGTTAGGCGCCCCACGGCTCAAGGCCGCCCTATTGAAAACACCCTTGGAAGGATGCGCGATGAGCACCATCGACACCGTCCTCGCCCGGATCGATCAGGATCTGGATGCGAGCCTCGACCGCTTGTTTGATCTCCTGCGGATCAAGTCCATTTCAACCGACCCCGCCTACAAGGACGACTGCCGGGAGGCGGCCGAGTGGCTGGCCAGGGAACTGACGGCGATCGGGATCGAAGCCAGCGTGCGGCACACGGCGGGCCACCCCATGGTGGTGGGCCACCGCAAGACCGGCAAACCCGGGCCGCATGTGCTTTTTTACGGCCACTATGATGTCCAGCCGGTCGACCCGCTGGACCTTTGGACCCGCGATCCGTTCGACCCTGCCCTGGTCACCCGCGAGGACGGCTCGAAGATCATCGTTGCCCGTGGTTCGGCGGACGACAAAGGCCAGCTCATGACATTCGTGGAGGCCGCGCGTGCCTATATGGCCGAGACGGGCGACCTTCCGGTCGATGTATCGATCCTGTTCGAAGGCGAAGAGGAAACGGGCTCGCCTTCGCTGGATCCGTTTCTCCAGGCGCACAAGGACGAATTGAAGGCCGATCTGGCGCTGGTGTGCGACACCGGCATGTGGGACGCCACCACCCCGGCCATCTCCATCATGCTGCGCGGCATGGTGGGCGACGAGATCGTCGTGCGGGCCGCCAACCGCGACCTCCACTCCGGCCACTACGGCGGCTCGGCGCAAAACCCCAACCACATTGTCGCCAACATCATCGCCGGCCTGCATGACGAGACCGGACGGATAACACTGCCCGGGTTCTATGACGGCGTGGTGGAGATGCCGGACGACATCACGGCGATGTGGGACAAGCTCGGGTTTTCGCTCGACACGTTCCTCGGCGAGATCGGCCTGAGCAAACCGCGCGGCGAAACCGGCCGCAAGCCGCTGGAACACATCTGGACCCGGCCGACAGCCGAGGTGAACGGCATGTGGGGCGGCTACCAGGGCGCCGGATCCAAAACGGTGATTCCCGCCCAGGCCCACGCCAAGTTCACCTTCCGCCTTGTCGGCGACCAGGACCCGGACAAGATCCGCGAGAGCTTCCGCGCCTATGTGCGCTCGAAAATCCCGGAGGACTGCTCGGTCGAGTTTCTGGCCAAGGACGGCAGCCCGGCGCTGCGGCTCGACCCGGACATGCCCGCTCTCGCCAAGGGCAAGAAGGCGCTGCATGACGAATGGGGCGTGGAGGCCGCGTTGATCGGCATGGGCGGCTCGATCCCGATCGTCGGCGATTTCAAGCGCGAACTGGGCATGGACACGCTTTTGATCGGTTTCGGTCTGGAAGACGACCAGATCCATTCGCCGAATGAAAAATACAACCTGACCAGTTTTCACAAGGGAATCCGCTCCTGGGCCCGGGTGCTGGACGAACTGGCGAAGAACTGACCGGCCGGCGGGCGCGGACCGAAATGGCCCGTGCACGCTCCTCTCCGCCCCCCTGCTCACGGGACAAGGCAAATGAAATCCATCTGTGTGTTCTGCGGCTCCAGTTTTGGCGCCCGCGCCCTTTACACCGACGCCGCGCGCGCCACGGGGCGGGTTATAGCCGAAGCGGGTCTGACGGTCGTCTATGGCGGGGCGTCCGTCGGTCTGATGGGAGTGGTCGCCGATGCCGCGCTTTCGGCCGGCGGAACGGTGATCGGTGTCCTGCCGAAAGTGCTTGAGGAAAAGGAGCTCGCCCACAAGGGGCTCACCGAACTCCATATCGTTGACAGCATGCACGAGCGAAAGGCCCTGATGGCCGACCTTTCCGACGGGTTCGCGGCCCTGCCCGGCGGGGCCGGCACCATGGAAGAGATTTTCGAGATCTGGACCTGGGGACAGCTCGGCCTGCACCGCAAACCCTGCGGCTTCGTGAATATTGACGGGTTTTATGATGGTTTGATCGGGTTCTTAGACCACCAGACACGGGAAGGGTTCATGAAGCCGGTCATGCGCGACATGGTGAAAGTGGCCCCCACACCCGAAGACCTGATCGCGCAGTTCAACCGCTACGAGCCACCTGCGACGCCCAAATGGATCGGCAAGGACGAGACCTGAGCGGAAAAGGCCAGCGGCGGGCGCCGACGCGGCTTTCGGCGGGAATGCGGCGGTTTGGCGGATACACATTCCGACCGGCCCCGGCACTCCGAACGGCAAGCCGAAAAACGTGAATTGTATGACCGGTGGCTTTTGCGCGGGTCCGGCCGATGTTAAGAGGCCGCCACCGTGAACGACACCCCAACAGTGCCGACCGAGAAAGTGGTTTTGATGCGTTTTTCCGTTGCAGGAAGTTTTTTGGGCCTGTGCCTTCTCGCAGGCGCGTGCTCTCCCTCGAGCGATCTCGAGACACCCGCCAGCAGCTTCAGGACATCCAACCTGACCTTGATCCAGATCGATGACGATCATGTTGGCGGGATCAACGCCGAAACGGCCTATGGCCCGAAATCAATCGAAGCGGCCCTGCCGGGGTTCACCACGGAGGGGATCCAGAGCGCGGTTGAAGACAACACGCAATGGGCTTTGGCCGCCTTCAATTCGGACGGGTTTCAAGTGCTGCAGATCTTCAAGGGGCCGAACGGCAGGATTGGCGCCGTGCATGGCGTGACCCACCATCTGGCCGGGCCGAATGGCGAGCGGATCGGGATGACCTTTTCCGAGATCGGTACCGCGGCGGCCGATTGCCGGGTGGGCCGCAACCTGTGGCGCGGCATGGCGATCTGCACATCGGAAGGCCATCCGAATATCGAGCTGGTCTATGCCATTCCCGGCTATCAGGGACCGTTCGACCGGCTGCCGCCGGCAAAGGAGCTTTTTGACGCCGAGCTCCAGCGGATCCTGTGGACCCCGAAAACCTGACGGCAAATGCACGGCGGCGGGCTACACCCGCGGCCGATCGGTGATCAGCATATCCCCGACAGGACGCCACACCGAGCCACGGCCGCCGCGCCGTTCCATGAAATCCTCGGCAGCCAGCGCCAGCGGCAACGCCCGGTCCTTCACGCCGGGCAAGGCCTTCACGTCCAAGCCCGTCCACGGCAGGAAAGGGTTGCGCCGCATGTGCCAATGGACCTCGGACCGGATCGTCGGTTTCGGCGAGGGCGTGCGGCCGTGAAAGGCATAGGTATCGGCCACGATCAGAGTGTTTTCCGGCACCACCATGCGCTTTGGCTGGGGAAGACCCAGCGCCTCCAGTTCGTCCGGCCGGATCCGGAACGATCCGCTGGCGTGGTGGGAACGCGGATCCCGTGCCGCCGTTAACGAACACTGATACTCCCACTCCAGCCGTTCCGGCGTGAGTTTGTGCGATCCCGGCACGAAACAGAACGGACCGTCGTCCTCGCCCACGTCCTGAAGAAAGAGCCAGGCCTTTGAGGTCGCGTGGAAAGTGTCCGCGTGCACATCCGATTGCGGGTCTTTTTCCGGCTGACCGTGCGGATCCACGATGACGGTCTGCAAAAACGAGATCGGCACGCCGCCCTGGGCCGCAGCATAACGGATCAGTCCGAGGGCGCGCGGATCGTGAACCGCCGACTTCAAAGCCGGGTTCTTCTTGAGAACATCGGGCGGAAGCGGCGTCATGCGGGTCACGGCCTGACCTTGCCGCATTTCGCGGCAGGGCAAGGGCTGGCCGAACACCTCTTCCTTGAGCTGTGCGTAAGTCTCCGCAGGCAGAAAATCGCGGACGAGCACATAGCCGTTCTCATCGAAAAATGCCTGATCCTCCGGCCGCAATGCCCGCCCCAGGAGCTTGCGACGATGCGCGGCCATGCGGGCCGCGAGGCGCACCCGCTTACGATGCAGTCCCCAGGCATTCAGCCGCTCACTGCCAAGAAAAGGGTTCTTGCGGGGCGATTTGTCGGTCCCCGCCAGTCCAAGCAGCCAGATCGGCGCTTTCAGATAGTTCAAGGGTGTCACAGCGCGCCTTCCTCATTTCAGACGGTCTGGTGAGGCCTGATGAAAAACCTGATTGCCGCAAAACGCAAGCTGCGGGCGTCGTCGCACGTGATCCGTCCACCGCTCAGACCTTGGATCAGCCTTTGTTCAAGTTCCGCCGTGACCCGTCGCGATTCCTCGGGTAAGCCTTGTGCCATGGCGACACAAACTCTTTCCCGAACAGATCCGGCGGCCCTGGCGTCAGCCCTGCGCGCGGGCAACAGGGCCGCGCTGGCCCGCGCGATCACCCTGGTGGAATCCCGGAAGATCGAGCACAGGCGGACCGCCCACCTGTTGATCCAGGACCTTCTTCCCCTGACTGGCCGGGCGCACCGGGTTGGCATTACCGGGGTTCCCGGCGTCGGTAAATCCACCACCATCGACACCCTGGGATCCAATCTGACCGCCAGGGGCCACAAAGTCGCCGTGCTGGCGGTCGACCCGTCGTCCACACGGACCGGCGGCTCGATCCTCGGCGACAAGACCCGCATGGCCCGCCTCGCGGTCGATCCGAACGCCTTCATCCGGCCGTCCCCGTCCGCAGGCACATTGGGCGGGGTCGCGGCGAAGACGCGCGAGACCATGCTGTTGTGCGAGGCAGCCGGCTTCGACGTCATTCTGGTCGAAACCGTCGGCATCGGGCAATCGGAGACAACGGTTGCCGACATGGTGGATTTCTTCCTGGTCCTCATGCTCCCGGGAGCGGGCGACGAGTTGCAGGGCATCAAGAAGGGTGTCCTTGAAATCGCGGACATGATCGCGGTCAACAAGGCCGATGGCGAAGGGGCCGACCGGGCGCGCGCGGCCGCCTCGGACTACCGGGCCGCCCTGCATATACTCGCCCCCAAATCACTGACCTGGTCTCCCCCGGTCGTCACTGTCTCGGGCCTTGCCAATGAGGGCCTCGAAGCCCTTTGGGAACAAATCGAGCTGCACCGGTCCAAGATGACGGCCACGGGCGAGTGGCAGAGCCGGCGCGCGGATCAGCAGGTCGCCTGGATGTGGGATCTCCTGCAACAACGGATGATGGACGCGCTTAGGTCCAACCGGAAGACCGCCGGACGGCTTGCCGAACTGGAAGGCTCCGTGCGCGCGGGCGAAACGGCAGTCTCGCTTGCCGTTGACGAACTCTCGGCGCTGATTGGCCTGGCCGATATCCCATGACAGGGCGAAAGACCATTCTGGTGACCGGGTTTTCCGGCTTCCCCGGCGTTCCGGTCAATCCGACGGAAAGGCTAATCAAGGACCTGGCCCGGCGGTTCCCCCGCTCCTCCAGCAACGCCTTCGTGTTTGCTGTCCTGACGCCCGCTTGGGACGCGCGCGAGATGACAACGCGGATGATCGCCGAGGAGGTGAAAGCCGACGCAGTCGTCCATTTCGGGGTTGATGGCAAAGGGCGGACAATCCGCATCGAGACCCGCGCCGCCAACCGCGCGACGCGGTGCCGACCAGACACCGCCGGCCAGCGCTTCGCCTCGGCCTGTCTCGATCCGAAAGGTCCAAAATCCCGTTCTTCCACATTATCCGTGCGGCGGCTGGCCGCCGCGGCCCGGCGCAGCGGCGCGGCCGTCGAATTGTCCCGCGATGCCGGAACCTATTTGTGCAACGCCACGCTTTGGGACACGCTCGGTCTCGGCATCCCCGCCGTGTTCGTTCACGTTCCGGCCCTGCCGCGCGGACGGAATGATCCGCGCCCCGGCTACCCGCGGATCGAGGCGGCCACGATCCACATCTTGCGGGAAACGGACCGGATCCTGCGCTCTTGAGACAGTTTTGTTGAGGGCAGGACCGCCCTTCACGACCGCCTCACCGGCATGTTGGTTGCGGTGAATGCCGGTCCGTTCCAATGTCAGGTGAGCGGCAGCCGGGGAACGGCTTGGCCGGATTTGGATGCATACCGGGGACCACGACATGCTCAGTCTCACACGCCTTGCCCTTTTCGCTGTGTTTTTGACCGGCTCGGTGTTTCTGCTTGTTGCCGACCTGAAGGCGCAAAGCCCGGATCTGGCGATCAGCGGCTATGATCCAGTGTCGTATTTCACTGGCCGGCGGCCCGTGGAAGGCAGTGCCAGCCACAGCACCGTTCACAACGGGCGGACCTATCATTTCGCGACGGCGGAAAACAAAGCCAGGTTCGTTGGCGATCCCGAACGGTACGCTCCCCGGTATGACGGTTATTGCGCCTTCGGCGTTGCCCGCGGCTACAAGGTCGGTATCGATCCTTTGTCGTACAAGGTCGTCGATGGCGCGCTCTATCTCAACTATTCCCGATCCGTGCAGCGCCAATGGAGCCGGGATATTCCGGGCTTCATCGCTCAAGCCAACGCCAAATGGCCGGCGCTGAAAAACTAGAGGGTCGGGCGTCCTGTCAGAAGCGCCCGAAGATGCATGGCAACCCGAGACCCGATCGGCTTTGGGTGCGCAATCGGTCCCGGCTGAAAACCCGCAGGTCCAGGTGGCGCGGTGCCGGTCCCTTGAAAAGGGATCCCGGCCCTAGATCCGGCGCCCGGTTTCAAGGTGGAACGCCTCGCGATGCTCGGTCAGGAAATGCCTCAGGGCCATGAAAAGCTCGCGCGCATGGTGCCGGTCACCCCGGGCAAGCGCCTCGCGGATGTCATCCTTGATCATGGCGGAGATCTGAACGGCCCCGCGCGGCTGATCGAGGAGATAGGCACCCAGAGCCGCCGCGGCGATCTCGCTGATGTGCTCATGTTCGGCGAGCGCCATGACCTCCGCTTCATCCAGGCCACTCATGTCGATACAATCTTGAATGGTTATCATGCCGGGTCCTCCCACCCGTTACATGGTTAGCGTAATGCTTAGCCGTCTGAATTGTCCTTGATGCGGATCAATCCGCTCTCGCACGCGCCCGGGCCGGTTCCAAAACGCCCTTTCTGAGCGGTTTCGGGAACAAAAAGCGCCAAGCGGCACGGCTCTTGCGAGGCATGAGGTCGAGACCCCACCCTGTCCGATAATGGGACATACTGGAGCCCGATCCGCATGAAACCGACACAACATCCGTCCCTAAGCCGCCGGATGTTCCTCGCCGGAACCGCCGTGTGCCTGTCCGGCACAACCGCCCAGGCCCTGGTGCAACTCGCCGAGATGCGCGGGTCGATCGATGCCGGAGACCTGGGCCTGATACCGAACGCAACGTCCGACCAGAGCCAGGTGTTTCAGACCGCCATCAACCGGGCGGTGGAAAAGGGGCGTGCCTTGTTCGTCCCGGCCGGCACCTATCCGGTCGCCAACCTGCGTTTTCCCTCCGGCACGATGATCGTCGGCATTCCCGGCCGCACGCGGCTGATCTATCAAGGCGGGGGCGGCCAGCTGGCCCGAGCCGAAGGTGTCAGCCATGTCGAACTGCGTGGCCTCACCTTCGATGGAGCCAACCGGACCATCGGCGATTTCACCGAAGGGCTGGTGCATTTCATTGCTTCCCGGCACATCACGCTGGACAATTGCGAAATCGTCGGATCCAGCAGAATGGGTCTGTTGCTGGACCGATGCTCCGGCCGCGTGGAAAACTGCCGGATTTCAGGAGCCGCGGAGGCGGGTCTGCGCTCCAACGAGGCACAAGGCCTCGAAATCACCGGCAACACCGTCAGCGACTGCGCCAATGGCGGCATCTGGGTGCATCGCTGGCAAGAAGGCGAAGACGGGACGCTGGTGTCCGGCAACCGGGTTGAACGGATCGGCGCGAAATATGGCGGAACGGGTCAATTCGGAAACGGCATCAACGTGTTCCGGGCCCACGGTGTCGTGATCTCCAACAATCGCGTGACCGATTGCGCCTTCTCCGCGATCCGGTCGAATGCCGGCTCGAATGTTCAGATCCTTGGCAATTCCTGCGTGCGGTCCGGCGAGACCGCGATCTATTCCGAATTCGGATTTCAAGGTGCGATCATCGCAAACAATCTTGTCGACGGCGGCACGATGGGCATATCGATCGCGAATTTCATGGATGGCGGCCGCATGGCCGTCTGCTCGGGCAATCTGATCCGCAACCTGTCGGAAACCGGTCCATACCCGCCCGAGGTCGCGGGGTTCGGCATTGGGATCGCCGCGGAAGCCGACACGACGATTACCGGCAATGTGATCGAAGGCGCGCCCAAGTTCGGCCTGCTTCTGGGCTGGGGCCCCTACATGCGCAATCTGGTTGCGTCGCAAAACATCCTGCGCGAATGCGATACCGGCATCGCCGTCACCGTGGTCGACGGCGCGGGTTCCGCTGTTGTCACCAACAATGTGATCCAGGGCAGCCGCCGCGGCGCAATCCTGGGCTACCGATGGCTGGATCAGACCACAAACGAACTCAACGGCTCCCTGGCCTTTGCCAACCTGTCGATCGAAGGCAACCAGATCGCGGGCTGAGGCCCGCGCTCAAGACCGTGCGAAGCGCAGCGACAGGCAGGACAGGCCGCCATCGACCTTGCGCGCCTCATGGGTTGGAACGGCGACGGTCTTGAACCCCGCCGCTTCCACGGCCGCCAGGGTGCGCGGAAAGCCCTCGGGAACCAGCACGACATCGTTCACCCGGATGACATTGGCCGCGTAGTCCTCCCCGTCAGGGACCACCACAAGCTTGCGATCCCCGAACAGGCCACTCTCCGCGATCGCTTGCGCCGCGAGAATGACGCCCCCGCCGAGGGTCGAACAGGCGGTCTTGAGATGCAGAACCCCCGGCGGGGTTTCACAAACCCGGGCCGTGTAGCCCCAGGCTTCCAGAATGCGCTTGAAGTTTTCGGCCCCCTGCCGGTCGGTCCGGGCCGACAGGCCGATCAGGATTTCGTCATCCAGCATCAGAACATCGCCGCCATCGACATAGCCACCTTCGGGCAAATTGACCACAATGTCGAAGAAGCGTTCGATATCGGGCTGGATCGCGGCCGCCTCGCCTTCCCGGCTCTCCGCGCCGGGGCGAAGGACAATGGCCCCTTCCGGCAGGCAGAAGGCGGGATCTTCGACGAAACAGCTGTCCGGAAAGTCTTCAAGCGCGGGCAGGACCTCGACCTCAAGGCCCGCGGCCTTGAGCGCGTCAACGTAAAGCGCGTGTTCCTTGCGGAACGCTTCGCCGCTCGGATCGCCGTGATCGGTGGCCCGCAATCCCCTGGCCACGCTGTCCGCCGGGGTGCGCGTGATCGCTTGGGTAAACTGCCAGGACAGGCCGGGACGGGTGTTCATGATCGCGTTCCTTCTGAAAACGGCTGGACATCAACCGATCGACATCAGCGCGGCCAAAAAGTCCGGCGCCGGGCGAACCTCGCCCGCGCGGACACCGCGGCGTGTCTGGATTTCCGGCGTCACTTGCCGCGCGAGAACCTCTGCCTGCTCCTCATCCGTATCGAGCAAGACCTCAAGAAGCGCCGCGGTCATCACTTCTGCGGCGCGGGTCGCACCATCCTCGCATTTCAGGGCAAAACCAAAGCCGAGCTCGGGGATGGATCCGCAAAAGACACCCTCCGCCCCGGTCTTCACGAAGACGCGTCCCCGGAAGGCATCCATCACTTCGGTGCAGAAACGGCCGGCTCCAGCGACCATGTAGGGCTCGTTGACGCAAGCCTCGTAGAGGCGTTCGCAGGCGCGCGCGCGCCCGGGCGACAGACCTTCGCCGGTTCCAAAGACGGCAAAAGCCCGCGCAAATCCATCCAGGGGCGCCGCGTAGGTGGGGATCGAGCACCCGTCCGTGCCACAGATATCCGCCGTCAGCTTCTGACCGGTCATCTGTTCCAGAACGATCCGGATTTCCTGCTGCACCGGGTGCTCAGGCGCGACATACCCGGCGGTCGGAGCGCCCAGAACCCGCGCGAGACCCAGGAAAGCGGCATGTTTTCCCGAACAGTTGTTGTGCAGCGCGCAGGGCTGCTCGTCGGCCTGGATCAGCTTGGCCGCGTCCTCCATGCGCTTGGGCCATTGCGGTCCGCATTCCAGCGCCTCTTCGGTCAGGCCGGCCTTCAAGAGCATGATCCGCGCGGATTTGGCGTGCACCTCTTCCCCATTGTGAGAGGCGCAGGCGAGCGCCAGTTCCGCATCGTCAAAGTCGAGGGCATCCGCCGCCCCAGACTCAAGCAGCGGCAAGGCCTGCAGCGCCTTGATGGCGGAGCGCGGGAAAACCGGCGTCCCGATATCTCCGAGGCTGAACACGGTCTTTCCCGCGCTGTCGGCAATGACAAGAGCCCCGCGGTGCCGGCTTTCGACCAGCGGGCCACGGGTTGCCTCGACGAGGACCGGATTTTCCATGGGTCAACTTTCCTGGATTGCAGTTGCAAAGGGCCGGTCAGCCTGCCGCCGACCGGGCCGATGGAGAAAGATAGGCTTCCAACCGTGACAGGGCCTCGTCAATCACCTCATCCTTCTTGCAAAAGCAGAAGCGAATGAACCCGCCCGGTGCATTGTCCCCGTAAAATGCGGAAACCGGCACCGTGGCCACACCGGCCTCTTCGACAAGGCGTTCGCACGCCGCCACGTCGTCCTCGCCAAGACCGAGCCCGGCGATTCCGCAGGTCAGGAAGTAGGTTGCATCGCAGGGCAGCACTTCAAACCCCAGACGGCTCAGCCCCGCCGCCATCCGGTCGCGCTTTGCGGCCATATCCTCGGCAAGGCCGGTATAGTAGGTATCGTTCTTCGCCAGCCCGAAGGCCACCGCCTTTTGCAAGTTCGGCGGCGTCGTGAACGTGACATATTGGTGCGCCTTGGCGATCGGGTCGAGCAGGTGGGCCGGACCGGTGATGTAGCCGACCTTCCATCCGGTCAGGGAGAAGGTCTTGCCAGCGGATCCGATCCGCACGCAACGCTCCCTCATGCCCTCGAAAGTCATCAAGGGGCGGTGCAGATTGCCGTCGAACACCAGATGCTCGTAGACTTCGTCACAGATGGCATAGACATCATGCGCGCGGCAAAGCCGGGCGATCTGCGACAATTCCTCCTGCGAGAAAACCTTCGCGGTCGGGTTCATCGGATTGTTGATGAGAATAGCCTTGGTGTTTTCCGTGAAGGCCTTTTCGAGCGCGGCGATATCGAGCTCCCATTTCGGCGGGGTCACCCGCAGCCGCACCGGAATCCCGCCGGCGCGTTTGACCAAGGGCAGATAGCAGTCGTAAAGCGGTTCGATCATAATGACCTCGTCGCCCGGCTCGACCAAAGCCATCAGTGTATCGGCGAGGGCTTCCGTTGCCCCGGACGTCACGACCACCTCACGAGTCCAGTCGACGTCCAGATCATAGAACCGCTTGTTGGCGGCGGCGACCGCCTGGCGCAGTTCCGGCAGCCCCAGCATCGGAGGATACTGGTTCGGGCCCTCCATCAAGGCCTCGGCGGCCACCTGCCGAATGTCCTGCGGACCATCGACGTCCGGAAACCCCTGGCCCAGGTTCACCGCCTGATTGGCCATGGCCCGCCGGGACATGGTTTCAAAGATGGTCGTCTCAATCCCCGTGAAGACCGGATTGGTCGGCTTCATCGCAACGCCTCCCGCAACGATGCGGCGCTCCCGCCGCTTGCGCTTGATTTTTCCGCCTTTTACGCGGCTGAAGCGCGCCCGTCGAGAACAGCTTTTGCTTCATTGCAGCAATTCGAACGACATCCTCACCCCGAAGCCGGGGAAAGACACAAAACTGTGCTGCAGATGCAGTTCGGTCCGGAAAGGCCCCTTTGGTTCGGGTGCGGCGGTAGGGTCGGCGGGAAGAACGGCACGGGTCCGCGCGGGCGTTGAGCCGCCCAAGACCTATTGGACAGCGAGCTTTCCGTAGTATTCGTGGGCCGCATTGGCGACGAAGCCTTCGTCCAGAAGCTCGCGGATCACGCGATTGAATTCGTCGATCCGGGCGGCCCATGGAGACTTCCTGGAGATCCCGATATAGAGGCCCACGGCATTGCCCGGCCGAAAATCCGCCTTCTCGATAACCTCGTCGAGACCTTCGCTCTTGATAAAGTAGTCCAATTGGCAATCGGTCCCGATGATTGCGTCGAGGCGATTGTTCTTGAGCATCCCGATCAAGCTGATCTCTTCGGCAACGCCCATTTTACTGAGCGTTTCGTCCGTATCGAATTGCTCGAAATAGGCGGAATGCAAGACATAACCGACACTCATCTGGCGCAGGTCCTCGTACTCGGACAGGTCCCGCGCCCGCCCCTTTTGGGTATAGAACACCGTCGAGCACTGGAAGTAGGGCGTTTCGGTATAGGCAATGTATTGGGCCCGCTCCGCCCTGTAGGCCAGCCCGGTCATCAGGTCGATCGTTCCCGCCTCCATCGACTTCAAGCTCCGGCCCCAGGGAAACCGCAGCGCAAGTACGTTGATTTCCATGCGGCGGGCGACTTCGTTGATCACGTCAAGATCCAGGCCGACGAACCCCCACTCGGTCCGGATGCGGAAGGGAGGCCAGTCGTCGGTCCCCATTCTGACCTCCGCCTGGCCTGATGCCGATGCCAGGTTTGCGTGAAAACCAGCTCCAGCGATCGATGTGAGGATCACAAACAGGCCTGTGGACAGGATACGCATGACACGGCGGCTCTAGGGTTTGAAAAACGCTTTCATACGAAAGTTGTAGTGAGCTGCGGGTTCCCAAAACAGATGTCACAATTCGCACTGCAGTAAATGACATTAGTGGTAGTTTTCCCAACTCTTTTGGCCGGGATCGCCATTTCCCTCACGGTCGGCGGAAACGTCCAAGCGCCGCACGACACGCCATCAAACCGGCTCCGGCGGACTTAGATCTGGCGCGGACCGACGGGTTGGCTCTATACCTTTCCACAAGTCCCAACGAACCGTAGCCGGATCCCGTCCCCTTGTTACGCCATCTGCATCTCACGCCGACACTGACCGTCGTGATTGGCCTGTTGGTCGCCGCCACGGCAGGCCTTGTGCTCGCCGTCCAGGCGATCACATCGGACCGGGTCGCCCGTGAGATGGGAGCTGAGCTCGTGACCACGGGCATAACCGCGCTGAGGCGCGAATTCACCGGGCAGCTTGACAACATCGAGGAACAGGCGGCCTTCATCTCGCGTGCCATCAAGACGGGCACGGTGCTGCTGGAGGGGGACGAAGGCCTCGGTGCCTTCACCTTCGGCAGCTTGGCCGGAACACCTCAGGTATCGCTCATCGCCATCATCCCGGCCGGCGCGAGCGCGATCGTGATCCAACGCGGCGCCGATGACGGTGTTCTGGTGACGGCCCGCGTCCCCCGCGACGGACTTCCCGCAGCCCTCGGCACCCCCGACAAATGGGAGGGTGGCCGTGAGGCCTTCTGGACGCCGGTGTCCTACAGGGCCGCCATGGATCAGAGCCTTGTGACCTACATTCTGCCGGTCTGGAAAGACGGCACCTTCCTTGGAACGGTCGCGGTCGGGGTGTCGCTCGATTTGTTGTCGGCTTTCACGGCGCGGATATCGGGCGAGAACCTGAAGGTCTACCTGATCTACGATGACACCCATCTGCTGGCCCACCCGGACCTGCTTAAAGTTCGTCCGGACCGGTCGGTACGCGCGCCCATGGTCCCGCTGGATCAGGCTCCCGATCCGTTCCTGCGCGCCTATGGCAGTATGGAAATCCTGGAAGCGAGTCATACGTTGCCCGAACGGATGACCCTGCGGGTCGGGGTGTCAGATACGGGCGAACGCCGTCTGCTGGTCACCGAAGTCACCGCGGAAGAGTTTGGCGCTCTGCCGGTAACGGTCGGGTCGGATTTTCCCGCCGCCTATCTGGAGCACTCTTTCGACGAACTCTACCAGGCCCTTTTGATGGGCATCGCCATGCTCGGGATGTCGCTGGTGGGCGCGGCCCTTCTGGCTCATTCCATTGCCAAACCGGTGCGCCGCGCGGCCGAGAGCGCGAACCGGGTCGCAGGCCTGGATTTGGAGCATGTGGCTCCTCTGCCGCCAAGCCCGATCACCGAACTCGACAGTCTGGCAAGGGGTTTCAACGCAATGGTCGCGGGCCTGAGGGCGTTCAACCGCTATGTGCCCAAGGCTCTCGTCGAAAAGCTCCTGGCCGAAGGCCGGGCCGAGGCCCCGCCCGAAACCCGCCGGGTCGCCGTCCTGTTTACCGATATCGCAGGCTTTACCTCCGTGTGCGAGGGGGCAACGGCCAGCGAGACGGCGAACTTCATCAATGACCATCTGGCGCTCATTGGCGGCCAGGTGCGAGCCCATGGCGGCACGATCGACAAGTATATCGGGGATTCCGTCATGGCGTTTTGGGGCGCGCCGGAGGAAATCGACAATCCGGCGGAACAAGCCGCCCATGCTGCGCTGGCGATCGCCCGCGCCCTGAAGGAAGACAACCGTGCCCGCGCGGCCCGGGGCCTTCAGCCCGTGCGCCTGCGGATCGGGCTGCACGTCGGCCCGCTGGTCGTGGGGGATATCGGTGCCCCGGAGCGGGTGAACTACACGGTGATCGGCGATACGGTGAACATCGCCTCCCGGCTGGAAAGCCTTGGCAAGGAAATCGATCCCGGCGCCGAGGTCATCATCCTCTGCTCGCGCGAGGTGGCCGGCGAGTTGGATCGCGATATCGGGATTGCCGATGTCGGTTCGCAGCAGGTGAAGGGACGCGGACAGGCCGTGGATGTCCTGCGCCTTCTCCCCTGATCCCCCAAGCCGCGAAAACAGAAGAGCCGCACCAATACCTGCCCAACACCCCAAGATTTATTCAAGGTTCGATGATGTTAATAAAAAGTAAACAAATAGTATTTGGGCATTAGGTTGTTTTGACTAGCGAAAACTTCCATCGGGTTTTCCAGCGATTTACGGCAGCCTTTTGAAGTGGCTACACTGATGATCATTCGATGCAGGAGGCGTTCGATGACCGTCAGAAAAGACTTGAGAACCATGCTGGAACTCTCGCGGCCCGAAGCCGCGGCCCTGCTTTACGTTCCGCTGGGCCATCTTGACGCCTTCCTCGCCAAAGAGAAAATCGAGTACGTGTACCACGGTGCCGAACCCCGAGTCCGGCTGCATGATGTCATGGCCTACAAGCGGAAGCGCGAGACGGTGCGTGCCCGTGCCTTGAACGAAATCGCAAAGCTTAATGCGGCCATGTCCCCGCCAACGGTCTTGACCGCACCGCTGCCGCTCGCGGCGGCCGCCGAAGACGAGGCCGCCGGATCGGATCCGGCGGCACCATCGCCCGCATTCGTTTGACCGGTCAGCTGATCAGCGCACCAGAATGTTCTTGAACTGCCAGGGATCGGTCGTGTCGAGGTCTTCGGGAAAAAAGCCCGGACGGCCCTCAAGCGGCGTCCAGTCTGTATAGTAGCCCTTCACCGGCCCGAGATACGGCATCTGGATTTCAAGGCAGCGCTTGTAATCCATCTCGTCCGTTTCCACGATGCCCGCTTCCGGGTTCTCCAGCGCCCAGACCATGCCGGCCAGGACCGCCGAAGTCACCTGAAGCCCGGTGGCGTTCTGATACGGGGCGAGTTCGCGCGTTTCCTCGATCGTCAGCTGCGAGCCGTACCAGTAAGCGTTTTTCCCATGGCCATAGAGCAGCACGCCAAGTTCATCGGCCCCATCCTGGATTTCGGTCTCGTCGAGAACGTGCAAGGTCTCCTGGATCTTTCCGGCCGAGCCGAACAATTCATGAAGTGACAGCACGGCGACGTTCGCCGGATGGTAGGCATAGTGGCATGTGGGCCGGTATTTCAGCTTCTTTCCGTCTTCCAGCGTGAAGTAGTCGGCGATCGAAATCGCCTCATTGTGGGTGACCAGGAAACCGTATTGGGCGCCGGGGGTCGGGCACCAGGTGCGCACGCGGGTGCTGGCCCCCGGCTGCTCCAGATAGATCGCCGCCCGGCAGCCCTTCTTGTGTTCCTTGGCGTTTTTCGGCTTCCATTTCTCATGGGTGCCCCAGCCCAGTTCGGCCGGCTGGAAACCTTCGGACAAAAAGCCTTCGACCGACCAGGTGTTCCAGAAAGCTTCCATGGGCTTGGGCTCTTTCGCCCGCTGCGTGTCGCGTTCGGCGATATGGATCCCCTTGACACCGACCTTGCTCATCAGCTTGGCCCAGTCCTTCCGGGAGGACGGCTCTTCGAACTTCAAACCGGTGTCGGTCGCAATATCGACCAGTGCTTTCTTCACAAACCAGGACACCATGCCCGGGTTCGCGCCGCAGCAGGAAACCGCGGTGGTGCCGCCGGGGTTTTTCTTCTGTTGCTTGCGCACGGTTTCGCGCAGCGCATAGTTGGTGCGGTCGGAAGCCTTGGCGCTGTCATCGAAGTAGAACCCCGCCCAGGGTTCGACGACCGTGTCGATGTAAAGAACACCGAGCTTGCGGCACAGTTTCATGATGTCGAGGGAGGACGTATCGACCGACAGGTTGACGCAAAAGCCCTGCCCCTCGCCCTCGGTCAACAAGCCGGTGAGGATCTGCTCGTAGTTCTCCGGGGTCAGAGCCACCTTCTCGAACGTATAACCCCGCTCTGTGACCAGCTTGGCATCGGTATCGACCGGGTCGATGACGGTGAAACGGGTCTTGTCAAAGTTGAAATGACGCTCGATGAGCGGCAGGGTGCCCTTTCCAATCGACCCGAACCCGATCATGACCATAGGGCCGGTGATCGTGCCATGCACCGGCCAGTCCGCCTTGACCGCCGCATCGGGCTGACCGGACGCCGCTTTAGCCACCGGCTTTTTCGCAGCGGAGGCCCGGCGCGGCGATGTCTTGCGCGCGGCAATTTGCTTGTCTTGGGCGGGCTTGGCTTGGGCGGGCTTGGCGCTGGCCCTGCGCCGTTTGGCGGCCGGCTTGTCCGCGGGCGTTTTGGCAGGGGTATCACCGGTGTCATCGGTCATTGTCGGCATTTCTCCTATGGTCTATCGCACCGGATGCACCGCTCCGGCCTTCATCTGTCCGGCCCTTCTTCAGACGAACGGATCACTCGTTGATAAAAAGCGCACAAATTGCGCTTTTGCAAGCGTGTTGTGCCCGGCTTCCGGCCGGGCACAAGATGCCGTCCCCGACACACATACGTATGACGGGCAAGGGATCAACCGCTACGGGACCTTCCCCGGCGCGGCAGCAGGAGATGCTCGGAAAGCCCCGTGCCCGTGCCGGAGGGGCACAAGTCGCCAGCGGCCTTCAGGCAGCCCGTCAACGTGGCGGCATGACCCGGGATCAGGTCGGCGGCAAGGAACCGATGACGATCGACGGGTCCGGGCAACGCAGCCCGGTCCAAAAGACCGGGTGCGAAGCCGAAACGCCGGTAGTAGGCCAAGTCCCCAACCAGCAACACCGAACCGAACCCGCCGATCGCGGCGCGCGTCAACGCATGCCGTACCAACCGGTCGCCGGCCTTCCGGCCGCGCAACTGCGGGGCGACCGCAAGCGGGCCAAGCAGAAGAGCAACGCGTTCCGCGTGATCGCGCACAAGCCACAGACGGACCGTTCCGGCGAGTTCCCCCTCGCCGGTCACGGCGGAAAAGGCGAAGGCCGGCACCCGGCCCTCGCGCAGCCGCTCACTGGTCTTTTCGCGGCGGTCGAGGCCAAAGCACAGGTCGAGCAAAGCCTCGCGGGCGCCGCAGTGCTGCGGCGCCTCGTCCAGAATATCGAACATGATAATGCCCGCCGATCAGATCACATAGGATGCAAGGGGGGCGAAACCGTTGAACCCGACCGACGAATAAGTGGTCGTGTAGGCGCCCGTTGCCTCGATCAGAACCTTGTCGCCGATCGAAAGACTGACCGGCAGAGGGTACGGTGTCTTTTCATAGAGCACGTCCACGCTGTCGCAGGTTGGTCCGGCGAGCACGCAAGGAACGGTTTCCGCACCGTCCTTTTCGGTCCGGATCGGATAGCGGATAGCCTCATCCATGGTTTCGGCCAGGCCATGAAACTTGCCGATGTCCAGATAGACCCAGCGCACCTCATCCTGCTCCGACTTCTTGGAGATCAGAACCACCTCGGCCTCGATCAGGCCCGCATTCCCCACCATGCCGCGGCCCGGCTCGATGATGGTGGCGGGCAGGCGGTTGCCGAAATGCTTGGTCAAGGAACCGAAGATCGCAGCGCCGTAGCTCGGAACGCCAGGCACATCCTTGAGGTAGCGGGTCGGAAAACCGCCACCCATATTGACCATTTTCAGGTCGATCCCGCGAACCGCCATTTCCTGGAAGACCCCGGCTGCCATGGCGAGAGCGAAATCCCAGGCCTGGAGGTTGGCTTGCTGGGAGCCGACATGGAACGAGACGCCATAGGCTTGGAGACCGAGCCGGTGGGCGTGTTCAAGGACATCCGGAGCCATGGCCGGATCGCATCCGAACTTTCGGGACAGCGGCCATTCGGCGCCGGCGCCATCGCACAGGACGCGGCAGAAGACGCGCGATCCGGGTGCGGCACGGGCGATCTTTTCGACCTCTTCGGGGCAGTCCACGGCGAAAAGGCGGACGCCATAGGCATGGGCTTTCGCAATGTCGCGTTCCTTCTTGATGGTGTTGCCGTAGGAGATGCGGTCCGCCGACGCTCCGGTCGCCAGAACCATTTCGATTTCACCGACCGAGGCGCAGTCGAAAGACGACCCGAGGCTTTCCAGAAGGCTCAGGATTTCCGGGGCCGGATTGGCCTTGACAGCGTAATAGACGGACGTGTCGGGCAGAGCCTTGGCAAAGGTCTCGTAGTTGTCGCGCACAATGTCGAGATCGACGACCACGCAGGGTCCATCGTCATCGCGGCGGCGCAAAAAGTCGCGGATGCGTTCGCTCATGGGGTAGCCCCCTTTCCATATCTTCAGCTGCAGCCGCGCGCATGCTGTTCGGCGCGCTGCAGGTTCACGTCGCAGGGTGCTGCAAAAGCACTCGTCCGCCTCAGGTTTGGAGCCCGAGGGGGAGCGGCTTTAAACAGCGACGGTTGGGCGAAACCGCTCGAACTGGAGCAGCGCGCTTTCCCGCGTCGGAAATGCCGTTGATTGGATCGGAAGACCGAACCGCACGTCGGGCAAGGATGTAACAAGTGCCTCTTCTGTTACCCCGGGGGTTGGAGACCCCGGCAGAGACCAAAAGGGCCCTCTTACGTCGTTGCTTTCAGCCGTCCGGATTGACTGCCCCGCCCCTTGGCGGTGTTTTACGGCAGCTACCCCTTAAGAGATCCGAGTTATGGACAGATCCAAGTGTCGAACCCCATGAACGGCCACGGGCACGTGCGAATTTGGGCAGCGCGTAGATAAGCGACAATAATCCGCAGCGCAAGCGCTTTTTGCCAAAAAACGCATCGGTGGCGATAGCGGCCGGCGATTGCCGGGCGGCGACAACCGGACCGCCCCACTCAGCGTGCTGGGGAGCCGTTGCGCGGCTCGCCGGACCAGCGCCCGCCCTGCCGGCCATCCCTGCCCTCCGACCGGTCGCAGGTGCCTTTCGCGCAAATCCGGCGCGCAGATCCGGCGGCCCCTTCCGGCGCGGGAAATTTTAGTTTGGGAGCAGGCCCCGGATCGCCTTGCGAGCGACGGCGGAACACTCATGGAGGGGTCGTGTGCAGGGACACGGCAACGGGGGGCTGGGGGCGGGCGGACAAACGCCTCGGCCCCAAACGGGACGCAATTCCTAATTTAAATTTTATACTGACATATATCTTAAGTGGTGATAACTTCCGCGAGTGACGTAAAGTCACCTTTACTTATAAGGGAGATGATCATGGAAGACAATGAAGTTGCCAAACTTCTAGCCGATGCCCAGGTGGGAATTGGCGCGGCTTTGAAAAACATGAAAAAGAGCGGCGTCGCCATTGGCGGTCTGGCCGCCGGGGCGGAGGCGGCGGCCGGCAACCTGGCCTGCGATTCCGGCTGTGATGCCCTTGCGCTCGGCGCGGAGCGCGACATGAAGGTCAAGCGGGTCATTGAACTGGAGAACTTCGCCGCGTCGAAGGGCGGTCAGCTTGAACTCCAGAAAATCCTGAAAACCGGACCGGAAGTCGCGGGCCACAACCTCGGCTGCGATTCCGGCTGCGGCTCCGAGGCGTTTGTGAAGACCCTCCGCTGACCGGCTGCCGCACAACCTATCGGTCATGCAACTTGCGCGAAGCGGGCGTCGCGGTCCCGAAGCTGTTTTCGAAAAGCGGCTCCGGGACCGCGATGCGGAAAAGCGTCCAAGCGGGCCGCCGTCTGCCGGGAACGGGGGGATCGGGAGAGGTGAATGTTGAAGCTGTCCAAGTACTGCATCGCGTCCGAGCCTTTTGGAGATTTTGCCTCGGGTGACACCAAACATGTCCTTTTGTCCGGCCGGACCGGCGAAATAAGGGTGATTGGCGCGCAAGGCTGGGACCTGCTCAGCGCGCCGGACTTTTCGGGCAACGATCTACCGGGGGATCTGCGCTACGAGCTCATGTCCATCGAGGCGCTTGTCCCCGAGCAGGAAGACGAATTGACCGTCATCCTGGACCGCAACCGGGCCGCGCAGGAAGACACCGGCCAGTTCTATCTGGTGATTCAGCCAACGGCCTCGTGCCAGCTTGGCTGCGGCTATTGCGGCCAGGCCCATACCAGCCAGAAACTCGACGATCTCGACACGGACCGACTGGTCACCATGGTCTCCGAGAAGCTGGAAACCGGCCGGTTCGAGCATTTTCAGGTCGGCTGGTTCGGGGCCGAACCGCTCAACGCGCTTTCAAAGATTTACGAGCTCAGCGTCGCATTCGAGAAAGCCGCCGCAAAAGCCGGTTGCAGCTACGGCGCGAAAGTGGTCACGAACGGCATGAAGCTTACCGTGCCCACGGCCCTGAAGCTGGCGCGTGAAGCCGGTGTCCGGCTTGTCGAGATCACTCTCGACGGCGATCGGGAGTTTCACGACAAGCGCCGTTTCACAAAGAAAAACCAACCCTCCTTCGACCGGATCTACGGCAATCTCTTGAAGGTTGCCACGCACCCGGACATCGATTTTCAAATCAACATCCGCGCCAATGTGGATGAGCACAATGTGGAGGGCGTGTTCGCGCTGATCGACCGCTTGGCATCTGACGGGCTGCAAGAGCGGATCCGGTTCTACACCGCGCCGGTCCATTCCTGGGGCAACGATGCGCATCTTCAGGCCGTGGAACTGGCTCGTTACGCGAAATGGGAACTCAATTGCCTCGCCTATCTGGTGAACAGGGGGTTCCGCTCAGGTCTCGTCCCAAACCGCAAGAACGTCGTCTGCATGGCCGCGATGAAGAACGGATTGCTGGTCGATGCCTACGGGGAAGCCTTCGACTGCACGGAAGTCTCCTATGTGCCAGCCTACGGGTCTGACAATACCTACAAGATCGGCACCTTGGCCGAGGGAATAGATGCGAACAAGCGCAAGATCTTTTCGGAGTATCTGGGCAATGTGAAATCGGGCGAATTGCCCTGTGCGTCCTGTGAAATCCTGCCGATCTGCGGCGGCTCATGCCCCAAGCAATGGAATGAAGGCCTCACCCCCTGCCCGCCGACCAAGCTGAACATCCGTGGCCGCCTCCTGCTGCACTATTGCGCGTCCAAAATCCGTGAAGAGATCCCCGCGTGACGCCCGGAAACGGCAAGACCGCGCCGAGACGAAGCCCCGCCGGGACAAGGGTTGCGACAAGGAAGGGGAGCGCGCAGGTGGCGCGGCTGCTCGACACCGCCCAACGTGCCCTGCAGCCCGCGTCCGGCCAGCCAGACGCCGCCTCGTTCGACCGTCAGTTTACCGAAGAGCTGATGCGGATCGTACCGGAAACGGACATCATCGCCCTGCAGGCCTGCGCCCTGCGCCGCAAGACAGCCCTTTCTCATGCCCGCCAGGGAGCGCGCCGCCAATCCGCGCAGGTCTTTTCGGAAATCCGGCAGCTTCTGGCAGGAGCCCGGCTGGCGGCGCCCACCCAATTGACGATTTCATCGTTTCTCGCCTCCGCCGAAGCCTATCACCATTTCAAGTTCAACGAGCGCGGCGAAGACACGGCGAAGCTGATGCTGTCCCTGCGGCTGGACCGCGTCCTCCATGACCGCTACCGGCTCGAGTCCATCGATATTCATCGCCTGCAGACCGTGTCCAACTTTGCCCGGATGAAAAAGGCGGACGGCGACCTGCCGGGCGCCCTCCGCCTGCTCTGGCAGGGCATTTTGTATTGCAACGCGGACAGGTCTGCGTGGCCCTTTCCCGAACTGGCCCTGCGCCGGACGGGCGTCCGCGGATCCGCGGTCTGGACAACGATGGCGGGGCAGCTTCTGGGGGAATTCGCGCTCATCATCTCCGAAACCCAATCAGGCCCCCGGCGCGGCGAGGTCATGGCCTGTCTCAAAAGCCTTTCGGCCGATGCGGGGGCACCGCTGCCCGAGGCCTGCCGCGCGGCGGTCAGCGCCAAACACGCCTTGTTGAGCGGAGACGAGACCGGGGTTCTCGCCGGAGCGGAACACGCCCTCAGCGCAGGTTTTCACGACAACCCGCTCGTTTGCCTCTTGCTGCTGAGGGATGCGCGGCAGGTCCTCGAGCAAACCAGTCCGCGCGATGCGAAGATCCTGGTCAAGCTGATGGATCAGGCCCGGGCCAGTTTCCAGAGGATCCCGAAGCTTTTGCTGGAAGCGGCCCCCGCCTGAGCCATGCCGCGCGCCGAATAGTCTTGACCTCACCTTAACTCGAGGCCCCAAAGACCTGTGTCCCTGCCATCAGGAGACACGCGATGATCCCCAAACAAGACGCCGCCGAATGGCTGAGAGCCTACGGGCAAGCCTGGATCGACGGCGACCCGACAGCCGTGGCCGCGCTTTTCGGAAGCGCTGCGGCGTATCACGAAACGCCGTTCGACCCACCCCTGAAAGGCACCGCCGCCATCCGGTCCTACTGGCAGGCCGGTGCCGCCGAAGCCCAGGCAGACGTGACCTTCGAAAGCGAGATCTGGAGCTTGTCGGGCAGTGTGGTGATCGCCGGATGGCGGGCCGCTTTCACCCGCATTCCCTCCGGCGCCCGCGTGGACCTCGACGGCGTCTTCCGGCTTGTGCTGAAAGAGGACAACGGCACCGTGCTCTGTACAGAGCTGCGGGAATGGTGGCACCGCAAGGAGCACCCCCGTCTCCAACCCTTCCATGAGACGGCTTGAACCTAGCCTGCACCATCTGGGGTCACATGTGCGGTTTTTAAGATGCCAGCCGGGCGGATCACTCGGTGTGCAGCGGTCGGGCACCGTTACCGGCGTCAGCTTGACGTGTCACCGCAAGGGCAGCGGGCAATGGCACAGGGCTGTCCGCCCCAAGGCGTATGGACGTCTTTTTCACCGACTGCGACCGGTTGCGCGCAACCAACTAAATGTATTCAATCGGAGTTTTATGTATTCTTATGTATACACACCATATTCTTATATCACATCTTTGCGTAAATCAAAGTTTACACCATGTCATTTTGACGCACATTCACGATAACGAAAACCAGAATGACCGCGTATCCGTAAATCATCCAAATAAAAATACTTGGGGGAAAAGTAACTCTGAAACATGGATACACACATGGCTGAACTTGCATTCCCGCTGCTGAACACGGTTATTCTGAGTGCCCCGCTTGCCTATTTGTACGCCGATCAGGCGTTCAACAGGGGTAGCAAATCCGGCAAGTAACAACCTGCGCCCGGCAGCCAATGCCGGGCGTTGTCAATGGTTTACGCAGAGGATCACACCTTCTCGAAAAGCGCCCTGAGAGCCGGATGGATGACCGGGCTTTCCTCGCTGATGAAACGCAACAGCGCCTTTTCATTGTCATGCAGCACGCCGTCGCGGCCAATGCGCTCGACCAGCCATTCGGCCTCCGTTTCGGTGACGACTTCATTGACGGCAATTTCGGCTTCCATGGCTGCGCCGCGCGCGGCCGCCGCATCCGGCTCATCCTCGCGATATGCATCGCGAATGCCGGCCAGCCCCCCGCCGAACATCGCACGGAAGAACCCTTTCATGCCCCCATCGAAGCCACCTTCACCGGCCAGCCAGTCCTCCCGGGCCAGCGCAACCTCCCGCGGCGGCGGGGTGAAACCTGACAGGGCCATCACATGGTTGGCGATCGCCTTTGCGAACAACTCCGACCAGGCCGGTGCGTTGCGGGCCTGCGACGTGGCTTCGTTGATATCGAACAGAACTTCCGCCTCGGGACGCGAGATCGCGATACTGCCGCACCCTGCCCCGGCATAGAGCAGACGGCGAAGCAGTTCCACCTCTCCATCCAAGATCACGCCGGGCTCAAGATCGTGACCGCCACGGGTTGCACCTGTTCCGCTGATGACCGAGTCCTTCACGATCCGCAACGCGAAGACCTCAAGGGCTCGCGGAGCCTGGCGGGCCTTTTCCAGGACATGGATGACAGCATCGAGTTCGGTGCGGGTGCACACGCGCCCGTCATGAGAGACGGCCCGGATCAGCCAAGCGGCCAAATCCTCGGTGATGTAGCCGGCCGGGTGCACCTGGTGGACCAGCAGATCCGCCATCGCTTCGGGAAACAGCTCGTGCCAGGCGGAGTCGGCATCCGAGACCTGCTCGTTCAACCGGAACAGCCCGGCCGCTTCCGCAAGGCTGACAGCACCATCGCCGCCGTAAATCGCCTGCCGCAGCCGGCGCACATCCTCGCTGGCGACCTTGCCCCTTGCTGCGATCTCATCAATCAGCGTGCTCAGCGCGTGTTCCGGCATTGCCCATACTCCTCCCTGCCACTCGGCGGTATCCTGCAAGGAGGAGGTGAAAATTACGATAATCCGGCGCTTCGATCTCCCGGACAGCGCCTTTACGGTCCGCAGCAGAGCAGTGGGAGGGCGCACAGAACGGCCCGGCGCCGGTCAGCCCGGCTCTTCCGGACGGGACCGGAGAGCACCGGGCGGACCGGGCGCCCAGGAAACCGCTGGCCGGCTTAGCCGCGCTGACCGCCCTGCTTGCCGTGATGGCGGCCGTTCTTGCCGCCCTTGAAATCCGCTCGGGTCACGACACCATCGCCGTTGCTGTCGAGCCGGCTCATCATGCGCGCTGCTTGGGTGGAGCGCTCCTCCGGGGAGATCGCCAGATCTCCATTTTCATCCAGACGCTGGAACATCGCCACCACCCGGCTGTCGTTGATCGCCAACCAGGCCGGTGCAAAGTCCTCCAGCGCAAAGGAACCCGAGCCATTGGCATCGGCGGCCGCGAACAGCTCGCCGCGCACGGCGTCGAATTCTTCGCGGGTGACACGCCCATCGCCATTCTGGTCGAGTAATTCGACCATCATCCGCATCGGGCCGGCTCGACGGCCGTCATCCCCGAAGCGGCTGCCGCCATTGCCGCGGTCTCCGGTTTCGGCCCTGCGTCCCTCGCCCATACGTTGACCTTGGCCCAGGCCTTGACCTTGGCCCTTGCCTTCATCCGGGCCCTGGCCCGGCTTCATGGCCCCCTGCCCCCGGCGCTCGAAGCGGGCGAACATCCGGTCGGACACTCTGTCATATTCGGCCCTTGTCACGGTACCGTCGCCATCACGGTCCAGTCTCTGAAAAGCCCGGATCCTGGCATCGGCGCTTTGTTCCAGGAACCCCGCCTTCATCTCGTCAAGGCTCAGGCTGCCGTTCCCATCCGTATCCGCCCCGGCGAAGTTGGCGGCGGACGCCTCTTCGATTTCCGCGGAACTGATCGAACCGTCGGCGTTGACATCAAAGCGGTCGAACAGACGCTGCATGTGCCGGTCCCCGCCGGGACCGCCACGCATCATCCGGTGCTGGCCCGGGCCTCCGCCCTCTTGCCACCCCGCGCGGTCGCCGGCATGGGCGGACACGCCGCCCAGGATGCCTGTCCCCGCAAGGCTCAGGGCGACAACGGCAAGCGAAACAGTCGCAAGTTTGTTCATCTTGGCTCTCCTTCTTCACAATGCGGCGGACATGCCGCTGTGGGATGAGCTCAATGTGGGCGCGACCTGTCGCATTTTTGTGCCGGCGGGAGCGTGCAGTTGTCGCCGTTTGTCCGGATCGGGCCATCTGATACATCTTGTTACAACTTGGCCTGGCGGATCATGATGAATGGCAATGAAATCGGGCGGGATCCCGCTTAAACCCGCAACAGAAAGCCGGTGGACACCAGTCGGAGCGCATTCGTGAATACCCCGAGCCCGCATATCCTCGTCGTCGACGACCATCGCGACATCCGCGAGACGCTCGCGCGCTACCTCGTCAAGAACGGCCTTCGGGCCAGCACGGCGGACAGCGCCGCGCAGGCCCGCAAGGCGCTGAAAGCTGCCGCTGTGGATCTGGTCGTTCTGGACATCATGATGCCCGGCGAAGACGGGCTGTCGCTGTGCCGCCATCTGGTGGAGACCAGCTCGCAGCCCGTCATCCTTCTGACCGCCATGGCAGACGACACGGACCGGGTGATCGGGCTGGAAATCGGCGCGGATGACTATGTCACCAAGCCGTTCAACCCACGTGAGTTGCTGGCCCGGATCCGTGCGGTCCTGAGGCGGACGACCCAAGGTGCGCGGGACCGGGATCCGGTCGAGCACGAGGAGCTCCACTTCGAAGGCTGGCGGGTTGATATCACCAAACGGGAGCTGTTTGCCCCCAATGGCCGGAGCGTGCCGCTGTCGAGCGGCGAGTTCCAGTTGCTCCGCGCCTTCCTCAAGCGGCCGAACATGGTCCTAAACCGGGATCAGTTGATGGACCTGACCTCCGGCCGCACGCCCGGCGTGTTCGACCGGTCTATCGACAATCAGGTCTCGCGCCTGCGCCGCAAGATCGAAACCGATCCGAGGGACCCGAGGCTGATCAAGACCGTCTGGGGCGGCGGCTATATGTTCACCGCGCCGGTTCGGGACAAACCGTCATGATACGTCTCCCGAAACCCGGCCTTTGGCCCCGCAGTTTCGCCGGCCAGCTTATTCTCCTGCTGCTTCTGGCCCTTTTTCTGACCCAGGCGTTCAGCCTGTGGCTGTTTCACGATGCCCGGCGCGTGGCACTGATCGAGGTGGCGCGCGACAACATCCTCATGCGCACCGTGTCCATGGCCAAGTTGCTGGAAGACACGCCAACGGCCATGCACTCCCGCATTCTGGAAGCCTCGACCAGCCGCTTCGCCAGCTTTTGGGTGGCGGATGAACCGATTGCCCTTCAGACGGGCAGCAGCGCCTCCGAGCAGCGCCTGCGATCCATCATGTCAAACCGGTTCGACCCACCGCGGGACGTCCGGCTCGATCTCGAAGAGCCGCGCCGGTTCGGAACAGACCGGAAAGACACATCACCCGAAGCCGCGGACCGGCGCAAACGGCCGGAAAGCCGGATCGGCCGGCGGGACGATCTCTCGGTCTCCATTCCGTTGCAGGACGGCCGGTATCTGAATGTCGCGACCAGCTACCGCCCTCCCCCGCAGGCCTTCGTTCCGCTGATCGTGCAATTGCTCTTGATGGCGCTTGCCACGATCCTGATCGTCGCGTTCGCCGTGCGCCGGATGGCCCGGCCGTTGCGCGATCTGGCGCGCGCCGCCGACAAGCTCGGACGGGGGGAAGACCTGGCTCCCCTACCTCAGCGGGGTCCCAGCGAGGTCCGGAGCGTCACGTTGGCCTTCAACGACATGCAGGATCGATTGACCCGTTTCGTCAAGGACCGGACCCGCATGCTGGCCGCGATCAGCCACGATCTGCGCACGCCAATCACTTCGCTGCGCATCCGGGCGGAGTTCATAGAAGACGAGGAAAACCGGGAAAAGATCATTCAGACCCTGGAGGAAATGTCGGCGATGGCCGAGGCGACCCTGGCATTCGCCCGCGATGAGGCGGCGCTGGAACGGGGGGAACCGGTGGATTTGCTCACCCTCCTGCGCGACCTCACGGACGAGCAGGAGGACCTGGGCACCCACGTTGCGCTCAACCCGGCGCCCTCCGTCCTGGTTCCCTGCCGCCCGGTTGCCCTCAAGAGGGCCCTTCGCAACCTGATCGACAACGGCGCGCGTTACGGCGAGGCGGTCACGCTCACCCTGGCCACGGAAGGCCGGGATGCGGTCATCCGTGTCCAGGACGAAGGGCCGGGCATTCCCGAAGAAAGGCTCGGCGAGGTGTTCGAGCCCTTTGTCCGGCTGGAGGCATCCCGAAGCCTGGAAACCGGCGGCATCGGGCTCGGACTGGCGATCGCCCGGTCCATCATCCATGCGCATGGCGGAACGATATCACTGTCCAACCGATCCGAAGGCGGGCTGACCGCGGAGGTCCGGCTGCCGCTGGCCTGACCGCGGTTCGTCCAAGCCGGTCAAGCGCCGGAATATTGCGCGTCGCTGACCGGCTCGAGCCAGTCCGCGGCCGACCCGTTTTCCTGTTCCTGGATCGCCAGATGAACCATCGACGTCTCCGGGGCGGCGCCATGCCAGTGTTTCACATGGGGCGGGATCCAGACGCTGTCGCCGGGCCGGATCTCCTGAACGGGTTCGCCATCGACCTGAATGCGGCCGACGCCGGACAGGACGTGGAGCGTCTGCCCCAGCGGATGGGTATGCCAATTGGTGCGCGCGCCCGGTTCAAACGCAACCCGGATCGCCATGACCCGGGCCGGCTCGGGCGCGTTGACAATCGGGTCCTGCCAGACCGTACCGGTGAAATAGTGCGGATTGGCGCGCATGGTGGGACGCTCGCCGGCCTTGAAAATCTGCATGAGAACCTCCTATCCGCCATGTTCGGCAAGACTGTCGGCCGGAGCCTCGGCCCGGTCGAACATGCCATAGTCCCGCATCACGCTCACGACGCGAAGGCGATAGTCCTTGAAATAGTGGTTCCGCCCCGCTTTCTGGGCCTTGCGGTGCTGCGAAAGCTGACGCCAGGCATCGAGTGCCGCCTCATCCCGGAAGAACGAAATGGAAAGCAGCTTGTCCGGATTGGTCAGGCTCTGGAAGCGTTCGACGGAGATGAACCCGTCGATCCGCTCGACCAGCGGACGCATCTCCGCCGCCATATCGAGATAGGCCTGATTTTTGTCAGGATGGGGTTCGACCTCGAAAATGACGGCGATCATGCGGTTCAACTCCCCTCACCTTTTGATGCCAGCTTCAGAAATGTTCGATCCTCCCGCAAGAGGAATTTTTCCTTTTGCGCGAAGAGATAGTTTTCTCTGCCAAGCGGATCATTCGTCAGGCGCTGGCGATAGGCTTCGTACTCGGCAAGGCTTTCGATGTTGTAGACGCCATAGGCAAGTGTGCTGGAGCCTTCGTGCGGCGCGTAGTAGCCGATCAGGTCGGCTCCGCAGCGCGGGATGGCGACACCCCAGTTGCGCGCATATTCCTCAAAAGCGGCCTTCTTAGTTGGGTCAATATGATAGCGAATAAAACAAGTGATCATTGCGTGCACTCCTGTGGTTGGTGTGCCCGGCTTGTGCCATGTTGCCGAACGCAAATGCTTCGACTAGGAACGAAGTATGAAAGAAGGACCGGATATTGCCCAGATTGGCGCGCTGATTGGCGATCCTGCACGGGCCAACATGCTGACCGCATTGATGAGCGGCAAGGCTTTGACCGTTTCCGAGCTTGCGCAAGAAGCAGGTGTTGGCCTTTCAACCGCCAGCTCTCACCTGACAAAGTTGCAGGATGGAGGCTTGCTGAGCCAAGCCAAACAGGGGCGACACCGATACTTCACCTTGGCGGGACCGGAAGTGGGCGAGGTTCTGGAAGCGTTGATGGGCCTTGCCGCGCATCAGGGCCATTTGCGAACACGCACCGGGCCGAAAGACCCAGCCTTGCGAGCGGCCCGCGTCTGCTACGACCATCTCGCTGGTGACATGGCGGTTCGCATATTCGACAGCCTGTCACAGCGAGACTTTCTTTCCCTTGACACTCACACAAGCAGTCTAGCGCTCACTCACGAAGGCGAAAATTTTGTCGAGAAGCTAGGGATTGACCTTGAACCGCTCAAGAAGGGCCGACGCCCGGTTTGCCGCTCCTGTCTGGATTGGAGTGAGCGCCGAAATCACTTGGCTGGAGCGCTCGGCGCAGCCCTCCTGACCCGTTTTCAGGACCTCGGCTGGGCCCGGCGAGAAAAAGCGAGCCGAATCGTTCAAATCTCGCCTGCCGGACAGCAAGAGCTTTTGAAGGTCTTTCCCGTCGCCTGACAAAGACGTTCCCACCCCAAAAACAACAAACCCGGCTCGAAAGCCGGGCATGTTGTCACGAACGCGGGTGAAGCCCGGCCCGGATCGGGCCATTTTTGGCCCCTTACTTGGACCGTTGCCGGAATGGCCGGGTCAAGGGTCCCGTATCTGCGATCGGAACGGCTTCCTGCTTCAATCGGTACAGCCAAGACGGGAACCAGCGGCCCCGGTCCCGATTATAGTCGAGACGATGGGCAACGAGAAAGCAGCGTGCGGTCTCAAGATTCATGGTCATCTCCTTATGGTTTTAAATTTGTGACCTGCACCTTGAATATAGGCGCACAAGGTGCACTTTTCAAGCGCACTCTGTGCATCATATGTGTGAAACGGCACGTGAAACGGCTAGCGGGTTGATGCTGCCGGACAAAAAGCCCTGCATTTTTTCCAATTCCCGCTTCAAGGATTGCGGGCCACGCACCGCCAGGGGACTGAACACGTGCCATGGTCCGCGCCGCCGGACCAGCCAGAACCGGGGGGATCTTTTCCTTCCCTCCCCCTTGTGGGGAGGGCAAGGGCGGGGGTGAGCGTCTCTCCGCACGACACGGTTTCGGGATCGGGTGAGATGTCCCCCGCCCCCAACCCCTCCCCGCAAGGGGGAGGGGAACGGGTCCCAACATGATGCCGCCCACCCTCCCCGCAAGAGCAAGTCCCGTCAGGTTGAACCGGCACGCTCCAATCGGCCCGGGAAAGTCCCAAACGCAAAAAGCGCGGGCCGGAGCCCGCGCCTCTTTGCTGCGATCGTGCCTAAAAGGATCAGGCGGCAGTCCTCGCCTTGAACTCGATCCGGCGGCGGTGCAGCACCGGCTCGGTGTAGCCGTTCGGTTGCCGGGCGCCGTCCAGAACCAGTTCCAGAGCGGCCTGGAACGCCACGGAGCCCTCGAAATCGGCCGCCATCGGCCGGTAGAGCGGATCGCCCGCATTTTGCGCGTCGACCACCTTGGCCATCTTTTTCATGGTCTCGACAACCTGCGCCTCGCTGCACACCCCGTGCCGCAGCCAATTGGCGATATGCTGAGACGAAATCCGCAAGGTCGCGCGGTCTTCCATCAGACCGACATTGTTGATGTCCGGCACCTTGGAACAACCGATCCCCTGCTCGACCCAGCGCACCACATAGCCGAGAATGCCTTGCGCGTTGTTGTCGAGCTCGGCCTGGATGTCCTCCGGCGCCCAGTTGGGACGCTCGGCCACCGGGATCGACAGGATGTCGTCCAGCTTGGCGGGGTCGCGGGATTTCAGTTCGGCCTGCCGCTGCGCGACGGACACCTTGTGATAGTGCAGCGCGTGCAACGTGGCGGCCGTGGGCGAGGGTACCCAGGCGGTGTTGGCGCCCGCCATCGGATGGCCGGTCTTCTGTTCCAGCATCGCATTCATGAGATCCGGCATCGCCCACATGCCCTTGCCGATCTGCGCATGGCCCGGAAGCCCGCAGGCAAGGCCGACATCGACATTGTTGTTCTCGTAGGCGCCGATCCAGGTGGCCGCCTTCATGTCTGCCTTGCGGATCATCGGCCCGGCTTCCATGGAGGTGTGCATCTCGTCACCCGTCCGGTCCAGGAAGCCGGTGTTGATGAAGAACACGCGGTCCTTGGCCTGACGGATGCATTCCTTGAGGTTCACCGTCGTGCGGCGTTCCTCATCCATGATGCCCATCTTCAGCGTGTTGCGCGCCATGCCCAGCGCGTCCTCCACCCGGTTGAAGATCTCGCAGGCAAAGGCGACTTCTTCCGGTCCGTGCATTTTCGGCTTCACGATATAGACGGACCCGGCGCGGCTGTTGGTGTTGGTCCCGTTCGGGCCAACATCGTGGAGGCCGATCAGCGCGGTGATCATGCCATCCAGAAGACCTTCCGGCACCTCGTTGCCGTTCCTGTCGAGCACCGCATCGATAGTCATCAGGTGGCCGACATTGCGCACCAGCAAAAGCGAACGGCCATGCAATGACAGCGCCGAGCCGTCCGGCGCCGTGTACTGACGGTCCGCGTTCATCCGCCGGGTGACCGTCTCACCGCCTTTTTCGAACGTTTCCTCCAGGTCGCCCTTCATCAGGCCCAGCCAGTTCGAGTACACAATCACCTTGTCTTCGGCGTCGACGGCAGCTACGGAATCCTCGCAGTCCATGATCGTGGACATGGCCGATTCCAGGATGACATCGCAGACATGCGCCTTGTCGGTCTTGCCGATCGCATGCTGGCTGTCGATGTTGATTTCAAGGTGCAGGCCGTTCCTGACCAGAAGCACCTTGTAGGGAGACGCGGTATCGCCGGCATGGCCGGCGAATTGCGCCGGATCGCGAAGACCTGTCATGCCGCCGTCCGTGGCAAGCGACAGGACGCCGTGCTCGACCGCAAGCCCGGTGATATCCGCCCAGCTCCCGGCGGCCAGCGGCGCGGCCTCATCCAGGACCTTGCGGGCATAGGCAATGACCTCAGCCCCGCGCGCCGGATCGAACCCGCCCGCTTGCGGCCTGGAGCCCATGGCGTCGGTGCCATAAAGCGCATCGTAGAGGGAACCCCAGCGGGCATTGGCGGCATTCAGCGCATATCGGGCGTTCATGACCGGCACGACGAGCTGCGGGCCGGCAACGGATCCGATTTCCGGGTCGATATTGGCGGTGCCGACTTGGAAATCGTCCCCTTCGGAAACCAGGTAGCCGATCTCTTCCAGAAACGCCTTGTAAGTGCCCATGTCCGGCGTGCCCGGATGGGCGCGATGCCAGGCATCGAGTTTTTCTTGAAGCGCGTCCCGCTTCTCCAGAAGCGCCTTGTTCTTCGGCGCAAGATCATGGATGAGCGCGGACAGGCTTTTCCAGAAATGCTCGGGCTCTATTCCGGTTCCAGGCAGGGCCTTGCCGTTCACGAAGTCATAAAGCTCCTCGGCGACTTGCAGTCCGTGGCATTCAACTCGCGGGCTCATACGTTCTCCGTGACGATCAAAAGGCGATCCAACATCGCACAGGCGGAAGGGACCGCCAGATTGCCACCAGTTCTGTCGCCTTGCCCGCCCAGCGTCAACCGGACCCGGCCGCGCAGTACCTTTTCCATTTCGGAAACAAACATGGAAATTTTCTCTGGCAAACAAGGCAAGCCCGTTCACAACCGGAGCGGCCTTGTTTCCGGCCACAAACTGCGCCATGTGGAGACGTCACAAACGCTGGCCGCTCGACCGGCGCACGACCCGGACCTGCTCATGACCCCCGCCTCTCCGACCCTGGGCAGCCGTTTATACGGCAATGCCATCCTGCTTTTGATCCTCACGACGCTGTTCTGGGGGGGCAACGCCGTGGCCGGACGGCTTGCGATCGGAGAAGTCTCGCCGATGGTCGTGGTCGCGTTGCGATGGGTCATTGTGGCCGCCCTCATGTGCGGCTTTCTGTGGCCCCGCATCGTTGCCGAATGGCCGCTCATGCGCCCCCATTTTCCGCGCATGGTCCTCATGGCCGTGTTCGGCTTCGTCGCCTTCAACTCGCTGTTCTATATTGCCGCCCATTCCACGACCGCCGTCAATCTGGGCATCATTCAAGGTTCGATGCCGATCTTCGTGCTTATCGGGTCGGTGCTGGCTTTCGGCACCCGCGCCCGGGTACTCCAGGTGGTCGGGATCCTGGTGACGCTTGTCGGCGTCACCCTGGTTGCCTCGCAGGGAAGTCTGGAAGTGCTGATGACCCTGTCCGTCAATCCCGGCGACGGGATCATGCTGATTGCCTGTTTTCTCTACTCGTCCTATGCACTCGCCCTGCGGAACAGGCCCCAGGTTTCGGGTCTCGTGTTTTTCGCGGTTCTTTCGATGATTGCCTCGGTCGCCTCGTTGCCGGCCCTGGGCTATGAAATCGCCACCGGCACCGCTCAATGGCCAACGCCGGAAGGCTGGCTGATCGTGCTTTTCATCGCGATTTTTCCCTCCTGTCTCAGTCAGATTTTCTTCATGCGCGGCGTGGAACTGATCGGCCCGGCCCGCGCCGGTGTGTTCATCAATCTGGTGCCGATCTTCGCGCCGATCCTGGCTGTGCTTGTTCTCAACGAACCGTTCCGCTGGCACCATGGCCTTGCCCTGGCGCTGGTGCTGAGCGGGATCTTCCTGTCCGAGCGGAAAGCCAAAGGTCACTAGAGCATCTCCTGACAAGAATGACTCACTTTGCGATCAATCTTGTCAGGAAAAGATGCTCTAACACTTGAAAGTTGCGAGCAATTTCTCACCGGTTAGATTGGAGCGCACCGCTTCAACCTGACCGGGAATTGCTCTAGCCTGCACAAAAAAGCACTTTCAACAGCTTGGAAATGCTGGCGCTTGCGTTCACATTGCGGCTCATGGAAACACCGATCGTCGTTGGCGCATTCGCGCTTTTGCTAGTCACAATCTCGCTGCTTCAACCCTTGGCCCGGCGCCTTGGCGTGGCCCCCTCGGTTCTGGTCGCCATGGTGGGCACGCTCATCGGCATCGGCGCCACCTACCTGCTGTACACGCCGCGAACGGATCTGTTCAACGAGATCGCCAATGTCTTTGTGAATCCACCTCTGGATTCGGAGCAAATTCTCTACATTTTCCTGCCCATCCTCTTGTTCCAGACCGCGCTGACCCTCGATTTCCGCCGGATCATGGAAGATATCGGTCCGATCCTTGTCATGGCGGTGGTTGCCGTCCTGGTTGCGACGGTGTTCATCGGCTTCGCCCTCTATCCGCTGTCGGGGGTTCCCCTTGTGGCCTGTCTGCTGCTTGGGGCGATTGTCGCCACCACGGACCCGGTCGCCGTCGTCGCCATCTTCCGGGACATCGGCGCCCCGGCCCGGCTGGGCCGGATTGTGGAGGGCGAGAGCCTGTTGAACGATGCCGCCGCAATCGTTCTGTTCGTGATCCTTCTGGGCATCCTGACCGGCGAGGCCGAACCAGGCATTTTGGAGGCCGCGGTCGCCTTCGGCCGATCCTTCATCGGCGGCCTTGTTGTCGGTGTCCTGATGGCTCGCCTGTTTGTCCTGCTGCTGCCGCTCATGCGCGACCTGCCGCTGGCCCAAGTCACGCTCAGTCTGGCGCTTCCCTATGTGATCTATGTGCTGTCGGACCAATTCGCCGATGTCTCTGCGGTCGTGGCGGTGGTCGCCTCGGGGGTGGTCTTCAGCCTTTATGGCCCCTCGCGGATTGCCCCGGACAACTGGACCTTTCTCAACAATGTCTGGGAGCAAATCGCCTTCTGGGCTTCGTCGCTGATCTTCGTGCTTGCAGCCATTTTGATCCCGCGGCTGGCGGCCGGATTTCAACTTCTGGACCTGCTGCTTCTGGCGGTTGTCGTGGTCTCGGCACTGGCGGCCCGCGCGCTGGTGATCTTTGGCATTCTGCCGGCCCTGAGCATGTTTGGCCGCAGCGCCGCCGTGAACACAAAGTTCAAGACGGTGATCCTCTGGGGCGGCATGCGCGGCGCCATTACCTTGACCCTCGCCCTGAGTGTCGCCGAGCATCCCGCCCTGTCCGACGAGATCAGCCGGTTTGTGACCAATCTGGCCACCGGCTTCGTGCTGTTCACGCTGCTGGTTTACGGGACGAGCCTGAAGGCCCTGATCCGCTTCCTCGGGCTCGACAAGTTGACGCCGCGCGATCAGGCTGTCCGCAGTCAGTTCCTTGCGCTGGCCCTGGCCGATGTTCAGCAAAAGGTCGCACTGGCGGCCAACGACTACCAGATCGACCCGGGCATCGCCGGACCGGTGACCGCCGACTATGCAAAACGGGCTAAGACCGCGGTTGACAATGCCGCCCAGTCCGAAGGTCTCACCGACAAGGACAGGGTCACCCTCGGACTGATCGCGCTTGCCGACCGGGAACGGTATCTGGTGCTTCGGCATTTTCATGAAAAGACCGTCTCCATCCGGACCATAGGTCTGCATCTGACGGCATCCAGCCGGATCAGCGACCTTACCCGCACAGAGGGGCGCGCCGGCTACAACCGGGCCAGCCGAGAGCCGCTCAAATTCGGCTGGGGCTTCCGGTATGCGCAATTTCTCCAGAGGCGACTGGGGATTACCCGTCCGCTGGCCACACGCCTTGCGGACCGGTTCGAGTACCTGCTGGTGTCCCGCATCATTTCCAGGGAGCTGATCGCCTTCAACCGCAGCAGGATCCGGCCGCTCGTCGGCCCCAGGGTGGGTGATATCCTTCATGAAACGCTGGCAAGCCGCCGGGGCGAGGTGCTCAAGGCCATCGAGGCCCTGCGCCTGCAATATCCCGAATACGCGGATGCCCAGGAAACCCTGTTCCTGAGCCGGACCGGCGTCCGCCTTGAAGAAACCGCCTATGCGGAAGCCCACGACCAGATGCTGATCGGGGCGGAACTCTACAACGATCTCCAGCGGGAGATCGGGCAGATCCGGCAGAACATCAACGCCCGGCCAGACCTCGACATGGGCATGAAGACAAAGGACCTGCTCGCCCAGCATTCCCTGTTTGCGGATCTTTCAGAGACGCGGCGCCGCGACATTTCCAAGATGATGCGACCTGTGTTCGCGACCCCGGGGGAGAAACTGATCAGCCGCGGGGAGCGCGGGGATGCAGCCTATTTCATTGCCTCCGGCGCTGTGGAAGTGCTTACCGATACCCATTCCCTGCGGCTGGGCCGCGGTGACATTTTCGGTGAGATTGCCCTGGTCACAGGCCAGCCGCGCAGCGCGGATGTGGTCGCCCTTGGATATTGTCAGCTGCTGAAACTCAATGCGGCCGATTTCCGGAACCTGATGGACAAAGCGCCGGACTTGAAGGCCCATGTCGACGATCTCAGCCGCAAACGGCAGCGGATGAACGAGACCGAACCACCTGCCGGCGATGCGGGGGGCGACAAAACAGGCGGGGAGGCCAGCGGCACGGTGGCGGATACCAGCGAGCCGAAAGCCCCCAAGACCTAGAACAACCCATGATAGGGAGATCCCTGTTGCACCACGCTTCGCGCCGTGCTCCAGTGCCCTCATCTCGCCGGAAGCCGCGCCGGCAAGAAACCGGAAGAGCGGATTTGGGGGGGATTGAATGAGCGTCGAGGGGCAAATTGTTGCGATCACGGGGGCAAGTTCGGGGATTGGAAAGGCCACCGCCCGCGCCTTTCTGAGCAAGGGCGCATGCGTCGTGCTTGTTGGCCGACGGGAAGACAAGCTGCATGAAGCGGCCGATGGTTTTGACCCCGCCCGCGCCCTGTGCGTGCCCTGCGATGTCAGCGACCAGGCCGAAGTCGAGCGGCTCTTTTCCCAGATTTCGGACCGTTTCGGACGCCTGGACGTCGTGTTCAACAATGCCGGCACGAATGTCGCCGCCGCGCCAATCGACGAAATACCGGTCGAAGACTGGCAAACCGTCTTGAACGTCAATCTACATGGGGCGTTTCTGGTGGCGCGCGCGGCCTTCGCGATGATGCGCCGGCAAACCCCGCAAGGCGGGCGGATCATCAACAACGGCTCCATTTCGGCGCATGTCCCGCGGCCGGGTTCGGTGCCCTACACCGCCACCAAACATGCCATTACCGGCCTGACAAGAACGCTCTCCCTGGATGGACGGGCGTTCAACATCGCTTGTGGGCAGATCGACATCGGCAACGCCGCCTCCGAAATGACCGCCCATTTCGATCAGGGCCTGCCGCAGGCCGATGGCAGCGTCAGACCGGAGCCTGTGATGGATGTCGCTCACGTGGCCGATGCCGTCGTTCAGATGGCGGACCTTCCGCTGTCCGCGAACGTGCAGTTCATCACCATCATGGCCACCGCCATGCCGTTTATCGGCCGGGGATGAGGGATGTGTCTGCCGGACCGGGCAACACACCTTCGACCATTTCCCGCTTGCCCGCGAACCCTTTGGCTTTTGCGATGGAGAAACCGGCCGCGATCAGGTTGCGCCGGACCCAGCCGGCGGAGGTGTAAGTTGCCAATGTTCCACCCGGAGCCGTAAGGCCAGCCGCGGATTTCAGAAGATCTTCCTGCCAAAGCTCGGGATTGCGGGCCGGGCTGAATCCATCGAGAAACCAGGCGTCGACCGGCGCGACCACGACCTTGCCCGCGACCGCCTCGACCCGCGCCCTTCCGGCTGCCGCGTGCGGCTCCACCTGCGCGATCATCTGCCGGGCATCGCCGATGCCCAGAACCAGATCGGCCCCGTCAAAAGAAAGGATCTGCCAACCGGGCGCCGGTCTCCAACGGTCCAGCAGCGGTCCTGTCAAGCTCGCCAATTCTGGAAAGGCGGCAAGCGCGCGTTCCAATTGATTCCGGCTCAAGGGATGAAGTTCAAAGGACAGGAAGGTCACATGCGGCGCGGGATCCATGGCCGAAAGCGCCTCAAGGGTCGCGAGGAAATTGAGGCCCGTTCCGAAACCGAATTCACCTATCGTGAACGTGTCCAGGCCGACCCACCGGCCGGGAAGGCGATTGCCCCGAAGGAACACGTGCCGTGTTTCGGCCAGCCCCCCCGCCTTCGAAAAATAGGTGTCTGCGAACTGGCGGGCCCGCGGCACATCGCCGTCCAGCCATTCCAAATCCGGTGTATCCTGTTGCATCGCGTCCCGCTGATCCGTTAGACCGCACGGGGTGCGTGACTACACCGCGCGCCGCTTCCTGTCACCAGTCCGGATCCGTGTTCACCGTGCCATCCCCGCTTTCCGATCCCCCTTTCGATCTCGTGGTTTGCGGCGGCGGCGTGTTTGGCCTCAGTCTCGGCTATCGGGCCCTGAAGTCCGGGCTGAAGGTTGCCGTTCTGGAAAAGGACCGGATCGGTGCCGGTGCCAGCGGGGGCCTGCTCGGCGCCTTGATGCCGCACATGCCGGCGCGCTGGAACGCGAAAAAGGAATTTCAATATCAATCGCTGAAAGGCATGGCGGACCACATCGCCGGGTTGGAAGAGGCGACCGGCCTGCCCACCGGATATGCCCGATGCGGCCGCATCCTGCCGTTGACCAGCGAAGACAAGCTGATCCATCACCGGGAGCGGGCGCAGGAGAGCCGGTTGCGCTGGTCTCCCCAAGCCACCGGCTTCACCTATGAGGTGGAACCGGCAGGCCGCCGCTCGGACTGGCTGTCGCCTAGCGCGGCGCCGTTCGGTCTTGTGTATGAGACGCTCGCCGCGCGCCTTTCCCCGCGCGCCTATCTCGCGGCGCTGGCCGCATATATCTCCGCCCACGGCCAACTGCTGGAAGGCGCCGACGCCCTCGCCTTTGACGAGCAAACCGGGCAGGTCCGGCTTGCTTCGGGCGGCACGATCGCCGCCGGCGCCTTCGTCTATGCCAACGGCTACGCCGCGTTCGCGCAACTGTCCGACCTGACCGGCGAAACCATCGGGCGCGGCGAGAAGGGCCAGGCACTGATCCTGGAAGGCAGCGGACTGGAAGGCCGCCCGGCGATCTATTGCGACGGTCTTTACGTTGTGCCGCACGACAACGGCACGGTTGCTGTCGGCAGCACTTCGGAACGCCATGCGACAGATACGGCTGTGGACCCGGCTGCGACGAAAGAGTTGCTCACCCGCGCGATCCGGTTCTGCCCCGCGCTCGAGGGGCGCGCCATCCAGGAGGAATGGGCCGGGGTCCGGCCGCGCTGCCACAAGCGCGATCCCATGATCGGCCGCTTGCCCGGCACCCGGCGCACTTACGCGGCCCTCGGCGGGTTCAAGATCTCCTTCGGAATCGCCCATCTGATCGCCGACGCGCTGGTTTGCGAGATTGTCGGGACCGAGCCCGCGATCGCGCTCCCGGAAACATTCCGCCCCAGCCATCATTTCGGGGTAGAGCGGGTTGAAGCGGACGCGCACAGGTAAACCGAAGCCTATTTGTTTCCAAGCAGCACCTCCAGCGCGGCAAGACGCTTGGGATCCAAGTTCCTGAGCTGCTGGGCGATGCTCAAGGGCGGTTGTCCATTTCCGGCGGACGAAGGGGATGGAGCAACGGCGGAAACGGCCTCACCGGTGCCCGCTGCCTCTCGCGGAGCACCTGAAGGGGCTGGCTCCCCGGACGGCGCAGCCGCAAGGGCCGGTGCGGGTTTGCCCGCGGCAATCAGCGCTTTGTCCAGATCATTGAAAACAAGCCCGCTGCCGACGCCGTTCCGCAGATCTTGCAGACCCATATTGTCCATTTTCACGAGGTCCTTGAAGGGAACTCCTCCCAGCACATCATTGCCGAATATCCCGTCGGCATAGACCGCGAGCGACGGGTCTCCGCTCGATTCGGCCTGTTCTTTCCGTTCATTCGAGAACGCGTAGTAGCTCTTGTTGATCTGGAACAAATCGTTCTTGGCGGGGTTTTCAAGCAGGAGTGCGATCTCCGTATCCATGAAGTCATTACCTTGGATATCGATCACGTCCCGGATCACGGCCAAACCACGTCCGGCGAGGTTGGCCGACACAATCTTGTTTCCCCGCTCAAGAACCGGGGTAATGGGTTCCCGCGCCGCGCTGTCGTTCAGGGTGTGATAGTCGTAAAAATTGAAACTGCTCAGGGCTGCGGCGGTTTCGCGGTCCCCCGGACTCATGGATTGGCTGGCAAGCGACAAGGCCAAGCCGCACTCCATCAGGCTGTGATGGTATTGGAGGACCATGCAGGCAATCGGCACCAATTCCTCGCCGAGCCGGATGGCGCTTCCCGCCTGGATCTGCAGCCGCTCCTTGGTCACCTTTGGATTGATGCGTTCCGCCAGCCAATAGGCAAGGACATCCAGGGCATCCGTGGTGGTGCCCGAAATGTCCGCCCCGATATAGGGGCCATAGAACCGCTCCATGAACTTGACTGTCGACCGGTCCAGCAATTGCAGCTTGAAAATCCCAAGATCGGGATGTTCGCTCAGATCGAAATCCTTCACAGGCTGGCGCGCACGGTTCGCCCTGTTGAAGGCGAGCTGGTTGCGCAACTGGGCACGAAACGCCTCGACCGTGGCACTGTTGTCTCCCCCGCCGCCCTCTTCGATGTATTCGCCGACCAGCCGCAGCACATCCCCGATGGCGAACACGTCGAGGATCGTGCCATCGTCCGCGACAAAATCGCGGCTGCGCATTTTGGCGGCCGCCAGCTTGTCTTGCGCCTTTTGAGGACCCGCGGCCGGCAAGGCGTTCAGCCAAATGGAAAACGCGCTCGCAAAAGCACTCGCCGACGCCGATCCAGATTTGAACAGCTCGTTTTCCAGGATATCGAACATCGTCGAAATCTGAGCGGATCGCAGCAGGTTGCGGGCCTGCTGAACGGCTCTTCCATAAATGACAATCGTGGCCATGCGGCGGTCCTTTCGCTTATCCCTCAATGCCCGACCGGGTGTATCGGGAAGGACGCGCGAACCGCATGGTTGTGACCACCAGCCAGCAACCGGCATCGAATTGGCCAGCGGCGCAAGCGCGCCGGAGGTCCGAACCGCATGCCGCGGCGCATGGGCGAAACCGGTCCCCTTCCCTCCGCGTGCGCAGGCCCGTGACCGAACCGTGTTGCACCGGACGCCGGAAGACGGCAATTTGACCGCCAGACCCGTCCTTCAAGGTCCGGTCAAGCGTCGGACCGGCACCGCCCCACCCCGAACCCGGAAGTCCGCTCATGAGCCTTGACACTGTCCGCGCCCATTTGGCTGACGTTGCGCCAGATCTGAAAATTCTCGAAACCAGCGACAGCAGCGCGACCGTTGAACTGGCCGCGGCCGCATACGGGGTTGCCCCTGCGCAGATCGCCAAGACCCTGTCGATCCGGCTGAAGGACGAGGTGTTCCTGCTCGTTGCCCGGGGCGATGCGCGGATCGACAACAAGAAGGCCAGAGCCGCGTTTGGCGGCAAGATCAAGATGCTTGGCCTTGAGGAGGTCGAACAGATCACCGGGCACCCGGTCGGGGGCGTTTGCCCCTTCGGCCTTGCCCGGCCGCTGAAGGTCTATTGCGACATATCCTTGAAGGCCTTCGACGAAGTGATCCCGGCCGCCGGCTCGACGAATTCGGCTGTTCGGGTCAGCCCGGACCGGCTGGCCGCGATCACGAATGGCGCATGGGTGGATGTCTGCGTGGACCCTGCATCCGGCTGACGGATCGGAATGGGGTCAAACCTGATAATAGTCCCGGTACCAGGCCACGAACCGGGCCACCCCTTCTTCGACCCGCGTTCTCGGCTTGAACCCGGTCAGCTCCTGCAGCAGCGCCGTATCCGCCCATGTCGCGGGGACATCGCCGGGCTGGATCTCCATCATATTGCGCTGCGCCGTGCGCCCGAGCGCCGTCTCGATGGCGGAGATGAAGTCCCCCAGCTGAACGATTTCCGAATTGCCGATGTTGACGATCCGCCACGGCGCGACCGGCGAAAGGCTGTCGCCATCGGGAACATTCCCTCCTTCCGGGCGAACCGGCACGGCATCGATCAAGCGGCGAATTCCCTCAACAAGATCGTCGATATAAGTGAAGTCGCGCTTCATGTTGCCATGGTTGTAAACGTCGATCGGCTCGCCATTTAAAATCGCGCTTGTGAACTTGAACAAGGCCATGTCCGGCCGGCCCCACGGCCCGTAAACGGTAAAGAACCGGAACATGGTGACAGGCAAATCGAACAGATGCGCATAGGAATGGGCCATCGTTTCCGTGGCCTTCTTTGTGGCCGCGTAGAATGACATCTGGTGATCGGCCTTGTCCGTTTCCCGGTAAGGCATCTGTGTGTTGGCGCCATAGGCCGACGAGGTTGAGGCCAGCAGCATGTGTTCGGGTGGAAAGGCCCGGGCCGCCTCCAGGAGTTCGAACGTGCCGCAGATATTGCTCTCCAGATAGGCGCGCGGCGCTTCGATCGAGTATCGCACTCCCGCCTGAGCCGCCAGATGGACGACGATCTGAGGGCGTTCCTTCTCGAACAGCCCCATCAGCAAACCGGGCGTTTCGACATAGTCGTTGACCGCGCGGAAGCGTTCGTTCTGCAACAGCCTCTGCTGGCGCCGCTGCTTCAACGCCACATCGTAGTAATCGGTCATGGCATCGAGACCGATGACCCGGAAGCCATCATCGAGCAACCGTTGGCTGACGAAGGACCCGATGAACCCGGCCGATCCGGTGACAAGCACTGTTTTCATGATGCGGCGAGAATCTCCAGCGGTGATGCGGCCACACCACTAGACCAAATCCCGGCGAGATTGAACCATTTCCGCTCAATCCCGCCGGTGTCCCGAAAGGTCCCGGCACCTTGCTCAGATATAGGCGCCGGTGTCGGCGAATTGGGAGCTGGTCAGCAATCCGTTGTCGCGCAGGTAGGACAGGATCTGTTCGGCGGCAACGTCCGGATCCGAAACGCTCCGAAGATGGATTTCCGGGTTTTCCGGGGCCTCATAGGGGCTGTCGATGCCGGTGAAGTTCGTCAGTTCGCCCCGCGCCACCTTGGCGTAAAGGCCCTTGGGATCGCGCTTCTTGCAGTCCTCGAGCGGTGTGTCGACAAATACCTCGATAAACTCCCCCTCCGCCATCAGATCGCGCGCCATCCGGCGCTCTGCCCGGAAAGGCGAGATGAAAGAGACCAGCGTGATCAGGCCCGCATCGGTCATCAGCTTGGCGACTTCCGCCACGCGGCGGATGTTTTCCACCCGGTCCGTAACGGTGAAACCAAGGTCCCGGTTCAGCCCGTGACGCACGTTGTCGCCGTCCAGCACATAGGTGTGCTTGCCATCCAGGTGCAGCTTCTTCTCCAGGATGGAGGCAATGGTGGATTTGCCCGCGCCCGACAGGCCCGTGAACCACAGGACCACCGGCTTCTGTCCCAACCTGTCCGCCCGCGTCTGTTTGTCGATATGCAGTGACTGCCAGTGGATGTTGCTCGCCCTGCGCAGCGCGAACCAGACCATCCCCGCCCCCACCGTCTGGTTGGTCATCCGGTCGATCAAGATGAAGGATCCGGTCTCCCGGTTGGCTTCATAAGGGTCAAAGGCAACCGGCGCCGACAGGCTCAGGTTACAAAACGCGATCTCATTGAGGTCCAGCGTCTTGCCAGCGACATGCTCGAACGTGTTGACGTTGATCTTGTGCTTGATCTCCGTCACGGTCGCCGTCACCGTTTTCGGCCCGATCTTCAACAGATAGGACCGGCCCGGCAGAAGCGCCTCGTCCGCCATCCAGATGACATGAGCCGCGAACTGGTCCGCCACGTCCGGGCGGGCGGCCGTCCCGGACAGAAGATCTCCGCGGGAAATGTCGATCTCGTCCGCAAGCGTCAAGGTCACGGCCTCGCCGGCCCGGGCTTCCCCGGCTTCGGCGTCTGCGACAAGGATCTGCCGGACTTTCGACACCTTGCCGGGTCCGGCGACCACAACCTCATCGCCCACGGCGACCCGGCCACTGGCAATCGTTCCGGAATAGCCGCGGAAGTCGAGGTTCGGCCTGTTGACCCATTGCACGGGCAGGCGGAAGGGAGCGTCCAGCTCGTGCTCGCCCACCTCGACTGTTTCCAGATGGTCCAACAAGGTCGGCCCGGTGTACCAGGGCATGGCTTCGCTTTTCACCGTGACGTTGTCGCCGTAGCGGGCGGACATCGGAATCGCCTGGTAGGTATCGAAATCGAAGCCGCTGGAAAACGCCTCGAACTCTTTCCGGATCTCGTTGAAACGGTCCTCAGAATAGTCCACCAGATCGATCTTGTTCACCGCCAGAACGACATGCCGGATGCCCAGCAGGGAGGCGATGAAGGCATGCCGGCGGGTCTGCACCTGAAGTCCGTTGCGCGCATCGACCAGAAGCACGGCAAGATCAGCGGTCGAGGCGCCCGTCGCCATATTGCGGGTATATTGCTCGTGGCCGGGCGTGTCCGCCACGATGAACTTGCGTTTGTCGGTCGCAAAGAAGCGGTAGGCGACATCAATGGTGATGCCCTGCTCGCGCTCGGCCTCCAGACCATCGACCAGAAGCGCCAGATCGATTTCGTCTCCCACGGTACCGTGTTTCCTGGAGTCCTTTTCCAGGGCCGCCAGGTGATCCTCGAAGATCAGCTTCGTGTCGTAGAGGAGCCGCCCGATCAGGGTCGACTTCCCGTCATCCACCGAACCGCAGGTCAAAAACCGCAACTGGTCCTTGGATTCCTGCGCTCTGACGTACTCGGCAACCGCCGCATCCACACCCAAAGTCTCTTCCGCGAATGCCATGATCAGAAATATCCCTCGCGCTTCTTCTTTTCCATCGATGCGCTCTCGTCCTTGTCGATCAGCCGCCCCTGCCGCTCGGAGGTGCGGGCAATCAGCATTTCCCGGATGATGGCAGGCAGCGTGGCCGCCTCCGATTCAATCGCCCCGGTCAGCGGGTAGCAGCCGAGCGTGCGGAAACGGATCATCTTTTCCTCGACCTTTTCCCCGGGCCTCAGCTTCAGCCGGTCGTCGTCCAGCATGATCAGCATGCCGTCGCGCTCCACCACCGGGCGCTTGGCCGCCAGATAAAGCGGCACCATCGGAATGTTCTCGGTCAGGATGTATTGCCAGATGTCGTGCTCGGTCCAATTGGAGAGCGGGAAGGCGCGGATGCTCTCGCCCTTCGCCACCCGGGCGTTGTAAAGGTTCCAAAGCTCCGGACGCTGGTTCTTCGGGTCCCAGCCGTGCGACGCATTGCGGAAGGAAAACACCCGCTCCTTGGCCCGGCTCTTCTCCTCGTCCCGGCGCGCGCCGCCAAAGGCCGCATCGAAGCCATACGTGTTCAGCGCCTGCTTCAAGGCTTCGGTCTTCATGATGTGCGTGTGCACCGAAGACCCGTGGTCGATCGGATTGATCCCCTGGGCCACGCCCTCCTGGTTGGTGTGCACGATCAGGTCGAGGCCGTATTCCTTCGCGATGTTGTCGCGGAAGGTGATCATGTCCCGGAATTTCCAGGTCGTGTCGACATGAAGCAGCGGAAACGGCGGCTTGGACGGATAAAACGCCTTCATCGCAAGGTGCAGCATCACGCCCGAATCCTTGCCGATCGAATACAGCATCACCGGATTGGAGAATTCCGCCGCGACCTCGCGGATGATGTGGATGCTCTCCGCCTCCAACCGGCGCAAGTTGCTCAGGCGTTCGATTGTATTTTGTGAATAATGAACATTCATGGTTGTGCTGCGTCGCGCGCCGAGGCGCGATCCCTTGTTCAAGGTCTCATCTCGCTTGGGCGGTCAGGTCCGCCCGGTGCAGTCCGGCAAAAGCTCGATATGGCTCAGCGCGACAAACCCCGGGTTCGTCAGATCGCGCTTTGTGGCGTTGGCCGGCATCCGGTATGCCAGACAGGCGCGGGATGGCAGTTCGAGCAGACAACCGCCTGCCGCCCGGACAATCGCGTGACCCGCTGCAATGTCCCACTGCATGGTCGGCGTCAGGCGCGGGTAGATATCGGCCCGACCGGCCGCAACCCAACAGAGCTTGAGCGAAGAGCCCACCGACACGCGCTTGCTGACATTCAATCCGGCAATCAGAGCCTCGGTCTCCGCTGATCCATGGGACCGGCTGACCAGCGCGCAAATTTCATTCTCCGGAACCGCCCGGACGCGAATAGGCGTCACATCGACCAGGCGCCCCTGGACGACCCGGGCGACACAGGCACCCCCGCTGTCGCCGGGATCGGACACCCCCAGTCCCGGCAAGCGGCCGCCCCAGTAAATCTCACCCAGGGCCGGGGCGTAGACCACCCCGAAAACAGGAACTCCGGCATCCACCAGGGCGATGTTCACCGTGAACTCGCCAATCCTGTTCAAGAACTCCTTGGTGCCATCAAGCGGATCAACGAGGAAAAAGCGATCGCTGGCGTCCGGGATCGTGCCCGCCTCCACTGCCTCTTCGGCCACGACTGGCACAGCGGGGAAACCCGCCCGCAACCCATCCAGAATAACCCGCTCCGCACGCCCATCCGCCTCGGTCACGGGCGAGCCGTCGGATTTTTGCACGGCCTCCACGTCCGCACGGGCATAGACGCTCATGATCTCGTCACCCGCCCGGAGCGCAAGGGCGATCAGCGACCCGATCTCCGGGTCGGTCTCCGGCGCAGTGGTTTGGCCGCTTTCAGCCGCAGACATCACGTCTGTCTCCGTTTCCAATCAACTTGGCGCCGACAATAAAAAGACCGCCGGGCAAGCCACAAGGAATATTGTTCCACCGATTGCGGCAAGCGTAGAAAAGAAAGGCCGATTATCGCCTGCGAGCCCGGATGCCCCGCGAGAAACGGACAAACCTATCCTGCAAACTCTTTTTTACAGACAATATTGCTGCTATTATCCATACAAATTGACCCATCGAGACGCTTCATGACCGATTGGCTGCCGCCACTTTCCTCCACCGACCGGCCGCTTTACAGAGCCATTCTTGACGCCCTGCGCCGCGATATCGTCAGCGGCCGGCTGAAAACCGGAGACCGTCTGCCCGCGCAACGACAGCTGGCGGAGCGTCTCAGCATCGATTTCACCACAGTCAGCCGCGCCTACAACCAGGCGCGGGCCCTTGGCCTGATCGAGGCTCATGTGGGGCGCGGCACGTTCGTCGCGGGGCGCGGCATGCAGATGAGCGGAACGGGATCCCGGCGGGCCATCGACATGAGCATGAATCAGCCGCCTCCCATTGCGGATAACGGCTTGGCCACACAACTGCGCGGCATGATGGCACAGTGCCTGACCGCCAATACGGTGGAACTGTTGCAGGCCTATCGCGGCGCCGGGGGAACGGAAGCGGACCGGATCCTTGGTTGCCACTGGCTGGAAAGGCGCAGCCTGACAGTCCCGCCCGACCGCCTGCTGGTGGCCCCCGGCGCTCAGGCCGCCCTGCTTGCAAGCCTGTCCACGCTGGCCCGCGAAGGCGACACCCTCCTGTGCGACGCCCTCACCTATCCCGGTTTCCGGGCCGCGGCGGCGCAGTTGCGGCTCAAGGTCTGCGGACTGGCCACCGACGCCAATGGCATTCTCCCCCAGGCGCTGGACACCGCCTGCCAAAGTCTGGGGGCCCGCGTCCTTTATCTCTGCCCCACCTTGAACAATCCGACCACGCTGACGATGTCCGGCGACAGGCGCGCGGAGATCGCCGGGATCGTGCGGCGGCACGATCTGCTGCTGCTGGAAGACGATGCTTATGGCGCGCTGGACCCGGACGCTCCGCCGCCGCTTGCCGCACGCGTGCCCGACCGGACGATCTACATCGGTGGCCTGGCAAAATGCCTGTCTCCCGCCTTGCGGATGGCCTATATGGTGGCCCCGGATGCAGGGCTCTCTTCACGGCTCGCCGGGGCGTTGCGGGCATGTTCGGGCATGACCTGCCCGCTCAGCACGGCCGTCATGCGGGGATGGAGCGAAGCTGGCCTGGCCGAGGCCGCCCTTGCCGCCATACGGGCGGAAACGGCCAACCGCCAGTCTATCGCAAGAGCCCTCTTGCCGCAGAACCTCCTGATGACAGACCCCAGCGCGTTCCACGCCTGGCTGACCTTGCCGGGCGCCTGGACACGTGGCGAATTTCTGCTGCATCTGCGCGCCAGAGACATCGGCGCCGTGGCCAGCGACGCGTTTTCCACTGGGCCCGCGCCGGAAGCCATCCGGCTCGGCTTGGGAGCGCCGGAAAGCGCCGACGACTTGACCCGCAGCCTGACGGCAGTAGCCGATCTGCTCGCGCAGCCCCCCGCGCTCGCCGGCGGAATTGTATGACACTTTGACGCGACAATAAGACATACAATATCCATTCATTTGACTCCGGATTTTTGCTAGAACTCCCGGACATTGAAGAAGTGGCGTGGCCCGGATCTTTCGGCACGGCCCGCCTGATTTTGTTGGGAGTCATCCTCATGACCGGCACACATTCCACCGCATGGCCCAAACTGCCCCCCTATACCACCGGCCCGCGGGGCCTATGCCCGCGCTGCGGTCAGGGAAAACTGTTCAACGGCTTCCTGACCCTGCGCCCGTCTTGCGAGGTGTGCGGACTGGATTACTCATTCGCCGATCCGGCCGACGGCCCGGCCTTTTTCGTGATTTGCTTCGGCTGTATTCCCAGCGTTGCGCTGGCGATCTGGATCGAGATCGCCTACACGGCGCCTTATTGGGTCCACCTGTTCACCAGCCTGCCGTTTCTGCTTCTCACCTGCATTCCGCCCCTGCGGCCTTTGAAGGGATGGCTGGTCGCCAGCGAGTACTTCTATAAGGCCGGAGAAGGAAAACTGGCGGATCGCGGCAGCTGACCGGCCGAGGTCGTGAAGGGCGGCCCGCCAGGCAAGCCCCGCCGAAAACCAATGCGTGCCAAGAAAAGGACCGACCAGGACTTGGATACGCCGCATCCGGGCCAGTTCAAACAGATCTCCGGCCGGTCTCTGTCATGGCCGGTCAAATGCGTTTTCTGTCTGTTTGTTTAGAAAACGGCAATGGACTTACGATAATGTACGGTCCCGTGTAACTGGCAACGGAGCTTCAGGCTGTGGCTGTGTCGGACGAAACTGACAACCCGCAGGACGGATCTGACGACCCGCAGGCGGAGAACGCCTATTTTGACGCGGACCTGCCCCGCGAGCGCCGGTCGCGCGTTCTGAAAAAGGGCAAGCTGATTTTCGATGGCGGCTTGCGCAGCGTACCTGTGCTTGTGCGCAACATCTCCAACAGCGGTGCCAAGCTTCAATTCGAACAAGCGTACCTGCTTCCAAAGGTGTTCACCCTCCATATCGAACTGGACGATTTCGAGGTCGAATGCGAACGGCGCTGGGAAAACGGGCTGCACTGCGGCGTGGCGTTCGTTGGCGACAAAAAATATGTCGGCAGGGAGCGGGTCCAGGTGCTCAAGCCGTCCGATCACGAGCTCGTTGAGAAAATCGATGCGGATCGGGTCACTCTGGATGGGTATTACCAGCGGGCTCATACACCTGGCCAGGCCGCGCCCCGCGAACCAACCCCGCCGAAGTCGACGCGGCGGGTGTTCGGCAAACGCCGCTGACCCCATCGACCCACGCGAGCCTCTACCCTCGAGAACGGCGATTGAAGCGGATCGCAAGAGCTGTCACTCGCCTGCGCGCCATCGATATCCAGCAATGTTCGGAAAACTGGCTGGGGTGGAAGGATTCGAACCTTCGCATGGCGGTACCAAAAACCGCTGCCTTACCGCTTGGCTACACCCCAATGCCGTGGTGAGGGTGTATAGCGGGGCGTTTGCGGGAGTGCAAGGGTCCTTTATGCGTTTTCTCGCCGCTGCCCCGGATGTTTTCAACAGGCTTCAAAATGGCGCTTGAGATCCCGGTTTTTGGATCGCCGGCTAAACGCCGGCGATGCCCGGATTGAGTGTTTCTCCATGATCCGGCGGCAAAACTTCCGCCGTTCCCGGCAGGGGAAAGGCCCTGGCGCCGGCGGATCGAGACGCACTTGCCCCGGACATGAAAAAGTCCGCCACAGTCCGAAGAAGACCCTTGCAGGATCAAAACCGGAGTGATAATTACCCGCTCCATCAGTGGCGGTGTGCCATTGCCCGGCCATGATGAAACATCTTGGCAGAATGTCGGAGTGTAGCGCAGCCTGGTAGCGCACCTCGTTCGGGACGAGGGGGTCGGAGGTTCGAATCCTCTCACTCCGACCATTTTTTGAATATCCTGATTTTAAAGCGGTTTTCCAGCGCCTCGAACGAAGCGAGGGACCCGGAATTGCATACCAATTACTGGGCCAACGGTTCAGGCGGGTCCTTCGGACCTGACTGCCCAAGAATTCCGGATGCCCGAAGACGGCGTTGGCTGCTGGCGAACCAAAAACCAAGCATCCCGCCCTTCGATGTCCGCATTGCGCCCCGATTCAAGCGGCCGGAAAACTGACGCGGCCTTCGAGATGCCCAAGTTACGTATTCGATCCGTGGATTGCCTGGATAACGGCATCGGTCACTTCGCGCGTTGTCGCTTTGCCACCGACATCCGGCGTGAGGATGCCGGCATCGCAGACCCGCTCGACCGCAGTCATCAGGCGTTCACTGGATTCCAGCTCGCCGAGGTGATCCAGCATCTGCGAGGCCGTCCAGAATGTTGCAATGGGATTGGCAATGCCCTTGCCCGTGATATCGAATGCGGATCCGTGGATGGGCTCGAACATCGATGGAAACCGCCGCTCTGGATCAATATTGGCTGTAGGAGCTACGCCCAAACTGCCGGCCAAGGCACCGGCCAGATCGGACAGGATGTCCGCATGGAGATTGGTCGCAACAATGGTATCGAGGCTTTGCGGGTTCTTGACCATTCGAACGGTCATCGCGTCTACCAGCATTTTATCCCAGGTCACATCCGGGAACTCTTTCGCGACTTCCGCGGCGATTTCATCCCACATGACCATACCGTGGCGCTGCGCATTGGACTTGGTCACCACCGTTAGCAGCTTTCGCGGGCGCGATTGCGCCAGCTTGAATGCATATCGCATGATGCGGGTGACACCGGCACGGGTGAAGATGGCGACTTCCGTGCCCACCTCTTCCGGCAAACCACGGTGCGCACGCCCGCCATTTCCGGAATATTCGCCTTCCGAGTTCTCGCGCACAATCACCCAGTCCAGATCCCCAACCCCAACGCCCCGCAGTGGGGAAGTCACGCCGGGAATAATCTTGGTCGGCCGGACATTGGCGTATTGGTCAAACCCCTGACAGATCGGCAGGCGCAGGCCCCAAAGGGTGATGTGGTCGGGGACGTCCGGCGCGCCGACAGCTCCGAAATAGATCGCATCGAAGGGCTTGAGCTGGTCCAACCCGTCTGCCGGCATCATCTCGCCATGTTTTTTGTAGTAGTCCGATCCCCAGTCGAAAAAGGTGAGATTGAACCGCACATCTCCAGCCCGTTGCGCAAGCGCGGCCAGGACCTCAGCGCCAGCATCGATCACTTCAGGCCCAATGCCGTCCGCCGGTATGGCTGCAATCTCAAAAGTGCGCATATCAAATTCCTATTTTCGTTAAAGGGGCTTAGTCGCCCTGCCCATGGACCGCCGCATCTCTTCCCATAGTTTGCAAGTCCGTGCCGTTGCAGCAATGGCAAAACAATCATATAAAAAATTGTTATAATCGGGACGTGATATGGAACTCCGTCAACTCAGGTGCTTCATTGCAGTCGCGGATACGCTGCATTTTGGAAGGGCCGCTCAAAAGCTGAGCATGCTTCCGGCATCCCTGGGTCGGCATATCAAGTTGCTGGAAGACAATCTCGGCAGCCGGTTGCTTACCCGCACGACACGCAGCGTCGTGCTTACCCCGTCAGGCAATGAATTCCTGACCGCGGCACGGGACATCGTGGAGAGAGCCGACAGACTGGAGGCGTCATTTCGCGAAAGCCAACGCAACAAAACATCGGTTCTGCGGATTGGCGCGATCGACAGCGCAGCGGTTGGCCTGATTCCCCAGATCCTTCCCCATTTTCGGGATGCCCATCCGGACATTGATATTCAGCTACTGGAACAAAAGACAATTCGGCTTTTGCCCCGTTTGCTGACCGGACGTCTCGATGTCGCGATCGTCCGCCCGCCCGAGATCGTTGACCAGCGCCTGATGCTGAATTCCCTGTTCCATGAGACGGCTGTCGTCGCGGTGCCCAGTTCCCATCCGCTCGCATCCAGGGCGACGCTAACGGTTGAGGACATGGCGGATGAACCCCTCATCGTCCCCGACAAGGGATCCCGGCCCCACAGTCATGACCTGACCATAAAGCTGTTCCTGGAAGCTGGTTTGAGTGCACGCGTCGCCCAAATTGCCGAAGAAAAGCAAACCATTGTCAATCTGGTGAGCACCGGGGTTGGCATCGCCATCGTCCCGCGCTGGATTTCCCGGCTCGCGGTCGGCGGTGTGACGTTTGTGTCCCTGGATTTGCCATCGGGATCGGCAAGAAACAGACTGGCGCTTTCCGTTGCCTGGGTCCGGGACACCAGAGATCCGGCCCGGGATGCATTTCTGGACGTGCTCCACCAAAAGACGGAGCAGTTGGCGCAATCGGCATGACGCCTATTATTAAAATTAATTATATAATTTGTGTGATCTGGGTCGATCGAAGCGATCGAACTAACCTTTCTCCGGTCAGAGCCGCGTCTCTATCCCGCAAAGGAGGTTGCGGGCTGGGACAGCAGGCTCCAACCAAAATCCGGAGGAGCACATGAAAATCAATCTGATAACCGGCGCCGTCGTGATCGCCGCCATCACCGCACTGCCAGCTGTTGCGGACAGCCAGGCGCTGGACAAGACGGGCTGGCCCGAAAGCTTCACCGTTGGAACCGGCTCACAAGGCGGAACATATTTTGGATATGGCACCGGTTGGGCAAACATCGCCGGTGAGGAACTCGGCGTTTCCGGCGCGGCGGAGGTCACAGGTGGTCCGATGCAGAATATGGCTCTGGTGCATTCCGGCGATCTGCCGTTTGGCATGACCACGATGGGCCCCGCGGCGGAATCCATAGCTGGCTCCAACCCGATTGCGCCCGGCCTGAAGATGGACAAGGCCTGCGCCATGTTCCCGATGTATCAAACACCGTTCTCCATCACCGCGTTAAGCTCATCGGGCATTACGTCCGTTGCTGACATACCGGAAGGCGCGCGGATTGGTTTTGGACCGGCCGGTTCCACGTCCGACACCTATTTCCCGCGCATGATGGAAGAACTGGGCGTCAAGTTTGAAAGACGCAACGGGGGCTGGTCGGACCTTGGCAGTCAGTTGCAGGATGGTCTGCTGGACGTGATCGCATTCGCGGCCGGCGTCCCTGTTCCAGCGGTCAGCCAGCTCGAAGTCCAGACGGACATCAACATTATCGAGTTCACGGAAGAAGAGCAGGCCAAGATCACCGGGGCGTTCCCAGTTTCAGATTTTGACATTGCCGCGGAAACCTACAGCTCTCTGGATAATCCGGCCCGCTCGGTTTCCATGTGGAACTTTGCGATCGCAAACTGCGACCTTCCCGAGACCTTCGTCTACGGCGTCGTGAAGGCCGTGATGTCCGACAACGAAAGAATGGTGAATACACATAAGGCCGCTCGCTCGACCCTGCCTGAATTCTGGGATCGCAACAAGGTGATGAAATGGCACCCGGGCGCCTCCCGCTGGTTCCAGGAAAATGCGGGCGCGGATATTCCTGCCGACATGATCTACAGCAACTGATTGCCGTCTTTGCCTGCACGGAGTTCCCCCGTGCAGGCTTTTTTCCGGCCCCACCGAAAGGCACGCGGCGTTCCATCCGACCGAGACAAGCGGCAGCGCCGACGCCCGTGGACGGACATGGCGGGCCACCTATTGCTCCATAAGCGCGATACCATTTGCTAACCAAATTGCGTGAAACACGCGCGTATTCTCGGCCATTGACCATTTTTAGGCGTTTTGTCGGCTAGCATCCTTTGCATCGTCACACAGAGGGTGCAGCCGGTTCTAGTTCACCAGGCAAGACCGTGCACTCCGGCGTCTTTGAAGGGTGCTCCGGCGGTGAAAAATTCTAGTGCCAAGGATCAGGCCACACGATTGAGCGGTCCCCATATCTGCACCGGGGTGGGCAACCAGGTCACGGCCGTCATCCGTGACAGCCTGTTATGGGCCGCCGATCAGAAGGGAGGCACCCTGACCGCTTCGGAAATCTCGGGCATCATCGACAATGTATCCAGCTCCGAAAGTCTGTTTCGGATTTACCAGCACAACTACAACAAATGCGGCGAGATACACGAACGGCGCAAGTTCGTCATCATGGACAAGAATTTCTTCTCCGTGTTCGTTATCCGGATACTATGCAGGAGAACGGCAAAAAGGGTCTTCAGCGACCAGATCAAGCGCTCCGACCGGTTCTGGGAGGTTCATTTTGCCCGGGCTCAAGCCGATTTTTTCGATACGGAAATCGATCAGGAGTTCAAAGACCACCTTTATGCCCGCTATCGGGATCTGACCCGGATCCATACGGCTCAGCTTTCGCCCAAGCAGATTGTCGGAGATACGGATCTGATCAAGATCGTCCGCAATACGGTGATGCACATGCAAAAGCGCCCCGACTACAGCGAGGCCTTTTCCAACTGCGTCAACCAGGTGCTGTCAAAGACCTATCACGCTTTCGGCCCCTCCCCCATCAAGATTTCGGAGCCTCTGGTGGAGAAATACACCAAAGCTTTGAGAGAGGATCCGCTTCTGGGTCCGAAACCGAAAACGGCCATCCTTGGTTAGGCCGGGCCCGGGCAAGGCGCAAATCCATTAAAGACCGGGACCAAGGCTAGCCGCTGTCCGCGGTCTTCAGCCGCGCAGCGATGGCATCGGCCGAGACCGCATTTCCGAACAGCACACCTTGAACGTTGAAGCAGCCCAGATCGCGCAAGCAGTCCGCCTCCTGTTCGGTCTCCACACCCGTCGCCACCACATTGAGCTCCAGGCTGCGCGCCAGGTCGATAATCGCCTTCACGATCAAAGTGCTCGGTTCGTGCTGCCCAAGGCCACGCACGAACGAGCGGTCAATCTTGATGGTATCGATCGGAAAGTCGCGCAAATGGGTCAAGGAGGCAAAGCCGGCCCCGAAATCGTCAAGCGCGACGGACAGGCCGGCTTTGGACAGGCGTTCAAGCTGTTGCTGGACGATCTGGAGATCCTCGTTGAGCAGTGTCGTCTCACCGATCTCGAACCGGATGGAACCGGGATCGATTCCGGCGTCTTCCAGGCAGGCAAGCGTCTGATCGGCAAATCGGTCCGACTGGAACCAGTGATCGGAGATGTTGAGCGATATGATTCCCGGATTGCCGCCTTCGGCCTGCCAGCCGCTCATATGGGAAAGAACCGTTTCAAAAACGCATTTATCGATGATCCGTGCGCTTTCCGGGTCATCAAAGGCCGGCTTGAAATCATCGGGCCCAAACAAGGTGCTATCCGGCATCCGGATCCGCACCAGGGCTTCGGCGCCCAGCCGGATCCGCGTCCTGGAATCGATAATCGGCTGATAATGCGCCTCGATCCGCTGTTCATGGAAGGCATCGCGCACCCTGTCGATGGCGGCCCGGCGGACGCTGAAAATGTTCTTCAGCCCTTCATGGTAGAACATGGTCCGGCCACGGCCGCTGCGTTTGGCCTTGTAAAGAGCCATATCGGCGCAGCGCATAAGATCTTCCGGCCGCTCCGCATCGTGCGGCGCCCGTGCAATGCCGATCGAGGCCCCGATATACAGGCGCTCCTGGCCGTAAATCACCGGCTGTTTCAAGGCCTCGATCAGGCCGTCCGTCAGCACCCGGAGACCATCGACCGTATCGCGCATATTGGCGGCGGTCGGCACCAGCATGGCAAATTCATCGCCGGCAAGCCGGGCGCAGAACACATCAGCTCCGGCATGGGCTTGCATGCGGTCTGCCATGACGCGGATAACACGGTCTCCGGCGGCATGTCCCAAACTGTCGTTCACCAGTTTGAAGCCATCGAGATCGATAAGGATCAGCCCAAGTCCGCCCGGCGCGGATGCCCCCTTTCTCAAGTCGGCATTCAAGCGTTCATGAAACCACTTCCGGTTGGCCAGACCTGACAATCCGTCGATATGAGCCGCTCGCCAAAGCGTCTGGGCATCCTGGTATTGGCGGGTAACGTCCTGCATCACCCCCAGAACCGTCTGCTTGCCGCCCTCTCCGGATTGCAGCTCACCGGAAAACCGCACGCGCCGCTTCCGGCCCAGTGCGGTCACGAAATCCGCCTCCACATAGGTCGCACGGCCCAGCGCGAAATCCTTCTTGAACTGGTCAACGACACGTTGCCGCTCATCACCGGGAAAAAACTCGACCGCTTCTTCCAGTGACGGAGATGCGCCGATCGGCAGATCGTGAAGGCGGAAAATCTGGTCGGACCAGCTGGTTTCACCCGTATCCCAGTCAATCTTGAACGCTCCGACCTCCGCCATCTGCTCGATCTGTTTCAAGAGCCGATGCTGGGCGGCTAACTCGTCGTGCTGATTTTTGTTGCTGTGCGCGGCGGCCTCGAGATCGGCGGCCGCCTTGTAGGCCCGAACCAGCCCTTCGGTGACTTTCGCCATACGCCGCAATTGGTCGATCTCAGCCGGCAAGGGCTCACGCGGTTTTTGATCAATGACGCACAGGGTCCCGATGTTGTGCTTGCCGTCGATGCTCAGCGGACAGCCCGCATAAAAGCGAATGAAAGGCTCTCCCGTGACCAAGGGGTTGTCGGCGAAACGCCGATCTTCAAACGTGTCGGGCACGATCATAACGTCTTGCCCGGTGATCGTATGGGCACAGAACGCCGCTTCGCGTGGCGTATCCTCCGCATCAAGGCCGCATTTGGCTTTGAACCACTGGCGGTCGGCCTCAACAAAGGAGATCAGGGCGATCGGCACGCCAAATGTGGCCTGCACGACCTGTACCACAGCGTCGAATTCGGGCTCCTGGGAGGATCCCACGATCCCGATTGCCCGCAAAGCCTTGATGCGTGCCTCCTCATGCGGGGGAAGCGGGAAGTTATTTGACGTCATTCAGAATCCCACCTACGCGTGCTTCCGCGACCGTAGGCTGAATTCCATAACAAAATTCGAATACATGCACCTGAAATTTCAAAAGAACTTTCTGCATTCTTTATATTGTAATATTTAACATTGCTTTTTCTATAGAGGACTTAAGAATTGCCCTGTCGCCGATCTCATTGGCGAGGATAAGGATCAGGCGTGCGTTCAACGCATCGCTTTCGTCTTTGCTCAGCCCCTCATGGGCAGCCAAAAGATCTGCATAGAAGTCATCCGGACGGTCAAGATTTGGGGTCGCGGTGGTCGATGCAGACATATCAGAACTCCTTCCCAATTGATTTGGCAACGGCGCCAGCAATCGCTCCCTCGTCAAAACCGGTCCATCTGGCGGCCACATGCTGATCCGGCCGGATCAGATAGACGGCCCGATCGGCCTCGCCCATGTATCTGTCCCGAAGAACCGGATTGAGGCCCGGACCGGTCAGGGTCAGGCCCTCAACGGCAAGGCCGTCACAGTGAAGAGCCGGTGGTACTTCACAATTCATGCCGAGCAATACAAACCGATTGCCGAGCCTGTCGATCAGCCAGCCCTCATCCAGCGGCGCATCCACAACCGGGGCGCCGGGACAGAGCCGCGCCGGCAGGTCCGCCGCGTCCGGCCCGTTCAACGGAGAAACGCGATAGGTGCTCGGCAGGGACAGCCGGCCCGAATTCACCAGCGGACGGGCAAACGCTTGGGTCTCGGCAAGATCAAGCACCGCATCGCGGAACAAGCGACTGACCTCGGACTTCGGCGTGATGAAGTCCGTCGAGCGGCTGGAGTTCAGAATATTCTCGTCAGCCGCGTACACCCGTTCGGCATCATAGCTGTCGAGCAGGCTCTCGGGCGCTTTTCCGGACAGCACAAGATCGAGTTTCCAGGCCAGGTTGTCGGCATCCTGAAAGCCGGAGTTCGCGCCGCGGGCGCCAAAAGGCGACACCTGATGGGCGCTGTCCCCGGCGAAGATCACGTGCCCGTGCCGGAACTTCTCCATCCGCCGGCATTGGAAGGTGTAGATCGACAGCCATTCGAGAGAAAACTCGACCTCCTCGCCGAGCATCTGCTTCAGACGCGGGATCACCTTTTCCGGCCTTTTTTCCTCGTCCTTGTCAATGTCCCAGCCGAGTTGGAGGTCGATCCGCCACACGCCGTCTGGCTGCTTGTGCAACAGCGCGGACTGGCCCGGGTTGAAGGGGGGATCGAACCAGAACCAGCGTTCTGTCGGGAAATCCGCCTGCATGATGACGTCGGCGATCAGAAAATTGTCTTCAAAGACACGGCCCACGAAGTCGAGCCCCATCATGTTCCGGACCGGTGAAGCAGCCCCGTCGCAAGCGATCAGCCAATCGGCGTCGAGATCATAGGACCCGTCCTGGGTGTCGATGGACACGCGGGTATGATCCTCGCGCCGGTCCAAACCGGTAACCCTGTTGCCGCCCCGGATCTCTATCGGCTTTCCCTTCGACTGGAGTTCCCGCGCCCGCTCGACCAGATAAAGCTCACAGTAATACTGCTGGAGATTGATGAAGGCGGGACGCTTGTGATGATCTTCGGGCAGAAGGTTGAAATCGTAGACCTTCCGGTCCTTGAAAAAGACCTTCCCCAGGTTCCAGACCACACCCTTGTTCACCATCGGATCGCCGCAGCCAAGCCGGTCGAGGATCTCAAGCGAACGTTTCGCGAAACAAATGGCCCGCGAGCCGAAGCTTACCTTGTCATTGTCGTCCAGCACGACGACTGGCACATCCTTCATCGCCATGTCGATCGCGAAGGCAAGGCCGACCGGCCCCGCGCCGATCACCACGACCGGATGCCGCACGGGCGCTGCCGCCGACTGGTCGGGCGAAGGCTGATAGGGATAGAGCGGCGTTTCAAATATCTTGGTCATTCGGTGTCCTCCCACAGCCTGTTGGCAAGATGTTTCTCGGCGACAGGATGCCGGTCGAAGCGGATGAAAAACTCGTCGAGCTGGGGCGGCGCGACGGATGTCGAGTCCAGCATAGCGTGCACCTGGCCCCGGTGATGGATCTGATGCTGGAACAGATGCAAAAGCGTATGATCGACGCGCTCGTGCCACAGGCCGTCCCCGCCCCGGTCTTGCGGGACTGTGCGCTTGAGGTCCCGATCGGCCAATCCATCGCAAAACGCAGTCAACCGGCCGTCATGCGCGGTCTGGGCTCCGGCCAGTTCGGCGGCCGTCTCCAGAGCCGGCGCATCAAAGACCGAACGCCCCCGCCCGCTTTCGGTCAAGGCGTCAAGATAATAGCGGTCCACCTGCAGAATGTGGTTGAGCGTTTTGGAGATGGACGGGAAGAAGCCCGCCCGCGCGGCATCAAACTCCGCCGCCGAAAGGGCGCAACAGGCCTCGTAGAGCCGTTCATTGGCGTAGGCGTTGTTGCGCGCCATCAGGCGGAGATGATCCAGCACCAAAGACATCAGCCCTGGAGATCCTGCCACATCCTGGCATCGCGCTCGGCCGTCCAGATGCGCGGCGTATCGATACCGCGGGCCTCGTCATAAGCCCTTGCGACATTGAACGGGAGGCAGTGCTCGTAGATGGCGTAGTCCTTGAACTTCGGATCGCATTCGGCCCGGACCGCGTCCCAGGCTTCTTTCAGACTGCCGCCGCGGGCAACCACCTTGGCGACCGGACGATAGGTGCTCTCCACGAAGTCGCGGGTGCTTTCGATGGCGGCATACACCATTTCGGGACCGACCAGCGCGTCGCCGCGCCCCGGCGCGATCGATTGCGGATCGAACGAGCGGATGGCATCCAGCGTGCCGCCCCATTCCTCGAAATGGCCGTCCCCGCAATAGCAGGCCGAGTGGTACTCGACGATATCGCCGGTGAACATCACCTCCTCATCCGGCACCCAGGCCACGATATCGCCCGCCGTGTGGGCCCGGCCCAGATGCATGAGATCGACCCGGCGGTTGCCAAGATAAACGGTCATGCGCTCGGAAAAGGTGGTCGTTGGCCAGGTCAGGCCGGGGATGCTTTCATGGCCCTGGAACAGGCGCGGAAACCGTTGGAATTCGCTTTCCCAGTCCTCCTGACCGCGCTCCGCCACCATGGCCCGCGCGCCGTCGCTCATGATCACGGTGGGCGCCTGATAAGCCGATGCCCCCAGCACCCTGACCGCATGATAGTGGGTAAGCACAAGGTGGCTGATCGGCTTGTCGGTGACGGAGCGCACCTTTTCGATCACCTTGTTGGCAAGGCGCGGTGTCGCCTGCGCCTCGATGACCATCACGCTGTCATCGCCGATGATCACCCCGGAATTGGGATCGCCCTCGGCGGTAAAAGCCCAAAGATCGCGGCCGATCTCGGTGAAGGAGATCTTCTTTTCTTCCATATCGCCTGCGGAGGCAAATTGCTTGGTCATATCTCTCTCATCTGTTTTCGAACACCGGACCGGCGACCGGGCCAGTTTGGAAATGTCAGTTCGCGGTTTGCGCCAGTTCGCGCAGAATGGCTTTCACCGACAGGACGTCCCCATCAAGGTCGGTCACGATGTCGTCGACAACGGACTGGTCATCCTCCACCACCACGGTGAAACGGGTTTCCCGGTAGGCCTGGAACTCGGCCTGTGTTCCAAAACACGCCATTGCCTGAAACCGGGCAACAACCTGGGTCACACCATTTGCGCTTGACCCCGGTTCGATCGTGAGGTTTTCCAGCGGACAGCCGTCCTGCGCATTGACGATGACGTCCCAGTTGAACGGTGACCCCATCTCTTTTGCATCTTCGGTGGCGGCCGCCTTGCGGTAGAGCTCGGCAAACTCGGTGCTGTAAAGCGCCGCCAATCGGTCATCCGAGAAATAGTCCTCATAGCCCGAAGCCGAGGCCGACCAGTTCGTTTCGGCAAGCGCCATCAGTGACGCGACCGGCGCAGTTGGGTCGGTGGCCAGAGCGGACGCCGGACATAAAACCAGCGCCGCAATCGGCAAAACCTGTCGGATCATCTTCATCTTCTCGTCTCCACTAACGGGCGCGGGGGGCGTCTGACAGGCCCTCTTGCGGCTCCGGCCCAATTCCCCCCGTTATCCGCCGGTTGCGTGACCGGGCAGTGATCGGCGGCGCCGCCTTCAGGCCGCCTTTTCAACTTTCTGCTCAATCGCGCCGAAGACCGAATGCCCTTGCTTGTCGAGCATCTCGATCCGGACCTCATCGCCGAACTTAAGGAACGGGGTCTTCGGCGCGCCGGCGTTGATGGTTTCGATCATGCGGATCTCGGCGATGCAGGAATACCCGACACCGCCATCTGCGACCGGCTTGCCCGGACCGCCGTCCAGCTTGTTGGATACGGTGCCCGAGCCGATGATCGTGCCCGCGCCGAGCGGCCGCGTCTTAGCCGCATGGGCGATCAGCTGGCCGAAGTCGAAGGTCATGTCGACCCCCGCATCAGCCCGGCCAAAGGGCAGGCCGTTCAGGTCGACACGGAGCGGCAAGTGCAGTTTGCCGCCGTCCCAGGCCTCACCCAGACTGTCCGGCGTGACAGCGACCGGCGAGAAGGCCGAAGAAGGCTTGGACTGGAAAAAGCCGAAGCCCTTTCCGAGTTCGGCCGGGATGAGGCCGCGCAAGGACACATCGTTCACCAGCATCACGAGGCGGATGGCCTCGCGGGCCTGTTCCACGCTCGCGCCCATCGGCACATCATCGACGATCACGGCGACCTCGCCCTCCATGTCGATGCCCCAGGCTTCATCGCCCATCACGATGGGGTCGCGCGGGCCGAGGAACGTGTCCGAACCGCCTTGATACATCAGCGGATCGGTCCAGAAACTGTCCGGCATCTCCGCGCCGCGCGCCTTGCGCACCAGTTCCACGTGATTGACATAGGCAGAGCCGTCCGCCCACTGGTAGGCCCGCGGCAAAGGCGACATGGCGTCGTGCTCATGGAACCGCAAAGACGGCACCGCATCATGGCTCAGGCTCTCGGCCAGGACCTGCAGTTTCGGGGCCACCTCCGCCCAGTTGTCGAGCGCCGCCTGAAGGGTCGGAGCAATGTGGTCGGCATAGCTGCAGCGGGTGACACTGTCATTGACGACCACCAGCCGTCCGTCCCTTGTGCCATTCTTCAGTGTGGCGAGTTTCATTGAGCGCTCCTCGTTAGGGTCAGGCCATCGCGGCCGATTGTGATTGGTCCGGCATAGTGGCCCCGAGTGGCCGCCAGCCAGTCTTTTTCGTCAAACCCCGGCAGATCCGCCGGGATCAAATGGTTCAGCACAAGCTGCTTGGCACCGGCCGCCGACGCGATCCGGGCGGCATCGGGAGCCAGCGTATGGCTGTCCATCAGATGGGTGCGCAGACGTTCTCCGTTGCCGGTGATCTCGACGATCTTGTCGACCCCGTCCGCCAGCATGGCCTCATGGACCAACACATCGCAACCACTTGCAAAGCCGGCCAGCGGCGGGAAATAGGTGGTGTCGGCGCTGAAGACAACACACCAGTCGGGGGTGCGGAACTTCAACGCGAAACACTCGGTCACCGGCGGATGCTTGACCCGCAGGGCGGAGACCTCGAGGCCTTCCAACCCAAGCGGCCCTTCGCCATATTCAACGACCGTCACAAAATCCCGCGGGTCCGGTCTTCCCTCATCGGCAATCCGAAGGTCGATATCGTATCTCATCGAGGCCAGGAAGCCCGTCCAATAGGCGGCGGTGCCGGAGGGGCCGAACACCGTCACCGGCGTTTTCAAGCCGGTCGTCCAGGCCGTGTGGATCAGCGGCCCCAGTTCGAGGATGTGATCAGAATGCAGGTGCGTGATGAAAATGAGATCGAGCTCTTTCAGTGTGACACCAGCTTCGACCAGCCCGCGCGTCACCCCCAAACCGCAATCGATGACGCAGCGGCGCCCGCCAATTTCCAGGAGGCTGCTGGTCGGTGACGGCCCGCCAGGGCGGATCGCCGGTCCACCCTTGGTACCCAGCAGCACAAGGCGGTCCTCTATGGTTTTTCGGTCTCCCACGAACTGATTCCCCAGAAAGCCGCCTGAACGCTGATGTTCCAACCAACCCCAAAATGGTCATCCCGGACGCAGCGCAAGCGGAGATCCGGGATCGGGGCACCCTCATTCCATCTGTGTGATGCCGCACATCCACCAGAAACTTCGAGGCTCGCCGATCCCGGCTCAAGGCCGGGATGACGGCAGCGGGCTCGATTCACTTAGAGACCCAAGTCCCGGATCACATCCGGCACGGCAAGGCCCCTGCCCCTTTGCCTCTACTTGTCCCAAGTGCCTTCAGGCGTGCCGTCGTATTTCTTTTCCAAACTGTCCCAGCAGTCGATGTAATCGTCTTGGAGGGGGGCCTCCTTGGCCGCAAATTCCGTCAGGTGCTGCGGGAACCGGGTCTCGAACATGAAGGACATGGTCTGGTCGAGCTTATGCGGCTTCAGATCGCTTGTGGAGGCGCCTTCGAACGCTTCGCGATCCGGCCCGTGCGGCAGCATCATGTTGTGCAGGCTCATGCCGCCCGGCACGAAGCCCTGCGGTTTGGCATCATACTGGCCATAGATATTGCCCATCAGCTCGGACATGATGTTCTTGTGGTACCAGGGCGGACGGAAGGTGTTTTCCATCACCATCCAGCGCTCGCGGAACAGCACGAAGTCGATATTGGCCGTACCCGGCACGCCGGACGGCGCTGTCAGGACGGTGAAAATCGACGGATCCGGGTGATCGAACAGGATTGCGCCGATCGGGCAGTAGGTCCGCAGGTCGTATTTCACCGGCGCATAATTGCCGTGCCAGGCGACCACATCGAGCGGCGACTGATTGATGTCGGTCTTGTGGAACTGGCCGCACCATTTGATCGTGAGCGTCGACGGCACCTCGCGATCCTCATACCAGGCGACGGGTGTCTTGAAGTCGCGGCGGTTGGCCATGCAGTTGGCACCGATCGGACCCCGGCCCGGCAGCTCGAATTTCTGGCCGTAGTTTTCGCAGACAAAGCCGCGCGCCGGCCCCTCCAGAAGCTCGACCCGGTAGACCAGCCCGCGCGGGATGATGGCGATTTCCTTCGGCTCCAGGTCCATGACACCAAGCTCGGTGTAGAACCGCAACCGGCCTTCCTGAGGCACGATCAGGATCTCGCTGTCGGCGGAATAGAAATAGTCATCGATCATGCTGTCGGTGACCAGATAGATATGGCTCGCCATGCCGACCTGCGTATTGACGTCGCCGGCGGTCGTCATGGTCCGCATGCCGGTCAGCCAGGTCAGCTTGTCTTCCGTGTACGGCACCGGGTCCCAGCGGTACTGGCCGAGCGAAATCACATCGTCGACCACATGCGGGGCGGACTTCCAATAAGGCAGATCGATCTTCGTATAGCGGCCCGAATGCTTCACCGAAGGCCGGATCCGGTAACACCAGGTCCGCTCGTTCTGGTGGCTGGGTGCCGTGAAGGCCGTGCCGGAGAGCTGCTCGCCGTAAAGGCCAAAGGCGCATTTCTGCGGGCTGTTCATGCCTTGCGGCAGGGACCCCGGAAGGGCTTCGGTCTCAAAGTCATTGCCGAAACCGGGCATGAACTCGAGCTTCGCCTGATTGATGGAAAGACCACGCGAATCTGCGTGGGCGGTGTTGATTTGGTCCATGGTTGCGTCCTCCCGCACCGTGCTGGCCTCAATTTAGTTTCACTTGTAACCAAATGGATCGTAGCGGTCAAGCGCGACCTCATCCGCCCCGGCCGCAAACGCCTTTTGTGGCCGTCCGCAGGCCATTTCTTCCGAACGGGTAGCTTTGGCTTAACTTTCCCAGCCTACCCTGAGAACAGGTTCGTTCATGCATAAGGTTGCCCGATGTCACTCAGAAACCGCATCTTTTTTGCCGCCACCGGCGTTTTCCTTGTCGGTTTTCTCGCCTTGGTCACATCCATGACCTTGATGATCCAGAGTACGACCAGCAAGTCTGGGGAAGACCTGATTATCAAGACATCGGAAGCACTTTCTCTGGAAGCCAGCGAAACGATCGGCGCGGCGCAATTGGCGGCGCGCGCGGCCGCAGATGCCCTGGAAGGCCTTCAACATGCCGGCGTGACGGACCGGAACGCCTATGGCGCGGTGATGCAGCACCAGATCAGTCAGAACAAGCATTTCGTCGGCGGCGGCGCGATCTTCGAACCCAACATGATCGGAGCCGATGCCGATAGCCCCGGGACGGGCTTTTCCGACGACAGCGGCCGCTTCATTCCCTATTTCTACAACGATGGAGCTTCGGTTGCCTGGGAGCCTTTGATTTTTGGAGGCGATAGCGGGTCGGAAGAATGGTACGACAAACCCAAGAATCTTGGCCGCGACACCGTGACCGAGCCTTATCTTTATCCGGTCAATGGCGTTGATGTTCTCATGGCGACCGCCTCGTCTCCCATTCTGGACCAATCCGGCAAGGGCATCGGCGGGGCGACCATCGACATCTCTTTGGCTGGCCTCCAGGAAATCATCAGTGCCGATCGAGCCTATCAAACCGGCTTTTCCGGTCTCTTGAGCGAAAATGGTGTCTGGGTATCCCATCCCGATACCAAGCTTTTGGGACAGACTGCGGACGCCTCCTATCTTGCAAAGATCCGGGCCCTTTCGGGGGGCTCATCCTTTACAACCGAAGCAGGCATGGCTGAGGTCATCCACGCATTTGAACTCAACGGCACGGGCCAGAACTGGTTTGTCGTGGTTGCCGTTGAGGAAAGCGAGCTTCTGTCGGCCGCGAATTCGACCATGGGCATCGGGCTCCTGATCGCCGCCATCCTGCTGGTCGGCGGAACAGGACTGATGTGGGTGTTGGGCACGACCATCGCAAAACCTGTCCAGGATCTGACGGCTCGCATGCGGGATCTGGCAGCTGGGGACGTGGATACCCAGGTGGCCCACCTCGAGCGCAAGGATGAAATCGGCGAGATGGCCAACGCCCTCGAGGTCTTCGTCGAAAACGAGAAAGAGCGCCGTGTTCTCCAATCGGACACGGAACGGAGCACTGAAGCCCAACTGCATCGGCAGAAAATGATCGATGCCATGATCATCGACTTCGAAGACAGTGTTCGCATGGCCCTTGAGCAAGTCGCGAATGACAGCAGGACGATGGAGCGGACGGCCGAATCTCTCGACACGATCGCACGCGACACCAGCGCCAAGGTCGCGAACGTATCGTCTTCGTCGCAGGTAGCCCAGGGCAGCGTTCAAACCGTTGCTTCGGCCGCGGAAGAGTTGTCGGCCTCCATCTCCGAGATCAGCCGGCAGATCGATCAAACGAAGGAAGTCGTCAGCAGCGCAACCGGCGCAGCTCAGGCATCGAACCAGAAAGTGGAAAGCCTTGACAGCGCCGCACAGAAAATCGGCGAAGTCGTGAGCCTGATCCAGGCGATTGCCGAGCAAACCAACCTCCTCGCCCTCAATGCCACGATCGAGGCCGCGCGGGCCGGCGAGGCCGGAAAGGGGTTTGCCGTCGTGGCCGCCGAAGTAAAGGAACTGGCGACACAGACCGCAAAAGCGACCGAAGAGATTTCAACCCAGATCACCGGCATCCAGGCCTCGACAAAGGACGCCGCCGGATCGATCGAGGAAATCGCGGCCATCATGGAACGCGTAAACGAGTTCACCGGCTCGATTGCCGAGGCGATTTCGCAGCAAGGGGAAGCAACGCAGGAAATCTCGAATAATGTGCAGCAGGCTGCGCAGTGCACCAACGAGATGACCGGCAGCGTCGAGGATGTGATGCACGGGGCGACCGAAACCAGCACATCGGCCGCCGATGTCTTGTCCGTGTCGCAAAGCGTTTCCGCGCAAGCCCAGGAGCTGGGCAAAAAGATCGCGGACTTCCTGGCACGGGTCCGGGCCGCATAAACCCGGCCAACCCAAGACCGATCCGACCCCCGGACGTGAAAATCCGGGGGTATTCTTTACGCCGTTTCCAGCCGAACCTTCTTGCCTGTGCGCCCCTTTCGCGATAAGAACAAAACAAGAACTTTGAACAGATCGAGTTTGCCATGACCGCGCCATTTGCACCTCCGCCCGCATCCGCAGAGCCGACACCAAAACCGGCCGGTGTCGCCGGTACGCTACTGGGGGAGCTCACCCGGACCGATCTCGACACAATGGTGCTGTATCTGGAGAGGGCGCAGGACAGAGCGGAGCGGATCCGCGAGAACACGCCCGCTGGCAGTTATCTGGACCGGGTGCTCGAGCGGACCATCGCGGGCATCGCCCTGGAACTCACCCAGCTTCGCTACCTGCTTGGCGAAAGCAACGAGTTGCCGTCGGGCTTTTCCTCCCCTTTGACCAGACGGCGCATGCATCCCGCGCTTTAGGCCGGCGGGTGGCGGAGCGGCATCAACCAACCGGCCAGAGCCGCCGGTTCCAATGCATCCAAAAAACGTCCGGCCTTGCCCGTCGATCTTGACGGTGCTGTCCATGCGCTCAATGGGCGGGACGCCTCTTGAAAATGCGCCTCGGCCACCACACGACTTTGAATCGGACGCAAGAGCACCGACTTCTCTTTGAGAATTCCCCGGGCCAAACTATTGTCCGGTGAAGTGCCCCCTGTCGGTGAGATCCGTTTCCAAATGGTCCTTGAAACCAGCATCCTGTTCTGCCTGATCCTTCTCAACGGCGCCCTCGCCATGTCGGAATTGGCCATCGTTTCCGCCCGTCCGGCTCGGCTCAAGACACGCGGAGACCGGGGCGCCCTTCTTGCGCTGAAGCTGGCGGAGGATCCGGGCCGGTTCCTGTCGACGGTTCAAATCGGAATCACCCTTGTCGGCGTTCTGTCCGGCGCCTTTTCCGGCGCCACACTGGGCCTGAGGGCATCGACCGCGCTGGAGGCGGCCGGATTGTCCCCGGATGTCGCCCAGCCGCTCGGCGTCGGGTCTGTCGTGGTTGCTGTGACTTATTTGTCCCTAGTGATTGGCGAACTGGTTCCCAAACAGGCCGCCCTCGCCAATCCGGAAGGCATCGCCGCGCGCGTGGCGCCGGCCATGACGGTGCTTGCATTTTTCGCCGCGCCGCTGGTCTGGGTCCTGGACAATTCGGGAAAACTCCTCTTGTCGGTGTTGGGGCTCGACCGCAACCAGAAGCAGCGGGTTACGGACGAAGAAATCCAGCTTCTGATCTCCGAAGCAGCGACGGATGGCGTGATCGAAAAGGGCGAGACCGAAATGATCGCCGGCGTCATGCGCATTGCCGACCGCTCCGCGAAAGGCCTGATGACCCCGAGGCACGAAGTCGTGGTGGCGGATGCGAGGGAAAGCCGCGAGCAAATCCTGAACCGGTTCATCGAGAGCGGCCGGACACGCCTGCCTTTGCGGGACGGCGGCGCGGACGAGATCATCGGCATTTTACACATCCGCGACCTGCTGGCCTCACGTCCCGACGCCTTCGATCCGCGTGAGTTGATGATGAACGCCCCGGTGATCCATGACGGCCTTCCCGCCATGGATGTGGTCGACCGTCTTCGCGCATCCAAGGAACACATGCTCCTGGTTTATGACGAATACGGTCATTTCGAGGGCCTGGTCACCGCGATGGATATTCTGGGAGCGATCGCGGGAGGATTCGATGAAACCGAGCACGACGAGCCGAAGATGGTGGAACGGGAAGACGGTTCCTTCCTGGTGGCCGGCTGGATGCCGATCGACGAATTCTCGGTTTCGCTGGGCCTCTCGCTGGCCGATGACGGCGACTATGAGACGGTGGCCGGGCTTGTACTGTTTCTCTCTGCCGAACTGCCGAAGGTCGGGCAGATCGTCCGGTTGGGTGACTGGCGGATCGAAGTGGTCGACATGGACGGACGCAGGGTCGACAAGCTTCTGGTGCAGAAGGTCCCCGTGAGCGCGCCAGATGCGCAGTCCACCAGGTGACCGGAGGCTTACCAAAACAAAAAGTGATCCGCCGCCATTTTCCTCTTCAGGTTGCATTCTGTGAGTTGCTGATATCTCTTTTCAACCGCCAATCCCTCGGCTAGCGTCACCAAACCCGTAACTGGAGATCCCCCTCATGCGTCTTGCCGCCCTACTTGCCGCAGCTTTGCTTGCGTCTGTCTCGACAACCGCATTCGCGAAAGACAGGCTGACCATCGTTCACGTCAATGACCTTGATCGAATGGAGGGGACGGGCGACACCGGCGGTGTCGCCCGGCTCGCCACGGTGATTTCGGATATCCGCGCCCAAGGCGGCACCGTTCTGGCGACCAGCGCCGGCGACAGCATTTCCCCGTCCTTGTTGTCGAGCTTCGACGAAGGCGCACACATGATCGCCCTGATGAACATGGTTGGGCTGGACGCCATGGCGCTTGGCAATCACGAGTTTGATTTTGGCCCCGATGTGCTGCGCACGCGCATCTCGGAAGCGAATTTCACCATGCTTTCCAACAATGCCTACGAGCCGGACGGCACCCTTGTGGACGGGGTTGCGGACAACATGATGGTCGAGGTTGGCGATCATACCGTTGGCCTGTTCGGCCTTACCACCGACGGCACGGCCGTGAAATCCTCACCGGGCGATGTCACCTTCAAGGATCCGGTCGAAGTGGCGGCGGCAACGGCGGCCGCGCTGCGCGAAGCCGGGGCGGATGTCGTGATCGCGCTGGCGCATACGGACCGGCCGGAAGACATCCAACTGCTTGAGGCCGGTGACATTGACCTGCTGCTGTCGGGCGACGATCACGACCTGGTCATCAGCTACAACGGCCGGGTCGCCATGGTCGAGAGCAGCAGCCAGGCCAGTCTCGTGACGGTGGTCACGCTTGACATCGAGACGGTGGAAGGCCGCAGGGGACCGCAGGTCGAATGGAGTCCGGCATTCGAGGTGATCAACACGGTGGCGGTCGAGCCGGATCCCGTTGTGGCGGCCGAAGTGGCGAAATATGAAGCGTTCCTGTCAGCCGAACTCGACATTGAAATTGGCGAGACCCCGGTTCTGCTCGACACGCGGCGGACAACCGTCCGGGCCGCTGAAAGCGCATTCGGCAATCTGACCGTGGACGCCATGCGGCTCGAAACCGGGGCCGATGTGGCGATCACGAATGGCGGCGGCATCCGGGGCGACACGACCTATGAGCCGGGCACGGTGATCACCCGCCGCGATATCCTGACGGAACTGCCCTTTGGCAACAAGACCGTGTTGCTGGAGGTTTCGGGCGCCGACATCCTGGCGGCGCTGGAAAATGGCGTTTCGGCGGTCGAGGATGGCGGCGGCCGCTTTCCCCATGTGTCCGGCATGACCTTCGCCTTTGACAGCTCCAAGCCGGCCGGCAGCCGGGTGTCCGGCGTGATGATCGGCGGCGCACCCCTCGACGAAGGCGTGACCTACCTTCTGGCGACCAACGATTTCATGGGCAATGGCGGGGACGGCTACGCCATGTTCGCCGGCAAGCCAAGCGTGATCGAGGCAAACGCGGCCGAGTTGATGGCCGCGCAGGTGATCCGCGCTTTTGAAACCGGCGGTGCCGTTCCAACGCTCGACGGGCGGATCACCCAGATCAATTAAAACAGGTTCCGGTCGGATTGCCGCATCACGCTCCAATCTGACCGGGACAATTCCTGGTGTTTTCGGAGTGTAGAAGCGGTCTCTCCTGTTTCGATTGATCGCGAGGCGATTCAGTCTTGTCAGGAGAGCAACCAAGCACAGCAATCGGTCGTGGCCTTTGGAGGCGTTCCGGTTTTCCCGAAGGCCGCAGCCGGATGGCGGGACCGGCAGGATGTGTTCGACTACATAGAGATGTTCTACAACCCGAAGGGCAAGCATGTCAGGAACGGGATGCTGTCGCCCTTCGAGTTCAAACGACGACAGGAAATGAGAACCGAGGGTGTCTAGAAAACTCGGGGCGTTTTTATAAAGCGTCCAAAGATGCCCGCCCGCTCAAGACGCGATCAGCTCGGGACGTGATTCAGGTCCGATGAAACGCCCGCTGATCTAGGTCAGCCCCGCGAAGCGCACGCAATTCCGGCCTTCTTTCTTTGCCGTGTAGAGAGCGGAATCGGCGCGGGCGATCAGGTGTTCGGCCACCTCAGAGCCATTGAACAGCGCAACGCCCTGGCTCAGGCTCGTCCGGATGATCTGTCCCTCGTGATGGACCGTCACCGATCCGACCGCGATGCGAACCCGCTCAGCAACTTCCAGAACCACCGTTTCATTCGCATCGGATAGAAAAACAAGAAACTCCTCGCCGCCATATCTTCCCAGATGGTCATAGCCCCGGAGGGTGTGTTTGATCCGGCCTGCCACTTCCCTCAGGACCGCATCCCCACCCAGGTGACCGTGCGTGTCATTGACGGATTTGAAGTGATCGATGTCCGCCATGATGACCGCAACACCATGGTCCTTACGCCGGGCTTTCGAGAGCTCGGCTTCAAGCAGTTCCATGATGGCGCTGCGGTTCAAGATCCCCGTCAACCCGTCGTGCATCGCCTGGTCCTTCAGCTTCTTGTGCGCCTCGACCAGCTGTCCGTTAAGATCATAAAGCTGCTGATAAAGTAGGCTTTTTTCGATGATCACCGAAACCTGTCCGGCGATCTGCAAAAAAGTCTCGTGATGAAGGTCGCGATACGTGTTCTTTTCCCGGCTTGAGAAAAACAGAAAGCCGAGCGGCTTGCCGTTGGCGATCAGCGGGCATGTCAGGCTGGAGTTGATGCCTTCAGCCACAACAATGCGGGTCGCTTTCGAATGCGGGTTCTGCGCCAGATGCGCCTCAAGATCGTTGAGGATCCGCGGCTGGCCGGTCTGAAGGATCTTTTCCAGGCTGCTGCCGGCCATTCGAGCCGAATAGTTCTTGCTGATGCGAAGATCGCGATAATCCGCCTTCGCCCAGAAAGCGCGCAGCTTGCCACCGTTGTCTTCCAGCAACGCGCAGCCGATGCGGTCATAAGGGATAAGCTTGTGAAACGTCTGATAGATCCGTTCCAGAACGTTCTCGGCAAAAAGCTCGCTCCCGATTTCGAGCGAGAGTTCCTGAAATTTCCGGAATTCGTCGAAGCGGGCTTCCAGCCAGTTTCCCAACTGCGCCAGCTCGCTGCCGAAGGCATCAATCGGGTCGGCGATATTGCCGGGAACGGGAACGGCGCCGAATTGCCCGGTCCGCATCTGCCGGACAGCGGCTTCATAGGCTTCGAGACGCTGGAGGTCATTTGCTGTGATTGAGACTGGCATGTTCTTCTCTACTCCTCCACTGTTTGCTCCGCCCGTCTCCTTGCCAGCAACGTCGGGAGCACCCTGACGATCTGATCAGCTGCGACCCGGCCACTGCGGCGTCGAGCCGAAGCTGCCACAGGGCTGACAAGCTCCGCCGCAGCCCCTTCCCAAACCGCCTGCCCAAGAATAAGCAAAACAACGTACCCTGCACTTCAAAAATTACTGAAAGAGGGGCGATATCTTTACTTTCAAGAGAAATGTATTTCTCAAACCTCACCCAATAGTGAATTCAAAGCTACACACAAATAAGCAATCCTGCTTGGAAATGCCGGGCCAAAACCGTTTTCGAAGTTGGGTAGAAAACCGGGCGTCCGGCCAACGGACCCTGCGGCACCCGTGGCGTCACGGCAGGCCGACGGCCCTGCGCGCGGCAGCGCTTTTTTTGAAAAACCGGGTTTGCGCCGATCTTCGGCTTACGCTGCGGCCTCGTCGCCCGGCGCCGTTTGCCACCCCAGATCGGTCAATGTCACGATGCGGTTGCCCCGCAAGTCCGTTGCGCAGACCAGAAACCCGCGCTCTTCCATATGGCTGAGCAGCCAGCGCGCCCGGCCGGGCGACCTCGTTCCATAGACGGTCGCAATTTCCTGGTTGCCCGGACAGGGGGCTTTGGCCAGCGCGGCCTTGGCCAAAAGAAGATAGACCCCGCGCATGTCATCGGGAAGTTCAGCGGCGATGAGTTCGGCCTGCTGCCACGCGCTTTCGTCGACCTCTTCCCTGTCAACACCGGCCCGGGCCACGGAGAGCTTTTCGCGGAAAACCTGAAGATCCGGCGCGCCGCCGGGCAGTTTCGCGATCCGGCACCGCACCTGGAAATCCTGATACAGCGCGGCAATCGGCTGGAATGCAGCATCCGGGTCTTCCAGCATGTCCGCAATGATGGCGTTGATCCTGTCTTCGCGCTCCCCGTAGTCGAGCAAAGTCCGGGCTGGTTCCACAGCGTCCCGCGCGGCCTGGCTCGCTGCGTTGAGTTGATTTAGAACGTCACCAGTGGAGGCAACCGGCTCGGGCGCACGCGGCCGCGGGACCGGCAACTCTCCAGGTGCCGGGGTGAAGATCAGGTCCTTCGCATCGCCCGCGGGCTGATCCGGCAAGGGCAGAAGCTTCGGGCTCCCGCCCCGGCCGGCGGTCTCGACAGGGCCGATCTTCACGGCCAGGGGGCGGCGCGACAAAGCCGGCCCCAGTGCAATGAAATGCCCCCGGTCCAGATTGCGGAACTGTTCGGCCTGACGCCGCTCCATGCCCAGAAGGTCGGCGGCGCGGGCCATGTCGATGTCAAGAAACGTCCGGCCCATCAGAAAATTGGAGGCCTCGGCAGCCACGTTCTTGGCAAGCTTTGCCAGGCGCTGCGTGGCGATCACGCCGGCCAGTCCGCGTTTGCGGCCCCGGCACATCAGGTTGGTCATCGCGCCAAGAGACCGGCGGCGTGCTTCTTCCGTCACCTCGCCCGCCGCTGCCGGTGCAAAAAGCTGCGCCTCATCGACAATCACGAGCATCGGATACCAAAGTTCACGGTCCGCCTCGAACAGTCCATCCAGAAAGGTGGCGGCCGCCTTCATCTGACGGTCCGCATCCAGCCCCTCCAGATTGAGGATCACTGAGACCCTATGCTGACGAACGCGGCCCGCGATCATCTGCAGGTCCTTTTCGGTTCCGACCGCGTCAACGACCACATGGCCGTATTTGTCCGCGAGCGAGACGAAATCGCCCTCCGGATCGATGATCGCCTGCTGAACCCAACTCGCGGACTGTTCCAGAAGCCGGCGCAACAGGTGGGACTTGCCCGATCCGGAATTGCCCTGCACAAGCAGGCGCGTGGCCAGGAGTTCTTCCAGGTCCATGCCGGCGCGCGCGCCGCCCGTCATCTCTCCCATGTCGATTTGAACCGTCATGCGTTTTCCCGGCGCGAAGTTGGCAACCTGGCAGGCCTCTCAAGTCAACTGTGTCGTGCAGGAACGGCGGAGCACGAATCGAATGCCCGCAGCAAAGTCCCATGGCGCATCCGTTGCGGTAACCAAAAAGGAAGGCTGGGGCAAGTAATGCTGAACATTTCCCCGTTATGCTGACGGGAAACTTCACCTGTTTGTTCATCGCAAGCCGCTGGTCTGGCATGCTATGACCCGAATGGCGGAAACGAATGAGGGAAACGGCCAATGACGTTGTTGAAAATCGGTGTCCTCGCTGCCGCACTTCTCCTGCCGGCCAGTGAAGCCGTGAAGGCCGCCGTTTGCGACGCTCCGGTCCGGGTTCGTGTGTCCGCCGATTACGCGCCCTTCAGTTTTGCTGATGCCAAGGGCCGCATAACCGGCATGGACGTCGAGTTTCTCCGGAAAATCTTCGCCAAGATCGGCTGCGAATACCAATTGATTCCGATGCCGTTCAAAAGGTCGATCACCGAATTGGCCGAAGGCCGGATCGACATGATGCCGTTCATGTCCATCACCTATCAACGCCAGCAATTCGCCAGGTTTTCAGCCGCCTATCGCAATGAAACCGTCGGTCTTGTGATGCGCACGGAAGATGTCGACCGGTATGCGATTGACTCCTTGCAGGACATCATCGATCTCGGCCTGATTCTGGGGCACGAGTTGGGGACCTATCGCGGCGAGCTGTTTGAACAATTTCTCGAAACGGACCATGCGGACAGCCATGTCTTTTTCGTGGGCTCGACGGCCGAGGGCATCCGGATGCTCTCCGTGGGGCGGATCGATGCCTATGTGGAGGTCCCGAGATCGGGTCTCGTCGTGGCCGAAGAGCTTGGTCTAGCGGACGGATTGGCGCCGCATCGCTTCATCCTGTTTTCCGAACCGGTCCATTTCATGTTCAGCCAGCGCACCGTTTCGGGGGATCTGATCCGGGCCGTGAACGCGGCGATCCAGGACCTGACGAAGACCGACGACTATCAGAACACTTTCGGCCCGATGGCGCTAACCTCGCAGACGCAGGATGCCGTCAACTGACGCGCCGCGGCCCGAGCCTCAAACCGGCAGCACCGTCTTGGGCGGCTCCTTGACGCCCTTCGCCAGTTTGCCCACCGCCGAGCTGGCCGCAACCTCGCCGGTTGCGGCGAAGGCCTCGTGGTTCCGCTCAATATAGCGCAGATCGTAAAGATAATTGACCAGAAACCCTTGCGCCTGGGTCATCCCGTTCGCCGACAGATCGCCGCGCCAATTGATCCGTTCCAGACGCGCGCCGTTGCCGATGTGAAACCGGGCCACCGGATCGAGCGGCCGTCCGTTGCGGCCTTTTTCCCGAAGCAGATAGTGCGCGCAGAGCGGAACGAGGGCGGCCTCCATTTGTTTTTGGAGATCGGGCTCATCAAGCCAGCGGCCATCTTCCAGCGCATCCTGCAGCTCCGGCCCGAGCAGTTCGCCCGACACCGAAGGCTCGCTGGCAAGATCGGCCCGCAACCACCGCGCAAAACCCGGCACGGGAGACAAGGTCACGAAGGTCCTCAGACCCGGCAGCTCGCGACGCAGTTCCTCAACCACCTGCTTGATCAGGAAGTTGCCAAAGGAAATGCCGCGCAGCCCGACCTGGCAGTTCGAGATTGAATAGAAAACGGCGGTCGTCGCCTCTTGCGCCCGAAGCTCCGCCCGTTCTTCGGCAAGAATGGGACCAATGGCCGCCGGGATGTCCCGGGTCAAGGCCACCTCGACGAAAATCAGCAGGTCATCCACGAGTGCGGGGTGGAAAAAAGCATAGAGACGCCGGTCCTCGAGGCCGATCCGGCGGCGCAAATCCGCCCACCCCTCGATTTCATGGACCGCCTCGTAGTCGATGATCTTCTCTAGAATGGCGGCCGGGGTGGACCAATCGATCCGCTTCATGACCAGAAAGCCCCGGTTGAACCAGAAACTGAAGAGGCGCTCAAAATCCCGGTCGACTTCGCGCAGATCCGGGTGGTCCGGCAGCAGGCCGAGCAAATCGGACCGCATGTCCACAAGGGCCCGGGTGCCGCCAGGCGCAAGGTTGATCCGCCGGATCAACTCCTGACGCTTGGGTTCGGTAGCGGCGTGAAGCTGGCGCACGAGGGCCTGATCCTCCGGCGCGTTCTGACAGGCCGCGAGCGCTGTCTGGACCGCGTCCAGATCGGGCCCGAACCGCGCCAGAAGGGCCTGGAAGAAGGTCAGGCGCTGCTCAGCGCTCAACGCCGCGTATCCGGCCAGAATTTCGCCCGCCAGCGCCACGCCGGAGGCTTCCCCGCGCCCCGACAAGAGCGCTTCGCACAGATCGATCAGCGGCATATCGCCAGACCGGTTGAGCCGGGGTCCGATCAGGGCCCTCCCCTGCTCCGTGATGGATGACAACAATTCGCCGAAAAAACTGGTGTTCATCTGGACCTGACCCCTCGGTTTTTCCGATCTCAACTGCCCGGTCGGGACAGGTCAAGCGCTGCCTTCGTTTTATACTCTGTGCAATTCAGGAGAGCGGCGTGATAGGGAGCGTGATCTTGCATGCGACCGATTGTTCGGGCAGTCTCGCGCCCGCAAATAGGCGCATCCGACAAGACAGCGTGAGCCGCTGCGGCTGGTCCCGGCGACCGGGCCGAGCATGGCGCATAATCGATGCACAGCGGATTGAATTGACGAAACGATTGCCGGGAGTGGCGGATGGAACGTGTACAGACCCTCAATGAGATGATCGCCGACGGGGCGGTGCATGTGATCGGCATCACGCTGGGGCTGGCCGCCACGATCTCGCTTGTCTGGGTCCTGTGGAACACGCCGGATATCGGCCGTCAGGTCAGCGTTTACATCTATGCCGGATGTCTGCTGGCGATGCTCACCTGCTCGGCGCTGTACAACATGTTCGCCAAGACCAACAAGTCCGGGCTTCTGCGCCGGCTCGATCACGCCGCCATTTTCATGATGATTGCGGGCACCTATACGCCGCTTGCCGCCATGATCATCGGCGGATGGACGGGCGGCATTCTGCTCGCGATCGTCTGGACCGGCGCAATTGCGGGGGCGATCATCAAACTCGTGAGCCTGAACCGGATCGACAAGATTGCCCTGCCGATCTATCTCGGCCTGGGCTGGGTGGTCGTGTTTGCGTTCAAACCCTTGATGGACAACGCCTCCGGGTTCGGTTTCCTCATGATCCTGGCCGGTGGACTGTTGTACACGCTTGGCACGATCTTTTACTCTTGGAAAAATCTGCCATTCCAGAACGCGATCTGGCACGTGTTCGTCCTGGCCGCCGCCATCTGCCACTTCACCGCAGTGTATCATGACGTCGCGCTGGCGGCAGCACTCTGAGTCCGCTTGCGGTCTAGGTCGACACCGCCTGATCTTCGGTCAGCACAACCACCTTGGTGCGCAGGGGCACCCGGTTGAACAGATCGATCACATCCTGCTGCCACATCCGGATACAACCGGAAGAAACGTTCTTGCCGATGCTCTTGGGATCCGGCGTGCCGTGGATCCGGTAGAGCGTATCGACCGGACCTTCCCAAAGATCCATCGCCCGCGCGCCCAGCGGATTTTTCAAACCGGACGGGAAGCCTTTCTCCCAATATTTTTCAAGATTGGGGCGCCGCGCGATCATTTCCCGCGGAGGGCGCCAGATCGGATGGACCCGCTTCACCCGGACCAAAGCCTCCCCGGACCAGGCGAAGCCGGCACGGCCGACGCCGATCCCGTATCTCAACGCCTTGCCGCCCGGCAACACCCAATACAAGAAGGTGTTGTATGGATCGATCACGATCGTGCCCGGACGCTCGCGCGTCTCATAGTCCACAACCTGACGCCAGAACCGCTGGTCAAAAGCCTTGTAGTTGACGGTAGGCCAGGTGTACTCGCCATCCGGCAGCGCGGCATAAGCGGAGGCGTAATCGAATTCCTCATCCGGCAGAGCCGGCTGATCGGGCAGTCCGACTGCTTCCATACTCTGGCACCCGGCCAGCACCCCGGCCGTCAGGAGCGCGCCGCCGTAGAGAAAGCCCCTGCGGCTCAACAATCCGCGGCGCGCGGCGGATAAACGGCTTTGTGTCCGGCAATCGCTCATCATGAAGAATTCCAATCCAAAGACCGGCCGTTCTTGGCGCAAACGCGGCCGGGTTGGCAAGACACATTTACGGGAAGGACCAAAACCGCTGCCGGTTTTTCCATTTTTCCGCTCGATGTTCCATGCTAGGCGGGTAAGCGAAACAAGAACAGTCCCCGTAGGTCTCCTGTGTCCCCAGCCGCGACTTCAACCCATACTCCAATTTTCGATGGCCACAACGACACGCTCTTGAAGCTTGAGATCGACGCTGGCGCGGGGCGTGAACGCGATTTCTTTCAGCGCTCGCAACGGGGTCACATGGATCTGCCACGGGCGCGCGACGGAGGGTTCGCCGGCGGCCTTTTCGCCATGTTCGTTCCCTCCAATCCGGATCAGGATTTTTCCAAGCCCTTCAATCCGCGCGATCCCGCCAATTATGCCGAATTGCCGCAACCGGATGCGCTTGCCTTCACCCACAGTCTTATGGCGCGGGCCTTTCGGCTGGAACGGGCATCGGGCGGGCGAATGAAGATCTGCCGGAATGCCGCCGAAATCCGTAGCGCCATGCAACAGGGACAGGTCGCCATATCGCTGCACATGGAAGGCGCCGAAGCCATCGACGGCGATTTTCACGCGCTTGAAGTTCTTTATGCCGCGGGCCTGAGGTCGCTCGGACCGGTCTGGAGCCGGAAGAACATCTTTGCCGATGGCGTTCCGATGGCATTCCCCTCCTCGCCCGACACAGGCCCCGGTTTGACCAGTGCCGGCCGCGCGCTCGTCACGGCCTGCAACCAGCTCAAGATCCTGATCGACCTGTCCCATCTCACCGAAAAGGGATTCTGGGATGTCGCCTCGATCACGGACGCCCCCCTGGTGGCAAGCCACTCCAACGCCCATGCGCTTTGCGCCAGTGCCCGAAACCTCACGGACCGGCAACTCGACGCGATTCGTGAAAGCCGGGGCCTCGTCGGGCTCAACTTTCATGTCGCTTTTCTGAGAGAGGACGGTCAGCACCGGTCCGCCACGGCTTTGGACGTCATTGCCCGGCATGCCGCCTATCTGGTTGAACGCCTTGGCGAGGACCATGTCGGGCTTGGGTCCGACTTCGACGGTTGCATGCCCCCGGCCGATCTCAAAGACGTGTCACGGCTGCAATACCTTCTGAGCGCCTTCCGAAACGCGGGCATGACCGACGCCATGGTGGAAAAAATCGCCTGGAAGAACTGGCTGCGGGTCCTGGAAGAAACGCAGTCTTGAGGTGAATCCACCCACTCGCGAAAATGTGAAAGCCCTTTCACATTTCGATGATTGCGTTTCGAAGCGAACCACGCAACGATCTTTCGTGTTGGGCACATTGGCAAGCACAGTGAGACTGCCCCACCAGCGCGAGTAAGCTGGTCGAACCTGGGTTGGTTTCCAAAAAATGCCAAGGCTCCACAGAAACAGTTTTGTGCCGGCCCCATCGGCAATCTTCAGCTACAGGTCAGCTCCCCTTTTGAGATGGCTGGCTCAGCTTGATCAATGCGGAACGCATAAGCTTTGCGTTGCGTTCATCGTGTGACTACGAGGCCCGCCATGTCGGAAGCCAGGGCCCTCGGGTTGGACGTCTTTTTTGGTCTTTTTCCAACACTTGATTGCGACATTCACCTCTGCTCATGACATCCCGCAAGGCACACGGTGTTTACAAGAAGCTCCAGGAACGCATCCTGATCGGAGATCTGACCTCAGAGAGCCCGATCACCGAACAGGCGTTGGCCGAAGAGTTCGGCTGCGCCCAAAGCACCATTCGGGAGGCGCTGCTGCGTCTTCAGGAAGATGGTCTTGTCGACCGCCGTGGATACCAGGGAACATTCGTCACCCATTCGGGAAATGACGAGATCCTGGTGATGATCCGGCTGAGAATGGAAATTGAAGCGGTCGCAGTTCAGCGGTTTCTTGAAGGATACACGCCAGAGCAGATCACGGACTTGCGCGCGAAAGCCGACACCTACAACGTCAGACGCCGGGACCGGGATCGGCTGGGCGTGTCAGATGCCGATGTCGATTTTCATCTCACGCTTTTGGAAGCGGCCGGCATGCCGCTCCTTGGACCTATCCTTCGCCGAACGCTTTTGCACCTGCACCGCTTCATCGTCTCCCAGCACCGCGACAATCTGGTCTGGATCGACAAGATCGAAGCGTCACACGAGGCCATCCTGGACGCGGTGGAGCGGCGCGATGCCCCTCTGGCCAACAGATTAATCCTGCAGCACGGCACGACCAACACCATCGAGGTCAAATCGGAAATCTACCGCACCGTCTTCTCCCGGCTGAAGGGCGTTCCGCTTGGCTGGACCGGATAGCGCTCAAGGTGGAGCCTCTTCCAAGCGCTGCGAAAGACATCAGGCCGGGAGCGGGCCGGCCAAACGCTCTTGGGTCAACATGGCGGCCCGGATCAGTTCACGGGTATAAGTCTCCCGGGGAGCCTCGAAGATATTCTGCGTCGGCCCGGCTTCCACGACCTGGCCGCGCTTCATCACCATCACCGTATCCGCGATCGCCCGGACCACCGCCAGATCGTGGCTGATGAAAATGTAGGTCAGGCCATGGGCCGCCTGGAGCTCGCGCAAAAGCTCGACAATCTGTTTCTGAATGGTGCGGTCAAGCGCCGATGTGGGTTCATCGAGAACGACAAGATCCGGTTTGAGGACCATGGTGCGGGCAATCGCGATCCGCTGTCTCTGGCCGCCGGAAAACTCGTGCGGATAGCGGTTGCGCGTGGCGGGATCGAGCGACACCTCCTCCAGAGCCAGACACGCCCGCCGGTCCCGTTCCCTTGCAGACAGGGACGGCTCATGGACCAGAAGCCCTTCCGAGATGATCTGGCCGACCGTCATGCGCGGGCTCAACGAGCCGAACGGGTCCTGAAACACCAGCTGCATGTTCCGGCGCAAGGCTTTCATCTCGCGGCGGCTCTTGCCGGTGATGACGCCGCCCTGATAGACCACCCGTCCCCCGGCCGGCAGAAGATTGAGGATGGCGCGGCCCAGCGTCGACTTGCCCGATCCGCTTTCCCCCACCACGCCCAGCGTCTGTCCCCGGCGCAGGACAAAGCTGACCCCGTCGACGGCCCGCAGCACATGTTTGGGCCTCAAGAACCCGCCGTCGAGCGCGAACTCGACCTCTACCTTCTGCGCCTCCAGGAGCACCGGGGCCTGCGGTGGCACAGCCGGCTTGCTGCCCGCCGGTTCGGCATCCAGAAGCATCCGCGTATAGGGATGAGCGGGCCTGGAAAAGATCTCCTGTGTTCTGCCGGTCTCGACCACTTCGCCGGTCTTCATCACATAGACCCGGTCGGCAATCTGCCGCACGATTCCCAGATCGTGGGTGATGAAGATCACAGCCATGCCCAGGCGTTTTTGAAGGTCCCGCAATAGCTCCAGGATCTGGGCCTGGGTCGTCACATCGAGAGCCGTGGTCGGCTCATCCGCGATCAGGACATCCGGGTCGTTGGCGAGCGCCATGGCGATCATCACGCGCTGGCGCTGCCCGCCGGACATCTCGTAAGGGTAGGCTTTCAGCTTGCGCTCCGGCTCGGGGATGTTCACCAGTTTCAGAAGCTCCAGCGCCTTCGCCTGTGCCTGCTTCCAGGACAGCCCGCCATGGACGACCATCGGTTCGGCCAACTGCCGGCCAACGGTGTAGAGCTGGTCGAGCGAGGTCATCGGCTCTTGGAAAATCATCGTGATCCGGGCACCACGGATCTTGTTCAACTTGCCGGTGGACAATCCAAGGATGTTCTGACCGCCATAGATCACCACGCCCGACGTGCGGCCGTTGGACGCTAGCAGCCCCATCGCGGCCATCATGGTCTGGCTCTTGCCCGACCCGCTTTCACCAACAATCGCGACCGTTTCTCCGGCGCCGACCTCAATATCGACCCCCTTCACCGCCGCGATCGGGCCGGTTGGGGTATCGAAATCAACCTTCAGGCTCCGGATATCGAGAACCGTATCATTGGCCATCTGTTTCTCCCCCCTCACCTGTCTTTCGGATCCAGCGCATCGCGCAAGCCGTCCCCGATGAAGTTCAGGGCGAACAGCGTCGATGTCAGGAAAATGGACGGGAAGATCAGCATCCAGGGCGCGCCTTGGAGATTGCGGGCGCCTTCGGAGATCAGCACGCCCCAGCTGGTCATCGGCTCCTGGATCCCGAGCCCGAGGAAGGAGAGAAAACTTTCCAGCAAGATCACCTTGGGCACCAGAAGGGTCATATAGACAACGACCGGGCCGAGTGTGTTGGGAATGACATGACGGCGGATGATCCCGCCATCGCCGACCCCCATGGCCTCGGCCGCCTGCACATATTCCTGCCGTTTGATGGTGAGCGTCTGGCCGCGCACGATCCGCGCCATATCCAGCCACTCGACCGCTCCAACGGCAATAAACATCAGGACGAAGTTGCGGCCGAAGAACACGACCAGCATGATCACGAAGAAAATGAACGGAAGCGAATAGAGAATGTCCACGACCCGCATCATGAGCTGATCCACCCGCCCGCCGAGATAGCCGGACGTCGCCCCGTAAACCACGCCGATGCTGATGGCGACGGTTGTGGCGAGCAGGCCGATGGTCAGGGAAATCCGGCCCGCGATGAATGTCCGCGTCATCAGGTCCCGCCCGTTGGCATCCGTTCCGAAATAGAAGTGCAGATGCTTGATGTCAGCGGCCAGGGTCGCGCGGGTGTCATTGTCCGAAAGATCGCTCAACACCGCGTTCTCGAACATGTCGCTGCGATCGATATAGCGGGTCGAGCGGGGATCGATGCTCCGGCTCGACGTGACCCTGGCCACAACCCGGTCCCCGGTCCGCTCATAGCTTTCCAGCCTCAGGCGCGCCCGTTTGACCAAAGCCTCGAAGGCCGGTTGCACCTGGTCCGCCTTGGGATAGGCCTCAAGGCTCGCCGGCACCTTCACATAGTCCCGGTAGACCGCGTCATAGTCATGCGGCGACAGGATCGGCCCCAGAATGGACAGCAGGGTGATGACGGCAAGCACGATCATGCTGGCGACCGCGGCCCGGTTGGCCAGCAGACGGTCCCGTGCGTCGTCCCAAAGTGAACGTCCCTTTTGGGGACCAACGACAGTTTCCGGGCTTGTAACAGCCATGTGGCGGTTCCTCAGTCGTAGCGCACGCGCGGATCCAGCAGCGCGTAAAGCAGATCCACGATGAGATTGAAGATGATGACAAAGCACGCCACGACGACAACCGTCCCCATCACGAGCGTGTAGTCCCGGTTCAGCGCGCCTTGCACGAAATACCGGCCGATGCCGGGAATCCCGAAGATCGTCTCAACCACGACGGACCCGGTGAGAAGGGCAGCCGCGGCCGGCCCCAGATAGGACACCACCGGCAGGATCGCGCCACGCAGCGCATGCACCCCGATGACCATGTAGGCGGTCAGCCCATAGGCCCGGGCCGTGCGCACATGATTGGAGCGCAGGGCCTCGATCATGGAGCCGCGTGTCAGACGGGCAATGACCGCGATCTGCGGCAGCGCCAGCGTCACGACGGGCAGGACTTTGTTGACGAAGGCACCGTCTCCCCAACCGCCGACGGGAAGCCAACCGAGCCAGACCCCAAGAACAAGGGTCAGAACCGGCGCCACGACAAAATTCGGGATGGTCACGCCCAGCGTCGCTGCCGCCATGACCCCGTAATCCGCGGGTCCGTTCTGGCGCAGCGCCGCTACGACGCCCAGCATGCCGCCAACGGCCAGGGCAAGACAAAGCGCGCTCAAACCGAGCTGGATCGAGATCGGCAGACTGGCCGCGAACAACTCATTGATCGTGAAGTCCCGGAAATAGAAGCTCGGACCGAAATCCAGCTGTGAGATGGACCGCAGATACAACAGGTACTGGGTCCAAAGCGGTTCGTCCAAGTGATAGATCTTGTTCAGGTTTTCCATCACCTTGGCTTCCAGGGGGCGCTCCAGGTCGAACGGCCCGCCGGGCGCCACCCGGATGAGGAAAAACGAGATTGTCACGATCAAAAAAATGGTCGGGATGGCCCCGAGCAATCGTCCGAGCACATAGCGGCTCATGGGCTTGCCCTTCTCGCTGAAGCGGTGGTCTTGAGCCGTTGCCGGCGCCACCTTGCAAAACCGGCGGCGGCGGAAACCCCGCCACCGCCAATTCCGTTGCTCGCGGTTACTCGGAAATACTCATCCAACGGGTCGGATGAATGTCCTGAAGATTGTCTTCAAACCCGCTCACCTTGTCGGAGACGAGGTTCATCGAGCCGAAATACATCAGCGGGATGAACGGCAGGTCGCGCATGAAAAGCGTTTCCGCCTGCTTCAGTATGGCGGCCCGCTTTTCAAGGTCGACGGTCTTGGCCGCCTCGTCCATCAGCGCGTCGTATTCCGGATTGTTGTACCGGGCATAGTTGAAGCCATCATTGTCGGATTCGACCATGAACAGGAAGTTCTGCGGATCGGAGTAATCGCCGATCCACCCGGCCCGGGCGACATCGAAGTCGCCGCGATCGCGCAGGTGCGCGTAGTGGGACGCGACATCGGTGTTCAGCATGGTGACTTCAACCCCGAGCGGCTTCCACATATCGGCAATCGCAACGGCTGTGTTCTTGTGGTTTTCCGAGGTGTTGTAGCGGATCTCCAGCTTCAGCGGATTGTCTGGCGAGAACCCGGCGGACTGAAGAAGCTCAATCGCCTTGTCCTCACGGTCAATCAAGGACAGGCCTTTATAGTCGGCATAGGCCGGCTCGCCATAGTTGCCGATCCCGGGCGGCACGAAGGAATAGGCCGGCACCATGACGCCGCCCCAGATTTCATCGGCCAGGAACTCGCGGTCGATGGCCATGGAGAGCGCACGGCGCACGTCCGGATTGGACAAAGCCTCGTCCTCATGATTGAGGGCGTAGTAGTAGTTGCCGAGATAGGGCGCGACCCGGAACTGCGGGCCAAGCTCTTCCTTCATGAAGGCGACCTGTTCGGTCGGGGCGTCGTTGTTGGTGTGGAGTTCGCCAGCCTGGAACCGGCGCAGGGCCGCCCCGCGATCTTCCGTCGGATAGAAGATGACGGTATCGATCTGCACATTGTCCGCGTCATGGTAGAAGGGATTTTTCGTCGCCTTCAGTTGTGCGTTCGGGGTGAACTCGACCAGCGTGAACGGCCCGTTGGTCACGATGTTCTCCGGCTTCACGAAATCCGTGCCGTGAGCCTCGACAGTGGCCGGGTGGACGGGCAAGCCTGTCTGGTGCCCCAGCAGGTCGATGAAATACGGCGTCGGCGCTTCGAGCGTGATCTCCAGCGTCCGGTCGTCGAGCGCTTTGACGCCCAAGTCCTCAACAGGCATGTCGCCAGTGTTGACCGCCTCGGCGTTTTTCACCGGGTACAGAATGTTGGCGTATTTGGCGCCGGTTTCCGGATTCATGATCCGGCGCAGCGAATAGACGAAATCTCCGGCAACGACCGGATCCCCGCTGGACCATTTCGCATTCTCGCGCAAAGAGAACGTGTAGACGGTGCCGTCGCCGGACACGGACCAGCTTTCAGCCACGCCAGGGATGATTTCCCCCTTGGCGTTATGGGCGACCAGACCTTCATAAAGATCGCGCAAGATATGAGCTTCGTAGACCGTCGATGTCTTGTGTTGATCGAGCGTTTCCGGATCGCCGGTATTGCCGCGATGGTACACCACCTCGGCAAATGCCGTCAGCGACGTGGCTGCCATAAGCGCCGCTGCCAGCGCGGTGGCGCGCAGGGACTTTTTCATCTGGATTTCCCCTCTTGGTTGTTGTCCCACTTCAGTGGGTAAGCCCGGACGATTTCACGAGCACGCGCGGGGATCAAGCCCTTCCTAACGTCATCTTCCGCTGTTTTTTGCTACTTTATCGCAGATATACGGGAAACATATCCACAGCGAATAGAATTTTCCGCTTTCTGTTTGAAAAACGAATTTTTCTCCCACTTCGATTCGGTTTGGACGGAGCACAACCTTAGCGGCAGTAGCGCCGTTTACCGCTGTAGGCCAGATAGGTGCCCGACCGGGGATCGAAGGATTTGAATTTGCGCGAGCAATAGGCAATCCACTCCGGCGTGAACGGGACCAGCCCGTTCTTGGCGATGGGAATACCGGCGGGCGCCGCATGGCGGGGAACGGGGGCGGGCAGGATATATGGCACGCCCGGATAGTATTTCGGGCGGTAGGGGCGATAGACACGGCGCGGATAGTAGCGCGGCGGATAATACCGGGGCGGCGCGTAGCCCGGGCGGCCGTAATCGTACCGGCGGGTATCGTAATAGATGACCCCCTTGCCGGTTCCCACCACGATACCCGATCCGATATGGACCCCGCCGTAAACGCCCTGATAGTGCCACTTGCTGCCGGCATCCGCGGGCACACTCAAAAGGAAAAAGGCACTGAAGACGGCAAGCAGGGCCGCTCCGGCTTTCAGAAATGCAAAGTTCCGCATCATCACGCAAACCTCTCCGGTTTTCACGCGCGGTGCCGCGCGGTCCGTCTGCCGCCCCCTTTACCGGTGGCCAGTTTAACCCAAATGCCCTGTCACGTCGCGGGTCCTGTCCGCAATTTGGATCACGGGTCTTGCATTTGATCCGCTTATCGGGTTCCTGACCTCGAAATTCCCGCCCAACCGTCAATCCAAGGGTTCCATGGCTCCCCCTCTCCTGCACCTTCGCGACATTCATCTGACATTTGGCGGCACGCCGCTTCTCACAGGCGCGGAAATTGCCGTCAGCGAGGGAGACCGCCTGTGCCTTGTGGGACGCAATGGATCCGGCAAGTCGACACTCTTGAAGATCGCTGCCGGCATGGTGGAAGCGGACAGCGGCGAACGGTTCTTCCAACCGGGCCGGACCCTGCGCTATCTGCCCCAGGAGCCGGACCTGAGCGCCTATGCCACGACCCTGGACTATGTGAACGAGGGATTGACGGCTGGCGACGATCCCTACCGGGGGCAATACCTGCTGGACGTTCTGGGTTTGAGCGGCACGGAAGACCCCAAAAGCCTGTCCGGCGGCGAAGCCCGGCGGGCAGCCCTTGCCCGCACATTGGCGCCCGAGCCGGACATTTTGCTTCTGGACGAGCCAACCAACCATCTGGACCTGCCGGCCATCGAATGGCTGGAAAGCGAATTGAAGAGCCTCAAATCCGCGCTTGTCCTGATCTCGCACGACCGCCGGTTTCTGGAAAACCTGTCCCGGGCCACGGTCTGGATCGACCGGGGTCAGTCGCGGCGGCTCGACAAGGGTTTTGCCCATTTCGAGGCGTGGCGGGACGAGGTGTTCGAGCAGGAAGAGATCGACCAGCAAAAACTCGCGCAGAAGATCAAGCGTGAAGAGCACTGGATGACCTACGGGGTCACCGCGCGGCGCAAACGGAACATGCGCCGGGTCCGGGAACTGGCGGATCTGCGCAAACAAAAGCGCGAGCATCGCGGCCCGCAAGGCACAGCGAAACTCTCCGCAACGGAAGCCGAGGTGTCTGGAAAACTGGTGATCGAGGCAAAGGGCATCTCGAAAGCTTTCGTCGGCCGGACAATCGTCAAGGATTTTTCCACGCGCATCCAGCGCGGCGACCGGGTGGGCCTGGTCGGCGCAAACGGGGCCGGAAAGACAACGCTTCTCAAGATGCTGACGGGTGAGCTTGGCCCTGACAGCGGGTCGGTGCGTCTTGGCACCAATCTGGAGATGGTGACGCTCGACCAAAAGCGGGAGATGCTCGACCCCAATGACACGCTGGCCTCGGTGCTGACCGGTGGACGCGGCGACACGGTGGTGATCGGCGAGGAAACCAAACATGTCATGTCCTACATGAAGGACTTTCTGTTTTCGCCCGAACAGGCACGGACCCCGGTGGGGGTTCTGTCCGGCGGCGAGCGGGCCCGGGTGATGCTGGCGCGGGCGCTGGCCAACAAGTCCAATCTCATGGTGCTCGACGAACCGACCAACGATCTGGATCTGGAAACCCTCGACCTTCTTCAGGAGCTTTTGGCGGACTACCAGGGCACGGCCTTGATCGTCTCCCACGACCGGGACTTTCTCGACCGTGTCGCCAGCTCGGTGATCGTGTCGGAAGGCAACGGCATCTGGCAGGAATATGCCGGCGGCTATTCCGACATGGTCGCCCAGCGCGGCGAAGGAGTGACAGCGCGGGCGAATGAAAAAGCTGCCCCCGCCAAGAAGCCGAAAGCCTCCGGCCCTGCGGTCACCGTTGCGCCCGGCCCGCGAAAATCAAAGCTGAGCTTCACCCAGCAGCACCTGTTGAAAACCCTGCCAGACACCATCGCCGGGCTCGAACAAAAGCTGGCCAAGTTGCAGAGCGACATGGCCGATCCGGATCTTTATTCCAAAAATCCGGACCGCTTTGCCAAACTCACCGCAAAAATCACCGAGCTGACAGAAGAAAAGGACAAGGCCGAAGAGCAATGGCTCGAACTGGAGATGCTGAACGAGGAGACTTGACCCGCTAACGGCCCTATTCTTTGCCTGTGAAGCAGTTCGCCCCCAAATGGGGACTGCTGGGCAACGGCCAAGGCGTTAGGTCCGTAACTGTCTTCAGCGCGCCGGCACCGGCGCCCGAACCAACACAAAAAATGTGCACGGAAGACCCCATGCGAAGGCCCTCCCGTCGATCGGGAGGGCCTTTTGCACGCCGGATGGCGGCAAGCTTGCTTGCTCTTGGCCACGCTCCCCATCCAACGCGCGGCAACCGCCCAACGGATGCCACCGCGCGAACGATCCGGATCCGTCAGCCGGCCCTGCTGCCATTCAGTCCGCTAGTGTCTCCAAGGCTGCAGCGACCCGGCTTTCGGCGTCCCGCTCCAGCGGCAGCAGAGGGCGCGGCAGGCTGCAGGTTGTCAGCCCCATTTGACCCGCAGCCGCATAGACCACCCGCAAGGAGCCGAATTCCTTGAACAACGCCCAAAATGGCGCGAGTTTCATGTCGATCCGCCTGGCGCCGACCTCATCGCCCCGTCGCGCGGCCTGGGCCAAACTGGCGGCAAGCTCCGGCAGAAGACCTCCGATGACGCTGTACCACGTGTCGGCGCCGCAAAGCAGCGCTTCGCCGCATCCCCAGTCACCGCTATAGCCGACGGCAAACTCGGCTGGCAGCGCAGCGCGCAAGACTTCCAAATCTTCTCCAAGGCTTCGCGCGGCGGGCAAAGGCATCTTGACGGCCGAGACCGTATCGAGGGCAGCAAGTCTGACAAGCAGGTCGAGATCGAAGGTAAAATGCGTGGTACCGGGATTGTTGTAGATGCACAGGGGCAGGTCGGTGACTGATGCGACAGCCTTGTAATGCTGGTAGGCTTCTTCCTGTGTCAACGGCGTATAAGAGACCGGTGCCATCAAAAGCGCATCCGCGCCTGCAGCCTTCGCGTCGCGTGCATGCGCGCAGGCCTCATCGGTGCGCAGCGCGCCGACGCCGACAATCAAGGGCACATCGCGGTTGAGCACCTCTACTGCGACATCAACCGCCCGGCGCCGCTCCGACCTGCTCAGATAAGCAAAAGTCCCCGTGCTTCCAAGCAACCCGACTGAGCCTACGCCCGGGATCTTCAAACGCTCCAAGAGACCCGCCAATTCCCTGATATCGACCTCACCCGCTTCATTCGCCGGCGTAATTGGAAAAGCGGACAGTCCTGAAAACATCATGGTGACCCCCTCGTGCTCAAGCTTCTGGCGTGATCGAAAATATCCGCGCCTTGTCGGTTTCATCGAGCAAGCGCCAACTCCCCTCCTCCAGAGCGTCCAGTTCCAGACCGCCGATGCGGATGCGGGAGAGCGTCACGACATGATTGCCGGTGGCGGCGAACATGCGGCGGACCTGATGATACCGGCCTTCATGCAGCGTCAACCGGACATGCGTTTCGCTGAGAACCTCAAGCGCCGCCGGCTTGAGCGGTTTCGTCTCGCTCTCCAGCATCATCCCGCCGGAGGCAAACAGTTTGCCTTCATCTCCGCGCAAGGGCCGATCCAGCGTGACCTCGTAAACCTTTGGCACGTCCGATTTGGGCGAAATGACCCGATGCAGGAAGGTGCCATCGTCGGTGAACAGCAGCATCCCGGAGGTTTCCTTGTCCAGCCGCCCGACCGTGGACACGGGCGGTTTGCGCAGACGGAACCGGCCTGGCAGGAGATCGTAGACCAGCCGGCCCTGGTCCTTGGTGGAACAGGTGTAGCCAAGCGGCTTGTTCATCAGGAGCACCATGCCCGGTGCCGGGTCCAGCGGTGCGTCATCGAACAGGATGTCCTCGTGCGCCGTCTTGCTGTCGGGTTTGAGCTTTGTGCCGCCACAGTCCGTCACCCAGCCGTTGCGGATGGCGGCCTGGATCTCCTTGCGGCTGCCGTAGCCGAGGTTGGCGATGAGCTTCACCAGACGCATTATCGCTTGCCCTTGCCCTTGACCGCGCGGATTACCTTGTAGCCGCCCTCATCCGCCACCATGTCGGCACTCGCGAAAAGGTCTTTCAGCGTGTGCTCATAGGGCAGATGCCGGTTGGCAACCAGGAACAACACCCCGCCCGGTCTCAGCCCGTCGGCGGCCGCGCGGATGAATCCTTGCCCGATATCGGTCCGCCCGGTGCTGCCGGTCTGGTGAAACGGCGGATTGGTGACGATGAAGTCATAGGGGCCGTCGATCCCCCGGGTCACATCCGACCAGATCCCGGTCAGCGTCATCCGGTCCCGATAGGCGGCAAGGTTCTTTTCGGCCAGATCGAGCCCGCGCTTTTCGGCCTCGTACAGATCAAGGCTGGCAACCTTCGCCGCCTTGTCCAAAAGCCCCTTCGCCAGCACGCCAAACCCCGCGCCCAGATCGGCGCCCCGCCCGCTCAACGTATCGGGCAGATGGCGGATCAGGAGCGCTGTCGCCGGATCCACCCGGTCCCAGGCGAACAGGCCCGGACGGCTGTGGAACGCGCCGTCCATGACCGCGCGCGCAGCATCGAGAGCCTGCCAGTCGCCGATGAGGGAGGCGTTCATACTGGATGCCTCGACCGTCTGCCAGACCGCCCGGCACTTGTTCTTCACCAGCTTGCCGCACCCGCCCATGAGCGCGGTAAAGTCACTTTCCAGCGTTTTGGCCCCTTCCGCATTCGGCGCGCAAGCGGCAACCACACCGCCGGACCGAACACGGGCCGCGGCCCTCGCCAATTGTGCGCGCGCCTCTTGCCTCTGACGGGACGGCAGGACAAAGACCGCATCGAAGTCTCCTCCATCGGCCTCCGGCACAACCGTCCGCCCGGCTGCCTGAAGTGCGTCCCGGTCCGGCGCGAAGCTCTGTTCGCACGTCAGCTGGAAACCGTCGAAGACGGAAAGCCCCAGCCCGGCCCGCGCGCGCATGAACAAAACACGCGCGCCTTCTGCCAGATCGATCTGGCCGGTCTCGAGCGGCAGGACAAGGGTTTCAAGCGCGGGATCGCCAATCATGTGAGCTCTTTCAATATGAACGCGCGGTCTCTTGCCGCGCGAACCGGCTGCTTATCCGGTCACGGCTGGAAAATCAAAAGGCCGCGTCGGATTTGAACGGTTCGCCATCCACCAGCAGGCGAATGGGAACGGACCGGCCATCGCCGCTCAAGGCAATGACAAGCTGCACGCGCTCGGCCGGAAGGCGCTCGATCCGGCGGCCCGCGCCCTCGGGCAGAAAGAAGGCATCGATGCCGTAGTCGATGACGATCCGGTCCGGACCGGCGCGCTCCACGGTCCCGGCCAGCGCCAGCGGTCCGGCTGCGTCGCGGCGGGTGGCGATCCGCACCGGCTGGGCCAGACCGGCTTCGTCTTTCTCCAGTCCAACGAAAACACGGTCGCCCCTGTCAATCGCCTGTCCTTCGACAGCCAAATTGGCGGGCAGACGGCCGGCCGCCAGGTTCAAGATGACATAATCGCCGCGCAGCAGATCCCGCGGGTCCACCGGCACCAACTCCAGCGTGACCTCCTGACCGCCCAGTTGCACCTGAAGCCGCTCGAACAGAGGCAGAGCGATCAGGCCAAGCTGCAGGACGGCAATCAAAATCCAGCGCGGATAAGCCCACTTGATGCTCTGTCTTGAAGCCCGCGGGGCGGCGGCAGTGCTCATGCCGTGCCCTCCCCTGGTTCCTGCGCCGTAGCCCTGCTCCGGGTGAGCCAGCGTCCGGCGATCACCGCAAGGCCGAGGAGGAGAAGCCCGGCCAACAGGAAGAACACCGCCTGTCCGAGCAAGGAACCGACCGTTTCATGCAGCAGCCAGAGCAGCGCCACAGCCAAGCCCGCATAGCCGCAGAACGTCCAGAAGCCGTTCTTGTAGAGCGTACCCATGAGGCTGACGGCGATGAGCGCGGTCAAGCTGCCGGCCGCCGCGAGCACCAGATTTGGCACCAGCAAAGGGAGCCAAATTGCGATCCCGGCAACAAGCACGGCGGCAAACAGTCCCCGGGCCTTCGGCGTTGCGAAGGACAAGAGGAAGCCCGCAAGGTTCAGAAGCACGGCGCCCACGACGGGCACGAAAACCGGCGCGATCGTGAGAGCCGTCCAGACCCCGGCGAGCCCCGGCCCTTCGTGGACGAAGAGGCCCACGACCGCCAGCCCGGCGAGGATCGCCACTCCGAAATCCTGCGCAGACAAAGCCAGCAGCCACCGCCCCTGGCTGCGGTCGGGATAATCGCTGCACCATTTCACATAAAGATCAGCCACGGCCCCGGCCTGGATCAGGGTGGCCGCCACTCCAACCGTCCCCAGAAGGACCATCGCAAACCCCGTCCCATCGGAAACCCCCAAACGCTCTCCCGTATCGGCGAGCCAGCGGCCATAGGTAACAAGAAACAGCGCGATACCGGCCCAGCGCGACAGGCGCATAGGGTGCACCGCAGGGTGCAGGGCAACCGCAACAAGCAGTCCGAGGCCGATGAGATCGCCGGTCAGGGTGGTCTCGCCGATCTCCGCGCGCCCGGTCTGCCACAAGATGGCGGCAACGGCCGCCACCAGAAGCGAGGCGCGCGAGCCCGCCAGCCAGGCGGCCGCCAGCGCCCCGAGGCAGACCAGCAGCGACCCGCCGGCCCAATCGGCCGGCAGATGAAAGATCTGTCCGACCAGCGCCATTCCAGCGACAAAGGTAAGGGTGGCGAATGCGGTCGCCAGATCGGCAATGCCCCTCCGCCCCCGCGCGGCCCAGCGCGCGGCAAGCATATGGCTGCCAAGCACGAGGACGGCTATGCCGACCAGTTTCTCGGCCTTGCCGATGCCCTCCCAATTGGCCGCGATAAAGGCGGCCACCGCGAGGGCGACGCACACCACTCCGATCCCGCCCAATACCATGGGAAGACGGGAGCGGCCGTCGCCGCTTTCGAGATCCGAGAGGATGCGGGCAGCGCCCTGAGGCGTGACCCACCCTTCAGCTTGCCACAGTTCAAGGTCGCGGCGCAGGCGTTTATGATAGGAACTATCGAACATTCGCAGCATGATCCATTGCAGGTGCTGCGGAGCTTATCGCAATTCTGGCGCCGGCCACAGGGGGGGCTTGGAGAGCCTTTCGGACCACTTTGCCGGAGATCAGCCTCCCCTTGCGTTGCCCAGGAACCGGATGCCACCACGGTTTCCATCGCTCCAAACGGCTTCTCCAAGTTGCTCTTTACCTTGGAAATGCACCTTCATGGTTCGGCCCACATGCGCCTGTTCAAGGCCCGACACTCCCATCCCCGTCCGCGAAATGTCGTGAACGTCCACGGACTTGCTGCCGTCGGTGGTTTCGACACGCGCCTCACCATAGGCCATCCGGCGCGAAAACTGCCGCTGTTCGTGGTCGACCAAGCCGTGACGCAAGGTCTGATGCAGTTGGACAAGCCCCTGGATGACCTCCTTGCTGGCGGCTTCCAGTTCCTGAAGCGCGGCGAACGCTGTCTTCGGATCGCTGGCCTCGTGCGCGGCCAATGCAGCTTTTGCCGAGGCGTGCACGCGCTCATGCGGTCCAACCAGGGCCTTGAACACCGGAAGATCCCGCACCTGTGGGCTTTTGATCGCGTCGTACCATTTGCCAAGCCGGCAGGTGTGATGGTCCGGGACTTCATGGGAGGCCCAGTTTCCAAGGCCGGTCACCGTGTCCACGACACGTTTCTTGAACAGCACATGGTCGATCCGCGCTATTTCGACAAGCGACAGATCGGAATCGGCCTCGAAGTACATTTTCGCACTCTCTGCGAACTGCTGATTGCATTTTTGCAAAACACCTTGAACGTCGTGCAGACACTCGTCGTTCGTCTGATTCAAATCCGCCACACGCGCGACATTGCGGGCGATTTCGTGACTTGCCTCTTTCTGCTGCCCGAGAATCTCCGTGATGTCGCGCACGCGCGCAGACACGCTGGAGACCTGCTGCTCCATAGACTGCATGATCTCGTTGGCCGAGGAGATCGCAAGCTCTCCGTTTTGAACCGCGCCCTGGGAATTGGCGATCGAGCCCTGTATCATTTCCATGCCGCTGCGCAGCGCTTCGATCCGCTGGGAGATATCCTCCGTGGCCTTGCTTGTCTGCGAGGCTAGCGCCTTCACCTCTGACGCCACGACCGCGAATCCTTTCCCCGCCTCACCGGCACGTGCGGCCTCGATCGTCGCGTTCAACGCCAGCAGATTGGTCTGGTTGGCGATGGTTTCGATCACGGTCAGAAATTCACTGATCTGCATCGCCGCCTCGTTCAGATCCGACAGGCTGGACGAGGTTTTCTGGGAGGTTTCCGCAATGTCCGACATGGCTTGCGAAACGGCCTGCATTTTGGTCAAGCCGTCCTGCGCCGAGGCGGTGGTGGCATCCGCTTCCTGCGCGGCGCCCTCGCTGTTCGTGGAGATCTGCTCGATGGACGCCACGAGCTGATCGGCGGCGGCGGAGATTGACTGGCCATTTTCGCTGGCCGACTGCGTGTTCCGCGACAGCTGTGCGACCGACATGACGATCTCATTGAGATCGCAAACCATATTCGCCGTGATCTTGAGACTTTCGAGATTTTTCACCTCGCGCTGTTCGTTGTCCTTGCTCAACCGGTCAGCTTCCTCAAACGCCTTCTGCGCGAGGATCATGTCGAGGAAGAACCGGGAAATCAGCGCCTGTACCGTTTCCGTTGCCTTGGAGCGGGAAAACCGGTGGTGCGCCATCACCACCGGCACGGCCTCGTTCAGCAGGCGTCCAAAGGCCGCCATCAACCATTCTGCGTCCAATCCAATCCGCACATGGGCCTGACCGATCCTGGCGGCCTGGCCTTCGAACTCAAGGTCCGGCGCATTGTTGAACATATATTCCCAATGGCTGAACTGGCGCTTCTTCAACCCGTCCGGCTTTTTGGCGTGATCGCCCATCTTGGCGCGCAACGCGTCGGTGGCGATCATCTTGTCGTAAAACCGCTCCATGATTTCCGGAAGCCGCGGCTCGATGGTGTGCCAGGCCTCCTTGACGGACTTTTCCGAGCCGCCTTTCGGCAGCATGAAATCAAGCAATTCACCGAGCTGCATGGTGTCTGTATTTGCAATATTGCTTGTTTTTGTGCCGTTCGACGCAGGTTGTGCGGCCATCGATCGATCTCCGGAAGTTGAGGAGGCTGTCATCTACGGAAATTTGTCCGAAATTTGTTAAAAAAATAGTCATCCGGTATTTCTGGTAAAATACCTATCCAGAGCCCGCCGCGGTCCTCGCACCGCACAATTTATGCCCCACGCAGCCGGGCCGGCACCGCCCGAATGACAAAGGCCGGACCACACGGATCCGGCCTTTACGCGGAGACATTCCGCCCCCTTTAATGCCCTGCCGGTTTACTCGGCGGGTTCATTCGCGCTTTTGCCACGGCGCGGCGCGGGGGAACGTTTGCGCGGCGGCTCGGCTTTCGCGGGCGCAACCGACCCGGTCGCCTCAGCCATGACCGGCACCGGTGGAGGGGTTGTCGCGGATTTGGGTGTGCGGGATGTCGGCTCAGATGTTTGGAGCGGATCTTCCGTGATATCGGAGGCGACCGGCGGCAGTCCAAGCACCTCATGAAAGGTTTGCAGCATTTCCAGCGTATGCGGTGCCATTTCGTCGATCGCGCCTGGAATATACTGGACGACCTTGGCCGCCAGTTCCCGGTCCTTTTTGGTTTTCAGCAGCTTCGGCAGGCTGGAAACCGCCTCGTCTCTGGCGAACTCCACGATCAGGTTTTGCTCGTTCAGGATCATCGACCGCTCGTCGACCGTCAGCGACTTGAAAGGCTCGTCATTGGTCAGCACATGGGCGGACCGCTCGAGCCGGTCACGCCTGACGTTCCCCCGGCTGTCGGCAAGCAGGATCAGCATGCGGATGACCGCTTCGCAGAAACCGCCTTCATCGATCCGCATCAGGGCCGACTGCACAGCCGGCAAGGCGCGCAGGTCCTCTTTGCGTTTCAATGTCCGGCCAGGCTGATGGGTCCGGCCGAACCAGCGCATGTAAGGCGTTCCCCACATCGCGAAAAACATGTTTTCATACATCGTGTCGCGCACATCGCGGTACAGATCCAAGCTCTGTTCAACGATGGCCGCGGTGATGTGCTCGGCCTGCACGAACGGGTTGTCCGAGCCGGCCGGCTTGCGCTCCCCGCGGACCCGTTGCGCCCACTCGGCAAGAGGCGCGACCATCGGGTTTTGGCTTGAGAACGCGGCCCGCTGAACGCGGAGAGGATGGATCTGCCGGCGCAGTTCGGCGGACTTTTCCGTCACACCGGCCTGCACCCAAGGACGCACACACACATCGTAGAACTCCGCCTGCTGTTCGGAGTTGCGCGCCACCGCCGCAAAGGGCACCTCGTCGTCCCGTCCGTCATCGAGGGTTTGAAGATCCTCGATCTTGCGCTCATGGAAGCTGACCGTGAACGTGCGGTCCAGAAGGGGGCCTTCGTAGTCGTCGATTTTCATCTCGTAGAGACCCGGCGCCAGCGCCTCGATCGTCTTCAGCGTCGAGGTGACTTCGGAATGCTCCTTGTTGGCAATTTTCGACGACACGAAAATGCCGAGGTGGCCGACCTGCTCATGGATCATGTAGATGATGCGCTGGCCACGGATCGCGATCTCGCGCTCGTCGGCATATGTATCTGCGATCCAGTTCAGCGCCTGTTGCGGCGGCGTGATGTTATCGCCCCAGCTGGCAAACACAATGATCGGCGAGCGGATCTGCTTGAGGTCGATGCTGCGGCCCGGCTCGAGGCGGGCCTCGTTCTTGGCCAGGCGGTTGCCAACAAACAGCTGTTCCACGATCCATTTCATTTCCGCTTCATTGAGCAGGAAATAGCCGCCCCACCACCGTTCAAACTCAAGAAAGCGCTGTTGCTCGGTATCAACCTTTGAGTACAGGTCGTAGTATTTTCCAAAATAGTTGCGAGCAGGATTGAGCAGCTCGAAATTCTGAACAATATCCGCGCCGTCGAAAACGCCGTGACCCAGGTCGGAATACAGCATGGCATTATAGGTTCCGCCCAGAATGCCGCCATTGTAGCGCATCGGGTTTTCGCCAACCTTGCCGGACCAGGTCTGAACCGGGGACCCGTTCAACACGATCGGCCCCGTCAGGTCCGGGTTCATCGCCGCAAGCAGCAAGGTCGCCCAGCCGCCCTGGCAGTTGCCGGTGACGACCGGCTTGGGCGCGTCGGGATGCAGATCCATCACCGTGCGGACGAAGCTGGCTTCGGCATGGGTGACATCGGCCAGCGTTTGACCCTTTTCCGGCATTCGCTTGAAGCCGACGAAATAGACCGGATGACCGTCCTTGAGGGCAACCCCGACCTGGCTGTCCGGCTTGAACCCCCCAATGCCCGCGCCGTGTCCGGCCCTCGGGTCGATGATAATGTAGGGACGCTTCCACTCCTTCACGGGAAAGTCCGCTGGCGGCACGATTTTCAACAGCATGTAGTTGCACGGGCGCGGCAAATCCGCCCCATCGACCACGACCTCATAGTCGTAGATCAAGACCGGAGGACAGCCTGCGGCCTCATGCTCCAGAAAAATGTCGCCGCGCCGGCGCAAGGTATCCAGCGTGAGCACCATGCGCTGGCTGGCGTCGGTCCAATAGGACTGCCAATAGTCCATCAGCGATCCGTCGGCATGATGGTCTTTCACCGTTTCCGCGAGATGGCCAAGGGCGTCGACATTCTTTTGCGCCCGCGCCTTGTGGGTCGTGGAAATCGTGTTGAAGTGGCTCGTAAGCGCCCGCAACATCAATTCACTCATGTTGGAGAACTCGGTGAATTGCGCCTGCATCGCCACGACCCGGTCGCTCGGTGACCAGGCGGTTGCATCGGTCATGGACTTCAGGAACTCGTTCTGGCCTGCTTCCAGTGCGTCGAACACGTCTTTCATGGGTCTCGTCCTATCCGATTATGCTGTAGCCGCCGTCGATGGGGTGCACACCACCGGTGACGTTGAAGGCTTCCTTGCTGGCGAGAAACGCCGCGTATGCGCCCACGTCGTCAATGGTTGCCAGGTGATGTGTCGGCGCGCGTTCGGCGGCATCGTTCAAAAGCGCGTCAAATTCCGCGATGCCCGAAGCGGCCCGCGTCTGGAGCGGTCCGGGGGAGAGGGCATGAACCGAAATACCCTTGGGACCGAGTTCGGCGGCCGCATAGCGGACCGTGGCCTCAAGGGCAGCCTTGACCGGTCCCATCACGCCGTAATGATCGACCACTTTCTGCGCGCCCATGAAGGAAACGGTCATGCATGTACCGCCATGGGACATGAGGGGCTCGCATTTCTGTATCAATCGCAAGAAAGAGTGAACCGAGATGTCCATCGCCAATGAAAACCCCTCGGCTGAACAGTCCACCACGCGGCCGTGCAGATCTTCCTTTTTGGAGAAGGCGATGGAATGGAGCAGCGTGTGCAGTTCGCCCCATTCGGAGTTGATCCGGGCCATCAGATCATCGATCTGGTCTTGGAAACGCACATCGAGCGGGGCGATGATCTTCGCACCGAGCTTTTCGGCGAGCGGGCGCACATGCGGCTCCGCCTTTTCATTCAGGTAGGTAACAGCCAATTCCGCGCCTTGCGCCGCGAAGGCCTTGGCACAGCCGTAAGCGATGGACTGGTCATTGGCGATGCCCACGACGAGGGCTTTCTGGCCGGTCAGGTCAAACATCAGTCTGGCGAGCTCCGTATGCGAGGCGGGTGTATCTTCGTTCGCATTTTATCGCAGTGCAACATGCCAAGTATGACGCTTTGGTTACTTTTGTCGATTCTAAGCGTTCTTACGCAGGCACGCCCTCGGCATTCCACGTAGCCCCCCAAAACCGGCACGTTAAAAAACAAGAAAACTCAAGTCGGGGCGAATGGTATTGGGCAAAAATACTAATCGTAAAACCACCTTATACTTCCGACTCTGATCTTTGAAACCGCTTGTAAACAATTCAATCTTACGTTTCATGGACAACAGAAAGCGCAATTGCCATGTCAGTGAAACGCCGAAGCCGAAGCAAAGGACTCAATTTCAAGATCCACGGTGTTGCGGCATGCATCGTTTTCACAGTCATGCAAACGGATCTGGCCCGGGCCGAGCGTCCGCCGGAATTCGGGCTGGACCAGTTCGCGAAATTGAACGACGCCCAGCCCTTTCCGGTTCTCCTGATAGACCCCGCCAGCGGCGACATCACCTATGCCAATCCGGCGGCATCCGAGTTTTACGGCTACACCCGGGAGCAACTGGACAGCCTGGCGATTCAGGAGATCAACCAGCTTACGCCTGAAGAAGTTGCGAACGAGCGCAAACGAGCGGCCGAACAAAACCGTAAATATTTCATCTTTCAACATAAGCTGTCGGACGGCAGCCTAAGAACGGTAGAAGTCAGATCGATCCCGATCACTGTCGAGGGTCAACAACTTCTGTTTTCCACGATCAACGACATCTCGGCGCAACGGGAAGCGAATGCCGGTCTTTGGCACTACCAAGAGCGACTCGAGCGGGCGGTAGAGCAAAAACGTCAGGAGCTCGAAACGCATTACACCCACCAGCGGACGTACTTAGGTGTCGTCGCGGGCCTTTTGTTTTTGCTTCTTGTCGCGGTCGGGATTTACGCCCGTCTCTTGCATCTCTCGCGCAGCACTGTCCGCGAGGCCAACCGCCATCTTCGGCTGGCCGACCAGGTGTTCGAGAATGCCAGCGAGGGTATTCTGGTAACAGATGCGAACGCCAGGATCATCCGGGCCAATCCCGCTGTCAGCAAGATTTCCGGATACGACATGGAGGAGATCATCGGTTCGAATCCGAGGATATTCTCTTCAGGGCGCCAACCCCCCGCGTTTTACAAGGAGATGTGGGAGAGCCTGAGTGGAACGGGAAGCTGGTCGGGCGAATTGTGGAACCGGACAAAGACCGGAAAGGACTATGTCCAGCGGGCCGCCTTGGCGGCGATCCGTGACGATGACGGCAAAACCACGAACTATGTGGCCGTATTCTCCGACATCACGGCCCTGCTGAACCATCAAAAAGAGCTTGAGCACACCGCGCATTACGACGCACTGACCCAGTTGCCAAACCGCATGCTCTTGCTCCTGCGCATGAACGATGCGATCGAACTGGTCAGATTGGAGGATGCTTGGGGAGCGGTGCTTTTCCTCGACCTCGACGGCTTCAAGACCGTGAACGATCATTACGGCCATACCCTGGGCGATGAACTGCTGATCGCCGCATCCCGCCGGATCCTCAGGCATTTCCGGACGGAAGACACATTGGCGCGGCTTGGCGGCGACGAGTTCGTGGCGGTGGTGGTGGGGCTCGAATCCCCGATGCAGGCTGAGGAACTGGCACGGCGAATACTGGCGGAAGTGGCCAAACCCTTCGAACTGGAAGGCACGAGGCTCACGATTTCCACCAGTATCGGTGTGGTCACCTTCAACGCCCGGACCGAGACCTCGCCTGACCAATTGCTCCGGCAAAGCGACGCGGCCATGTACCAGTCGAAGCTGCAAGGCAAGAACCGCTACACGGTCTTCAATCCGAAGACCGAGCTTGCCATCACGACATTCAATAACAAAATCAATGCATTGTCAGAGGCCATAGACAACGAGGAACTGATCTTTCATTTCCAGCCGAAGGTCGATGTCGTACGCGGCCAAATTCATAGCGCGGAAGCGCTCGTGCGGTGGAACCACCCAACGGACGGCCTTCGGCTGCCCGGCAGCTTCCTGGAGGCGACGGAACACCCGGACCTGTCGCGCAAGCTGGACGGCTGGACCTTGGCAACCGCTTTCCAGACCCTCGAACGTTGGCAGACTGCCGGTCACAGCGTCCCGCTGTCGGTCAATATCGACCCGCGAAATCTGGCCTCCGGATGGCTGCACAATGAGCTGAAAGTTCTCATTGGCCGGTTTGAAACTGTCGACCCGAGCTTGCTGGACGTCGAAGTTCTGGAAAGCACCGACGCAACCCGTGACCGGAAGGTCGGCGATGCGATCCTGGATTGCAACCGCCTAGGCGTGACCTTCTCGATCGACGATTTCGGAACAGGCTATTCGACCCTGACGCATTTGCGGAACTTGCCGGCAACCCACGTTAAGATCGACCAGAGTTTTGTTCAGAACGCAATCAACAACCTTGAGGACCTGGCGATCGTCGAGGCCGTGCTCGGGCTTGCAACAACCTTGAACCGGGAAGTGATTGCCGAAGGCGTCGAAACCAAGGACCACCAGAACCTGCTGATCAGCATGGGTTGCTCTCTGCTTCAGGGCTATTCACTGGCCCGCCCGCTGCCCGAAACGCACTTCTTGTCCTGGCAAGCCCAATTCGTGCCGGATCCGGACTGGGCGCGTCTCATGTCGCTGTCCAAGCGCCACGCAAAACTGCTCTATTTCCAAGTCGAACTGCGGAATTGGGCCATGGCGATCCGCAGCGGCCAGCAACCGGACACCCCCCTGCCCTGCTTCTCGGGAACAGAAAACCTTCACAAAATCTATTGGCCCTGGCTGAACAAGCAGGGAATGAGTCTGTTTTCAGACAGCCCGCACTACGCGGTTTTGCTGCAACACGCGGGCGAGCTTCGCGTTGCCACGGCCCCATGCCTGACCGAATGTCCGCAAGACAGTAGCCGATGCCGAACCGAAGTGCTCCAGCTCGAAGAACTGGCGGACATCTGTGTGTCCACCATTGACGACATCATTCTCCGCCGGCCTGAAATCGTTGATCTGGCACCACCGCAAAGCGTGTTCTTGCGCTAGGTTCCATGTCCTAATGCAGCGAAAACATCCAGTTCAGGACGCTGCGCCAATCCGTCATCCGGATCGGCGTCCCGTGGGAGCCGGTGTCGAACAAGGTAAAGCGGATCGGATAGCCCGGTGCGATGGATCGGATCTGGTCAAAGAACCCCGCCTTCTGCCGCCAGTCATAGACGGCATCGTCGCTTCCATAGGACATGTGGATCGGGATGCGGCGCTGCAGGACCGACGGGTTGAGAACCGCGGGGTCAGCGGGAGACCCGAGCAGGATCAGGCCATCGATCTGGGCGGCATACCGGGGGGTCTTCAGAAGGTTCCAGCAGATGATCCCGCCCATGGATCCGCACGCCACAACGACCTTGGCATTGGGGGACACCATCTTCTGGTGCTGCACGAGCGCCGCGACATCCGCCGTTCCCCGCGCCCCGAAATCAGAAAACTCCGCCGACAGATAGGCCCCGCCATTGCGGACCATCAGATTCTGGATGCGATTGAAGTTCCCGCCAAAGGTGACGTCGTTCACACCTTGAAACCGGTTGCCGCCTTGACCGTGGACGTAGATAACCGACGCTGACGCGCCCCCGCGGACCTTTCCTACGCCCATGAAATTGACGGTCCGGCCGTTGGCCTGCAAATCGTAGCCCTGCCGCGAACGCCGGGGCTGGTAGGAGACGTAATTGCCAAAAACCTCGCGTTCTGGAACCTTGTCGCGGCCATGCAGATCCCGCTGCTTCGAATATTCGACGACGAGAAAATCGCCGTTCCGGGAGGTTTCAAGGATGCGCTTGTAGGAGAACAGGCGGTCCTTGAAGGGCGCGAGCGTCTGCCCCGCAACGGGTCCCGACGCGCCAAGCAACAGACCGGCCATCAGAAGGATGGTTTTCGCAGACCGGAGTTTCAGCACTGACATGAGCGGCCCCCTGCTTGGATGCGGATCGCCGGGCATGAACGGCGACACTCTCTCCCCTACCCGTCATCGCGAAAACCTTCAAGGCGGTATGGACCTTAAGCCCCGGCGGCTCGATCTCTGCTTCGAAGCCTCATCAACGACCATGCGCATATATATCACTTGTCGATAATACGAATATTATTTCGTGTTTTACCGGCGGTCTTTTTGTCATTTTTCTATCGGTATTTTTTGTTTTTTCAATCTTTGGGCAATTTAATAGATTATTAACCATGATTTACTGAAACTGCGAAGCAAGGTTGCCAGAACAGCGGCCGGGTCGGTTCAGGAGAACATGTATGCCCATCATTTCTTTTGCAAATGCCAAAGGTGGCGCTGGAAAAACGACCGCCGCACTCCTGCTTGCGACGGAAATCGCGTCCCTGGGGAAAACCGTCACGATTTTCGATGCCGATCCCCAGAAATGGATCTCGAAGTGGTCTGAACTTACCGGAAAACCCGACAATATCACGGTCGTGAGTTCGGTCTTTCCCGCGACAATTTCGGGACAGATCCACGATGCGGAAGCAACGTCCGACTACATCATCGTCGATCTGGAAGGCAAGGAGAACCTGATGGTGGCAAATGCCATCTCCGTCTCCGATCTCGTCGTGATCCCCATCCAGGGCTCCTCCATGGACGCGCGCGGCGGCGCGAAAATCCTGAGACTGATCTCGAAACTCGAAACCATTGTACGCAAGGATATCCCGCACTGCGTGGTTCTGACGCGCACCAACGCCGCCGTCACCACACGGGCGATGAAGGCTGTGCAGGATTCACTGAAGACCAATGGCGTCGATGTCCTGTTCACGCCGATCGTCGAAAGGGCGGCCTATCGCGATCTGTTCGAATTTGGGGGCGGACTTGCGGATCAAGATCCCGCGCTCGTCAGCAATATCGAAAAGGCGCGGGAAAACGCCCTGCGTTATACGGCTGAAATTCTGGAAAGGACGGTTGATCTTCCCAAGAAACACTCCTGGTTCCAGACCTTCAGAAAAGCGTCATAGGAAACAGGTTACTATCACATCACATTAGAAGTAATTCCAAAACACGTGCACCTCCCCATCCCAGATGGCCGGGCGATGAAAACCGCCCGGCCGATCCTTTTCGGGCCAGCCTTTTTCAAGGCGCGGCTCCTTCCGGAGATGCCGTCCCGGGCTTTGGGCCTCCAGCCTTGAAAATCGGCTCTGGAAATCGCGCGGATTCCCTTTTATGGCTTGCGCTGACGGTAACAGTGTATCCGCCTCAGCGACGGCATTGCGCACGCGTCCCGATCCTTGACAAATCAGAGAGATCGAAGCGACGCGAACCCGCGGGCGGACCAGGGAGAACTTCATGTCAGCTGCCAATGGGCTGAATGGCGAGGCGCCTTACGCCAAACGCCGGACCTTCGCGATTATCTCGCATCCGGATGCGGGCAAGACGACGCTTACGGAAAAGCTGCTTCTGTCGGGTGGCGCGATCCGTGCCGCCGGTCAGGTCAGGGCCCGCGGTGAACGCCGCCGCGCCCGGTCGGACTGGATGAAAATCGAACAGGAACGGGGCATTTCCGTCTCGTCCTCGGTCATGACGTTCGAGCGCAATGGCATCATCTACAACCTTCTGGACACCCCGGGTCACGAAGACTTTTCCGAAGACACCTACCGCACGCTGACGGCCGTGGACGCCGCGATCATGGTCATCGATGCCGCCAAGGGGATCGAGAGCCAAACCCGCAAGCTTTTCGAGGTCTGCCGCCTGCGGGACATTCCCATTATCACCTTTGTGAACAAGATCGACCGGGAAGGGCGGCATGCCCTGGAAATACTGGACGAGGTTCAGGAGGCGCTGGCGCTCGATGTTTCGCCCATGACCTGGCCGGTGGGCATGGGGTCGGACTTCTTCGGGGTCTATGACTGGCAAAAGAAGCTCTTCTACACTTCGGATGGCGAACGCGGCGGCGCTTTCACACAAACCAAGACGGTCTCCGGCCTGGACGATCCCATTTTGACCGGCACCGTGTTCGACCGCATCATGGACGAGTTGCAAGAAAATGTGGAACTGGGCGCTGAAGGCTACGCCGCTTTCGACAAGGACGCCTTTCTGGAAGGCCATCTGACACCCGTTTTCTTCGGCTCGGCCCTTCGCGACTACGGGGTCGAGGAACTTCTTGATTTCATCGCCGCGCATGCACCGGCCCCGCATTCCCAGGCTGCGACCGGGGGCCGGACGATCATGCCGGAAGAGGACAAGGTCACAGGATTTGTCTTCAAGGTGCAGGCCAACATGGACCCGAAGCACCGGGACCGGATCGCCTTCGTGCGCTTGTGTTCCGGCACGTTCAGGCGCGGCATGAAGCTCAAGCATGTACGGGCAGGCAAACAGATCGCCGTCTCGGCCCCGATCTTCTTCTTTGCCGAGGAACGCGAAATCGCCGATCTCGCCTATCCGGGAGATGTCATCGGCGTTCCGAACCACGGCCAGTTGCGCGTCGGCGACACACTGACGGAAGGCGAGGAGATCCACGTTACCGGACTGCCCGCCTTTGCACCGGAAATCCTGCGCCGGGTCCGTTTGTCCGACACGATGCGGGTCAAGCAAATGCGCCAGGGCTTGCAGGATCTCGCCGAAGAAGGCCTGGTCCAGATCTTCAAGCCGGATATTGGCTCAAACTGGATCGTCGGTGTCGTGGGCGTCCTGCAATTGGATGTGGTTGTCGACCGGCTGAAGGCCGAGTACGGAACGGAGATCGGTTTCGAGGCCGTCAACCTCTCCACGGCGCGCTGGATCGAGACTGATCAGGCCACGCTCCAGAAAATGATCGAAGCCCATCGCATGTCGATCGCCAATGACCGCGATGACAGGCCGGTGTTCCTGTTCAAGAATGCCTGGGAAGTCGGTTACATCACGGACAAGTATCCAGACGTGACGTTTCGCGAGACCCGCGAAATTGTCTACGAAGCCTAGAGCAATTTCAGTAAAAGTTGGAGACTTTTACGCTCGCGAAATCGCGTAAAACAGGAACATAGAGCATTTCAAGTGATTCAGATTTCACGAGAAATGCTCTAGATCAGCGTCAAGGCGGCCGCCGGTCATCCCCGAGCGTCCGCCACGGCGTCAGCGCCTTTGGGCCATCGCCCGTTTCCGGAGCGCTGCCCCCGCCCGGGGACCGGCCGCCATTGCTGCGCTTGGGCACAGGCCTTGCCTGTTCAGGGAAATCAATCCGGCCCGCCACATGGTAGAATTACCAGTATTCCTTAAGGGAATTCTACCCTTTCCCTTCACACTTCATGAACCAAAACGTTGAGTTATCTAATTATTCAACTGGAGATGGAATTTTTTCATCAATATTTCGGTTGTTTTGAATAACGTTCTAGCCGGACCGCCCCCTGGCGGATACCGTTTTGAAACCGATCCAGTCGAAGCAACGTGAGCATCTGTTTGACGACCAACCGGACATTGGCAGGTTCAAAGGCTTCTTTGCCATTTCTTGCGCATCCCCCCGATATCCTGCCCCAGACTTCGCCCAAAAAACGCATCTCCGGGTTGTTCATGCCGTTCTGGACGGTGTTTGCCCTCGGCGCTATCGGTTTGCTGGCCTTCGCGACAATCCTGATGATGTCCCTCGATCGCCAGGCGGTCGCAACATCGAAACAGATATTCACATCAGCCATTGCGGACCAAAAACACAGTCTTGCAAACATCGCGATGGAATATGGCTTCTGGGACGCCATGGTCGAAAACACGGTCTTCGAGCTGGATCCGGAGTGGGTGAAAAACAACGTTGGGACCTATATTTACGATCAACTCGAACTCTATGGAATGCACGTTCTCGACGGCCAGAACCGCACCCGCCTGTCCCTCGTCGAAGGTGCGTTTTCCGATGCCGATCCCACCGCTCTCTACGGCCAACAGCTTTCGGTTCTGGCGGCCCGGGCCCGAGACATTGATCACGATGCGGACCCGATCGCCGTGACGGCGATCATGGGTGACCTGGCGCGATTGTACTTGGTCGCCGCCGTCCGGCTGACGACCTATGAATCCACGACAAAGATCGGCACGGATCACGTTCTGATCGTCAGCCGGGAACTGCATGGACAAGCCCTGTCCGATCTCGAAGCCCGATACGATCTGCCAGACCTGAACGCGGCCGACGAACCGGCCGGTCCATTTGACGCTTCTTACGAAATCCGCGGCCCTGACCGGGCGGTCCGGGGATACTTTGTCTGGAGGTCTCCCCTGCCGGGCTCGAAGCTGCTGCCGTACATTGCCGTGACGATCATATTGATCTACACGGCCATGTTTCTGGCGGCCCGAATGTTCCTGCAACGCACTGGAACGGTCGTCGCAGCGCTGGAGAGCGCGCAGATCGAAGCCCGGACAGCAAACGAATTGCTCGCGCAAAAGCTGCTGACGGATCCCTTGACCGGACTTGGGAACCGGCGCGCCCTCGATCAGCAGCTGAACGATCTGGAAAACAGCTCTCCGTCGGACAATGGCGCGGCGCTGCTCTATGTCGATCTGGATCACTTCAAGGAAGTCAACGATACCCATGGCCACGAGACCGGCGATGCGGTTCTGCAACACACGGCCCAAAGCCTGAAGCGGCTTGCGCCGGACGCCTCCGTATTCCGGCTGGGAGGCGATGAATTCGTCATGATCTTCGACGACAAGCCGCGAAACGCGGTGGAAGAGGTCACGGCGAAGATCGTCTCGGAGCTTCAAAGGCCGCTGATCGTGGGGGACCGGACCTGCACGTTCGGCGCAAGCATCGGGATCGCCTTTCAGGCCGACTCAACCAACCTGCTCCGCCATGCGGACAACGCGCTTTATGCGGCAAAACGAGACGGCAAGGGACGCTATGTGGTTTACGATCCCAATCGCTCTTCGCGGCCGGCCGGTTCACAGCCGGCCCGGGCTTTGCCACCTGGACGATCCGCGTAACGGGCACCGGCCCCGCCAGTCGCGACAAGCCGCGATCCCGGTATCGCTCAGGATGCCTTCTTTTCCTGAGGCAGTTCGATATCGATCCCCAGCGTCATGACGTCGCCCGTGCGATCCATCTCCAGCCGCACGGAATCGACATCGATATCGACCCGCCGCTTCACCACTTCGAGAATGTCCTCGCGCAAGGAGGAGATCAAAGCGGCATCGGCCCCGTCGTTGGTCCGTTCATGGGCAAGCAGGATCTTCAGGCGGTTTTTGGCGACGGTGGCGCTCTCCCCGCGGCGGCCAAAGAGGTTGAGGAGGTTCATGCCGCCCTCCCTTTGAACAGCTTGCCGAACAACCCTTTTTTCTCGCTCGGAATCGTGACCGGGAGATCCTCGCCAAGGAGACGTTGCACGGCCTCCGTATAGGCCCGCGCCGGGGCGCTGTTTTCATCGGACATCGTCACCGGCATGCCGACATTCGAAGCCTTGAGAACGTCCTTGCTTTCGGGCACGACGCCGATCAGCGGAACGGAGAGAATGTCCACCACGTCGTCCACCGCCAGCATGTCGCCCGACTTTGCCCGCTCGGCATCGTAGCGGGTAATCAGCAGGTGCTTCGGCATCCGCCCGCCCTGCTCTGCCACGGCGGTCTTGGCGTCCAGAAGACCGATGATCCGGTCACAGTCGCGGACCGACGAGACTTCCGGATTCGACACGATGATCGCCTCGTCGGCATAGCGCATGGCGAGCGTGGCGCCGCGTTCAATCCCGGCCGGGCTGTCGCACACGATCCAGTCGAAATACATCCGCAATTCGCTGACGACGCTGGCCACGCCCTCATCCGTCAGAGCGTCCTTGTCACGCGTCTGGGACGCGGGAAGAAGGTAGAGGTTCTCCAGACGCTTGTCGCGCACCAGCGCCTGCTTGATGGTCGCCTCACCACGGACAACGTTCACCAGATCGAACACGACCCGGCGCTCCGCCCCCATGATCAGGTCGAGATTGCGCAGACCGACATCGAAATCGACCGCACAGACCTTGTATCCCTGCTTGGCCAACGCGGTTGCGATCGCGGCCGTCGATGTGGTCTTGCCGACGCCGCCCTTGCCCGATGTAACCACCAAAACCGTGGCATTGCTCATGATATGATCCTATGTTTCTGGGGCTGCCGGAGACGGGACTTGGGAAGAGCCCCCACTCTGGTCAGCCCAGTTTTTCAAACACCAGCGTTTCGTCTTCAAAACGGATCTGGGCAGGCGTGTTCATCCAGGCGTCCTCGAAATCGTCGGCGACCTTGTAAAGACCGTTGATCGATACGAGTTCGGCATCCAGCTTGCCGCAGAAAATGCGGGCGTTCTCGTCGCCCGCAACGCCGGCCAAGGCGCGGCCCCGCAGCGCGCCGTAAATGTGTATCGACCCGCCCGCGATCACCTCGGCTCCGGAACTGACAGACCCGATCACCGTCACATCCCCGCCCGGGTGCATGATCCGCTGACCGGACCGGACGGGTTCGCTGATGACAATCGATGACCCCGATCCAAAGGATTCGCCAGACGCGCGTTCCCCGGCGAGGGCCGTTTTGCCGTCCAAAGGCTCTGCAACTCCGGAGCCCGCTTTTTTTCTAGGGGCAGGTTGATCCGCGCCGTCTCCGGATGCACCGTTCTCAACGTCTCCAGCCGGAGCGTCGGGCACGCTAACGTCGGATGTCAGGCGGCCTCCGGAAAAGCTCGGCGGCATTCCGGGTTTCAGCCGGCTTCCCGCCACGCCGTCGATGCCCATCACCCGGATCGTGCGCTGCGCCATTCCGTCCAGAATGGTCTCCAGATCTTCGATCGCGATTTTCTGACCCCGGACATCCAGAATGATCGGCCGGTCGATGAAAAAGCCAGGCGAACGCGCAATGATGCGGTCGATCTCGCCAAACCATGCATCCAACGGCGCATCGGGCGTCAAAACAATCGCAATGAAGGACTTGCCCTTGAATTTCATGAAAGGGTTCGAAGCTCTCGCAAATCAGATGATAATTTCGTTAAAACTAACATCAGGATGACGCCATAATGGGGCGCCGATCGGTTTTCCACTGATATAAGCGACAATAAACACCGGGATCCGGCAGCAAATGTCGCCTTTGGCGGGGTTTCACCGCCCAAGGCCGGCCAACAAGGCGCATGGCCGTGACGGCATTTTCGCAGGGGAAAGGACACTCATCCCCATTTGGGAATAGTTGTTTGCAGTCCCACAACTATTTTGCGGCAAACTGGTTCAGAGTTGGAGGATTCCGTGACCCGCATCGCAACCGGCTGCAGTGCCGACCCAGACACGAATACCGCCGTGCAGGCCTGCCTCGACACGGTCCTGGATCAGTTGTCCGGTGAACCGCATTACCTGATGGTTCACGCGAATTCGGCCTATGACCGCGATCACCTTCACAAGGCCCTGCGGGAGCGGCTGCCGGAAACCTCCATACATGGAGCCACCTCCTGCCTCGGGGTGATGACCGACAAGGCTCTGTGCAATGCACCTGCCAACGGCATGGGTGTTTGGGCCGTGACCGATGACGGCGGCGACTTCGGCACCGGCATGGCCGAGATTGGCGAAAATGCCCGGCAATCGGCCGCAAACGCCGTCCTCAGCGCTTTGGCGGACGCTGGCCGGACTGGGGAAATTCCCCAGATCGTCTGGATCAGCGCCTCACCGGGACAAGAGGAGGATATTCTCGCGGGAATTCAGGATATCGTTGGAACCGATGTCGCCATTGTTGGTGGCTCGGCCGCCGATGACGAGATCGCCGGCCAATGGTGGATGTTCACACACCAGGGAACCTGCTCCTCTGGGATTGTCGTCAGCGTGCTGTTTACCTCCTTCTCGATCGGGACGGCGTATCACAGCGGATATAGCCCTTCGGGCAAGCATGCTGTCGTAACCAAGGCACACGGGCGTATTGTCGAAGAACTGGATGGCAGGCCGGCCGCCGAGGTCTATTCCGAGTGGACGGGTCAAACCTTTGCCACAAGCGGAACCGATCCGGTCAATGTGCTCGGCTCGACCACACTGCAACCGCTCGGGCGCGAGCGCGGAAATCTCGCAGGTTCTCCCATTTATATCCTCAGCCATCCGGAAACCGTGCGCCCGGATGGCAGCATCAGCCTGTTCACCGACATATCGGTTGGAGATGTGCTCCATCACATGACCGGAACGGTGGAATCGCTGATCGAGCGCCCGGTGAACGTGTGCGCGTCCGCCATGGAAATGGCTGAACTGGATCAGGGCGATATAGAGGGCGGGATCATCGTCTATTGCGCGGGCTGCATGCTGACCGTCCGGGACCGGCTTCCCGAGGTCCGTGACAACCTCTTGAAAACATTGCCGGGCGTGCCGTTCATCACGACCTTCACGTTTGGAGAGCAGGGGCCCGTTCTGGATGAGGTCAACCGCCACGGGAACCTCATGATTTCCGCGGTGCTCTTGGGAGATCATTGATGACCGAACGGGCCGCGGACCTCCGCGATTCGCTGGTGGAACTGGACCGGCTGCGGCGGCGCGAGGTGCTTCGCCGGCGCGAGAGCGAAAGCATGCTTCAGGCGCTCAAGGTTCTCGCCGACCAATCCGATGATTTGCAACTGCCGGCCGCGATGCTGGCAGCGCTGCGGGACATGTTCGCCCTCGACGGAGCCGCGATCCTGAAGGACATCGGCGCCATCGGGCTGTCGAGCGCTCAAGTCCCGGAAACCAGAGCGATCCAGGCCCTTCCCGAGCGCACCTGTTTCGCCGTTTGGCGAACGCTCCCCGAATTCAAAAGCTATATCAGCAAGAACCCGCGGCTCATACCCGACAGCCGCAAGGTGCCCGCTCTGGCCGAAAGACTGGAAAATCACGGCTCTTACATGCTCGGCGGGCTGAACGTTTCGGAAGACCGGGCGTTGATGGTGGTGTACCGCGCCGCCGCCCGCGACAGCTTTTCACCGGACGAACTCGGCCTTTTCCGGCGGATCCTGCCTCTCGTCGAACAGGCCCTCGTAAGGCAGCGGGAGCGCATCGTACGGGACCGGCTCGAGCACGAATTGCGCGAAAAGCAGAAAATGGAAAGCCTCGGAACGCTGGCCGGCGGCATCGCGCATGAAATCAACACGCCGCTCCAATATGTGACATCCAATCTGAGCTATCTCGATGAGGCGGCGCGCAAGCTGCTCGCCTTCGCGGAGAACCTGAAAAAGCTGGCCGAGTATCCGCCGCGCACCCAGGGCCTTCACGATCAGATCGAGCACCTGAACGATCTTTGGGAGGAAATCGACGGCGATTTCCTGCGCGAGGACCTTCCGGACGCCTTCGAGCAATCGCGGGACGGTCTGGACCGTATCAGCCGGATCGTGCAGGCGATCCGCGAGTTTTCCCACCCCTCCTCGGACCAGGAGGGGGACATCGATCTGAACCATGAGGTTGAAACCGCTCTCATCATTGCGGGCAACCAGTGGAAGCACATTGCCGAATCAACCACTGACCTGGATCCGTCCTGCCCGCAGATTTTGGGCGCCTCGGACAATATTCGCCAGGCGCTCGTCAACCTTCTCGTGAACGCGGCCCATGCCATCGAGGACCGGCTTGCGTCCGGCGACAAAACCCCGGGCCTGATCCGGATCGGCACCCGCGTGTCGGACGATAGCGTTATTGTCTCGGTTTCCGACAACGGAATCGGCATGAGTGAAGACGTGCGGCACAAGATCTTCGATCTGTTCTTCACGACCAAGGCACCGGGGCGGGGCACAGGTCAGGGGCTGGCGTTGTGCTACACCATGATCCAAAATCTTGGCGGCCGGATCGATGTGAAGACGGAAGAAGGAAAAGGCAGCTGCTTCTATTTGCATCTGCCTCTGAAAACCTGCGGAACCGAAGCCGCCTGAGAGGGGCAGTGCTGTCAACCGCGGGTGTAGGCCGGCGGCTTGACACGTCCGGGCAAACCCGCAGGCCGGGATGCAAGTCCGCTCATTTTCCAGACCATTTTTCCCAGACGATTTCTGAGACGGCCGGCCGTGAACTTCCGGTCGTTCTGTCAACGCGCCTCCGTGGCAGCGTTACATGGCGGGAGATTGACGACCAACGCCCGGACCGATGAAGCCAGCTATCGCTGCATGAAGTGCCACATTTTTCGAACCTTCAGGCCCGGCCGCGGCAGGCCCGGCGGTGATGGGCGATCTCCCACTGGATGACCCCGCCCCCCTCAGGCGGCCTTGCCCGCGGATGGACTTGCGTGTTCGGCGACCAACGGCTCCACCGGCAATTGAATGGTGAATTCAGCCCCCTTGCCCGGTGCGGAGCGGACGCTCAAACGGCCCTTGTGCTTAAGCTCAACGATTGATTTGCAGATCGACAGCCCCTGCCCCGTGCCCTTGCCGGGCGCCTTGGTTGTGAAGAACATGTCGAAGATCCGCCGGGCCGTCGCCGCGTCCATCCCCGGGCCATTGTCGATCACCTTGATAAAGCAACTGTCGTGCGTTTTGGAGAGCTGAACGCGGATTTCCCCTTTGCCGGTCTCGTAGTCGTGGGTCTGTGCATATTCGCCGATCGCATCGGCCGCGTTCACGATCAGGTTGATCACGACCTGCGAGATGTCGCCCGGGTAACAGGGGATGGTCATGTCCGGCTCGCTGGCCTCGATCTTCAGATCGGCGGCATGGCGCCATTGCGAGCGGGCGACCGTCGCTGCGGTTTCCACCAGCCGCTCCAGATCAACCTCCTGCTTCTCGGAATCGTCCGGATGCGCGAACTCCTTGATTGAGTGGACGATTTTGCCGATCGACGCCACTCCATCGCCCGCCTCCGAAAGCGCGGCGGGAATCTCTTCCTTCAGGAACTCCCAATCGAGTTCCTCAAGCTCGGCAAGAACGCCGGCCCGGTCAAGTTCCGGCAGTTTGTCGACAAACCCCATCACGTCCTCGAAGGCGCCCCGCAGAAACTTGAGATTGTCGCCGATGAATTGTGTCGGAGTGTTGATTTCGTGAGCGACACCGCTGGCCAATGTGCCGAGCGACTCCAGCTTGTGCGTCTCCATGAGTTCTTGCTGCAGGAGCCGGTTCTTCTCATTCGCCTGATAGAGCTCCGTCACATCGGTATCCACCATGACCATCCCGCCAGAGGGCACCGGCCGCTGGGTGTGCATCATCACTCGGCCGTCGGGCCACGCGCTTTGCCATGTTTGTTCCGTTTGCGTCTCGAAACGCTGCAAACGCTCCTCGAGCAGTTTCTGAGCCGATTCCCCAATCGACGACGGCGCGTTGGCGACAAGACGTAAAACCACATCCTGAAAGGCGCAGCCGGTGACCGGATTATCGGAAAAGAGACCGTAAACGCTCATGGCCGTCCGGTTGACAAAGGTCAAACGCCCGTTTTCGTCGGTAATGAAAACCGCCTGCGGAACGCTGTTGATCGCGTTGTGCAGCAAGCTTTCGGCGAACAGCCGGCGGGCCTCCGCCATATCGCGCTCGCTTTCCGCCTGATCCGCGTATTCCGCCAGGGCGCGGGACATCTGGTTAAAGGCATCCGCCGTCACCGCCATCTCATCCTTGCCATTAATCTCGATCTGATAGCCGAAATCACCCGCCGCAACTTTCTGGGCGCCGTCCTTCAACCGGTAGAGGTTGCGGGTCAGGAAGGACCCGAGCAAGAATCCGAATACCGCGACAAGCACGACAACAGCGGCCGCGATGGCCACCATACGCTTGGTTCCCGCGGCCAGAACATGGTTCAGCACATCCGTGGACAATCCGATGGCGACAGTTCCGAAATTGGCGCCGCCGACGAGGATCGGGGCCTGGATATCGATCCTGTCGTCATCGGCTGCCAGGTTCTGCTCATTCTCAAACGGCCGGGACAGCAGGACCGAGGTGTCTCCCCCCTCCGACAGAACCAGACCGTTGTTGTTGCGGATCTGAATGTAGAGAAGCCCCTCGTTGTTGAGGCCTTTCTCGACCAACGCATCCAGGGTCGCAAGGTCAAGCGAAACGACCGCATCGGCTGTCATGGATGCCAGCAGTTCCACCGTGGTCTCGGCCCGGGTCATCAGTTCGCGTTCATTGGAACTGCGGAGATCTTGAAGGCTTGTCACAATCATGAACCCAAGAAGAACGACTTGGATCAGTCCCACGCCTAAGAAGGTTTTCAGCCGGAATGACATTGGGATGCTCCTTCAGACCGGATGTCGGTTTGCTCCTTGGAGAGGTTCAGCGCGCGAACATCGTCCCAGTCATCGTCGCCGGCCCGCACCACGCCCTTCATGGCCAATCCCTCCAGAATCCGGGTGTCATCGAACCCGGCCATAACTTCTGCGAGATGGTCAACGACCTCGGGATCGACGCGAGGCGCGGCCGCAAACGCATGCGGGGTGTATGCAGCCGTCTCATGGAACACGTGCAATCTCGATTTCAGGTCTTCCGGAAGACTTTCGAAGGTCCGCAGCACACCACCGCCGGCCGGGAACAGTCCGATGTCCACCGCCCGGTAGACCGAATCGTGAGATTTCACATAGACCGGCTCGATCTCGATCCCCAGAGCAGCCATTTCCGCGCGCGGCAGCACGCTCGCGCCAAATGCGGCGGGGGACGGAAAGGCTACTTCGGCCTTGTTCAAATCCTCCAGGCTCTGGATGCCGCTGTCCCGCCGGGTCACCAACACCCCTTTCAGGGCCTTGTCCGCCTGCTTGGCGAAGGCGCGATATCCGGACGTGTCGTGGAACGCGACATAGTGATAGGGGTTCATGTAGGCGATGTCATAGGCGCCTTCCAAAAGGCACAGCTCGAATGTCGGTATATCCTTGGCCGTCGCAAAAGTGATCGACAAGCCCGTGCGTTCCTCGAGCGCGTTCAAGAACGGCACCCACATTTCCGCAAGCCGGGTGGCCGATTGTTGGGGAACCACCCCGAAGAACAGCGTGTCCGCCCGTGCCGGAAGGCTCGAGATCGCCTGAAGGCAGGCGGCCAACATCAGCCCAAGAGAGAACTTGGCGCCAAAACGGGATTTCGATCGAACTCGCAACATGGTCTCACTTCCGGTCTTGATGTCTACTATGCCCGCAAGGCACGCAGGAAAAACTCCTATCCGGGACCACAGTCGCAACAACGTTCCCACAAGGTGAATATTTAGCCAACGGCGCGCTGCGGAACGGTATTGAGGGGCGCATCCACGTCCCGCCAGATCTCGAACTCCAGATCCGAAGCGGAGATGGAATTGAGCATTTTCAGTCGCTTGAGCGTCACCGCGCTGATCTGGTTCCCGGCAGCGAGCAACAGCCGGCCCGATGGGTCCCTGATCTCGCGCGCGAGCGTATCGCCAGGCGTCAAATGGTCGACGCCAACCTTGTGCCGCGCTGACCCGAGGCCGGCGGAAAAGCGTTCGTCGCCGCCCAGGACACCGCAAATGGCCTCCCAGATCAGCGGATCATACCGGGCCATTTTCGGCTCCAGCAGAGCGAGACAGTCCCGGAACACCGGTTTCTGACCCGCCGAGACTTCCGCCAGATCGATCAAGGGACAAAGGATCCGCGCGGCTTCGGGCAGCGCGTCACCGGCGATCTCATCGTTCGGGAAACCACTGCCGTCAAAGCCTTTCCGGCAGTATTTGATGGCCTCCGCGACCCCTTCCATGCGTGGAATGGGCCGCAGGAGATCGCTGGCTTGCGAGAGCGCGCTTGTCACGAGTTCCCGTTCATCCCCGGACAGATCATCACCACTCAAATAGCGGTCGGCAACAAAGTCGGGAAGCGTCAGGCAGCCCAGGGAACTCAGCATGCCCGACACGCTGATCTCGAGAGAGGCATCGGAAGCAACCACCTTGCCGACCTTGCGGGCCCATCGGTGCATCAAGGTCGCGCGTTCATGAGCCAGCGGCCTTGAGACGGCCAGGACTTCGACAAGGACCTTGATACTGGCAGACAGGGACTGCTCCAGAAGTTCCCGCTCGCCGACCAACTCCTGATGCCTCTTCAGGCTGTCCTCGATGGTCTTGATCAGAGTATCTGAATTGCAGGGTTTTGTGATGAACCGGAAAATGCTTCCATTATTGACAGCATTCACAGCGGTCTTCGGGTTGCCATCGCCTGTCAACATCACCCGGATAGTGGCCGGATTTTTCCGCGCAATCAGGCTCAGCAGCCGGATGCCGTCCATTCCCGGCATGTTCTGATCGCTGACAACGACCGCAAAAGGCCCTCCCTGCCGCATCTTTTCGAGCGCATTCTTTGGGCCATCGGCCAGAACGAGGTCGACAACCCCGCGCAGCGTCCTGCGAACCGAACTCAAGATGTGGACGTCGTCATCCACAAACAGCACTTTGCGGTTTTCTGTCATGCAGCAACCTCCATACCCTCCGGCCGGCTGGAACGGACTGCCTCGGCGATCAGCTCTGGCCATCTGGTAAATTCCGCATTGGGCTCCAAGAGGCTGAGAGTCCGCAATGCGGAGGTCAAAACCTCCGGCAGACCAAACAAAACGGAGACATAGGCGGCGCGCCGGGCCACGTGTCCCAGGGGCGCCTCGGGATCGACCACCGTCGAGCGAAGGCAAAGGCCGGAAATGTAAACGGCGTTCACCTCGTCCGGTGTCAGATCCAGTTCCTCGGATGCCTGAACGGCGGCGTTCGCCAGGGCGGATGCCGTGCCTGGCGCCACCGCCTCGGGCAACCCGTCAGGGGCCGGCTGCCCGAGGCGGTTGACCGATTCCAGCTCCGCCAGGCGTTCCAGGCCGATATGAGACACAGCCCGGCGGATGCTGCAGGTCGAAATCGAACGCTTGAAATAGGTCGAATTCGCCATCTGCAACACGCGCAAGGAAAGGCTCGGATCCCTTTTGACGATGCCCGCGACATCATTCACCGTCGCGGTCTCGTCGCTCAGCTTTGCTTGCAGTTCCCCCAGCAGGAAGGCCGGCGTGTGCAGATTGTCGAGCAAGGCCATTCCGCCTCCGCGGAGCAGGTCCTCATCGCGCCCGCGCGCCTCGACAACCTGCTTTATGACAGAGATCAGGGCATCCGGCGTGCAAGGCTTTGCAAGGAAGCGATGACTGCGGCCGACGATGCGGTAAATCTCGTCGAGCTTGGCTTCACCGGACAACACGATCCGGATGATTTCGGGATGATATTCGGAAATCCACTCGAGCAGGCGCGTTCCGTCAACCTCCGGCATACGCATGTCCGTAACGATCAAATCCACACGTTCTCTGGTGATGATCTTGACCGCCTCGACTCCTCCAGCGGCAAAATGGAGTTGCCAGTCGTCGCGGAATGCGCGGGTGTGTCTTTTGACACCGCGAAGGATCAACGGTTCGTCATCTACGAAAAGAACGCTGATTTTGTTTGTCATTGAACACGCCTCGGTCAGATCGTCATGATTATGACTTGATGTATCGTGACCGGAGTGAGGCGCCCATCCCCATATGGGTACGACTCAACCTCACCGTCGAAATGTGCGGGGTCCGGCGATAACCCTGCGAGAAAGGAACCGGGTCGGATCGTCGATGGAGCCCGCCTTGGCCCCGTTCTTCTAGCCGGTCTTGCGGCGCGCCCGGATCAGACTGGCCGGCGTGCTCAGAATAAGCTGCACCAGATCGACCTGGCGGTTCACGCCCGTCTTTTGAAAAATGCGCTTGAGGTAGGTCCGCGCGGTCTCGACCGTGACCTTGCTGCTTTTGGCCGCGGCTTCGATGGTTCCACCACATGCAATTGTTTGAACCAGCGCCGCTTCAACACGGGTCAGCCCAAACAATTCCACAAGACTGTCAACCGACGGAGGCTCGAACCGGTCAGGTGCCGACAACAAGATCGCAGCACGCCCGGCTCCAAGCGGCATGACAACAACCTTCAGCTCGTCGGCTTCGTGGTCATCCAGCAATTTCACAAAGCGCGGCGCGATGTCAGCGGACTGGATTGCCGAGTCAACGGCCTTGCTGAGCGCGTCTTGGCCCTTGGCGGTCTTGACCCGCAAATGTCCACGCGGATCCAGAACCACAAGACTGCTCGACTTTGCCAATTCATCGGCGCTGTCATTCAAATAGGCGACTTTGAGGTCCCGGCCGACAACGACCACCGCAGCCGACAAATGCGCCAGGGCCGCGCTGGCCAGATCGCCCGGATTGTCGCGGGTCAGATTCACAGCGGCCAAGGCGGCATCGATCGCCTCCACCAGATCCTCGGTGCTGGTCGGTTTGGTGAGGAACCGGAAGACCCCGGCCGAATTAATGGCAGTCATGGCCGAATCCAGATCGCCATTGCCGGTCAGAAGAATGTACTCGGTGTGGGGCGGACCAAACTCCTGGATCTGCAGGATCATTTCGAGCCCGGTCAGGCCGGGCATGCGCAAATCACTCACCACCACATCGAAGGGCTGCTCACGGAACCGCTCAACGGCCGCCACCGGGTCGCTTTCATAGTGCATGGACCAACGTCCCGACTGGGCACGCAACACGCGCCGCAGGGAACTGAGCATTCGCTCTTCATCATCCACAAAGAGGATTCGGGATATCGACTGGTCCATGGGCCCGTCTTAGCACCAAATGTGTAAATCAATCCTCCACACGGGATGGGCCGACGGCCCTGTTGCTGGAAAATCGCCGGCACTGCCGCTGCGTTGCTGGGCCTAATGAAGGCTTGGTTCCAACGGCTCCTCCAATGACCGCGACGTGAGAACGAAGGGGGATGCATTCAGGTCCTCAAATGACATTGGCTTGCTGTAGAAATACCCTTGGGCAACCTGATAGCCGAGCGCCGCGAAGACATCGCGCTGATCCGCGGTCTCGATCCCCTCGACCGTCAGTCGCGCGTCCATCGTGTTGGCAAGCGAGCGAACGGTCTCGACAATCGACCGTGCACGATCATTCGCTATGGCTTTTGCGACAAAGCTTCTGTCGATCTTCAGTTCGTCCCAGTCGAACTCGGTCAGATAGGACAGGGCGGAATAGCCCGTGCCGAAGTCATCGAGAGAGATCGCAACCCCCATCGCCTTGATCTGCTCCAGCGTTTGGCGCACGCGTTTCGTATCGCCGATAATGACGGACTCGGTCACCTCCAGCTTCAACCGGTCCGGCTGAAGGCCGGTTTCGTCCAAAACCTCGCGGGTGAAGCGGGGCACATCGTCATTCAACACCTGCAGAACGGACAGATTGACGGACACGGTTGGGCGTCCCCGCATGGATGCCGCATCCTGGCAAGCCGTGCGCAATATGTGACGGCCGATATCGACGATGCCGCCGGCGCTTTCCGCGGCCGTGATGAACTCAAGCGGAGGAATCATGCCAAGCTCAGGATGTTTCCAGCGCGCGAGAGCCTCCATCCCGACCATCTTTCCGCTCTTCATGTCGAACTGGGGCTGATAGACAGGATAGATATCGGCGTTGCGGATCGCGGTCTTGAGGTCTTCCTCGATCCTCCGGCGGCGGCGCAGTCCGGCCCGCAAATCAGGGGTGAACTGGACCAGGCTGCCTGATTCCTTCAACCGGGCTTCATGCAGTGCCAATTCAGCGTTCAAGGCAAGATCCCGATCACTGATACCGCCCTTAGGAGCCAGCGCCAGCCCGGCACTTCCCGACAAACGTGCGCTCATATAGGCGTTTTTCTGCGGCGCCTTGATCACTTCAAGCAGCAAAGCCGCAGTCTTGCTCAACTCGGACGCACTGCCCCCGCCCCGCAGGAGAGCCATGAATGTCGTGTTTCCGGTGCGGGCCAGCATGTTGCGCGAATCCAGAGCTTTCAGGCTCATCGACAACCGCTCCGCCACACATTCGAGAGTGCTGTCCCCCACCTGAAACCCGTATTGCTCATTGATCTGCTTGATGCCGTCGATTTTGAGCGCGACCAGCGCGAACCGCTCCGCATCGTCCACCGCCTCAAGCGCATCTGAAATGTTACGCATGAAGGCGTCGCGATTGGGCAGCCCTGTCAAGCGGTCATGATCGGCTGCGAACGCCGCCTTGTCAGAGTGTTCAGCCGCCTTCCGCCTGATCCGGCTCATGGCAGCGGACTGATAACCGGTCATCAGGAAGAATGCCGCCGCGATCCCCGCAATACCGAGAGCCAATCCCATCTGGATGTCCGCCTCGCGCATCAGGACGGCACGGGTCTGGTTCCGGCTTTCCACCAGGGCCGTATCCATGGCAATGGCGAGCGTCATGTCCTGCGCGTCTATGCGCTCCATGGCGCTGGCAAGGCGCCGTTTGGAATGTGGCGCCTCCAGATGAACGATGGGGTGCCGCAAAGCCTTGACCTCTTGCAGAACCCGCGCGACCTCCGTGCCAGCCGCATGGACAACAGTGGAGGAACCGTTGGTCAACAGCATCTCAACGGCACTCGTGCAGGCGATGAACTGCTGAAAGGCGTGCTGCACATCCGCGATGTGATCGGCCGACCCAGGCGTTGCAAAAAAACGGGTGACGGACAGCTGAAACGCGGCCAGTTCACGGCGCACGTCGGCGATCATGAGGAGCGCCTCCTGGTCGTCAACCTTTTCGATCGCTATGTCGGCAGCGTCATAGATATAGGCTCGGCCGAGAAACAAACCCGCCGCGCCGAGCAAGAGCACCAGCCCAAGGGCCTTGATCGGCCGGGTCAGCAGCGTGGTGAAACTCAACATGGTCAAAACCTTCGGATCTGGCGCCCGCGCGGGCTTCACCCCATGCACAGGCTTTGGTCAATGCCGTCAAATTATGTAAAATCCCACAGATCGATATCCTCATTTGAGGACGTTCTACCTGACCGGCCCGGCATGGTTGAGAAAAGCCTAATGCGGGTATCGCGGGGTTTTGCTGGTGGCGGAATGGCCAACCCGCCCCAAGCGAAACCATAGCGCGCATGGGATGTTCACGGAACGGACACCGATCTGTCTTACGCTCGCGGGCATGAACAAGGACGTCCTCCTCCTGACCCAGGCGCTGGCCTTCGCCGCCCGTGCGCACTGCAACCAGCGCCGCAAGGGCCCGGCGCAGGAGCCCTATATCAATCATCTGATCGAGGTCATGGACATTCTCGCCGCTGCCACCGGCGCCGAGGACACCGAGTTGCTGGTGGCCGGCCTTCTCCATGACACACTCGAAGACTGCGATGTAGGCGAAGCGGACCTCACCGCGCAGTTCGGGGAGCGCGTCAACCGCATGGTCCGGCAGAACACCGACGACATGTCGCTGCCAAAGGCCGAACGCAAAGCCCGCCGCATCGCGGCCATGCTCGAAAAGCCGGCCGACAGCCGGATGGTGAAACTGGCCGATGTGATTTCGAATATGCGCGCCGTGGCAAGTTCACCGCCGGCCGGCTGGACGCAAGACCGAAAACTTGCCTATCTGGCCGATTGCCGCGCCTTGCGCGCGGCGGCACGGGGCACCCACACGAAACTCGAAGAGATGTTCGACCACACCGCCTACACGGTCGAGGCTGTCTTGAGCGGAAAAATCGACGGTGAACCGGCAGGGCTCGAGGAACACCACCTGGATCACAGGATTGGCGACCAGGTGCACAAGGTCTATCTTGCCAACACGCGGATTGAGACCTTCGATACGGCGCTGGTCGAGCGGTTCGCCAAGGCCATCGCCGAAACCTTCCCGACCGTTGTCGTTCAGGAAGCCCACGGGTTTTACGATGGCGTGATGCGCCCGATCCTGATTGCCCGGTTCCGGGCGGGGGAACCGGATGAAGTCGTGTCCCTGGCCCAAAGGCTGTGCCTCGCCTTTCATCAACGGTTCATCGGCATTGAAGTGGGCGGCCGGTATATCCGCGTCCATTCCGACGACACGGGCTGAGACCCGGCCCGCGGGCTCGCACGGGGTCCGTGCCAGAAATTCGAAAATTCGGAAATTCGTCTTTCGCGGTCCCTCCATCCATCCTGAATGGTGCATGCGCCGGTTTTTTGGTATGAGACCCGACGCTCAGGAGCCCTTGCATGACACCCGACCAGGCGCCCGATCTGGAAGCCCGTTTCCAGCAGGACATTTCCAACCTAATTGGTTGGCTAAGACGCGACGCGTTGCCTTTATGGTCCAAGGCTGGCCGCAACGCCGATCATGGCGGCTATGTCGAGCGGCTTGACCAGGGGGGCAGACCCTCTTTGAATGATCCCGTGCGTTCGCGCGTGCCGCTGCGCCAGCTCTATTGCATGGCCAAAGCCGGGACCCGCGGTTTTCTGGGATCCGGAGACTGGGCAGCCGCGTGCCTTGCGGATCTGGCCTGGTTCGAACGGGTGTTTCGCCGCAAGGACGGCTTTTTCGGGAACCTGGCGTCCTCCGATGCGGTGCTGATCGATCCGAGCTTCGATCTTTACAATCAGGCATTTGCCCTTTTCGGCTATGCCGCCGCTGCCCGGGCGATCGAGAGCGCGCGCGGCGAACTGGAACACCGCGCCCTTGGCCTTTTGCATGCCTTGATCCAAGACTACAAACACAAGGTCGCGGGATTTGAAGAAACTGTTCCGCCGTCGGCGCCGTTGCGATCCAATCCTCACATGCACATGCTGGAAGCCTGTCTGGCCTGGGAGGAGATATCGGACACCCCGGATGTATGGGTCCGGCTGGCCGACGACATCGTCGCGATGGCCTTCGACAGACTGATCGATCCCGAAACCGGAGCCCTGCACGAGTTCTTCGATCGCCAGTGGGTTCGTCTCACGGGAGAAATGTGCGCCGTGGAACCGGGTCACCAGTTCGAGTGGGCCTGGCTGATCTGGCACTGGGCCACCCGCCGGGATCAGCGCGCAGCCCACAATGTCGCGTCGCGGCTGTTCCAGATTGGCCGTCAGAACGGGGTCTGCCCGATCCGCAAGGTGGCGGTCATGCGCTTGAACGGCGATCTTTCCATCGCAGATCCGGTGGCCCGGCTCTGGCCGCAGACCGAATGGCTGAAGGCAGCCTGCACTCTGGCGCGCACCAGCCACGGGGAAGAACGGCAGGCCTATCTGGCAGAGGCCCGGGCCGCGTGCCACGCGCTGAGGCTTTTCCTGGAAACGGACACTCCCGGCCTGTGGTTCGACAAGATGATGCCCGATGGGAGCTTCATCGCGGAACCTGCCCCCGCCAGCAGTTTCTATCACATCGTCTGCGCCATCTTCGAAGCTGCCGATACGGCCGGACAGCTTGAGCGGCGACTGCACGGGTCGGCAGCTTGATGAGATTTCCCGGCCGCCGCCACTGAAGGCAACCCCGCGGGTCCGGCGGCCGGATCGACCGGACTTGGAACGGCTCCCGGCCAGATCGAAGCGGAACGCTCCAATCTGACTGGAAAAATGCTCACCCTTTTAAGGTGTTGAAGCATCTTTGGCTGCTTCGATTGATCGCGAAGCGATCCAACCTTGCCCGGAGACCCTCTAGAAGGACATGACCCGGGTATCGTCCGCCATGATGGACTCCGCCATTTCGGGTGGTTTGGCCACAGTGACGCCATCCAGCAGCGCCTCCGGACCGGTGCCCTTGTTGGGCAGATAGATCGCACAGACCTCGACCTTGCCGCCGGCTTGCATGATCTTTTGCATCAGCCCCTGGGGGCTCATGTCCCTTGGTGCCTGACCGGCGGTTGCGCTTGCCGGCGCGTCTTTCAGCGCCAAGTCCCCGGCCGGACCGCACAGGAGGATCTGGGCGGACGCGTTTTGCTGGATCGCCTGCATGGTCAGGACCATGGCCATCAGTTGGGTCTGGGGCTCGGGTGCGGTCAGGATCGTGACCAGCTTGTCCGGCCCGTCGGCCTTTGCCGGTGCCAGGGCAAGCAATGCGCTCCCCACCAGGGCGGCTGCGAATGTCTTCAGGTTCATCGTTTTCTCCTTTTCAAAGAGGGGTTATTCCGGAAGGCAGATTTCTCTGCGAAGGATCGCTTTGCCGGTTCGCACCAGAAGAAGGGCAATGATCGCAATCAGCAAAGCCAGCACCAATGTCCCAAGCCCGCGGTAAGTCGCCGACCCGGTCTCCTGGGCATGAACGAAACTTGCGATCGAAAGCGCTGCGACGGGGAAGGACAAAGCCCACCAGGACAGCGCAAACGGGATGCTTCGGAAACGCTGGGCCTGCGTCACAACAATCAGGAAAAAGACATAGCCCAGGCTGAGGAGGATCTGCCCGAACGGTCCCGGGTCCGGCACCAGATGGCTCCACGCCACATAGGCGACCGCCGGCGGGGCGATCAGGATGGTCAGGGTCGGCACCAGCCGTCCGGGCAAGGGGTCATGAAAGACCAGGCGGTTCATCACCAGGGTCAAGAGTACAAGCCAGAACAGAAGGCCCGCCGAGAAGAACAGCCAGGACAGATCGGTATAGCCCAGTTCGACCCCGGCTATCGGCACGAGCACATTCCCGACCGCGGGGATGAACCAAGCCGGTGACAAATGCGGTGTCTGGAAGGGCCGGTGGCTGATCCAGCTTCCGATCACGGCCAGCGACAAGACTCCTTGGACACTGACGCCAATCAGCCAAATGGCCTCGGCCGCGACCGGGGAAATCGGCAGCAGCGCTGTAGCCAACAGGATCGTCGAGATGGAGATGGCCGGGAAGAAGGCAACCTTGACCGGATGGTTCCACTCGGCAACCACGGCAGACGGCATGCGGATCGCCTTGGCCAGATAGCCAACCGCCACAGCGGCCAGCAGCAGACAGGAGACGAGCAGGGCGAACCCGGACACCGTTGCGGGAAAGCCCCAGGCGCGCTCTGCGCCGCGCAAAGCCAGCGTCAATCCCAACATGCCCATGCCGATGGCAAAGAAGGTGACCGGATAGTGTTCCAGACGGGTCAATGCCCCGTCTGGAACCTGGGTATCGGGCGTGGTGGAGGACATGGGTCTTCTCACCAGCGCGGTTGGGGTTTGCCACGGATCAGGGACTGAAGCGTGTAGACCAGGATCGCCATTCCGATGGCACCCACCACACCGACAGCAAGATACACGATCACGTCGATCGGACCGCCCAGATCGCTGATGCCGGAGTGGGTCATCACCTGAACAAACCAGATCGCGGCCACGGCACCGACCGGCATCGACAGTTGCGCCAGAAGAAACTTGCGCATGGACATGGACCGGTCACGGATCAGGACATAGAGATAGGCGGCGGTGATCGCCACCGCGACAAGCACCATGGCCCAGAACACGAAGGGTCCGAAAACCTCTTCGAAAACGGCAATCATCATGCCGGGTGTCAGCTCTTTCACGGATCTTTCCTCCTCTTGGACGGCAGGGTCACGCGCGCCCGCGCAGCATGGCGTTGTAGGTTGCCTTGAGCGCGATTTCCTTCATCAGCCAGGACACCCACAGCTCCTCCAAGGGTGCAATGACACCGGGAAAGGACGGCGTAAGATTGTTGTCGTAGTCGAACTCCACCAGCATGGCCCGGCCAACGCGGGTGATCAGCGGACAGGACGTGTAGCCGTTGTAGGTTTCGGTTCCCTCGCGGCCGGCGATCTCGGCGACCAGATGATCCTCCACCACCGGAACCTGCCATTTGACGCTGGCCGCGGTCTTTCCCTTGGGCACACCGGCCACGTCGCCAACGGCGAAGACATCGGCATAGCGGGTATGGCGCAAGGTCGCCTTGTCGACCTCGACCCAGCCCTCTTCGACCCACTTGCCCGTCTTCCAGGACAGCGGGCTGTTCCTCACCACATCATGGGCGCGCATGGGCGGGACGACATTGGTGAAATCGAAGGGCAGTTCGACAGCGCCTTCCGGGGTGTTGAAAGTGGCGATCTTCCGTCCCGGATCAATGGCCGTCATGACGTGATTGTAGACACTCTTGACCCCGCGATCCTCATAGAGCATTCGCACCTTCTCGTTCACAATGGGAACGGAGAAGAAGCTTGCGTTGTGGGCGGCATAGACCATCTCGACCTTGCCGCGATTGCCTTTGCGCCGTGCGTAGTCTTCGGTCAGAAAGGTGTATTTGAGCGGCGCACCGGCGCATTTCATTTCCGTCGCCGGCCGTGTGAACAGCGCAACGCCGCCTTCATCGGTAAACCGATCCATGGCAGCCCAGGTTTTGGCCGCGTAGTCCGGCCCTGCGTAGACCGACCCGATGCCGTTGGTGCCGATCAGATCGACGGACATTCCGTCGATGGCGTCGTAATCGAGTTTGAGCCCGGTCGCGACGACCAGATAGTCATAGTCGAGTTTCGTGCCACCGGACGTCGTCACTGTCTTGGCTTCCGGGTCGATCTCCTCGGCGCTTTCCGCGATCCAGTTCACCGAACGCGGCAACCAGTCCGTGGTCTTGGTCACGGAATAGCCGGAGGGCTTGAGACCGGCAGCAATCAACGTATAGCCAGGCTGATAGTAATGATCCTGACGCGGATCGAGCAATGTGATCTCAGCCCCGTCGAGCCGGTCCGTCAGCCGGTTGGCCAGCGCCGTTCCAGCCGCACCAGCCCCGAGAATGAGAATCTTGGCCTTGGTCTCGACCGGAGCGGCAGAGGCTGGCGCAGCGGTCAGACCGGATCCGAGACCAACAGCACCGCCGCCAAGAGCGGTGAGTTTCAGAAAATTTCGCCGATCGATAGAAGTCTTATCCATGGCGCCCCCTCCCCGTATCGGAGGTCTCACCCCTTGCCTGAGCGTCAGCGAACACAGCGTTGTCCTGCTGGAACTCAAGCCACATCGCGTTCACCACGGCGAACATCGCGGCAGCGAACAATCCCAATATCCAGGCAAAATACCACATCGTTTCCTCCTCTTTTTTCAGTAAACGGTGTCCGTGTTGGACCGCACTTCCTCTTCGGTGACCTTGCCCCAGAGCACCTTGTAGACCCAGGCGGTGTAAGCCAGGATCAGAGGCATGAAGATCACCGTCGCCACCAGCATGACAAACAACGTCAGATGCGACGATGAGCTATCCCAAACCGTGAGCGAAGATTTCGGGTCGATCGACGAGGGCAGGATGAACGGGAACATGGTCAGTCCCACGGACGAAATCATGCCGAAGATCGCGAGCTTGGAGCTCAGCAGGGTCGAAACTTCCCGGCCTGCCCGCAGCCCGAGAAAGGTCAGGACCGCGCCGACAATTCCCAGAACCGGAGCGATCGCGATCCAGGGCCGCTCGGCATAGGCCGCCAGCCAGCTGCCGCCCTTCGCGACCTCGGAAAAGAGCGGGTTGGACGGACCATCCGTCACGCTGGGGCTTGTGAACGCATAGCCGTCCAACCCGATGGCCAACCACAGGCCGGCGAGGAGAAAGCCGAGCAAAGACCCGGCCGCCGCGTAGCTGCCATAAACGCGCGCCCGCTCGCCGACGACACCGTCGGCCTTGAGCGACAGCCAGGCTCCGCCATGCATGATCAGCATGGCAAGCGACGTCAGCCCGGTTAGAAGCGCAAAAGGATTGAGAAGACCGAAGAAGGAGCCCTCATAGAGCGGCATCAGATCTTCGGTGAACCGGAAGGGCACGCCCTGCAGGACATTGCCGACCGCCACACCGAAAATGAGCGCCGGAACTGCACCGCCAATGAACAGGGCCCAGTCCCAGGTCTGCCGCCAGCGGACGCCGTCCCGCTTGGACCGGTACTTGAAGGCGACCGGCCGCAGGATGAGAGCGGCGAGGATGAGGAACATTGCCATGTAGAAACCGGAAAAGCTCACCGCGTAGAGCGGCGGCCAGGCGGCAAAGATCGCCCCGCCCCCGAGAATGAACCAGACCTGATTGCCCTCCCAGACCGGGCCGACCGTGTTGATCGCCACCCGGCGTTCGAGATCGGTTTTCGCAACGAAGGGAAGCAGTGCGCCCACCCCCATGTCGAAGCCGTCGGTCAGGGCGAAGCCGATCAGGAGAACGCCCAGCAACAGCCACCAGATGACGCGCAGGACTTCGAAATCGATGAGTTCGTGCAAGATCATAGGACTTACTCCGCAGGCTGGAGACCGGCTGCCGGGGCAGCCCGTGAAGCTGAAGGGGCGGACCCTGAGACCCCCGCCGTTTCCGGCACGTCGAGATAGGGTCCCTTGCGGATGTATTTGATCATCAGGCCCATCTCGATCAGGAACAGCACGCTGTAGAGGGCAATGAACCCGGCGAGCGTGATGGCGACCTGGGTGATGCTCAGGTGCGAGACCGACAGCGCCGTCGGCAAAACACCGTCTACGGTCCAGGGCTGGCGGCCATATTCGGCGACGAACCAGCCGAGTTCGGCCGCAATCCAGGGTGCCGGGATCATGATCACGGCCAGATAAAGGGCGGGCCGCGGGAAGGTCATCTTCTTGAAGCTTGCGACAAAGAAGAAATAGGCCATGACACCGATGAAGGCGAAGCCGAGGCCGACCATGATGCGGAAGGCCCAGAACAGCGGCCAGACGGTGGGCACCGTGTCTTCCGCGGCCTTGGCGATGTCCGCCTCGGTGGCATCGCGCGGATCATCGACATAGCGTTTCAAGAGATAGGCGAAACCGAGATCCTTGCCATGCTGCTCGAACAGGGCGGTCGCATCGGCCGGCGCATGCTTCGGGTCCTTGCGGATATCCATGAGCGCGCCATAGGCGATGATCCCGGAACGGATGCGTGTCTCGGCATCCTCGACCAGTTCCGCAATTCCCGGAATTTCTTCGGTGAGCGAGCGCGTGCCGATCAGGCCCATCGCATAGGGAATGTGAATCGCATAGTGCGTCTCGCGTGCTTCTTGATCGGGAAACCCGAAGGCGGTGAACGAGGCGGGAGCCGGCTCGGTCTCCCACATGGCCTCGATGGCGGCGAGCTTCATTTTTTGCGAGTGCGTCACGGAGTAACCGCTTTCGTCGCCCAGAACGACGACGGACAGCGCCGAGGCCAGCCCAAAACTCGCGGCAACAGCGATCGACCGGCGGGCAAGCTCCGTGTGACGCTCTTTCAGCAGATACCAGGCCGACACGCCCAGCACGAAAACGGCCGCCGTGACATACCCGGCAGATACCGTGTGGACGAACTTGGCCTGCGCGACCTCGTTGAAGACGACATCATAAAAACTGGTCATCTCCATCCGCATGGACAACGGATTGAACTGTGCACCAACCGGGTTCTGCATCCAGCCGTTGGCGATCAGGATCCACAGGGCGGAGAAATTCGAGCCGATCGCAACCAGCCAGGTGACCGTGAGGTGACCGACCTTGGACAGCTTGTCCCATCCGAAGAAGAACAGGCCGACAAAAGTCGCCTCCAGGAAGAACGCCATCAGCCCCTCGACCGCCAGCGGCGCCCCGAAGACGTCCCCGACATAGTGGCTGTAATAGCTCCAGTTCATTCCGAACTGGAATTCCATCGTGATCCCGGTGGCAACGCCCAGAACGAAGTTGATCCCGAACAGGGTTCCCCAGAACTTGGTCATCTGCCGCCAGATGAGACGGTTGGTCATGACATAGACCGTCTCCATGATGGCGATGATGATGGACAGCCCCAATGTGAGGGGCACGAAAAGGAAGTGATACATTGCTGTCATCGCAAATTGCAGGCGCGACAGCTCGACGACATCCAGATCCATGGGTAGGCTCCGTTTTAATGTGTATTTCAGATACACCTTAGAAAGACAGCTAACACCGACCCAGGCGCAGGACCATACGTAGAAACATTCATTTTTTCGAAATTAATAAACTCTCCCTGATTTCATGTGCTTCGTCACATGTACGGGCAAATCCGGACTCGGTTGGGCGCTTGGGCCTCATGCGCTAAGAACCCAACCGATGCCCCGGATGGCTTTGCTCCGACCTTGCGAAACCCGCCTGGCCGCTTGAATCGGAACGTCAAAAGATATATTTGGGACTCATATTCTCGATGGAACCAACTGCCATGCGCCTGACGACCCGGACCAACCTTGCCATGCGAATCCTCATGTTCTGCGGGGTTCACCCCGACAGGATCGCAACAAAAGGGGAAATCGCGCGGGCCTGCCATGCACGGGAATCGCATATCGCCCAGGTGGTCAACATGCTGGCGCAAAGGGGGTATTTGACGACAACCCGTGGCCGCGGCGGCGGCATCATGCTCGCCTCCCCGCCGGCTGCGATCAATGTCGGCGAGATCATCCGGACCATCGAACCCACCTCCGAATTCGCCGAGTGCTTCAAAAGCGAGGGCAACACGTGCCCGCTGACGCCCGCCTGCCGCCTGAAGTCCGCTCTCAGCGTCGCGCTCGGCGCGTTTTACGGCGCCCTCGAAGGCCTCACTCTGGAAGATCTGGTGGGCGGCAATACCGGACTTGCGGATCTTCTGTCCCTGACCCCGCCGGCCGGCGCCGCCGCCTGACGACCACGCCCCTTCGCGGTTATCTTGCCGCCCGTTGCCCACGGGCAACGACCGTGGCCATAACCTCGGCGAGGCGGGAAATCTCTTCTTTTCGCGGGGAGTGTTTCCGGCAGGCCAGCGCGACCTTGCGCGGCAACGCGCCCTCCAGCGGCACCAGTTTGACGTCATAGCCGCGGGTTACCCCCGCGCGAATGGCAAGATCGGGAAGCAACGTCGTTCCCAATCCCTCGGCCACCATGGCCACGAGCGTGGGCAAGCTGGTCGCTTCGAAACTGCGGTCCTGGGCCGGACCGTTCCGGCCGAATGCGGACAGGGCATGGCGCTGCAGGCAATGCCCCTTTTCCAGAAGCATCATTTCCAGTTCCGCAAGGTCCGTCTTGGCCAGGCAATCGCAAGCCGCCAGTTCATGGGACGCAGGCACCGCCAGTTCATACCCATCGTCGAACATCTCAAAGACGGCCAGATCACCCAAGTCATACGGCAGGGCAATCAGGATGGCATCGAGACGGCCGGCCTGCAGCGCGTCGAGCAAATCATCGGTCACCGCCTCGCGCACATAAAGGCGCAAGTCCGGGTAGCGCTTCTGGATATCCGGCAAGACCTGCGGCAGGAGATAGGGCGCCAGCGTCGGAATGGCGCCGAGCCGAAAGTCACCCGAAAGCGCCCCTTTCTGGCTTTTCGCGTAATCGACGAAGGCCCTTGCGTCGGACAGGATATCCCGCGCCCGGCGCGCCAACTCCCGGCCGACCGGGGTCAGAGTGACGCTCCGCCGGGTCCGTTCGGCAACGCTCACGCCGAGCCCCGCCTCTAGTTCCTTGATTCCGGCACTCAGCGCGGACTGGGTGACATGGCAACGCTCGGCCGCGCGCCCGAAATGAACCTCTTCATCCAGGGCCGCGAGGAATTCAAGATGTCGTAGGTTTGGACGATACATGGGTCCGCTAATCGAATTTGGTGATCACAGAGGACAGTTATATTCGTTTTTCTTTAATTTCAAAAACACGCATATTCAGGCCATCGCATTCAACCGATGGAGCCTCTCATGACCATATCGCCTGACAGCCGGCCAGTCTTCCCCGAACTGAACAAGCCCGCGCCGGCCTTTACCGCCCCCACGACCCACGGCCCGATCAGCCTGTCGGATTATCGCGGCAAATGGCTGGTGCTGTTCTCGCACCCCGCTGATTTCACGCCCGTGTGCACGACTGAATTCATCGGTTTTGCCCAGGCCAAACCGGAATTCGACCGTCTGAATTGCGCGTTGCTCGGCCTGTCGATCGACAGCCACTATGCGCATATCGCCTGGATGCGGAACATTGAGGAAAAATTCCAGGTCGAGATTCCATTCCCCATCATCGCGGACCTGTCCATGGAAGTCGCCAACGCCTATGGCATGATCCAGGTCGGCGCATCGGATACCTCCGCCGTGCGCGCCACCTTCATCATCGACCCGGACGGCGTCCTGCGGGCCATGGCCTATTATCCGATGACGAACGGCCGGTCCGTCGCGGAATTCGTCCGCCTCGTGGAAGCGCTGCAAACCTCGGACGCCAACAAGGTCGCGACACCGGAAAACTGGCATCCCGGCGATGAGGTGATCGTTCCGCCGCCTGCCACAGCGGATCTGGCCAAGACCCGGGCCGGCGAAGGCTACAACTATGTGGATTGGTACTTCTCCAAGCGGGCCCTGTGAACAGCCGGCAGGGTCTGGCCGGAACGCGGCCTGCCCCTGCCCCTGCCCCTTCTCCGGCCCCTGACATTGGCGATGGGGCGTGCCGACCGGCTTGGATCGGCGGGCGGTAGACCGGCAACGGTTCCCGCCCGCTGTCTTGCGCCAAGTGTCCACCGTGGTCCAGGATATGGGGAGAATTACAAACTTGACTTTTCTATTCCAGTTAATAATCTGCCCGTAAAGGTGAGGATTTTCGTCAAGTTAAAGAGACGCTGGAATGCTGGTCTGCAGCTGCAACGTAATATCGAAACGGGACATTGAAGAGGTGGTTCGGTCGTTTCTGGCGGTCGACCCCTGGCAGCTGATCACACCGGGCAAGGTCTATCACGCGCTGCAAAAGCGCGGCCGTTGCTGTGGGTGTTTTCCGAACCTCATCAACATCATCGTCGCAGAGATCGAGAACCACCACCGGCAAGCAGAAACCCCGGAAGCCGATATCCTGCCATTCCTCGCGCAATTGAGATCCGAATACGAGCGGACCCAGGACCTGCGCAAACAGGCCGTGTCGAGACGACGCGCGCTCGCCTCCTGACGTTCCGCTTCATGCGTTGACCTGCGGTTCGGCAACACGTCTTGCCATCTTGGACACGGGCACACCTACCCATGCGGAACTTGCGGAGGGGCTCACCCTCATGGTCCATTTCGAAGCGGAAAACCGCGCGGTTTTCTGACCTGGCAGGTCTTTTCAATTTGGTAAATACAGGGATAAGTGGTGCCCAGAGCCGGAATCGAACCAGCGACACGCGGATTTTCAATCCGCTGCTCTACCAACTGAGCTATCTGGGCATTTCACTGGCGCGGATCAAGTCCCGCCGCTGAAGTGCCGCCGTTATAGAGGCTGGTTTTGAGCTTGTCCAGCACCCCGGCAAAGCTTTTTTGATTTTCTTTGTGCTTGTGCAGCTCGTCTGGGGAAAAGCCTAGACCCTTGTTTTCAATGTCGATTTATCGCTGCGCGGCACCTTGTCCAGACCATATGGCCGCCAGGGCTCTCTCCGGTGCCCAAGGCACGCCCGATCCCGTCTCTCCCCGGTTCAACGGGCGACGGCCTCGCGCCCACAGGCCCGGTTTGACGGGCCCAGCCATGCCCCATGGGGAACGTGAAGGGACCCGTTAGACCGCGCGGTGGGAACAGATCCGGCTCTCTATTTCGGATCCTCTGGATCCTCGATGTCATCGGTCTCGACGACCGGCACCGTGTAACTTTCATTGAACCAGCGGTGCAGGTCGATATCGGCGCACCGCTTGGAGCAGAAGGGATAGGCATCCGGCGTCGAAAGTTTCGAACAGATCGGACACGGACGCATGCGGCGTCCCGATGAACTCGTTTCTTCGCTCATGGCCATTCCTTGTGTTGAAAGGGGCGGTCCGGGCTTGGCGTGCGGACCACCGGCCAGCCCCGGTCAGGCGGCGGCGTCCGCCCAGCCCGCGCGCACCGGAAAGCCCGCGCCCGACAGCAAGGCTACTGTTTCCCCGAGGGGCAATCCCATCACCGCCGGGTAAGATCCTGTCAGCTTCACCACGAAACTTCCCGCCAAACCTTGAATGGCATAACCGCCCGCCTTGCCGCGCCACTCTCCGGAGGCCAGGTAGTCGTCCACTTCGGAGCGGGACAGGCGTTTGAACCGCACGCGGGTCTCGACCAGCTTGGAGCGCACGGCCCCTTTCGGCGTTGCCAGCGCAACCCCTGTGAAGACACGATGGCCCCGGCCCGACAGAAGGGAGAGGCATGCAAGCGCCTGATCCGACAACTCCGCCTTGGGAAGCACCCTGCGCCCGACCGCCACGACCGTATCGGCTGCCAGCACGAGCGCGGGTTTCAGATCGTCGGACTTGTCGGCGATTTTCCGCACAGCCTCGGCTTTTTCCCGTGCCAGACGGCCGGCAAGCGCCCGCGGGGTCTCGAACCGCCTCGGTGTTTCGTCGAGATCGGCCGGGATCAGATGATCCGGTTTAAGCCCGATCTGCTCCAGCAACGCCAAACGGCGCGGCGATGCCGATGCCAAAATCAGGGGAGGAGGAGGCGTGGCCATGGGCGCGGGTGTCTTTTCGTCCGTGGACTGCGAAACCGCTACTTGAAACGGTAGGTGATGCGGCCCTTGGTGAGGTCGTAAGGGGTCATCTCGACAAGCACCTTGTCGCCCGCCAGCACCCGGATCCGGTTCTTGCGCATGCGCCCGGCGGTGTGGGCAATGATTTCGTGGTCATTTTCGAGCTTGACGCGAAAGGTCGCGTTGGGAAGCAGTTCCGTGACCACGCCCGGAAACTCCAGAGCTTCTTCTTTTGCCATATGATATCCTGATTGAGGCGTTCAGATGAGCGGCGAACCTAACGGATCACGATGGGAAAGTGAACCGCAGAATTCCGCTCGTTCCGGTAAAATACAAGCGGCGCGGAAACGCTAACCGCTGGGGGACGGCGCCCAGTCGAGGCGCTTCTTGATACGGGCCATCAACTGGTCGCGGACGCCGCGATAACTGTTGAGTATTTGCTCCCGGCTGCCGGTTGCCAAGGTCGGATCCAGCGTCGGCCAGTATTCCACGTCGACAGCTTCCGCACGGGTGATGTCGAGCGCTTTGTGATGGGCTTCGGGCGCGAGCGTGATGATCAGATCAAAGCCGGATTCGTCCAACTGTTCGAATGTCTTGGGACGGTGGCTTGCCATGTCGATACCGATTTCCGCCATCACCGCATCCACGAACGGGTCGAGTTCGCCTTGGCGCACGCCGGCGGACCGGACATAGATCTCCCGTGGAAAAAGCGTGCGGGTGATGGCCGCCGCCATGGGCGAGCGGACGGAATTCATGCCGCAGGCGAACAGGACGGCGGACGGGCGGAAAACTGCCCCGACCACGCGCCGTCAGCCCTTCCAATGCAAGGCGTAAACGAGTGTGAACAAACGGCGTGCAGTGGCCATGTCGACACCGATCTTCCCATTCAGCCGTTCCATGAGAATGGCCGACCCTTCGTTGTGGACCCCTCTGCGCCCCATGTCGATGGCCTCGATCTGGCTCGGGGTCGCCGTGCGGATCGCCTCGTAATAGCTCTGGCAGATCAGATCGTAGTCCTTGACGATCTTGCGGAGCGGCGTCAGCGACAGAACATGGGTCACCACGGTCGAGCCATCCTCGGTCTTGATCTCGAAGACCAGCTTCTTTTCGATAACCGAAAGGCACAACACGTAATTGGAAGGCGGATGCCCCTGGGGCTGGAAGACGTTTTCCTCGATGAGATCGTAAATCGCGACGGCCCGGTCATGCTCCACATCGGGCGTGGAGCGCGCGATCGACGCCTCATCCAGTATGACGTCGACCAGTTTTCCGGTTTCACCGGCCTGCGATGAGGTCTCGTCCGCCTCGGTCATGATTCTCCGTCCGTCTAAAGGTTCAGTCTGATGGAAACAGACCGCGCGTGTCCGGACAAGCCCTCGGCTTCACCAAGCGCGATGGCCGCCGGCCCCAGGGCACGCAAGGTTTCGGGGGTACACTTGAGAACCGAGGTGCGCTTGACGAAATCAAGGACTGACAAGCCCGAGGAAAACCGCGCGGAACGGGCCGTCGGCAGGACATGGTTCGACCCGCCGACATAGTCGCCGATCGCTTCCGGCGTGTGCCGGCCCAGGAAAACCGCCCCGGCATTCAAGACCTTGTCGAGCAGCTTTTCCGGCTCGGCCACCGCCAATTCCAGATGTTCGGCGGCAATCCTGTTGACCAGCGGCATGGCCCCTTCAAGGTCCTCGACCGTTATGATCGCTCCAAAGCCGGTCCAACTGGCGCGGGCCACCTGTTCGCGCGGCAGGCGGGTCAACTGGCGTTCGACAGCCTCGGCCACCGCCTCGCCGAAGCCGGGATCGTCGGTGATCAGAATCGATTGGGCGTTGGTATCATGTTCGGCCTGCGCCAGAAGATCGGCCGCGATCCAGTTCGGATCATTTTCCCCGTCCGCCACCACCAGCACTTCGGACGGGCCCGCAATCATGTCGATGCCGACCGTTCCGAACACCCGCCGTTTGGCGGCCGCGACGAAGGCATTGCCGGGTCCCACGATCTTGGCCACGGGAGCGATTGCCGCCGTTCCATAGGCCAGCGCGGCAACCGCCTGAGCGCCGCCGATCTTGTAGATCTCCGTAATGCCCGCAATGGAAGCTGCCGCCAGAACCTGCGGGTTCAACACACCGTCGGGACTGGGCACGACCATGACGATCCGCTTCACTCCGGCAACGTTCGCCGGTACGGCATTCATGAGAACCGAACTGGGATAGCTCGCCGTGCCACCCGGCACATATAGTCCCACGGACTCCACCGACGTCCACCGGGACCCCAGTTCCACACCGATCGGGTCCGTGTAGCGATCATCCTTGGGAAGCTGGCGCGCGTGGTGGGCGGCGATCCGGTCATGGGCCAGTTGAAGCGCGTCGCAGACCTCCTTCGGGACCCGGTTCACCGCATCGGCGATCTCCTGCGGGGTGACGACCAGTTCGGCCATGCTTGCGACGGCCAGACGGTCGAATTTTGCCGTGTAGTCGATGACGGCCGCATCGCCGCGGGCGCGCACATCCTCCAAAATGGCGCGGACCGTCTGGTCCACATCCTCCGAAACCTCTCTTTTGCCGGACAGAAGAGCAGCGAAACGGGCTTCGAAATCGATGTCGGTCTGGTTCAGGCGGGTGACCACGCAATCAGCTCCTTGGATTTTCGGTGTGCTTGGCGAAACGGCCGGAAATACAGATTGGCCGGTCAGGACAGATCATGCGACGGGCGGTTCGGCGTGGCCCAGGCCGCACCAAGGTCGCTGAGCTGGACCTCGATGCATTCGACCTCCATGACGATAGAACCGCCACCGGCAAAATCGAGACGCAGGCGGCCCGAGGGGGCGTCATCTTCCTCGAATGTTACCGCGAGCAATTCGAGAACCGCGTCTTTCGCGCCCTGCCGGATCTGGGTGGCCTTCATCGCCTTGACGCGCGCGACCGCAAGGGCGGAGCGCCTGCGTTCGTGATCCCGCGTGCGCGTGTCCGCTTCCTTGTCCCAAACGAACCGGTTCATGATGAAGACGGCGCGATTTTCCTTGTGCAGGTAGCGAACATCGCCCACCAGCATGACCGCGTCCTGAACATGCGCCGAAATCACTTTCAGGTCGTCTTCATCCAGGGCGGAAAGCTTCAACTGATCCATCTTGTCCAAATACGCATCCGGCAGGTCTGAAAAGCGCGCGAGGACACTGTGCATGAGCCTCGCCTTGGTTCGAAGTGTTGACCTAGCGGGGAATGCCGCTTTTGTCTATGTTCAAGGCACAGGGCGCTGCGCAAGTGTCCGCCGAAAAGGCCGGACTTCAACAAAGACCATTCAGCGCCGCTTCCTGCGCCGGACAGGGGCCACCGGCCGCTCTTGGGGAAAGCCCGCCCGAACTTTCCGGACAAGGCGCGTGTTGTGATGGTGGCCCGGCCCTCACGCATCCCCGCCGGTCTCATGCGGGGGGAAGGGCGGGCGCTGCGGGCGCGGGACAAGCCGGAAATAAATGAAACGGCTGACCCAGAGGCCGAAAACCACGAGGAACAGGCCCAATGTCGGCCCATAAGGCATGGGGACGAGAAAAACCGCTGCGAAGCCGCACAGGATGAAGTCCAGCAGGATAAAAAGACGAAGGCGGCGGGCGGATCGCGGGGACATCTTCACTTTTCACCTCCAGTCAACCGCCGGCCGCGCGGCCGGCTGGTCTGCGGGAGCGGTTGTCATCGCCCCTTGTCCTCACGCACAGTGCGGTCAAGCCTTCTTGGCCATCGCCGGAACCGGAGACCGACAAACGTGCGCAGCAATTCCCGCCCTTTCCTCATCATGTGCCTCGTTACCCAATTTGTGGCGGCCATCGCAAGTGGCAAACCGGCCGCCGCGGAAACGGTGCGTTCCCTGCTTAGCCAGACGGTCTATACACCCGCGTACTCCAGGGTGTTTTTGACGCAGAACCGCTCTGAACTGGTGGCGGCGACATTGACCGTTCACAATGTGGACCCGGAGCGGACCATTCAGATCGACCGCGTCGACTACCACGACCAGGATGGCAAGATCATCAAGTCCTTCATCGACACAGAAATCACTCTGCCGCCTTTCGCCTCGAAAGACTTTCTGGTTCCGATGAACGACACAACCGGGGGCACGGGGGCGAACTTCCTCATGGTCTGGTCGTCCGAGCGGCCAGCCCTCGAGCCCATCGTTGAAGCCCTGATCATCGGCGGCAGCGGCACCGCCGGACTGGCCTTTACCACGACGGGAAAAATCATCGGCAGCCGTGCGGCCGAGTGACCGGACCGGCGAAACCGGCAAGGGCCGGACATGCCGGCGGCAAATGATGCGCGCAGCGCCTAGCCCGAGATGCGCTCGATCCGCGCACCGCAGCGCGAAAGCTTGTCTTCCAGCCGCTCAAACCCGCGATCGAGGTGATAGACCCGGTTGATTGTCGTCTCTCCCTTGGCCGCGAGCCCGGCGATGACCAGCGAGACCGATGCCCGCAAGTCCGTGGCCATGACAGGGGCCCCCTTCAGTTCGGATACGCCATCCACCGTGGCGGTGCGGCCATCCACATGGATCTGCGCGCCAAGACGGGCCAACTCCTGAACATGCATGAAGCGGTTCTCGAAGATGGTTTCGGTGATCCGGCTCGCCCCGCCGGCCATGGTCATCAAGGCCATGAACTGGGCCTGCAGGTCGGTGGGAAAGCCCGGAAACGGCTCCGTGGTCACATCCACCGGCTGAATGCCGTTTCCATTGCGGTATATCTTGAGGCCTTCCGGGGTTTCGGTAATGTCAGCGCCGGTTGCGCGCAATGTTTCAAGGGCCGCGTTCAAAAGATCCGCCCGCGCGCCTTTCAGTAGCACATCGCCGCCCGTCATGGCGACCGCCATGGCATAGGTTCCGGTTTCGATCCGGTCGGGCAGCACCGCGTGATGGGCGCCGTGCAGCCGCGGAACGCCCTGGATCCGGATGGTGGACGTGCCCTCGCCTTCGATCCGGGCTCCCATGCTCTTGAGGCAATGGGCAAGATCGACCACTTCCGGCTCCCGCGCGGCATTGACGATTTCGGTTTCGCCCTGCGCCAGCGTCGCGGCCATCATGATGGTGTGGGTCGCGCCGACAGATACCTTTGGAAACTCCACACGGCCGCCGGTTAGTCCGTTGGGCGCGCGAACAACGACATAGCCACCCTCGATCTCGATATCGGCGCCCAGGGCCGCCAGACCATCGATGAAGAAGTCGACTGGCCGGGTTCCGATCGCGCATCCGCCCGGCAAAGACACCCGCGCCTCGCGCATGCGCGCCACAAGAGGACCGATGACCCAGAAGCTCGCCCGCATCTTCGAGACCAGTTCATAGGGAGCCGTCGTGTCCACGATCTCTCGCGCCGTCAGATGCACGGTCTGCCCATCGAGCGCATCCTGGCCATTGCGTTTGCCGTTCACCGAGTAATCGACGCCGTGGTTGGACAGGATCTGGGTCAGAAGCGCGACGTCGCGCAGCCGCGGCACATTGGCGAGCGTCAAGGTTTCGTCGGTCAGGAGCGAGGCGATCATCAGGGGAAGCGCGGCGTTCTTCGCGCCGGAAATCGGAATGACGCCATGAAGCTCCGCGCCCCCGGTGACCTTGATGCTGTCCATATGTTCTTCCCCTGCCGGCGCGGTCTCTGGCAGAAACCGCCACTTTAAAACCGGCCCGTTCAAAAATCGTCAGACCGCCGTCTACCGCCAAGATGTGGCCCATGCAAGGCAGGGGCTGGGCAATCCTGTGTTGGAAAAAGCATGCACCGGAACGCGGAGACCGCGCAAGGCCCGCTCTCCGGCCTGCCGGAACACGGCTCATAATCCGCCTGCTAGCGGGGGCCGTCTTTCTTGGCCGCAGCTTTGCGGCGGCGCAAATTCGCTCTCAAGGCGTCCGAGAGCCGTTCTTCACGGCCTTTTTCCTCGGGTTTACCAGGTTTTGGGTCGGGCTTTTGCGAAGGGTCCGCTTTGTCATTGTTCATTTTGGTGTCCATTGCGCTGTATTGGGGTCTTGTTATTCGTATTGTGGAGGGATCGCGAGCCCGTTTCAGTCTGGCCGGCCGATGGTCCCTGCCGGTCTATTTGCCGCCCGGCGCGCCTAGGTGCAAAATCTTTTCCACAGGGCAGACCATCCGACCGGGCGGAAACGGACCTGAACAGCCCCTTGAACGGACCGGGCGAAGGCGGCGTGAACGGACTGGAGCCAGGCCGGAAACAAGGCCGGATCCTGTGCAGCGATGGACCCTTCTCCGTCCCCTGCCTTGCGGCGGACAGGCGGAAATCGATGGCCCTGCCGGGCCGCGCGAAAAAAAACCTGCCGCCCTGTTGCGCACCTCAGGTCTTTATGGCAAAAGCCGCGTCATTCCGGCAGAGCGCGAACGCGCTGGCCGGGCGTTTTGTCTTCATCGACAACCGGCTGCCGTAGCTCAGGGGTAGAGCACTCCCTTGGTAAGGGAGAGGTCGAGAGTTCAAATCTCTCCGGCAGCACCACTTAACCATCTGAATTCCCATTAAGTATTTGCAATTGGGCCGTTTTTCTACAAAATGCGTCTACAAAGCCGCATACAAAAACGACTTCCATGCCAAGCAAGATCAGACACCTCCATCAAGATGCCCGCGGTCGTTATCACGCTCGAATGGGCGTTCCCAAAAATCTTCGTAGCCAGATCGGTAAACGTGAATTGATAAAGGCGCTGGGCGGAGATCGCAAAGTCGCCTTGCGGGCCCTTCCTGGTGTTATTGCTGGTTTTCAAGCAATTTTGGAATCAGCACGCAAAGAGGTTAAGTTACAATCTGCAGATGAAAATGCGACCATGCTCTCCAAGAGGCCTTTGACCATCGAGGCGATCGCTGCCAAGCATTACTCGCAAAAAATGGCGCTCGACGACGAGCTCCGGGGTTTGCGTGCGGGGTACGCAAAGGTCGGCATAGACGACGGCTATATCTCTGATTTGAAATCGATCTACGCAGGATCTTCATCTAACGAATTAATCAAAGACGTCCTTGGCGATGAACTGCAGCAATATCGACTTCGCGGTTACTACTCTGCCAGTATCGGCAGCGCCGAGTGGCGACGACTTGCCTCCCGCATAGCGTTGGCCGAGCTTGAAGTTATAAAACGAATGTTTGAGCGTGATGATGGAGCATTTGTCAGCGACACGCCCGATTGGCTAAAAGAAAAACATGATCATACCGAAGCGCCTAAGTCACCAATTCAAGATGCAGGCCATGTACGATACGGCCTTCTTGACCTGTTCAAGATGTGCCGCCGCGCCAAAACGGGTAGCGAACAACTTCTTGACAGAACGTCAAAGGCCTACGCTAAACCGATAAATGACTTTATCTCTTTCGCTGGAATAGATGACGCTTCCAAGATTACCAATCTACACATCAGCAAGTGGGTCGATCATCTACAATTTGAGGTTGGACTAGACCCAAAGACAATAAAGGCTCGTTATCTACCAGCCGTTAAACACACGTTGCGCTGGGCGGCGAACCAGGGGCACATCGATCCGGTCGTCTTAACGGCATCGGTAACTGTGCCCAAGAAAAAGGTCGATCGCGACAAGGGATACACGGAAGCGGAAGCCGCAGCGGTTCTTGTGCATGCGATGAACTATAAGCGCCAACAAAACTCACGGGAAAGCCAGCAGTTATCGGCCGCAAAGCGCTGGGCGCCCTGGCTAGCCTACTACACAGGTGCTCGAATTGGGGAAATCGCACAGCTTCGCAAGCAAGATATCCGAACAGAAAACGAGATAAACTATATACACATAACGCCTGAGGCGGGCACAACGAAGTCAGGCCTATGGCGCGATGTGCCCCTACACTTCCAAATCATAGATCACGGTTTTCTGGAATTCGTCGAAAAGGCTCCGGATGGCCCACTCTTCTACCCAAATACTACAGCCAATGAGGACGCCATCAAAGCAACCGAAAAGATTGCTCAACGCATCGGCAAGTGGATTAAAGACGCTGGATTAACCCCAAGTGGCGTTGCGCCAAATCATGGCTTCCGTCATACGTTCAAAACGCTCGCACGGCGATACAACATTCCGATCGAATACATGCACGCGATTCAAGGGCATGCCACAACTAGCTCTGGACAAGAGTATGGCGTCGTCGATCTTAAGACAATGTCGCGCGAAATTTCCAAGCTTCCGCCTGTTAAAATATGAGTTTTCGGTGCAGTCGCGGTACCCGCAACGTTTTAGACACCCCGGCCGGACGAACACCATGTGTGTTGATTTTCATCGAGAACTGACCCGGTATTTCCACCGAGAATTGACCCGCCTTTTTGTGTACGGAACGGCGGTTGCGCCGCGGTCAAGATTTTGGTTTATCGAGAGGGTCGATCACCCCTGCATCAGTAGCAGGTCGGATGACGGTCATCGAAACCGTCAAGATGAACGGGCTCGATCCACAGGCCTATCTGACCGATGTTCTCGATCGCATCCACGATCACAAGATCAACCGTCTCGACGATCTGCTTCCCTGGAACTGCGTGATGTTCGAGCGGCGCGTGCCGACGCAGAATTTCAGCTCCAACGTTTCGAGCTTGTATCCAACGGCCAGAATGTGCATCGCGCATCTTCTTGCGTTGCGCTGTTGATGATCGATCATCGCGCAACACCGCATGGAAAGCGGCTGGTAAATTAAGTCAGTGATGATTTACCTTTTCAGATATGGAAACGCAAGCCATGGCACGCAGCAAAGACCCAGGTTCAGCCCCGGGCCTTGGCATGCTCCACATACTGCCGCAGAACGTCGGCCATCGCGCTGGTGTGTTTCCTGGGGAACTTCTCCTTGAAGAAGCTGATCACCTCCGGATCCAGGCGCAGGCTTGCCACCTGCTTGGTCTTGGGAAGAACCACCCTGGCATCGGCCCAGAACGCTTCGTCTGTTGCCGGAATGTCGGAAAAATCGATGTCCTCGTCGTCCAAGGTCTCGAATTCGGCTTGCGTCATGGGCTGCTTATATCTTCTTGGCATCGTGATAGACCTTTCTCTCTGCGCGATTGGCGGCACGCGCTGAAATCAGACGGCAGGTGCCATTGCGGTCTGTGTGAACGACGGTGGTGATGATCATCGATCTGATCATCCCAATCGTGATTTCGCGGCGCTCGCCATAGTCGAAGCGCGTGTCTGTTTTTGTGATGTGCATACCATCGAACACATGCTTGGCGTCATCAAACGAAATACCATGCTTTTCGATGTTGGCTTTGTTCTTGTTCTCGTCCCACTCGAACTGCATGGCGTCTCTCGTTTGCGTCTTCATAAGATGTATTACATTATGTAATACTATTCAAGAGAAGAACGGTGGAATCGAACAAGCGATTTTAAGAGTCGCTGACGCGCGTTTTCGTTTTCATGTGTGATTGTCTATCGAAGACGCTTGGCGCGCGCTGAGCACGTGTTTCTGTGCGATCTTGAATCGCTTTGACGTGTTGCCTCAACGTATTTTTAGCAAATTTCCGCTTGTATGCCTGCTATACACGCTCGTGTTGGATGCACAAACTGAGGTAGAAAATGGTCAAGGGTAAAATCGTATTCAAAGGCAACTTCTGGGAGTTCTTTTTCATGGCCATCGGCCTGATGATCCTTTCGATCATCACCTTCGGGCTGTTGCTGCCGTACCTGTTCTATTGGCAGCTGAAATATTTCTTCAACAACATGGAAATCGAAATGTACGACAACCGGGCGTCCGTGCCCCAGGCCTATTGAAAAGCGCGGATCAGCTAGAACAGGCCCCAGTCCGGATTGTCCAGCTGATCCGCTGTCGGCTTTGTGCGATTGGCCAGCCGCTTCCTGGTTTGAGCGGCTGCCTCCTCCAGGCGCAGGTCTTGCAGGCCCTTTTCGAACAGGCTTTCGGCGATTTGCGCGGTCTTGGCGATCCCGTGAACGACAAACTTGCCGGCAGGGTCGAAATGACCGGTCAGATATTCCTGGTGCCCCGATCTGTAGCTCACCAGCAGGCAATGAAATTCCAGGCCGCTGTCCAGAATCTCGCGCCTTGAAACATCGTAGCGCAGCATGCCGTTCTGAAGCTCGGCGTTGATGTCGTAGGTTCCGGTCAAAACAGACCCCATGTCGGCTGTGCCTCGATCTTCTTTTCCAGGGCGCGGCGCTCCGCTTCACGCTTGTCGATTTCCATCTGGCCTTTCTTCATGGCGCGAGCGGCTGCGCATTCTGCGGATTTTCGGGCGGTTTCAATGAAATTCTGCGTGTCGATCCGAACAGGCTCCTTGTCTTCGAAGACCCGGTAGATATCGAAGTGGCCAAAGCCATGTGCATCGCTGGCCTGTGCAACGACCACGCGATCACCTCGTTCCGGGTGCGCTGCATAGCTGGCGACAAGAACGTTCTTGAGAAATTCCGGCATATTCATCAAAACACGCCCCACTGCGGATTGAGCTTGTCCTGCTCCAGCTTTTTCAGGCGCTCACGTTCCTTAAGCTCTCGCTCGATCTTCATGTGGTAGGCCTGGTTCAGCTCGATGATGAGGTTGTTGGCGCGCTTGGTCGCTTGCTGTGGATCATGGCACTTGTAGATCATCGGGCCTGGGAGATCGGCGCCGTTGATATGCGCCTCGACCCAGTAATGCGGCTCGCCGTCCTTAAGCGCCGACTTGGCCTGAACGACAGAGCCGTCAAGTGACACGTCCTGGCAGAAGATGTCCGCCATCAGAACGCGCCCCAGGCCGGGTTCCCGGTCATGGCTTCCCGTTTCGATGCCTGCTGCCGGGCCCTGGCTGTCAGACGCTTGTGCTTGACCGCCGTCCCGCTCGGCCCGCCGTTTCATGTCCGCGACCGTTTCCAGGTGCCGCTCCACTTCCCGCTCGACACGCCAATCCATCTGGAACTGCTTGATGCGCCGGAGAACAGGCACACGGCGCAGGATGCTTTTCTGCCACCAGGGCGTGACATAGATCGCCGCGAACACCAGTTTGCGCACGATGTCCTCATGCCAGGTCTGTGCGATCAGTTTGCCGCCACCATCGACGGCGGCATAGGTCGAAGGGGTTTTCCTCATGACGCTGCCTCGCGCAGCGCCAGGCTTTCAGCGTGAGCACGGGCCTTCTCCAGCGTCTGATAGCCCACGCCTGTGCCGTCCACCATGAAGACACGCCCGAAGCGCGAGTTGACCGGCCGAATAGCGGCTGGTTTCAGTCGCAGCGGTAGCGGCCCTTGATGTGATTGTTGTAAAACTTGCCAGCGCTTTCGGCCCGAACCAGATCGTAGACTTCGTAGCCTGTAACATCACAGTACCGATATGCTCCGTTGGGAAAGACGAAGATCACGTCCATGTCTGGGATATATTCCTCAACGTTGATGTCATAATCGATGTCCCGATCGCGGCGATCCGTGCAAGAGGGAGAGCCATCTTCCTCAATATCGAAGCCGCAAGTGATATCCATGTCGCTTCCGAGATATTCGATTTCGATCCAGCCCTCTTCGATATAGATTTTTTCAATCCAGCTGCTGGTGAAATTGACTTCGGAAAAGGACCCAACATCGACATAGCTGCCGTTGGCGAGCTGAATGACTTCTTCTCTATGGAGACCCCACTTACGCGGGTTCTTTTCGGGTATGCCGATGCCATTCACGACACGGACGACTGGCTCAGGCTCTTCCTCCTTAAACCAGCCTGTTTTGGCCGCGAATTCCATACCTCCCGTGATGACACCCGTGCCTATGATGGCAAAAATAAAAATGCCGAACATCGAGCTGTCATCGTCTTTCTTTTTATCCGTCATCAGTCGCATACCTGAACGTTTGACCCGTACCGGCGGCATGTTCGGTTGTAATATTTTCCATCGATCGTGCCGGTCGTGACAGATCGATCGCCATAGTCCTGGGTGGTGAAGTTGAACCGCTTGCCGTCCGCGGTGCCGGAGGTAACCGTTGTGCTCCCAACGCGCGAGGAGCTGGTGTAGTCGGACGACTTGGGATGCACCGGCATGCCGTAAAGGTCAGGGTTGTTTTGTCCGCCGGCGAACGCTGGGAGCGTCATGGCGACAAGCGCGACAAGGGCTGCACGGATCATTCCGCCTCCTGCAGGAAATAGGTGTTTTCAGGCACATCGTCAGCGTCATGCCAGGCGCGAATCTGATCCGCAGCATGCGGAATACTGACAGCGGATCCAACTTTCTCAAGCACTGGAATGTCGGCGCCGCCTGCGCTTGTGAAAAGGTTCTGGCGCTTCAAGATGGTGATGCTGCCAAAAATCTGCGGCGTTCGCATATTGAGACGTGCCACAACAAAAAGGCACCGGACCTCCTGAACACTTGATTTGATTTTGTATTCAATACTTCAAGCGATTGTTTTCTGGCTGCTTTTATAGCAGCATACTTAAAGGTGTACTCTTCGAATTTTAAGAGCCAGTATCAAGGTTCCCGGATGAGACAATGACTGCTTGGGGAAAATCGGACGGTGAAACTGGCGCGCGGCATCACTTGGCACACCATAGTGCAGATGTCGCGGCCGTATTGATTGCGCTGCTCGAGACGCCGACGTTTCGCGCCAGAGCTGAGGCGGCGGCAGGGCAGCCCTTGTCGCCACAGGAAATTTCATGCTTGGGTGCGCTTTCTTTCCTGCATGATATCGGCAAGCTCGCGACCGCATTTCAAATTAAGGCATGGCATGGCAACTCAGGCATAACACCGCGAGGGCATGTACAATGCGGCTGGCTTTGGCTCAGACAGGATGATGCAACTAATGCCCTAGATGGAAACGCTCTGTATTTAGCGCAATGGGGGCCTGACCTTTTAGTTTGGTTTCGTCTAATTTTTGCCCATCACGGTCGCCCAGTACCAATCCCCGACGAAAATTGGGGCCGTGATGCCTTCGCACCGCTATCGGGCTATAACTGGAGGGACGAAGAGCGGTCGATGGGCAAGGCCCTGATTAAATGGTTTCCAGAAATCAGCGATCATGCGCCCCCGCCCCTCACACATGAGTTCGCACATTTCTTCGCTGGGCTTCTGGCTCTTGCGGACTGGGTTGGGTCGGATCGGCAGGTGTTTGATTTCATCGAAGAGTTTGATCCGGCCTACTGGACCATAGCCACTCAAAAAGCGCGGCGACATTTGCGCGACATTGGCCTTGATACATCCGACACGCGACTGGCCGGACCGGCGACTTGGCCACTGTTGTCCGATCATCCCGCGCCGCGCCCGGCACAGCGGATTGTCGCAGACGTTGAAACCTCCGAAAAGCTGATCATCCTTGAGGCCGAGACAGGTGCGGGCAAGACCGAGGCGGCACTTTGGCGATTCGCAAAGCTTTTCGAGGCCGAAGAAGTAGAGGCACTTTATTTCGCGGTACCGACGCGCGCGGCAGCGCGACAGTTGCAGGCCCGGGTCAACACCGCCCTAAAGCGGATGTTTGCTGATCCTGTTCCAGAGGCAATACTGGCGATACCAGGGCAGGCAAAGGCAGGCGAGGCGCTAGGCCACCGCTTGCCGGAATTTCGCATGCGTTGGGACGATACCGACGAAGTTCGCCCGGCCCGATGGGCCGCAGAGCATGCCACTCGGTTTCTCGCGGCGCAGATTGCCGTGGGAACTGTTGATCAAGTCATGATGGCGGGCCTTAAAGTAAAGCACGCGCATCTACGCGGCGCGGCGTTATCGCGGGCGCTCATTGTAATCGATGAGGTCCACGCATCAGATGCCTGGATGACCGAAATCCAGCGATCGCTCGTTGCAGACCACCTTGCCTTGGGTGGACATGCAATGCTGATGTCGGCGACCCTGGGCTCAGTGGCACGTGCCGCTTGGCGGAGCGAAGAGCTACCATCACTAAAAATGGCACAGGTTATGGCTTATCCCGCCGTATGGACAAAATCCGAGTGTTTTCCTGTACATGATGTAGACACAACCCGGAAGACCGTTTCTATCCAGCCTCAATGCGGCTGGAGCGGATCGCAAGCTAGCCAGCTGGCAGTTGCGGCAGCCCGCTTGGGCGCGCGCGTTTTGGTGATCCGCAACACGGTCGACCGAGCACGCGAAACTTGGCGCGCCTGTGCCGATGTTAATCCTGAACTGATCTTTTCCTTAAACGGCATCCCCACGTTGCACCACAGCCGGTTTGCTGCTGAGGATCGTGCGAGGTTGGATGCGCGGGTCGAGGAGGCACTCGGCGCAAAGCGCGGCACGGGCGGGATGATAGTAGTGGGCACGCAAACGCTCGAACAGTCACTAGATATCGACGCTGATTTTCTTATCACTGACCTCTGCCCGATGGACGTCTTGCTGCAACGCATCGGGCGCCTCCATCGGCACACGCGCGTCCGGCCACCGGGTTTTGAAACGGCTAAGACGATCGTGCTGCACCCTGGAAGCGGCCTTGATGCGCTGACGCACATGCCCGAGAATGGCCTTGGTGCTTTCGGTAAAAATGCGTCGCTTTCGGGCGTATACCTCGACGTACCCGGTCTAGCGGCAACGCTGGCCGAGGTTGTCAACAGCCCGAAATGGAATATCCCGGACATGAACCGCCAGCTCGTTGAAAGCGCAACACACCCAGAACGCTTAGATCAGATTGCCCGGGAAAACGGCTGGGAGGACTATCGCCGCCGCGTCACTGGCAAGGCCATCGCGGAGACACAAGGTGCGAAATTGGTTACTCTCGACCGCACATTGGAATTTCCCAGCCTATTCCCGGACGACGAGTTCATTGGCACGCGCCTCGGAGAAAAAGGCGCGATCCTCGCCCTGCCTGAGGGCACGATCGGACCTTTCGGACACCCAGTTAAGACAATGGCCTTGCCGGTTCACTGGTCACTCGGGTTGACCGGTGACGAAGAAGTGATCGTTGATGGCGATGGCCCCTTGAGGCTGTCTGTCGGGGAAAAGCAGTTTCAATACGGGGCCGACGGCCTCACCAAGGTCGAGGAGTGACGCGGTGCGGATGAACCTTTTGACCGAACCACTAATCCAGACGGACAAACAGATGCTGAGCCTTCCGGGCCTTCTTGCGGCGATGGCGCGGGGCGAGGTGGCGTCCTTTCCTGCCCTCCGACCGCATCAACGGCCCGCATGGCACATGTTTCTGGTGCAATTGGCGACGCTTGCGTTGTCCAACGCTGGAGTGACCGACCTGCCCGATAATGAGGACAGTTGGAGCGCGGCACTCCGAGGTTTGACCGCCGACTTTCCCGACGACGCGCCATGGCACCTTGTCGTCGAGGATCGCCGCAAGCCTGCCTTCTTCCAGCCGCCCGACCCCGGCGGACTCAAATGGCAAGAGGTGACAACGCCGGATGCGCTAGACATGCTGATCACCTCGCGCAACCACGACCTCAAGCGTAAAATCGCCTATGACGCCGCGCCACAGGACTGGATATTTGCGCTGATCAGCCTGCAAACTATGGAGGGCTTCGGCGGTGCGGGAAATTACGGCGTTGCTCGAATGAACGGAGGTTCGTCATCGCGCATCATGATCGCGCTTGCTCCAATCACAGGCGGTGGCTCGGTCATCGACACGTCAGCGTGGTGGCGACGCGAGGTGAAGCATCTGCTTTCGGGGCGCAGCGGGCTGAGCGGCCAAGCACTGCTATGGTGCCGACCTTGGCCCGAAGGGCAGCTACTTGATCTGATAGGACTCGATCCGCTCTTCATCGAGGTCTGCCGCCGCGTGCGCCTTGTAAATGGCGACACCGGGCTACACGCACAGCGCACGACGTCCAAAGCCGCGCGCATTGCCGCGAAAGAGGCTAATGGCATGACCCAAGACCCTTGGGCGCCGGTTCATCTGGCGGAGGCAAAAACTCTGACATTGGGCGAGCGCGACTGGACTTATGGCCTGCTCAGCGAGCTATTATACAGCGGAAAATGGCAAGAGCCCCGGCTCGTAAATGAGACGGTGAAGGAAAAAAATGAATCGATGGTGCTGGTTGCCGAAGCGTTCGCACGGGGCAATTCCAAGACCGATGGCTTTAAATCCCGCGTCATCCCGGTGCCCAAGGCAGTGCGCAAGGAAATGTTCGGCACCAGGGCGATCGACTTGTCGGATGAGCAGATCAAGACCATAGATCAATTCGACAAGGCGCTGCGTGACGGGTTGGCGTTGATAGCAGCACAGGGCGATCGCGAAAAACGAGGCAAGGCCGAATACGCCCGCACTGCGCCTGCCCGTGCAGCACTGCATCGGCTGGCCGATTCTCTTTTCTTTCCAGCGCTTTGGGACAAGCTCGCAGCCGGCTCTGAAGATGGTCGGAAAGAGGCTCACATGCGCTTTGTCCGTCGCTTGGCGCAGGCCGCGCGGGAAGAATTCAACCGCGCCGTGTCCGGCATTCCCTGTGCGCAGATCATGCGACCCCGTGCCGAGGTACGTGGCCGCGCGGAGCTGAATGCAAGACTAACAAAGATTTTCAAAGACATTGGTGTGAAGGAATTCGAGAATGTCTGACGACGGTGAAGAGGTGGCGCGCCGCGCATTGGCCATTGCGGGCGAGCTTGCGCGTGTTGATCCTGGCGAGCGCGCCGCCGCTCGCCGAATGGGCCCAGAGGGTGCCGCGTTGTTCTGGCGCCTCTCGGCACGGCACGGGATCGCCCGACACGAAGAAGAGAAATGGCGCCGCATTACAAAGTTTCTGGCACTGCTGACCCCAGCCAACGCAACCGACAGCGTGCACCAGAGCAGGCGTGATTTTGGCGCGGTGTTAGCCGACGGCGGTGATGAGTGGGCGCGACTGGACAAGCCCGCATTGTCCGAACAACGCCTCGCAAGGCTTCTTGCCGCGCGGGGGCAATCGCGGCTCGACGCGCTAGAACGAGCGGTACGCGCGTTGGCACGCAACCGTCCGAAGGTGGATGCGCCAAGCCTCGCTTGGGCCGTTCTCAACGACGATACCCGTGCCATCGCGCGCGCTTATTACGCCCGATTCGACCGCAGCGCCGATTTAAACGAAAAGGAAAAGACCGATGCCTGATCCGAGGTTTCTGCAAATTCACTTTTTGGCACCCTATACTGCAGCGCTGCTCAACCGAGACGATGCCGGACTTGCAAAACGTCTTCCCTATGGCGGCGCGTTGCGAACGCGCGTGAGTTCGCAATGCTTGAAGCGTCACTGGCGGCTGGCGGATGATCCGCACGCACTCGCGACAATAGACGGGGCCGATGCGGCCTATCGTTCTCGCGAAATCGTCGAGCACAAGGTGTTTGGTGACTGGGCCGCTGACGTTGACGACAATGTTGCGAACGAAATCAAGGACGCCTTGTTAAAAGTCGTCTACGGTGACAAAGGGACCGATAAAAAATCTCGCCAGACGCTGTTGCTGGGCGAGGTCGAGGTCGCTTACCTGACCAAGCAGGCTAGAGCGCTCGTTGCGGAGGCCGCCGGCGACAAGAAGGCGGCGAAGGAGATCTCGGCCGCCTGGCTTAAGGAACACAAGGCCAATCTCAAGGCCCTGAGCGAGGGTGCGAAACTCCCCGGTGGCCTTACCGGCGCACTGTTCGGGCGCATGATGACCTCCGACCCGCGCGCCAATATCGACGCGGCCGTGCATGTGGCCCATGCCTTCACGGTTCATGCCGAGGAGGCAGAGAGCGATTATTTCATCGCCGCCGACGATCTGGCACGTGAAGAGGATACCGGCGCGGACACGATTCAGGAAACCGAACTCACCTCCGGCCTCTTTTATGGTTATGTCGTGGTGGACATCCCGGGCCTGCTGGGAAATCTTGGTGGCGATGCGGAAATGGCTGGTGCGGTATTGCACAACGTCGTGTACTTGATCGCTGAGGTTTCGCCAGGAGCCAAGCTAGGCTCGACCGCGCCCTATAGCCGCGCCTCGCTGATGCTGCTGGAAGCCGGCGACCGGCAGCCGCGCTCCTTAGCCGAGGCGTTCCGCAAACCATGCCCGCCCGAAACCGGGCAGGCCGTGGCGGCTTTGTCGGACCATCTAGGCGCCCTCGACGCCGCCTACGCGACGGGCGAGATCCGCTGCGTAATGACCCTGGCCAATCAAGATGTGCCGATGGCCAAGCGCGGCACGCTAGCCGATCTGGCAGCCTTCGCGCGCGACCTTCCGACACGCCTCGGCGGACCCGCCGCGGCATGAGCTATGAATGGCTTCATCTGCGCCTTGCGGCGCCCCTCATGGCCTTCGGTGGTGTCGCCATCGATCATGTCGGGCCCACACGGGAATTTCCCTCGGCCTCCGCGCTGACCGGGCTTCTGGCCAACGCGCTGGGGTATCGGCGCGAAGACGGCGCATGTCATCAGGCGTTGCAGGACAGGCTGATTTTCGGCGCGCTGTCAGTCCTGCCCGAGGGGCGCAATATGCCACTGGCGGTTACCGACACCCAGAACGCCAAGCTGGAAAAATCGGACCGTGGCTGGACAACATTGGGGGCACCTGAAGGACGGGCGGGCGCGACTTATGACAGCCCCCACCGCCGCCGCCGCGACTATCTGGTCGATCACGAGACCCGCGTCGTGCTCAGGCTGGCAGCAGGTGAGGGCCCCACGCTAGAGAATGTAGCGACGGCGCTTGATCGGCCCGCGCGCCCACTCTTTATCGGGCGCAAATCCTGCCTACCGGCATCGCCGCTGTTGCAAGGTGATGCCGAGGGGGCAACCGCCTATGCCGCGCTTCTGAGCCTGGGGCTCCATGGGCATGCGATATGGCCCGATGAGGGAGAAGGCCCTGACGGCGCCCTACGCTATGACATAGCGGACCTGCGTAACTGGCACAGTGGCCTGCATGGCGGCAGTCGTGTCGTGATAGAGGGCCAAATCCTATGACCCTGCAATTGATAGAAATGCCGCTGTCGTTGTCGGCACTGCACAGCTGGGCCGGGCAACGCAATGTTGGGTACGGCCTATTCGACGAAGGTGCGGTCCTGCATCACATTCTGGGAGAGGTATTCGGTCCTGCCGTGTTGCAGCCTTTCCGCTTGCTGGTTGCGCCGCGCGCGCGGACGGGCACGCTTTATGCCTACAGCACCGTTGCGGCGGAAGACCTGCGCGCTGAGGCGGCACCGGTGCTGGGGCCGTCCGAAGCTGGGGTCCTGTCGCTCGATGCCTTGCGTTCGATCGCGCGACCCGAAACGACCTGGCGAGAGGGGATGCGCCTTGGTTTCGACCTCAAGTGCCGACCCGTGGTGCGCATAGCCTCACCGCTTAAAGGCAAGGACATACGATTTGCCAAGGGCGCCGAGTTGGACGCATTCTTGGCTGAGTCGATGCGCAACGACCATGCTCGGTCGCGCGAGGATGTTTATTTTGATTGGCTTGCAGCGCGTCTTGCACCGGTCGCCGATCTCGAACGGGAGGCATCACGATTGCACCAGTTCCGGCGCGTGCGAAGCCTGCGTCGCGGGCGGCAGGTGGAAGGCCCAGATGTCGTTATCCATGGTTCCTTGACCGTCTGTGACCCGCAGGGTTTTGCCCGCCTGCTCGCGCGCGGGGTCGGGCGACACCGCAGCTACGGATACGGAATGCTGCTTTTACGACCGCCGCAACGAAAGGCGTGAGCGTATGTTGAAGGGACGGCTTGGGCTGGACAGCGCGAAGGTGCCCCATGCCGACCGGGCTGGATGCCTTTACCTAGCGCGTGGCGCGCTGACGGCCCGGGACGGGACACTTGCCTTTTTGCAAGGCGCGCGGACCGAGGTCGATGCGCTTGACCCTGGCGATTATGCCATTCCCCTGCAAGGCGTGTCGATCATACTACTCGGACCTGGGTCGACCGTCAGCCATGACGCCTTGCGTCTTATTGCCCACGCACGCACTGCGCTGGCCGCTGTTGGCGAAGATGGGGTGCGCATGTATACCGCGCCGCCGATGATGCCGGATCGCTCTGGTTTGGCACGGCTTCAGGCAAAAATTTGGGCTGATGACGACCTGCGCCTGATGATCGCCCGCCGCATGTATGCCCTGCGCCTTGGCGAGGTGCTGCCGCACCGAGACTTGAACGTGTTACGCGGGATTGAGGGCGCCCGGATGAAGGAGTCCTATGCACTATGGGCGAGACGTATCGGCATCGACTGGCGCGGACGCCGATATGATCGTGATAATCCCAATGCAGCGGACCTGCCAAACCAAGCGCTGAACCATGCCGCCAGTGCGTTAGAGGCGGCCGCGGCGATCGCTGTGACCGCGACCGCCACGATCCCTCAACTGGGCTTTATCCATGAGGATGCCGGACAGTCCTTTGTGCTCGACATTGCCGACCTTTACCGGGACACTATTGTGATCCCCTGCGCGTTCAAGGCAGCGCGCCGTGTCTCCGAGAACTATAATGAAAACATTGAGCGCACGACCCGGCGACTCACCGGAAAGGAACTTTCCGACAAAAAGATCATCCCCGAAATGATTGAACGGATAAAGGCACTGATCGAGGGACGGGACTGATGCCCCTGACCATCATCGTAACTCGAGACGTAGAGGCCCGCTATCGCGGTTTTCTCACCTCTGTCATGTTGGAGATATCGGCCGGTGTCTATGTCGCACCGGACATGTCCACGGGCGTGCGGGATCGTGTTTGGAATGTTTTGACCAGTTGGTGGGACGCGCTGCGCCGCGGTTCACTTGTGATGGTCTGGCGCGACAAAACAGTGACCGGCCATCTGCAGATCAAAACGCTAGGTGAACCGCCAAAGCAAATCGTTGATGCCGATGGCATCTTGCTCGTTAAACGCGAGTGAGGCCCTAGCCATTCACCCGCACGCTCTTTGACAATCAAATATAAACAAGCAATTAATTGCGAGAGGTTCCCCCGCACCCGCGGGGATAGACCCGAATACCACGGCGCAATCCATTCCCCCGCCCAGGTTCCCCCGCACCCGCGGGGATAGACCCCTCCATGCACAAAGAAAAGCGCATGACGGTACGGTTCCCCCGCACCCGCGGGGATAGACCCTTCTGTTGACGGATGACAGTTTCCGCACGCGTGGTTCCCCCGCACCCGCGGGGATAGACCCAAAAACGCGCACCGGTCACGCAAACAGCGCTCGGTTCCCCCGCACCCGCGGGGATAGACCCAGCCGGGACGCCTCCTCACACTGCGCGCGGGTGGTTCCCCCGCACCCGCGGGGATAGACCCGTGTAAGTGATGGTGACGGGCTCTTGAAACTTGGTTCCCCCGCACCCGCGGGGATAGACCCACCGCTTGAGGGCCGCGGCCAAGCGCGGGATCGGTTCCCCCGCACCCGCGGGGATAGACCCACGTCCGCAGGCCCGACCCGCGTGTCCAATATGGTTCCCCCGCACCCGCGGGGATAGACCCGACGATAGCGTCTGGCGTCTGGACGTTCTCTAGGTTCCCCCGCACCCGCGGGGATAGACCCAGCATCAAATGCGGGCGATGGACACACCGGAGGGTTCCCCCGCACCCGCGGGGATAGACCCCCGCCGCAGTCTCCCGCGACGGGTCGTTTGGTGGTTCCCCCGCACCCGCGGGGATAGACCTTCACCAACTTGGACGTCGCGTTGGGAGTGGATGGTTCCCCCGCACCCGCGGGGATAGACCCCCCGCCAAGAAGAAGCGGCAGCCCGTGCTAGGGGTTCCCCCGCACCCGCGGGGATAGACCCATCCCCCCGAACATAAGGGCCGAGCCAAGGATGGTTCCCCCGCACCCGCGGGGATAGACCCGTGGTCACGCAAGACGGCGAGCCGGTCATTCTGGTTCCCCCGCACCCGCGGGGATAGACCCGCTATGCAAGCCGCTTTACGTGCAAATGGGATGGTTCCCCCGCACCCGCGGGGATAGACCCGGCTATCGTGTCCAGATCGTCGGCGTCATAGAGGTTCCCCCGCACCCGCGGGGATAGACCCGACAATCTCCGCGCGGTTCATCGGTTATGCCAGGTTCCCCCGCACCCGCGGGGATAGACCCGACTGACACGGAGTGCCTCCGACGAGAACATCGGTTCCCCCGCACCCGCGGGGATAGACCCGGACTTGGCAAATTCCTTGCGCAATTCTTTGAGGGTTCCCCCGCACCCGCGGGGATAGACCCGGGATGCTTCGTATCACGGTCGCGGAAGCCAAGGTTCCCCCGCACCCGCGGGGATAGACCCGGGCCGGAAGACCGAGAGAAGGTCGCCAAATGGGTTCCCCCGCACCCGCGGGGATAGACCCCTCACCCCATCCAACAACAGCCACCTTCAGAAGGTTCCCCCGCACCCGCGGGGATAGACCCGCACTGGATGCCCCTGCAAGAACCACCGGAGGGGTTCCCCCGCACCCGCGGGGATAGACCCGTAAGCGCCTGCGCCCGTCAGTCTTTCCCGGCGGTTCCCCCGCACCCGCGGGGATAGACCCCCCTGGGTGGCGGCGATCAGCTTCGAGGTTCAGGTTCCCCCGCACCCGCGGGGATAGACCCCGGGCCGGATAATCAGGCTGTCCTGCAAGTCGGGTTCCCCCGCACCCGCGGGGATAGACCCCGGCCTCGCATTTGATCAGATCGCCGGGGTTAGGTTCCCCCGCACCCGCGGGGATAGACCCTGGATCGAAGACGCTTGGTACAACGACGAAGAGGTTCCCCCGCACCCGCGGGGATAGACCCGACGATGATCCCTACCTGATCGCCGTCAGCCCGGTTCCCCCGCACCCGCGGGGATAGACCCCGCTATCCGCGCATGAAGCAACGGACAGGATTGGTTCCCCCGCACCCGCGGGGATAGACCCCGGCATGACGGCTTCAGCGTTTGGCTTGGCCGGGTTCCCCCGCACCCGCGGGGATAGACCCCGGGCCGGAGTGCGGTGGTAAGGCCCGGTTCCGGTTCCCCCGCGGAGATACCCCCCCTCGCACAGTGGTCGTCATGGATTGCTGTCGGGGTTCCACCGCACTCGCGGGGATATTCCCCCGCCGAATCCACGCAGGGGTGGGTCTAAACATGGGTCAGTTCTAAGTGAAAAAATTAGGCCTTACCAAGTCAGTTCTCGGTCAAAAGTAACAGACATGACAAATGTCGGTACTGCTGTGAGTGCTATTTCCAGGGTTCTGATTTTCATCGCTGTGATCCTTTTTCATGGTTTCAAACCACAATGCGATATGACGCCAGAAGCGCGGCGCCAAAAAGAAATTCTTTTTAGCTATTCTTGATGGCATTTTGCATTTTTTATTAGTAAAATATTGATAGTTCAGAAATTGAGGAACCAATGTCAAATAATAAGTATACCGTCACGCTTGAAGACAGCACTGCAGACATCATCAACAGCATGTCAGAAAAATCTGGCATCCCAGCCGCAAAAATCATCCGCAACCTTCTAATGTTGAATTCGTCTGACTTGTATTTCTTCTCAGTTTGGTTTGGCAGGCTCAAAAGAGGAACAGATCAGTATATTTGCGGCCGTCATACTCTAATGCATCCAGGTCCAGGGTCACTGATGAGGGATGCCCGGCAGTATGAGGCCAACAATGGGAACAAGATCCTTATCGGAATGGAAGCTCTTGCAGTCGATCCAAATTGCGAAGGCGTCCTTGTCGTCAAAGCGGACAACACGGCTAGCAACACATGATCGCCATGATTGCTGATTGGTTGGCCATTCTTGGCCAGCCACTCCTGGAGCTTACACACCACCTTCGCATCCACCGCGCTCTAATCCGAACTAGGGTGGGATTGCGCCGCAAGGCAAAGCTGCCAACTACCCGCAACGATCTGCCAGAAACCAATGACAATGCAATCTCATCGGAATCAGATCGCGGTGTCGCGTAAGAAGTGTCTTGTTCCTGTCCAATCTTTAGCCCGCGATTTTGCGTCGCCGTGTGAACACCGGTCCACACGGCGATCTACCCCAGTTGTCTGCAAGGTCTGGGCGGCTTAGCAGGCAATATGCGTGCGCGTTTCATGTCGCGTTTTTTGCCAAAATCTAACACGAGCAATTTCTCGCTATATAGACTTGTGACACCGCTTCCAATGTTGGAGCCAACATCCACACTGGGCAGTCCGCGTGCTCAACCGGAACCTTTCAACGAGACCCTTCATGGACGACTTTGATCCCGATCACCGCAAATCGAACACGCCCCTTTCTGATGCGAGAGGTAAGCCTGGCTTGCCCCCTGGGGTGAAGGAGATCGATTACAGCTTTATTGACCGCGCTTGCGAAGCCATTGGCCTCCACAAAGTCGATAAGGAACCCGCGAACACCGAAAGCGTACCGGATGTGGATGCGGACCCGAACGTAGAAGGCAATCAACAAGCCCTCCCATCACCTAAAGACGGCTTTTTAGCCTCTTGCAAAAAGAGCGAACCTTGGGCCCCATTCGATGATGTCGAAAAGACCAAGGCGCGCATGGAGCGATATTCGTCGTCCGACCTTCTGGACAGTCTTTCCGACTTCAAGGACCTGATCGACAGTTCATCCGATGCCGAAGCTTTCACTAAGACAACTCGCAAAAGCTTCATCGCGGCCAATATCGTTTTGAACGAGCGTGTTCGCGCTGCGAACGACCCTGCCCCCGCTCCTGCCTTTCGGCCACAGCCAAAACGCAACAAAGCGCCGAAGGGTCACGCTGCAGATCTGTCGAATATCGTCCGCGTGATCGACATGCACTTCTGTTGGATGATAGGACATCGTCCGGCAGGCCGGCACGTTGTCGCGATTTTTGGTCAGTGTTTTGACTTCGACGAGGCATACCGCTTTGTTACAGCGCGGGGCAGAAATGAAAAGAAGCTCGGTCATCTCGGCCTTGTCGACACGCTGGGTGCCGGTTATTGCAGGTTGGGCAATGCGTCCTTCAAGACCGAGGGGGATCGATCGATATGGCGCTACGTCATTCGCAAACGCGAGCAATACCGGTCGGATCTAATCAACACGCAACTGAAGGCCAGCGTAAACCGCGAGGAATGGGCCAACCTTTTGGCTTCAGGTTATCTGCTAACACGCCACGACATTGCAATTACCGGGCAGAAGCTGATGACGATCATGCATCTTCTCGGTCAAACAAATGGTGATCGTCCAACGCGTTACATGCAAAAGTATGGAGCCGCATGCCGGGCGCTTGGAATCTCGAAACCGGATCATCAGAGCAGGAGCGCAGCAGCGACCGGGTAAGAACAGAGCAAACACAGCGCACCATCATAGCAAATTCGCTGGAACCGCGCAGAAACTCTGAGTTTTTTGACGATGCAAGGTCTCCTAAGAAGCAAGGTGTTAGTGACTACGTCAACATGTAAGAAACTGGAAAAGCCCTTCGGGCTGGGAGCTGCGCTCCGGCCGTCGCCTGCGGCTCCGGACCTGCGCTTGCTCCCGGAATTACTATCGTTCCGGGACAGAAAAAAGAAGCCACAGGAGAAGCAGGATAATTGAGACCCACCGGCTCACGCCTTCGGCGCTCGCGGTGGTCTCGTAGTGAACGTCAACCCATCCGGGATCAACAAAAGCACCTTTCGTTTGGCAAGATACATAGAGAAGCCGCGGTCGCGCCTGCGGCGCTTCCTTGCTTCTCAATCCCGGTCAAGCTGAGCGCTGTCTTCAGGAAGCTTGAAAACACCCACGGGGAGATGGTCTCCGACTCGTACGGGCTGTGCCAGCCCCTTTGAGCGTTCTTTGACAATGTTGGTCTTGCCGTCCCCGTTCCGGGGCTTGGGTTTGGCATCACGCGCCTGGGGGTCAGTGGTTTGCACCCCGCACGCCATCCAGCCGGCACGGCATATATTCCGCCCACCACACTGTGAACGACTCGCCAAAGCCATTCTCGAGTCCATCAGCGCGCGGCAGACATGCAAAGCTACCGACACTGCACCCAAACACAAACGCGCGCCTGTGACCCTCCCTGTTGATTCTTGGCGTACGTCGAATGATCAGGCGATCCTTGGTGTGTACGGCGCGCGATTAACATCAGGCGAACCAAGGCTCCGATCGCATAAGTGGAAAATAGGCCCCTTCCCTTCGGCTGCAGCTGAGGACCCGGCCAACTGCCCCACCGGGACAATCAAAAATCGGCACGATCTATTTTGAGTGAGTATCTTGCCGGATCGAGTTGGGGTCTGTTCGCATACAGAACCCGCTGATTTCTGCTGATCCTCACCAGGAGATCGGCGGCAGTATCTGAAACGCGGCGCTCAAAACCGGAAAACGAGTTGACTTAACTGGCACATATTTGAACTTTTGGGACTAGGGCAGATCACGAAAGACGCACCTAGTACGCTTAATACGCCCAAAAAAGTTCACTGAGCAGGCGTCACACTCGACGTTATTGAACATTTGGCAACTTGAAGTTCCGGGGATCCGACCAACAATATTGATCGACGCCCGAGGCATCCCCATCGCCCTCTTGCCCGTTCACTAGGACTTCCATCCTGCGGGCGGATGGGGCTGCTACCAAGGAGGGTGCCGATTACTTCAGCCATTCTCAATGATGTCGAACTGGGGCGGAATGTAGCCAATCGCTGCGGGTTTAAGGAACGGCACGTATAGGGCCGGGAATGAACCACCGGGTCTCGGATAGTAGACCAAGAACCGGACTAATTTTGACTTCCGTCCTAGTCCTATTGCCGTCCGGCGGAGGGGATGAGTCTGGGGTCTAACGTTCTCCAAGTCTGTCGGACTTGTTGCAGTTCGAGCTTGATCCAGATTTCTATTTACAACAATAGCTTAAAAGAAATCTTCCTTGAAGCGGTCCATCTGATGCATCCGCTCGTGGAGGATGGTGGAAATTCCGATGTCGCCGTTCGGCAATCGTCGCCAGTACACGAAATGGCTCTCGTAGCGGAAGAAGTATCCCTCGACCCCGAACTCGGCCGGCACAGACCCCGACATAACGCCGCGTTTCTCGATCTGATCGAAGGCGACGAACAAACCGGTGATGTAGATCTCGGTTTGCGCCTCGCCCAGCGGTCGCGGGTGTATCGGTAGATCTCGTCGAGGCGCAGTGAGGTCGCCTCCTGGAACTGGACCGCCATGGGCTCAGGCCCGGTTCCGCGCGATCACCTCGACTGCGGTTAGCTGTTGATACGACTCCTCCAAGACTGCGAAGGCATGAGTCAACTCGGCCTTAAGACGGTTGAAAGCCTCCTGCTCCGCCCTCTCCTTGTCACGCCGGATCAAGTCCTGGATATACTCGCCGACGTTCTCATAGGCGGCGCCGTCCTCGCCGACATTCGTCGCAACGAACTCGCTGAGGGCGCCGCTCACGCGAACGGTCATGATGGTGGTGCGGGACATGCATCTTTCCTTCGAGCGGATTTGATCAAGATAACCAACACTTCACACGAAACAACAACTGCGTGCGTACGGTCGGCCTGTGGATGTCACTAACGAAACCGTTTAGTTTAAACTTCTGAGTCGTGACAGCGCGGGCCTACTGTCAGCGTGGGTCAATCGATCCGCCATCTGATCGGCAGCAGTGGTCTGGATCCCGGCTGAGGGAGGGGCCTGGTATCATGGAACATTCAATTACCCGACGCATGCTTTTAGGATCGGGAATTGCGGCCTTTCTAGCCAGCAGCGCGCGCGCGCAACCGGCCTTTCGCCTCGGGCTGACGCCGGTGTTTCTCGACAACGACGCCGCTGTAATTGACGGCCTAAGCCGCGCCTTGTCGCACGGGATGGGACGCGAGATCGAATTGGTTCAGCGCCGCACTTATCAGGAAATCACCGGCCTCCTATTGGAGCGGAGTGTCGATGCGGCATGGCTTTGCGGCTATCCCTATCTCCAGCACGACGATTTGTTAGGTCTTGTCGCCGTCCCCGTCTGGCGAGGTGAACCGCGCTACCGGTCCTACCTCATTGTCGGAACCGAGGACGGGGCGAAAAACTTGACTGACCTGCGGGGTGGCACGCACGCATTCTCTGACCCGGATTCGAACTCAGGCTATCTTGTGACTGCGACCAATCTGCTCCGGAAGGGAGAACAGGTCGAGAGTTTCTTCAGCCGATCCATTTTCACCTTTGGCCACCGCAACGTCGTGCGCGCGGTGGCGGATGGCCTAGTGCAATCCGGCAGCGTCGATGGCTATGTCTGGGAAGCGCTCGCGGTGATCGAGCCGGGACTCACCGCGCGCACACGGGTGATCTCCCGGTCGGAATGGCTAGGCTTTCCCCCGGTCTGCGCGCGGCGTGACAACTTGGCCTCCGAACCGGTCCAGGCCCTGCAAACCGCCTTGATGAGCCTCGCAGAGACAGAGGAGGGCCGACTGGCGCTCACGTGGCTACAACTTGATGGTTTCCGGCAGGCGACCCCTGCCCTATTCGACGGCATCGCCGATCGCATGCGTGATCTCGATCCCTGAGGCATGAAGTGGTTTGCTCCCATACCGCTGTCGATCAAGTTGCCGCTGCTTGCGGCGACGATGATGGTGCTTGTTGGCACGGTAGCATCCCACCAGGTCTTGCAGTCGTTGGCGCAGGTTCAAGACGCACGGATCCGGGAACTGGCGCGGATGCATGTCGAGGGACTGTCGGTGGCTCTCGGGCCGCTGGTTTTGAGACGGGACATATGGGAGGTTTACGACACACTTGACCGCGCGTCCCAGGGTGTTGGGGGGCGCCGGATGGTTCTGACTGCCGTGGCCGATGAGCGCGGAAAGATTCTCGCCGCAACCGACCCCCGACGGGTTCCGATGGACAGTGATATCGCCGCGCTTGCTGATGACGCGGTGGCGCTGGATAACTTGACGGTGGATGGAGCCTCGCCCGTACTCAGCCTGCTTGCACCTTTGACCTATCAGGGGCGCATTGTCGGGCAAATTGCAACCGAGTTGGACGTAGCAGACCTACTGTCAGAGCGCCGGAAGGCTCTGCTATTTCTGATATTGGGTAACGCAATCGCAACGGGCCTTCTGTCGGTGGCTGGTTTTTTCGCGATACGCAAAATGCTGCAACCTATCACGACGTTGGCACGCCAGATGACCGAAACAAAAGGAGAGCCGCATCCCATCCCGATCTCTGACATCCCACGGGGCGATGGCGAACTTGCGCGGCTAGCACGCACCTATAACTCTATGGTCGGCGCCGTGCTCGCCAAGGCCGAAGCCGAGAGGCGGTTGGCGGAACGGGAACGTTTCGTAGCACTTGGACGCCTATCCTCGTCGCTCGCGCACGAGATCAACAATCCACTCGGCGGCTTGCTGAATGCGACAGACACGATCCGGAGCTATCCTGATCGCCCCGAAGTGGTGCGAAAGTCCGCCGATCTGATTGACCGGGGCTTGCGCCATTTGCGTGATGTGACCCGGGCAACGCTCGACCAGAACCGCATAGACCCCGAGGCCCGCGCGCTGACACCCGATGATTTCGAGGACATCAAGCTCCTTATCCAACCAGAAATCTCGCGGCTGGCACTGGATCTGGAGTGGTCTGTCGAGCCGACATCGGTAACGGAGTGCAGCCTGTCCGCCGGGCCTGTGCGGCAGATCGCGCTCAACCTGCTGCTGAACGCCTGCTCGGCTGCTGGCCAAAACGGCTGCGTCCGCCTAATGGCACTTACAAGGAACGGCAACCTTACCCTTCAGATCATGAACACGGGCGCGGCCATGCCGCAAGCCGCGTTGGATCGCTTGCTCGAGGACGGTCCGCTCTTGCCCGGTGGTGGCGTCGGGCTGCGCCTGGTCCGCGACCTGATAACGAAATTGGGTGGAGCAATCAGTCATTCGCATGAAAACGGCGTAACATGCGTCGCGGTCAGCCTACCAATATCATGGGAGTCGGCCGATGCTGAGGAATAGGTACATCGTTCTTGTCGAGGACGACGAAATCATGGGCGGGTCACTACTGCAGCGCCTGGAACTGGAAGGCGCTCAGGTTCTTTGGTTGAAACAGATGGTGCGGGCTCTCGGTGCGATCCGCACCCCGAGGAAGCCGATTGATGCGGTCATCTGCGATATTGGCTTGCCGGATGGATCAGGAGAAGAGCTGTTTTTGACGCTCCTCCAAACCGAGACACCTCCCCCCTTCCTGTTCATTACCGGTCAGGGCGGCATCGGTCAGGCGGTCCGACTGATCAAATCTGGGGCTGCGGACTACGTAACCAAACCGTTTGAAATATCGGTACTGCTAGAACGCCTCAGTCTGCTCGTCGGAAACCGCGAGCAACCGATTGAGGACGCAGACTTTCCACCTCTGATGGGGGTCTCAGTCGCGGCACGGCGCATAGAAGCGTTGATCGTCAAGGCAGCAAAGGCCAGCGACCACGTGCTGATCCGGGGCGGGCCGGGAACTGGCAAGGACCTTGTGGCGCGACGTATCCATGACCTGTCGGACCGGTCAGCTGCCCCTTTTGTTTCGATCAATCTCGCTCGAGAAGCCGACACGGAAGCAGCTTTGTTGGGGCATGCAGGCGCGTTCGATACCGTAGGCGAAGGCACCTTGTTCATCAACGCTATTGGCAAGATGGAAGCACAGGTCCAGGCGCAAATGCTGGAACGGCTGAATCAAGAATTTGTCGGCCGGCTCGTGACAGCCTGTGGCAACGATCTTCAGGCACTGATTGCCCAAGGCACATTCAATTCCGAACTGTTCTATCGGCTGACTCGGATTGAAATTCCAATCCCCCCACTAGACAAACGACCCGAAGATGCCGTCTGGCTGCTATTTCAGCTTTATCGTAAGCTGGCTCCTCGCCATGCACCGCAGCTCGAAGGGATCAGCCCTCTTAGCGAAGAGGCCGTTCGGAACCACGATTGGCAGGGCGGCGGTCGGGATCTGAGGTCAAGATTGCTGCGTGGCCTCGCGATGGCAAGAGGACCATTGTTGCAGCCATCCGATTTGTTTCCGGAATTTCTCGTAGGGCCCAATGACATGATGTCGCTTGCCGAGACCCGCGAGGCAGCGGAAAAGGCGCACATCATTGCCGCCCTCGACCGGACCCATGGGCAGATCGGCGAGGCGGCAAAGCTCTTGCGGATTGCCCGAACGACGCTTTGGGAGAAAATGCAGAAGCTCGGCATATCCGGATCCTGACAGTGCAGCTGCCCATGTTCGGAATTCCGAACATCATATTTTTCCTTTTGAAATCTATGGATAGCTGCGGTGCAACATGCCCTTTCATTCCATTGAGAGCCCCAGATTCAAAGGTTAGACTCACCGCGATCATTCAAAACTTGATGAGCCTGGGAGGAGCCTAACCAATGAAGTGTGATCGATTGGTCGACGCGGGACGTCGACAGTTTCTAAGGGGCGGCGTCGCAGCAACGGCCGGCGCGGTTGCCGCCACCGTCATAACGCCGGAGCAGGCCAAGGCGCGATCACTGGCCCGCGTCGACTATCCCGCGAACCGCCTTGCTAACATCGCCGATCTGGTGGTGAACGAGCCGTTGGATATTGCCTATCCCGATGCCGACAGCCCCGGTGTGTTGCTCAAGCTCGGTCAGGCGGTCGAGGGCGGCGTCGGCCCGGATGGGGACATCGTGGCGTTCTCGGTGCTCTGCCCACACAAGGGCTGGCTGATGAGCTACTCGGCCGAGGACAAGACCCTCAACTGCCCGGGGCACCATTCCCGCTTCGATTGCGAAGCTGGCGGACAGCAGATCTGGGGCCATGCGACAAGCAACCTCGCGCAATTCCTGCTCCGTGTCGACGATCAGGGCGACATCCATGCCGAAGGTGTGGACGAGCTGATTTACGGTCGTCTTTCGAACGTCCTGGCATAAGGGAGAAAGATCAATGGCTTACAAGAGACAGATCGATCGTCTGCCGATCATTCCCGCAGATGCAGACGAATTCAACGTCACCTGCCACTACTGCATCGTCGGTTGCGGCTACAAGGCCTACACTTGGCCGATGAACCGCCAGGGCGGCACCGCTCCGAACCAGAACAAGTTCGGCGTCGACCTGAGCGAACAGCAGTTCATGGAATCCGAGGCCTGGTACGCGCCCTCAATGTACAACGTGGTGCGCCAGAACGGCAAAGACGTTCATCTGGTGGTCAAACCTGATGCGAATTGCGTCGTCAACTCGGGCCTGGGTTCGATCCGTGGTGCCCGTATGGCGGAAAACCGGCCCTCCAAGGTGACCGGCACGCAACAGCAGCGCCTGTCCGATCCTTTAGTGTGGCGCAACGGCGTCTGGCAGCCAACGTCTTGGGACGATGCGCTCGACCTCGTGGCACGGGTGACGGCGAAAGTAGCCGTGGAGGGGTCCGAGGACGACATCGTGGTGTCGATGTTCGACCACGGCGGTTCCGCCGGAGGCTATGAAAACACCTGGGGCACCGGAAAGCTCTACTTCGAGAGCATGAAGATCAAGAACTGCCGTATCCACAACCGCCCAGCCTATAATTCCGAGGTACATTCCTCACGTGACATGGGTGTGGATGAGTTGAACTACGCCTACGAGGACTACACGCTGACCGACACGATCTTCATGGTCGGCGCGAACTCGATGGAGACCCAGACCAATCTCTACCTGAACCACATGGTTCCGGGCCTTCAGGGGGGCGCAAAGATGATCGTGGTCGATCCGCGCCGCACGCTGACCATTGCCTCGTCCGAACAATATGCCGGGCCGGAAAACGTGCTTCACCTCGCGATTGCCGAAGGCACGGACATGGTCCTGTTCAACGCCCTTCTGACCCATATCGTCGATCAGGGCTGGGTCGATGCCGACTTCATCGCGGCATCGACCTTTCAAGGTGGCGAAGCGGTCGCCCAGGATTCCGCCCATCCGGCGGGCCTCGGCAGCCTCGACTACGCCATGCAGACCTGCCGCACCACTCTGGACGAGGCGGCGGAAATCTGCGGCGTATCGGCGGCCGATATTCAGAAGGCTGCCGAGTGGATCGCTCAGCCCCATGACGATGGCAGCCGCCGCAAATGCGTGACCTGCTACGAAAAGGGCATCATCTGGGGCAACGATAACTACCGCACCATCGGCGCGCTTGTGAACATCGCGCTGGCGACCGGAAATGTGGGCCGGATCGGCGGTGGGGTCTGCCGTCTGGGCGGCCATCAGGAAGGCTACTTCCGTCCCTCCGAAGCGCATGTAGGCCGACCCTCAGAATATGTGGACCAGTTCCTGATCCGGGGGCTTGGCGGCGTGCATCACATCTGGGCCTGCGATCACTACAAGACCACGCTCAATGCGTCCGAGTTCAAGCGGGTCCACAAGCGGCGCTCCGACATGGTCAAGGATGCAATCGACGGCGCCGCTGGCGGCACGCGCGAGCAGGTGGTCGATGCCATCGTCTCGGCGATCAACGCGGGCGGGCTTTTCGTTGTGGATGTGGACATCATCCACAGCCAGATCGGCCAGAATGCCCACGTTATCCTGCCAGCTTGTGAAGCAAGCGAGATGAACCTCACCTCGATGAACGGCGAGCGGCGGCTGCGGTTATCCGAGAAATACATGGACCCGTTCGGCAATTCCCTGCCCGACGCGCTTATCGCTGCAAAGATGGCTCAGCACATGGAGCGCGTTCTGCGCGAGATGGGCGAGGATTCCTATGCAGACCAGTTCCAGGGCTACGACTGGGAAACCGAGGAAGACGCCTTTATGGACGGCTACGGCCGCGCCCATACAGCAGTGACCTACGAACGTCTGCGGGCCGCCGGTAACAACGGGGTGCAGGAGCCGGTCGTGGGCTATGAGAACGGCCAGCTTGTCGGCACTACGCGCCTCTACACCGACGGTGTGTTCACGCGCCACGGTCGCGAGGATGGCAAGGCGCTGTTCTGTGCGGCGGGATGGAGGGGCTGGCAAGCTCCCGGGAAAGCCCGCGAACAGGCCGCGCACCGGTTCTGGATCAACAACGTCCGCGCCAACATCTTCTGGCAGAACCAGTTCCTCGATCAGGACAACGACTTCGTCCAAGACCGCTATCCGCATCCTTTCGTCGAGATGCATCCCGATGACATGGTCGACCTGGGCCTGAACCCCGGCGACCTGCTCGAAATTATCAACGATAATGGGGTGACGCAGGGCATGGCCTATCCCATGCCGACGCTGAAGCGGAACACGGTGGCGATGGTCTTTGGCTCGCCTGCGGGCAGCCAGGGCAACGTGGTGAACCCAGGCGTGAACGAGCTTGTGCTGCCGGACTACAAACACTGCTGGGGCGACATCCGCAAGATCTCGGATGCTACCGCCCAGACCCGGGGCATATCGTTCAAGTCGCACGAAATCATGCTCTGATTCGATACGTTCGGCCCGCTCCCGACACCGGAGGCGGGCCTTTTTCCTGGGGAGGGGGAAGTCATGTCCAGCCCTGCAGCCTGTTCAACGGGCAAATCCGGGCCGACACTGTCGGTCGATGCGGCGCGCTTGCGTGCCAAAGCCGCCGCCTGCCCAATTGCGGGAAAAGAGATACTACCGATCGATCAGGCGATCGGTCGTGTAATTGCCGCCCCGATCATGGCGGCTCATGCGTTGCCGCCTTTCGACAATTCCGCTATGGATGGCTATGCTTTACGCCTGTCGGATCTGACCGGCGATGGCCCATGGTACCTGCCCATATACACCCGTATCGCGGCGGGAGACGCGCGCTCTCTTACCCTGGCGGCCGGCGCGGCGGCCCACATCTTCACTGGCGCGCCGGTTCCCTTTGGGGCCGATGCCGTTGTAATACAGGAACAGGTCACCCGCGCCAACGATATGATATTGCTGACAGAGCGCCCCCGGTTGGGTCAGAACATCCGGCGCCAGGGTGAGGATGTAGCTCAGGGCGTACAGGCTTTGGCCGCCGGGCTGGCATTGACCCCGCCACGCCTGGCGCTGCTGGCCGGCTGTGGCGTTTCTTCGGTCGCCGTGCGCCCACGTGTGCGCGTGGCCATCTTGTCCACTGGCGATGAACTGTCCGAGCCTGGTAGCACCCTTGGGCCAGGGCAGATCTACAACTCCAACAGGATGCTTCTACGGGCAACCTTGTCGTGTTTTCCGTGGGTTGACCTAACGGATCTTGGCATCGTGACCGACGATCCCACCTGCATTCAAGGGGCAATTCGCCACGCCGCGCAGACCAATGACGTGGTGATTTCATCGGGGGGTGTCTCGGCGGGCGAGGAAGATCACATCCTTGACGTGCTACGTCTTGAGGCGGCTGAGCTTGACGTACTCAAGGTTGCGATCCGCCCCGGCAAGCCGCTGACCGTAGGTCGGCTTGGTCAGGCGCTGTATTTTGGATTGCCCGGCAACCCTTACGCTGCCGCCATCACCTTTTCCCAGATCGCCAAGCCCGCCTTGCGCCGGGCTGCAGGGCTGATGGAAGAACCGGACACCTGGCTACCCGCCGTCGCGGGTTTCACCTATTCCCGCACCACCGGGCGGCGCGAATATGTGCCGGTCAGATGGTCGGAGCGCGACTCGTTTGGCCGCCCGGTCCTGATGCGGCTCGGGCAGGGCGCGTCGGCCTCGATCTCACCTATGGCGCAGGCCATGGGGATCGCCGTCGTCCCTCCGGAAATCGACATGGTCGCACCGGGCCAAGCGCTGACCGTCGAATCCCTGGCCGAATGACGGACAAGGAAACACCTTAACCTAGCTTCGCCGGAGCGCCAGCAGGGCGATGAAGGACGCAGCCCCGATGCCTGCCGTCAGCCAGATCGCCGAGAGGCCCCAGGCCGTCAGCGCCGCGCCGAAGATCAGGGGCGCCGCCGCCTGAAGGATGCGGGCGGGCGCATTCAGCCAGCCGATCCGCCGCCCGTATCCCGCCGATCCGAACAACGCGAGGGGCAGCGTGCCCTTGGCGATCGTCAGTATGCCGTTCCCCGCTCCATGAAGGAGTGCGAAGGCATAGGCAGCCGGTCCCCCAAAACTCACCAACGCGACAGCGGCAGCGGGATGCGCCGCCGCCGCCAAGCGGGTCGAGACAAGCGGATGGAACCGGCGCAGCAGGCCGAACTCCAGCACACGTTAGCGACCGGAGCCGTGTCTGTTGATTTTCACTGAGAACTGACCCGGTAAACGCGGGTTCGACCGTTTCGTCGCGCAGATACCTGCGCACTGTGTTCCGGGACAATCCGGTCCGCCGGGAGATCTCCCGGATCGAAAGCTGATTACGAAAATGCCAGCGTCTGATAACGCTCAACAACGCCATGTCTATCACTCCGTCTTCCCCCGCCGAAAGCTCGCAGGGGTGGGTTTAAACATGGGTCAGTTCTCAGTGAAAAAATCAGGCTTACCGGGTCAGTTCTCGGTGAAAATCAACACACAGCCATAACCAACCTTCCGGGGCTCCGCTCGCCGATGCAGATCGACCCCCGAGCCATCCCCCTCGTTGGAGCGCTCGTTCCCTAGGACTTCCTATCCGTCCACAACAAAGACGCATACAAAATCCGTCTACAAACGAAAACTCGATATTTGATTAAGTATTTGTTTTATATATATTCTTACTCAAATCGTTAGAGTTCAAATCTCTCCGGCAGCACCAGTCTTCTCAATGAGTTACAGCAGAATCTGTCTCAGATCTCGTTCACACTGGATTGTGAGCGAACTCAGCTCCTCTCGCCAAGCGAGTGCACGAAGCAAGCTTCGGCAAAGCTCAATCCCTGAGCTAAGGCAGCTCGCATATGAGTCTGATCCGGCTTTGTTCGGGTTTAAGAACACTGTTCGTATATATAGGTGTTTCCGAAAGTTTTCCTGTTGAGAACATCTACATGTTGTAGCCTGTTCCATATCCTCAGCGCATGGTCGTATTGCTTCTGATTAAGAAGCTTCGAGCCATGAAAGGATATGGATGAAAAGAACTGAAGCGAAACCAATGCAGCTGGCTTTCAATTTCGGAGCTGCAAACGACAACGTACCACGTTCCCTTCCGGCAAATGACAACACATCGAAAGCGGAAAGCGTGGACGAATACGAGCTGGCGGAACTGCGCTGGACTGAAATCGGTGCACTAGCCCGCCAGCTCGAATATGTGGCCGATGGACCTCGGAATGATTCCACTCAACACGAGGCATGTCGGTTAGTCGAAAGCTTGTACGAATTGCTTGCCTGAGCGCAATGTTTTTTTAGCTCGGATTTTCAGTTGTCTGCTGTTTTTATCCGAGCCACGTACAGTGCCCTTTGGCCCCGATCACGCAAATGGTTGGGGCCATGAGGATTTGGCAATCACATGACACCCTTCATCCGCTCAATGACCGCCTGATAGTCTTCCTCAAGTTGCTTTGCTTTTGCCAGCTCTTGAGCAACGCGGGTTTCAACTAGGGGGTTGATCTTGGGGCGGCCGACCGGGTTCACCTGCCCCGAAAGCCTTGCCAGTTCTCGCGAAGCGTTGGCATTGCCCTGAGCTGCCGCCTTGGCCATAGCGCCTGCAATGCGGTCGTTTATGAGGGTGTTCCGCCGTTCATCCAGTTCCTGCAGATCTGCAAGACTGTCCTTCCAGTCAAAGAACCCATCCCAATCGCCGGCAAACTGGTCTCGAACAAAATCGGTGATGTCGAGCGTCTCGACGTAGGCCCGTCGCTTGTCTGTCTGAACCGCCCCCCGTGTTTGCCGGAGGCTCCAACTTCTGAGAAAGTGGAGCCGATATGAGCAAAACAGCAAACAAGTTTTCGGTTGAAGCCCGTGAACGCGCGATCCGCATGGTGCTCGAGCATGAAGCCGAAAATCGCTCCTGGTTCCCCAGCCCCCGGTTTTCCTGCCCCCCCGCCTTCCTGCCGCCCAGGGCTTCCCCGCCCAGTGCCCATCCCACGGAAAGCCTGACCCCGGGGTCATGGGCCCTCGTGCCCGAAAAGTCAAAAAGCCCGCCCCCCGTGACGGATACGCGACAAGTCGAAAGGTCCTGCCGAGCGGCCTCCAAGGCCGGCAACTCTCATTCGCTCACAAAATCAAGAGCGGTGGAAGCTTCGGTCTTGGTGGCCGTCTTGCTCGTTGGACCCTCCCCAAACGCGGACGCGTGCGCAACTTCGACAAATTCGGCCATCGGTTTGCAAGGTGCGACTACAACGTAGCGGCAGTCAAAAAATCATGGTACGTGCATCGCCGACAAACTGGCCAAGCGCAGCCGATAGCTATATCTATGGGCAGCTTGGGGCTGACCGTGCCGTATACCCCACTCATGGCTTCGATGTTTTCTTCGCTTAAGGTTGTTCCGTGGCTTCCCTGACTTCTGATATCAACATCCTTGGTTATTCCAATCGACTGCCGGGCGCGAATTCTCCCTCAGATTTCTGGTCGCTTCTTGAAACGGGGACCTGCGCCGTCACGCAAGTGACCCCGGATCGCTGGCCGCTCGCGCGCTTTGGAAACCCGAATGCGGCCGCCCCGGGCAAAGCTTACACATGGGCCGCTGGACAGCTCGACGACGTTTGGGGATTTGATCCATCTTTTTTCGGCATTTCTCCGCGCGAAACGCTGCAAATGGATCCTCAGCAGAGATTGCTGCTTCAGCTGGTTTGGGAAGCCCTGGAACACGCCAATATCCGGCCGAGCGATCTGGCAGGGTCAAGCACCGGCGTTTATGTCGGCGCGTCGTCGCTGGACTACCATCACCGGTTCGTCAGCGATCCGGCCGCGGCCGACATGCAGTTCATGACCGGCAACACATTGTCGATCGTCTCGAACCGGATTTCCTATATCTACGACCTGCGCGGCCCGAGCTTCACGGTCGACACGGCGTGTTCGTCCTCGCTTGTCGCCCTTCACGAGGCCGTCTGCGCGCTTGAAAGCGGCGTGATCGATACGGCGATCGTCTGTGGCATCAGCCTGCTTCTCAGCCCGTTCGCCTTTGTCGGCTTCTCTCGGGCAACCATGTTGTCGCCCACCGGCCTATGCCAGGCGTTCGATGCCAAGGGGGACGGCTATGTGCGGTCAGAGGGGGGCGTTGTTCTGGTCCTGCAGGCCAACCGGGCAAAAAAATTGCCCGGCACGCGGGCCCATGCGCGGCTCGTGGCCAGCGGGATCAATGCGGATGGGCGCACGGTCGGCTTGTCGCTCCCCTCGCCTTTTGCTCAAGCGGCTCTTCTACGCGAACTCTACGAAGACAAGGGCGTGGATCCCAGTCGGCTGGCCTTTGTCGAGGCGCATGGAACGGGAACCCGCGTCGGGGACCCAGCAGAGGCCGATGCCCTGGGCAAGGTGATCGGACAAAAACGCGCCGCGGCACTGCCAATCGGGTCGGTCAAGACGAATGTGGGCCATTTGGAGCCGGTCTCGGGGCTCGTCGGGGTTCTGAAAGCGATCTTGGCGCTGAAGCACGACCTGTTTCCGAAATCACTGCATTTCGACACGCCCAATCCGGACATCCCCTTCGACGAACTGAACCTGCAGGTGGCGAAGGAACCCGTCCACCTTGTCCGGGATGGCGCAGACCGGATCGCGGGCATCAACTCCTTCGGCTTTGGCGGCACGAACGCGCATGCCATCATCGCCGACGCGCCAGATGAAGGCCCGGCGGACCTGCCCGAGCCCCTCGGTCAACCACTCTTGATTTCCGCACGCTCGGAAGAAGCGCTCAGATCGCTCGCCGGGCGGTATCGCGAGCAGCTGGCCTCGGCGGAGGGGGATCAGGCTGCCGCCGGCCTGGTGCTCACCGCCGCCCACGCGCGCGATCTGCTTGCAAAACGCATGGTCGTGCTCGGCGATACGGTCGCGGAACAATGCGCGGCTCTCGATTCATTTCTGGCGGATCAACCCACGCCTGCCATCGTGTGCGGCGAGGCCGCCAGGGCCGAGGACAAGACGGCGTTCATCTTTTCCGGCAACGGATCGCAATGGGCCGGCATGGGCCAGGACGCGTACAAGACCGACATGCCGTTCCAGAAAGCCTTCGAGAAGGTCGACAAGATCTTCATGGGGATCGGTGGATGGTCTTTGCTGACCATGCTGTTCGCGGAGGATCTGGAGACAGACATCGAACGGGCCGAGGTCGCGCAGCCACTTCTGTTCGCCATCCAGGTGGCGTTGGTGGAGAGCCTGCGCAGCCGGGGCATCGAGGCCGACGGTGTGGCCGGACACTCGGTCGGTGAGGTGGCCGCGGCCTGGTGTGCCGGCGCCCTCTCTCTGGATCACGCGGTCAAACTGATCCACGCGCGCTCCAGTGGCCAGGAGGTCGTCCGCGATCTCGGGTCGATGGCCGCACTTCTTCTGCCGGCCGATCGCGCGCAAGCTGCGATCAAGGAAAGCGGCTTTCCGCAGCTTGAACTGGCCGCCATCAATTCGCCCCGCAGCGTGACTATTTCCGGGGCATCCGAAAGCCTGGAGGCTTTCGCGAAATATGCCCGGAAGAACAAGTGGGCCTTGCGCCGGCTGGGTCTTGCCTATCCGTTTCACAGCGCCCTTGTCGATCCGATCCGCGAACCTTTGCTGAACGCGCTTCAGGGCATCGAGGCCAAACAGGAACGGGTACCGTTCTATTCAACGGTGGATCCGGATGCCGCGCCGGTGTCTCTCGAGCCTGAATACTGGTGGCGCAACGTTCGTGAACCGGTCCGTTTCAGCGACGCCATCTCACGCATGGCTGCGGACGGGTTCGGTGTATTCGTGGAAATCGGTCCCAGGAGTGTCTTGGGCACCTACATCAACGATGTGGTCCGCACGGACGGCAAGAAAGCCCAGGTTCTGGCCAGCTTGGAGCAAAAAAAGGCCGATAGGGACGAAACGCTGTCCCCGGTCGCCCGCGTGGCCGCGGCCATCCTCGCCCATGGTGGAAAAACGGATCTGGACCGGTTTGTCGGGGCCGCCCCGCAAACCTTCCGCGATCTGCCGCACTACCCCTGGCAGAATACGCCGTATAAGCAAGACCCGACGGAAGAACGCGTCGACTTCATGTTCGGCCAGACCTGGCCGCTGCTCGGTTTCCGGCTCCGCTCGGATGCGTCCGTGTGGTACAATCATATCGATGTGGCGAGCCACCCCTGGCTGGTCGACCACAAGGTCGAGGAGTCTGTTGTCTTCCCGGCCGCCGGGTTCTCCGAGATGGCGCTGCGCGCCGTGCTCCGCTGGACCGGGCAGGATGCCGCCGAACTGCGGGACTTCGACATTTTCCGTCCCCTGGTGCTGGACGATGGCGAGGCATTCGAGACCCAGGTCAGGATTTCTCCCGATGACCGTGTGGTGGAAGTGTTTTCGCGCCGCCGTCTTGACGATAACGACTGGTCGCTCCACGCAAGAGGCCATTATGTGACGCCGTCCACCCGGGGCGGCAACCCGTCACTGCCCGAGGATGAACGTGAGGCAGCCTCTCTCGAAAAAGACGCGCTTTACGCGATTACTCGGTCCTACGGTCTCAACTATGGCGACACCTTCCAGCGGGCCCGTTCGGTCGTCGCCCATGACCAGCGCCGGGCGACCGTAACGCTGGACACGCGGGTCTCCGCCTTGCAAACAGTGCCGATGGCGCTGTGCCCCAGCCTTGCGGACGCCGGGTTTCACGGCTTGTTCGCGCTGCTGGAAGGGATCGATAACATCCCTGAAAAGACAAGCTTCCTGCCGATCCGTCTTGGTGCGTTCCGTCTCCTTCAGCCTGACGCCGCTCCTGAAACCGTCCGCATCGAAGTCACGAAGGCTTCCCCGCGTTCGGTTGAGGCGACCTTTGAATATATCGGCGCGGACGGGACCGTCATCGCCCGGCTGACAAAAGCGCGTTTCCGCGCCGTCAAATTGGGCCGGGACACCCGCCAGGACGAACTCGTCTATCATCAGGCCGCTGTCCTGTTGCCGGACGCCAATCGCCGGTCGCCAGTCGCCCATGCCCTGCCCGCAGGCTTCGACGGCTTTGCCGCCGGGCTTGGCCTGACCGATGAAACGCCTTCCGATCTGGACGAATCCAGCATCCTGCTCGAAGCACTGGGCCGCACCGTTGCCCATACCGCCCTTTGGTCTTTGGCCGACAACGGCATTTTCGACGTCACAGCCTTGATACGGACCAATGTGCTGCACGAAACGTCCGCCCCCCTGGCCCATGCCCTGGTCAACTGGCTTGCGGATGACGAGCTTGCGGTGACGCTTGAGGACGGCACGACACGGCTGGCCGATCCCGCCGAAGGCCCCTCGGCCCACGCCCTCATGCAGACCCTGTCTGTCGAGGGCGGGCGCCATATCGCGGAAGCCGCGTTGCTTGCCCGTCTCAAGAACGACTTGCCGGACATCCTCAGGACCGGTTTGCCGGCAACGGCATCCGAGTTCTATTCCGGCAGCCTGTTCGACGCCTATACCACCGCTTCACCAAGCGTGATGTCGCGGGTCTCCGGCCTCACCGATGCCGCCACCGGTCTGTTGAAGGCCTGGCCAAAGGGCAATCCGGCTCGGGTTTTGGTGGTCGGTTCCGGCGCGAGTTCCTTGTTGAAGGCGCTCGACCGGACATTGGACAGCACCCGCATGCAGGTCTGTGTCACGGACCTGAGCGCAGCAGATGTCGGCCGAGCCGCACGGCTTTGGACCGGCAGCACGCTGACCAAATTCGTCGATCCGGACGGCGAAGCCCTGGCCGAACGCGGCCCGTTTGATCTGGTGATCTTCGCCCGCAGCCTGGCGGACTTGTCTTCGGAAAAACATCGCGAAATCCTCGCGCACCTGACCCCCGACGCGGGTCTTCTGACCTCCGAAGCGCTGGCGGCCCCTCTGACCGATCTGTTGCGTGGTATCGGCGCCGACTGGTGGAGCGAAACAGTTACGCCCGAGTTCCCGATTTCGCGGCAGAACCGCGACTGGGCTGCGGATCTGACCGCTTTGGGATACACCTCCGTGACCATGGTGGCGCTGGCAAGCCAAAGCGCGGAAGCCGACCTGATCTTCGCCCAGGCCGGAGAGCGGCCGCAAACTCGGGATGAAACCACGGAAGAAACGCCAGCGCGGCAACCAATCCTCATCCTGTGCGATGAAAGCGGCGCGGAGCGGAAACTCGCCGACGGCCTTGCCGCCTGCCTGACCCGCGATGGGCAACCGGCGAGGCTTCTGGTCCCCGGTTCGCAGACCGCCGAACGGGCCGACGGCGTGTGGACAGTCGCTCTTTGCGCGGATCAAGCCGCCACAGATACGGATCCGACGTTCAAGAAGCTCACTGCGGCCGCGGGTGGCCAAATCGTCTATCTGCTCGGCGCCTACCGGCCTGAAGACGATGCGCTGGAGACGTTGGAGGCGCGCAGCGCGAACCTCATGGCCGTGGTCAAGGCGATCGGATCGGATCCGGCCGCGCTCACAGTGATAGTTCCAGGCGGCGCGCAGGACATCATATCCGGGCAGAACCACCGTCCGGCCCAGACCGGGTTTTGGAACTTCGCCCGGGTTGCGATGAATGAGTATCCGGATGCAAATATCCGGATGATCGACGTCTCGCCAAATCTTGAACCCGGGATCGCGGCGGCCCGCCTTGCCGAGGAACTGCAAACCCCGGGCGCGGAACGGGAGGTGGTTCTGGATGGCCAGAGCCGGGCGGGATTGCGCATTCTGCAAGGCGGGCTCCTGCCCGACACCGAGCTCTCCCAAGGCGCGGAACCGGCTCTTCGTCTGGAAATTCTCCGTCAAGGCGCCCTCGACCAGCTCCAGTGGCAGCCCGTTGCCCGGAATACCCCTGGTCCTCGCGATGTGGAAATATCGGTGGAGGCCAGCGGCCTGAACTTCCGCGATGTCATGTGGGCACTCGGTCTTTTGCCTGAAGAGGCGCTGGAAGATGGGTTCGCGGGACCAACGCTTGGAATGGAATGCTGTGGCACCGTCGTGTCCTGCGGCCCGGACGTGACCCGCTTCAAGCCGGGCGATCGGGTGATCACCTTCGCACCGGCCTGTTTCGCCAGCCATGTCACGGTTCATGAATCCGGCTGCGCGCCCATGCCGTCGACGGTGTCGTCGGAGGAAGCCGCCACGATTCCGGTCACCTTCCTGACCGCATATTATGCCCTGGTTCACCTCGCCCACCTGAGCGAAGGGGAAACCGTCCTCATCCACGGTGGTGCCGGGGGCGTTGGACTGGCCGCCCTTCAGATCGCCCAATGGCGGGGCGCCCGGATCATCGCAACCGCGGGTTCACCGGAGAAGCGGGCAACGCTCGACCTTCTTGGCGCGGATGTCGTTCTCGATTCCCGGTCTCTTGCCTTCGTCGACGAAGTCATGGACCTGACCGATGGCGAAGGCGTGGATGTGGTTTTGAACTCGCTGTTCGGCGAGGCGATGGAACGTAGCATTGAAGTGCTCAAGCCCTTCGGCCGTTTCCTCGAGCTTGGCAAACGGGACTACTACGGCAATACCCGGATCGGTTTGCGCCCGTTCCGGCAGAACCTCACTTATTTCGGCATCGACGCCGATCAGCTTCTGACCCGTCAGCCGAAACTTGCCGAAACACTGTTCGAGAAGCTTGTGGCCCTGTTTGAGGATCAGACCCTGTCGCCATTGCCCTACCGCGCTTTCGATGCGGAGGATGTGGTCGATGCGTTCCGCCTGATGCAGCAGGCGGGCCATATCGGAAAAATCGTACTCCGGCCGCCGCAGGTCAGCGAGCGTCCAGCTCCGGTCGCACAGGAGCTAACCCTCAACGGCAACGCGGTTTATATCGTGGCCGGCGGTTTCGGCGGGTTTGGCGCAGCTCTTCTCCACCGGCTGGTGGACAAGGGCGCCCGGAACATCGCTGTTCTGAGCCGCCGAGGCAGCACAAGCGACGAGGCGCAAACCGTCATCGGCGCGCTTGCGGAACGCGGAGCTGCCGTCACCGGATACCCTTGCGACATTACCGACCCCGCCGCTGTCACACAGACGCTGGACGAGATCCGGGCGGCCGGTCTGCCAATCAAGGGTGTCTTCCACACCGCCATGGTTCTGGATGACCGCCTCATCACGAACCTGGATGCCCAGGCCCTTAGGCGGGTTATGGCCCCCAAGGTCCGTGGCGCGGAACTTCTCGACCGGCTGACAGCCGCTGACCCGCTCGACCATTTCGTCCTTTATTCCTCGGCCACGACGCTTGTGGGGAACCCCGGCCAAGCGAATTACGTCGCCGCAAACGGATATCTGGAAGCCCTGGCGCGCAAGCGGCGGGCGGCGGGCAAACCCGGCCTTGCGGTTGCCTGGGGCGCCATTTCGGATGCCGGATATCTTGCCCGGAACGAAGACGTCAACGAGATGCTGTCCCGCAAACTCGGCCGTCATGCCCTGACCGCCCAGGAAGCTCTGGACGGCCTTGAACGTCTCATGACCCTGCCGACCACGGACCCGCGTCTAGCCTCCATCGGGTATGCCCGCATCGACTGGCAAGCCGCGTCCAAGGATCTGGCCCTCGTCGGAACCCCCCTCACGGACCTTTTGGGTCTCGGGTCCGGCGATGACGATGGCGGACCGGAAGGGATGATCGATCTGCATGCCTTGCTTGAGGGCATGGATCCCGTCACCGCCGCGCAAACCGTTGCCAAATTGCTCGCCGCGGAAATCGGCAAGATCCTCAGAATCGCGCCGGAAGAGATCGATCCGCACAAGCCGCTGTCCGAAATCGGTATGGATTCGCTGATGGCACTTGAACTGCGTATGAGCGCGGAAAGGCAGTTGGGCATAGATATCCCCTTGATGTCGCTCGCAAACGGTGCAACGCTGATGGATCTGTCAAGCAAGGTCGCCAATCGTGTTCTGGGTGGGGAGGGTGACTCCCGCCTGTCCGCGGATGCGCAGCAATTGGCCAATCAGCATGTGAACGGTGACGACGCCGATAGCGAAAACCTGTCCGAGCTTGCGGAGAAAGTCGAAAGCAAGAGCCGAGAATTGGGATCCTTCCTGTGACACAGAATGCGACCGGATCAAGACGCCTGGGCGGAGACGAACGCGCCCGCTTGATGGAAAATCTGAAGGCGGGACGGCGGACCGCCAGGGACCGGCAGCCGGTCGCCGCAGCGCAAAAAGCGGCGTCCAACAAACCAAAGGCTTTTGATTTCAAGAACCTGCCACAAGTGCAGCAGCTTCAGTTGCAACGGGCCGCAGCGGACATGATCGGGATCGAGAACCCCTTCTTCCGCCCGCATGACGGCCTGGCGGCGGGCACCACTTTGATCGATGGCAAGCCGTACGACAATTTTGCGTCCTACAACTACATTGGCCTCAACGGTCATCCGGATGTGAATGCCGCAGCGAAAAACGCGCTGGAAACCTTCGGCACCAGCGTGTCCGCCAGCCGCATCGTGGCCGGCGAACGCGCATTCCACGCGGAGCTCGAACAGGGCCTTGCCCGGATTCACGGTGTCGAATCAGCCGTTGTCATGGTTTCGGGGCACGCAACGAACGTGACCACCATCGGCCATCTGATGAAAAAGGGCGATCTCGTTCTCACAGACACGCTCGTTCACAATTCCATCGCCGAGGGGGTCCGGTTATCGGGCGCGACACGCATCAATTTCCCGCATGACGATCTCGATGCCTTGGAACAGCTGCTGATTTCCAATCGGCACAAGTTCGAGAACGTGCTGGTCATCGTCGAGGGTCTTTACTCCATGGACGGGGATTTCCCGGACCTCAAGCGGGTGATCAAGCTCAAGCAGGATTATGACGCCTGGTTGATGGTGGATGAGGCCCATTCGATCGGCGTTCTGGGCAAGACCGGACGGGGCATCGCGGAGCATTTCGGCATCGACCCCCAGTCGGTTGAGATCTGGATGGGAACCCTCAGCAAGACCTTCTCATCCTGCGGCGGCTACATTGCCGGGTCGAAAGTCCTTTGCGATTATCTTAAGGTCTCCGCGCCCGGATTTGTGTTTTCCGTCGGTCTGTCGCCAGCCCTTGCGGGCGCGGCCATCGCCTCGGTCAAGCTTCTCGAGCGCGAACCGGAGCGCGTTGCGCGGCTTCAGGCAAACGGGAAACATTTCCTTGAATACGCAAAGCAGGCCGGCCTCGATACCGGCCCGAGCCGTGGTTATGCGGTTGTTCCGGTGATCGTGGGAGAATCCGCGACCGCCGCGATCCTGTCCAACAAGCTCCTTGCGCGCGGGATCAATGCCCTTCCCATCATCTTTCCGGCCGTTCCCGAAAAGTCGGCGCGTATCCGCTATTTCATTACGAGCGAGCACACGTTCGAACAGATCGAGCGGGCCGTCGCAATCACCGCAGAAGAGCTTGCGAAGCTCCGCAAGGACGGCGGCGCTGTCGAACGGTTGTTGCAGGCGGCCAAATAAGGCCTCGATATCAGCGGGCGTTTCGAACAAAACGCCCCATGCGCTCGAGATTACATGAAGCGCCGGATCCCGTTTCAACGCTCCGGCAGATTTTTCTGCGCGTCTTCTTGCCTCCCCTCAGCTGGCCCGTAGCGCGGGTCCTGATCGATCTCGGCCGCAAAGCCATTCATGAACAGATCGCTCAACCGCGGTGGCAGGAGGTTTTGCAGGTATATCCCGGCGGCCAGCAGGAAAGGAAAGGCATGCAGGGTTTTTCGCTTCTCGATAGCGCGCCGCATGATCACCGCAGCCTTTTCAGCAGAGATTTCGAACGGTTTCGCCCCTTTGTGCCGCGCGGACATCGGTGTCGTCACGAAGCCTGGACATAAGATCGTCACGTGGACCCCGGACGCCTTCAGCCAGCCGCGGATGGCGTGACCGTAGGCGATCAACGCAGCCTTGGTCGCGCTGTAAGTGGGCATGTCCGGCAAAGGGCGCAATCCGGCGAGAGATGCCACAAGCACGATCTGCCCGCGCCCGCGTGCGCGCATCCGATCCACCAGAGCGGAGACTGTTGCGACAGTGCCCCGGTAGTTGATGTCGATCTGCCGCGCGATTTCCGCATCGCCCTCCCGGCTGCGGCCCGGCCCGAGGCCAGCGGTCACCCCCGCGTTGGCGATCAAGAGATCGACCGGATAGCGGTCGTCGAATTCTTCAAGGCAAGCCATGAGGGCGCGTTCGCTGCGCAGGTCAATCGCCGCGCATTCGCTCTCGCAGCCCATCGCCTGAAGATCGCCCGCGAGACGGGCAAGCTTGTCTTCATCACGGGCAATCAGAAGGAACCGGCGCCCCGGCTGGGCCAGCTCACGGGCAAGCGCGATGCCAATTCCCCCGCTCGCACCCGTCAGCACGATAACCCTCGGGGATGCATGTGCCATGGATATTGTCCTTCCGCTCGATCATTCGGTGGCAGTCCTGCGGTCCCGACGCTTGGGACCCGGACCATCCTTGTTCTTGTTCCCTATGACCGGGTCTGGTGGACGTCAAGGAATGGTTCTTCCGGTCCGCAAGCTCAGAACAGTCCTGAAGCAATTCCCGCGGTTTTGAAATGTTTGGGCATCGGGTATTTCCGGCATAGTGCCCAATACGCTAAAGAGGCACCCCGATCCGCCGGGCGGGCTCAAGCCGCGGCGGGTCGGGGAGATATCCGCCCGGTTCGTTCAATGTCCGTGCGAGAATGCGTTCAACCATGTTCCGGGCGGCCACCGGCACGCCATCCTTGTTGTGGATGGAACCGCGCACCTGGATCGTGGCGGCAATGGCATTCAGGTAGGCCGCGCAAAGATCCATATCAGGCGGCTGGGGGGCATTCCAGAAGCCTGAAAGACCGCCTTGATGCGTCATGCCCTCGATATCGTAGTGCGCGGGAACAAGCGTCTTGACCGGTATGCCGTGGATCAGTGCGTCCAGCCCTGCGGTCGAATTCACCGTGACCACGCCATGGACATGCTGGAAAAGGGAATCCAGATGGCCACCATCGAGAAAATGCACGCGCTCCTTCACCCGGGCCTGATCCGCCGCGCTTGAAATCACACCGCCCCAACCCTCGACGCCGATATCGAGGGGATGGCTCTTCAAGATAAGATGACTTTGCGGTGGGGCATGGGCGGCGAAGTCCCGCACCACTTCGCCGATCACCTGCGAGAAACTCTGATAAGGGGAGTGGCGGCGAAGCTGAAAGTCGCCCTCCAGCTGAAGCGGAAGCAGAAAGATCGACGCGGCCTTGCCAACGACATCCCGAAGGATGGCGTCCGCCTGCCGGTCACGTTTGGCCTTGTTCAAGAGCCGCCAGCCACCGCGCAGATACTCGGGTACCGGATGATAGATCGTATGCCGCTGATAATGCGGATAGAGGACCTGACCGGCGACATTCGCAAGATTGTAGATGACATCAGGAACGGTCTGAAGCCAGAAGGACGAAGGAAACGCCGGCGACCGGTCAACGGGGCCGCAATCCTCCGAAATCCGGCGGATTGCCGAAGGATCGCGGGGGAAATGACTCACTGTCGAAAGGCCATTGCGTTCCAGTGTCATCCAGCCGGGACGGATCATCCCCAGTTCCGTGACGGCGACGTAAACCCCTCTGTCCCGGCCCTCGCCGATCGCAGCCCGGTGGTAGATCCGCTGATCGCCATGAAGCACCAGATCCGTGATCCGATGGTCGTCCATGAACGCCCCAACGAAGGCTCCGAAGTCCTGCGGGCGCCCCTTGAAGGAGGTGCACTCGGGTCCATGCCAATGGAGCCAATCCCCGGCGCAGATGTTGATCCGGAATGCTTCATGACCCATGGCCCTCACGAGGAGCCCCATCTGCCTGTAAAGGGGGGACAGGGGACCTTGCAGGAACAAGACCCTTCGGGTTTCTGGCCCCGTGTCAGCCATTCCAGGCCTTTGTCCACAACTCGCGCTTGCCACGGCGGGCTTGCTGCTCCTCAAACGTCACCGTGATGCCATGCGAGCGGGCGCGGGCCAGACGCGGCGCAGACCGGGGCGCCGTGAACGGGCCATTGACCGTGCCATCGGCGATACGCCGCGCCATGGCCTCGGCTCCGGCAAGGCGGCCTTCCGGGGTGTAAAAGCATCCTTTGACCTGGATCGTCGCGGCCAGAAGCCGTTCGAGATCCTCCACCAGATCCAAGTCCGGTGGCGTGGCCGCCCGCCAGAACTCATCGAGCGGCTTCTGGCAGGTCAGCCCCGGAATATCATACAATGCGATGCCCAGCACCTTGGTTGGACAGGCAACCCGCAAGGCATGGATGCCGGTTGTGCTGTTGATCGTCAATGCACCCGATGCGTGGCGCAGCAGACGGTCGAGGTTTCCGCCATCGATCACATATATGCGTTTCTTCACCCCGTGCTTCTGTCCCAGAAGCCGCAGGATCTTGCGCCAGGGCTCCATGCCATTGTCGAGCGGGTGAACCTTGAACACCAAGCGGGCCGAAGCCGGAGCGGAGCGGGCAAACGAGGCGATCACCTCTTCGGCGGCATCGGCAATATGCTCATATTGGGAATTGTAGCGAAGCTGATAGTCGCTCTGCAGTTGGAGCGGAAACACGTAATAGGGCAGACCAACCGAGATCACATCGTCGATCAGGTGCTCCGCGGTCCGGTTGCGGCTGCGCGACATGGCCAGGCGCGGGATATTGCTGAGATAATCGATCAGCGGATGATACAGCTTGTCCCGCTGGTACTTCGGATAGGCCAAAGCAAAAACCACGTTGGCCATGTTGAACGTGACTTCGTGAAACGCTTCGATCCCCCAGTCGAAAGGATAAAGGGGACGGCGATCGGGAGCCGGGAGGGCGGATGCTTCCTTGCGGATGATGTCCGGATCCTGCGGGAACAGCGAATGCGCCGACATGCCATTCCGCTCCACCGTGATCCAGTCCGGGCGCAAATACCCGAACTCGTAAGTTGTGCAGCGCAGCCCCAGATCCAGACCAACATCGAGCGCCGCCGAATGGTAGGGCAGTCGATCGGCGTAATACACGATATCGGTGACGCCCTTGTCGCGGCAGAACGCGGTCAGCCATTTCGGCCAGTCATCGAGACTGCCGCGGTAGGAGGTGGCGCGGTTGTCGTGCCAACTCAGCCAGTCTCCGGCGCAAAAGTTGATCCGCAGCGTCCGGTGGCCCAACCGCTCAAGCTGATCAGCGACACACCTGGCAAAGATATGCGGCGGCCCCTGAAGGAACAGAACCGTTTTCGCCTCAGGTGCCCGTGCCATCAACATCACCCAATCCATCTGGCGGCTAGAGCCACCGCCAGAGTTCACCTTTCACGATATCCGTGTCCAGCCCCCTGAGCATCTCCTGGCAAGACTGTATCGCGTCGCGATCAATCACACCCGGAAAGATGCACCAACACTTGAGAACCGCGAGCACTTTTTCCGGGTCAGATTGGAGCGCACCGCGTCAACCTGACCGGAAATTGCTTTAGTCGAACAGGTTGCTGGCCGCCGTCGTATTGCTGATCACCGGAGCGATGATCTGCAGGAACTTTCCGAGTTCTGCGGTCGGATGGTTCGCCACATAAAGGATGTCCTTATCGCGCAGTTCAAAGAACCGGGAAATAAAGAAACCTTTCGGATCCCGCAGGCTGAGCCGATACACAACGGGAACGGCGGAATGTCCTGCCAACCGGTCGGCCAGATCCGGCCGGAGACTGCGGATTAATGCGGTGTCTTCAAACCGGAACAAGAAGATCCCGGCAGCATCAGCCCTGTTATCGTTCAAACCACCAACGGTCGCCAACGCCTCGGCAAGGGTGACTGTTTGCGTCTTGAACGGCACCAGGGAATTCGCCTTGACCGCACCGAACGCCGAGAACGTGCGAGGCCGGTGCGACAGCAGGATATTGTCGTTCGGCGCAATCAGGACGTTGTTCTCCGGATATTCGATCAGGTGCTCCAGCCGGGTCGTTCCAGAGCGCGCGCCGCGCTTCAGTGTGACCACGGTCTCGTAGGTCGCATCGCGCGAGCCCCCGGCAATCGCGACCAGATCGAGCAGGCGGGTCTGACGGATCGGAAGAGGGTAAACCCCCGGCTTCATGACATCGCCCACCACCACAGCGGTTGCGCTGTTCTTGTCCCGAAGGCTGACGAGAACTTGCGGCTCCACCGCCTTCCCAACAAGCTTTTGCTGGATGGATTGGCGAAGACCCTCGATGCTTAATCCTGCGGCTCTGATGCGCCCCGCATACGGGATGAAGATGTATCCAGCCTCGTCAATCACCACCGGTATGGCGCTGACGCCTTCCTCCGTGCTGGAGAACAGGCCGTCTCGGGAGGCCTCCCAAATCGAGACGGTCAGGGTGTCGCCGACACCCAGAACCGTGGTGCTGCCACCGCCGCCGACCGACCTGAATTGGTTGGCGAATGCGATTGGACGGTAATGCTGGATGACCTCGATGTTCTCCGGGGACAGATCCACCATCGTGTAGCCGCCCGACAACGAGCCGTTTTCCACTTCATCAGAGGAAATGTTGATCGCACCGGGCCCGTCTCCTGGAAGCGCCGCACATCCGCTGAGTGCGGCTGCAAACAAGAGTATCGTCCAAAACTTCATACTGCCATCCGATCGCTTCGACGCGCGAGTGTTAGCATGGTCTCCCGGCAACTGTCCAAGAAACCCAAACCTGTTACCCGACGACCCCCGGTCCATGTTGCGCGAGGGCAACACCAAAGACCCGCAAAGCCTGAAGAAGTCCTTAAACCAGCTTCATGTAAAGTCAAAATGATCAATGAAACATTGATGTTAACATTTCAAGCGGAGCGCGGCCTCACGCCGGGAACCGGAATGCGGCCAGTGTGCCCAAAGTGCCTGCGCGAGGAACGGCAGGCGCTCTGAAGTCAAACGTCGCCCTGTTGCCGTGCGGGCGATTCTGCAGCCGGCAAACTGCGCGCGGCAGGAATCCCGTGCCCGGATGGAAGACTGGCGCAGAGATGACGCCTGTTGAGTGTGGCGGGCGGAAAACCCGGCCCGGAGGCGGTGGGCGGCGAATGTGGAAAAAAGAAAGACGCTTTCGGCCTTTTCCCGGCATCCAAGCTCTGGCAATAGACGGTCATCCAGCCCCTTCTTCCCACCCACCAGATAGGACATTCCATGACACAGGCTGAGGTGATCGACGGCAAGGCTGTTGCCACGTCCGTGCGCGACGAGATCCAGAAACGAACCGGCGCGCTTTTCGACAGCACCGGCGCCAAACCGGGGCTGGCAGTGGTGCTTGTCGGCGAGGATCCGGCCAGCCAGGTCTATGTCCGCAACAAGGAAAAGACAGCAAGTGAATGCGGGTTTCATTCCGTCAAACACGATCTGCCCGCCGACACGCCGGAGGCCGATGTCCTGACCCTTGTCCAGCAGTTGAACGAGGATCCCGCCATTCACGGCATTCTGGTCCAGCTTCCCCTTCCAAGCCATATCGATGAAAGCAAGGTCCTCCGCCTCATCAAACCGGAAAAGGATGTCGACGGATTTCATCCGATCAATGTGGGCCTTCTGACGACAGGTGAACGCGATAGAGCCATGGTTCCCTGCACTCCGGCCGGCTGCCTCGTGCTCATCAAGCGCGCCCTGAAAGGCGCGCTTTCGGGCAAGACCGCCGTCGTGATTGGCCGGTCGAATATCGTTGGCAAACCCATGGCAAGCCTGTTGTTGCAGGAAAGCTGCACCGTCACCATCGCGCACAGCAGGACCCGGGATCTGCCAAGCGTGGTGCGCGGCGCAGATATCGTCATTGCGGCGGTCGGACGCCCCGAAATGGTGCGCGGTGACTGGATCAAGCCGGGAGCGACCGTCATAGATGTCGGGATCAACCGGATCCCCGCTCCCGAGCGCGGCGAAGGCAAGACACGGCTGGTCGGCGATGTCGCCTATGAAGAGGCCGCTAAGGTTGCGGGGGCGATCACGCCCGTGCCGGGGGGCGTTGGGCCCATGACCATCGCCATGTTGATGGCCAATACGTTGACGGCGGCCCGCCGCCAACTCCATCTTTCCGAGGAAGAGCCTATTTTCTGAGAGATTTGGCTTCCGGTTCCACCTTGTGCCCCAGTGCCACATGACCTTGTGCAGTCGAACGCCCTGTGGTCTACGGTACAGAGACTCTTTTAACCAATCTCGAATAGGGCTTGGGGATTGGGATGGAGGTGGTTCGGGGGGAGCGCGCATCGGCGCGTTGCCCGGTAATGAACGCCCCTAGTTGCAGGCGGAAGGTAGTGACGAGTCAACCGTCCAACCCAGCCGGATCCGGCCGGCTACCAGACGCGTTTTCACGCTGGCAGCGCGACGGTCGGCAGCGAACAGGATATTTGCGCGCGCGCCATGCGTGCAAAATGGTTCTGGCTGCAAGTCTGCTTACAGGTGTCGTGACGCTCGCACCGGTGCCGGCGAAGGCCTTTGAGTTCTTCGGATGGACATTTTTTGAAAGTTCCGAACCACAGGAACAGGCGGTGCCCGACCCGTTGGCCTACACCCCTGTTATCACAGTCTTGAACGGCAACGCGGAGCTGAAACCGCGGCTTGAGGCGGCCTCTGCCCTGTTCACTCAGCGCGAAACCCTGCCCTCTGGCGAAGCCGGGCTGATCTCGCGGGCTCTGGGGGATCGCGACCGGCTTGTCGCGCGGCTTTATGAAGACGGCTATTATGGCGGGACGCTGACCATCGATCTGGCGGGCACCAGCCTCGAACAGACCCTGGCAACCGGCGACATACCCGGCGGCCAGCCCGTTCCCGTCGCAATCACGGTCGATCCCGGACCGCTTTTTTCCTTTGGCAAGGTTCAGATCCGGTTTCAAGGCGGCGACGGACAGGACCTTGACCCGGGACTGTCGACCGATCCGGCCTTTTGGGGCCTGAAGCCTGGCGATGCGGCAAGATCGACGCTGATCCTCTCCGCCGAATCCCGCTTGACGGCCCTGCTCCGCGAACGCGGCTATCCCAAAGCCCGGATCAAGGAACGGGTCATCGTCGCCGACCACGCCAATGATGAACTCGACGTGACCTTGACAGCGGCGTCCGGCCCGCAGGCCCGCTTCGGCGGTGTCAGCGTGAGCGGCTCGGAAGTCACCGATGCGGATTTCATCGTCCAGCAGGCCATGATCCCGCAAGGGGAAGTCTATAGTCCGCAAGTGCTGGAAACCGCGCGCAAGCGGCTTAATGATCTCGGCATCTTTTCCTCCATCCGGATCGTGGAAGGCGAGGTGGCCGGGCCTGACAGCCAGATGCCCCTCACCATCGAGGTCACAGAACGCAAACGGCATGTGATTGGCGCAGGGGCCTCCTGGTCAAGTTCGGAAGGGTTCGGCCTGGAAGCCTATTGGCGCCGGCGCAATCTGTTCGGCCGTGGCGAGCTTTTGTCGGTCGAGGGCTCGGTTGGGCGGATTGGCAACGAAAACCTGATGGATATGGAATATTCGGCCCGCGTCGCCTTCGATAAACCGGGCGCGTTCGGGCCGCTGACCCGCTTCACCACCAGCCTTGGCGCGCGCCAGGAGAGCCCGGACGCCTATACCAGCCGCAGCCTTACGTACGACGCCTACTATGTGCGTGAATTCAACAAGCACCTGTCGGGACGTGCAGGCGGCAAGGTCTACTATGCGAACGAGACCGATGCATTCGGCGACGAGGACTACCTGCTCGTCGGTTTGCCCGCGGACCTCACCTACGATACGCGCGACGACAAGCTGGATCCCAGCCGGGGCATTTTCGCGGTCCTCAGCGCCGAACCGGCCTACGACACGCTGAATCAAAACGCGATGGTGTTCATCAAGGGCACGGCGTCGTCCTATCTCGCACTTGACGAAGCCAGGCGTTTCATTCTCGCCGGACGGATTTCAGCCGGCAGTATTGTCGGTCCGGAGGTCGATGAGATTCCGGCCAGCCAGCGGTTTATCGCGGGCGGCGGCGGGTCCATACGGGGCTATGCCTACCGCAATGTGGGACCAAGGCTGAATGGTGAGGTCACCGGCGGCCGCTCTCTCGTGGAACTGTCCGGCGAAGTGCGCATCAAGGCCACCGACACCATCGGCATCGTGGGGTTTGTCGACGCGGGCAATGCGTTCACCGATGAGATCCCGGATTTCTCGCAACCCCTGAAAATCGGCGTTGGTGCAGGGTTGCGGTACTATACGCCGATCGGACCGCTGCGAATTGATGCGGCCATTCCCCTTGATCCGGAGAAGGACGACCCCGACTTTGCCTTATATGTGGGATTAAGTCAGGCGTTCTGATGAGACGTCCTTGAGAGGGCCATGACCTACGTGACGCGCTTCCTCCGCAGCCTTGTCTGGCTCGTGCTCTTCGTGCTGGCCATACCTGTGGTCGTGCTTCTGGTCTTGCAGGTTCCGGCAGGACAGGCGTTGCTGTCCGGCGTCCTATCCTCGCTCGCCTCCTCCGACAAACGGACAGTTTCGGTGGAGGGATTGTCCATCGGCTTGGGCTTGTCGCAGATCCGGGTGGCGGCCGTTGAACTGGCCGATGAAAACGGCGTCTGGTTCGATGCGCGTTCGCTCGCCGTGGATTGGCGGCCGCTTGAGCTTTTGACCGGCACAGCCAGTATCTCCGAGATCCGGGCCGGTGAGATCCTGCTGGCCCGTTTGCCAAATCCCGCCCCGGACGATGGGCAGGACCCACCCCCCCCTTCCGCAGACGGCTCCCCGCTTCCCGGTATCGGCCTGACGGTCGATCGGGTCGACCTGAAGGACGTATCACTGGGGGCGCCGGTCATCGGCACCGATGTCTCGATTGCCGTTTCCGGGGCCGCCCGGCTCATTCCCGATCCTCTTGTGCTGTCGGCCAGTCTCGATGTGCAGCGGATCGATGGCATCCAGGGGGCAATTTCCGCCGATCTGGAGTTCGCTCCCGAAGCAGAACAACTGTCCTTCGATCTGGACGTGGACGAGCCCCGCGATGGGCTGATCGCCAATCTGCTACAGGTGGAGGGCCTTCCCGGCCTGACCGCCAAGCTCACCGGAAGCGGCCCGCTGACGGATTGGGCCGCCTCTCTGTCTCTCGCGCTGGACAGGCAGCCGACGGTGAGCGGCACCGCCCGCTTGACCAGCGATGCCCAGCAGCGGCAGTTGACCTTCGACCTTGACGGCCAGATCGAGCCGCTCATGCCGCCGGAAGCGGCCGCCTTCTTTCTGGGAACCACCGACATCGCCGGAACGGCCCGGTTCTCGGCAGACTTCAAACCGCTGGCTGCCGACCTCAAGCTGTCAACCGGCACGCTCAATCTGACGGCCAACGCGGTGACCGATCAAGATTTCAGCCGGTTCGACGGCTCCATGGATCTGGACGTTTCGGCTGGCGGCGGGGCGCTGATCGCTGTCGACATGGGCGACCGCCGCGTGGCCTTCGGCCCCGCTAGAATCGAGACCAGGCTCGCCGGGCGGCGGGATGCGGCCGATTGGTCGTTGTCGCTCACCGCGGGACGGGTGCAGACGGCGGAAGGGCATTTCGAGGCGGCAAACCTGACCATCAGCGGTAAGGGCGCCAATTTGACACCCGAAACCCTGGCCAGTGACTTTTCCGTGAAACTTGATGTCTCCGGGGTCTCCGCCGCCATGCCCGAACTGGCCGCGTTGAACGGCGGCATCGGATTGGAAGCAACCGGGCGGCTGGCCCGCCGGCCCCTCCTCGCGGAATTGACCCACGCGCAAGTCACCACATCCGCAGCCACCCTCATTCTGGATGGCGCCAGCGCTACACCGACCGAGGCCAACGCGCAGGGCAAGCTCCAGGTGGCAAATCTGAAAAGCTTCGAGGATCTGGCCGGTCTTCCGCTCACGGGGGCGCTGGCGACCACGTTCAATGTGGCCGGCAATCCGCGGGATCTGACGTTGACAGCGGATCTTTCGACCGCGGCCCGCGGGCTATCCTCCGGGATTGCCGCCGTGGATGGCCTTCTTGGCCCTGAACCGCGTCTTTCTTTCAGGGTTACCGGCAACCAATTATCGTCGCTAGACCTTGAAAACCTGTCGCTGACCAGTGCCGGCTTGATCCTGAATGGGAGCGGTGAATACGAAAACGCAAGTCTGGATTCACAGTTCGACGCCCAGCTTCCGGATCTGTCGCGCATCGATCCCCAATTGTCCGGCAAGCTGGCGTTCGATCTGTCCCTCAACGGCCCGTTCGACGGCCTGAGCGTCGATTTGGAAGGAAACTCAGCGGAGATCCTCCTTGCGGGAACGGCACTCAAGGATCTCCGGATCGATCTGGACGCTCGGGCCCAGGCGGTGGCGCCGCAGGGCTCCCTCAGTGTGACCGCGCGGCTTGGCGACTTACCTTTGTCGATCGAGGCCGATGTGGAAAGCGCGGACGGCACCACGCGCATCGAGCCGCTTGAGGCCCTGCTTGGCAGCAACCGTGCGACCGGCGGCTTTACGATCGGGGACACCGGCCGGGTTCTGGAAACGCTGACAGGCTCAATCGAGATAAACGCGCCTCAGCTTGGCGAACTCTCCCCGTTGCTTCTGACAGACATTGGCGGCGCGCTTTCCGGCTCGATCAAGGCTGTCGGGGACGATAGCGGCTCCAGGCTCACGGCCGATCTCTCGGGCACCAAGATCCGCGGTCCCGGATTCGATCTTGCCAGCACCAGGTTGACCTTTGCCCTGCCCGCGCCGTTCGATCCCGCCGCCCTGCAAGCCGACGTCAGCGTGGACGACCTGTTGGCGGGCGGGCAGCCGATCCACAAGATCACGCTGTCCGCGCGCCCGGGGCCACAAGCAACCGCACTGAACGCCGAGATCCGGTTGTCCGCAGGCGGGTCGTCCGATGGCCTGTCGCTTGCCGGTGACCTGTCCACCATCGAGGGCGGATACCGCCTCGCCCTGTCACAGCTCAACGGTCGGTATCAGCGGCTGACGACCCGCCTTGCCGAGCCTGCGACGGTCGACATCCAGGACCAGGCCGTTGCCATCCCGCAACTCGCCCTGGCTCTCGGCGACGGACGTCTGACCGTGTCCGGACAGGCGGGTGAAACGCTGGACATGAAGGCCGATTTGAGCCGGGTGCCGCTGTCATTGGTCAATGCCGTGCAGCCCGGCCTCGGGCTCGGGGGAACGCTCAGCGGGCAGATCACCGCCACCGGGTCCGCCGATAATCCTGCCGCCGCGTGGTCGATCACAGGTGCCGGCCTGACCGCGGCTCCCTTGCGGGACAATGGTATCCCGGCCCTGGAGCTGACAACGAAAGGGTCCATGCGCTCCAGCCGCATTGAGTTGACCACCGGGGTGAGCGGGCCGTCAGGCCTTGGCGTCACCGCGACCGGCGCGCTGGGTCTGGCAGACCGGCAAGCCATCGACATCAGCCTGGAAGGCGCCGTGCCTCTGGCTCTTGCCCGCAGGCAGTTGACCGAAGCGGGTTTGCGCGCCACCGGCACCATGAGCATCAAGGGCCGGGTCGGCGGTACACTTGCCGCGCCGCTCTACTCCATCGACGCGCTTCCGCAGGATGTGTCCGTCACCGGACTTTCCACCGGCTTCACCGTCAGGAATGTCACCGGCAGTGTTTCCGCCAACCAGGACACGATTGCCATCAAGGACATCCGGGCCGACATCGCCACGGGCGGAACGCTGTCGGCTTCGGGCACGGTCGGGCTCGGGGATGAAATGCCGGCAGATATCTCCGCGCGCATCGATCAGGGCCGGTACATCCAGGCAGGTTTGGTGAACGCGCTGGTCGACGCCGGTCTGAGCGTATCGGGTCCGCTGGCAAGCCCCTCCCGATCCGCCCTGATCTCCGGAACCGTGACCATCAACAAGGCCGATATATCCGTGCCGGAAACCCTTGCCGGAGCGGTTTCCCCGGTGGCCGTGCGCCATATCAACGCGCCGCCAGCCGTGCGAAAGCAGGTGGCAGAACTCGGGGGAGACAAGGCAGACCGGCCAGCGTCCGGTTCCCAAGCCCAGCCGCCCCGGCTCGATGTCACCCTTTCCGCACCGGGCAGGATTTTCGTTCGCGGGCGCGGGCTTGATGCGGAACTCCAGGGCAATCTTCGGATTGTCGGAACCACGGCGGAGCCGCAGGCGATCGGATCGTTCAACCTGCGCCGCGGTCAGTTCAACATCCTGACCCGCAGGCTTCAGTTTTCCTCCGGCAGCGCCACCTTCAATGGCTCGCTGACCCCGGATCTGGCGTTCACGGCCACGACATCCGTGCGCGGCACGCAGATCACGGTGACCGTCTCGGGACCCGCCGATGACCCGGCCATCGCCTTCACATCCGCGCCCGAACTGCCGCAGGACGAAGTTCTGGCCCTTCTTTTGTTCGGCAAGGAGATGGGCAATCTCTCGCCGGCGCAAATCGCCCAGCTCGCCGGCTCTATAGCGACACTGACGGGCGGGAGCGACAACGGTCCGCTCGCCGCGGTTCGCCGGTCTCTGGGACTGGATGTCGTGGACGTGAACACCGATGGCGAAGGCGGCCCGTCGCTTGCGGTCGGAAAGTACATCAACGACAACATCTATCTCGGCGTGGAACAGGGTGCGGGCAGCGAGTCGAGCCGGGTCCAGGTCGATATCGAACTGGACCGCGGCTTGAAATTGCGCGGGGAGGTTGGCGCCGACGGATCCTCCAAGGCCGGCATTTTTTTCGAACGCGAATACTGACGTGCCGGGCATGCCGGGCAAAATTGCGGATCCCCCCTTCCAAACCCGACGCCCGCGTTTGCCCTGCCCGACATGGGGACGCGTGACTGTTGCAGGTTCCCGGCAGCCATGCGAGGTTGAAGAACCTTGGCCGGTGTGCACGGCTGGCCGCCCCGACACGAAAAGGAACGTCATGGCATTGAGACATCTCCAGGAAGCCGCCGACGCCGACATGTCTGGAACCAACAGCGACTACACGCTGGGTGAGCGCATCTGCAAGGCCCGGGACGCCATCGGGCTTTCAACCGCGCAACTGGCCCGCCGCCTCGGCATCAAGACCTCGACCCTCCAGGGCTGGGAAAGCGACCGCTCGGAACCGCGCTCGAACAAGCTCGTTCTGCTTGCCGGTGTCCTGAACGTATCGCCGACATGGCTTCTGGTCGGACGCGGAGCGGCGCCGATGCAGGACGACGCGGCACCGGCGGATCTGGATAGCATGCGGCTTGCGCTTGATCGCGTGCATCGTCATGCCGTGTCGTTGGCCGAGGAAATCGAACAGCTCAAGGCCCGTCTGGAAGACCGCGACTGACCTTGTCCGGGGGCGAGGCCAGCACCAGCCTCCACCTCCCAGTCAGTGCCCCGGCGCAACGGCCGGTCTTTCAATTCCGGCATCGCCATCTTGTCTTGACCCCGATCCTTTTTTAATCAAGTCCGTGACCGCCCAGCGTTTCACTTATCGACCGCGCTATCGGTCCCTTCCCCCTGTTCCCGGAGACGACCATGTCATTCGATCCCGCCCTTCTGAAGCAATTTGTGTACATCAACGGAGCCTGGACCGGTGCCGACAGCGGTCAGGTGATCGAGGTGACCAATCCTGCCACCGACGCGGTGATCGGCACGGTGCCAAATTGCGGGCGCGCCGAAACCGCGCGCGCCATCGAAGCCGCCCATATCGCCATGGCCGATTGGAAGAAGCTGACCGCCGAGGCACGCGGTGACCTGATGCACAAGCTTTGCGATGCCATCCTGGCGGAGCTGGATGATCTCGCCGCGCTTTTGACGAGCGAAATGGGCAAGCCGCTGGCCGAAGCGAAGGGTGAAATCGTTCTCGGTGTGAAATACATCCGGTTCTTTGCCGAGGAGGCCAAGCGGGTCTACGGCGACATCATTCCCTCGCCATGGGCAGACCGCCGGATTCTGGTGACCAAGGAACCGGTAGGCGTCGTCGGGGCCATCACTCCCTGGAACTTTCCGAATTCCATGATCGCCCGCAAACTGGGCGCCGCGCTCGCCGCGGGCTGCACCATCGTGATCAAACCGTCCGAGTTCACGCCCTACTCGGCGCTCGCCTTCGCGATCATGGCGGAAAAGGCCGGCTTGCCGGCAGGTGTCATCAATATCCTGACCGGCGACGCGCCGCAGATTGGCGCGGAAATGTGCGAAAACCCGGCCTTGCGGAAGATCACGTTCACCGGCTCCACCCGGGTTGGCAAACTGCTGGCCGAGCAGGCTGGCAAGCACATGAAGAAGGTGTCCATGGAACTGGGCGGCAACGCGCCCTTCATCGTCTTCGACGATGCCGATCTGGACAAGGCCGTCGCGGGCGCCATCGGCTCCAAGTTCCGCAACAGCGGGCAGACCTGCGTGTGCGCAAACCGGATCTATGTTCAGGCCGGCGTCTACGACGCATTCGCTGAAAAGTTCAAGGCGGCCATCGAGGAGCAGCTTAAGCCCGGCAACGGGCTCGACGCCGGGGTCACACAAGGGCCTTTGATCAATGCCGCAGCCCTAGCCAAGGTCGAGGCCCATGTCGAGGACGCAAAGGGCAAGGGCGCGCGCATTCTGACCGGAGGAACCCGCGTCGGCAATGCCGGCACGTTCTATGCCCCCACGCTTGCCATCAATGCGACACCGGACATGCGGGTCGCCCAGGAAGAAACCTTCGGCCCCTTTGCAGCCCTGTTCCGCTTCGAGACGGAAGACGAGGCGGTCGCCCGTGCCAACGATACCGAATACGGGCTCGCCTGCTATTTCTACACGCGGGATCTGGGACGGACCTTCCGGGTGATGGAACGGCTGGAATACGGGCTGGTCGGGATCAACGAAGGGGTGATCACCACGGAAGTCGCACCTTTCGGCGGGGTGAAGGACAGCGGCCTTGGAAACGAGGGCTCCAAATACGGTCTCGACGATTACCTGAACATCAAATACGCCTGTGTCGGTGGTTTGGGCGTTTGATCCGTGTGATGCTCTAGAGCATCGGGCGTTGTGCTGGAAACGCCCACAGATGCTCGGCAACTCAAAAAGCGATCAGCTTTGGGTGTTAAATCGAGTCCGATTGAACACCCGCTGATCCAAACTCTTGGTGCTGCCATGTCTTTCAAGCTCGCGCCCGCCAGGGCAGATGCGATCTGCGCGGCCGTCGATGCCGCTTTCGAAGACCAGATCGCCTTCCTTCAGTCGATCGTGCAGGTTCCGACCTTGCGCGGCGCGGAGGCCCCGGCTCAAGCGCTTGTCGGGCAGGCGCTTGCGGACCGGGGATACAACGTCGAGACCTTTGGCATCGATATGAGCCAGATTGGCGTCCATCCGGCCTATTCGCCGGCCACCATCGACTACAAGGACACTTACAACCTGATCGGGCGCAAAACGCCCGCCTCCCCGTCCGGCCGCTCGCTGGCGCTCAATTCCCATATGGATATCGTGCCGACCGCGGCTCCGGACCACTGGACCTATCCGCCCTTTTCCGCCCATCGGGACGGCGACTGGCTCTACGGCCGTGGGGCCGGGGACATGAAGGCCGGCTTGTCGGCGAATATCTTCGCCCTGGACGCCATCGGCCGGGCCGGCTTCACGCTCGCCGGACCGGTCCAGATCCAGTCGGTGATCGATGAGGAAGTCACCGGCAACGGTGCCGCGGAGACGATCCGGCGAAACGGCGTCGCCGATGCCGTGCTCATTCCCGAACCGACGGACGAACGGCTCGTATCCGCCAATTCCGGTGTCATCAAGTTCAAGATCGGCGTAAGAGGGGTGCCCTCTCATCCCCGCGATCCGGACAGCGGCATAAGCGCCATCGATGCCGCCCTTGCTCTGATCGGCGGCCTTCGGCAGCTCGAGGCCCAATGGAACAGCGAAAAGACAAATCATCGGGGATTCGAGACCCTCAGCAACCCGGCGAGCTTGAACATCGGCACCATTTCCGGCGGAGAATGGCCCGCCTCTATTCCCTTCGGCTGCGAGTTCGAAGGCCGCATAGGCTTTTATCCCGGCGATGATCCTTGGCAACGCGCCAAGGCCTTCGAACAGCATATTGCCCTGCTGACGGATGCCGATCCCCGCCTCAAGCGGGCACATCCGAACATAGAATGGGTGGGTGTGATGCAGTCCGGGTACCGGCTCGATGGGGCGAGCAGCGCTGAAACCGCCCTCGCCCGGGCGCAAGAACAAGCCACGGGAACAGGTTTGGAGCGCTCGGTCATGGCCTGCTACCTTGACGCTGCCCTGTTCGTCAATCATGCAGGCGTTCCGGCTCTGACCTACGGTCCCGTTTCCGAAAACATTCACGGGATCGACGAGCGGGTGTCCCTATCCTCCCTGAAGCGGGTAACCAAGACCATCGCCCTGTTCGCGGCGGGCTGGTGCGGGCTGTCGGCCTGAGCCCGCGCGGCGGGCATTTCTGGCATGGCCGCTCCGACCCGTCGGTCCGCCGGCGCACACCTTGAAGGCCGTATCGGGAGGCCGCTGTGGCCCGGATGCATCAGGGGGCTCAACCGCTCTTGCCGCACCGCGCAATGCCTGTGGCCTTGTGCCGGCGTTTCATGGTAAGCGACCTCGCAATTCGGCCAAGCCTCTCTTTCGGATCAGGTTCGCCACGTTTTTCACAGTGAGGATTACGCCATGCGCGTCGCAATGATTGGCACTGGCTATGTCGGGCTTGTTTCCGGAGCGTGTTTTGCGGATTTCGGCCATGTCGTGACCTGCATCGACAAGGCGGTGGACAAGATCGACGCGCTGAACCGGGGTGAAATTCCGATTTACGAGCCCGGTCTTCAGCAGCTCGTCGCAAAAAACGTTGAGGAAGAACGCCTGTTCTTTACGACGGACCCGGCGAAGGCCGTGCGCGAAGCCGACGCGGTGTTCATCGCGGTCGGAACCCCCGCGCGGCGCGGCGACGGCCATGCTGATCTGAGCTATGTCTATCAGGCGGCCGAGGAGATCGCCCACCTGATCAATGGCTTCACGGTTGTCGTTACGAAATCGACCGTGCCGGTGGGCACAGGCGATGAGGTTGAGGCGATCATCAACCGGACGAACCCGTCGGCGGACATCGCTGTCGTGTCCAATCCGGAGTTCCTGCGCGAAGGCGCCGCCATCAACGACTTCAAACGCCCGGACCGGGTGGTGGTCGGCACCGAGGACGAGCGCGCCGTGAAAGTCATGCGCGAGCTCTACCGACCGCTCTACCTGAACGAGACGCCCATTCTGGTGACCAAGCGCCGGACATCGGAATTGATCAAATATGCCGCCAACGCGTTTCTCGCGGTCAAGATCACTTTCATCAACGAAATCGCCGACCTGTGCGAGAAGGTCGGCGCCAATGTTCAGGAAGTGTCCCGCGGGATCGGACTGGACAACAGGATCGGGGGCAAGTTCCTGCATGCCGGGCCCGGATATGGGGGCTCCTGCTTTCCCAAGGACACGCTGGCGCTCTCCAAGATCGGGACGGATGCCGGCTCTGAGCTGAAAATCGTCAACTCGGTGATCGAGGTGAACGCCGGGCGCAAGAAACGGATGGCGGAAAAGGTCATTTCCTTCCTGGGCGGCGACGTGACGGGCAAGACAATCGCGCTCTTGGGCCTCGCCTTCAAACCCAATACCGACGACATGCGCGAGGCGCCGTCCATCGACATCGTATCCCGTCTTCAGGAAGCCGGGGCCAAGATCCGCGCGTTCGACCCCGCCAGCATGGGCGAGGCCGGTCACATCATGGCCGATGTCCTGTTCTGCGACGGCCCTTACCATGCGATCGAAAACGCCGATGCCCTGGTGATCGTGACCGAGTGGGACCAGTTTCGCGCGCTCGACCTTGAGCGTGTCAAGTCGCTGCTGAAACAGCCGAATGTGGTGGACCTGCGCAATATCTACGAAACGGAAGACATGTTGCAGCGCGGCTTCCGCTATACCAGCATTGGCCGCGCCTATTAACGCACGCACCGCCGGTCAAGCCGGATCAACTCCGAGAGAAATTCACGGGCAAATTAAAGCGGTACGCGATCCAGTCTTGTGAGGAGATGCCCTACCGGCCGGCCGACAAAAGCCGCGCCATCCGCAGGACCGCCAGCTCGTACCCTTGCGTTCCGCAGCCGACAATCACCCCATCGGCTCTGGCAGACATGTGGGAGTGGTGCCGGAACGGCTCGCGCTGATGAATGTTGGATACATGCACCTCCAGGACTGGGAAGCTGCAGGCGCGCAAGGCATCGAGGATGGCAATCGAGGTGTGGGAATAGGCTGCGGGGTTGATGATGATCCCGGCCGCCGCTTCGCGCGCTTCCTGGATCCAATCGATCAGTTCATGTTCGGCATTGCTTTGAAAGAAACGAAGTTCAAGCTGGTGATGTCTTGCCAGATCCGCGCATGTCCGCTCCACATCCCCAAGGGTCTCATGCCCGTAAATCTCCGGTTCCCGATGTCCGAGAAGATTGAGATTGGGACCGTTGATAACATAAATCGGCTTGGACACGCAGCCTCCGCTGTAACAGACGACATGTTGGTCCGGCAGCTTTCTTTCCGCGCCGGTTAAGGCCGGACTATTGGGGATGGGATCGAGACCTGCAAGCCCATTCACCATCAAAACCGCTCGTCATTGCCATCGCGAGAAATCGGCGTCTTGCGTTTTACACATTCTTTACCGTAATAATTAACTATGGTGCGCAATGAAGCGTGGGGTGTGCCATGGGCAACTACAAAAGATCTCTTGTTTCGATTGACGGCTTTTTCAGAGCGATCGAGGGATATGAGCATGTGGACAGCGAGCTTCTGCTCGACTGGCTGCACGAGCATTTCGCGCTCGACCTTGATCTTGTTCCCGAATTCCGCATCGCGCTCGCGGATCTGCAAACGCTGATGGCGGCCGAAGACCTGGCCGCCTGAGGCGATTGCGCCCTTCCAGGCTGGTGCCCGCCCCGCGTACCTTCATCCCGTTTCGCTTCCCGATCAATCGAATCAGGAAAAGCTGCAGCAACGCTTCAGAAGAACGGGGACCCCGGCTTTCCGCCGCGCATGGTGGCGCGCCGATCCGATTGACATCTTTCCCGAACCGGCTGAGGCGAACGGCTGGCCATGCCGCCGCTTAACCGATCGACGTGACGTCCGCCTTCTCGCCCGGACCGCCCGACCCGCCCTGCCAGATTTTCTGACGGTTGCGGATTTCCCGAGGGGCGGGGCCGAAATAGGTCGCGGTCTTAATGAAATCACGCGGGTGCAAAATGACACTCGAAACGCGTTGGTAAAGCGCCTTGGCCGAAATCGGCTTTGAGAGCAGTTCGTGCACGCCAAGCCGCCGGGCCTCGACGATCCGGCTGCGTTCGGTATGCGCCGTCACCATGATGATGGGGATATAGGCAAACGGATTGTTCGGCGTGCGGATCATGCGCACCATATCCGCGCCGTCCAGGATCGGCATGACCCAATCGAGAATAAGAATGTCCGGATTGGCCCGGTCCATAGCTTCAAGACCCGAGGCGCCGTCCTCGGCCTCGACGATGCGCCGTGCCCCGAAACCCTGAAGCATTGTCCGGATAATCGTTCGCATATATGCGCTGTCTTCGACGAGCAAAAATGTCAGCGAGGCAAGATCTAGGCTCACCTGTCCCTCCATGTCTTGCCGACACCTTTGCAAGAAAGTCTGAAAAGAGAGTTAGAAACGGGCAGATATCCTGATAAATCGCGAGGCAAACTCCCGCAGAGCCCCTTTGCGTCGCGGCAGCCGCGATGCCGGATCCGGTTCCCGCGCCGGCAGAAGACACCTGGCACGGGTGCGTACGTCCGGCGGCAGACTCTGTTTACGTAGAGGAATTATTCCTCCGCGTTAACAGGCTTTCCGGTTTGGGTTTAACTTTCGCTTTAAATTTCATATGCATACGTGATCGCATTCGAAGTGCACGCCCACACCGGCGTTTGAAGAATCGGATGTTGATGAGAAAAAAGAACCTGACACCCGGGTCCGAGGAACCGCTCAATATCGCGCGATCCCCCTTTGCGATGAACGGTCCTCGCTCGCCTTATCGGGAAAACATCTTGCTGGCATCGGGGATCGGATTGGTGCTGATCGCGATCACAATGGTTGTCGCAACGGTCGTTTAAATGCCGCCCACGTTTTCGCTTGGCCAGTCCTGCTGGGACCATCCGGTCCGGTGCTCACACGGCCAAGGCCCTGCCGCGCGGCGTGGTCCGGGGATAGCCCCCTCGCAGCGTCACTTGTCGGGCAAATCGTCATCGTCCAGAATGCGCCACTTGGCCCCTTCCAGATCATCATACTGACCGCTCTTCAACGACCAAAGAAAGGCGGCCAGACCGAGAGCGCCAAGAAAAAGCGCAATCGGGATCAAGAACACCAGGACATCCATTTTTTATCTCCGTTCAGCCCTGTGGCTGAATCTGGTGGAACCGCTTCTTTGCCGAAGATGACATCCGGTCATCACCGAATTCAAGCGCCCGCTTTTCCCCCCACCGCAAACGAAGCGCGTTGGCGGTCACCGCGATGGACGATGCGGACATGGCAGCTGCCGCGATCGAAGGCGTGACAAATCCGGCAACGGCGATCGGAACGGCGATCAGGTTATAGATGGCGGAGATCCAGAGATTTTCCTCGATCGCGCGGCGCGCGCGTTTCGAAATCCGGTACGCATGCAAGACCGGTGCGAGCCGATCGCCCAGAAATATCGCATCCGCGGCCGCTTGGCTCAGGTGAACCGCCGTCACTGGGGACAACGAAACATGCGCTCCGGCAAGCGCGGGCGCGTCATTGAGGCCGTCCCCAACCATCAGCACCTTGCGGCCAGCGGCCTTCAACGCGTCAAGACGGGCGATCTTGTCCGCGGGTTGCATGGCGGCCTGCCAGGCCCCGACCTTCAGTTCCTCGGCGACGGCTGCGACCGCGCCGGGCTGATCGCCGGACAGGATTTCAATCTCCAGCCCAAGTGAGGAAAGGGCGGAAATCGTCTGGGCCGCATCGCAGCGGATTTTCTGGCGGAGCGCCAGCAGGCGAACCGGCTCCCCGCCGAGGCGAACGGCCAGGAGGGACGCACCCGGATGTGCGCGGAGCATGTCGCTGACCCGCGCCGGTTCGGCGCCGCAGAAGGCCGGACTTCCAAGGCGCAGCAGCTGGCCTTCCACATCCGTCTCCACGCCGGCGCCGGAGACTTCCCGCACCTCATCGAACGGCACCAGCGCGCCTGTCGCCCGCAACAAGGCGACGGACAGGGGATGGCGGCTGGACAAGGCCAGGCGCCCGCCGAGAGCCAGGACGGGATCCTTGGGGTCCACGGGATCGCAAAACTCCGGTTCGGCGGTTGTCAGCGTGCCGGTCTTGTCGAAGACGATCATGTCGATATCGGCGAGCCGTTCGATGGCATCCCCGGAATTCAAGAGGACGCCGGACCGGAAAAGCTGACCCGATGCCACGACCTGAACCGCCGGCACGGCAAGTCCGAGCGCGCAGGGACAGGTGATGATCAAGACGGAGATCGCGATGACGAGAGAGGGCTGCCAACCCAGTCCCCACAAGGTCCAGGCGGCGAAGGTCAGCGCCGCGGCCGTATGGACAACCGGCGCGTAGAGCCGGGCCGCCCGGTCGGCGATCTGGACATAATGCGACTTGGCCTGGGCCGCGGTTTCGAGCAGGCGGTTGACCTCATCCAGCAGCGTGGCACCGGAGGCCGCAGACACCCGGACCTTCAAGGCACCATCCCCGTTCAGTGTTCCGGCATAGACCCGGGCGCCGCCCGCGACCGGCACCAGAACGCTCTCGCCCGTCACGAGGCTCTGATCGATTTCGGAGACGCCCTCTTCAATCACGCCGTCGACGGGCACACGGTCCCCGGCCGGGACCAGGACCAGATCGCCCGGTTCGATTTTTGACAGCGGAACCTCGCGGATCAGTCCGTCCTCGCCGATCCGGGCAGCGACTTCCGCCTTCAGCGCCGCGATGTTTTCCGCGAACGAGCGGGTGCGTCCGCGCATGTTGTGGTCCAGATAGCGGCCGATCAGCAGGAAAAACAGCAGCATCACGGCCGATTCAAAATAGGCATGATGCTGATGCTGCATCGTCTGAACGATGGACAGTCCGATCGCCAGCGAAATGCCAATGGAAATCGGGACATCCATGTTCAACCGGCCGCTCCGGATAGCGGCAAAAGCACTGGCAAAGAAAACGCGTCCGGAATAGGCAACGGTCGGCAGCGCGATCAGGGCCGATATCCAGTGAAACAGGTCCCGTGTTTCCGGCGTGATGTCCGTCGCGTTTCCCGACCAGACGGAAATCGACAGCAGCATGATGTTCATGCTGGCGAAACCGGCAACCGCCATCGATCGCAGGAGTTCCTTGCCGATCGTATCCTGCCGCTCCTTCTGGCTCGCCGGATCGAAAGGATGCGCCTTGTAACCAAGCCGTCTCAGTTCACCCACGATGTCGTCGGCCCGGGTTGCCTCCCGGTCCCAATCGACGGCGAGCCGGTGAGAGGTGAGGTTGACCCGCGCCCGCTTCACACCGGGCAGACGCGAGAGGCCGCGCTCGATTTCCCCCATGCAGGCGGCGCAGGTGATGCCTTCAACCGCCAGATCCATGTGGACGGCTCCGTCGTCCGCCGGTGTGATGAAGGCATCCCAGTCACGCATATGCACGGTCATGTCAGTGCCCTAATCCGCAAGCCAGACACGGTTCTGGGAGCGGAAGACCGTCTCCCCATTGGAGGTTTCGCCATGCAAGACCAGGTTCCAGTTGCCGCTGTGAAGATCGGCAATAGACCCGGTATAGATCCCCGGCGCCGTCTCGCTCAAGACGATCGTGCGATCCAGATCCTCGGTGGTCGGGTGCTTCAGATCGACGGCAAAGACATGCTGAACGATGGGCCGGCCGTTCAGATCCAGCGCGGTGACCGACAACGCGGCTCCGTTGCCCGCGGTCCGTTCGATGGCGGTTTCGACCTGCCAGCCGCGTTCAGCCTGGGCCTTCGCAGCGGCGATTTCCTGATTGTAGGCTTGGCCGGCCTCGTAGGAGCTTTCGACCGCGACGCCCGGAAATGTGCCCAGGGCGAAGTAGAGAAAGACACCATTGACAGCGAAGATCACGCCGAAAAAGCAGAGCAGCCAGATGAGCACCGTCCGGCCCGTCACCGGCTTGGAGTGCTTCAGCTCCGGGTGGGTCATGGTCATGGTATTCTCCCGTTAAAGCGTCCTGCCTGAGCCCCTCGCCAGGTCCTGGGACGAAAATGGTTCCTCCCGCCCGATGCCGTCCGGGGCACCGGGTGGGAGCGTGACGTGGCCGCCTAGGGCGCTTTGAAGAAGTCCTTCGCCGTGATGACTTCGCCCATGACGGATTCGGTGATCCGGAACGTCACCGGCGTGCTTTCCGGCATGTCGACGCCTGGCGGAGACGTGACGATCACCCGGATTTCGCGAGTGGTGTCCGGCCCGACCTCGACAAGCGGACGGTCGGCGAACACCGTCTCCACACCGGTTGCCTGAACCTTCGTACCGTCGGGCATGCCTTCGACATGCAGCATGAAAGTGCGCGGATGCGTACGCTTGTTCGACAGACGGACGGTGTAGCCATTGCGGATCGTGCCATCGGACTGGGTCACGTAGACCGGATTGCGGTCATGCAGAACGCTGATATCGGCAAAGTCGCGGGTCAAGAGCGCGAACAGCATGATGGCTCCGACGATCGCGATAACCGCGGCATAGATCACGGTCCGGGGACGGACGATCTCGTAAACCGGTTCCTTGCCCTCGATCCGGCGCTGGATGTTCTCGTCCGTGTCGTAGCCGATGAGACCCGTTGGCTTGCCCACCTTTGTCATGATGTTGTCGCAGGCGTCGATGCACAGGCCGCACTGGATACAGTCGAGTTGGGTCCCTTTTCGGATGTCGACCCCGGTGGGGCAGACATGCACGCACTGGAAGCAGTCGATACAGTCGCCCGCGGGCATGCCCTTCAGCTCAAGCTCCTTGTTCTGCTTGAGCGATCCGCGCGGCTCGCCCCGGTCCCAGCGATAGGTGACGTTGAGCGCCTTTTCGTCGGTCAAGGCAGCCTGAATCCGCGGCCAGGGGCACATGTAGATGCAGACCTGCTCGCGCATGAACCCGGCCAGAAGATAGGTAGTCGCGGTCAGAATGCCGATCCAGACATAGGCTGCCATGGGCGCCTGGAAGGTCGCCAATTCATAGACAAGCGTCGGGGCGTCGTTGAAATAGAGAACCCATGCGCCACCGGTCCACCAGGCGATCATCAGCCAGAGGAAGTGTTTGGTTGCCCGCTTGGCGACCTTGGATCCGCTCCAAGGCGCCCTGTCGAGCGCCATCCGTTCCCGGCGGTCGCCTTCCACCTTCCGCTCGACGAACATGAACAGGTCGGTCCAGACCGTTTGCGGACACAGATAACCGCACCAGATCCGGCCCGCGATCGCATTCATGAGAAAGAGCGCCAGAGCCGCGATGATCAACAGGCCTGTCAGGTAGTAGACTTCCTGCGGCCAGATCTCGATGAAGAAGAAATAGGCCCGCCGCCCGTCAAGGTCGACAAGCACAGCCTGATCGGGCGCATTGGGACCCCGATCCCAGCGGATGAAGGGAAGGAAATAGTAGATGCCGAGCGTGAAGAAGAGGAGGCCCCACTTGATCCTGCGGAACAGGCCATGGGTGGCCATCGGATAGATCTTCTTTGCCGACGCGAACCACTCCTCGGAGTGGTCGGTCTTTTCGGCTTCGGTTTCGGAAACCATGCCGTCCGTCCTTTTTCCATGAGCGGGTTCTGCCCCAATAGAACCCTTTTTCTTGCCTCCGGCCGGTCTCCTTCTCCAACCGAAAACAATCAAACTATTCATAGAACCAGCGCACCAGCGTGGCTTTGCGCCGGATCAAACCGGAGCCGGGAGAGCAAGTGTCCCGGCTCCGGAAAGTCTCCTACTGCCCACCCCCGAAGGAGTGCACATAGATTGCCAGCGACTTGATCGTGGCCGGCTCCAGACGGTCCTTCCACCCGGGCATCACGCCGTTGCGCGGATTGGCCACCTGGGACGCGATCGCCTCGATGGACTTGCCATAGAGGTAGTTGGCGGAATTGAGGTTCGGCGCACCGACCTCCTGCATTCCGTTCAGATCATCCCCGTGGCAGGCCGCACAGTTGTCGAGATAGAGCTGCTCACCGGCGGCAAGATCGACGCCGGCTTCCGGCTCGAGACCCACCTTCGAGCCAACGTAGTTGGCGACCTGAGCGATCTCCTCCTTGGAGAAGATGTCGGCGTAGGCCGGCATGTCGCCAAAACGGGCTTCATCATTAGCGACCCGGATGCCATGCAGCAGCGTGTAGTGGATATCCTCCAGCGTTCCGCCCCACAGCCAGGTGTCATCCTGGAGGTTGGGATAGCCTTCGAACCCCGTTCCGCCGGCCCCATGACACGCCGCACAGTTGTCACCAAAGGCGGCCTGACCGGCCGCCATGGCGAATTGCTGCAGCTCCTGGTCCGCGTTGATGTCTTCCAGGGTGGCGTCAACGATCCTGTCGCCGAACACCGAACGCGCCGCGATCCCATCTTCATAGGCCGCGACCGCCTCCGCCCGCTGGCTCGATCCCAAAACACCCTTGGTGTAGGTGGAAACCAGCGGCCAGGACGGATAGAGCACCCAGTAGACGACGGCCCAGGCGATGGTCGCGTAGAAGGTATACAACCACCATTTGGGAAGCGGGTTGTTGAGCTCCTTGAGCCCGTCCCACTCATGCCCGGTCGTCTCGATACCGGACAGCTTGTCGACTTCCTTTTTATGTGTGTCAGCCATGGATCAGTCCTCCCGGAACGGGATTTGGGCGGCCTCGTCAAACTTCTTGCCGTTTCTCGGCCAGAGCGCATAGGCGAGGACGATTGCAAACAGCGCCATGAAGTAGAGCAGGCCCCATGTCTGAGCGAAGCCCGCGACGGCGGTATATGTCTCGTTCATAGCCGTTACCTCAGGTTTGCTTTGTCGTCATAGATGGAGAAGTCGACCAGCGTCCCAAGCATCTGGAGATAGGCCACCATGGCGTCCATCTCCGTGACTTTTTCTGGGTTGCCGTCGTAGTCTCGCACGATGGCCGTCGGCCAGCGTTCCACGAACTCGTAGGCCGCATCCGAATCCGGCATGGCCTGGGCCCGGATATCCATCTTCGCCGATGCCAGCTGTTCGTCGGTGTAAGGGACACCAACGAACATGTTGGCCTTCAGCATGTTCTCGATATCCCGGATTTCCAGTTCGTTCTCCGCCAGGAACGGATAGCCAGGCATGATCGACGCCGGCACCAGGGATCTCGGATCGATCAGGTGTTCCACATGCCAGGCATCGGAATACTTGCCGCCGACCCGGGCCAGATCGGGCCCGGTCCGCTTCGATCCCCACTGGAACGGATGGTCGTACATCGACTCGGCCGCCAGCGAATAGTGCCCGTAACGCTCCAGTTCGTCGCGCATAGGACGGACCATCTGCGAGTGACACAGATAGCATCCCTCGCGGATGTAGATCTCCCGCCCCGCCAGTTCCAGCGGGGTATAGGGCCGCATCCCCTCCGTCTTTTCGATGGTGCTCTTCAGATAAAAGAGCGGGGCGATCTCGACCAGGCCACCGATAGAGACCGCGACGAGGATACCGATGAGCAGAACGAAGGAGTTCTTTTCAAAGATTTGGTGTTTTGACCAAATGGACATGTCGTTCTCCCTTATTCCGCGGCCGCAAGGGAGCCGGTCGGTGCGGCTTCGGCTTCTTCAGCCTCGCCATACCGAACCGTCATCCACAGGTTGTAGGCCATGATCAGCGCGCCGATGACGAACAGTGCGCCGCCCAGTGCCCGGACCACATAGAAGGGATGCATGGCTTCCACGGTCTCGATGAAGGAGTACTCCAGGAAACCGAGGCTGTCGTAGGCACGCCACATCAGGCCCTGCATGATGCCGGAGACCCACATCGCCGTGATGTAAAGCACGATGCCGATGGTGGAGACCCAGAAGTGCCAATCCACAAGCTTGAGCGAGTAGAGGCTCTTCTTGTTCCAGAGCCATGGAACCAGGCAGTACAGCGCCCCGAAGGAGATGTAGCCAACCCAGCCCAGCGCACCGGAGTGCACGTGACCGATTGTCCAGTCCGTGTAGTGGGACAGGGAGTTGACCGCCCGCAAGCTCATCAGCGGACCTTCGAAGGTCGACATGCCGTAGAAGGCAACGGACACCACCATCATCCGCAGAACCGGATCGGTGCGCAACTTGTCCCAGGCCCCCGAAAGGGTCATCAGACCGTTGATCATGCCACCCCAGGACGGCATCCACAGAATGATGGAGAAGGTCGCTCCGAGGGTCGATGCCCATTGCGGCAACGCCGTGTAGTGCAGGTGGTGCGGACCGGCCCAGATGTAGATGAAGATCAGCGCCCAGAAGTGCACGATGGACAAGCGGTAGGAATAAACCGGCCGCTCGGCGCGCTTGGGCACGAAGTAATACATGATGGCGAGGAAGCCTGCGGTCAGGAAGAAGCCCACCGCGTTATGGCCGTACCACCATTGGACCATGGCATCCTGCACACCCGACCAGACGATCACCGACTGGGTCGAATAGATCGACACCGGGACGGCCAGGTTGTTCGTGATATGCAGCATCGCGATGGTGACGATGAAGGCAAGATAGAACCAGTTGGCCACATAGATATGCGGCTCCTTGCGCTTCCAGATCGTGCCAAGGAACAGGAGCAGATAAGCGACCCAGACGATGGTCAGCCACAAGTCGGCATACCACTCTGGCTCAGCGTATTCCTTGCTTTGCGTGACACCGAGCAGATACCCGGTTCCGGCGATCAGGATGAACACGTTGTACCCGACGATCACGAACCAAGGCAGGATCTTGCCCGGCATGCGGGCCCGCGATGTGCGCTGAACCACATACATGGAGGTCGCCAGAAGCACGTTGCCCCCAAACGCGAAAATCACCGCCGAGGTGTGCAACGGACGCAAGCGGCCAAAGTTGGTCCAGGGCAGATCGAAGTTCAACGCCGGATAAGCGAGCTGCAGGGCAATGATCAGGCCGACGGTGAAACCGGCAATACCCCAGAACATCGCCGCAACGGCGCCAAACTTGATCGGACCCAGGTTGTAGTTGGGCTTTCCATCGATTTCTTGCGGGATCTGCACCCCGCCGTCATCGAAGTAGTTTTTGAAGATATAGAACACGCCGCCTGCGGCGATAAGCGCGCCCACGCTCGCGTGAAACGCCATCACTTGATCGAATGTTTTTCCTGCCACGATCAGGCAGGCGAATGCCAAGAGCACGAGAAAGAGAGCAAATCCCCCCTCCTCAAGCGAAAGCATTCCGGCCTTTTGCTGTGCCATTTTCAGCGCCCCAGTCTAGAAAATCGTTACAAGGTGCCAACGATAGCCGCGACCATGCGCATGCCGGGGCCTGGGGGGCGTTGATTCAAATCAACAGAGCGCTTTTGACCGCCATTTGAAGGTGGACAGATACGTGGAGATTGTTTCGCAGAGGGAAAATACGTGATGCTCCTTAAGGATATCCCGCAGTGAATCCACTTGAGATGGCCGTTTTGGTGTCCAATTACGCCCCCCGGCGCGGCCCCCTCAACTGGATACCGGTTGTCCAAAAACGCGGGCCGGAATGGATCAGCGTGGCCCCAGCAACCGCCGCCCCCTCCCCTCTGCCCCTGAACTCTTGGCGGCGCGACAGCTGGCTCAACCGGCGGCTCGGGCGCAGGCGGGCGCGCCGGCCGCCCTTCGGCATTCCGGACCACGTGATATTTGCCCGCCAGCGCGCGGCGGATTGAGCGATATCAAAGCGCGCCTTAACCAAACCGGCAAAGCTGCCGGTCATGAACGAGCAAGATCTCTCCTACGCCATGCGGACGGTGCCGCGCTACACCAGTTATCCGACCGCGCCTCATTTCCATGAAGGCGTGACCGGCGACACCTACGCGCGCTGGCTCGACAAGCTTGGGCCCGCAGATACGCTGTCCCTGTATCTCCATGTGCCCTATTGCCGGGAGATCTGTCACTATTGCGGCTGCCACACCAAGGCAACGCGGCAGGATACGCCGCTGGCGGCCTATGCCCGCACGCTCGGCCAGGAGATCGAACTGGCCGGACAGCATTTGAAAGCCGCAGGCCCCGTCAGACATATTCACTGGGGCGGCGGGACACCCAGTCTGCTCAGCGAGGCCTCGTTTCTGGATCTTGCCGGATTGCTGCGCGTCTTGTTCCGGTTCGCCCCGGATCTTGAGCACGCGATCGAACTCGATCCACGCAATGTGACGAGGTCTCTGGCCGAAACCTTGGCGGAAATCGGCGTGAACCGCGCCAGCCTTGGCGTCCAGGACTTCGATCCGGGAGTCCAAGTGGCCATTGGCCGGATCCAAAGCTACGAGGTTGTCGCATCGGCGGCGAGACACCTGCGCGAGGCCGGGATCACGGCGCTCAATTTCGATCTCATGTACGGCCTGCCGGGCCAGTCCGCCAGGACGATCCGCGATACCGTTTCAAAGACGGTCGAGTTGCGCCCGGGACGCGTGGCGCTCTTCGGCTACGCCCATGTTCCCTGGATGCGCAAGCACCAGCGCCTGATCGACGAAAAGCGGTTGCCAAACGCGCAAGACCGGCTGGCGATGGCAGACATTGCCCGCGAGGACCTGATCTCCGCAGGCTATGTGCCGATCGGTCTTGATCACTTCGCGCTGCCCGATGACCTGATGGCGATTGCCCTCCAAGACGGCAGCCTGAAACGGAACTTTCAAGGCTACACGACCGATCAGGGCGATCAACTGATCGGTCTGGGCGTGTCCTCCATCGGCCGGCTCGATCAAGGCTATGTGCAGAACATGCCGGATGTCGGGAACTGGCGCCGGTCCGTCGAAGCCGGGCAGCTTCCGATTTCAAAGGGCTTGGAACTGACGCGGGACGACCTTGTGCGTGGCCGGATCATCGAGCAGTTGATGACCGACTATCGTTGCGATCTGGCGCAAGCCTGCGGCCAGTTCGGACTGGATGTTGCCACCTTGAACGGCTCGCTCGCCGACCTGGAGGATCTCAGACGGGACGGTCTGGTCAATGTCGGCTCAGGCCGAGCGGGCCAAACCGAGATCTGCGTGACCGAACGCGGCCGCCCTTATGTCCGTTTGGTGGCCGCTGCATTCGACGCGTATCTTGCCGAAAGCCTCTCCAGCGGCAAGGCGAAGCACTCGGTCGCAATCTAGCCCACTTCCCTGTCTGGCTGTGAAGCGGCCCGCTCCGATCTGACCGGTAAAGGCGCGCTCCTGTTCGTGCGCGGGTCTCCTTTCCTGGTCCGATTGAACGCGAAGCGATCCAGTCTTGTCAGGAAAGATTCAACGGCTCCGGTGCCATGGGAACAGGGGTTTTGCCATCGGGCATTGGCGCGATCCGGCGCGTGCTGCCCGGACTACCGCAGCAAAAAGCCGGCAAAATTCTGCCGGCCCGTTAAGTTGGGGAGGGTTTGAAGAACCTCAGTGGAAGCCCGTCATCTGACAAAGGCTGCAAACCTTGTGCAAGTGTATCCGGTCGGCCCTGTCGACCCGGATGATACCCCGCCGCTTCAGATCGGAAACCACGCGACTGACCGTTTCGATCGTCAGTCCCAGATAGTCCGCGATTTCCTGGCGCGTCATGTGCAGTTCAATATCGAAGCCGTCATTGGTTTCGTCCGCGGGGCCGACGCATTCGGTCCCGCCCCGGCCCGGCACCAGATACATGAGGAAACTCGCAACGCGCTCGACGGCTGACTTGCGGCCAAGCAGGACCGCATGCTCGTGCAGGACTTTCATCTGATTGGTCAGGCACTTGGTCAGCTTGCGCTGCAGTTCCGCCGAGCCATCGACCAAGCGCAGATCAAGCTCGTGGATCTCGGAAGAGATCAAGGTTTCGGCCGTGCAGTCATATTCATCGGCGGCGGAAAAACCGAAGATGTCCCCCGGCCGCAGCACTTCGACGACCTGACGCCGGCCATCCGGAAGCAGCTTGAACAGCATCACTGTTCCCGATGACAGTTCATACAAGCGGCGCGCGGCATCTCCCTCGAAATAGATCACCGAGTGGCCATCGTACTTGCTGGTCTTTCCGCCAAAGCTGGCAAAGGACGCATAAGCCTTGGGATCGGCCACACCTGCCCCGGCTCCGGGCGAGTTCCGACCGCCGAATTGTGTGCCAAGTTCCCGCTCCAGATAAGCCATAATTCCCTCCTTGGCTGCACGGCAGCCGCCCGGTCTTACCGACCTGATATCTCAGGAGAAGCGATTCGAGCTTTCCGATACGGCTTGGTCCAGCAGCACACCAACAAGCCCGGAAACAAACCCGGATCGACGTTCGCCTGAGCTTGAAAGCTGCCCCGTCCGACAGTTTCCAACGTCATGCGAACTACGTTAGTCCTATGATCTATATCAAGAAATTCGGTCGAATGCGTAAGGTCTACTACATAGGGACTTGCATAGGCACCGGTGATGTAGGTTTCGATAACCGGCTATGGCGAAAGCAAGGAACCCCGCAAACCCTGGTTCAGACCCGCGCTTCCAACGCCGGGCTGCGGCGAAGCGGGACATGCCCAAAATGCTCGGACAATTCAGACAGGCTGAGAGGTTTTCTGAGAACGACGATGCCACTCAGACCCCGGATGCTGTCTTCCAGCAGGACTTTCGGCTTGCCGGAAATTGCAATGATGCGAGGGGGGGCAGCCATCCCCTGGAGCCAATTGATGACCGACCGGCCGTCTACGCCCGGAAGGCCGACGTCCACGATAACAGTGTCTTCCCGTTTGGGAAGCCCAGCCTTGAAGAAGGTTTCGGCATCTTCATAAGCCAAGACGTAATGCCCCAACTCCTGCAAGAACAGGGTCAAGGCATCGCAAACCGCGAAATCGTCTTCTATGATGTGAACTGCCAAACGAGAGATCCAATTATGAAAGGCGTATTACGGCGAAGATACAGGAAACCCGCCGGATCCGATGTACGCACAAACACTTCTAATGAGTCACACGGATGCTGTTTTTATCGCGGATTCCGATGAAGAATCGCGCAAAGGACCACTGCAATCGTTTACCCGTGACCCAGAACAATGCGCACCAGATCCGCCGCATTGCGGGCACCGAGTTTCTCCATGATCCTGGCCCGGTGGACTTCGACCGTTCGGGGGCTGATCCCAAGAATCCGGCCCGCCTCCTTGTTCGAAGCCCCGCCGGTGATCTCATTGAGAACCTCGCGCTCGCGGCGGGTCAACAAGTCGGCTCCTTCGAACCCATTTCCGGTTCCCTTGTCGGCACGGTTCTGCATGGCGGTGATGCCAAGGTTGATCCGCTCAATCACGGAATCCGCATCGAACGGCTTTTCGATGAAATCGAAGGCTCCGCTGCGAATCGCCTCCACCGCCATCGGGATATCGCCCTGCCCCGAAATGATGAAAATCGGCGCCGGATAGTCTTCAGCATTGAGTGATTTGAGGATTTCGATCCCGGAACGGCCCGGCATGTGCACATCAAGAAGGATACAGGCGGGCTGCGTTCTGCTGGCCGAGCGGATGAAGGTGTCACCGTCCGAGAATGTTTCCACCGTGAAGCCCTCGGCCTCAAAAACGACGGACAGCGCATCCCGCACCGCGGGGTCGTCGTCAACGATGTAGACCGCCTTGTTTTGCTTCATCATCGCATCCATTCCTTGGCCCCTCACAAAACGAGAGCTGAACTGCCCTCTTGTTTATTCATCGTCGTCATTGGCAGCGGGAAGAGGCGCGGTCTTGTCGAGCGGTATCCTCAGGACGAAAACCGCTCCCGCCTCCTGGCCGTTATCCTCCAGCAGGAGATCCCCGCCATGGTTCTGTGCGATCGACCGCGAGATGGCCAGGCCCAGACCCAGGCCCTTGCGCTTCTGCCCCCGGAAGGCGCGGAACAGTTCCGAGCGCATTGCTTCCGGCACACCCGGACCGGTGTCGCAAACCCGGAACTCCAGTACTTTATCCACCCGGCGGATCTTGAGCGTGACGCGTTTATTGTCCGAACTGGCGACGGCTTCGCGGCCATTGCGCAGAAGATTGACCAGGATCTGGCGGATCTGCACCGGATCGGCGGACAGGGTCGGGAGGTCCGGGTCAACCTTAAGCCGGAATTCTGTCTTGCCCGTGCCGCTGCCCAATTGTACCAGTTTCAGGCACTCGGCCGCGAATTCGGCTACGGCAATATCCTCGCGTTCCGGTTCCTTTTTTTCAACCAGCTGGCGCATGCGCTGGATGATGTCTCCGGCCCTCTCCACTTCCTTGATCGCCTTGTCGAGGACGCTTCGCACCGCTTCGTCGGAGGACGTTGAATTCAGCCGCCGGGAGGCTGTCTGAAGATAGAGGAGCAGCGCGGTCAACGGTTGATTCAACTCGTGCGCAATGGCCGCGCCCATTTCGTCCATCGCGCTGATGCGGGTCATATGCACCAGCTGCGACTGCGCGTCAGCGAGCTTTTCCTCGACCGCGCGGCGCGGGCGCAGATCCCGCATGATCCCGATAAATTGCCGTCCTTCCGGCGTCTCCGTTTCGCCGACAGACAACTCAATCGGGAACTCGGTGCCATCCTTGTGACGGCCGCGCACTTCCCGCCCAATGCCAATGATGCGTTTTTCACCGGTATCGAGGTAGTTCTGGACGTATGTGTCATGCTCAACGGCATAGTCGGACGGCATGAGCTTGTGCACGTTTTTGCCAATCAACTCCGAGCGCTGATATCCAAAAAGACGTTCACAGGCCTTGTTGAAGGCCAGAACCTGCGCGTTTTCGTTGATCACGACGATCCCGTCTGCCGCCGTGTCCAGAACGCTGGCCAATCGCGCGTCCGACACGGTCAAAGCGCATTCGTCATGATCAGAGCCGACATTATGGTCCATACCTTCACCCGACAAGTCACCGCAGCTTTCGGTTCTAAGGGTATTCACTTAAATCGGCAAGGCTATCAAAAAGCTAATCGCGCTGCATAAAAGCCTGAATCCGACCGACGGCGTCTTCCAGGTGGTCGTGCCGCCGAGCAAAGCACAGCCGCAAGAATCCTTTCCCTGCGTCGCCGAAAGCGCTGCCTGGCGCCAATCCCACGCCCGTTTCCCGCAACAGATCGAGAGCGAAACGGCGCGTATCCGTAACACCCTCGATCCCAAGAAACAGATAGAACGCGCCCACTGGCGGCGCGAAATGAATGCGATTTACCGCCGAAAGGCCATCCATCACGATCCGCCGTCCCTGTTCGGCCCTTGAAATCTGGGCCGACAGGAAGTCCTCGCCTTCCGTAAGGGCCGCAACAGCACCGCGCTGCACGAAAACGGGCACCCCGGAGGTCGAATACTGGATCATGTTTTCAAGCACCTGGCCAAGGACGCGGGGAGCGCGGATCCATCCGATCCGCCAGCCTGTCATTGCCCAATTCTTGGACATGCTGTTCACATAGAGGATCGGATCCTGCGGGCCGCTGACGTCGTGGAAGGACGGTGCCCGGTCCCCGGCGCCGAAATGGAACCGTCCATAAATCTCATCCGCGATGATCCACAGACCGCGCTCGCGGGCGAGAGCCAGGATCCCGTTGAGCGTCTCGAGCGAGGCGACCCAACCGGTCGGATTGCAAGGCGTGTTGAGAAAGATGGCCCGGGTCCGCGGCGTGACCGCATCGCCAAGCCTGGCGAGATCAAGCGACCAGGCACCATCGGCATAATCCATCGGCACGGGAACGGCCTTGGCGCCACGGATTTCAACGGCGGCCGCCATGTTCGGCCAGGCCGGCGTTGGCACGAGGACCTCATCGCCAGCGCTCGCAACGCAAGCCGCGGCAATCTGGATCGCCTGCATGCCCGAGCCGGTCACGAATATCTCCTCCGCCGGAACATCCATGCCATAAACGCGGCTGTGATAGGCGGCCAGCGCCTCACGGAGCGCGGGGATGCCGCGCTGATATGTATAGAAGGTCTCGCCCGCGGCCAAAGAAGCCGACGCAGCGTTCGAAATGAAATCGGGTGTCGGCAGATCCCCCTCCCCAACCCAAAGCGGGATCAGGTTTTCCTGCTCCCGGCCGCAATTGACGAGTTCCACAATGCCGCTTTCCGGGGCGTTGCGGGTTTCCGGTGTCAGAAGGTCGAGCAAATTCAAGACGGTGTTTCCCCAGAAATGGTTTTGGCCGAAGCCGTACATACGACGCCCGGCGCGGGAAAGCTCATCAAAGGATGTGAAGCCTCCATCAGCATTCGTCATGAATGAAAGCAACCTGCCTTGGCCGCAAGGCGAATGGACAGTTGTTCGCACTTATGGTCCCCTGTTGCCGCCGGATGCCTGACCACAAGCAGCACTCAAACCGTGCGCAACAGGCATTGGCCCGGGGAGGAACCGCGAGACGCAATGATGCATGGATGGCTCGTCTTAATCGCGGCGACCGCGTACATCCTGTTGCTGTTTGCCATAGCGAGCTACGGCGACCGCATGTCCCGTGCCATCCGCTCCGGCGGCCGCGGGCGGCCCTTGATCTATGCCCTCTCGCTGTCGGTCTACTGCACGTCCTGGACGTTCTTCGGATCGGTGGGAAATGCCAGCCGGACCGGTATCGAATTCCTGACGATCTACATCGGTCCAATGCTGGTCTTTGCCATCGGCTATCCCTTGATCAGGCGGATCATCCGGATCGCCAAGGCCGAACGGATCACCTCCATTGCCGACTTCATCGGCGCGCGCTACGGCAAAAACCAGTCGGTCGCAGCCGTCGCGACGCTCATCGCCGTCATCGGCATCATTCCCTATATCGCCCTTCAGTTGAAGGCCATGTCCCAGTCGATCGCGGCCATGGTGGGGCCGTTGATCCTGCCAGAGCCATTGACCATGCTGGGCTTTGCCGACATCGGCTTTGTCATTGCCCTGACCATGGCGATGTTCGCATGGGCCTTCGGGACCCGGCACATTGACGCGACCGAGCATCAGGACGGACTGATGCTGGCGATCGCGGCCGAAGCGGTCGTCAAGCTGGTGGCCTTCCTGGCGGTCGGGCTTTGGGTCACCTTCGGCCTGTTCGACGGGCCTTTCGACTTCGTTCTGTCGATCTCCAAGGCACCTGAGGTGGCCGCGGTCTTCGAACAGCCGATCAATACGGGCAACTGGCTTTTGCTGACAATGCTGTCGGCCTTCGCCATCCTGCTGCTGCCGCGCCAGTTCCACGTGACTGTCACCGAGAATACCTCGGAAGCAGAGCTCAAAACGGCGGCATGGCTGTTCCCGCTCTATCTCGTGCTGATCAACCTGTTCGTCGTGCCGATCGCCGCCGCCGGGCTCTTGCGGTTTGGACAGGAGGTCAATCCAGACACCTATGTGCTGGCCCTGCCACTCGACGAAGGGCATCCGGCTCTGGCTTTGCTGGTGTTCCTTGGCGGTCTGTCCGCGGCAACGGCCATGGTGATCGTCGCGACCATCGCTCTGTCCGTGATGATTTCGAACGACATCGTCGTTCCGTTGTTGCTGCGCCGCCGGAAGGGCGGAGAACTGCTGGCCATGAGCAACCGCGACATGAGCGGCGATCTTCTGACCATTCGCCGCCTGTCCATCCTTGCGATCCTGGTGCTTGCCTATGCCTATTACAAGTCGGCCGGAGACACGGCCGCCCTCGTTTCGATCGGACTGCTGTCCTTCGCGGCCATCGCCCAGTTCGCCCCGGCATTTTTCGGTGCCCTGATCTGGCGTCAGGCCAATGCGCGGGGAGCGATAGCCGGAATGACCGCGGGCTTTGCCCTTTGGTGCTACACACTCCTGCTGCCGACCTTCGCCGCCTCCGGCATTTTCCCGCCGTCCATCATCGAGGCGGGCCCGGCCGGCATCGGGATCCTGAAGCCGGAGGCCTTGTTCGGGATCCAGATGGACCCGTTCATGCACGGAACGCTTTGGAGCCTGGGGGCCAACCTGTTCTTTTTCATCATCGGATCGTTGAGCCGCGCCCCCCGCCCGGCGGAGACGCTCCAGGCAAACTTGTTCGTTCCGGCCGGGCTCACGCCCGCACCCAGCATCCGGCTGTGGCGCAGTTCGGTGACGGCTGGCGACCTTCAGGCGACCGTGGCCCGTTACCTTGGCGAAGCCCGGACGGAACGCTCCTTCCGCCGCTATGCCCGCGAGCGGGGGACGGACTTTGCCCAGACCGACCTTGCGGATGCCGGGCTCTTGCGGTTTTCGGAACAGTTGCTGGCCAGCGCCATCGGAGCGGCCTCCTCGCGCCTTGTCCTGTCCCTGATGCTGAAACGGCGGGACCTGTCCACCAAGGGAGCAGTCAAGCTGCTCGACGATGCGTCCGCCGCCCTGCAATACAATCGGGACCTGCTGCAAACGGCCCTGAATCAGGTCAGCCAGGGCATTGGGGTCTTCGACCGCGATCTGCGGCTGATCTGCTGGAACCGGCAATTCCGGGACCTTTTGGGGCTGCCGGCCGAATATGGACAAGTCGGCACGACGCTCGACACCATTTTGCGGTTCAATGCCGAACGGGGCGAACATGGCTCCGGCCCGATCGAGGCCGCGGTCAACGAACGGCTGCACAAGATGGTGGGCGCGAACGAGACCTTCCAGGAGCGGCTTCTTCTCACGGGAACCGTTCTGGAAGTCCGGGTCAGTCCGATGCCGGACGGCGGGATCGTGACCACCTACACCGACATCACCGAACGCGTCATGGCCGAAGAGGCACTGGCGCGGGCCAACGAAACGCTTGAGCGCAGGGTTCGCGAGCGGACCGAAGAACTGACCCGGGTGAACGAGGAACTGCGGAAGGCCAGCCGGGCCGCAGAAGACGCCAATATCGGCAAGACACGGTTTCTTGCGGCGGCCGGCCACGACATCCTCCAGCCGCTGAACGCGGCCCGCCTTTATTCATCGGTCCTGGTCAACAAGCTCCAGGACGGGGACAACAGCGACCTGGTCCACAATATCGACGCGGCACTCGGCTCGGTCGAGGACATTCTCGGCGCGGTTCTCGATATATCGCGACTGGACACCGGCGCCTTGAAGCCGGAATGGACCGTCTTCAATCTCAACGACATCCTCGTGCCGCTGATGCGCGAGTTCGAACCCATTGCCGAGGAAAAGGGGCTCGACCTTCGCTTGGTTCCAACCAGCCTGTCTGTCCGGTCCGACCGGCGGCTGTTGCGGCGCCTGTTGCAGAACCTTGTGTCCAACGCATTGAAATACACGAGCCACGGGCGCGTTCTCTTGGGCTGCCGCCGCCGCGGGGATCGCGTGGTTGTCGAAACCCATGACACCGGGATGGGGGTTCCAGAGGCGCAAAAGACCCGGATTTTCCAGGAATTCCTCCGATTGGACGACGGCGTGCGCATCGCGAAGGGCCTTGGCCTCGGCCTGTCGATCGTCGAGCGGATCAGCAACGTGCTGGACCATCCGATCGACCTGCGCTCTACCGTCGGAAAAGGATCTTGCTTTTCCGTCACTTTGCCGGTGGCGGCCGCCATTCCCGTCACGCCTGCTGGTCCGGCCCCCATGCCGGTCACGTCGCAACTCGACGGACTGTGCGTCGTTGCAATCGACAACGAACCGGACATTCTCGATGCGATGCAACGCCTGTTGGAAGGCTGGAACTGTATTTCGGTGACCGCGAGCACGGACGCGGAAGCCAGCCGGAAGTTGTCGCAAGCCGGTCTCCGTCCGGACATACTGCTGGCGGACTACCACCTCGACGCCGGCACGGGCATCGAAGCCGTGCTCCGGCTGCGGTGGAAATTCGGCGCCCATTTGCCGGCCATCCTGCTCACCGCGGACCGGAGCCGGGGCGTCGCGGCCGAAGCCAGCGCAAAGGACATCGAGATCCTCAACAAGCCCGTCAAGCCGGCAGCCCTGCGGGCCCAACTCGCCCGGTGCCGTGCCGGCCTGTCCGCGGCCGAATAAGCCCGGAACGCCCGCTTCGAACCCCAGTTGGACAACTCAGGATCCGAACCCGGCCAGCTTGACCGGCGGCGTCCGGCTGATCGCTTCAATCAGCTTGGGATCAACAGTCATGACGGGCTCGGGCTGCGGCCGGCCGAAGTAAAAACCCTGAAGGCTGTCGCAGCCAAGGGTCCGCAAGGCTTCCGCCTGGAACTTCTTCTCGACCCCTTCGGCGGTGACTTCCAACCCGAGATTATGCGCCAGGGCGATAACGGCCGCTATGATCGCCAAACCGTCGCTGGTGATGCCGATCTCATCGACAAAGCATTTGTCGATCTTGATCTTGTCGAAGCGATACTGGCGCAGGTAGCTCAGCGAGGAATAGCCGGTGCCGAAATCGTCCAGCGCGATGCGAACCCCGAGATCGCGAAGGCTTGTCAGCATGTCACGCGCGGCATCCGCATCCCGGATCAGAACGGATTCGGTCACCTCCAGAACAAGTCTGCCCGCATCGAACCCGGTTTCCATCAGCGCGTTGCGAACCAGTTCGGGGAGATTGGCACTCATGAACTGCATGGGCGACAGATTGACAGCCACGCTTTTCAAGTCCGGGTAGCGCGCGGCTGTCTCGCAGGCGCGTTTGAGCACCCATGATCCGAGCGACAGCATCAACCCGGCCTCTTCGGCAATCGGAACGAACTGGGAAGGCGGGATTTCGCCCCGGACGGGATGATACCACCGGACCAAGACCTCGGAGGACACCACCTCGCCGGTTCGCGCATCGATTATCGGCTGAAACTCCAGCCGCAACGCCTCTTCGGCAAGGGCGAGGCGGAGATCGTTCTCGATTTCCCGGCGCGAGCGCACCTCTCTTTCCATGTGAGGCTTGTAGGACAGCGCACCACCGCGATCGATCCGCTTTGCCTCATAAAGCGCAATGTCGGCGTTGCGCAGAAGGTCGTCAACGGTCTGTCCGTGGTCTGGTGAAAGCGCGAATCCCACAGTCGCACTCAACGAAAAGGATCGGCATTGAAGTTCAAAAGGCTCCTGGGCAACCTCGATCAGGCGTTCGGCAAACAGTTGTGCTTGGCCGGGCTTTGCGAAATCCGCCAGCACCGCGAACTCGTCGCCACCGAAGCGCGCCAGTTCAGCTCGTCCGCCCCCAACCGCCTTAAACCGCTCGGCAACATAACGCAGCAGCCTGTCGCCGGCAGGTTGTCCGCAGGTATCATTGACGACTTTGAAATTATCGAGATCGATCAGCATCAAGGCCGTATGCTTGCCGTCCCCGTCCGTCCGCCGCGCAAGATGCTCATGCAGGCGCTGGAGGAACCAGCTTCGGTTCCCCACGCCGGTCAACGAATCGTGCACAGCCAAGTGTGCGACCAGCGCTGCCGACCGCGTGCTGTCGGTTACATCCGACCCAACACCGCGATATCCGCAAAAACGTCCCTGGTCATTGAAGAAGGGCCTGCCGGATACCGACCAATATCGCTGATCGCCGTCGACATCGACCTCGATCACGACATCCCGAAATCCTTCCTTGGCCGCCATCGCCTTGTCGAGAGCCAGAGCGGCGCGTTGGGCTTCATGGGTCTTCACCGACCGGGCCAGGTCGCCGATCCGTTGCGCCTGAAGCTCGTTGGAATGCCGGCCGCTGACCTGCAAGAAGCGCTTCGAAATCCTTTTGAAGAAACCGGATTGATCGGTTTCCCAAAGCCAGTCGCTGGCTGTTTCCTGGAACTCGTTCAACAAGAGCGAGATCAGCTCTCCCCGCTTACCGACCTCGAATTCACCGACAAAATGCGCCACGAAGAGCCACCCGGTCGAAACCGAACACAAGGCCACGATCGCGGAATAGGTGAACAACAAGGCAACCATCGGCCAGACTTGCGGCTCCGGCTGAAGAAACAGCGCAAGCAACGAGCCCAGGGTGAGGATGGCCACCCAGTACAAAGCGGCCTTGGGAAGCGTCGACAAGGCGAATCCACCGGCGCAGATCATGCCGGTCATCAAACAGGCGACCAAAAGGGCGGGTTGCTTTTCCGCCAGACCGAAGGCCGCAAGGGGCACAAGAGCCCAAAGAGCAGAGAGAATGGTTGCGTGCTGGACGGCCCGCTGCATCGCACGCTTTGAAGCCGACCGGATCGGGTTGCGCAGGGCGATCCACCAGGCGCGCGCTCCGCGCATCATCAGATAGCCAATAGCAAGGGCCCATACCGCCAGCACCGGCGCGGCTACACTGCCGGCAAGCGCGAAAACGGTGGCCAGACCTGCAACCGCATTTGCGATCACCGCGAAGGGTGTCATCCGCAAAACGCCGGAAATCTGGGCCGCCCGCACACGTTCCACCAGATCGCGATCGGCCGTTTGGTGTCCGAAAGCCAACTCCAGAACCCGGGATGGATCCACCCTTTTGGCGGGGTTTTCATGAGGGCTCCCGCTGCCGGTTTCGGCAGGTATTGACTTCACCGTAAGATCGGAAAACAGAGTTGCCCGCTCCAAAAGTGTCATGAGGGCGTTCAAACGCATATTATTGCCTTGACACACAGGCCGGCGCACAGATCACGCAGACCAAATTCTGCACAGGCCGAAAGTCTAACTGCGAATGACTAAACGTTAGGTAAAGTATAATCCGGGCTATGGGCCAGCCAAATGCGCGGCATGGCTCTCAGCCTATTCGGCCTGTGGCACGGAATGGAGCTGCATTCATGCGTCCGGTGCATTCATGCGTCCGGCATGAATACCTTGCGATATGTCTCGGATCATGCCCGCGCTATACAGCCTCGTCGGACAAGATACGCCACGCTTCCAGCAGCCAGCCGGGGGCGTCCGGGCGTTCATGCGGCGGTTCGGATGGCCTCTACCCGCGGCAGAGTCAAGCCGTCGGGCTTGCCGCTTCGCCATCGCCGCCGAGCTGCCATTGCCCGGCTTCAATCTTCGAGGCGGCAATCACCGCTTGCGTGCGGCTTTCAACACCGAGTTTCTGAAGGATCGCGGATACATGGGCCTTGACCGTCGCCTCTGAGACCGAAAGCTCGTAAGCGATCTGCTTGTTCAACAAGCCTTCGGACAGCATCATCAGCACCCGCACCTGTTGCGGCGTGAGAGTGGCCAGACGCTTCACCAGATCGCCGCCACCGTCGTCGGCCGAAAGGTCCACTTCCGGCGGGGTCCAAACCTGGCCGTCCATAATCGCGGAGATCGCGGTCTTGATCACTTCAATGCCATGCGACTTCGGGATGAATCCCGAGGCTCCAAACTCCACACAGCGGCGAACCGTCTGCGGATCCTCGCTCGCCGACACGATCACAACCGGAACCGAGCCGTGCTGCGCGCGCAGATACATCAGACCGGAAAACCCGCGCATCCCCGGCATGCTGAGGTCAAGAAGAATCAAGTCAACATCGCCGCCGGCATCCAGTTGGGCCGTGACGTCTTCCAGCGCGCCGGCTTCCTCGATCCGCGCATTCGGATACTGATGCTCAAGCGTTTGCCGCAACGCCCCTCTGAACAACGGGTGGTCGTCGGCAATGATGAAGTGAAAACCGGTCTCTCCCACGACCTTACTCCTCCGTTCCGCCAACGGCGTCATTGCGCTCGGCAATGGTTAAGGCCGCTGGCGTTTATTATTTTGGCGAAAGTATGTGTGCACCGATGGGACGGCGCAAGTCAAACGTTCCATTGCTCCCGCGAGGCCAAGCAGGGTTCACCGCTTGGCAACCTGGACCGCTCGCGACCAAAATCGCCACAAACGTCTCGACATCCCGCGCTTCACACCCGCGCTACCGTCGACCGGACACCTCTCCAAATTCCGTAAAGTCACCGAGATCAGCACTTTTCATATACGTATAAATTACAATAAAAATTGAAAGTTGGAATGGCCGCATGAATATCTATTGGAACTGGAAAAGATCTTGCCCTATCAAACGGACATGCGGCCACACCCCGGGCCGAATCGTCAGAACAATTTTGGATTGCGCACACAAATGAATGCTCTCGAGACGCTGTTTTCTTTTGTAAACCCTTGGGAATGTGACGAAAATAACCACTCGAACGTTCAATTCTATTTCAGCCGGTTCGAAGAGGCGGACCGGCAATTCCAACTCTTGTCCGGTCTTAGCGAAACCCTTGTCGGCAGCCGCCGGGTCCGGCATGTCCGCTACCATCGGGAACTGCGTGTTGCGGACCTGATCACGGTGACCAGTCACATCGCCTTCGACGGGCCGCATATGCTGACGGTCGTCCACGAGATGCGGAACGGCGCGAACGGCACCTTGGCCGCGACGGCAACCGATGGATATGAGCCATCCATATCAGCCCTCAAGACGCTTCAATCCCGGCTCAAGGCCTTTCAGGACCCCATGCCGGAGGAAGCCGCGCCGAGGGGGCTTGCGGTGTCCCCCTATTCCCAGCGTCCGACGCCGGCTGCCCTCGTTGAGGCGGGCGCAAGGGTCTGCTTCCGGGGCACGGTTCTTGCCCGGCATCTGGGTCCGGGCAACAAGGCGGACGACAAATTCGCCATCGCCTGCTTCACCGATGGCGTCGCCCATGTCTGGGAGCGCACACCGATGACCCACGCCTACCTCACCGAAAACGGGTACGGCCGGGTCGCGGTCGAAATGAAGCTGACCTGGATCAGCCCCCTCAAGGCGGGTGATCCCGTGAAGGTCATCAGCGGCCTTACCGGGGTGGCGGACAAGACCTTCACCATGCGCCACCATTTGTTCGAGGCGCGCACCGAGCGTCTGGCGGCGGTATGCGATGTTGTCGCTCTTGTGATGGATCTGAAAAAGCGGGGTGCCGTTGCCTTGCCAGACACCGCAAGAAAGCAGATCTCAGGCCTTCTCATAGACTAAGGCAACCGAGACCGCATCCGCGGACGAGGCGCTTGAGGAAAGGGTCCGCCCGGCCCTCCAATCAGCCCCACAACCCGGCTTCTTACTGGGCGGGATCTGCGCCGTCCAATTCGCCCTGCAGTTCCTTCATCAAGCCGAAAAAGCGGCGCATCGCCATCTCGGTGAAGTCAAGGATTTCCTCCAGTTCCTCTTCGTCCGTTTGGGACAGTTGCGGCTCCGGTGCTCCCTCCCCCGCCTCGGGCCGAGCCGGATCGTCGGCTTGCCCATCGCCTTTTCCAGGCTCGCCAGAGGGAGCCTCACCGGACTGGGCACCGGCTTGCGGCGGAGCGGACGGGGCCGTTTCCGGCGCGCCCTCACCCGATTGAAGACCTGGCGTTCCAGCGGCACCGGGGCCCGATTGCAAAGCCGATGCGAGGTCGGCCTGAAGCGCCGCGATCCGGGCGTTCAAGGCCGAAATTTCCGCGTTCAATGAGTCGATTTCGGCGAGGTAAGCCTGCTCTGCCTGCGGGACAGGCACGCACCGCCAGGCCCCATTGCGGTCTTCACAAACGCTGACGGTTCCAGCTTCCCTGTCGACGCGAAGAATATCCGTACCCAGCTCGACAAGGGCATATCGGCCGGACTGTTCCAGTTCGCGCCTGGCCGGTTCGCGGTTGCCGGCAACATCCGGGCCCGCGTCGGCCACGTCTGCCGTTTCGCTTGTCTCCGCCGTCCCTGCCTCGGGCGCCCGTACTTCTGCCGTCTCCGCTTCCGCCGTTTTCGCTTCTGGCACTTTCGCTTCTGGCACTTTCGCTTCTGGCGCGACATCCGCCTGCCCGGCCGCCTGCGCGTCGGCCTGTGCGACAACCTGCGGGGCGGGTTCGGGTGGCACGGTCGCATCCGCCGCCGGAGTATCGGGGGCGGCGGACATGTTCCGCGGCTTGGGAGACCGAGGTGTCAAGAGTTCGAGCCGTGGCACCGTGCGCGTTTTGGTATAGTCCCCCGCAACGACGGCCCAAACCGCCGTCTCCGGCTTGGACGCACCGGCCGCAAGCACTGGACCACCGGCCATTAGGGCAATGGCCGACAGAGCACCGGCCAAGCCCAAGACTCCCACCAATCGGCTACCTGTCCCCATGTCCCTTCTCCCGGGTTTTCGACTTCAGTCGATCATAACGCTTTGTTAACCGTGTTGCCACACATCGGCGGCCAGCGCACGGGTGGGGGAGCAGGTTTTGCATGTCATGCACAAGGGATCGGGCAACCGCAGGCCAGACCGGCAAGGCTGAGGGGCGGCCGGCGCAACCGGAAATCCAGTCAGGCCTCTGATGATGGCAGGAATGCGTTCAGGGTTTCGATCCAGTCAGCCTCCGATGGCGGCTTGTCCCATCGCAGGCGCGAAATCCGGGGAAACCGCATGGCGAGGCCCGACTTGTGGCGCGGCGAGCGGTTCAGCCCCTCGAAGGCCACCTCCAGAACAAGCCCCGTTTCCGCCGTGTGTTCCACTTCCCGGACCGGACCGAACCGGTTGACCGTGTGGTTGCGCACGAAGCGGTCGATCTGCTGAAGCTCTTCGTCGGTGAACCCGAAATAGGCCTTGCCGACCGGCACGAGTTCCTCACCTCCAGCGCCGCGGCGCCAAACCCCGAATGTGTAATCGGAGTAAAAGGATGACCGTTTGCCGTGACCGCGTTGCGCATACATCAGAACGGCATCGATGAGAAACGGGTCCCGCTTCCACTTGTACCAAAGGCCTTTTGGACGGCCCGGAACATAGACACTGTCCAGACGCTTGAGCATCAGACCTTCCACGGCCTCGGCATCCTCGCGGGGCAAAAAGGTCGCGGGGCTCTTGCGCGCCCGCGCCCAGCCCGCCCAGTCCCCGGCCGGTATTTGCGGCGACAGGTCGATACGCGGCTCGCCAAGTCCGGCCAGGAAATCCTCCAGCATCCGCCGGCGTTCCGCCAAGGGCCGGTCCCGCAGGTCGACACCGTCCAGAGCCAACAGGTCATAGGCACGGATCGCGGCCGGATAGTCCTTCTGCAGTTTTGCACCAACCGTCTTTCGGTTGAGCCGTTTCTGGAGGTCGCCAAACGGGCGCACCGCGCCATCCCGCTTGACAAGGAGCTCGCCATCGATGGCCGCATGAAAATCGAGAACCGCCAAAATGTCGGGAAATGTGCCAGAAATATCCTCGCCGGTGCGCGTGTAGAGCCGCCTGACATGCCCGGCACCGCCGGCGGCTGGTGCGCAGACGGCCTGGACGCGAATACCGTCCCATTTCCATTCCGCCCGAAAGGACGAGGCCGGCAAAACGCCAATATCCTTCTCCTCGTCCAGAGGGTGGGCGAGCATCGCGGGACGGAATGGAACGGGATCGGTTGTCTCCGGCTTGCCCGCTCGGCCTTCCACCCACGCAAACAAGTCTTCATAGGGCGGGGCAAGACCGTGCCAGACCTCCTCCACCTCGTTCGGATCGACCCCGCCGAGTCGGGCAACGGCCGTCTTCGCAAGGCGCGCCGATACGCCAACACGCAGCCCGCCGGTCACCAGTTTCAACAAGGCCCAGCGGCCGGTTTCGTCCAGGCCATCCAGCCACGTTTCCAAAAGCCGTGGCGTCTCGGCCTTCCCGGCACTTGCCAGCCGCTCGACAACAACGCGCAAGGGCGGCGGCGCGGCGGGCGGAGTGTCGTCCACGGCGGCCGAGGGCCACATCAACGCGATGGTTTCCGACAGATCGCCGACGAAATCATAGGACAGCGCGAACAACACCGGATCGGTCCGGTCCGCGATGAGCGTGCGAAGCATGGCCGGCTTGGCATTCTTGAAGGACAGGTTGCCGGTCAAGGTTGCCAGCGCGTAGCCCCGGTCCGGATCAGGAGCCTCGGCGAAATAGGCTTTCAGCAGCGCTTCCTTGGCCAGCCGGCGCGGCTCATAGGACAACCGGTCGAGCAATTGGGCGAAGGCGAGCATGAGGTGCGATAGGGTCCGGGCTGCGAAACATTTGGGCGTGAACAACACTTGCGGCGGCCAGCATGGAATTCAAGCCCCGCTTGCAGCGGCGGGCAGGCATGCGGGATCATGCTGGACGCAAGGGACCGAAAAGCTTATAGAGAAAGAAAATACCGTGCGGGATGCCCGTTTGGCCGGCTTCGAAGCCCTCCCCGCCTTGCATTTTCACGAAAGCGACACATGAACGAATTGACCTCCCTCCCGCAGGCCTTGCAGGCCGCGCTGGAGAAAAAAGGATATGAAACCCTCACCCCCGTGCAGCAGCAAGTGCTGAGCGACGCGCCCGGTGACGCCGACCTTTTGGTCTCGGCGCAAACCGGATCCGGCAAGACGGTCGCCTTTGGGCTTGCGCTGGCCCCGACCCTGCTCGACGAGGCCGATCATTTCGGTCCGGCCGGCGCGCCGGTTGCCCTCGCCATCACGCCGACCCGGGAACTCGCCCTGCAGGTCAAGGAAGAGCTGAGCTGGCTTTATGGCGAGGCGAACGCCCAACTGGCGTCATGTGTCGGCGGCATGGACCCGCGCATGGAGCGGCGTGTTCTGGAGCGGGGCGCGCATATCGTCGTCGGCACACCGGGGCGCTTGCGCGACCATCTGGAACGCGGCGCGCTCGATCTGTCGCAAATCAAGGCCGTCGTTCTCGACGAAGCCGATGAAATGCTCGACATGGGGTTCCGCGAAGATCTCGAATTCATTCTCGATGCCGCGCCCGAAACCCGCAGAACCTTGATGTTCTCGGCAACCGTTCCAAAGCCGATCGCAGATCTCGCACGCCGCTTCCAGAAAGATGCTGTCCGGCTGTCGTCTGTTTCCGGCAAGGACCAGCACGGGGATATCGACTACATCGCCCATCCGGTCGCGCCGAACGAGCGGGAAAACGCGATCATCAACGTCCTGCGCCTGCATGAAGCGGAAAAGTCGATCGTCTTTTGCTCCACCCGGGAGGCTGTCAAACGCTTGACCGGACGGCTGGCGAACCGGGGATTTGCGATCGTCTCGTTGTCCGGCGAACTCAGTCAGGAACAGCGCTCGGCCGCTCTCACCGCCATGAAGACCGGAACCGCCCGCGTGTGCGTGGCGACGGATGTGGCCGCGCGCGGGATCGACCTGCCCAATCTGGATCTTGTGATCCACGCGGATCTTCCCACCGGAAAGGCCGCGCTTTTGCACCGCTCCGGCCGGACCGGACGCGCGGGCCGCAAGGGCACCAGCGTTTTGATGGTGCCGTTTCCGCGCCGCCGGGCCGCTGAGCGCACGCTCCAATTCGCCGGTGTGAAAGCCACCTGGCAAAGCGCCCCCACTGCCGATGACATTCACGCCAAGGACAAGGAACGCCTGTTCAACGCCTCGGTCCTGAGCGAACCGTTGCAGGAGCAGGAACGCGAGCTGGCGCAGGAGCTTCTTGCCCGGCACGACGCTGAATCCCTCGCCGCCGCATTCGTGAAGCTGTACCAGTCCCGCCTGCCGGCGGCCGAAGACGTCACCCCCGCCTCCGAAGACGCGATGCGCGGGCGCGACCCCGGCTCCCGCGGCGGGCGGGTCGAGGAAGTCAAGGGCAAGTTCGAGGATGGCGTCTGGTTCCGCCTTTCCCTTGGCCACAAGCACCGCGCCGATCCGCGCTGGCTCCTGCCGATGATCTGCCGGGCCGGACATGTCACGAAGCGCGAAGTCGGGGCGATCAAGATCTATCAGAACGAAACCCATTTCGAGATTGCCGGGACCCACGGCGAACGCTACGCCTCGACCGTCAAACGGGATGGCACCGGCGAGGACAACGTCAATATTGCCCTGCTGGATGCGCGCGGCGGCAAGCCTCCGGCACCTTCCGCCCCGCGCAAGCCGCGCAACCGGCATGTCGATTATGAAGACATGGGGCGCGAAGACAGGCTCGATGGACAGGAGGCCAAACGGGGCCGTCCGCAAAATGCGGCTCCGCAACGCGGCAAGAAGCGGCGCCGTTTTGACGATGAGGATGTGGCACCGAACCATCCCGCCTACGAACCGCTCGACATGAAGGCCTTGGAGGGCAAGACCGAGCGCATGCTGAAACCGCAGGCCGATGGCGAAAAGCCAGCCAATCGGGGGGCGCCCAAATCTCGAAAAGCGGCTCCCAAGCCAACGGGGAAACCGCCCAAGAAGTCGAAGCCCAAGAACAAACCCTCCCGGGCGGAGCGCAAGGCTGGCCGCACCAAGCCGTAACCACGCACGGCAAGGGAGAAACGATCATCCTGGCCGGTCTGGCCGGACTATTCGTTGACCACCATGGCGATGCCCCAGTCGGCACCGTCCTGCAGAAGATGATAGTGGCAGGTGAAATCGGTAACGATTTCACCATCCCCGTTCGATTGCTGCCAATCCAGCGTCACCATGGCGGACGTACCGCTGATATGGCTGGACGACACATGGAAATCCGACTGGACGATGCCTTCCTTGTCGAGCACGCTCAACAGGGCTTCTATGTTTTCCATCAATTCGTCCGCATCGGCGAAAACATGCCCTTTTTCCTGCTGCCAGATCACCACCGGCAACGTGAAGCAATCGCAGATCCGGTCGGCCTCGTAGTCGTCGAAGCCAGTCTTGTAATCGTCGAACAGCGCCGCGATCGCTTCCTCGGCACCAGTGCCGTTGTCGGGACCCGCGCCGTTTGCCGAACCGTTTTGAGCAGATGAATGATCGTTGTCCTCAGACATCAAAAGGGGTCCCTTCAGGAAGCCGCGTGAGCCTCTCCGCCGGCACTGGGTCCCCCAAACGGTCCCTCGCCCGACTCATCGCCATCGTCATAGCCTATCATATTCAGCGGCTTGGCTCGCCGTCCTTGGGCCATGCACCAATGGACCAGGGCTTCCTCGGCCCCATGGGTGACCCAGATTTCCGCCGCGCCGGTCTCAACGATCGTCCGGCAAAGATCGTCCCAATCGGCGTGATCCGACAGGATGAGCGGCAGTTCCGCCCCGCGCTGGCGCGCGCGGGCGCGCACCTGCATCCAGCCGGACGCCATGCAGGTGACCGGATCGGTGAACCGCCGCGCCCAGCGATCGGCCAGCTGGCCCGGGGGGCACAAAACCAATTCGCCCGCCAGATCCTTACCCCGCCGCCCCACCGGTTCCACCGGGCCAAGGTACACGCCCTGGCTTTCATAGTATCGCGTCAGTTTCTCCAGGGCCCCGTGCAGGTAAATCACGCGGTCATAACCGGCCGCCCGCAGCTCCGCGATCACCCGTTGCGCCTTGCCCAGCGCATAGGCGCCGACCAGATGCGTCCGGTCGGAGAACAGCGACATGGATTTGCGGAGCTTCTCGACTTCCCTGGCCGCAGGCGGATGGCGAAAGACAGGCAGGCCGAAGGTCGCCTCGGTGACAAAGGTATGGCATCGCACCAGTTCGAAGGGCGAACAAGTGGGATCGGCGTGGCGCTTGTAGTCCCCTGAAACCACCGTGCGATGTCCGCCAGCGTTCAGCAAAATCTGCGCCGATCCCAACACATGCCCGGCCGGGTGAAGGGTCACCTCCACCCCGTTCAGGGTCACCGCTTCGCCGTAGCCCACCGCCTGCTGGCATCCGCAAAATCCCCGGCCGTAACGGATCGCCATGATGTCCAGCGTCTGCCGCGTGGCCAGAACCGCGCCGTGGCCGGCCCGGGCGTGGTCGGCATGCCCATGGGTGATTACCGCCCGCTCGACCGGGCGGACCGGGTCGATATGGACTTGGGCCGCCGGGCTGTAGAGGCCTTGCGGGGTCAGCGTGAGAGGCTCGGTCATGGCACCAACTATAGAAACTTGTCCCGGATTGGCCAGAGCGGCCGGCAAGCCATCTCGCCTTGGACGGGAAAGCGCCTTACCTTACCCGGCCATGGACCCCGCTTTGCTGCCTTCCCGATTCCATGACTGGTTTGCCTCCCGCGGTTGGGAACCACGGCCGCATCAGCTTGAACTTGTGCAGAACCTGGCGGCGGGGCGATCCACCCTTCTGATTGCCCCGACAGGGGCGGGCAAGACGCTAGCCGGTTTCCTGCCCAGCCTTGTCGAGCTCGACGGCAGGTCCGGGCGTCCGCCCGGCATGGCGGGCAGCCGAGGATTGCACACGCTCTACATCTCGCCGCTGAAAGCCCTTGCCGTAGATATTGCCCGCAATCTGGAAGCGCCCGTCGCCGAGATGAACCTTCCCGTGCGGATCGAAACCCGCACGGGAGACACACCGGCGCACAAACGGCAAAGACAAAAGACAAAACCGCCCGATATCCTGCTGACCACGCCCGAGCAGATCGCGCTCTTGTTGTCGGACCCGGGCTCCGCCGAGCTGTTCGGGTCCTTGAAGACCGTGATCCTGGACGAACTGCATGCGCTCGTCACGTCCAAGCGCGGGGATCTTCTGGCCTTGGGGCTTGCCCGTCTGCGGCGCCTCAGCCCCGGAATGCGGACCATCGGCCTGTCCGCGACCGTGGCGCAGCCGGAGGATCTTCAAGCCTATCTGGTTGGACAGCCCGACCCGGCGCGTCGGGTCCTGTCCTCTCTCGTCCAGGTGACCGGCGGCGCCAAACCCGACATCACCATCCTGAACACGGAGGAGCGCCTGCCCTGGTCCGGGCACACCTCGCGCTATGCCATGGGCGATGTCTACACGCTGATCAAGCAGCACCGGGTGACGCTGGTGTTCGTCAACACCCGCAGCCAGGCGGAAATGGTGTTTCAGGAGCTTTGGCACATCAACACCGACACCCTGCCGATCGCGCTCCACCACGGCTCGCTGGACGTCGGCCAACGGCGCAAGGTGGAAGCCGCGATGGCCTCTGGGTTGCTGCGCGCGGTTGTGGCCACGTCATCGCTCGACATGGGCATCGACTGGGGCGACATCGATCTGGTCATCAACCTGGGAGCGCCCAAGGGCGCCAGCCGGCTGGCTCAACGGATCGGCCGGGCCAACCACCGCATGGACGAGCCTTCCAAGGCCGTGCTTGTGCCTTCGAACCGCTTCGAGGTGCTCGAGTGCCAGGCCGCGCTTGCCGCCTCGAAACGGGGCGACCAGGACACGCCTCCCTTGCGCAAGGGCGCCCTTGATGTGCTGGCCCAGCATATCCTCGGCCTTGCCTGTGCCGCCCCGCTCGACCTGACGGAGACATTCGACGAGATCCGCTCTGCGGAAACCTACAAATACCTGACCTGGGAGACATTCGAGCGGGTGGTCAGCTTCGTGTCGACCGGCGGCTACGCCCTGAAGAGCTACGAGCAATACGCCAAGCTGAAAAAGGGCCAGGACGGCCTGTGGCGGATCGCCCATCCGAAGATCGCCCAGCAATACCGCCTGAACGTCGGCACCATCGTTGAGGCACCCATGCTGAAAGTGCGCCTTGGAAAATCCCGGGAGCAGGGACGGCGGAGCCCGGTCGGCCGCGGCGGACGGATGCTGGGCGAGATCGAGGAATGGTTCATCGAACAGCTCACCGCCGGTGACACCTTCATGTTCGCCGGCGAGATCCTGCGCTTCGAAGGCATTCGCGAAAATGAGGTCCATGTGTCCCGCTCGCGGGCGGACACCCCCATGGTGCCCTCCTATCAGGGCGGAAAGTTCCCGCTGTCCACCTATCTGGCCGCAAGCGTGCGCGGGATGCTGGCCGATCCGCGCAGCTGGCGCCATCTTCCCCACCAGGTGCGGGACTGGCTCCGCCTGCAGCAGGAAAAATCGCGCCTGCCCTCCCGGGACGGGCTGTTGGTCGAAACCTTTCCACGAGGCGACCGGCACTACCTTGTCTGCTATCCGTTCGAAGGCCGGCTGGCCCACCAGACGCTCGGCATGCTGCTGACGAAACGCCTAGACCGGCTGGGCGCCCGGCCGATGGGTTTCGTCGCCAATGACTACGCCCTGTCGATCTGGTGCGTCAGTGACCTGTCCGGTTTGGTCTCCAGCGGCCAGATCCCGGTCGACACGCTGTTCGAGGAAGACATCCTGGGCGATGACCTCGACGCCTGGCTGGCCGATTCATTCCTCATGAAACGCACATTCCGGTATTGCGCGGTGATTGCCGGGCTGATCGAGCGCCGCCATCCCGGCCAGGAGAAGACCGGGCGCCAGGTGACCGTGTCCTCCGATCTCATCTACGATGTCCTGCGGGCGCATGAGCCCGATCACATCCTTCTTGAAGCCACCTGGAACGATGCGGCCGAAGGACTTCTGGATATCTCCCGGCTCGGCGAACTTCTTGCACGGATCAAAGGTCGAATCACGCATATTGGTCTGCAGAAAGTTTCGCCGCTAGCTGTGCCCGTTCTTCTGGAAATCGGCAAAGAGCCGGTCTATGGCGAAGCAATGGACCAAATCCTCGCGGAGGCCGCAGGGGATCTCGTTCTGGAGGCCATGGAATGAGTGCGCTCACCTCGCACATGGACAAATTCATCGTTGCGCCGGTGTGCCATGATATCCAGATCAACGACCAGCTCGTCGGGCTGCATGACAGTGGCGTGATGTGGTGGCCGGACCAGTCTCTTCTGGTTGTGGCCGATCTTCACCTTGAGAAGGGCTCATCTTTCGCCCGCCGTGGCGTGATGTTGCCGCCCTACGACACCGCCGCGACCCTCGAAAAGCTGGCAGCCGTGGTCGATGCGTTCGATCCGGCGGGCGTCATTGCCCTTGGCGACAGCTTTCATGACGCTGGCGGTTCCGACCGCCTGCCCCCGGCCTACCGCGCCTTGCTGGCCACCCTTCAACTGAACCGGGACTGGATCTGGGTGACGGGCAATCATGACCCGATCCCGCCGGTCCGGCTCTGTGGCGAGACGGTGGATGAAATCACGGTGGGCGCACTGACCTTCCGGCACCAGCCGAAGGAGCACCTGGTGCCGGAACGCGTCGCCGGCGAAATCGCGGGGCATTTGCATCCGGTCGCAAGGGTTCGCCGTTATGGACGCTCCATCCGGCGCGCCTGTTTCGTGACCGATGGCAACCGCATGGTTCTGCCGGCCTTTGGTGCGCTGACGGGGGGCCTGAACGTCGCCGACCGGGCATTCAGCATGGTGTTCCGGCCACGCCAGTATTCGGCCTTCATGCTCGGCAACGACCGGCTCTATCCATTCACCGCCTCACGCCTGATCGGCGACTGATCCCGATCCACGTCTCCAGCCGCAAGCCGGGCCGTGAACCATGCTCGGCGCGGGTACGTATGGAAGTGGTCGCGCATGCCGGTTGGAGCTCTGAGATGTTGCCAGTCAGACAATGGGCCGCCATATGTCTCGTTTTTGTTTTCGGACTTGCAATCCCGCCCGCCGTCGAGGCTGAGGAAGAAGCTTGGCTGGCTCTTTCGGATGGCGGCATCGTGCTTTTCCGTCATGCGCTTGCGCCGGGAACCGGCGATCCACGGAACTTCCGGATTGGCGATTGCGAGACCCAGAGGAACCTCGACGCGGCCGGCCGCGACGATGCGCGGAAAATCGGAAACACATTCCGGGATCGCGGTATTCGAGTCGATCAGGTGTTGACGTCCGAATGGTGCCGCTGCTGGGAAACCGCCGAGCTTGCCTTCCCCGGACAATGGACGAGAGAACCGGCCTTCAACTCCTTCTTCCAAAACAGGAGCGCGGGACCTGCGCAAACCGCCGCGGCCCGAACGATCCTTGAGCAATGGCAAGGACCGGGCGCGCTCGTTGTCATCACCCATCAGGTGAATATCACGGCGCTGACGGATATCTTTCCGGCTTCGGGCGAAGGCATCGTGCTGCGTTCGGGACCGGACGGGCTGGTCCTGGCAGGGCGCCTGCCGGTCTCGGCTTTCCGCTAATCCTTCTTGAAGATAACACCCGCCAGCCAGCCGGTGAACATGGCCAGCATGACAGCGACAATCCCGTAGACGAACGAGTACTCGCGGGAAAAGTCGAAGGTGAACTGCTCAAAGCCGGTTTTTCTCACAAACAAGTCCGATTCGGTCCGGGACAACAGAACGCCGTCTTGAAACAGAAAGCTCTTCACAAGGTAGTTGCCAACCGGGATGTTGGCCGGCAGCGGAATTGTCGTGCGGAACATGGTTTCGGTCAGAAACTCCACCGCGCCATGGCGCTCCGAGTAAAGCCCCTGCTGCTGCCGCAAGCGCAGGAAGGCCTCCCGGAAATCATCCCGCTCCGACAGGGGAACAGCCGAACTCCCGGAGACAGCCAGATTGAGGTGGTTGAGGCCGATTTCATGCTCGTCGAGAACAACCCGATCGGCCATGTCACCGATGCGGACCGTGCTCGTGACCGCATAAAAAGCGGGAACATCCCGAAACTGCTCATAGTCCCGGTTGACCCAGACACCGGCAAACCGGCCCTTGCGGCGGGCGGTGATATCCTGAGGCGGTCCCTGAACGACGACGGCCAGTTCATAGGTGCCGCGGCGGCCAATGGTGTTGGTGTCGCGGATCACCTGGCCGAAGATCACGATCTCGGTGCCGGTGAAGTTGGACTGAATCGACACTGTGTCAGAGGATACGGAGGCGACAAGCTCCTCCGCCCTGCCCGGCTGCGATCCGGCCAGAGCCCAGCAGAGGATCAGAGCGGTGGCCATCCGGACAATCATGCCCCTGCCCCCATGGTGATTGCGATGGAATACAGATCGTCGGGCACGATCAGAAGATCGATCGCGAAGCGCAGACCGACGCCGAGCACCAGCAGCGCCAGCAACAGCCGCAACTGGTCCCCCCTCAGGTTTTGTCCGACCCGGGCGCCGAACTGCGCCCCGATCACGCCGCCAATCATCAATGTCAGAGCCAGAACAAGATCGACCGTCTGGGTGCCGATGGCATGAAAGACGGTGGCGGCCGACATGGTGAACAGGATCTGGAACAAGGATGTCCCGATGACGATGCCCGTCGGCACCCGCAGAAGGTAAATCAGCGCCGGGACCATCATGAAGCCGCCGCCGATCCCCAGAACCGTGCCCAGAAATCCGATGCCGGCCCCAAGCACGAGGATCGGAATGACGCTGACATAGAGCTTCGAGCGCCGGAACCGCATCTTCAATGGCAAGCCGTGGATCCAGTTGTGCTGCCCGGGTCTGCGGGCGCGCACGGCCACGCCCGTTTTCCGCCGGCGGATGGCGCGGATCGATTCCACGAACATCAAGGTGCCTATGGCCCCAAGAAACGTCACGTAGGAGAGTGAAATCACCACGTCGAGCTGACCCAGGGACTGCAAGAGATCGAACAAGAGCACACCGAGCGCCGACCCGGCGATGCCGCCGATCAGAAGCATCGTGCCCAGTTTCAGATCGATCGCCTTGCGCCTGAGATATGTCATCACGGCCGAAGCCGAGGACGCCACGACCTGCGTGGTGACGGTCGCCACCGCGACCGCCGGGGGGATGCCGGAAAAAATCAAAAGAGGCGTCAACAGAAAGCCGCCGCCGATCCCGAACAGGCCGGATAGAAACCCCACAGCTCCACCCATCCCGAAAATGAGGAACATATTGACCGGGATTTCGGCGATAGGCAGATACAGTTGCACGGGACTTGCCGATGGTTGTCAGGCGCCAATGGGCGCCTGATCTGCTAGCATGATGGTTGTAAAACCTTAAGCGGACGCTGTGTCAATGGATCGTGTGCGGACGATGGCCGAGTTTAGCCCCCGGCCCGCTCAGATTGGCTGGCTCGCCAGTTCCTCCATCAGGGCCGCGTCGATTTCGCCCGTCTCGGGCAATCCGACACTGCGCTGGAAGGCTTGAACCGCGCTGCGCGTGCGGGGCCCGATCTGACCATCCGGTGTTCCCGTGTCGAATCCCAGCGCATTCAGCTTCGTCTGCGCGGTCCGGACCATGGCTTCATAGTCCACCACATTGTCCAGATTGACGGGCGTCGCTCCCGCCGCTCCCCCGGACGAGGCCCAATCCGGCTCCGTCGCGACCTTGTTGGCGGCCGGTGCCGGGGTCTTGAGCGTAAATGTTTCGACGGCCAGGCGTGCTTGGTTCAACGCTGTCTCATCCATGGTATTGGCCACATCGTCGCGCTTCTTGGCTGCATCCTGATCGCCCTCGCGGGCCGCAATCGCGAACCACTTGTAGCTCTGGATCAGATCCTTCTCGACGCCCAGTCCCCGGGCATACAGAATACCGAGATTGAAGAGGCTATCCTTCACCCCGTATTCGGCCGCCCGCTCGAACCAGTCCGCGGCCTTCTCGAAATCGGGTGCCCCGCCTGCGCCTTCGGCATAAAGAACGGCGAGGTTGTGCATGGCCTTCGCATTGCCGGCATCGGCTGCCTTTTCGTACCAGGCTCTCGCCTTGTCCAGATCCAGCTCGACGCCGCGGCCCTTTTCATAAAGGCTGGCAAGGCGGTACTGGGCCGGCGCCAGCCCCTTGTCGGCCGCGATCTGATACCACTTGGCAGCCTCGGCCAAATCCGCCGGCACGCCGTCACCTTCCGTGAATTTGACCCCAACCAGGAAGGCGGCACGCTCATCGCCACTTGCGGCCGCACTGCGCAAGGCGATGGGGCCAACCCCCTCCGGCGGCAGGCTCGCGATCAGGCTCGCCGACTGGACGGTCCCGGCGCCGGACAGATTGAAGTCATCAGAGGGCATGGACACAGCGTCAAACCCGTTGTCCACACCGCTGGGCGGGGCAAAGGCGATTTCCGGCTCGGGCAAGGCCGCCCCCGCCTCGCTGGCGGCACCCGCCAAAACTCCGGGGCCGTCAGCCGAAACGGCGCTTCTGTCGGGCTCCGGTGCGCTGGCCGCGGCGGTCTGCTGCTCTCCGGCACCGGTTCCGGCAGGACCTGCGTCCAAGGCTGTCACGGCGCTTTCCGCCACATTTCCAGCCGGATCGGCGGGCAGCCCGGCGGCAATGTCCGGTTCGGGGGTAGCCTGGTCGCTGACGGCAACCGCGTCCTCATCGGAGGCAGGCCCGCTGACCATATTGAACACTTGCAGCGTGCCGATGGCCAGCAGCACCGCGGCGGCGGCATACAGCAGAGCCTTGCGGCGGCCACCGCCACTTTCGGCTTCAGCCTCCTTGCCTTGAGAGCCCGCGGATGGATCGCCCGCAAGAACCGGCTCGCGGTCCATGACACCGCTTCCCGCCAGCGTTGGCTCCACCGGATCGGAGGTTTCCGCGCCTTCGTCTTCCTTTTTGCCGCGTCTCAAAACATTGCGGAACCAACCGGCCCGTTCCCGGCCACGTTCTTCTTCGGAGTCGTCCCGCGCGGCGCCCCGCAAGAGATTCGGCTCCAACCGGGACGCCTCCGCCGAGGCGGCTTGGGCCGCACGGCGGGCGGCCGCGATGAAGTCGGCTTTCCGGTCCCGGCCTGTCTCGCCGGCCTGCTGCGGCTCGGTGGGCGGCGTGACGGCGGCCTGCGGGTTCCGGCTCAATTTCCGCAGCAATTCCGCCTGCGGACCAGAGCCCCCGCCCGGTTCCGTCTGCGGCGGATGGGAAGCGGCCGATACCGGTTTTGACACATTCGAGCGTTCCAGGGATTCCAGCCGCTCGGTAACGGAACTCAAGACCGATTTCACACCTTCAAAGGTGTTGCGCGTCCGCTCCTCGCTGCCTTCGGCGGCATCCAGGAGCCGTTTGAGATCGTTCTGCAGCCCGGAAATGGCCGCATCATACTCGGTCGAATGGGGGACTTGCCGAGAGGATTGTTCCGCAACCACTTCAGCGGCCGCCGACTTGGCAATGTCGACGACGTCACGGCGCGTTTCCTGCAACCCGGTTTCGATCCGTTCCAGGGCCGTCGTGACAATGTCCAGATGGGACTCCCGTCCACTGTTGTTTTCCAGTTGCTCCGCAAGCGCGGATACTTTCGAGGCGAGCTGCTCAAGGCGGCTCTCATTCAGATTGTCTCCGCCCCGCGCGACCGCATCGGCCAGATCGCTGATGCGCTGCTCCAGCGCCTCGGTGGAGGACGGCGCGGGAACGGAGGCCCGCATCGCCCCGATTTCAGCCCGCAACTTGTCGAGATCAGCGGTGGTGACGGTATCCTTGGGCGCTTGCAAACGGTCGCTGAGTTCATTCAGCCGCGTTTGCAATTGCGCGAAGAGTTTCGCATCCGCCGCCGAAGACCCCTTCAACGAAGATGCGTCAAGCACCGGCATGGGCCGGTTCGACCGCTTCTCGATCAACTCGATCTTGGTGTTGATCCCATCCAAACGGTCCGCAAGGGTCGCAAACGCCTGAGCATCGGTTTCCGCCATCGCGGCAGGCTGGCTTTCGATCCGGTCCAGCCGGCCGACAATCTCATCGAGCTTGTGGCCGACATCGCCGAGCCCTTCGACATCAACCGAAGCGCGCTTGTCCTCGGCCATCATGCCGACGATGTCCTCAAGCCGCCCCTGAAGTCTGGCGAGCGTTTCGGGCGCGGGCATGCGCTCTTCCATCGCGCTCAGGCGCGTATCAAGCCCCCGCTGCTCGCGGGCAAGGGCTTCGAGATCGTCCAGCCGGCCGGAGACAAACTTCATCCGGTCGTCGATCCCCTCCAGAAGTCCCGAAATGTCGATATGCTCAACGAACTGCCGGACCTCTCGCAGTTCCGCGCGCAGCGGTTCGATTTCCTGATGGCCGCGCTGCCGCAGCAGCTCTTCCATCCGCTCGGAAATGGTGCCGACACGGTCCTCCAGCAGCAGAATGTGCTCGGACCGGGGCAGCACGGCAAACGCGTCTTCGATCTCGTTCAGCCGGGCAGTGACGCCTTTCAAAATCCGCGGATCGACCGCCCCGCGGGACAACTCGTCAAGCCGCTGCAAGATATGCGCATAGCCGTGTTCGAGGCTCGCCAGCGTACCTTCGACATTGGTGCGGCCGACAAGCGTCTTCAGTTCGGCCACTTCCTTGCGGATTTCCTTGGCGAATTGCTCGTTGTGCCGGTCTGCCCGCAAGCGCTCGACCATGTCGCCCAGGCGGCGAAGCTCCGCATTCTGACGGTTGACCTTTTCATGGGTGCCTTTGGAGAAGCCGCCCAGCGCGCTTCGCAGGGAGCCAAGTTCCTCACGAACCTGGTCGAACGCTTCTTCTTGCGGTTTGCGCAAGGCATCGATGCGGCGCCCCAGCTCCTTGTACATTTTCATCGGCGCATCTTCGCCCGCGGGATGACGGCGGCGATCCGGCCGCATGCGCGGCGCGTCCCAGTCGTCGTCGTCATCGCTCCGGACCGGGCGCTGGCCGGCATCGCCGAAGTCATGGAGGTAGGGATCGATCTCGTCTCTTTCGAAGAAGCGTTCATCGGTTCCGCGCCGGCCCGGGCGGGCATGTTCGGTGCGGCTCTCACCGTAACGCCCGTCGAACCGGGCAGGATCAGAGCCAGCTCCCGAGCCGGGGACAGCCTGATTGGCGGCAAGATCCTGAACCTGCCTGTCCAGCCGTTCCAGGGCGCCCAGCACGGTTTCAAGACGATGATCGGCACCAGGTGCAGGATCCGCGTGCCGGCCCCGGGCGGTGCGGTGCGCACGCTCGCCACGGGTTCGATCACCATCGTTCCGCGCCGCCTCGATCCAGGGCGCGGCCGGTGCAGCGGTGGACCGGGACCGGTCTTCACGCTCATTGAGCAGCCGGTCGAGTTCATCGGCCACTTCGTCAAGGTCATGGTCGGCCTCGAGCTCGTGGCCACCCTGAACACTGCGCCCACGGCCGATTGCGGTCGCTGTGCGGGTCAACCGCTCGGCACGGGCACGCGGTCCATCGGACCGCGCCGGCTCTCGCGCGGAAAAGCCATCCGATTCGTAATAGTCCGCACCCTCAACATGGTCGCGTCCGCGGCGTCCTGCATCGCGGTTTTTCCAAGTCGGCATATCATGACCCTAGTGTTGCGGTCTTTCTGACCGCGCGGAAAATCGGCCTGCTTGGACGGTGAAAAATACTTTGCTCAAGCAGATGCTTGGAAATTTTTGTCTCCTTAGGGTAAACAGCGCGTTAATTCCCCTTGCCAAATGCAAAATCGCGCTTCGGTGGATTCGCATAAGGGCGGAAACCGGCCAGTTTCATGGTTAATCCGGGCAACCAAAAAATTCACCAAGACAAAGCCTAGATCTTTACGCAAACGTAAGGTAAGGATACCGCCAAGCATTGCTGGCCAGCGACGGCAAGGATCTGCGCATCCGCCGCGTGGATTTTGGTGGTGTCAGCACCCTTAGAATAAGCGGATCACGGACAAAACGTGACCTTGATCGATCAAGAGTAGACCTAGTATGAGCGAAGCCCTTTCCATTCTCAGCGACAATGAAATCGTCGATGTCCTGCCCGCCAGCGACGACACAACGAAAAAGACCCATTTTTCCATCGGCGATCTGGCGAAGGAGTTCAATTGCACGCTTCGGACGTTGCGGTTCTACGAAGACAAGGGTCTGATCAACCCGAAACGGGATGGAATGAACCGGGTTTATACCCGCCGCGACCGGGCCCGCCTCAAACTGGTCCTGATGGGCAAGCGAGTTGGTTTCTCGCTGACCGAAATTCGCGATATGCTTGATCTTTACGATCTCAGAGACGGTCAGGTGACCCAGCTTCGAGTTGCCTTGAACAAGTTCAACGAGCAGATCGACGTGCTGAAAGACCAGCGCAACGAAATCGAACAGGCTATTGAAGAACTGTCCCGTACTGTGGAAATCGTGTCCGGCATGCTCAAGCAGAAGGAAGCCGAAGAGGCCGCCAACTCCTGACCCCGGTCCGCCGCGCCGCCCGGTTTCATGCCTGGGCAAGTGGCGCGGCGGCCGAACATGGGCCTCGTTAATAGCCCTCCCGGCCGCCGCCAAGGTCCCGCTGCCCCGGCGGGTCTCGAACCGATATCGCGGGGAATTCGACCACGGCGGCCACGGCTCCGGGTGGCACGAAACGGCAACCGGCCGGGCGCCGCACATTTTTCAGTCGCGGCCCAAAAGATAATGCCGGCCCAGGCCCCGCGCTCCCGGCCCTTGTTTCCAAGGACTTCTTAGTCAAAGCCTTGTCTTTTCCGCGCCGGCCTTTCCCAGAACTGACCTTCCTATCTTTTTTGCCAGCCCTCGCCAGAACCAGCATTGCGCCGCGTTGTTTGCGTTGCCCCGCTGAAAAACGGCCCGGAAGGCCACCGTAGACACATTTTTTCGGCATGCTTCCCCTAGGATACCACTTGCTGATACCCGGGGAGACCCGTATATGTCGGTCAAGGTGACGTTTACGGAAACGTCATGAGAAACTCTGGACGGCTCATCTGGGAGGATTTCCATGCCGAGTTACCGCGCCCCCGTCGACGACACTCTTTTCCTGCTGAAAGATGTTCTGGGATACGAACGGTTTTCGAACCTGCCCGGATTCGCAGATGCGACACCGGACGTTGTGGAAGCCATTTTGCGCGAGGGGGGAAAGTTCTCCGAGGATGTCGTCCATCCGCTGAACCAGAGCGGCGACCGGGAAGGCTGCACGCGCCACGGCGACGGCCGGGTCACAGCCCCGAAAGGCTTCAAGGAAGCCTATGACGCCTTTTGCCAAGCCGGCTGGGGCACCTTGTCCGCGGATCCCGACTACGGCGGCCAGGGATTGCCGCACACGCTGGCAGCCTGCTTCAACGAATTCGTCTCCTCCGCAAACATGGCTTTCGCCATGTATCCGGGATTGACCGCAGGCGCGGTGGCGGCGTTGACGTTGCATGGCAGCGACGAACAGAAGCAGCGCTATCTCCCCAACATGATTTCCGGCAAATGGACCGGCACGATGAACCTCACCGAGCCGCATTGCGGAACGGATCTTGGGCTCATCCGTACCAAGGCGGTGCCGCAGCCGGATGGCAGCTACAAGCTGTCCGGTACCAAGATATTCATCTCTGCCGGCGAGCACGATCTGGCCGAGAACATCATTCACCTCGTTTTGGCGCGGATCGAAGGCGCGCCGGCGGGAACCAAGGGCATTTCGCTGTTCGTGGTGCCGAAGCTGGCGGTTCACGATGACGGGTCCGTCGGTGGCCCCAACGGGGTGAGCTGCGGGTCGATCGAACACAAGATGGGGATCCATGGCAACGCCACCTGCGTCATGAACTATGACGAGGCGACGGGCTGGCTGGTCGGCGAGGAGAACAAGGGTCTGCGCGCCATGTTCACCATGATGAACGAGGCCCGCCTCGGGGTCGCCGTTCAGGGCCTGGCACAGTCGGAAATCGCTTATCAGAATGCCGTCGAATACGCCAGGGACCGGCTGCAAGGCCGCGCGCTGACCGGACCGAAAAGCCCGGACAAGGCCGCCGATCCGATTATCGTGCACCCGGACGTGCGGCGCACGCTGATGCAGATCCGCGCCTTCAATGAAGCCGCCCGTGCTCTTGTTCTGTGGACCGCTCTGCACGGCGACGTCTCGCACCGGTCGGAAGACGAAAAAGCCCGCCAGTTCGGCGAGGACATGATGGGGCTGATGACCCCGGTCCTGAAGGGCGTCCTGACCGACACCGGGTTCGCGAACGCCGTCAACGCGCAGCAGATGTTTGGAGGCCACGGCTACATTCAGGAATGGGGCATGGAGCAATTCGTGCGCGATGCCCGCATCGCCATGATCTACGAAGGGGCAAACGGCATTCAGGCGCTTGACCTCGTGGGCCGCAAGCTGCCGGCGAACGGCGGCCGCGCTGTCATGTCCTTCTTCAATGAAGTCAACGGTTTCCTGAAGGAAAACGGCGAGATCGAAGAGCTTGCCGCATTTACAAAACCCCTCAAGAAGGGCATGGACGACCTGCAGGCGGCGACCATGTGGTTCATGAACAACGCCATGGCCAAGCCGGACAATGCCGGGGCCGGGTCCAACGACTACATGCACCTCTTCGGCCTGGTCGCCATGGGATACATGTGGGCAAAAATCGCCAAGGTGGCCCACGACCAGATCAAGACCGGGGCCAATGGCAAGGCCGACTGGCTCCAGACCAAGCTCGCGTTCGGCACGTTCTTCATGGAGCGGATGATACCGGAAACCGGCGCTCATCTGGCCCGGATTTCCTCCGGCGCCGATACCATGATGGCCGTCAGCGCCGACGCATTCTAATGGCCGGCCGGGTCTGGCGTGGCGGTCAGGCCCGTTTCCCGCGCGTTTCACGCGCTCAGCGTGTAAAGTCACGTCTTGTTCGTGAGGTGACGAGGGGATCAAGATCGATGGCTGAGTACGTTCTTCACTGCATGGCCCAGTCGGGCCACTCCTACAAGGTCGCGTTGATGCTCGAACTGTGCGGCGCGGATTGGGAGCCCAGCTGGGTCGACTTTTTCAACGGCGAAACCCGATCGGAGAAATTCCGGGCCGAACTCAACGCGATGGGAGAAGTTCCGGTTTTGGATCACAACGGCCGGCTGCTCACCCAGTCAGCGGTGATCATGGACTATCTGGCCGAAATCTTCGGCAAGTTCGGGTGGAGCGACGATGACGAACGGCGGGAAATCCTGCGCTGGACCATCTTCGACAATCAGAAGCTTTCCGGCATGATCGGCCCGCTGCGCTTCCTGCGCGCGATCGCGCGGACCGGGGAAACAGATGTCACCAAGTTCCTGGAGGGACGGGCCCGCGGCGCGCTGGCCATACTGAACAATCATTTGGCCACCCGCGCCTTCGCCACCGGCGCCAAGCTGACGACGGCCGATTTCTCGCTTTGCAGTTATCTCTACTACGACGGGGAATACGGTATCGACTTGAGTGAATACGAGAACATTCAAAACTGGCTGGAGCGCATCAAGGCCCAGCAAGGATGGAAACACCCCTACGACCTCATGCCCGGACATCCGCTGCCGGATGCCGCCTGAGGCCCGCCGATCTAGAGGAGGATCTGATGCCTGAAGCCTTTATTTTCGATCACGTGCGCACCCCGCGCGGCCGCGGCAAGAAGGACGGCGCCCTGCATGAAGTGCCGACCGTGCGTCTGGCCGCAACCGCCCTTGAGGCCCTGCGGGACCGCAACGAACTGGACACCTCCCGGCTGGACGACGTGGTCCTGGGCTGTGTCGATCCGGTTGGCGAAGCTGGCGGCGATGTGGGGCGCGCCGCCGTGTTCGCCGCAGGCTATGACAGCTCCGTTCCGGGCATGCAGATCAACCGCTTCTGCGCCTCCGGCCTCGATGCCGTCAACATGGCGTCCGCCCAGGTCATGTCGGGCCAGCACAAGCTGGTCGTTGCCGGCGGTGTGGAAAGCATGAGCCGCGTCGGCCTCGGAGCCTCCGGCGGGGCCTGGCCGATCGAGCCGCAGGTCGCGATCCCCTCCTACTTCATGCCGCAGGGCGTGTCAGCGGATCTGATCGCGACGAAGTATGGCTTCACCCGGGACGAATGCGATGCCTATGCGGTCGAAAGCCAGAAACGCGCCGCCAAATCCTGGGAGGAAGGCCGCTTCGACAAGTCGGTGGTCCCGGTGAAGGACATCAACGGGATCACGATCCTTGCCAAGGACGAGCACATGCGGCCGGAGACCGACATGCAGTCGCTCGCCTCGCTCAATCCGTCCTTTGAACTGATGGGCGCCATGGGCGGCTTTGACGCGGTCGGCATTCAGGCGCACCCGGAAGTGGAAAAAATCCGGCATGTCCACCATGCTGGAAACTCCTCCGGGATCGTCGACGGGGCCGCCGCCGTCCTGATTGGATCGCGGACCGCGGGCAAGTCAGCGGGTCTGAAGCCGCGCGCCCGGATCAAGGCCTTCGCCAATATCGGCTCCGATCCGGCGCTAATGCTGACCGGTCCGGTCGACGTGACGGAGAAGCTGCTGAGAAACGCGAAGATGGAGATGAAGGACATCGACCTCATCGAAATCAACGAGGCGTTCGCCTCCGTCGTCCTGCGCTACCAGCAGGCTTTCGACCTTGATCCGGAGACCGTCAACGTCAATGGCGGCGCCATCGCGCTAGGCCATCCGCTCGGGGCCACCGGGGCGATGATTCTCGGCACGGTGCTGGACGAGCTGGAGCGCCGCGATCTGAACACCGCGCTCGTGACCTTGTGCATCGGCGCGGGCATGGGCACCGCCACCATCATCGAGCGCGTTTGACACCGGGCAGGAGGAGACAACACCAATGACATACACGAACTTCACCCTCGAAACGGATGCGGACGGGATTGCGGTGGTGACCTGGGACATGCCCGGAAAGTCCATGAACGTCATCGACATGAGCGTGATAGATGAGCTTGAGGCTCTCGTCGGCGCGGTGGTTAGGGACGACGTGATCAAGGGTGTGGTCATCACATCCGGCAAAGCCGCTTTTTCAGGGGGCGCGGACCTGACCATGCTGGAAGGCCTTTTGAAGGATTTCCATGTGAAACGCGCGCAGGATCCGGAAGCCGCGGCCAAGATGCTGTTTGACGGGTCGCGCAGGCTGACCCTCGTCTACCGTAAGCTGGAAACCTGCGGCAAGCCCTTCGTGGCAACCCTGACCGGCACCTGCATGGGCGGAGGAACCGAGCTCGCCCTGGCCTGTCACGCCCGGATCGCCGCGGACGATGACAGTTTCAAGATGGGCTTGCCCGAGGTCAAGGTGGGGCTGTTCCCAGGGGCGGGCGGCACACAGCGCGTCATGCGCATGACCGATAGCCAGCAAGGCATGCAGTTCCTGCTCCAGGGGCGCACTTTGCGGGCCAAGCAGGCCAAGTCCATGGGCCTGATCGATGATGTTGCCGCGCCGAAGAAGCTTGTCGAAGCCGCCAAAAAGATGCTCAAGGCCGGGGTCGATCCGGTCAAGCCGTGGGACAAGAAGGGCTACAAACTGCCGAATGGCCAGATCTATTCGCCCGCCGGATTCCAGTTCTGGCCCGCCGCCAATGCGATCTACCGGCGCGAGACCTTCGACAATTACCCAGGTGCCCGCTACTTGTTGCATTCGGTCGTCGAAGGCCTCCAATTGCCGATGGATCTGGCGCTCCAGGTCGAGAGCCGATACTTCGCGAAAGTCCTGCAAACGCCGGAAGCCGCAAACATGATCCGGTCGCTGTTCGTCTCCATGCAGGAGTTGAACAAGCTGGCGCGCCGCCCCGCCGATCAAAGGCCGAACAGGATCAAGAAGGTCGGCATCCTTGGGGCCGGCTTCATGGGGGCCGGCATTGCCTATGTCACGGCTCAGGCCGGTATCGATGTGGTTCTGATCGACCGCGACCAGGCCGCTGCCGACAAGGGGAAGGCATATTCCGACGAATTGCTGACCAAGGCGGTTCAACGCGGCCGCAGCACGCAGGAGGCGAAGCAAAAGGTGCTCGACAAGATCCTTCCGACCACCGACTACGCGGAGCTGTCGGACTGCGACCTTGTGATCGAGGCCGTTTTTGAAGACCGCGAGATCAAGAAGACCGTGACGGAAAAGGCCGAGGCGGCCATGAAGCCCAGGGCGATCTTCGCCTCCAATACCTCGACGCTGCCCATCACCTCTCTGGCCGAGGCGTCCCAACGGCAGAAAAGCTTTATCGGAATCCATTTCTTCTCGCCAGTCGACAAGATGATGCTGGTCGAGGTGATCATGGGCAAGAAGACCTCCGACCGGGCTCTGGCCATGGCCCTCGACTACATCAAGGCCATCAGGAAGACCCCGATTGTCGTGAATGACAGCCGCGGTTTCTACACGTCCCGCGTTGTCATGACCTATATCCGCGAGGGCTTGATGATGCTGGCCGACGGGGTTCCGGCCGCCATGATCGAAAACGCGGGCAAGATGGCCGGCATGCCGGTTGGGCCTTTGTCCCTGGGCGACGAGGTGGCCCTGGATCTGGCCTGGAAGATCGTGTCCGCCACGCGCAAGGATCTTGGTGTGAAATATGTAGAGGGTCCCCTCGACAACATTTTGGAGGACATGGTCGTCAAGCAGGAGCGTTTCGGGCGCAAGAACGCCAAGGGCTTTTATGACTACAAGGGCAAGGAAAAGAGCCTTTGGCCGGGGATCCCGGATGTGGTCGGCCAGCCAAAACCGGCAGAGTCCTTCAATATCGAAGAACTCAAGCAGCGGCTTCTGGTCATGCAAGCTCTGGAAACAGCCCGGATCTTCGAGGAAAGCTGCCTCACGGACGTGCGCGAAGCGGATGTCGGCTCTATCCTGGGCTTCGGCTTCGCGCCCTATAGCGGCGGAACGCTAAGCTACATCGACACGATGGGCACGGCGGCATTTGTCGAGCTTTGCAAGAAGTTCACCCGCAAATGGGGCCCGCGCTTCAAGCCGAACAAACTGCTTCGCGAGATGGCGAAAACGGGCGATACCTTCTACGGACGTTTCCCACCGAAGGCCAACGACGGCGAAAGCCAGGAAGCGGCCTGATCCATCGGGGGAACCCGTGAAATGACCCGCGCCCTCAGGCGCGGGCCTCCGCCCAGTTGAAAAGAAGCGCCGTCACCCCAGAGGAATTTTGCAAAACACGCCAACACGTTGCCAGTACGCGCCAAGTCTGCCATGATCCAGCTCCGACGCCACTGCACATGTCAGAAGCTATGGACCGATCAAAGTTTTGGGTTCGATCAGACTATTTGAACTTCCTACGGCCTCATGCTGCAACCAAGGATATAAACTGGCCGAAATTGCTGAAGGATCACGGCTTAACACCTGAAAGCCTATGTCATCCATACAGCACCGTGCCAGCGTCGACTTTTCGCTCTATTCTGGAAACCTTGTGCAGAGAAATCGATAACGATGCGATATTGTTCGATATCTTTCACGATGTCGAAGCTGGTCCATTTTGCACATGGGACTATTTGTTCGTCTATGCCCCGACATTGCGGGCCGCCATCGAATCCATTGTCCAGTATGGAGCGACAAGGACAAACGCAATCGATTTCCATTTCGAGGAGACCGGGGAACAGGGCATCTTTTCCTGGCGGTTCATGGACGCTGTCGGCCCTTGGCGGCAAAGCATGTATATCTGCGCCGCAATCTTCGTGCGCAGGCTCGAGCGGCTCCTGCAGATGCCAACCCCGCCGTTTCGGTTGGAATTCGCAACGACAGCGCCCAAAAGCACTTGCCGCTTCATCTCAAAGTATGCCGGCCAACTCGATTTCGACGCATTGGAAAACCGCATATTATTGCGCAAACAGCTGCTCGACACCGAAAACCAGACCTATGAAGAGAACCTCTACTCGCTCATCGCCAGGGCAGCAGCGCTGGAGAGTGAACGGCTTCTGGACCAGGGACCCCAGCTCGTTCGCGTGGCGGCTCAAATCAAAACAAACCTGAGATCCGGAACCTGCACGCTGAATGGCGTCGCCCACGACTTGAACATGTCCGCACGTGCTCTGCAGCGCCTGCTGGAACAGGACGGCAAAAGCTTTCGCACCATGGTTGAGACGGTCCGGCGATCAATGGCGGAACACTACATTGTCGAAAGCAACCGGCCGCTGAAGGAGATTGCCTATTTGACCGGATTTTCCGAACTCAGTACCTTTTCCCGGGCGGTAAAGGGCTGGTTTGGGATTTCGCCCCGGCAACTGCGGGACCGCAAACGTCCAGCGCCATCGCCCGTGGAGACCATCGAGCCTTTCCTGCGCAAGACGTAGATCTGCCTGGTCACACGAGTGTATTGTGAAGTTAACCTACCCTTGGCAGCCGGCACCACACATGGCCCCTCTGCCCAACACAAGCGGTTGTCATGCCCCGTTCCGATCCGCAGGAAATGATCAGAGCGCCCCGTTCCCAGTCCGGCGAGGATGCCAAGGAGCGAACCGGGGGACCCAGCCGCGAGTGGGCCCAGGCGGAGCAACTGCGCTACATCATTCCGTTCGTTGAATCCAAAGGGTTCCGGTGGATCGATATTGCCCGGAAATTCGATTTGCCGGCCCGTCCGGAAAAGCTGAAAAACGAACGCATCGAAGCGGCGGTTCTACTGGCGGCCTTCGAACATGTTGCCGAACTGACCGGCGACGATGCGGCGATGCTTGACTATTATTCTGGGCTTCCGCATGGCTCCATCCCGATTTTTGACTATGTGGCGCTCTGCGCCGGATCGGTGCGCGACGGCTTGAAGAATTGGGAACGTTTCATTGCGATCCGAACAAACTGCTACCGGATGGAGTTCACCGAAGACGCTGATTTCGGCTATCTGACCTGGCACATACCCGACCGCCTTGGCCCGCGGACGCAAAACATGTTCGCGAAGATCGCATGGGCCACGAGCAGGATCGAGCACATGATCGGCCAGCCAACGCCGGAATTGCGGATCGACCTGACCTCTACCGCGCCCCGGTGCGGGTCCTGTTTCCAGCACAGATATGGAAACAGACTGAAATTCGGACAACCTTACGACCGCATTCTGATCCCCGTGCGGTTCCTGGATCTGCGCCCACCCAAATCAGAAACGAACCTTTATTCGATTGTCGAAAGCGCGGCTTTGGCGGAAATCGACGAGGCCAATGCGCTGAACGACCCGCTGATCAAGGTCAAAACGGTGATCGGTGAGCAAATGAAATCCGGCACCTGTACCCTTGAAACCGTAGCTGCCCAGATCGGCAAGTCTCAAAGAAGCCTGCAACGTCTGCTTGAGGAAAATGGCACGAGCTTTCGCGGCCTGACGGACGACATCCGAAGAACGATGGCATCGCGCTATCTCAAGGAAACTGATCTCGGCTTGAAGGAAATCGCATTTCTGCTGGGCTTTTCAAATCTCAGTTCCCTGTCACGCGCCGTCCGCGGATGGTTTGACATGACGCCGAGCGAGGTGCGGCGGGAGGCAAGAACAAGGACGCGCAGGGAGCGATAACCGGCGGAGGGAAAAGGCACGGGCCCGGCAGTGCCGAACCCGTGCAAGAATCGCGGGTCATGCGTCAAGTGGGTGGGGCAACCTGACGAAAAACCCAACGATATTCGTCGCCACACTCTGCGCGCGCTGTTCCATTAGCATCGTTCAATGCAAGATCGACGGGGCATTACACAGAGTCAGTATCATCAAGATCGGATAATTTTCAGTGGCTTAGGATTTAGCCAGCACAACCGGTGGGATCGAATTGTGCCCGCAGCACCCATCTCTTTTGCGTAGTACATCTCACCTTGCCTGTAATTGGCATACGTATTCATTTCTTAGCATAAAACGCCAAACTTTCATGATCCGGAAGACAAGAGGCCATCGGGACCGGGCTGCTTGAGCCCAATCTCCCCGGATCAGCAGGCGTTCAATCGGAACCGGTTTCACACCCTGAGCTGATCGCTTCTTGAGGGGCCGCGCATCTTTGGGCGTTTCAAACAAAACGCCCGATACGCAAGCCAAACACCTCAAGGCACTTTGCATTCCGCGCCCGCGTCCCTTACATCGACATGGCGCAGTTCAGGGCAGCAAGGAGCCAGACGATGTCCAACAGCAGCCTTTCCCGTTTCATGGGCGGATCGCCGGGCCAAGTCGTCCTGCGCCTTGTCTTTTTGTCGTTCGTCGTTGGCGTGATTCTGGCTGCCCTCGACCTCGATCCGCGCGATCTTCTGTCCTATGCCTATGAGATCGTTGAGCGGATCTGGAACATGGGGTTTGACGCCCTCGGATCGCTCGGGCGGTATTTCCTCATCGGCGCGGTGATTGTCGTGCCGGTCTGGGTGTTTTTGCGCATTATCCGGGTCGTGACGGGACGTTCGTAATCCCTGCGGTTGCCTCCTCTTCAAGGGCTGCGCCGCCCGCAATTTTCGATGCGGCCCTGTGAAGGGTCAGGTGCCGGTCGGCCAGTTCGTCGATATTCTGACTGTAGCCGCCCCCGAGAACGCCCGCGACGGGAATCTGCCGGGCCCACAGAGTGGACAGAACCAATTCGTCCCGTTGCCGCAGGCCTGTCCGGCTCAGCGCGAGGCGCCCAAGACGGTCGCCCTCGAACGGATCGACCCCGGCATTGTAGAAAACCAGATCCGGCACGAAGCTTGCCAGCAGCTCGTCCAGTACCTTGCCCAGATGGCCCAGATAGACCAGGTCCCCGGTGCCGTCGGGCAAACCGATGTCGTGATCGGACGGCACCTTTCGGACCGGATAGTTCTTCTGCGCATGCATTGAAAAGGTCAAGACGCTGGGATCGTCCTGGAAGATATCGGCGGTTCCGTCCCCCTGATGCACATCAAGATCAATCACCAGGGCGCGGCGGATCGCTCCGGCGGACTGGAGAACCCGGATCGCGACGGCAACGTCGTTGAACACGCAAAACCCCGCGCCCTGTTTCCGCCGTGCATGGTGGCTGCCCCCGGCGGTGTTGCAGGCAATGCCATGCTCGAGGGCCAGATAGCCGGTGAGCACGGTTCCGGCGGTGGCGCATCTTGCCCGCATCGCGATATCCGGCCGGATCTCGAAACCGATTTCCCGGCTGACCGCCACCGTGACATCCGCGTTGAAAACCCGGTCCACATACTCCGTGTCATGAGCGAGGCAAATCCACTCGAAAGGAGCCGGCCTTGGCCGGTAGAAGCCGTCGTTGCCCAGCAGGCCGTCATGGCGCAGCCGCTGCGCAACGGCGCGGAACTTGTCCATGGGAAAGCGATGGTTCGCAGGTAGAACCGCGCAATAGTCGGGATGATGAACAAAGGGCACGCGCATGGCGTGAGTTATAGCTGCCCTTTGCGCTTCGGAAAGACCGCGCGCGCACAAACTGCGGGATATCGACCTTGACGGCCATGCGTGCCTGCGCGAAGACGAGCCACATCAACAGGCGCCCCCCCACATCCCAGGCAACGAATGTCCCAGGAAACTGACGCCCCTGCCCCCCGCGCGCTTCTTCCGGTCACGCATCGCGCGGTGCTGGCGATCGCGGTGCCCATGACGCTTGCCTACCTGTCCACGCCAATCCTGGGCATTGTCGACACGGCCGTCATCGGACGGCTCGGCGATGCGGCGCTGGTTGGCGGAATCGCGATCGGCGGCGTCATTTTCGATCTGGTTTTCACAACCTTCAATTTCCTGCGCTCCGGAACGACCGGCCTGACGGCGCAGGCGCTCGGCGCCGGAAACACCACCGAACAGCGTGCGACCTTGCTGCGCGCTTTGCTGATCGCAGTCGGAGCGAGCCTTGCGGTGATCCTTCTACAGGCTCCCTTGAAGCAGGCTGGCCTGCTCTTTCTGGGCGGCAGCGCCCAGGTCCAGGCAGCCACATCCGACTATTTCGACGTCCGGATCTACAGCGCGCCCTTCCTGCTGGCCAACTATGCCATTCTCGGCTGGTTCATCGGCCTGGGACGGGCGGGGACCGGCCTGTTTCTCCAGCTCGTCCTGAACAGCCTGAACATTGCCCTCAGCCTCTGGTTCGTTCTGGGCCTCGGCTGGGAGGTCCGGGGGGTGGCGCTCGCCACCGTCATCTGCGAGGCCGCGACCGTCGCGCTCGGCGGGCTGCTCGTCCTGTCCGCCGGCAGATCCAGCCGCTGGCCAGCGTTCAGCCAGGTGTTTCACCGCGCATCGTTTCAGCGCATGATGGCGCTCAACCGCGACATCATGATCCGTTCCTTCACGCTCCTGTTCGCCTTCGCGTTCTTCACCGCGCGGTCGGCCGAACAGGGCGACACGATCCTGGCCGCCAACGCGATCCTTCAGAAATTCCTGCTGGTCAGTGCCTATTTCCTGGACGGATTGGCGACGGCCGCCGAACAGCTCGCCGGCCGGGCCGTTGGCGCGCGCGACCGCAAGGCCTTCGACAGAACCGTGCTGCTGACGGCGATCTGGAGTTTTGCCGTCGCCACGGTTCTTTTTGCCATTCTTGCGGTTTTCGGCCCGGTCTTTCTCGATTTGATGACGATCGCGGAAGATGTCCGCGAGACGGGCCGCCAATTCCTGGTCTGGGCCGCTCTCGGGCCGCTGTTCGGGGTTCTCGCCTATCAGATGGACGGCATCTTCATTGGCGCGACCTGGTCGCGCGATATGCGCAACATGATGCTGCTGTCGCTTGTCCTGTTTCTCGCCAGCTACTACGCCCTGTTTCCGTGGTTTGGAAACCACGGCCTTTGGGCGGCTATGGTGCTGTTCCTCGGTGCCCGTGGACTGTCACTGGCCTTCATGTGCCGCTACCGGACAAGGGAAACCTTCGCTGTTGATTTTCACTGAGAACTGACCCGGTATTTCCACCGAGAATTGACCCGCCTTTTGTGTATGGAACGGCGGTTACGCCGTGGTCAAGATTTTGGCTTCCTCCCTTCGTTGTCGGCCTGATTTGC
>NZ_VXDC01000007.1 GCF_008711285.1 Roseibium aquae
CCGGCCGACAGACAAACTCCTCGCCTTCCTCGAAGCCCTCTGATTATGCCGACCCCGACACAGCGGTCCCCTCCGGAAACAAAGACTTACAGACCTACATCGGCATAATCCGGGCATCGGCATAATGGTCCTGCCAACCAGTCTGGGGATCATCTTCCGCCAGGAGGCTGAGCCGATAGGAGACGAACGTGTCTTCCGGAAGCGGCCGGGTGAGCGCCAAGTCGATCAGCTGATAATGCAGATGCGTTCCGGCTGACAGAACCGGCAGGTCAGGATTGCCGGGCGCCAATTCGAAGGATCTCGGTTCCTCGCCATCGGGCATTAGGTCCAGCCGGACCTTGGCCGGCGCGCGCGTGGCGAGCCAGATGACCACGCGCTCAGGCGTGATCTTGCGAAGGATGGGTCCGGCGAGAACGGCGGGAATGCCAATGTCAGGCGGCATTGCTCTTCCCGTCTTGGCCCAGCATCTCCTTCAAGATCCGATGATCGGTGCGGACGACCTGCGCATATTCGCGGGCCACTTCGATCAATTCCTTGTCAAAATCCTCGAGGGCTTCCGCCATCGCGCTTTCGAAGCGCACAGAGCGGCGGTCGACCCGGCCGTGGGTTCGGGCAAGCGCAGTGCCGCAGGCCTTGGCATAGTCTTTCAGGGCCTTGCCGGGCGCGCCGGCTTCGAGCAGTTCCTCCGGATCCACCGTCACCCGGGCATGATGGCGTGATCGGACCAGCCAATGCAGGCCCTTCCAGTTGACCTCGTCGAGGACCAGATCCGGGCGGCGCATCATGCGCCGCTGGCAGTCGATGGTCAGATGAGCCGGATCCATGCGGTTGACCGGTGACAGATCGGGGAAGTGTTCGATGATGGCAGCGGGGCGCTGTTGCTTGACTTCCACGATATGGGTTTCCCGGAACGCGGCTTCACTGGGTCCCGCATCGGGGCCGACAAGGAAATAGTATCTTTCAACGTTCAAGGAACCGGTTCCGGCCCCCAGACGCTGGGCAACGTCGAGGATGGTGTCGTCAAGGTAGGGGCGGAAGACGAAACGTAGTTCCGCCGCCATGTCCGGCTCGACGGCGGCGAGTTTCCCTTGCGCCTTCTTGAACCTGAATCCGGTATCCGTTGCAACGGTCAGTTTGCCGACGGACGATTTCTCATAAAAGTTCTGGCCCCCCGGCGCGCGTGAGATCGCTCTTTTCAGCGGCGCGGCCAGAAAGTGGGACTTGCCGAAGTCGTCAACGGCCCAGTCGCGGGTTTCGGGCTGGTCGATGACATGCTCGCATGCCTTCCGGTAGGCCTTGAGAAAGGCCTTGGCAGCCTTGGCAGCATCATTTCGGGACGGCGCGTTGGTCCCGTTAAACTGTTCCGCGCTAGTGTAGCGGCCCTCGATAAGGCCTTCAAGGTAATCGGATGCAAGGAACAGAGACACGCAAAAGCGGCTGAGGTCGAAGGCGGCGTGGCCTTCGGCCGCATCATCATAGTCGTTCGGCCCCCAGATCACCCGGTCGCCATAGCTGCCATCTTCGGTGAAGAAGCCGAAATTCGACAAGTGGCAATCGCCCACGATGCGTGTCAGAGGCGCTTCCAGCATCGGAGCGGGCAGGGGCAATTGTCCACTGGCGAGGTCTGCATAAAAAACCTGCGCGGTTCCTCGCAGGACGTGGAACGGGGAGGCCGCCATCTTGACGTGTTTGGTCAACGGTGTTGGCGCTTCCGGGCTTTTACCGTCGATGCGCTGAAGCTCCCGTTTCAGCAGTTGCCTGCGTTCTGCACGTTCTGTCATTCCAAATCCCCACGTCTTCGTGCGCCCGCGTCCGGTTTTGCCCCAGGCGAGGCGCCCGATGCACAGGAGGGTCAAATATGGTGCTTGCGCAGTCTGTGCAACCGCGGCCGGTTCGCGCTTGCTTGATCGGCATGGGCGGCACCGGATGACAACCGCCAGCGGGCTGCGAGGCCCCGTTTGGGGTCAACACTGGCCGCCATGCCTCAACCTATAGCGCATAGGTCATCACCGTGGCCATCCGCCGAGCGAACGCCGCCGGATCAACCGGTTCCTCGCCGTCTGCGATCCGGGCCTGATCGAGCAGAAGGTGCGCGGCATCCTGCAAGAGAGCGTCATTGCCGGCTTCGGGCTTTTGAGCCCGTTCAAACATTTTGCGGACAATCGCATGGTCGGGATTGAGTTCGAGCACACGGGCCGAAGCGGTTTTGAGCTGGCCAGTCTGGCGCAGGATGCGTTCCAGGTTGACGTCCATGTCCCCCTCGTCCGCGATCAGGCAAACCGGGCTTTCCGTCAAACGCTTCGAGGCGCGGACATCCTTGACCTTGTCCCCGAGCGCCGTTTTCATGATCACCAGCAGGGCGGCGATATCGGGCGCATCCGTTTTCGAGGGTTCCGTCTCGGCCTCGCCCCCGGATGCAATGCCATCCAGATCTGCCGCTCCATGCGTAACAGATTTGAAGGTCTTGCCTTCGAAGTCGGTGATGTGACGCAGCCAGAACTCATCCACGGGATCCGTGAAGTACAAGACCTCGATGCCCTTGGCCTTGAAGCCTTCCAGATGGGGCGAATGCGCGAGTTTCTCGGCGTCTGTTCCGGCGATGTAGTATATCGCCTCCTGCCCGTCCTTCATCCGCTCCAGGTAGCCGGCCAAGCTGGTGAGCCCGTGGGCATTTGTGGAACTGAACCGGCAGATCTCGAGGATCTTGTCCCGAAGACCGGTGTCCTCTACCAGACCTTCCTTGAGAACGGCACCGAAATTCGACCAGAACGTCGCGAAACCTTCGGTATCGGCCTCCGCCTTTTTCTTCAACTCGGTCAGGATTCTCTTGGTCAGGCCCGACCGGATCTTCGCCAGTTTCGGATCGGTCTGCAGCATTTCACGGGACACATTGAGCGACAGATCTTGCGAGTCAACGACCCCGCGCAGGAAGCGCAGATAGGCCGGCATGAGGCCGTCGGTTTCTTCGGTGATGAAGACACGGTTCACAAACAGCTTCACATGCGACTTGCGCTCTGGATCGAACAGGTCGAACGGCCGCATGGACGGCACGAAGAGGAGATTGGCGTAGCTGACGATTCCCTCCACCTGATTGTGCACGGTCAGCCAGGGATCGTCGAACGCATGCGCGGTATGGCGGTAGAATTCCTTGTATTGCTCTGGCGTGATGTCTTTCGCGGGCCGGAGCCACAACGCCGAGGCATCGTTCAGCGTGTCGTCTCCAAGTCTGATCGGAAAGGCGATGTGGTCCGAATAGGTTTTGACCACATGCCGCAGGCGCGGTGATTCCAGAAACTCCCTTGCGTCCTCCTTCAAGTGGAGTTTCACCGTTGTTCCCCGCCCATCGCGCTCCGCGGGCTCGATGCTGTACTCGCCCTTGCCCTCCGAGGACCAGAGCCAGCTTTCCTCCTCTCCGGCCTTGCGGGTCAGGACGTCGACCCGGCTTGCCACCATGAAGGCCGAATAAAAACCGACGCCGAACTGGCCGATCAGGTTCATCCTGGCTTTCTCGCCATCTTCCAGCTTGTCGAGGAAGGCGCCAACGCCCGATTTCGCGATGGTTCCAAGGGTCTCCATCAGGTCGTCATGGTTCATCCCGATGCCGTTGTCGGACAAGGTGAGTGTGCCGCCTTCGGCATCGGCTTCCAAGACGATCCGAAACTCCGGATCGTCCGTGACCAGGGAGGGAGCGGTCAAGGCGCTGTGGCGCAGTTTGTCGCATGCGTCGGACGCGTTGGAGATCAACTCCCGCAGAAAGACTTCGCGATTGGAGTAAAGCGAATCCGTGACGATCTCGAGCAAACGGCCGACTTCGGTTTGAAAAACATAGGTCTCTTTGGTTGCTGCAGTCTCGCTCATGATTGGTTCTTCCCGGTGGCAGGTCAAAATCACTGCTGCTTATGTGCATCGCGAACCGGGAATTCAAGAACCCAGAAGGCACACATCAAGGATCGCCATAAACATGGCTTTGCGCAAACACTGGCCTCAGAAGCGGTGCCAGTAGACCTCCGGAATGGCCCTTTGCCGATCGCTCATGAACGGATTGTCTATCTCGAACAGTCTTCGAGCGGACGGCTGCGCGGCGCCAATGACCGCCTGGATCATCGGGTGGGAACGAAAGTTGTTCATAAACGCGCCGGTTTCGTAGGCCCGGAGAAGCCCGGTTTCGATTGCCCGCGCGAGTTGCTCGTCTTCCTTGCGTAGGTAAAACAGGTAGTCGAAAGGATATCGAACCATCACATGAGGATCCACGACCAGATCCGGGAACGTTCTTTCGCGCTCACGGATCTCGACAAAAGCTTCGTGAACCCCCCGATTGATCGCGTTAACCCGTTTCGCACCGGCCAAATTCCATAGGATCTCGTAGTCATCGGTGACCACCGAAAAGCCGGCCGCTTTGAAAATATCTGTATCTGGCCAACCGATACCCGAAGCAACGACCAGCCGTGACCTAAGATCTTCAAGGGTCCGCGCAGCCGCAAAGACTTGAAGCTGGTCTTTGGATGTTACGAAGACCCGGTGCCCCAAGAGACCGCGGCTGAGCGGAATATCGATCTGGCGAAAACGGTCCTCCCGGTCCGCATTGAACCCTGTGAAAAACAGATTGAAGCTCGCCCGCCCAGCCTCCAACTCGACCAAAGCGCGTTCCTGTGGAATATCGAGCGTTTCGATCGTCAGGTCATAGTCGCCGTCAGCATGCGCTAGCGCGAGCTTCAAAACGGATATTTCATAGCTGTAGACTTCCACTCCGGCACTCAGTAGGCCCAGACGTACAGACGTCACGGCTTGTGCGTTGGCGGACCAGCTTCCGATGTAAAGCATTGCCAATACGACGGCGCATTTAAGCATGGCTGATTTCAAAGGCATCGGAGTGGTGTCCGTTTCCAGGCAAGTTTTCGATGATTCCCTACGTTAGCTCTGGAGGCAGAAAAAGAAATGATCGCGTCGAAATAATCGCTCCTGAAGCGGAAGGGTGGCTCATCTTCGTATTATTCTCCTATCCGTTGCCTAGACCGATCAAGACCGTGACCTAGATGGAAGGCGGTTATCATCTGCCAGGGGAAATGCGATGACATCACCGACAATTGCGCAGCGCGCACCCTTTCCGGTCACGGTGGAAGAGGGGAAGAGCTATTTCTGGTGCGCCTGTGGCCTTTCCAAGTCCCAGCCTTTTTGTGACGGCAGCCACCAGGGCACCGAGTTCGCGCCGGTTCGCTTCAAGGCCGATACATCCGGGAAGGTCTTTTTTTGCGGATGCAAGCACACAAAGACCAATCCCGTCTGTGACGGGAGTCATTCTTCGATCTGATGAGCATGGGATGACGCGGGAGACCGAGGTCCACCGCGCGGAAGGGAAAGGGATACTGTTTTGGCTTGGATATTCATCGTTGGATTGGCGTTCACCTATGCCTTTAGCCGTTTGCTGCTCAAGATCGCGCAGGATCGGGCCAGAACTTTGCGGGGTCTCGGCGAGATCCACGCGGCCTCGGCGCTTCTCACGGCCGTCGTGACCTGGTTCGGCGTATCGACCTACGGGGTAAGTTACGATCCGGTCTATCTTCTGGTGTCCTGGTTCTTGCCGCAAACCGTCTGGTTGAGCGCGGATGTTTTCAAGCTGACGGTGCGCAGTTTTCAGGAAGCGGCCGATCGCAAGCCGGACAGTTGACCGGCAAGCCGGATCGAAGTCGCCGCGGACTGTGTGGATTGCGGCATAAGCGCTGAGACGGATGGTCCCGGTGTGGCCGAGCGCTCTTGTGAGTGATAAGTCTTGAGAACGAACCGAACGTCTTTCTCAGAGGCCATCCATGACTCATCGCCCCAATTCAGTCGAAGCGCGCGATATCGCCTTTCAGCTTCACTCCTACGCGGATGCCCGCCGTCACGAGGACGTCGGCCCGATGGTGGTTGAAAAAGGCGAGGGGATCTACGTCGAGGATCTGAACGGCAAACGCTACATTGAAGGAATGGCCGGCCTTTGGAGCGTGGCTGTCGGTTTCGGTGAAAAGCGTCTGGTCGATGCAGCTGCCCGGCAGATGGAAAAGCTGCCTTACTATCACACTTTCAGCTACCGCACGCATGGACCATCCGTCGATCTGGCCGAGAAGCTGATCTCCATGGCGCCGGTGCCCATGTCCAAGGTGTATTTCACGAATTCCGGTTCCGAGGCCAACGACACCGCGATCAAGCTGATCTGGTACAGGTCCAATGCCTTGGGCTTGCCCCAGCGCAAGAAGATCATTTCGCGTGCGCGCGGATACCACGGTGTGACCATCGCATCAGCGAGCCTGACCGGCCTGCCGAACAACCACCGCTCCTTCGACCTTCCGATCCCGCAAGTCTTGCATACAACCTCACCGCATTACCGGACCATGCACAGGGATGGCGAGGACGAGGCGGCCTTTGCGCGCCGGTGTGCCCAGGATCTGGAAGACCTGATTTTGCAGGAAGGCCCCGAAACCATCGCCGCGTTTTTTGCAGAACCCGTCATGGGCGCCGGTGGCGTGATCGTGCCGCCCGAGGGCTATTGGGACGCTGTCCAGCCGGTTCTCAGGAAGTACGATATCCTGTTTGTCGCGGACGAGGTCATTTGTGGCTTCGGGCGCACGGGGGAGATGTTCGGGACGACCAAATACGGGCTGCAGCCGGACATGATAACGCTGTCCAAAGCCCTGTCCTCGTCCTACCTGCCGATCTCGGCTCTGCTGATCAACGACAAGGTCTACCAGCCGATCGCCGACGAATCCCATCATATCGGCGTTTTCGGTCACGGATTCACGGGCAGCGGCCACCCGGTGGCGGCGGCTGTCGCGCTCGAGAATCTGAAGATCATCGAGGAGCGGGAGCTGGTCGCTCACGTCAAGGAGGTCAGTCCGGTCTTTCAAACAAGGCTGGCGCAACTGTCTGAACGGCCGATGGTTATCGAGACCCGGGGGGTCGGCCTGATCGGTGCTGCCGAAGTTTATCATCCGGAATTGTCCAAAACCCCGGGCGCATTGGGCCTGAAGGTCAATGCGGCATTTCTGGACCAAGGGCTGATTTCGCGCAACATGCTGGACGCCATGGCGTTTTGTCCGCCGCTCATCATCACGGAACGTCAGATCCACGATATGTTCGATCTGGCGGAGCGCGGTCTCGACGCCGTGGCGAGCGCGCCATGACCGAGTGGTCCGTCGTTGGTTGCATCAGCGGGACTTCCGCCGACGGGATCGACATTGCCGAGATCGGGACCGACGGACAGACGGTTGCCCGGATCGGTCCGTCGGCCGTCGCGGGCTACCGGGAAAGCACCCGTCAAGCCGTGCTGCGCGCCATCGAAAGCGGGCCGGAAGACAGGTCGGGCTGGCCGGCGTTGTCCGATGACATCACACAGGATCACATCGCGGCCCTTCGCGGCTTTTTATCCGAACACGGCCTTAAGCCGGATTTCATTGCGGTGCATGGCCAAACCGTGTGGCACGATCCGGACCGGGGAGAAACCGTTCAACTCGGCGACCCGCAGGTGATTGCCCAGGCTCTGCAATTGCCGGTGATTAGCGATCTTCGTCTGGCCGACATGGCAGCCGGCGGCGAAGGGGCGCCCCTGGTCCCGGTCTATCACCGCGCCCTTGTCCGCCGGCAGTCGGGCGCCTTGACCGAGCCGGTGTGTTTCTTGAACATCGGCGGCGTCTCCAACCTGACCTACGTGGACGGAGACACGCTGCTGGCATTCGACATCGGTCCTGGAAACGCATTGCTGGATGACTGGGTCCGGGCGAGTGGTGCGGACGATTTCGACCGGGACGGACGGTTCTCGGGGGCAGGCCGGATCCATGAAGACCGGCTCGCCGCGGCGTTGTCCCATGGCTTTTTCCAAAAACAGCCACCGAAGTCGCTCGACCGCAACGCCTTCTCTTTGGATTTTCTGTCTGGTTTGGATCTGGAGGACGGGGCGGCGACCCTCGCCGCCTTCACGGCCCGGGCCATCACGGCATCGGCGGCGTTTCTTCCGCGCGAACCCGCTCATTGGTTCGTGTGCGGAGGTGGCCGCAAGAACCCGACCATCCTCGGGCATTTGGCGCACCAGCTTCGAGGACGGGTCGACCCGTCGGAGCGCCTTCAGATCGATGGCGACGCCCTTGAGGCACAGGCTATGGCCTATCTGGGCGCGCGGCATCAGGCGGGATTGCCAACCAGTTACCCCGGCACCACTGGCGCGCGGTTGCCGGTGATCGGAGGCACACTGTATCGCCCGGGACCGTGAACGATCGCACGACACATCTTTCGGAGGAACTCCGTGAAGCAGATTACCGAACCGGCCCGCCGGATTGACGTGATCCACGAAACCGACGTCCTGGTGGTCGGCTCCGGGCCCGGAGGACTGGCGGCGGCGCTCGGCGCGGCCCGGGCCGGGGTGGAGGTTGCCCTGGTCGAGCGGTTCGGCTGCCTCGGCGGGAACCTCACGGTGGTGGGTGTTGAGGGGTTTGCCTGGTACCGCCACGAAAAGACGGTCGATACCGAAGGCGTCGGCCGGGAGTTCGAAGACCGGGCACGGAAGGCCGGCGCGGCAACCCCGGAGCCACAATCCGACAGCCATGCGATCGATGCCGAGGGGTTCAAGCTTGTCGCTGACAATCTGGTCGAAGAAGCGGGCATTCGCCCCATGATGCATCGCGCCTTCGCGATGCCGATTGTCGAGGAGGGGACCATTGTCGGGATCATCACCGAGAGCAAGGCGGGCCGCGAGGCGATCCTCGCCAAGCGTGTCATCGACGCGACCGGTGACGCGGATGTTGCCTACCGCGCCGGAGCCCGAACCCACAAAACACCTGTCGAGGAGATGCAGGCGGCGTCCGTGATGTTTTCCATGAACGGTGTCGACAAGAAGAAGTTCATGGACGCGGTGAAAGCCGATCCGCACACTTACAAGGACTGGGAAAGCGGCGAGTGGACCGTCGAGACCACCGGCAAGGAAGACAAGATGTTCTCGCCTTTCCTGAAAAAGCCTTTCAAACAGGCTGTGCAGGCCGGGATCATTCCAGCCCATCTACAGACTATCTCGGGAACCTGGGGGGCGGTCTATGACAGCGGTGACCTGACCTATCTGAACCTGGTTCATCTGCCGGAGTGTGACGGGACGGATCCCGATTCCATGACCTGGAACGAGATCGAGGGCCGTCGTCAGGCGATGATGGCGGTTGAGGCGCTGAAGCGGTATCAACCCGGCTGTGAGGCGGCAAAGCTCCGCAACTTCGGCATGACGATCGGGATCCGGGATACCCGCAAGATCCACGCGGCATATGACATGACCGGTCACGATGTGCGAGAGCAGGGCCGGTTTGAAGACAGCATCGGCATTTTTCCCGAATTCATCGACGGATACGGCATTTTGATCCTGCCGACGACCGGCCGGTATTTTCAGGTGCCCTACCGCACCATACTGCCCAAGGGGGTCAGAAATCTGCTTGTCGCAGGGCGGGCAACCGGCGGGGACAAGGTCAGCCATGCGGCGACCCGCAACATGATGTGCTGCACGGTCACCGGGCAGGGGGCGGGGGTGGCGGCGGCCATATCCGTCAAGCACGGCATCGATCTTGATGCCATGGATATCCCAATGCTGCAGGCGGAACTGAGGCGCCAGGGCGTGCGGCTGCATTAGGGCCGGTTCCGGCTTCGATCCGGGGACCGGAGCTTATGGCCCGGGCTTCGGACCACGACGGCAACGCAGCCGGGTGGCCGGAAATCGGGTGGCTTGCGCTGGTCCGGCATGACAGGCTATCTGCTTTGTCATGAACGGTTCAGAAATCTACCAGCGTCTCATTGCCTCGATTGAGGAACGGGTGCTGAAACCCGGTGACCGGTTGCGCGAAGCCGATCTGGCCGAACGGTTCGGCGTGAGCCGCACGCCGATCCGGGAAGGTTTGAAACGGCTGGAAGCGCAAGGGCTCGCGATTCACGAGCCGAACCGCGGCATGGTGATCCCGACCCTCGATCACAATCAGATCAATGAAGTCTATTTCATGCGCGAGGTTCTGGAGGGAACTGCCGCGGGCCTGGCGGCTAAGCATGCGTCCAAACCGGAGATCGAGATCCTGCAGGACCTCGTCGCGGCTGACCGTAAGCGGGTTTCCGACAAGGACAGCCTGGTTCGTTCGAACCGTGAGTTTCACAGGCGTCTTTGCCTCGCTTCGCACAACCGATACCTGGTCGATCAGATCGACAACCTGCGCCTGTCCCTGATCCTGATGGCCGGGACGACACTCGACACGCCCGAGCGGCGTGAGACAGCCGTGGAAGAGCACGCCGCGATCGTGGAGGCGATTGCCGCCGGCAACGGCGCGGCCGCCGAAAAGGCGGCGAGGCTTCACATCGCTCATGCGCACAAGACGCGGCTGCAGCAGATTTGATCAGGTGAGCACTGGCCGGTTCATCAAGGCCAGAATAATGCAAGACAGCCCGCCGAGCGCCAACACTGCAAAGGTCATCGCCATGCCTGCGATTCGGAGTTGAAGCGGTTCCGGGTTTTGGCTGACCCCATAGGCATGAAGGCTCCGGCCTGCGAGAAGCATGAGGCCGAGGACCGCCAGATACCACCACGGCGCGCCTTGGAGTTCCAGAAGGAGCAGCAAGACCAAGGCAAAAGGCGTGTATTCGGCGAAATTGCCGTGCACGCGGATACGGCGCTGCATCTCGGCATTTCCTGCGTCGCTCAAAGAGATCCGCTCCTGCCCGCGCAGCCGGATCACCCGAACGCTCAAGAAGAGATAAAGCAGGGCCAGCAATCCGGCGACAATGGGCGTTACGAACGGCATGTGTGTCTCCAAAACACGGCAGAACGGCAGAAACGCTCCGATGGAACCGCTTGTCGCGGCCGAAAGTCAAGCGCCTGGTCAACACTCGACGATGTTCACGGCCAGCCCGCCTTTGGAGGTCTCCTTGTACTGCTCCATCATATCCATGCCGGTTTGGCGCATGGTTTCGATGCAGCCATCCAGCGGAACGAAATGGGTCCCGTCGCCGCGAAGGGCCAGCGAGGCGGCGGTCACGGCCTTGACCGCGCCAAGGGCGTTCCGCTCGATACAGGGCACTTGCACAAGACCGCCGATCGGGTCGCAGGTCATGCCGAGGTGATGCTCCAGCGCAATTTCCGCGGCATTTTCGATCTGCTCATTCGTTCCGCCAAGGGCCGCGCAAAGGCCTGCGGCCGCCATTGACGACGCGGATCCGACCTCACCCTGGCAGCCCACCTCCGCGCCGGAGATCGAGGCATTGGCCTTGATGATCCCGCCGATGGCCGATGCGGTCAGGAGAAAGGTGCGGATCCCGTCCTGATCGGCGCCTGGGCAATGGTCCAGATAATACCGCATCACCGCCGGGACGACGCCCGCAGCACCATTTGTCGGCGCGGTGACCACCTTGCCGCCGGCGGCGTTTTCCTCGTTCACGGCCATGGCGTAAACGCCGAGCCAATCGACCACCGTATGCTCAAACGGCCGGTTCGTCCGGCCTTCGCGGATCAGCTTCTGGTAGATGTCCGAAGCCCGCCGCTTGACCTTGAGGCCACCTGGAAGGACACCAGTCTGCTTGATCCCGCGATTGATGCAGGCGTCCATCGCGGACCATATCCGGTCCAGACCGGCCTTCACATCCTCTTCGGCCATGAAGCTGCACTCGTTCTTCAGCTTCATCTCGGCAATGCTGCACGGCTTGGCCGCGCCCATTTCCAGCATTTGCTTCGCGCTGGCAAAGGGGAACGGCACCGGCGCTTCATGCGGGATCGGGCTTTCGTCATTGCGCGTGTTGCGCATTTCCGCTTCCGTGACCACGAAACCGCCGCCGATTGAGTAATAGACGAACTCGTCCACCAGATAGCCGGAGGGGCTGACAACCTTGAAGGTCATGCCATTGGCATGCAATGGCAGGGCAGGGCCATAGTCGAAGATCACATCCGCATCCGGATCGAAGGAAAGGGCGGGAAGCCCGTCCGGTGTCAGGCTTTTTCGGGACCGGAGCGTATCGATCATGCCGTCCACCGCGTCCGGATCCAGCGTTTCCGGCCGCGCTCCGAGCAAGCCGAGGCAAACCGCCCGGTCCGTTGCGTGCCCCTTTCCGGTGAAGGCCAGCGAGCCGTGAAGTGTGACTGTGATGTGCGCTCCAGTCTCCACTCCGGGCAGGTCCCGCAAGCGGTCATAGTAGCGCGAGGCGGCGACCATCGGGCCCATCGTATGAGAGCTTGAGGGTCCCACGCCGATCTTGAAGATGTCGAAGACGCTGATGAACATTGAAGCGGCTATTCCTGATAAGTACACGGGCGACACGTTTTATGGGATTGCCCTTAAAATGGCGAGCTTTGCGTCCGCCGTCATTCTGAAAACGACCCGGGGTCGTCCGATACCGGTTCGGCGGCAACTCCTGACCGGATCGGTGGCCCCGTCCGGCTGCCGCAAAAGGGCCCGTTGAGATGAGGTGCCGGCGATTCCGGGTTCGCGGATCAGCGGAAAATGGCTGTTGATGGATACGGTTTTCCTGCGCTGGCGCAGTATTGATAGCGATATGAGGCGGTTTGAGAACGAATCTTACTCACTGCGTAGTTTAACTGAGGTTTTTTGTTGATTGCGGCGATCAGGTGGATAGAAGAACGGGAGTGAGACCGCCGGGGAGGGCGATCTTTCAAGAAAAACGGCATTGGAGTGCCGGCGAATAGCAACGACAAAAGACCGCCTGGGGATGGCGGCGAGGAGCCGACATGCTGGAATTGAACCAGCTCGTTATGGACTTCAGTGGTTTCCGGGCGGTGAATGGCTGTTCCTTCAAGGTGGATGAAGGAACGATCACCGCGCTGATCGGACCGAACGGCGCGGGCAAAACCACGTTGTTCAATATGATCGCGGGGGCACTGAAACCGACAAGCGGAACGATAACCTTTCAAGGCGGGGATATCACGGGCCTGCCAAGCAACGAGCTGTTTTCCAAGGGACTGGTCCGGACCTTCCAGATCCCGCATGAATTTCACCGTCTGACAGCCCTTGAGAATCTGATGATGGTTGCGCCGAACCAGCCCGGCGAGGCGCTTTTGTCCAACTGGTTGAGTTGGGGGCGGGTAAAGGCCGTTGAAAAGGACGTCGAAGCGAAGGCGGAAGAAACCCTTGAATTTCTGGGGCTAACCCAAGTTGCTCATGAGCGTGCCGGCAATCTCTCGGGGGGGCAGAAAAAGCTGCTCGAACTCGGCCGCACCATGATGACCGACGCGAAGCTGGTGTTGCTCGACGAGCCGGCTGCCGGGGTCAACCGGACGCTTTTGCGCAAGCTTGAGGAGAAGATCGAGATCCTGAACAAGGAACGCGGCTACACCTTCATCCTCATCGAGCACGACATGGAAATGATCGAGAAGCTCTGCGATCCCGTGGTGTGCATGGCTGAAGGCCGCGTGCTGATCGAAGGCTCCTTCCAGACCGTCCGGTCGGACCCGCAGGTGCTCGAGGCGTATCTCGGCGAAACGGTGGGGGCCGAAGCATGAGCACGCTGCTGTCGATGGAGGATCTCACCGGCGGCTATGGTGAGGCGGATATTCTGCGCTCTGTTTCTCTCCATGTTGATGACCGGGAAATTGTCGTGATTGTCGGGCCAAACGGGGCTGGCAAGTCCACGGCGATGAAAGCCGTTTTCGGGCTGTTGAAAGTGCGCGGTGGACGGACCGTCTTTGATGGCGACGACATCACCGGATGGTCGCCCAACAAGATTGTGCAGCGCGGGATTTGCTACGTTCCGCAGGTCGATAACATCTTCCGTGAGATGTCCATCCAGGAAAACCTGGAGATGGGTGCCTTCCTGAAAAAGGGCGATCTGAGTGCGGCCTATGATCGGGTCTATGAGCTTTTCCCCGACTTGAAGGAGCGGCGGCGAACACTGGCGGGCAGTCTTTCCGGCGGCCAACGCCAGATGGTGGCGATGGGCCGGGCCTTGATGCTCGATCCCAAGCTGCTTCTCCTCGATGAACCCACCGCTGGTTTGTCCCCCAGGTACATGGAGCAGATCTTCCAGATCAGCCGGGATGTCCGGGACACTGGCGTTGCGATTCTGCTTGTCGAACAGCACGCGAAACAGGCGTTGGCTTTTGCCGACCGCGGCTACGTCCTGGCGGCCGGACAGAACCGGCACGAAGGCACAGGCGCCGACTTGCTCGCCAATCGCGAGATCGCAGAAATGTTCCTGGGTGGGTAGGGCGCGTCATGGGATTTCTTGAACTCGTAAACTTCTACATTATCCCGGGCATTGTGCTCGGCTCGATCTATGCCCTCGGTGCTGTCGGCATCACGCTGATTTTCGCCATCTTGCGCTATGCGCACCTGGCCCATGGGGACTTGGCGACGCTGGGCGCGTTCGTCGCGTTTGCGGTCGTCACCGGGATCGGCGTGTCACCCTATGCGGCCTTGCCGGTGGCCATCGTGGCGACCGCCCTTGTTGCGGTCGGCATAGACAAGGTGTTTTACGAACACCTGCGGGAACGTCCCAAGATCATTACCGTCATCGCCTCGCTGGGCATCGCGCTGATGGTGCGGGCTGTGGTGCAAGTAATTTGGGGCGTCGATTCCGAAAGCTATGTCCGGGGCATTTCCCGGCCCGACGTCTATTTCGGCCTGAGAATCCGGGATCGCGAGATCTACACGGTCCTGGCGATGCTTGCCTTGGTCGGAGCCTTGTACGTTTTCCTCAGCCGCTCCAAATGGGGCAAGGCCATGCGCGCCATGTCCGACAATCCGAACCTCGCCTTGCTGTCCGGGATCGACAACAAGACGGTGATTGTCCTGACCTGGGTCATCGCGGGTGGCCTGTGCGCCGCGGCGGGGGTCTTCTTGGGCATCAACACCGAGCTCAAATCCATGATGGGCTGGCAGATGCTGCTTCCCATGTTCGCCGCCGCGATCCTGGGCGGCGTTGGACGGGTCGAGGGCGCGGTGCTCGGAGGTTTGATTGTCGGCTTGGCGGAGGAACTGTCCGTTCTGATCCTGCCCAGCGAATACAAGGCGGCGACCGCCTTTGTGATCCTGCTGTTCATGCTGCTGGTCCGCCCGACAGGCATCCTGCGCGGCAAAGTTCTTTAAGGGGGGAAAGACATGGAATTCATCGGCCTTGTCAACTACGCCCTTTTCATGGGCATCTTCATCGCGATCTATGCCTTGCTGGCCTTGGGACTGAATATCCAATGGGGCTTCGCCGGCCTGTTCAATGCTGGGATCGCAGGCTTCTTCGCGGTTGGCGCCTATACCTCGGCAATCATCACAAGCGCGGCCGCCGATGGGCGCATTGGCGGCTTCGAGCTGCCGTTTCTTGTCGGCTGGGCCGGCGCGATGGTCGCCGCTGGCTTGATCGCGTGGCCAATTGGAAAGATCTGTCTGCGGTTCCGCTCCGACTATCTGGCGATTGCCACGATCGGAGTGGCGGAGATTATCCGGCTGGTGATCAAGTCCGAGGAAGCCCTGACCAACAGTGCGAGGGGCATCACCGGGCTCCCGCGGCCGTTCGGGGATCTCCCTTATGTCGAATCGCAGGCAGCCTTCCTGCTCCTGATGATCGCGATCCTGTTCGTCGCCTATCTTCTGGTCGAGCGGCAGTTCAACTCGCCCTGGGGCCGGATGATGCGGGCGATCCGGGACAATGAGCTGGCCGCACGCGCCATGGGCAAGGATGTGGAGTACCGGCGTCTGCAGGCGTTTATCTTCGGAGCAGCGCTGATGGGCCTTGGCGGCGCGCTGTTCGCCCATTTCAACCGTTCCATCACACCGGAAGCCATCGACCCCATGGTCGCCACATTTCTCGTCTGGATCATGCTGATCCTGGGCGGCGCGGGAAACAACCGCGGGGCGATCCTTGGTGCGGCGGTTGTCTGGATCATTTGGTCTGTGTCCGAGATTGCAACCGATCAGCTTCCGCATGAATATGCGGTCAAGGCGAAGTACATCCGCCTGTTTCTGATCGGCCTTTTGCTGCAGCTTGTGTTGCGGTTCCGGCCGGAGGGGTTGTTGCCTGAGCCACTGCGTGGCGACCAGGGCGCATCCCGTCGGGAACCAAAGTCATCGGCACGGGTCTAGTGCTGAAACCAACCCGGAGTACCCGGGCCATAAAGTGGAGGTTAGTTTGATGAAGTCCAAGATCTTGGCACTTACCGCAGGTCTTTTGGCAGCAACCGCGCTGGCCAGCGTCCCGGCCAAGGCCGACGTCAAAATCGGTCTGATCGGCGGCGTTTCCGGTCCGATCGCGGCCATGGCGCCTGCCATGATCAGTGCCGCCGAACTCGCAATATCGCAAGTCAATGCCCAGGGCGGGATGATGGACGGCGAACAGCTCGTTGGCGTCGTCGGCGACAGTCAGTGCAACCCGCAAGGCGGGACTGATGCGGCAACCAAAGCCGTGAACATCGAGGGTGTCGTGGGCATGGTCGGGCCGCATTGTTCCGGCGCCGTGCTGGCAGCGTCGGCATCGGTCACGGTACCGGCCGGCATTGTCATGGTGACCCCGTCCGGGACATCTCCGGAAATCACCAACATTGAAGACAATGACCTGGTTTTCCGGACCGTTCCATCCGACGACTATCAGGGCCGTGCGCTTGCCCGTACCCTGATCGAGCAGGGATACGGCAAAGTTGCCGTCGCCTACATCAACAATGACTACGGCACCGGCCTTGCTCAGGCGTTCCGGGCCGAGTTCGAGGCCCAAGGCGGTGAGATCGCCGGATTCGCCGCGCATGAAGAAGGCAAGGCGTCTTACCGCTCGAACCTGGCCGATCTGGCGTCCGGTGGGGCCAACACCCTTGTGCTCTTCGACTACGGCGATGGCACTGGCCTGACCATGCTCCGCCAGGCTTTGGAAAACGGCTTCTTCGAAACCTTCATCGGTGGCGATGGCATGAAGTCCAATGCGCCAATCAACGAGTTGGGTGCGGAAAACCTGTCCACCTTCTTTGCATCCGCACCGGTCGGCGAAGCCTCGAACTCTCTGGAGACCTTCAACGCGGCCTTCACCGAGGCAGGCGGGGACCCGGACGCGATCTTCGTGACGACGGCCTATGACGCTGCTTTCATGCTGGCGCTGGCCCTTGAAAAGGCTGGTGGGGACAAGGAAGGCGTTTCGGCGGCTCTGCGCGAGATCTCCAACGGTGAAGGTGAGCCGATCCTGCCAGGTGAGTGGGCCAAGGCGAAGGAATTGATCGCCGCCGGCACCGCAATCGACTACAAGGGCGCTGCCGGTGACCACAACTTTGATGAAAACGGCGATGTCCCGGGAACTTTTGCCTTCTTCAAGGTTGGCAACGACGGATTTGAAGTCGTCACGCAGATGAAGTAAAGGCGCAAACTGGATTTGTGCGATCCTGACGGCGGCGGCTCCTGCGGGCCGCCGCCTTTTTCGTGTCGCCGGGTCGCCATCGGAAGTGTTGCCGCTATACTTCGCTGGTAACCGGCCCGGAACATGCGATGCCGGTCAGGCCGCAACGGGAAGACCTCATGACGCCACTTGCCCTAGATCCGGCCCCGCGCAGCTATCCGTCATTCGTGATCTTGACCAGGCGGTCGAACCGCGGGGCGTCCTGCGTGCCTGAAAACCAATCCCTCGAAGACGTGAAGCAATGGCTGGTGCGAGAGGCGACCGGAATCGCGGATGTGCTTTTGCTGTTCGAGGAATACATGTGGCGATGCCGGGCGGCCGGTATACCGGTCGACAGGTCCACTTTGCATGTTGGAACGCTGCATCCGCGTATGATCGGTTTCTCCTGGTCCTGGAACACGGATGATGGTTTGTGCGACGAACTGGCCGCGACCATGGAAGCGCGCGGCAGCGCGGCCTACACCCGAAATCCCCTGTTCCGCGTGATCGCGGAGGGCGAGGTGATCGAGGTCCAACTGACCACGGAGGAAGGCGCGGCCTCCTCGCCGCTGATGGAGGAACTGGCGCAGAACGGGTACACGGAATATGTCGCCATGCCGCTTTCCGCGGCCGGTGATCGGCAGAACGCAATCACCTTCGCGACCAAGGAGCCGGGCGGGTTCTCGGCGGAGATCAAGGCGAAGGCCGGGCCGCTCCTCGATGTTTTCGCTCTGCATGTGGAACGGCACATCTTCCAGCGGATCGCCCAGAATGTGGTCGAAACCTATCTGGGCCCGAGTGCCGGGGCGCGCGTGTTGCGCGGGGAAATCCGCCGTGGGGATGGTGAGGCCATCAAGGCGGTGGTGTTTCTGTCGGACCTTCGGGATTTCACGGGCCTGACCGATCGCCTGTCTGGACCGGAAGTGAGCGCCGTTCTGAACACCTACTTTGAGACAGTCGCGAATGCTGTTTTGTCGAGGGGCGGTGACGTCTTGAAGTTCATCGGCGACGGCATTCTTGCGGTGTTCCCGCACGATGTGCTGGGCCGGTCCGCGGCGGCGACCTGCGCCTTTGAGGCGGCCCGCGAAGCCCTCAAGGTTCTAGAAACGCTGAACCGGGAACCGCCCGATGCGATCGCGCGGATTGACGGCTGGCGACCCTTGAGGGCCGGAATCGCCCTGCATGAGGGCGAGGTGTTCTTCGGGAATGTCGGCGCGCAAACCCGTCTCGACTTCACCGTCATTGGCCGGGCTGTCAATGAAACCAGCCGGGTGGAGGCCCTTTGCAAAGAACTGCAGAGGGCCTTGCTGCTGACCGAGCCGGTCTATTCCGCGCTTGAATCCGAAACCCGGGCGGATGTGATGTTGATCGGGGCTCACAAGCTTCGGGGCGTTGAGAAACCTATCCAGATCTATGCGCCAGCGGAGTGCGGGAGGTCCCGGACACCGTGACCCGGACTACTTTGTCAGGATCAGTTTTCCCAATTTGGTGATCGTGAGACGGTAAACCTCTTCATTGTGATGGATATGCAGTTCCCGGCCGCCCTGGAAGAGCGAACCGGAAAATACCTTTTGGGGCTCTTGCCGGACGGGCGAAGCGGCACCGACGGCTTTCGGAGGCGCGCCTGTGGACAGGGAAAGACGATCTTGACGGATTTTCGAGCGCATCATGTGGCACACCGTTTCAAGCTGGGAAATTGAACTGTTCTAATCTTGAGTTTTTTACTCAGGATTACTTGACACAGATACTCAAGATTTCGTAGGAAGGCAATGCCTAACGACGGTTACCCGGAAATCGCGTCCTTCGGTGATCCGTTCACGGCACGCTCTGGCCAAGTGCGAAACGCCCGGCAAGCCAACCGCCCTCTCCTCTCCCTCAGCGGTCAGCCAGCCAGGCAGTTTTCCATTCCGCTCGGGCGATTGACAAAACCGACAAAAAAGCCCGCCGGAAAGCGGGCTTCTTTGTCGGTGAAAGCAGATTGTTTTCAGGCTTGGGCGGTGACCGGCAGGGGCACGTCGATCCGCAATGCCTCCCGAATACCGAAGCGGTCCTCGGACAAGTCCGCAATCGATTTCGATTCGAGCACTTCCATGAACGCCTCGAGGGCTTCATGAAGCAGACCGTTGAAACCGCACGACAGGATCAGCGGGCAATCCTTCCGGCCAGAATCAAAACACTCCGCCAACAGGAAACTCTCCTCGGCCGCGCGCACGACTTCGCCAACGGAGATTTGTTCGGGTGGTCGGGCGAGCATGACGCCGCCATTCCGGCCTCGTATGGTTCGGATCAGATTTGCATCGACCAAAACCTTCATGATTTTAAAGAGGTGCGTTTCGGACATGTCGAAGCTGGCGGCGATATCCGCTACCTTGCTTGGTTTGTCCGGGTTGACCGCGCAATACATGAGAGCGCGAACCGCGTAATTGGTCTGTTGGGTCAGTCGCATAAGTTTAGATATGCGGTGGCAGCCAGCAAAGGTCAATGACTATATCTGAATGTCACTTTCGACTTTCAGGAAAACGCTAGCGATTTGCGCAGATATAACAATCGAATCGGTCATGGCGCGTGATCATCATCCGATGGGGGCAGGTTGTCCTTGAAAAAAATATCGATCCCGATCAGTTCCTGTCCGCGTACGATCGGGGTCCTGTCCACCAGCGCCTTCAGAACACGAACCGCGCTGCGAACCTCATGGCCGGGATCCTGGGCGATCAGGGCATCCATGGTACCGCTAGTCAGCGCCTCTCGGGTGTACGGGGTCAGTTCATGCCCGACAAAAACCAGATCACTTGACCGGCCGGCGGTTTCGATGGCCGCAATCGCCCCGCGGTTGCCGGCGCCGATATTGTAGAGGCCGGCGAGGGACGGCGTTTCGGCGAGCAATCGGCTGACGAGATCATGGGTTCTGTTGTTGTCATCGCGCCCCTCGCGGACCTTCAGGATTTCCAAATGAGGAAACTGGGTGTCCAGCAGCTCGGTGAAGCCGGAATACCGGTCCGCATGGTCGCGCAAACCCAGGGACCCCGCGATGACGCCGATCTGGGCAGGTTCCTTGGGCAGAAAACGGCCTAGAATCCGCCCGGCGGTGCGCCCTGCGGCCTTGTTGTCCACGCCGACGAAATGGCGCCGCTTGGAGGCGGGGTGATCCGAAACGAGGGTCACCACCGGGACGCCGCGATCCTGCAGACGGTCGATGGCCGCGCGAACTTCCGGAAAGGACGGCGCAACCACGGCGGCCCCGTCACACACGGTTTTGTCGAGAAGGGCGAGCGTTCCGGCCACCCGGTGCCCGTCAAACGCGTCGATCGGTTCGACATGAAGCGAAATCCGTTCGCGCTCGAGGGCCCGGGCAAACAATTTTGCTTCGCGGACCAGGTCTTCCATAAAGGCATTCGGGCCGTTCGGAAGGAGAAAATGGAATCTGTAACTGCCGCCCTTGGCAAGCCGGGCGGCGAAGATGTCCGGTGCATAATTCAGGCTTGCAACGGCTTCCTGGACCTTTTCGATGGTCGCCGGGCGCACACCCGGCCGTCCATTCAGGACCCTGTCGACGGTCGCAAGGCTCACGCCCGCCTTTTCAGCGACATCGTGAATGGTGATCCGGCGCATGAAGTCTCCTTTTGACCGGATAGTATAACGGCTTCTGAGAGGCGGTCATCTGTTTATGCTGCGTCGCAACACGAAAAGTGCCGCGCGCACCAGCCTCATGCCACCTGACCCGCAGCGTGGCCTGAGGACCACGCCCATTGAAAATTGAAACCACCGAGATGGCCGGTGACGTCCACCACTTCGCCGATGAAGAAGAGGCCCGGAACGGATTTGGTTTCCATGGTTCTGGAGGACAATTCATTCGTGTCGACACCGCCCAGTGTGACTTCCGCTGTCCGGTATCCTTCCGTGCCGACCGGCGTGAGCTGCCAGCGATTGATCCGGTCGCCGACCCGCCGCAGAACCGTGTCGGACTGATCCGCGAGCCGTCCGGAAAAGCGGTTTTCCACGGCCATTTCCTCGGCCAGCCGTTTGGGCAGGATTTGGCCCATCGCTGTCCGCAGGTCCTGTTTGGGGGCGTTCCGACGTCCTTCGGCAAGCGTGCCGAAAACATCAAGACCCGGCGCCAGATTCACCGTGACGGGTTTGCCTTCCTGCCAGTATGACGAAATCTGGAGGATCGATGGACCCGACAGTCCGCGATGGGTGAAAAGGAGGCCCTCCTGGAAGGCGGTCTTTGAAAAAGAAACGATCGCATCCACCGACACGCCCGCCAGCTTCTTGCACAGATCGCGATTGGCGTCGGAAAAGGTGAGGGGCACGAGCGCGGCGCGCGGCGGGACCATCGATAGTCCGAATTTTCGCGCAATGTCGTAGCCAAAAGAGGTGGCGCCCAGCTTCGGGATCGACAATCCGCCGGTTGCCACCACCAGCGACCGGGCCCGGTAGGCGCCTTTTGAGGTTGCGATCGAAAACCGGTCATCTGGTCTGCTAACGTCGGAGATCGTGGTGCCAAGCTGCAGCTTGGCGCCCGCGGCCTCGAGCTCTTGCAGAAGCAGACGGATGATGTCCTTCGCGCTGTTGTCGCAAAAAAGCTGGCCGAGCGTTTTTTCGTGCCAGGGGATGCGGTGTTTCTCGACCAGACCCAGGAAATCGTGCTGAGTGTAGCGTTTCAGGGCCGAGATGGCGAAGCGCGGATTTTGGGACAGGAAATTTGCCGGGCTGCAGTGAAGATTGGTGAAGTTGCAGCGCCCGCCGCCGGAAATGCGGATTTTTTCGGCGGGTTTGTCAGAGTGATCGAGCACAAGCACCCGCCGGCCGCGCTTGGCCGCCTCGATCGCGCACATGAACCCGGCGGCTCCGGCGCCCAGGACGAGAACATCAATATCTGTCATGCCTCGGGCTTATACTCAGGTACCGCCAAAAAGCGAAGGGGCGCCGTGTCGCGCGCCTCAATCGCCGCCATGGTCTATTTGGCGGAGGTCCAGATCCCGCCAGTCTCAAAAGGCGGCTTCGACGCCGTTCATCTCCACATAGACGCTTTTGATCTGGCTGTAGTGGTCAATTGCCGCGTGGCCGTTTTCCCGGCCGATGCCCGACTTCTTGTGGCCGCCAAACGGCATTTCGACTGGTGTGAGATTGTACGTGTTGAGCCAGCAGGTGCCGGCTTCCAGTTGGTCGATCACCCGGTGGCCGCGCTGGATGTCTTTGGTGAACACGCCCGCAGCCAGCCCGAATTCCGTGTCATTCGCCCGTGCGATCACGTCCTCCTCGCCGGTGAAGTCGAGGACGCACATCACCGGACCGAAGATTTCCTCCCGGGCAATCCGCATTTCGTCGCGCACCTCGGCAAACACCGTGGGTTCCACGAAATATCCCCCCTCCAGACCGGCAACCCTGGCTTCGCCACCGCCGCAAACCAGACGGGCCCCCTCGTTCTGACCGAGCTCCATGTAGGACAGCACCTTGTCGAACTGCGGCTTGGAAACCAGCGGACCGATATGCGTCGCCTCGTCCAGAGGATCGCCCAAAACCGCAGCTTGTGTCCGTTTGGCAAGGCGCGCAAGGAACGCGTCCCGAATGTCCTTGTGGACGAAGACCCGCGTGCCGTTGGAGCAGATCTGGCCGGTGGAATAAAAGTTCGCGTTGATGGCCGCGGACACAGCGTTCTCTATATCGGCGTCTTCGAAGATGATAAGCGGGGACTTCCCGCCCAGTTCGAGCGTGGTTTTGGTCAGGCTTTCGCCAGCCAGAGCGGCGACCTTTTGCCCGGTCTGCACGGAACCTGTGAGGGAGACCTTGGCAATGTCCGGGTGGGAGACGAGTTTCGCGCCCAGATCGCCAAACCCCTGGATGACATTGAACACCCCGTCCGGAAGCCCCGCCTCGCTCAGGGCTTCGGCAAGCTTCAGGGCTGTCAACGGCGTCACTTCGGACGGCTTGAACACCATGGCATTGCCACAGGCAAGCGCAGGCGCGGCTTTCCAGCAGGCGATCTGGATCGGATAGTTCCAGGCTCCAATCCCCACGCAAACCCCGAGCGGCTCACGCTTGGTATAGGCAAAGGACCCGCCGAGATCGATGTATTCGCCTGTGAGCGTCGGAGCGAGATTCCCGAAATACTCCAGGCAATCGGCACCGGAGGCTGCATCGGCAACAAGCGTTTCCTGCAAGGGCTTGCCGGTATCCAGCGTCTCGAGGACCGACAGGTCCCGATTGTCCCTGCGAAGGATTTCGGCCGCCTTGCGAAGCACGCGACCGCGTTCGGCCAGGGATGTCGCCGCCCAGATTTTCTGGCCTGCCTTCGCCGTGGCAATCGCCGAGGCCAGGACTTGATCATCGGCTGCTTTCAGATGGGCAATCACCTCGCAGGTGGCCGGATAAAGGGACACCAGGTCGGCGCCGTTCGTGCTTTCAACGTATTGACCACCGACATAGTGGGAGGCTTGGGGTTGTGCGCGCATGGAAAAACCTCGTGTTCGTGGTGCGGATCGTTGGAAATCAGCGCTGTGCGGTTTCCCAATTCGGATGGATCCAGGGTTCTTGATTTGAGGCCGGCAAGGGATCGCGGCCAAGAATGTGATCAGATGCCTTTTCCCCGACCATGATCGAAGGGGCGTTCAGATTGCCGTTGGTGATGAGGGGGAAGATCGAACTGTCCGCCACCCGCAAGCCATCGACACCGATCACTCTGCAGGTCGGATCGACAACGGCCATCGGATCGTCGGCTGCGCCCATCTTGCAGCTTCCGCAAGGGTGGTAGGCGCTTTCCACGTGCTCCTTGATGAACCCGTTCAGTTGATCGTCGGATTGCAGCGCTTCGCCGGGCTGGATTTCCTTGCCCCGATAAGGCGCGAAAGCGTCCTGGCCGAAGATTTCCCGGGTCAGGCGGATCGCCGTGCGGAAGTCCGCCCAGTCTTCCTCTTCAGACATGTAGTTGAACAGGATGGACGGTTTGGAGCGCGGATCTGAGGACGTCAGATGAATGCGGCCGCGGGATTTGGAGCGCATCGGTCCGACATGGGCCTGAAAGCCATGGCCTTCCACGGCGGCCTTGCCATCATAGCGCACGGCAAAGGGCAGGAAGTGGTACTGGATATCGGGGTATTTGACGCCTGCCTTCGAGCGGATGAACGCACAGCTTTCGAACTGGTTCGAAGCGCCAAGGCCGGTTTTGAAGAACAGCCACTGCGCGCCGATCAGGGCCTTGGAGATCGGGTTCCAGTGCTTGTAGAGGGTGATTGGCTGGGAGCAGGCCTGCTGGATGTAGAGCTCCAGATGATCCTGAAGGTTCCGGCCGACGCCCGGCCGGTCGGCGACGACGTCAATGCCGTGCTCGGCCAGATGATCGGCCGGCCCGATGCCGGACTGCATCAGGATCTTCGGCGAGTTAATGGAGGAGGCGGCGAGGATGACCTCGCGGGCCGCTTTGGCCTCAATGATTTCGCCGCCAAGCTCGTATTCCACTCCGGTTGCGCGCTTGTTCTCGATCAGGATCCTGCGGGCCAGCGCGCCCTTGATCAGTTCCACGTTGGGGCGCTTCAGGGCCGGTTTCAGATAGGCGTTCGCGGCCGACCAGCGGCGGCCGTTGTGGACCGTCATCTCCATGTCGGCGAAGCCTTCCTGGCGCTGCCCGTTGTAGTCCTGGGTCACGCCGTATCCCGCCTGTTCGCCCGCTTCCTTGAAGGCCGCGAAAAGCGGGTTCCATTTGGTGCCGCGCCTCACATGCAAGGGGCCGTTGAGGCCGCGCCATCCATCCTGCCCGCCATGGCTCGTTTCCTGGCGCATGAAATAGGGCAGCACATGCCTGTATCCCCAGCCGCTCGCGCCCATTTCCTCCCAGTTGTCGAAATCGCAGGCATGACCGCGGACATAGACCATGCCGTTGATGGAGGAGGAACCGCCGATGACCTTTCCGCGCGGTGTGGCAAGGCGGCGGCCGCCCAGATGCGGTTCTGGTTCGCTTTCATAGCCCCAATCATAGGTTCTCATGTTCATCGGATAGGACAGGGCGGCGGGCATCTGGATGAAGGGGCCGGCGTCCGTGCCCCCGAACTCCAGGACGAGAACGCGGTTTTTCGGATCCTCCGAAAGCCGGTAAGCCATGGCACATCCGGCCGAGCCGGCGCCGATGATGATGAAATCGAACTGTTGATTCATGATGACACTTTCCGATCAGGGGCGTCGGGAAGGGAAGGGCGGGCCTTGTGACGGTGGAGCTGCGCCTCGACATAGTCCTCCACAAGCGCGATGGCTGACTGGCGGTCGACCGGTGTGTGCCTGAGGGCTTGGCGGATCCAAACGCCGTCAATCATGGAGGCCGTGCCTTCGGCCACCCGCGAAGCCTCCGAAGGCGGGAGAAAGAAGCGCAGATTGAAGGTGAGATTGGACGCAAGGCGGGCCGAATAGATCTGCAAAAGCCTGGCATTGCTTTGCGTGGTCCGGGACTGGACGTAGAAGGCGAGCCATGCTGCGATCACCGATGGCCGGAACTGGCCAACGGCGAAATTGCCTTCAATGATCGCGGAAATCCGTTCGCGCGGCGTCCTGGCCCGCGCCAGCCGGTCCCGGATGCCTTCGCCCAGATCCTTCAGCAAGTACCGCATGGTGGCGGCCAGCAACTGGTCCTTGGAGCCGAAGTAGTGATGCACCAGCCCGCCGGATACCCCGGCGCGCTTTGCTATCTGCGCCATGGTTATGTCGCAGTAACCGCGCTCGTGGATCGCGTCGATCGTTGCAGTGATCAGCGTGCGCCGCCGCTCTTGTTCCATTCCGATCTTCGGCATGTCGTGCCTTTCAGATTGCTGTCCTTGTATTTTTAATTGATCAACCAATCAATGAAAACTTGCAAATTTGAACAAGAGGTGCTTCCTTGAAGAAAAAACAGAGGGTCAGCCGGTCATCCCAACACGTTCGGGAGATATAATCTCCCGTTGCCGCTGTTGTTTTGACGCTGCCAACCGTTCAACACTCTGACTTTCGTCACCCAGAAGGAGGGACCATCTATGAAAACCGTCAAAACGCTGTTCGGAACGATCGCCATGGGCGCGTTTCTTTCGGGCGCTGCTTATGCCGCCGAGCCGGAGAGCTGCAAGACCGTCCGCTTCTCCGATGTGGGCTGGACCGACATCACCGCGACAACCGCCGCAACGTCAACAGTTCTGCGGGCGCTCGGCTATGAGACAGAAACCAAGATCCTGTCGGTGCCGGTCACCTATGCCTCGCTGAAGAACAAGGACATCGATATTTTCCTTGGCAACTGGATGCCGACAATGGAGGGCGACATTGCGCCTTACCGCGAAGATGGATCCGTTGAGACAGTGCGGGCCAATCTGGAAGGGGCGAAATACACCCTCGCCGTTCCCCGGTACACTTACGAGAAGGGCCTGAAGAGCTTCGCCGACATTGCCAAGTTCGCGGCTGATCTGGATGGCAAGATTTACGGTATCGAGCCGGGAAATGACGGCAATCGCCTGATCATCGGCATGATCGAGGCGGACCAGTTCGGCCTCGGCAGTTTCGAGATCGTCGAATCCTCCGAACAGGGTATGCTGGCGCAGGTGGCACGCTCGGAGCGCCGCCAGGAGGATATCGTCTTCCTCGGCTGGGAACCGCATCCGATGAACGCCAACCACGATATGGCCTATCTCGATGGCGGCGATGACGTTTTCGGTCCGAACTATGGCGGCGCGACCGTCTATACCAACGTGCGCGCTGGCTATGTCGCCGAATGCCCGAATGTCGGCAAACTGCTTGAAAATCTCGAGTTTTCCCTTGCGATGGAGAACGAGATCATGGGTGCGATCCTGAATGACGGCAAGCAGCCAGATGATGCGGCCGCTGCCTGGCTGAAGGCAAATCCGGCGGCCTTCGAAGCCTGGCTCGACGGTGTCACAACCGTTGACGGCGGGGACGCGGTCGCCGCTGTGAAGGCCGGACTTGGCCTGTAATCCTGAAACCCGAAAGGCCGGTGATCTTCTCACCGGCCTTTTTGCAAGAAGCCACAAGAACGGGGGTTGAAGTGGACTGGCTGACCGAACACAAATTGCCGATCGGGCCTTGGGCAAAAAGTTTCGTCGATTGGCTGACGAACAATGCCTACTGGGTATTCGATGGGATATCGATCGCACTGGAACAGATGATTGCCGGCATCCTGTGGCTATTGCAGGGACCACACCCCCTCGTGATCGTTGTCGCGGCTGTTGGCTTGGCTTATGCCATCCACCGGCGGATTTCATTCGCGGTCTTCGTGGCTTTCGCGCTTCTTCTGATCATCAATCAGGGCTATTGGGAGGAGACGACCGAGACGCTGGCCCTGGTAATGGCCGCTTCGATCGTGTGCATGGCCATCGGCGTGCCTGTGGGTGTCGCAGCGGCGCATCGGCCCCGCCTGTTCTCGGTCATTCGCCCGATCCTCGACCTCATGCAAACGATCCCGACCTTCGTTTATCTGATTCCGGCTCTGATCCTGTTCGGTCTCGGGATGGTCCCGGGCTTGATCGCGACCGTGATTTTCGCAATTCCGGCCCCGATCCGACTGACACAACTGGGCGTGTCGTCGACACCAAAGCCGTTGCTCGAGGCCGGGCAGGCGTTTGGTGCCACCAAGTCCCAACTGCTGTGGAAGATCGAGCTGCCCTACGCGCTGCCCCAGATCATGGCGGGTCTAACCCAAACCATCATGCTATCGCTTTCCATGGTCGTGATTGCGGCTCTTGTGGGCGCAGATGGCTTGGGTGTGCCCACTTTGCGGGCGCTGAACACCGTCAACATCGCGCAAGGTTTTGAAGTCGGGGTCGCCATCGTGCTGATCGCCATCGTGCTCGACCGCTTTTTCCGTCACGAACCTGCGGCAAGGGGTCCCAAATGAGCAGATCCGTGGTTTCTTTCAAGAATGTTGATATCGTTTTCGGCGAAAAGCCCCAAACGGCCTTGCCGCTGATCGACGCCGGTAAGACCCGCCAGGAGATACAGGCCGAGACCGGTCAGATTCTGGGTGTCGCCGGGGCCAATTTCGACATCGTCGAAGGTGAAGTCATCGTGTTGATGGGCTTGTCGGGCTCCGGCAAGTCTACGCTGCTGCGCGCCGTCAACGGGCTGAACCCTGTCATTCGGGGCGATGTCGAAGTGTATGACGGCGATCATGCGCTCAATCCGGCGAAATGCAGCCCGGAAGAGCTTCGCAACCTCCGCCGGCACCGAATTGCCATGGTTTTTCAACAATTTGGGCTTCTGCCCTGGCGGACGGTTGCGGACAATGTCGGGTTTGGCCTGGAGCTGTCGGGCATGGCGGCAAAGGACCGGGCTGCCAAGGTCGCCCAGCAGCTCAAGCTCGTCGGTCTCGACGGTTGGGGCGAGAAATACGTCCATGAGCTTTCGGGCGGCATGCAGCAGCGGGTCGGCCTTGCGCGGGCATTCGCCACCGATGCGCCTATCCTGCTGATGGACGAGCCGTTCTCGGCGCTGGACCCGTTGATCCGGGATCGGCTGCAGGACGAGCTTCTCGATCTGCAGAAAGAGCTGAACCGGACGATCATTTTCGTCAGCCACGACCTGGATGAAGCCGCCAAGATCGGCTCGCGGATCGCAATCATGGAAGGCGGGCGGGTGATCCAGCTCGGAACGCCGCAAGAGATCGTCAAGGCGCCCGCCAATGACTATGTGGCGGACTTTGTCGGTCACATGAACCCGCTCAACGTGCTGCGGGCCAGGGACATCATGGTGCCTGTGCAGCCCGGAGGTTTGACGCAGGCGCCCCGCTGCGCGCCGGACACCCCGCTCCGCGAGGTAATTTCGATCAAGAAAAACTCCCCTCATCCGGTGCTTGTCGAGCGGAACGGAACCCTGATCGGGCAGGTGGGGGAACGGCAGTTGTTTGATTGTTTGTAACACGGATCACGCAATAAGAACGGCGCGGGGTTTCCGCGCTGTCTAACCCGCTCCCGAACCTGCACCTTGATGAGAGTCATCCCGGCCAAACAACGTGCGAGCCGGGATCGGTGCGCCCGAAGCCACGGCAATAATGAGCGATGGACGGGGCTTCCCGGTCCCGGATTGCAGCTCACGCTGCGTCCGGGGCGACGGAAAAGGGTCCCGGCGCGGGGCACCCGCGCCGTTCTTCGTTTGAGGGCTGCTGATCCAATCAGATCGTTCCGGCCAGCGCCTTGTCGAAGATCTCCAGCGCGCCGTCCCGTGTCAATTCGATCGGGTTTCCGCCGGCGGTCGGATCGACGATTGCCATGTCCGCGATCAGGTCGCGCTTTTCATCACCGACATTCAGGCCCGCCAGCGTGTGGGGTACCTCAAGATCGGCGCGCAGTTTCAAGATCGCGTCAAGCACACCCTGATAGCCGCCGGAAATCCCGAGGAACCCCGCCAGCCGTTCGAATTTCTGCTCGATGGCCGGTTTGTTGAACTGCAGGACATAGGGCATGAAAACTGCGTTGGTCATGCCGTGATGGGTGTCGTACAACGCACCGACCGGATGAGACAGCGAGTGGATGGCGCCCAATCCTTTCTGGAAGCCCACAGCGCCCATGGCGGCCGCGCTCATCATATGGCCGCGCGCGGTCAGGTCGTTGGGGTTATCGGCGACCCGTGGCAAGTTTTCCAGAACCAGCCGGATGCCTTCCAGAGCGATGCCTTCCGACATCGGGTGATACATGGGGGCCGAATAGGCCTCCAGGCAGTGGGCAAGGGCGTCCATGCCGGTGCCGATGGTGATGACGCGCGGCATGCCCGCCGTCAGGGCCGGATCGCAGATCACGGTCGCCGGCAGCATCTTCGGGTGGAAGATCACCTTTTTCGTATGGGTCTTCTCGTTGGTGACCACGCCGGCGCGGCCAACCTCCGAGCCGGTGCCGGCGGTGGTCGGAACCGCAACGATCGGGGCAATGCCCTTCGGATCGGCGCGGGTCCACCAGTCTCCGATATCTTCGAAGTCCCAGATCGGCCGCGTCTGGCCGGACATGAAGGCGATCAGCTTTCCGGCGTCGAGACCCGAGCCACCGCCAAAGGCGATCACACCGTCATGACCGCCCGCCTTGAAGGCGTTGACGCCGGCTGTGATGTTGCTGTCGACCGGGTTCGGCTTCACGTCGAAGAAAACGGCGGCTTGCAAACCGGCGGCCTGCAGGCTCTCGATGGCCCCGGCGACCATGGGCAAGCTGGCCAGGCCCGGATCGGTCACGAGCAGCGGATTGGTCATCCCAGCTGCCTTGACCGCCTCGGGCAGTTCGATGATGCGGCCAACGCCGAAACGCACGGATGTCGGGTAGGACCAGTTGACGGAAGGAAGTGTACTCATGACGGTCTCTTTGAGCTGAGTGGGAAACGTAGCAGAGTGATGTAATGAACTTGAAGACCCGGGACCCCGCCGCCCCGCCCTCGGTCCCTCACTGCAAGGGGAGGCGGGACGACCTTGGAGCACGCTTTTCCCCCTCCCCCCAGAGGGGAGGGGCTAGGGGTGGGGGCCTTTCAGGCGTTGCTCTGGGTCATGCGTGCCCCACCTTCCAAGTCAGTGGTCGACACGGAAGTGGAACGATTTCGGCCGGGTCAGATTGTGGAAGCCGATCTCGGACAGCGCCGCGCCCTTTCCGGTGTCCTTCACGCCGGTCCAAACAAGCGCCGGGTCGAGATAATCGCACCGGTTCATGAAGACGGTGCCCGTTTCGATCTTGTCGCCGATCTCTGCGGCGGCATCGACATCCTCGGTCCAGATGGAGGCCGTCAAGCCGTAGGGGCTGTCATTCATGAACTGAAGCGCCTCGGCATCGTCCTTCACTTTCATGATACCGACCACCGGACCGAAGCTTTCCTCGCGCATAACCGACATCTGGTGATTGACCTCGGTCAGAACCTGGGGCGCCAGATAGGGCGTGCCATCCTTGTCCATTGCGAAGCTGGTTGTGTCGATATGCGCCTTGGCCCCCTTGCGCAGGGCTTCCTGGGTCTGCTCGCGAACCCAGGACGCGAACCGCGTCTGAGCCATCGGGCCAAGCGTCGTCGCCTCGTCCAGGGGATTGCCCAGTTTGTACTGACTGGTCAAATCGACGAAACCCTCGACGAACTTGTCGTACCGGCTCTCGTGTACGTAGATCCGTTCGATCCCGCAGCAGCATTGGCCGGAATTGTAAAACGCGCCGTCCACCAGGTTCTCGACCGCATAGTTGAGATCGGCATCTGCCCGAACATAGGCCGGGTCCTTGCCGCCCAGTTCAAGGCCGAGGGTCGCAAAGGTGCCGGACAGCGCCTTTTCAATCGCGCGCCCGCCACCGACGGAACCGGTGAAGTTGACATGGTCGATCACGCCGGAGCCGAGCAGCTTTTCCGTACCCGCGTGCGTGAGGACGATGTTCTGAAAGACCCCTTTCGGCAGTCCCGCGATCTCGAAAGCCCTTGCGAGCCTTTCGCCGACCAGGAGGGTTTGCGCGGCGTGTTTCAAGATCACCACATTGCCGGCCATCAGGGCCGGCATGATGGTGTTGATCGCGGTCATGAAGGGGTAGTTCCACGGGGCGATCACCATCACGATGCCGAGCGGGACGCGTTTCAGATAGCGTTTGAAGCCTGGCTTGTCCGTGCGCTCGATATCGGCCAGCGCTTCGGCCGCGGTGTTCGCGCAATACTCCGTGCGCTCTACAGTGCCGCCCAGCTCGCCGCCATAGCGGACCGGCCGCCCCATTTGCCATGCAAGTTCAGGAACGACTTCGTCGTTCATGGCCTTGAGCGCGTCCAGCGCCTTCAGGCAACAGGCAACGCGCTCGGCAAGCGGCGCCGCGGCCCAATCGGCCTGCGCAGAGCGGGCGGCCGTCACCACCCGGTTCAAGGCGCTCTCGTCCAACGCCGGGCGCTCGGCATAGACGGAGCCGTCGACCGGAGAGATCAGCTTGATCACGTCTGACATGGTCTTCCTCATTTTGTCCGCACCATCCATGTGCGGGAGCTCGGTGTTTACAATGGCCCTGCCTCGTTTCGAGGAAGCGCCGCACGCTGTCTGGATCTGGCCGGTTCGATCAGGCGCGTTCGAACCCGCGGGCCACTTCATAGTCTGTGACGGCGCGGTCGAACTCCTCGATTTCCCATTCGGCCGCGCGCGAATAATGGTCAATGACATTGTCTCCAAACGCCGCGCGGAGCATCTTTGACTTGCGCAGGGTTTCCCGGGCATCCCGCAAGGTGTGCGGGATTTCCTTTGCCTTGCGCGCTTCGTAGACGTCACCGCTGGCAGGTGGATCGAGCGGCAGCTTTTCCTCCAGCCCTTTCATACCGGCGGCGAGCTGCGCGGCCAATGCCAGATAGGGGTTCAGATCCGAGCCGCCGATCCGGCATTCGATCCGCAGCGCCTTCGTGCCTTCGCCGCACATCCGGAACCCGGCGGTGCGGTTGTCGATCGACCAGACCGTCTTTGTCGGGGCGAAGGTGCCTTTTTGGAAGCGCTTGTAGCTGTTGATATAGGGGGCGAGGAAATAGGTGTAGTCGGGCGCATACTTGATCAAGCCGGCCAGGTAATGGCGCATCACGTCCGACATGCCGTATTCACCGGCATCATTGCAAAAGGCGTTCTCGCCCTTCTCGTTCCAGATCGATTGATGGATGTGGGACGAGGAGCCAACCTTGTCTCTGCGCCATTTTGCGAGAAAAGACACGGACCGTCCCTTGGCCCATGCGATCTCTTTCACCGCATGCTTGGAAATCGTGTGGTAATCGGCGCAGTTGAGCGCTTCGCAATATTTGATGTTGAGCTCTTCCTGGCCTGTTTCGGCTTCGCCCTTGGTGTTCTCGACGGGTATGCCTGCCGCATAGAGGTGATTGCGCACCGGGCGCAAAACGTCCTCTTCCTTCGTGGTCTGCAGGATGTGGTAGTCTTCGTTATAGCCGGAAATGGGCCGCAGGTCCCGGAAGCCGGAGTTGCGCATCTCGTCGAACGATTGCTCGAACAGGAAGAATTCGAGTTCGGTCGCAGCCTTGGCGGTAAATCCGAGTTCTTTCAGCCGCGCGATCTGCTTCTTGAGCATGGCGCGCGGAGAGTGCGGGACTTCCTCATGGGTGTGGTGATCCAGCACATCGCAGAGCACAAGGGCGGTTCCCTCCAGCCAGGGGACCGGGCGCAGTGTTGTCAGGTCCGGCTTCATCACGTAGTCGCCGTATCCCTTGGTCCAGCTGGTCGCGGCATAGCCCTCGACCGTGTACATCTCCAGATCGGTCGCCAGCAGATAGTTGCAGCAATGCGTCTCGTGCCAAGCCGTGTCGACAAAGTGCTGTGCGTGAAAGCGTTTTCCCATCAGCCGGCCTTGCATGTCGACAATGCAGACGAGAACCGTGTCGATATCGCCCTGGGCGACCGCCTCTTTCAGCCCGTCGAAGCTCAAGCTACCAGCCATTTTGGATGTTCCGTTTCAGATCGTTGTCAATGTCGCGAAAAAGGGGCCGGCCCCGGGGAGGGGCCGGCCGGTTTGGACAGGGGCTCAGGTGTAGCGGTACGGGCGCCCGGCCTTCTGCATGTTGCTGTTGTACTTCTTGATGATCTCCACGACCTTTGCCTTGGTCGGGGATTCCGCCGCGATCTCGTCCCAGAAGACCATCGCCGCGTCTTCCACTTGCTGCCATTCCTCGTCCGGAATGCTCGTGAGCTCGAGTTTCGTTCCATTGACGCGCAGATCGGCTTCGCCGCCCCAATACCACCACTGGCGATAGTAATGCGAGGCATCCATCGCGAGCTGCAGCATCACCTTGAGGTGATCTGGCAGCTCGTTCCACCGGTCCATGTTCGCAAAGAACGATCCGGCCCAGGCTCCGGAGATGTTATTGGTCAGGAAGTAGTTGGTCACGTCCGCCCAGCCAACGGTGTAGTCCTCGGTAATTCCGGACCAGGCGATCCCGTCGAGTTCCCCGGTCTGCATGGCAACCTCGATATCTTCCCAGGGCAGGGTGACCGGAACAACGCCAAACTGGCTCATGAAACGCCCCGCGGTCGGGAACGTGAAGACACGCTTGCCCTTGAGGTCTTCCAGAGAGCGGATCGGATCCTTTGTCGCGAAGTGGCAGGGATCCCAGGCTCCGGCGGAAATGTGCTTCACGCCGACCTTGGCGTATTCCTCTTCCCAGATTTCCTTCAGGCCATACTGGTTGAAGAGAACCGGCACATCCAGCGAGTAGCGGGACGCGAACGGAAAGTATCCTCCGAAAACGGTGACTTCGGTGGGCGACGCCATGGAATCGTCGTCGGACTGCACCGCATCGATGGTCCCGCGCTGCATGGCACGGAAAAGCTCACCGGTCGGGACCAGCTGGTCCGCGAAGAAAAGCTCGATTTCCATCTGGCCCTGCGCGGCCTGATTGAACATGTCGATATGCGGCTTGATCACGTGTTCGGCGAGCGCGGGGCCAGCATAAGTCTGCATCCGCCACTTGATCGGCGCCTGGCCGAGCACCGCGGGGGCGGCCAGAGTTGATGCCCCGGCGGCCGCAACGGTGCCGATCCCAGCCTTCTTGATGAACTCACGTCTATTCGTCATGTCGGTGTTCCCCTTTACTGGATTGGTGGGTCTTCATTTCCGGCGGCAAGCTGGATCGTGGTTCGATCTTCTGGCCGTCGCCGTCTCCCGTCCCGGTTCGCCCGGATTCTCGTGTCGTTTTGTCCGCGCTCTCCTATCGTCCGTAAACATAGTCCGGCAGCCAGAGCGCGATTTGTGGGAAGATCATCACAAGCGCCAGCGCGCAAATCATGACCAGCACAAATGGAGTGATCGAGCCATAGATATCCCGCATGGTAATGCCGGGAGGGGCCATGGCACGCATCAGGAAGAGATTGTAGCCGAAGGGCGGCGTCATGTAGGCGATCTGGGTCGTGATGGTGTAAAGCACCCCGTACCAGACGAGATCGAAGCCCAGGGCGGCGACCAGCGGCACATAAAGCGGGGCGACAATCACCAGCATGGCCGTATCGTCGAGAAAGGTCCCCATGATGAGAAACGACAACTGCATGAGGATCAGGATCATCCAGGGGCTCAGCCCGAGCTGGCCCGTGAACAGGTTGTCGATCGCCTTGACGGCGCCAAGCCCGTCGAAAATCGCCCCGAAGCCAAGCGCGGCCAGAATGATCCACATGAACATGCAGGAGATGCCGAGCGTATTGCGCACGCAGGTCTGAAACACGCTCCAGGTCATCCGCCGCTTGACGATGGCGGCGAGGAAGGCTGTGAGGGCCCCGATCGCGGAGCTTTCGACGAGGCTGGTCCAGCCATTGACGAACGGTACCATCATCGCCGCGAAAATCACCAGGGGCAGCAAACCGGACAGCAGCAGACGGTACTTTTCGCCGCGCGTGACATTGCGCTCTTCGGGTTTCAAGGGAGGACCGAGTTCTGGCTGGAGACGGCAGCGGATCGCGATGTAGAGAATGAACATGCCCGCCATCATCAGGCCGGGCAGCACGCCTGCGAGCCAGAGCTGGCCGACAGGCTGCCGGGCGATCATCGCGTAGAGCACAAGGACGACCGAAGGCGGAACCAGGATGCCGAGCGACGACCCGGCCTGGATCACCCCCGTCACCATCCGTTTGTCATAGCCGCGGCGCAAAAGCTCGGGAAGGGCGATTGTCGCGCCGATGGCCATGCCGGCAACGGACAAGCCGTTCATGGCGGAGACCAGCACCATCAGAAGTATTGTGCCGATGGCAAGTCCGCCGCTGACCGGTCCCATCCACACATGGAACATCTTGTAAAGATCGTCGGCAATCCGCGACTCCGACAAGACATACCCCATGAAAATGAACATCGGCAACGTCAGGAGCGGATACCATTTCATCAGTTTCATGGCCGACGCGAACGGAATATCCGATCCGCCCGTGCCCCACAGGGCAAGTGCCGCGATGGCCGCCACGCCGCCGATCGCGCCGAATACCCGTTGGCCGGTCAGCAGCATCAGCATCATCGAGGAGAACATGAAGAGCGCGATCATCTCATAGGACATCACAGGGTCTCCCCGCGCAGGGTTGCGATGTCCTTGATCAGCTCAGACACGCTCTGCAGCAACATCAGAAAAAAGCCGAAACACATGATGACCTTGATCGGCCACAACACAGGCCGCCACGCCGTCGGACTGCGTTCGATGAAGCCGATGACTTCGCTTGCCGCTGCCGGGCCGCCGGTGACGAAGGCCACGATCAGGTCCCAATAGAAGGCGAAAGGCTCCATGCCGAAATAGCCGAGGGAATAAGCCGTCGATGTCAGGCCGCCATAGAGCAGGACACCCAGAAAAAATATCAGCAGAAGGACGGTGAAGGCGTCGAACCACGCTTTCTTCCGGATGGACCAGTCGGCGTAGAACAGGTCCATGCGCACGTTGGCCCCCATCTGCATGGCATAGGGACCGCCGAGAATGTAGTAGGTGACCATCGCGAACTGTGCAACTTCGAGGGTCCAGAGCGACGGGTTGAAGAAGGTCTTTGAAATGGAAGACCACAACAAGATCGCGGCCATCACGAATATGCCGTACATGATGACCCGGCCAAGCGTCCGGTTGAACCAGTCCACACCGTGAACGAAGTAGCGGGCCGCCTTAGGCATGAAGAACTCCATCCACGCCGGCCAGAACGGTCCGGGACGCGGTCCTGAGCATGGGCGCAAGCAGATCCGCCCAGCGTTGCTCGTCGTGCGCCGTGCGGACTTCGTCGTTGCGGATTTCGATCATCAATGCGGGGCGTCCGGCAGTTTCCGCGTGCCTGTGCAGGGTGTAGTAAACCCCGTCCGCTGGAGAGTAGGGCTCGTTGTCGCCCACGTTCAGCGCCGTTTCAGCTTGCAACCGGGCCAAAACCGGGTCGATCAGCCGTCGGTCCGGACCGCTGATCAGGCCGATTTCCCAAGGGCGGGCGATGCCATTATACACCGGGGTGTAGCTGTGTACGGACACCACGGCGGTCGGGATCCTGTTGTCCGCCCGTTCTTTCAGCACGGTTTCGATCGCGGCATGAAAGGGGCGGTGAAACAGGTTCAATCGCTCGGACCGCTGGTGTTCACTCAAGTCTTCATTGCCCGGGATTGGCGTGCGCTCGCTGCGAATGGGGATCAGATCCGGGGCATGTTCGGATCGGTTGCAGTCGATGATCAGCCGCGAGACCGTCGAGTGGATCAGCGGAGCGTCCAGAAGCCGGGATAGGGCGCGAGAGACGCCGAGCGCTCCGGGATCCCAGGCGATGTGAGCGGTCTTGTCTTCTTCGGTGACGCCAAGATCCGTTTCAAAGGGCCGTGGCATCCGATTGCTGGCATGGTCACAGACCAAAACAATCTGCCCCTGTCCGTCCGGGTTCTCAATCAGGACCGCGGGTTCTCCGCCATGCGTCACAGCGCCGGCTGTCATCTTCGGTCTGCCCCTTTTTTGCGCCTTGCGCCCTGGCCGCAAGTCTGTACTTTTTATTACAGAATTGCGCAGTTTTCTTTATTCTGTATGATTTGATACAAGCGCGGTTGCGAAGTCAACGGGAAAATTTCAGGGTGCGCGGAGGTTTGCGACATGGACTGTCTGCTGAAAGAGGCCGTTCTCGACCGGATGGAGGATTTCACCGTGACGGAGCGCAAGGCCGCGCATGCGCTGCTCTCGAACTATCCCATCCTCGGCCTTGGGACCGTGGCCCAGTTTGCCGATGCAGCGGGTGTCAGTTCGCCGACGATCCTGAGGTTTGTGGCCCGCTTGGGGTTTCCCGGTTTTTCGGACTTCCAGACGCGCCTGCGCCAGGAACTTGAAACCCAGCTCAGGTCGCCGTTGGACCGGAGCTCGCACTTGCCGAACCAGACCGCCGGCGACCCGCTCGTGGAGCGGATTGTCGAGAATGTGCGGGAAACCTTCGCGGGCTTGCCGAAAGGGGAACTGGATTCCCTTGTCCGTCTGCTGGCTGATGAACGGCGCGTGATCCACCTAATCGGCGGGCGCTTCACGGACGCTTTGGCCCGCTATATGGCGGCGCATTTGCGGATCGTGCGTCCAAATGTGAACCATGTCGCCGGACAGGAAGGCAACTGGTTGGACCAGTTGATTGGCATGGGAAGCAAGGACGTGGTCATCATCTTCGATATTCGCCGCTATCAGTCGGAACTCATTGAGTTTGCCAGATCAGCGGCCGCGCAAGGGGCGACCATCGTGCTTGTGACGGACACCTGGATGTCGCCGATCGTCAAGGTCGCCGATCACGTTCTGCCCGCCCGCATCGCGGTCCCATCCCCCTGGGATTCGGCAACGGCGCTGCTGGCACTGTCGGAGGTGCTGATCGCGGGGGTGACCCAGCACAATCCCGACCGCAGCCATGCACGCATGAAAGCCCTTGAGGGCTTGAGGAACGATCGTGATCCGATTTCAAAAAGCCGAAGAGGTACGCCGGACATTTAGGGCGGCATCCTCACCTATGGTACGTTCTTTTCGAGGCGTGTTGTCTTGCCGCTTGGGTGCAAAAACGCCGGCGCTTGGCCGGCGTTGCGATCTGACGTTTCGGTGATCCGCTCAAGCGGCTTCGAGTTGAGCCGCCTGTTTGCCGCGGCCTCGGCGATCATCCTCGGCAACGAACGACACTTTGGCGCCTTCTTCCGGTGCCGCCAGTCCCGCCTGTTCAAAAGCGGTGATGTGAACGAACACGTCCTTACCGCCGTTTTCCGGCGTTATGAACCCGAAGCCCCGGTCGTAATTGAAGAACTTGATTGTGCCTGTCTCACGCATGGAGAGTAGCCTTTCCGTATGTTGGGTGCGCGCCCTGATCGTTATCCAATGACGCGCGACAGCGAGCAGTCATGTAGAAACGGAAAAGCTTGGTATTTCATAGCAGGGTTTGGACGCCCCACCGAAGTCAATCTTTGCCGGGTCTAGTGCTTGGCCCGATTGGCCGTAGCCAACAGGAGACAAGGTAGGGAACATGGGACCCGTCCGCAAGACGCAGATTTCCGAAAGGTCGGCTCTTCTTCCGGGGAAAGTCCAATCAAAAATTTGATATATATAGTAATTTTAGAAGAACGGCGACCCCTTCCGGGGCCGCGCCACCGCTAGGAAAATGCCGGATCGGCACTGGCAACACCGGTCGGGCACATACGGTCCTTCGTCTCATTTCAGGCCTGACAGGCGGCTTGCCTGGCGCATGAGAGACTCGATCTGGTTCAAGAACCGAGACCGATCGGCTTTGGAAAAGGCTGGACCGCTTTCGCTGATCGCGCCGATCTCCCTCAGATGCGTGGACAGGTCCCGCATCGCCAGCCGCATGCCCATGGCGCTTTCCCGGAAGGGCTTGCCCCCGGGCGTGATGACAAGCGCGCCCTTGTCGACACAGCGCGAAGCAAGCGGAACATCCGCGGTGACAACCACGTCTCCCTTAGCCGCATGATCGGCAATCCAGTCATCCGCGGCATCAGGGCCTTCCGGGACGATGCGCCGCTCCACGCAAGGAAGGTCCGGAAGACGCATCCAGCTGTTCGAGACGAAGATCACGCGCACCCGGTGGCGGTCGGCGACCCGGGCGGCCTCTTCCTTCACCGGGCAGGCATCGGCGTCGACATATAGAATGGTCATCCGGCATTCTCCCGGATGTTTGTTTCGGCCAGATAGTCCTGGATGCCCGCCGATGCTGCATGGGCGGTCGCAAAACACCCCTGGAGCAGATATCCGCCAGTCGGCGCCTCCCAATCCAGCATTTCGCCGGCAACAAAAACGCCCGGCATCCTTGTGAGCATCATGTGCCTGTCCACTTCATCGAGGGCGATACCGCCTGCGGACGAAATGGCACGGTCAATCGCGTAAGGAGCGGTCGCGGTGAGTGGCACCGATTTGATCAGCGTGGCCAGCGCCTCCGCTTCCCTGGGCAAGGGCCCGGCTTCTCGAAGCACGGATTGTGCCGGTCCCGATAGACCGGCCGCTTTCCGCAACACCGTCGATATGGACTGCTTCTCCCGCTGCGCACCGAGCCGCGATGAAAGTCGGGCCCTGTCCAGATCCGGCCTGAGATCGAGTGTCAGATCGGCATGACCACTCTGGTTGATCGCATTCCGGATCTCGGCGGACAGCGCATAGACGACGCCCCCTTCCAGGCCCGAGGCGGAGATCATGGCCTCTCCAAGGCTTGAATGCGGGCCAACCGACAAACGAACCCGTTTCAACGGAGCGCCCGCGCATTTGCTCACCAGATGATCCGACCAGGGAATGAGAAAGCCGCAATTGGCCGGCTCAAAGCGCTGAACCTGAACACCGTGCTGGCGCAAGGCTTGCTGCCAGCTGCCATCCGCTCCCAGATGCGGCCAACTCGCGCCCCCAAGCGCCAGGAGAACGCTGCGTGCCTGTGTTGGAGTGACTGTTGTTGGGGCGACGGTTGCCGGTGTTACTGTATCGGCCGTCTCGCGCAGGAGGGACCGGCCGTTCTCGTCAAAGCCCTCCCAGCTGACGCCGAACCGCATCGTGACGTTCTGGACCGAAAGCCGGTTCAACAGGGCGCGAACAAGAGGGCTTGCTTTCATCGCCTTGGGAAAAATCCGGCCGCTGCTGCCGATGAACGTGTCCTGTCCCAGAGCATGGCACCAGGCCCGCAACGCATCCGGGGGAAAACGCTCGAGCAAAGGCGCCATGAACCCCGACGCTTCGCGGTATCGATGCGTGAAATCGCCCAGCGGTTCGCTATGGGTCAGGTTGAGGCCGCCCCGGCCGGCCAGCAGGAATTTGCGCGCCGGCGAACGTTTTCGCTCGACAACCTGGACGGAGTAACCGCGCGAAGACAATTGATCCGCGGCATACAGGCCAGCAGGGCCGGCCCCGATGATGAGAACGTCGATCATGGAGCCCTTATACGCCAGTGAGCTGTAAACGAAAGAATGACAATCTTCGGTGGGACTGAAGGACTTGGGTAAGACTTCGCGGCTAGGCTGCGTATTTGGCTGATTCGGAGATTCGGTCCCGGTGCAGCGGGTTGGTGTGCGGTTTGTGAGCTGGAGCTCGAGAATTGCAGGATAGATCCACCATTATGGTCGCCGATGGCGACCCCGAGGTGCACAAGATGTTTCGTCAGCTGGTTGCTGACGAGTATGTTGTCGTTTCTTTCTTCGATTCTGAAGAGGCCCTGAAGTGGCTCAAGCAGAACACCGGCATTGCGGTTGTGGTGAGCAGTTTCAATCTGCCCGGCCGCGGCGGGGTCGAGTTTCACAAGACCTGTGAAAGCCTGGCGCCGTATACGGCCCGGATCATGCTGACCAAGGAGCAATCCCTCGACCTTGTGCTGCGCGCGGTGAATGAGGGGCACCTTTTCATGTATCTGACCAAGCCATGTCCGGCACCGCAGTTTCTTGCGGCGGTTCGTGGCGCGGTCGCCCACCACAAGCAGATGATCCATGATCGCGCTCTGCTCGAGCGGACGCTCGCGGGCTCGGTCAAGATGTTGATCGAGGTTCTGACCTTGTTTCACGGCGATGCATTTCGCCGGACGGGCCCGATGCGCCAGCAGGCTCTGCGGATGGCCAGGGCCTTGGGGCTCGAAAAAACCTGGGAACTTCAGATGGCCGTGATGCTGTCGCCCCTTGGCGAGGCCCTCCTTCCCAAAGACATTCTCACGCGCTACCGCGCGGCCAAGAGTTTGTCGGAGCAGGAACGTGACATCCTGGCGCGCGCGCCAAACCAGACCCGCGATCTGTTGAAGAATATCCCCCAAATGGAGCGTGTGGCCGAGGTCCTTTACCTGTCGAACCGTGGCTATGACGGATCGGGTTTTCCAAAGGGCGGTCCCAAGGGGGAAGATATCCCGATCGCGGCGCGGATCATCAAGCTCCTCACCGACCTTTGGTATGCCAGTCCTGAGACGGGCGTCGACGCGGCCGCCTTCGGGGCGCTGAGGATCAACGGTCACAGGTATGACCCCAAGCTTCTCAAGCTGGCCAAGGAATTGTTTCTGGAACAGGCAGACTCGGTCGAGGGACGGGTCGCTGTCCTGTGTTATCTTCGGGCCTTGCGTGTCGGGGACATTTTGTCCGATGACGTCCGCACGGAAATCTCGCACGAACTGGTTCTTGCCGGCGGTCACCAACTGACGGAAACGACAATCAGGCGCCTGGAACAGTACAATCGTGTGTCCGGAATCCGGCAGCCTATCCGGGTCTTGAGGAAACAACCCAAGCCGGTCGAGCAGGATGTGCCCGCCTGAGGCTTACTGAGATTGCGCGGGACCGTTCAGACCCTTGTCCCCAGCCAGCCGTTTTTCGTGAACCTTGGCCACGCGCAGAAACCGTGCATGGGCATAGTTCACGCTCAGGATCAGGCCCCACCATCCGTATCTGAGATATCTGCGGACAAAATACGCCTTCAGGAAAGCAGCAGGAAATTCCGTCAGCAATCTCCAGCGCGGGAGCGTGCGTCCGCGGGCCGTCAGATCCGCAACTTGCATGTCTGAATAGCGGTTGTATTTGTCGACCTGAAACGTCAGCGAGCGGATGGACCGGTGCGCCATGATGCCGGACAGCGATTTCACCCGCGTGCCTTCGTCGGGGCGCACGGTGTCGTGGACCGTCGAATGGGAAAAGCGCCCTTTGGTGCGGTCGTAAAGCCGGATTTGATGATAGCCGTAGGCCCAGGGAGCGGGTTTGTCTTCATGGGCATAGACATCGCGGATCATGATCCGCCAGTGATCGGCGGATTTGTGGGTTCCAGTCTTGAACGCCGTTTGGATTTCCGCCGCCAGTTCCGGGGTCACTTCCTCATCCGCATCGAGGTTCAGCAGCCAGTCGTTGCGGCACTGGTCTTCGCCAAAGCGTTTCTGCGGTCCATATCCGGGCCACGGATTGGTGATGACACGGGCACCGGCCTGCCGGGCCCGCTCCACCGTTTTGTCCTCCGATCCGCTGTCGATGACAACAACTTCGTCAACCCAACCCGAAACACTGGCGATCGCGCGCGGTATCCGGTCCGCTTCGTTCCTGGCGATGATGAATGCGGAAAGCGGCAATCGATCGGTCATGGATATCCTCTGGTATGTCTGCGGCTGGCCGGAACCTTGACGACTGTCTAAATCACCGGGTGTTTATTCGGAACCGATTTCACGCCCTAGGCTGATCGCGTCTTGAGTGGCCGCGCATCTTTGGGCGTTTCAAACAAAACGCCCGAGGCGCGCGCCGCCCGGCTCACTATGTCAACGGGGGCGGCATTTGGAAAAGGGGACAGCATGTGGAAGACCTGTCGTTCAGGGCCGGGTTGACCATCGGCGGACAACACGGCGGAAGAATCGCCAATGCCGGAGGACGCGGTCTCGGCTGTCGCACCGCGCACGCGAAAAGGCCGGCCCTTGGAGGGACCGGCCAACTCGATTGAAACGATCAAAAATAGATCTGATGAAAACACTGGTCGAATACCGTCGGACAATGACACCCTTATGAAACCGTGTGATCGCGGGATATTATTCGACCGGACCGGCCGTTCTTTAGCTTGGAATAAAGGATCAAGTATATGTAATATATAAAGAAATATAGATTAAATTACGTTTTGGTCAAAATATCCTTGTCAAACCCAAGGCCAAGTGAAATCTTGTCGCCGGGAAATCTTGAAGATCCTTCGGGAAAAAGAACCTTCAGTGGCTGCGGCACGCTGTGCCGGGCGAGCGAGAGGAGCAACACATGACTGCTGCAATGGTTGGCTGGGCGCACTTGCCGTTTGGAAAGCACGCGGACGAAACGGTTGAAAGCCTGGTCGTCAAGGTTGCGACGGATGCGATCTCCGACGCGGGCATCTCGCCCGAGGATGTGGACGAAATCTATCTGGGTCACTTCAACGCCGGTTTCTCGGCCCAGGACTTCACGGCGTCGCTCGTGTTGCAGGCCGACGACGCGCTCCGGTTCAAGCCCGCGACGCGAGTTGAAAACGCCTGTGCCACAGGTTCGGCGGCTGTTCATCAAGGTGTGCGCGCGATCCGAAGCGGCGCGGCCCGGGTCGTCCTGGTCGTTGGCGTCGAGCAGATGACGACAACGCCGGGCCCGGAAATCGGCAAGAACCTGTTGAAGGCGTCCTACCTGAAAGAAGACGGCGACATGCCTGCCGGCTTTGCCGGCGTGTTCGGAAAGATCGCCGATGCCTATTTCCAAAGATATGGCGACCAATCCGATGCCTTGGCGGGGATCGCCGCGAAGAACCACAAGAACGGTGTCGGAAATCCCTACGCCCAGATGCGCAAGGACCTCGGTTTTGACTTCTGTCGCGCCGAAAGCGAGAAAAACCCGTTTGTCGCGGGTCCCTTGAAGCGGACCGATTGTTCTCTCGTCTCCGACGGCGCGGCCGCCATGGTGCTGACCGATACGGCCACGGCGCTGGGCATGAACAAGGCTGTCGCTTTCCGTTCGCTGGCCCACGTGCAGGATTTCCTGCCGATGTCGAAGCGCGACATTCTGAAGTTCGAGGGATGTTCAAAAGCCTGGGGCCAGGCCCTCGGCGACGCAGGCCTTGCGCTTGAGGACCTTTCATTCGTGGAAACCCACGACTGCTTCACCATCGCCGAACTCATCGAATATGAAGCGATGGGTCTGACAGCGGAAGGCGAGGGCGCGCGGGCCATCAACGAGGGCTGGACCCAGATGGACGGAAGGCTGCCGGTCAACCCGTCCGGCGGATTGAAGGCAAAGGGTCACCCCATCGGGGCAACCGGCGTCTCCATGCATGTCATGACGGCCATGCAGCTTTCCGGAGAAGCCGGCGATATCCAGGTGAGGAACGCGGAGCTCGGCGGCATCTTCAACATGGGCGGGGCCGCCGTGGCCAACTACGTCTCTATTTTGCAGGCCTTGAGATAGGCGCAAAGGAAGTGGCTGGGCGGACGGTCTTCCGCTCGCCACATCTTTCAGTCGATAGAGTCAATGGCCTTGGTGAAGCCTGTCAAAGGCAGTTCCAGCGTTTGGCGATTCCCCGCGGTTGTCGCAAAGTCAATCTGGAGCTTTCCGCCCGCCTTCATCGCGGAAATCAGGTCGTCTTCCGCCGCAACCTGAAGGAAGCATCCGCGATTGTCGCAAGTGGCGACATCCAGGTCCCGCAAACGGGTGCCATCAACGGCAAGTCCAAGCTTGCCCGGAAGATAGAAGCCGAGCGGTGCTTGTATAGCCAATACCGGCTGCTGGCCCTGCTGCGGGTAAATCACGTCGATCTTGAAAACAAGCTGTCCACCTTGCGTTGTCACCACCCGTTGTGTCGCCTGGCAGGTCAGATTTGACGTCTCGCGGACCGCGCCGTTACAGCTGGTTTCCCAGAAGACATCGTTTTGGGAGGTCTCCTGGCCATAGGCCGGGAACGAAGCCATGGCTGAAAAAAGGACGCTCGACAGTAGGGCAGTCTGAAATATAACGCGCATGTGGCAGTCACGACCGTCTGCAGGGAAGGGGAACGGTTACCGCATCTCCGGTGACCAAGTTGTGGCCCTTGGTAACGGTGTTGCTGCCGGGAAACAAGTTTTCCCTCTCGTGCGGCTCCACCGGCAAAGACCGGATTGCTCAACCTTCCGGGCGTGGTGGTTTGCATGCGAACCGCGCAGCGTTTTGGACGCAATCCGATCCTTCGAAAAAAATTTCGCTTTTGCATGCGGCTTTGGAAACCCGTGCCCGGCGGATCCTGCCCGACCTGCTTACGTTTGCAGATATGTTTGGGGAATGGAGAGCCGCCATGGCTGCACGCCGCGGAAACACTGAAAAGTCGCGCAAGCCGTCGGAACACCGTCTGGATGTTTTTCCCGCCTTCATGAAGGTGGCGGGCAAGCGTGTCCTCGTTGTCGGTCATGGCGGCGAGGCAGCGGCGAAGGTGCGCCTGCTGGGCGAAACCAATGCGCATATCGTGGTGATTGGCAAGGATATCGAGCCCGACCTGCAAGAGGCTGTTGATCTTTTCGAGGCCGAACATGTCGACAGCGATTTTCTGCCAAGGCATCTGACCGGCGCTGCCATGGTGTTCTCGGCGCGGGAGGACTGGGCCCTCGACAAGGCGGTCGTCGATGCAGCCCGGATCCTGGGCGTTCCTGTCAACGCGGTCGACAAACCCGAGCTCTGCGATTTTTACACTGGCGCGCTGGTGAACCGGGCGCCGATCGCCGTTGCCATCACGTCAACCGGCGTCGGCCCCGTGCTAGCCCGCCATATCCGGGCCCGGATCGAAGCCATGCTGCCGCGCTCCACGGGGCAGCTTGCCCGGCTGGCGGAAAGCTTCCGGGATGCGGCGGCGAAAGTCATCACGGACGGAAACCTGCGCCGGAACTTCTGGGCGCGGTTCTTTTCCGGCTCTGTCGCCACGAATGTGTTTGCGGGCAAGCCCGATGTCGCGCGCTCGGAAGCCCAGCGGCTGTTGAACGGGATGGCCGATGAGCCTGGTTTCGTCTGGCTGGTCGGTGCCGGGCCGGGTGCCGAGGATCTCTTGACGCTGCGCGCGCAGCGTTTGCTGCAGGAGGCGGATGTCATCGTGCATGACGCCCTTGTGCCCGCCGGCGTGGTCGCCATGGGCCGCCGGGATGCGGAGCGCGTTTCTGTCGGCAAGCGCAAGGGCGCGCATTCCGTGCCGCAATCCGAGATTTCGGAGCTGCTGGTTGAACTTGGCCGGGATGGCAAGAAGGTGGTGCGCCTGAAGGCAGGGGACCCGATGATCTTCGGGCGCGCGGCGGAAGAAATGGAGGCGCTTCGCGCCGGTGGGATCGGCTTTGAAATCGTCCCCGGCGTTACGGCTGCCTTTGCGGCAGCGGCGTCCGCGCAGATCCCGCTGACCTTGCGCGGTGTTGCGTCCAATCTTGTTTTTGCCACCGGGCACAACGCCAAATCCGAAACCCTGCCGGATTGGGCGGGGCTGGCGCTGAAAGGTGCGACCGTTGCCGTTTACATGGGCCGGACTGTTGCTGCCGCCGTTGCCGACAAGATGATCGGCGCAGGTCTTCGCCCCGAGACGCCGGTGGCGGTGATTGAGAACGCCGCGCACCCGGACGAACGGCAGTTTGCCGGCACGCTGTCCGATCTCTCGGCGCTTTCGAACCGCGCGGAAATCGACGGACCCGTCCTGATTGTCATTGGCGAGGCCGTCGGCCACGCCGCCCTGGAACAAGCCGAGCCTTTGGGTCTCGCGCCTATGGCTGCTGTTGCGGCGGCTTAAGGAGAGAGAAATGAAAGTGATTACCGCCAATCGACTTCTGGATGGCGACGTCGTCTGGCTTGGCGCGGGCAACGCCTGGGTGGAGCGGATCACCATGGCCGAGGTTTTTGAGGGCAAGGACGCCGTTGCAGGCGCCTTGGCGACCGGTGCGGCTGCGGAAAAAAACCAGGAAGTCGTTGGGGTCTACGATACGGACGTCACGCTTGAAAACGGCGTCATCACACCAAAGCGCCTGCGGGAGAAAATCCGAGCGGCCGGACCGACCACGCACCCGAATTTGGGCAAGCAAGCACAGGCCGTTTCTGCCTGATCCATCCGTTTGAAGACATGGCAGCGCCGGGCACCGGCAGCGCCCGAAGGAGACGCAAAAATGTACCGCTACGACGAATTTGACGCCAGTTTCGTCACCCAGCGCACCGAACAGTTCAAGGATCAGGTCCGCCGCCGTCTGGCCGGCGAACTGTCTGAAGATGAGTTCAAGCCGCTGCGTCTCATGAACGGCCTGTACCTTCAGCTTCACGCCTACATGCTGCGGGTTGCCATTCCCTATGGCACGCTCAATGGCCGCCAGATGCGCAAGCTGGCGCATATCGCGCGGACCTATGACAAGGGCTACGGTCACTTCACGACCCGGCAGAACATCCAGTTCAATTGGCCGAAGCTGGAGGATACCCCGAAGATCCTCGAGGAGCTGGCGGAAGTGGAGATGCACGCGATCCAGACCTCCGGCAACTGCATCCGGAATGTGACCGCAGACCATTTCGCGGGCGCGGCCGCCGACGAGATCGCCGATCCGCGTCCCTATGCCGAGATTCTGCGCCAGTGGTCGTCGCTCCACCCGGAATTCTCGTTCCTGCCGCGCAAGTTCAAGATCGCGATCACCGGCGCGCCGCACGACCGCGCTGCGGTTCAGGTTCATGATATTGGCCTGCAACTGACCCGCAACGAGGCCGGTGAGATCGGCTTTGAGGTCTTCGTGGGTGGTGGCCTCGGCCGCACCCCGATGATCGGCCGTAAAGTGCGTGAATTCCTGCCGGAAGAAGATCTGTTGGCTTATTCCGAGGCGATCCTGCGCGTTTACAACCGTTACGGCCGCCGGGACAACAAGTACAAGGCGCGCATCAAGATCCTTGTTCACGAAACCGGTCTGGAAGACCTGAAGGCAGATATCGAGGCGGAATTCGAAAAAATCCGCTTCGGTGTTTTGCTCTTGCCCGAAGAGGAAGTCCGGCGCATCGAGGCCTATTTCGCCCCGCCGCCGTTGGAAGTCCGGGCCGAAACGTCCGCCGCCGTGGATGCGCGCCGCAAGAGCGATGCGGCTTTCGCGCAGTTTGTCGCGCACAATCTCAATCCCCACCGGGTGCCGGGCTATACGTCCGTGACGCTCTCGATGAAGCCGATCGGCGGCATCCCGGGCGATGCGTCGGACGCACAGATGGACGTGATCGCGGATCTGGCTGAACAGTTTGGCCATGATGAAATCCGCATCTCCCATGAGCAGAACGTGATCTTGCCGCATGTGAAGCTGGACGATCTGCCGGCCCTGTTTGACCGGCTTGTCGCGGCCGGCATCGCGGAAGGCAATGCCGGTCTCATAACCGACATCATTGCGTGCCCCGGCATGGACTATTGCGCGTTGGCCACGGCTCGCTCCATCCCGGTTGCCCAGCGGATATCGGAGCGGTTCGGAACGCCCGAGCGCCAGGCGGAGATCGGCGAACTGAAGATCAAGATTTCCGGCTGCATCAACGCCTGTGGTCACCACCATGTGGGGCACATTGGCATTCTCGGCCTGGAGAAGAAGGGGGAGGAATTCTATCAGGTCACGCTTGGCGGCTCGGCCAACGAGAACGCCTCCATTGGCGAGATTATTGGTCGCGGCTTCTCGTCGGAAGAGGTTGTCGATGCCATCGAGAAGCTGGTCGACACCTATCTGGGTCTGCGCCAGACGAACGAAGAAACTTTCCTGGAAGCCTATCGCCGGGTCGGTGAAGCGCCGTTCAAGGAGGCTCTCTATGGTGTTGATGCCTAGTCTGACCGCGGCCCACGACCCGGACCTTGGTCTTGGCGCAGAAGCCCGATTGCTCAACGCCAGGTTCGAAGGGGCCGATGCGACGGACATCCTGAAGGCAGCAATCCGCGAACATTTCAGCGGAGAAATTGCCCTGATTTCGAGCTTTGGGGCCGATTCCTCGGTGCTGTTGCACATGGTGTCGCAAATCGATCCGGCGACTCCGGTGGTGTTCATAGACACCGGCAAGCTGTTTCCAGAGACACTGCGCTACCGGGACCGCATGATCAGCCGACTTGGACTGACGGACGTGCGTTCCGAACTTCCGGCCGAGGCTGATCTGTCGGAAAAAGATCCTGGTGGAATGCTCTGGATGAGCGATACGGATGCCTGCTGTCATATCCGTAAGGTTCTGCCTTTGGAGAGGGTCTTGGGCGGGTTCTCCGCCTGGATCTCGGGCCGGAAGCGCCACCAAAGCAACACGCGGGCCGTGCTGGATGTTTTTGAGGCCGAAGGCGGGCGCATCAAGGTCAACCCGCTGGCGGCATGGTCCGCTGACGACGTGTTGTCCTATGCCAAGACCCATGACCTGCCGCCGCATCCCTTGGTCGCGCAGGGCTACCCGTCCATCGGGTGTTTGCCCTGCACGAGCAAGGTCGCGCCCGGCGAGGACCCGCGCGCCGGGCGCTGGCGCGGACAAGACAAGACAGAGTGCGGCATTCACCGCCCGGCTTCGGAAGATGAACCCGGTGGCAGTGGTATTCAGGAGTGAAGGGACGCGATCCGATGACAACGATCTACAAGGACGGCAGCTTTTTCCAGGAAGACTGGCAACGGCTTGAAATTGAAGCGGCCCTGCCGGTCTCCGGGACCGTTCTGGTGCCGCTTGGGCGGTTCCTGGAGGATCCGTCAGCCTTGACCGAGCGGACCGAGCCGTTCGGCGTTCTGATCGAACCCGCCGACAAGGTCGAGCACCTTGCGCCCTACTTGGGCCGCATCCCTCTCGTGGCCGTGGTTTTTCCGAGCTTTTCGGATGGCCGCGGATTTTCGGCGGCGCGTATCCTGCGCGAGCAGATGGGGTATGAAGGGGATATCCGGGCAGTGGGCGCTTACATCCTCGATCAGATGCCGCTCGCGCGCCGCTGCGGGGTGACCAGTTTCGAGATCACCAAGCCGGAAGTCCTGAAGGCCTTGAGGGCCGGGGAGTGGCCGGAAGTTACCAAATATCTCCAGCCGGTCGAAACGGTCGAGGAAATTCCAGAAGGCACCCGTCCCTGGGCACGCCGGTCGGCACGGGAGTTCCGGGACGCTGCCGAGTGAAAGGGCGCCGGGCCCGTTTCGAGGGGACGTCCTAACCGTCCTGGCCGCTCTCCACACGAAGGCTACCCGTCACCGGAAAATGGTCGGAATAGCCCTTTCCTGATGCCGGGTCGAAGGCTTTCGGCCGGACACGGTGGCGGGGCGCATCGCCGGGCAGGCTCGAGTTGGTCCACATGACCTTCGGTGCGGCGATGGCAAAGTCATCCTCGACCATCTGCAATCCGGACAGGCCAAGCGCCAGGCCGCGGGAAACGATCATCTGATCGAACATCTGCTTGGACCGTTTGTGATCGCGCGGTGAAAAAAAGATGGTTCCCGCGCCGGACACCCCAAGAGGGCCCCAGGACAGATTGTAAAGGTCTGCCTCCTGGCCGACATAGCGTGCGACGTCCGATTTTTTCCGCTTTTGGGGATCCGGGTTCAGCCGGTCGTCCTGGGGCAGCTTCATCTCCTCCTCGATACCGTCGAGCGAATTGGAGGCTCGCAGCTCCGCCATGACGGAGCGGTTGAACGGGTCGTCGTTCAGATCGCCCATGATCAGGATGTTCCGGTTCCAACGCGCCTTCATGTCGTCGAACAGCGGTTCAAGGTTCTCTTCGGACAGGAGGGTCTCAAGGTCGAGCTTCAACTGCGCATCGACAAGCCGGCCCAGATGCGAGGCGACCGCGATCCGGAACGCCTCGCTGCCTTCCGCGTTGCCGCGCCGGGATGGCCAGTGGGTGACATAGACGACAAGCTCCGCGCCGTTTGATTTTACACGAAGCGGGACTTCGAAGATATCGCGCGTCGGATAGCGGAAATGCACGAGATGCCCGACCGGGTCGCCGTTCAGATCGAACTGGTTCGCGGAATAGATGAGACCGCAGTCGATCCCGCGAATGTCCGCGCTTTCGTCCGAGGCAATGACCAGGTCTGTCCGGTTCAGCGCGGCATTGAGTCCGTCGGCCAGCCTCTGCAGCAGGGCCTCATTCTCGATTTCGCACACGCCCAACAGGTCCGGCCCTGTGCCGTCGAACAGCCCGGCCAGCACCTCGATCAGGTTCTCGAACTTGGCGTCGACAGCTTCCGGCGTCCAACCGGCGGCGGGCGTGAATTCGAGATCCGCTGCAATCTCGCTTTCTGTTGTATCGAACAGGTTCTGCAGGTTCCAGAATGCAATTTTCAGCGTGTCCATCGCGCTTTCCTCCCGTCATGCGGGAAGTCTGCCAGAGGAGCCGGAGGCAACAAAGTGATGGTTTTATGACTGCCGGGAAAATACCGCGCGCGAGGGGGCTTATCCCATCCAACCATCGCGCTTCAGGATCCGGTAGGTGTCGTTCAAGGTCTTTTCGGCCGTGGCGACGAGGAAATCGGCCTCTTCATGGGAAAGGACCAGCGGCGGCGAAATGATCATGCTGTCGCGCACCGCGCGCATGACCAGCCCGTTCTCGAACGAGATATCCCGGCAAAGCAGCCCCGGGACGCCGACATCCTTGAAGCGTTTGTGGCGGTCGGCCTTGTCAGGAACGAGTTCCAGCGCGCCCACGAGGCCGGTCATGCGCGCTTCTCCCACCAGCGGGTGGTCAGCCAGTTTCAGCCAGCGTTCCTTCAGATAGGGGCCGATGTCGTTCGCAACGCGCTCGACCAGTCCCTCGCGCTCGATGATCGCAAGGTTCGCAAGGGCTGCGGCCGCGCAGGCGGGATGGCCGGAATAGGTATAGCCGTGATTGAAATCACCGCCCTTTCCGACAACGCCCTCCGCAACCCGGTCTGAGACCAGAACACCGCCCATGGGCAGATAACCAGAGGTAAGACCCTTCGCGATCGGCATCAAATCCGGTTCAATCCCGTAATAGTCCGAACCGAACCAGCGCCCGAGCCGCCCAAAGCCGCAAATGACCTCGTCGGCGACAAAAAGGATATCGCGCTCCTTCAAGATCCGCTGGACTTCCGGCCAGTATGTGTCCGGCGGGATGATGACGCCTCCGGCGCCCTGGATCGGCTCGGCGATGAATGCGGCGACCTTGTTCTCGCCAATTTCGTCGATGGCCTTCTCCAATTCCCTGGCCGCATGAAGTCCGAACTCGTCCGGACTCATGTCTCCGCCTTCGCCAAACCAGTAGGGCTGGTTGATATGGTGGACCCCGGGGACCGGCAGGTCGCCTTGGGCGTGCATGGCTTTCATCCCGCCGAGGCTGGTGCCGGCGAGGGTCGAGCCGTGATATCCGTTCCAGCGGCTGATGATCACCTTCTTGTCCGGCTTGCCCATCTGGTCCCAGTAGTAACGCACCATGCGGAACACGGTGTCATTGGCCTCGGACCCGGACGAGCAGTAGAAAACCCTGTTGATATGCGGGGGCGCCAGTTCTGCGAGCTTCCTTGAGAGTTCGATCGCCGGCGGGTGGGTCGTCTTGAAGAATGTGTTGTAGTAGGACAGTTCAACCATTTGCTTGTGAACGGCATCGGCGATCTCGGTCCGGCCGTGCCCAACCTGCACGCACCACAGGCCGGCCATGCCGTCCATGATCCTGTTTCCATCCGAATCGGTCAGCCAGACCCCGGTCGCGCTCGTGATGATCCGGCTGCCTTCCTGGTTCAGCGCCTTCATGTCCGAGAACGGATGCAGATGGTGTGCCGCGTCCATCTCTTGCAGCGCCTTGGTCGGATAGATGTTGGATTGCACCGTCATGGCAAAGTCTCCTGTCCGCGCGAAGCCGCGGACAATGCGGGGTTAAACGTTGAGCAGCAGGTATTCGCGTTCCCAGGGGCTGATGACGGACATGAAGGTCTCGAATTCCTCGTATTTGATCGCCCGGTAGGTGGCGACGAACTTCTCGCCGAAGATGTCGAGAATGTCCTCGTTCTTTTCGAAAAGGCTGACGGCTTCCGGCAAGCCGCGCGGCAAGGACTTTGCCAATCCGCTGCAGTCGTCACTCTTCGGAGTATCCGGTGTCAGGCCCTTGACCATGCCCAAATAGCCGCAGGCAAGGGACGCGGCGATGGCCAGATAAGGATTGCAATCGGAGCCGGGAACCCGGTTTTCCAGTCTTCGGGACTGGGGATCGGAAAACGGGACCCGGAGCCCGACCGTCCGGTTGTCGTAGCCCCAATACACGTTGACCGGCGAGGTCGAGTTGCGCGCAAAGCGCCTGTAGGAGTTCACGAACGGGGCCATGATGCATGTGACGAATGGCAGATACGCCTGATGGCCGGCGATGAAGGAGAGGAATTCGGGCGTTTCCGCCCCGTCCGGCTCGGAGAAGATGTTCATGCCGGTTGTGGAATCAAGGACCGACTGATGAACATGCATCGCAGATCCGGGCTGGTTGGACATGGGCTTGGACATGAATGTCGCATACATGTCGTGCCGCAGGGCGGCTTCCCGGATGGTTCGTTTGAATAGGAAAACCTGGTCGGCGAGCGCGAGAGGTTCGCCGTGCCGCAGATTTATTTCCATCTGCGCGGCCCCTTCCTCGTGGATCATGGTGTCGATCTCGAGGCCCTGCCGCTCCGAAAGGTCGTAGATGTCGTCGATGAGGTCGTCGAATTCGTTCAGCGCGGAGATCGAGTAGGACTGGCGTCCGACCTCCGGGCGGCCCGACCGGCCTGTGGGCGGCTCAAGCGGGTAGTCCGGGTCCGTGTTCGGTTTGACGAGATAGAACTCGATCTCCGGGGCGACGACCGGTTGCCAGCCTTTTTCCTCATAGAGCTTCAAGATCCGCCGCAGGACGTTGCGCGGTGCGGTCTCAACCGGCTTGCCCTCCCGGTTGAAGGCGTCATGGATCAGTTGGGCGGTGGGATCCGTTTCCCACGGCACGGAGGTCAGGGTCGAATAGTCGGGCCGGAAATAAAGGTCGCCGTCGATCGGGTTGTGCTGGAACCGCTCGTCGTCTTCCGGATATTCCCCGGAGATGGTCTGGGCGAAGATCGAGGCCGGCATGGTCATCACCGGACCGGAAAAGAATTTTTCCGTCGGCATCATCTTGCCGCGCGCCACCCCGGCCAGATCGGGCACGATGCATTCGATGTCTTGAATGTTCCGGGCGCGCAACCAGGCGAAGGCAGCCTCCCCGTCGGGGACGCCCAGAAGATTGTCCGTTGTTGAACTTGTGGCAGGGGGCGTACTGTCGGTCACTGGATTGGCTCCGGTTCAGCAGGGGCAGGGCGATTTCGTTCTACACCAGGTTTGCAGATGACGGTCGGCAAGGCCTGAAGGCGGGGAGAACAAATCGGAATGCGCGTCTGCGTCTCTGCTTTTCTTCGTAGTTTGTGATCACAAAATTTTCAAGGGTTGATCGCTTCGAGCCCCCGCCGGCCGAGCATACCCATCCCTTCGGTGATGTCCGCCGCGATGGCGCCGCGCAAGGCCCCGGCATCCCTGTCATGGACCGCTTTAATGGCTTCCTTGTGCCAGTCAACCAGGCTTGAGGTGCCAACACGTCCGTAAACCGTCCGCATGTAAGGCGCGAATTGCAGCCAGAGGCTTTCCGTGAGCGGCAAAAGGATTTGAGACCGGGCTGCCTTGTAGATCTCGAAATGGAAGGCGTGGTTGAGAAACATGTAGCCTTCCGTGTCCCCGCTTCCCAGGCTGGCATCCAGGGCGTCGTCGAGTTCCTTCAGGCGCGAGGCTTCCGTCTTTCCAAGTTTCGGCAACGCCATTTCCGCGAGTTCCGGTTCCAGAAGAAGGCGGGCCTTCAGGATTTCCGAGAAGCGCGGGGCTGTCATTTCCGGAACTTGCACCCGGCCATTCAGCCGGATCTCAAGGGCGTTCTCCGCCGCGAGGCGTTGGATGACCTCGCGCACCGGCATCGGACTGACGCCGAGGTCCTTGGCAAGGCCGCGAAGGGTCACGGCTTTGCCGGGGATGAAACGGCCTGTGAGGAGCGCGGTCCGCACCGCCTGTTCCACTTGAAGGCGGGTGCTTGTCCGCGGACGCGGATCGGCGGACATTGCTGCAGGATGAAGCTCCCCATCACGATCTGACATGCCCTTTTTCACCTTGCAGCTGTCTTGCCGTGTGGACGCCTTGACCGGCCTTGCCCTTCGCGGATCAACCGGCACGTATGCTTGACACGCTTTTCAGAAAGTGATCACAATTTTATCTCGAGTTCAATTGCCGCTTTTTCGAGCCGGTGTTTGCCGAACGGTCACGGTCGATGCGGCCGGCCTGCCGGCCAGATAAACACGGCCAGACAAACAGAAGGATCGCGCCAGATCATGAGGAGCGCACAACGTGTCGACGGCTGACCTCCCGCACCATGATGTCGAGCACCCGGCCAAGCCGGGTTGGCAGCTCGGTTTTGAAGCCTTCATGTCCGAGCATCCCGACCTCGATACGCTTGAAGTCATCTTGCCGGATACAAACGGCGTTTTGCGGGGAAAATGGTTGCCGGGATCGGCGCTGAGAAAGGTGTTTGAGCAGGGGGTCGCGTTTCCCTTCTCGCTTTTCGGGCTGGATGTTTGGGGGCGCGAGGTCGAGGCAACCGAACTCCATATCGAAACCGGGGACAAGGATGGCCTGTGCTGGCCGATCCCCGAAACCTTGAAGCTCGTTCCGTGGGTCGACCGGAAAACGGCTCAGGTCCTCTTGTCGATGTACCACCGGGACGGTGCGCCGTTTTTCATCGATCCACGCCATGTCCTGGAGCGCATGATCTCGCGGATTTCGGATGAACTGGGGGTCACGGCCACCTGCGCGTTCGAGCTGGAGTTTTATTTCTTCGAAGAAAGCGATGGCGATTGGACGGAGCAGCCAAAACCGCTTTTTTCCACCCATCTTGGTCCGGCGCGGCAAAACATGTACGCACTGTCCGATCTGGAGGCCCTGCTTCCAGTCGTCGATGATTTGCGCGCCGCCTGCGAGATCCAGGGGATTCCCGCCGATGCCGCGGTGTCCGAAGCGGCGCCGGGACAGTTCGAACTCAACCTTCATCACAGGCGGAATCCCCTGCTGGCGGCGGATGACGTGGTCATGCTCCGGCGGCTCGTGGCGGGCGTGGCCCGGCGCCACCAACTCAAGGCCTCGTTCATGGCCAAGCCCTATGTGGAATGGCCGGGCAACGGCATGCATGTCCATGTGTCGATGGAAAAAGGCGGCAAGAACATCTTCGCCGAAGGTGATAAAGGGCGCGAACGCCTGGGGCACGCAATCAACGGATTGCTGGAGACGATGCCCGAAGCCTTGTTGCTCTTCACATCCACATTCAACGGCTTCCGCCGGATGCAGCCGGGCTCCTATGCGCCCACTTCGATTTGCTGGGGATACGACAACCGGTCCGTCGCCTTGCGGGTTCCGGCCAGCAGCCCGGAAGCGGCGCGGATCGAACACCGCATCGCGGGTGCTGACGCCAATCCTTATCTGGTTCTGACCGGAATTCTGGCCGGCATGCTTGAGGGCCTGACGGCCAAAGTGGATCCGCCGGCTCCGGTGATCGGCAATGCTTACGAGAAGAAGCACAAGCGCTTGACGCCCTGGATGGATGAGGCGATCGACGCGTTTGTGGATTCCGAACGGATGAAGCGCGCCGTCGGTGCCGACATGCACAAGGTTCTGGGCGAGATCAAGAAAGAGGAATTGAACGAATTCGGGCGTGAAATTTCGGCCCTGGAGCGTCAGACATATCTTTAGCTGCCTGAATTTTCAGCGAAAACAGATGGTAGAACGCTGCATATTCGATCATTACCCGTTTGACCGGAAGGGGCCGACGGTGGCAGGGTAAAGACAGCAGGAATAGCGCCTGAAAAAATGCGGCGGGCCAGAAGGAAAAGACCAAGAACGACCGCCAAACCTTCTCGAATGGAGTGACAGGAATGATCAAGGGTTTGATGACTGGAGTTGCCGCCTTCGCTTTGATGGCAGGCATGGCGCACGCGCAGGACCGGAAGGTCAACGTCTACAATTGGTCCGACTACATCGACGAATCGATCCTCACGGACTTCACGGCCGAGACCGGGATCGATGTTGTCTACGATGTGTTTGACAGCAACGAGATTCTTGAGACGAAACTGCTTGCCGGCGGCACGGGTTACGACGTCGTCGTTCCGACCGGGACCTTCCTGTCACGGCAGATCCAGGCGGGCGTCTTCATGCCGCTGGACAAGTCCAAGCTTCCCAATCTTTCGAACATGTGGCCCGACATTGAGGAGCGTGTCGAGAAATACGATCCCGGCAATGCCTATTCCATCAACTACATGTGGGGCACGACCGGCATCGGGATCAATGTGGAAAAGGTGAAGGAAGCGCTCGGCGCGGACGCCCCGCTGGATACGTGGGACATCGTGTTTGATCCCGAGCAGTTGCAGAAGCTTCAGGGATGCGGCGTTCACATGCTGGACGCGCCGGCGGAGATGATCCCGGCAGCCTTGAACTATCTCGGTCTTGATCCGAACAGCAAGGACGTCGCTGATATCGAGAAGGCCGGTGAACTTCTGAAAAGCGTGCGGCCCTATATCCAGAAATTCCATTCGTCCGAGTATATCAACGCCCTTGCGAATGGGGACATCTGCCTTGCCGTCGGCTGGTCCGGTGACATCTTGCAGGCCCGTGACCGTGCGGCGGAAGCCGACAACGGGGTAACTGTTGAGTACATCATTCCCAAAGAGGGAGCACAGATGTGGTTCGACCAGATGGCGATCCCGGCCGATGCACGAAACAAGGAAGAGGCACACGAGTTCCTGAACTACATCATGCGTCCCGAGGTGATGGCGAAAGCCTCAAACTACGTCTACTACGCGAACGGGAATGCGGCCTCGAAAGAGTTCCTGAATGACGACGTGATCGGCGACCCGGCGATTTATCCGTCGGACGAGACCGTTGCCAATCTTTTCACGGTAACCGCCTACGATCCGCGTATCCAGCGTGTGGTGACCCGGACATGGACCGCGGTGAAGAGCGGCCAGTAATCCCTTGCCTGGCCCCGCGCGCAACGCGGGGCCATTCCATTGTCAAGTCGAGCGGACGAGGGCAAGGCCTTGGCCAAAAAAGCGATTGGGCCGGTACGCCGGAGTTTTGCACCGTGGGAAGACCCGTCCGCGGTGCCCTTCATAGAGTTTCGCAACGTCACCAAGCGTTTTGGGGATTTCACAGCGGTCAACAACCTGAGCCTCAAGATCTTTGAGCGGGAGTTTTTCGCTTTGCTCGGGGGGTCGGGCTGCGGCAAGACGACGATGATGCGCATGCTCGCCGGCTTCGAAACGCCGACCCAGGGCCAGGTGCTGCTTGCGGGGCAGGACCTTTCCGGTGTGCCGCCCTACCGGCGGCCCGTGAACATGATGTTCCAGTCCTATGCCTTGTTCCCGCATATGAGTGTTGAAGCCAACATTGCCTTTGGCTTGAAGCAGGACAAGATGGGCAAGGCGGATATCGAGGCACGGGTGGCTGAAATGCTCCGTCTGACCAAACTCGAACCCTTTGCCAAGCGAAAACCGCATCAATTGTCCGGTGGCCAGCGCCAGCGTGTGGCCTTGGCCCGGTCATTGGCCAAGCGGCCGAAGGTCCTGCTTCTGGATGAGCCTCTGGGCGCACTCGACCGCAAACTGCGCGAAGAGACTCAGTTCGAACTCATGGATCTTCAGGAAGAGCTGAAGATGACCTTTCTCGTGGTGACCCACGACCAGGAGGAGGCCATGACAATGGCCGATCGGATCGCGGTCATGGATGCTGGGGAGATCGTTCAGGTGGCAACGCCCCCGGAGATTTACGAAGCTCCCAATTCCCGGTTCGTGGCCGACTTTATCGGCGATGTGAACATGATCGAGGCGAAGGTCATCGAGACCTCCGAAGACGGCACGCGCCTTCAAGCGGCAAGCGCTGATTTCGTCATTCAGACGACCAGCGAAACGACGGCACGGCCGGGCGACACGGTATGGTACGCGATCCGGCCGGAAAAGGTCCGGCTTGTCGCCGGTGACACATCGCCGTCGAACATCAACGCCGCCGCCGCCGTCGTTTGGGACATTGCCTATCTTGGTGATGTCTCGATTTTCAACGCGCGGATCAACGAGACCGACGTCCTGCGCTCGACCGTGACGAACGCGACGCGGCTGGTGGAGCGGCCGATTACCTGGGACGACCGGGTGATCTTGAGCTGGGACCAGGATGCCGGTGTCATCCTGACGAAATAGGAGGCGGGCTTGAACGAGGCACCTGCGTCGAAAAAAACGAAACGCAGTCTGGGCGGATGGGCACTGATTGCGGTCCCCTATTTCTGGCTGTTCCTTTTCTTCCTGACCCCTTTCTTTATCGTCTTTAAGATCTCGCTGTCCCAGATCGCGGTTGCGATCCCCCCGTATTTCCCGACTTTTGATCTCGCCGAAGGCTGGGACGCCTTCTGGGAGAACATCGCCCTTCTGTCATTTGAAAATTATGTCTGGCTGACCCAGGACGATCTTTATTGGAAATCCTACCTCTCCAGCGTGACCATCGCCGGCATTTCAACGATTATCACCCTTTTGATCGGCTACCCCATCGCCTACGCAATGGCGCGCAGTCCAAGAGCTTGGCGGCCGACGCTCTTGATGCTGATCATCCTGCCGTTTTGGACGAGTTTCCTGATCCGGGTTTACGCATGGATCGGCATCTTGAAGAACGAGGGCCTCTTGAACCAGTTTCTGCTGATGCTGGGCGTGATCAATGAGCCGCTCACGATCCTCAACACCAACATCGCCGTCTATATCGGTATCGTCTACTCTTACCTGCCGTTTCTGGTCCTGCCGCTCTATGCGAGCCTGGAGAAGCTGGACGAAAGCCTTCTGGAAGCGGCGGAGGACCTTGGATGCCCGCCTTGGCAGGCTTTCTGGAAAATCACGCTTCCGCTGTCCATGCCCGGTGTCATTGCCGGCTGCTTTTTGGTCTTTATCCCCGCCGTGGGCGAATTCGTGATCCCCGATCTTCTCGGCGGCTCGGATACCTTGATGATCGGCAAGACGCTTTGGGTCGAATTCTTCGCAAACCGCGATTGGCCGGTGTCTTCGGCCGTGGCCGTGATCCTTCTGTTGATCCTGGTGATCCCCATCGTGCTCTTTCAGAACCACCAGCAGAAAATCGCGGAGAAACAGCAATGAGGAACGGGCCCACCTGGTTCAATGTCACATCGCTGGTTCTTGGATTTGCATTTCTCTATCTGCCGATCGTGCTGCTCGTGATCTTCTCCTTCAACGAATCCCGCCTCGTGACGGTTTGGGGCGGGTTTTCCACGAAGTGGTATGTGGAGATGTTGCGCAACGATCAGCTGATCGACGCGTTCTGGGTCACGATCAAGGTGGCGTTCCTGTCGGCCTCGGTGGCAACGGTGCTGGGCACAATGGCGGCCCTCGTGCTTGTCCGCTCGGGCCGATTTGCCGGACGGTCCCTGTTTTCCGGGATGATCTTCGCCCCGCTCGTCATGCCTGAAGTGATCCTGGGTCTGTCCTTGCTCTTGTTGTTTGTCTCCATGGACCAGGCGAGGGGTTTCTGGACGGTGATGCTGGCGCATACGACCTTTGCCATGTGCTATGTCGCGGTTGTTGTGCAGTCCCGTCTCGTCGGCTTCGACAAAAGCATCGAGGAAGCCGCCGAAGATTTGGGATGCCCGCCGGTGCGAACCTTCTTTCTGGTGACCCTGCCGATCATCCTGCCCGGGGTGATTGCCGGCTGGATGCTCGCCTTCACGCTCTCCCTCGACGATCTGGTGATTGCCAGCTTCACCACCGGACCCGGTGCCACGACGCTGCCGATGAAGATCTACTCGCAGGTCAGACTTGGTGTGACGCCTGAAATCAATGCCGTATGCACGGTCCTGGTGGGCTTTGTCACGATCGGCGTGATCGCTGCGAGCCTCGCCACAAAGCGCCAGCATTTGCAGAGGGAAAGGGACGAGCGCGCGGCGATCGCCAATGCAGACTAGTTGCATCTGTCGACGAGCCTGGATCCTCGTGATCAACCGCAGCAGGAAAAGGTGCTCGAACATCTTGAAACGGAGAGCAATGTTCCCGGCGAGATTGGAGCATGCCGCTTCAACCTGATCGAGGATTGGCTGCCTAAAAAGGGTGCGCCCCATCTGGGCTTGACAGATGCAGTCAGCGCAGGCCGCAACCTTTCGTACATCGTTAGGAGTTTTCAGGCTATAAGCGCTTTGGTTGCGAAACTTAGCTGAGGTTGATTTTGTTTGGGTCTTTCTGGTCTGATGTAGGTGATGAAGCCGCGCGGCATTTCCTCGATTTTTCAAGTCATTTACGGCAGAGCGGCAGGCAGCGGGCGCAACGCCTGGAAGTCGGTGGACCGATGGCAGGCTGTGTCAGCGTGATTGAGCGGGCAGGCCGTCCGCCCTCAACCCGCATTCGCTCATGAGCGCGTCCTTGCCCGCCTCAAAACAGTGTTACACTGGGGGCAGTATTCTGCGTTTTGCATCTGCGAGGGGTCTGCTGCGGATTGGCCTCCCTAAAGTCGCATATCATGTCCCCGGGCGCTGAAGAAAGCAACGGTCCCGAGGCGCTGTCCAGTGGAACTGGGCTTCACATTGTGCCGCATGACAAGCCGTCCCCGGACACGATGCGCCATCTTTGGGAAACCCTTGGAACCGGGGCGGCCTGGTCCCCGTTTCAGTCTCCTGGTTTCCTCAACTGCTTTCAGCTAGCCATGGTCCCCGCGGTTCGCGGGCATCTGTCCGTTCTTGAGGTACGCCGGGAAGGGTCGTCCGATCCCTTGCTCCTCGTCCCCGTGCTCCGCCGCCGCCGCGGTCCTTTTCGGATCGCGACGTTTCCGGATCTCGGCGTTGCCGATCAATGCGGCCCCGCGATCGCAAGGGCGGGCGAAGCCCTCTCCATGTCTGGCGAGGAGTTCCTGGAGGCGATCCTTTCACGCCTGCCGGACACGGATCTCTTAGAGATCCGGAACATGCCGGGCGCTATCGGGGGGATGCAGAACCCGTTGGCTGCGCACCCCCTGGCGAGGCCGGTGATTTCAAATCTGGCGCTGGATCTGCAAGGCAAGGGCGATGCGTCGGCCTGGCGGCGCAAACGCGTCTTCAAGCAGATCCGCAGCAAATGGAAGATGCTGCGCGGCTCCGGGGTCGAGTTCGCCGAGTGCCGAACGGCGTCAGAGCAGCGCGACCTGATCGATGACATCCTCCAATTGCGTCAACGCCGGTTCCAGGCCCTTGGCCGGTTTGATACCTGTCAGTTGCCGGAACGCCAGGCCTTCTATCGTGCCTTGACGGAACTGGCTGAGCCGGACAATCCGACCCGCGGCTTTGCGCTTCGTTGCGGCGATGAAACGGTCGCCGGGCTTCTGCTTCTCGAGCATGGCGACATGGTCAATCCCGTGCTGATTTCTATCGGCGCGGAGAACTGGCAGCGTTATTCACCCGGCATCGTTTTGATGGGGCAAGCCATTCGCCACGCGGAAGCCCGCGGAAAACGGTGGTTCATTTTCGGGACTGGGCTGCAGGACTACAAATACCGCTTCGGCGGCACAGCCTTCCCGATGAGCGATCTTGTTGTGCCGCTCACATCCGCTGGCGAGTTGTATCTTTATCTCCGGCGATTGAAGCAAATTCGCAAGGACCTGGAAGCAACCCTGCCGGTGTTCTCACGGTCTTGACCCCCGCTCCGGGAGGCCAACCGCCGGCAACTCTCTTTCGGTCAACGCCTTTCATTCTCCCTGCCTCATTTCATGGATCGGCAGTCTGCGCGGACTTGACGCCGGTGTTGCCGCCGGTCATTTTGCGGCGCAACCAGCCGAGGTAGCTTTTCGGGAGAACAGAATGAACAAGATATATGCGGATGCGACATCCGCGTTGGAAGGTTTGGCGTTTGACGGCATGACGGTCATGGCCGGGGGCTTTGGATTGTGCGGTATCCCGGAAAACCTGATCGTCGCGCTGCGCGAGACGGGCGCGAAGGACATCACGGCGATTTCAAACAATGCCGGCGTGGATGATTTCGGTCTGGGCTTGCTGCTTCAGACCCGTCAGATCAAGAAGATGGTGTCTTCCTATGTCGGGGAGAATGCGACGTTCGAAAAGCAATATCTGAACGGTGAACTGGAGCTCGAGTTCAACCCGCAAGGAACTCTGGCCGAGCGCATCCGCGCGGGTGGCGCTGGCATACCCGGCTTCTACACCAAAACGGGCGTCGGCACGCTGATCGCCGAAGGCAAGGAACACAAGGATTTCAACGGCGAAACCTACATCCTTGAAACCGGCCTCGTGGCGGACTTGTCGCTTGTCAAGGCTTGGAAAGCCGACAAGGAAGGCAACCTGATCTACCGCAAGACCGCGAGAAACTTTAACCCCATGATGGCCACCGCCGGCAAAACCACCGTGGTCGAAGTCGAAGAACTGGTTGAGGTTGGCGAGATCGACGCGGATCAAATCCACACGCCTGGCATTTTTGTCGACCGGATCGTGGTTGGATCGTTTGAAAAACGGATCGAAAAACGAACCACACGGGCAGCCTGAGGACGGGAAACAGAAAATGGCATGGACACGCGATGAAATGGCCCAGCGGGCCGCAAAAGAGCTCCAGGACGGCTTCTACGTGAATCTGGGCATTGGCATCCCGACCCTGGTGTCGAACTACATTCCCGAGGGCGTGCACGTGACGCTGCAGTCCGAAAACGGAATGCTCGGAATGGGTCCGTTCCCCACTGAGGATGAAGTGGATGCGGACCTGATCAACGCGGGCAAGCAGACAATCACCGAACTGCCGCAGACCAGCTATTTTTCCTCAGCGGACAGCTTCGCCATGATCCGGGGCGGGCATATCGACCTGTCAATTCTGGGGGCGATGGAAGTCTCCGAGAAAGGCGATCTGGCCAACTGGATGATTCCCGGCAAGATGGTCAAAGGCATGGGCGGTGCCATGGATCTGGTCGCCGGTGTCAAGAAGGTCGTCGTGATCATGGACCACCAGTCCAAGGCAGGGGATCCGAAACTGTTGAAGGAATGCACCCTGCCTTTGACCGGCGTGGGCTGCGTTGACCGGATCATCACCAATCTGGGTGTGTTCGACGTGGTTGAGGGCGGCCTGAAGATTGTCGAACTCGCCAACGGGGTTAGCGAAAGCGACGTGAAAGACGCCACGCAGGCAACCTTGGTTGCATAATTTGGGAGCCCTCACGCCCGCTGGCTGAAAATCGCCCAGCACAAACTCCGGCACGGAAGCTGAGCGCCGGGGTTCTTGGGAAAACATGAGCGGGGATGCTTTGCGTCTCCGCTTTTTTTGGCTGTGCTTGCTTGATCCGTGCACCGGGGATGGTTCCGTCACCGGCTCTTGTGGCCGACAGGTGGGCGGATGGTGTTCCCCCACCCCCGGCGGTCCCTGACAGCGGTCCCCATCTTTGTCCTACTCCGACAGCACCCGCTGTATAGGGAACTTGATCTCCACCATCGTTCCGTGATCCGGCGTGGATTCGATCCGAAATTCGGCCCGGTTGGCTTCCACAAGAGCCTTGGTCAGCGGAAGCCCGAGGCCGGATCCGCTTTCCAGTCGGGAGGTGTGAAGCTGCCGGAACGGCTCCAGCGCCGCGGCCAGGTCACTGGCGCTCATGCCCGCGCCTGTGTCCCGCACCCGAAGAACGACTTCGCCCGTATCGTCAAGCGCCGTGGAGACGATCGCTTGCCCGCCGGATTTATTGAACTTGATCGCGTTCGACAGCAGGTTGAGCAGGATTTGCCGCACCGAGCGGGCATCCGCCACCACATTCGGCACCGCATCCGGCAGGCTTGCACGAATGATGACCCGCTCCCGGTTCGCCTGCGGCTGCATCAAAGCCACGCATTCCCGGACCACATCGTTCAGGGACACCGCTGTGTAGCGGAGATCCATCTTGCCGGCCTCGATCTTGGACAGATCGAGCAAATCGTTGATCAGGCTCATGATATGGGCACCGGAAGTGCGGATATCCTTCAGGTACTCCTTGTAGCGGTCGTTGTTGATCGGCCCGAACCGCTCGTCCATCATCACTTCGGAAAAGCCGATGATCGCGTTCAGCGGGGTCCGGATCTCGTGGCTGATCTTGGCCAGAAAATCTGACTTCTGCGAACTGGCGTTCTCGGCCTGGTGCTTGGCTTCCGTCAGTTCTTCCTCGGCGGTTTTCCATTGCGTTATGTCACGCAGGACAGCGCAGAGTTTCTTGTCGCCCCCATCGCTTTCGACCCGGCCGATTGTCATGAACAGCGGTACCAGGCCCCCTTTCGCCACCTGCCCGAGCACTTCCCGGCCATCGTTCAAAATGCTTGCCACGCCGCTATGCGCCAATCCATCCAGATAGTCGGAGGCTGCGCGATGGCTTTCGGGAGCGAGAAAGCTCAGCAGGGATTCCCCCACCATGTCGGCCCGGCTTGCGTTGAAAAGCGCTTCGGCGGACCGGTTCACCTTCAAGATCACACCGTCCGGGCTGAGAACCAGAACGCCGTCCGTTGCCGTCTCCAAAATGGTGTCCATCTGGGCGATCAACCGGCGGGCGCTTTCCAGGTCGTCTTTTCCCTTCTGCGGGAGGACCGGTTCCGCTTGCGGCCTTTCGATCAAGGAGAACATCAACCCGCGCCCGCCATTCCAGGGCACGGAATGCATGCGGGCATCAACGGCCTTCAGCCGTCCATCGGCCAGCCGCGCCTTCAAGCAGCCGTCGATTGTGTCGTCGAAGCCTTCCATATCCGGCAACGCGGTCTCGTCTTCCTCGGCGAATATGGCTTCGAGCCCGCCGGCTTCGCTGAGGGCGGCAAGTGATGGATATCCGAGGAACTCGAGAAGCGTTTCATTGGCGTAGAGGATCTCGCGATCCCGGGCAATCGCGATCCCGATCGGCAAGCGATCAAGCAGAACCGGATCGATCGGACCGGACGGCTGCGGCGCCGGGTCGACATACTCCAGCTCCAGATCCTCTTCCATCATCTGGAAATCCGACAGGTCACCCTCGAAGCGCGCGCCGAGGGCTTCGGCGATCTTCTTGAACGCGGCAAGGTCGGGACGCGACAGCGCGGACGTATCCACCGGGACGAGACGCGGGGCTCCACCGGAAATAGGGACAATTTTTCCGCCGTCGTCATCAAGAATGACGGTCTCGGGTGAGGGTGCGTCCTGCGCGGGGTCGGGGCCGTCCAGCCCATCGACTGTCTCAGCCGGTGGCAGGGCCTCGTCTTCAGCCGTCTCGTCGAGCGCCGTGGCGGTCTGGTCTATGGGGTCGCCAACGCCTTGCGCTTCGGCAAGCGGTGGATGCTCCTCCTTGTCCTGGGGATCGTCGAAAAGGCCGGAAGGAGACCGGCGCCGGACCTCGAAGGATTTGGCGAGGGAACGGACGGCCGTTTCGATGTCCTTTGGTCCCAGAGCGGCTGAACTGGCGATGCCCTGTCCGGTATCGCTTTGTTGCGCCGGTTCGGTCGATGGATCGGCCGCAGTGGCGCCGGCCTCGTCGATCCCGCCCGCGTCGTCTTCATCTTCCAGGGTTTCGTCGTCCGGGGACATGTCTTGATCGGGTTCCGGCGCGGCGTCAGGTGACTTGTCCACCACCGGCGGGCTTTCCCCTCCCGGTCCGCTGCCGGCTTCCAGTTCCCCGACCGTGCCGTCCTGTGCCGTGTTGCCCGGTCCCGTGTCCGGCGTCTCGAACAGGTCGCCTGCCGGGGGCTCGTCTGCAATCCTGGAGCCGTCCGCCTGATCTGTTCCGTCCGCATTGGCGTTGGGTATCTCTGCGTCTGAAGCGGCTTCGGACAGCAGCATCTGGGCCGGGGTCTGGGTCTGGGCCAGATGCGGCCAGCGCACGGGCGCCCGATCCGGCGTCAAGCTTTCCAGAAGGGCAGCGGCACGGGCTCCAATGGCTGTCTTGTCGCTATAGGCCGTTCGTTCCGGATTGTCCGGGATCAGTGCATGCCCCGGCACCGGAGGGGCCGGTTCGGTCTGCTGTCCGGTGGTCCCGGTTTCCGGATCTGCCGGGTCCGGGCCTACTGTCTGTGGCATTCCGGTTTCTGGGATTTCAGCCGCTGCGTCCTCTGGGTCCTCAGCGTCGGCCTTTGTGTCCTCAGCCCCCACCTCAACTGCAGCCTCAGCCTCTAGGCCTGTCTGTTCCGGACCGTCGTCCCAGACTTCACGATCTGGACGATCGGCCGGCTCGTCCCGGTCGACAGCTTCGTCTCCCGCCGGCGGTTGCTGCCCTTCGGATATCAATCCTGGTTCGTCGGCTTCCCGTGTGTCCTCACCGCTCTGCGTTTCGAGCAGGGATGGATCGGGGTTTTCCCCCGGTGGGACCGTCACTTGAGCCGGTTCTGGCGCTGCTTCAGGCGTTTCGGCTTGGCCCTCGGCGGCGAGTTCGTCGGGACATGCCCCGCTCTTGCCGGGTCCGGATGCCGCTGAAGTCTCACCGGCCGGTTCGCCCGCCGCCGGGACTGGCTGGGTCTCCTCCTCCAGGAAAAACGGGCCGTCCGGATCTTCCTTCGCGTCGGCCGTGCGGCAAACGCCGAAGCCGCGATAACCTTCAAATCTGCGTTCCCGGTCGAAGGCCGGCAGGGCGGCCATGTCGACAGGGATCCGCAGGGCATGATCGGTCACCGGCCAGTAGACCGTCTTGCCGGACCAGGTGTCGCGCCGGTTCAAGGCATGGGCAATCACGCCGCGGCCGTCCACGCCAAACGCGTCCCGGACCTCTTGCCAGGTTTTTCCCACGATTGCCGCCGCGGCGGGGCCGAGCGTTTGCGCGAACTCGTCGGAAACGAATGTGAACCGCTGATCGATGTCCATCTTCCAGGCAAAGCGGATCGGCCGTTTTCCCGCCTTGAACCGAAACGGCTCACGACCTGCTGGCATATCGGAGGCGGTGTCCGGTCCCGGGCAGTCGTCTGCAGTGTCCACTCCGGCCGGCAGCGGCCCGTCCGGGACGTCTGGTGTTTCCTCCGCGGTGCCGTGTTCCGGGTCCGGCAACGTCAGACTATCTGTCACAAGGCCGTCGTTCTGGCCCGCTTCAGGCTCGTCCTGTGAGGCGGGAAGAGGCGTGTTCTCCCAAACCGCAAGCCGTTCGCCGGTGTCGATCTGGGCCACGATCGCAGGGTGCCGTTGGCTGCCGATATCGAGTGCGAGGCGCGCGGTTTTGCCCTCAAGCTCGATGTCCGCGATATCGGGCCATTCTTCCGCCTGCCCTTCGATCAGGGACGCCTTGCCGCCGGCGGGCGACAGGAAAACGCTGCGGGCGCGGCCGGCCAGCAGCTTGAGATAGCCCGTCAACGGATCGCCCGCCGTCATGAGGCCTTTGTCGGCACTGATGATCAAGGCGGCCGATCGGCCTTCGGCCAGTTCCAGTTTCTGGCAGTGGCAGGTCAGCAGGATGACGCGCAAACCCCGGTAGAACCGGAGCCGATCGTTGCTCATGCGGTCGGTGCTACCGGTTTCGGCAATTCGCGAGATGTGCGGGCGGGCGGGAGATTTCAGCAGGCCGGTCAAACTGGCGAGATCGGCGGCGTCCCGAATTCCCATAAAAGCGGCCCCCGCAGCATTGCTCCACAACACCCTTGCCCCATCGGCAGAGAACACCCAAGCCGCTCGCCTGTCCTCGGCCAGCACCGCGATGTCCGGCCGGGCGCCGAGTTCCACGAAGGTGGAAATTACAGGGTCCATGCGTCAGCTCCACAAGGCTGTTTGAAGGTGATCCGACCAAGCGCATGCCGAAGGCGCCACCCGTGTGGTAAACATCACGTTAATACAAGGATTGGCGCCTTGCGTCCATGCAGGCGCCCGGACCTATCCGTCTTGAATGAAGGCGTGGTTAACCGGCCTCGGATCGTTTGGCGTTGCGTGCGCTCGCATGGTACGACTATCGGCGAGGTCGCGGTCGACCTTGGGAATACGAGACCGCCGGCGAGGCGGAGGACACAGGGGAGTTTCCATGGCTACGGATAAAGCACCGTTTGAAGTTCCGGAACAAATGCGCGATTTCGCAGAGAAAAGCGTGGATCAGGCCCGCAAGGCTTTCGATGATTTCATGTCTGTGACCCAGAAGGCCATTTCCAGTGCCGAAGAGAGCGCGACCGCGGTTCAGTCCGGCGCGGCCGATGTTCAAAAAAAGAGCCTGAGTTTCGCGGAAGAGCATGTGGACGCAGCCTTCAAATTCGCGCAGTCCATGGTCAAGGCCAAGGATGTCGAGGAAATGATGAGGTTGCAACAGGACTTCCTTCGCGGGCAGATGGAAGCGCTCGGAGAGCAGGCGCGGGACTTGTCGGATACAGCGGCCAAGGCAGCCCAGGAGGCGGGCAAAGCGGTCAAGCCGTGATCCGCCGGGAAAGTTGAAGAAAAGGCGCGGGCGCTTCGCGGCCGTGCCGACAGTCCAAGTCCGGCCATGCGGTTTGGGACCACTGCGGTTTCGGCAAAACCGCGGGTTTGGGCGGCGCAGGCCGGGGCCGTTTCTGCCCATCGGTCCGTTGCCGGGAACGAATAAGTTGTTGTGCAGTGCAAAAATATGTTGCATTGCAGCACAGAGGCACCTACATTGGGTTTGCGGATGACGACAATGCCCGTCCGAAGAGGGCGGTTTATAGATCCAAATGATCGCATCCGGACATGAAGGAGATGAGATCATGACTGAGACAACAAGCACTGCCAAACCTGCCCCCAAGGCACGCACAACCAAGACATCCAAGGTAACGCCCGCCGGTTTCCCGGATTTCGAAGCGTTCGCCATGCCGAAAATGGAAGTGCCGGCCGCCTTTCGCGAGGCAACCGAAAAAGGCATCGAACAGGCGCGTGACACCTATGCAAAGGTGAAGTCCGCTGCCGAAGGCGCGACCGACCTGATGGAAGACACGTTCGAAACCTCCCGCCAGGGCATGGTCGAGTTCAACCACAAGGCCGTCGATGCGGCCCGTGCGAATGCCGACGCCGCTTTCGGCTTCATGAAGGACATGATGAGCGTGAAGACGCTTGCCGAGGCGATCGAACTGCAATCCACATTCGCACGCCAGCAGTTCGATGCCCTGAGCGCCCAGACCAAGGAAATGCAGGAACTGGCCACCAAGCTGGGCACCGACGTTTCCGCTCCGGTCAAGGAAGCGATGGAAAAGACCTTTAAGGAAATGAAGCCCAACTAAGGGTTTCTTGCGGCAGCACCTGCTGCTGACCTTCTTTGCGCCCCGCCGGACGGCGGGGCGTTTTTGTTGGAAAACCCTGGACCGGCCGGGTGATCCACAAGTTGGGCCGGGTTGAATTTTGGGTCTTGTGGGCCTGTGCAAACCACGTTAGAAGACGCCCTTGCAATCGGCCGGCGCCGCCCATGGGGTCCGCGCCACATCGATATCGGCAGACGTAGCTCAGTAGGTTAGAGCGTCGGATTGTGGCTCCGAAGGTCGGTGGTTCGAATCCACCCGTCTGTACCATTTGCTAAGTCACCCCTTTGAAATCAGTAACTTATTGAAATGCAAGACACTCTTGCGACCACTGCTACAGCGAACTGCTACAGCAAGGGTCCGAAGAAGGTCTGCGGTCGGACCCGTCTTGCATTCACGCGGGCCGCGTTGAGCCGCGCGAGGTTTTTTATCAGCTCAACATCGGGATGATAAACCGTGCCGTCCGGGCTGTAGGCGGTCTTGAATGTGAAGGTGGCCGGGGTGGGGCCTTGGTCTCCCAAACGTTCGAGCCGTGAAACGGCGTCCCGCCAATCGGGCCTGTGCCCGTAGGGAGTCCACCACAACACATAGGCGGGAAAGGGCGTCGGCCGGACATGCCACCGCGCACCCTGCCGGAAGGCCTGGCCGTGCGGGCCATGGTAGGTGGCCGCCATCAGGGCTTCGATCGACCGCCAAAGCGACAAGGTCGATGGCGCGAAGCCGTCGCCGTTGTCTTCCCAGTATTTGGGAAAGACTTGCGGGCCCCAGCTTGCCGGTCCCGGTTCGCCGTCGTAGCCGGACCTTCCAACCAGGCCATCGGCTGCATCCATCGCCGCAAAGGCCGCCGGTTCGGCCTCCCGGAAGCCTTTCACACGGTCGCTCTGGTAGCGGTCCAAAAAGCGGTTGAAGGTGTAGGCGGCAAGGTGAAAGTCGCTCATGGGGCAACCCGATCAAGCTTGGTCGTGCGCGGTGAAGCCACACTTCAAGAGATGCAAGGCGAAGGCAACCGGGACCGGATCTTGCCGTTGGATTCGGGCCGGCCTGTTCCCAAACCGCAACAGTGTTGCGCTCTGGCCATCCGGTCTCGAGAGGCCTATGGTGCGCGCCGATTGAAGGACGTGGAGAAACTGCATGGATCTTGAAGGAGCGAGCGTTGGAACATTCCTGATGTTTGCCGGCGCCTTGCTGTCGACCGGGGCAATCGCCGGCGTGATTGCCGGTTTGCTCGGCGTTGGCGGCGGTATCGTCATTGTTCCGGTGCTCTATTACATGTTCACGCTGCTCGGGGTCGACGAGGCCGTCTTGATGCATGTGGCGGTCGGCACCTCGCTGGCCACCATTCTGGCAACCGGCCTCTCCTCCACCCTGTCGCACTGGAAACGCGGTAGCGTCGATCTGGATCTTCTCAAGAGCTGGTGGTGGGCGATCGCCCTCGGAGTGCTGGCGGGCGGAACGCTTGCGGGCAACATTTCGGGCGGGGCCTTGACGGCGGTCTTCGGTGTCGTGGCCCTTGGCGTCGCGGCGAACATGATGTTCCGCAAGGATGGGGCGGCATTGGCCGACAAGCTGCCCGGCGCGCCGTTGAAACAGGTTCTGGGGGGGCTGATTGGCGGCATTTCGGTGATGATGGGCATTGGCGGCGGGACGCTGGGCGTGCCCACGCTCACGCTGTTCAACTATCCCATCCGCAAGGCGGTGGGGACCGCGGCCGCCATCGGGCTGATCATCGCCGTGCCGGGCACATTGATGTCCATCTATTTTGGCTGGAACCAGTACAAGCCCCAGCCCTATGCGCTCGGCTATGTGGATTTGCTCGGTGTCGCTCTGATCATTCCGACATCGACCCTTTTCGCCCCGCTGGGCGCGAAGATCGCGCACACGATCAATCCGTCAAGCCTCAAGCTCGTCTTCGCCCTGTTCCTTGGGTTCACCGGCCTGCGCATGCTTTATGACGTGCTTCTGTAATGCGATCCAGAAGCCGGCCTGATCGGTCGCATCACGAATGCTGATTGGATTTTGCTGCCCCACTGGGGCATAGCCTATGGCTATCTGTACCCTCGGGTACGCAGCCAGAGATTTGCGGTCCGGCGGGACGCAGCCCCAGAGGGTACGCATCCCGTGAGGGGACGCGTCCCAAGCGCGCGAGCCACCTGGCCGGACCGGCCATCTCCCAGCGGAAAGAACCATGAGCGAAAAACCGGTAACCCTGACCCTGGATGGATGCGTGCGCGGCGCGCGGCTCTGCTTGCCGATCATGCCGGGCACCATCGCGTTTGGCGCGGTTTTCGGCACCGTTTGTGCCCAAAAGGGATTGTCCCTGCTTGAAACGGTCCTGATCAACAGCCTGGTTTTCGCCGGCGCCTCCCAGTTCGTGGCCATGGAACTCTACCAGGCACAGCTTACATTCGGCATCGTGGTGGCGATGATCGGGGTGGTGGCTGCCGTCAACATGCGGATGCTTCTGATCGGCGCCAGTTTGCGCCCCTGGCTGGGGCATGTCCCGGGGCGTCAGACCTATCCGGCGCTGTATTTTCTCACCGATATCAACTGGCTGATTTCCTTGCGCGAATATGACAGGGGCGAGCGGGATTGGGGCATCTATCTCGGCAGCGGCCTGTTTGTCTGGGTGATCTGGTCCTGCGCCGTCGTGCCGGGATACCTCGCTGGCAGCCAGGTGACCGATCCGGCGAAGTGGGGACTGGACGTCATTCTGCCGGCCTATTTCGTGGCGCTGCTGGTGCCGCTCTGGAAGGGGCGCCGCCAGACGCTCAGCTGGTTTGCCGCCGGAGCGGTGGCTCTTGCATCCTGGTACTTTTTGGGCGGCTATTGGGGAATCCTGACCGGTGCGGTCACCGGGGCGCTGGTCGGAGCCTATGTCGATGAATGACGCCATTTGGTCCGCGGACGGCATGTTCGTTCTGGCGGTGCTCGGTATGACCGCCGTGACCTATTCGATGCGGGCCGGGGGATATTGGGTGATGGGCCGCGTGCCCCTGACCCCGCGCGTGCGCAGGGCACTGGAATCCTTGCCCGGAGCCATCATCGTCTCGACGATCCTGCCCATCGCCCTGAAGGGCGGGCTGTCGGCGATGGTTGCTCTTGCCGTTGCCGCAGGTGTCATGGCGCTCTGGCGGAAGGATATTGTCGCCGTCACGCTGGCGGCGGCCACCGCGGCCCTGTGCCGGGCCTATGGGCTTTGAGCGAACCCGCAACCCGCTAGCGCCTGCCGGGCATTGGCCAGTGTGGTGGCCGGCGCGCCGGATGCATCGATCCTGCTCCAGGTCATCCTGCCCAGATCGTAGGTCAATTGACGGTCGATCACACCGGCATCCGCATCCGAGGCATCGGTTCCGCTCTTGGCGCGCGCTGCCGCCCGGTCTTTCAGGACTTCACCGGGCGCGTCCAGCCACAGCCCGCAAAACCCCGCGCCCACCGCCCCAGCTTGAGCTTCGCTCCGGGCCCGCTCGGCCTCATCTGAAAAGACGGCATCGAAAATGACGCAGTGGCCTGCCGCGAGCAAAGCTTTCGCCTCGTCGTCCAGGGAAGCATAGACCGCGTCGCTCATCTGCTTGGTGTAAGCGCTCAAAGGCGCCCGTTCCGTTTCCGCAAGCCCGAGCCGGGTCTTCCGTTTGACATCGGTGCGCAGCACCCGGGCGCCGGGTGCCCGGCCAAGGTCGGGGGCCAGAGCGTAGGCGAGGGTGGTCTTGCCGGTTCCGGAAAACCCGCCAAGACCGACAAGGGTGGGGTCGGACGGCTCCAAAAAGTCCTGGGCCAGTTGGAAATAGGTCCTGGCCGCCTCGAATTCGCGGGCGCGCGCGTCGCTGTCTGTCTGGTTCACGGCGGCGCTGGCTGCGATCTTGGCCCGGATGGCTGCACGCATCATCATGTAGAAGGGCAGGACCGCGAGACCGGACGCGTCCAGGTCCCGGTGGCAATGGTCCATATACCGGTTGAAAACCCGGTTCGCGGCGGGTCTTTGGTCCCGCTCCCACAGATCCATCAACAGGAACGCCAGATCGTAGAGAACGTCGTTCGTTGCGATGGCATCGGAGAATTCGATCGCGTCGAACAGCACCGGTTCGCCGTCGATCAGGACGATGTTTCGTGTGTGGGCATCGCCATGGCACAACCGTACAAGGCCGGCGTCCCCCCGCCGCAGGATCATGGCTTTGATGGAGGCCAGGCGCGCGTCCGCCTGACGCTCCAGATGGGCGACTTCCCGGCTCTCGAAAAGCTCGGGGTGCGCGCGGAAAGCCTCCGCGTTTTGAGAAAGGTATGTCTGAAGCTCCGCGAAGAACGGTGCGCCCTCGCGCGTCTCCGCCCTGGCATGGGCCGTTCCCATCATTTGCGCCAGGCGATCTGCAAGATCATCGGAAAGCGGCCCCTGCTCGCAGATCCTGTCGAGTTGCCGATGGCCGTCGAAACGGTTCATTTCGACAACCCATTCCACGACGTCGCCCGCGTCGTGAAAACCGGGCTTGCCGTCCGGGCCGCGGCGGATGGTGCGCGCTGTCCGGTAAATCTGCGGCGCGTGGGTTTTGTTGTAGGCGATTTCCCGCTTGCAGGCTTCTTCGCGCAGGGCCAGCGTCGAGTAATCGAGGAATGGAAATTTGACGGCCCGCTTCACCTTGTAGGCCTTGTCCCCGACCAGGAAGACGGTATTGGCGTGCGTGTCGATCCGCTCGGAACGCTCCGCGCCTTCGACCTCGCCGGAAAGCCCGGCCAAAAAGCCGAACACCTCCGCTTGTGTCTCTTTGTCCGTGCTTTGGTTACCGGTCATGATACCCCTCCCAAATTCGGTTCGCCTTCGCTCGCATGCTTCATCGCACGACCACTTGATCTCGCTCAATGAGGCGCGCGTTTGTTCTGGCAGTGTATCGTCGAAAAACACCATGAGGAGACGCGCCATGAGCGAGCATCACGGCCTGAAAAAAATCCGCCTGAACCTGGCCCGGACCAAGGATCATCCCAACGGTTCTGCGCATCATGGCTATGAATTCACGGCGCCGCTCGATGCCACTGGCCATATTGATGCCGGCCTCTGGAAGAAAGAACGCGATCATTGCCGGGTGCGCCGGTTCTGGGGCGGCGAACAAGAAGAGCTGGGGCATCTGATTCACAGACCGGGCGGGTCCTGGGCATTTCATTATGACATCGAGGGCGACGATGACGATGAAGCCGGATACCGCTTCGCGTCCCACGCGTTCCTTCCTGGTGAATATGTTTCCATCAAGGATGAGGATGGCGACCTCCACACATTTCAGGTCGTCACCGTTCAGCCGGTATAGAACCGGCATTTGGCGAAGGCCGCGAACCGGGCGGCCGCACAGAAGGAGGACTGAACCATGGTTTCTTTGATCCCTTCTCTATGGGGACGCCCTGACAATCCCATGCTCTCGCTGCAGCGGGAGATGGATCGGCTATTTCAGGATTTCCCGGAAAAGGCCGGGTCCGGCGGGGGCTTTCCCGGCGGGCTTTCCGGCGATGGACGTTCATGAAACCGACGCGGGTCTGGAAATTACCGCTGAACTCCCCGGTGTCGCCAAGGAAGATGTGGATGCTTTCCTGACGGACCGAACCCTGACCATCAAGGGCGAAAAAAAGGCGTCCAAGACGGTCAGTGAGAAGGACCGGCAGATCAGTGAACGCAGCTACGGGCCGTTCCGGCGCGTGATGGCGCTGCCCTATGTGCCGGAGCACGGACAGATCGAGGCCCATATGGAAAACGGAGTTTTGACCGTGGTCGTTCCGCGGCCGGACGAGGCGTCCGCCTCTCCGCGCAAAATCGAGTTGCGCAAGAAGGGCTGAGCGCTCCGGTTTTCAAGACTTGCTGATGATGCCGCGGTTCTGGCCGCGGCATTTTCTATTCCTTCTGGTGATGAAGTCATTGCCAATTGGTGTGGCGTCGGCTGTCCCACTGTCCGCGTTTGTGCGGTATAGAAACGGGCAAACATCGAGATCATCGGCAAACAAGGCGAGAGGGTGGAATGACCGCACAAATGAAGACCGGAGGCCAGCTCCTCGTGGATGCGTTGGAACGGCACGGCGCGGACCGCGTGTACTGCGTGCCCGGGGAAAGCTATCTGGCTGTGCTCGACGCTCTTCACGATGCCTCCATTCCGGTCACGGTCTGCCGCCAGGAAGGTGGTGCGGCGATGATGGCGGAAGCCCATGGCAAGCTGACCGGCAAGCCCGGGATCTGCATGGTTACCCGGGGGCCCGGTGCAACCAACGCCGCGTCCGGCGTGCATGTCGCGGCGCAGGATTCCACCCCGCTCATCCTTTTCATCGGGCAGATTGAGCGTGGGATGCGGGAGCGCGAAGCCTTTCAGGAGGTGGACTACCGCCAGATGTTTGGCGGCGTGGCGAAGTGGGTCGCCGAAATCGATCATGCCCACCGTGTGCCGGAATTCCTGTCACGGGCCTATCACGTTGCGACCTCGGGGCGGCCGGGGCCGGTGGTGCTTGCCTTGCCGGAGGACATGCTGGTAGACCAGGCGCAAGTGGCCCAGCCGGAGGCGTGGACACAGCTGGAGACCCATCCAGGTCTTGGGCAGATGGCGGATCTGCAAAAACGGCTTTGGGCCGCAGAGCGCCCGATCGCGATTCTCGGCGGAAGCCGCTGGTCGGTGGAGGCGGTCGCCGGGTTCACGCGGTTCGCGGAACGGTTCTCCCTGCCCGTCGCCTGCTCTTTCCGCCGCCAGATGCTGTTTGACAATCTGCATCCCAACTATGCCGGCGATGTGGGCATCGGCATCAATCCCAAACTCACCGACCGGATCAAGAGCTCGGACCTCATTCTTCTTGTCGGTGGGCGCCTGTCCGAAATGCCGAGCCAGTCCTACACGCTGCTGGATATCCCGCAGCCCAGCCAACAGCTCGTTCATGTGCATCCCGATGCCGGGGAACTCGGGCGGGTCTACCGCGCCAGCCTGGCCATCCACGCCTCTCCGACGGCTTTTTGCAAGGCGGTGGAGGGGTTGCAGCCGCCGGCGGTTGTGCGCAATTCGGGTCATGCCGAAGCCGCGCATGCGGATTTTCTTGCCTGGTCGGGGGCCCGGCCGCAGACACCCGGTGCTTTGCAAATGGCCGGTGTCATGGACTGGATCGAGAACAACGTCCCCACGGACACAATCTTCACCAACGGCGCCGGCAACTACGCGACATGGCTGCATCGCTTCCACCGGTTCCGGTCCTTCGGCTCCCAAGCCGCGCCGACCTCGGGGTCCATGGGATACGGGTTGCCGGCGGCGATTGCCGCGAAGCTGGCCTTCCCGGATCGCCCGGTCATTTGTTTCGCGGGCGATGGTTGCCTGCAGATGACCATGCAGGAATTCGGCACCGCCTGCCAGGACGGCGCGAATATCGTCGTGCTCGTCGTCGACAATGGCATGTACGGGACGATCCGGATGCACCAGGAAAAGCACTATCCGGCCCGCGTGTCCGCAACGAAACTGGAAAACCCGGATTTCGCCGCCTTTGCCCGGGCCTATGGCGCCTTTGCCGAAACGGTCGAAAGGACGGACGATTTCGGACCCGCCATGACACGGGCCCTGGCCGCCGGGAAACCGGCCCTGCTGCATTTAAAGATCGATCCCGAGGCGATCACGCCGATGGCATCCCTGACCCAAATCCGCGCGGCGGCCGAAGCCGGCAGATAGGTCACGACCCGGGATCGATGTCGGTCACAGGCAGGGTGACCACCGCGACACCAGGGTCGTCAGCCGAGGTCTTGACGGAAAATCCGAGCGCTTGACACATGCCCAGCATGGACGTGTTTTCCTTCAAGACCTCCCCCTTGATGGTTTGAATGCCGTCGGCTTTTGCGTAGCGGATGATCAGCTTCATCAAGGTCCAGCCGAGGCCATGCCCCTTGAGGTCGGACCGCACCATGACCGCATACTCGCCGGTCCGGTGATCGGGATCGGCATGCAGGCGCACGACACCCAGAAGGTTGCCTGTTTCCGGCTCCAGGGCCGCAAATGCCATCGCCCTGGCGTAGTCGAGTTGCGTCAGGCGGGCCAGGAACCGGTGGCTGAAGTCCCGCACCGGCGCAAAGAACCGCAGCCGCAGGTCCTCCGGTGTGATGGCTTCGAAAAACGTTCGGAAGAGGTCCTCGTCTTCCGGCTTCACGGGGCGCACGAATATGGCTTCGCCGGTTTTGAGCGTGAGGGTCTGTTCCCATTCCTTCGGATAGGGCGCGATGGCCAGACGTGATTTGCCACGCCTGCCGGGATGGCGTTCGGGTTGTCCAAGGCTCATGCGCGCATCGAGGCCCACCAACCCCTCCTTGCGCACCACGATCGGGTTGATGTCGAGCTCGAGGATTTCGGGAATGTCGATCGTGATCTGGGACAGCTTGACCAGGGTATGGGCAACCGCCTCGCGGTCGAGCCGGGGCCGGGAAGCCCCGCCTTCAAGCAGGGTAACGACCCGCGTGCGGCCAATGAGCGCCTGAGCCAGGTTCAGGTCCAGCGGCGGCAATTCCATGGAAATGTCGCGGCTGTCCTCCACCGCCGTGCCGCCATGGCCGAACACGAGAACGGGTCCGAACACCGGCGTGTCGGCAAGCCCCATATAAAGTTCCAGCCCGTGCCGGTCCTCCAGCATCGGGTGAACGCTGACACCGGAAATCCGGGCGTCCGGAAAGGCCGCCTTTGTCTTGCTTATCAGATCCCGGGCCGCTTCGGTGACCGCCCGGGGGCTTTCAAGGCCAAGCCGGACGCCGTCGATCCGGGATTTGAACGGCAAATCCGGGGAAATCACCTTGGCAACGCAGTGCCGGGCCGTCTTGAAAAACGTTTCGGAAAGCGCTCCGGCCTCATCAGGCGTTCCGGCAAGCCGTGTCCCGATCATCGGGATCTGATAGGCCGCCAGGATGGCGCAGACCTCCTCGGGTGACAGCCAGCTTTCCCCACGGGCCATCGCGCTGTCGACGATCGCGCGCGCGCCGGCGGTGTCGGGCAGGAAATCCTCGGGAAGGCTGGGCGGAGCCGCCATCAGGAAGTCCCGCGATGTCGCGTCCCGGGTCAGATAGGTGATGGCGCGCACTGCCTCCGCCGGGCTTGTGTAACAGGGAACGCTGGCCTCATCGAGCGCTGCCCGGTCTTCGGCATTGCCCCCGACCAGACCGGCGACGATGGCTTTCTTCCGTCCTGTCCGCCGGCGGTCCGCTTTCGCGGTCTCGGCGATTGTTGCCCCAATTGACTTCAGCGAAGTGAAGGCCGTTCCCGCATGCAGCGCCAGCACACCGTCGATGGCGGGGTCCCGCAAAATCGTCTTCAAAACCTCATTGAGCGCAACATTCGACAGGTCCTCATTCACCACAACGGGCTCGGGGTGATCCGCGCCGGAGGCATTGCCCGTCCGGCAAAAGGGTGAAATTTCGCCAAGGGTCTCATCCGAAAGCCGGCCGAGCGTCCCGCCGGCATCCTGGAGCCGGTCGGCCGCCAGGCTTGCAAGGCTGCGGCCGTTGGAAACGATGCAGAACGTCTCGCATTTGGGAATGCGGATCCGGGACAGGGTTTCGACCGCCTCGAACATTTCGTCCAGATCGTTGACCCGCATGAGGCCGGTACGGCGGAACACGGCCTCGTACACCAGGTCCGGTGTCGCAAGACGTCCGGCGTGACTTCGCCCGGTTCCCACAAGATCCCTGCTCCGCCCCGACCGGATCACGATAACCGGCTTGCTTCGCGCGGCCGCCCGCGCGGCGGACAGGAATTTTTGCGGCGCTGAGATGCCTTCGATATGCAAAAGGATCGAACGGGTGTGGAAGTCCTGCGCGAAGTAGTCGATCAGATCGCCGATATCTACGTCCATGCGCGCGCCAAGCGAGACCACGGCGGAAAATCCGGTCCGGTTGGTTTGCGCCCAGGACAGTGTGGCGTTGAGTACGGCGCCGGACCTTGCGATCAGCGCGATATCCCCTTTGGCGGCGCCGGAGGCGCTGGCCAGAAGATCAAGGCCTAGGGACGGCACGGCCAGGCCGAGGCTGCCGGGACCGATGAGGCGCAGCCGCGCCTTTTGCGCCGCCTCGCGGCACTGCTGCATGAGGGCCTCTGGCCAGTTCTCGAAACCGGGGGAAGGGATCAGAACGGCTTTTATCCCGCCCTGGGCCAACTGCCCGATGATCTTCGGTGCCGTTTGTGCCGGGCCGAGATAAATCGCCAGGTCCGGAACGGGCGACAGGGCGGAGACCGTTTCCCGGGTGTGAGATTGCCATTCGTCGTCATCCGTCAGGACATCGACAAGCTGTACCATGCGCCGGTCCAGCGCGGCTTTCAGCTTCGCCAGAAGATAGGCGGTGTAGCCGGGTTCATGACGTGACGGCCCGATGACCGCAACGGACTTTGGATCGAATAAACCTTCCAGGTTCTGAACGGTCACACCAAGCCTCACTACAATCATTCAAGATACCCGGACAGGAACGCTCTCCGGAAACGCCCCCGGATGAGGACGGCACGCCCATAAGAAACAAAAAGCGTAACCGGGGTATGAACCCGTGTCCGCGCACCTTGACGATTGCCGCGCCTGGTCCGGGCCCGTTGGGAAACAGAACGGAGCGCAAAGTCACTTGCACGGATAAGCGGCGGACGATTGGCCAAAGCCGGTGTCTCGCCTGCCGCTGATCGCGTCTTGAGTGGCCGAGCATCTTTGGGCGTTTCCAACGAAACGCCCGATGATTCAGTGGGTCATGAACACCGGCACGGTCATCGAGCTAAGGATTTCCCGCGTCGCTCCGCCAAACAGGAATTCCCGCATCCGGCTGTGGCCATAGCCCCCCATCACGATCAGGTCGTTGCCGTGGTCGGAAACATAGTTGAGAACCGTATCGGCGATCCCGGTCTGCGGATTGGTGATCACGTCGACCGTGACATCCATGTTGTGCCGCGCAAGATAGGTCGCGATGTCGGAGCCCAACTGCTGATCGGCGCGATTGCGCTTCTGGATCGCCAGAACGGTGATCTTGTCGGCATGTTCGAGGATCGGCAGTGCCGCATGGATCGCCCGGGCGGCGGTGGAGCTGCCGTCCCAGCCGATCAGCACGTTTTTCGGTTTGAAATGCTTGGTCCCGATATACGGCACCAGCAGGACCGGGCTTCCGCTTTCGAACAGAACGGTTTCGATCAGCAGTTCGCGCATGGGCTCCGGTGCATCCGGATTGGCTTGTCCGATCACGACTAGGTCGGTCACTCGGCAATGGTCCAGAACGCTCTCCAGCGGTCCGCCGGTAAGCACTTCGGCGGTGCGGCTCTCGGACTTGACGGCGGCCATGCGCGCCATTTCGTCAAATTCCTTCTTTGCCTGGTTCGCCGCGCTGACAGACTGTTCATGGGCCGCCTGCAGGTAATCGACCGGCATCGGTGCGGCGGCAAATGCGGGCACGACAGGTTCGAACGCGATCGCCAATCCCGTCACGTGGGCATCGTATTGACGAGCCAGTTCAAGCGCGTATTTCGGTGCGGGCTGGGACCCGGCGAGATCGACAATCGTTAAAATATCCTTGATAGGCATGCGCCTTCCTCCGCTTGGGCTGGCCTTTCGGGCCAGCACTCTTCCCTAGGAAACGTCCGCACGATAAGGGCCGCTCCCGGCCTTTGCCTTGATGGCAATCAATTTCCGGGTCCGAACGCCGCGCGTCAGACCGGAAGGGGAATCGGAAAGGACCTATACGGTCCTCATCACCTCGCGGGCGATGATCAGGCGCTGGATCTCCGAGGTTCCCTCATAAATCGTGGTGATCCGGGCGTCGCGGGCGTACCGTTCCAGCGGATAATCCTGGCAATAGCCGGCACCGCCATGGAGCTGAAGCGCCGTATAGGTTGCGCGCTGGGCCGCTTCCGATGCGAAAAGCTTGGCCATCGACGCCTCCTTGGCGAATGGCTTGCCCTGGTCCTTCAGGGCTGCCGCCTGCAAAATCAGCAGACGCGCCGCTTCCAGATCGGTTTCCCGGTCGGCGATCATCCATTGAATGCCCTGCATGTCGGCCAGGGCCTTGCCAAACTGCTGGCGCTCCTTCACGAAAGCCTTTGCGGTGTCCATGGCCTTGCGGGCAATACCAAGGGCCAGGGATGCGACCCCGATCCGTCCGCCGGCGAGTTCGGCGACCGCGACCCGGAAGCCGTCGTTCTCCGCGCCCATCATGGCGGTTGCCGGTACCCGGCAGTCCTGGAACAGCACCTCGTTGGTGGCCGATCCCGTCTGCCCCATCTTCTTTTCCGCCTTGCCAATCACAAGACCAGGCGTGCCGGCTTCCACGAGAAAGCAGGATATACCTTTTCCCTGGGGGGCGTCCGGATCGGTCACGGCCCAGACCACGAAAATGCCGGCATATTCCGCCGAGGAGATATAGAGCTTGGAGCCATTGATGACGTAGTGGTTGCCATCCTTGACCGCACGGGTGCGCATCGCCGATGGATCGGACCCGGCACTGGATTCGGTGAGGCAGAAGGCGCCGGCCGGATAGGTCCCGTCTGTCAGGCGGGGGATATAGGCGGTCTTTTGCTCCTGGGAGCCGACCGCCTGGATCACTTCCGCGACCATGTTGGAGACGGAGACCGTGACGGTGGTCGAGGCGCATCCTTGAGCCAGGGCTTCGATCGCAAGGGCAAAGCTCAAGGTGCCTGCTTCGGTTCCGCCGTACTCTCCGGAAACGTTCAGCCCCATGAAGCCGTTTTCCGCCAATGTCTTCAGATTGCCGAGCAGAATATCGCGCCCCTCTCCGCGATCCAGCGCTTCGGCATTCGGCTCCAGAAGATCCGCCGACAGCCGTCGCGCGGTCTCTTGAATCATCAGATGCTCTTCCGTCGCAAAGAAATCCATGGCGGTTCCAAGCTCACTCCCAGATTGAATTGCGCGCAAGGTAGCGCCGCACAATCATCCTGTCCATTGCGGCAAGATCCCATCAAGTGGGGAGGCCGCGTTGCGGCTGCCCGGCTAAAACAGACTTCCCTGACCCGCGCTGGCCGGCTTTGACGGCTCGGCCTGTTTCGGCTTTGGTTTTGCCTTTTTCAGCTGCGGACCGCCGGATGTGGCCACCGCGTCGACCGTGCCGTCAGCCAATTCGATCGCAAGCGTAGCGCCTTGTGCGACCGACGTTGCGGACCGGACCGGCTGGCCCGTCCCGTCCCGGAGGACCGCGTAGCCGCGCGCGAGGACGTCCTTGTAGGAAAGGGAGGTCAGAAGCTTGTCCAGGCCGTCAAGCTGCGCGCGCTGCTGGGCGATCCGGGTCTGGAAGGCCCGGTCCAGCCGGCCGGTCAAGGCGTCCAGGCGCTCGGTCCCCAGGGCGGCCATTTGCAACAGACGATCCGGTGTCAGCCGGCTGGCAATGCCCGCGAATGCCTGACGCTTGTGCTGGATGGCGACCGTGAGCGCCCGCGTCTGGCGCGCCTCCATATCATCGAGTTTCCGCCGTGCCTCCGCCGTGCCACGGGTCAGAAGATAGGGCGACAGGCGCGACGAAACCCCGTCGAACGAACTGCGATGGTGGCGGGTGTTGACGATGAGACCGCGCTCCAGGCTTGCGGCGGCTGTATCGAAGCGTTGGCGCGGCAGGGCCAGCAAATCGCGCGGGGCAGGCAGGGCGGCGCCCGCGGCGCGCAGTTCCGTCCGGCGGTTCGACAGCAGGCGGCTCAGACCAGAGAAAAGCCTGCGGGACAGATCGTCGATGTTCGCCATCAGGTCGGCCTTGACCGGAACCGCGATTTCCGCCGCCCCGGTGGGGGTCGGCGCGCGCAGATCGGCGGCCAGATCAATCAGGGTCCAATCGGTTTCGTGTCCGACCGCCGAGATCAGAGGGATCTCGCTTTCCGCGGCCGCGCGGACGACACCTTCTTCGTTGAACCCCCAAAGGTCCTCGATACTCCCGCCGCCACGCGCGACGATAACAAGATCCGGCCTCGGGATCGCTCCGTCAGGCGTCAGGCTATTGAAACCGCGAATGCCGTTCGCCACTTCCGCGCCGCATGTTTCGCCCTGGACCCGGACCGGCCAGACCAGGACATGCAACGGGAAGCGGTCGCTAATCCGGTGCAGGATGTCCCGGATCACCGCTCCGGACGGCGAGGTGACGACGCCGATCACGCGCGGCATGACCGGCAATGGTTTCTTTCGCTCCTCGGCGAACAAGCCTTCGGCTGCCAGCTTCTTCTTGCGTTCCTCCAGCAGGGCCATCAGGGCGCCGGCCCCCGCCGGTTCCAGCGCGTCGATCACCATCTGATATTTGGACTGGCCCGGGAACGTTGTGATCTTGCCGGTCGCGATGACCTCCAGGCCCTGTTCCGGCTGGATCCGCAGCTTTGAGGCGGCACCCCGCCAGATCACCGCGGACAGGACCGACCGGTCGTCCTTGAGGTCGAGGTAGACATGACCGGAACCAGGCCTCGAAATCCGGCCCAGTTCACCCCGCACACGGACATATCCGAACGCATCTTCCATCGTGCGTTTGATCGAGAACGAGATTTCCGAAACGGAGAATTCGGCGATATTGGACGGTGTGTCGGACACGGCGTGATTCCCTTTGTGACGTGGAAAGGTGACCGGACCGGGGAGCCGGGTCAAGACACGGGCCGCAGAGCGGTTCGTCCACCAAAACATGGCGCGCGGACAACCCATTGCCATTGAATTGCCTCATCAAACCCGCCTAACTTCCCGCATGCCCCACTACGATTTCAAAATGCAGCGTCTTCATCTCCGCCACATCCTCGCCGATGGTGCCCGCATCGATGCGGATCGGGGACAGGCGAACTATCTGCTCAATGTTCTCAGGTTGAAGGACGGCGATCAGGTTCTGGTCTTTAACGGCAGTGACGGGGAGTGGCTCGCCCATATCCGGGCAACCGGCCGAAAGGCCTGCACACTTGATCTGGTGCGGCAAACCCGCCCGCAAACGCAGGCCAACGACCTGCTCTACATGTTTGCGCCGCTCAAGCACGCCCGGCTCGACTACATGGTGCAAAAGGCCGTGGAGATGGGGGTCGGTAGCTTGCAGCCGGTGATCACGCAGCACACCCAGTCCAGCCGGGTCAACCTGGAGCGCATGGAAGCCAATGCCATCGAGGCAGCCGAGCAATGCGGTGTTCTTGCCGTGCCAAAGGTCGTTGAAACAGCGCCTTTGAAATCCGTTCTCGAAGCCTGGCCCCGCGAACACGCGGGCCGCCATCTTCTCTTTTGCGATGAAGGCGCGGAGACCAGCAATCCGCTGGCGCCGCTGGCCGACCTGGCAGAGGGCCCCAGGCAACCACTGGCACTGCTGATCGGCCCCGAAGGCGGATTTTCAGAAGAAGAGCGGGATCTGTTGAACGCCTGCGATTTCGTGACACCGATCCCGCTCGGGCCGAGGATCTTGCGTGCCGACACCGCCGCCGTCGCCGCTTTGGCCGTGATCCAGGCTACGCTCGGCGATTGGGTTTAGGCCTCGCCATCACGCCCGCTCAGTTGGTCAGGCGGCGCCCCGCGGGCCGTTGGCCTGACGCCTCCGGACAGCCGAAACGGGCCATCGGCCGCAAGAGGATGCGTCCCGATGCCGTTTCGCGGTGTGTTCGACTGGTGCGATGCGGCACCGGTTTGGACAGGCGAATTTTCAGGCTGGTAATTCGGACTGTACAGTCCTAAATGGCGGTGCGGCATGACCGAACGTGAAGCCGCTTTGCAAGACGACAGCGTTGTGCGGCCCGGACAGGCTTTGTAGGGTGCGCGCCGTTTTAGAAATCAAGGACGCTTCACATGGCCCGTGATACGGTCGACTCCACGCCGATTGAAGATATCTCCACGCTTGCCGAAACCCTCAATGCCGGATGCAAGCCGGCGGAGGACTTCCGGATCGGGACGGAGCACGAAAAGTTTGGTTTCCGGACCCGCGACCTCACCCCGATCGGTTACGAAGGACCGGATGGGGTTGAAGCTGTCTTGAACGGAATGGAAGCCATTCTCGGATGGGAGCGGATCGAGGATCAGGGCAAGATCATCGGCCTTGCCGATCCCGCCGGAGGCGGCGCGATTTCCATCGAACCGGGCGGGCAATTCGAGTTGTCCGGCGCGCCGCTGGACAATCTCCATCAGACCTGCCGCGAAGCGAACCAGCATTTGGCCCATGTGCAGCAGGTTTGCAAGCCGATGGGTGTGGGGTTCCTGGGGATCGGGATGGCCCCGACCTGGTCGCGCGCCGAGATGCCTGTCATGCCGAAGTCCCGGTACGGCATCATGACCCGCTACATGCCCAAGGTTGGCAGCCTGGGACTGGACATGATGTACCGGACCTCGACCATCCAGGTGAATCTCGACTTTACGTCCGAAGCCGACATGGTGACGAAAATGCGGGTCGGGCTTGCCTTGCAGCCCATCGCGACGGCGATTTTCGCCAATTCGCCGTTCACCGAGGGCAAACCCAACGGCTTCAAGTCATTCCGGGCCCAGATCTGGACCGACACGGACAAGGACCGGACCGGCGACATGCCGTTCGCGTTCGATGACAGCTTCGGGTTCGAGCGCTATGTGGAGTGGGCGGTCGACGTGCCCATGTATTTCGTCAAGCGCGGCGACGTTTATCATGATGTCACCGGCACCACGTTCCGGGCGTTCATGAATGGTGCGCTGGATGGCCAAATTCCGGATGCGCGGCCGACCATTGGCGATTGGAACAATCACCTGTCGACATTGTTCCCGGATGTCCGTTTGAAGAAATACATCGAGATGCGCGGTGCCGATGGCGGGCCGTGGCGGCGTATCTGTGCATTGCCGGCCTTCTGGGTTGGGCTCCTTTATGACGATGGCATTCTGGATCAGGCATGGCAGCTTGTTCGGGATTGGACCCAGGAGGAGCGGGCCTTGCTGCGGGCGGGCGTTCCGGAAACGGCCTTGGAGACCCCATTCCGGTCCGGCCGCGTTCTGGATGTCGCCAAGGAGGCATTGAGCCTGGCCCAAGAGGGGCTGAAGCGGCGCAACCGGCTGAGCGATGGCGATCTCGACGAGCGTGTGCACCTGGCGCCCATCGAAGAGGGACTGGCAGCGGGCATGTGTCCGGCGGATGTCCTGCTGCAGCGCTACCATGGCGCTTGGAACGGTGACCTGACCAAGGTCTTCCAGGATTATGCCTATTGAGGGCAAATGCTTACGCTTATTTGCGATTTGACCTGCCGCCTCCGACGGTTGATCATGGGCCATGCCAGATCAACCCTACCAGTGAACGGGGCGGTACATGTCCGATCAAACAGGAAGCGGTCTTCCATTCGATTTTTCGGCAATCGTAGAAGACATGCATCGCCGCTACGGCTGGCAGGGGGAAGACCTGTCCGCGGCGATGATGCAGCTGCTTCCGGCGGCGGTCGCCGGTTTCCAGCATTTCGGGAACGCCGGCGCGTTCGGGACTGGCCCGCAGCCTGGTAGCGGGATCGGCGGCCTTGGCAATCCCTTTTTTCCGCCGGTTTCGGGAGCGAACCCGTTTGCCTGGCCACAGGACCCGTTGCGGAGCTTCTACGGACCCGAACCGGTGCGCACCATGGTGGTCGACCATATCGCCAGGGCCACCGGGCTTCAGCGTGAGGCGATCGGGACCATGATGCCTGTCGCCGCCACTCTTGCGGCGGGGACCATGATGCGGCCCTACCTGAACGAGTCCGGACAAGGGCTACTGGATGCATTCCTGCGCGGCTTTGTGCGCGGGCGGCCCAAGCCCCGGCCGACACCGGCCGACTACATCCAGGAATATCAACAGGCCGTTGGCGCCTTCTGGTCGGCATTCTTCAAGCCTTCGCAGACCGATGCCGGCAAACAAACGGAGTCTTACGGCCACGGCGGAACCGACACCGCGAACCTTGACCCGGCCGGGCTCGACCCGGCGGGTGGGGCTTCAGTGGAGGATGTTTCCAACCAGCCGGAAACGGCCCCGCAGGCACAGGTGCCGACGGAGTTCGAACAGTTTTTCAACGACTGGATGACGACGAACAGGGATTTGCAAACAGCCCAGTTCAAAGCGTTCGACGGATTGTTTGAAAGCGCCGCGCGGAAGCTGGATGGCTCCGAGGAAACGTGAGCGAAAAAAAAGCCCGTCTGTGAGACGGGCCAGTTGATGTCAGCACGAGGCCGACAGGGGCTGCAAGAAACAAACCGGGTCAGGCGGCGGCTTTGTGCGTGTCCGGTTGCGCGTCGCGCGGAATGCGGACCGGCTCGGCTGCCGGACGTCCTCCCGCTACGGCAGGGGTCACCTTTGGGCTCTCCGGCAGCGGAGACACGCTGAATTTTTCCATTGCACAGTGCCTCAGCAGCGGAGCAGGATCCGAGAGGTAGCCGGCGTTCCGCGCCACCTGCACATCGCGCCGGGTCAGACCGATGTCGAGCAGTTGCCGGTCGGTGAGCTCATAAAGACGGCGTGTCTGGCGGCGATTGACGACCGCTGCCCAGGCCCGGGCAACAAAGCCTGGAACACTCGGGTGGAGCCGGGAAGTCCGATCGCACGTCATGGCATAGGTCTCCTGTTGTCCGGACCGGCATCCCCGGCCCGGCTTGCGCCGACACTGGCGGCGGAATGTGTTTGGAACGGTTCTCAAGGTGAGGGATGTGGGTTCATTATACAAACGAATGTTTGTTATGGAATTGATCGCTATCCGTGATAAATGTGCTGTCATCGGGCGCATCGGCTGACAACGTTGGACCGTGCCGCCTGTCGCGGATCGGGCCAGTCTGCTGGCGGAGATGGATCTCAAACAGAACAGGACATGCATGCTGGATTTGGATCAGCTTCGGACATTTGTGGCGATTGCTGAAAGTGGCAGCTTCACCAAGGCGGCCGGCGCCGTTCACAAGACCCAGTCCGCCGTTTCGATGCAGATGCGGCGGCTCGAGGAACGGATTGGGCGGCAGATTTTCATGCGCGATGGCCGCAATTCCCGTCTGACGGAGCACGGGGAACGGCTTTTGCAATATGCCCGCCGGCTGGTCCAGCTGAACGATGAAACCCTCGCAGCCTTTGACGAAACCGAGCTGGAAGGCTTGGTGCGGTTGGGAACGCCGGACGACTATGCGAACCGTTTCCTGCCGGAGATCCTGGCGCGGTTCTCCCGCTCCAACCCAAAGGCCGAGGTCAGCGTCGTGTGCGCCCCGACCCCCAACCTCGTTGAACTGATGGCGGAGGGAGAGCTGGATGTGTCGATCATCACCCATGTGCGAAAACGCGGGTGGAAGGATGTTGAGGTTGTTCGCCGGGAGCCGCTTTTGTGGGTCGCATCCACCCGGCACTGCGCCGAGTTGGAAGATCCCTTGCCCCTGGCGCTGGGCCGGCCGACCTGTGATTGGCGCAAGGCGGCCACCGCCGCGCTGAATGAAACCGGCAAGAAAAGCCGCCTTCTTTACTCCAGTTGGAATTCAACCGCGGTTGGGGCCGCCGTGCTCGCCGGGCTGGCCGTTTCCGTTTTGCCCGAATCGGCGTTGCGGCCGGGCATGCGCGTTCTTCAGGAGGCGGACGGATTTCCACGCTTGCCCGATTGTGAAATCGGACTGATGCGCTCGTGGCGCCAGACCACGCGGGTGCGTGAGGCGCTGGTCGAACATATTGTTTCGTCGCTGGACAATCTGTCGGTCCCGCGGGAAGCCTGACAGCGTCAATCAGCTCGAGTATTGACTGGTCAGCTTGGTGATTTTCTGGATACTCATTTGAAAACTCGAATGCGTTCATGTATTCAAAAACAATCCATTGGAGTGTTTCATGTGAATGTCGAGCTATAATTGGCCGGATGGGACGTCATGCGTCATGCCCTTGATATAGACCAGTTGAGAACGTTCCTTGCGATTGCCGAGCTTGGCAGCTTCACCAAGGCGGGGGAGGCTGTTCACAAGACCCAGTCCGCGGTGTCGATGCAGATGCGCCGTTTGGAAGAGCGTGTCGGGATCCCGCTCTTTGCGAAGGACGGCCGGCAGTCCCGTTTGACGGAAGACGGCCAGCGGCTTGTCGAATTCGCCCGGCGGATGATCATTCTCAATGACGAGACCATATCGGCATTCAACGAACGCGATGAAATCCGGCACATCGAATTCGGGATGCCGGACGACTACGCCGACCGGTTGCTTCCGCAGGTGCTTGCGGCCTTTAACCGGCTAAATCCGTCCATCGAAGTGCAGGTCGAGTGCACGTCGAGCGCCACTTTGCGGGAACGTGTGCGGGCCGGTCAGATCGATGTTGCGGTCATCACCTCGTCGGAAGCGGGTGATCTGCACGGTGAGGTCATTCGCCGGGAGCCCCTGTACTGGGTCGGCTCAAGCCGCCATGCGGCCCATACGACGGATATCGTGCGGCTGGCCCTCGGATCGCAATCCTGTTCCTGGCGGCGGATGGCCTTGGAGGCTCTCGACCGCGTCGGGCGGGCCTACAAGGTCGGCTATACAAGCGCGAGCGCCTCCGCTCTGGTTGGGGCCGTGCAGGCCGGTCTTGCGGTGACGGTGTTTCCGGAAAGCGCGATCCGGGAAGGAATGCGGATACTGGAGGAAAAAGACGGGTTTCCGCCGCTTCCCTTTTGCGACATCACGATCTTGCGGTCCGAACAGGCCAGACAGCCGATGCATGATGCCTTCTGCGGACATATCATCGCCGCGATCGGCAATGTTGGCGGTCAATGGCAGGCGGCGGAGTAGTATTTCAGACAGTCAAAGATCCTCAGCGCCATTTATGGGAGTTCCAGACCTATCGGCGCAGCATCAACACATTGCCCGCGATGACACACACCACGCCAAGCAAGGCGGAGGCCGACCACGTATAGCCTTCGAACAGGGTTGAAACGGTCAGGGCGACCAGCGGAAACAGTACGGTCGCATATCCAGCACGCGCGGATCCGATCCGCCCGAGCAAAGTCAGATAAGCGCCGAACGCGACAACCGAGGCCACGATCGCCAGGTAGACAAGTGTCCCGATGTATTCGGCAGTCATCTCGACGGCGAAGGAATGCCCCTTCATCAGCGAAAACAATCCCAGCAAGACCGCGCCATAGATCATTCCCCAAGTGGTCGCAGGCGTGACGCCGACACCCGATGTCTGGGTGGAGGCGGAGACGATGTTACCAAGGCAAAAGGACAATGTGCCGGCAATGCACAGGGCCAGGCCGGTGGCGACCTCCAGGTCAAGCGTTGTGCCCATGATCTTTGGCCAGAAAATCAAGGCAATTCCGCCGAAGCCCAGCAGGCCGGCAATGAGAGTGAGCGGTTTGATCCGCTGGCCCAGAAACACAAAACCGAGAACCAGATTGAAAACAGATGCGGTGGAAAAAACCACCGCCAGCATGCCGGATGCCAGATAGGCGGCTCCATAGTAAAACAGCGTGAAATTGGTCGAGAAGATCAACGCGCCCAGGGCCGCGAACCGCAGATGGGTTTTCAACGGAAACGTCAGCCGGACACCGCGGATCAGGCTCCACACGACCATGACCGCCGCGGCGAGGACGAACCTCCAGAACACGGAGATTTCAGGAGGAATGGGTCCTACCTGGCCCTTCATGGCGATCCAGCTGAAGCCCCAGGCAAACACGGTCGCGGCATAAAGGCCGAGGTCGTGGGTTTCAAGCCGCGTCGAGGAACGGCGGTCGAATGTGTCGGAAGGAGCCATGCTGGGAGCCTGTCAATGATGAGAGGCCCAGACTGGCCTTTTTTGGGCATCACGACAAATTGTAGTTATTGATTTTTTCATTCATATTCTGAATGAGTTTTCCCGGAAGAAGCTTATTCGGCCGCGCTTGCATGCCAAGCCGGAGTGTAGCCGGCATCCAGAACCTTGCAGATCGTGCGCGGGGTCAGAACATCCACCACGTCCGGGATGGTGTCCCGGTCAGGGCCGCAACTGTAACCGCCGGGCGTCCATTTCCACAATCGCCCGTCCTTTTTGCCATGGGGCTGACCGGCCCATCGCACCATCGCGCCATCGGGGAGATCGGAAAGGAGCGCTTTGAAGGTTCGCTTTGTTCGGCCGTCGAGCCGGTTCTGGTGAAGCAGCAGGTCCATCTCGTTGGCCGTTGGAGGAGAGCCCAGGCCGTGTGCCTGCGCAAAGGCTTTGGCGAACATCCCGGCACATGCCCGCCGGCACTCGAAGCAGGGGCGGTGGCCGGCCGCAAGAGCCGTCACCTCGTCGAGAAAGAACAACTCGGTGTAGCTGTCTCCCATCACCTCCCGGCGCCGGCCACCGAACCGCGTCACACAACAGATCCATCGCCGAGACACCCATCGGCGGGCCGAGAGCGTCTTGGTCGCGGGGTCATGCAGGCGTCCGCCGCGATTGCCCATGAACAATCCGCGTGCGGGATCCGAAATGATCTCTCCGGACGGTGTGACCCGGTTCTGGAGGGGACACCCACCCATCGTGCCTTCCCCTCCCGTGCGGTCCGGCCTCAGATGTTCCGCCGGGCGCCGGCCGTGTCAAGGATCAGATTGTGCCGCCCGACATTCGCGATGTTGGTTTCACCGCACAGCCCCATCGTCACGTCCAGTTCCTTGTGCAGGATCTCAAGGGTTCGCGTCACACCGGCCTTGCCCATCGCGCCCAGCCCGTAGATATAGGCGCGGCCGATAAAGGTGCTCCTGGCTCCCATGGCCACCGCCTTGAAGATGTCCTGACCGGAGCGGATCCCGCCGTCCACGTGGATCTCGACCCGGTCCCCGACGGCGTCCACGATATCGCCGAGAATGTCGAAGCTCGCCAGCGCGCCATCGAGCTGGCGGCCGCCATGGTTGGAGACCACGATGGCATCCGCGCCCAGATCGGCGGCGATCTTCGCATCTTCCACATCGTTGATCCCCTTCAGGATCAGTTTGCGGTCCCAATGCTTCTTGACCCATTCGACGGACGACCAGTCCAAGGTGGGATCGAACTGGCTTGCGGTCCACTCGGCAAGCGACCCCATGTCGCCGACGCCCGAGACATGTCCGACGATGTTGCCGAACTGACGGCGCTTGGTCTGCAGCATGTTCCAGCACCAGCGGGGTTTGAACGCGAGATCCAGCAGCACATGCGGCTTCGGTTTGGGGGGCGTGCTGAGGCCGTTCTTGATGTCCCGGTGCCGTTGACCCAGCACCTGAAGGTCGAGGGTCAAAACCAGGGCCGAGCACCCCGCGTCATGGGCGCGTTTCATCAAGGATTCGGAAAAGCCGCGGTCTCTCATGACATAAAGCTGAAACCAGAAAGGCTTTTTCGTGTATTCGGCGACGTCTTCGATCGAGCAAACGCTCATGGTCGTGAGCGTGTAGGGCACGCCGAACTCCTCGGCGGCCTGCGCCGCCAGAATTTCCCCGTCCGCATGCATCATGCCCGTCATGCCGACGGGGGCCAGCGCGACGGGCATGGAGACGCCTTCGCCGACCATTGTTGTCTTCACGCTGCGATTGTCGATATTGACCGCCACGCGTTGACGCAGTTTTTGCCGTTGAAAGGCGGCTTCGTTGTCGCGGTAGGTGCTTTGCGTCCATGATCCGGTATCCGCATATTCATAGAACATTTTCGGAATCCGGCGGCGGGCAAGCGCCTGCAGGTCGGCGACATCTGTGACTATCGGCATGGCGGTCCTCGGTGGTTGGTGCTCATTTCGTTGAGGCGGATGCGCGGCGGCGCTGGTTCTGGCGCAGATCCGCAACCGCTCGTCTGTCCTCCAGGCGGGCGACATCGGCCAATGCGGACGCGACGAAGTCGATATGCTCTTCCGATGCGCGTTTCGCTTCGGCTGGGCGGCCCTGGACAATGTGGTCGGCGATCGACCGGTGCTGCTCCAAAACCCGTTCGCGCGCGAATGGGTGGGAATAAAGGCGTTTCCGATTGTAGAAAACGCCGTTTTCCAGAAGCCGGTAGCAGGATCGCAGGGCGTGCAGAAGGATGACGTTATGCGCGGCTTCCCCGACCGCATGGTGGAACTCCACATCGAGCTCCGCTTCCCGGTGGGGATCGTCCTGAGCATAGGCCTGGGTCATTGCCGCCGTGAGCGATGTCAGCGTTGAACGGTCGGCCTCGGTCGCCCGTTCGGCCGCGTGCGCCGCCGCTATTCCCTCGATATCCCTGCGGAATTCCAGATAGTCGGCGGTGGCGGCGGGATGGCGTTCGATCAAGGCCACGATCGGATCGGAAAAGATCGGGCCGATGACGTCCGCCACATAGGTGCCGCCACCCTGCCGGCTCACGATGAGACCGCGCTGTTCCAGTGCCTTGAGGGCGTCCCGGACCACCGGACGCGACACATTCATTTGTTCCGATAGGTCGCGTTCGGCGGGCAACCGGTCGGCGGGGCGAAGGACGCCGTTCAGGATGTATTCCTCCACCTGGTGAATCACCGCATCTGCGGTCCGCGCATGGGAAATCGTTTTGAACACCGGGCCCACTTTCATTTTCGGTCGGTATCACTTTTCAAGAAGATCCAAAATTGGTCAATCTTTTTTTCCAATATTCGGGCGGATTGGGGGTGGGTGGTTTTCAAGGAATTGGGACCCGGTCCGGTTTGTCGCGGGCAAGGCCCTTGCGCTTCGCCCTTTCGATGGGCACGCTGATGAGACAGGCTTGCGCTCGGATCGGGCCGGCAAGAGGGGAGCGGTGATGGAGCAGGTTGTACAGCAGGACACCACTTTGGGATTACCGAGCTTCAAGACCCATCCCATGCGCGAAGCGGTGCTCGGTGAGGTTCATGCCCGTCCGTTCCGTCCCCTGACCGCACCCAGAATTCTTTTGCTTTATGCATTCACGACAAACTCGGAGGAGGCGGCGGAGGACTTCGACTGGTTCACCGAGTTCTGCGCCAGCCAGGGCGCGCCCGGCCCGCGTCCGTCGGCGCGCTATCACACGCTTGCCTTCGCCGGCGGGACGCTCAGTTGGGAGCGCCATGCGGAGTTCATAACGTACCTGTGGGACGGCCGGTCCGAAAGCGAGGAACCTTTTGGCCCCTTGCCCACGAACCATCCGTTTGGAAAAGCCTTCCGGGCACCTGGTAAAATGCTGGTGGGATCCCGGCTGGAACTGCTGAGTTCGAACATCAAGGACGACTGGCGCCGGCACTACGATCCGGCGAGCCTGACAGTCTTCAAGATCCAGCAGGGGGCCGCCTTGGCGGCGACGGACTTCCGGCCCGACGGCGACGGGATGACGCGCTATCTTGTGCTCAACGACAGCATGTCGCCGATCCAGTGCGGCGCCGCGGTTCAAAGACTGCTGGAAATCGAGACCTATCGTAGTCTGGCCTTGCTCGGCTTTTTCGAAGCCACAAGGTTGCAACCTGAAATGGGTGCCTATGAACGGGAACTGGCCGAGCTCACCGTGCGGATGCAGAACAATGAAGGTCTGGATGCCAACCGGGAACTGCTGGATCAGCTTTCCCGCCTTGCCGCGTCATCCGAAGCTAGCGCGGCGGCGAGTTCCTTCCGGTTCGGTGCGAGCCGGGCGTACTACGAGATCGTGAATGCGCGCCTGCGCAGTCTTGACGAGGGCTCCTTGTCCGGTGATCTGAGCATGTCCGCCTTCTTGGGCCGGCGGCTGGCGCCAGCCATGCGGACCTGTCAGGCGATCGAGGACAGGCAGGCGATGCTGTCCCGCAAGCTGGCCCGGGCCACCACATTGTTGAGGACCCGTGTGGACGTTGATCTGGAACAGCAGAACCGGTCCTTGCTGCAGTCGATGAACCGGCGGGCGCGCCTTCAGTTGCGCCTCCAGCAAACGGTTGAAGGTTTGTCGGTCGCCGCCGTCAGCTATTACGTCGTGGGCCTTTTCTCCTATCTGGCCAAGGCCGCCCAGGAGACCGGCTTGCCGGTTCCAAACCCCGGCATCACGACAGGTCTGGCTGTTCCTGTGGTTGTTGCCGGTATTTGGCTGACCGTTCGCAAGATCCGCAAACGGCACAAGGAAAGCGACGACGGGCCGGACATGTAGAGCCCGCTACCGGCGGGGCCCTTCAACGAAAAAAGGCCGGAAAACCGGCCTTTTTGATCACGAATTGGTGTATGCCAACCGTTACTTGGTTGTGCCGTCTTCGTTGAAGGTCGCGAGATAGGCGACCACATCGGCGCGCTCTTTTTCATTCGGCAGTTTGAAAGCCATTTTCGAGCGGCCGCCAATGAAGGCCGAAGGATCGGCAAGATACTCGACAATCTCGGCTTCGTCCCAGGGGCCGGTCACACTGGCATGTTCAACGGCCGGCTTTGAGTACTTGTAGCCCTCAACGCTGGCCGCTTCCCGGCCAACGATCCCATTGAGCTGCGGTCCCACCTTGTTGCGGGCGCCTTCGCCAATGGCGTGGCAAGCTTGGCATTTCCGGAAAACGCTCTCGCCTGCGGCCGGATCACCGGCATCTTGGGCGTAGGCCTGAGCCGCCAGTCCGATAAAGGCTGCACTGGCAATTGTCAGCAGTCGCTGCATTCCATTCTCCCTCATTTTGAGCGTCCCAAGGGACACGTCTGTTCTAGACAACAAGAAACAAAGCCGAGATACAAGGCATGGAAGTGGTGGAACGCGCAAAAAAAAGGCATCCCGGCCAACATGCCGCATACGCTGCTTTCTCCCTGCATACCGCTTTTCGCGCTGTTGACCTGCTTACCTCCACCTAGGGCAGCTTCCCGCAGTGGCAATCAACTCGCCCGTGCCTCTTCCACTGGCCCGAGCCAGGTCTCCAAACCCGTATCCCAGTAAGGGGAGGCGCCATAGAGGCCGGCGAAATAGTCAATGAACACGCGCACCTTTGCCGGCAGGAACCTCCGGCTCGGATAAACGGCGTGAAGCCCGACATCCTTGGAGGCCCGATATTGGGGCAAGATCAAACGAAGGCGGCCATCGCGCAGTTCCGGGCCAATGTCCCATGTGGAGCGCAGCGCGATGCCGACCCCGGCAAGCAGACATTCCCGGACGACTTCGCTTGAATTTGTCTTGACCGGTGCGCCCGTGCGGACGGTCACAACACCCTCGGGTCCCATCAGACGCCAGGGGTCCTGATTGGCGGCGGCAAGACAGACGTGGTTTTCCGCCATATCCTCGATGGAAGCCGGCACGCCGAACTTGGCGATATACGCGGGCGACGCGACAAGAATGCGGTGCACCGGCGCCAATTTGCGGGCGACGAGGCTCGAATCCGACAGTTCCGCGATCCGGATCGCCAAATCGTATCCCTCCCCGACAATGTCTACGAAGCCGTCGTCGAGATCCAGGCTGACGCTCAGGTCCGGGTTCTGTGACAGGAAATCCCCCAGGTGCGGTGCGATGTGAAGGCGGCCAAACGAGGTCGGGGCGGCCACCTTCAGCGTACCACGGGCCTGGGCTGACCCGCGGGACACGAAGGCTTCAGCTTCTTCGACCGAGGCGAGGATCGCTACGACACGTTCATAAAAGCCAAGTCCGGACTCGGTCATGGCGATCTGGCGTGTCGTGCGTTGCAGCAGACGCGTGCCCAGCTTGTCTTCCAGCCGGCGGATCCTTTTCGAGATCACGGCGGGCGAAAGGTTCATCTCCCGCCCGGCGGCCGACATGCTGCCTGCGCTGACCACGCGCGCAAAAATCTCCATGTCAGTTAGATTGCTCATTTTTTACCGTCCGGAACTGATTTTATGTCTGATGCGGCATATCGCGATCTGTGTTTCTTTGGCAGAATCACCACAGTGAACGATACAGCGCAAACCTGAGCCCGATAAGATACGGTAGGTTCTCGGGTTTGGATCAAACGCCAATGCATGGGAGGATTGGTGCCATGACAGCCATCGCAATGCCGAAACCAGACGAAGCTGTGCTGGCTCGCCGAATGGAGATCGTGAAGGCCCTGCAGGCGATTGTGCCCGGCGAAGGCGTGATCCACGACGAGACGGAAATGCGGCCCTACGAAACCGACGCCTTGACCGCCTATCGTCAGATGCCCTTGATCGTTGTGTTGCCGGAGACGGTCGAGCAAGTCTCCCGGATCATGAAATACTGCCACGAGAACGATGTGAAGGTCGTTCCGCGCGGCGCTGGCACATCCTTGTCGGGCGGGGCACTGCCTCTTGCGGACGGTGTGCTGGTGTCGATGATGAAATTCAATCGGGTGCTCGATATCGACTTCGCCAACCGCGCGGTGGTCGTTCAGCCCGGTGTCACGAATCTCGGGATCACCCGCGCGGTCGAACACGAGGGGTTTTACTACGCGCCGGACCCCTCGTCCCAGATTGCCTGTTCCATCGGCGGGAACATCGCGGAAAACTCCGGTGGCGTTCACTGCCTGAAATACGGACTTACAACCAACAATGTCCTCGGCCTCGAAATGGTGCTGATGACCGGCGAGGTTATTCGCCTGGGGGGCAAGCACCTGGACAGTGAGGGCTATGATCTTCTTGGGCTGATGACCGGGTCCGAGGGGTTGCTGGGGGTCGTCACGGAAGTGACCGTCCGCATTCTCCAGAAGCCGGAGACGGCGCGCGCCCTGCTTGTCGGGTTTCCAACGAGCGAGGATGGCGGGCGGTGCGTCGCGGACATTATTGGCGCCGGGATCATTCCAGGCGGCATGGAAATGATGGACAAGCTTGCCATTCACGCGGCGGAGGACTTCGTGCATGCCGATTATCCGCTCGATGTGGAAGCATTGCTGATCATCGAGCTCGACGGTCCCGAGGCGGAAGTCGACTACCTGATCGGACGGGTCGAAGAGATTGCCAAGGCCAACAAGGCCAGCCACATTCGCATCTCGGAAAGTGAAGAAGAGCGCATGACCTTCTGGGCTGGTCGCAAGGCCGCCTTTCCCGCTGTGGGCAGGATCTCTCCCGACTATCTGTGCATGGACGGAACCATCCCGCGGCGCGAACTGCCCAAGGTGCTGGCCGGCATGCGTGAGCTCTCTGAGAAACACGGGCTCCAGGTGGCCAATGTCTTCCACGCCGGGGATGGCAATCTTCACCCGCTCATTCTGTATGACGCGAACCAGCCCGGCCAACTGGACGCCGCCGAGGCCTTCGGCGCGGATATCCTGCGCCTGTGTGTCGAGGTGGGCGGTGTGCTCACCGGCGAGCACGGGGTCGGAATAGAAAAGCGCGATCTCATGCCCGAGATGTTCACCGAAGACGATTTGAAGCAGCAGCAGCGCGTGAAATGCGCCTTTGACGAAAAGCATCTGCTCAATCCGGGAAAGGTGTTTCCCGTCCTGCATCGCTGCGCCGAACTGGGCAAGATGCACGTCCACAAGGGGCAATTGCCGTTTCCTGACATTCCGCGGTTTTGAACGAACTGGCCTTGAGAGGGTCCGCAAGGCAAGCAAACACGATCAGGAGATCCGATGGATTCGATTTTAAAACCGCGCACCGCGATCGAAACGCGCGATGCCATTGCCTGGGCGGCCGCCGAAGACACGCCGCTGGAAATCGTAGGACAAGGCTCCAAAAGAGATCTTGGTCGGCCGGTTCAAACCGCCCACATCCTTGATCTGTCGGATCTGGCCGGCGTCGATGTCTATGAACCGGCCGAACTGGTGCTGACGCTCAAGGCCGGCACGCCCCTGAGCGAGGTGGAGAAGCTGGTCGCCGACCAGGGGCAGGAACTGAGCTTCGAACCGATGGACTATGGTCCGTTGCTCGGGCGGGAGGCCGGACGGGGCACAATCGGTGGGGCCTTTGCCACCAATCTTTCGGGCCCGCGGCGGATAAAGGCGGGCGCGTTTCGTGACCATGTTCTGGGTCTTGAGGCTGTTTCCGGTCGGGGCGAGATCTTCAACTCGGGCGGGCGCGTGGTAAAGAATGTGACCGGGTATGACCTGCCGCGCGCTTTGTGCGGGTCCTGGGGAACGCTTGGGGTCGCTCTCTCCATGACGATCAAGGTCAATCCGCGTCCGGAGGCGACGGCGACCTTTGTTCTGGAAGGCCTCAGTGAGGAGCAAGGCGTCGAGGCGCTTTGCAAGGCCATGGGGTCTTCGGCCGAAGTCTCCGGCGCGGCGCATTTGCCGCGCGGTTTGGAGGGAGGGCCGTCCCAGACCCTGATCCGGCTCGAGGGCTTTGGAACCTCGGTGGACTACCGTTTCAAGACCTTGGAGAGCCTCTTGTCGTCCTACGGCAAGCCCGGCCGGCTCGATACGGATGCCTCGGGAACGACGTGGCTCGCGATCCGCGATGTCCTGCCTTTCTCAGGCCGCACAACGCCGGTCTGGCGTGTTTCCGTTGCTCCCGCCGCAAGTCCCGCCTTCGTGCGCAAGCTGCGCGAAAGTATGGATATCGATGTGATCTTGGACTGGAGCGGGGGGCTGGTCTGGCTGTCATGCGAGGATGGTCTCAGCCATGACACGCAGATCCGCCGCGCGCTTTCGGAGACCGGAGGTGGACATGCCACGCTCGTGCGCGCCGATGGGGCGACACGGGTTTCTGTGCCGGTATTCGAGCCGCAGCCTTCGCCGCTGGCGGCCTTGTCACGCCGGTTGAAAGACCAATTCGATCCCAAGGGCGTTTTGAATCCGGGACGGATGGTCGCTGGCGTGTAGATGGTGCGGAAGCGGCGATGGAAGCTGTGAGGCTTGCCATCGCCGCGGTCCGCGTGTCGTGACCTTTAACGGGGCGCCGGCAGGCACTTGACGGCGACATCGTAGGTGTTGCCCGCGCGCTGGGTCGTGGTGCTCTTCATGTTCCACTGGCCCGGAGCCGCCTTGTTCTTGCGGGCCGCCACAGCGTCGAGCTCGAAATAGGCTTTGGCGGAGACAGTCCATGTCTTCGACAGGGCTTCGCTCCTCGACATCCCCGATTTGATTTTCTTGTCGAGATTGAGCGCGCAAGCCTCCCGGGGATCCCAGCCCTGCCAGCGGATCTTATTCACCGGGATGGTGGGCGCGAAGGAAACAGACACGGTCCGTTTGGAACCGCCCCCGATTTCGCGATTGGCGAAGCTTTTGCTCCAGTGATTGCCGTCGGCCTCGAAATAGCGCACGCCTTTGAAAGAGCCGACCTTCATGGCCACGATCCGCTCACCGCTGGTCGCCCTGGCATGGAGGCGGAGCAGAAACTTGTGCGAACCGCTTTTGATGCCCGTGTACTTGGTGGCATTTGCGGACACTTCGATCGGGATGGTATCGATGCCGTCACGCTTGACTTCGACAGTCTCGATCCAGTCCTTCGCCATGACACTTGTGGTGACACAACCAAGGACGGCGGTCAGGATGGCGGTTTTTGCAAGGGTATGTCTCATCGTCATTTCCTCCGGTTTCAAGGCAACCTCGCCTTCTGATGCCGACCATAGTCAGACCCAGTTTAACCCAGCCTGAGGGCCCCGTTTATCTCCCGTTCATCTTCGCGGCTCAGCTTTGGCGTCTTTTGAAACGACGGCAAAGACACTTTGCCACAAACCGGTCTTGTCCGGCCGGATTGCCAGCCGTACGATCCCCCAACAACGGAACATTTCCGCTGTCATGCGGATCAAGGGCGGACAGGGCGCGCTGTGCAGACCAATTTCACCGAAGAGCAACTCCTCGACAGCCACACCGCGGAATCGGAGAAGATCCTCCGCAAATGCGTGCATTGCGGGTTTTGTACGGCCACATGCCCCACCTTCGCGCTGTTGGGTGATGAACTCGACAGTCCCAGAGGGCGGATTTACCTGATCAAGGACATGCTGGAGAATGACAAGCCGGCCGATGCCAAAGTGGTCAAACACATCGACCGCTGCTTGTCGTGCCTGTCCTGCATGACAACCTGCCCCTCAGGCGTGAACTACATGCATCTGGTCGACCACGCCCGGATCCACATCGAAAAAACCTACAAGCGTCCCCTGGTCGACCGCTTGCTGCGGAACACGCTGGCCCTGATCCTGCCCTATCCGTCCCGTTTCCGGCTGGCTCTGGTCGGTGCGTTCTTTGCACGCCCTTTTGCCGGTCTTCTCCAGCGGCTGGGCGGCCCCATGGCCAAGATGGGCGCCATGCTGGAACTGGCGCCGGCCAAGGCACCGGTGCGCACCAAGACCGACACACCTGGCGTCTTCCCGGCCGTCGGGGGCCGAATGGGGCGTGTTGCGCTTCTGACCGGATGCGCGCAACCGGTTCTGAAGCCGTCCATCAACGCGGCGACAATCCGGCTTCTGAATCGCGCCGGATATGAGGTCGTCTTGCCGAAGGGGGAGGGATGCTGCGGCGCGCTCGTCCACCACATGGGCAAGGAAGAAGCGGCTTTGGAAAATGCCCGGCGGAATGTGGATGCCTGGACGCGGGAGCTCGATGGCGGCGGCCTCGACGCGGTGCTGATTACCGCTTCGGGGTGCGGCACGACCATCAAGGACTACGGCTTCATGCTGCGGGACGATCCTCAATATGCGGAAAAGGCCGCGCGCGTCTCCGAACTTGCAAAGGACATCACCGAGTTCCTCGTCTCGGTGGATCTGGGCACCCCGCAGCGGTCGGCGGATCTGACCGTGGCCTATCATTCGGCTTGTTCCATGCAGCACGGCCAAAAAATCACCCGCCAGCCGAAGGACCTGCTGAAATTAGCCGGGTTTGCCGTCAAGGATGTGCCCGAGGGGCATTTGTGTTGCGGATCGGCGGGCACCTACAACATTCTCCAGCCGCAGATCGCGGCCCGGTTGCGCGAGCGCAAAGTCGCCAATATCGAGAAAACCAAACCCGATCTCATTGCGACAGGCAATATCGGCTGCATGACCCAGATCGGACTGGGAACCGATATCCCGATCATCCACACGGCTGAACTGTTGGACTGGGTTTATGGGGGACCGGTACCGGAGGACCTGGAGCCGGTCGAATCCCGAAGGGCGGGCTGAAAGCAAGCCTCGGTCAGGTTGACGTGGCGCGCTTGGGTCTGACGGTGAGAACCGATCGCGACGTATTTTCTGTCCTGTCAGAAGTTGCCGGAGCAAGGCAAAGCCGGAGGCGTTCCGGGAGGGACGCTGTCTCCGGCCTGTTGCCCGGGAGTGGGGGCTCTGGTCGCCGCTTAAATCACGTAAACCGTCGTGCCGACCCCGACCCGTTCGTAAAGGTCCTCGACATCTTCGTTCCGCATTCGAATACAGCCGGACGATACGGCCTGGCCAATCGTCCATGGCTCGTTCGAACCGTGAATACGGTACAAGGTGGAACCGAGATAAAGCGCTCTTGCCCCCAGCGGGTTTTCCGGCCCGCCCGCCATGAACACTGGCAGGTCGGGCCGGCGCTTGCGCATGGCGGCCGGCGGGCGCCAGTCCGGCCATTCGGCCTTGCGGGTGATTTTATGCGTTCCGGCCCATTCGAAGCCCGGTTTGCCGACCCCGACCCCGTAACGGCGTGCAGTCCCGTCACGTTGCACCAGGTAGAGAAACCGCTCGTTGGTATCGATCACGATTGTGCCCGGCTTGTGCGGGCCGGAATAGGCCACGATTGTCGGCAGGAACTGCGGCGCGATCTGGCGGCTTCGCTGGGCCGCCGGATTCTGCACGCGGGCCGGGGTGCGCATGTTGGCGGGTTGCGGTCTCAGCCATGGCCGGTTGACCTGGATTCCGCGCGGCTGGCCGTAGCGCACCGACGTCCGCCCCGGTTGCCGCAACTGGTTCATCCAGGGCTCCGTGAGATTGGGGCTCAACATGAGCGGCGGAGGGGCCACTTGCCCTGCATGCGCCGCCGGTCCGCTTGAGAGCCCGGCCAAGCCAAGGGCCAGGCAGACGAGCGCACATGTTGGCCCGATTGACGCCGGCAAAAATTTCTTGCGCGGGGATGGACCCATAACCAATCACCTCCCGTTCCAATTCGGAGTGGATAAAGTTCAACGGGGCCGACGATGAATTAAAATTGCGATTACCCGGTAAATCTTGGAGTAACCAAGTCAAAGACTTCAATATGTGGTTAGCAACCGGTTTCAAAACATCATTATCGAAAGCTGAATCTTGATGGTCTGGCGCGATTTCGTCAGGCGCATTGTGTGTTAAATATGGAAGAATCAGGTTTTCTTGGTTAATTTACGCGCCGTTTCGCATCCCGCGCGACCAGCGGCAAGACGGTTTCGACCTGTTCGGCCGACATGCCAGGCTCAATCCGGGGGTCGTACAGCATGTTCAAAATGATCTGGTCGAACACGGTGAAGCGGCTGTGGCGGGATTGGTCGTTGAACACCGAATGCGTCAGCCGGTCGTCGTCGTTCATCGGTCCGAGGCCCTGTAGGACCTCTTCGACAAGGCAGCGGCGGAACAGGAATTCGCCTTCATCCGAGACTATGACGGCGGCTGAGCGCTTGATCCCGTTGCGTCCCGATACCACTCGGACCAGGCAGCGGCCCGGCGCGTCGGCCCGCAGGTCCTTGTAGACGTCGCGCCGCACGACCTCGGGATATTGCGATCTGTCCACCACGAAGATCTCGAAATTCGCCTGTCCCGGATCCCGCACGAGGCTTGCCTCAAGGCCGGCGATCTTGGTGCCGATTTCGGCGATGAACCGTTCCACGACCTCGCGGCGGTCTTTTCTCGACAGCCCGTGAACATAAAAGCGCACGGGAACCGTGAATTTCTTCACCAGATAGGCTCGCCAGCTCCAGGCGCGGTACTCCAGTCCGAAAACCGTCTTGTGAAAGCCGTCCAGCAGCTCGCGGGTCGTGAAGCTGCTGGCCTCTGCCGGCTTCCCTGTCGTGCTGAGAAAGATCATGAGAGCGGTGATTAGGGCGGCGCGCATTCCAAGCCGGACGGGTCACGGGCGAAAGACGCCCACATGGGGGGAGACCCCAAATCTGTTCGGAAATGAGGCCGGTGACACGACAATATCCAGACCGAAACGCCTTAGAAAGTGAAAAGAAGCAGGCCCGGAACAGGTTTCCTTGGCTTGAGTGGCATCTGCGAAACGAAATCTTTAATTCTCCGTGGGAAATAGAGGGCAACGGTAAGCCGCCAGGCATGTGACAGGGCACAAGACAGGAGAAGGCATGGCCGCGGTCAAAAGATCCTTCCGAGCAGAGAGCTTGATGAAACTTCAGGCGGGCATCAATGACGATCCCGCCTTTACCGAAGAACGTCGCCACCAGGAACTGTTGGGAGAGCTGGCTGCCGTCAAAAACCTGATCGTGACCACGGCTGGGCAACAACAGACGTTGGATCCGCAAGCCATGGGCGAGAAGTTCATGGAAGAGTTTCGGAAGGAAATGTCCGAAGCGGCCAAGCTGAAGGTGGAACTGGACGCGATCTACGAAGCGATCGCCCAGACAAAGCGCGAAATCGCGACCCTGCACCATACGACCGGTACGGATGGTGACGACATGGCGCGCGTGACCAATGAACTGGACGCCGTCGTCTCGGGGACGGAGGGCGCCACCGAACAGATTCTGGCTGCGGCCGAGTTTATCGATGAGACCGCCAACACCCTTTCGGCCCGGATCGACGGCCAGGATGCGGAACTGGCCAACGATATCCAGGAACGTGTAATCCAGATTTTCGAAGCCTGTAACTTCCAGGACCTGACGGGACAGCGCATCACCAAGGTGGTGTCGACCCTCCGTTTCATCGAGGACCGGATCATCCAGATGATGGACATCTGGGGCGGAATCGAGAGCTTCAAGGATATCGAGATCGACAAGAAAGCCGCCGCCGAGGGCGATGCGGCGCTGCTCAACGGCCCGGCCCTTGAAACCGATATGGACGTGGCGACCCAGGACGATATCGACGCCCTGTTCGCCTGAGCGCGCACGGCGGTTCGGATTTGGCGAAACCGGCCGATTGGCCGGTTTTCTTTTTGGGTTGGTTTGGTAGACTGGCGCCGAACAAAACGTGAATATCCCGACGCCGGAGACACTCTCATGCCCAATTCAGAGCGCCGCGCTCATGATGAAACGACCGGCCTGATTTTGGGCGCGGACGGGAAAGCAAGGTGCTGGTGGCATCAGGATCTCGAAGATTACCGGCTCTACCACGATACGGAGTGGGGATATCCGGTCACGGACGATCGGCGGCTTTTCGAAAAGATTTGCCTGGAGGGGTTTCAGTCCGGTCTGTCCTGGCTGACGATCCTGCGCAAGCGGGACGGGTTCCGGGCGGCCTTTGCCAATTTCGAATGCGAGGCGGTCGCAGAATTTTCGGACAAGGACATCGAGCGGTGTCTGGTGGATGCCGGGATCGTCCGCCACCGGAAGAAAATCGAATCCACGATCAACAACGCCAAGAGAGCGATCGAACTGAAAGCGGAGTTCGGATCGCTGGCCGCGTATTTCTGGCGGTTTGAGCCCGATCCCGCCTCACGCCCGGACCGGATGGATTTCCCGACGGCCCGGACCCTGGCGACGTCGCCGGAAAGTGTGGCCCTGTCCAGGGACCTGAAAAAGCGCGGCTGGAGTTTCGTTGGCCCGACAACTGTTTACGCCTTCATGCAGGCCATGGGGCTGGTGAACGACCATCTGGAGGGCTGCTGCTGCCGGGAGCCGATTGAAGTCGAACGGTCAAGCCTGAAACGCCCCGGCTGACCGGCCTGCAGGCCGGTCATTCCCCTGTGTTCGCCCAAGCCTTCCCGGCCCGTTCGGCAACGCGCTCGGCGAGCGGGGAATAGAACCGGTTTTCCCGGGTAAAGACATATTCCAGTTGCTCGACAGTGACGGTCTCGGCTCCGTGATCGATCAGCGTCTGCGCGCACCCGGCGACCGCTTTTTGCGGGCACAGAATTTCGATGTCCTCGGAGTGACGGGCCGCATAGGGCAGGGTCGCCCCAAGCGCTTCAACCGCCGTCCAGGCCGCCTCTTTGTCCGCCACTCTGGCCCGGATCCGGCGCGACGTGCGGGCCGTTTCCTCGGCCGCCACCCGGTTCAAGACCACGCGGGCCCCGGACAGCGCTTGATCCGACCAATCCGCCGACATGGACGCCACGAGATGGGCCTGGCTTTTCAGGATCACACCGTCCGAGAGGATTTTCAGGTTGTTGGCCTCGAGCGTCGAACCGGTTGTCGTGATGTCGACAATCAGTTCGGCGGAGCCAGCCGCCGGCGCGCCTTCGGTCGCGCCCGCGCTTTCCACGATCCGGTAGTCGGCAATGCCATGCTCGGCGAAATGCGCGCGGGTCAGCGTCACGTATTTGGTGGCCACCCTGAGGCGCCGTCCGTGCCGCGCCCGGAAGTCCGAGGCGACGTCTCCAAGGTCGGCCATGGTGTCGACATCGATCCAGGCCTTCGGCACGGCGACCACGACATCCGCTGGCCCGAAGCCGAGCGGCGTCACCAGATGAATGCTGGTCTCGGGATCGGTGATGCTTTCATGAACCAGATCCAGCCCGGTGATGCCGAAGTGAACGCTGCCCTCGGCAAGTTCGCGGGCAATTTCCGAGGCCGAAAGGAACGCGATCTCGACATCGCCCAGGCCTTTGATCGCACCGCGATAATTCCGGGCCCCGCCGGGCTGCACCACCTTCAGGCCCGCGCGGGCAAAGAAGTCATGAGTGTTTTCCTGAAGGCGGCCCTTGGAGGGAATGGCGATGATAAGCTTGCTCATGCGCACATCTCCTGTGCTGCGGCCACCCGGTCGAGCCAGATGGAAAAGCCGATGGCGGGAATGTCCTCACCCGCGCCAAGAAGGTTCAACAGCCTGTCATACCGGCCGCCGCCGACCAGCGGCCCGCCCTGATTTCCGGCGGGTCCGTAGATCTCGAAAATAAAGCCGGTGTAGTAGTCGAGCCGGCGGCCGAATCCGGCATGGAAGGTCATGTCGGACGGTTCCAGGGATTTCCCGGCGAAGGCCGCGACACGAGCCTCGAACGTGTCGATGGCGGCGGACAGGTCCATCCCATGGGAGTTCGCGAACGCCGTCAGCAGGTCGCCGGCCCGGTCGCAAGGGGCCTGAAGCGCGAGATAGTCCTTTAGGATCCTGGCGGCCGACGCAAGGTCCGCCGTCCCGCTTGTCAGCGCGGCCTGTTCCAGAAACCTTTGGGCGATTTCCGAAGCGCTGCGGCCGCTGACGGTCGAGATCCCGGCAATGGACAGCAAATCCTCGACGATGGTTTGCGCCGCGTCCGGATCTGAACCATGGAGCGCCGCCAGAAGTCCGGAGCGATTGTCGGCGTCCATCTGATCGCCCGCGGTCCCCGCCATCCGGTCCAGCGCGGCATCGAGCTTCGCCCCTTCGCCGAACAGATCGCGCAACCGGCGCTGCCAGACATTCGGCAGGCCAAGCGCACTCAAGACCGCAACAAACAGACCCTCATCGCCGATCCGGATTTGCGGTTCGGCAATGTTGAAGCCGTGGATCGCCTTGACGCTCAGGGCGAGCATTGCCGCGTCGGCCGCGTTGATATGGGGATCGCCGAAGCTCTCGGCGCCGATTTGCGGAATTTCGCCCAGTCCCTCCGCGCGCTGGCGGAACACCGGGCCGTGATAGCAATAGGCGGCGGGTTTGCTGGCGCCGAAGGCGTCCAGATGCGCCCGGCACACCGGAATGGTGAAGTCGGGCCGCAGGCACAGGTCGACACCATTCGCGCCGCTGGTGAGATAAAGGCGGCGGCGGATATCCTCGCCGGTCAGGTCGAGAAAGAGATCGGCCGGTTGCAGGATCGGCGGATCGGCCAGGGTGTGGCCAGCCTTCCGGAAAAGCGCGAGCGCGGCGTCGATCTGGCCGGCCTCGGGAGCTTTCATGGTCTGCGCGCTGCCGGCCATGGATCAAGCCTCCGCCGCTTTGCGCCGGTCTTCGGCCTGCTGGCCCAGAAGCTCGCTGACCTTGGCGACAAGCTCGCCGCGTTTGACGGTCATCTGCGCCGGACGGCTCTCGCGCCAGGTCACGTTGTCGGCGATCTCCTCCGACAGCCGCTTGCCCTCGATCAGGTCCTTGATCTGGATGTCTCCGGCCGCGAATTCGTCCGAGCCCTGAATGATGGCGATCGGGCAGTTGCGCCGGTCGGCATATTTCAACTGGTTGCCGAATTTCTTCCAGTTGCCCTGATACATCTCGGCGCGGATGCCCGCGTGCCGCAGTTCCTGAACCATTTGCTGGTAGCGGCCAAGCGCGTCGGTGTCGCCGTCCATGACGGTGACCAGAACCGGCGCGACCACATCGACTGTGTTCAGCTTGCCAAGGTTTTTGAGCGCCGTCATCAACCGGGACACCCCGATGGAAAAGCCGGTCGCCGGAACATCGCGGCCGGTGAAGCGTTTGACCAGACCATCATAGCGTCCGCCACCGCCGACGGAACCGAACTGGACGACCTCGCCCTTCTCATTGGTCACGTCGAAGAGAAGCTCGGCCTCGTAGACCATGCCGGTGTAGTATTCGAGACCGCGGACAACGGACGGGTCGGCGATGATCCTATCCGTTCCATAACCGCATGACTGAACCAAGTTTACCAGATCCCCAAGGTCTGCGCCTGCGTAGGAAATATTCGGGTGTTCGTCAAAAATATAGTCGAGGTGCTCGTTGAAAGACTTTGGACCAGTTTCAATACTTTTCGTGTCTATCAGCTTTGCAATCATGTCTATCTGAATTGCGCCTAAACCCGCTCCCTTCGTGAAGTCGCCGCTCTCATCCTTGCGGCCCTCACCAAGCAGAAGCTTCACGCCCTCAATACCGAACTTGTCCAGCTTGTCGATGGCTCTGAGAACCGTCAGGCGGCGTTCTGCATTCTCTTCGCCGCCAAGGCCGATGGCCTCCATCACGCCGTCCAAAACCTTGCGGTTGTTGACCCGGATGACATACTGGCCGCGCGGGATGCCGAGGGCTTCCATCGTATCGGCCATCATCATGCACATTTCCGCATCCGCCTGAACGCCCGGCGCGCCGACGGTATCGGCATCGAACTGCATGAACTGGCGGAATCGGCCCGGACCCGGCTTCTCGTTCCGGAACACCCAGCCGGCGCGGTAGGTGCGGTAGGGAAGCTGGATCTCGTTGATGTTTTCCGACACATGGCGGGCAAGCGGCGCGGTGAGGTCGTAGCGCAGGCTCATCCACTGCTCGTCGTCGTCCTGCACCGAGAACACCCCGGCGTTTGGCCGGTCCGTGTCGGGCAGGAACTTGCCGAGGCAGTCGGTGTATTCGAACGCGGGCGTCTCGACCGGGTCGAAACCGTACTGCTCATAGACCTTGCGGATCTTGAGGAGCATTTCATCGGTCGCGCGAATGTCGTCGGCGCTGCGGTCCACGAAGCCGCGCGGCAGGCGGGCCTTCAGTTTGCTCGGTTTTTTGGCCATGAGGTTCGAGTGTCCCGGCGAGATCGTTGCGGTGCCGCATCCAGACCAAAATGCTGGTAAACGGTCCTTTATTCTGTTCGCGCTGTCCTAGACGAAAGCTCTGGGGAGGGCAAGGCGCGCCTTGCCTTGCAATTGCCTCAAAGACGGCTATGGTCCGCGCACTTTGAGACACGAGGCGCCCCGCAAGCCGGTCCGGTGCCTGCCAGTACCGCGCTCCTGCGCCCGGACCACAACCACGTGAACGAACAGACAATGGACCAGGCCGCTCCGCTGATCCCCACCTACGAAGAGACCGGATCGGTTCCCGGCCTGCCCGTCGAGGCCCGTGCCGCCGAACTCACGGTCATCCTGCCGACCTTCAACGAGGCCCGGAATATCCCCGTGGTGCTGGAGCGGCTGGCCGTGGCACTCGACGCCGTTGCCTGGGAAGCCGTGATCGTGGACGACAATTCCCCTGACGGGACCACGGAAGTGGCCCGGGCGATCGCCGCGAACCATCCCACTGTGCGGGTGATCCGGCGTGTCGGCCGGCGGGGACTGTCCGGGGCCTGTATCGAGGGCATGCTGTCCAGCTCGGCACCTTTCGTGGCCGTGATGGACGCCGACCTGCAGCATGACGAAACGCTGCTGCCGAAAATGCTGGCGGAGCTGCGCACCGGGCAAACCGATCTGGTCGTCGCCAGCCGCAACGTCGAGGGCGGGTCCTCGGGGACCGGCCTGTCAAGCATCCGGGCCTGGGGCTCGGGCATCGCCAACACTCTGGCGAAGAAACTGCTGCATGTGGATCTGACCGATCCGATGAGCGGGTTTTTCATGGTCCGCCGCGAAAAGGCGGAGGAACTGGCGCCCAAACTCTCCGCGCAAGGATTCAAGATCCTTCTCGATCTTGTCTCCAGCGCCAAGGGGGCGCTGAGGATCAAGGAACTCCCCTTCACCTTCAAGGAACGGCTGCACGGGGAAAGCAAGCTCGACACGCTGGTCACGCTGGACTATTTCGGCCTCCTGCTGGCCAAATATTTCGGCAACATTGTTTCGGTCCGCTTTTTGATGTTCGGGCTCGTGGGTGCCAGCGGCCTGGTGGTGCATCTGATCGCCCTGCGGCTGTTCCTGGTTGTTGGCGGGCTGGAGTTCAATCTCGCGCAAACCGGCGCCTCCTTCGTCGCCATGACCTCGAACTTCTTCCTCAACAATCAGCTCACCTACCGCGACCGGCGGCTGCATGGCTTGAACGCGTTGATCGGTCTGCTGACCTTCTATGCGGTGTGCTCGGTCGGCGTTCTCGCCAATGTCGGGGTCGCCAACCTGATCTATCTCGATCCGAGCTACTGGTGGTTCGCCGGTGCCGCCGGGGCGATCATGGGCGCGGTGTGGAATTATGCGGCCAGTTCCGCGCTCACCTGGCGCAAGTCCTGACGAGGCGGTCCCGTGTCCAAGACAACCACACCGGGGCCGTTGCCGGGGCCGCTTCCCGCCTTTCTGCAGCCGCGCTTTCTGTTTGCTTTGGTGGCTGCACTGACGCTCGCGAAACTGCTTGCGGCCTGGGGCGCGCATTTCGTGGAGGACGAGGCCTATTACCGGATTTGGGGCCTCAATCCCGCGCTGTCCTATTATGATCACCCGCCCATGATCGGCTGGTGGATCTTCCTTGGACAACAGGTGTTCGGGGATACCATTTTCGCCGCGCGGGTGCTGGTGGTCCTGTCGTCCGCCGTCGGGTCCCTGGTTCTGTGGCGCACCGCTTTCGTGTTGTTCGAGGCCCGCACCGCCGGGTGGGCGGTCCTGTTCTTCAACACGTCCATCCTTGTCGGCGTGGGCGGAATTCTGGCAACGCCCGATGCCCCTTCCGTGTTCTTTTGGGGCTTGAGTTTCTGGGCGTTGGCCGAACTTCAAACCTCGCGCAACGCCAACTGGTGGCTGGTGGTGGGCCTGTTCGCGGGACTTGGCCTTCTCTCGAAATACTCGGTGCTGTTTCTGGGCGCGGGGATTGTGCTCTGGCTCCTGTGGGTGCCGGAAGCGCGGCGCTGGTTCGGGCGTTGGCAGCTCTGGGCCGGAGGCCTCCTTGCGGTGGCGCTGTTTTCCCCGGTCCTTTATTGGAACCATCTCCATGACTGGGCGAGTTTTGCCAAGCAGTTCGGCCGGGCCGGCTCGGATGGCGGCTACACGCTCAAATATATCTTCGAGTTCATCGGCGCGGTCGTCGGCCTGCTCAATCCGCTGATCGCGGTTCTTGCCTTCATGGGCGCTGCCAAGCTTGCGCCGCGCGTTTGGCAGCGTGACGCAACCGCGTCGCTCGTTCTTCTCACGCTTCTGCCGTTTTTGCTTTACCTGACCTACCACTCGCTACATGCAAGGGTCCAAGGCAACTGGCCCGCCCCGCTGTTTCCGGCCATGGGTCTTCTTGCGGCCGTGTTTGTGGCCCGTCTCGATGAACGTGCGCGGATCTGGCGCGGCCTTGCCATTGGCGGCGTCGTCCTCGGTGCGGTGGTTGCCTGTGTGGTTCAGCTTCACGCCGCCATCCCGCTGTCCGGCGCCCTTGGCCGCAAGGACCCGACCCATCAGTTGCGCGGCTGGCCGGAGATTGGCCGCAAGATCGAGCGGATCGCGGCCGAGACGGGTGCGGACTATGTGCTCACGAGCGGTTACGGGTTGAATGCCCAGATCGATTTTCTCTTGAAAGACCGGCTTCCGGTTTACCAGGTGAACGAGCGGATCCGCTACGTCATGGCGCCGGACCCGGATCCGGACAGCCTGACGGGGACCGGACTTTACGTTGCGGAGGACCGGCGGGACGCGCATGAGCGGTTCAAGGAGTTTTTTGGCAGCGTTGAGCTTGTTGCGGAACTGCCCCGCACTGTCAGAGGCGAACGCCTTGAAGACATTCGGGTTTACGAGCTGATACGGCCAAGCGGGATGCCTCTGGATCCGGTCGGGGGGACGGGGCCGGACGGCCGGGACTAAGGAACCGCAAACCGGGGACTTGAAAAGACCGCTTACATGACGCAGGGATAGGCAATCCGGCGTAGTGTTTTCTGGATGAATATCCCATGAAGCGGGTCACGCTTGGCGCCCTGGATTACGGCGTCTCCTTCAGTGTCGATAGAACCCTCAGGCAGCTCCTGGAAAGGGGCAGGCTGAGCGCGGTCGGGTGCCTGGTGGCCAGTGACCTGTGGTCGCGCGAGTTCAAGCCCTTGCAAGAGGTGGTCGACGGTCTGGCGCACCGGGCCCTGACCGGGGTCACCCTGGCCTTCAGCGGGGACCGGGTCCGGCCCTTGAGTGTCCGCATGCGCGCGACCTATGGCGATGTCATGCCGGCCGCCTCCAAATGGGCCCACCGATCCATGCTGCGCCTGCTTCCCGACGAGTTGCTGAAGGAAGAGGCCGAGGCTCAGATCCGGCGTTACTCCGATCTGATGGGCCGTGCGCCGGACCTTGTCGCCGTTCGGGACGGTTTGTTGGCCCACCCGGCGATCGCCCGCATCGTGACCGATGCGGTGCGGGTCAACGAAGGGCAAACCCTGCCGGTGCTGATCTCGCCGACAGACGTTCCACGGCTGCAGAACCGGCTGGTCAAACACGCCGCCAAGGCGGGATTGAAAGTCTTGCCGAAAGGTCCCTCGCTGCCCGAAACCTCGGACCCCGAACGGCTTCATCTGCTGTTGAAGCGCCATTTCGACGGACTTGCCGACATGAGCTTCGTGGCCTCTATACCCGGCCGCGCCGACAACCGGCTGCGGCGGGACGAGCCTCGGGACAAGATTGCCATCCGTGAATGCCAGCGTGAGGTTTTGTCGAGCCAGCGCTTTTTCCAGACCCTGGTTGAAAAAGACGTCTATCTCCACTGAGGTTTTCCGGACCGCAAAGAAAAAACGACCCTGCGGGGATCAGGGTCGTCTTTCGGCTGGAGGCCGGGGAAGAGGATGGTCAGGCTTCCGGTTCCCGTTGGTTGATATGGGGATTGTTTCCCGGTTTGCACGTGATACAGGTCACAAACGGGTTTCCGGCGAAGGCGGGGACATGGAGGACAGGCAGAGTGGCCGCGATGCAGCAGTTTCTGGAAAACAGTTTCTCGCTTCAAGGATTGTGCCCGGAGCTTGCGGAAGGTCTGTCCCGCATTTCACGGCCAATGACGCTGCCGGCCGGGTCGGTCCTGTTCGAGGCCGGGGATCCCGGCAACGGCTGCTATGCGTTGCTGGAAGGCAGCTTGAAGGTTGCCCTGATTTCGCTCGAAGGAGATGAGCAGTTGCTGGCGGTTCTCGGACCCGGGGATCTGGTCGGAGAGTTGGCCCTTTTGGACGAACGGCCGCGCTCCGCCACGGTGACGGCGCTGAAGGAGGCCCGCCTGTCATTCATCGAAAAGTCCGCCTTCGACCGCTTCGCGACCGATAACCCCGCGATCTACCGGCACATGCTGTTCATCGTCGGCAAGCGTTTGCGCAATTCCAATGACGTTCTGGCGGCCAGATCGTTTCTGCCGTTACCGGGCCGGGTCGCGCAGACGCTGCTGCAGCTTTCCGAAACCTTCGGCAAGCCTTTGGACAACGGCCGGGTGCTGATCCATTACAAGCTCAGCCAGTCGGACATTGCAAACATGACCGGCGCGGCCCGCGAAAATGTCAGCCGGGTTCTCAATGATTGGAAACGGGGTGGAATTATCAGCCGGATTTCCGGCTATTACTGCCTTGAGAAACCGGATTTTCTGCAGCAGGCTGCCGCGCTATAGGCATGCCAGCCGGGTCGGACAGCCGGTTTATTGGCGATTTTGAAAATTTGCGAGGAGTGCCCGCATGAGTGACGAGCAGCCCCAGGGCGAACTGACTTTGCGAACCATGGCCATGCCGGCCGACACCAATGCGGCGGGCGATATCTTCGGGGGATGGGTTCTGTCGCAAATGGATCTCGCCGGCGGGATTGCGGCCGGTCAGCGGGCAGCGGGGCGGGTCGTCACAATTGCCGTCGACAAGATGAAGTTCATCCGTCCGGTCCATGTTGGCGATGTCCTGTGCGTGTACAGCCGCGTGGGCCGCGTCGGGACATCCTCCATGGAAATCATTCTGGAGGCCTGGGCACTGCGCCACCGCTTCGGCCACCGCGAGAAGGTGACCCAGGCAACCTTTACCATGGTGGCCGTGGATGAAGACGGCCGCCCGCGTCCGGTGCCGAAGGAACAGCCCATCGCGGGGGCATAGGCGGCGCCGGGAAGAGCGGCGGCGGGGTCAGGCTTTCGCGCGCCGGCGGGCCAGAATGTCGGCAAACAGGCGTTCGTCGATGGCGTAGCCGCATCCGCTGTTCCACAGGCGGAACAGTTCGTTGAAACGCTGAAGGCGTTCGGGAAGGCTCAAAGGCGGATAGTGACGCGCCAGGCCGGCTGTAACCCGGCGGTTTTTCAAGCGCACGAGAACGGTGTTCTCCGCCGCTTCCAGCCAGGCTTCAAGGCCGAGCGACTGGACCGCCTCGTCATAGCAGGCCGTCTTGGCGGATGGGAGTTGTTCGCCGGAGCGTATGGCGAGAGTGACTTGAGACAAAATAAATCCTCCATCGGTTGCCCGAGGAGGACTGGCGCATGACGTCGGAACCGCTTCGTTGTCTTTTCGCGGATGCACGAAAAGACCGCATCCCTGGTGCGGAAACCACCTTGCCCGGTCGGCAGGTTGGCGAGGGCGCCAGCCCTTCTCTTGATGATGGACGGCTTATGACATGCCCGTGTCAGTTTGACAAGCTTCGTTCCTTTTGGTCCGCAAGGCTAGTCCCTGACGCTTGGCGGAAGGATCTGGTCGGTGTCGATCGCCCCGTCCACCAGATGGATCCGCCTTTGCATCCTGCTGGCCAGGTCCATGTCATGGGTGACAGCGACAATGGAGGTGCCGGTTTCCGTGACGATGGACTGCAGGGTATCGAAGACCTGTTCGGTGGCGCGGCTGTCGAGGCTCCCGGTCGGTTCGTCCGCGAGGATCAGGCGGGGAGCGTTGGCGAGCGCGCGGGCCACGGCCACCCTTTGCCTTTGGCCGCCGGACAATTCCGCGGGCAGCCGGTCCACATAGTCGGCCAGACCAAAGTTCTTGAGCAGGTCAGTGGCCCGGGTTTTTTGTTGCTTCGGGGTCAATGCTCCCAGTCTCTGCATGGGGATCATGACGTTGTCGCGGGCGCTGAACTCGGGAAGAAGGAAATGGAACTGGAAGACGAAGCCGATCTGCTCCAGCCGGATCCGGGCCAGGTCCTTTTTCGGCAAGGTGTGGGTTGCCTTGCCGTGAATGAGGACTTCGCCGGCGGTTGGCCGGTCGAGCAGGCCGAGCAGGTAAAGAAGCGAGGACTTGCCTGAACCGGATGGGCCGGTGATCGCGACGAATTCCCCGCAGCCAATCGTGAACGACACGTTCTGGACGAGGGTGACCGGAACCACGCCCGGAAGGATCCGGGTCAAACCGCGGGCTTCGAGGAGGGGAGTCCCTTGGACAAGAGGCCGGTCGCCAGCCATGGCTACGTGGCTCCGCGGATGATGTCCACGGGGTTCAGCCGCGCCGCCCTGCGGGCGGGAAAGAAGCCGGCGACACCGGCCGAGATCAGGGCAATGCCGCTCGCGATGGCATAATGCCAGACGGACATGTAGATCGGCAGATGCGTCATTTCCCGGCCCACGGAGAACTCGAAGCGGATGGTCGAGAGGTAGCTGGACAATCCGTACCCCAACAGGCAACCGGCCAGTGCGCCGAGGATGCCGATCACCAAGCCCTCGAGCACAAAAATTAGCTGGATATCGTGTTCCGGAAATCCGAGCGATTTCAGTATGGCGATGTCCCGGGCCTTCTCGTGCACGATGGTCGAGATGATATTGAAGATCCCGAACCCGGCGACCACCAGGATTGCTCCGACCACCGTGTACATGATCACGTTCCGGACGGCGAAAGCCTCCATCAGCCCTTCATTGGCTTCCTCCCATGACACGGCCTTGTAGCCAAGCTGCCGTTCGGCCCGCTCCGCCACGGCCGGAGCCTCGGCGATAGTGTCGAGGCGCAGCGTGATCCGGTTGATGACATTGGGTTTTTCCAGAAGGATCTGGACCGCTTTAAGCGGTGCATAGGCCAGAGCTTCATCGCTTGCGCTCACGCCCTTATGAAAAATTCCGACGATCTTGAAACGCTTGGAGAGGCCCGAAGCGCTGGTCACTGTCACCGTATCCCCCAGATCCGCTCCGAGGCGCCCGGCCGCACTGTCACCGATCACCAGACTGTCCGGCGTTGTGGCAAGGTCCTCGAACCGGCCCCGGCGCATGTCATCCTTGATCGTGGACACCGAGAGTTCGTCTGTGGGGACAACGCCCACAAGCGTCATGCCCAGATCCTGCCCGCTGTAGCGCAAGACCGCCTGGCCGCTCAGCTGTTGGGCAAGGTTGCCGTCGACCCAATCCCGCAGGGACGCCATGGCTTCCGTTGGGTTGCGGATCCCCCCGATGTCGTCGAGCGGCCGCAGCCCGTGAAAGGCGACCGCTTGATAGAACCGGCTGGCTGGCTGGAGGGTGGGATCGCGTTTTTCGTCGCGAATTTCGACATGCGGAATGGCGTTGATCAAGGACTCGACGAAATCGCGTTGGGAGCCTTGCATCAAGGCGGCCATGGCAATGGAAAATCCGACGCCCAAGGCAACGCCCAGGGTCGAGACGATGGTTTGCCTGAGGCGGTTGCGCACGTGGGTTCCCGCGATTTTGAAAAGCAGGTTCACGAACCGGCTCCCTCTGTCGCGGCAACCCGCTGTCCGTCTTTAATGTCCGACCGGTAGGGGGTGACAAGCTTGGTGTCCTCGTCCAGTCCCTCCAGCACCTCCACGGCGCGTGTGCCGCGAATGCCTGTCTTCAGCCACCGCCGTTCGGCCCGGCCGTCCTCTGCAACGATGAGGACGGTGTCCTTGTCCAATGCCGCGGCCGGGATGAGGAGTGTGTCGCGAACTTCCCTGGTGATGATGTTGAGCTCAACCGTCATGCCGATCCGAAGCGGCGTTTCATCCGGCAGGCTCAGATACACCCGGTAATTTTTCAAAACCGGATCCCCTTTCGGCGTGATCCGTTGCACGGCGGCTTCGAGCTCTTGATCGGGAAAGGCATCCGCGCGGACCAGTGCCCGCTGGTCCGTGGAGACCTTCGGAATGTCCTCCTCATTGACCTCGGCGACCAATCTCAGCGGCCGGGGCTGCCCGATCCAGAACAGAATGTCGCCCGGCGCGGCAACCTCACCGATCGCGCCATCCTGACGCAAAACCATCCCCGTCATGGGCGCCAGAATTCGATAGTCGTTCAGCCGTTCCCGCTGGGCCGCGAGCAGAGCGTTGATTTGCACAAGCTGGCTCTGGGCGCGGTCGTAGGTGTGCTGGCTGATGACGCGCCGTTCCAGCAACTCAAAGGCCCGCTCCCGCTCCGATGTCGCCAGCTCCTGACGGGCTTCCAGTTCCTTCAGCGTGGCCCTGGCGTCACCGCTGTCCAGAACTGCCAGTTCGCGCCCCTCTTCGACCCATTCGCCTTCGCAATCGCACAAGGAGACGAGGCGTTCGCGCACGACGGGTGTTACCTTGGCCCAGTGGACCGGTTCCACGACCGCGGTCGCGTAGACCACCTCGGCCGCGTCTCCCCGGTAGGGATGGGCGATTGTGACCTCCACCGGCCGCTGCCAGGCCAACAGGGCAGCACCCGCCAAGCCGGCAAGGACAGCGATAAGGGCCAAGCGGCGCATACTTGCTCTCTCCCGTTGCAACGGGAGAGAGTCTTATCGGCGTTATGCCGCCGTGCCTTGGGCTGGATCAAATGCCTGGCTGCGCGGCGCAGGGAGTTCTGCCCGGAGCGACTTCCCAACGCCCGATGCTTAACGGGCCGACACCTTGACGACCAGCTTGCCCTTGTTGGTACCATCGAACAGCCGGTTGATGACCTCGGGTGCATTTTGCAGCCCTTCCGCGATGTCCAGCCGGTACTTCAGGTGACCGGATTGCATCAGCTTTGCGAGTTCCGCGAAGATTGCGGGATACTTGTCGAAATGATCGGTCATGACGAAGCCCTTCAACGTCAGGCGTTTGCGCACAATGGCGGTCATGTCCGGGTAAGCATCCGGCTGCTCGCCGTTATAGACCGAGATGAAGCCGCACATGATGATCCGCCCATGCGCCTTCATGTTCTGCAGGGCCGCGGCAAACGGCTTGCCTCCGACATTCTCGAAGTGGATATCGATGCCTTCAGGGGCATGTTTCTCCAGTTCCGCGGGCAGGTTGTCGGTCCGGTAGTTGAGCGCGACGTCGAAGCCCAGGTCCTTTACAAGCCAGTCGCATTTTTCTTGTGTACCGGCGATCCCGATAACCTTGAGGCCGAGGGCCTTGCCGATCTGGCCGACAAGCGATCCCACGGATCCGGCCGCGCCGGTCACGCACAGGACTTCCCCGGATTTTGGCTGTCCCTCATTTACCAGACCGTGATAGGCGGTGGCGCCGGCAAGCCCGAGGATCCCCATATAGTCTTCCATGGCAACGGAGGCGGGGACCCGGTTGAGTTGACCCGGCCCAATGTCGAGGTACTCGGTCCAGCCGACGAAGCCGGTGACCCAGTCGCCCATCTGGTAGGCGTCCGTCTTGCTTTCCTCGATCACGCCGATGCCGAGCGCACGCATTGTGTCTCCGATCGGGACCGGCGGCACGTAACTCCGGGTGTCCGGAGAGACCCAGCCGCGCATGGCCGGATCGAGCGAGACATACACGACGCGAACCCTGGCCTTTCCGTCTTCAAGCTCCGGCAGGTCCTCGGTCACGGTGTCGAAGTGATCTGGTGAAAAACGTCCGGTCGGACGGCTTTTCAGGGTCAGGCGTGTGTTCTTCATGTCTGGAAATCCTGCTTGAGTTTGGGGCGCATGGCTCCGGCCGGCACCATGTCTGGAATTGTGGGGGAGGGAACCGGGCGCATGCCGGAGCGAGAGCCCTTCCTGACACGATTGTATCGCCCCGCGACCAATCGAATCTGGAAAATGCTCTACCCCACCAAAAGTGCGGGCAGTTCTTCCCGGTCAGGTTGGAACGGTCGCTTCAACCTGACCAGATAGTGCCACTAGTAGTGCGGCGGTTTTTCTGACGCTGGGATCGGAACCGCCGTGTCCGCCAGCTCCGCAAGTTGATCGGTCATGAGAAGCAGGTGCTTCGACATCTTGTCGATGGTCCGTCCTTGCTCCGTCACGATGGTGTTGAGATCGTCGATGACGCGTTGCGCGTGGGCCAGATCGATCTCGAGCTTCTCGACACGGCTGGTCAATTCCTCGGTCATGATAGCGATCCTCAGGTCGGGCTGTGCGGGTGATAGGGAATGGGTTTGCCGCGCTTATCTGACACCCATGTAGGAGGTGGGCCCTGCGGGTGCAACCGACTGCCTCCGGCCGGATTGCGTTGCGAAGATTTTCGGGAACCGGGCCTTCGCGCGAGCAGAAAGAGGCCGGCACAGGGATGAATGAGGTCATCCCGGCCAAACGAAGTACGAGCCGGGATCGGAGAACCGCAAACTTCTGTTCTGGAAACCCATAGTCTATGAACCCCGATCCCGGATTTCCGCTGCGCTGCATCCGGGATGACGAAAACGGGGTTTGTCAGCGATCTGGGCCGGCCCGGGAGCCGCCCTTTCCGTAAAGCCTATGAGCTTTGGGCTTTTTGAAAGCCCATGCCGTCCCCTGTGCCGCATAGCGGCACAAACCGACGATGATAGACGGTCAACGCAAAAAGGGGCGGCCCGCAAGCCGCCCCTTCCGCAAGACTTATGAGTGGTTGGCTTAGAAGCCCATGCCGCCCATACCGCCCATGTCACCGCCCGGCATAGCCGGGGCGTCTTTTTTTGGCAGTTCTGCCACCATTGCTTCGGTGGTGATCAGGAGACCTGCGACGGACGCTGCGTCCTGCAGAGCGGTGCGCACGACCTTGGTCGGGTCGATGATCCCGGCTTCGATCATGTTCACGAACTCTTCGGTCTGAGCATTGAAGCCGAAGGACACGTCGTCGTTTTCCTGGATCTTGCCGACCACGATGGAGCCTTCGACACCGGCGTTCTCGGCGATCTGACGGATCGGAGCTTCCAGAGCGCGAAGCACGATCTTGATGCCGGCCATGATGTCCGGGTTGTCGTTGGTCAGGGCCTCAACAGCCTTTTTCGCCCGCAGAAGAGCGGTACCACCGCCCGGGACGATACCTTCTTCAACCGCGGCGCGGGTCGCGTTCAGGGCATCGTCGACGCGGTCTTTTTTCTCTTTCACTTCGATTTCGGTCGCACCGCCGACGCGGATCACGGCAACACCGCCGGCGAGCTTCGCCAGACGCTCTTGCAGCTTTTCGCGGTCGTAGTCAGAGGTGGTTTCCTCGATCTGCGCCTTGATCTGGGCAACGCGGCCTTCAATGTCGGCCTTCTCACCGGCACCATCCACAATGGTGGTGTTTTCCTTGGTGATTGTGACCTTCTCGGCGGTGCCGAGCATGTCGAGGGTGACGTTTTCCAGCTTGATGCCGAGATCTTCGGAGATCACGGTGCCGCCGGTCAGGATCGCGATGTCTTCCAGCATGGCCTTGCGGCGGTCGCCGAAGCCCGGTGCCTTGACGGCTGCGATTTTCAGGCCGCCGCGCAGCTTGTTGACAACCAGGGTTGCCAGGGCTTCGCCTTCAACATCTTCAGCGATGATGAGCAGCGGACGGGAAGACTGTACGACAGCTTCCAGGATCGGCAGCATGGCCTGCAGGTTGGACAGCTTCTTCTCGTGCAGAAGGATGTACGGCTTTTCGAGGTCCGCATTCATCTTTTCGGCGTTGGTTACGAAGTACGGAGACAGGTAACCCCGGTCGAACTGCATGCCTTCGACGACTTCGAGCTCGGTCTCCAGGGACTTTGCTTCTTCGACGGTGATCACACCTTCGTTGCCGACCTTTTGCATGGCTTCGGCAATGTCCTTGCCAACCTGCTCGTCGCCGTTTGCGGAGATGGTGCCGACCTGGGCAACTTCCGCGGAGGTGGTGATCGGCTTGGAAGCAGCTTCCAGTGCCTTCACGGCTTCAGCGGCGGCAAGATCAACGCCGCGCTTCAGGTCCATCGGGTTCATGCCAGCGGCAACAGCCTTGGCACCTTCCTTGACGATGGACTGGGCGAGAACAGTCGCGGTCGTGGTGCCGTCACCAGCGATGTCGTTGGTCTTGGAGGCAACTTCGCGCACCATCTGCGCGCCCATGTTTTCGAACTTGTCTTCAAGTTCGATTTCCTTGGCGACAGACACACCGTCCTTGGTGATGCGAGGTGCGCCGAAAGCCTTGTCGAGGACCACGTTGCGGCCTTTCGGGCCGAGGGTCACCTTTACAGCGTTTGCGAGGGTGTCGACACCGCGCAGCATGCGCTCGCGGGCGTCAGAGCCGAACTTTACGTCCTTGGCAGCCATAGTCTTAATCTCACTTGTCTTGAGGAATGATGTTTTCGACGGATAGGGACGCCGGTCAGGCGATCACACCCATGACGTCAGACTCCTTCATGATCAGGAGATCTTCGCCGTCGATCTTCACTTCCGTGCCGGACCATTTGCCGAAGAGCACGCGGTCGCCAGCCTTGACGTCGAGCGGGATCAGCTCGCCGCTGTCCTTGCGGGCGCCATTGCCGACGGCGATGACTTCGCCTTCCTGCGGCTTTTCTTTTGCAGTGTCCGGAATGATGATGCCGCCGGCGGTCTTTTCTTCAGATTCAACGCGGCGGACGACGATGCGATCGTGCAACGGACGGAATGCCATGTGACTTCTTCCTCTCATGGGCACGCCCCACACCAATAGGCAGCGTGCGAAGCATGATGACTAGGTTTGAAAGGGCAGGGAACCCCGCCCTTGTTAGCACTCCCGTTGGGCGAGTGCCAACGCTCCGCATTTATGAAGTGCCCGCAGCCTTGTCAATGCTGCCCGAGGAGAAAAATTCCGGTTTTGAAAACAACTGGCGCCCCATACCGGGATCAGTTCCCGGCTGTGGTCCGAAACGGCAGGGTGATCCGGGCCGACGCAGCGTCGACTTCGTCCTGGTAAGTCAGTTCGAGGATATAAGATCCGGCAGGCAGGCCCTCGAACTGAAAGCTCATGACCGTTTCCAGCTCGAATCTTGGCTGCCGGGCTGTCCCGGCAAACCTGGCAAACCCGGTTTCTTCGGCCAGAACCTGTCCGGACGGCGTCAAAAGCCGATAGTCGGCCGTGAGCGCATAGGCCGCCTCGCCATCGCGTTCGGCGAAGCCATAGGCAACCGGTTCGGCATAAACATGGATCGCCTCGGACTGCCCGAACTCGGCATTGGGGCGCTGGTCGTACTGGCCATAGCCGCTGGCCGGCCGGGTCGTGAAGACGGCTTTCGAGAAGGCGAGTGGGGAGGAGCGCCATGCGCTGTCAAGCATGGCCTGGCTTTGCTGCAAGGCGGCGGATGGCGCGGGAACGGAAGGTTCGGTTCCGGTGGTTTCGCTGGCCACGGCACCGGCCGTGAAAAAAATGAAACCGAGCGCTGCGCCGCAAGCCAGCCGTGTTGCCTGTTTCCCCATGAACCCCCACCTGTCGATCAACGATAACCCCAAGATTGCGCGGGTATAAACTGCAGATAGCGCCGGCACAAGATGAACGCCCCATTGCGGTAAACACGCGAAAGGGCGCGGCCTTTCAGTTTAGGGGGCTCATGCGGTCCGGCCTGTCCAGGATTGGCGCTTGCGATAGATCGTCGACGGGCTGATCTCAAGCGCGGCGGCAGCCATTGCGATGTTGCCGTTGAACGCATCGAGGGCGGTTTCGATGATCCGCCGCTCCTGCTCCCACAGCGGCTCGATCGACCCGAAGGCGCGGATGTTCGCCTGGGGTTTGGCCCGTTCGCGGGACAGGTCCACAATCCCTTGCGTCCGGCCGGAAGGATCGCGGATGAGCATTGGCAGCATGTCCAGGGTGATCGATTGGCCGTCATTCATCACCACGATCTGGCGGATGGTGTTTTCCAGTTGCCTGACATTGCCAGGCCATGAATAGGCGGTCAGGCAAGCCTTGGCATCCGCGTCGAACCCGCAAAAGGCGCGGCCTTCTTCGCCGGCATACGTCCTGAGAAAGGTTGTTGCGAGCGGAATGATGTCTTCGCGCCGGTCGCGCAAGGGGGGCAGATGGACCGGCAAGACGTGCAGGCGGTAATAGAGGTCCTCGCGGAACCGGCCTGCGGCAATCTCCTGAAGCGGGTTGCGGTTGGTCGCGCAGATGATCCGGGCGTCGACGGAAACAGGCTTGGCATCGCCCAACCGTTGGAAGGTGCCTGTCTGCAAGAACCGCAGGAGCTTCGATTGAAGCATGAGGTCCATTTCGCCGATCTCGTCGAGAAAAAGCGTCCCGCCATCGGCCAGTTCGGCGGCACCCGTGCGGTTGTCGGTTGCGCCCGTGAACGCTCCGCGCACATAGCCAAAGATTTCGCTTTCGATCAGATCGCGCGGAATGGCGGCGCAATTCAGAGTGATGAACGGCTTGTTCCGCCGTTCCGAAAGATCATGGATCGCGTTGGCGCACAGTTCCTTGCCGGTTCCAGATTCGCCGGTGATGAACACCGGCGCTTGGGAGGGAGCCATCCGCTCGATCTGCTCTGCGATATGCTGCATGGGAGCAGAGCGGCCAATGAGGCGTGCCAGTCCGGTTTGGCTCTGATCGGTTTTGCCAATTCCGCCGGTGGCAAACGCTTCGGTGTGGGGTGCTGGACCCTCGGCTTCGCTGGCGGGGTTTTGCGGATCATTCTCGTCCGCCGGCATGAGCGGGCGCATATCGAGCTGCGCGCAGATCTTCTGACCAAGGGTGTCGAGCGAAAAAGGCTTGGTCAGAAAATCATGGGCACCGGCGCGCATGGCAGTCACGGCGCGGGAGACCGATCCGCGGGCGGACACGGCGATGATCACAGCGGTTGGACAGCGAACGGCGAATTGTTCAAGTCCGTCATCGCTTGCCAGGGTTTCAAGGTCCACAATCAGGACATCGGTGATCTGTTGGGTCAGATCTTTCAAACAGGTGTCGGTGTCGTTGTAGTGTGCCGGCGCGCGGCACGTGAAAGGCAATTTTCCACAAACGGCCCCGGTACGGTTCGCCTCTGAAAGAGACGAGTCGAGAACGCGGACCATTACAGGCCGGGACCGGCCCCCATCACTTCCCATTTCTGGGTGTCTCCTATCGCTCGTGCTTGTTGACATGAATCGAAGCGATTTGCTTGGAGAAAGGGTGGTCCAACAGGGTAAACAATTGGTTGTCAGAAATGCAAAATGAGGCCGTAAGGGCCGACGGGCCTTATTCAGATGCGCGGTCCCTCAAGAAGCGATCAGCTTAGGCGTGAAACCGGTTCCGGTTAAACGCCTGCTGATCGAGCCGCTGGCGGAAGCCGTTCAGGCCGCACGGACTAAGAGATGAGAACCGTTAAAAGCGTCCCAGAACAAAGCCCAGAACAACGCAGCCTGCGCAGATCAGCGCAAGGGCTTGGGGCCGAAGGGTAAGGGTTTGAATGGGCCCTGCCTGGGCAACACCGCTGACCCCGGCCGACCGGTCCGGAAAACTGCCTTGTCCAGTAGTGTCCTGACCTACTGCAGCCTTTCCGCTTCCCGAAGTCTCCGGCGTCGCCCAAGGTAGCGCAGAGGCGGGCGCTGCGGCTTGCGGGCGTTCGCCCTCCTGCCCTTGTGAAGGGCGGGCAGCCTGACGGAGCGGATCGAGAAACACCAGATCCCCCGCTGCCGCGCCGGGAATTGGCTTTTTCCGGATTTTCGGAAGGTAGGTGCCTTTCGGAACAACGATTTCAACGGGATCCGCGCATCCGGTGCCGTTGTAGTATTCGGTCAGGCGGCGGCGCAGGCGCGCGGCCTCCACGCGGACGATCGGGTCGCTCACAGGGTCGAAGGACGGATCCCGCCCGAGCGCGTTTACCGCAATCGAATAGCCCTTGATCTCGTTCTCGCGTCCTTCGAGTTTCGCCAGGACGATGTATTCCAGAAAGGTTCGAAGCTGCGGGACCGGTTTGAATTCCGGGCTGGACAGGATGCGATTGAGAGCACTGTGTCCGTCCTGGTCATCGCCCTGTCCGTCCGGGGTTTGCCCGTCCTTCAGCGCATGCGCCGGACCTTTGCCTCCCGGAGTGGCCCAGGGCCGCGTCTTGAGGTTCCGGCGTTCGCCCTTGCTGGCGTTCCAATGCGTTGGAGCGGAAAGGCTATCGGCACTGGTGTCGGATGGCGGCGCCGTGTCACGCGGCATGGGGGGCGCCGGGTCCGGCGTCTGGCTTTCCGAGGGCGATCCGGCCGGTACACCGGGGGCAGGGGTCCGACTCAAACGCGTGTGATCCGCAGACGCTTTTGACGCCTCTGTCTTGCAGGCAGGAATGGTGCCGTCATCCCGCGAGCCAAGCTGAATGTATCTCATGGACTAGCCCCCCCAGTGGCCGTGCCGTATGAGTTCCTTTAAGGGCCTGACGTTTCGCCGAGTCGCTAAGCGTCATAGTTGCATTATTCTTATTTTCAACTTGAATAGTTGAAGATTAACCTTATGTTAACCAGTTCTGCCACTGAGGGAAAGCGAAAAGTGCTGCAGCGCTCCGCGTGTGCTGCGCGTGTGGATCATGCTCAGCGGTTCGGCGTGTCCTCCGGATGGGTTTCGTCATTTTGGGGGACAAACGCTTGAATCCAGGGACTGCTCGGTTCCCGGAGTCGGAACCCGGTCATTATTAAGGCATGATTAACTTTGACAGTCTGATTCGAGGTAAGGGTGCGAAGTGGCAATGGGCCGCGCTGCCACAATTTTCATTCTAGTATGTATGGGTGTCATTGCCCTGTCGGTTGCGGCTGTGTTGGTGTTCCAATTCGGCAGACCGCCGGCTGAAGCCCTTTCCCTGTCGCTTGGATTGATGTGCACCATGGTGGTGATCCATCTCCTGTTCGCGCGCGGTCAGGACAAGGGGGCCGTCAGTGAAGCTGTCGACCGCCTTGAGGAACGGATCGCGGATCTGGACGAGGATGTCGGCAACTTGGAAGGCCGTCTGACCGGCGTCGAGCATACGATCCCGCGAAAGACCCGTGCGGAAATCGATCCGTTATTCGCCGAGGTGGAGGTTCTGGGCACGCTGGTGCGTCAGATGGCCGAGGCGATGTCCGACCTGGAAGCGCGGGTTGAAGAGCAGGACCGGCTGCCGCCGCCTCCTCATGTGCATGGTCTGCCGCATTATCCATCTCAGGCCGGCCATCCTGCGGGGCAGCCGGTGGCCCAGCCGTCCTTTTCCGCGCAAGGCATGTATCCGGGCCATATGCCGATGGAGCCGGCCCACGGCCACGGCGCCTATCAGCCCCAGCATTCCGCACCTGAACCCGCGATGGTCGCGCCGCATTTCGCCGGCCATGGTGCGGCGGAGCCGTCGCATCCGGCAGCGGCCGCCTCCCAGCCCTATGCCCGGCAAGCGCCCTATCCGTCCGACTATGGGTCCGAAGCACCGCCCGAAAGGCGCGGGCATGGCGCGCCTGAAGAGTCGTTTTTCGAAATGGCGGATGCCGGCCGCCGGCTTGCCCCGGAGCCGGTGAAGCCGGACCCGAGCATGCGGGAGCTGATCAAGTCCGCCTTGAATGCCAATCGGGTTGAACTGCATCTTCAGCCGATCGTCTCCCTGCCTCAACGGCAGGTTCGCTATTATGAAGCGTTCACCCGGTTACGCGACAGCGATGGCGAATTGATCGATGCGGCGACATTCCTGCCGGAAGCCGTCCGGTCCGGTCTGATCGCCCGCATCGACAATCTGCTGTTGTTCAGGTCTGTCCAGGTCATTCGCCGCCTGACATCGCGCAACCGCAACTCGGCACTGTTCTGCAATATCTCGTCTCTGTCTCTCGTCGACGAAACGTTTTTCCCGGGCTTTCTGGAGTTCGTGAACAACAACCGGAATCTGGCCGACGCGCTGGTTTTTGAATTCCGCCAGAGCGACATTCGCGAGATGGGTGTGATGGAGCGGGAAAGCCTGAGCGCGCTTGCCGAGCTCGGCTTCAAGTTTTCGGTCGACGCGATCGACGACATGCGCATGGACTTCAAGACACTGGCGCAGCAGGGCTTCAAGTATGCCAAGCTCCACGCCGATTTCCTGATCGGCCGCCGGAATGCCAATCATGGGCATATCCATCCGTCTGACTTCGCGGATCTGCTGCACCGCTACGGTGTGGCCTTGATCCCCGACCATGTGGAGACCGAGAGCCAGGTTCTCGAACTGCTGGACTACGAAGTCAAGCTTGCGCAGGGCAACCTGTTCTCGCCGCCGCGTCCCGTGCGCGCCGAAGTCTTGCAGGGCACCCCGGCTCCGGCCCCCAGGCGTCAGAAAGCCGCCGAGTAGCAGCCGGCATCCATCGGGAAAACGAAAAAAAGCCACCTGGTCTTGGACCGGATGGATATGCACGATTGATTCTCGGAGCCGCCCCTGCCGTCAGCTTGCAACCAAAGCCAGCCACCCGGTAAGCTGGCCGTCCGGCCATCCCGGAGGTTGGTTGGCGAACCCGGTCAGGCCGACGCGCTGGGCTTCGACCTGACCGGGAAAAATGACTCGCCCTTGTGAGGCGATGGACCAGCTTTTGCTGATTGAATTGGGCGCGGCACCATTCAATCTTGTCAGGCGAGGCTTTACCCCCAGGGTCTCATGGGACCGGGGGCTGCCGTCCCATGGCCTGATTGAACAGCCCCGGGCTCCGATTCACTGCACCATGGTTTTCGGATCGACAGGTCCAACGGAAACGATCGTTGGTTGCTGACCTTCCAGCAGCCGTTTGGCGGCCCTTTGCACGTCGGCAAGGGTGACGGCCTCGATCTCGGCATTGCGCCGGTCGAAGTAGTCGATGCCCAAACCGGCGATCTTCAAGGCGACCAGTTGCCTTGCAATCTTCGCGGATGTGTCGAACCGCAGGCCATAGGAGCCTGTGAGAAACCGCTTGGCACTCGCCAGTTCATCCTCTGTCGGGCCTTCGCTCGCCATGCGCTGGATCTGATCCAGAATGACCGCCACGGTTTCGCCCGCGCGGTCCGCGCGCGTTGACGCGGAACCGGACAGCATTCCCGTATGCTCGTATGGGGCCAGATAAGAATAGACCCCGTAGGTCAGGCCGCGCTTTTCGCGGACTTCTTCATAGAGCCAGGAGGTGAAGCTTCCACCGCCCAGAATATGATTCATCACGAAGGCAGCCTGGTAGTCGGGATCGTCTCGCTTCAGACCGGGCAGGCCAAACAGGACCGTGGTCTGCGGTGTGTCGAGGGTCACGTGAACCTGAGCGCCCGCATTTGGGTCGACATCCGCAATGACAGCGAGATCCGGCTCTGCGGGCAGATCCGTGAACACCTTGTCGAGAAGCGGTGCAAGGGTCTGCGCATCGATGGCCCCGACCACGCCAACAGTGAGCGTGCCCGTGGCGAACACACGGGTTTTCTGGGTCTCAAGATCCTCGCCGGACATGCTCCCCAGGGTTTCCAGGGTCCCGCCGCTTGGCTTGGCGTAGGGGTGGTCCCCGAACATTGCATCCATAAAGACCTTGCCGGCCACTGCATCGGGTTCCTGCTCCTCACGGCGGACATTGGAGACCATCTGCGCGCGGACGCGGTCCAGCGGTTCGGCGTCGAAGCGCGGGGAATTGACGGCCAGTGCCAGCATGTCGAACGCTTCATCGCGTGTTGTTGTCAGCGTGCGCAAGGAACCGTAGACGTGATCGCGATCCGCCGAGAAGCTGATCCCTATGGCCAGATCCTCCAGACGGGTCTTGTAGGCGATGCTGTCGAGCTCGCCCGCGCCCTCATCGAGCATCGCGGTCATGAATTGCGTGACGCCTTCCTTGCCGTCCGGGTCCTGGGCGGTGCCGCCTTCGAAGGCGAAATTCATGGCGATGATCGGCACGGTGTCGTCTTCCACGAGCCAGGCCTCGATACCGCCGGGACTCACGACACGCTGGATCTCGACGGCATGCGCCGGGAAGACAAGGCCGAGGAACCCGGTGGTCAAGGCGATCGAGAAGAAACGGCTCAGCTTCATGGGACTGAAATGCCTCATGGTCAGGTCCTTTCATCGCTGGTCGCGGATGGAGAGGACGCTGCGGCATCCCCGGTCGTGTCGCTCGGCATTCGCAGGTAGCCGATGACCTTGGTCGGGCCGAGATAGGTGTTCGCGGCATCGAGCACGTCACCCTCGGACACGGCCATGATGCGCTGCGGCCAGGTCTTCACGTCCTCGATCGTTGACCCGGTCGTCAGGGCGCTTCCGAAGATCCGGGCAAGCGTGGTTTGGCTATCCTGCGCGTAAACGGCATCGGCGATCATGTTCCGCTGGGCGCGGGCCAGTGTTTCGGCCGATATGCCGGTGTCCAGGAATTCGGCCAACACCGTCTCGATGGCGGCCTCGAGCGTCTCGAGCGAAACGCCTGGCCGGGGCGTCGCGTAAACACCGAACCGCCCATCGTTCAAGGCGCTGCTTTGATAGTAGCTGCCGGCGTTGATGGCCAGTTTCTGGTCGAGCACGAGCGCCTTGTAGAGCGCGCTGTTGGTGCTGCCCCCAAGCGCATAGGACACAACGTCCAGCGCTTCCGCAGTTCCGGGATCCCCAGTTGCCGAACTGGGCACGATCCAGATCATGCTGAGACTTTCCTGCCGCACGCGCGGATCCTCGAGTTCCGCCCGGCGCACGCCTTGCAGGGGCGGTTCGGCCGGACGAACGCGCGTTCCCGGCTCGGCCCGGCGCGGCACTTGCCCGTAGGTCTGCTCGGCAAGGGCAACGACCTGTTCTGCGTCAATGTCGCCGGCCACGACGAGGATGGCATTGTTCGGCGTGTAGAACCGGTCATAAAACGCAAAGGCTTCCTCGCGGCCCAGGGCCTCGATTTCGCTTTCCCAGCCGATGACCGGCGATCCGTAGGGATGATTGACGAAGGTGATCGCGTTCATCATCTCGTGCAGCCGCGATGACGGGCTGCTGTCCACGCGCTGGCGCCGCTCTTCCAGAACGACATCGCGCTCGGGAGCGACGACCTCGTCGTTGAGCACCAGGTTTTGCATCCGGTCGGCTTCCATCTCCATCATGGTGGGCAGGTGTTCTTTGCTCACACGCTGGAAATAGGCCGTGAAATCGAGGCTCGTGAAGGCGTTTTCCTGCCCGCCGATCTCCGCGACCGTTTTTGAGAACGCCCCGTCGGGATTGTTTTCCGTGCCCTTGAACATCAGGTGTTCGAGGAAATGGGCTATGCCCGACTGGCCGGGCAATTCATCCGCCGATCCGGCCTTGTACCAGATCATATGGGTGACCACAGGAGCGCGTCTGTCCGGGATCACAACGATCTGAAGCCCATTGTCCAGCGTGTGGTGTGACAGGCCGGGCGCGAATTCCAACGCTGCCAGGGATTCGGGCGGCTTGGGCGTCTCGGAAGCTGTTGCCGTTCCGGCGAACAGGCCGGCGGCCAGCAGGCCACCGATCGCAGCAGCTCTCAGCTGTTTTCTCGTTTGAGGAAAATTTGGCACGAAGCGCTCCTTTGGTATGGGCGTCAGCGTTGGCTTACGGAAAGACCATATGGTGACTGATATAGGTCGAAAGCCGAAAGCGTCCCATTAAATCTTCGTCACTTTTGCACCGGTTCCGCAGCGGGAAACACGGAAAAACCGGGTGTGGGGCACCCGGTTCCTCATAGTTCTTACCGCGGCGCAGGGCAGCGTTGGCGCGCCGGTCAGCAATCCGACCGGCCGGCCTCGAGGCAACGCATGTCTATGAGGGCCCCCGACATCGGATCTTCCGCATCCTTCATCCGCTGCTTCTCGGCTGCTTTGACGTCCGTGGGAAACGGAGCATTCGCCGAAGGCTCGTTGTAGGCGGTGGGCGGTTCAGTCAGATACCGGCGCTGCAGACGGGCCGTCGGTGTTTCGGCTTCGCCCGATGACAGCGAATGTCCGCGGCCCTGCAGCTCCTCGGGTGTCATGTGGGCGCCATCGGCCAATTCACGCTGCCGTTGGGTTTGACGGTCGGACGGCCTGTCCACGCCGGTCAGCGTAAATCCGCGCATTTGCTCCGGCGACAGAGGCTGATTGCTGCGGTTGGCATTGGCATAGAGCGCTCTGAGTTCTTCAATCTCCGGGTTCTTCCCGGCATTTGGCCAATTCTCGGAGCCGGCGCCCGCCGTTTGCGTTTCGGGAGGGGGCAGGTTCGACTTGTCAGCCGGCATGGCCAGGGGCGCGCGCGGCTTGTAGTCGATCGGTTTTTCGTTCGGATCGATGGCGCCGAGCCCTTGCATGATGCGGTTGACGGCGGCTGTATCGGGCGCCTGCATGGTGCCATCGGCTGCCTGGCAGGCCGCGAGAAGGCCGCCCGCGAGGGTCAGAAGAACGATTTTTGAGGCGATCGATTTTGTCCGCTGCACAGCAGACTCCTTAAACTCTGGCCGAATGTTGCTCTGGCTGTAACACACATCGCAACCAAACGCTATTTTGCGGCGGAATTGGGACCGGGCCTGAAGCTGTCGATCAAAAGGCCGATGACCCCGGACACAATCCAGACATCGGCCAGGTTGAACACGTACCAGGAGAAGGTTCCCACGTGAAAGTGAACGAAATCAACCACCGCGCCATAGACGAGGCGGTCGATGCCGTTGCCGAGCGCACCGCCGATGACCAGAGCCAGGGCCAGGGCGACAAACCGGTCTGAAACGCGGGTGGACCAGACCCAAAGGGCAAGGGTCGCGGCAACCGTCACGCAAACGAGAAGCCAGCGGCCAAGGTCACTGTCCTGTTGGAACAAGCCGTAGGATATGCCGCGGTTCCAAACCAGCACGATGTCGAGGACGGGCAACACGCGATAGGGTCCCGTCATCCCCAGATCCACGACGTGCAAAAGCCACAGCTTGGTGGCCTGATCGATCAAAAGACCGATCAAGGCCACGACGGCAACGAACCGGCTCAACGAACCCCAAAGCCAGACGTTTCCGTCCGCCTGCTCTTCGCGCCCTGGCTCCATCGATGTGTCGTTCTCCCGCTGTGTCATGCGGCGGCGTGCGCCGAATCCCAGATGCGCAAGGCTTCGGCATCGCGAAGCGTCACGTCAGGGTAATCCGGATCCGTGCCGACTTCCGGAAGAATTTTCCAGGAACGCGCGCACTTCCGGCCGTCCGCCAGTCCGGGAACCACGGCGACATGCGCCGTATCCCCGAGTGTGAAGGCGCTGTCGGGGGCCGGGTCCGCGGTGACCGTCAGTTGGCTGGTGATGCAGATATCGGCCATGTCCCGGCCTTCCAAGGCGGCCATCAGCGCGGGATCGGTGACATGCACCACCGGGTGCGCTTCGAGGGAGGCACCGATCCGCTTGTCGCGGCGCTCGATTTCCAGCGCGCCCAGAACGACCCGCCGGACCTTGCGGATCTTCTCCCATTTGTCCGCCAGCTCCGGATCGGCCCAGTCGGCCGGGACTTGCGGGAATTGCTGCAAGTGAACAGATGTGGCCTGTCCATGACGCGACCACCACGCTTCCTCCATGGTGAAGGGCAGCATCGGGGCCAGCCAGGTGACCAGACAGTTGAACAGCTTGTCGATGACGATCAGCGCTGAACGGCGCCGGATGGACGAGGGCGGGTCGCAGTAGAGCGCGTCCTTGCGGATGTCGAAGTAGAAGGCGGACAGGTCAACGGTCATGAAGTTGAACAGGTGATGGGAGATCCGCTTGTAGTCGTAGTCCCAATAGGCCTTGCGGACCATCGCATCGAGTTCCGTCAGCCGGTGCAGCATCAACCGCTCCAGTTCCGGCATGTCGGCGAACGGAACGTCATCGCCCGGCGCGTGGGCCAGGGACCCCAGCATCCAGCGCAGGGTGTTGCGCAGCTTCCGGTAGCTGTCGACGCTTGTCTTGATGATTTCAGCGCCAAGCCTCTGGTCTTCCCAGTAGTCGGTGGACGCCACCCAAAGGCGCAGGATATCGGCGCCGTACTGTTTGATTATGTCTTGCGGAAACACCTGGTTGCCCAGGGATTTGGACATCTTGCGGCCGTCCTCGGCCATCGTGAAACCGTGGGTCAGGACGGCATCGTAAGGCGCGTGTCCGCGTGTTCCGCAGCTTTCCAGCAGCGAGGAATGGAACCAGCCGCGGTGCTGGTCCGAGCCTTCCAGATAAAGCACATAATCCTCGCCGCCCGCGCCCTTGCGGTTGGGGTTGAGGTCGTCGCGCTGCTCCAGGCAGAAGGCATGTGTCGATCCCGAATCGAACCAAACGTCGAGAATGTCCGTCACCATGTCCCAGTCGTCCGGGTTGTGGCCGTTTCCAAGGAACCGCTCCTTGGCGCCCCCGGCGAACCAGGCGTCGGCCCCTTCGGCGGTGAAGGCCTCGAAAATCCGCCGGTTGACCTGTTCGTCCTTCAAGATCTCGCCACTGTCCTTGTGGACGAAAACGGTGATCGGCACCCCCCACGCCCGCTGGCGCGAGAGCACCCAATCGGGCCGGTTCTCAATCATCGACCGCAGACGGTTCTGCCCGGCGCCCGGAACGAAGCGGGTTGTGTCGATCGCGGTCAGCGCCCGGCTGCGCAAGGTGTCGCCCGCGCCGCCGATCTCCTTGTCCATATACACGAACCACTGCGGCGTGTTGCGGAAGATGATCGGCTTCTTCGAGCGCCACGAATGCGGATATTGGTGCTTCAGGCGGCCGAGACCGATCAAGGCGCCGGCGTCCTTCAAAAACTCGATATTGGCCTTGTTGGCCGTGCCCTTCTCCCCCTTGTGGGTGATGACCTGATGGCCGTCGAGGCCCGGCGCGTCCTTGGTATAAAAGCCGTCGTCGGAAACGGTGAAGGGAATGGCCGTATCGATGCCGCGCGCTTCAAGATCGCGCGCGTTCGCCATCCAGATTTCGAAGTCGTCGACGCCGTGCCCCGGCGCGGTATGAACGAATCCGGTACCGGCGTCGTCCGTGACATGGTCGCCGTCGAGCAGCGGCACGTCGAACTGATAGCCGCCCAGATCCAGATCCCGGTAGGGATGGGCGAGGGTGAGGGCGGCCAGTTCTTCCGGTGCGAGCGGGCGAACCAGCGTGAAATCCTCGATCCTTGCGTTCTTGAAAACATCGCCGGCCAGCGCATCCGCGAGGATCAGCAGATCGCCTTTCTGCACCCAATTGTCGCCGGGAAGCCTGTCCTGGGTGACTTCGTAAAGACCGTAGCTGATCTTTGATGAATAGCTGACAGCGCGGTTGCCCGGAATGGTCCAGGGTGTCGTCGTCCAGATGACCACCGACGCATCGAGCAGCTGTTCGGCCGCGGCCTCATCGGTGCCACCGGCTTCCATGACCGGAAACTTCACCCAGATCTGGTCGGACTGATAGTCGTGATATTCGATCTCGGCCTCGGCGAGCGCCGTCTTTTCCACCACCGACCACATGACCGGTTTGGAGCCGCGATAGAGCTGGCCGGTCATGGCGAACTTCATCAGTTCGCTGGCGATGATCGCTTCGCTGTCGAACCGCATGGTGAGATAGGGATTGTCCCAGTCGCCCTCGATGCCGAGCCGCTTGAACTCCTCGCGCTGCACATCGATCCAGTGCTCGGCGAACTCCCGGCATTCCTTGCGGAACTCGTTGATCGGCACCTCGTCCTTGTTCTTGCCCTTGGCCCGATATTGCTCCTCGATCTTCCATTCGATGGGCAGCCCGTGACAGTCCCACCCGGGCACATAGTTGCTGTCATAGCCCAGCATCTGCATGGACCGGGTGACCATGTCCTTCAGAGTCTTGTTCAGTGCATGGCCGATATGGATATGGCCGTTCGCATAGGGGGGGCCGTCATGCAGGATAAATTTCGTTCTGCCGGCGGATTGGGCGCGCAGTTTCTTGTAGAGCTGCATCTCCTGCCAGACCGCCATGATTTCCGGTTCCTTCTTGGGCAGGCCGGCCCGCATCGGAAATTCGGTTTTTGGCAGGTTCAGGGTTTCGGAATAGTCGCGGGAAGTGGTTTCGGTCATCGCTTCGTCGGATCCGTTCGCAAATGCGCCAATGCTGGCGTCATCAGACAATCTGTCGTGGAATACAAGGGGCGGGCGGTCCGCCAGTCAATCAATCCCGGTCCTCGGCGCCGCGCGCATGGGCGTCAGCCGACGGCCGGGCTCATAATTCGAATGGCAGGAGCGCGCAAGATCGTCGCTTTGGGTGCAAAGTCCAGCATGCGCGGTGATGTAGCAGGCTCTCGCGCTTGAATAAAGACTTCTGTCGCGCTGCACCCGCCGCCAAGGCCGATGTCCCGTGCATGGCCGTCAGACAGTGGCCGGCCAAAACCTGGTGTGCCGGGCGTCCGCCCGGTTGAGACAGGTACGCTAGGGGCAGACCGCTTCTTCATCGAACAGCAGGGCGTGATCCAGATCCGACAGCGGACGCAGATCGCCAAGGGCGGCGCGCGCTTCGAGACTGTCGCGATCCATCTGTGCGACAAGGGCTTGCGCACTGTCGAATTTTCCCTCGCTGCGCAGGAAGGTCACGATGTGCACCGTGAGGGTCTTGCCGTACAGATCGCCGGAAAAATCGAACAGGAACACTTCCAGGAGGGGCGCGCCATTGTCGAAAGTCGGGCGGCGGCCGAAGCTGGCGACACCGTCATGCAATGTCCCGTCAACCCGCACCTTGACGGCATAGATCCCGTGTTTGAGGGGGCAGTTGTCGGCGAGCCGGAGATTGGCGGTCGGATAGCCGAGATCCCGTCCCCGCTTGTCGCCGTGACGCACTTCGGTTTCGACAAACCAGCGGTACCCGAGCAGCGCGTTGGCCTCGGTCACATCGCCCGCGGCGAGCCGGTCGCGGATCCGCGAGGACGAAACGACCTGATGACCCTCGTCTTCTTCCCTGCCGACAATCTCGACGTCGAATGCGTGTGTCCTACCCGATTGCATGAGAAACTCCGGTGTCCCGCCCCGGGCTTTTCCGAAATGGAAGTCATAGCCGGTGACGGCCGCCTGGATCTTCAACTGCGACAGCAGGATATCTTTCACAAACGCGTCGGCTTCAATGCTTGAAAACTCGCGGGTGAAAGCCAGTTCAAGCACGCCATCGAGGCCGCACAGGTGCAACACCTTCGCTTTCTGACCGGCCGGGGTCAGCCGGAAAACCGGAGCGGCCGGATTGAAGAAACTGCGCGGATGGGGCTCGAAAGTGAGGGCAAAGACCGGAAGCCCTTTTTCCTTTCCCATGCGCAGCGCCGCACCGAGAACCGCGCGGTGGCCGCGATGGACGCCATCGAAATTGCCAATCGCGACGACCCCATGTTGAAGCGTGGCGGGAAAGTCGGCCATGCACTTGATGCGCTGAAAGCCGGGCAGGGGGGCAAGAGGCATTCAATCGAACCTTTTGGCGGTGGCGTCCGCCGTCCTGGCCGGTGTGTGAACGCGGCGGCCGAACGAACGCTCCGAAGTCGTCAATCTTATCCTGATAGATACGGGACGGCCGGACCCTGCCGTCAACGCCGGGAAAGGTCAAGACGGGGAAGATCAGGACACGGGCGAAAGGACGGATCTGAGGGCAGCGCCGGGCCGCGCTGCCGGTCCGGACGTGTTTGCGCCCTTTTGTCGCCCCTTCGACCGTCCTGCGGGGTCAAAGACCGGACCGGTCTTCGTCCCGGCCGGGAACCTTGACGGTGGCCTCGCCTTCCAAAACGGCCGTGTCGCCCACCTGGCACAGGCAAGACAAGCGGGCGCGCTTGCCCTTCTCCATGAGTTCTTCGACCGTGACGGTGACGACAACTTCGTCTCCAATCCGCACCGGGGCCTTGAAGTTGAGCGTTTGCGACAGGTAGATCGCGCCCGGTCCGGGCAAACGGGTGCCCAGAACGGCAGATATGAGGCTTGCGGTGTAAAGCCCGTGGGCGATCCGCGTTTTGAAAGGGGTCCGTGCGGCAAAGTGTTCGGAAAGATGAATCGGATTGCGGTCCCCGGAGACTTCGGCGAAGCCGATCACGTCGGATGAACTGACCACTTTGACCAGGCGTTCGCTCATGCCCACTTCAAGATCTTCAAAGCATAACTTTTGCAGCTCCAGAATGGCCATTGACCCTCGGTCCCCGTTTTTCGACTGCGGTTGAAGCTACGCATTGTGCTGGTAAACGGCAATTAGGCTTTCGGTGGACAAATTCGGCCCGTTATTAACGGTCTTTTCAGGGGGATAGCATAAAGTCGTTCAGGAGTGGGGAGGCGGGAACACGAAAGTGTCTCTCTCCTTATAACTGTCAGATCGCGTCTCCGCGGCCCAAGGCCAAGGGCCGCGCAAGTGACTGTATGGAGTAGACAATGGCCCTTGATCTATCAATGCCGGTCCTCGTTGTCGATGACTACAAGACAATGATTCGGATTATTCGCAACCTGTTGAAGCAGCTGGGTTTCGAAGACATCGATGATGCTGCGGACGGTACCGAGGCGCTGGAGAAGATGAAACAGCGCCGTTATGGGCTGGTCATTTCCGATTGGAACATGGAGCCGATGACCGGATACGAGCTTTTGAAGCAGGTTCGTGCCGATTCGGGCCTCAGCAAGACGCCGTTCATCATGGTCACGGCCGAATCCAAGACCGAAAACGTCATTGCCGCGAAAAAGGCTGGCGTGAACAACTACATCGTGAAGCCGTTCAACGCCCAGACCCTCAAGGGCAAGATTGAAGCGGTGTTTTCCGACTAACCAGCGCTTGGATACCGGCGGTTGGCAATGGGGACTGCCCACCGCCCGTTTTCCTCGGCGTTGCCGGAGCATTCGGGTCCATCGCAAACCCGGAACTTTTCGGGAACATGGATCCTGTGATTGGAGCGCCGGCGTTATGAGCGACGCTCGGCGGACGCTCTCATATCTGGATTCCGATCAGCGCGCGGAAAAAGGCCGGTTGCGGCTTGTCGCCCGCTGATCCGGTACCGTTGCGCGCGCGGAGCAGCCGACGGATGTAAGGGGTGGGGAATATGACGCAGATTACCAAGGACAATGTGGCCAACATCGTCGCTTTCCTGGAGGAAAACAAGAACAAGGGCGGTGATGTTTCCCTGACCGATGTGATGCATCTGGCGGAAATGATGTCCGGGTCGATGCACGAATTTCTGTCCAAGGTTCAGCCTGCGATCACCGAGGAACTCACGGCGATCGCGCGCGAGATCAGTTCCATGAAGCAGGAAATCGCCCAGCTTCAAGCCAAGGACATGACCTCCAATCGCATTCCGGACGCCGGCCGGGAACTCGACGCGATCGTCGAGGCGACGGAAGACGCGACCAATACCATCATGGAAGCGGCCGAGGAAATCATGAGCGCGGACCCGACCAATTTCGCGGCCTATCATGAACTCGTCAACGGCAAGATGATCGCCATTTTCGAAGCCTGCACGTTCCAGGACATTACCGGACAGCGCATTTCGAAAGTTGTTTCCACGCTGAACTACATCGACCAGCGTGTGTCCGACTTCGTGGCGCGCCTCCGCATTCCGGACGGTTTCGAAGCCCCGGTCGAGGAAACCGCCGAGGAACGCCGCAAGCGCGAGCTGATCCTTCACGGTCCGCAAATGACTGGAGAAGGCGTATCCCAGAACGATGTGGATGCGATGTTCCCGGATTCCCAATCGGAAATCGACAAGCTCTTCGACTGACGCCCTTCATTCAGGCGGACGGAAAAAAGATCATCTGTCCGTGCGGTCTTGCCCGTGCGGGCTTTGGGACCCGGCTGATCCTTGTGCTACCAGGACAATCTCGGGATGGCCGCGCGGACGGTCAATCCCTCCTCCGCCAGCCGGCTCCGGATCCGGCCTTCTTCGGGCTCGTCAACGGGCCCGAAATCGGCGGCGTGAATGCCGGCGGTCACAAAAAACACATCCAGATCTTGCGACACGGCGCCGCGAATATCCGTCGGCAGTCCATCGCCGATGCATAGAACCCTGGATCTGTCCAAAGGTTCGACGCCCAACTGGACGAGCCGGTTGACGGCCGCGTCATAGATCGGCGCGTGCGGTTTTCCAAGGATTGACACCTCACCGCCGAGATCCTCGTGCAAGCGCGCAAGCGCCCCGGCACACCAAATCAGCTTGTCGCCGCGTTCCACAACGATGTCGGGATTGGCGCAGATCATCGGCACGGAGCGGTCGACAAGCTCCTGCAGCCGCGCCCGATAATCGTCGGGCGTCTCGGTTTCATCGTCCACGAGCCCTGTGCAACTGATGACATCGGCACTTGCGTCCTCGCCGAAGGTCAGCCCAAGCCCTTCATAGATCGGAAGATCCCGGTCGGGACCGATATGCAAAACCGTTTTACCGGTCTGGGCGGACAAAAGCTCCCGGGTTACATCGCCGGAGGTGACAATGTCGTCATAGGCGGTCTCGGGAACGCCCAGGCGGGCCAGTTGCGGACGGATCTCCTGCGCCGGCCGCGGCGCGTTTGTGATGAGAACAACTTTTCCGCCCGTTTCGGCCCGGTACCTGCTAAGGGCGTCATGAGCGGCCGCGAAGGCGGTGACGCCATTGTGCAGGACGCCCCACACATCGCAAAGAATGGCGGAGTAGTCTGGCGCGAGCGTCTTGAGGCCGGGAACAAGCAACGGCGCGGAAACAGTCATGATGGCTCACTCGGATGGGTCGATCTGATAGGATGGCGCCGATTCGTCTTGCACCGCAGCGGACCATATCGGAAACGGCCTGACCAGGGAACAGCGTAGGAAACGGCAATGAAGGTGAGGCAACTCGGCGAGCGGGTTATCAACCAGATCGCCGCCGGCGAGGTGGTGGAAAGGCCGGCCAGTGTCGTCAAGGAACTGGTCGAGAACGCGGTCGACGCGGGCGCCTCCTCGATCGACATCGTCACGGCGGCCGGGGGAAAGACCCTGTTGCGGGTGTCGGACGATGGCGCGGGCATGCGCCGGGACGATCTGGAGCTTGCCGTCAGACGCCATTGCACCTCCAAGATATCCGACAACGATCTGTTCGATATCCGAAGCCTGGGCTTCCGCGGCGAGGCGTTGCCGTCGATTGGGGCCGTGTCCCGGATGAGCATTCAAACCCGGCACGCCGACGAACCCCACGCCTGGACCATCTCGGTCGAGGGCGGGCGGGAAACCGGACCTGTGCCGGCGGCCCGCTCCAAAGGCACACAGGTTGAGGTTCGCGACCTCTTCTTTGCAACGCCCGCCCGGTTGAAGTTTTTGAAATCCGATCGCGCGGAATCCGCTGCGATCACCGAAATCGTCCGGCGGATCGCCCTGGCCTACCCTCAGGTGGGTTTTTCCCTGGCGGGCAGCGACCGGCAACCGGCGAATTATCCGGCGGCGCGGTCGGACAATGGCCGGTTGATCAGGATCTCGCAGGTGCTGGGGCGGGAGTTTGTCGACAATGCGATGGTGATCGACGCCGAACGCGAGGGGGTCCGGCTGACCGGCTTTGCCGGTCTGCCCACCTTCCACCGGGGCAATGCGCAGCATCAGTTCTTTTTCGTCAACGGGCGCCCTGTGAAGGACAAGCTTCTTCTATCGGGTTTGCGGGGCGCCTATGCCGACGTTCTGGCCCGCGACCGGCATCCTGTGGTGGTTCTTTTTGTTGAACTCGAGCCTGCGCTTGTCGACGTGAACGTTCATCCAGCCAAGGCCGATGTCCGGTTCCGCGACGGTCAGCTGGTGCGGGGGCTTCTGGTCGGAGCGATCAAGCAGGCTCTGGTTCAATCCGGGCACCGTTCCTCGACGTCGAACGCGGCCGCGGCCATGGAGGCCATTCGTGCCGGCATGGCGGTTGACGGCCGCACGGGCACGGAACCGGCCTCAACCCTGGCCTCAACCCTGGCCCCAACTCCGGCCACGACTTCGCCCCTTGGTGGGAGGCGCATGTCCTTTCCCTTCGCGGCATCGCCGGTCCGGTCGTGGGACCCGGGCTCGTTCCGCCCCCTGGAGGCAGGCGCCGCCCATGGGGGCGGCATGTCCGAGGACTCGGTTTTCTTTACCGGTCCACAGATCCAAGGCGGCTTGGCGGACGTGACCAGACCCAGCGCCGATGCGCGGGCGAACGAGGCGGACCACGCTCCGGGGCGGACGGCTCTGCCTTTGGGGGCCGCACGGGCCCAACTCCACGAAAACTACATCATCGCGCAGACCGAGGATGGCGTGGTGATTGTCGATCAGCACGCGGCCCACGAGCGGCTTGTCTATGAAAAGCTCAAGACCGATCTGGCCAGCAAAGCGGTGGCCCGGCAAATGCTGCTCATTCCCGAAGTGGTGGAACTGCCCGATGAGGATGTCGCGCGTCTCGTCGAGCGCGCCGGCGACCTTGCAGAGGTCGGTCTGGTGCTGGAAGCCTTCGGGCCGGGCGCCGTTGTTGTGCGCGAGACCCCGGCGGTTTTGGGCGATATGGACATCCGCGGGATGGTCAGGGACCTGGCCGATGAACTGGCGGAGTGGGACACGGCCGATGGCCTCAGGGAAAAGCTGGACCATGTGGCGGCGACGATGGCCTGCCACGGGTCCGTCCGCTCCGGCCGGCGTATGCGCGTCGAGGAAATGGATCGATTGCTGCGGGACATGGAGGCCACGCCGATGTCGGGTCAATGCAATCACGGCCGGCCGACCTGGGTTGAACTCAAGCTCAGCGATATCGAGAAACTGTTCGGCCGCAAGTAAGTCTCGCCAAAGGTGTTTCTCCGCCGCACAGGCCAGCGGCCCGCGCCGTCGAGCCAGCCACACAGGATCAAAAGGAACCGGAAACCCGCATGATTGACAAGAAGAACGCGATCACGGAACGAACGGCCGGCCGGCGCGCGAACACGATCAAGCGGGGTCTTGCCGCCGCGCTCCTCGTACTGGTCGCGACCTACGCTGCCGTCGCCGGTTATATGTATGCCGTTCAAAGAGATCTGGTCTTCCGGCCGGGGGGCGTTCTCGACACGCCGCAGGCGGCAGGGCTTTCGGGCGTGACCGCGGAGCGGGTCGCGCTTGCCGACGGCACGCATCTTCTCGTGTGGACGGCCGAACCGTCCGATCCGTCGGCGCCGACGGTGCTTTACTTTCATGGACAGGGCGGCAATCTGTCGGATCGCGCCAGCCGCTACAAACGGATTGTCGATCAGGGCTATGGGCTCAAGGCGGTCAGCTACCGTGGCTATCCCGGCAGCGAGGGCCGGCCTTCGGAAGCGGCTTTTATCGCCGACGGGATCGAGCTTTTTGACCGCCTTGAACAGTCCGGCCGGGCCATCATTTTGTATGGGGAGTCGCTTGGCACCGGTGTTGCCGCGGCGGTCGCCGCCGCCCGTCCGTCCGCCGCTATGGTCGTTCTTGAGGCTCCCTATACCGGGGTGGCCGACATTGCCGCCGAACAGTATCCCTGGCTGCCGGTGCATCTGCTGATCAAGGACCCTTTCCTGACCCGCGAGCGAATCGCGGACCTCAAGGTTCCGCTGCTGATCGTTCATGGAACGCGGGACCGGGTCATTCCGTTTGCCCACGGTCGTGCCCTTTACGATCTTGCCGGTTTGCCGAAACGGCTGGAGGTTATCGAGGAGGGCGATCACAACGACCTGTGGCGCCGTGGTCTATGGGAGCGTGTTCAAGGCTATTGGGCTGAAGTGGCGCAACAGAATTGACTGGGCGGCCGGACGGTTTGCCGGGCCTTGCCCAACCCTTGGCCTGCAATAGCTCTAGATCAGCGGGTGTTCAATCGACATCGATTCAACACCCGCTGATCTTTTCTTGAGTTGCCGGGCATCTTTGGGCGTTTCGAACAAACAGCCCGATACTCTAGAAGGACCGCTGGATGCGGAAAGATCCGACGAATTCGTTGGTGTCCGCGAGGCCCGACACGGCGCTGTAATCCAGGTCACGGTATTGGATCTCGGCACCGATCTCCAGGCCGGACACCGGCACCCAGGTCACGTTCGGCGTAATGTCCCATTGGGTGAAGTCGAACGCGGACACGCCAGCATCGGCATTGTGATAGCCGGCATCGAGGTTGAAGCTTACGGTGCCGGACAGCGGCTGGTGGATACCGCCATAGATGCTCCAGGTCTTGGTCGTTCTCGTATCGGTGCCATCCACGACCACGGCATCGGTGATCCTGTTTGCCCAGCCTGTGGTCGCATAGCCGCTCGCGCCGTCTGTATAGACCCCTTGCAGCGCGACCTTCGTTTTGCCGCCTCCGAAGAACTGGCCGAGCTTGACTTCGACGCCGCCCCCGATCGCCCAGCCAAGCGGGCTGTCCGCGACGGCGGCTGTGGAGGAATTGACATAGACGTGGTGCAGCGCACCCATCAATTGCGCGGAGCCCCAATCCTGATCGATGTTCAGATTGGCGACGAGATCCGGCCACTTGTGGCCACCGTAAAGATTGGTCGACACCAGGGTTCCGACACCCGCAATGTTGTTGCGCCGTTCTGTGCCATGCTCGACCGAAAGGCTGGCGGAAAGGTCGTTGCCGAAGCCATAGGTGTAGGCAAAAAGATTTGATTCCGTGTCGGAATAGGTTTCCAGCTGCATATCCATCGCATAGCCGGTCCAGAAGTCCCAAAAGGACGTGGCACGGCCTGCGGTCAGCCCGCCGAACTGGATGTAAGCATATTCGAGCGTCGGATCGTCGCTTCCCCCTGTTGTGTTGGTGATGTAGTAACCGACATAGGTGCGCAGAAGTCCGAATTCTGTGTGTGTCCTTGCGTCGAGGCGCACGTAACCCCGAGCCCGGAATTCGGTGCTCATGTCGGTGTCGCTGTCCCAACGGTTCGGGGCATCACCGAAGTCGCGGAATCGGTAATCGGCCCGGACCCGCCCAGATACCCGCAGACAGGTTTCGGTCCCGGGCAGATAAAAGAAGCCGTTCCCGTGCGCATCGCAGACCCGGACGTAGGCCACCGGCTCCGGTGCAACCGGGAGATCAGCTGCATATGCGCCGTTCAAAGCGGTCGCGCTGCACAGGCCAATTGTGGCAACAACTGAAGTGAGTTTCATTTCGGGAGCCTCCTGTGAGACAGCAAGCAGCTCCTGCCTACTGCCCGTAAGTCATGACCGTTTTGTGTGACGCTTGCTTGAACATGGGCACGATCCTGGGTTGCGGCCGCAATTACGGGAAAGGAGTGTGTTCGGAAAGGCACAGCGTAGTATTGCAATATGACCTAGGGGAATGACCGGCGGTTCTTGAAAAAGTGCCGCAAAAGCCGGGCAGCGGCTTCTTCGGACAATCCGCCGTAAATCTCCGGCGCATGATGGCAGATCGCGCTGTGAAAGAACCGGGTCCCGTGGTCGACCGCTCCGCCTTTCTCATCGGCCGCGCCGTAGTAGAGACGGCGAATGCGGGCGAACGAGATGGCTCCGGCGCACATCTGGCAGGGTTCCAGCGTCACATATAAATCGCAGCCGGGGAGCCGTTGGGAGTTGAGCCGCGCGCAGGCTTCCCGGATCGCCAGTATCTCGGCATGAGCCGTCGGGTCGTTCAGTTCCAAGGTGCGATTTCCGGCGCGGCTCAAGATTTCGGTCCCCCGCACCAGAACGGCGCCCACGGGCACTTCACCGCGCCGGGCGGCCATTTCCGCTTCCTCAAGGGCTAGATCCATGAAACGCGGTGCGCTTGTCTGTGGTCTATCTTCCATAATCTTCAGACTATCCCCCGGTTCCCCGGCTTCATAGGGGGGAGGACTTCCGGCATCCTGGAGGGCGCGGAGGTGTTTTCCCGATTCCCGAACGGTGGTGGCTCTGCTATGAGGCGCTTATGAGCGATTACAAAAACAACCGAAACAAGTCGAGGCCCGGGCACGGTGCGGGAAACGCGCGGGCGGACGACCGCAGGAAGTCCGGCCCGCCGAAGGGCCCGCGGAGCGCAAAGCCCGGCGGGTTGAAAACCGGTGCGCCGAAAACCGGTGCGCCGAAAAAAAGCGCAGCGCCGGTGCGCGCCGACGCCGCAAAACCATCAGTCGCCGGAGTGGAGTCATCCGGCGAGCGGATCGCGAAGGTGATGGCGCGCGCGGGGTTGTGCTCCCGCCGGGAAGCGGAGACATGGATTGCCGCCGGCCGGGTCGAGGTGAACGGCAAGGTCCTGCCCACACCGGCCGTGACGGTCGGCCCGGACGACAAGGTGGTCGTCGACGGCACGCCGCTGCCGATGCGCGAGCGCACGCGCCTGTGGCTGTACCACAAGCCCCGTGGTCTGGTGACGACAAACAAGGATCCGGAAGGGCGGCCCACGGTGTTCGAGAAGCTGCCGGCCGATCTGCCGCGCGTTCTGTCTGTCGGACGTCTCGATATCAACACCGAAGGCTTGCTTCTGCTGACCAATGACGGCGGGTTGGCGCGGGTTCTGGAATTGCCCTCCACCGGCTGGCTCCGCCGCTACCGGGTGCGGGCATTCGGAAAGATCACCCAGGCCGAACTCGATGGACTGGCTGACGGCGTGGCCATTGACGGCGTTCTCTATGGGGCCATCGAGGCGAGCCTCGACAAGGAGCAGGGGGACAATGTCTGGCTGACGATCGGGCTTCGCGAGGGCAAGAACCGGGAAGTGAAGCGGGTGCTCGAGCATCTTGGCCTTTCCGTGAACCGCCTCATCCGGGTGTCGTTCGGACCCTTCCAGCTCGCCGACCTTGAAGACGGCGCCGTCCGCGAAATTCGCGGCCGGGTCCTCAGGGATCAGTTGGGCGAGAAGCTGGCCATGGAAGCGGGCGCCGATTTCGAGGCCCCGATCCTCAATCAGGCCGTGCCGGTCCAGCCAGCCAAGAAGGGCCCTGTCCGCAAAGGGCCCGCCAAGGGCGGGCGCAAGCCGGACGGCGCCGGGAAAAAGACGGCTGACGCCCACTGGATGACGGCGCGCGCGGGCGCGCAGGCGGTCACGCGCAAGAAACCCTTTGCGGGGAAAAGTGGCGGCAAGAACGACGACCGCCGCGATGACAGGCGCGACGATAGGCGCGAGCAGGGCCGTCAGGACAGGAAACCGGCTGGCCGCCGCATCTGGGGTGAGGACGGATTGCTGGAGGACAAGCGTCAGGATGCGCGCAGTGAACAGCGTGCGAACCGGGAACGTCCGGGTCCGGGCGGGCCGAAGCGGCCGTCGGGGCCGCGGGGGGCGCGGGGACGGTCGTGAGGATCATCGCCGGCCGTCACAAGGGGGCCGCGATTGCGGCGCCCAAGACGCAAGCGACCCGGCCGACAACGGATCGCTTGCGGGAAACCCTGTTCAACATCCTGGCTCACGGTCATGGGCTGGACTTCGACGGTCTTCGTGTGCTGGACCTGTTCGCCGGCAGCGGCGCCTTGGGGCTGGAGGCGCTCAGCCGCGGGGCGCGCCATTGCACCTTCATCGAGGAAGGGGCGGCCGCGCGCGGCGTGATTCGCCAAAACATGGAAACGCTGGGGCTCAACGGGGTGGCGAAAATCTTTCGCCGGGATGCGACGCGTCTCGGCGATGCCGGCACGATCGAGCCTTTCGATCTCCTTTTCGCGGATCCGCCCTACGGCCTGGGGCTTGGCGAAAAAGCGCTCGCCTCGGCCTTGGCCGGCGGTTGGCTGACGCCCGGTGCGGTCTGTGTTCTCGAGGAGCGCGCCGGTGCCGTGATCGACAATCCCGCCGGCTTCACGAAACGCGATGAGCGCCGGGCCGGCGACAGCGCTTTGCACTTCTTTCAGGTCGACGCAGCCTCCGTTTCGCAAGCCTGAGCACGAACCTCGGGCGGCCGCTCTGTTAACCGCCACCCGGCATCATCACCAGGACGGTCTTCTCGCCCGGCAATTCATCCCGGCGGACAATCAGCCTTGGTTCGCTCGCCATCTCGACGATGAAACCCGCTTCCAACGCGCGGGCGGTAAAGGCGTCGAGCGAGCCGAAAAAGTGAAAGTGCATCGGAATGACCAAGGAGGGCTGGACAGCCTCCAGCACCTTCATGAGGCTGTCGTGGCGGATCGTTGCCGAGTTGTCGACGGCGGCCATCACAATGTCGATCTGCCCGAGCCGGGTCAGATCTTCGTCTGTCAGCTGATGATGCAGATGCCCGAGATGGGCAATGCAAAGGTCCGCGACTTCAAACACGAAGATGGAGTTCCCGAGCCGCCGGGTTTCCCCGTCCCAGCCGCGGGTGTTGGTTTGAATGTTGCGGATGCGGACGTCCTCAACGATGAGATCGTGATCCATTGCGCCGCCCTCCGGGTTCCACCCGAGCAGGACATGTTCGATCTCGGGCTCCGGATTGAGGGTGTAATGCGTGCTGTGTGCGCCGTTCATGGTCACGACAGTGGGCAGGCGGGCTGGTTTGTACCGGTCGTTGTAATCCGTCGCTATCCGCACACCCTGGGGCGTTTCGAGTTCAAACGTGGAATGGCCGATATAGCTGATCTGCACCTCGTTCGGGGCAAGCGCAACGGGCAGCCGTTTCGGCTCAAAGGACCGGTCGTCGGCAATCAGCTGGCAGACCGCAAGGGCGGGTCCGGCAAGGAACAGCAGAATGGCGCCTGCCAGCCCGGACAACCGGGACAGGGCAGAGACGGTTCCAACGGAAGCTACACGTATCATCAGACGGTCCTCCTCAAGAGCTCACCGGACAGGCCAACTATTAAGGTTAGAACCGGCTCGGCAACTGGCAAGTGATTTTCACACTGTTGCGGTGGGGCGCTGAAAAAAGAACTGGCAACCGGCCTTGGGATGTTACCCAGGACCAGCTGCCAAGTGGAGGCAGGCGGGAGGAAGACCCTGCCCCGAAAAACGGACCCGAGAACGGGCGAGATCAGCGGAGGACATGCCGTATGCGGCTTCCGCTCGGAAGCTGACCTATATCGATATGCTTGCGCATCCGGCGTGTTCACACGCTCGATGCTCTAAACCCTGCTTAACGAAACCGGCCGTTTTCCATGCCGCGGGAGCGATGCGTCGGCCCCCGGCAAACCGAGCCGTTCGGCGGCTTGCTGATGGATGATGTTGCCGGCGTAACCTGCTTCCTTGATCAAACCTTCCCGGGTGCAATCCGCGGCAACCGCGAGGCCCAAGGGCCTAAGATGCGCCCGCCGGTAACAGTAGACCGCCAATTGGCTCCGTTGAGGGCTGGGCAGCCGCCGCGCCTGCTCGGTGGCCTGGGAAAGTGTCTCGGCAGTCAGTTGCCGCAGCACTTCTTCGCTCACGGGGCAGTTTTCGATATCAACGGAACCGTGTTTCATTTTTTCGTGCCGATCAGTTCGTCTCAAAACAATGATCGGATTAAAAAGATAAATTTTTACTAATACATTGTTTTTTGTGCGTCTGTACTAATTCTATCGATGTATTTTACAATGAAGATTGGTATTTTTCGTTCGATAGAAGCAGATCCAGTTGCCGGATCGCTTCCTTCCGCAACGGTTCGGCCTTTTCCAGCACTTCCGGGGTCTTCATGAAGTCGAGAACCCGGATGAGATCGTGTTCGGGTTGCAGCAGAATGTCGGGTTTTCTGCGTTTCAGTTTTTCCTGGGTAATGGTTTGCATCAGGATCTGGGACGTTCCGAAAAAGGCGTCGAAGGATGAGGGCAGGTGGCGATCCGGCCTTGGGACGGGGGATCCGACCACGTCCACCGCAACGACGATATCGCAGTCCTCGGGCAGGCGGTCGAAGGGCAGCGGATTGACCACACCGCCGTCGACCAGAATGCGTTCCTGGCGCTTGACCGGGCGGAAAACGGCGGGAATGGCGATGGACGCGGCGATGGCGGGCAACAGCGGCCCCGAGGAGATATCAACCTCCTGGCAGCCGTAGAAGTCCGTTGCCAGAACGGTCAGGGGAATGTCCAGATCTTCGAAGTGATCGGGAAGGTGTTCGGCGACGAAGATCTCCAGAACCTTGACGGGGTCAAACACGACATTCGCTCCGCTCCACAAATCCGCCAGGCGTTTGGGCCGCAGTTTCCAAAGATGGCCGAGGGTCTTGTTGCGGTCCGAAAACAGGTCCAGCGCGATCTTGCGCAGGTCGCTGCCCGACAATCCACTGGCATATCCGGCGCCGAGAATGGCACCGATCGATGTCCCCGCGATGGCGTGGGGTTTCAGGCCAAGCTCATCGAATGCCTGAAGAACAGGGATATGGGACATTCCCCGCACGCCGCCGCCGCCAAGGGCCAGGCCGATTTTCATGTCCAAACGCCTTCTCGTTTCCCGAACTCACGTCTTGTAATAGCCGCAGGGTCATACGGCGCTTTGGGTGAAGTCGATTTGGTTTGGCGTGTCCTGGCCACACGACAGACGCGCAAGTGCCGGACACCGGGATGAGTGCCACGCCTTTCGCGGCGCGGTGGGCCATCAGGATAGTCAAAACGGGAGGATGGGCAAATCCGCAGGACCGCGGATAGGGCGCCGCTACAGCGGATCAGCACGCGGGACTGGCCAAACCGCCGTTTCGATCAGATGACAAAAAGCAGGTCTTCCGGTGAAGACGCCAGCCACTCCGACATGTCTTCGAACGGCATCGGCCGGGCGATCAGGTAGCCCTGGACCGAAAAATCGCCCATCATGCGCAACCGGTCAAACTGCGCGTCGGTCTCCACGCCTTCGCACACGACCCCGATATCCAGCGACCGGGCCAGATTGATCAGTTGGTTGACGACGATTTCCTTTTTCACGTCCTCCAGGACCTGATTGGTAAAGGACCGGTCGATCTTCAAGCCGTTGATCGGCAGGTCGGCCACGTGGGACAGCGACGCATAACCGGTTCCAAAGTCATCGAGTTCGATGTGCACACCCAGGCTGTGAAGTTCCTCGAGAACCTTGGAATTGTCGGATCTCGCATCGTCGAGGAAGACCGACTCCAAGACCTCCGCGGTGATCAGGCTCGGCTCCACCCCGTGCTTGTCCATCGCAACGTGAAAGTCGTTCAAAAGGTTCCCCGAAAACAGATGGGACGGGGAAAGGTTCACCGCGACACGGCCAAAGTCCCGGCCCTGATCTTGCCAGGCCCGCGCGGCTTGAAGCGCCTTGTCGATCACGATATTGCCGACGATGGATGCCAGATTGGTCTTTTCCACGACGGGAAGGAACGCGCCCGGACCCAGAACGCCGCGCGTGGGGTGACGCCAGCGCACCAAGGCCTCCACCCCGGTCACCTTTTGGGTGCGGATGTTGACCTGAGGCTGGAACACGAGGAAAATTTCGTCCCGCTGGATGGCTTCCCGGAGTTCCTTTTCGATCCGGGCTTCCGCGTCGCTGTCGACCTTCATGTCGTTTGTGAAGTAGCTCCACCGGTCCTTGCCATTGTCCTTTGAGCGGTAGAGCGCAAGATCCGCGTGAACAAGCAGGGTTCCGAAATCGGTCCCGTCCTGCGGGCAGCGGGCAACGCCCATGCTGACCGACGGCCAGATCTGGTTGCCCTCAAAATCCATGGGGGCCCGCATCACCAGATTGGCGCGCTCGCACAATTCTTCGGGATCCGCGTCCGGGCCATCGGCGAGGATTACGAATTCATCGCCGCCCCACCGGTAGGCGGTGCCGATCTCGGTACAGCATCTGCGCAGGCGCTCGCCCGCCTCTTCCAGGCAATAATCCCCGGCCGGATGGCCGAGCGTGTCGTTGATCCGCTTGAAGTTATCCAGATCCATATGGATGATGAATGAGGGTTTGGCGGTATTCGAGGGACGGAAAAGTCTCTCGGCATCCCGCTGACAGGCGGCGCGATTGGCCAGTCCCGTCAATTGATCGAAATAGGCGATCCGTTCGGCGGCTTCCTTGGCGGCCCGCGTTTCGTGTTCGCGGGCCGTGCGTTCCGATTGATCGCTGGCGATTGCGACAAACAGGTCGCGGTTGCGCTCCCGGTAGAGTTGCAGCCGGACATCGACGGGATATTCGGTTCCATCCTTCCGGATCTGGACGCTTTCGAAATTGAGAACGCCAACCTCCCCGCGCAACAAGGGCGCCAGCATTTGCCTGAACGTGCTTTCGGTATGCTGGGGGCTGATGTCCCAGGGCGCGCGGGTCATCAGCTCTTCCATGGTGTAGCCAAGGTTTTCGCGGCCGCAGGTGTTGGCATATTCGAAGAAGAATGTGCTTGCGTCGAAAAGATACACCTCGTTCATCGAGGCTTCGAGGATCCCGGCGAGAAGCTGGCTTTGCTGGCGTGCCCTGTGCCAATCGGTGATGTCGTGTGACGTGCCGAAGATCTTGGTCGCGTTCCCCTTGTCATCGGCCAGAACATAGCCGCGGACATGGATATGTCTGACAGCACCGTCCCGGCGGATCAGCTGGTGCTCGTAGTCGAAGTCGGAACAGGTCTTGATGGCCCGATCCATGGCCTCTTCAAGCATGGGCCGTTCCGCCGGCGGGATCTGCCGGAACAGGACCTGCCGCGCGGCCGCGCATTCGGTGTCCAGCGGGACGCCGACGATGTGATACATCTCGTCGGACCAGTGCATCTCGCCGGTAACCAGATCCCTTTCCCAACTGCCGACCGATGCGATTTTCTGCGCCTCGAGCAAGCGATCCTTGCTGTATTCCAGTTCCTTGGTATTGGCGTCGACTTCCCGTTCCAGTTTCTGGCGGGTTGCCACGATCGACTGCTGCAGCGCGCGGATCAGTCTTGAGAAAATCAGCCAGAAAATCAGGGCGAGAAAAGCGACCGTGACAATCAAGGTGGCGGTTCTGAACACAAAGGACCTGAATTCTGACGTTACGTCTTGCAGCACAACGACCGTCGCGGCCGGTTCATCGTCGGCGTGCGGCAGGGTCAGGCCATGGGCAAAGGTCAGCTGGCGATCGTCGAAATTCAAACGTTCCAGAAAGGACAGTCCGGTCAAGCCCTCCTCAAGAAGGGCCGCGAAGGAGGACGGAAGACCGTCCAGCCCCTCGGTTTGATATGCAAAGGCACCGGCATGGGTCCAGCCATCGCTCCCGAGCGCCGCTTGCGACCCCGTTGGAACGCGATCCAGGTGGTGTATCATCGCCACACGGGCATCGAGAACCTGGCCGATCACCGCGAGTGGCTTGTCCAACGTCTTCGAAATCTGGACGTATCCGACGGTCTGGCTGTCTGCCAGCCACGGACGGACAACGGCGATGGACAGCTGGCCGTCGCCGGTATACTCGACCCCGCTGGCCGTGCGTTGAACGCGGCTTGAAAGACGAAGCAGGGTGGATGGCCCGGCGGCTGCGGCGGGCCCGGACGTGGAATGGAGCATCGTCAACTGACGATCGAAAACCACGATCTCGGCGACCCCATGCCGGGCCTTCAGTTCGCCGGCAACCGGTCCCAGTCCCTCGGCCAGAGCGTTGCGGGACTGCGATGCGATGGCAGCGGTCAGCGCGCTGTTGTGCAGGATTCCCGCCAGGGCGTGCTCAAGACTCACCTTGGCATCCAGCCGTTGCTGGCGAAGCAGGTCCTCGGCCACGGCGGCGGTCTCGGCAATCGGTTTTTGAAAATTGCGGTATTCGGTCACCAGGTTCTGGATGATCAGCACCGCGGCCATGACCACGAGAAAGGTGAAAAAGGTTACCTTCAGCGGCTTTTCGATTTGCCGCCCATTGGCGCTCCATGCGCGGAAAACGGAATCGAGGCGCCGGCTGAACCGGCCATTCGCGAGGCCGCGGTTCCCCCCAGCGTGCTCCTGCCCACCATCCCTTACGTCTTCCATACGCACACTCGAGCTCCCAGACGGGTCTCAGATCTCTTCTGATCCAAGGTTCGCGACCCCGAACTTGTTCGCTTGCCGCTTTGTTTTTCCGATATTCTGTTGGCAGCGGTCTTGCAGAACACGAATCCCAGATTCAAGAGTGCCGAACATAAGTTAATTCTGTTTGAACTTTCACGTTAATGAAATATTAAGTTTTGAAGTTCTGAAGAAATGAAGATTATGGAGCATCACGGACTTAGGAAATATTATAGAGCTCCATTGTACGAAAAGTATAGATCCTCGAAAGTTGCTTGTACAGAAATAAGAGTGTGTATTTAATGGGGTGTGCATAAGAGTTGTATTTTCCGGTTCGTGGCGGATGTTTATCCCGCGCCGCGCAATCCAGGCCTCGCGTCCGGCGGACCATCCCGGGGGCTGCCGCTGAGCGGCGGTCGCGCGATTGTTCGATCCGCAGTTCACAGGCTGAAGCTGGCGCCGGCCTTACCTGAAAAAGGTCAGAAGGTCTGTAATTACGTCGTTTGGATTTTCCTCGGGCAGAAAATGCCCGCCCGTCAAGCCGGTGCCGCTGCAATCGGAGGCCCAGTTCTTCCAGGCGGACAAAGGCGTATCCCCTGATTGGGCAATGCCGGTTGTCCCCCACAGGACACGCAACGGAGCTTCGATCTTGTTCCCGGATGCGCGATCTTGAGCATCGTGCTCCACGTCGATGCCGGCCCCGGCGCGGTAGTCCTCGCAGCTCGCGGCAATTCTCCCGGGCGCACGGAAGGCGGTCCTGTAGTGATCAAGGGCCGACGGCGCGAAGGCGGTAAGGCTTTTGGCGCCTGTCCAGCTTGCGAGGGTGTGCTCCAGGAACGGGATCATCGAGGCGCCGATCAGGGTTTCCGGAAAAGGAGCGGGCTGGGCCAAAAACGCCCAATGATAAATCCTGAGCGCGAACGCCCGGTCGAGCCTTGCCCAGTAATCATAGGTTGGCAAAATGTCGATGACGGCGATCTTCTCGACACACTGCGGATGATCGAGGGCCAGGCGGTAGGCAACCCGTCCGCCCCGATCGTGACCGGCAAGGTGAAACCGGCCGAAACCCAGCCGGTCCATGGCCGTGACCATGGCCGCCGCCATGGTCCGTTTGGAATAGGCCTCATGGTCCGCGCCAAGCGGCGGGATCCCGGATTTGCCGTATCCCGGCAGATCGGCGAGCACGAGCGTGAAGTGCTCGGCCAGGGCAGGCGCAACAAGGTGCCACATCGCATGGGTTTGCGGATAACCGTGAAGCAGCAGCATCGGCGGCCCGCTGCCGCCGATCCGGCAATGGATATCGGTCAGGTCCGTCGCAATATGCCGGGTGTCGAACCCGGGAAAGAGATCCGCCGGTTCCTTATCCATCGTCATCACCTTTGCATCGGTCACCGGGTTGTCGATTTGTCCGTGACGGCGTCACGCTTGTGGCAAATCAGGATGAGCGCTCGATGTCGCGCCAGCCGATGTCGGTTCGGTAGAACCCGTCCGGCCAGGTGATGTTCGAGACCGCCGCATAGGCAAGATCCCGCGCCTGTTTGAGCGAAGGGCCACGCGCGGTCACGTTCAACACACGTCCCCCATTCGCCACAACCCGGCCATCGTCCCGCCGGGTGCCGGCATGGAAGACTTCCACATTCGGGCCCGGCGCGGCGCTTTCGAGGCCCTGGATCTCCGTTCCCTTGCCATAGCTGCCCGGATACCCCTTGGCCGCCATCACCACGGTCAGGGCCGGTTCCGCGTGCCAGCGCACGGACATGCGGTCCAAGGTCCCGTCAACCGCGCCGAGCATGAGCGTCACGATATCGTCTTTCAGACGCATCATCAGCACCTGGCATTCCGGATCGCCGAAGCGGGTGTTGTACTCGATCAGTTTCGGGCCGTCTTCCGTGATCATCAGTCCGGCGTAGAGAACGCCCTTGAAGTGTGTCCCCCGCTCGGCCATGGCCGAAACGGTGGGCTTTATGATCTGTTCGATCACCGCCTCGACACGCTCCCCGGTCATCACCGCCGCCGGGGAATAGGCGCCCATGCCGCCCGTGTTCGGGCCTTGATCGCCGTCGAAGGCCCGTTTGTGGTCCTGCGCGGTCGCCAGCGGAAGAATGTTCTTGCCATCCGACAGAACAAAGAAGCTCGCCTCTTCGCCCTCGAGAAACTCCTCGATCACAACAAGGGCTCCCGCCTCGCCGAATTGACCGTCGAAACAGGAATCGATCGCTGCAATGGCCTCGGCTTCGGTTTGGGCAACAACGACACCCTTGCCGGCTGCAAGGCCATCGGCCTTCACCACGATGGGCGCGCCGGTCCTCTTGACGTATACGCGCGCGGCTTCCGCGGTATCGAACCGGCCGTATTTTGCCGTGGGAATGTTCGCGATATCGCAGATGGACTTGGTAAAGGCCTTCGAACCTTCCAGTTGCGCGGCAGCCTTGCTGGGGCCGAAAGCCTTGATGCCCGCGGTTTCCAGGTCATCCACCAGGCCGGCCACCAGCGGGGCCTCCGGTCCCACGACCACGAGCCCGATGTCCTTGTCCTTGCAGAACGACACGACGGCGGGGTGGTCCGACACATCCAGGTCGACGATCTCGGCGAGATCCGCGATCCCGGCATTGCCGGGGGCAGCATAAAGAGTGCCAAGCAGGGGGGAGGCCGAAATCGCCCAGGCGAGAGCGTGTTCACGGCCACCAGAACCAAGCAGGAGGATATTCATGAAAGAGGCTTCTTGTGCAGTTTCTGGTGCAAGGGGAACGGATCGCGCCAGTCAGGCGGACGCGACACAGGATTTAGCCGTGGCTTATCATGGCCGCGCGGAGCGCACAAACCCGGCAGCGCTTCGAGCCAAGGCTGGTCCGCTCACAGGCTCTTGTCGTCATGCGGTTTGAAGCTGGTTGAGAAACGCGCCGGTTTTGCGGATCGCGCTGCGTCCGGCCGCCGGAGATGGGCACCTTCAAGAGGGGCTTGCGCAGGCCGGCCTGTTCAAAAACCCTCGCAACATCAGACGAGAACCGTTAAACACCCGCTATGCTGTTTTCGACGAAAGACACCGGTCCCGTCCACGATGCGGTCAAGCAACATTGGGTGGACACCCATTTGCCTTCCTGGGCCAGGCCCTATGCGCGGTTGGCGCGGTGGGAGCGGCCCATTGGATGGTGGTTGCTGTTGTGGCCCTGCTGGTGGTCCGCCGCCCTTGCCGCCATCGCGGCCGGGCATCCCTGGCCCAATCCTTGGCATTTGCTTCTGTTCCTGATCGGTGCGGTCGCCATGCGCGGGGCCGGCTGCACCTACAACGATCTTGTGGACGAAAACATTGACCGGCAGGTGGAGCGGACCCGCTCGCGCCCAATTCCGGCCGGTCAGATCAGCCGCAAACAAGCCAAGGTTTTTCTGGTTGTCCAGGCATTGGTCGGCTTTTTCGTTCTGATCCAGTTCAACAGCTTCGCGATCGGTCTTGGCATTGCCTCGCTTGCTGTCGTGGCGATCTACCCCTTCATGAAGCGCGTGACGGACTGGCCTCAGCTGTTTCTCGGTCTGGCCTTTTCCTGGGGCGCCTTGATGGGCTGGGCAGCCGAATTCGGATCCCTCGCCTGGCCAGCCGTATTCCTGTATCTGGGGGGGATTTGCTGGACGATCGGCTATGACACGATTTACGCCCATCAGGACAAGGAGGACGACGCCCTTGTCGGGGTCCGCTCCACGGCCCGCCTGTTTGGCGCACGGACCAAACCGGCCCTGGTCGCGCTTTATCTCGGCGCGACGGCCTTGTTTGCGCTCGCGGCGGCCTTTGCCGATGCCGGCCCCGCCGCGTTTGTGGGGATCGCCGCCGGGGCGGCGCATCTGCTGTGGCAAGTCTTGGTGCTGGATATCGACGACCCGGACCAATGCCTGAAACTCTTCCGCTCCAACACCCGGTATGGCTGGATCGTGTTTGCCGGTTTAGCCGCCGACGCGTTGATCGCAAGCGCCTAGGGCGGGCGCCGCTCAATCCCGGGCGATGATCTCCCGCTCCCGGCTGTGGATCTTCATGGTTTCGGCAGGGCGTCCCGTGATCCGGCGAACCAGGAAACGGGGCCGGCGTCCGGTCAGCAGCGGCAGACGGCGGCGCGGCGCGGGCGGCGCTTCACGCTTGACACTATAGGCTTCGATCGGCTGCACGTTGCCGCCGAGGTCACAGACAAGCATCGGCAACCCGAGGCGCCGTGCCCAGGCCGTCCAGATCGTTGAAAGACTCTCCGGACTTGTTGTCTCCGCAAGCGGAATGCACAAAGCCGGGTCGCGATGGCGCAAGCTCAAGGTGGCTTTCACGGTGCCGAAGCTGTCGCCTGGAACCACCGACACCATCACACCCTCGAACATGGACATCGGAACAACAATCGTGAGGGGAACCCCTGCGGAGCGCCGCTTCACGATGACCTGCGCCGCATCGAGGTAGATATCGCCGGGCACATTCGATCCCGGGGCGCATCGCTCGAAACGCAAGGGCAGGGAGTCTGGCCCCGGAAGCGTCTGTGTTCCGGGGCCGGTGTGTTCGAGTGTGTCCTGAACTGTTTGACGTCTCAATTTGCCTCTCCGTCGGACCTGTTTGTTTTTTTGTCCGTTCGACGGAACCAACCCTATGAGAAAGGGGTCATGGAGCACTTAAAAACTACAGTTAAGAATACGTTGCCTCGAAAGACGGTTACTGGAGTGTCACTTCTGGATTCATCAAGTGTTCATATCTATATTTCGCCGGATGCGTATTGGATTGAAGCGCCCGCATTTGAAGCCAAGATGAATCGCGCGATCGCCTGGCCGGCGCTTGCGGTTGCCGCCGCCCGCCCATGGCCTTAAACACTCTGCGGGAAATCAGATCTGCCCAACACCCTCTCCAAGCCGGAAAGTTCGCCTCATGTCAGATGTCGTTGATCAAGATGCACTAGTGTCCCGAGCCGCCGCGATGGTCGAGGCTGCGAAGCGCGCTGGCGCTGATGCCTGCGATGTGGTGGCCATCACCGGGACCGCGCTGTCGGTCGATGTGCGCGATGGCAAGGTCGAGGAAACGGACCGGGCGGAGGGCGATGACATCACCTTGCGGGTGTTTGTCGGCAAACGCTACGCTGCGGCCTCGTCCAATGCATTTTCGGACATGGATGCGCTTGCCGAGCGGGCGGTCGCCATGGCCAAGGCTGCGCCGGAAGACCCATATGCAGGGCTCGCGGACGAGGGCAGGCTGCTCATGTCCCTGCCGGAGCTTGAACTGCTGGATCCGGTCGAGCCGACTGCCGGGGAACTGGCGGACAGGGCTCGGGCGGCGGAAGAAGCGGGCCTGGCCGTGTCCGGGGTGACCAAATCCGGCGGGGCCGGTGCGTCCTGGCGGCTGGCGGGCGTCGTTCTGGCCACGAGCCACGGCTTCACGGGATCCTACCTGGCATCCCGCCACGGGTTGTCGATGACCGCGATTTCCGGCGAAGGCACGGCCATGGAACGTGACTTCGACTACGATTACAGAACGTTTCTGGAAGACATGGATCCGGCCGAAGCCATCGGGCGGCGGGCCGGGGAGCGCGCGGTGCGCCGGGTCAATCCCCGCAAAGTGCCGTCCCAAACTGTCGATGTCATCTATGAGTCCCGGGCCGCGCGCAGTCTGGTCGGCCACTTTGCCGGTGCCATCAACGGCGCCGCGGTTGCCCGCAAGACGAGCTTCCTGAAGGACCGGATGGGCGAGGCGGTGTTCTCGCCGGACATCCGCATTGTGGACGATCCCTTCAAACGGCGCGGGGCGGGAACCCGGCCTTTCGACGGGGAAGGGACCGCGGCCGAGGTTCTCAACATGGTCGAGAACGGGGTGTTGAAGCACTGGTTCCTGGACACGGCAACGGCCCGGGAGCTTGGCCTGACACCGAATGGCCGGGCCCAGCGGAGCGGATCGGGAACGTCTCCCGGATCGACCAACCTCACCCTGGAACCTGGCAGCCGGTCGCTCGAGGAGATGATGAAAGAGATGGGTACCGGCTTGCTGGTGACCGACCTGATCGGGCAGGGCGTCAACAGCGTGACCGGCGACTACTCGCGCGGGGCGGCCGGATTCTGGATCGAGAACGGCGAGATCGCCTTTCCGGTCAGTGAGATCACGATTGCCAGCAATTTGAAGGAAATGTTCGCCCGGCTCGTTCCCGGCAACGACTTGGACGCAAGATACTCGGTGGCGACCCCTTCGATCCTTGTGGAAGGGATGGCTCTTGCCGGTGCGTGATGGAACCGCGACCGGGGCGGAGAATCAGGCGGATCTGGATCTGCTCGTCTCGGCCGCGCGCGAGGCCGGGAAGCTGGCGATGTCCTATTACGGCCAGGATCCCAAGACCTGGTTCAAGGGCAACAAGTCGCCCGTTTCGGAAGCGGACATGGCGGTGGACCAGATGCTGGCCCGCACCCTTCGTTCTGAGCGTCCCGCCTATGGCTGGCTGTCGGAAGAAACCGCTGACGATAAGTCGCGGCTCGCGGCCAGACGGACTTTCGTGGCGGATCCCATTGACGGAACGCGCGCCTTTTTGGCGGGCGGCGATGAATGGACGATCGCGCTCGCCGTCGTCGATGCGGGCCGGCCGGTCTCGGCTGCCGTGTTCTGTCCGGTCCGGGAGGAGATGTTTTGCGCGGTCGAACACGGCGGCGCGACATTGAATGGCGTGCCCGTTCAAGCCTCCTCCCAGGTTTCGGTCGCGGGCGCAAGGTTGAGCGGTCCCCACTCCGTTGTGGCGAACAAGCAGATCGCGGCGGCCGGATTTGAGCGGACGGACAATATCCGCTCGCTGGCCTACCGGCTCGCCCTGGTCGCGGCCGGCCGGGTCGATGTGGCGGTCGCGCGGTCCGGGCCAAGCGATTGGGACCTTGCAGCCGCCGACCTTTTGGTGCAGGAAGCAGGCGGCGCGCTGACCGATCTGGTCGGGCGGCAGCGCCTGTACAATCAGCCGGAGACCCGCCACCCAGCGCTTGTTGCCGGGCCGCGCAATCTCTTGGATGCCGCGCGTACCGTGATATCCGGCATTGTCGAGTGATGTGAACCGAAACCCGAGTTTCCCAGGATCATGCCGATGAGCGATCAAGACGCACCGAAGCAGCTTCTCCACCTGGTGTTTGGAGGCGAATTGGAAAGCCCGGAAGGCATCACCTTCCGGGATCTCAAGGAACTGGATATCGTCGGCATTTATCCGAACTACGCCGAGGCGTACACGGCCTGGAAGGCGAAAGCCCAGGCAACCGTCGACAATGCCCACATGCGGTATTTCATCGTGCACATGCATCGCCTTCTGGACCCCGATGCGGCGGTCTGACAGGGTCGGGCCCAACCAAGAAACAAAAAAGACATGCTCAAATCCGTCGGCCGGCACCCCCTCGTGCTGAAGGGTATCGGTTCACTCCTGGCTGGATACCTGAAGTTCGTCTACCGCACCAACCGGTTCGCGGTGGATCCGGAAGGGGTGTATCCGAAAATCCAGCCCGGACTGCCATATATCGTCGCCATGTGGCACGGGCAGCATTTCATGATGCCTTTCTCGCGGCCCGATGGCTGGCCGGTCAAGGTGATGATTTCCCGTTCGGCCGATGGGGAAATCAATGCCATCGCGGCGGAAAAGCTGGGTCTGGGGCTTATCCGGGCCTCGGGCAGCCAGCAGAGCCGGCAGATCCGCAAGCGCGGCGGGATGCGCGGCTTCATCGAGGCCATGCGCGCGCTCAAAGAGGGCGCCAGCGTCGCCCTGACCGCCGACGTGCCCAAGGGTCCAGCCCGTGTCGCCGGCATCGGCATCGTCCAACTCGCCAAGCACTCCGGCCGGCCGATTTTGCCGGTGGCGGTCGCAACCAGCCGGAGCATCGAACTGAATTCATGGGATAAGGCCAGCATAAACCTGCCCTTTGGGCGCGGTGCCATCGCCTACGGCGAACCGATCCATGTCGGGTCCGATATGGAAGATGATGAACTGGAAAGGGTCCGCCAATCGGTCGAGGAGGGCTTGAACGCCACCACGCGCCGAGCCTACGAACTCGTCGGACGGTAGCATGGGGATCCGGCCGCCCATCCTGCTTCGTCTTTATCTCCTGCTGGCGCGATTGGCCGCCCCGGTGTACCGGATCGTGCACAAGGTTCGCGTGTCCCGCGGCAAAGACGAAAAGGTGCGCGGCGGGGAAAAATTCGGCTGGGCCAGTCAGCCGCGCCCGTCCGGCAGCGTGATCTGGGTTCATGCGGCAAGTGTCGGGGAGACCAATTCCGTCCTGCCGCTGATCAGCGCGCTGACGGACCGCGGTTACTTCGTTTTGCTGACCACCGTCACCAGAACCTCCGCTGAAATTGCCGCGCGCAATCTGCCGGAGGGAGCCGGCCATCAATTCGTACCTTTCGACAGCCCGTCCTTCGTTGACCGGTTTCTCGATCACTGGCGGCCATCGCTTGCGCTTTTCGTGGAATCGGAGATCTGGCCCGCGATCCTCAACGGCTTGCGCACCCGCCGTTGCCGGACCATCCTTGTCAACGCGCGCTTGTCGGTCCGCTCGGTGCGCTCGTGGAAGCGTCTGGGCGCGGCCGCCACGGATTTGCTTGGCCATTTTGATCTCATTCTCGCCCAGTCCCGCGCCGATGAGGGCCGCTTCGCCTCCCTCGGCGTCAAGACGGTGACTTTCGCCGGAAACCTGAAATTCGACGCCGATCTTCCCACTCCCGATCCCCGCGCCCTGTCGGATCTGAAACGCGCGCTTGGAACCCGTCCGGTATGGCTGGCCGCCTTGACCCATCCGGGTGAGGAGGAGATTGCGCTCGCGGCGCATCGGGAAATCCTGAAAAGCCATCCCGACAGTCTTTTGCTGCTAGCACCCCGGCATCCGGACCGGCGGGAGACGATTATCCGCGAATTGGAAGCCGCCGGGCTGCCTTTTGCCGTGCGTTCTACCGGCGACTTGCCCGGTCCAGGCCATCGGCTTTATCTCTGTGATACGCTTGGCGAGATGAACACGCTCTACAGTGCTGTCCCGATCGCGTTTCTCGGCGGGTCTTTCGCCGAGGTCGGCGGGCACAATCCCGTCGAGGCCATCCGTTTCAAGGCGGCGCTTGTTTCAGGTCCGAAAGTCGCGAATGCCCGAACCCTCTACAAGCACCTATGGGACAACGGGGCCGCTGTGAAGGTGGACAGCCCCTCGATGCTCGCACGGCCGGTTCAGGCGTTGTTCGAGAACGGACCGGCCCGGGCCACCCAGATTTCCAGGGCTTTGGAGATTGTCGAGGAGGGGCGTGGCGCCTTGAGCCGGTGTTTGTCCTTGTTGGGGCCGTTTCTTCCGCCGTCCGGGCGGGTGGGCGGGGAGTAGCCGCCATGCAAGCACCCAGCTTCTGGTGGTCGGCACGGTTCTCCTTCAAGGCGATGGCCCTGTTTCCAATCGGCTGGGTGTATGGGCTGGTGGCCGGCCGGCGGATGATGCGCGCGCCCAGGGGCGAAAGCCGGCTGCCGGTCATCTGTATCGGCAACTACGTTGCCGGCGGGGCCGGCAAGACACCGTTTTCGCTGATGCTTGCCGAGCTGTTGGCGGCGGACGGTCACAGGCCGGGGTTTTTGTTGCGGGGCCATGGCGGCCGCCTGCCGGGGCCCGTCTTGGTGGATCCGCAAACCCATGCGAGCCAGGACGTCGGGGACGAGGCCCTGCTGCTGGCGCAATCGGGACCGACGGTTGTGGCCCGCGACCGTGTGGCCGGTGCCCATCTGGCGGAGCAGCAGGCCATCGATATCCTGGTCATGGATGACGGCTTTCAGAACCCGGATCTCAAGAAGGACCTCAGGCTCGTTCTGGTGGACGCCCAAACCGGTGTGGGAAATGGGTTGTGCATTCCGGCGGGTCCCTTGCGGGCACCTTTGGAAACACAGATGCGCCAAACGGACGTTCTGGTGATTGTGGGAGACGGGGATCGGGCCGGCAAGGTCCTCCACCATGCCGGACGCAAGGGGGTCCCGATCCTCAAGGCCGGTTTGACCGCGGGAGAAAGCGGGCATCTTGCGGGGCTGCCCTTGTTCGCCTTTGCCGGGATTGGGCGGCCCGGGAAATTTTTCTCGACCCTGACCGGGCTCGGTCTGGATCTGCGCAAAACGCGGAGCTTTTCCGATCACCATGCCTTTACGGAGAAGGATGCGTCGGAGCTGTTGCGCCAGGCCGAATCGGAGGACTTGCAACTGGTCACCACCGAAAAGGACATGGTCCGGATCGAAACCTCGCGATCCGAAATTTTTCGCTGGCTTGAAAACCGGACCGAAACCCTCGCGGTGGCCATGCATGTTGACGACCCGGCCCGGCTGAAGGGGCTCGTGCGGCAGACCTTGCGGAGCCGCAGTTTTCAGTCTGGCGCCACCCGGTAGCCCGGCCACAAGTGCCGCGTCAGCGCGAGCGTTCCCGTTCCTCGGTGTAGCGCTTCAGGGACGCCGAAGCATCGACATAGGCTTCCTGGTGCTTGACGGACCAGTACTTCAGCTCGTCGAGCGGAATGGGAGTGTTGGTGACGGCGCAGCGCACGAAATTGCCGGGGGACTCGACCTGATAGTCGCCATCGAGATAACGGACGCGCGCTTCATTGGGCATCCGGGGATTTTCATAACGGTTCATGGCCGCACCAGAGTTGTCTCAGCATCTTGACCGCCTCATACGGCATGACCGGGAGAGGTTTCAAGTGCTCCGCCCCGCTGTATCTGCCCGGTGGGCAAATCCGCAAAGGCACCTTATGTTACACCAAAAGGCAATGTTACACGAAAAGGGAGCGCGCTGAAGCGCATAGCGCATGGGGCGTTCGCAGAAGCCGCGCATCATGCTTCCACATCTCAAGATCGACCGGCGGCCGGGCAAAGCCGTTTCCGTTTCCGCGCCCGCCGATCCAGACAGGACACGCTTGACCTATGGCCGATACGAACCTGGACCTTCTCGAAACCTCGGGCCTTGGCCTTGAAACCGCGCTGCGGATCACGGCGGATGCCCTGGCGGGCGCCGACGATGGCGAGTTGTACGTGGAATACCGCCAAACCGAGGGCCTTGTGTTCGACAACGGACGTTTGAAGGCGGCGAACTACGACACGACGCAAGGGTTCGGACTTCGCGCTGTCGCGGGCGAGGCGGCGGGCTATGCCCATGCCGGGGACATTTCCGAATCCGCGCTGATGCGGGCGGCGTCGGCGGTCAGTGCCGTGAAGGCCGGGCACAGCGGCAGCTATGCCGCGGCCCCGGCGCGCACCAATGCGCATTTGTACACGGATCTGAACCCGCTCGGGTCGCCGTCCTTCGAGCAGAAAGTCAAGCTGCTGCAGGACATCGATCGCTATGCGCGCGACAAGGATCCTCGTGTCCGGCAGGTCAGCGCCTCGCTCGCGGGGTCCTGGCAGGTGGTCGACATCCTGCGGGCCGACGGCCACCGTGTGCGGGATGTTCGCCCGATGGTCCGGTTGAGCATCTCGGTGGTCGCGGGAGAGGGCGACCGTCAGGAAAGCGGCTCGTTCGGATGCGGCGGGCGCCAGGCCTTTGATCATTATATCGCGCCCGAAAACTGGCGGGCCGGCGTGGACGAGGCCCTGCGCCAGGCGCTGGTCAATCTGGAAGCCGTGCCGGCGCCCGCGGGCACGTTTGACGTGGTTCTCGGACCCGGCTGGCCCGGGATATTGCTGCACGAAGCGGTTGGCCATGGACTTGAAGGCGACTTCAACCGCAAGAAGACGTCGGCGTTTTCAGGCTTGATGGGCCAGCGCGTTGCCGCGCCCGGCGTGACGATTGTCGATGACGGGACGATCGCGGACAGGCGCGGATCCCTGTCCGTTGATGACGAGGGCACGCCGTCCTCCCGCACGGTTTTGATCGAAGACGGCATTCTGACCGGCTACATGCAGGACCGGCAGAACGCCCGGCTGATGGGTATGGAGCCCACCGGCAACGGGCGGCGCCAGTCCTATGCCCACATTCCGATGCCGCGCATGACCAACACGATCATGGCGAACGGGGACAAGGATCCGCAGGAAATCCTGTCCTCGGTCAAGAACGGGCTTTATGCGGTATCGTTCGGGGGCGGCCAGGTCGACATCACATCGGGCAAGTTCGTGTTTTCCTGCACGGAAGCCTACAAGGTGGAGAACGGCAAGATCGGCGCCCCGGTCAAGGGCGCGATGCTGATCGGCAACGGTCCGGACGCTTTGACCCGCGTCAGCATGATCGGCAATGACATGAAACTCGACCCGGGTATGGGGACCTGCGGCAAGCAGGGGCAAGGCGTGCCCGTGGGTGTTGGCCAGCCGTCCATGCGCATCAATGGCCTTACAGTGGGCGGGACGGCGGTCTGACAACGTTCATTTGGTGCTTGCGATAGCTCAAGGAGAATCGCGGCTTGTCGCGGTAGCTTTTCGAGCGCCGGACAGGACCCCTTGACCGGCGCTTGACAGCTTCACGTGTCTCGTCAGTTCTGGAAAGCTCATGGCAGCGGAATCTGCACCGCCGTTCTTCGCGGAATCGATCGTCTTTCTCGCTGCAACGGTGGTTGCCGTCCCGATTGCGAAACGGCTCGGGCTGGGTTCGGTTGTCGGTTATCTGGCCGCCGGGGCCGTGATTGGTCCATTCGGTTTTGCATTGCTTGGGTCTGGCGAGGATGTGCTTCACGTCGCCGAACTCGGCGTGGTCCTCCTTCTGTTCGTGATCGGCCTGGAACTGGACCCCAAGAAGCTCTGGCGCATGCGGCGCGACATATTCGGATTGGGCACCGCGCAAGTTGTTCTGACGGGTCTGACGCTTTTTGCCGCTGCTTGGGCGGCCGGATTTGCCTTTGAAGCCGCGCTCGTGGCCGGAATGGGCCTTGCCCTGTCGTCCACGGCCTTCGCCTTGCAGATCCTGCAGGAGAGGGGCCAGTTGTCCTCGCCCTATGGCCAAAGGGCGTTCGGCATCTTGCTGCTGCAGGATATGGCGATCGTCCCGCTTCTGGCGATGGTGGCGATCTTGGCCCCTGCCGATGACGGGGGCACGTTTTTCGATATCTTAAGGGAAATTGGAACGGTTCTGGCCGCGGTCGCCGCGGTGATCTTTGCCGGCCGCTATCTTGTGTCCCCGCTGTTTCATTTTCTCGCGGCGAGCCGCGCGCGGGAAGTGATGCTGTCGGCGGCCTTGCTGGTGGCGCTGGGCAGCGCGGGCATCATGCATGCCGTTGGATTGTCCATGGCGCTCGGGGCTTTCCTGGCCGGCGTCCTGCTCGCCGAATCCAGCTTCCGCCATACCCTGGAAGCCGATATCGAGCCGTTCCGTTCCTTGTTGATGGGCCTGTTCTTCGTCGCTGTCGGCATGTCCCTCGATTTCACGGTCCTACTCGACAACCTTGCCTTCATCGCGGGCGGCGTGGTCGTGCTGATGGCGGTCAAGGGAACGTTCCTGTGGGCGCTGACACGCTGGACCGGGTCGTCGAACTCGGATGCCTTGCGGGTCGCGGTCACCCTGCCGCAGGGCGGCGAATTCGCTTTTGTTCTGTTCACGGCGGCTGTCGGGTCGCAAATCTTTGATTTCCGAACGGCCAATACCCTGAACGCCATCGTGATCCTGAGCATGTTGCTGACCCCGGTCGCCTGCCTCGCCCTCGATTTCGTGGCGGTGCGCTTTAAGGCGCGCGGCGTTGAAAACCCGCCGGTGGAAACCTTCGAGGAGGCCGCTCCCACCGTTCTGGTGATCGGGTTCGGCCGGTTCGGGATGACCGTGGCCCAGATGCTGACCAGCGACGGGATCGAAATCACCGCGATCGACAATCAGCCCGACCGCATCGCCGATGCGCGCAAGCTGGGCTACAAGGTCTATTTTGGCGACGCGACGCGGGCGGATGTCCTGGGCGCTGCGGGGGCCGGCAAGGCGGCCCTTATCGGCATGTGCATTGAAAACGACAAGGTGATGGGTCACGCCATCGACCTGATCCGCGGAGAGTTCCCGAAAGCCAAACTGTTTTGCCGCGCAACCGACCGGGCCCACGCTCTGGCGCTGACGCAGAAGGGGGTCGATTTCCAGATCCGCGAAACGTTCGAATCAAGTCTTGCCTTCGGCCGTGCGGCGCTGTCGGAACTGGGCGCGCCGTCCGATCGTATCGAGGCGATCGACAAGGATGTGCGCCGCCGCGATGCCGAGCGCCTGGAAATCCAGCTTGCGGAAGGACTCCATGCCGGCACAGACCGCTTGCATGGCGTGACCCCGCGCGAACCGGCGGACGCGGCGCAGTCCCCCTTGAAGGGATAACGGCCCCGCCTCGGGCAAGGCTTCCGCCGCCGCCGCGCTTCAATCTTGTCAGGAGATGCTCAAGGCAGGGCCTCGAACCCGGCGGAGAAGCCGTTCAGGGAGATCGGAATTCCGATCCCTTCTTCAGGGGTCTGGAAAATGATGAAAGTTGCCTGAGCCCCCGCCCGCAATTTGCCCAGAAGCTCATCTTCGAGGATCACTTCGGCGATGCATCCATTGGGCAGGCACCTCACGAACCCGGCCCGGCCGATATCCACATCGTCGACCCGCAAGCCGAGACCGGAGGGCAGCAACACGCCGAGTGGTGCCAGAACGCGCAATATCCGGGCCTGCTGGTCGGCCGTCTTCAACACAATGACGGAGAGCCCGACATTCTCCCGGTCTTCCGCTGTGACATTTTGAATCAGCGCGCATTGCTCTCCGCTGGCCCCCGGAGGAGTGTCGCACCGCAGTTGCCAGTCGCCATGGGTTGCCTTGACCTCACCCTGGGCGAGTGCCGGTGAGCCCAGACTTGCAACCAATGCGAAGGTCATGGCAGCTTTGCCCAGGGTCTGGAACGCGTGCATTGGTCTGCGGTCCCCGGGTTCGGCGCGGGACGGCGAACGGTTTTGAAACGGCGAGGTCGTCAAGGGATCCTCCGAACTCTTCATGCGGTTCTTGTCTGTCTGGCTCAAGCCAGCCATTGGCGAATCGAACTGTTTGGTTGCTCCGACATTGCCCGATGGACCTTGCCATTGCCAGCCCCGGATAGTCAGCCGGACTTCGAAACGACAGTGATTGGTACTTTTGCGCAGATAATCTCGTGTCCTTGACACGGATCAATTAATACCTCTGTCGGCATACGCATGAAAACGGACTTATAACCGTTGCAGCCCGGCGCTTCTTGTGGTTTTTGTGCGCCGGAACATTGTCCAGAGTTTGATGCGGCAGATCGCCGCTTCAACGTTCGGCTCCATCGCGCTAGTTCATTGGCTGTGGTTTATTTTCACGGCTATAAGTGCCGCGCCGCCGGTGGCGGATCACGGATCCCCCGCTTGTTTTGGTCGGGAAGCCGTTGGACAACTGGAATGGGACCGAAAGGTTTCGCGGGTGTCGAGAGTGCGCCGCGCCCGAGCGTGGCCGAGGAAGGGAGTGCAGACGTGAAGGCAGTCTTCAAGCGTCTCATGGGTTGGGCCGCAGCCGCGGTCACATTTGCCGGTGCGGCAACAGCTGCATTGGCTGGAGAAGCTGACCTACATAACTGGCAGCTTGGATTTCAATCGTCCGTCACCGAGGTGATGGATGACATTACCTGGTTCAACAACATGACCCTGGTGATCATTACGCTGGTCACCCTGTTCGTGCTTGCGCTCCTGATCTGGGTCATGGTGCGCTACAATGCGAAGTCGAACCCGGTGCCGTCGCGGACCTCGCACAACACCATGATCGAGATCGCCTGGACGGTGGCACCCATCTTGATCCTGGTGGTGATCGCCATTCCGTCGTTCCGCCTGCTCTACAAGCAGCTGGAAATCCCCGAATACGACATGACGGTGAAGGCCATCGGCTATCAGTGGTACTGGGGCTACGAATACACCGACGAAAACATGAGCGGACTCTACTTCGATTCCTTCATGGTCGGAGACGCCCGCGATTCCGCCGCCGACACGCAAGCCCGTCAGCAATTCGCCGACGAGCGCGGCGTGACACTCAACGAGGTGCCGCGCCTTCTAGCCGTGACGCATGATATGGTGGTGCCTGTCGATACCACCGTCCGCCTGCAGGTCACCGCCGCCGACGTGATCCATGCGTTCGCGATGCCGGCGATGGGTCTGAAGATCGACGCCATCCCGGGGCGGTTGAACGAGACCTGGTTCCACGCCCGTGAAGAGGGCATCTACTACGGCCAGTGTTCGGAGCTCTGCGGTGACCTCCACGCGTTCATGCCGATTGCCATCCGTGTGGTGAGCCAGGAGCAATACGATCAGTGGGCCGCGCTCGCCCCGCAGGACGTCGATGCGGCGAACCAGCAGTTGATGGCGGCCATCGCGGCGGACAAGAAGGTCGCGGCGCTGGAAGAAACGGGCGAAAACAACGTCGCGGCGAACTAACCGCTGCGGCACTGGATTGGCGGCGCGGCGCGATGCGCCCCGCCTGATGTTTACTGAAGAGGGAGCACGCCATGGCTGCGACTGACGTCCATGCAGCGCATGACCATCCGACAGGATGGCGCCGGTGGGTCTATTCCACCAACCACAAAGATATCGGTATCATGTATTTGATCTTCGCCATCGTGGCCGGGATCATCGGCGGCGCACTGAGCGTCGGCATCCGCATGGAACTGCAAGAGCCGGGTATGCAGATCTTCGCAAACCCGCACATGTACAACGTGTTCACCACGGCGCACGGCCTGATCATGATCTTCTTCATGGTCATGCCCGCGATGATCGGGGGCTTCGCTAACTACTTCGTGCCGATCATGATCGGCGCCCCGGACATGGCGTTCCCGCGGATGAACAACATTTCGTTCTGGCTTCTTCCGCCGGCCTTCCTGCTGCTCATCCTTTCGCTGTTCGTCGAAGGGCCTCCGGGCGGTTACGGTGTTGGTGGCGGCTGGACGATCTACCCGCCGCTGTCGACGTCCGGCCAGCCCGGCCCGGCAATGGATCTGGCGATCCTGTCGCTGCACATCGCGGGCGCGTCCTCGATCCTCGGCGCGATCAACTTCATCACCACCATCTTCAACATGCGCGCGCCGGGCATGACCCTGCACAAAATGCCGCTGTTCGCATGGTCGGTGCTGATCACCGCGTTCCTACTGCTGCTCTCGCTGCCGGTCCTGGCCGGCGCCATCACCATGCTCCTGACCGACCGGAACTTCGGAACGACGTTCTTTGATCCGGCCGGCGGCGGCGACCCGGTCCTGTTCCAACACCTGTTCTGGTTCTTCGGGCACCCGGAAGTGTACATCCTGATCCTGCCGGGCTTCGGCATCATCAGCCACATCATCTCGACCTTCTCGCGCAAGCCGATCTTCGGCTACCTGGGAATGGCCTATGCCATGGTCGCGATCGGTGTCGTCGGCTTCATCGTGTGGGCGCACCACATGTACACGGTTGGCATGTCGGCTGAGACACAGGCCTACTTCGTGGCGGCGACGATGGTGATCGCGGTGCCCACAGGGGTGAAGATCTTCTCGTGGATCGCGACCATGTGGGGCGGCTCCATCGAGTTCAAGACACCGATGGTCTGGGCGATCGGCTTCATCTTCCTGTTCACCGTTGGCGGGGTGACCGGCGTGCAGCTCGCCAACGCGGGTCTCGACCGTGCCTTCCACGACACCTATTACGTTGTGGCGCACTTCCACTACGTGCTGTCGCTGGGCGCCGTGTTCGCGATCTTCGCGGCCTGGTACTACTGGTTCCCGAAGATGTTCGGCTACATGTACAACGAGACGATCGGGAAGGCGCATTTCTGGATCACGTTCATTGGCGTGAACCTGATCTTCTTCCCGCAGCACTTCCTCGGGCTGAACGGCATGCCGCGCCGCTACGCGGACTATCCGGACGCGCTTGCCGGCTGGAACTTCGTCTCCTCGATTGGTTCCTACATCTCGGCCTTCGCGGTCCTGGTGTTCCTGTATGGTATCGTGGAAGCCTTCTCGAAGAAGCGGGTCGCCGGCAACAGCCCATGGGGCGAAGGGGCAACGACGCTGGAGTGGACCTTGTCCTCGCCGCCGCCGTTCCACCAGTTCGAGACGCTGCCGCGGATCAAGTGATGCGACCGACGACCCCCGGGGCCTTTGCGCCCCGGGGGCAATGAGCAAGGCACCGCGTCGGACACCGACGCGGTGTTGTTCCAAAAGAAAAGAAACCGAAAAGAAAAAGCGGACGTCCGCCAGGCCGCGAGACGAAAACCGCGATGTTAGGGACCGATATGTCGCTTGCCGACCGCCAGGACACAATGACGATCAACGCCTCCGAATGGGGCGGGGACGGCTCAGTTGGAGACTACGTGGCGCTGTTGAAACCGCGCGTCATGTCGCTCGTGATTTTTACCGCTTTCGTTGGCATGATGCTCGCGCCGGGAACCGTTCATCCCGTGATCGCCGCCGTTGCCCTGTTGTGCATCGCCGTCGGGGCCGGCGCTTCCGGCGCTCTCAACATGTGGTATGACGCGGATATCGACCGGGTGATGAGCCGGACGGTCAAGCGCCCCATTCCGGCCGGCAAGGTGACGCCCGACGAGGCACTGGCCTTCGGGATGACGTTGTCGATCGGCTCGGTGCTGACCCTTGGCCTTCTGGTCAACTGGTTCGCGGGCGCCTTTCTGGCGTTCACCATCTTCTTCTACGCCGTGATCTACACCATGTGGCTCAAGCGCTCCACGCCGCAGAATATCGTGATTGGCGGCGCGGCCGGCGCGTTTCCGCCGATGATCGGCTGGGCCGCCGTGACCGGCGATGTGAGCCTTGAAAGCGTCGTTCTCTTCCTCATCATCTTCATGTGGACGCCGCCCCATTTCTGGGCGCTCGCGCTGTTCAAGAAGGGGGATTACGAGACCGCTGGCGTTCCCATGCTTCCCGTAACCGACGGGGAAATGGTGACCCGTCATCATATTCTGGCCTACGCTGTTCTTCTGGCGCCGATCGGGGTCGCGCCCTATCTTCTGGGATATGCGAGCCTGGTCTACGGCGTGATCTCGGCAGGCCTGGGACTGGCTTTCGTGGCCTTGTCCTTCGATGTCTGGCGCAAGCGCGAGGGCGACGCCGCACGCCTGGCCTGTATCAGGTTGTTCAAGTTTTCGCTGTACTACCTGTTTCTGCTGTTTGCCGTGCTCTTCGTGGAAAGCGTGATCGGAAGGATCTTGTGATGCCGACAGAAGACGAAGGGGTCCGGTTGTCGCCGGACCAACAGAAGAAACGGAAAGGGCGCTCGATCGCGATCGCGCTGACGCTGGCCGGCCTTGTGATCCTGTTTTACGCGGTGACCATTGTCAAAATGGGCCCCGCCATCTTGAACCGTCCCTTGTAAGGAACCGAGATGAGTGAGCAAAACGACCAGAGCCCGAAAGGCAACACGCAAAACCTGAAGGTGGCGCTCGCCTGCACCGGCATGTTCTGTTTCATGATCGGGGCGGCCTATGCAGCCGTCCCGCTCTACGACCTGTTCTGCCGTGTCACCGGCTTCGGCGGCACGACCCAAGTGGCGGAAACCGCGTCCGAAGAAGTGATCGACCGTATGGTAACCGTCCGGTTCGACGGCAATATCAACCGGTCGCTGCCTTGGGAATTCGGTCCGGAAAAACGCAGCGTCACCCTGAAAATGGGTGAGATGGGCGAGATGCTGTATTTCGCGACCAATGTGGGCGAAAACGCTACAGTCGGCACCTCGACCTTCAACGTCACCCCGCTGTCCGCTGGCGCCTATTTCAACAAGCTGGATTGCTTCTGCTTCACGGAGCAGCCCCTTGAGGTGGGCGAAACGGCGGAAATGCCGGTGGTGTTCTTTGTGGATCCTGCCATGAACGACGATCCGCAGCTCGCTCATGTCAAGGAAATCACGTTGTCCTATACCTTCTTCCCGGTCCACGAGCCGACCGCGCCGCTTGCGGCACGCGCCGGTGCCCCGGATGAAGAGCCTAAAACGAATCTATGAAGTAGACGCGCAAAAGCGCGGCATTGTGTTGGGGAGCTAGCCTATGGCTGAGGCACATACCAAAAACCACGATTACCATCTGGTGGACCCGAGTCCCTGGCCGTTCCTGGCCTCCGTCGGGGCGTTCATTCTCGCCATCGGGACCATCGGCTTCATGCGCATGGACACCGGCTTCGACCTGTTCGGTATTGATTTCACCGGCTGGGGTCTGTTCGCCATCGGGCTCGCGATCGTTCTGTACGTGATGTACGCATGGTGGCGCGACACTGTGAAGGAATCGATGGAAGGCCATCACACCCGCGTCGTGAACCTGCATCTGCGCTATGGCATGATCCTCTTCATCGCCTCAGAGGTGATGTTCTTCGTCGCCTGGTTCTGGGCCTATTTCGACGTTGCCCTGTTCGCCGGCGAGGCGATCAACTACCAGCGCGTGGAAGCCACCGGCGGGGTCTGGCCCCCGGAAGGCATCGAGACGTTCGATCCCTGGCATTTGCCGCTCCTGAACACGCTGATCCTGCTCCTGTCGGGAACGACCGTGACCTGGGCGCACCACGCTCTTCTCCACAATGACCGGGAAGGGTTGAAATGGGGTCTCACGCTGACGGTGATTCTCGGCGTTCTGTTCTCGATCTGCCAGGCTTACGAGTACACCCATGCCACCTTCGCCTTCGGCGGCAACATCTATGGCGCCACCTTCTACATGGCGACAGGCTTTCACGGCTTCCACGTGATCGTCGGGACCATCTTCCTGGCCGTCTGTCTTGGCCGGGCCCTCGCAGGTCACTTCACGCCGCAGAAGCACTTTGGTTTCGAGGCGGCTGCCTGGTACTGGCATTTCGTTGACGTGGTGTGGTTGTTCTTGTTCGTCGCCATCTATATTTGGGGCGCATAAGACGCACTCGGACACCGAAGCGGCCAATAAGCCGCTCCTGATCAGCGCCCGGTCCGAGCCTCGGACCGGGCGCTTTGACTTGAGGCAAGGAGCACAAGGCGTCATGGGAGACGAGCGACCAGCGCAACCGGTCAATCCGGCGAAATCGGGGCTCCTCGGTCACTGCCCCCGGTGCGGCTCCGGTCGCCTGTTCAGCGGTTTTCTGACCGTCAAACCGGCCTGTTCGGTCTGCGGCCAATCTTTCGAGTTTGCCGACAGCGGCGACGGGCCGGCTGTCTTCGTCATCATGATCGTCGGCTTCGTGATTGTTGGCCTCGTGCTGTTTGTCGAACTCTCCTACCAGCCGCCGGTCTGGCTTCACCTGGTTCTCTGGTTTCCGCTCACGATCGCTCTGGCCGGCCTGATCCTGCGCCCTCTGAAGGGCTTGATGATCGGGCTTCAGTTCAAACACAACGCCCAGGAGGGAAGACTTGACGACTAAGGCAAGGTCAAACGGCGAGCTGCCCAAACCGGAACCTGTCTGGTGGCGTCACCTGCTTCTGCCAACGCTTGCGGCCATCGGGGGACTGGCCATTCTGCTCAATCTCGGCTTCTGGCAGCTCGACCGCCTCGCCTGGAAAACTGCTCTCATCGAGCGGCTGGAAGCCGATATCGAAAAACCGCCCGTATCGGCGCCGGACAAGGCAGAATGGTCCGCTCTGACGGAGACGGATGACTACCGGCATGTAAGTTTGTCCGGCAAGTTTGTCCCGGGAGCCGTCTTGTATTACACGGCGCTCACCAATTCGGTCGGGCCATTCGATGGTCCGGGCTATCTCGTCTACAGCCCCTTCGTGACCGACGCGGGCTGGACCGTTCTGGTCAATCGGGGCTTCATTCCGCACGCCCTGCCCGAGGCAGTCCGTGCCGATGCCATTGCCCCGCCCGGAGGCAAGTTGGATCTGACCGGCTTGCTGCGCTTGTCGGAGAAGCCAAACTGGACCACGCCCGCGCCTGATCTTGAGACCAATACCTGGTTCGCGCGCGACACCGACGCGATGGCCGCAGCCCTCCAGATGGGCGGCCCGGATCTCGCCCCCTACAGCGTCGACCTGTCTGTCCAGCATACCCCTGCGTCCGGTTTGCCCCAGGCAGGCGAAACCATCGTCCGGTTTAAGAACGATCACCTTGGCTATGCTTTGACGTGGTTCGGTCTCGCCGCCACTTTGGCCGGGGTGTATATGGCCTACGCGGCGCACACCTGGCGACGCCGCAAGGATGCCGGTCACCCGGACTGAGCCGGCAGACCAGTGACGGTCATGCGGACGCTTCTTCCGCATGACCGGTTTTCGCATATTAAAGGGCTTCGAGGATTGCCGCAGCACCCGTTGCGGTGGCTTCGCCGGGGCTTTCTTCGACCGCAAGGAAAGTGACTTCGCCATCCTTGGCGATGAGCGCGAAACGCTGCGCCCGGGTATGCCCGAAGATCGGGGCGTCGAGACCCAGATCCAATGCCTTGACGAAGCTGGCATCCGTGTCGGACAGGAATTCGACCTTGCCGTTCGCATTGGACGCCTTCGCCCAGGCATCCATGACGAACAGGTCGTTCACGGCAACGACCGCGATGGTGTCGACCCCTTTGGCCTTGATGGTGTCCGCATGTTCAACGAACCCCGGAAGATGGTTCATGTGGCATGTTGGCGTGAATGCGCCAGGCACCGCGAAAAGCACGACGGTCTTTCCGTCGAACAGCTCTTTTGTTGTCTTTTCACCCGGGCCATCGGCCGTCATGATTTTAAAAGTTGCCTCCGGCAGGCGGTCACCAACCTTGATTGCCATTTCTTGCTCTCCTTCGGGAAACACCTCCGCGGGCGCGTCGGTTCGCCACACCAGATAGGCGCAAGGACAGGGCGCGTCGACCCCTCATCGCCACTTTATTGGCGCAGTGTAGCGCTTTCCAGAAAGTGGGTGGCCTCGACGGCGGTGCTGTCCTCGATGATCACGACACGGACCGGCGTCTGGCCGGGCAGGGCCTTAAGACCGTGCAGGGGAAGGGTCCACATGGCGGACTTTCCGGTCCTGTGGGCGAGCTTTGGAACCCCGACATACGAGCCCTCCGGGCCTTCCACGAACAGGTCGATGTTCTCGGAGGCCGGCTCCTTCAAGTCCGCCGTGAACGCCAGCACCGGCTTATCTCCTTGATTGAGGATCTCGATACCGGACACCCGTGGCGGATCGGCCGTTTGTACCTTGGGGACCCTGTCCTGATCGCGGTCGATGAGCCGGGCTGCGAGCCGGTCTTTTGTCTCTCCGGGGCTGAGGGTGAGGGATAGTTCGGCTTCACCAGGCACGCAAACGTCCTTGCACACCCCGAATTCCACACGAGCGGTCAGAGTGACCGGGTCGCCGGGCGCCTCCGGGATGACCGTAATCGGAAAGACAACACCTTCCATATAGACAATCGACGTGGAAAAGCCGTCATCGTACCGTGTCGGCGCGGGGAAGCTGACATCCGCCGAGGCGAGGTTTTGCGATCCTGCAAGGGTGATTTGCGGCGCGATGCCGGCTTCGCCCGGATAGCGCCAATAGGTGTGCCACCCGGCGTCCAGAAGAAACTCCAGCCCGGCGCGGTACCGTCCATCCTCCAGTTCGCCGGTGCTGATCAGCCGGACCGCCCCGCCCTTGACTTCAACCCAGGGCGAAGGCCCGGCCTCCGCTTCGACGGATGCGATCAGGCACGCCGCGGCGATCGTTGCAAACAATCTGTCTTTCATGGCCCGATTCTATTCTTCCCTGCGGGATCCGTCACGGGTTCGCCGCGGTTTGGCGGATCAATCCCGTTGACGTTGGCGTGAATACCGGGACCTTGGCAGCCCCGGCGCCGTTAACATTCGGGACTTTCCGCGCTAAGTTCAAGCAGGGACGAACCGGAGTGCTTGGTCCGCAGGAGGCGCGAAATGGCTACCGAACCGGGAATTTCCTCGCTTGAGGGACAAATGCTGATCGCCATGCCGAACATGACGGATGGGCGATTTTCGCATGCCGTCGTCTATCTGTGCTCGCACAGTTCCGAAGGCGCGATGGGTCTCGTCCTGAATCAGATCGCGCGGCACCTGTCCTTCGAGGAATTGCTGATCCAGCTCAATATCGTGGATGACGAAACGGCGATCCGCCTGCCGAACAGCCTGCGGGGGATGAATGTCCACAAGGGCGGGCCAGTCGAGGTCGAACGGGGCTTCGTGCTTCATACGGACGATTTCAAGATCGAGCGCTCGACAGTATCCATCGACAACGGGATCTGCCTCACCGCGACGCTCGAGATCCTGCGAGCCATGGCGGACGGGGAGGGACCGAGCCGGGCCATGCTCGCGCTCGGCTACGCGGGCTGGGCTCCCGGGCAGCTGGAGACGGAGATCCAGGCCAATGGCTGGCTGACTGGACCTGCGGACCCAGGACTGGTTTTCGATGCGAATCCGGAAACCAAATGGAAGCGCGCCCTTCAATCCATCGGGATCGATCCGGCGATGCTTTTCGGCGACGCGGGTCACGCCTGAGCCGAGGGCGCCGCGCCGCGCCGGCCCGGGGCCGCGTTTAACACTGCTGCGAAAAGGCGAAAAACCTGTCTTTCTATCGGTTTGATTTGGCGGCCGCATGGGCTAGTGTTGTCCGCTGAAGGAGCGTTGGCTCCAAAAAGACAAACAAATTGGAGGCAAGGGGCGCGGTGAAATACTTCAGCACCCGCGGCGATGCGCCTACGCTCGACTTTTCCGATGTACTGTTACAAGGACTGGCACGGGACGGCGGCTTGTATCTGCCACAGGAATGGCCGCAACTCGATGCAAAGACCATCGCGTCTTTCGCGGGCCGCCCGTATCACGAAGTGGCCTATGAGGTAATCCGGCCATTCGTCGGAAACAGCATTGCCGACCCGGCCCTGCGGTCCATGATCCGGCAGGCTTATGATAGTTTCCGGCACCCGGCGGTGACGCCCCTGGTTCAGTTGGGGCCGAACCGGTTCGTGATGGAGTTGTTCCACGGTCCGACGCTGGCTTTCAAGGATGTGGCAATGCAGCTCCTGGGGCTGCTGATGGACCATGTCCTGGCCGAACGCGGCATGCGCGCGACCATCGTCGGGGCCACATCCGGCGACACGGGCGGGGCCGCCATCGAGGCCTTCCGGGGCCGCGAGCGAACGGATATCTTCATTCTGTTCCCCGATGGCAAAGTATCTTCCGTTCAGCGGCGTCAAATGACCACGCCAAGCGAGCCGAATGTGCACGCGCTGGCGCTCACCGGCAATTTCGATGACTGCCAGGCCATCGTGAAGGGGATGTTTAATCATTTCGCCTTCCGGGACCGCGTGGCCCTGTCCGGGGTCAACTCGATCAACTGGGCGCGGATCCTGGCGCAGATCGTCTATTATTTCGTCTCGGCCGCCGCCCTTGGGGCTCCGCACCGGCCCGTGTCCTTCACGGTGCCAACCGGGAATTTCGGTGACATATTCGCCGGCTACGCGGCACGGAAGATGGGTCTGCCGGTCGACCGCCTCGTGATCGCGACCAACAGGAACGACATCCTGGCCCGGTGTCTCGAAACCGGCCGGTATGAGACCCAGGGCGTGACCGCGACGATGTCACCATCCATGGACATCCAGGTTTCGTCGAATTTCGAGCGCCTGTTGAGCGAGGCGACCGGGCATGACGGGCAAACCGTGCGGCGGATGATGCAGCAGCTCGGCCAGTCGGGCAGCTTTGCCATTCCCGAACCCGCGCTTGCGGAGATCAGGTCCCTTTTCGATGCCGGCCGCAGCGACGAGGAAGCGACCGCAGCGCGGATCAAGTCGACCTTGGCGGATGCCGGCTATTTGCTGGATCCGCACACCGCTATCGGCGTTGAAGTTGCCGGGATTTTTGAGACACCGCAGGTCCCCATGGTGGTTCTGGGCACGGCCCACCCGGCCAAGTTCCCGGACGCGGTCGAAGCGGCCTGCGGCGTCCGGCCGGCGCTGCCGGAAAACCTTCAGCCGATGATGAGCGCGGAGGAGCGCCAGCAAATCCTGCCAGCCGACCAGACGGCGGTTGAGAGCTACATAGAAGAACATGCGCGCGCCGTGCGCAGCGGGGTCTAGGAATGGAAGTCAGAACCACCGTCCTCGACAACGGGATCACCGTTGTGACCGACCGGATGCCACATCTCAAAACCGTTGCTCTCGGTGTTTGGGTGAAGACCGGTTCCCGGTCGGAAAACCTTGATCAGAACGGGATTACCCACCTGCTGGAGCATATGGCCTTCAAGGGAACCGCGTCGCGCTCGGCGCGCCGGATCGCGGAAGAGATTGAAGCGGTTGGCGGTGAACTGAACGCATCGACCAGCATCGAGCACACCAACTACTATGCGCGGGTCCTGGCGGAAGACGTGCCCCTTGCGGTCGATCTGCTTGCCGATATCTTGCAGAATTCGGCCTTCGACAAGGAGGAACTGCGCCGCGAGCAGCACGTGATCCTTCAGGAAATCGGCGCGGCGGCGGACAGCCCGGAAGATCTCGCTTTCGACTTTTTCCAGGCAGCCGCCTGGCCCGACCAGCCGATTGGACGGCCGATCCTGGGAACGCCCGAAACGGTGCTGAGCTTTTCGGAGGACGCGCTGCACAGCTACCTGAAACAGCGCTACCGCGGCCCGGACCTGGTGTTGTCGGCGGCCGGCGCTGTTGACCATGATCAGATCGTGGCGCTGGCGGAAGAAAAGTTCGACAAGATCGAAGCTGGGCCCGCCGAGACGGAAAGCCCGGCGCGGTACCGCGGCGGAGAGCGCCGGGCCGTCAAGGACCTGATGGAAGCCCAGATCCTGATCGGGTTCGAGGGGCGTCCCTACAAATCGCGGGACTACTATGCCGTCCAGATCCTCGCCTCTGTCCTTGGCGGCGGTATGTCTTCGCGCTTGTTTCAGGAAATTCGCGAAAAGCATGGGCTATGCTACGCGATCTACAGTTTCCACTGGGCGTTCTCGGACACCGGGTTGTTTGGCCTTCATGCGGCCACCAGCCGCGAGGACGTGCCCGCGCTCATGCCGATGATCTTGGATGAATTGCGGTCCGCCGGGGAAACGATATCGGACGCGGAAGTGGCGCGCTCACGGGCCCAGATCCGGGCCGGTCTGATGATGGCTCTGGAAAGCCCGGCCGCCCGCGCCGGTCAGATCGCGCGCCAGATCCTGGTGCACGGCCGGGTGCTCACGCTTGACGAAGTGTCGGCCCGGATCGAGGCTGTGACCAGCGCCGATATCCGGCGGGTGGCGCAGGAGACGTTCTTGAACAGCGTTCCGACATTGTCTGTGGTCGGCCCCGTGGAGGACGTGATGAGCGCGTCTGATATCGCCAGTTACCTGAGCACGCCCGTCTTGCGTGCCGCGTCCATGTAGGGGCGGAGGGGCGCATGGCGTTGCTTCGGGCCTCCCTGGCAATGGATGCTGATCCGCGCGTTGAAAACGAGACTTATTATCTGCGTCCGCCGGTCATGTCGGACTTTCCCGCCTGGGCGGCCTTGAGGGCCGGCAGCCGGGAGTTCTTGAAGCCTTGGGAGCCGATCTGGCCCAAGGACGATTTGACCAAGGCCGGCTTCCGGCGGCGTCTGCGCCGGTATGCCAGGGAACGGCGCGAGGGCCGAAGCCATCCCTTCTTGTTGTTTCACCGCCGCTCTGACGAGCTGCTCGGCGGCCTGACCCTGTCGAACATCCGCCGGGGCGTCAGCCAGAGCGTCACGCTCGGCTATTGGATGGGCGCGCCTTACGCGGGCCGCGGGCACATGTCGGCGGCCGTGTCCTTGGTTTTGCCGTTTTGTTTTGACGTGCTGAACCTTCACCGGGTGGAGGCTGCCTGCCTGCCGCATAATCACCGATCGATCCGGCTTCTGGAGAACGCCGGGTTCCGCCGGGAAGGCTATGCGCGCAGCTATCTGCTGATCGATGGAGCGTGGCAGGACCATCTTCTGTTTTCGTGTTTGGCCGAGGACCATGCCCTGGCGGTTTCCGGCCATGCGCCGGGAGCCGGGGGCAAACTGAAAGATTTCTTGTGACATGGCCCGCAAACCGATAGTTCTTCGCCCCATGTCGAGAGTTTGGTCAAAGTTGAATAAAATCGGGGCCACCGCATTCGTTTGCCTGGCTTTTTTTACCTGCGCGCTGAGCTATTCCGATCCTGCGAATGCCCTCGAGCCGATCCCGGTTCCCGCTGATATCGACGCTGTTGATCTGACGGAGTCCGTGGATATTCACGAAGATGCCGGACCGCTTCTGCGGGTCTCCACGGCTCCGGGGGCGGACGGGATCGTGCGCCGCATCGAAGTGCCCTCGCGCGACGGCAGCAGCCGTAGCTGGGCCGTGTTTGCCTTGGCGAACACGGGTGACGAGCAGATCGACCGCCTGTTGGTGGCTCCCTACTTCCAGCTCGTTGAATCGAAACTGTTCTGGCCGGACCTCGGGTCCTCCCGTATCCGTGCCATCACGCCAAGCCAGGGCATTGCTCCCGTTCGGGAAAAAAGCCTGGAGGCCGATGTCTTCCTGATCACGCTCGACCCCGGCGCGGTCGTGACATTCGTTGCGGAATTGACCACCGCCGAGCTGCCGCAACTGCGGTTGTGGAAACCGGACGTGTATAAGGAGACCGTCAACGGTTACTCCCTGTACCGGGGCATCATTCTCGGCATTTCGGGCTTGCTGGCCCTTTTCCTGACGATTTTGTTCGTCGTCAAGGGAACGGTCATGTTCCCGGCAACCGCCGCGCTGGCCTGGGCGGTTCTGGCCTATCTGTGTATTGATTTCGGCTTCTGGAGCCTCGTGTTCAATCTGGAACAGGGAGAAGATCAGCTGTACCGCGCCGGTGCCGAAGTTCTGCTGGCCGCCAGTCTGATCATCTTTCTCTATGCCTATCTCAATCTCAACCGCTGGAACATCCACTACTCCCATCTGGCGCTGACGACCCTGGTGCTGCTTCTGGGATTGGTCGGTGTCGCGGTTTGGGATCCGTCTATCGCCGCCGGCATCGCCCGGCTGTCCCTCGGCATCATCGGCATGCTTGGCTTCGTGACCATCCTGGTCCTGGCGTTCCAGGGCTACGACCGGGCGATCCTGCTGATTCCGACCTGGTTCCTGCTCATTGCCTGGCTTGTCGGGGCCGGCATGACGATCACGGGCGCGCTGGACAACGACATCGTTCAACCCGCGCTCGGCGGCGGTCTGGTGCTTATCGTTCTGCTCATTGGGTTCACGGTCATGCAGCACGCCTTCGCCGGCGGTGCCATCGCGCAGGGCCTGATCTCGGATGTGGAGCGCCGGGCGCTCGCCCTGACAGGGGCCGGCGATATTATTTGGGACTGGGATATCGACCGTGACCGGATCTATACGGGCAATGAGGTCGAGGAGTTGTTGAACCTCAGGCGCGGAACCCTGGAAGGTCCGGCCCGGGATTGGCTGGAAATCCTTCACCCGCAGGACAGGGACAGGTTCCGGGCCACGTTGGACGCGGTGATCGATCAGCGGCGCGGCAAGATTGTCCAGACATTCCGGCTGCGGTCGGAAGACGGTCACTTCCGGTGGTTCAGGCTCAGAGCCCGGCCTATCGTGGGAGCCGACGGTGAGGTGATCCGGTGCGTTGGGACCTTGCTGGACGTGACCGAGGAACGGATGGCGGAAGAGCGCCTTCTTCATGACGCCGTCCACGACAATCTCACCGGCCTTGCGAACCGGGAATTGTTCATGGACCGCCTGCGCTCGGCGGTTGCGCAGGCGCGGGCGGATGAAAGCGGCGCCAAGCCGACCGTGGTGATGCTGAATGTCGACCGCTTCAAACAGGTCAATGACAGCATCGGCCTGTCGGCCGGCGACAGCATCCTGCTGACGGTGGCCCGCCGCTTGGGCCGCCTGATCGGCCAGCAGGACGCCCTGGCGCGCATCAATGGCGACCAGTACGGCATCCTCATCCTGTCGGAGCGCGAGCCGGACCGGATCGTCGCCTTGGTGGACAGCCTGCGCAAGGCGGTCCGGTCGCCGATCACATTCGGAGAGCGCGAGATCTTTCTGACCTGTTCTGCCGGTATTGCGCTTTACGAGGGCGGGAAGCAGGCGGTCGAGGATCTCGTGACCAACGCGGAGATCGCGCTCAACCACGCCAAGCGCCTGGGCGGCGACCGCCAGGAGGTTTTCCGGCCGATCCTGCGCCCGTTGGGCAAGAACGTGATCGATCTGGAAAGCGACCTGCGCGAGGCGATCAAGAAGGAGAGCCTCGGCGTTTTCTTCCAGCCGATCGTCCGTCTCGAGGACCAGACGATTGCCGGCTTCGAGGTGCTGGCGCGCTGGCAGCATCCCAAGCGCGGGAAGATCGCGCCCAGCGAATTCATTCCGATTGCCGAGCAGTCCGGATTGATCAACGAACTGGGCACCTACATGCTGGAAAAGGCGGCGCAGCAACTGGCGTTCTGGCAAAAGGAACTGCCGCGCACCATTCCCCTGTTCGTTTCGGTGAACCTTTCATCGCGGCAATTGCTCAAGCACGACCTGATCAACGACGTGAAGGCCGTCCTCTCCCGCTCGTCGCTCGCGCCTGGAACGTTGAAGCTGGAATTGACCGAGTCGGTTGTGATGTCCAATCCCGAATACTCGTCAAAGGTGCTGGAGCGCCTTCGCGGTCTTGGCGCCGGATTGTCCCTGGATGACTTCGGGACCGGCCATTCCTCGCTGTCCTATCTCCAGAGGTTCCCGTTTGACACGATCAAGATCGACCAGTCCTTCGTGAAGCCGAATGGCCAGTCGGCCCGGCCGATCCTGTTGCGGACCATCGTGGCCATGGGCAAGGATCTTGGGATGTCCATCGTGGCGGAGGGCGCGGAGAATGAGGCGGATGCGCTGGAACTGTATCAGCTCGGGTGCGAATTTGCCCAGGGCTACTTCTTCGGCCATGCCATGTCGGCGGACGAGGCCACGAAAGTGCTGAGGCAGGTCCCCGTCGAGGCGGCGGCCTCCTGAACGCTGCCAAAGCAGCCGGCACCGGACCACCCCGCTTATGGGTTGTCAGCGGCGGCTGTTTTCAGGGCACCACGATCTGCAGGCAGGCCGGGGCGGCTTCGATCTCGACTGGCGTGGTGCCATAGGGATCGCCGTCGATCTGAAGGGCGACGGGAGAGACCGATGTAATCGTTGCCCGGGTGATCGGCATCAAAAGGGCGCCCGGCTCCTTGTTCAAACGCCCGCGAACGAGGGCGAGGGAGAACCGCAGCATCGACCACGGGCTGTCGTGTTTCAACAGGATCAGGTGAAGCCCCGGCCGGCAGACCGATTCCTCTCGGGTCAGGCAGAAGGGACCGCCATAGTATTTGCCGTTGGTGGCGATCACCATCTTGGCGTTGTAGGACCGCCCGTTCGTGTGGACCTGCAGATCGGTGGTTTTCCGGCGAAAGCCGATTCTGATCGCGGAGAGCACATAGGCCAGCTTGCCGAAGCGGCGTTTGAGCGCGAGCGGCAAGGCATGAACGACCTCCGCATCGAAGCCGGCTGACGCCATCAAGACGAATGGCCGCCCATTGGCCAGACCGGCATGGAGCGGCCGGGTCTTGCCTTTGCTCAGCGTATCGCTGATCGCGCCGGGATCTGCCGGCAGTTTGAGTTCATGCGCCAGGACGTTGGCGGTGCCGAAGGGAACAAGACAAAGCGCGGGGGGCTTGGGATGGTCCTGAAGCCCCGTCATCGCCTCGTTCACGGACCCGTCGCCGCCCGCGATCACAAGCACATCCACATCGAGATCCGGGTCGGAGCAGACCTCGCCGATCTCTCCGGCATGACTTGTCAGCCGGAATTCGGCATCGACATCCAGCCGGGACAGGTTCTCCCGGACCGCCTCAAGAACCTTGGGCCGGTAACCGCCGGCTGTCGGGTTGGCCAGGACCAGGATCCGCTGCCGGTTCCGCTTCATGCCGCTTTCCGCCGCGGACCGTTCGGTGCCGGTCGGGTTGGACCATTCGGCTTTCATCACACATCCCCGGATGTGCTCTGGCCCTTGAACGGGGCCATGCCCTGACGGGCCAGTTCATCCGCCCGCTCGTTGTCGGGATGACCCGCATGACCCTTCACCCAGTGCCAGGTGACGTCGTGGCGGCTGCGCGCTTCATCGAGGGCCTGCCAAAGATCGGCGTTCTTCACCGGTTTCTTGTCCGCCGTGCGCCATCCCCGGGCCTTCCAGCCGCCCATCCAGTCGGTGATGCCGCTGCGCACATAGGTGCTGTCCGTATAAAGGTCGACCGGACACGGGCGTTTCAGCGCGTTGAGCGCCTCGATTGCGGCCGTCAGTTCCATCCGGTTGTTGGTGGTGTTCGCCGCGCCGCCGTTCATCACCTTCTCATGCTCTCCGAAGCGCATGATCACGCCCCAGCCGCCGGGACCGGGGTTGCCGGAGCACGCACCATCGGTGAAGACCACAACGCGCGTTGCCTCGCTCATGGGGACAGTCCGTAGGCACTGGCGGTTCCGACGGTCTGATGAAACCGCAGCTTCTTGACGTATTCCATCGGGTCCTTCGGGGTGACAAGCGCGCCCTCGGGAACGCTCAGCCAGTCGTAAAGGCGGGTGAGCAGGAAACGCAGGGCCGCGCCGCGGGCAAGCGTCGGCAAGCTGTCATATTCGCGGCGGCTCAACGACCGCACCTTTCCGTACCCGTTCAAGAGGGCGCGCGCTTTGGTGATGTTGAACGACAGATCCGTCTCGAAACACCACGCATTCAAGCAGATGGCGATATCGTAGGCCAACTGATCGGAGCAGGCGAAATAGAAATCGATCAATCCCGACAGCTCTTCCCCCAGGAAGAACACATTGTCGGGAAAAAGGTCGGCGTGAATGATGCCGCGCGGCAGGTCGTCCGGCCAGGCGGCTTCGAGGTGATCCAGTTCGCGCACCACGAGATCGGAGAGGCCCGGGTGCACTTCGTCCGCCCGGTCCGCGCATTTTTCAAACAGCGGGCGCCAGCCCGCCAGGTCCAAGGCGTTGGCCCGCCGCATGTCGAAATCGGCGGCGGCCAGATGCATCCGGGCCATCGTCTGGCCAAGCTGCTCGCAATGAACGGGTTTGGGCCGCTTGACCCACATGCCATCGAGGAAGGTTACCAGCGCCGCCGGACGTTCCGCCAACGTTCCCAGAAGGGTGCCGGTCTTGTCGGGAACCGGCACCGGGCAGGAGATGTCCTTTGAGGCCAGATGATTGAGCAAATGGAGGAAAAACGGCAGATCCGCCGGGTCCACCCGCTTCTCGTAGAGCGTCAGAATGAAGTGGCCGGTCTGGGTGTGCACCAGGAAATTGGAGTTCTCGACGCCCTCGGCAATCCCTTTGAAGGAGAGCAGTCGGCCAATTTGATACTGATCGATGAAGGCGGAAAGCTCTTCATCGGCAACGTCTGTGTAAACTGCCATGTCCGACTATCCGGCTGCCTGGGTCGATGGGTGCCCGGTTTGCCGCAATTCGCGGGGAAGGTTGAAGACCACGGTTTCGTCGGCCGTGCGGACCGTGTCGACCGTGACCGCGTACCGCTCCGCGAAGGCGCCGATAATCTCTTCGACCAAGGCTTCGGGCGCCGAGGCTCCGGCAGTCAGGCCCAGCGAGGAGATCCCATCGAACGCGTCCCAATCGATATCGGCGGCGCGTTGCACCAGGGCGGACACCCGGCAACCCTCGCGCTCCGCGACTTCGCGCAGACGCTGGGAGTTTGACGAATTCGGCGCACCGACAACGATCATCGCCTCGACCAGCGGAGCAACGGCCTTGACGGCTTCCTGGCGGTTTGTGGTCGCGTAGCAGATGTCTTCCTTGTGCGGGGCGACGATGTCCGGAAACCGCTCCCGCAGGACGTTTACGATGCCGGCGGTGTCGTCCACCGACAGTGTCGTCTGTGTGATGAAGGCCAGTTGGCGGGCGGATTTGGGCTCGAATTCCCAGGCATCCTGTTCGGTCTCGATCAGGGTGACGGTGCCCTCGGGCAGTTGCCCCATCGTGCCGATCACCTCGGGATGGCCCTTGTGACCGATCAGCAGGATTTCCCGGTCCCGGCGGTGATGGATCTCGGCTTCCTTATGCACCTTCGAGACGAGCGGGCAGGTGGCGTCCAAGTAGAACATGTTCCGGGTCTGGGCATCGGCGGGAACCGACTTGGGAACGCCGTGGGCGGAGAAGATCACGGGGCGCTCCGCATGCTCGGCCGGGATCTCGTCGAGTTCCTCGACAAACACTGCGCCTTTCGCGCGCAGCCCATCCACCACATACCTGTTATGGACGATCTCATGCCGGACATAGACCGGGCGCCCGTATTTTTCGAGGGCAAGCTCAACGATCTGGATGGCACGGTCGACGCCTGCGCAAAAGCCGCGCGGGGCGCACAGCTTGATGGTCAGGGGCGGTTTTGGGAGTGTGTGTGCAGTCATCATGGCCCTTGGCATTTCTTCGGCGCAATAACAGGGGAACATGGTCGAGAGTCAAGGGCAAGTGCGGTTTCCTTTGCCCCGACGGCCCGTGAAGCCTCGCCAAGCTTTCCGCCACCTGTTAAGAACACCGAAAACGGTAACAAAGACGACTTGGATGTGCCATGAAAACCGGTGTCAAGCGGTGGAAACGAAATGGACTTGGACCTCGCCTGTGCGCTTTGGCGGGGATAACGCTTCTTGCGGGCTGCGGCGGCAGTTCCGAGGCGATCAATCGGTTCACCACAAGTGGTCAGGGTCCGATCCAGGTGGACGCCAGCGCGTTTGCCGCGCAGGTTTACTGTCCGCCCATCCGGATGCAAGGCAATACGACCTTCATCCGGGAGTACCAGCGCGGCAAGGAGAACGATCCGTCGGCGCTGCTCTATCAGCTGACCATCCAGGATTGGGCGAGATCCTGCACGGGCGAGGGCGCATCCGATACCAGGATCAAGGTCGGCGTTTCCGGGGGCGTGACGCCGGGTCCGGCCTGGAAGGGCGGTGAGGTGATCGTCCCGATTCGGGTGGCTGTCCTGTCGGAAACCGAAGGTGAGAAGCCCTATTATTCCGAGATGTTCAACATCCCAGTTACCATTGGCGAAGGGGCGCCGTCCGAGACCTGGGCACTGATCGAGGACAAGTTCATTGTCCCCCGGAACGTTGCGGCGGACATCCGGTTCGGCTTTGACGAGGGCCCCCGCCGCCGCCGGTAGCGCCGTCCAGCGACAAACGGCAGCACGTCGCCGTTTGTCGGTTATTGACAAAATCATGTCGTCAGCACACAGTGCCATCGCTCGCCCGGGTCGTAGCGGACGAGCCTGCAGGCGGTTAAACGCCTGCGAAAACGACGTTGCGGGAGAGGCCGGATGAAACGATACCGGCGCCGAAGGAGCAACCGCCCCGGAAACTCTCAGGCAGAAGGACCGCCCGTCGGCAACGCTCTGGAAAGCAGTTCTTTGCCCGGACTTGGCAAGGCGGCTCACCGAAGGAGTAACCGGTAGATTCGTGTCTGCCGGGAAATCTCTCAGGTCCTGGGACAGAGGGGGCGAATGCCGGTACGGACCCGGCATTGCGCGCAACCCGAAGCCCGAGGACCATCATATGGCCGAGTCGGATCTGACTGCCGAGCTGCTACCAACCCCCTTGCACGACCTGCATGTCGAACTGGGCGCCAAGATGGTGCCTTTCGCAGGCTATTCCATGCCGGTTCAGTATCCGTCCGGGATCATGAGCGAGCATCTGCACACCCGTGAGGCCGCCGGTCTGTTCGATGTCTCCCATATGGGCCAGGCGTTTTTGACCGGCCCGGATCACGAGACCACCGCCCGCGCGCTGGAAGCCCTCACCCCCTCGAATTTTGTCGAGCTGAAGCCCGGCAAGCAGCGCTACACGGTTTTTTTGAACGAGCAGGGCGGTATCATTGACGACCTGATGGTGTCCCGGCCGCTCTCGGCTGAAGAGGACGGCCGGTTGATGCTGGTGGTGAATGCCGCACGGAAAATCATCGACTATGCCCATTTGCGCGAACGCCTTCCCGAGAATGTCGGATTGGAAATTGTCGAGGACCGCGCGCTGATCGCCGTGCAGGGACCGCAAGCCGTGGCCGTTGTCGCGGCGCACGCGCCGCAAGCCGCCGATCTGGGCTTCATGGAAGCCGCCGCGATGGAGTTCGACGGGATTGACTGTCACATCTCCCGGTCCGGCTACACGGGCGAGGATGGCGTTGAAATGTCCGTTCCGGCCGGCGCCGCGGAAGCCATTGCCCGTGCATTGCTGGCCGATGAGCGGGTGAAGCCGATTGGCCTGGGCGCGCGCGATTCGCTGCGCCTGGAAGCTGGCCTTTGCCTTTACGGGCACGATCTCGACGAAGGCACCTCCCCTGTTGAAGGGGCCATCACGTTCGCCATGCAAAAGCGGCGGCGCGAGAACGGCGGTTTCCCCGGCGCGGTGCGCATCCAGAACGAACTGGCCGAGGGCCCGTCACGGGTACGGGTCGGCCTGAAGCTTGAGGGCCGGGCCCCGGCCCGCGAAGGCGCCGGGATCCAGGCCCTCGATGGCACGCCGATTGGAACCGTGACCTCCGGCGGTTTTGCCCCGACCCTCGGCGCGCCGATTGCCATGGGCTTCGTCGCCTCCGGGCACGCCGGCGCCGGGACAGAGGTCAACCTCATCGTGCGCGGACGGGAACTGCCGGCGGAAGTGACCGAAATGCCCTTCGTTCCGCACCGCTACCATCGCAAACAACAACCCTGATTTTCCTTCCAGAAGAGACCTGCACCATGACGACTTACTATTCAAAAGATCACGAGTGGATTTCCGTTGAGGGCGACACCGCCACCGTCGGCATCACGGCCTATGCTCAGGAGCAGCTCGGCGATGTGGTTTATGTCGAGCTGCCCGAAATCGGAAAGACCGTGTCCCAGGGCGATGAAGCCGCCGTTGTGGAATCGGTGAAGGCGGCCAGCGAGGTCTATGCGCCGATCGATGGCGAGGTGCTGGAAACCAACGACTCGCTGGTGGATGAACCGGCCAAGGTCAACGAGGATCCGGAGGGCGCGGCCTGGTTCTTGAAGATGAAGGTCGGCAACGCGGATCAGCTGAAGGAGCTGATGGATGCCGACGCCTACAAGGCTTACGTGGAGACCCTCTGACCCATGGCGACCCACCGTTACACGGCGCATGTGTCCTGGGAATGCGACGGCGATTTCGCCGGAAATGCCTATTCGCGGGGACATGTTTGGGCGTTTGACGGTGGCATCGAGGTGCCGGCTTCGGCCTCGCCGACGGTCGTTCCGCTGCCTCGCTCTGTCGAGGCCGCCGTCGACCCAGAGGAGGCCTTCGTTGCCGCCATCTCGTCCTGCCATATGTTATGGTTTCTGGATCTGGCCCGCCGCCAGGGGCTGAATGTCGCGCGCTACGACGATGCGGCCGAAGCCGTGATGGAGCGGATCGGCCCGGGCAAAATGGCTATCACCCGCGTGATATTGCGGCCAGACATCGCAGTGCGCGGTGAGACGGAGCCGGATCCGGCTGAATTGACACGTTTGCATGAAGACGCGCATGCCCGTTGCTTCATTGCCAATTCCGTAACCAGCGAGATCACGGTCGAGCCGAAACCGGTTCGCCTGATCGCGCCATGAACTGTCCGGCCACACTTGGGCCATGATGCGATTGAGTGGGACCGGAACCCTCATCCTGAGGAGGGCCCATGGCCCGTCTCGAAGGATGGGCCGTCCGTATCCGAGCTTGCCGCCCATCCTTCGAGACGGCGCGTAGCGCCTCCTCAGGATGAGGTAAATGAGCTCTAGACGAGGATCTGAATTCTGATGTTGGAGACAACGTTGACTGCTGTCCCAGGCGGAATTGGAATTGGTGCCATTGCCCAGTCGCTGGTTCAACATTGGCTTGCGAACAAAAAGTACAATCGTGAGGGCGAGTACAAAGCAAAAAGAGAAGCCTACTTAGGCTTTCTGAACGCGATCTCCAAATCAGAAACAACCCCGAACCAAGAAAACTCAATTACTGGGGGTCATTGGATCAATCGTTGCCTTTTGGTCTGTTCGGAGGAAATTGACGGCCTACTAACCAAATACCTCGAGACAAATCCGGTTGATCAACAAGTACATCCGGAGTGGCCGATTGTTTTCTCTCCCCTCTTAAATGCCATGCGCAGTGATCTAAAAAGGACTTGAGACAAATGCGCTACTTACCTCTCAATGACACCGACCGTCAGGACATGCTGGCCAGGGTCGGCGTTGACCACATTGACGACCTTTTCGCCGACATTCCCGAAAAGGCGCGATTGAAGGACCTGTTGGACCTGCCGCGCCGGGCCAGCGAAATGCAGGTCGAACGGCAATTGTCCGCCATGGCCGCCAAGAACACACCGGCCGGCTCCGTGCCGTTTTTTGTCGGGGCGGGCGCCTACAAGCACCATGTGCCCGCCACGGTGGATCACCTGATCCAGCGGTCCGAGTTCCTGACCTCCTACACGCCTTATCAGCCGGAGATCACGCAAGGCACGCTGCAATACCTGTTCGAGTTCCAGACGCAGGTTGCCCGCCTGACGGCGATGGATGTGGCCAACGCCTCCATGTATGACGGCTCGACCGGTACCGGCGAGGCCGTGCTGATGGCCCACCGGATCACCAAGCGCAACAAGGCCGTATTGTCCGGCGGTCTGCACCCGCAATACCGCGAAGTGGTCGAGGGCCTGTCGGCCATGGCCGGCGACAAGGTCGTCAGCCTGCCGGCCGACCCGTCGGGCACCGAGGACATCCTCTCCCAGATCGACGATGAAACCTCGTGTGTTGTTGTGCAATGCCCGAGCTTCTACGGGCAGTTGATCGACCTGAAGCCGATCGCCGAAAAGGCGCACCAGCACAAGGCGCTCCTGATTGCTGTCTTCACAGAGGTCGTCTCGCTCGGCCTGATCGAGCCGCCGGGAACGCAAGGCGCCGACATCGTCGTGGGCGAAGGCCAATCCATCGGCAACGGCCTGAACTTCGGCGGACCCTATGTTGGCCTGTTCGCGACCCGCCAGAAATATGTCCGGCAAATGCCGGGCCGCCTGTGCGGCGAAACCGTCGATGCGGAAGGCAAGCGCGGTTTCGTGCTGACCTTGTCCACCCGCGAGCAGCATATCCGCCGGGACAAGGCGACCTCCAACATCTGCACGAATTCCGGCCTGTGCTGCCTCGCCTTCACGGTCCACATGTCCTTGCTCGGCGAGAAGGGCCTGACCAAGCTGGCCCGGATCAATCACGGCAACGCGGTGAAGCTGAAAAGGGCGCTGGCTGGCGTGCCGGGTGTCGAGGTGCTGAACACGGCCTATTTCAACGAGTTCACCGTGAAGTTGCCCAAACCGGCGGCTGCCGTGGTCGAAGCGCTGGCCGCGCAGAACATTCTGGCTGGCGTGCCGGTCTCCCGGCTGGAACCGGGCAAGCCTGAGTTGAAAAACCTGCTGGTGGTGGCGTCCACGGAAGTCAACACCGATGAGGACCGCGCGGCCTTGGCCGATGGGCTCAAGGCGGTGCTGACATGAGCGTCCCCCACATGAATGCCGACGTGATCAGTCATGAGGCACGGGACATTCTGATAGAGCTTTCGAGAGACGGTGAGCCGCGGGCTGCCAAGCTCGCGGGGATCGCCAACCGGCTGTCGCGCTTTCTGGATGACCCGGGCGTTCCGGACCAGTTGCGAAATGAGATCAGCGATATCTGCCGCGAAATCCGGGACCTCGGTCTTGGCCGGTTTGAGCGGGCCGCAGGAGCGGAAGACATGATCGTGGGACAGGTGATTTCCCTGCTTCTCGAGGCTTCCCAAAGCCAAGCGGATACACACGGATTAGGAGGGTTTTAATGAGCATGAACACCCAGGGCCGCCCGACGTCGGCGGGCGACACGGGCGAGAGCTTCCGCCCGAAAACCTTCACCGGCAACCGCGCGCTCGACATGGAAGAGCCGTTGATTTTCGAATTCGGCCGTCTGGACAATATGGGCGTCGACCTTGATGAGCCGGACACGTTCGAGAGCGAGCTGGGCGGACATGAGCGCACCGCCGAAATCGGCCTGCCGGGCTTGGCCGAGCCCGAAGCCATGCGCCACTTCGTGCGCTTGTCGCGCAACAATTACGCGATCGACAGCGGGCTCTACCCGCTCGGCTCCTGCACGATGAAGCACAATCCGCGTCTGAACGAAAAGATGGCGCGTCTTCCCGGCTTCGGCGATATCCACCCGCTGCAACCGGTCTCGACCGTGCCCGGCGCGCTGGAACTGATCGATGAACTGGCCCACTGGCTGATGGTGACCACCGGCACGTCGGCCGTCGCGATGAGCCCGAAGGCCGGCGCCCATGGCGAGTTGTGCGGGATGATGGCGATCAAGGCCGCGCATACGGCGGCCGGCCGGTCTCCGGAGATTGTGCTGGTGCCCGAAAGCGCCCACGGCACCAACCCGGCGACCGCCGCACTGCTGGGTTACAAGGTCGTGGCGATCGATGCCAAGGACGACGGCACCGTCGATCTGGCAGCTCTGACGGCGACGATCGCGCAGCACGAGGGCAACATCGCCGGCATCATGCTGACCAATCCGAACACCTGCGGACTGTTCGAGCGCGACATCATGGAAATCGCGGATCTGATCCACGCAGCGGGCGGCTTCTTCTACTGCGATGGCGCCAATTTCAACGCCATTGTCGGCAAGGCGCGGCCCGGCGATCTTGGCGTCGACGCCATGCACATCAACCTGCACAAGACCTTTTCCACGCCCCATGGCGGCGGCGGTCCGGGTTCCGGTCCGGTGGTCCTGTCGGACCGGCTCGCGCCCTTCGCCCCGCTGCCCTTCATTCGCAAGACCGAAGACGGCCTCGAACTGGTGGAAACGGACGCGGCTACCAAGGACGGCGAGCAGCCGTTCGGCCGCATGACCGCCTTCCACGGTCAGATGGGCATGTATGTGCGCGCGCTGGCCTATATGCAAAGTCATGGCTCCGACGGGTTGAGGCAGGCCTCCGAGGACGCGGTGCTCAATGCCAACTACGTGCGCGTCGGCCTGCAGGATCTGATGACGCTGCCCTTTGGCGAAAATCCGTGCATGCACGAGGTTCTGTTCGACGACAGCTTCCTGAAGGATACCGGCGTGACCACGCTCGACTTCGCCAAGGCGATGATCGACGAGGGGTATCACCCGATGACCATGTATTTCCCGCTGGTGGTGCATGGCGCGATGCTGATCGAGCCGACCGAATCGGAAAGCCGGGCCTCGCTGGATCTGTTCATCGCGACGATGCGGGATCTGGTGATGAGCGCCACGCGCGGGGAAACCCAGCGTTTTTCCGGCGCGCCGTATCTCGCGCCCCGGCGGCGTCTGGACGAAACCACGGCGGCCCGCAAGCCGGTGCTCAAGTGGAGCGAACCGGAACCGGCTGAGGTCACGCCGCAAGTGGCGGCCGAATAAGCAAGATCTTCCGGCGGGCGGCTATCGGGCAAACCGTTGCCGCCCGTCCCTTCTTCCAAAACTCAGTTTCCCAGTGTGTACAGGTTCCCAGTGTGTTCAGGGTCTAATCCAGCACCTTGTTTGTGCGGCATCCCGGGTTTTTCAGGTCATTTGGGTCAAGCCAAAGCCTCGGGTCATCCAGCGGAATGCCAAGGCCGTCCGCGTGTCTGTCCACCTTGAAGATCTTCCGGCCGGCGAGGTTCGCCCTCGCGATATCATCTTCGAAATACCGCCAGAAAATCTCGTCGAACGATCCGTCATCGATCATCATCCTCAATCCCGTCTCAAACCGCTTGGCAAGGTCGGGCCGTTTCGGCGTCACGAAAACGTATGTGGGATACGGCAGATAGACAGCGATATGCTGATCGATGGCGAGATTGGGGATCGACGATTTTCGTTGCGCGTGCTCGACGAAGATTTCGTCGATGCCGCGCCCGAAGGTCTCAAAGCGGTTGACGCGAAGCATCTCGAAAAGCCCGTCTTTGTCCGAGCCCTTGACGACTGTGAAACCGGCGGTCTCGAGCAGGTCCGTTGTCAACCACTGTTCAGCGGCGCCGGTCGTTATTTTCTTCAAGTCTGCCAGGCTCGAAACATCCGTGAGCAGGTCCTTGTTCTCTTCGGTGACGAAGAACAGCCGGTAGCCTTGAAGCCCCTTTCGAAGGGGGATGCGCACCGTGATGAGGTTTTTCTCCCATTCCGGCTTTGCCGGGACGGTTGCGTATTCGATATGCCTACCCTCGATCAGCTCGATTAGCAGCCGGTTCCGGGTAACCGGGATCGGGTCGCCGGCCCGTATTTCCGCAGCGTCCGGACCTTCCGTCCTGGCCAAGGCTGTTTTGAGCAGTTCATCGACATAATCGCCAGTGCTCTTGATGGTGTCCTTGTGCGGATGTTCGCAGGCGCGCGCCAGGTCCGGGTCTGACAGCCCGAGAGTGACAACAACCGCAAGGGCGGCGGACAGACAGCGGCACATTCTCAAGACCCCGTTAGATCTGCAGGAGAAAAGGAATGTCATAATGTATACAAAGAATTGTGCATTCATCGAATTGTATAAATTTTTTGACACTTTTTAATTACTGAGGATTGGCTTGTATTTTTTATATATAGCACTCGTAAAAATTGTGTTTACATGAAAATTCGGTCTCTGGCCGTTGGACTTACTTTCCGCAGCGACATCTTCGGTCAATTCACGGGGCCATCCACCGGACTGAAATGATTTTTGTTCATATGAAAGAAAATCGGGCGTCAGGCGGATAAATTCGGCCGCAGACCGGTTCGCCGATCAGAAAAGAGTTTCATGGGACCGCGAAGACCGCCAATCGTTGCCGCGCCCGGACGATGATTCCGCTTGACATCTGGCGGCCACTGGGGATGGTAGCGCCATGACACAGATCGTTGCCGCCACTTTTGCGTATTTTTATTACGTCACCGACATATCGGCGGCTGCGTAGGATCGTGTCTGACTAACATCCCTTCAAAAGCCGCCGCGTCAGGCGGCTTTTTGGTTTTCGAAGGACCGGCGCCTGACAGGTCCGGGCCAGGAAACCAAAACATGACACTCCATATGCTAGAGGCCGCCAAGCCGGCCACCGAACTCAAATCGGAAGCCCTTCAGGTTCTGTTGGAACGCGGGCTCATCAACCAGTGCACGGATCTGGAAGGTCTGGACAGCCGTCTGGCGAGCGGGGCCGTCACCGTCTACGCCGGCTTCGATGCGACAGCGGCGAGCCTTCACGTGGGGCACCTCATGCCGCTCATGACCTTGCGTTGGCTGCAAAAACTCGGGCATCGGCCGATCGCTGTGCTGGGTGGGGGAACCACGCAGGTCGGGGATCCCAGTTTCCGCAATGAGGCCCGGCCCTTGCTGGAGCAGCGGCAGATCGACGCCAATCTCGCCGGCATACGCCACTCGGTCGAACGGCTTTTGGACATGCGCGGCGCGGATGGCGCGCTTCTGGTCGACAACGCCGAATGGCTGACCGAGTTCAAGTTCCTCGAATTCCTGCGCGATTACGGCAGCCAGTTCACGGTCAATCGCATGATGACCTTCGAAAGCGTGAAGTCCCGGCTTGACAGCCAGATGCCCCTCACGGTTCTCGAGTTCTGCTACATGATGCTGCAAGCCGTCGACTTTCTGGAGCTTGCCCGCCGCCACGGGTGTGAGCTCCAGGTTGGCGGCTCGGACCAATGGGGCAACATCGTCAATGGCATCGAGCTTGGCCGCAAGGGCGACGGGCGCAAGCTGTTCGGGCTGACTGTGCCGCTGCTGACCACCGCGAGCGGATCGAAGATGGGCAAGACGGCGGCGGGGGCGGTCTGGCTTCATCCGGAACATTTGTCGCCCTTCGGCTTCTGGCAGTTCTGGCGGAACACGGCGGACGCGGATGTTGGCAAGTTCCTGCGGCTGTTCACCGAGCTGCCCGTCAACGAGGTCGAGCGGCTGTCCGCGCTTCAAGGGGCGGACCTCAATGAGGCCAAGAAGATCCTTGCAACCCAGGTGACCGGGATCGTCCATGGTGCCGATCAGGCACGGGCCGCGCTGGAAAAAGGCGAGGCGTTGTTCGCGGGCACCGCCGAACTCACCGAGCCCACGCACCGGCTTGACGCGGCGCGCCTGGCCGATGGCCTGGGGCTTCTGGAGTTGCTTGTCGGCATCGGGTTTGCCGACTCCAATGGCGAGGCGCGGCGCCTTGTCGAAGGCGGCGGCGTGCGCCTCAATGGCTTTGTCGTCGACGATGCGCGCCGGCGGATATCCAGCGGGGATCTTCAAGCCAACGACCGGCTGACCGTCGCTGTCGGCAAACGCAAGAAGGCGCTGGTCGGGTTCGGCTGAGGGCGGGTTCCGGGTCGGCGGCGCTCACATGGGAGCGCCGCTGAACTCGATCAGGTCCCAAAGATTGCCGTAAAGATCCTCGAACACGGCAACGATGCCATAGGCTTCTGTGCGCGGGGGGCGGACGAACCGGATACCCTTGGCCGAATAGGCCTCGAAATCCCGCCAGAAATCGTCGGTTTGCAGAAACAGGAAGACGCGCCCGCCGGCCTGGTCGCCGACATATCGGCTCTGGTGGTCGGTTGAGGCCCGTGCGAGCAGAAGGGACGTCGTTCCCGCGCCTTTCGGCTTGACCAGCACCCAGCGCTTGTTCTGCGCTGGCTGGTGCTCGTCGGCGATCAGCTCGAAACCCAGCGTTTCGACATAAAACGCGATGGCTTCGTCATAGTCGCGCACGACAACGGCGATGTGGGCAAGGCTTTGGGGCATGACAGGGTCCGGCAACAGATGCGGGGGCAGGGGCCCAAGGGCAGGGGCCCAAGGACAGGAGCCCAAGGGCAGCGGCTCAGGGGCAGGGTATCAGCGTCTGCCGCCGCCCGGCCGGAAAATCTTATCCCCGTTCGCAAAATCCGCCATACACTGAGGGCGTTCCTGTCCCACGGGGCCGAGACCGGACCGTCCGTTCGCGGTGGCAGGAACCGGGCTTCGAGGATGGCACGCGCGGTGTAACGGGCCGCGCGCGGCATCCGGCGGCCCGGGCGGGAAGTCCCTGCGGCGGGTTCGGCGCCGGCAGGTTTCCAGACGCTTGATCTCCGGCAGGGCCCGGGCCGGATCACCCGCAGCCCAGCAGAAACGAGACAGGCGCGCCCGCTTCGCTTTGGGAAACGGATCCCGGGCAGACGCGCCGTCTTGCCACCTCTCCCACCCCATCTCACACCGCCCGGCAAGTCCGGGGCGTCTGCCATCCCGTTCACTGGAACGGGGCTTTGAACACCCAAAACGCCGGGGCCTGCGCCCGCGGCGGCCTTTGCGCTGCCTGCAGGTCCGCGATAATCACCGGCGGCAGGCTCAAAAAGAAACCCCCGGAAGCTCACTCCTTGAGCCGCCGGGGGCAGATGTTCGCGGGGAACGCGAAGGTCTTTTTCTGCTTGTTATCTGTGCGGGTCGCCGGCCCCTCAGGCCTGCAACCTTGATCGGATTTCCTTGCGCAGGTCGTCGATCGGCGCCTTTTTCGTCCCGGACCCCGTGTGCCAGAAGGTCCAGCCGTTGCACGCGTCCTGGCCCTGCACCAGCGCGCCGACCTTGTGGATCGAACCGGTATGCGGTCCCGCTTTCAGCGATCCGTCGGCCCGCACGATCGCCTCGTGCCTGCCTTTGGCGCAGGTGAGCCGGGTGCCGGCCTCGAGCAGGCCGGTTTCCAGCAAGGTGCCGAACGGGATGCGCTTTTCCGCCCGCTTGCCCTTGTGCATTTCGAGGGCGGACGGATCGTTCGGCGTGATCGCCTCAAGGCGGGCGCGCGCGGCGTCGATATAGTCCTGCTCCCGTTCGACCCCGACATAGGACCGGCCCAGTTTCTTGGCCACGGCCCCGGTGGTGCCGGTTCCGAAGAAGGGGTCAAGCACCACATCACCGGGGTTCGAGGAGGCGGTGAGGATCCGGTAGAGCAGGGCCTCGGGCTTTTGCGTTGGATGAACCTTTTGGCCGCCGGCGTCCTTCAGGCGTTCCGATCCGGTGCACAGCGGCAGGTACCAGTCTGAGCGCATCTGAAGGTCGTCGTTGAACGCCTTGAGCGCATCGTAGTTGAAGGTCGGTTTCGCCTGTGGGCTTTTGGTGGCCCAGATGATCGTCTCGTGCGCATTGGTGAAGCGTTTGCCGCGGAAATTCGGCATCGGATTGGACTTCAGCCACACGATGTCGTTCATGATCCAGAATTCGAGATCCTGCAGCATCGCGCCGACGCGGAAGATGTTGTGATAGGACCCGATCACGTAAAGGGACGCATCCGGTTTCATCACCCGCCGCACGGCGAGCAGCCAGGCACGGGTGAAGGCGTCATAGGCTTCGAAGCTCTCGAACTGATCCCAATGATCATCGCAGGCATCGACCTTGGACTGGTCGGGCCGGTGGAGATCGCTGCCGAGTTGCAGATTGTAGGGCGGATCGGCGAACACCAGATCCACGGATTTGGACGGCAGCTTTTCCAGGGCGGCCACGCAGTCGCCCTTCAAGATCGTGTTCAGCCAGGACGCCCCGGCGTCCCGCTGAGAAGAGGGGTGGGGTGCCGCGAAGGACACCCCGGTACGCAGTACACTCATTGCGACGCAATACCTCACGCAATTTCGAGTGTCATAGTTACCGGGTTTGGTAAATCAGCCGTTAAGAGCGGAAGGTAAAAAAATCTTCGGATTCAATGGTTTGTTTACTTCGGTAAAACATTTACAGGAAGTTAATCGCAGCGCTTGCAAAGACCGGCGGAAATCTGGCGCTTTGCCGCCACCGGCCGGGCGCGGCGTTGCAAATTGCATTAACCGGCGCGGTATGGCGGGCCGTGCATTTTCTGTCCGGCCGGCTTGCGAGCTGCCCTTGCGCGTGACCTCTCCGGCTCCGCAGCTCATCGCCGCGTCGAAAACCGGTCGGGCCGTGCCTCTGTCTGCCGTGCCAGAGGGAGAAAGGGGAGGCGCGATCGCAAACGGTGGACAAGTGCCGCCGCCACAAGACATGAAACGCTGTTCGGAGCGTGAAAAATTCTTCAAAGTCTTCTGGTCCTCCCTTGACCTGCACGCACAGCGTTCCGACGTCTGGCGGTCAAGCACACCAATAAGGAGAATGCCTTGTCCGAGCCCCTTTATCGAACCCCGGCGCAGCCGTCCCGTCCCGTCCGGTATGCTCCCGAACGGCCGCTCGAAGCCTTTTCGGACGCGGAGAAGGCGGTGGACCGCCTGATCGAGATTTTCGAGGACAACACTGCTTTTCTGCGCGCGGCCTTTCAGAATGTGCTGGACGGCGACGGGGCCGAGGGGCGCGTGCGGGCCTTCTATCCCCAGGTCCAGATCGTGACCGATAGCCATGCCCGTCTCGACAGCCGTCTGGCCTACGGGTTCGTGTCCCGTCCGGGCGGGCACGCGACAACGATCACCCGGCCTGACCTGTTTCGAAGCTATCTGATCGACCAGATTTCCCTGTTGATTCGAAACCATGAAGTTCCGGTGATGGTTGGCGAGAGCGACATGCCGATCCCGCTCCATTTCGCCTTTTATGACGGAACCCATGTGGAGGGCGGAGCAGCGGCCGCCCAATTGAACGTGCCGCTGGCCGACATTTTCGATCTGCCGGATCTGTCGGTGATGGATGATGCCATCGCCAATGGCACCTACGAACCGGCCAACGGTCTTTTGCCGCTGGCGTCCTTCACCGCGCCACGGGTCGACTATTCCCTCCACCGACTGCAGCACTACACGGCGACAGCGGCCGAACATTTTCAAAATTATGTGCTTTTCACGAACTACCAGTTCTACATCGACGAATTCTGCCAGATGGCGAGGAACCTGCTGGCCGATCCGCGGAGCGGCTACGAGGCTTTTGTCGAGCCGGGAAACGTCCTGACCCGAAGGGGCGAGAGCGCCCCCTCACAAGGGAACGCCCCGGCCAAACTGCCCCAGATGCCGGCCTATCACCTCAAGCGGCCGGACCATGGCGGCATCACCATGGTCAATATCGGCGTCGGGCCCTCCAACGCCAAGACTATCACCGACCATGTCGCGGTCCTGCGCCCGCATGTCTGGCTGATGCTGGGTCACTGCGCGGGCCTGCGCAACAGCCAGACCCTTGGGGATTATGTCCTGGCGCATGGCTATGTGCGCGAAGACAATGTCCTGAACCAGGACCTGCCGACATGGGTGCCCATCCCCCCGCTGGCGGAGGTGCAGGTCGCCCTCGAGGACGCCGTGGCGGAAATCACCGGGTATGACGGCTATGATCTCAAGCAGATCATGCGCACGGGCACGGTGGCGTCGATCGACAACCGCAATTGGGAGCTTTGGGATCAGAAGGGTCTTGTGCGGCGTTTCTCGCAATCACGCGCCATCGCGCTCGACATGGAGTCCGCTACCATCGCGGCCAACGGTTTCCGGTTCCGGGTGCCCTACGGGACGCTGTTGTGCGTTTCCGACAAGCCGCTGCATGGCGAACTGAAATTGCCCGGCATGGCGACGGAGTTCTACAAGCGGCAGGTTGCCCAGCATCTTGAGATCGGGATCCGGGCCCTGGAAAAGCTCCGCGACATGCCGAGCGAACGGTTGCATTCGCGCAAGCTCAGAAGCTTTGCGGAAACAGCGTTCCAGTAGCAACGAAGGTCGTTTGGCCGGTGTCGGCGGCCAAGGGCAAAAGCCTGCCCCGGAGGGGGCAGGCGGAGCGGATGGCAGGGTGGCAAAGTTCTTCTGCCCACTTCGATGGCCAGCTTCGTGGGCGGGCCTGGATCCCGCTCAGTTGCGCATGTAGCGCCTGAGCGCGGGGCCGGACTGCACCATGGTGGTGGGTTCTCGTGCCTGCACCGATTGCGGCAGGGGCGAAGCTTGAACACACGTGTTGCAGCCGCAGGCCGAGTATCCCGGCCAGGCGGGCGGAGACTGATTGGTCCAGGAACCGACCCAGCCGCCGGCGGCTTGGCACAGGGGCGTGCAGATTGCCGGTGCCTGGGAATTGTTCCCCGGATAGGTTGTGCTTGCCAGATCGCAATGGCCTGAAAAGGCGCCCAGCACGGCGCTCTGGACGGTGCCGCCAAACGCGTGGAAGGTCGCCCGGTTGGTGGTTGGCATGCTGACCAGCTCGGTCGGTTTCGCATTCAGGATATCCGACATTTGCCCATAAAGCGGATCAACCGAACTCAACGCATTGAGCACACTCGTGCGGGCGGGGAACAGATAGGACAGTTCCCCGGTGGGCGGCGCAATGGCGTTCTGCATCGTGGCCTGTTCCGTCATGATATTCGCCAGCACAAACGGCAGTGTTCCGTTGTTGGCCAGGAACGGGGACTGGTCGTTCACCCCCACGACATCGGCATAAAACATGTTCGGAGTGTTGGTGTTGTCGGTCCAGGGGAAGGCGCGGAGCTGCAGGTTCTGGCGGGTGGTGTCCGACATTTGCGACATGCTTTCGGAGAACCCGATGGAGGTGCGGCCATATCCCTCGCTGAAATACCCGGCCCGGACATATTGGTCCTCCACACCCTGCAAAGGCGGAACAGCGCCTGTCAACGCATTGTAGTAGCTGGATGTTTCAGAAATTCCAGCCAGCGATTGGATGATCGACTGGTCAAGCTGGGTCATTGACGGCCAGTTGCCGGTGTCCAGGTAGCCCTTGATCATGTAGTTGACGCCGATGGTCGTTTTGCCCGACATGTTCATCATCGCGCCGGACATGCCGAAGGGCACCGGGCTGATATAGATGCCGTCGGTGTTCACGGCTTCGAAATCCGAAAGGGTTGTCACCCCGGCCATCCCCGCATCACCGGTCCGGTAGAACATGATGTTCGTGCATCCGAGCATCGGCAGCGCATACATGTCGTTGTTGGGAAGCTTCAAGGCGGCGTCCGCGTAGGGCACGAAGTCCGATGCGTTCGTGATCTGGGCGGCCGGGATCTGTGTGGTCTGGGTCTTCCAGTACTCCAGATACATGGCGTCATAGACAAACACGTCGATCGGAACCTGGGTGCCGCTGCCATTGGTATAGACCGGATCGGAGCCATAGCCGCCGTCCCAGATGTTTTCATCGGCGATCAGATAGAGTTTTTCCGTTTGTCCCGCGGATTGCCAGGCCGCGCAGATGGCCGACGTGAAAGCGCCCATGTCCGGGACGTAGGGATAGACGGCGGCCGTGATGCAGGTCTCGCCATCGGTGCAGATCGCATCGCAGTTTTGCGCCGAGGCCGGGGATACGAAGAGGACGGCCGCAATCAGCACGCCTTTCGAAATCAAGATGTTTCGGAAATGCTTTGGCATGGCTTGCCCTCCTGACAATGTGCGTCCGGATGACTCTTGCATGATGCCGCTAGGGTATGCAATTTCAAATTTAAAGAAAAAAATTTACACGCAAAATGAGAGGTGGGCCCAGGAACAAAAAACACGGCCCGTCTGGGGCCGCGTTTCCCGTCAGATCAATTGGGGCGATCCGTCAATTGGGGCGATCCGGCTTATTCCGCTTCGTCCGCCGGTGCAGCGTTCAAAAGGCCATAGCGCTCTTCGCCGATCTTCTCGAGTAGCTCGAGCTGGGTCTCCAGAAAGTCGATATGACCTTCTTCGTCCTGAAGAAGCTCTTCGAAGATCTTCATGGTGACGATGTCGCCTTCCTCGCGGCAGATTTCTCGCGACTTGGAATAGGACGCGCGGGCGTCGTATTCGCCGGCCAGATCACACTCGAGCACTTCCTTCACATTCTGCCCGATGCGCAAAGGGGCAAGTGTCTGCATGTTCGGGTGGCCTTCGAGGAAAATGATCCGGTCGGTGATCTTGTCCGCGTGATGCATCTCTTCGATTGACTCTTCACGCTCTTTCTTCGCCAAACGCGCGTAGCCCCAATCGGACAGGAGGCGGTAGTGCAACCAGTATTGGTTGATTGCCCCAAGCTCCAAAAACAGCGCCTCATTGAGGCGTTCGATAACTTTTTCACTACCCTTCATGGCGACCGGCTCCGTTGTTCCAGGATCAATATGTGGCCCAGTTTAGAACTATTCTACTTTGCGCGTCCATCCCCGGATCACTCCATGGGGCAAAAAGGTGGGTAAAAAAAATCCGCCGCGGGAGCGGCGGACCTTTTTCAGCGGCGATCCGACAGGGCGCGCCACCTGGGTGACCCCGGGCTTTAAGAGGCGGGCAGGATGACCGTGTCGATGACGTGGATCACGCCATTCGTTGCTTCGATGTCGGCGGTCACAACCGTGGCATCGTTGATCTTCACGCCGTCGGTGGCATTGACGGCAATAGTGCTGCCCTCGACGGTGGCGACATCCATGGACTTCCCGGCAATGTCGGAGGACATCACTTTGCCCGGCACCACGTGATAGGTGAGGATCTTGACGAGCTGATCCTTGTTTTCCGGCTTCAGAAGGTCTGCCACGGTGCCTTCGGGAAGCTTGGCGAACGCCTCGTCCGTCGGTGCGAAGACGGTGAACGGACCGTCGCCCTTCAGGGTCTCGACCAAATCGGCGGCCTGAACCGCTGCCACCAGCGTCTGGAACGTTCCGGCGTCCACGGCCGTATCCACGATGTCCTTTTCAGCCGCCTTTGCGACAGAAAGAGGCACAACCATCAACAGTGCGATAGCCAGTTTCTTGAAGAATGTCATTGAAGTCTCCCAGATTAAATTGTCTGCAAGTCTGCAAGGTCAAGCGCCACGCGAACTAAACAATAAGTAAGCGTGCCTGGCTTGTTGGTTTGCGCCTTGCTTACGGGGCTGGGAAACAGGCGGATCGTTCGATTGCGGCTTATTAATAAAAATTAATATTGTGATCTGAAAGCAAAAAAGGACCTTCCCGCCCAAGGGGAGAACAGGCTGCAAGAACCCGTGTCCCGGGTGGGATGGAGCTTGGCCGGGACCGGTTTGATGCAGATCATGGCACGAATTCTTATATTCAGAAAAATGAATATAAAGAAAGGAGACAGTCATGCTTCTCGCGCTTCCGAACTTGGGCGAACGCTACTCGCCGCTCTACTTCCTGGCCGCTCTCGGAGCGGGCGGTTTGATGGTCACGTTCTTCATGTATCTCATGTTCTGGGTGCCGCACCCCGGCCAGCCGGTGCCCGTGTTCGAGGACATCGCCGCTGCCCTGGCCGCCGGGCCGATGCCACTGAAAGCGGCGGTCGCAATCGCTTGGGCCGGCATCCTGTTTTTCGCCTATCTGCATGTGCGCCTGCTGGTCTGGAACCTGCGGCAATACACACGTTTCCGGGCGACAAACGCTTACAAGACGCTGGTTTCCGGCAATGGTGAAACCCAGCTGATGGCGATCCCCCTGACCCTGGCCATGACCATCAATGGCGGGTTCATTCTCGGCCTCGTTTTTGTGCCCGGGCTATGGACCGTGGTTGAATACCTGTTCCCGTTGGCCCTGCTTGCCTTCCTCGGGGTGGGCTGGTTCGCATTCCGCCTGCTTGGCGCATTCTTCGCCCGTGTGCTGACGCAGGGCGGGTTCGACTGCGCGGTCAACAACAGCTTCGCGCAGCTGCTTCCGGCTTTCGCGCTGGCCATGATCGGGGTCGGGCTCGCAGCCCCGGCCGCAATGAGCGATACCCAGCTGGTCGCGGGTTTGAGCTACATCGCTTCGACCTTCTTCATCGTCTCGGCGGTGGTGCTGGGAAGTGTCGCGCTGTTTCTGGGGTTCCGCTCCATGCTGGAGAATGGGGCGAGCCCCGAAGCCGCTCCCACGCTTTGGGTCGCTATCCCCATCGCCACGGTGATTTCCATAGCGTTGATGCGCCAGGAACACGGCCTGCATGTCCATTTCGACGCGCATGCGGCGGCCGCGGCCAACTTCACCATGCTCACGCAGATGCTCGCCCTGCAGCTTCTGTTTGCGCTTCTGGGGGCGGCCGTCCTGAAACGGATCGGCTATTTCGGATCCTACGTCTTTGGGCCGAAGACGTCCGCTGGATCCTATGCCCTGGTTTGCCCGGGTGTCGCCCTGTCCGTGCTGTTGCACTTCTACATCAACAAGGGGCTCGTGGAGGTCGGGCTGGTGGAACAGTTCTCCGCCGGGTATTGGGCGATGACGGCCTTTGCGATTGGTCTGCAAGTCGCCACCATCGTGCTGGTCTTCAAGCTGAACGCCAAGCACTTTGCTTCCGGGCACATGGAGCCCGCCATGTCGCCCGCGCGGTAAGGCACGGAAGGGGTGCGGTTGGCGGCCATGTCCAGCCACCAGCGGAGGGCCGATACCCCCTGCTGCCGGAACGGGTTCAGCGGTGCCGGATCGGGATCGATTGAGTACCCGAAGCTGATCGCTTCTTCAGTTGCTGGGCATCTTCGGGCGTCTTTGACAAGACGCCCGGTGCTTTAGCGGAATTGTGGTCCGTGGCACCAGCAGGTGAGGGAGTGGCGCGTTCCCCGGGTGACCGGGGTCACGCGGTGGGCAACGAAGCTGGCAAACAGGGTTGCCGACCCTTCCTCCCGGTCGGCGGCGCGGGGCGACCCACCCACGGAGGTTTCAAGATCGCCGCCGTCGTAGGAGGCGGCATCACTCAATTGGGCCACGATGGTCAGTTTGCGCTGGCGTGCCAGCGGGCCGTCTCCGATGTCGGAATGCCAGTCGTAATGCCCCTCATCGGTTTGATGGTAGGCGGCAACCTGAAGCCGTTCCTTGAAATCCGTGATATCGAACTGAAACCGCTCCCGATTGGCGATCGCGACAGCGTCAACGATCTTGTCCATCACCCAGCCGGCGTCGCCCCGGTCGTCCAGCCATGAGATGTCCGCCCGGCGGATGTTGTGCTCCCGAACGCCGCCGACAAGGCCGCCCTGTTTCTGGCGCGACGCTTCGCTCAAGGCGATGATCGCCCGTGTTTGCTCTGGATTGAACAGTTTCGAGAGGGTGTGGGTGAACATGTTTGACCGCTTTCCCGCAGACAAATGAACCGGCCGCTCCAATAGGGCTAAAGGCCGGTTCATTGCAACTGGGAAACACAGCCGGCGAACAAAGTCCCGAACGCCGGGGCGTCCGGCTCACACCTCGTCCCCCAAGGCTTCCGCAAGCACTTTGCGCATCACGGTCGGCAGGGCTTCGTCGCCGAGTGTCCCCCGGTCGGCCCACCAGCTGCCGTCCTCGGGCCGGTCGGCGGCGGGAACCTGGGCCCGCCAGACCGTCAGGATCAGATGGAAATGGGTGAACGTGTGCCGAACGGGTGTGGTGTGCCGGCGCCAATCTGCCGTCAGGGGCGCGTGCGACAGCGCGGCGGCGGCGTCGAAACCCTCTTGCCATTCCGAGCCCGGCACTTCCGTCATGCCTCCCAGCAGCCCCCGGGGCGGGCGCCGGCGCAGCAGGACCGAGCCGTCGGCGCTGTTGATGGCGACGAAAGCCGCGCCCTCCCGTGTCGGCTTGTCCTTTTTGGGAGCCTTGTTCGGCAGGGTTTCTGCAAGGCCCGAGGCCCGCGCCGAACAGGAGCCGGTCCAGGGGCAAATCGCGCAGGCCGGCCGCTTCGGGGTGCATATCGTGGCGCCAAGGTCCATCACCGCCTGGGCGAAATCGCCGGGCCGGTCCGCCGGCGTGAGATCCGCCATTGCCGCCCGGATCTCCGGCTTGGCCGCGGGCAAGGGGGTTGTGATCGCATGGAAGCGGCTCAGGACCCGTTCCACATTTCCATCCACAACCGGCGCGGGGCGGTCAAACGCGATGGCGGCAATCGCTGCGGCCGTGTAGGGGCCGATCCCGGGAAGGGCCAGCAATCCGTCCTCTGTGTCCGGAAAAACGCCGCCAAGGTCGTTCGCAACGATCTGTGCGCATTTTTTCAGGTTGCGGGCGCGCGAATAATATCCAAGCCCGGCCCAGGCTTTCATGACATCCTCGTCGTCCGCCGCGGCAAGATCACGGACGGTGGGCCAAAGCCGGACGAATTTTTCGAAGTAATCCTTGACCGCGGCCACCGTGGTTTGCTGCAGCATCACTTCCGACAGCCAGATCTGATAGGGATCCGGCACGATGCCGCATTGGCGGTCGCGCGGAGAGACGCGCCAGGGCAACGACCGGGCATGCCGGTCGTACCAATTCAGAAGGTCAACGGTTGAAGTGGTCGCGCGCATCAGGGAACACCTGCCGTTTTCGGATCCGGTTGCAAGCACAGCGCCGGAAAAGACTGGGGAAAAGCATGGGAAAACCATCTCGTGATTTCCACTGGAGAAGGCAAATCTTTCTTTTGTTGCAAATGCGCGCGAATCTGCGTGGGGTGCTGGTGGTAAGGCGCGTTGCCTTTATGATCTTTTTGCGGAGGCAAGACTTTGACCGCGAATGCGGGACGTTCCGGGGTGCGTCGCAAGACCACACATGACCTTGCGGACCTGGTCGGCAAGGCGGTGACCCCTGCGTGCCGGAAACGCGGATTTGCGTCCCTGGATCTGTTGTCCGCCTGGCCGGACATTGTCGGCGGCCGCTATGGCGAACGGGTGCGACCGGTCCGGTTGATCTGGCCCCGGCAGGGTCGGGACCCGGTGCCCGGCGAGCAAGATCCGGTGTGCGCGGCCACTTTGCTGGTTCATGCGGATGGCCCGACAGCGCTCTTCCTGTCCCACGAAACCGGACAGATCCTCTCCCGCATCAACGCGTTTTTCGGCTGGCAGGCCGTCGAACGGATCAAGATCGTGCAAAAGCCGGTCACCGTCAGAAAGCCGGCCGAGAAAAAAACCTTGCGTGGTCTGACGGAGGCGGAGGAAAGCGCACTGGAGGACAAGCTGTCCACGGTCGGCAACGACCGCCTGCGGGCCGCCTTGAAGAAGCTCGGGGCGCAGGTCATCGCCAAATCGGATGACTGAACATGCATCCGGAGACACCGCGTCTTCACATGTGTTTGACCAGCTTTCCTTTTCCTGACCCGTTTCCTGCCATAATTTACCCGTTGAGTTGACCGGCGTCGCTCGGCGGGGCACAGATTGGCCGGTCGAAAGACACCAGATTTCAAACGTGAACAGGATGTTGATACAGTGACCGTATCTCGCAGGACTTTTCTCAGCGCAGCTTCCGGATTGGCTCTCACGGCCGGTGTGTTCGGCATTACCGATGCCCGGGCGCAGAGCGTGAACCCGGAAGACCTTCTGAAACCGGGTCCTCTGGGAGACAAGAGCATCGGTGACGAGAACGCGCCGGTCACGATTGTCGAATATGCGTCCATGACCTGCGGCCACTGCGCCAATTTCCACAACGAGACCTATAAGGAACTGAAGAAGCGCTATGTCGACAGCGGACAGGTGCGCTTCATCTTCCGCGAATTCCCGCTGGATGCCGTCGCTTCGGCCGCATTCATGCTCGCCCGCTGCGCACCGGAAGACAAATATTTCGATGTCGTCGACATCATGTTCGAACAGCAGCGCGCCTGGGCCTACACGGAAAATCCCTACAATGCCCTGCTGAACTTTTCCAAGCAGATCGGATTTACACAGGAGTCCTTCGAGCAGTGCTTGACAAACCAGGACCTGCTTGACGCAGTGAATGCGGTGCGGGAGCGCGGGTCCGCCGAGTTCGGCGTCACGTCGACCCCGACCTTCTTCATCAACGGGGACAAGCACACCGGAGCGCTGTCTATTGAGGAAATGTCGAAACTCATCGAAGAGAAGCTTTGACGCCGGCGCGCTGCACAGCCGTCCGGCCGCTTCGGTCGTGAGTTTCAAACACGCTGACAGGGCGCGTCTTTCCGCGGGGAGGGCGCGCCCGTGAAGTTTTCCAAGCTGAGGGTTGTCGGGTTCAAGTCCTTTGTCGAGCCGATGGAATTCATCATCGGCGACGGATTGACCGGCGTTGTCGGCCCTAATGGCTGCGGCAAGTCCAACCTCGTGGAAGCCCTGCGATGGGTGATGGGGGAAAACTCCTACAAGAACATGCGTGCCTCGGGCATGGACGATGTTATTTTTTCGGGCAGCTTGAACCGGCCGGCCCGGAACACGGCGGAGGTCATCCTCTATCTGGAAAATCCGGACCGGACCGCGCCGCAGGCCTTCAATGATGCGGACATGCTGGAGGTCAGCCGCCGGATCGAACGCGAATCGGGCTCGAACTACAAGGTCAACGGCAAGGACGTTCGCGCCCGTGACGTTCAGCTTCTGTTCGCCGACGCATCGACCGGTGCCCGGTCCCCGGCCATGGTTCGCCAGGGGCAGATCGGGGAGTTGATTTCCGCCAAGCCGACCGCCCGCCGGCAGATCCTTGAGGAAGCGGCCGGGATTTCAGGGCTGCATTCGCGGCGCAAGGAAGCCGAAATGCGGCTGCGGGCCGCCGAAACCAATCTCGACCGCCTCGAGGACGTTCTGGTTCAGATCGATGGCCAGCTCGACAGCCTGCGCCGGCAGTCCCGCCAGGCGAGCCGGTACCGGAACCTGTCCTCTGAAATCCGCTCGGCCGAAGCCGGGATCCTGTATCTGAGATGGACGGCCGCCCGAGACGCGCTCGAGCAAGCGGAACACCAGTTTTCGGTTGCTGAGCGGGCCGTGAACGACGCCGCCGCCTTGCAGGCCGAGGCGGCCCGGTTGCAGGCGATCTCGGCCCACAAGCTGCCGCAGCTGCGCGAGGCGGCTGCTTCCGCCGCTGCCGCGCTGCAGCGTCTGGTGCTAGCGGGAAACGAGCTCGATTCGGAAGAACGGCGGATCAAGGAGCGGTTGCAGGATATCGACCGGCGCCTGGCGCAGCTTGCCGACGACATTGCCCGCGAACAGCGCCTTGTCAGCGAGAATGATGAGGTTCTCGAACGCCTCGCGGAGGAGCGGGCCGAACTTCTGGAAGAAAACGAAGCCGTTCTTGAGCGAAGCGAGGCGGCCGGGGAAAAGGTGGCCGAGGCCGGTGCGCGGGTCGAGGAGCTGGAAACCCTGCTGTCGCAAAAGACATCCGCGCAGGCCCGGAACCTTGCCGCGCGCCAGTCGTTGGAAAGCAGGGTTCAGGACGCCCGCCAGCGGGCCGGCCGGATGAAAGCCCAGGCGGCTGAGGCCGAAACCGCGCTTCTGGCGGTGACCGCTGAACTCGACGCGGTGAAAGGGGTCGCCGGCCGGCGCGAGGCCGTTGAGATGGCGGAAGAAGCTTTGGCGGAAGCCGAGGCTCTGTCGGACAGCGCGGCCGAGCGGACCGAACTCATGCGCGCCGCCGAGGCCGAGGCCCGAACCGGCCTGACCGATGCGCAGCGGGACTTGTCGAGCCACGAGACGGAGGCGCGAACCCTCAAGCAGATCCTCAGCGCCTCGGCCGGGGGAGAATATCAACCGGCGGTGGACCGGATGGACGTTGCCCCCGGTTTTGAAACCGCGCTGGGCGCGGCCTTGGGCGAGGATCTGGAAGCGCCGATAGAGGCTGGCGCGCCGGTCCGCTGGTCGGGTACCGCGGCGGCGGAGGACGACCCGGCCTTGCCGCCGGGCGTGGTGCCGCTGGGCGATCACGTGAAGGCCCCTGCGGAATTGGCGAGGCGGCTGGCGCAAATCGGCGTGGTTGATGAAAAGGATGGTCCGGCGCTGGTTTCGGGGCTCAAGCCCGGACAGCGTCTTGTGTCGCGGTCCGGGGATTTGTGGCGATGGGACGGGTTCGTTGTCGCGGCCGATGCCCCGACGCCGGCGGCCCAGCGGCTTGCGCAGAAAAACCGCCTGTCCGAACTTGCCGATCAGATCGAAAGCATGCGGCAGGCCGTGCACGGCAAGCAGGCTGTCCTGGAAGAGGCGGCAGCCGCCGTGGTTGAGGCCGCCCGGGCGGAACAGGAGGCACGGCAGCGCGTGCGGGACGGCCAAGGGGCGGTCGCTTCGGCCCGCGAGGCCCTGGCCCAGGCGGAACGCGCGCTGACCCAGCTTGCCGAGCGCAAGGCGAGCGCGGAGGAGCGGCTGGCCCAGCTGCGCCTTGAGGCGGCCGAAGCGCAGGAAGGGCTGGCCGAGGCGGAAGAACAGCTCGCCGGAATGCCCGGCCTGTCGGGGCTTGAGGACGAAATCGCGGCCCTTCAGGCCGATGTTGCCGGCGCGCGGACCGCGTTGACCGAGGCCCGCGCCATCGCCGAAGGCATGACGCGCGAGCAGCTGATGCGGGACAGGCGGTTGGCGGCGATCGCGCGCGAATATGAGAACTGGCGGACCCGCGCGGCCAATGCAAGCGCACAGATCGATGTGCTGAACGCCCGGCGCGAGGAAGCGGCGGAAGAGCGCGAGGAGCTGATCGAGGCGCCCGAAGAGATCGAACTGAAACGCCGGGACCTGTTTTCCGCGATTGCAAGGGCGGAACAGGAAAAGAAAGACCGTGATGACGAACTGCAGAGCGCGGAAGCGGATCTGCGGGATATGGATCAGGCCGCCAAGGCGGCCCTCGAAGCGCTGTCGGGCGCCCGGGAACAGAAAATCCGCGTCGAGGAGCGCCTCGGGGCGGCGCGGGAACGAAAGTTTGGGCTCGAGCGGCGGATCGGGGAGGATCTGAATGTGGCCGTTGCCGCGCTGCCGGAGATGGCCGGACTGAAAGACGGGGCTCCGTTGCCGGATGCCGATGCGCTGGACCGCAAACTTGAGAGACTGAGGTCCGAGCGGGAACGGCTCGGCGGGGTGAACCTGCGCGCCGACGAAGAACTGAAGGAAATTGATCAGCAAAAAGCGACCCTGACAGGCGAGCGGGACGATTTGATCGAGGCGATTCGCCGGCTGCGGACCGGCATATCCAATCTCAACCGGGAAGCGCGGGAACGGCTGCTGGCGTCGTTCAATGTGGTCAACGATCATTTTCAGCGGCTCTTCACGCATCTGTTCGGCGGCGGAACGGCCGAACTGCAGCTGGTCGATTCGGAAGATCCGCTGGACGCGGGCCTGGAAATCATTGCGCGCCCCCCGGGCAAAAAGCCGCAGACCATGACGCTTCTGTCAGGCGGAGAGCAGGCGTTGACCGCAATGGCTCTGATCTTCGCGGTCTTCCTGACCAACCCGGCGCCGATCTGCGTGCTCGACGAAGTCGATGCGCCGCTCGATGACGCCAATGTCGAGCGCTATTGCGATCTTCTGGACGAAATGGCCCGCCGGACGGACACCAGGTTCGTGGTGATCACTCACAACCCGATTACGATGGCCCGAATGAACCGGTTGTTCGGCGTGACCATGGCCGAGCGCGGGGTGTCCCAACTGGTCTCCGTGAGCCTGGAAACCGCCGAACGATTCCGCGATGCGGGCTGACAGCCGGTGCCCAAATGTGTTGTCGGCGCCGCGGCGCCTTGCATTGCCGCTTTACCTCGGATTTCAAAAATAAGAAAAACAAATAAAATCAATGAATTAATTCCTTTTCGGCTTTTCTTGACAGGGCACAGGGTGCCGACTATGGTGCGCGCGGCTTACGGGGGTAAACCGGCTGCCGGACTGAAGCGACAACCGGTGCGAGGGGCACATGAACGGCTCATCACACAACGGCGACGATTCTGGCCGCGACCGGGAAGATCCCAAGGTGGGACTGTCTGAACGGCGGGACCGGCTGAACCAGACGCTTGCGGATCGGGCGGCGGCGGAGCAACGCGCCAATGCCGGGCTGAAAAGCGAAAAATCGGGCTACGGCCTGGCAGTGAAGCACTCGTCGGAGTTCATTGCCGGGATCGTGACCGGTGGCGGGATCGGCTGGCTTCTGGACCAGTGGTTGGGCACCAGCCCTTTCGGGTTAATTGTGTTTTTACTGCTGGGATTTGCAGCTGGGGTCTTGAACATTCTGCGCTCGGCGGGGTATGTCGCAGAGCCTGAAGCAAGTCTCGACCGGAAGCGGCCGGACGACGATGGTTCCAAGTCCTGAATTTGCGCGTAGTGCGCTTGGTTTGAACAAGTGAAGAAGGCTGACCGGTGGCAAACGATCCGATCAAGCAGTTTGAGATCCAGCGTCTTTTCCCGATCGAAGTCGGGGGCTTGGATTTCTCTTTCACCAACTCTTCGCTGTTCATGGTTGCCACAGTGGCAACCGCGGCGGCATTCCTGATCATGACGACGAGCGGGCGGGGTTTGGTCCCATCGCGCATGCAGTCGGTGTCCGAGCTCGCCTATGAGTTCGTGGCGGGCATGTTGCGCAGTTCGGCGGGGTCCGAGGGGATGCGGTTCTTCCCCTTTGTGTTCTCGCTCTTCATGTTCGTCCTCGTCGCGAACCTTTACGGGATGTTCCCGTATTTCTTCACCGTCACAAGTCATATCATCGTGACCTTCGCGCTGGCCATGCTGGTGATCGGAACCGTGACGATCTATGGCCTGATGCGTCATGGCACCAAGTTCTTTCACCTGTTCGCGCCGTCCGGCGTGCCCCCGGTGCTGCTCGTCATCGTGGCGCCGATCGAGGTGATCTCGTTCCTCTCGCGTCCGATCAGCCTGTCGGTTCGCTTGTTCGCGAACATGCTGGCGGGTCACATCACGCTGAAGGTGTTTGCCGGCTTTATCGTCAGCATGACGGCCGCCGGAGCGGTTGGTGTGGCCGGGTCCATCCTGCCCTTGCTGATGACCGTGGCGATCACCGCACTCGAGTTTCTCGTGTCGTTCCTTCAAGCTTACGTGTTCACGGTTTTGACGTGCATGTATCTGAACGACGCCCTTCACCCGTCACACTAAAACTGAGTTCAGGGGGTTGCGGTCCGCGATCCCCCTCGCAACCTCTGCATAAACACTACGTAGGAGCACGTGTCATGGAAGCAGAAGCAGCAAAGTACCTCGGCGCCGGCATCGCAACTCTGGGCATGGGTGGCGCAGCCATCGCCCTCGGCACCATCTTCGGAAACTACCTGAATGGCGCCCTGCGCAACCCGACCGCCGCTGACGGTCAGTTCGGCCGCCTCGTGTTCGGCTTCGCCGTGACGGAAGCTCTCGGCATCTTCTCGCTGCTGATCGCACTTCTTCTCCTCTTCGCCGTCTGATCTCTGTTCAGTTAGAGACGTTTGACGCGACTCCGGGGGCGGCGGTAGCGCCGCCCGACCGGATCTTGGAGAGTGGAAATGGCAGGCACCAGCGACACCAATACGCAACTTCATATTCCGGCCGAAGAGATCGGGGCGGGGAATTTTCCGCCATTTGACAGCTCGACCTATGCTTCCCAGCTCCTGTGGCTGGCGATCACGTTCGGTGTGTTCTATTGGATCATGAAGAACGTGGCTGTGCCGCGTATCGCCGGGATCCTGGAAGACCGCCGGGATCGCATCGCTGGCGACCTTGGCGAGGCCAATCGTCTGAAACAGGAAACAGACGACGCTATCGCAGCCTATGAGCAAGCGCTCGCCGAAGCCCGTGCCAAAGCGCATGGGATCGCGCACGAAACCCGTGAAAAGCTCAAGGCCGAACAAAACGCGCGGCGCGACAAAGCCGAAGCGGAATTGGCTGAAAAGCTTGCTGCCGCCGAACAACACATCGCTGGCGTCAAGTCCGATGCCATGGCCAAGATCGAAGACATTGCGGGCGACACCACGTCTGCTCTGGTTGAAGCTCTTGTCGGCAAGGCGCCGACAAAGACCGATTTGACCAAGGCAATGAAAAGCGCCTTGAACTAACGGAGACCCCGATGGATTCGTCATTTTGGGCCCTCGTTGGTCTGATCCTTTTCTTCGCGCTGATCACCTATCTCAAGGTCCCGGGGCTCATCACCCGCGCCCTCGACAAGCGCGCCGATGACATTCAAAACGAACTGGACGAAGCCCGCCGGCTTCGCGAGGAAGCGCAGGCGCTGCTGTCCGACTATCAGCGCAAGCGCCACGAGGCCGAAGAGGAAGCCAAGGCAATCATCGCCGAGGCGAATACCGAAGCCGAGCGGCTGACCCTTGAAACGAACCGGGCGCTGGAAGAGATGATCGCCCGCCGCTCCAAGGCAGCCGAGGACAAGATCGCGCAGGCGGAAAGCCAGGCCGTTGCCGAAGTCCGCGCCCGCGCCGCCGACATTGCCGTGAAAGCGGCCGAGCAAATCCTGACATCGAATGTCAAGGACAAGCTTGCCGACGACATCATGGCCAAGAGCATCGACCAGGTGAAAGCCAACCTCAACTGACGCTTTCAGATGCCTGAGCGAACGACAAAAGCGGCTCCCCCGAGCCGCTTTTTTTGTTTAGCGATCAAGTGGGCTCTTGAATGCGCCGAGCGCGGTCCTCTTGCTTGACCGTAACGACGGCGCACCCAGGCTGTACGACTTTCTGGTTCTCAATATCTTATGAACGTCTCGTACCTTGGCAGGTTTTGTTTGCATTCTCTTTTTCAAGATGCTGCAGTGCCGGTGAGTAAAATCAAAATATATTGGGGTTCGTTGTCCAATGCGGATTTCTCTCATGGCCGTTCCTTTCGTGCTTCTAGCAACAATCCTGCCTGAAAGAGTTGACGCCAAATCCTGTGTGATCTCGGATCCGACGGATCGCGCTTTGAATGTCCGGGAAACGCCAAATGGCCGTGTGATCAATAGACTGAAGAACGGTCGAACGGTCGAAATCACCCAGTTCGAGAATGACGCCAAAGGCAGGCCGTGGGGCTATGCCACGGGGTATTATGAGGGCCGGTTCCGGAATTGGGGATGGGTCTTCATGGAAGCGCTTGCGTGTGGCGGTCCGAAAGATATTTCTCAGATCGCGGGCAAATCGTGCGTTGTTGCCGACCCCGTTGACCCCACTTTGAATGTCCGTGCCACGCCGAATGGGGAATTGATCAACCGGCTCCGCAACGGCAGGATAATCAGAATAACCGAGATCCGCGATGATGCGAACGGACGCCCCTGGGGATATGCCGTTGGAAATTTCAATGGCCAGTTCCGGAACTGGGGTTGGGTCTTTTTGCAACACGTTGATTGCTCTAATGCCCCACTGGATGAAGCTGTCGCGGGCGGAGGCGATCCGGCCCGGTCCGCCACGCCGGTCACGTCTCCCGTTGAAAGCGAACTCAAAAAGCCGAGCCAGGAGCAGCAAGAGGACTTCAATGCATGGTTGGGCATAAGCTGATGTCGGTCCGCATGAGGAATTGGCGAGTGGGGTCTATTGCAAGGCTTTTCACCCTCAAGTGGTTTCTGGTGATCCTGCCGCTTCTGACAACGCAGCCTTCCTTGGCCTTTGAGGAATCCTTCGGTTCCATCGGGGAAGGTGCGTCCGGGACCCGCGTCACGATGAACAATGTGACCTTCTCTTATGAAGCCAAGGTGAGCGTTAAAAGCCTGCTGGGCGAACCGGTCGTGGCCGCGTCTTTTCGCTGGTTGCTTGATCCAAGGGCGAGTGGTGTCGAACTGCGGGTCCTCGACGGCGACCGGTTGGAAACCCGTCCCATTCCGGTCAGCGAACTTGGGGAGGAGGCAGCAAAGCAGCTGGGCATATACAATGTTACGTTGCGTCTGGTGGTGCGGGCCGGGAACAAGCAATACGTGATGTTTATTGACGCTGGCGCCATTGCAAACGGAGACGGCAAGAGCTGGTCGTACAATGTTGCGGGATCACCCAATTATGACAAGTTTTTGCTGAACAGTTTTGCGACTGAAGATGCGCCGAACCTTTATGTTTCAGCCGAAGAAGCACAATCAGCCATGAAACAGGGGTTGGAGCCCGTATCCTTGAGCGTCCACTCTTTTTCTGTTTCCAGCCAGAAGCTGGTTCGGTGGTACGAAAACAACAGCAGGGAACGAAGGATCCCGGGCCGAATTTCGCTTTTGCGCCGTTTGTCAGAATCGGTTGAAAGAAATTTCGGGTACGCTGTTGATGTCAACGCGATGTTGGACAGTGCTGAACAGGCAGGCCTTGCAACGACAGGCGATCGCCTGGCCCGATACCAGGCCCACTTCGACAAGCTCACCGAATACATCGACAAACTCAAGGATGTTCCGGAGCGTTTCCGTCAAGGCGGAAACAACAAGGCCTACGAGGAGGAAGTTGCGGACATCGAACAAGAGATCGAAAAACAGGATGCCGCGCAGCCCGCGAGTGTTAACAAGACCGACGAACAGCCGCGTCCAACCGCGTCCAATCCGGCCCCGGCTGCTTCAGGCGAGGGGGAGGGTTACGTTTTGCACCATGCGTATGTTCGCACCTACCGGACGAGCGAGGAAATACCGGACTTTCAAGTGGGTGGAGACTGCCCGCCTCCGTATCCGAGAAACAGCAACGGCCCTATGCGCAAAGTGAAGTGTGTGGTGCGGGAAGTGTATCCGGTCTGGTCGATCCACAGCCTGTGTCACCACAACACAAAAAAGGTGACCAGAGTGGCGCATGATTCCCGAGGGCTTGTTGTTTCCTACATTCCCGAAAACCGGTTTGTCGGCAAAGACCTGAAACGGTGGGGGGAGGCGGAGGTGCCGGATTATGGCAGAAGCGAGTCAGGTTTTGTGGGTTTGTACGATCAAATGTTCGCGCGAATTCAGGACGGGATACAAGGAAAAGTAATGGAAACCTGGGGCGATGAAAGGCAGTTTCCCACCAAATGGAAAGACCTTGTGAAATTCCGCGCGGCCATGCGCGCCGTCAATTGCACGCGCGATGACTATGATCAATTCAACAGAAAAGTGAACCTCAATTAGCCTGCATTGTGTTCCGATGTTTCACCCGGCGGTATGGACCGGCTTTGGTTTACCGCCCGGGGCCGGGTGCTATCTGCTGCGTTGCAGACTTGGACCAAGCAGACCGATGAGAGATCACGTTATCCGGGAACACTTTGGCCCTCTACTGCGGCGCGGCGGACCGGCTGAAAACTCATCCGGTGATGCGGGCTGGGACCGAGCCGCTGCAGGGCGGCCTGATGGGCGGGAACGCCATATCCCTTGTGTTGCGCGAACCCGTATCCCGGCAGCCGGTCCTCGAGAGTGACCATCATCGCATCGCGCAGAACCTTGGCGACTATGGAGGCCGCGGCCACGGCAAGGCACCGGCTATCGCCTTTGACCAAAGCCTGGGCCGGCATGCCGAGCCCGGCGGGCACATCCCGGCCATCGACAATCACATAGCGTGGCCGGACCGGCAGGCCGGCAACCGCCCGGACCATGGCATCGAGCGTGGCCGACCGGATGTTGCGCAGGTCGATGGTGCGGGGACAGGCCGTTGCAACGCCAACCCACGCTGTTTCGAGGATTTGCGGAAAAAGGGCCTCCCGCCGGGCTGGAGACAGTTTTTTTGAATCCGTCAGGCCGTCGGGGACCCGGCCGTAGTCGAGCACGACCGCGGCGGTGACCACCGGCCCCGCCCACGGCCCCCGGCCGGCTTCGTCTACCCCGGCCAGGACCCCGCCAAAGCCGGCCGCGTGCTTGCGTTCCAGGCGGAGGTCCGCCTGATCGGGAAAAACGAGATCGAATAGGGAAGGCGCATGGGTCATCATGCCCTTTCTTGCCCCGCCGGGGCCGGTCTGGCAACGTCAGAAAAGGTCCAGCTGCACCCCGCCCTTTTGAGGGGCGATGAACCGGTCCGTGTCGAGCTTTCGCCGCCTGAGGTTCAAGCCAAAGCGTTTGGCCGCCAGCGAGAAGCGTTTCGCGATCTGGTCGGCATAAGGGCCGCGTCCGCGCATCCGCTCGCCCCAGGCCGCGTCGTAGTCCTTCCCGCCCCGCATCGAACGGATGAGGCTCATCACATGGCGGTAGCGGCCGGGCTCGTTGCGCGCCAGCCAATCCCGGAACAGCGGCGAGACCTCCCGCGGCAGGCGCAACAAGACGAAGCCTGCGCCTTCCGCCCCGTGCTCGGCGGCCGCCTCGAGCACCCTTTCGATCTCGCTATCGGTCAGGGCAGGAATGACCGGCGCCATCATCACGGAGGCCGGAATGCCGGCTTCGGCCAGATCCCGGACGGCGGAAAGGCGCTTGTGCGGCGCGGAGGCCCGCGGCTCCATCGCCCGGCAGAGCCGCCCGTTAAGCGTCGTGACCGACACGGCGACCTTGGCGAGGTTGCGTTCGGCCATGCGGGCCAGAATGTCCTTGTCCCGGGCGACGAGTGCCGATTTTGTGACAATGGCGACCGGGTGGTTGTAGGTGTCGAGGACCTCCAGGATCTCGCGCATCAGCACGTGGCGCCGTTCCAAAGGTTGATAGGGATCGGTGTTTGTGCCGATCGCAATGGGCCTGGGCACATAGCCCGGCCGCGCCAATTCGCGTTCCAGAAGCTCGGCCGCGTTCGGCTTGTAGAACAGCCGGGTCTCGAAATCGAGGCCGGGCGACAGGCCCATATACGCATGGCTTGGCCGCGCAAAACAGTAAACGCAGCCGTGCTCGCAGCCCCTGTAGGGATTGATCGACCGGTCGAAAGACAGGTCCGGCGAATCGTTCCGGGTGATGATGGTGCGCGCCCGTTCCGCCTGGACTTCCGTCTTCAGGGGCGGCAGGTCCTCCAAACTGTCCCACCCATCGTCGAAACTCTCCCGCTGGACCGGCTCGAACCGGCCAGTCGCATTGGTCGCCGCCCCGCGGCCGCGCCGTCTGTCGGGCGCAACCGCGCACCCGGTCAGGGGCGAGGACGGGTCAGCCGCCGGGGGCGTTGTCAGGGGTGGAACTGGGAGCATGGCACCGGTCTGGATCTTGATGAGAACATATCAAGAACATGATCGGGATTCGCGCCTAAAACAAGCCATAGTCTCGCACATTGAAAAAAAACGTGCCAGAAAGAGGCTCATGATTAGCGTGATTATTCCGACCAAGAACTCCGAAGCGGTCCTGGCCCAGGCGCTGGCATCGCTGGTGACGGCGGCCGCCGAAGGGGTCGTGCGCGAGGTAATTGTCGTCGACGGCGGATCCACGGACCATTCCGAGCAGGTTGCCGACGCTGCCGGATGCACCTGGATCGCCCTCAAGGCCCCGCGCAGCATCCGCCTGGCGGAAGGCGCGAAGAATGCCCGGCGCGGCGAATGGTTGCTGTTTCTCCATCCCGGCACCTTGCTCGAACAGGGATGGCACCATGAAGTGCAGGCGTTCATCGACCGCGCGTCCCGGTCGGCCCGGGGCGCCAACACGGTTGCGGCCTTCCGCCTTCGGCATGACGACTACGGCCTGTTTGCCCGCATCTCGGAGATGGCGGCCATCGTGCGGTCGAACCTTCTGGGAATGCCCTATGGCAATCAGGGCCTTCTGATTTCCCGGTCGTTCTATGATTCGCTCGGCGGATACCGCCCCTTGCCCGATCTTGAGGACATGGACATGGCCAAGCGGATCGGCCGCGGGCGCATGGTGTTTCTCAATTCGGCCGCGGTCATGTCCGGACAGGCCGGGCAAGAGGACGGTTCGAGCGGTCTGCGGCAGTCATTCGCGCGCTTTTGCGTTGGCACCTTGCGTGTTCCGGCAAGTCTCGCGGTCCGGCTGAACGCTTGACAGCGCCGGAAGGGTCCGCACAGGGGCTACCGGTCCGGCCGGAAGCCTTTGACACCCCCAAAGACGTTACGCTTCGCGCAGCTTCCCCCGTTTCAGATGTTCGTCGAGCCGCGGCATGATCTCGACGAAATTGCAGGGCATGTGGCGGTAGTCGAGCTGCCATTTCAAGATGCCGTCCCAGGCGTCCTTGCAAGCGCCCGGAGATCCGGGAAGCACGAAGATATAGGTCGCCCCCGCCACCCCGCCGGTGGCGCGGGACTGGATGGTCGAAGTGCCGATCTTGTCGTAGGACAGGCGGTGAAAGACTTCCGAAAATCCGTCCATCCTTTTCTCGAACAGCGGCTCCATCGCTTCCGGGGTCACGTCGCGCCCGGTAAACCCGGTGCCGCCAGTGGAGATGATGACATCGACGCCCGGGTCGTCGATCCACATTCTGGCGGCGGCCTGGATCGCGGGAATGTCGTCCGTCACGATCTTGCGATCGGCGATCGTATGGCCGGCTTCCTCGATGCGCTTGACCAGCGTTCCGCCGGACCGGTCTTCGTCCAAAGACCGTGTGTCGGACACCGTAAGCACGGCAATGCTCAGGGGAATGAATGGACGGCTTTCATCGAGTCGGGACATCGGGTTCTCCTTCACCGCCAGACATAAGCGATCCGCCGGACCACTTCCAGACCATCAGCGCGAGAGGGTGCGGAGCCCCGTGTCCGGGCAAGGGGGATGGCATGGCCCAATCGTCCGGGTGTCGATGGGGCGCTGAGTTCAATTGCTCCGGCCAGCCAACAGCCCGGCCGGCGGGATGTCGATGTGTCCTTGCCCGGATCGTCACATCAAGGCACTAAGAAGAGGCGACGACAGCAAGGGAGCACGCGCACCGATGGCATTGACGGATCATGTCGACATTTACTGCGAACGTCTGACACCGGCATTCTGGGCCGAGCCGGTCAATGCCGTGACCAATGCGGCCTTCCTGGTTGCGGCGGTGGCCGCCTATGGCCTGTGGCGGCGCCAGACCCCCGATGACCGCGCGGGACTTGCATTGATTGGCCTGGTGTTTCTCATCGGCATCGGCTCGTTCCTGTTTCACACCTTCGCCACCCGGTGGGCCGGGGCGGCCGATGTCATCCCGATCATGCTGTTCATCCTTTTCTATCTCTTGATGGCGTTGCGCCGGTTTCTCGAACTGCATTGGGTGATCTGCGTGTCCATCCTCATCGGCTTCTTCGTGCTTGGCCCCATGGTGGGTGAAATCTGGGTTCCGATTATCGGCGGCTCGGCCTCCTATCTGCCGGCGCTGCTGGCCATTTTTGTGGTCGGGGCGTTCTACCTGCCGAAAAACCGGCGGCTCGCCCTGTGGGTGCTGGCAAGCGGCGGCGTGTTCACGCTTTCGCTCACATTCCGCGCCCTCGACATGCCCATGTGCGATCAGATCAGCCTCGGAACCCATTTCCTGTGGCATATTCTGAACGCTGTGGTCCTGTTCTTGCTGCTGAGGGTTCTCATTTGGCAGCGGGCCGGTTACACGAGTGCAAAGACCTGAAAACAAAGAGCTTCGCCTGACCGCTCGGACGGGGGCGATCGCAAGACATGGCAACACGAACGAGCAAGGCAGCGGACATGAGCGACCAGAAGGACAGTCGGAGCGATCTCACCGAGGCGGCCCTTTTCTTTCACCAGCATCCGCGCCCTGGAAAGCTTGAGATCCAGCCGACCAAACCTCTGGGCAACCAGCGCGACCTCGCGCTCGCCTATTCGCCCGGTGTGGCGGCGCCGTGTCTGGCGATCGCGGACGATCCGTCCAAGGCAGCCGACTACACGAGCCGCGGCAACCTCGTGGGTGTCATCTCGAACGGAACGGCGGTCCTCGGGCTTGGCAACATCGGCCCGCTGGCCTCCAAGCCCGTGATGGAAGGCAAGGCCGTCCTGTTCAAGAAGTTCGCCGGGATCGACGTCTTCGACATTGAAGTCGACGAAACCGATGTCGACAAGTTCGTGGATGCGGTCGCCGTTCTCGAGCCGACCTTTGGCGGCATCAATCTGGAAGACATCAAGGCCCCGGAATGCTTCATGATCGAAGCGGCGCTGCGCGACCGGATGAACATTCCGGTCTTTCACGACGACCAGCACGGCACGGCGATCATCGTCGGTGCGGCGGTGCGTAACGGTCTTGAACTGGCGGGCAAGGATCTGGCGAATGCCAAGATCGTCGCCTCCGGTGCCGGAGCCGCGGCTCTGGCCTGCCTGAACATGCTCGTTTCGCTCGGGGCCCGCCGGGAAAACATCTGGGTCACCGACATCGAGGGGGTGGTGTATCAGGGCCGGGAAACCCTGATGGATCAGTGGAAGGCGGTTTTCGCGCAGGACACGGACAAGCGCACGCTCGACGAGGTGATCGAGGGCGCCGATGTGTTCCTCGGTTTGTCGGCCGCTGGCGTTCTGAAGCCTGCCATGGTGAAGAAAATGGGTTCCGGGCCGTTGATCCTGGCGCTTGCGAACCCGAACCCGGAAATCATGCCCGAAGAAGCCCGGGCGGCGCGGGATGACGTTGTCATGTGTACCGGCCGGTCGGACTATCCCAACCAGGTCAACAATGTCCTGTGCTTTCCCTATATCTTCCGCGGCGCGCTCGATGTCGGAGCGACGACGATCAACGAGGAGATGAAGCGGGCGGCCGTCGAGGCCATTGCCGGTCTGGCGCGCGAAGAGCCGTCCGATGTCGCCGCCCGGGCCTATGGCGGCAAGACCGAGACTTTCGGTCCGAACTATCTCATCCCCTCTCCGTTCGACCAGCGGCTGATCCTGCGCATCGCGCCGGCTGTCGCCAGGGCCGCGATGGAAACCGGTGTCGCGACCCGGCCCATCGAGGATTTCAGCGCCTATCTCGATCGGTTGAACCGGTTCGTCTTCCGCTCCGGCCTGATCATGAAGCCGATCATTCAGGCGGCAAGCCAGGCACCGAAGCGGATCATCTATGCGGAAGGCGAGGACGAGCGGGTGCTCCGCGCGGCCCAGGTCCTGATCGAAGACCGCATCGCAACGCCCATTCTGGTCGGGCGTCCGGATGTTCTGTCGCAGCGCTGCGAGCGGTTCGGGCTGAAGATCCGCCCCGACACCGATTTCGAGTTCATCAACCCGCAGGACGACCCCCGCTACCGCGCCTATGTGGACGAGTATCTGGAATGCGTCGGCCGCAAAGGCGTGCCGCCGGGTGCCGCCCGCACGATGGTCCGCACCAACACGACGATCATTTCCGCGCTGGCGCTCCGGCGCGGGGACGCCGACGCGCTGATCTGCGGCTTGGAAGGCCGTTTCACCAAGCATCTGCGGGATATCCGGCAGGTGATCGGCGTGTGCGGGAGCGCACGCGATCTGTCAGCCATGTCCTTGCTCATCAACAGCCAGGGGGCGTTGTTTCTCTCCGACACTTTCGTTACGGAAGACCCGACTGCGGATGAAATCTCCGAAATGGCGGTGCTGGCGGCCGAGGAAATCCGGCGTTTCGGGATCGAACCGAAGATCGCGCTCCTGTCCATGTCCAATTTCGGGTCCCGCGACACGCCCTCGTCCCGCAAGATGCGCGAGGCACTCGAACTGATCTGGGCACGCTATCCCGAGCTTGAGGTGGACGGCGAGATGCACGGCGACAGCGCGCTTTCGCAGGCTCTGCGCGAGCGGGTGATGCCGGACAGCAAACTGAAGGGGGAGGCCAACCTCCTGCTGTTCCCGAACCTGGATGCAGCGAATATCGCCCACAATTTGCTGAAGGTTGCGACCAACGCGCTGCATGTCGGGCCGATCCTGCTGGGGACGGCGAAGCCTGCCCACATCCTCACCCCGTCCGTCACCTCGCGAGGGGTGGTGAACATGTCGGCTCTGGCCTGTGTCGAGGCGCAGACCCGGTCGCAGGCGGGTGAGGCCGTGCCGGGAGACTGAAACATGGAGCGTTCGAAACCGCCGTCTAGTTGTCACTCCAAGGAGGACATTCGCGGCGAAATCGACCGTCTGGACCTGGTGATCCTGAAGCTGTTCGCCGAGCGGCAGGGCTATGTCCGCCGCATGGCGGAACTGAAGCAGCATCCCTCAGAAGCCTTCGATCCGGAGCGGATCGAAACCATGCTGAGCGCGCTGCGCACCCGCGCGGCGGAGCTCGGCTTCGAACCCGAGCAGACCGACAGGATCTGGCGGGCGGTGATCGACTGGAACGTTGCCTACGAGGAGCGCACCATCGCCGCGCGTCTCGGCGGCGGATCTTGACCTGGCACGCGGCAGAGCCGGCAGGCTGTAAAAAAAGCGAATGGCTTCTGGTCTTGCCCGGTTTTGCCCTTATGTCATGGACAGTCTTCTGTGCCCGGAACATGAGGTGCCCTGACATGTCGAAGTTGCGTTCAATCCTGCCCCTGGTCGCCGCGCTGGCTCTTGGTTTTCCCGCCGCCGCCAACGCGCAGGCGGACCTTGCCATTGAAACGGTCACGGACGGCCTGTCTTCGCCATGGGCGGTCGCGTTTCTTCCGGACGGGGGCTTCCTGGTCACCGAGCGCGATGGCACGCTGAAGCATGTGACCGCCGATGGGCGCCAGACCCCGGTCGCCGGTGTCCCGGAGGTTTTCGCCCAGGGTCAGGGGGGGCTACTGGATGTTGCGATTGCTCCCGATTTCGCAAGCACCCGCGAGGTCTATCTGAGCTTTTCGGAAGGATCGCCGGAAGGGGCCGGCACCTCCGTTTTCCGGGGCACGCTTGTTGCGGACGGCGGCGGTTTTGCCCTGCGCGACGGCGAAACGGTCTTCTCCGGCAACAATCGCGGTTTTGGCGGCCGTCATTTCGGCTCGCGGCTTGCCTTTGCTCCCGACGGCACCTTGTTTGTCACGACCGGAGACAGGGGCGACCGCCCAAGCGCGCAGGACACGTCCAATCATGCCGGCTCGGTCTTGCGGATCAACCGCGACGGGTCAGTGCCTTCCGACAATCCGTTCGTCGGGCGCAGCGGCTATCTGCCCGAATTGTGGTCCATCGGCCACCGCAACGTCCAAAGCGCGGCCATTCATCCCGGGACCGGCAATTTGTGGACCGTCGAACACGGGGCGAGGGGAGGCGACGAGGTGAACCGGCCGGAAGCGGGCAGGAACTATGGCTGGCCCGTCATTTCCTACGGACGGCACTACTCCGGCGGCACGATCGGCGAGGGAACATCCATGGCGGGCATGGAACAACCCGTCCACTACTGGGATCCGTCCATAGCGCCGTCCGGGATGGCGTTCGTCACGAGCCCGCTTTTCCCGCAATGGCAAGGCTCTCTGCTGGTCGGCGCCCTTGCCGGTCAGCATCTTGCCCGTCTTGACCTTGATGGCACGACGGTCGCCGGAGAGGAAAAACTGCTCGCCGCCCTTGGCGAGCGGATCCGGGACGTCCGGCAGGGGCCCGACGGCGCCATTTATGTGCTGACCGATAGCGGTGACGGGCGGCTCTTGCGCCTCACGCCCGGCACGTGAGGCGCATGCATTCGCCCCTTGGGCGATGAATTTCCTTGACTTTGCGACGGGAAGCGCCGATACGGCTCCTTGTGGCTGATCGGTGCGTGAACGATGAGTGTCCCTCCCGCGATTGGCTTTGCCATCGGCGGACGCACAGCCGATAAGCGGGACATGAACGTCCCGAAGCTCACATTCCAGTTCCCAATTCACGCGGGGTTCTGACGGAAGACCGATGGTTTCAGCTCCGGCTGAAGTCCCGCGTCTTCCGCATCCTCCAACTTCACCCGTTTGCCGCCGCGCAAGCGGTCGTCGAGCCGTCCGGCTTTCCTGGATCCGGCTTGAGCAAAGGAACACACTTGACCGATTTTCAGACGCTTGGCCTGTCAGACACCCTGTTGAAGGCCATTGCCGCAACCGGCTATCAAACGCCGACCCCCATTCAACGCGATGCCATTCCCCATATCTTGCGCGGCGAGGATCTCCTCGGCCTTGCGCAGACTGGCACCGGGAAAACGGCCGCCTTCGGTTTGCCGCTGTGCCAACGGCTGCTTGAGGAAGACACCCGGCCGGTCGCCAAGGGCGCCCGCGCGCTCGTCCTCGCGCCAACCCGCGAACTGGTGAAACAGATCGCCGACAATCTGATTTCCTTCATCAAGGGATCTCCGCTCCGCGTCACCACCGTGGTTGGCGGTGTTTCCATCAACCCGCAAATCAAGCGGATGGCCCGGGGCGCCGATATTCTGGTGGCGACCCCAGGCCGGCTGCTGGATCTGGTCGACCGCAATGCCGTCCAGCTCGACGCTGCGTCATACCTGGTGCTCGACGAAGCCGACCAGATGCTGGACCTCGGCTTTATCCACGCGCTACGGCGTATCGCGAAACTCGTCTCCAAGGATCGCCAGACCCTTCTGTTTTCCGCGACGATGCCAAAGCAGATCGAGGAATTGGGGCGCTCCTACCTGACGGATCCCGTCCGGGTCGAGGTCGCGCCCGCAGGCCGGACCGCCGACAAGATCGCGCAATCGGTCCATTTCATGGACCAAAAGGCCAAGACGGACTTTTTGACGGATCTCATGTGCAAACGGCCGGGCGACACGGCGCTGGTGTTCTGCCGCACCAAACACGGCGCCGAGCGGTTGATGAAAAAGCTGGTCGCCGCCGGGATTTCCGCGGGTTCGATCCATGGAAACAAAAGCCAGAATCAGCGCGACCGGGCGATCAAGGGATTGCGCGAAGGCACGATCAAGGTTCTGGTCGCCACGGATGTGGCCGCACGCGGGATCGATATCCCCGGTGTCAGCCATGTCTACAATTTCGAGCTTCCCGAGGTCGCGGAAGCCTATGTTCACCGGATCGGGCGGACCGCGCGGGCCGGTGCCGAGGGGGATGCCGTGGCGCTGTGCGCGCCCGAGGAGATCGGGCTGCTGCGCCAGGTCGAGAAACTCACCGGGATTGCGATCGAAGTTGCAAGTGGCGAGGTCCCTTCGATGAGCCAGGCGGAATCGCCGGGCCGCGGGCGGAAACAAGCCAAACCGCGCCGCTCGTCCAACGGGCCGCGGCCGCAATCGAAACCTCAGTTTCAAGGCAAGGAAAAGGCGACGGGCAATGGTCCGGACGCGGGCCGGCGGCCGAACCGGAAACGCTCGTCGGGCGCATACCGGGCTGCGTAGTCCAATCGACCGGAGTTTGGAACCCGCGAACGCGCGGGTTCGGCTCGGGCTGGACAGGGCTTTGTGACATTTTTTGAAAATCGTTATGGACGCTCGCAAATAACGCTTGCGCAGGCCTTACCTGTAGGTTAAGGCTCCTGCCTGGAAGTCAAAGCGCTTTGAATGCTTTCGAAAGCGCTTTCATTTTGGGTCTCGGGCCCAAACCTGCGTGGGAAGACCACCGTGCCTGCGGGACGGGGTTGCTCGCGCCTTTTAATGACTTTGGGAATTGGCTTGTGGTAGCGGGCGAGAAGAGCGCGCGACGCTTCGGCTTCACTGTGGCCGGGGCGAAGAGAAACCGTACCTTCGTGACAACCGCGCCCGGCGCAACAACCTGATGGGGTGGCACCGGAGATCTCCATCGACCACAAGAGAACAGCCCCGGAACGATGTTCCGGGGCTGTTTGTTGTTGCGCAAAACGGGTGCCGGACCTGAAGGCCCGAAAGCTCTTCTCCGGCGGTGTCCTACATGTTCGGATAATTCGGACCGCCCGCGCCTTCCGGAACGGTCCAGGTGATGTTTCCGTTCGGATCCTTGATGTCGCAGGTTTTGCAGTGCACGCAGTTCTGTGCGTTGATCTGGAAACGCGGCGCACCCTCGCCATCTTCCACCCATTCGTAAACGCCGGCCGGGCAATAGCGGCTCGAGGGGCCAGCGAACACATCATGTTCCGAGAGCTTTTGCAGGGTGTCGTCCTTGACCTTCAAGTGAATGGGCTGGTCTTCCTCGTGGTTGGTGTTCGAGAGGAAGACGGACGACAGCTTGTCGAAGGAAATTACGCCATCGGGCTTGGGATAGTCGATCTTGGGGCAGTCCTTCGCCGGCTTGAGGGACTGGGCGTCGGTCTTGCCGTGTTTCATGGTGCCGAAGAAGGAGAACCCGAACAGCTCATTGGTCCACATGTCGAGACCGCCCAGAGCGACGCCGCCGATCGTGCCCAGTTTCGACCACAGCGGCTTCACGTTGCGGACTTTCTTGAGGTCCTTGCCAATCTCGCTCTCGCGCCAGGCCTTGTCGAAATTGTCCAGCTGGGTGTAGGCCTCGCCGCGGCTGAGCGCACCCATGACCTCTTCGGCGGCCAGCATGCCCGACAGCATGGCGTTGTGCGATCCCTTGATGCGGGGAACATTCACGAACCCGGCTGAACACCCCATGATCAGACCGCCGGGGAAGGCCAGTTTCGGAACCGATTGATAGCCGCCTTCGGTGATGGCGCGCGCGCCATAGGAGATGCGCTTGCCGCCTTCGAACACATCCTGGATGGCGGGGTGGGTCTTGAACCGCTGGAATTCGTCGAAGGGGGAGAGCCAGGGGTTTTCGTAGTTCAGATGGACGACGAACCCGACAGCCACCTGGTTGTCCTCCAGGTGATAGAGGAACGAGCCACCGCCGGTCTTCCGGTCCAAGGGCCATCCGAACGAATGCTGAACCAGACCAAGCTGATGTTTGGACGGGTCGACCTGCCACAATTCCTTGATGCCGATCCCGAATTTCGGCACATCGCTGTCCCGGGCGAGATCGAACTTGTCAATCAGCTGTTTGGCCAGCGAGCCGCGCGCGCCTTCCCCGATCAGGGTGTATTTGGCGCGCAACTCCATGCCGCGCGTGAACATGGCATTCGGTTCCCCGTCGCGGCCAATGCCCATGTCTCCGGTGGCAACGCCCGCGACACGGCCCTCGTCATCGTAAAGGATTTCGGCCGCGGCAAAGCCCGGATAGATCTCGATGCCGAGCGCTTCGGCCTTTTCGGCGAGCCACCGGCAGACATTCCCGAGCGATACGATGTAGTTGCCGTGATTGCTCATCAGTTTGGGCATGAACATGTTGGGCAGCCGCATGCTGCCCGCGGGACCCAGAACAAGAAAATGGTCAGCGGTGACTTCGGTCTTGATCGGGGTTTCCTCTTCCCGCCACTCGGGCAGGAGCCGGTCGAGGGCAATCGGGTCGATCACGGCCCCGGACAGGATATGGGCGCCGACCTCGGAGCCCTTTTCCAGCACAACGATGCTGATCTCCTGCTCCGCCGCATCGGCAAGCTGTTTCAGCCGGATGGCCGCCGACAGGCCGGCCGGACCGGCCCCGACGATCACCACATCAACTTCCATGCTTTCGCGTTCACCCAGCGCGTCCTGCTCCGCCATTCGGCTCTCCCTCACAGTGTCTTCGGTATCCGGTCCCTTTGTTCCTCTTTGCACATTTGGGCGGCCCGAAACACGATATTTTTCGACGCATTTCCCGGAAACCTGCCCGGGCCATGCGACACCTGTGGGTTTCTCTTGGCCGAAACCCGGGCTCATCGTCAAGTCTTCCGTTTACGTAAAGGGTAATATCGATCCGGCGTGTTTCAAACAAGGGGAGTGCGCGGAAGATCGGGTATATCCCGGCGCGGCCCGGGATCCTGCCTCGATCCTGCTTGCCTCGCCCGATCGCGCCGCTAGAATTGGAGCCCGGAGGTGTTACCCGTTGCAACATGACAATCCTGTCCCCGCGCGCGAGCTTGAAGCGCTCGTCGATTTTTATGTCGCGGGCGGTGTGGACGCCTTTCTGGAAGATCAGCCGGTCGACCGGTTTGAACGATCCGCCCAGGTCGCGGCGGCGCCAGGCCCGGCGAGGGCGCCTGCAACTGGGCTGGCAACTGGGGGAGCTACCAGGGCGGTGCCGCGAGCCGTGCCCGGTGGCCGGACCGGCGCGGGATCGGTGACGGCCGAACCCACCGGAACCGGCTGGGCCGATGCGCCCGCGTCCGTCATGCCGGTCCCGGCACAAACGGCACCTTCTCTGCCGGCCAACCCTGCCGGAACCCCCGTCGTCCCGGATCGAGCCGCCATTCAGTCGGCGCGCGACCTTGCGCAAGGCGCTGAAACGCTTGAGGAATTGTACAGGCTTCTGGCCGGTTTCGACGGATGCAATCTCCGCCTTACGGCGAAAAACCTCGTTTTTGCAGACGGAAATCCGGCGGCCGACATCATGTTCATCGGCGAAGCGCCGGGCCGCGAAGAAGACAATCAGGGCAAACCCTTTGTCGGCAGATCGGGCCAATTGCTGGACAGGATGCTGTCCGCGATCGGGCTTGACCGGTCATCAGCCTATATCGCCAATGTTGTTCCGTGGCGTCCTCCCGGAAACCGCACGCCAACGCCGCAGGAAACGGAACTGTGCAAGCCGTTCATTCAACGCCAGATCGAGTTGGCGGATCCCAAGGTGCTGGTTTTTTTGGGGGCGGCATCGGCGAAAACCCTGCTCGGTGTTCAGGACGGCATCCGCCGGCTGCGCGGGCGGTGGATGGACTACGACGCGCGCGGCCGGGCCATTCCCTGTCTGGCGACCTATCACCCGGCCTATCTGTTGCGCAGCCCGCTGGAGAAGCGCCTGTCATGGCGGGACTTTCTTGAGGTCAAGGCGCGGCTGACAAGGCTGACGCAAGGGTAGTTCGTCTACTCTCTCCCTCAGTTTGGTGCGGCTGCAACCAAGCGTTTACCTTGCCGGTATAGATTCGCGTCAAAGGTACATCGCTGGGCGTCGGCAAGCGTGTGCTGGGGGTCTGTTATCCATGTCCATGATTCCGCTCGATAATATTCAACCGGACGCGGTTTTGCCGGTTTTCGTCGTGGATCTTGCCAATCTGGCCTGCATGGAAGCACAAGCCTCGAAGATCTGCGTGGCCGGGTGCCGGCTCTATGCGGCGGATTTGCCCATGCTCCATGACATTATCGGGATCAGGATCCCGGGCCGCTCGCAGATGATCAAGGGCCGGGTCATGGCCTCCCATGGCGCATGGATCGAGGTCAGTTTCGAGTTCGATGGCGAAGCGCCGATGGAGCGCCGGGACGAGCGCCGGCGGCCAGTCAAGATCCCCGCCAGCATCAGCGACCGCAAATGGACCATCATGGTGGAATGCACCATCATCGATGCGAGCAAAAAGGGATGCAAGATCCAGGGCAACGAACTCGGCCGGCTGCCCAACGATATCACCCTGCGCATCCAGGGTCTGGATCTTCCGGTGCGCGGCAAGATCGTCTGGCGCAAGGACGATCTCGCCGGCGTGGAACTGATGTGGCAATTCTCCCGCAGTCCGGATGCGAGGTCGGCGCAATATCTCGATTGATCCGCGCTTTCCCGTCGCCTTCAGAACCGGCTTTCCGGATGCTGTTGCGGCCCGTCTGACGGCCGCTGTCGTCCTGAAGCCTTTATCTGCCCCGGCACAGGGCCTATATCCCACTCGACGACGATGACCCAATCACTCGAGAGTACAGACCCCCGTGCTTAATGCCCTCAGACGTTTTCTTCCCGCTGTCTTCAAGAAGTCCGGATCCGTGGTGCCGGTTGTGCGCCTGCAAGGGCCGATCGGCATGGCCACACCGCTGCGGCCGGGATTGTCGCTGGCCAGCGTCGCCCAGCCTCTGGCTCGGGCCTTCTCGATGAAAAAGGCCCCGGCGGTCGCCTTGATCATCAACTCGCCGGGCGGATCCCCGGTCCAGTCGCGGCTGATCTTCCAGCGGATCCGGGACCTGGCAGAGGAAAACGAAAAGGAAGTTCTCGTGTTTGTGGAGGATGTGGCCGCGAGCGGTGGCTACATGCTGGCCGTGGCCGGGGATGAAATCATTGTTGACCCCTCGTCCATTGTCGGATCCATCGGCGTCGTTGCCGCCGGGTTCGGATTCAAGGGGCTGATTGAGAAGATCGGCGTGGAGCGGCGGGTTTACACGGCGGGCAAGAACAAGGCGATCCTGGATCCCTTCCAGCCGGAAAAACCGGAGGAGGTCGAGTATCTCAAGGCGCTGCAGATCGAGTTGCATGAAACCTTCATCGATCTTGTTAAATCCCGCCGCAAGGACGTGTTGTCCGATGATCCCGACCTGTTCACCGGCAAGTTCTGGACCGGCCGGTCCGCCCGGGATCTGGGGCTGGTCGACAAGCTGGGCGATTTGCGGGGCACGTTGAAGGCCCGGTTCGGCAAGGATTGCGAACCGAAGCTGATTGCCGCGCCGCGCGGACTGTTCGCCCGCCGCGCGGGCGTCGGCGGAACGGAACAGGCACTTGCATTCCCGTCCAACTTGGCCAACGATCTGGTGTCCGCGGCGGAAGAACGCGCGCTCTGGATGCGCTACGGTCTTTAAAGGCGGCGGCCTTACGGCCGTGCCGGCCCATCCCGGGTGTGAACGGAGACTTTCATGACGCAGCTCTTTGGATTTGCAGCCCTCGCCATCGGCGGCTACTGGATCGCCCGCCGGGTGCAGAAAAAGATGCATGAGATCGACCGGCGACTCTCGGAAAAGGCCAGGGACAATCCGGATACGGCACCGGTCAACCTGGTGCGGGATGCGGAAACCGGCCGGTATAAACCCACGGGCCGTTGATCTGGAAGCCAGCCTCCCGGCTTGACCTTGACGTGGCGCCGTGGCACCTGTCCGCCGGCGCCGCCCCGTACCGGGGGCGTTTTCTTGTCCTGTTTCAACGGATCCGGTTGATGTCGTCCAGCTCCTTGCCCTCCCACATGCGTCCGCAAAACTCGTTTCAGGGTCTGATTCTCACCCTGCAGCGCTATTGGGCCGACCAGGGATGTGTGGTCCTTCAACCCTACGACATGGAAGTCGGCGCGGGCACGTTCCATCCCGCCACCACGCTCCGCTCGCTCGGCCCGCGGCCATGGAAGGCCGCCTATGTGCAGCCCTCGCGCCGCCCGACCGACGGCCGCTACGGCGAAAACCCGAACCGCTTGCAGCATTACTACCAGTTCCAGGTTTTGCTCAAACCGTCTCCGCCGAACCTTCAGGAGCTTTATCTCAACAGTCTGTATGCCATCGGGCTCGACCCCTCTGTCCACGATGTGCGGTTCGTCGAAGACGATTGGGAAAGCCCGACCCTCGGTGCCTGGGGACTGGGATGGGAATGCTGGTGCGATGGCATGGAAGTCTCGCAGTTCACCTATTTCCAGCAGGTCGCGGGCTTCGAGTGTTCGCCAGTCTCCGGCGAACTCACCTACGGGCTGGAGCGGCTCGCCATGTACATCCAGGGTGTCGATAGCGTCTATGACCTGAACTACAACGGGATGGAGGGGGCCGATAAGGTCACCTATGGCGACGTCTTCCTGCAGGCCGAGCAAGAGTATTCCCGCTACAATTTCGAGCACGCGAACACCGAAGCCCTGTTCCGGCATTTCAAGGACGCCGAAGCAGAGTGCCGGGCGATTCTGGCGGCAGGGGCCAGAGCGCGGGAAGACAAGGGCCTTTCCGTTCATCAGGTCGTGCTCCCGGCCTATGACCAGTGCATCAAGGCCAGCCATACATTCAACCTGCTTGATGCGCGCGGCGTGATTTCCGTGACCGAGCGTCAAAGCTACATTTTGCGGGTCCGGGAACTGGCCAAGGCCTGCGGCGCTGCGTTTCTTGAGACCGAGGCCGGCGGTGTCGGGTTTCACAACCAGCCCGCCGACTGACCGGAAAGCGCGCGGGTCTGTCGATGACCGTTTCGTTCTTGGATGACATTCCAAGAGCCGCGGGGTAGCCTCCGCTCCGTCTTTTGCGGAGGTTTCAATGGCAAGCTGGTTGGTTCTCGGCGCTGTGGCGGCGCTGGCTGTTTATATTGTCTTTCTTTACAACCAACTTGTCCGGAAACGGCAAATGGTGCAGGAGGGCTGGAGCGGTATCGACGTTCAGCTCAAGCGCCGCACCAATCTTGTTCCCAATCTCGTGGAGACGGTAAAGGGCTACGCCAGCCACGAACAGTCGACACTCGATGCGGTCACGGACCTGCGGGCCAAAGCCAGCGGTGTTGCCGCCGACGATGTGGCAGGACGGGCACAGGCAGAGGGCGCGCTGGGTCTGGCGCTCGGCCGGTTGTTCGCGGTCGCCGAAGCCTATCCGGACCTCAAAGCCAGCCAGAATTTTTCAGATTTGCACAACTCGCTCGACGAGATCGAAAACGCCATTCAGATGGCCCGGCGTTATTACAACGGCGCGGTGCGCGGTTTGAACGTGGCTGTCGAGAGCTTTCCGTCCAATCTGGTTGCCGGCCAGTTCGGTTTTCAAAAGGCGGAGTATTTTGAGATCGAGGACGCGGCCGAACGCGCTGTCCCGAAAGTTGAATTCTAGATCGGCTCAGGGCGTTTCACCAAAACGCGCGATGCGCTCGGCACTGAAAAGGAGATCCGGTCATGCGGCTCAATCGATCCCTGCTGGCGTTTGTGGCGGTGGTGTTGTGGTGCGTGAGCGCCAACGCCGCTCTGGCGAATGAGCGGATCCTCTCCTTTGTCTCCGACATTGACGTTCAAAAGGACGGGTCCTTGATGGTCACCGAGACCATCCGGGTCCGGGCGGAAGGGCAGGAAATCAAGCGCGGCATTTTCCGGGATATCCCGCTGCGCGCGATAGACGCCAACGGCTGGGAGCACGACGTTCCTTTCGAGCTGCTCGAGGTTTTGCGAGACGGGGAGCGGGAAAACAATTTCACGCGCGAAGCCGCGCGCGGCCTGCGCGTGTATATCGGCCGCGAGAATGTTTTCCTCGATCCGGGGATCTACACCTACACGATCCGATACCGCATGGGGCGGCAGGTCCGTTTCTTTGAAGACTATGACGAAGTCTATTGGAATGTGACCGGGAATGAGTGGATCTTCCCCATCGAGGAGGCCGTCGCCCGCATCCGGCTGCCAGACAATGCGCAAGCCGCGCAATTTGCCGCCTATACCGGCCCGTTCGGGGCTGACGGCGCCGATTATGAAGCGGCGGCAGATCCGGCAACGGGCCTTCTGGTCTTCCAGACCACCCGGCCGCTCGGCGCCTATGAAGGCCTGACGATTGCCGCCGGTTTTCCAAAGGGTATCGTTCCCGAGCCGAGCGCTTCGGACAAATGGGCACAATGGCTGGAAGACCAGCGGGTCTTCGTCATCGGCGCTCCGGCGCTGTTGATCCTGGCCCTTTACTACGGTGTTTCCTGGTGGCTGGTTGGCCGTGATCCGGCCCGAGGCGTGATCTTTCCTCGCTTCGAAGCGCCCGACGGCGTCTCGCCGGCCATGGCGAGCTATATCAGCAACCGGGGCATCGAGGGGGGACGCTGGACGGCGCTGGCGGCCGCCTGCCTGAGCCTTGCCATCAAGGGGCGTTTGAAGCTTTCAAAGGACGGCAAGGATCTCGTCCTGGAAGCGCCCGATGAGGGGCAAACTCGCCATGAAAAGCCGTTGCCAAAAGGCGAGGCGGTTGTTGAACGCTACATTCGCGAGCGCGGTACGCCGCTGGCGTTGAACCAGAAGAACGGCGAGGCGATCAGCGCGCTTGGCGACAAGTTCGTTTCGGCGATCAACCGCGAATATGGCGGGGTCTATTTCAAGCGCAACAGCATCTATCTGCTGCCCGGCTTTGTCGGCAGCATCCTTGCCATCATCGCGCTGATCTATTTCGCCGACCTGAGCGAGGCCCAGTTCGAACAGGCCTTTCTGTTCAGTTTCTTCACTATCTTTGCCATAGTCATCTCGGTCGGTTTGACGATCCTGGTCAAAGCCTCCGTGGTGCCCGACATGGGCCGCGAGTGGTCATCGCTCGCCTTCTGGCTGATTTTCGCGGCGATTGCCGCCGGCGCCATCTATCTGGTGGTGCTGCTGACGTCCGTGATCCTCGGGACGCCCCCGGAAATCCCGCTTCTTCCGGCCTTCGTCATCGGCATTGTCATCCTGTTCTTCGCCTATGCCATGGTGATCGATGTTCCGACCGCCCATGGGCGCGGCGTCATGGACGAGCTGGACGGATTGGTGCTGTATCTGTCGGTAGCCGAAAAGGACCGTCTGAACATGACGCAGGCGCCGGACATGAGTGTGCTTCATTTCGAAAGACTGCTGCCCTATGCGGTGTCCCTCGGTGTCGAAAAACCGTGGTCGACACATTTTGAAGCGTGGCTGTCGAACGCGGCCGCGACGGACCGGGACCGCATTTACCAGCCCCGCTGGTACCGGGGCGGCGATTTCGACAGCACAGACATATCCCGCAGTATCGGTTCAACGGCGAGCGCCATGGCCGGATCGTTCAGATCCTCGCTTCCCGCTCCGAAGTCGTCCAGTTCCGGGTCGTCCGGAGGGGGCTCTTCAGGCGGCGGCGGGGGCGGTGGCGGCGGCGGCGGCTGGTAACAGGATCACGACCGGCCCTGAACCCGCCTTGCCGCTTGCCGGCATGCCCGGCGTCACATCACCTTGCGTGTTTCCACGGCCGGTGCCGGTTCGGGCAATGCCGCAACCTGCGGAACCGTGGCCGCATCCAGCGCGGGCAGGTCCGTGCCGGACCCCGGCCCGGCGGCTTGCCCGTCACGGACCTGCCGGGCAAGTTCGAGCATTGCGGGGATCTTGTCGGCTGGAGCTGCTGCCCCGAACAGGAACCCCTGGCCCTGATGGCAGCCCGACTTGTGCAGACGTTCCAGAACCTCCGTCTGCTCGATTCCTTCGGCAACGGTATTCAGGCCAAGGCCTTCCGACAGCACCAGGACAGCTTCCACGATGGCGGCGCATTCCTTGTTGTGCGCCATCTTGCAGGTGAAGGATCTGTCGATCTTCACCGTGTTGATCGGCAGGTCCCGGAGGAACGACAAGCTTGAATGTCCGGTTCCAAAGTCGTCGAGCGCAATCTTGATGTTCGCGGCAGCCAGCTGATCGAGGATGACGCGGGCACTGTTCGGGTTGCGCATGATGGCCGTTTCCGTCACCTCCAAAACGAGCCGGTCCGGAGTAAGGCCTGTTTCCGACAGGGCGGCCATGATCTTCAATGGCAGGTTTCGGTCATGCAACTGCACCTGGGATATGTTGAAGCTCAAGAACAGGTCGTTCGGCCAGGTGACGGCGGTCTCGCAGGCCTCGCGGAACAGACCATCCGCAAGTTCCGCGATCATCCCGCTGTCTTCGGCAATCGAAATGAATTGTGTGGGGGCCACCTCGCCGAAATCACGGTCGGTCCAGCGGGCAAGGGCCTCGAACCCGATGATCCCTTGCGTCTCCAGGTCAAGGATGGGCTGGAAAAAGACGTTGACCATCTTCTCGTCGATCGCGCGCCGCAGACGCTGCTCCAACAAGGTGCGATGCAGGATGGTGGCATCCATGTCCACCTCGAAGAAGCGGTAGGCCGAGCGGCCCGAGGTCTTGGCGCGGTAAAGCGCGATGTCGGCCCGCCGGAGCAATTCCGAAGCGGAATAGCCATCGTCCGGAAAGATCGAAATGCCGATGCCCGTTCCGATCGAAACGCGCCGTGTTCCAAGGTCGAAACTCTCTTGCGTGCGTGTCAGAAGCTGGCGGGCGAGGCTCGAGACCTCGGAACGATCCGTGAATTGGGGCGTGACAATCGCGAATTCGTCGCCGCCAAGCCGGGCAACGAAACCGTGGGGCCCGACCGTGTCCTGGATCCGGCCGGCGAAACTGCGCAACAGCGAGTCCCCGAACGCGTGCCCATACACGTCGTTGATCGGCTTGAAACCGTCGACATCCAGCATCATCACGGCACGTGAGACGCCGGGGGCCAGATTGCCGGTCAGATTGGGAAAGGCGGTTTGAAACTTCCGCCGGTTCGGCAGTCCGGTCAGCGCATCATGCTGGGCGAGTTCGAGAGCTTGCGCCTGCGCCAGCGTGCGATGGGCGATTTCCCGGCGCATGTGCAAGAAGGTGGTGGCCCAGTAGACGCTGAGAATGACCGCCGTCGCCATGGCTGTGCTGACGAGTACCTCGGCAGCTTTGTGCCCCGGCTCTCCAAAGCCCGGCAACACGTCCAGCGGATGCGCATAGGCCAAAAGGGTGCTGGATACCCCGATCAGGACCAGAAGCGCCAATGCTGTCCGTACGTGGGATGAGAAAAACTTCATGCGCGCGTTGTCTCGACGGATACCATCTGCCAACGTGGCAGGGGAGTGTTGAGGACTGATTAAGGGCTACCGATGATAAGGGGTTTTCCGCTTGCCTTGTCGGCAGGGGGTGACAAGGCCAGACCAACTTGGTAACGGACGTGGCGACTGGAAAATGAGCGCGATCGTCGCGCGATCCCGCCAAAAGGTTAGTGTTCCCGATGCCCGATCTCCTGCTTGAGCTTTTCAGCGAGGAAATTCCCGCGCGCATGCAACGCCGCGCCGCCGAAGACCTGAAAACCATGGTCACCAACGCGTTGGTGGAAGCAGGCCTTCCCTATGAGGGGGCCAAGGCCTTCGCGACGCCCCGGCGCCTGGCGCTGCACGTTGCCGGCGTTCCCCTGGGGTCGGCGGCCACCCGCGAAGAACGCAAGGGGCCGCGGGTGGATGCTCCGGAAAAGGCCATAGAGGGCTTCCTGCGCGGCGCCGGCCTGACCTCCATCGACGAGGCGAGCATTCAGACCGACCCGAAGAAGGGCGATTTCTATGTTGCCGTGATCGAGAAACCCGGGCGCGATGCGATTGACCTGATCGCCGGGTTCATGCCCGGCGTCGTGCGCAACTTTCCGTGGCCGAAATCCATGCGCTGGGGCACCGGCGGCTTGCGATGGGTCCGCCCGCTGCATTCCGTTGTTGCGACCTTTGGCCCGGAAACCGAGGATCCCGAGATCGTGCCGTTCGAGGTGGACGGTTTCCAGGCGGGCAACACGACCCGGGGGCACCGGTTCCTGGCGAATGAGGCGTTCACCGTCCGCCGGTTCGACGACTACGCCCACAAACTGGAAAAGCACAAGGTCGTGCTGGATGCCGACCGGCGGAAGGACATGATCCTGCATGACGTCAAGGACCGGGCCTTTGCGCTGGGCCTGGAGCTTGTCGAGGATCCGGGCCTGCTGGAGGAAGTAGCTGGCCTCGTGGAGTGGCCTGTCGTGCTGTCCGGCAAGTTCGACGACACATTTCTGGACATTCCGGACGAATGCATCCGCCTGACCATCCGGGCGAACCAGAAGTGTTTCGTGCTGAAGGACCCGAAAACGGGCAACCTTGCCAACCGCTTCGTGCTGGTCTCCAACATCGAGGCGCCGGATGGTGGCAAGACGATCGTCGCGGGGAACGAGAAAGTCATCCGCGCGCGATTGTCCGATGCCCGGTTCTTCTGGGAAACGGACCTGAAAACCCGGCTCGAGGACAATCTGCCGAAGCTCGACAGCATCGTTTTCCATGAAAAACTCGGCACCCAGGGCGAGCGGGTGAAGCGGCTGGAAGCGCTTGCCGCAGAGCTTGCCCCGGGGGTTGGCGCCGATGCCGACAAGGCCAAGCGCGCGGCAAGGCTCTCCAAGGCCGATCTGGTCTCCCAAATGGTCTACGAGTTTCCCGAACTGCAGGGCCAGATGGGCAGGACCTATGCGGACAAGCAGGGCGAGGATGCGTCTGTGGCCCTTGCCATTGAAGATCACTACCGCCCGCAAGGCCCCAGCGACAAGGTGCCGGCCGATCCGGTCGCCATTGCCGTTGCGCTGGCCGACAAGCTTGATCTTCTGGCAGGGTTCTGGGCGATCGACGAAAAGCCGACCGGCTCCAAGGATCCGTTCGCCCTCCGCCGCGCCGCGCTGGGCGTGATCCGGATCGTGTTGGAGAACGGGCTGCGTTTGAGCCTACAGAGCGCGCTCATCTCCGCATATGACCTCCATTACGATCGTATTGCTATGATCACCGAAGCTTCCTTGAACACTGATAAGGAGGTTTTCCCACTCTTCAAGCCGTCCTATATGGCGATTCCTAACTTGATGTTTTTCTTCGCCGACCGCCTCAAGGTCCACCTGAAGGACGAAGGCGCGCGGCACGATCTGATCGACGCCGTGTTCGCATTGGACGGTCAGGATGATCTGCTGATGGTGGTCAAGCGGGTCGAGGCCCTCGGCAAATTCGTTGCCTCCGACGACGGCGCGAACCTGCTTGCGGGCTACAAGCGCGCGGTGAATATCTTGCGGGCGGAAGAAAAGAAGGACGGCGCGCCGGTCACCGGCCGTCCGCATGCCGATCACTTCCGTGAGCAGGCTGAAATCGATCTGGCCGCGAGCATCGATACGGCCCGGGCCGGGGCGGCGGATGCGGTAAAGCGGGAAGATTTCGAGGCGGCCATGACCGCCTTGTCGAGGCTGCGCGCGCCGGTCGACACGTTCTTCGAGGACATTCTGGTGAATGCCGATGAGCCGGACATCCGCATGAACCGGCTGAGACTGCTCGCCGAAATCCGCGATGCCACCCATGTGGTCGCCGACTTCTCCAAGGTCGCGGGATAGAGACGGGAGCGCCGGTGAGCTTAACGGCTCACCCCGCCAGGCTGACGAGCCAGCCGAGGGCGGCCATGGCGGGCAGGACCCGGCCAAGGCCCCATTTCAGCTTGAGGATCAAGACGGCGGCGATCCCCGCCAGCGCCGCCATGCGCCAGTCAAAGGTGGTCAGGTCCGGCACCCAGGCCTGCAAAAACCCGAGCGTTTCCCGCTCGACGTTCGCGAAGCTGGCGTGAAGCGCGAACCAGAGCGCCAGGTTGAGGATCACGCCCACGACGGATGCGGTGATGGCCGACAAGGCGCCGCGCAGTTTCGGCGCGTGTTCCAGCCGGTCAATGAACGGGGCTCCGGTAAACACCCAAAGAAAGCAGGGCGCGAAGGTCATCCAGAGACCGACGATTGCGGCCGTCACCCCCATCAGCGCTCCGCCGGCCTTGTTGCCGGCCAGATAGGCCACGAATTCGGTCACCAGGATCAGCGGCCCCGGCGTTGTTTCGGCCAGCCCCAACGCGTCGATCATTTCATTGGCGGTCAGCCACTCCCGCTGGATGGCCACTTCCTGACTGAGATAGGCAAGAACGGCATAGGCCCCGCCGAAGGTGACAACGGCCAGCTTGGAGAACAGAACGCCGATCTGGACAAGAATGCTGTCGCCGCCGAGCGCCAGCCACAAAGCCCCGAGCGGGACGAGCCAGATCGCGAGCCATGTCGCGGCGGTGCGGGCGGTGTTGCGGAAAGACAAGGGATCGGGCGCTTGCAGTTCTCCCACCGGCCCCGTGCTGGTCAGATATCCATAGACCGCGGCACACAGAATGATGACCGGGAAGGGAACCCCGAGAAAGAAGATCGCGAGAAAGGCTAGGCCGGCCAGAGCCCACTGGTCCGGGCGCTTGAGAGCCCGCCTGGAGATGTTCGCGAGCGCCTGAACGACGATCACGATGACGGCTGCCTTGATGCCAAGGAACAGGGCCTGAACCAGCGGGGCCGCGCCAAAAGCCCCATAGAGTGCGGCAAGGACGAGAACGACGGCCGCGCCGGGCAAAATGAAGCTCAGGCCGGCGATCAGCCCGCCGCGCAGCCCGTGCAGGCGCCAGCCGGACCAGGCGGCCAATTGCATGGCCTCCGGGCCGGGCAGCAGCATGCAGAAGCTGAGCGCATTGAGGTACTGGCGTTCGGTCAGCCACTTCTGTTCGTCGACTAGGACCCGGTGCATGAGCGCGATATGCGCGGCCGGGCCGCCAAACGAGGTCACACCGATCTTGAGCCACACGCGGGCAAAATCCTTGAGCGAAGGAACTGCGCCTGTCATCTGCCACCCGCATGGTTCATGCCTGACGAGGACCGGCCCGCTCCCGCGCCCGTGGCGCGATCGCGGCGGCCTTTGATGCTCAGGGCTTTATCATTGCGCGGCGGTTCCGGCCAGCCGGGCCACCGGTTTTTCCTGGATCGGCCAGTGCACCACGGCCGCAAACAGCCCGAGCGCGATGCCGACCCACCAGATCAGGTCGTAGGAGCCGGTTTCGTCATACAGCTTGCCGCCCAGCCAGACTCCGAGAAACGCGCCCACCTGGTGGGAAAAGAACACGAAGCCGAACAGGGTCGCCATGTAGCGCGGCCCGAACATGACCGCCACCAGGCCAGAGGTGGGCGGTACGGTCGAGAGCCACAAAAGACCCATGACGGCGGAAAAGACCAGCACGCTGGCGGGCGAGGGCGGCACCATGATGAAGACGAAGATCGCGATGGCCCGTCCGATATAGATCAGGGAGAGGAAAACCGGCTTGGAGTAGCGCCCGCCGATATAGCCGGACATCAGGGAGCCGGCGATGTTGAACAGCCCGATCAGGGCGATCGCGACGGCGCCCCAGCTCGGGTCGAGACCCAGATCGGCAATATAGGGCGGCAGGTGAACGGTGATGAAGGCCACATGAAAGCCGCAGACGAAGAAGCCGAATGTCAAAAGCACGAACCCGCGCGTGCCGAAGGCTTCGGCCACCGCCGACATCAGGCTCTGGTCCGCGACCGCCGGATCCGTGCTGGCTTGCGATTTGCCGCGCAGGGCAATGGCCAGAAGCGGGACCAGCATCATGAGACCGGCGAAAACGATAAGGGTCTGCTGCCAGCCGATCTCCGCGATCAACGTTCCGCCGAGCGGCGCGAACAGGAACTGGCCGAGCGATCCGGAGGCCGTGCCGATCCCGAAAGCAATCGAGCGCTGCTCGGGCGTCACAACGCGGCCGAACGAGGCGAGGACAAGGGAAAAGGAGGAAAAGGCCACCCCAAGCCCAACAAGCACACCCGCGGAAACATGAAGCGCCACGGCGCTTTCCGCGTCCACCATGAGCACGAGGCCGGCGGCATACATGACCGTGCCCAGGACCATGGTTTTCCAGGTGCCATAGCGGTCCGCCATCATGCCCGCGATCGGCTGGCCAAAGCCCCACATGAGGTTCTGGATGGCCAGCGCCAGGGCGAACAGCTCCCGGTTCCAGTCGCGCGCTTCGGTCATGGGCTGAAAGAACAGCCCCATGGCCGATCGCGGGCCGAATGAAATCAGGGCGATGAGGCATCCGCAGGCGATCACCAATGGGATGTTCGGACTGTGGCGGCGTTGGGCGGGAGCGGTCATGACGCGTCTCTTAGCTTGGGATCGTGCGCGGAATAATACGGTTCCCTTACTATCCAAAACAGTCACTTTTTGTGAAAATTCCATCAATATTGCGAATGGGTTTACGGCATGCCTCCCGCGCTCTTCGGCTCGCGGCCGGCGGCTCCCAAAGATGGTGAGAGGACGTACGGCCGACCCTGGAATGGGCGCCGGAAAGAGCCCCCGTGAATTTGGGGTAGATTTTTCCTAAGCCGGCACTTATATAAACTCACGACGAGCAAAAGACGGTGTGGGCCTCTGGCCCGTTTTCTTTTGAATAACTTATGCTCAAAATGAGTAAAAGCAGTTTGAGCAAGAACCGACAAGGGAGGTCGCAATGACCCCGAGCCAAGCCGCCATGATGATCCCGGACGCCGCCGTATCGAGCGAAACCGCGCTCGACCGGTTCGGCCCGCTTCCGCGTCCGGACCTTGCCTTCACCCCGCAGGTCGCGGAGGCGACCGCGCCGATCTACGAGAAGGTGAAGCATATCATCCCCGCGATCGAGTGGCCGGCTCTCGCGCCCACGATCCACGCGATCAACATCCTCAAGAAACAGCGCAATGCGGTCATTCTGGCGCATAACTACATGACGCCCGACATTTTCCACGGTGTCGCGGATATTGTCGGCGACAGCCTGCAGCTTGCCATCGAGGCGACCCGGACCGACGCGGATGTGATCGTCCAGTGCGGGGTCCACTTCATGGCCGAAACCTCGAAGATTCTGAGCCCGGACAAGACCGTCTTGATCCCGGACATGAAGGCGGGCTGCTCGCTGGCCGAATCCATCACGGCCGCCGATGTGCGCGGGCTGCGCGAGCGCAATCCCGGTGTGCCGATCATCACCTATGTCAATACATCCGCCGACGTGAAGGCGGAGTGCGACATCTGCTGCACGTCCTCCAACGCCCTGCAAGTGGTTGAAAGCTTCGGCGTGGACAAGGTTTTCCTGATCCCGGACAAGTATCTGGCCGCCAATGTCGGAAACAAGACCGATGTCGAAGTCCTGATCTGGGACGGGGCGTGCGAGGTTCACGAGCGGTTCACCGCCCAGGAACTGCGGGATTACCGCAAGATCGAGCCGGGGGTGAAGATCATCGCCCACCCCGAATGCCCGCCGGAAGTGGTGGCGGAAGCCGATTTTGCCGGCTCCACAGCGCACATGATCGACTGGGTCAAGACCCGGCGCCCGGAAAAGGTGATGATGATCACCGAGTGTTCCATGGCCGACAATGTGGCGAGCGAAACGCCGGATGTGGATTTCATCCGCCCGTGCAACCTGTGCCCCCACATGAAGCGGATCACGCTGAACAAAATCCTCGACTCCCTGCTGGAAATGAAAGAGGAAGTGGTCGTTGATCCGGCGGTCGCCTCCAGGGCGCGTCAAGCCGTCGAGCGGATGATCAATCTCAAAAGTTGATCCGTTTTTCAAAAACGCCGCCCCGGCCGGTTCGTTCCGGGCCGGAACGCGGTGTCCAATGAGGCAATGCCATGGCCGTTTCGGCAGCTGATTTCATGCCCGCGCTTGTGGGCAAGGACGTCGACGACGTCGTTATCCTCGGGGGTGGCCTTGCGGGGCTGTTCTGCGCGCTGAAGCTGGCGCCAAGGCCGGTGACCGTCATTTCCAACGCTCCCATCGGCTATGGCGCCTCGTCTGCCTGGGCCCAGGGCGGGCTGGCGGCGGCCGTCTCGGAAAACGACACCGCCGCTCAGCATGCGGCGGACACCATGGCGGCCGGTTGCGGCATCTGCGAACGCAAGATTGTCGAGCAGATGACCGGCGAGGCCGGCGACCGGGTGCGCGATCTGCTGTCCTATGGGGTTCCGTTCGACAAGGACCTGGAAGGCCGGTTGCGCCTGTCCCGGGAAGCCGCCCACTCGGAAAACCGTGTGGTGCGCGTGCGCGGCGACATGGCCGGCTCCGCCATCATGGATGCCCTGATCCAATCCGTCCGGAACACCCCGTCCATCCGCGTGATCGAAGGCTATATGGGCGAGAGTCTAATGGTCGAGGGCCGCTATGTGACCGGCGTGCTGGCCCGGCGGCGCGGCGGGCTCGAGCGCATGGCCTTCCCGGCGAAGGCCGTCGTGCTGGCCTCCGGAGGGATCGGCCACCTTTATGCCGTGACCACCAATCCGGGCGAGGCCAATGGGCACGGGCTGGCGATGGCCGCGCGGGCGGGGGCCGTGATAGCCGATGCCGAGTTCGTCCAGTTCCATCCGACCGCGCTGAATGTCGGCAAGGACCCGGCCCCGCTGGCAACCGAAGCCCTGCGCGGCGAAGGCGCCATTCTGGTCAATGGCGCGGGCGAGCGCTTCATGGACGATCTGCACCCGGACAGGGAACTGGCGCCGCGCGATGTTGTGGCGCGGGCCATCCACCGCGAAATCACGTCCGGCCGCGGCGCCTATCTCGACTGCCGCGCCGCCATCGGCGCCCGGTTCGAGGAGGACTTTCCGACCGTCTACGCGGCCTGCAAGGAAGCGGAGATCGATCCGGTCACCCAATCCATCCCGGTGGCTCCGGCCGAGCACTATCACATGGGCGGCGTGCTGACCGACGCCAACGGCCGGACCTCGCTGGACGGCCTATGGGCGGCGGGCGAGGTCGCGGGCACCGGCGCCCATGGGGCGAACCGGCTCGCCTCCAATTCGCTGCTTGAGGCGGTGGTCTTTGCGGCCCGGATCGCGGAAGACATCCAGGGCCTCATGCCGACCCCGCGCGCGACCCACTGGGCCGAACTGGATCAGGCGGATGGCCTGCCGAGCCAGCGCAACACGGCCGAACAGGAGGCCATCACCGTCTTGCGGGAAACCCTGTCGCGCAATGTGGGGGTCGAGCGCAATGCGGACGGTCTCAAGCAGGCGCTGGCCGACATCGCGCGGGCCGAAGAAGTCTGCGTGCGGGACAGCATCAAGAACATGATGATCACGGGCCGGATCATTGCGGCGTCCGCGTTGAAGCGGACGGAAAGCCGGGGCGGCCATGCCCGTTCGGATTTCCCCGACATGGACCCGGCGTGGGCGCACCGCACGTTCACGACCCTGGCCGAAGTCGACGAAATCGCGGCGTCCGCCCTGGGCGAAGCTGAAAGCGCATAAGAGAAGGAGGCGACGAATGTCCGCGCAACTCCCCATCCTCCCGGCCATTCTCATCGACGACGCCGTTCGCGCGGCCCTGATCGAGGATTTTGGGCGCGCGGGCGACATTACCAGTCAGGCGACGATCCCCGCTGAAGTCCAGGCCGAAGCGGTGATCAGAACCCGTCAAGCCGGGCGCGTTGCCGGGCTTGGTTTCGTGGAAAGCGCATTCCGGCAAACCGGTGGCGGCCTCTCGGTCTCGGTCTTGCGGACGGACGGGGATCGTCTGAAGCCCGGTGACACAGTGGCCCGGATCACCGGGCCTGCGCGCCCGCTTCTTTCGGCGGAGCGTGTGGCGCTGAATTTTCTGTGCCACCTGTCCGGGATCGCGACGGCCACCGCGCAATTCGCGGAAGCCATCGCGCATACCAAGGCGCACATCGTTTGCACCCGCAAGACGACGCCCGGCCTGCGGGCGTTCGAGAAATACGCTGTCCGCTGCGGCGGGGGCATGAACCACAGGTTCGGCCTGGATGACGCAATCCTGATCAAAGACAATCACATCGCGGTCGCCGGCGGTGTCGCGAAAGCCGTCCGGGCCGCCAAGGCATATGCGGGGCATCTGGTCAAGATCGAGGTTGAGGTCGATACGCTCGATCAATTGCGCGAGGCGCTGAGCGAAGAACCCGATGTCGTGATGCTCGACAACATGGATCCGGCGGCTTTGGCCGAGGCCGTGCGCATCGCCGGCGGCCGGGTTCTGCTGGAAGCATCCGGCGGGATCGCAATCGGCACGGTCGCCGCTGTGGCCGAAAGCGGGGTCGATCTCATTTCAAGTGGCTGGATCACCCACTCCGCGCCGATTCTCGACTTCGGTCTGGATATCGAGATCGGGTAGGCCGGGGGCGGCGCTCCGTTTCACCAGCCGCCTGCATGGGTCTTGTAGAAGATGTGAAGGCCGACCTGTCCGCGCTTGACCATGGACCGGGCCCAACGCGGGCTGACATAAGTCGCGTGGTAGTGGGTCGACGCATCCACCATCTTGGAGAAGGATTTGCCGTCGGACACTTCGCGGGCGATCCGCTTGGCTTTTTCCCATGCGCCAAGGCTCAGGATCCGGTCGGGAATGCCGTCGCAGGCATATGAAAACTGGCAGCGGTTGCGCATATGCTGGTTCTGATAGACGACGCCGCAGATCGTGTTCGGGTAAGCCGGATTCTTGACCCGGTTCAGCACCACCTGGGCAACGGCGATCTGGCCTTCCTCGCTCTCGCCCCGTGCCTCGAAATAGATGGCTTCCGCCAGGCACTTCTGTTCCTTTTCGGTGCTGACGGACAATGGCAGCGGTTTTTGCGCCCACCAATGGGGGTTCACCGGGTCTTCCGGCGGCGGCGGGTCCTGTTCGTACTTGCTTGCGCCGAACAGGGCCCGGAACGGTTCTGTCGTGTCTTGCACCGTGTCTGGGGCGTAGGCGGACACCATGGAAAAGCTCACGGCCGCAGCATTCCGCGCCATCATTGTCTGCTGAAGATCAAGGGGGCCGTTTCCAGGAAAAGCCGGGTCGGAGGTGCCAGGGCTTCGGAGCCGGCCCTCATTTTCGAGTGGCGTCGGCTTCACGAACGCTACACGCGGCATTTCTTCCCGGCGTTTGTCATTCGCGATCATGCTGCGCATGGCATAGAGATTGCCGGCAGCCATGTCCACCATTTGGCGGTCCGGCGCGAGCGTGATCTTGCGGTCGCCCTTGGCCGTCCGGTTGATGGGCGGGGTGCGCGGCGCGGTCGCGGCAGCCGAATCCTTGGTAAGCGCCCCGCTGCCGGCGAAGGGCGCGGTTTCGATGCCGCCGACTCCGGATGTCAGGGTCATCAAGGGAGCCGCCGCCGGGTCCAACTCCGCGGTGTCGAGCGGATGCTGCGTCGGCGCGAGCCTGGTCACGAGATCCGCCGGTTCCAGCGCCATCGTCCACCTTGGGGCATCCTGCTTTTGAGCGGCCAGAAAACTGACGATATCGTCGTTCTCCGCCGGGCTTGTCAGCAGCATGAAGGCCAGGGGTGTCGCCAGCAAGGCGGTTTTCCCGCGGCGCCAACGAACGCGCTTGGGGGCGGGGGACGCATCGCCGGACGTTTGTCGGCGGACATTTCGGGTACGCGGGCCAAACATACGCAGCCAACTCCAACTCGATACGCGCGTTTCCGGGCGGCCCGGAAACCCTTTTGGTGAATGCCGTGTTAAATCCGGCACGCAGATCCAATTTCTCCGCTTAACCTTGAAAGACCGTTAATACGCCGAAAATTGGCGGAAACGTTCCGTCAAAGACCGGTCAAGGCCATCGGGTCCGGTTAACAAACATGCAAGGATCCCGCTTAGGCAGGTCTGCCGCGCCGCCGTTGCACGGGCTGATCCTATGACAAACCGCTTTCGGGAAGCTGATCGCTGCCAGAGGCGCCGCGCATTGGGGGCTTTTCAAGAAAGGCCCGCTGCTTTACCGCCCGCCGACACGCAGGCCCGGTGCGGGGCGTTCGTTGAAGAGCGCATGGCGGAACCGGAAAAGGGCCGCAGGCCGCCCGCCGGTTGCGGTTGAGGTCGCGCCTGTCTGTTCGACAAGGTCGGCGTTTTCGACCAGCCGGCGGAAGTTCTGCTTGTGCAGGTGCCGACCCGAAATGGCTTCGACCGAGGTCTGCAATTCCGTAAGGGTAAAGGCTTCCGGCATGAGTTCGAAAATCACGGGCCGGTATTTCAGCTTGGCCCTCAGCCGGGACAGCGCCGTCGCCAGGATCCGCCGGTGATCGAAGCGCATGGGCCGGCCAAGCGGCGGGATGCGCGTGCGTTCCAGCGCTGCCGCCCGGCCGTCCCGCCGGGCTTCCGGCACGAGACCCGCCTCGTAGATCAGTTCATAGCGTTCCAGCGCCCGCTCCTCGTCCCAGGTGTTGGAAGTGGTGCTGAAGGCCAGATTGAGGCGCTCGGAGCGGCCGAGCGCCCTTGCGGGGGTGCCTTCCGGTGGCTCCCGTCTGCACCAGGCCTCAAGCGCGGGAAGGATTTCCTCGTCCAGCAGTTGGGGGCGCCCGTTCCTCCAATCCTCCCAGGGGAAATAATCGTACCACGAGCGCCAGGCGGAATGATGCCGGGCCAGGACGTCTTCCGATCCCGCGGTCTGGCGGGTGAGCGCCAGGTATCCGACCGAGACGACATGCGGCCCGGCGTCGCCGGTGACCCGGTGGCGGCCCCGGTCTCCAAACGTGTAAAGCTGCTCCACATAGCCCAGACGCAAGGCGGTCTGTTCCTCGACCCATGTCCTGAGCCCGATCTCGAACGTGCGGTGATGAAGCGGATCGAACGGGCCGAACGGCAAGCTGTCCGGTTCCACCCCGTCCGGATCATCGACCTCAACGATCATCGGCATGCCCGAGGCCACCGAGACGATGACAGCGTTCAGACCGATCTCAAGCGAAGGGGAACCGGGCATGGAAGAGGCAACACTCCCTGGAAAGACTAGCCCTCGAGAGGCAGGACGAAGGGCGTTCCCTCGAACGCATTGGCGCCGCGCCCGATGGAGCGGATGGCATCGATCATCCGGCCATCGCGGTTCAGGATCTTGTCGGCCATCGCCACCAGCCGCGCGTTGGGCGTGGCGGACGGCGCCCGTTTGCGCAAAAGCCGCGCGAGGTCCTGTTCGCTGCGATCCGGATTGAGGGCGCAGGCGGTGATGTAGGCTCCGGCCGTCGAACGGCTGATCCCGGCCCAGCAGTGGATCACGAGGGGGGAGGTGCGGTCCCACTTGCGGATAAACGAGAGCAGGCGGTCGACATGGCCCTCGGAGGGCGGAACGAGCCCCTCGACCGGGCCGACGATGTCGTTGAACGCCAGGAACAGGTGGCGCTCCGCGGCGATGGCCGGTGGCCGCGGAACAGCCATCTCGCCATTGATCAGCGTGATGAGATGTGTCGCCCCCGATGTTTCGACGGTTTCATTGAGTTTCGAAAGGGAACACACGTGAAGCATGATGGACCGCTGATTTCTTGTAAGCCCGAATCGTAACCGGATGCGGCGGCAAGGTCACCCATTAAGCGCGCCGCGCCGCCCCGTTGTTCCCAGTTTCGCGAAGCGCTTCGATCTCGGCGAACCGGTCCAGGAACCGGGTCTGCGCGTCCAGCGCCGGGCAGGGGGTCAAGCCCAGCCGCAATTGGCCTGTGCTGTCGGCCTGGAAGCCGCGGGGACGGCCGAACAGTTTCGCGGCTTCCCTTTCGTCGAAACCGGCCAGTTCAACGGCCTCGAAATAGGCGCAAATCAGATCCGCCCGCTTTGCCAGTTTCTTGATGGCCGCGGGCAGTTCGGCCGGCAGGCCAAAGCGCAGGTGAATGGCGCCCTGCAAACGGCTTTCGACGTCCTTGTAGGCGCCGCCCATCACCGCCTTGAAGGGAGAAATCATGTCGCCGATTACATATTCGGGGGCGTCATGGAGCAAGATGGCAAGCTGCCAGTTCGGCGATAGATCCGGCTTCAGCCGCCGCGCGATCTCCTCCACCAGGAGAGAGTGTTCGGCGACCGAAAATGCGTTGTCGCCCCGTGTCTGGCCGTTCCATCTCGCCACGCGGGCGAGCCCATGGGCGATATCGGACACTTCCACGTCGAGCGGAGAAGGGTCCAGCAGATCGAGCCGGCGTCCGGAAAGCATGCGTTGCCAGGCACGGGGAGGGGATTCGGAACGGTCGGCGGCCATGGGTCCTTGGGCGGTGTGTCCGGTCAGTCGGCCGCGGTTTCCTGCGCCGGCCACCCGAAGCGGGCCCAGCCGGGCAACTCGATCGCGACGCTCTCCTGACCGCAGGTGATGGACGCGCCCTTCTCCAGGGCTGCCCCGGCCTTGTCAAGTCTGAGGAGCGCGAGACCCTTGAAGCCATCGCCGGTTCGGGTGCTGGACCCCAGGGCGCCGATCGCCTTTCCGCCGGTTTCGATCGCCGTTCCAGGATCGGGAAGCGGCGTTTTGCTGGTGACGCTGACGAACCGCTTGCGGGCCGTGCCCCGGTGATGGACCCGGGAGACCACTTCCTGTCCCACGTAGCATCCCTTGGTAAACGACACGCCGTTGAGATCGTCCATGTCGGCGTCATGTGGAAAGATCTCGCCCATCCCGAAATCGGCGACACTTTGCGGTACGCCGTAGCCGATCCGATGCCGCTCATAGCCTTCGATGCCCGCATCTTTCGCGCCCCCTTGCGCGAGCAGGGCCTCGATGGTCTCCGCCGGACCGTAGAGGCGTTGGCCGAGCGCTTCGAAACGCGGGTCCTCGATCACGTGGACACCGTCCGCGCCGTCCGCCTTGCCACGCCAGACGGCAACCACCTGAGTGCTGCCGGTGACATCGTCAAGGGCGACCTTGGCCCGCAACTTGTAGAAGGTCAGCCGCTTCTTCAGATCGGCCACCAGCGGCGCCGGTGTGTCGAGCAGGTAGCCTTCGGCTGTCTTGACGACCAGGAAATCGAACTGGATCTTTCCCTGCGGCGTCAAAAGCGCCCCGAAGCCCGCACCGGTGGCGGCAACCTGATCCACGTCGCATGTGACGAGGTTCTGCAGGAACGAATGCGCCTGTTCCCCCGACACGTGCAGCAGTCCACGATTGTCCAACACTGCGAAAACTGGCTGGTTCACCGCCACCCCCTTGATGAATTTCATGGTTCTTGACGGGGACATAAGCATTAGGCCAATCCCCGGCAAGTGATTGGTTCTTGCGGTTGCCAAGACCGGATCCGTGGCGGAATCACTGGCCTCGACCCACGCGCCTGAGTATAAGCCAAAGCCAGAATTCAGAAACATGCGGCGTGGAGGACTTTGATGGCTCAGACTTATGATCTCGTTCTGAAGGGTGGCACCGTGGTCAATCAGGACGGGGAAGGCATCCGTGACATTGCCATCAAGGATGGGATGATCGTTGCCATCGGTTCCATCGACACAGCGAAAGCCGGAGAGGTGACGGATTGTACCGGGCTGCATGTCCTGCCCGGGGTGATCGACAGCCAGGTGCATTTCCGCGAACCGGGCATCGAGCACAAGGAGGACCTTGAAACCGGCGCGCGTGCCGCGGTGATGGGCGGGGTCACCTCGGTGTTTGAAATGCCCAACACCAACCCCCTGACGACGACAGCGGACACCCTTGCGGACAAGGTCCGGCGCGCGCATCACCGGATGCATTGCGATTTTGCGTTCTGGGTTGGCGGCACGCGCGAAAATGTGAAGGACATCCCCGAGCTTGAGCGGTTGCCGGCCGCCGCCGGTATCAAGGTCTTCATGGGGTCCTCAACGGGCGATCTGCTGGTGGAGGACGATCAGGGCGTCCGTGACATTCTCAGCGCCACGCGCCGGCGCGCCGCCTTTCATTCGGAAGACGAGTATCGCTTGAACGAGCGCAAGCACCTGCGGGTGGAGAACGATCCGCGCTCGCATCCGGTCTGGCGCGACGAGATCGCGGCCCTTCAATGCACCCAGCGGCTGGTCGGGATCGCGCGGGAAGTGGGGGCAAAGATCCACATCCTTCATTTGTCGACGGCCGAGGAAGTCGACTACCTGATCGATCACAAGGACGTCGCCTCCATCGAGGTCACGCCGCATCATCTGACCTTGACCGACGAGGCCTACGAGCGGCTCGGCAGCCTCGTCCAGATGAACCCGCCGGTCCGCTCCGAGCGCCATCGCGCGCGCCTGTGGGAAGGACTGGACCAGGGGATCCTCGACATTCTGGGCTCCGATCACGCCCCGCACACCCTTGAAGAAAAGCAAAAGCCGTACCCGGCCTCGCCCTCGGGCATGACCGGCGTGCAGACCTTGGTGCCGACGATGCTGGACCATGTGAATGCCGGCAGGTTGAGCCTGGCGCGGTTCGTCGACATGACCAGCGCCGGCCCCGCCCGCTTGTTCCAGACCGCCCGCAAGGGCCGCATCGCCGTGGGCTACGATGCCGATTTCACGGTTGTCGACCTGAAGAAGCAGATGACCATCACCAATGACTGGATTGCCTCCAAGGCCGGGTGGACGCCATACGATGGCAAAACCGTGACCGGCTGGCCGATCGGCACCATCGTGCGGGGGATGAAGGTGATGTGGGAGGGCGAACTTTCCACCCCGTCAAAAGGCGAGGCCATTCTGTTTCAGGATGGTCTGCCCAAGGCCTGATCGTTTGGACGAATGCCCTTGGAGCTGTGCGGACGGGCCGTCCGGATCCGCCGCACGCCCGGTCAAAAATGAAAGATTCGTTAAAAATCCCGTTTTGTCTCCGGCCGCTTTGGCTTAGGCTTTCCCGGCGGAAGGCTTGGAAAGGGTTTGCTAACCCTTTCTCATAACCCAAAGTACACAGCCGCGTTGTAGTCTGCGCGACGAGCTGACTTGGTTTCGTGTGGGGCTCGGGGATGGTGGTTGAGCATAGTCAAAGCGCCTTTGAAGGCAGCGGCACCGGGTTCGGCCGGGTGCCGGGCCGGACTGGCTGCGGGGTTTTGGACCGGATCGGGAACCGTTTCGGCAACCGGGCCCTTGCCTGCGCGTTTGTCTCGGCCTTTGTCTGGGCTGTGATGTCTCTGGCGGCACCCTCCGCGGCCCTTGCCAATGACCAGGCGGGGGATGAAAAAGCCCCGGAAAAGCCGCGTCCCCCGCTTCATTTGATCGTGTCGCTGACGGAGCAGGAAATCAGTGTCTATCAGGGCAAGGACCTGATCGAGACGGCTCCGATTTCCTCGGGAAAGCAGGGCTACAGCACGCCGACCGGCGTCTTCTCGATCCTGGAAAAGCGCCGCCGCCATTTCTCCAACCTCTATGACGACGCGCCGATGCCGTTCATGCAACGCCTGACCTGGTCCGGTGTTGCCTTGCACGAGGGGCGTCTTCCCGGTTATCCCGCCTCCCATGGCTGCGTCCGGTTGCCCAAAGCCTTCGCCGAGAGCCTGTTCGGGCAAACCTCCCGGGGAACGCAAGTCATCGTGACCGGCGAGAAAACGCTGCCCCTGCGGATCAACCATCCGTCCCTGCCGCAGCCCCTGAGTTTCCGCACGGATGTTGCCAGCCTTTCCATTGAAGACCGTCCCGAGGCTCACAGTTTGCGGGGTACCATCAGTGAGGCATCGGCCAGCACTGAACCGCTCATCAGGATGCCGGAAAATCCCTTCTTCGATGAACCCTTGCGGATGATCGTGACACCCGACAGCGAGCGCGAACGGCGTCAGGCCCTGCAGCGTGCTCTGAACGACTTGGGGTTCAACGCGGGTACGGTGGACGGGGTGATCGGGCCCATGACCCGGCGCGCGATCCGCCTGTATCAGGAAGCTGCCGAGGTGCCGGTGACGGGCAACATCACCGACAGCCTGGTCGAACGCATCTTCAGTGAAGCCGGCTACGACCTTGCCCCGAATGCCACCTTGCGGGTACGGCGCAAGTTCCGGGATGTCTATCAGGCTCCGGTTCGCCTGCGTGAACCGGACAAAGAGATCGGAACCCATGTGTTCACTGCGCTGGATTTCGCTTTGGGCGATCCCTCGGTGGAATGGATCGCGGTCTCCGCAGAAGGCGCGCGCGGCGGATCGGGAGCGGCCGTGCTGGACCGGCTGGAACTTCCGGCGCGTGTGCGCTCGGAACTCGATGCGATCCTGACCCCCGGTTCATCGCTGATCGTGACCGATCGCAGTTTCCAGCGGCACACCGATCTTGGGACGGATTTTGTCGTGATCACGCGCTGATCCCGTCGCGGAGTTGCCGAAGACCGCGCAGCCACTCGGGTTTTCATTTATCCGGATCATTTGGTGTTGGGTCGCAAACCGTCACCAAACTGTTGCGAGCATCCCTTATCGAAGGTCGATCCGAGACGCTGAGATAGAGGGAGAAACGGATGTCGAAGAGCCCGCTGACGGCATCGAAAGCCAGGCTGAAAAATGCCGTGCACCGGTCCAGTGCCACATCCCGCGATGGGGTGCTGGAACGGCTTTTCACGTTTGCCTTCAAGGGTCTGGTCTATCCCCAGATCTGGGAAGACCCGGAGGTGGACATGCGGGCGCTGCAGCTCACTCCCGACTGCCGGATGGTCACGATCGCCTCGGGCGGATGCAATGTGATGTCCTACCTCACGGCCGATCCGGCCCAGATCACGGCGGTCGATCTGAACCGCGCGCATGTGGCGCTCGGCCGGTTGAAGCTGTTGGCGGCCCGGAACCTTCCGAACTATGAGACCTTCTACCGGTTCTTCGGGGAAGCGGACGAGAAGGCGAACATCGCCGCCTATAACCGGTTTTTGCGCGATGAGCTCGACCCGGACTCGCGCGCCTATTGGGAAGGCCGGGACGTCGCCGGATGGGGCAGAAAGCGGATCACCCTGTTTTCCCGCGATCTTTATCACCACGGCCTGCTTGGCTATTGCATCGGCCTTGGCCATTTCGTGGCAAAGCTCTACGGCATTGATCCGAAGCATTTCGTCAAGGCGAAAACGCTGGAAGAACAACGCAGCTTCTTTGATACGGCCCTGGCTCCCCTGTTTGACAAGCGGCTTGTGCGCTGGGCAACTTCGAAGAAGGTTTCCCTTTACGGCCTGGGTATCCCGCCGGCGCAATATGACGCGCTGGTGACCGCGAGCGCCGAGGGCAATATGTCCGATGTTCTGCGTCAGAGGCTGAAGAAACTGGCCTGTGACTTTTCCCTTCAGGACAATTATTTCGCCTGGCAGGCGTTTTCCCGCGGCTACGCGCCGGTGGCGGGCGAGGGGACTGCCGGGGAGGGCGGCTCGTCGACCGGTCCATCCGGTCCGCTTCCGCCCTATCTGCGGCCCGAGCATTTCGAGACCATCCGCGAAAGGGCCGGGCGGGTGCGCGTTCTGAACCGCAACTTCACGGAACATCTTCAAGGGGAACCGGACGGCAGCCTCGATGCCTATGTCCTGCTCGACGCCCAGGACTGGATGACCGATGCGCAACTCAATGCGCTCTGGTTCGAAATAACCAGAACCGCCAAACCGGGGGCCCGCGTGATCTTCCGCACGGCCGCCGAGCCGACGCTGCTGCCCGGGCGGGTGAGTGACGCCATTCTGGACCGCTGGATCTACAAGGACGAAGAAAGCCTGGAGTGGGGGCAGCAGGACCGCTCATCGATCTATGGCGGCTTCCACCTTTATGTTCATGCTGGATAAGCCATGACCGGGACGACCGACACCGCGCGGCTCATGGACACCATCTACCGCAATCAGCGGCATGTCTACGACCTGACGCGGAAATACTACCTTCTGGGGCGGGATCATCTGATTGCCCGCCTCCAGCCCCCGGCCGGCGGAACGGTTCTGGAAATGGGATGCGGGACCGGGCGCAATCTGGTCGCGGCCGCCCGCCGGTATCCGGATGTGCGATTTGTCGGGCTCGATATCTCGGACCAGATGCTGGAAACCGCGCGGGCCACCATCGCAAAGGCCGGCCTGTCGGACCGCATTTGCCTGGTTCAGGGCGATGCGTCCGATCCGAAGGCGCTCGATGGGGCCGGTCCGGCGCAGTATGACCGGGTGTTCTACTCCTACACCCTGTCCATGATGCCCATCTGGCGCGAGGCGATCGAGGCGGGTCTTGCCCGGTTGTCTGCCTCAGGCCATTTGACGGTGGTCGATTTCGGGCAGCAGGAGCGGCTTCCTGGGTGGTTCCGCGCGGGTCTCCACAAATGGCTGGCCACATTCCACGTTACGCCGCGCGCGGATCTACCGGATGTCCTGGCCCTTACCAGCCGCCAGAGCGGCCGGCTCCTGGCCGCGCAAGCGCTCTATCGGGGCTACGCGGTCTATGCCGAGCTCGGGCCCGTAATGGCGGAGGCTCATTCGCCAGCGACGAAATAGTGCAGCGTTCCGTCCGGGCCGATGCCGACCCGGTAGAATGTCCAGACGCCGTAGATCATCATTTCCTCGAAATCGCCCGACGTGACGATGCGGTAGAGCTCGACCTTTTGGTCCGCGGTAAGTTCATGTAACGGATATCTGGCGAAATAGGGCCAAACGTACATTTCCTGCGGTGTGCCCTGGTCCACATGGACGAATCCCGCGTCCAGAACGTCAAGAAGGATGGCCAGGGTCTCGTAGCCCTCGCCGTCGCCCGAGCTGGTCTTGATGAACTCGATGGGATCACCGATCGCCGTCAGCGACAGGGTCGGCGGGACCTCATTGCTTTCCAGAACCATGCGCAGCCGGTCGAGATCCGCACGGATTGCCGCCTCGCGCAGTTGTTCCCGCATCCGCCGGACCGGCGGGGGTAAAGAACCCGGATCGTATTGCACTTGCAGGGGCGGCATCTCGCCGGCAGGATCCGCCGCAACGGCCGGCCCGGGTTCGTCCGGCGGCTCGGAAGCCGTGTCTTCAGCCGGGATGGCGGTTCCGGCTGGAGCTACCGGCGGAACCAGTTCAATCGTGTCCGTGAGAACCGGTTTTGCATGCGCGGCCAAAACGAGACATGCAAACACGGCTGCGCAAACGAGCGTGCGAAACACTGGCGCCGACCCCTCCTCAACCAGAGTTATTCCCAGCCTCTTAACCACATTCTAAGGGCTTTTGCGACCATTGGTCGACGAGGCGGCATGGATTTCTTGCCAGCCGCCGCGAATATGGTAGTCGACCCGATAGTCCGGTAGCGGTGTCCGGGCCCAACACAAGGAAAGGCCCCGGACGTGAATCTTCTGGAATATGCAGCCATTGGCTTCGGCATGGGGATCCTGACAACCGCGCCGGTCGGCCCGGTCAACGTGATGGCCATCCAGCATGCGGCGCAAAGCGGCTTTCGCCAGGGGTTGTTTGTCGGCCTGGGGGCGGCCCTGGCCGATTCGATCTATGCCGCCGTGGCCGTCTTCGGCGTGTCCGCTGTCACCCGCTTCATCGACACGCAGGTCGATCTGATCAAGCTGGTGGGCGGGCTTGTCTTGATCGTCTTCGGCCTCAAGGTGCTGAGGACACGGCCGCATCTTGAGACAAAACGCAACGGTGGCGCGCCAAGCTTTGTCGGTGACATGACCGCCGCGTTCGCCATGGTGATCACCAATCCGGCGGCAGCTTTTGCCTTTGTCGCGATTGTCGGCGGTTTGGGGGACTGGCGGCCGGAGCACGGCAATCATACCGGCGCCCTGGCGATGGTCGCGGGCGTTTCGGCCGGGGCGTGCACATGGTGGGCCGGCCTATCAGCTGTTGTGTCCCGGTACAGCCACAAGATCGATGACCGATGGCTGGACCGGGCAAACCAAATCGCCGGCACGATCCTCATCGTTCTCGGTGCGCTGATTTATGGCGACCTTGCGCTTGAGCTTTTGGCCTGAAGATCCGCAACCGTCGCGGCGGATTGGCTCGAAGCCCGTGCCGGATCTGGTTTTATTGCAGGGTCCTGTTCACGGTATAGTCGCCGCGCTGGATCCGGTCCGGCAATCCTTCGGCCAGTTTCGCCACAGCATCTTCCCCGTATGTCGCAACAAGATCGGCAAGGGCGGTAAACATGGCCGCATGGGCCACCGCATCCGCATCCACGCCACATGCGATCGCTTCGGCCCAGGCGTCCGAAATAAACCCGAGAGCAGCCCGCCGGATGTCCTCATCTTCCGCGAATTCCGCTTCCATCGCGGCATCGCTGTAGTCGTCGTTCGTCATTCGCTTCCTTACCGGTGCATGTGGCTCAACAACGCGCGGGCCGTACCCTTTGGGGCCTCCCGAATCTTCACTAGAATCCTAGCACGCTGGATCGGCCGGGCGAGCCATGGTGAACGCTTTCTTAACGCCCACCCACAACTATGATCGGCAAGGTCAACCGTTTGGCAGCACGTGACGCAGCGGTCCACGGGCTAGCGGCCATATCTGCTCGACACCTGGTTGATAATCTCTTCGCCCTCTAAAATATAGTGTCCCATTGCGGTACGGGCCGAGGAAGTACAAGTTCGGTAAACAGCTGCGAAACCACGATATCCCTGATTGAACCGCTCGATGAACCGCCGGCGCCGGTTCTCGTCGCGCGTTTCGGCCACGAGCAGGCTTTCCATTCGGGTGCGCCAGTTCGGCTCGTCGGTCTCGCCGCAAAGGGGCCGCAGAAAATGGAGCGCGCCCATGATTTCGGACAGACGCATGAGATCCGGTTCGTAAGGGGGCGCCTCGGTTCTGCGGTCCTGGGCGAAGGTGTGGGTGGGCCCGAGCGGGAAGGCGGCTCCCAGCAGCAGGCATATAATCGCGGTGCGAGAAAACTTGAGCGCAAGCATGCGCGCACAATGCCGGTGCCAAGGCTGGTCCGCAAGGCGTCCGACCGGCCCCGGGCGGGAATCTCCACGGCTGGGTGACGCGGCACCGCGAGCCAGGGGCACGGTTTCACCGGGCGAAAAGCCGGCGGATCCGCTCCGCGGTGCCAGGGGTCATCTCGAACCGGTCGAGGCCGGAAAGCGGCGCCCAACGGGCATCGGCCGCGTCGTCCATGGCGATCGGTTCCCCTTCGACGTGAACGGCCCGGAAAACGGTGAGAACGAAATGGGCGCTGACCCGGCCGTTCTCATCCCGCAAAATGCTGTCGAAGGTTTCATGGTGACCGTCCAGATCGGCGATGACACCTGTTTCCTCCGCCAGTTCCCGGCGGACCGCGTCTTGAAGGCTTTCGCCAAGTTCGATGAGGCCGCCGGGCAGGCTCCATAACCCGAGATAGGGTTGTTTTCCGCGTTTGATCAACAACACGTCGGAGCCCCTGTAGCACAGGGCGCTGACACCCACGAGGGGGTGGGACGGATAGGCGCGCGTCGGGGTCATGGATGGGGTGCAATCCGGTGGAACTACTGGGAGATTGAAAACAGGTCCTGTCCGCGGACGGTTCAGGCAAACAACGCGTCGATCTCAGCTTGAGCCGCATCGCCCTCGTGGATCTCGACATCATCGACATGGCCGTGAATGACGCCGCTGGCAACCGAGATCAACGGCTTGATGGTCGCAGTCGCGGTGATGGAGACATCGTTCGCGACCTCGACTGCCGCGGGACCATCGCGCAGCGCGTCCTGCGCGGTTTGAACGGCTGCATTGATCTCGCGGATCAGCGTTTCTAGATTTTCACGCAAATAGGGCGGCGCTGCCTCGTAGGCCGTGATTGCCAGTTGCTTTTCGGTGAAGCTTGAGTTCTCGAAATGGCTACAATAGTCGAGGGGTTTCCACGCGAGAACATCTTCGGCGCATTCCGGCATGGCCGGCAGCATCTCCAAAAGCATGACCACCTCGTTGAAGTGGTTGAGATAGTCGGTCGCGAGGCCGGTCGCTGGATTGATATTCGCCTTTTCCAGCTTTTCGGCGGTTAGGCTTCCCGCGCCCAAGACCGGAGGATCGCATTCCATCTTGTCCCCCCAGTGGATAGCATGCGTGTGAACGCTAACGGCTTTTCCTTGCCAATTGCCTAATCTTGATCCACTCCGCCCTAGAGAAAAAGCGCGCGAAATGCAAACTCGACAAACCGATGATCCTGTAAAGGTGACATGATGTGTGGCCGTTTTGCCCTGACCGCAACGCCGGAAGATGTGCGGGCGCTCCTGGGTTACCTTGACCGTCCGAATTTTCCCCCGCGCTACAACATCGCGCCGACCCAGCCGATCGCCACGGTCCGGCAAGCCGGGGCCGAGCGGCGGTTTCACCTCGTGCGATGGGGCCTGGTTCCATCCTGGGTCAAGGATCCGGCGAGCTTTACCCTGTTGATCAACGCCCGGGCCGAGACGGCGGCGCAAAAACCGTCCTTCAGGACCGCGATGCGCCATCACAGGTGCCTGATCCCGGCATCGGGCTTTTACGAGTGGCGGCGGACTCCCGAGGGCAAGCAGGCATACTGGATCGCCCCCCCGGACGGCGGTGTGATCGCTTTCGCCGGGCTCTGGGACACATGGTCGGATCCCGATGGCGGAGAGATCGACACTGCGGCGATCCTGACCGTTCCGGCAAACCGGACCATCGGACGGATCCACCATCGGATGCCGGCCGTTCTTGACCCGGAAGACCATGCCGCATGGCTGAGCACCGGCGATGTGATGGCAAGGGATGCGCAGGCCCTCTTGAAGCCAGCCGGGGAGGACGACCTGGTGGCGGTGCCCGTCTCCGACCGCGTCAACAAGGTCGCGAATGATGATGCCGGCCTGCAAACATGCATCGAGGAGCGCGCCGGTGACGTGCATGGTCCCGGCGGGGATGAAACGGGCGGGGAAGATACGGGCGGGGAGGGCACTGTCGGATCCGGCGCGCCGGCCAAAACCCGGAAAACCGGCACGGGCCGGGCCCGGCAAACCGACCCGGATCAGTTCGATCTTTTCTGACCGGTGCTGGTAATCTTGCCGCCGGTCGCCTATGACACGCCCGACCTATCAGCCGGGCGGGAACGGGCATGACCAAAACCAATCAGGATCGAGTAGCCGAGGCCTACAATCGCGGCCTTGACGCCGAAAAGGCGGGAGACTTCGATGCCGCAGAGGCGGCCTACAGGGAAGTCCTTGCGCTCGACCAGGAGGATAGCGGCGGTGTGAGCGTTCGCCTTGCCGCCATGGGCCGGTCCGCGCCACCGGCCAAGATGCCCGATGCCTACGTGGCCACACTGTTTGACCAGCATGCGGATGTGTTCGACACCATCCTGGTGGATCAACTCGGTTACTGCGTCCCGCTGATGGTGGTGGACGCGGTGAAATGCCTGTCGCTCGGCCCTTTCGATCGTCTTCTGGATCTGGGATGCGGCACCGGCCTGACCGGCATGGCGCTGGCGGACTGCACCGTCCATCGCACCGGCGTTGACCTTTCGGAACGGATCATCGAACTGGCCTTCGACCGGCAGGTTTACGACGATCTCTATGTCGGCGAGGTGGTCGATTTTCTTCAGGACTTCGAAGACGATGACGGACATCAGCCGGTCTGGGACCTGATCACCGCGACCGACGTCCTGCCGTATCTGGGAGATGTGGAACCGCTCTTCCGGGGTGCGTCCGCCCGGCTCGTGGCGGGCGGCGTGCTGGCCTTCTCGACAGAAACATTCGACGATCCGTCCGCTTTCAAGGGCAATCCGTATAGTGTCGGCCAGAAGACCCGATTTGCCCATCGGCTCGACTATATCGACAAGTCCTTAAAAGAGGCCGGCTTTGTCCGTCTGTTGGCAGATGACATCACTGTCCGCCTTGAGGACGGCAAACCCGTGTCCGGGCATCTTGTTCTGGCCAGAAAAGCGGCGGCGTAGCGGGCAGGTCGTCCCATTCCGGCTGGTGTTGCTCGAAGGGGACGAACCCGGGATTGGCCTCCACCACCAGATAGGGCGTTCCTGTCGAAGTCTGGGCCAGCGAAACCCCGTTGCCGTCCACCATGGCGGTCACCTTGTTCCGGTATACCGACAGTCCGCCGCCTTCGAACGCGTTGACCGGCGTGTCGAAGCAAACTCCGACACGGAAAACCGCTGTTCCGCGGACCCTCGCCAGAAAATCCAGGCGCCCTTGAAACCGGTGTCCGAGGTAGGTTCCCTTGATCCGGGCCCCTGAACACGGCAGCTGTGGAGTACAGGGGCCGGTAGGGGCCCATAAGGGAGCACCAGCCTGGCTTGACGGGCCTTCAAGCCCCGTTTGTGGAACCTGGGGCAACGGCCGCGCATCCGCTGGCAGGCGTTCACGCAGCCGTGCGATCCGCGCGCGCAGGTTCTGCCGGTCAATCTGCCGCATGCTCTCAAACCCCTGATATCTGTGAGCGGTGAACACCGGCCCTCGCAGTCGGATGAAGGGCAGACGCGGCCCTGCGGCCCGCCATGCTGCTACCGGTTCTTCGCTTCCAAAATTGAGTTGTGATCCCACCAGGGCCGGCCGCGCCGGCCCCGCCGTGTGTCAACTGTGCGCCAGCCGCTTCAGCAAGTCGATCTCAGCGGCGAGGGCCTTGTCGGCCTTGGCCATCTTGTCGATTTTGCGCACGGCATGGAGCACGGTCGTGTGGTCCCGGTTGCCGAACCGGCGTCCGATCTCGGGCAACGACCGCGGTGTCATGACCTTTGCCAGATACATTGCGATCTGGCGCGGCTTGACGATGGTATGCGCCCGGCATGACGAAAGCAGGTCGGACTTGGTGACGCTGTAGTGTTTGCACACCACCTGCTGGATGTCCTCGATCAGAACCGACCGGAGTTCGGTCGGGCGGACGAGATCATGCAGGGTCTTGTCCGCCAGTTCCTGTGTGATCGGTTGATGGGTCAGCTGGTTGTGGGCGATCAGCCGGTTCACGGCGCCTTCCAGGTCGCGGGCCGACGACGCCACATGACGGGCGATGTGATCGACCACAGGCTTGGGCACGTCGAAGGTCGGGTAGTGCTTGCGGCCCTGCGCGATCCGTTTTTCGACGATGTTCCGCCGAAGCTCGAAATCGGGTGCCTGGATTGCGGCGACGACGCCTTTGCTGAAGCGCTGGCGGATATTGTCGTCCAGCGTGTTCAAGTCTTCCGGCCGCCGGTCCCCGGCGGCGATCACCTGTTTCGGGGTTTCCAGCAGCATTTGCAGGGTCTGGCAAAACTCCTGCTGCTGCTGTTTGCCATGGAGCAGCTGAACATCGTCGATCAGCAAGAGGTCCACCGTATCCATGGTCTGTTTCACGGCCGAGTAGGAACGTGTCCGCAGGGCCGGCACCAGCTGATACATGAAGAATTCAGCCGTGACATAAAGTGCCTTGCGTCCGTCGCGCCGTACTTCGGCGGCCGCGGCCTGCAACAGGTGGGTCTTTCCGATGCCCACACCGGCGTGGATGTACAGCAGGTCGATCTTGCCGGTTTCGCCGCTGGCCATCTGGCGAACCGCTGAGTAGGCAAGTCCGTTTGAACTGCCCTCGACAAAACTGTCGAACGTGAGGGCAGGGCTGATGGCGGCACCTTGGAGGAATTGCAAGGGAAGGTCCCCTGCCGCCGTTTTCAGGACCGCGCCGCCGGATGTGGCCTGTGCGCCGGCCATGGACCGCCCGGTCTGGGGAAGGCCGGTCCGGATATTGGAGTTTGAGGCAAGAAGCTGCTTCTGATTGCCTGCGAAAGCCACGCCACGCGGCCGGATCGCGCCCCGCACAGTCAGTTCCAGCCGGCCGATTTCTTCGCCTTCGGTGCTCCAAAGGCTCATGATCCGGTCCTTGTAATGGACCTGGATCCAGTTCTTGAGGAAGCGTGTCGGCACGGACAGCCGCACCATGTCATCCGCTTCTTCTTCCAGAAGCACCCGCCCGAACCAATTGAAGAAGACATCGTCCCCCAATTCCGCCCGAAGCTTGGTCTTCACACTTTCCCATCGATCGCTTCCACGTGCACATTGTACATGCATTATTCGCCTCCAAATCAAGGACAGCGGCCAACACACCCGCTTATGAATTTGTTTTGTTCGACGGCCTTTCGCGGCCGCGTTTGTTCTCCGGAGTGTCCGGCGCATTATGAGCTGATTGTCCACAACGTTCTGCAACCTGCGAACAGTCTCTTGACTAGTATTTGTCCAATCCTTGGATGTTATACTCTTGATAATATTGTCCAGTTGGATTGGCTCCTAGTGCCTTGTTTGACTTCTGTTTTTCCTTTCTCCGATGGTTCCGTCGTTGCTGTTTCGAGAGGCGCGAAACATGGTTTTGATGGGGTGTTTGCGCTCTCGTATTAACTATTGTTAACGCTGCATTTAGATTTTGGTTTTTTTTGTTGGGGTTTTCAAAAAAAAAGTTAAATATTAGAAAAAGTTATATGGTTATCGGACCGAATCTCCCTTCACATACTGTCAAAAATGCTCGGATGCGGGGGCGCGCAGGTCCGGGCTTGGGCTGTGGATCACACACCCATTTGTATGTTGTGGAGAAAAACCGTTTGCCCGAAGTATGGGCTTGAGCTTTTCGAGGGAATTCATCCCTCCGCCGGGTGGCGCCGGGCCAGGTCTTCGTTGGCTAAAGATTCGGGTCTGCCGACGAAAGCAAAGTCTATGCAATCGGAGGTGCAATCAAAAATTGTGCATGCGGTTGCGGGAGCATGCCGGCCGCGCGGGTCGCGCGGCCCAAACGATATCAGCGGCCTTGGATCAAGCCGAAGGGCCGCTAAAGGATGCGCCCCGGATTGAGCAGTCCCTTGGGATCAAGGGTTCTTTTGATTTGCCGCATCAACTCGAGCTCGATCGGGCTCTTTACCTTTGTCAGCAGATCCTTTTTCAAGCGGCCTATTCCGTGTTCCGCAGAAATGGACCCCGAGAAATCAAGGACGATGCCATGGACGATTTCATTCATGGCATCCCATTTGTCGAGGTAGGCCTGTTTGTCGGCATCGAGGGGCTGGCTGACATTGAAGTGAATGTTGCCATCGCCAAGGTGGCCGAAGGGCACGGGTCGGCAGCCGGGAACGAAGTCCTCGACCGCGGCCATGGCTTTGTCCAGAAAGGCCGGGATCGAGGCGACCGGCACGGACACATCATGTTTGATCGAACCGCCTTCGGCCTTCTGCACTTCGGACATGCCATGCCGGATATGCCAGAAGTCCTGCACCTGTTGCAGGTTCTGCGCGAACGCCGCGTCCTCGACCACGCCTTCCTCCAAGGCTTCGCCCAGGATCGCTTCCAGAAGATCCCGTGTCTCGAAGACCTCGGACCCGCTGGAGATCTCCATCAGGACATACCAGGGATGGGGCGCTTCGAGCGGATCCCGGGTATGCTCCAGATGGCGAAGGCAGAATTCGACGCCGATGCGCGGCATCAGTTCGAAACCGGTCAGCAGCGGGCCAGCCTGTTCGCGGGCGATCGAAAAGAGCCGCAGGGCGGACGCCGGATCGGCCAGTCCGACGAATGCGGCTTCCAGTTTCTTCGGCTTGGGAAACAGCTTCAAAGTGGCGGCTGTAATTATCCCCAGGGTGCCTTCCGCACCGATAAATAAATGTTTCAGATCGTAACCGGTATTGTCCTTGCGCAGGCTCCGCAGACCGTTCCAGATCTCGCCGTTCGGCAGCACGACTTCGAGGCCGAGGACAAGGTCCCGCGTGTTCCCGTAGGCCAGCACCGAGGTGCCGCCGGCATTGGTCGAGATGTTCCCGCCAATCTGGCAGGAGCCCTGCGCACCAAGGGAAAGCGGGAACAGGCGGCCCGCCTTTTCGGCCTCGTTTTGAAGGGTCTCCAGGACGACGCCAGCCTCGACCGTGATCGCAAATCCCTCCGGATCGACCTGTCTGACCTTGTTCATCCGGCCAAGCGACAGGACGATCTCCTGCCCGGTTTCCTGCGGGATTTGGCCGCCCACCAGGCCGGTGTTGCCCCCTTGAGGGACGATCTTCAGATTGTTCTGGTTGGCATAGCGGATGATCGCGCTCACCTCCGCGGTGGAGCCCGGACGCAGCACCATCGGTGTCTGCCCCTGATAGAGGTCACGCCATTCCACGAGGTACGGGGCCTTGTCGGCCGGGGCGGTCAAAACATTCGCCGAACCGATCAGATCGGTAAAATTCCCAGCATGCATGCTCTCGCTCATCAGCGGCAGTCCTCAGATTCTCCAGGTCGAAATCGGCGCGCACCATAAGCCTTTGGACCGGGAACGTCGACGCTTCATTCGGCTGCACGCTGTCTTGAAGGAACAGGGGGGCTGTGCCATAGGAAGCCACCCCGGTCGGGTTTGGTTATATTTCCTGGAGAAGACGATGGCGGTAACGCACGGATTGATGAATGGCAAACGCGGCTTGATCATGGGCGTTGCCAATAACAGATCGATCGCTTGGGGAATTGCCAAGGCATTGGCCGACGCCGGGGCCGAGCTGGCTTTGACGTACCAGGGGGACGCCCTGAAAAAGCGTGTCACGCCGCTGGCCGAGCAACTGGGCGCGATCATTGCGGGGCACTGCGATGTGACCGATCCCGACAGCATCGATGCCGTGTTCGCGCATCTGGAAAAAACCTGGGGCAAGATCGACTTTCTCGTGCATGCCGTCGCCTTTTCCGACAAGGATGAACTGACCGGCCGCTATGTCGACACGACGTCCGAGAACTTCGCCCGGACCATGGACATCTCCTGTTATTCCTTCACCGCCGTAACCCAGCGGGCCGAAAAGCTGATGAGCGACGGTGGATCGATCCTGACCTTGACCTACTACGGGGCGGAAAAGGTGATGCCGCATTACAATGTAATGGGCGTTGCCAAGGCCGCGCTCGAGGCCTCGGTGAAGTATCTGGCCATGGATCTCGGTCCGCAGAACATCCGCGTGAACGCGATTTCGGCCGGACCGATCAAGACCCTTGCCGCCTCGGGCATCGGCGATTTCCGTTATATTCTGAAGTGGAATGAATACAACGCGCCGCTCCGCCGGACCGTGACCATCGAAGAGGTGGGGGATGCGGCCCTGTTCCTGCTGTCCGATCTCGGACGCGGGGTGACCGGAGAGATCCAGCATGTTGACTGCGGATACAACGTGGTCGGTATGAAGGCGGTCGACGCCCCGGATATCTCGGTTGTGAAGGACTGACCGATCGATCCGGGTGCCTGTCTTCTTGTGAGCCAAACCGGCTCATGGGGCGTAATGCAGAAGACGCACTCCAACCAGGACCTCGCATGAGCGCTGTTGTTGACATGCCCGCAAACGGCAGGGTACGGCGGCTGCCGGGTCCCGGGCTCATGATCTTCATCCGCCACGGCCAGACGGACTGGAATGCCGAAGGGCGCATGCAAGGCCGCAAGGACATCCCACTCAATGCGACCGGGATCGATCAGGCGATCGGCAACGGCCGGCGCCTGGCCGCGTTTCTGCAGCGCGAGGGGTTGTCCGTTGGCGATTTCGACTTCGTGGCCTCGCCTCTTGACCGGACACGGCAGACCATGGCGCTGGTCCGCGCGCAACTGCAGTTGCCCGAAGATGGATACCGGCTGGATCCGCGCCTCTTGGAAATCACCTTCGGTGATTGGGAAGGGCATACGCTTGAAGAGCTGGCGCTGACCGAGCCTGCGCTGGTGGCCGCGCGGGCCCGGGACAAATGGGGCTTTACCCCGCCGAACGGGGAAAGCTACGCGATGCTCACGGGCCGGATTTCCAACTGGCTGACGACGGTCTCGGAACCGTCAATCGTCGTGGCGCACGGCGGCGTTTTCCGGGTCATGCGCGCCCTGTTGGAGGGATTGGACACGACCGTCGCGCCGAAACTCGATGTGCCTCAGGATCAGGTTTTCATCTGGCGCAATGACGAGCCGGGCTGGTTCTGACCCTGGCTTTCCCACACACAAACGTGACTCCGGATTGAATGCCCTTGCCGCATTTGTGGCACTTGCCCCGCGTAAGTGACCCCAAACAGGAGTTCACTAGCCGTGACCACAGATTTTTACAAAAACCTACCGGTCTTCAACGACTTTGCCGGCGTAACGGATCTCTCTGCCTATGATCCGGTGCCGGACGACTGGGTCGTTCTGGCCGCCGACATTGTCCGCTCCCGCGACGCGATCGCGCAGGGACGTTACAGGGAAGTCAATCTGGTGGGCGCCGCCGTCATTGCGGCGGTCCTGAACCGGCTCGGGCGCGACCGGATTCCCTTTGTTTTCGGCGGAGACGGCGCGCTCCTGCTGATCCCGGGACAGGATATCGATGCCGGGCGCCAGGCCCTGTCCGGTGTCGCCGCCCTGGCGCGGTCCGCTGCCGGTCTGGCTCTTCGGATCGCCGCCATCCCGATGGAGGAAATCCGAAGGCGGGGAGCCGACATTCGATTGCGGAAGCTTGAGTTGAGCCCCGGCAACCATCTTGCGATGGCCGTGGGCGGCGGTTTCGAGCTGGCGGACGCTCTCTTGAAGAACCCGGAGCCAGACCCGCGTTTTGCCATCGAAGCCGATCCGGAGGTCGAGCCGCTGCTCGATGGCTTGTCCTGCCGCTGGGAGCCGATTCCCGCGCGCGAGGATGTTGTTGTGACCTTGATCGCCAAGCCGTCCAGCCCGGGTGAACTTGGCGCACTCGTGCAACGGATTTGCGAAGCGGTCGGCGGCGATCCCCTGTCCTCCGGCGCAAGCGGGCGTTTTCTGTCCGAGGACCGTTTGAAGTTCCGTTTTCCGCCGACGTTCTTGGCGCGGGAAACCGCGATACTGGGAGGTGCGCACGGCCGCTGGAAACACGGCCTCCGATCCGCCCTCGAATGCCTTGCCTTTGTGTGGGGTTCCCTCACGGGGCGCCGGGTCGGGCCCTTCGAGCCACGCCGGTATCTGGGCGAACTGGTGCGCAACACCGACCATCGCCGCCTCGATGACGCCTTGCGGCTGGTTCTCGATCTGACCACCGACCAGGCGGATCAACTCAGGGCAAGGCTTGAGGAAGCGCGTCTGGCCGGAAAGGCTGAGTACGGGATGCATGTCTCGGATGAGGCGATGATTACCTGTTTTGTATCGGATATCGGCGACGGTCAGCACATCCACTTCATCGATGGGACGGATGGCGGTTTCGCCCGCGCCGCGGAAGACTTCGACGCCCGGAAGAAAGCGAACCGCGGCCCTGATTTGAAATCCGCCTGAACGCCACCGGAAGGTCGCCTGAATTGGAGCGCACCCGTCCAAGAACGGTAGCGGGTCCTATGTTCCCAGGTTGACGGCCAAGGGCGCCAGTCGCGGCGCCGGCTTGGGAAGGATATCGCCAAACCGTCCCCGCCGCTCGAAGAATTCAGCTTCGGGAACGGCCTTCGAGATCAGCCAGCCCTGGACGACATCGCAGCCGTTCTCGGCCAGCCAACGGAACTCGGCCTCCGTTTCCACGCCTTCCGCCAACACGGAAATATCGAGGCTCTTGCTGAGTTGAATGAGAGCGCTGGTGAATTTCTGGAGCTCCGGGTTCTTGTCGACACCGGAAACGAAGCTCCGGTCAATCTTGACGCGGTCGATGCTGAGGTCCCGCAGGCTGGAAATGCTGGAATGCCCGGTTCCAAAATCGTCGAGTTCGATATGGAAACCAAGGCGGGACAGTTCTGCCACATTCTCCTTGATCGGCTCGGCCGTGACCGCATCGATCATGACGGCTTCCAGGATCTCGATGCTGACATTGCGAGGCGCCAGACCCGCTTCGTGTACGGCATCGAGCAGCATTTCGGCGCAATCCGGCGCCGCGACAAGTCCAAGGGAGGCGTTGATGCCGATGTGAAACGGTTCGGGCGTGTGCTCGAGATAGTGCGCCGCCATGCCAAGCGCCTTGGTTCGCACACAGGCATCGATGAGTTCGGTATATCCGGCTTCTTCCGCTGCCGGCAAGAACGCTCCGGGGTAGCGCACGCCATCATTTGTATCGATCCAACGCACCAGAGCTTCCGCACCCACCGTGCGGCCCGTCCGGACACAGATCTGGGGCTGAAACCAAGGGACGATCTGACCGCCCTTGACCGCGTCGACAAGGTCTTTCGCGATGGCCGCCGTCTTGTCGAACTCGCTGCGCATCGCCGGCTCGAACAGCCGGATCTCGGTGGACCCGGCCCGTTTGGCTGCTTTCAGGGCCAAGGCCGCCTCAAGCACCGTGTCTTCACAGTTCCCAAGGCGGTTGACGGCAAGGCCCATGCAGAAATCCAAGGTGGTCGCTTGCTCGGCGATCTGGCGGTCGCGCTTCAGGATTGTCATGATTTCGAGAGCCATCTTCTGGAGCTCGGCGGAGCCAGAGTGCAGGTTCGGCCGGAAAATGGTGAACTCGGCGCCGCCGGTGCGGCCGACGAAATCGTCGGAAAGTCCATACCTTTTGAGGTCCTCGGCGACGATCCGTAGAACACAATCGCCGACCTCCTCCCCATAGCTGCTGTTGATGGCCTTGAAATGCCTGATGTCGGCGATGATCACACCGTGTTCGCAGTCCGATTGAGCCGCGTCATGCACTTCAAGCCGCTTCATTACCCCGCGCCGGTTTGGCAATCCGGACAAGGGGTCATGATAGCCGAGGTCGTCGATTTCCTGCTGCGTGCGTTCCGCGAGCGAGCGGCTCAGCAAAGCTGCCAGGCCGAAGGCTGTCACAATGACCAGAAACCCGACTATTGTGGCCAGAACGACCTCGAACACGGTCGCGTTGCGCCGCTGGTTGAGATCGTCCCGCAAATACCCAAGTGTCTCTGTCCAAAGGGCAAGACTGGTCTTTGCAAGCCTTGGGAACATGGCCATGGCTTGTGCAGCTTGAATGTCCGCTCCGGTGTCTGCACGGCTTGCCGACATCAGCATTTCGGCGCCTGCGGATTGGAAAACCGCGTTTGCGTTCAGGAACCGGCTACCCTTTTCCCGCATGATTTCGGCCCGGGGACCGGTCAGATACATGAAGTGGGTGGTTGTGATCCGGGCAACGGAGTCCGCCGCGACTTTGAATTGCCCTCCTTGGACAGGCAGCGACATCCGGTCCCAAAGATTGAGCGCACTCTTGTTCGAGAGCTGGTCGCCTGTGTAAACCATGGCCGCCGACTCATAGATGACCGAAGGCAGATAATCGCTCAGGATGTAGGGAAGTTCGGATGTTTCCAGCGTCGTCAAGGCGGTCAACTGGATGCTTCTTGAAACCTGGCGGACGAAGTCCCGTGCGTGCCGGATCGAGCGGCTGACGGAAGGTTCCTGCAAAAAGGCCTGAAACGTCAGATTGGCCCGTTCTGTCTCAAGCTTCGTCAGGCCGAGGTTCGAAAGGGATGGGACCGCCCCGGGAAGCGTGCTGGAAGGGCCGGCCAGTCTCCGCTCCATCAGCGGTCCCAACTCGGCAATGGCGGATAGCCCGTCCAGGGCGCGATCGAGCCGCTCGACCTCGCTCAAGGACGCGCGGACCCACAAGGTGGCGAAGAGAAGACTTGGCCCCAGCAGAAAAAGGATGATTCCAGTCAACCATCCGCGAAGTTTCACGTTTTCCCGCTCCCAGGGTGGACAGAACTTGAGACGATGATGGCGGGTGTCGCTTAATATTTCCCGAAGGCAGACGGATGCACGGCAGAAAAACAACGCCAGCAAAAGAATTTGAAGATCCGTGATCGGGCCGGCTGGAATTGGTTGAAGGGGACGTCCGAAGAGACTTCGGTTGGGCCTATGTGCCGTTTTGCCCCCCGGGATCGATCCGGGTGGCCTTGTCCGTTCCGCCGGTTTGCCTTATCGCTGACGGCCATTCGTGTTTCGAGAACCGCGGGAAAGCTGAGGCATGTCGCACAACACTTTTGGCCATCTGTTTCGTGTCACGACTTGGGGCGAGAGCCATGGGCCGGCCATTGGCTGTGTTGTGGACGGATGCCCTCCGCTGGTGCCGCTGACAGAGGCCGGCATCCAGGTGTTCATGGACAGGCGCAAGCCGGGCCAGTCCAGGTTCACCACGCAGCGCCGGGAACCGGACGAGGTGAAGATTCTGTCGGGCGTCATGATGGATGACGACGGTGTCCAGAAGACCACCGGCACGCCGATTTCGCTGATTGTGGAAAACACCGACCAGCGCTCCAAGGATTATTCGGAGATCAAGGACCGGTTCCGGCCCGGGCATGCGGACTACACATATCTCGAAAAATACGGGATCCGCGATTATCGCGGCGGCGGGCGATCCTCCGCGCGCGAAACCGCGATGCGCGTGGCGGCGGGAGCCGTGGCCAGGCAAGTCCTGACCGGCGTCACCATCCGCGGCGCATTGATCCAGATCGGCGAGCATCGGATCAACCGGTCCAATTGGGATTGGGCCGAAGTGGACAACAATCCGTTCTTTTGTCCGGACAAGGCCGCAGCCGAAGCCTGGGCCGACTACCTCGATGCCGTTCGAAAGCAGGGGTCTTCGGTCGGGGCGGTCATTGAGATCGTGGCGGAAGGCGTGCCCGCCGGATGGGGAGCGCCGCTTTACGGCAAGCTCGATACGGACCTGGCGGCGGCAATGATGTCGATCAATGCCGTAAAAGGCGTCGAGATCGGCAATGGGTTCGAGGCCGCGGGTCTGACCGGAGAAGCCAACGCGGATGAAATGCGCATGGGCGCGGACGGCCGGCCGGCGTTTTTGAGCAACAATGCCGGTGGCGTTCTGGGCGGGATCTCCAACGGAGATCCGCTGGTGGTCCGCTTCGCGGTCAAGCCGACCTCATCCATTCTGACCGACCGGAAATCGGTCACGCGGGATGGGGAGGAGGTGGATGTACGGACCAAGGGCCGTCACGATCCGTGTGTCGGAATCCGGGCCGTTCCGGTTGGAGAAGCCATGATAGCTTGTGTGCTGGCCGATCATCTGCTCCGCCATCGCGGTCAGGTTGGCGGCGGCTGATCGGCGCCCGTCCGGTCGTTCCCTCCGAACCTTCCTTTACACCCGCGAGCCTCAGAACGCTCCGTAGGCGCGGATCCGATTGACGATCTCGTCGGGATCGTGGGTCAAGGTGTGCAAATCGATGGACAGCAGTGACCGTCCATGCTCCCTCTGGCTGACTTTCCAGTTCCGCATCATCAGTGTCTTCCAGAACGGGAACTTCTGCTTCTGTGCCACGGCGGCGTCGAGAGAGCGGTTCAGTAGAACGTTCAGCTTCACCAGTTCGATGTTTCGAACGGATGTCCTGGACAGGTCGATCATCCGGATCGACCCCCAGTCAATGAACCCGATCCGTTCCACGAACAGGCCATCCGGGTTCGCGCCCAGTTGCGGCTTGCCTTTTTCGATCATGGGATAGTGCCACAAGGCGATGCCGAGTGGTGCGAGCGCGGCAAAGGCAAGCAGGGTCTGGCCGCTTGCCAGGCCGATGGCCAGCAGCACAACGGCCAGAAAGGCGGCACCAAACACAATTCCGGTTCCGTTCGCGCGCTCGAAGCCGATCGCAAACGGAGCGGGCCCCCGTGTTGCCTCGTCGCCGTCAAATGGATCCACGCCGCCCTTCTTCTGCGCTACAGCCATGTCGCCCCCATGTCAGGTGTCGATGATTTCCGTGCCCTCGATTTTGATATCGAACCCCTCTAAACCCACATAGTGGCGTTCTTTCGAAGACAGCAATTGGATCGAGGCCACGCCAAGGTCCTTCAAAATCTGGGCGCCAAGACCAATTTCGCGCCATTGTTCCTCACGAACCTTGGCCGAAGCATGCTCCTCGTTCTCGGCCGCTTCCAGATCCGTACGATTGCGCTTCGTTTGGCGGGCAACGCCAACAGAGCCTTCCCGCAGATAGACAATCACACCGCGCCCCCGATTGGCAAACAGCCGCATGATGGAATCGAGCGGAGGCTGCGGTCCGAAGACATCGTCAAGAACCGATTCAAGCTGCAACCGCACCGGCACATTACGGCCGTCCAGAATATCGCCATACACCACCGCGACGTGGTGCATCGGGTCGTAAGGGGTTGAATAGGTCATGGCATAGGCCGGGCCGACCGGCGTTTCCACGGGCTGCTCGGCCACTCGCTCAACCAGCCTTTCGGTGCGCTGCCGCCAGGCGATCAGGTCGGACACGGAGACCATTTTCAGATCGTGGTCCGCGGCGAAGGCGGCAACCTGATCACCGCGCTTGACCGTGCCGTCATCGTTGACGAGTTCACTGATCACGCCGACTTCCTCAAGACCGGCCAGACGGCACAGATCGACAGCGGCTTCGGTGTGCCCGGATCGCATCAGCACACCGCCCTGTTTGGCAACCAGCGGGAAGATGTGTCCTGGGCGTACGAAGTCGTCCGCGCCGACATTGTTGTTGGCAAGTGCGCGAACGGTGGCGCAACGCTCCTCGGCGGAAATGCCGGTGGTCAGGCCGGGCCGGTAATCGACGGAAATGGTGAAGGCGGTCGCCAGCGGGGCGTCATTCGCCGAAACCATCGGGTCCAGCCGCAGGCGGCGGGCATTTTGCTGGGTCATGGGCGCGCAGATGATACCGGACGTGTGACGCACCATGAACGCCATTTGCTCAGGCGTGATCTTGCTTGCCGCGACAATCAGATCGCCCTCGTTTTCCCGATCGTCATCGTCGGTCACGACCACGATTTCGCCACGCTCGAACGCGCGGATGGCTTCAGCGACACGGGTCTGGGACACGGGATGCTCCTTGGTTGTGGAAAGGCCTAGAAAATCATTGGGAGTGACCGCGCCGTTGGTCGCCGCCGCGATCTTGCGCGCCATGTCGCGCGAGACCCATGCGTTGGGATCGTTGCAAAGCGCGGTCACGGATGCAGGAGACAGGTTGGCCCGGCGCGCGAAGGCGCTGCGGGTTTCCCCATTCTGCAAGAGCCAATGATCAAGTTTCATGAGCCCTGTGTAGGCCGTCACGCTGCCGGCCGCAAGGAAAAGATTTCAGTGATACTGAATTTTCGGGTCTCAGTGCTTGGTGAATTCAGCAATCCTGGAAACAAAGGCCGGTTCGACGGAGCGCTGGACCAATCCGGCCTGCCGGCCGATGTCCTCGAAATCCTCTTTCAGGTAGGACATGTAATAGGGCTCGTGAAACAGTTGCGGGAAAAGCGTCAGGAGCCCGTCATAGCCGGGCACGTCGCCGGTTTGCAGGCTGTCGACAAAGAGAAACGATCCGCCGGGCTTGAGAACCCGCGCGACTTCGGCAAACACCTGCCGCCGGATCTTGGGCGGCAACTCGTGGAACAGATAGACGCAGGACACCACGTCCAGGCTGTTGCTGGCAAAGGGGAGCTCCTCGGCCTTCGCGGTCAGGAACGCAGCCCGCCGGTTGGCCAGACGTTTGCAGGCCACAGTCAGGTAGGGCTCGGACAGGTCCAGTCCCACACCGCGCAGGCGCGGAAACGCCGACAGGGCCGGGCCAAGCAGCCCGCTTGTTCCGCAGGCAAGATCGACATACGCCAGTTTGCGCTGGTCTTTTTCGCGAATGATCCGGGAAAAGGGTACCAGCGCGCGCCGCCGCATCGCGGCGGTGGCGCCGGAAAACAGCACATCCACCTGAAAATCGTAGAGCTTGGCGCTGTCTTCGGACAGCCAGCCGTCGGTCTGGTAGTGGAAGTTCTGCCGGTAGTAGCGGGGCAGGGTGTCGGGAAACCGGTCGCGGTCTTCAAAGACTTCCTGATGCGCGCCGGTCGCCCGGCGCCGGGCAACCTCCGGCACGTCCTTCAAAAAGGCGCGGCTTGTTTGAAGCAGTTCGGCAGGGGTCATCGAGCCGTCGGCGGGCAGCGGATAATCGCCGCGCTCGACCGAGGCGAGGTCATCGGAAAAAAGCCTGGCGATGTCACGCAGCATCCGCCGCTGGCTCGGCACCGGTCCGTCGGGCACGGGTTTGGGGACAGGCGGCAGATCTTTCTGGATGCGCTGGTTGATCCGCCGCATCGCTTCCGAGTGGAGTGTGTACAGGACAACGCGGCTGCCCTGGTGAACCGCGTACCGCGCGCGCCGGGCAAAGGACAAGACGTCGATGGAACGCCGCGAGGGCCGCCGTCCGGCGGCGGTCGCGTCAAGGGATGAAACCTCTTCCATGGGCGGGCTACCTGGTCAGAACAGCGACCACTTCAATATGGGGCGAAAACACGAACTGGTCCACTGGCGTGACAGTTTGCAGCACGTAGCCGCCATCGATGAGGATCCGCAGGTCGCGCGCCAGAGTGGCCGGATTGCAGGACACGGCAATCACGGTCTTGACCTCCGATCCGGCAAGCTGGGCAGCCTGGGCCTGCGCGCCGGTCCGGGGCGGATCGAAGACAACGGCTTCGAAATGCGCCAGCTCTTCGCGGACCAGCGGGCTGCGGAACAGATCCCGCCGGGTTGTCTTCAGGGTCTTCAAACCCTGGGCCCGGCGGATCGCCTGGTCCATCGCCTTCAGCGCCGCGGCGTCCCCCTCGACAGCGTGCACCTTGGCCTGACGGGCCAGATGCAGTGCGAACGTGCCCGAACCGCTGAACAGATCGGCGACGGTTTTTGCCGTGCCGGCACCTTTCAGCACCATGGCGACGAGCGCCTGTTCGCCCTCCAGTGTCGCTTGCGTGAAGCCGCCCGGCGGCGGGACCAGCGCGGCCCCGCCCATGTCGAGCATCGGGGGGCGGATTTCAATCAGGGTTTCGCCATTCACGGACAGCCGCGCCCAGTCGGCTTCGGCCGCAAGGCGGGAGACAGCCGGGATTGTCTTGTCATAGCTCTTGTCGGCCTTCTCGACCGTCACGTCGAGGCCGGCGGTTGTCGCCAGGACCGTCACGCGCATCTCATCCTTTTTGGGCAACAGTTGCCCGGCGAGGCGCTTCAGATCCGGCAGCGCGCCGACAATCGCGGGATCCAGCACCGGGCATTCGGAAATGTCCACCAGCTTGTGGCTGGCCTTTTCGTGGTATCCCAGAACCGTGTGGCGTCCGGCGCGGACGGCGCTGAACACCGCGCGCCGCCGGGTCCCGGGATCTCCGGAAACGATAGGCTCGACGGGGTGGTCGATGCCTCTGTCCGAAAGGGCTTTCGAGACGAGCGCCCGCTTCCAATCGTCATAGGCTTCTTTGCGAAGATGCTGCACCGCGCATCCGCCGCAGGCCTCGAAGTGACGGCACACGGGGGCAACACGGTCCGGGCTCGGCGTGAGAATGCGGACATTGCGCGCACGGTCGCCATCGACTGCGGCGTCGATGGTTTCGCCGGGAAGCGCGCCGGGCACAAAGATGGGGCCGGTATCGGCAAGGGCCACGCCGTCGCCGCGATGGCCGAGATGATCGATGGTAAGTCTCAAAGGATCCATGGCTGACCGTTAGCCGCGCTCCGGTCCATGTGCAAGGCGTAAACGGTCCGCCGTCGCCATTGCCCCGGCTTGATGCCGGGGCCGCGTACGTGCCCCTTGGTTTAGTCCCAATGATTGCAATTGACCGAACCGCTGGCTGAGCGGACGAAGTTGGTCACCGCCGGACTGTCGTCGAGCCAGATGACGTCGATGTCAAAGGCGCAGGAACAGTCCGGGTTTTCGCCGCCCGAACCGCGGACGAATGAGAGGAACCGGTATTCCCAGCTCGCATTCTCGTCGTGTCCGTCCTTGGCCTGATCCGTGTTGTCCCACCATTGCACGCCGCCATCGGTCTGGCCGATGATCACCTGGCCGCTGTCGGATTGGTAGTTGTCGCCGCCATAGGTGTAGCGGCCGTTGGCCCGGCTTCCGGCTGCGGGAAAAGCGTTGTCCTCATCGTTGTCGATGGTTGTCAGGTAGGTTCCGAAATCCTGGTCTCCGTCCAGTGTTGTCGGATTGATGTCCGGGATGTCCGCGCCCATATTGCTGGTGATGGACAGCTGCAGGATTTGTCCGGCTGTGCATTGCGCGCCATCGCTGCCTCCGGCGTAGTCCGCCTCCACCTTGAAGCCGGTCTTTTGTTCAAGGGCGACTTCCGAATTCACCCCGGTCGGACATATGTAGATATAGGCAAAACCCTGGCAGGCCGTTCCCGGACCGACATCCTGTCTGGCCGTGCACTCCGGAAACCCGTTGTCGGGACCGGCGTCTGCGCCGATCGGGAACCAATTGTTCGAGCAAATGTCCTGCGGGCCGGCGAATGTTACCGACATGCCGGTACAGCCGCAATCGGCCGCAACTGGCGTGGACAGGGCAAGCGCGAGCGCGCCTGCGCCGATGAAAAGAATCCGGATTTGCATTCCACATAACTCCCCATTCCGCTTCTGATCGATGAGCGGCTTTTGCCGCTCTTGCCAGAGACGCCTGGGAGACAGGCGGTGTGAAATGGGTCACGGGTGTTTTGTTCCGTGCAGCAACCATTCCCGGTTCCCGTCGCCGCCGGCGATCGGCGATGGAAAGAGATCCCCGGCGGTCCAGTCCGCCGCGGTGTCGAGCCAGTCGCGCAACTCCGCGGACACGGCTTCGGCGATGGCTGGATCGACCAGCCCGCCTTTTCCCACCCGCTCCCGGCCCGCCTCGAATTGCGGCTTCACGAGAAGAACGGCTTGGGCGCCGGGCCGGGCCAGATCGAGAGCGGGGGGGAGCGCCAGTTTCAGGGAAATGAAACTCACATCGGAGACGATCAGGTCCGGGCTTTCGCCGTCGAGATCGCTGGGGCGCAGATCCCGGGCGTTGAGCCCTTCGCGCAGATTGACGCGCGGATGGCCGCGCAAACGGGGATGAAACTGATCGGTTCCAACATCGATGGCATGAACGCGCGCCGCACCGCGCTCCAGCAACACCTGCGTGAAGCCGCCTGTGGACGAGCCGATATCCAGACAGGTCCTGCCCGATGGATCGATGCCAAACGTCTCAAGGCCGGCAACCAGTTTCAGCGCCGCACGGGAGACATAGGCCGCCGCCGGATCGTCCGCGGCCAGCACGGCGTTCACGGGTGTTTTGCGCGCGGGCTTGATGCAGACCGCGCCGTCGACCTGAACCGTTCCGCGCAAGATCGCGTCGCGGGCGCGAGCGCGGGTCGGAAAAATGCCTCGTGCCACGAGCAACTGGTCGAGCCGTTCGGTGCTCATCGTGCCGGGTGTCCCGCCGCCGCGCAGGTCTAGAAGCAGCCGGCGATCGCCGACAACAGCCGGTCGACATAGACGCGCTCGCCAGCGTAGAGCCAAAGCATCAAGGAGGCGGTGATCAACACACCGCCTGCCAGGGCAAGTCCCGCGTAAAGGCTCGGCTGCACGTGGGCGAACTCCGCTCAGGATGCGGCGCTGTCGATCAAACGCCGCAGTTTCAAAAGGGCCGTCTCTTCGGCCTCGCCATAAGCAATTGTTCCAACGAACTGGTTGTCCGTGTTCATCAGAAACATCGACGCCGAATGGTCCATGGTGTAGTCGCCGTCGTCAAGCGGGACTTTCTTGGCGTAGACCCGATAGGCCTTGATCGCCTGGTTCACCTGCTCAGGCGATCCGGTCAAGGCCATGATCCGCTCGTCAAATGCGCCGACATAGTCGCCAATCACATCGGGCGTATCGCGTTCGGGATCTACGCTGACAAATGCGTAGTGCAGCTTGTCCGCGTCCGGCCCGAGCGCTTCGATCCAGCCCTGAAGCTCATAAAGGCTCGTGGGGCATACATCGGGGCAATAGGTGAACCCGAAAAAGATGACCTTTGGTTTGTCGGACAGATCCGCGTCGGTGACGGTCTCGCCGTTCGCATTCACCAGTTCGAACGGTCCGCCGATGGTGGCCAGAGGCTCGATCAACGCGCCTCCGCCGGTCGGGCTTTGGGTGCTTTGCAGGTAAACCAGCGTGCCGGATGCGATGGCAAGGGCGGCAACCGCCGCCCATGCCCCGTACCGTAATGCCTTCAATCCAGACATTCCGTTCCTCGATCAGTTCCCATGATTATGGTGTTTGCTGTGGTTCATGGTTTTCGATCCCATGGCGCCCACCGCCAGTTCTACGTCAATTGTACCGGCCTTCTCGAAGGTCAAGGTGACCGGGATCATCGTGCCTTCCTCGAATTTGCCGTTCAGCCCCATGAACATGATGTGCAGGCCGCCCGGCTGTAGCATCACGGTCTCGCCCGCGGGGATCTCAATTCCGTTTTCAAGTTCCCGCATTTTCATGACGCCGTCGACAACGGCCATTTCATGAATTTCGACCCGGTCGGAGACGCCCGCGGCCGCGCCGATGAGCCGGTCCGCGTCCGCGCCCTGATTCGTGATGGTCACGAAACCGCCGCCGGCCTTGGCATTCGGCGGCGTTGCGCGGGTCCAGGGTTGTTCCAGCACCAGATCGCCGACCTTATAATCACCAGCCTGTGCGGCAAAGGCAAACAGGGTTGCGGCCGCCGCTGCGGCCAGTGTCTTGAGAAGTTTCATAATGCATTCCGTGTCGTTTGGTTTTCGGGAAAAGGGTCAAACGTTCACGAATGCAGGTGGCCCGCGGATGCCGGCTCCGGCGAGATGCTGAAAGGCGGACGGACTGGAATGATCCTCCGCCCATGAAACGAAGCCGAAAACGCGCGGCGGTTCGCTCGGTTGGGAGGTGGTCGCCGTTGCCGTGATCTTGCCGGTGTGTCCGCAGACCGGCCCGCAGATGCAGTTGGCCGGATCGTGTGTTGCCCGGGGCTGGGAGCCCTCCTCCAGGGCCGATGGCTGGCACAACATGCCAAGGCCGTCCGCCATGGCGCTTGGCGCCAGAGCGAGCGTGAGGCTGACGACCATGACTTGCAGCACAAGACCGAGCGCCGCCAGACAGGCAAGGGGCCGTCTTTCCAGGTGCAGCGTCTGCAAGATTTGCGATCGTTTCATCGGCATGGCGGTCTTATCCGTCATTTTCCCGGTGCCGTCGAGCGTCGAATTGCCACATCCGCCAATAGCGGACGCCAGCCCTTGCCCGATGTGGCCCTGCCTGCACCCGCTGTGCCGGAAAGCCAGCCATGGCGCGCTGGACGGACCTTACCGGGCAGGGTGTGGCGCCTGGCTCTCCGCTTCTTCCTCGGTTCCTCCGGCCTCCTCTTCGGGACCGGAAGTCCGGTCGCCGGAGCCCGTGTCAAAGTTGTAGATATCGTCTTCATAGGCCGGAAATTCCTCCGGCGGCACGACGTTGTCGGCATCGACATCAAGCGGCTCCGGTGTGATGACAGACCCGACCTGGGCCGTTGTCGAGTACTCGAAGTCCGTCTTGTCATCGGGATCCATGGCTTCGCGGGCGACAAGGCGGGTCAACAGGAAGGCCACCAGGGCGAGCGACACGACAACGATCATCCAGAACAAGCCGGTCGGCCCCAGCCGTTCCATGAGCAGGGACGCGATCAACGGTCCGAAGATCGAGCCGATCCCGAAGGCCAGCAACAGGCCCGAAGAGGTTTCCACGAAGTCCTCGGGATCCGCATAGTCGAACCCATGGGCGACCGCGACCGCGTATGCGGGCTGCGAGAAGATGCCAATGATCAGGACCATGCCTGTTGCGATCAGGAAGTCGGTCGGATTGATGAGGCTGATGGCCAGGGCCGTGAGGCCGGTAAAACCGGCCAGGCCCAGAAGGACGATGCGCCGGTCGATCAGGTCCGACAGTTTACCGGCTGGCCATTGGAACAGCATGCCCCCGGCAATGATCGCCGCCGAGAAGAAGGCGGCCTGGTTCGTCGTGAACCCGATTTGCGATCCATAAAGCGGGGTCATCGTCCACAGGGTTCCGTTCGTCACCCCGACCAGCAGACTGCCAACGAAGGCCGCCGGTGAATTGTTGTAGAGCTTCTTGGGCCGGAACTGCACCAGGGCGATGGGGGCCGGCTGGGTCGAGGTGGTCAAGGTGACGGGCAGGACGGCGAGGCTGGCCGTCACCGAGGCAATGGCAAAGGGAACGAAAGAGTTGATGTCCATGCCCGAGATCGACACCTGTCCAACCACCATCGATCCGAAGAGTATGACGATGTAGAGGGACATGATGCCGCCCCGGTTCTCGTTGGTCGCTCTCTCGTTCAACCAGCTTTCGACGATCATGTAGAAGGCGGCCAGACAGAAGCCGGACACGGTGCGGATCACGAACCACGCGATGGGATCGACGATGATCGGATGCACGATCGCGGCCGCCGACATGAGCGATACCATCGCGGCAAAGGCCCGGATGTGCCCTGCCCGCATGATCACGTGCGGAGCGCCAAGACAGCCGAGAACCATGCCGACGAAATAGCCGGATGAGATGACACCGATCTCCAGGTCGGTGAAGCCGGCGCTTTCGGCTGCAAGGGGAAGAAGGGTGGACTGAAGCCCGTGTCCCAAGACGAAGCAAGCAACCGAAAGGAGCAAAGCTGAAATCGGGGCGAGCGTCTGTCCCATAATCGCCTCCAGCGCCGTATCGAAAAACAAAAGCGCCGGCGGCAGCCGACGCTCTCGTTGGTCATATAAGCGTGTGGCAGCGGTGTGACGTTTTGTCAATCTTCGACACATGCGCCAGAGCCACACCAGCTATCGGCGTGACGCATGCCGCCTTCAGGCCCTCCGGAACGCCGACAGGCCCGTTTGGCCAAGTGTTTCGAAAACCGTCTTCATGATTCCATCGACGGTGAGGCCGGCCCTTTCATACATCACATCCGGCTTGTCCTGATCGATGAACTGGTCGGGAAGGCAAAGGGTGCGCACCTTCAGCCCCTTGTCCAGTTCGCCCATCTGGGCGAGGCAGGACAGAACATGGCTGCCGAAGCCGCCCACCGATCCCTCTTCGATGGTGATCAGGACTTCATGCTCGCGGGCAAGGCGCTGGATGAGGGCGGTGTCCAGAGGTTTCGCGAAACGGGCGTCCGCGACCGTTGTCGACAGTCCGGCCGCATCCAGTTCCTCCGCGGCCTTCAGGCACTCGGCCATTCGTCCGCCAAACGACAGGAGCGCGACCTTGGTTCCCTCTCGGCGGATGGTTCCCTTGCCGATCTCGAGCACGGTCCCGCGTTCGGGCAGATCAAGGCCAACGCCTTCGCCGCGCGGATACCGGAACGACAGGGGGCCTTCGTCATAGGCGGCCGCCGTTGCCACCATGTGCCGCAGTTCGACCTCGTCGGCCGCCGCCATCACGACAAAACCTGGCAAACATGCGAGAAAGGCTGTGTCGAAGGAGCCCGCATGGGTTGGGCCGTCGGCCCCGACGAGGCCAGCGCGGTCAATCGGAAACCGGACCGGAAGTTTCTGGATGGCGACATCGTGAACAACCTGATCGTAGCCGCGCTGCAAGAACGTGGAATAGATCGCGGCAAAGGGCTTGAACCCCTCGGTCGCCATGCCCGCCGCGAACGTCACCGCATGCTGTTCGGCGATGCCGACATCGAATGTGCGGCTGGGAAAAGCTTCGCCGAAGAGGTTGAGGCCGGTCCCATCCGGCATGGCGGCGGTGATGGCGACGATCCGGTCGTCGTGTTCGGCTTCCGTGATCAGCGATGTCGCGAAGACGTTCGTGTAGCTTGGCGCATTCGCCTTGGGTTTGGCCTGCTTGCCCGTGACGACGTCGAATTTCGAGACACCGTGGTATTTGTCCTTCGCGCCTTCCGCGGGTGCGTAGCCCTTGCCCTTCTGGGTCACCACATGGATGAGAACGGGACCATGATGCGTGTCCCGCACGTTTCTCAGGACCGGCAGAAGATGGCCGAGGTTATGGCCGTCGACGGGGCCGACATAGTAAAATCCAAGCTCTTCGAACAAAGTGCCACCGGTCCAGAAGCCGCGTGCATACTCCTCGGCCCTTGCCGCCTTTTCCTTCAACGGTCTGGGTAGGTTCCTGGTCAGCGTCTTGGCCGCGTCCCGGATGCTTTGATAGGTCGGGCCGGAGACCAGTTTGGCCAGATAAGCGGACATCGCGCCCGTCGGCGGGGCAATGGACATGTCATTGTCATTCAAGATGACGATCAGGCGGGAACCGAGAGACCCGGCATTATTCATCGCCTCATAGGCCATGCCGGCGGACATGGCCCCGTCGCCGATGACGGCGATCACGTTGTTTTTGTCCTTCTTCAGGTCCCGCGCCGCGGCCATGCCCAGCCCGGCTGAAATCGAGGTGGAGGAATGCGCCGCCCCGAACGGGTCGTACTCGCTTTCATCCCTTTTCGTGAAGCCGGACAAACCATTGCCCTGCCGCAGGGTGCGGATCCGGTCGCGCCGTCCGGTCAGGATCTTGTGCGGGTAGCATTGGTGGCCGACATCCCAGATCAGCCGGTCCTGGGGTGTGTTGAATACATGATGGATTGCGACCGTGAGCTCGACCACGCCCAGCCCCGCGCCAAGATGCCCCCCGGTGATCGACACGGCGTCGATTGTTTCCGCCCGCAATTCGTCGGCCACGGTTTGCAGATCGCCATCGGCGAGCTTTCGTAGGTCGGCGGGGGTTTGGATTCGATCAAGGAGTGGGGTTTCCGGCTTTGACGACACGCGCAGTGATGCTCCGTTGAACTTCGTTTGAGGGACGCACGCTTACACGAACGCTGCCTTTGGCGCAAATGGACGAATGGCGGCATTTTTCCCTGCAATGCCCATATAGGGGATCGAATCCGAAAGGAAAAACGGCAGGTCCATGATAAAATTTGCATGATGTAGCCCAAAAGGGTGATGCATCACAGCGCGAACTGTCATAGTGTCTGCACGTGGTCGATGGGGCCACGTGCACAGTGATCAACTTGGGGCCGCCTCGTGCGGCCCCTTTTTCTGTTGGTGGCTCTGTTCTTGGCGGTTTCAGACTTTGCCAGCCGCAAACGGCTCACCCGAGCTGGGCCAGGGCATGAACCAGGTTTGCCAACTCAAGTTGCGACTTCGTGTTGGTCTTCTCGAAAATCCGGCGCAGATGTGTCTTGGCGGTATTGCGCGATATGCCGAGGGCCTCAATAACGTCTTGAAGGGTTCTGGCCGTTGTGAGACGGCAGGCAAGGTCGGCTTCCCGTGCGGAAAGACCGTAGACCTCATGCAGCAGGCGGCCTGCGGTCTCCAGGTCGCGCTTCGGGTGTTGAATCTGGATCAAGAGGTAGGCGCCGTGATCATGCGCCCCGTGCCGGGGCGGCTCGATGATGCCGTCGACCGTGATGCTGTGCAGGATGTCGCGTTTGCACCGCGCATAGACGAAACGTTGTTCTGTTTTGAGATCGCTTCCCGTTTCCGCTTTGCGCAGGGCATGCAGAATGTTCGAGAGATCCGTCGAGACATCCAGCATGGCGCGTTCGATGGCTTTTTGCGCACTTTTGATTTTCAGGCCATCCGACAAGATCAAGCTGCCATCGGCTATGGCCGACCCGAACGCCGGCGTCATGGCGGCAACGCTGAGATCGGGATGCACAACGAGGGCCGCCCGCTCATCTCCTCCTGCCAGGACGGACAGGACGCGCGCCGCCTCCGCCGTTTCAATCAGCGCGCAGCTAATCTCAAGGGTTTGAGCAATTGTCTTGGAAAGGCGTTGGAAGGTTGGAACCAATCTGCCCCGGTCTGGCGGAGGTCCGGTTTCGGGATCGAAAAGGCAGGCGAGCAAGACGGTTGCTTGCCCTGTCCGCATGACGGGGGTCAGGATCCCGGGGGCCATGGCCAGGGAAGACCCATCGTCCGGGCCGTTTGGGCCACCTGAGCCCATTTCCATGGGAACAGCCGGTTTCCAATAGGGATAATGCAGCGGTGCGTCCTTGAGCAGGAAGGTAAAGGCCGTCTTGCCGCCCTCGGTGGAGATGGCGCTGAGCGTATCGGTCAGGGCGGCCGCCTCGCGCGGCGGACAAAACCGCCCGGTGTGGTGCCCCGAGCCTTGAAACTCCAGCAGGTAGGGCCGGCATCGGAGCGTGGTTCCCAGAAGATCGAGAGCGGCACGCCAAGACGGCTCATGGCTGGCACAGCCATGGATCGTGCTGAAAACCTGAAATTCATCCTGTACCGTGATCCAGTCCATGACCGGATAACAGCGCACTCAACCCGCGAGATCAATCCCGGTCCGCCGGATATGGCGGGTGGGCTCGCGATCCTATGAAGGTGTGCAGGAGTTTGCGTTTCCGCGATGGGCGACCTTGCGGAAAGCGAGAGGATCAAGTGGTTTCAGGATCGAGCGGCGTGGTGCCGGCGGCCTTGCCGGTCTTGTCGATCTGGATTTTTTCGACTTTGGCCTCTGCGGCCTGAAGCAGGGTGTCGCAGTGTTTGCGCAAGGCGGCTCCTCGCTCGTACATGCTGATGCTGCGCTCCAGCGGCACATTGCCCTGCTCCAGTTCGCGCACGATCGCTTCCAGCTGCTTCAGCCCGTCTTCGAAAGAAAGCGCGGAGATGTCGGCGGTGTCTTTGGGGTCGCTCATTCTGGGCCTGCGGATTCGACGGAAAGGTTGCCGGACCGTGCCGCGCGTTGCCGGTCCAGTCAAGTCGGCAAGGCAAGATGTCCAGAACCAGCAGCGCCGGAGGGGGGCTTGGATCAACCGGCGTTTGATCCGAACCGATTTCACGCCCTAAGCGGATCGCTACTCGATTGGCCGCGCATCTTTGGGCATTTCAAACAAGCCGCCGGATGCGCTGATGCCGGTTCAAGGCAAAGACCTACCCTGTCATGAGCGTCAGGACATGGGCGGCCGCAGAGCGGGCGAGGCCCTCAAGGTCATATCCGCCCTCGAGGACCGAGACCACCAGGCCGTCGCAGTGCTTTTCAGCGACGTTCATCAACTGGCGGGTGGCCCAGGCGAAATCCCCCTCGGTCAGGTTCAGGCCTCCCAGCGGATCGCGGTGATGGGCATCGAAACCGGCGGAGATGATGACAAGATCCGGCTCAAAACCGTCGAGCCGGGGAAGGATGGCGACCTCAAGAGCCTCCTTGAACACGGTCCCGTTGGCTCCCGGCATCAGAGGGACATTGACAATGGTATTGGCTTCTCCGGTTTCATCGGCGGCGCCGGATCCGGGATAGAGCGGCATCTGGTGGGTCGAGCAATACATCACCGTGGGATCCGACCAGAAGATGTCCTGGGTGCCATTTCCGTGATGGACATCGAAATCGATGATGGCGACCCGCTCCAGGCCGTGAACCGACTGGGCGTAGCGCGCGGCGATCGCCGCGTTGTTGAAGAAGCAGAACCCCATCGCCCGTTCGCGTTCGGCATGGTGTCCGGGAGGGCGCGATGCACTGAAGGCATTCGAGACTTTCCGGGTGACCACCTCGTCCACCGCGCGGCAGGCGCCGCCCACCCCGCGAAGGGCCGCTTCCCAGGTTCCCGGTGACATTGTTGTATCGGCGTCGACCCGGGCGATGCCTTCCGAAGGCGACAGGACATGAAGCTGGTCCACATAGGACATTGGATGCGCGCGCGCGATGTCTTCCAGCGAGCCCATCGGGGCGATATCGCGTTCGAGCGGTTGGAAGTTCTCGTGCTCCAGGATCCGGTCTATGGCTCTCACCCTGTCAGGCCGCTCCGGATGTCCCGGGGGTGTCAGATGATCGAGGAAGGAGGGATGGTGGAGCAGCAGGGTGGACACAATCAAAAATCCAGAAACTGTAGGATGGCGTGCCATGTGATCCCTACCGGACGGAGCTGTCAATCGGGGGAAGTCCTGCTCGCTTGAAACGGGCGCCCGATATGTTGACTCCGACGGGCAATCTGGAGCAATTCCGGGATCAGGTTTCCTTGAGGATACAAGGAATTTTTATTTCAAAATCACTTAAACGGAACAAAGTAAAAACGCCGCTTCCTGCTATTGATAACTATTTAATTTATCTGTCTTTAACATGTATTTGTGAGAAGGGACCCCGAAGAAGAGGAGAGTTCTCATGAAATTCCAGGTTTTTTTGGCTGTAGGGTTTTCCGGTGTTCTGTTGTCGAGCGTCGCCCATGCAGATGAGATCGAAATACTGGCGGGCGATTTGCCGCCGATGATTTTCGCGGATGGGAGCGGACGGGAAGCCGAGCTGATCAAGGGGGCTCTGGAGCGTTGCGGCCATACGGTGCGGTTCACGGTCCAGCCTTTCACGCGCCACTGGAAATCCTACGAGGCGGGAACCGGCGATGCGGTGGCAACCGTGCCGATCGGGATGCCGCTCCCGGGAACGGCGACATCCGCCTATATCGAATATCAAAACGGTGTCTCTTACCTCGCCGGATCCGAAGCCAGCTTTTCCAGTTTGGACGATTTGGCCGGACGCAGCGTTCTGGCGTTCAAGGGCGCATCGGACATCCTGCCGGGCCTCGGTGAAGCGTCCGCCGGGTTTTCGGAATATCGCGAGGTAACGGATCAGATCACGCAAAGCCGCATGTTGTTCGGCGGCCGCGTGGACGCCATTATCGGCGATGGCATGCTGTTTGCCGAATACAACCGCCAGCTTGGCAGCGAGAGCAATCTCGGTTTCGACCCCGCCCAACCGGTGAGCTTCCAAGCCGTATTCGACCCGTCCCCCTATGGGCTGGTGTTCCGTGATGCCGCGTTGGCCGCCGACTTTGAAAGATGTTTCGGTGAGATGAAAGCGGACGGTAGCGCCGAGGCGATTAACAAGGCGTGGGTAGAGAAGTACAGGGAGACGTTAGGGACGTCCTATCTGGGGTACTGAGACCCGGCGCGTCAGAAAAAGGGCCTGGCCTTTCGTTAAACCAGGCCCTTTGAGGTGCGAGCCTCAAGGCTCGAGGGGAGGTCCGCCGCATAGTTGACCCAGAGCCTATGCTAAGCGATTCTTTGGGTCCGGCCGACCGAATCTTTTCGTTTTCACCAATGTTCTTCACCTGTCCAAGGGGAAGAATGTGGATATTCATCTCCGGTTTGGGGCTGTCATTGGTCTGACATGTTGCCGGCAGCGGAAACGGGACTGTTCCGTATTAATCCAACGATCGGTCGACCGAAGGTCCCCGTGGCGCGGCAGCGCGGCGGAGCCGGTCGTTGATCGCTTCGCCAAGGCCGGTTTCCGGAATGGGCTGGACACAGATCCGGTCCGCCCCGGTGGCGTCGAGTTCCCGCAGAGCGCAAAACAGACGGGCCGCCGCTTCGACGAGATCTCCGTCCGGGCTCAGGTTGACAAAGGCGATCGCCCGGTCCGCGCCGGCCGGCGGCACCGGGCCGAAAGCCAGAACGGCCTCTCCGCCCTGCACCTCGGTTGCATTCAACCTCACCGCTGCTTCCGGAGCATAATGGGATCGCAGCATGCCCGGGGCCATTGGACCAGCCTGTTCGGCGGCGCCTGGTGTTGCCGAGACCGCGCAGGCCCGGCCCAGAACGTTTTCGATTGCCTCCCGCGACAGTCCTCCTGGCCTCAGGATGCAGGGGGTGTCTTCCAGACAGGACACGATGGTCGATTCGATCCCGACCGGGCACGGACCTGCATCGAGCACACCGGCAAGCCAGGGACCCAGGTCATCGATTACGTCCTGCGCGGTGGTGGCGCTGATGCGTCCGGACCGGTTTGCGCTTGGCGCCGCCAGGGGCCGTCCTGTTTGCCGCGCCAGCATTTGCATCGCCCGCGCGGCGGGCACCCGCAGTGCGACCGTGGCCAGGCCGGCTGTCGCAAGGTCGCAGATCGCGCTTTCGGCTCTCTTCGGCAGCACGAGGGTCATTGGCCCGGGCCAGAAAGCCTGTGCCAGCGCATCCGCGTCCGCATTGAAAACCGCGTGGCGCCGCGCGGCCTCTGCGCTTTCCACATGGGATATGAGTGGATTGAAGTGCGGCCGGCCCTTGGCTTGAAAGATTTTCGCGCAGGCTTCGGGCGACGTTGCATCGGCGGCCAGGCCGTAAACGGTCTCGGTGGGAACGCCGACCAACTGCCCGGTGGACAAGGCCTCGGCGGCTTCGTTCAGGCAAGCCCCGTCCGGATTTTTCGGATCGATTTTCCAGCGCCGCATCACCCCTCCGGAAACAATGTCCGTGAATCTTCCATCTTGCGCAAGACATAGGTTGACGTTTACGTAAACGACGATAGTGTTCACACCATGCGTGTTTCGGTCGCCTTGTGCGCCGGACTTGCGATAAGGTCAAGTTGCCGGTCCGCTTGGGACAAAGAGCAATAATTATCAGGGAGGGTCGTGCATGTATCGCGCGCCTGTTGAAGAGATCGCCTTTACACTGAAAGCCGTGTGTGGCCTGGAAGACGTCCAGGCCGCCAAGCCTCATGCCGACCTCAGTGAGGATCTGATCGATGCGATCCTGTCGGAGGCCGGGAAGTTTGCCGCCGAAGAGATTGCCCCTCTCAATTCGGTGGCGGATAGCCATGGAACGACACTGAAGAATGGCGAAGTGACAACCGCGCCGGGATGGCGGGATCTCTACCGTCGCTGGATCGAGGGCGGCTGGAACGGCCTGTCGGCTCCCGAAGAGACGGGCGGCCAGGCCTTGCCGCAGATGCTTTCGGCCGCGGCCATGGAAATGTGGAACTCCGGATCCATGGCCTTCGCCATCGGGCCGACCCTGACGATGGGCGCCATCGAGGCGATCGAAAAGCACGCCTCGGTCGCGTTGAAGGCCACCTACCTGGAAAAACTGACGTCGGGCGAATGGATGGGAACCATGAACCTGACCGAGCCGCAGGCCGGCTCCGATTTGAGTGCCCTGAGGGCGCGGGCCGAACCTCAGGGGGACGGCACGTACCGGATTTTCGGGCAGAAGATTTTCATCACCTATGGCGAACACGATCTGACGGACAACATCGTGCATCTCGTCCTGGCGCGCTTGCCGGACGCGCCAGCGGGAACGCGCGGGATCTCGCTTTTCCTGGTTCCGAAATTCCTGGTCAACGAGGATGGGTCGCTTGGCGCGCGCAACGACGTTTGGTGCAATGGCGTCGAGCACAAGCTGGGCATTCATGGATCCCCGACCTGCACGATGATCTACGGCGACAAGGGCGGGGCCGTCGGATGGCTGGTTGGCGAGGAAAACAAGGGCCTTGCCTGCATGTTCACCATGATGAACAACGCCCGTCTCGCGGTCGGCATTCAAGGTCTCGGCGTGGCCGAACGCGCCACGCAGGAAGCGCAGGCCTATGCGCTGGAGCGCAAGCAGGGCCGGGTTCCCGGCCAGACGGGGGAGGGCATGATCGCCATCGCCCACCATCCGGATATCAAGCGCTCGCTCCTGGGTATGCGTTCGCGAACGCAGGTTGCGCGGGCCATCTGCTATTCCTGCGCCCATGCCATCGACATGGCCGCAACGGCGGAAGATCCGCAGCAGAAGGCCTTTTGGTCGGAACGCGCCGGGTTCCTGACCCCCATCGCGAAGGCGATCTCGACCGACTTTGGCGTTGAGGTGGCCTCCATCGGTGTCCAGATCCACGGTGGCATGGGGTATGTGGAAGAGACCGGCGTGGCGCAGCACCTGCGCGATGCCCGCATTGCGCCGATCTATGAAGGCACCAACGGGATCCAGGCGATCGATCTTGTCGCGCGCAAGCTGCCGCTGTCCGGCGGAGATCATGTGCGCGGGTTTATTGGTGAACTCCGCGACATCGCGCGCCAGGTCATGCAGTCCAACCGGCCCGAGTTCGGCAACACGGCCGAGCGGCTGGCCCAGGCCATCGACGATTTTGAGGAAGCGACCGAATGGATGCTTCAGGCGCAAGCCGAAGGCAGGACCGATGACGTGCTTGCCGGCGCCACACCCTACCTGCGGATGGCGGGACTGACCTATGGCGGAATTTTGCTGGCCAAGGGGGCGTTGAAATCCGGTTTGGAAAACCGGGCCGCCCGGACGCAGCGCACCGTGATGGCGCGCAGCTTCGCCCTGACGCTGCTGTGTGATGTTGCCGGAATCAAACAGGATGTCCTCGGTTCTGCGGACAGCATTCTGGCATTCGATCCGGAGGTGGTTGCGTCCTAAGCAGCTGATTTGAAAAAAGGGTATTGGAATGATCACGCAGTCTGTCGAGGACGGCGTCAGGATTTTGCGTCTTGATCGACCGGAAAAGAAGAACGCCTTGACCGGGGAAATGTACACCGCCCTGGCGCAAGCGCTGGAAACGGCGAATGACGACGATACGATCCGCTGTCAGCTCATCTGCGGTCACCCGGGGGCGTTCACCGGCGGCAACGATATTGCCGACTTCCTGCAATATGCGGGCAAGGTCGACATGACGAAAACCCCGGTCGTTCGGTTTCTCCGGGCACTGGCGCGCAACGACACCCCGCTGGTGGCGGCAGTTGACGGCGTGGCCATCGGGGTGGGCGCCACGCTGCTGATGCATTGTGACATGGTGTTCGCCTCGCCCGCGGCCTTCATCCGTTCGCCGTTCGTCGATCTCGGTCTGGTGCCCGAAGCCGGGTCCAGCCTGCTCGGCCCTGCCCTGATGGGGCACGCCCGCGCCTTCGAACTCCTCTGTCTCGGACGCGGTCTTTCGGCGGAGCGGGCCTACGAAGTCGGACTGGTGAATGAGATCGCCGACGATGCACAGGCGGCAGCGCTGGCCTGCGCCAGGGAGATTGCGGCCAAGCCCGCCGAAGCGATGAAACTGGCGCGCCGCCTCCTGCGCGGGAACACGAAACCCCTCGAGGAGCGGGTCGAAGAGGAGGCCGCGATTTTCGCGCAGCGGCTGACGGCGCCGGAAACGGTCGCGGCCTTTCAGGCCTTCATGATGAAAGGCAAGTCCGGCTGAATGCGGCCGATTGTAGGGAGACACTCAATGAGTTTGCAGGGAAAGACACTCTTCATCACGGGAGCCTCCCGGGGCATCGGCAAGGCGATTGCGCTGCGCGCGGCCCGCGACGGAGCCAATATCGCGATTGCCGCGAAGACCGCCGAGCCCCATCCGAAACTGGAGGGGACGATCTATAGCGCGGCCGAGGAGATCGAGGCGGCCGGCGGCAAAGCGCTGCCGCTTGTCCTTGATGTGCGCGACGACGAGGCGGTGAAGGCGGCCATCGACAAGACGGCCGACACCTTTGGCGGCCTGGATATCCTGGTGAACAATGCCAGCGCCATCCAGCTCACGCCCCTGTCCCAGACAGACATGAAGCGGTTCGATCTGATGCACCAGATCAACACCCGCGGCACCATGGCCTGCTGCAAGCATGCGGCTCCGCATCTGGCCAAGGCGGACAACCCGCACATTCTCATGCTGTCCCCGCCGCTGGACATGCAGGAAAAGTGGTTCGCGCCCTTCACCCCCTATGCCATTGCCAAATATGGCATGAGCCTTCTGGTGCTCGGGCTGGCCGGGGAACTGAGATCAAAGGGCATCGGCGTTAATGCCCTGTGGCCGCGCACGACCATTGCCACGGCCGCCATCAAGAACATCATCGGCGGTGACAAGATGATGCAGCAAAGCCGGACACCCGGCATCCTGGCCGATGCCGCGTATGAGGTCTTCACCTCGCCGGCGAAGGAGTTCTCCGGCCGGTTCTTGATCGACGACACGTTCCTGGCCAGCCGCGGCGTGACCGATTTCGACCAGTACCGGGTCGATCCGTCGCTGGCCCTGGCCCCGGATTTCTTCGTGCCCGACGACAGCACGCCCCCTTGCGATCTGGGGCCGGTGAAAGAAACCGTCTGAGCCGCCACGGTCCCGGGAGACGATGGCCGGCCGGTTATGTCCGGTCAGTCGAATTCCGGGCCGCGGGCACGGTAAGGAGTGATTTCCTTCCAGGCCTTCATCAGGGTTTCCAATTCGTCGTCGGTATGGGGCGGCAGCACGATCTCGATGCGGATCATCAGATCACCGTGCCCGCCGGTCTTGGTCGGCAGGCCCTTGCCTTTCAGCCGCATGGTCTTGCCGCTCGATGTGTTGGCCGGGATTGTGAGATTGACCGCACCGGTCAGGGTCGGGGTTCGGACCTTCGTGCCCAACACCGCCTCGTAAAGCGTCACCGGCAGGTTCAGGTAAAGGTCGTAGCCGTCGACCTCGAACAGTTTGTGCGGCCGGATCTTCAGTTCAACCATGACATCGCCGGCAGGGCCGCCGGTTTCCGAAGGATACCCCTGGGCCTTGAGACGGATTTTCTCGCCATCCGTCACGCCGGCCGGAATCGCCACATTGACAGTCTTGCCGCTCGGCAGCGTCACCTGGGTCTTGCCGGTGGTCGCGATGTCTTCAAGGCTGACGCGGACCATGATTTCCGCATTCCTGCCCTTGGCTGGCCGGGTGGCCCCGGGGTCGCCTCGCGGGTCCGGGCCGGCGCCCGGCCCCTGCCGTCCCGCGCGGCGCCCGGCACCGCCAAACCCGCCCAGGATGTCGTTCAGGATATCGTCGAAAGCCCCGCCGCCAGGGTCGCCGGTGGTTTGATGCCGAAAACCGCGCGTGCTGCCGGCGCCTGGCCCGCCGGCTCCGCCGAAGTCGGAAAAGCCGCCAAATCCTTCAAAGCCGTGCGTCTGGAATTTCGGTTTGCCCTCCGCATCGATTTCCCCGCGGTCGAACTTTCCGCGCTTTGCACTGTCGCCGATGATCTCATAGGCCTGATTGACTTCGGAAAACCGGGTCTGGGCAGTCGGATCATCCTTGTTCTGGTCCGGGTGATACTGCTTTGCCAGCTTCCGAAAGGCCTTCTTGATGTCACTTTCGCTTGCGGTCTTCGACACACCAAGCACTGAATATGGGTCGCGCATTCTTCCGTCACCAAATCTGACTGGAGCTACATTCCGCGAAAGCCTGTGCCAAACACCGCGTGAAAATCGCTGGCCTGGGCAGGGCGCGGTTTATTTCGGTTGCACTCTATATCGGAATTTCTAGGAAAAAATTCCAGATCACAGCGTGTGAAACTGGTCTTTTCACCGTTCGCTTTGTTTTACCTGGAAACGGCCGCAGTTCAAGCAGGCCCGGCGCTGAGGCCGGTTATCAGGACGGCATTTCGGGCATCGCGACAGGCGGTGCCGGAATAGATCTGGACGCCGGCGATCGTGTTCGCGGTCGTTGAAAAGCCAAGGCACCCGGTTTGCGCCAAAGCATCCGTGTCGAGATCGGTCAGCGTGCCCGAGTTGCCGCTGTCCGGATTGCTCCACGGCACCCGGACCCCGGCGAGATCCAAATCGCTGCTCAGCGCGGAGCCGATCGCTTCGGCGATGAACGCCCGATCATCCTGACCGATATCGGCATAGGCGATGTCCGTTCCGGAAGAAATGGCGCCAGTCAGCAGCATTGGGGTTTCCACATCCGTGCTGCCGAGCGGGACCGTCACCTGGCTGCACCCGGCGGCGATACCGGCGATCAAACCGGCTGCCACAAACCGGGAGCGGCCAAGCGGCTGGATCTTTGACCGGTGAGCAGTATATGAACCAACGCACGCCATATCGAGGCCTCTGGTAACCACTCCAACCGGGGTTGGAGACCGAATAAACCCATTGAAGCGAGTCCAATGACAGACATCCACGATCCCGCCAAAGAGTTAACAAACGGTGACTTCACGGAAGCATCGGAACCATTTCAGCTTTTTGGACAGTGGCTTGAAGATGCGACAGCGTCGGAGCCCAACGATCCGAATGCGCTTGCTCTTTCCACGGTCGATGCGGACGGCTTGCCGAATGTGCGCATGGTGCTCCTGAAGGGCTTCGACGAACACGGCTTCGTCTTCTACACCAACCTGGAGAGCGCCAAAGGACGCGAGTTGCTTGGCGCGCGCAAGGCGGCCATGTGTTTCCATTGGAAGTCCCTGAGGCGCCAGATCCGCATTCGCGGGACCGTCGCCACCGTGGCCGACGAGGAAGCGGACGCCTACTACCAGTCCCGGCCAAGGGGCAGCCGGATCGGCGCCTGGGCTTCCAAACAGTCGCGGCCGCTGGAAAGCCGGTTTGCCTTGGAAAAGGAAGTCGCCCGCTACACCGCCAAATTCGCGATTGGCGAAATTCCCCGGCCAGACCATTGGACCGGGCTGCGCCTGACGCCTTTGTCGATCGAATTCTGGCATGACCGGCCGTTCCGGTTGCATGATCGGGTCGTGTTCCGCCGCGACGCAGACGGCACGGGCTGGCAAAAACAGCGCCTCTATCCCTGACGGCTACAAAAGCTTCCGCCATCGGAAAAAGAGGAACGTGAGCAGCACCGATGTGACCATCATCATGATGGAGAACCAGAAACCCATCCGCCATTGCAATTCCGGAATATTCTCGAAATTCATCCCGTAAACCGAGGCAATGAGGGTCGGCGGCAGGAAAATCACCCCAAGAAACGAAAAGATCTTGCCGATCTGGTTTTGTTCGAGGCTGATCAAGCCGACGGTCGCGTCAAGAAGGTAGTTCAGTTTCGCGTCCAGGGCGTCGCCATGTTCCTTGATCGAGTGAATGTCCCGCCCGAACAACTGCAAGCTGGCTTTTTGAGGGTCGCTCAAAGCAACCTTCGCGGCATGTGCGTCCAGAAACAGAAGCAGCCGGGCAAGGCTCGCGCACACGTCATGGAGTGCCGCGACGGTCAAGGACAGCCGTCCCTGGCCGCGGATCGCCTCCTGATAGACCGGTGTGCGGCGGGAGGAAACGCCGTCCTCGAAGACATGCAGGGCCAATTTGTCATGATCGGCGGACGCCCGCTCCATCGCCTCGGCCGTGCCGTCGACCATGATTTCCATCAAGGAAAAAAAGACCGCTGGCCCCATGTGCTGAACGGTTTGATCGCTTTGGACCAGCCGGCTCAAAAGGTCGAGGGATTTGATGTTGCCATGACGGACTGTGACCAGCCGCTTTGAACTCAAGACAAACGTGACAAGCCCTTGATCCGTGCCCCTTTCAACGGAGGACACGGGCATCGGAGCGGTCATGACCAATGCGCCGGGTTCATCATAAAGGCGGGCGGAGGATTCGATGGACCGCATTTCGTCCCGCTTGGGGATCGCCGCCCCCATGAGCTTTTCAGCGGCAGCCTGTTCATCCTCTGTCGGGCTGTGAAGATCGATCCAGACCGAGGTCGCCGGGAGCGGCGTTCCAGCACTCAGTTCCACCCGCTCCAGGCCGGAGGCCGAGGGGCAATAAGCAACGATCATGATACCGCTCCGCAAAGTGCGGCCCGTCTCCTGGACAAAGGCCCGTTCACCCTGCCGGGTATCGCACGAGTGGGCGGATCGGTCCACCTGCCAGAGGAAAAGCAACTTCCATCCTGCACGTACGCGGACCGCGCGCGTTCAACCCGGCGGCCGTGCCTGCTGCGGGTCAGGTTCAAGCTTTGCCTGCGGGGAGGGCAGGCTTACTTGACGATTTTATAGCCCGCGCCCTTGGTGCAGATTGCCGCCGCATTGACAGCTGCAATGCCGACCGGCTTGTACCGGTTTTCCAGTTTTGTGCCGGATTGAGGTTGGGGAGCGGGCGTGGCTTTTTGCTCGGACATGTTCTTTGCCATTTGTTCGGACGCGATCACCAAGCCTGCGTACCGAATGAGACTTTCCTGTGACCGGACCATCGAAAAATCGCCGGTCCTGATCCGCTTGTGCCTGAAGATGATGGGGTCTTGCCGATCATTCAGCCATTCAAAAAAAATGACGATTTGTAACCGGCTGTCAATCGCCAATGCTTTGCCGGCTGTCATTTCGTATGCCCCTGTCCGGATCGAAGCGCAGGGTGGTCGCTTGCAGCGTGAAGCGGATGAACGTAAGCAGAAGGCAGAGCGGCCCGATGGGGTTGTTAAACCCAGCCGCGGCTCCGGGGAGAGCGGTGGGGCATCAGTCGGACGGAACCATGAAACGATACGCGCGCTACAGATCCTCGCTCGCCCCTTTTGGGCGGACGGTGGGCGCATTGAGCGTTGCCATCGCCGTCTTGTCGGTTTTGCTGCACCGGTTCGGCCTAATTGAAGCCTGGGTGATGAGCGCCTCGCTGGCGGTTGCCGCCGGCTTCGGATTGACCGCCGCCGTGATCGCTTTTCTGGCGCTGCGGCGGTTGTGGCGGTTCGGCGGCAGCGGTTACCTGGACGCCCAGTTGGGCGCTGTTCTGGGTCTTGCCGGTGCGGCCCCGGTGTGTGTTGTGGCGTGGGTCTGGATCTTCGAGCCGCCACTGACCGACGTGGCGACCGATCCGTCGGATCCCCCGGTCATCTCCCAAAACCCGGCCGATTTGGCGGTCGAAGACCAGGCCGCGCAATTTTTTCAAGACTTGATCCTGGAGCGGGCCCGCGCGGTCACCGGGCAGCTCGCCGGTTCGCCGGATGGCGATGCGGCCGCGGTCCAGCGGGCTCTCTACGAGGACATTGTGCCCCGCCGCTACCGGATGCCGCCAGCCCGTCTCCACGCCGCCATGCGCCGGGCAGCTGAAGCACGTGGCTGGGTTCTCACGGACGAGTTGCCGCCCGACTTGCCGGATGCCGAAACCCGTGCCCAGTATCTGGCGCGCTCGCCAGTGCTCGGGATCGGCGCCGATATCGGCATCCGCATCAGGCCGGACCCCGTCGGAGCGCTGCTTGACGTGCGCTCGGTGTCGCGCTCCCCGGTCCCCGACTTTACCGGAAACGCCGACCGTATCCGGTCCCTGCTCGCGGAGATTGATCTGGTCTTGATCGAGACCTACGGGGATCTCGCGCGGCTTGCGGTCCTGGAGGACGAACTGGAGGAAATGGTGGAGGGCAGCCCATCCGGCGCGGAGCCGGAGGAAGACGCTGCGCCGCAAATCCCGACCCCGGCCTTCAAACCCTATTTCGAAACGGAGGACGGGCTGCCGGAGGGCGAGGGCGATCTTCCAGCCCCCGCCTCGTCCGGATGAGAAACCGGGGGCCGGTGCTCGTCCCGGCTGTCCGATCTACGCAAGCTGGTAGCGGGCATTCAGCAGCAATTCGGGACTGGCCGCCACGCGGCCCCGGTCGACGAGATCCTCGAGCTGGGCGAAAACCGACAGCGCCGCCGCGCCTTTCAGTCCGTCCGGGAGGTCGAGATAAATCAGCTCGACCAGTTCCGGGATCGTTTTGGCTCCCGTTGCAAGTTGCTCCATGATGGCGGTCTCGCGCCGCAGCCTGTGCGCCCGAAGGTCGGCCATATAGGGACGGGCGTCCGCGATCGCAGCTCCGTGACCCGGCAGGAAATGGTGTTCGGGCCGACCCATCAGTTTGTCAAGGGAGGACAGGTAGGCCCGCATGTTGCCGTCCGGCGGAGCGACGATTGAGGTCGACCATGCCATGACATGGTCTCCGGACAAGAGATAAGGCGTGCCCAACAGCGCGAAACTCAAGTGGTTCTGGGTATGGCCGGGCGTGGCAATCGCTTCCAGCGTCAGCCCGCCCGCGTCGAACCGGTCGCCGTCGCCCATCAGCACATCCGGCTGATAATCGCGGTCGGCGCTGGCATCCATCGGGTTGATCTCCCCGAGCTTAAGGTCGCGCGCGGCCCGGTGCGGGCCGCAGCCGATGACCGGGGCGTGGGACAAGTCCTTGAGCCGACGGGCGGCGGGCGAATGGTCGACATGGGTGTGGGTCACCGCGATGGCGGCGATCTCAGCTCCGGATGTGGCCCGCAGGATGGTTTCGATATGGCTGTCCAGGTCCGGTCCGGGATCGACGACGATGATCGGGTCGATGCCGATCAGATAAGTGTTGGTTCCGTGAAAGGTGAAGGCGCCGGAGTTTGGCGCGGTGATCCGGCGGATCCCGTCCGACAGTGCTACCGCTTCCCCGTAACGGGGATCAAAATCGCGATTGTGATCCAATGCAAAAATACCGATCGTTCGATGTTCACGCGCCCGCCGCAGTTGCTGTGGATGGTTTGCGTCCGGGCCTGGTCACCCTATCCAACCTTTTGAATTCGGGCCAGAGTGCAACCCGAATGATAAAACGGCCCGCCGTCTTCAAGCGTTTGTTTTGGTTGGCGGGTAAACAGGGCCCATGACCGGGGAACGGCTTGGCGGTTTCCGGTTTTGCAATTCTCCCCAACGGGCCGCAGGCCACGTCAAGGAGACGGTCTTGAGAGCGCGGACAGCAGACGATGTTGAATGACATTTGCCAATTCGAGTGTTTTTTGCCCACGTCCCGGGAAAAGGCTTTCCAGCTCGTTGTCGACCATCCCGAGAAATGGTGGATCAGTCCGTTCCTGGAAGAGGGCGGGCAAGCGGTGATCGCATCGGCGGTGGGGATCGAACCGCATCCGGGAGGTGTCTGCTACGAGATGGATCCGGCCGGCCGCCGGCGGATCTGGGGCACCGTCCTGTCGATCGAGCCGCCGCTCTACATCCGCATAGCCTGGCAAGTGTCGCCGAACCGCGTGCCGATTGGCGATCCGGCGGCCTCCAGCCGCGTGATGATGGAATTCCGCGCCTCCGGATCGTCGGCCCGCCTGGTGGTAACCCACAGCGAGTTTGTCCGTCACGGTGAGGGGGCCGATGGATACCGGAGCTTCATGGGAGAACCGATGGGATGGCCGAAGCTTCTGGCAAACCTGTCCCATGCCGCAAGGGAACGGCCTTGACGGCCCGGGTGCCCGTTCGACGGGCTGGTGGAACCGGCCCTGTTCCGGCTTGGCCACACGGGCACCGGCCCCGTAACCCCTGAAGTGTCGCTCGGCTGACATGTTTTACGTGTAAGTCCCAGCGCCTACCTCGAAAACACGCAGGCTTGTGCGATTTAGGGTGCGCGGCTTTCATGAGATGGCTAAGTAGCCATGTCACAAGGGGCCCAATCAAAACGACATCAATCGGGGGACGTTCCGGGCGAAGCGCCATGGCTATCAAGGGCAAGAATACCGATCCATTCGCCGACGACTATGTTCCGGCCACACCCATCACGCGCCTCAAGGAGGGGCGATGGCCGCTTGTCGCTGGAGTTTCGGCGATCACATGCGGCGCGGTGTTTTATGACGTTCCGGTTCTGTTTTCTGTTGCCTCGGGGCTCCTGCTCGCGGGGGCGACCGCCTATGTGCCGCGCAAGGCGCGGATGCGCAAAAGGGTTACCTCGGGTCCGCGCGCCATTCCCCGCATGTGGCCGGGGACGGGGATGAAGGTCACCGCCGATGCGCTCGCGAACCCCTGCTTTATCGCGGATGGCCGGGGCATCATCCGCTATGTCAACAAGGCCGCCGCAAAAAACCATGCCGGCGTGAAGCCGGGAGATCCCCTGTCCTTTTCCTTGCGGGCCCCCTCGCTTCTGGAAGCCTTTGACCGCGTTTGCGTTTCCGCGTCGCCCGAGCGCATCGTGTGGATGGAAAAGGTGCCGACCGAAGCCTGGTACGAAGCCCATCTTTCGCCGATCTACCTGCCGGGCTCGTCAGGCGCCGCGGAGCGGGGCGACGTGCCGGATTTCGTTCTTGTCGTCATCAACGATCTCACCGAACAAAGACGCCTGGAGCGGATGCGCACGGATTTTGTGGCCAATGCCAGCCACGAATTGCGCACGCCGCTGGCCTCCCTGACCGGGTTCATCGAGACCTTGCAGGGGCCAGCCAAGGAGGACGATGCGGCCCGCGAACGGTTCTTGAACATCATGCTGGAGCAGGCAGGCCGGATGCGCCGCCTGATTGACGATATCCTCTCCCTATCGCGGGTCGAGCTGAAGGCCCATGTGCGGCCCGACACGCCGGTCGATCTTGGGGAAGTGGTCCGGCATACGGTGGATTCGCTGGGGCCTCTGGCGCGCGAGCTGGAGGTGGCCATCGAAGTTCACTTTTCCGGTGGCCTGGCCGAAGTCAAAGGCGACCGGGACGAGCTGATCGAGGTTGTCGAAAACCTGATTGAAAACGCTCTGAAATACGGCAGCGCGGGCAAGCGGGTCGATGTCCGGATCGAAGCCGAAAAAGGCCCGGGCGATGGCATATCGAGCTGGGGGCTGCATGTCACCGACTACGGTGAGGGGATCCCGCCGGAACACCTGCCGCGCCTGACGGAGCGGTTTTATCGCGTGGATGTCGATTCCAGCCGGGTGATGCGGGGAACCGGACTGGGACTGGCTATCGTCAAGCATATCCTGACCCGGCACCGTGCCCGACTTGAAATCGTCAGCAGTCCGGGAAAAGGGGCAACATTTTCCGTCCGGTTTCCCCCGGACTGACCGTTTTCCGGTCTGACGGGCTCGCTTTGCCGCCCGGTCAATTTGGGCGTTTGTAAAAGGCATCCGCTCCGCCGGCCGTCCCTGGAAGACCAGGGCGGCTTGCTCCGAATTCGCGCCATCTGGTCCGGCCGGACCCGCGAAAGGTAAATCGGCCGGATCAGCACCCCGGCGTCGCCCGAAATTGCCTGATAGACATTCTCAAATCTGTCAAAATAGAAAAAAATGCCAATTAATTCAATGCGTTGAATTGTCATTAAAATGAAAAATAATCGTCATAGAAGTCACACGTGCCGGTTCTACGGTCTCGGCCATCGTTCGGGGGTATTAACCCTTGAACGTGTACCCAAGAAACCTTGACATTCAAAGGGAGTGGTCAAGTGAAATTTACGACCCTCGTTAGCGTGACGGCCCTCGCCGTTGCTTCCACTACAATGGTTGGTGCAGTTCAGGCGCGTGAAGAAATTCGCCGTGTCGGCTCTTCCACCGTGTTCCCCTACACGCAGGCCGTGGCAGAGCAGTTTGCAAACAACACCGGCTTTCCTTCCCCCATCGTCGAATCGACCGGAACGGGCGGTGGCATGCAGATCTTCTGCGGCGGCATCGGCGAGCAGTTCGCCGACATCACTGGCGCGTCGCGCCGCATGAAGGCATCCGAGTACCAGCTTTGCATGGACGGCGGAGTGACCAGCATCACCGAGGCCCGCATTGGCTCCGACGGCCTTTCTGTCGCGATTTCACGCGACGCGGATTTCGCGTGGGACCTGTCGCTGGCTGAAATTTACCTTGCGCTGGCCGCGCAGGTTCCGGTTGACGGTGCATGGGCAGACAACCCTTACACCACTTGGAACCAAATCAATCCGGACCTACCCGAAATCAAAATCGAAGTTCTGGGTCCTCCGCCGACATCCGGTACACGTGACGCGTTCGTCGAGTTGGCGATGTGGGCAGGTTGCGAAGATCTCGACTTCGTGAAGGAAGCCGGGCATGACGGCGATTGGGTCGAAGAGAACTGCTCGCGCATGCGCACTGACGGCCCGTTCATCGAGGCAGGCGAAAACGACAACTTGATCGTGCAGCGTCTGCAGGCCAACAAAGACGCAATGGGCATCTTCGGCTATTCCTTCTTGTACGAGAACCAGGATACGCTGAAGGCGGTAACGATCGGCGGAGTCGAGCCTGGAGCTGAAACCATCGCAGACGGATCATACCCGATCTCGCGTCCTTTGTTCTTCTACATCAAGAACGCGCATCGCGGCGTGATCCCCGGCTTCGAGGAATTCCTGGCCGAATACATGTCTGAAGACGCGCTGGCTCCGGGTGGCTACCTCGAGGAGCGTGGTCTGGTGCCGCTGTCCGAGGCGGCTCGTACCGAACTGCGTGAGCGTGTTGCAAACGCGGTACCCATGGACCCGATCAAGTAATTTGAAACTAGCGTTGACTGCCCGGCTTACACCGGGCAGTCCGACTACTTCTGAGGTTGGTCCTTATGACAGCTGTGCCTTTCATCATCTTGTTGCTAGCGGCTATTGTCGGCTATGCGATCAATATCCAAGCCGCCCGGGCCATTCGGTCAGGTGGTGACCGGCTCCATTCGCTCGAGCATTTTCACGGGCTTTTTTCGCTATTGCTTGTCGTTGTGCCAGCGTTGACCTTGGTTTTGATCTGGTTGGCTTTGCAAGGCAGCATCGTCGATGGCCTTGTGATGTCATCCTTGCCCAGCGGGGTTTTGGATGGTCTCGGCTCGGGCCAGATCCAGCTCATTGGGGCAGAGATCAGGTCCATAGCGGGAGGGCGGATTTTCGGCACGCCGGAGAACTGGAAGCTTGAGGCGGCGGATCGTTTGCTTGGCTATCGTCAGGCGTCCGGCTGGCTTCTGGTAACGGTTGTTACACTGATGTCGCTGGGGCTAATTTTCTTTGCGCGCAGCAAGGTTGCTGCTGAGTTCCGCGCTAGACAGGGGGTTGAGCGTATCACTCTCTGGCTGATGATTTTCTGCGCCGTCGTAGCAATTTTTACGACTGTAGGGATCGTTGCTGCTCTTACGTTTGAGACACTTAAGTTTTTCCAACGCGTTCCGGTAACTGAGTTTCTATTTGGACTAAACTGGGAGCCTCAGATCCCGATCCGCGAGGACCAAATCGCCGCCGAGGGGGCTTTCGGCGCCGTCCCGGTATTTCTTGGAACCATAGTTATTGCGACCGTCGCCCTCCTGATCGCGGTACCGGTGGGCCTATTCACGGCGATCTACCTTAATGAGTTTTCGCCTACATCCATCCGGAATGTAGTCAAGCCGATCCTTGAAATTCTCGCTGGCGTGCCGACCGTTGTTTATGGCTTTTTCGCGATCCTCGTGGTTGCGCCGGCAATCAGACAGTTTGGGCAGTCGATCGGGGTCGAGGTGGCATCGAATACCGCTCTTGCCGCGGGCGGGGTCATGGGGATCATGCTCATTCCGTTCATATCCTCTTTCGCAGACGACGCCCTTTCGGCAGTGCCGCGCAGCTTGCGTGATGGTGCTCTGGCACTTGGTGCGACCCGTGGAGAGATGATGCTTAATGTCCTTTTCCCTGCGGCCATCCCAGGTATCGTCGGGGGAATATTGCTGGCAGTGAGCCGTGCGATCGGTGAGACCATGATTGTCGTTATGGCCGCTGGTTTGATTGCACGCATGACAATCAATCCTCTGGACAGTGTGACTGCAGTGACGGTGCAGATCGTTACTCTGCTGATCGGTGACACCTCCTTTGACAATCCCAAAACCTTGGCGGCCTTTGCCTTGGGCATGATGTTGTTCATCGCAACCCTAGTGATCAACGTATTCGCCCTGCGTATCGTTCGCAAGTATCGTGAAATCTACGATTGAGGCCCGGCCGAAATGACTGACATTACATCTGAAGATAGCCGCAAGGCGTTATGTAACCCGACCACAGAAGCCGTTCGGAACAGCCTGTCCCGGCGTAATCGAAAGCAGGTGCTCCTGCAGAGCTTCGGCATTGCTGCAATCCTCTTTGCCATGGGGATGTTGTTTATTCTTCTTGGGTCAATAATCAGTAGTGGCTATCACGCGTTTACTCAGACCCATATTCAGCTTGAGGTCTATGTCGATCCCGAGGAAATCCCGGCCGATGGCCTGCCGCGCGGTGGCTTTAACGATGTGCTTGCGGCCGCAATGGCGGTACACTTTCCCGGGATTGATTTGGCCGACCGCGTCGCAAAGCGGGAACTGACGTCTATCCTATCCAATGGTGCCCAGTTCATTCTTCGCGACAAGGTGGTGTCGGATCCCTCGCTGATCGGACAGACCATATCGTTGAGTGTACCGGCATCAGATCCCTACGATCAGCTCAACAAGGGCTTGGTTGAACGGGATACGCCAGAGCAGTTCCGCCGTATTGATGACGCTGCGATTGCACGATTTGATCGGCTGAAAGAATTGGGAATGGTTTCGGCGCCTTTGAATACTGCGTTGATTACCAATGCGGACTCTCGTTTTCCCGAACTGGCCGGTCTGAAGGGCGCCCTTGTCGGTTCATTCTGGGCGCTGCTGGTCTGCTTTCTCATCTCTTTCCCGCTGGGGATTGGTGCAGCGATTTACCTTGAAGAGTTTGCGCCAAAGAATCGCTACAGCGACTTGATCGAGATCAACATCAATAACTTGGCAGCAGTACCGTCCGTCGTGTTCGGCTTGCTGGCGCTGGCTGTGTTTATCGGCTGGTTTGGCCTGCCCAGATCCGCCCCCTTTGTGGGCGGGCTCACTCTGGCTCTCATGACCATGCCGACAATCATTATCGCTACCCGAGCTGCGCTCAAGGCGGTGCCCCCGTCAATCCGTGAGGCCGCGCTGGGAGTGGGCGCATCCAAACATCAGGTGGTATTTGGGCACGTGCTGCCGCTGGCCATGCCGGGGATCCTGACCGGCACCATTATCGGCCTGGCGCAAGCGCTGGGCGAGACGGCCCCGCTTCTGCTGATCGGCATGAATGCATTCATCACGTCTGCGGCGACGTCGCCCTTTGATAGTGCTACCGCCTTGCCGACGCAGATTTTCATCTGGGCTGATAGTCCCGAAAGGGGCTTCGTTAGCCGAACCTCTGCGGCAATTTTGGTATTGTTGATGTTCTTGGTAACGATGAACGCAGTTGCGATCTTCCTGCGTAGCAAATTCGAACGGAAATGGTAATGAAGGACCCGGCTACCATGTTTGACACACCGCACTCGGCCATAGATGAAAGGCTGTCTGACACCAAGATTGCTGCCAAAAAGGTGCAGGTCTTCTATGGCGACACACACGCCATCAAGGATGTGGACATCAACATCCAGCCGCGCTCGGTGACCGCATTTATCGGCCCGTCGGGCTGCGGTAAATCGACCTTCCTGCGCTGTTTGAACCGCATGAACGACACGATCGATATCTGCCGGGTGGAAGGCGAGATCACCATCGACGGGGAAGACATTTACGACCCCAAGGTCGACCCGGTGCAGTTGCGCGCCAAGGTCGGAATGGTGTTCCAGAAGCCGAACCCCTTTCCCAAATCGATCTATGACAATATCGCGTACGGTCCGCGCATCCACGGTCTTGCCAAGAACAAGGCCGAGCTGGACGAAATCGTCTCGTCCAGCCTGCAAAAGGCCGGTCTTTGGAACGAGGCAAAGGACCGTCTGGACGAGCCGGGCACCGGCCTTTCGGGCGGGCAGCAGCAGCGCCTGTGCATCGCGCGGGCGATCGCGGTCAATCCGGAGGTGATCCTGATGGATGAGCCGTGTTCCGCTCTCGATCCGATCGCGACCGCCAAGGTCGAGGAACTGATCGACGAACTCCGGACGAACTACACGATCGTCATCGTCACCCACTCCATGCAGCAGGCCGCCCGCGTCTCCCAGCGCACGGCGTTCTTTCACCTTGGCATCCTTGTCGAGGAAGGCCTGACCCAGGACATCTTCACAAACCCGCAAGACAAGCGGACACAGGATTACATCACGGGCCGGTTCGGCTAGGATCGGATTTTTCAGTTTTTTGAAAAGGATAAGGCATGGCTGAGCATACAGTGAAGGCCTATGACGACGAGCTGACCGCCCTTGCCGGCCGGATCGCCGAAATGGGCGGTCTGGCGGAGAGCACGGTCAACGATGCCGTGGCCGCGTTGATGACCCAGGATCTGGAGCTTGCGCGTCGGACCATCGAGCAGGATGGCCGTCTGGACGAACTGCTCCAGGAAATCGAAATGCGCATCATCGAGCTGATCGCGCGGCGCCAACCCATGGGCAAGGACCTGCGGGAAGTTGTGTCGGCCGGCCGGATCGCGAACGATCTGGAGCGGGTGGGCGATCTTGCCAAGAACGTCGCCAAGCGGGTGATCGCTATCGACAGCGGGCTGACGTCCAAGAAGCTTGCCATTGGCGTGGAGCACATCACGGAACTTGCGCTCAATCAGATGAAGCGGGTTCTAGACGCCTACACCCGTCAGGACGCCAAGGCCGCCGCAGAAGTCCGCGAAAACGACGCGGAAGTCGATGCCATCTATACATCTCTGTTTCGCGAATTGCTCACCTACATGATGGAGGATCCGCGCAACATTACACAATGCGCCCATCTTTTGTTCTGCGCAAAGAATATCGAGCGGATTGGCGACCACGCGACCAACATCGCCGAAAATGTTTATTATATGGTCACTGGAGAACGACTTGAGGAAGAGCGTCCGAAAGTCGATGAAACCGGCGTGGTTTCAAATTAAGTGTGACCGGCGGCCGTCGCCGCCGGTTTCTTCTTGTGCGGAGTGACAGGGAATGCCGAAGGTCCTTATCGTTGAAGATGAAGAGCCGTTGAGCCTCCTTTTGCGGTATAACCTGGAAGCGGAGGGGTACGCCGTCGAGGCCTGTGCCCGTGGAGATGAAGCTGAGATCCGCTTGCGGGAAAGCCAGCCGGACCTCGTGCTTTTGGATTGGATGCTGCCGGGGCTGTCCGGTATCGAACTGTGCCGGCGTTTGCGGGCCCGCGAAGACACCGAGCGTTTGCCCGTGATCATGCTGACGGCCCGCGGCGAAGAGGCGGAGCGGATCCGCGGTCTGTCGACCGGCGCTGACGACTACGTTGTGAAGCCGTTTTCGGTGCCCGAACTGATGGCCCGTGTCCGGGCGATCTTGCGCCGGGCGAGCCCCGAGGTCGTCTCTTCCATGTTGCGTTCCGGGGACATCGAGCTGGATCGCGAAACCCATCGGGTGCGCCGCAGTGCGAAAGAGATCCATCTCGGCCCGACCGAGTTCCGGCTGCTCGAATTTCTGATGACATCGCCCGGGCGGGTGTTTTCCCGCGAACAGCTTCTGGACGGGGTCTGGGGGCATGATGTCTATGTGGACGAACGGACCGTCGACGTGCATGTCGGGCGCTTGCGCAAGGCCCTCAACCGGGGCAAGGCGCGCGACCCGATCCGCACCGTCCGGGGTGCGGGCTATGCCTTCAACGACCAGTTCGGCGCGGCCGGCTGACGAAATCCGGCTTTCAATTCCGGGTCTCCCAGGTGGCGGTCATCCGCTCGCCGCGATCTGGAGAACCCGGCACAGGCGAACAAAAAACCCGGCTTGCGCCGGGTTTTTTGGTGCGTATGGGGATCAGGTCCGCTCAGGAGGCCGCCCGTACATTGGTGCGCCGGTCCCGGCGCCGGTCGCTGACTGGCTGGTACGCAATCTTGCAATGGTGCGCGCAATAGGGAACCCCAACGTCCGACTGGCGGCCGCAGAAGTAGAAATCGTCCTTGCTCGGGTCGCCGATCGGCCATTTGCAGGTCCGCTCGGTCAATTCCAGGATCGATGCCCGGCTGGATATCGGCACGAGGTCCGCGACCGGTTTCGCCTGTGCGGCAGGCACAGCCTCGGCTAGAGGGGCGCTTTCCATTTTGAGGGCGGCCGAACCCTGGGTGAGGGGCTTCGCCGTATGCTGCGATGTTCCGGCCGTCCCGGCGGGGGCGACCTTTTTCCGCCGTGTCTTGGGCGCGGTCGTGGTCGTCTTCGCGCGTCCGGACAGGCCAAGACGGTGCACCTTGCCGATCACCGCGTTGCGCGTGACGCCGCCCAGTTCTCCGGCGATCTGGCTTGCGCTCAGGCCGTCGCCCCAGAGTTTCTTGAGAAGCTCTACGCGTTCTGTTGTCCAACTCATGTGCCGCACCTCTTGCCCGTGACCCAGCCACCAGACATTAACCTTGTGTTAGGGAACGTGAAGCACGACCCCTCACGGCATATCTTGTGCCTACGAGTGATTTATGCACGAGATCTCGTGTCTGATAGGCCAAACATTACAATAGCCTGGAAAGCCAGCGCAACAATCGTGCCCAAGTGAGCTGGGGATGACGCAACTTTTCCCCATTTTATCGATACCTTTCATTAACTTTCTCTATGGGCCGCCGGGAGGCATCGCGCATTGACAGACCCCGGTCGACCGGCTCTATAATAAAGCCTTACGTGTGCCGCCTCTTCGGGGCGGCACGCTGCGTTTCAGCCCGCACTCCAACCGGTATGGATGAGCCCTTCCTGCCCATGGGCCGGCAGATACCTTTTGTCTATGGGAGACATGGATTATGTCATCGGCGACGTCGCTGTTCGGAAACTATGCCAGATCGGACCTTGAGTTCGATCGCGGTCACGGCGTTTGGCTGGAAACATCCGATGGCCGCCGCTACCTCGATTGCGGGTCCGGGATCGCGGTGAACGCGCTTGGCCACTGCCACCCCCATCTTGTGGAAGCGGTCAAGGCCCAGGCCGAGAAGCTCTGGCATGTCTCCAATCTTCATCGCATTCCCGAGCAGGAGGAACTTGGCGCCCGTCTGACGGCGGCGACGTTTGCCGACAAGGTTCTGTTCTGCAATTCCGGCGCGGAGGCGATGGAAGCGGCGATCAAGGCCGCACGGCGGTATTTCTACGACCGGGGACAACCCGACCGGTATCAGATCATCACCTTTGAAGGTGCCTTTCACGGCCGCACACTGGGGACGATTGCGGCGGGCGGGCAGGCCAAATACCTCGAGGGCTTCGGGCCCAAGGCGCCGGGCTTCGATCAGGTGGCCGCAGGCGATCTCGATGCCCTGAAGCAGGTCATGGGTCCGCACACGGCCGCCTTCGCGATCGAGCCCATCCAGGGCGAGGGCGGGATCCGGGAGATCCCGACGGAATTCCTGCGCCAGCTTCGCCAAATCTGCGATGAAACCGGCTGCCTGCTGATTTTCGACGAAATCCAGACGGGTATTGGCCGGACCGGAAAGCTGTTCGCGCACGAATGGGCGGGTGTCTCGCCAGATCTCATGGCGGTGGCCAAGGGACTGGGCGGCGGGTTTCCGGTCGGTGCGTGCCTGGCCACCGAAGAGGTCGCGGCCAGCCTCGTGCCGGGCACCCATGGCACGACCTTTGGCGGCAACCCGATGGCCATGGCGGTTGGCTTGGCGGTGCTGGACGTCGTTCTGGCGGAAGGCTTCCTGGAAGAGGTTCAAACCAAGGGCCTCAGTTTCAAGCAGAAGCTCGCGGGCCTGGTCGATACCCATCCGGACATCTTCGAACAGGTGCGGGGCAGGGGGCTTCTGCTCGGCATCAAATGCAAGGTGCCGGCAGGGGAATTCGTTGGAGCGGCGCGTGCCGAAGGTCTCCTGGCGGTTCCCGCCGGCGACAATGTGGTGCGGATCCTCCCGCCCTTGACAATCACGGAAGCAGAAATCGCGGATGCGGCCGCCCGGCTGGACAGGGCCGCCGCGCGCATGGAAGAAGAGCTCGCGGGCAAGGGAGCCGCCTGAATATGGAAAACCGTCATTTTCTCGACCTCACGGAATTCACCGGCGAGGAATTACGCACCGTGCTGGACACAGCGAAAAAGCTGAAGACGCAGCGGTCCGGATGCCACCGCGGGCAAGGGCCGCTCGCCGGCAAGGTTCTGGCGATGGTGTTCGAGCAACCCTCGACCCGCACGCGCATCTCCTTCGATGTCGGCATGCGCGAGCTGGGCGGGGAAACGCTCATGCTCACCGGTGCGGAAATGCAGCTGGGCCGCGGCGAGACGATCGCGGACACCGCAAGGGTCCTGTCCCGGTTCGTCGATGCGATCATGATCCGGATCCTTGACCCGAACGCCCTGCGCGAGCTTGCGGACAACGCCACGGTGCCCGTGATCAACGGTCTGACCAAGACCTCGCACCCCTGTCAGATCATGGCGGACATTCTGACCTTCGAGGATCACAGGGGCTCGATTGCCGGCAAGACCGTGACCTGGACAGGGGATTCCAACAATGTGCTGGCCTCCTGGGTTCATGCCGCCTCGCGGTTTGACTTCGCGCTGCGCGTTGCGACCCCGAAGGAACTGGCGCCGCCGCGGGATCTGATCGACCGGGCCTTGGCTGAGGGGGCGGAAATCACCCTGACCGACGACCCGTTCGAGGCCGCTAGAGGATCCGACTGTGTCGTCACCGATTGCTGGGTGTCCATGGGAGACGACGATTCTGAGAACCGTCACAACCTGCTGAAAGCTTATCAGGTGAACGAGCGGTTGATGAAGGAAACCAATCCGGGGTCCTTGTTCATGCATTGCCTGCCCGCTCATCGCGGCGAGGAAGTGACCTCGGAGGTGATGGACGGCCCGCATTCCGTCGTCTTCGACGAGGCGGAGAACAGGCTCCACGCGCAAAAAGGCATTCTGGCCTGGTGCTTCAACGCGCTCTGAGCCAACGAACTTCAAAGGAGCCCGGTGTGGCTTTCAGTCTTGACGAATTCGGTATCGAACCGGCCGGTGTCGATGCCGTCCGGCCCTTTTCCGTGGAGGGGCTCGATGTGCGCGGACGGGCGGTGGCGCTCGGTCCGGTGGTCGAGCGCATCCTCGGCCGTCATGATTATCCCGAGCCGGTGTCCCGGCTTCTTGCCGAAGCGATGGTGCTGACCAGTTTGCTCGGCACATCGCTCAAGTTTCAGGGCCGGTTCACGCTTCAAACGCAGACCGATGGGCCGGTGTCCATGCTCGTCGTGGATTTTTCCTCGCCAGATGCCCTGCGTGCCTATGCAAGCTTCGACGCCGAGCGGGTCGAGGAGGCCGTGTCGTCCGGCAACGCCACGCCGCAAATGCTCCTGGGGCACGGCCATCTGGCCATGACCATCGATCAGGGCCGCCACATGCAGCGCTATCAAGGGCTGGTCGAACTGGACGGCATCTCTCTGGAAGAGGTCGCCCGGCGCTACTTTGCCCGGTCCGAGCAAATCCCGACCGAAGTCCGGCTGGCCGTTGGCGAAGTGTTCACGCGCCAGGCCGGGGAGGGGCCCAGCCATGGCTGGTCGGCTGGCGGTGTCCTGATCCAGTTTCTGCCCGAGGCGCCCGACCGTATGCGGGCGCCGGACCTTGACCCCGGCGACGCGCCGGAGGGAACCAAGGCCCACGCTGTCGACGAGGACGATGCCTGGATCGAGGCCAAGGCGCTGGTCGACACCGTCAAGGATCTCGAGTTGACGGATCCTGACATCAGTGTGGAGCGCCTGTTGTTCCGGCTGTTTCACGAGCGTGGGGTGCGGCTGTTCGATCCGCAGCCGATCGAGGATCGGTGCCAGTGTTCGCGGGAGAAAGTGGCCGGAGTGCTGAACAATTTCGGATCAGAAGAGCTGGCGGACATGGTGGTGGATGACAAGATTGTCGTGACCTGCGAGTTCTGCAGCACCCGCTACGAGTTCGATCCCAAGTAAGCCCGCGCTTCGCGCTGTGACAATCGGTTACAATTGCGCGCTTGTGTTTCCCCGTCAGGCCCCGGATACCGATCCCATGGGCCTGGCTGGGGTTTCCCGGATGAAACCGCCGCCAACCAGAGCATCGGGCGCTCTGTCAAGACGCCCAAAGATGCTCGGGACCTCAAGAAGCGATCAGCTTCGGGGGGCAATCGATGCCGATTGAACGCCCGCTGATCTAGGCTCTTCTCCTGAGTTCGTATGCCGGGAAAAGCATATAGACTGGGGGAATGGAGGCGCTCCTTGGCGCGAGGAAGGGAAACGAATGTTGAAGTCCGTCGATCATTCTGGACCTCAAGGACAGACACCGGTCGAGTATCAGGTCCCATCTGAGCAACGCCGCCCGGGCCGTGCCATGCTGATCGCAAAAGCTTTCCTGCAAGCGGCGATCGTTTTCGCCATCCTGGTTGGTGCGGTTCAGGTGATGAATACCCTCGTCGCAACCAGACCCGAGGTACCCAAGCGCGCGGCTCAGGAAAGAAGCTACGCGGCCGAGACCGCGGTTCTCGTGAAAGGCAGCCATACGCCAACCATTTCCGTTTTCGGGGAAGCGACGGCCGGACGCACCGTCGACCTGCGGACCCTTGTCGGCGGCGAAGTCGTTTCCGTGCATCCGGAGCTGAAAGCTGGCGGGCTTGTGAAAAAAGACGACGAACTGGTGGTGATCGACAGCTTCGACTTCGAAGGCGCCGTGACCGAGGCGCGCGCCAACCTGGCCGAGGCCGAGGCCGGCTTGGTCGAAAGCAAGGGGCGTGTGGAACTGGAGCGCGCAAATGTCGTGCGCGCCCGCGAGCAGCTTGAATTCGCGCAGCGCGACCTCGACCGCGCGGAAGATCTCATTGCCCGCGGTTCCGTTACCGAACGCACGGTCGACGAACGCCGCCTGCTGGTGTCGCAACGACAGCAGACGCTAGAGCAGCGGCAGAACGCACTGACCCTGGAAGAGGCCAAGGTGCGCCAGCAGGAAGCGGCGATCCAGCGTCTCGAATGGCGGCTGCGGAATGCCCGGCGCCAGCTCGAGAACACGGTTCTCAAGGCGCCCTTCGACGCGGTGGTCCGGGCCGAAGGCGCGCAGCGCGGTCGCCTGGTCGGTGTCAACGACGTGGTGGCGTCGATTTACGCGCGCGATGAATTGGAAGTCCGGTTTACCCTGTCCGACAACCAGTACGGCCGGTTGGTGGCGGAAGCGGGCACCGTGGTGGGCCGACCTGTCAACGTGACATGGTCGTTGGGAAACCGGGTTTTGTCCTACGATGCCGTCATCGACCGGATCGGCGCTGACGTTGCCAGCACAAGAGGCGGTGTTGATGTCTTTGCCAGGGTCACCCTGCAGGAAGACCAGACGCCGCTCAGGCCGGGCGCGTTTGTCGAGGTGTTCGTGCCCGACCAGACATACGATGGAAGCTTCCGGATCCCCGAAACGGCGTATTACGGGCAAGGGACCGTTTATGTCGTGGAAGAGGAGCGTCTCATTCCCCGGACGGTTGAGGCGCTGGCCCTGGATGGGCAGCACCTCATTGTCAGGGGCGACCTGCAGACCGGAGAAGTTGTTTTGACCACCCGCATCCCCGAAGCGGGAGAAGGGCTCCGGGTGCGCCCGGTGGCGGACGGGCAACCGGGCGAAACGCCGGCCGCGGCCCGCGCCGCGCAAACGTCCACTCCCGCCGCCCCAGCCGCGTCCGTGGCGCAATAGGAGGCTGCCATGAACCAGCAACGCCTGATGCGCGGCACGGTGGAAACGATCGTGCAGCATCCAAACCTGGCCAACCTGATCATGGCCATCATGGTGCTGTTTGGGGCCTATGGCCTTGCCAAGCTCAACACCCAGTTTTTTCCAACCATCACGACGGACAGGATCACCGTCAGCATTCCGTGGTCCGGCGCCAGTGCGGAAGATGTCACCAGCAACATTCTCGAGGTGATCGAACCCGAGCTGCGCTTCATCGACAATCTGGACGAGATTACCTCCTATGGCCGGGAGGGCAGCGCGACGGCAGTCCTGGAGTTCGTCGAAGGCGCCGACATGCAAAAGGCGCTGTCGGACGTGGAGCAGGCCATCTCCGGCATCACGACCTTGCCGCAGGACGCCGAAACGCCGACCGTTTCCGCGTCCACCTTCACCGATGGTGTGGCGACTATCGCCTTGCGCGGGCCGTTTCCCGAAGAGGCCTTGAAAACCTTTGCCCGGCAGATCCGCGACGATCTTCTGGATCGGGGGATCGACAAGGTCGAGTTGCGCGGATACCGCAAGCCCGAATATGTCGTCGAAATCGCGGAACGGGAACTGCGGCGTCTCGACCTGACCGTCGCGGACGTGGCCGCGCGCATTGCCGGAAACACTGTCGATATTCCCGCCGGGACGATAGACGGCGCCGTGGAACGCCAGATCCGGGCGGTTGCGGAGGACCAATCGGCCGCCTCGATCGCCGGCGTTGAGGTCAAGGCGCTGGCCTCCGGCGAGAAAACCCGGATTGCCGATATCGGGACTGTTTTCCGCGATTACGATGACGGCGACAACCAGGGTTTTTCAGGCGGGTCCAGGGCAATCGAGATCGATGTCTTGCGCGTTGAAAGCACCGATACGCTCAAGGCCGCTGCCATTCTGGAAGCCTATCTTGAAGAGATCGAGCCTCAACTGCCTCCAACGCTGGAAATACTCCGGTATGATGTGAGCGCCAATCTGGTCGAGGGCCGTATTTCCCTGTTGCTGGAGAACGGTCTGTCTGGCCTGGCTTTGGTAGTCGCGATCCTGTTCCTCTTCTTGAACGCGCGCATCGCCTTCTGGGTGGCGGCCGGAATTCCGGTCGCCATGATGGCCACCTTGGGGATCATGTGGCTGCTGGGGGAAAGCATCAACATGATTTCGCTTTTCGCGCTGATCATGATGCTGGGCGTGATCGTCGATGACGCGATCGTTGTCGGCGAACACACCGCCACACGCCAGTCGATGGGGGACGATCCGCAAGAGGCGGCAGTCAATGGCGCCCGCACCATGCTGGCCCCCATCATCGCGGCCAGTGCGACAACCATCGCAGCCTTCCTGCCCATTTTGCTGATCGGCGATGTGATCGGCCAGATCATGGGAACGCTTCCCGTGGTGGTCGTGGCCGTGGTGATTGCCTCATTGATCGAATGCTTTTTCATCCTGCCGGGCCATCTGGCCCACGCCATGGGAAAGAAACCGGCCTGGAACTGGTGGCGTGTGGTGGTGCTTGCCGGCGCCCCCGCGCTATTCCTGAGCGGTCTTGCCAGCCAGCCCGATCTTGCCGTCCCGCCGGTTCTTGATCCGCTGGCGCTGACCTTGCGCGCGCTGGCGGACCGCGTTGGCTTGATCGGCTTCGAGATGCTGGTGATCGCGGCCTGCTTCCTGGCTGCCCTTGCCCTTGAAGGCGTTTTTCAGGCCATGCGGCGGAAGCGCGCCGGCACGGTTTGGGAAGATCAGCCAAGCCGGTTCCGCCGCGGGTTCGATGCGGGCTTTGGCTGGATCCGGGACTATCCGTTTCATGGCCTCGTGCGCCTTTCCGTCAACTGGCGCTATGTCACCTTTGCCCTCGCCATTGCCAGCCTCATCCTTGCCGTCGGCCTGGTGCGCGGCGGGCGGGTCGGTTTCACATTCTTCCCCTCGCCGGAAGCGGAAAACCTCTCGGCGTCCATCTTCTTTCATGCCGGGATCCCGGAAGACCAGGCAATCGCGGGCATCACGCTGATCGAGCAGGCACTCAAACAGGCCGAGCGCCGTCTTGCCGGCGAGGATGGCGCGCCGCTTGTGGTCGCCACCTATGCCACGCTGGGACAGGCCGGCAACAATCGCGGAGACAATGTTGCCAATATCAATGTGCAACTGTCCCAGTCGGAACAGCGCACGGTGCGGACCCCCGACATCGTTCGGGCCTGGCGGGCGGCCGTTCCGGAAATCCCGGGGATCTCGCGCGTCGCCATTGCCGAACGCCGGGGCGGCCCCCCGGGCCGCGATCTGGACATCAGGTTGAGCGGGGCGCCGTTGCAGGATCTCAAGGCGGCGGCGCAGGAACTGCAAGCGGAGCTGTCGGCTTTTCCCGGGACGAGCGGGGTGACGGACGATCTGCCCTATGGCAAGCCCGAACTCCTGCTGGAGTTGACGCCACGCGGCCGCGCGCTGGGGTTCACCGTTGAAAGCGCGGCGCGCCAGGTCCGGGATGCGTTCCAGGGCAACATTGCCCGGCGTTTCGCCGAAGGCGACGAGGAGGTTTCGGTTCGGGTCCGGCAGGCGATGGAGGCCGGTGGGACCGGTGCCTTGCGCGATCTGTCGATCCGGACCCCGAACGGCGAGTTCGTGCCGCTGACGGAAGTGGTGAACCTGCGCGATGCGCAAGGCTTTTCGGTGATCCTGCGCCGGGACGGGAAGACCGTGGTTACTGTTGTTGCCGATGTGGACAGCACCGTGACCTCCAGCAATGAGATCGTGGCCGATCTCAGCGCCGGTTTCCTGCCCCGGCTCGCCGAGAAATACGGGCTGTCCTACAGCTTCTCCGGAAAGGCGGAAGAGCAGGCAAATGCGTTCTCGGATTTGCTGACGGGTGTGTTGATGGCGGTTGCAGGTATCTACATCATCCTCGCGGCCATATTCGCGAGCTATTCCCGGCCTCTTGTGGTGATGTCCATTATCCCCTTCGGTGTCGTCGGGGCGATTGTTGGCCATTACGTCATGGGCTTCAAACTGACCATTCTCAGTTTCATTGGGTTGTTGGGATTGGCCGGTATCCTGGTCAACAACTCGATCATTCTGGTCGCGCGTTATGATGAGCGTTTGCGCGCCGGCGAGGGTGTGCGGCAGGCGGCCATCGCGGCAAGCCGGGACCGGTTACGGGCCGTGATTCTGACATCGCTGACCACGGTCGGCGGGCTTTTGCCGCTCATGTTCGAAACCAGCCTGCAGGCCCAGTTCCTCTTGCCGATGGCGATCACCATCGTGTTCGGCCTTGGTTCGGCGACCATTCTGGTTCTCGTTCTGGTTCCGGCGCTGCTCACCATTGCCGATGACATTGCCGGCATGATCCAATTCCGGAAAGGGCGCGCGCGGCCAAGGCCGGATCCGCTGACGCCGGTCCCGGCGGAGTAAGCGGCCGACGCCCAGCTGTTGAAAAATCGGCCCCGTGGAAACCGGGTGGGCGTTCCGACGCGCGGCCGCAACGGGCGCGGGCGGCAGCCTATCCGGCGTGTTGGGCGGCGAACGCGAAGATGTGATCGGCAGCCTCGGCCAGATTGCCATCCAAGGTCGCCGGGGACTTCCCGCGCGGGGCGAAATCGTGGTTGCCGTCTTCGAGATAGCGGAGGGAGACACTGGACGGGAGCGTGACGGTCTCAAGCTCACTCCGGGAGCCGAAGGCATCGCGGTCGCCCTGGAGAACCAGAACCGGCCGTTTTGCCTCTTCGAGCGGCTGGAGGCGCCAGGGCGCGTCGGGCCGTCCGGTCGGATGAAACGGGTATCCCAGACAACAGATCCCCTTGACCCGGCCCGGAAGCGAACTCCCCCCGCCCAGCATGGCGGCGATCCGTCCGCCCATCGACTTGCCGCCGATCAGCAAAGGGCCTTCTGCCTCCTTCAGAAGGGATTGAAGCGCCGTCTGATACTCACCGATAAGGGTTTCAGCCTTGGGCGCAGGGCGCCTTTTGCCATCGGTCCGCCGCATGGCCATGTAGGAAAACTCGAACCGGGCAACGGCCACGCCGCGTTCGGCAAGGGCGGCGGCGATTTTCGTCATGAATGGGGAATCCATTGGGGCTCCCGCACCATGGGCAAGCAAGAGCGTTGCGATCGGGGCGGCGGCGGGGCGGCTCCAAAGCGGTAGGGGCATGGTGCGGTCATCCGTCAGATGGAAAGTGGCGCAAAGAAAAGCGATAATCTTGACGTTAGAGTATCTCCTGACGAACTTGACTCGCTCCGCGATCGTTCGAATTCAGGAGAGGATCCTCTAACGCGTTATAAGCGAGGGTGATTTTTCCAGGCCAGATCGGAGCGTGCCGCTTCAGCCTGACCGAGAATTGCTCTAGCGCGGCGGTGGTCCGCGCGCAAAGGGAAAACGCCGAAACGAGGGGAATATGCTGGACAGTCTCGACCCGAACACACTGCGTCTCGGTTTCTTCGCGGGGATCTTCGCCATCATGGCGTTGATCGAGGTGTTGCTCCCCAAGCGCGACCTTTCGGTCGCCCGGGCGTCGCGCTGGCCGACCAACTGGGGCATCGTGATACTTGACGCCGCGCTCGTCCGGCTGCTGTTTCCGATCGGCGGCATCGGCCTTGCCGCCCTCGCGGTTGAGCGCGGATGGGGACTGCTGCCCATGTTGGGCTGGCAAGGCGGGCTGCTGGCCGGTGTGTTCGCGTTTCTGGTGCTGGATTTCGCGGTCTGGTTCCAGCATTGGGCCGCCCACAAGATACCGGTCTTGTGGCGGATCCATCGCGTTCACCACGCCGATGGGGATGTGGATGTCACCACCGCCCTGCGGTTCCATCCCATCGAGATCCTGCTGTCCTTCTTGTGGAAGGCCGCTTTTATCCTTGCCTTGGGCGGCCCGGTTTGGGCGGTCATCGCCTTCGAAATCGTGTTGAACGGGGCAGCCATGTTCAATCATGCCAATGTGGCCTTGCCGAAATGGCTCGACAGGGGATTGCGCTGGCTGATCGTGACCCCGGACATGCACAGGGTCCATCACTCAGCCCGGGTCAGCGAAACGGACTCCAATTATGGCTTCAACCTGTCGATCTGGGATCGGATGTTCCGCACCTACACCGATCAGCCGCTGGGCGGTCATCGCGGCATGACAATCGGGCTGGATGCGGAAAGCGCCGATGGCGCGCGCAAGTTCGGATGGAGCCTTGCCTATCCGTTTCACCCGCTTAAACCGAAGAACCTCGATCAATAGAAACTCAACGGGAAGTATCTGAGATAGAGTTCCCTGTAAGTCCCGGACTGATGAACCTGGCGCAGGGCGAAGTTCAGCGCCTCAAGCTTCTCCTCGTCCTCCTTGCGCACGGCGATGGAAAGCCCTTCCGAGAAATAGCCCGGTTCCAGCCATGGCCCGCCGGCGAACTCGCAGCAATCCTGCGAGGTGTCGCCCCGGAGCCAAAAGGACAGGGACAGGCCGTCGCCGAAATAAGCGTCCGCTGATCCGTCCCGGACCGCATTGCGCGCGTCGATGGTGGTCTCGTGGCCCACGATCACGGCCTGCGGGAAAAAGCGCCGGGCGAAAAGATCGTGCCGCGTGCCGTTTGCAACCGCAATCCGGAGACCATTCAAGTTTCCTTCGTCAAAGCCTGCGGCATCGCCTTGGCGCACAACGAACCGGGCCGGCAGTTTCAAGTAGTCGTCTGTGAAGGCAAGGTCTTCAGCAAGAGCGGGATCGCGGGCGAGGCCGGAGATGATCGCGTTGCCTTCGTCTTCGCGCAGCGCCGGGAGCAAATCCTCGAAAGAGCGGATCCGCAGGGCGCAGGAGCTGTTGAGCTGCTGGCACATGGCACGCGCCAGATCGACGTTGAAACCGGTCAGGCGCCCGTCCAGGTCCCTGAACACGAATGGCGGATGATCGTCCGTGGCCAAAAAGCGGATGGTCTCCGGAAAATTCGCCGGGCGGCTTGCTGATGTCTTCGGATCCCAAAAGTTTGGAACAGACGGGGATTGCGAGAAGGCCGGCCCTATGCCGTTTGTTGCTGCAACCATAAAATATACAACTAGTAAAAATACAACTCTTGAATGAATTCGTTTACTATGCATTAATCTGTGGAAAACCTGATTCATATCGCTGTTATAGACGGTTAAGCCGGCACGAGGCCATCTCTGATTGGGGGGGAAGGGCATGGAGCCTTTACCGGAAGAGTTGCGCATTTTGAGTGCGCGCGGCGTATCCAGTTCGGTTTTGCAATCGGCTTCCAAGCTTGCCATGGATCAGGCTCTTTCCGCGTCTGAGGTGCTGGTGAAAGGCGGATATGTCTCCGAAGATACCCTCTATAGCGCGTTTGCCGAGTCCTGCGGCGTCCCGTTTTTGCCGCTTGGGTCCTTTCGGCCGCGCACAATCAATGACAATCCTTTGACCTTCGGGCACCCCGCGGTCGGACCCATGCTCATGGGGCTCGACAACGGCACCCCCGTCTATGTGATCACGCCACACTATGACCATTTTGAAGCGGTGCGAACCCTGTTGCGCCGGCACCCGGCCTTTGCCGGGCAGGTGCGGGTGACGGCCCCGGCCGTTATGGGCCATGCGCGCGCCCTGATGAATTCGCCAGCCACGGATCTGGAAACCCGGTATCCCGATTTGTCGGCCAAGCACCGTTCGAGCCGGAATCTGATATCGAGTTTTGTCATTGGCGGACTGCTGGCATCCGCCCTTCTGCTGGCGCCACTCGGCCTGTGGCTTGTCCTCTTCGTGGCGGCCCTGAGTACCGCCTGCTTGACATCGGGACTTGTCCGGATTGCAAGCGCACGGGCCAGCCTGGGGTCTTGCGCGCGTTTTGATCTGCCGGCGGCCTACAACGATCCGACCATAAGGTGGCCAGCCTATACGGTTCTGATCCCGCTCTACCGGGAAATGAACATCGTACCCGGTCTGGTGTATGCGGTCTCGCGGCTCGATTATCCGGCCGACCGGCTCCAGATCCTGTTTCTCCTTGAGTGTGACGACCTGGAAACGGCAGTTGCGCTTCGCCAACTTGACCTACCGGCGCATATGGAGATTGTCATTCTGCCGGACGGAGCGCCCCGAACCAAACCAAGGGCACTGTCGTATGGGCTGGTTCAGGCGCGCGGCGAATTCGTGACTGTCTTCGATGCTGAAGACCGGCCGGATCCGGATCAACTCAAGAAAGCGGCCGCGCTCTTTTCAGAATTGCCGCCTTATTTCGCCTGTTTGCAGGCCCGGCTGGAAATCGACAATGCGGATGACAGCTTCTTCTCGCGCCAGTTCGCGCTTGAATATGCCGGTCTCTTCGATCAGCTTCTTCCATGGTTCTTCCGGCGCGGACTCCCCTTTCCGTTAAGCGGGACGTCGAACCATTTTCGAAAGGACGCGCTGGATCATGTGGGGGGGTGGGATCGCCACAATGTGACCGAGGATGCGGATCTGGGCATCCGGCTCGCCCGCTTCCGCTACCGCACCGGCGTGTTTCCGAGCACCACCCGCGAGGAAGCTCCCGTGCGGTTCGCCAACTGGTTTGCCCAACGGGCCAGGTGGCACAAGGGCTGGCTTCAAACCATTAGCGTTCACATCCGGGATCCGCGGCTGCTGATTTCCGAACTGGGTGCGCGCGCCTGCTTGATCCTCGCCGGGTTCTATGGCGGAAGTTTCGTCCTGACCGCGCTTCATCCCGTCTTCGCCCTGCTCGTCCTCGCCTACGGGGCCGGACTGCTTGGCTTGCCCGCGCCGGAGACATGGGTGGGGGCGCTGTGTCTTTGGGTGGGCGGCATCGCGGCCGCTGTCGGATATGGCGGGGCCCTGCTGGCCGCGTGGATCGCGGCCGTCCGCACGGGGCTGCAGCCACGCCCGGCCGACTTGATCCTGATGCCGGTCTATTGGGTTTTCGCCGGATTGGCGTTCTACCGGTCTGTCTTCGAACTCGTGCGCTCGCCGTATCATTGGAACAAGACCGAGCATGGAGAGAGCAAGCGGCGGCAACGGGTGGCCTGAGACTGCGGCAACGCCGGGCACAAGGTCGGTGAGATTCGGGGAAAAACTGGAGCGGGTGAAGGGAATCGAACCCTCGTCTTAAGCTTGGGAAGCTTCTGCTCTACCATTGAGCTACACCCGCTTGCAGCTTACCTAATGCGGTGTCGCCCGACGGCTGTCAAGCGTTTCCAGAACATGTCAACGCGTCTTTTGAGCTCCCCAGAAGCTGTCCAGAAGCTCCCCAGAAGCTCCCATTCGGACACGCGTCGCTGCGCGAAGTGAAACCGACCCGGGCGAGCGAACTGAAGGCTTGCACATTCGCCGACAAATCGCCATGTTCCGCCCGCACTTCAAGCGCTGGATCATTCAACAGGCGATCGGCTTTCGGGCGAAGGCCGTGCGCGGCTTGCCGTCCGCCCCTGGATCCGGTGCGCGGTCAACATCGAGGTCAGGTGAGCGCATGCGGGAAAAGGTCAAGGCTCTGGTCACATCGCGCCGGTGGGAACAGGTTATCATCGGGTTGATCGTCGTGAACGCGGTCACTCTGGGATTGGAGACCAGCAGCCTGGTCATGGCGGCGATCGGCGACTATCTCATCGCCTTCGACCGCTTTATCCTGGGCGTGTTTGTGGTCGAGATCGTCTTGCGCATTTATGCCCATGGCCTGCGCTTCTTCAAGGATCCTTGGAGCATCTTCGATTTCACCATCGTCGCGATCTCTCTGGTCCCGGCCAGCGGTCCGCTCTCCGTGATGCGCGCGCTGCGGATCTTGCGTGTCTTGCGCCTTATCTCGGTGGTGCCGTCGCTTCGGCGTGTGATCGGTGGCCTGATGGCCGCTTTGCCGGGCATGGGGTCCATCGTGGTGCTGATGGCACTGGTGTTCTATGTGTTCGCCGTCATGGCCACGAAGCTGTTCGGCGCTTCATTCCCCGATTGGTTCGGCGACCTTGGCAAGTCCATCTACACCCTGTTCCAGATCATGACCCTGGAAAGCTGGTCCATGGGCATCGTGCGGCCCGTGATGGAGGTTTACCCCTATTCCTGGTTGTTCTTCGTGCCGTTCATCTTGTCGACGGCCTTCACGGTGCTCAACCTGTTCATCGGGATTATCGTCTCTGCCATGCAGGAGGAGCACGAAGCCGAGGCGGACGCGGACCGGCGCGCCATCCACACGGAGGCCGAGCACATTCTGACGGAGGTGCGGGCGCTTCGGTCCGAGGTCCAGGATCTGCGGGCGCAATTGGGCAAGTAAACGGCTGGCCCGGCCGGCCGGTCGCGGCGGCCCGCCGTCAGTCAGCACAAGGGCCGGGCGCTCAGCGATCCGGATCCGGCCGGCCGGCACCCAGATGAGCTTGCAACAGGTCCGCTATATCCGTTTCCGGGCCTTCGACGGTCAGCCTGACGCCCTTCTCCGTATAGTCCCGGGCGCGCACGGTGAGTGCCAGTGCCGCCACGCGCCGCTCCAGCTCCGAGCTGTCGGCGAACCCCGTTTCGACCGCCGCGCTTGCCTGCCTTTGGAACGGAACCAGCGCGGCCTGTTCGATCGCGTTTTGAACGGCACCGGAATAGGCGCGCGCGAGGCCGCCGCCACCCAATTTGATGCCGCCGAAATAGCGCACGATCAACACGGCGCAATTGATCAGACCGGCGCCTTGAAGCACCTTCAACGCCGGCATGCCGGAGGTGCCCGACGGCTCCCCGTCATCCTTCGCGCTTTCCTCGATCCGCCCGTCGTCGAGGAGCCGCCGGTGCGCGGTGACGATGTGATTGGCCTTCGGATGCGCCTTGCGAAGGGCGGTCAAGCGCTCGTCAAAGGACGCCACGGGGACGAGATGGGCCAGGAAGCGGGATTTCCGGTCTTCCAGAAACCCCTCGAACGCATGGGTGATCGTGAAAAGGCCGGTCACGGTTTCAGGACGGCACCTTGAAATGCTTGGAAAGCTTCAGCGCCTGACCCTGATAGTTCGAGCCAATGCCTTCGCCATAGAGGCTGTGCGGGCGCTCCGCCATCCGCTCATAGACCAGACGGCCGACCGTCTGACCGTGTTCGACGATGAACGGCACATCGTGGGACCGGACTTCCAGAACGGCCCGGGATCCGATGCCGCCGGCATGTTCGTTGCCGAAGCCGGGATCGAAGAAGCCGGCATAGTGGACCCGGAACTCTCCGACAAGCGGATCGAAAGGCACCATTTCCGCCGCATAGTCCGGCGGCACGTGGACCGCTTCCTGGCTGACCAGGATGTAGAATTCATTGGGGTCGAGGATCAGGTCGGGCGTGTTGCGCCGGTAAATCGGCTCCCAGAAGTCGAGCGGATCCTGCGCGCCGGTCACATCGACATCGATCAGACCGGAATGGCTTTTTGCCCGGTACCCGACAAGGCTGCCGGGACCCTCGCCCTTGAGATCGATGGACAACTGAACCCCGCCGCCGATCCGTTCGTTTCCGCCGCTGACCAGGGTGTGGTCGTTGTGAATGGCTTCCAGCTCGCTGTCCGGGATGCGGCTGTCGCCACGCCGGAAGCGGATCTGGCTCAGCCGTGAGCCGGTGCGCACCAGGATCGGGAAGGTCAGAGGCGAGATCTCCGCATAGAGCGGGCCCTGATAGCCCGCGGGCACCGTGTCGAACGCGATTCCCTTGTCGGTGATCACCCGGGTGAAAACATCGAGCCGGCCCGTGGAACTCTTCGGATTGGCCGTGGCGGAAATGTCAGCGGGCAGATCGAGGCTTTCCTGCAGCGGAACGATGTAAACGCATCCTGTTTCGAGGACCGCGCCGTTCCGCAAGTCCATGGTGTGCAGTTCCAGCGCGTCGAGTTTCGACGAGACGCTGACATCGGGTCCGGGCAGGAAGCTGGCGCGCACGCGAAAGGCTGTGCGTCCCAGGCGCAGGTCCAGACTGGCCGGCTGGATCTGACCGTCCAGCGGCGGGTGTTCGGAAGTGATGGCGCCGTGGGCGAACATGGTCTCGATCATGTGCGCGGGTAAAATGCCGCCGTGCCGCTCGCTCATTCGCCTGTCCTCACTCTCGCTGCAACCTGCCCTTCGTGATTACCGGATCGGGTATGATCCGCCAACCGCAATTGTCCGGTTTTGCAGCGCGGGCCGGTGGCGCCGGTGATGGATTTGACGCATTCGCGCTTTTCCCGTATGTGGATCTTCCGATCCGTGGTGATTTGAGCCGGCCGGCTTGCAGCCACGTTAAACAAGTAGCTAAAAAGGCCGGGTTGCGAAAAACCCCGGTCCAGGCCGGGGTTTTTGCATTTGGAGTGGCAGAAGATGACGAACAAGACGAACGGCGGCGGACGCACGCTGCGCCCGGCAACCCAACTGGTGCATGGCGGCACCATGCGCTCTCCCTTCGGAGAGACGTCGGAGGCCTTGTTCCTGACCCAGGGGTTTGTTTATGCCGGGGCGGAGGCCGCCGAGGCGCGCTTTAATGGCGAAGATCCCGGGTTCGTCTATTCCCGCTATGCAAATCCGACGGTCCAGATGTTCGAGGACCGGATGAAGGCGCTGGAAGGGGCGGAAGCCGCGCGCGCGACGGCAAGCGGAATGGCGGCCGTCAACCTCGCACTGATGGCCAGCGTGCGGGCGGGCGATCATGTGGTCGCCGCCAAGGCGCTTTTCGGCTCCTGCCGCTACATTTGCGAGACGCTTCTGCCCCGGTTCGGCGTGGAAACGACGCTGGTGGATGGCACGGATCTGGACCAGTGGCAGCGCGCCGTGCGCCCGAATACCAAAGCACTGTTTCTGGAAAGCCCAACCAACCCGACGCTGGAGGTGATCGACATCGCGGCCGTCGCCGAAATCGCCCATTCGGTCGGGGCGCGGCTGATTGTCGACAACGTGTTCGCCACGCCGCTCTATCAGGCGCCGCTCAAGCTTGGCGCGGATGTTGTGATCTATTCCGCCACCAAGCATATCGATGGGCAGGGCCGCTGTCTGGGCGGCATTGTCCTGTCGGATCAGGAGTGGATCACGGAGGAGGTCATGCCCTTCGTGAAACATACCGGCCCCCATATGAGCCCGTTCAATGCCTGGGTTTTGCTGAAGGGGCTGGAAACGCTGCCTCTGCGGGTTGATCGGCAATCGTCCACCGCGGCCCGCATCGCCGATTTTCTGTCCGCTCAAGGCAAGGTTGCCCGCCTGATCTATCCGGGCCGGGCGGATCATCCGCAAGCCGCGGTCGCCAAGCGGCAGATGACCGGGGGGTCCACCATGCTCGCTTTTGAGATCGCTGGAGGCAAGGAGGCTGCTTTCCGGTTTACCAACGCGCTCGATGTCATCCGCATTTCCAACAATCTGGGCGATGCCAAAAGCCTGATCACCCACCCGGCGACAACCACACACCAATCGATCGGGGAAGCGGCGCGGGCGGAGCTCGGGATTTCCGACGGAATCTTGCGCCTGTCGGTCGGCCTGGAGGATCCGGAGGACCTGCTGGAAGATATCGCCGAAGCTTTGAACGCCGTGTGACCGCGCCGGCCCTCAGGTCTTGAGGGTGGCGCCCGCCAGGACGATGCGAGCGGCGGCCGAAACGAAACAGATCGCGGCGAAGCCCCAGGCCAGCCAGGCGAACCCGGCCGGCCACAGGCACATGACAAGGAACAGGCCGATGGTTTCGGCCCCTTCCGCGATCCCGGTCAGGTAATACAAGGATTTTGTTCCTTGCGCGGCGGTCGTTTGGCCCCGCTTGGCGGCCATGATGGCGTAGGCGAGGAAGGCGGAGCCGTTCGCGTAGAAGCTGAAGAGCAGGGCGGCGGCGGCCAGCGCGTTGGACGCCGGATCATGAAGCGCGAAGCCGAAGGGCAGGGCGCCATAGAACACGAAATCCAGGACGATATCGAGATACCCGCCGAGATCCGTCTTGCGTGTTGCCCGCGCGATCGCGCCGTCCAGTCCGTCGGCCAGCCGGTTCAGCACGACGAGCGCGAACGCGAGCAGAAATTGTCCGAAGACCACGGCCAGGGCCGCGCCGAGCCCGAGACAGAACCCGGTGACTGTCATCGCGTTGGCGCTGACCCCGAGCCGGGCCAGCGCGGCCCCCATGCGGGTCAGGGGCGGATCGATGAGAGGGCGCAATCTGGCGTCGAACATGGCGGATCCATATCTTGGGATTATCGGCCATACATGCGAAAAGGTCGGAAAATCAACAAGCCAATCCCTTTCACGGATGCGGCATCAGCCCTATAAGCGGTGTTATGTTGACCGATTACGAAAGGTACACGGCCAAAAGGCCGGAGCTCGACACAATGTATCGCGCAGTCACGAATGGTATTCAGGTTTCCGTTGAACCGTTTTACCTGGATGAGGAATCGCAACCCGAAGCCGGGCAGTATATCTGGGCCTATATGGTCGAAATCCGCAATGAAAGCGCGGAAGCCGTCCAGTTGAAATCCCGTTTCTGGCAGATAACCGATGCGCTGGGGCGCGTCGAAGAGGTGCGCGGTCCGGGTGTCGTCGGCGAGCAACCCGTGATCCAGCCGGGCGAAACCTATGAATATTCCTCCGGGTGTCCGTTGAAGACCACCTCCGGCATCATGGTGGGCAGCTATAGCATGGAGCGTCCGGACGGAAGCGTGTTCGACGTTGAAATTCCGGCTTTCTCGCTCGACCTTCCCGACGCCGTGCGCAGCGTGAATTAGAAGCTCCAGGGTCTTCCACAACACCGGATGGGCTACCGTCTCAGGTGCGGTGGCCGGTTTCTGGCCGGTTTCTGGCCGGGTTTTGCTGCTGGGTGCGGGGCTGACAGGCGCTTTTCAGTGTTTCGCTGCCGCCTGATCCAGGATCCAGCCGGTGAGCGCTGAAAGCGCGCCTTCGGCATAGGCTGTCCTTCCGGAAAGGACAAACAGCCCCTGTTTCCAGACCGGCATCTCCTCCGCGAGTTGATAATTGAACAGCGGGGCTTTCAAAAGCCCGTGTGTCGCCTTCTCGATCATGAGGATGTCCGCCGGGGCGTCCGCCGGGGCACCGCGGGCTCGAAGGATCGCGCTATACTGTCTTTGATTGGCATGGGGATCGATGTTGAGATCCTCGCCGCCATGCATAATCAGAAGCGGCGTGACCACGGACTCCAAGTCCTTCGTCGCGTCCGCGCCCATGTTGCGGACGACGAAGCCGAAGCGGTCCTCCGACATGATGGCGGAACCCTTTGGCAGGCCGCTCAGATAGGCTTGATAGGAATAGCCTGGCTGCGCCATGCGTTTGTTCCGTGCGGCCTGATCCGCAAGTGCGCGCGCGATCTCTTGCGGTTCATGGCCCGCCCGTTCCATGCGCGTGCGGCTATAGTAAGCGCCCTGGCTTTGCCAGTTCAGCGCCGCGCCGATCAGCACGTGAAAGTCAGCGGCATGGGCTTGCCGTGCCAGTTTTGGAAGCACCCAGCCCGCTTGGGAAAAGCCAAGGGTGCCGAGCGGAAGGCCGGCCATGTCAGGAAGGCTTCGAACCCGGACGCCGGCGGCTGCCGCTTCTTGCGCCCGGTCCTCCATCGTTTGGTCGAGCCAGTTGCCGCCGCTGTGTCCGATCCCCGGTTTGTCCCATGTGTAGACGGCAATCCTGTGATCGAGAAGGGTGTTGATCAGGGGCTGGTAGGCACCGCCCGACAGACGGTCCTGCGGTCCGTCCCCATGGACCAGCAAGACGGCCGCCAGAGCGGGAGCCTGCCCGGGGCTGTAAAGAGTTCCGGACAACCGTACCCCGTCATGGGCAAAGCCCACGTCCAGCGCCCGGTGTTCGGACAGATCGAAATCACCCAGCCCGGACAGGCCCAACATCGCAACCAGCCCGCAAACCAGCACGGCGCAAGCCAGCAAAAGAACCCGTTTCACCTTCGAGCCGGAAAATGCGGCCAATTACAGTGTCCGGTGGCGGGCTTGGGCAGCGCGTTCGATCGCGGCCACCGTAAGCTTGTCGAGGGAAAAACGGTCACGAAGCATTTGCAGAAGCCGCAGTTCTTCCTGACGCAGATTCAGGTCCGCCGCCGCGACATCGACGGCCACCGCATAGGCGGTGTCATAGAATTTGGTCGGCAGGGTCTCGGCAATCAGCGTCAGGACCCGGTCCAGCCCGTTGGCTTCCTGCAGGACAGCGCCGCAGTCCTGGGCGGTGCTGAGGATGTCATCGGCGTTGTAGCCTTTGAACACCGGCAGGGTCTTGACGATCTCCCCGATGGAAGCCAATTCGCTGTCCGTCATGCTGCTGTCCGCGGCGGACATCAGGACCATGACGTAGATGAGGGCTTCCTGGATGGTGATATCTTTGTTCATGCGATGCGGGACCTTGGGTTGGATAGCCTTGACCAGATGGCTTATCCGTTCGTGCGGCGCGCATCAAGCCAGGTCTGCAAGACATTTGATTGACGCGGCGCTTGCGCTTTTCTAGTGTCGCCGCGCCCGGCTGGTCTGACGTCACCTGTTTCCCGCCACCCGCGCTTTCCTCATCGACAAAACAGAACCGAACCTCATCATGACCGATCGTCTCCTGCCCCCGCTCGACATTTCGCCTGCCCTTGTGGAGGCGGCACAGTCTTCCAAGGCCTGGCCGTTCGAGGAAGCGCGCAAATTGATCAAGCGGGTCGCGAAACGCGATCCATCCCAGCCGGTTCTGTTTGAAACCGGTTACGGCCCGTCGGGCCTTCCCCATATCGGGACATTCGGCGAAGTGGCCCGGACCACCATGGTCCGCACCGCCTTTCGCCTGCTGACCGGGGACAAGATCCCGACCCGGCTGCTGTGCTTCTCCGACGATATGGACGGTATGCGCAAGATCCCGGAAAACGTGCCGGACCGTTCCGCGCTCGAACCCTATCTGCAGATGCCGCTCACGGTTGTTCCGAACCCGTTCGGCGGCGGCCACAAGAGCTTTGGCGATCACAACAACGCCATGCTTTGCCGCTTCCTCGACACGTTCGGCTTTGACTACGAGTTCGCCAGCGCGACGGAGTATTACAAGTCCGGTAAGTTCGACGCGATCCTGCTGCGTGCGGCCGAGCGCTACCAGAAGCTGATGGACGTGATGCTGCCGACGCTGGGCGAAGAGCGGCAGGCGACCTATTCGCCATTCCTTCCGATCTCGCCGTCATCGGGCCGCGTTCTTTATGTGCCGATGAAGGACGTGAACGCGAAGGAGGGCACGATCACGTTCGCGGACGAGGACGGGACCGATGTCACGCTTCCCGTGACGGGCGGCAATGTGAAGCTGCAGTGGAAGCCGGACTTCGGCGCGCGCTGGGCCGCGCTGGATGTCGATTTCGAAATGTTCGGCAAGGACCACGGCCCGAACATGGAGCTTTACGACAAGATATGTAAGGTTTTGGGCGGGACGCCTCCCGAGCACTACGTCTATGAATTGTTCCTCGACGACAAGGGCGAGAAGATCTCCAAGTCCAAGGGCAACGGCCTGACCATCGATGAATGGTTGACCTATGCACCGACGGAAAGTCTGTCGCTTTACATGTTCCAGAAGCCGAGGACCGCGAAGAAGCTCTACTTCGATGTGATCCCGAAGGCGGTGGACGAGTATTTCAGCCATCTGGGGGCGTTCGAACGCCAGGATGACAAGGGCCGGCTGTCCAATCCCGTTTGGCACATCCATTCGGGCAACCCGCCGGTGTCGAACGCCAGCGGTGTACCGTTTTCCATGTTGCTGAACCTGGTGTCGGCATCCAATGCGGAAAACAAGGATGTGTTGTGGGCGTTCATCACCCGCTACGCGCCGGGCGTCACGGCTGACAGCAATCCGAAGCTGGACGAACTGGTCGGCTATGCCATCCGCTATTTCGACGATTTCGTGAAGCCCGCCAAGTCGTTCAAAACGCCTGATGATGTCGAGCGCGGGGCGCTCGAGGACCTCGACGCCAAGCTGGCCGCTTTGCCCGAGGACGCGGATGGAGCCGTGATTCAGGACGCGGTTCTGGATGTCGCTCGCGGGATCGAGCGCTATCAGGATCCCGACAAGAAAGGTCCGGACGGCGGACCCGGCGTTTCGGTGGCCTGGTTCTCGGCCCTATATCAACTGCTTCTGGGGCAGGAGAAGGGGCCGCGCTTCGGTTCCTTCGTGGCACTTTACGGGATCGGCGAGACCAGAGCCCTGATCGCCAAGGCGCTTTCGGGCGAGCTGACCAGCGCCGCCTGAACCGGGAACAAAATGGATCCCCGGGGGATGGCTATAAATTATCCGACCGGGTCGTCCGCAGATCTGCCGGCGGCGATGGCATTTGCGGCTGTTCGCCGGTCGAAGGGCCATCGGACGGACGGGCGGGGACGTCTTCGAGGAACGAGCGCCCGTCCCCGGCGATGATATCGGGCAGGTCCGGGATATCGGCCAGGCTGTCGATCGTCACCGGATCGGCCAACGGGTCCAGCCCGTCCGCTTTCCATTGGCCGAGTTTCCGTTCCCTGGCCTCCCGTTCCACATCGGCAAAGCCCGGAGGTGCGGTCTCGGCCGGGGTCGCCCAGCCATACCGCACCAGCCATTCGCCAAGATCGATGCGCCCGCGCTGGCAGGTTGCGGTGATTTCGCCCGGCCCGGTTTCGTCGATCTTCTCGCACTCGATTTTCAGCTGCCTCAACAGACCGCGCATCGCGGTGCGCGCCCGTGCGCCGCAGGGCCAGGTGTCCCCGCTGTCCGTCCGGCATGACTGGTCCGCCCCCAATGGGGTCACATGGGCGATCCTGACGAGAATATCGCCCGTATCGATCGTGCCGGCATCCAGAACCTGAACCCGCGAGAATTCCAGGGGGCCGGGGGGAACCGGCGGCCGGGGCGGGTTCCTGTTTTCCAGATAGGCCTCGGATGGCGCAACGCGGGTCAGCGGACCGCTCACCGGGGGCGGGGTGACCCCGTCCGGTGAGACATTGCGCAGCATGCCGGGAATGGGCGCGGCGCTTTGTGCCGCGAGCGAACCGGTATCGGCCTCCTGTCCGGCCGGAGATGAGTGGGCCGGAGAGGATAGCGGCTGCAGATCTGCGGCCCTGCCGCGCTCTTCATGATCGGGAACGGCAGGAGGCGGCACGAACAGGAGCCAGCCAAGCGCTGCAGCGGACGCGCACAGGACCAGGACAGGCATGACAAGTGGGTGGAGCCGCATGGTGAAACCGCATTGCCGCAGATCATTGGCTGGCCCAGACGATTCGCGCCATCCAATCGACACCGGGCCTGCCGAGAGAATACCGTCTTTCGGGGCTGGTTAGCGAGGAGAATTCGAGCCGTGTCGAGGTCTGCCGGTGGAAACGGGTCAGTTGCAATTCTCCCGAGGCCAGTTGAACGGCCACCTTGTCGCCCCGCCGGATGGCGGTGCCCGGCGCCACGATCAGCACATCGCCATACCGGTACGACGGTGAAAACCGGTCATCCGACATCTCGATGGCAAACAGCTTCTGGTGCTCTTGATCCGGAAAATTGATCTGATCCCAGAAGGTCCCGGAGGGGCTTCCAGCGGCGTCGAAGCTGGTTCGATTTTCGTGGATATCCCGGAAGGCGGCCAGCGGAACAGCCCGTGTGCCAGGGCTCGTGACCGGACCGGCAAGGGAACCAGATTCGTTTTCGTCGGGCTCCTTGCTGGTTTGAACGGTGGCCGCAAAGATATGAAACGGTTCTCCGGTCGCTTCGAGGATCTTGGCAAGCGATTCCGTCGATGGCCAGCGTGGACGTCCATCTCCGGCGAACCGTTTTGACGGATTGAAAGTTGTCGGGTCCAGACCGGCACGGCGCGCTAGTCCCGATGGGGTCAGACCCTTGCGGGTCGCAAGCGCATCTATTGCGGCCCAAATCTTGTTGTGTGAAAGCATGGTGTGGCTCTGGTCGCGTCAGGCAAGGACCCTTGGGTGAATGGAACGGCTGGACAGCGTATGCCGGCTGCATCCGGATCGCGCAGGCGGTCAAGCTGGCAAACGCGACAGCGGCACGAAGATCCCCCTGTTGGGCGACAGAATGGGGCGAGAAAGGTGCTGCTGCGGAAGCTGTTGACCCGGTACTGAACCGGGGAGCGCGGACGCCTGCCGGCGCAACCGGTATGCACTGCGGGATTTGCTGTGCCTCCCCTTGCCATGTGTCTCAAGACAGAATCCATCAATTCGCCCAGGAAGCACAAGGAATATTTACCTGAGCCTCCATGATTTGATCGGTAAATATTCCTGTTCTTCTGTTGCCGGCCCGAGCGGTGCCGGCGGCCTGTTCTTCGAGCCCATCCTGGGCTATAGGGTCTGCACCCCGGCCGGACCAGCCGGACGGAATGAATTGCCAAAGGAGCTGTCCACGCCCATGCCGCTCGTTTTCAAGATTGTGCCGCGCCCTCTTTGGACTGATGCGCTGGCGAAGGGCCAGTTCGATGGCGCGCCGATCGATCTTGAGGATGGCTACATCCATTTTTCGGCGGCCGATCAGGTTCGCGAGACGGCGGCCAAGCACTTCGCAGGGCAGGACGATCTTCTGCTCGTGGCCTGCGATACGGCCGTCTTGGGCAGCCGCTTGAAATGGGAGCCTTCGCGCGGGGGGGCCTTGTTTCCCCATTACTACGGGTCGCTTCCGGTGAGCGCTGCGGTTTGGGTCAAGGATCTGCCGCTGGATACCCATGGCTGTCATGTTTTTCCGGATCTTGATCAATGAGCGGCGCGTTTTTGAACAGGCTCGCTCTGGCGGCGCTTCATCGCTTGGACGCTGAAACCGCCCATCGCGTGACGATCCGGCTGTTGTCGAGCGGGCTTCTCGGGCGCGCGCCGATTGAGCCGGACGCGCGCCTGGAGTGCCGTTTCTGGGATCTTCAGTTTCCCAATCCGCTCGGCATGGCGGCCGGTTTCGACAAGGACGGCGAAGTCCCCGACGCCTTGCTGAAACTCGGGTTTGGATACACGGAAATCGGCTCTGTCACGCCGAAGCCGCAGCCCGGGAACCCCAAGCCCCGTGTGTTCCGCCTGCCCGCGGACGAAGGGGTCATCAACCGGTTCGGTTTCAACAATCAAGGCCATGACGCTTTGCGCAGCCGTCTGGAGCGCCGGACCGGCCACCGGGGTATTGTCGGGATCAATGTCGGGGCCAACAAGGATGCCACGGACCGGATCGCGGATTATGTGACCGGGATCGAACGCTTCGCGGATCTTGCATCCTACTTTACGGTCAACATCTCCTCGCCGAACACGCCGGGGCTGAGGGATCTGCAGGCCCGCGGCGCGCTTTCGGATCTGTTGACCGGTGTGATCGGCGCGCGGGACGAAGCCGCCGACAGATTTGGCCGCACGGTCCCGGTTCTGTTGAAGATCGCGCCCGATGTGGATCAAGGCGGATTGAGTGATATCTGTGAAGAGGTCCTGCTGAAGGGCGTCGATGGATTGATCGTGTCCAACACCACGCTGTCCCGTGATCATCTGAAACCGGCCCCGGCTGTCTCGGAAACCGGTGGCCTGTCCGGGCGCCCCCTGTTTCGCCGCTCCACCATCGTTCTGGCTCAGGCGCGCAAGCTCCTCGGACCCGAGGTCCCGATCATCGGAGTGGGGGGCATTGACAGCGCGGATGCGGCCTGGACCAAAATCACCGCCGGTGCGGACTTGCTTCAGCTTTATTCGGCCCTGGTGTTTAAGGGACCGGCGCTTGTCGCCGGCATTTTGAGCGGACTGAGCCGCAAGCTTGATCAGGAGGGGCTGGCTTCCCTGCGGGAGGCGCGGGATGTCAATGTCGAGGCCTGGTCGACGGCGGCCCCCTGATTCGGCTGATCGCGAGGCGATCTAATCGTGTCAGGAGCTGCGGTCCGCGAAGGTGTTGATTTTCACTGAGAACTGACCCGGTAAGGCCCGATTTTTTCACTGAGAACTGACCCATGTTTAAACCCACCCCTGCGTGATTTCGGCGGGGGACGACGGAGTGATAGACATGGCGTTGTTGAG
>NZ_VXDC01000008.1 GCF_008711285.1 Roseibium aquae
CTTCGGCTGAAATTGCGCTGGCGACTTCCGGCCGCAGCTTTGTGTGGATTTGTTCTGTCCTGGGTGACCTTGGACGACCGAGTTTTTCCATAGTTAAGCCTCTGTATTTGCTTCATTTTATGGCTCTTATTGTACCATAAAAGCACGCAAAAACCTAAGCTTTTGGGCGGTGCAAGGGTGGATAAACTAGACACGTACTCTCGCAAAGCTGACCAAACCTTCACCGGGCTGAGTTAACACGGCTGGAGCGCGACGAACAGATTGCGCGGTGGGTGGAGTTGACTGAGGTTAAGGGGGTTTTTTCGCAAGTTGCGAAAAAACCCCTAGGCGGCAGACCTGAAAGCGGCGCAAGTTGCGCCAGTTTCTAAAGGTGGTCGCGGGAATGAAGGCGGCATCCGTGCGGCATCGCGGGAGCAAACCACGCCTTCTCCGGTTGGCGGGTAGGTGGGCGACAAATCAGCCCGAAATGTCTTAAGTTACTGTTTTTATTGAGAAATTTTATGTGGGGTGGCGGAGAGGAAGGGATTCGAACCCTCGAGACCCTTCCGGGCCTACTCCCTTAGCAGGGGAGCGCCTTCGACCACTCGGCCACCTCTCCGGTCCGTCCCGTTTAGTGGCCCGCTCTTTCCAGATCAAGGGCTTTTTCGGACCCTGTGGAGATTTTCAGGCCCGCGCCCGGCGGAACCGCCAGCGCATGGCGGCCCGCCGCGCCTCTTAGCGCCCCCATGTTGGCGCGGCCCGGCGGTGCCGGCCATGACCGGGGCGAAGGCGCGCCGGAACAGCCTCCCTCCCCTCCAGGGGCAACACGGTTGAGAGCGCGCGGTGTCCGTTCAGCCCTGCGCACCGGGCAAACAGGGATCTACCGGGAGATTGCGTAGTGATGTAAGCTTCGCCGATGGCCTGAGAGCCGCCCGGGGTCCGCCGCGCCCTGGCGGTTCTTGGCGGTTCTTGGCAATGAGGCTTGGTCGGCGCGGGAGGTCCACGGTCATGCGCATTCTGCTTGCTGCCTTGCTGTGCTGCTTGAGCGGGCTGCCAGCGCAGGCCCAGGCCTTGAAGGTCGTCACCGAAAACTTCGCCCCCTACAACTATGAGGAGGGCGGCATCCCCAAGGGCCTGTCAACCGAGGTGGTCCAGGCGGCGCTGGAAGCGGCCGGGATCGAGGCGCAGATTGAGTTTTATCCCTGGGCGCGCAGTTATCTGCTGGCGCAAACCCAGAAGAACACCCTCATCTATTCGATCGCCCGCATCCCCGAACGTGAGCACCTTTTCAAATGGGTTGGACATATCGCGCCCTACCGGACCTCGCTCTTCAAGCTGTCCGGGCGCGACGATGTTTCAGTGACCGCGCTTGAGGACGCGAAAGCCTACAGCGTCGGCGTCACGATCAACGATGTTTCCTATCAATACCTGATGGGACAGGGGTTTCCGAACGTCGTTGTCGCCGAGACGGACCTTTTGAACGTCCGCAAGCTCGCCCTTGCGCGATTGGATCTGGCCGCCTTTGATGAAGCGCAATTGCTGGAAAACATGCGACTGGAAGCCATGACCACGGACCTGTTCACCATGGTTCACCGGATCGAGGCCCTGAGCGGCCATCTTTACATGGCCCTTCAAAAGGACTCCGATCCCGACCTCTTGCACCGGATCCGCAAGGGGCTGGAGGCCATCAAGTCGAACGGCACCTATGCGCGCATTCTTGACCGGTATCAGATGGCGCCGTGACGCCGGGCCTGCGCAGTGTCAGCGCCGCGCGATCAAATCGGCTGAAAATCCCCGGGCCGCTTGTGCCTGCGCCTGCCAGCACGCGCCAACCTCTTGCCGGCGCTCCCGCACACCCCGTGCGGTCCAACGGCGGCAGTGGCAGCTGCAGCGGCGATGCGGCGGGGGGCGGTGATTACTGCATCGCCAGCCATTCCCGCGCCGCGCGCTGCGCCTCCGCCACCTCGGCGGCCGTCATCTCGACGGAAATTTCCTTGCGGTACTGCGCCGCGTCCCTGTTGCCTTTCAACGCGGCAATATTGAACCACTTGTGCGCGGTGACGAGATCGGTGACGCCGTTGCGCCCGCAGGCGCTGTCAAGTCCCATCTGAAACAGGACATCGGCACCGGCCGACTGCCCACCCAGAACCGCCACATCGGCGGAGTATACGTCAAAACGAGCCATGATGGTCTCCCTTGTTCCCTGCCGTTGCCGGCATCCCCGAAACGCGGCACGTTCCGGCTCCCCTGCCGGTTTCCCCTGCGTTTCCTGGGACTGATCTTGGGAGACGGCCATAAAAGGCCCGTTAAAAACTACAATTAACACAAATCAAACAAAGACTTTCCTATTCGTAAAATTTACTCCGCACTAACGATAGGGTTGCGATTCCGCCAAGCTATTCAGCGCATTTTGAATTGAAAACAACAAGTTAAGGTAAGGTTCTGTTCACCACGCGGACCATTTTGCCGATCGGCAGCCGCGTTTTTCCCGCCAGCCTTCACCGGTTCCGGTTCGCCTTGCACGGGCAAAAACCGGCGAAAGTCATCAAAAACAGCAAGGGTGACGTTGGGAGACGGCTTTTCACAGGCCTGCGGCCCCGCATACATTCCCTTTTCGTAAACGGCACCATCGCCGTTTCACGGGAGGAGGAACAACATGATCAAGACACATCTGGCCGCGCTCGCCGGCGCCGGCTTCCTGGCGCTGACCGGCACGGCCGTCCTTGCGCAGGATGCCAAGGGCGAATGGGTGCGCCCGAACGGCGCCTCGAAAATTCAGATCACCTCGTGCGGAAACGCCCTCTGCGGCAAGCTTGTGTGGCTGAAGGACCCGCGCAACGACACAAAAAACCCGGATTCCAGCAAACGCGGCCAGCCGCTCCTTGGGACCCAGATCGTCCAGTCCATGAATCCAACCGGCAAGGCAGGCCAGTGGAAGGGCAAAGTCTACAATGCAGAGGACGGCAAGACCTACACGGGTCTCATGCAAATGATCTCGGCAAACGAGCTCAAGCTGGAAGGCTGCGTCATGGGCGGTCTCATTCGCAAGGGCGAAACCTGGACGCGGACGCGCTAGGTCAGCTATGGACGTTTCCGGCAAAAAACCCGATGCCCTTGGCTGAACATCAGGTTCATCAGCGGTTCAGGTCACCCGCCTAAAGTGAGGTCACTGGCGCTCCCCGCCACCGATGTGACCTTGATACGGTGACCCATGACACGCAATACGCCAAATCGCCGCCCTGCCCCCGCCTTCCGGCCGGGGTGGGGTGTTCTCTGTGGCCTTGGCCTTTCAGTTGCCCTTGCGATGCCTGCGCGCGCAGATCCGGTTGAGGGCGATTGGCTGACCCCGGCCGGTGCAACCGTCCGGATCCAGAATTGCGGCGCATCGCCCTGCGGCAAGCTTGTCGACTTCCCCCCGCTCCCCGGCAACACGGTGGAGACGCAGCGAGACGAGCGGCACCGCGATGCCAGCAAACGATCGCGCAAGTTGAAAGATCTCACCGTGGTGTGGAACATGCGCCGGGATCAAACCCGCTGGCGGGCCCGCGTCTACGACCCGCGCCGCGGTTTCAGCGCCAACGCAACGATGACGCCGGTAGGTCAAAACCAGATGAAGGTGCGCGGCTGCGTGCGCGTTGTCTTTAATGTGTGCGAAGAAGAGACCTGGCGGCGCAAGAAGTGAAACGCCGCCGCTGGGCACACGCGATTACGTTGATTTTTGGTTGCACAGCACGGACTAGGCATCCTTATCGCTCGCCATTGCAAACTTTTCATCTTCCTTCCGGCCGAGCGCAAGGCCCTTTTGGACGCCGGGGCGTGCATCAAGACGGGCCTTCCAGGCCTTCACGTTTGGGAACTCGTCGAGGTCGATGCCCTGCCGTTCCCAGCGCTGCGCCCAGCCAATGATCGCCATATCCGCAATCGTGTATTCGCCGGCCGCCACATAGTCCCGTCCCTCCAGCCGCCGGTTTAAAACGCCGTAGAGCCGGTGCGTCTCGTTGAAGTAGCGGTTCATGGCGTATTCGATCTTTTCCGGGGCATAGAGGCGGAAGTGGTGATTTTGTCCCAGCATCGGGCCAAACCCGCCCATTTGCCACATCAGCCACTCTTCAGTTTCCACCCGGGCGCGCTCATCCCTCGGATAGAAACGGCCGAATTTCCGACCGAGATATTGCAGGATCGCGCCGGACTCGAACACGGTAATCGGCTCGCCGCCCGGCCCCTCCGGATCGATGATCGCGGGCATGCGATTGTTGGGCGAGATTTTCAAGAACTCCGGATCGAACTGATCGCCTTTGCCGATATCGATGAAAGTCACCTCATAGGGGATGCCGAGTTCTTCCAGCATGACGGAGATCTTCCAGCCATTGGGCGTCGGCCAGAAATAAAGGGCGATGGGCTTTTCCTGGACAACAGACATGGGGGGCTCCTGCGAGTGATATGATTGGCTTGACGCTAATTATCTTTCGCAAGACTTGCAATTCACCGGAGAAAGGCCGTCCAGTTCCAGAAAGTCCATCTCGGCACCACTCCGCACACCTTTGAAGGCCACTCACATCAGCATCTTCTTGTAGCCCAGATGGCTTTGGTCATACCCGAGACGCTGATAGAAGACATGGGAGCCTTGGCGTTCCTTGTTGGACGTCAGCTGGACAAGACAGGCATTGGCCGCCCGGGCCAATTCTTCGGCATGCTCCATCATCAGCCGGCCGACGCCCTTGCCCTGCTGATCACCGCGCACATGCACGCTCTCCAGTTCAACCCTTGGGCGGCCCCGAAACGCCAGTCCTTTCAGAAAATGGATCTGATAGGTGCCGACCACGGCGCCGGTCTCGTCGAGAGCCACATAGATATCCATTTCCGGCGCCGCCAGCATGGCGTCAAAGGCTGGTTTATAATCCCGCCAGTTGGCAAACTCTTTGTCCGTCCGCACCGCCGTCGCGCCGGCATTGATGATCGCCACGAGGGCCTCGAGATGGTGAGACGCGGCCTTGGTGATCGTGATGTGGGAAGACATAGCGCGCCTTAGCCTATGGAACGGAACAAACGGGTTTCAAAGGATGGGCCGCCTGACCGAAAAAAGGCGTCCGATTTTCACCGAACGCCCCAATCCTGACCAGCGTGTAAGCGTCACTCCAACCCGATCTTTTGCTTCAACAGATCGTTGACGGCCTGCGGGTTCGCCTTGCCCTGGGACTGCTTCATCACCTGGCCGACGAACCAGCCGAGAAGGCCGGGCTTGGTCTTGGCCTGCTCCACCTTTTCCGGGTTGGCAGCGATGATGTCATCGACAATCGCTTCAATCGCCCCCAGATCCGTGACCTGTTTCATGCCGCGATCTTCGACGATCTGCGCCGGGTCCCCGCCCTCGGTCCAGACGATCTCGAAAAGGTCCTTGGCGATCTTGCCGGAGATGGTGTCGGACTTGATGAGGTCGATGATGCCGCCGAGCTGGGCGGCGGAGACCGGGCTGGTCTCCAGCGTCAGGCCTTCCTTGTTGAGGCGGCCGAACAGCTCGTTGATGACCCAGTTGGCGGCCAGCTTGGCATCGCGGCCCTTGGCAACATTCTCGAAGAAGTCGGCCGACTCACGTTCGGCGACCAGAACGTCCGCGTCATAGTCCGTCAGCCCATAGTCGGTGATAAAACGGGCCTTCTTGTCGTCGGGCAGTTCGGGCAGATGCGCGGCCAGTTCGTCGACATAGCCTTGGGTGAATTCCAGCGGCAGCAGGTCCGGGTCCGGGAAATAGCGGTAGTCGTGCGCTTCTTCCTTGGACCGCATGGACCGCGTTTCGCCTTTCACGGCGTCGAACAAACGGGTTTCCTGATCGATGGAGCCACCATCTTCGAGGATCGCCACCTGGCGGCGCGCTTCATACTCGATGGCCTGACCGACAAAGCGGATGGAGTTCACGTTCTTGATCTCGCAGCGCGTGCCGAAGCCCTCTCCCGGACGGCGCACGGACACGTTCACGTCCGCGCGCATTGAGCCCTGATCCATGTTGCCGTCACACGTGCCGAGATAGCGCAGGATCGTGCGCAGCTTGGTGAGATACGCCTTGGCCTCGTCAGCGGAGCGCAGATCCGGCTTGGACACGATTTCCATCAGCGCAACGCCCGAGCGGTTGAGATCCACGAACGACATCGTCGGGTGCTGATCGTGCAGCGATTTGCCCGCGTCCTGTTCCAGATGCAGGCGCTCGACCCCGACTTCAACTTTCTCCTCCGGCATTTCCAAAAGGATCTTGCCTTCGCCGACAATCGGCTGCTTGAACTGGGAGATCTGATAGCCCTGCGGCAGATCCGGGTAAAAGTAGTTCTTGCGGTCGAACACGCTCTTCAGATTGATCTGTGCCTTCAGGCCGAGGCCGGTGCGGATCGCCTGGCGCACGCACTCCTCGTTGATCACCGGCAGCATGCCGGGCATGGCCGCGTCAACCAGCGACACATTCGCATTCGGATCCTTTCCGAACTGGGTCGATGCGCCGGAAAACAGTTTGGCCTCGGACGTCACCTGGGCATGGACCTCCATCCCAATCACGATTTCCCAGTCGCCGGTCGCGCCCTTGATGAATTTCTTGGGATCGGGTGTGCGGGCCTCGACAATCGTCATTTTCGTCTTCTGTCCTGTGTGCTTGCAAACCGCACCGGCGGAAAACCGCTTGGAGGAAGGGGCCGGGGCGGCATAATTCACTGGGTGTGATGCCTAGTCGGGAATGCCCGCGCCCGCAAGAGTTTCGTTACACCACCTCGCTTTTTGCCCACACGGGCAAGATGCTGAGTTGATGAACGTCTTAACACGCTATAGAGGAATCCAAGGAGAATACATCAAACTGGTTGAACACCTGCACATGGGCGAAGCAGAAAAAGAGAAAATCAAACTGACGGCCAGCTGGCTCAACATCATGGCCGCAGGGATTATGGTGACAGGTGTAATTGTGCCGGGCCTCAATGCATTTTATGCCCTGGACGGCGCGGCCACCCCGGCAACGTGGCGGGTCCTCACCGGCAGCCTGATTTTGATTTTTGCAAGTTTCGGCTTACATTATGGCGCAAGACTGGTGATGGAGCGTTTGTCATTATGACCGTGAATGACCTGATCATTTTGCTGTGGCCCCTCTTCGCCGTGGCCCTGGCCGGCGGAGCTGCCTGGTTCTTTGTCAAATACACCTAATCTGCGTCACGGGGGTTTTCCGGGGGATGCTGGGCCTTTCCGGTGCGCAGAATGAACCCGATCAGCACAGCGACGGCCTGATAGAGCTCGGTCGGAATTTCTTCGTCGATTTCGATCTGGGACAGCGCCTCGGCCATCATGGGATTGTGTTCGATCGGCACCCCCGCCTCTCGCGCCACCTCCTCGATCCGCTGCGCAACCGAACCGGCCCCCTTTGCCGTCACCCTGGGTGCGCCCACGCTGTCATATTGGAGGGCGACCGCTCTTTTGGGCGGCTTCTTCGGAGCCCGGGTCATGAGCGGCGATCCACCTGAGGACCATAGTCGGCGCGGGTCTTTTGCGGCAGACCACGCAACAACCGGAGTTCCTGCAAATCAAGGCCAGCATCGGCGAAGGCCGCTTCCAGCGTCTCCCGCTGTCCGGCCAGGCTTGCATAGGTCTCCGCCCGGTCCAGCCAGAGGCTGACAAATGTGCTCCCCCCGCGCAGACTGACGGCCGCCTCAACCGCTCCGGTCGCGGCCAGATCGAGGCCAAACCGGAGCCGCCACGCGCCCTCCCCCTCGCCCTTACTGCTGTTTGGGTCGCGATCACGGCCCACCTGCATTTGCAACACACCGTTTTCCTGTCCAAGCGTGATCGGCAGTTCCAAGACGACATCCATGGGCTTTGACGCCCCAGAGGTCACACTCTCGTCCGCCATCATGCCCCGGCTTGCCATCTGGGTAAGGCGCAGGCGCGCCAACGCGCTGTCCGTGTCCTTCAATAGCCGCGAGAGCATTTCCGGCTCATCCAGATCGGCCGCCGCCGCCGTGTTCAGCGCGGGCCGTTGCCCTTTTGGGAACCCCGCCGTGCTCGGCAAGGGCGGCTGGGTCAGGGGCTTGTGGGCAGACGGTTCCACGCCCATCTCGCGCAACAGGCCCTTCAACTGGATCAGCAGGGACTTGAGATCCCCGAGCCCCTGAGGGAGCGGCTGTCCCGCTTGCGCCCCTCCGCCGGGCGGCAGGGATTGCGCGCCCCCTTTCGCGAGGTTTTGTGTCAGCCGTTTCACCTGCGTTTCGCGAAAAACACCCGACTGCTGCACGGCCTTTTGAATGGTTTCGCCGGTCACGTCACCATCGGAGGAAACCTGAAGCCCGAGAAGCTGCTGAACAATTCTTTGCACCGGCTCGGGCACCTTCGACATGCCCAGCGCCGAGCGGTTGTTGAGTGCCGTCAGTTGCGAAAAGACGCCCGCATAGCTGATCTGCTGATCGGCCAGTCTTGGCCTGACCGTTTCGGCTGCCGCCAATTGGGACGCGGACAGGGGTGGCGGCGGAGATTTCAGCACCCCGCTCTGAGGCGTGGCTGCGCTCTGGACCGGTGATGTAGCGGACACTGGCTGAAGCCGGACACTGGCTGCCGCCCCGGGTGCGACAGCCGGTCTTGCGGTTGCAGGAGGCATGGCCGTGGCGCCGGCTGATGGCGGCGAAGCACCGGCTCCGGCGGCAGGGGCCAGCCCGGACGGCCCGGACGTGATCCCGGAACTGGTCGCGGAGGTTGTCGCGACCGGGGGCGAAGATGGGGAGACGTTCGCTGGCATGGGCGCGGCTGCACCCCCGCCACCTTGGGCCGGAAGCACCGGAGAAGCCGCGATTTGGGGCGTGGGGATCCCGGAAGCTGGAGAGGGCGCAGGTCCGCGCGGGATCGTGGCCGCAGGCGGAGAGGACGCGGACGCATTGGCGGGACCGGTCTGGACTGATCCGGCCTGTGTTTGCCCGGACGGGTTGGCCGGTGATGAAGGGAGCACGGGGGCAGATGGTCCCGGCCGGCCGGCAACCGGTTGCGGAAGCGGCCCGGCCGTTGCGGATCCGGTCCCTCCCTGTGGGCGAGGACCTAGCTCCGCCTGCCCTCCGGAAATACCGGCTTGCACGCCCCCCTGGGCTTGGGACACTCCCGCTTGGATGGCGGAGGCCGATACGACAGCGGCCGACGGCAAAGGCCCAGCCCCGGCTGCTACGCCCGGCCCCGGCGCCCGCAGGCTTGCGCCGGGAACACCAGCATCACCTTGGGTTGAGGCGGGCGCGCCAGAACCGGAAACGGACGCCGGAATGGAGGGCACTCCGGGTGCGGACGGGAGGCTTTGCGGGGCAGCTCCACCGCCCGGGGCCGGACCGGTTGCCACCACAGCCGGTGCAGCCGGCGGCGCTGATCCGGCTTGCCCCGCTGATCCGGGCTGAGATGGTGCCTGTCCTCTTGCGCCGACTGCCGGAAGCGGCTGTTCGCCGCCGCCGGCCAATGTTTGAACCGCGGCCCCGGAACCTCCGGCCGGACTTGCAACCGGGCCGGCTACCGGACTTCCAACCGGGCCTGTCACCGGACCCGGTGGCGAAACACGGGTTTGCAAGGGACTTTGCGCATCCGGCTGCGAAATCAACTGCGCGACCTGGACACTTTGCGCGGCCGGAAGGCGTGGCAGGGGAACCTGGCTGTTTCCCGCGGCCGCCGTTCCCGCTGTTTGCACGCCACCGGCCGGTACGGCGGGACCAAACGGGGGCGTCTGACCGGTTTGGGAAGGCACAGCGCCGGCGGGGTGTGGAGCAGCCGGTTGCGCGTCTGATCGGACGGGAACAAGCTGGATTTGCGGGCGGGCGGCCTCCCCGGTGACCTTGACGACAATGCGCGTACCCGGCTCCAGCGGCGCGCTTGCGCGCACCTCAACGTCACCAGCCGGGGTCGAAAGCCGGAGAACATTGTTTCCCGACACCTGTTCGACGCGCGCGGGCATTTCCATCCCCGGCTTGAGCGGAAATGGAGCCGTGGTGTCCGCCGATTGCGGCGAGGTCTGCACCGCGGGGATCGATGTGACCATGAGCCTGCCTCCAGGGCCTGTCCAAAACCGGTCCGGCCGGTCGATCTCCAGCCTACCGGTCAACCGGTTAAGACGCCATCCACAAGCGACGGGTTTGAAGAAACGCCGATTGATGAGGATCAAGGCGCGAAAGAGCTTGCGGGCGCAAGGTCCGGCATGAACAGGGGATCATATTGGCCTTGCCGATGGATCCACCCCAGGCGGGGCGCTTGCCTCGCGCGTGAGGATCGCCCTCAGCGACACGGAGACATGGCCAATGCGCTGGATGGACAGAATGAATGAACGCGCCGAACTGATGGGCCGGATGCTGAAAACCATCGGTGCGACCGATCACATTCCGAGCTATCTGAGCACCGGGATGGAACTGCGGGCCGCCTCGCAGCGCTGCCTGCAATGTTCTTGTTCCGACGAGTGCAAGGACTGGCTTTCCACGCATGACGAGGGTGCCGACAAGCCAATGCCAAGCTGCCCGAACGCCGACCTGTTCCAAAGCTGGCTGGACGACATTCAGGTGCAAAAGAGCGGCTAGAACAATTCCCTATGAGGTTGAAGCGGCACGCTCCGATCTGACCGGGAAAGGACTTCTTTCTATTTCGGACTGTTAGATCATATTTTCCGGGTTGGTTCGATCGCGGCCCGGTCCGATCATCTCAGGAAATGCTCCATGCCTGAGGAGCAGCGCGGCGGATTGCGCGCACCAGCCAGACCGGATCGAACCTGCATTGCAGCGCGCGTTTTGGGCGTTTCGAAAGCGCCTCATTCACTAAGCCATGCGGCGGCGCATCAGCATCACAATCGCGCAAACAACCGCGCCGCTGGCAAAGCGGAACGGGAACATGGCAAGCGCACCCGCATCCTGATCGATTGGCTGCGGCAAGCCGGTAAAGCTCCAGGCGGTTTCGGCCATGAGCGAGAGAGCCGCGGCGGCAAACCCGGCGATCCAGATTTTGGCGGCCTGGTCCGCCTTCCAGCCGAGAGCGAGGCCGATCAGGATCGCGAGCGGATTCAACAGGCCGGAAAGGGTGAGCAGATCCACCCATGTGTCAGACAATCCAAACATGGGCTGTGCTTAGCAACGAACGCGGCTGAGTGCGAGCCCCATTTTTGGATCTGCGGCAATTCCGCTCCGGTCCTGCTCGGACTTTTGCGATTTTCGCCAAAAGCGCGCTACATAAGCCCTATGGAAAAAACACAGACGATTGGCGGTTTGGAGGCAAGCGGCGGGCGGCTTGGTCTGCTGTGCCGGGCGTGCAGCCGCTTCCGCTACATGAATTCGCGGCGCTACAAGCCGGACGAAATCGTGCGCGAGATCGCCAAGACACTGACCTGTGCCCGATGCAGTTCGGAGACCGTCGAGACCTTCGCGGTTCAGCGGGATGAAAAGACCGGATTCTGGCCAGCGGAACATGGCTAAAAAGCCACGGGCCCGGTAGGTATTCGACCTTCCCCTCCGCGCGCATTGCGAACGGGCCAATCCGGTCTTATCTTAAAGGCTGACTGTTTTCGGAGTTTTTATGCACGGGCCGCAAGAGTCCCAATAAAGCCCGGTGAAGTGACACCGGGCTCCGCTTCAAACCGATGACCGCATGCGCAAGGCTGCGGTCAATCGCCTGTTTGCGCGCATAAGAACAGTATTTCCCATGGACATTTCCAAAGCTGAACAGCGGGTGTTGCACCTGCTGGCTCAAGGCGGCCGTATCCGCGTCGAAAAGGACGACCGCGGCCAAATCGAACGGATCGAAACCATAACCCGCGACGGATGGTACTGGTCGGGATGCGACCTGCCGCTCTTCAAGAAGCTGAAGCGCCGCCGGTTCATTTCGTCCAGGAACAGCGGACCCTACCTCATCACCCCACTCGGGTTAAGGCGCGTCCGCTCCCAGCTGGACAACCGGTAAACCAACGGGACAGGCCCCGGATTTCGTCCGGGGCCGCATGCTGAGTGCAAAGTCCCCCCAGCCGCCATTGCGGGCTGCGACCCCGAAACCTCCGCTTCTTCAGCAAAAAAACAGACCACACCCAAAGACCCATCAGATCGTCATCCCGGAAAAGGGGACGCTGCGGAATGCCCTTACAGCGCTTTCCCCAACAGTCCGCGAACATGATCGCCAATCGCGAGAGCCGCGGTAAGGCCCGGGGATTCAATGCCGTAGAGCGCAACCAGGCCGGCACGGCCGTGATCCTCAGGGCCATCGATCCGGAAATCGGCGGCGACAGCGCCTTCCGGTACGATCTTGGGGCGCAGGCCCGCATAGTCGGGAACCAGGGCACCGTCCTTGAGGCCCGGCCAATAGGCGCGGATGGCCGCGTAGAATTTTTCGCCGCGCGCCGGATCCACCGTCAGATCTGCCGTTTTGACCCACTCAACGTCCGGGCCGAATTTCGCCTGGTTTTGAAGATCGAGCGTCAGGTGAATGCCGAGCCCGCCCGGCTCCGGCACCGGATAGATGAGGCGGGAGAACGGCGCCTTGCCCTCCAGCTTGAAGTAGCTGCCTTTCGCCAGATAGGCGGTTGGCGGGTTCGTTCCCCCAATTTGGCCGGCAAGACCCGGCGCCCCATGGCCGGCACTGATGACCAGTTCCCGGCAGGTCACCGAGGCCGCGCCCTGATCGCCCTGCCCGGCCAGATGCACCCGGTAGCCCCCCTCCGGACAGGCGGCAAGGCCGGCGACATCTGTGTTCAGCACCACCTGACCCCCATGGGTTGTGAGATCCCCCTCCAGAGCGAGCATGAACCCGTGGCTGTCGACAATGCCCGTGGAGGGTGACCACAGCGCGCCGGCCACATCCAGTTCCGGCTCCATGGCAAGAGTTTGCGAACGGTCCAGAAATTCCAGATCCGTGACGCCGTTACCGGCCGCCTGATCCTGAATGCCCTTGAGTTTGCCGAGCTGATCCGGGGCACTCGCGACAATCAGCTTGCCGGTGTTCGCGAAGCTCACGCCGCGCTCCTGGCAATAGGCGTAAAGCGCCTGCTTTCCGGCAACGCACAAACGCGCCTTCAAGCTTCCGGCCGGATAATAAATCCCCGCGTGGATCACTTCGCTGTTCCGGCTCGAAGTCTCAGACCCGATCAGGTCATGGCGCTCAAGAACCATGACCTCCCGGCCGGACATCGCCAGCGCCCGGCCGATGGCAAGACCGGCGACACCGGCGCCAATCACGATGGTTTCAATGTCATGCATTTTGCCGCTTGCCCTGTCTTTCGGCCGTCATTCCGGACGCAGCGCCAGACCCGATCCCGGCTCGGGGGCCGGGATGGCGAAAGAACGGGCCGAGGTGCCCACAAGGCGCCGGATCAAGTCCGGGGCTGTGCAACTCGACCCTTTTGGCCTCACCCCCACCACTGCTCCGGTTCAAACCGCCCGGCGGCGTCCTCGATCACCTGGCCGACCTTGAACAGGGTCGCTTCGTCGAAAGGCTTGCCGATCAGCTGAAGGCCGAGCGGAAGGCCTTCGGAATTCAGTCCGGCAGGCACGGAAATACCCGGCAATCCAGCCATGTTCACCGTCACCGTGAAGATGTCATTCAGATACATCTGGACCGGATCGGTAATCTCGCCCGGCGCGAAAGCCGCGTTCGGGGTGGCCGGTGTCAGGATCGCATCGACCCCGTTCGCCCAGGCCAGATCGAAGTCGCGCTTGATCAGCGTGCGCACCTTCTGGGCCTTCAGGTAGTAGGCATCATAATAGCCGGCGGAAAGCACATAGGTGCCGATCAGGATCCGGCGTTTCACTTCCTCTCCGAACCCGGCCGCGCGGGTGTTTTCATACATGTCGACAATATCTTTGCCGGGAACCCGCAGGCCGTACCGGACCCCGTCATAGCGGGCGAGGTTGGACGAGGCCTCGGCCGGGGCCACGATATAGTAGGCCGGAAGGGCGTATTTCGTATGCGGCAGGGAGATTTCGACAATCTCGGCTCCAGCCGTCCGCAACCAGTCGATGCCCTGCTGCCAGAGCGCATTGATCTCGTCGGGCATCCCGTCGACCTGATACTCCCTCGGAATACCGATCTTCAAACCTTTCACCGACTGACCGATGGCCGCCTCGTAATCGGGAACCGCGATATCGACCGAGGTGGTGTCCCTGGCGTCGACGGAGGCCATGGATTTCAGCAGGATCGCGCTGTCGCGCACGGTGTGGGCAATCGGGCCGGCCTGATCGAGCGAGGACGCAAAGGCGACAATGCCCCAGCGCGAGCAGCGGCCGTAGGTGGGTTTGATGCCCACGGTTCCGGTAAAGGCCGCCGGCTGGCGGATGGACCCGCCGGTGTCCGTCGCCGTCGCGCCCATGCAAAGCCGACCAGCCACAGCGGCGGCGGACCCGCCGGACGATCCGCCCGGGACCAGATCGGTATTCGAACCCTTCTTGCGCCAGGGGTTGATGACGTTGCCGTAGTAGGAGGTTTCGTTCGACGAGCCCATGGCGAACTCGTCCATGTTCAGCTTGCCGAGCATCACCGCTCCATCCGCCCACAGGTTCGACGTGACGGTGGATTCATAAGGCGGCTGGAAGCCGTCCAGGATGTGGGAACAGGCCTGCGTGTGAATGCCCTTGGTGGCGAACAGGTCCTTGATGCCGAGCGGGATCCCTTCCAGCGCCCCGCCCTCGCCTTTCGCGAGCTTCTCGTCCGAGGCCTTGGCCATGTCGCGGGCCTTGTCGTCCGTCACCACAACATAGGCGTTCAGCGCGGCGTTGGCCCGTTCGATGTTGGCCAGAAAGGCCTCGGTCAGTTCCAGGGAGGTGAAGGTCTTGCTTTTCAGCCCTTCGCGGGCCTCGGCAATGGTGAGTTTCGTGAGATCGGTCATGAAGTCTCTCTCATGCAGCCGTGAGCTGCTTTGAATAAAAAACGGATTCGGGATGAGGGGGATAATCGAGGACAGGTCCGCAGGGCTCGAAACCGAACTGCTCGTAGAGCTTGCGGGCGGCCGCGTAGTTGTGGCCGGTTTCCAGGACGATCCGCTGGGCGCCTTCCTGCTCCGCAAGCTCGATAATTCTGGAAAGGACCGCCTTCGCCAGACCAAGGCCCTGAAACGCCGGGCAGGTGTACATGCGCTTGACTTCCGCAACACCGCCACCGTGCCGGTAGAGCGCACCACAGGCGGCAACGGCCCCGTCCACCCGCGCCACGAACACGGTCGTCCGGTCATTGGCCATATCTTCCGGGGCAAGGTGGTGGCACGCGTCGGCAGGCGTCAGACTGAGCAAAAGCTCGCTGAGTTCACCGATCATCGCGCGCATGTCCCCGCTGAGCGGGGTTTCAATGCCAATCTCTATGTGTTGTGGCCCGGTCATCAGGCGTGTCCCTGAAAATTTACTCGACGACCTTTGGCACCATGAAAAAATGGTCTTCGGACGCTGGTGCATTCGCGGTGACATCGTCCGCCTTGTCCCCATCGGTCACGCCATCCTGGCGTTTCTTCATGGTTTGCTCGACGACGGATGTCAGCGGCTCGATGCCGTCGATATCCACCTCGTCGAGCTGCTCGACAAAACCCAGGATCTCGTTGAGCTCGCCGGTCATTTTCGCCGCCTGATCATCATTGATCTTGATCCGGGCAAGGCGCGCCACGCGCTTCACCGTATCGGTATCGACAGACATGAAGTCCCTCTTTCATTAGTTTGAGTTGCCTCTTGATCGGCAACACGTCGGCCTTTTTCAAGGCAAAACATGTTCGCGCATTCGCCTGCGTGCGGTATACGGTCCTGATGAGGACCGTAAATCGAAAACCCGGACGCACTCAGGATCCCGCGCTCACGGACCGGCTGCTCACACTTGCCTTGAACAGGATCGCGCACGCGGGCCTTGAGAGGCTGAACCTTGACCGGCTCGCCAGGGAGGCGGGGACCAGCAAGCAGGCGATCTACCGGCGCTACGCGTCCAAATCCGACCTGGGCAGAGCGGCTGTCGAGGCGGCGTTGAATGCGCTGGCAATCCCTGCACCGGACCGGTCCAACGCGGCGCGCGACGTGTTCCGGCTCCTGACCGCCTATCGGCAGACGGTGTTTCTGGCCCCTATTGGCCGGGCCGCCCTTCACCTGTCGCTCGATCCAGCCGGCGGGGCTGCGAAACACAGGATCGACCAGGATCTGGCGTTTCGCCTGCGCCAGATCCTCATCGCGACCCCTTTCGAGCGGCACATGGACACCCGGATCCGCCTTTTCACGTCCAGCCTCTGGCAGGAAACCGTTGACCGGATGACAAAGCCAGCCCAGCCCGGCGCGGATCTCGAGGATGATCTCGACGCAGATCTCGAGGACGTGATCCATCTCGTGCTGGGACTTGGACCCAAACTGGCGTGAAACGGCCAGTCTACAGGCGATCACGATTTCATCGCGGGCTGCTATCGGGCCCGTGAAAAGGCTTGATTGGCGTTTTCTCCGGCGCCAGCGCACCTGTTTGAGCGAAGCGGCGGTCCCTCGCCGCCTCGAGGATCAAGGGAGTTTGTCCATGCAACTGAAATCCGCACTCGGCGCCTTGGCGCTGTCCGCCACATTCTTCACCGCGCCAGCCTTCGCCGATGAGATCACCACCTTCGTGAAAGATGGCGCGGCGATCGGTGGCACCGACCCGGTGGCCTATTTTACCGAAGGCAAGCCGGTCGCCGGCTCCGACGCCCACACCTTTGTCTATGACGACGTGACCTGGAAGTTCTCATCGGCGGAAAACCGGGACGCATTCGCAGCCGATCCGGCGAAATACGCGCCCCAGTATGGCGGCTTTTGCGCCTTCGGCCTGAGCAAGGGCTTCAAGGTGCCGGTGGTGCCAGAGGCCTGGCAGATCGTGGACGGGAAACTCTATCTCAACAACAGCACGGCGGTTCAGGAACGGTTTGAGGCCAACACGGCGGAGCTCATCGACCACGCCAACCTCAACTGGGATATCGTGAAGGAAAAGGCGCCGGAAGAACTCACGGAAGCCATCATCCGCTAGCCCGACCGTTCATCGCTCCCAAGAGCTCCGCCAGGCACTGCGCTGGCGGATCTTTTGCGTGATACGGGCCTTGGCGGTGTCATCCATGTGCCGGACGGAAGGGAACTCCCGGTTCGAGGATCCGGACCTTGGATGACCCCGCCTCCATCGCCGCAACGAAGGCGTCCGGCGTTTGGTCCAGGATCGGAAAGGTTCCGAAGTGACACGGCACGACCGTGTCGAAATCAAAGAACCGCTTGCAGGCCAGCGCCGCGGCCTTGGCCCCCATCGTGAAGCGGTCACCAATCGGAACAATGCCCACTTTTGGCTGGTAAATCTCGTTGATCAGCGCCATATCTCCGAAAATATCCGTGTCGCCCATATGGTAGACCACCGGCTCGTTCGGCGCGTCGATGATCAGCCCATTCGGATTACCGAGATAGACGGCAAGACCGCCTTCCGTCTGGCTGGACGACGAATGCTGCGCCTGCGTCAGGCCAACCTTGAACGGGCCGACATCCACAAAACCGCCGGAACTCATCGGGTTGATGTTCTCCACACCCTTCCCGGCGGCCCACATGCAAATCTCGAAATTCGCCGTCAATTGCGCGCCGGTCTTCTTCGCGATGTCCAAGCTGTCGCCGATGTGATCGTCATGGCCGTGGGTCAGGAGAATGTGGGTCACGCCCTCGGCGACTTGCTCGACGGTCAAGCCATCGGGAAAGACCGGGTTTCCGGTCAAAAACGGATCGATGAGAATGGAAGCGTTTGCGATTTCCATCTTGAAGGCAGAATGGCCGTACCAGGTGAGTTTCATGAAGACGCTCCAATGACCAGAAAAAATCAAAACGAACTATACAAGTCACAGGCCGCAGCTCAACGCGAAAACGGATCCCCCAACGCCCGCCGTCCGTGCGTTTGCCTGTGGCGCCTCGGACCGCGAGCTGGTAAGGCCAGCTCATGACCAAAGATGCCGCTCTGTCCCTTGATGAATTCCTCTCCGCCTTGCCGAAAAGCAGCCGTTTGATCGGGCTGGATCTCGGCACCAAGACAATCGGGCTCGCGCTGTCCGATCTTGGACGCGGCATCGCCACGCCTCTGGACACCATCCGGCGGAAGAAGTTCACCCAGGACGCCGAACAGCTGATCGGGATCTGCAAGACGCATCACGTGGGCGGCCTTGTGATGGGCCTGCCGCTCAATATGGATGGCACGGAAGGACCGCGCGCCCAGGCGACGCGCTCCTTTGTGCGAAATTTGAGCCAGAAAACGGAAATCCCCGTTACCTACTGGGACGAGCGGTTGTCGACCGCGGCCGTGACGCGCACCCTCATCGAGGCTGATTCCAGCCGCGCCAAACGCGCTAGCGTGGTGGACAAAATGGCCGCCGCCTATATCTTGCAAGGGTTCCTCGACCGGCTCGGCCATATGAGCCCGGCTGACCATACCCATTTTGACGACCCTGCCTAAACCGGCGCGCCCGGACCTGAGATGCTGACAACATTCAACGCACTCCTGCCGGTGATCCTGGTGATCGCCTCCGGCCACGTGATCGCACGCACCGGCCTTATCGGTCCCGACCAGTGGCGCGGGATCGAGCGGCTGGCCTACTACCTTCTGTTTCCCGCCGTTCTGTTCCAGATCATCGCCAAGCTCGACTTTGCCACATTGCCTACGGCAGCCCTGTCCGCGACACTGGTTTGCGCGATTCTCACGCTGTCCGTGCTGGTATTGGCCTTCCGTCCGGTGCTGCAACGGGTGTGGGGAATACCCGGTTACCGCTTCACCTCGATCTTTCAGGGCACGGTCCGCTGGAACGCTTTCGTCGCCTTGGCCATCGCGGACAGTCTGCTGGGTGAACAAGGCGTTGCGATCATCGCCGTCGGCATGGCGGTGATGATCCCGCTGCTCAACGTGCTGAGCATTCTGGTCCTGTCACGGTATGCCCATGCCGAACCGCCCACCCTGGCAAAAACGCTGAAGGATCTGGGAACAAACCCATTCATCCTCTCCATTGCCGCCGGGCTGGCGGTGAACGCAGCCGGACTTCCGATCCCCGGTCCCTTGGACGACACGCTCACAATCATCGGCAGCGCGGCGCTGCCGGTCGGCATCATGTGCGTGGGTGCGGGTCTGGATCTGGCGTCCTTACGGCGGCCTGGGCCAGCGCTGACCAGCGGAACCTTTATCAGACTGCTGGTGATGCCGCTCGTCGGAGCCTTCTACGCCTCGGTCTTCGGCATAACGGGACCGGCGCTGACCGCCGTGATCATCTCCCTTGCCGTTCCGGCCGCCAGCAACTCCTACCTCATGGCCAAGCTCATGGGGGGAGATGCCAAGCTGATGGCGGAAATCCTGACCCTCCAAACCCTGGTCGCAGTCGGCACCATTCCGCTCATGGTCTATTTCCTGGGCGGCGGCTAGCGCATCGGGCGTTTTGTTTGAAACGCCCGCTGATTCAGGCCGGCCCGTGCCCGGACCGGTGGACATCGGGCACAAGACAAATCCCAACTTGTGCCGCCGCCCGACTCCACCTATAGCCATGGCTTTGATGAGAGAGACCGCTTCTTCCCCCCTGCCTTCGTTCCCTCACCGGCATTTGCTGGGTATTGAGGGATTGCAACCCCATGAAATCCTCGGCCTTCTCGACCGGGCGGACGAAGCGGTGGAGATAAGCCGCCAGGTCAACAAGAAGAAATCCGTCCTGAGCGGACGCACCCAGATCAATCTTTTTTTCGAAGCCTCCACCCGAACGCAATCGTCCTTTGAGATCGCCGGCAAGCGCCTGGGCGCCGATGTGATGAACATGTCCGTGTCGACGTCCTCGGTGAAAAAGGGCGAAACGCTGATCGATACAGCCGCCACGCTCAATGCCATGCATCCGGACCTGCTTGTGGTCCGCCATCACGCGGCCGGCGCGGTGCATCTTCTGGCGCGCAAGGTCTCCTGTTCGGTGGTCAATGCAGGCGACGGCCCCCATGAACACCCCACCCAAGCCTTGCTCGACGCGCTCACGATCCGCCGGCACAAGGGCAAGATCGCCCGCTTGACGGTGGCGATCTGCGGGGACATCGCCCATTCACGGGTCGCCCGCTCCAACATCATTTTGCTGAATGCGCTTGGCGCCCGGGTGCGCGTGGTCGCGCCCTCCACGCTGTTGCCCAGCGGCATTCATCAGATGGGCGTCGAAGTGTTTCACGACATGCGCGAGGGCCTGAAAGGCGCGGATATCGTGATGATGCTCCGCATCCAGCGCGAGCGCATGAACGGGGCCTTCATTCCGTCCGTTCGTGAATACTACCGCTACTACGGGCTCGACGCGGAAAAGCTGTCCTATGCCAACGACGATGCGCTCGTCATGCATCCCGGTCCTATGAACCGGGGCGTGGAGATCGACCCGGCGGTTGCCGATGGCCCGCAAAGCCTCATCCGCGAGCAGGTGGAAATGGGTGTCGCCGTGCGGATGGCCGTATTGGAAGCCCTCGCCGAACACCTGCCCAACAAGTAAAAGGATCCGGCCGTGGCTGTTGATGCTCCCAAACCCCTGGTTTTGTCCAACGCAAGGGTGATCGATCCCGCACGCGGGCTGGATGCGCCGGGCTCGGTGATCATCGCCGACGGCACCATCCTGGCCGCCGGTCCGGAAGCCGCCAACCAGGGGTTTCCCTATGGTGCGGATGTGGTGGATTGCGCCGGAGCCATCGCGGCGCCGGGTTTGGTCGACATGTGCGTCTCCGTCGGCGAACCGGGCGCCGAGCACCGCGAAACGCTCGCCAGCGCCAGCGAGGCGGCGGCGGCCGGCGGGGTCACCACCATTTGCACCATGCCCGAAACCGATCCGGTCATCGACGATCCGGCCCTGGTCGACTTCATCCTGCGCCGCGCCCGCGATACGGCCAGCGTCAACGTCCATCCGCTGGCCGCGCTGACCAAGGGGCTGAAAGGCGAGGAAATGACAGAAATCGGCCTGCTGCAGGAAGCGGGCGCGGTCGCCTTCACCAACGGACACAGTTCGGTGCGCAATGCGCAGATCATGCGCCGCATGCTCACCTATGCGCGGGATTTCGATGCGCTGGTGATCCACCACACGGAAGACCCGGATCTGGCGGGCGGGGTGATGAACGCCGGCCTCAATGCGACGTGGAAAGGCCTGTCCGGCGTCCCGCGCGAAGCGGAGATCATCATGATCGAACGGGACCTGCGCCTGGTCGGCATGTCCAGGGGCAAGTACCACGCGAACCTGATTTCCACGCTGGACAGCGCGGACGCGATCCGGATCGGCAAGACACGGGGACTGGACATCACGGCCGGGGTCTCGATCAATCACCTGACCCAGAACGAAAACGACATCGGTCCCTACCGGACCTTCTTCAAGATGTCGCCGCCCTTGCGCAGCGAGGACGACCGGCAGGCCATGATCGCCGCCGTGGCCGATGGAACCATCGATATCATTGTCTCAAACCATGACCCGCAGGACGTGGAAACCAAACGCCACCCCTGGGCGGAAGCCGAGGACGGCGCGATCGGGCTGGAGACCCTGCTTGCGGCCGCGCTCCGGCTCTATCACTCCGAGCAGGTGGATCTGTTGACGCTGCTTGCCGCCATGACCTACCGGCCTGCCGACCGTCTCGGCATCGATGCGGGGCGCCTCGCTGCCGGCGCTCCGGCCGATGTTGTCGTGTTCGATCCGGACCGGCCCTGGGTTCTGGAGAAGTCGGCCATCAAGTCCCGGTCCAAAAATTCGCCTTTCGAGGATGCCCGCTTTTCCGGCCGCGTACTCCGCACCGTGGTCGCGGGCAGGACGGTCTATCTGCACGGGTGACCTGTGCGATCAGAGGGACCGCGCGCAGGGGCCGAAAATGCGCTCACCTCGTCTGATCTGTGGGCTGCTCCCCAAGTCCTGACGCGATCCGGAAGAAGCTCAAGCCCGGGATCATCGCACCCAGCGGTCTTCGGCCGGGGGACACCGCCGCTTCAGTTCGGGCCCATTCCGGTAGCCGCGCCGGCACCGGTACCGGCGGACACATGAGACAAGGCCGCATTGAACGCGTCCCGTGCCGCGCGGCCTTCGGCACTGTTTTGAAAACAGACATGCAAATTCTGGGTGACAAGAAGCCTCGGATGGAACTCCAAATCACCGGAAACCGCCGCGATGGCGGGGTCTCGTTCAGCCAGATAGGCAAACACATTCGTGTCGATCACACCGGCCTGAACCCGCCGGCCCGCGACCATCTTGATGGTTTGAACATCGTTTTCGGACAGTTCCACATAGATCTCGCCGGCGGAAATCATGTCATCGAGCCGGGCTTCATTTTGATAGCCGCGAACGACGCTGATCACATAGGCTCGAAGATCGGCATGGGAGCGGAACGTGATCGGATCGTCCTTCCGCTGCAGCAGCCCGACCGGACTTGTGCCGAACGGATCGGAGTAGATGCATCTCTTACCCCCGGCTTCCGCATCCTCGCCAACCGCGTAGTATTCCGGGTAAAGGCCGGTCCACTCGGGTGAACTGGCCGCCAGCAGAAGCGCGCGGTTCCACGGAAAGACCTGGGTATGGATCTCAAGACCCGCACGTTGAAAAACGGATGTCACCATCTCCGTACTAGGGCCCGAGCCATCCGCAATGACGTAGGGCGGCCATTCAAGCGTGGTCAGTCGCACTTGACGCGCAATAGCATTCCCCTGATCAAACGAGGACAGGATAATCGCCAACAATAACACTGCTATTTGTTTGACCATTCGTTCACGCGGCCGATGGTAACACTCGGAACGACGATGGCGATCCTAGCATAATGTTTTATGACGACTGGCCATAAACTTTAGTGCCGTGTTTCAAAAAGCCGCAAGCCAGACTTGACGAGCCTTGATCCGGCCAATCCACACGCTTGTTGCTCCGTCCGCCCGATCGGACCACCGGACCTGGAAATCGGCCTTTATGCCGTCGCCGGGACATGGCATGACGGGTCCGTGAAGATGGAGCTGCGGCGTACCGCAAGCGGCTGGAGACTGAAAACGAAATGCCTGATCCGATCAGTTGGGAATTCGCCTGGCCCTATTATCTGGCCGCCCTCGCCTTCGGCTATTTGCTCGGATCGATCCCCTTTGGGCTGATTCTCACCCGGGCGGCAGGTCATGGAGACATCCGCAAGATCGGTTCAGGCAATATCGGCACGACCAATGTTCTGCGAACCGGCAGCAAGAAACTGGCGGCGGCAACCCTTTTGGGCGATGCCCTGAAAGGCACGGCGGCCGTTCTGGTAGCGGGCCATTTCTACGGCGCGGAAATGGCGCTGATTGCTGGTCTAGGCGCGTTCCTGGGACACCTGTTTCCCGTCTGGCTCAAGTTCAGGGGCGGCAAGGGCGTTGCCACCTATATCGGCATCCTGCTCGGGCTCTATTGGCCGATGGCATTGATCTTCTGCGCGATCTGGATCGGGATGGCCCTGGCCTTCCGCTACTCGTCGCTGTCGGCGCTGACCGCCAGCCTGGTCACCCCGGCCGCGCTTTATTTCGGCTTTGGCCACATCCAGACGGGGGAGATGTTTGTGTTGCTCAGCCTCTTGCTCTGGATCAAGCATCACGAGAATATCAGGCGGTTGGTTCGAGGTCAGGAGAGCAAGATCGGACAAAAATCAAAGGCGCCACCCGCCCCTGAGAGCGGGAGCACTTGACCGGCGCGCATCAGAATAAAAACCTCTGCCTCTCCGAGGCCCAGCGCCTCGCCTGGCTCCGGCTAATACGCTCGGAAAATGTCGGGCCGCATACTTTTCGCGATCTTCTGAACCACTTCGGTTCAGCCGAAACGGCCCTGGCCGCCCTCCCCGACCTGTCGCGAAAGGGCGGCAAACGCGGATTGCGCGTCTGTTCGCAAAGCGATGCCGAAGCCGAGCTTGAGGCTCACATGAAGCTCGGCGCGGCTGTGGTGGCATTGGGGGAGGCGGGCTATCCGCCTCATCTGCGCCATCTGGACGGTCCCCCGCCCCTGTTGTCGGTCCTCGGCGGTCAAGCGCTCACAACGCCGAAAATGATCGCGATGGTCGGTGGACGAAATGCATCCCTGTCCGGCCGGAAACTGGCCACCACCTTCGCACGGGAGCTGGGCGAGAACGGCTTTGTCATTTCTTCGGGGCTGGCCCGCGGCATTGACGCGGCCGCCCATGAAGCCGCCCTGCCCACCGGCACCGTTGCCGTCTTCGCCGGCGGGATCGATGTTCTCTATCCGCCCGAACACGACCGGCTGCTGGCGGCGATCCTGCAAAGCGGTGGCAATGCCATCAGCGAGATGCCGATTGGATGGAAACCGCGCGGGCGGGATTTTCCGCGCCGTAACCGCCTCATTTCGGGGATCGCGCTTGGCGTCGTGGTGATCGAGGCAGCCCGCAAGTCCGGATCTTTGCACACCGCCCGCTTCGCGCTCGAACAAAACCGAGAGATTTTCGCCGTTCCCGGCTCGCCGCTCGATCCGCGCTCGGAAGGCGCCAATCATCTCATCCGGCAAGGCGCGATGCTTGTCACCGGGACGCGGGACATTCTGGAAGCGATGGCAGGGCGGATCGAGCCGGAGCTGCCGTTCTCGGCCGATATGGAGGACACCGGCGACGACCTGTTCGGCGGGGTGCCGGAACCCGATGACAAACTGCGGCAAACGATCGTCTGCGCGCTTGGGTCCACACCGGTGGAGATCGATGAATTGATCCGGTTTGCCCGGGCTCCGGTCCGCCAGGTTCACATTATTTTGCTGGAACTGGAAATCGCGGGGCGTCTGGAGCGCCACCGTGGAAACATGGTCTCCCTATTGTTTTGAGGGGAGAAAAGCGCCTTTCCGCGCCTTGAAGGGGCACCCGGACAAGGGACCGCTTGACCCTGCGGCGGCAAAGGTCCATTTGACAGGCGGCCTTCGATACCGGATCGTCTGCCGTCTTAACCGCACCATTCACCCCGCAGGCTCACTCGCCGCGGCCATTATTTTTGGGTCATAATGAACGTCGTCATAGTCGAGTCGCCCGCCAAAGCGAAGACGATCAACAAGTATCTCGGGGCCGATTATCAGGTGCTCGCCTCCTATGGGCATGTGCGTGATCTTCCGCCCAAGGACGGGTCGGTCAAGCCGGACGAAGACTTCGCCATGACCTGGGAGGTGGATGCCAAATCCCAAAAACGGCTGTCGGACATCGCCAAGGCTGTGAAGGATGCGGACCGCCTGATTCTGGCGACCGACCCTGATCGCGAGGGCGAAGCGATATCCTGGCATGTTCTGGAAGTGCTGCAGAAGAAGCGGGTCCTGAAGGACACGCAGGTCGAACGCGTGGTGTTCAACGCCATCACCAAACAGGCCATTCTCGAGGCGATGAAGCATCCGCGCCAGATCGACACGCCCCTGGTCGATGCCTATCTCGCTCGCCGCGCGCTGGACTATCTGGTCGGCTTTACACTGTCCCCGGTCCTGTGGCGCAAGCTGCCGGGCGCGCGCTCGGCAGGGCGGGTGCAATCCGTGGCGCTTCGGCTGATCTGCGACCGGGAACTGGAAATCGAGGTCTTCAAGCCCCAGGAATACTGGTCAATCCTGGCGAACCTGAAAACACCGGCAGGCGATGCCTTCCAGGCCGGACTGACGGTTTTTGACGGCAAGAAGATCGGCCGCCACGACATCACGAATGGCGAAGACGCGGGCCGCATTAAAACGATGCTGCTGGCGAGCACCTACACGGTCGACAGCGTCACCTCCAAGCCCGCCAAACGCAATCCCGCGGCGCCCTTCACCACATCGACACTGCAACAGGAAGCCTCGCGCAAACTCGGATTTTCCGCCTCCCGGACGATGCAGGTCGCGCAAAAGCTCTATGAAGGGGCGGCGATAGGCGGAGAAACCACAGGTTTGATCACCTACATGCGGACCGACGGCGTTCAGATCGCCCAAGAGGCGATTGAGTCGGCGCGAAAGGTGATCGGTCAGGATTTTGGCGACAAGTACGTCCCGGAGAAACCGCGCTTTTATTCCTCGAAGGCAAAGAACGCCCAGGAAGCACACGAGGCGGTGCGCCCCACCGATCTGGCGAGGCGCCCGAAGGACGTCGCCAGGTTTCTCGATCCCGATCAGGCCAGGCTCTATGAGTTGATCTGGAAACGGACCATGGCGAGCCAGATGGAATCGGCCGTTTTGGAACGCACCACCATCGAGATCGTGGCGAAGGGCCAAGGCCAGACCGCCCAATTGCGCGCATCCGGTTCCGTGGTGCGCTTCGATGGCTTCCTCGCCCTTTACCAGGAAAGCCGGGACGACGAGGACGACGAGAATTCCAGACGCCTGCCCGCCGTCGACGGCGGCGCCGCGCTGACGCTCGGATCGGTGGACGGCACGTCGGAGACAATCGAAGCCAACCAGCATTTCACCACGCCGCCGCCGCGCTACACCGAAGCCAGCCTTGTGAAGAAGATGGAAGAACTCGGTATCGGCCGTCCTTCCACCTATGCCTCGACGCTGCAGACCCTGCGCGACCGGGATTATGTGGAACTGGAAAAGAAGCAGCTCGTTCCCCAGGACAAGGGCCGCATTGTCACCGCCTTTCTGGAAAGCTTCTTCAACCGCTATGTGGAGTTCGATTTCACGGCGAGCCTGGAAGAACAGCTCGACAAGATTTCCGCCGGTGAACTGTCCTGGCTCGATGTCCTGCGCGCGTTCTGGCAGGACTTTTCCGCAACTGTGGACGAGACCAAAGACCTGCGCGTCGCCCAGGTGATCGACACTTTGAACGAGTTGCTCGGACCGCACATCTTTCCCGCCAAGGAAGATGGGACCAATCCGCGCGCCTGCCCGTCCTGCGCCAATGGTCAGTTGTCCCTGAAAGTCAGCCGGTTTGGAGCCTTCATCGGCTGCTCGAATTACCCTGAATGCAATTACACCCGCCAGCTTGCCAAGAGCGGCGATGGTGATGGCGCTGCCGACGATGGGCCGAAGGTTCTGGGACAGGACCCGGAAACCGGCCTGGATGTCTCGCTCAGGACCGGCCGGTTCGGGCCCTATGTGCAGCTTGGCGAGGAAGCCAAGCCCAAGCGATCGTCCCTGCCGAAAGGCTGGTCGGCCGCCGACATGGATCTGGACAAGGCTCTGCAGTTGCTTTCTCTGCCGCGCGAAGTGGGGCCGCACCCGGAAGACGGAAAGATGATTTCGGCCGGCATCGGCCGCTACGGACCGTTCGTTCTGCATGACGGGACCTATGCCAATCTCTCCTCCCCAGACGAGGTGTTCTCCGTTGGGATCAACCGGGCTGTCGATGCTCTAGCGGAGAAACGCGCCAAGGGTGGACGCGGCGCCACCGCAACGCCGTTGAAGGAGCTTGGGGAGCATCCGGAAGGCAGCGGGCCAGTCAACGTCTATGACGGCCGCTACGGCCCCTATATCAAACACGGCAAGATCAACGCCACTTTGCCCAAGGATACCGATCCGCAGGCGGTGACGCTGGAGCAGGCCGTGCTGTTGATTGCCGAAAAGGCAGCCAAGTCGGGCACCAAGAAACCGGCTGCGAAGAAGACAGCCGCCAAGAAACCGGCCGCCAAAAAGACCGCGGCGAAGAAGGCCGACGGGGCAGCGAAAAAGACCACCACCAGAAAGACGGCAGCAAAGAAGACGACGGCGACCAAAACGACGTCCAAGACGACCGTCGGGAGTGCCGCGTCCGATGAGGTGCCCTGGGACGATGCATCTTGAGTGTGAACAGGACCACGCGGCGCAAGCACTCCAACCGGGCGCACGCCAAGATCCCCGGCGAGTTGCCGTCCAAAGAGGACATTCTCGCCTTTGTTGCCGATAACCCCGGCAAGGCGGGCAAACGCGAAATCGCCCGCCATTTCGGTATCGTCGGTGGAGCGCGCATCCATCTGAAAAAGATGCTGAAGGATCTGGCCGAGGAAGGCCTGGTCGAGAAACGCTCCAAACGGATGATCCGGCCCGGCGACCTGCCCCCGGTCTTTGTCGTCAATCTCATTGCCCGCGATGAAGACGGGGAGCTTTTGGGCGAACCGGTGGACTGGCACGATGAGGAGAACGGTGCGCCGCCGCGCATCCTGATCCTGACCGGCAAGACCAAGGCGACCCAGCCCGGCATGGGCGACCGGGCCCTGATCCGCCTGACCGAGACGTCCGAGACCGGACCCGAGGCCAAATACGCGGCCAGGGTGATCAAGATCCTTGAAAAGAAACAGGGCGCACTCCTCGGCATTTTGAGAAAGCGGGACGGGAACCGTCCGCCCTATCTTGAGCCGATTGACCGCAAACAGCGCGAACTCGACGTTGATCCCCAGGACATGAAAGAGGCCGAGGACGGCGACCTGGTGAGCGTTCAAGTCACCCGTTCAGGCCGCTACGGCCATCCGCGCGCGCAGATCGTGGAACGCTTCGGCTCGATCATGAGCGAAAAGGCGGTTTCGGAAATCGCCTTGCACCAGCACGGCATCCCGCATGTCTTTCCCGCCGCCGTGGAGGCTGAGGCGGAAAGCGCAAAACGGATTGAAAGTCTGGGCAAGCGGGAGGACTGGCGGGACATTCCGCTTCTCACCATCGATCCCCCGGACGCCAAAGACCATGACGATGCGGTCTATGCCGAGCCGGATGACGATCCGCAAAACGAAGGCGGGTTCATTGCCTACGTGGCGATTGCGGACGTGGCCCATTATGTCCAGCCGGGCTCGGCGCTCGACCGCGAGGCGCTTTTGCGCGGCAATTCGGTGTATTTCCCCGACCGGGTCATTCCGATGCTGCCGGAGCGGATTTCGAACGACCTGTGCTCGCTGCGCGAAAAGGAAGACCGCCCGGCCCTCGCCGTGCGGATGGTCTTTGCGGCCAATGGCCGCAAACTCTCCCACACCTTTCACAGGGTGATGATGCGCTCGGGCGCCAAGCTGTCCTACATTCAGGCGCAAAAGGCCATCGAAGGCATCACCGACGATAAGACCGAGACCCTGGTTGAGGGCGTGTTGAAGCCGCTTTGGGCCGCGTATGAGTGCCTGAAAAAAGGCCGGGATGCGCGCGAGCCTCTGGAACTCGATCTGCCCGAACGCAAGATCAAGCTGAAGGCGGACGGCACTGTCGACCACGTCTATGTGCCGGAGCGCCTCGACGCGCACAAGCTGATCGAGGAATTCATGATCCAGGCGAACGTGTGCGCGGCCGAAACCCTGGAACAGAAAAAGACCGCCCTGCTCTACCGCATCCACGATGCCTCGACCCCGGAAAAGCTCCAGTCGCTCAAAGACTTTCTGTCCACGCTGAACATCAAGCTGCCGTCCACCGGCGGGCTGAGGCCCTCTGTCTTCAACGCCATCTTGAAGAAGGTGGCGGATACGCCGGAAGCCAATCTGGTGAATGAGGTCGTGCTCCGCAGCCAGGCCCAGGCGGAGTACAATCCGCACAATATCGGTCATTTCGGCCTCAACCTGCGCCGCTACGCGCATTTCACCTCGCCGATCCGGCGCTATGCCGACCTCATCGTCCACCGGGGTCTGATCAAGGCCCTGGGGCTGGGCAAGGACGGTCTGCCCGATGGCGTCGAAGCCAAGCTCGAAGCGATCGGGGCCGACATCTCGATGGCCGAACGCCGCGCGATGCTGGCCGAGCGGGACACCATCGACCGCCTGATCGCCCTTTGGATGGCGGATCAGGTGGGCGCAAGCTTCAAGGGCCGGATCGCCGGTGTCGTGAAGTCGGGCATGTTCATCCGGCTCGACGACAGCGGCGCGGACGGGTTTATTCCGGCCAGCACCATCGGGCTCGATTACTACCGCTATGACGAAGGGTCGCATGCCCTCGTGGGTGACAAGACGGGTGAAACCTACCAACTTGGCGATCGGGTTGATGTTCGGCTCGTCGAAGCGGCGCCCTTTGCTGGCGCCTTGCGGTTCGAACTGGTCAGCCCCGGCCGCAAGACGGGAAAGACCCCAAGTCGGCCCAGCGGGCGCAAGGGGCCGGAACGCAAGCCCACCCGGCGCGCCAAACGCGAAGGCAACACCAGCCGCGGGAAGCGACCACGATGAACGTCCAGTACAAGACCGTATTGCCCGACGCGCAACCGGACAGCAGCGCCGGGGACACCAAGCCTGCGCGGCCTGTCCGTCGCAGCATTTTCCGCGGCATGGCGGGCAAGTGTCCCGCCTGCGGCCAAGGCAAGCTGTTTGACGGATTTCTGGCCACACGCCATGCCTGTGAGGCATGCGGCGAAGCGTTCCATCACCACCGGGCCGATGACGCTCCGCCCTATTTCACGATCACGATCGTCGGCCACATCATCATTCCGGCCCTGCTTGCGGTCGAAGTCTTGTGGCGTCCAGCCTTGTGGATCCACATGACGATCTGGATCCCGCTCACCATCCTATTGGCCTTTGCCTTCATGCGGCCGGTGAAGGGCGCGCTGGTGGCGCTCCAGTGGGCCCTTTACATGCATGGCTTCGATCCCGATGCTGGGGAGGACCTGCCAGAACCGGATCCTGCCGCGAGTATCAAATGACAACTGGATTGGCCGGGCAGTTTGCCCGCGACGAAAAAGCCGGAAACTATCCTTACATTCGTCCCAAGGACGCCGGCACGCTGCTGATTCTCGACCAGGCGGCAGGCGCCCCTGTGCGCGTGCTGATGGGCCGGCGGCACATGAAGCACGCGTTCATGCCCGGTAAATTCGTTTTTCCCGGTGGCCGGGTCGACGCCAGCGATTCCCGGATCAAGGGCGTGCGGCCCTACCATCCGGTCGTTGAACACAAACTGGCAAAAGACCTCAAGTCGCCGAAATCGGCGGCGCGCATTCGTGCGTTTGCCCTTGCTGCCATTCGCGAAACCTACGAGGAAGCCGGTGTCTTCCTGGGACAGCGCGGCGGCCAAACCCCGTTGACCCTTGGCAGCGGGTTCGAAGCCTTTGCCGAACGGCACATCCTGCCCGACCTGGAGCCGCTGCGCTTTGTCGGCAGGGCAATCACCCCGCCCAAACGGCCGCGCCGGTTCGATGCCCGGTTTTTCGCCGTGTTCGCGGACGCAATCGCCGACCAGTTGCCGGACGGACGGGGGCCCTCGGGCGAATTGGAAGACTGCGCGTGGCTCACGCTGGAGGAAGCGCGCGGCAAAGACATCCCCCTGATCACCAAAACCATATTGAAGGACCTGGAAGACCGGCTCGCCGCGGATCCATCCCTCTCGCCAGACACCCCTGTGCCTTTCTACTATTTTCGCAAGGACGACTTCCGCCGGGACCTTCTGTAACCGGCCATGCGGCGGCGGCCCGGTGCTGCCGGACCTCGAACGCAAAAAATGCGGAGCACACAGCCGCTGCTGCATGGCGGCTTCAGGCAAGACTTGACTTTAGCGGCGTCTTGAGTACTTTGCGCGCTGATTTCATAGACAGGGGCAGATTGATCGCCAGCCATCCTGGCCACAAGAACCGTTTGCCCGACCCAAGAAAAACACAGGAAGCAAGGCCATGGCCAAGGCGACAACCATCAAGATCAAACTTCTCTCGACCGCCGACACCGGCTTCTTTTACGTGACCAAGAAAAACTCCCGCACGATGACCGACAAGATGGTCAAGCGGAAGTATGACCCGGTTGCCAAAAAGCACGTCGAGTTCAAGGAAGCGAAAATCAAGTAAGCCCTGGGGCAGACCCGGCTGAACGGATCGAAAAAGCCCGCGGCGCCTATGCACCGCGGGCTTTTTGCCGACCAAGCGCCGTGATCCGTTGGAGTGTTTCCGGTCAGGCCGGAGCGCATCGCTACAGCCTGACCGGGAATTGCGCATAGCGCATCTTAGGGCGTTTTGTTCGAAACGCCCGCTGACCTAGGCGGCGGCGACGCCGGCAAGGAAACGTTCAACCTCGGTCTTGAGCTGTACCGTCTTCTGGCCGACCTCGCTGGAAGCTTCCAGGACCCGTTCGGAGGACTGCGAGGTGCTTTCAACGGCGCCCAAGAGCCTGCCCATATTGTCGGAGACAGCCTGTGTCCCGTCCGAAGCACGCTGGACGTTTTGCGAAATCTCCGTGGTTGCGGCGCCCTGTTGCTCAACGGCCGCGGCAATCACCGACGTGTACTGGTTCACTTCTTCCATGGTGCCGGTGATTTCCGCAATCGCTTCGGCCGATTCGCGCGTGGCCTCCTGGATCGCGGAAATCTGAGACCCGATCTCTTCCGTCGCCTTGGATGTCTGGGTTGCCAGTTCCTTCACCTCCGCGGCAACGACCGCAAAGCCCTTGCCGGCTTCCCCGGCGCGTGCCGCTTCAATGGTGGCGTTCAGGGCAAGAAGGTTGGTCTGTTCCGCAATGGCCTGAATAAGCGTCACCACCTCGCCGATCTTGGCGGCCGATTGCGCCAGTCCCTCAACCTTTTCGTTGGTTGTCCGGGTGCCTTCCGTTGCCCGGCCAACGATGTCGGTCGTGCGCGCAACTTGTGACGAGATTTCGCCGATCGAGGCGGCCAATTCCTCCGCCGCGCTGGCAACGGTCTGCACATTCGCCGAGGTGGCTTGCGAAGATTGCGAGGTGTCGGTTGCGTGCCCGGCGCTTTCTTGCGCAAGCTTGCGAAGGTCTTCGGCCGTGCCGTCCAGATTGGCTGCGGTTTGTTCCACAGACCCCAGAAGATCCAGAGCATTCGCCCGGAAATCAGCGATCAGCGCCTGAACGGACTCCTGACGCTGCTGCCGCGCTTCCTGATCCTGCGCCTGACCCTCAGCCAGTTCCCTCCGCTCGATCGAGCGCGCCTTCAACGTGTCGACCGACTGCGCCAGCTCACCGATCTGGTCGTGCCGGTCGATGAAGGGAATCTCGATCTCCAGATTGTCCTCGGCAATGTTCCGCGTCGCTTGGGCAAGCTCGGTGACCGGTTTGAGGAGACGGCTGATCAGGAACCACGACAAGGCCACAAAGACCACGGTGACCGGAATGGTCCACATCACGAAGGACGAAACCAGTTCCCAGACATTGGCCAGCACTGTCTTTTGCTCCACACCAGCATACAAAATGCCTATCGTATCGCCGGATGGCGTGAAAATGGGCTCGTAGATCGTGTAGTATTCCTTACCTAGGATAGTGGCTTGTCCGATGAACGTGTTCCCCGCCATGATCACCGGATAAACGGCCCCGTTGACGCCAAGCGGCGTTCCGACGGCCCGGTTCCCATCAGGTTTGATGATATTTGTTGTCCTGCGCCAGAAATCCCGTGTTTCCTCATCCCAGGCGAACACGGTCGCGGTTTCACCGGTTATGCGCGTGATGCTCTCGATCAGGTCGTGGTTTGTAAACTCCGGCAGTGCCTCAAGCTCGATCCTGCGGACGTTTCCATCAGAGTTCCAGCTTATCTTCGCGCCGTCGATCCGCTCTGCAAAAAGCGTTGCGGCTGCGCGCAAGCTTTCGTTTTGCTTGTCTGTTGCAGATTGTGCAGCCTGACCACTCGCCACATGGTAGACAATAAAACCAACAACAAGCATTGCAAGAAGCAAAAAACCGGAATTGGCGATAACCATCGCCGTAGAGATATTAACCCTCGATAGAAATCGCATCTTGTCCCCTCCACTCTCAACGGTCTGGAAGGGTAAATGATCACTATTTAAGCAACCATGAACAGTTTCGATACAAAAAAATACCTGTCACTTCTACGAAGCCCATGACGAGAAACAGGTTAGCGAAAGCGCGGCGGTGAGGTTGACGCGAAAGGGTGACCGGTGGAAGGCGGGGTATCGAGGAGGCCACTCTTCGTCCCGCCTCCCCACCGGTCTGCCCCACGGACCCAGGAGATGCGGCGGACCTGAGCACTCCGTAGGGAACACTATGTTGTGTCAACAGGTTCCGGAAAGATCGGCACCGGAATATTACCTGTTATCTGCCCGTCACATTACCTATGCGCGGCCGCAATTCAATACATGCGCGAAAATATGCACATGGAAACGGCAATTTTAGTAAATTGTTAGGATTAATCCGGACCGGCCCGCAAATCAGCCCGTTTCGCTGCCGATATAGGAGCGGACCGTATCAAGAAAGCGGGCCACCGAGATCGGCTTGGAGATATACGCCTCGCAGCCCCCTTGCCGGATACGTTCCTCATCGCCCTTCATCGCAAACGCGGTCACGGCGATGATCGGAATGGGGGCAAGGTCTTCGTCTTCCTTGATCCACTTGGTCACTTCAAGACCGGAAACCTCCGGCAACTGGATGTCCATCAGGATCAGGTCCGGCTTGTGCAAGCGGGCCAGTTCCAGCGCTTCCATGCCGGTACGGGTCTGCAGGGTGTTGTAACCGTGCGCTTCAAGCAGATCATGAAACAGCTTCATGTTCAGCTCGTTGTCTTCTACAATCAACACGGTCTTTGCCATAAGACGGCCCTTTTCCCGGCATCTGCCGGGTCCCTATCTCTGCTCCGAACGCCGCGCCACCCCGGCGCGGGCGCTCGCCCCACTTCTCATCCCATTGTATCTAGCGCGGAATTGTTTCGGAAAGGCAAAAATCTTGATGCGCAACGGACACAGCCCCTCGATGCCGCTTGAGACCGCGCAGGAAATTGCAACCCAGGCGCTTCTGCAACTGACGAAGGAGCCGGAATTGGTCGGCCGGTTCCTGGCGGTCAGCGGCATCGGTCCGGAAACGATTCGTCTGGCGGCCGCCGAACCGGGCTTTCTGGCCGGTGTCCTGGAATTCTACATGGGCGATGAGGCGCTGCTTCTGACCTTTTGCGAGAACAGCGGGGTCCGCCCGACCATGATCGCCGCCGCCCGGTATGTGCTGGCAGGAGAGCTTGGCGGCGATGAGTGAACCCGGCCGCGCCTCCCGATCCGTGCTCGATCAGATCGAGCGGCTTCCCCTGTCTTCGCGGCAATTGATCATCTGCGATGTCGATGAAGTGGTGCTGCACCTCATCCGGCATCTGGAGGCTTACTTGCATGGTGAGGGACTGGTTTTTCTGCGGCCGGAATACCGGCTGACCGGCAACATCGCCCGGATCGATGACCCGACTCCCCTGTCCGCGGACCATGTGAAGCGGCATATCCAGGCCTTTTTCGATGGGCACACGCACCGTCAGGAGCTTGTCGAGGGAGCCGAAATGGCCCTGACAGGCCTGGCCGAGCATTGGGATGTGATCTTCCTGACGAATTTGCCGGGGCCGCACAACAAGCAGATTCGGGAAAGCCTGCTCGCCTCGCGCGGCCTGCCGTTTCCCGTTGTCACCAATACCGGACCCAAGGGTGGGGCCGTCGCAGCCCTTGCCGCGCGCAGACAGGGTCCCGTGGTCTTCATCGATGACAGCCCAGCCAACCACCAATCGGTCCGGGCGAGCCTGCCCTCCGCCGTGCAGATCCAGTTCGTGGCCGATCAGCGATTCCGGGAGATGGTGGAGCCCGAGCCCTTCATCGCGCTCTTGACCGGCGATTGGGACGAGACAACCGCATTCATCGAGCGTATTTTGTAAGATCGCGCGACCGATCCGAAGGCGGCAAGGCTCAGACCGGCACCTCATGACAGGTTCACAAACACGACCGGCGGCGTCCCTGGCCCTGTGCCGGGACTGTGGGCACCGGCCGGCCGCCGGCAAGGCCCGATGTCCCGCATGCGGCAGTCCGCGGCTTGTGTCTCATCCGGAACTCGATCAACTCACCATCGCGCATCTTGATTGCGATGCCTTTTTCGCCGCGATCGAGAAACGCGACAATCCCGAGCTGGCCGACCGGCCCGTGATCGTCGGCGGCGGACAGCGCGGCGTCGTCTCCACGTGTTGCTACATCGCCCGGATTTATGGTGTCCGGTCCGCCATGCCCATGTTCAAGGCTCTCGAGGCCTGCCCGGATGCCGTGGTGATCAAGCCCGACATGGAAAAATATGTCCGTGCCGGCAAGCAGATCCGCGAACGGATGCAGGCCCTCACGCCGCTGGTCGAACCGCTGTCGATCGATGAGGCCTTTCTGGATCTCACCGGAACCGAACGGCTGCACCATGCAAGCGCGGCGGAAGTGCTGGCAAGGCTGGTGCGGGACATCGAGTCGGAGGTCGGCATTACCGCATCGGTTGGTCTTGCCCCGAACAAGTTCCTCGCCAAGGTCGCCTCCGACCTGGAGAAGCCGCGGGGATTTTCCGTCATCGGCGCGGGGGAAGCGAAAGAATTCCTCGCCCGGCAACCGGTCGGGCTGATCTGGGGCGTTGGAAAGGTGTTCCAGCGCAAGCTGGCCGCCGATGGCATCAAGTCGATCGGCCAGTTGCAACTGATGGATCCGTCGGACCTTGCGCGGCGCTACGGGGCCATGGGCCTCAGGCTGGCCCAGCTCGCAAGCGGGGACGACGACCGGCATGTCAGTCCGGAACGCGGCGCAAAGAGCATCAGTTCGGAAACGACCTTTTCGTCCGATATCGCCGACCTGCAAACCTTACGGCCGATCCTGAGGGAATTGTCGGAAAAGGTATCGGCCCGGCTAAAAAAGGCCGAGCTGTCGGGCCGCGGCATCACGCTGAAGCTCAAGACGGCGGACTTCAAGACAATCACCCGCTCCCGCCACCTGGCGGACCCGACCCAGCTGGCGGACAGGATCTTCCGCACCGGCGGAGAATTGCTTGCGCCCGAATGCGACGGGCGGCGCTTTCGCCTGATCGGGATCGGTGTGGGAGATCTGGAACCGGCGGCGCATGCCGATCCCCTGGATCTCGTCGATCAGCAGGCTGGCCGCCGGCAAAAGGCCGAACGGGCGATGGACACCTTGAAAGACAAATTCGGCGCTTCAGCCGTCGAACTCGGCCTGACTCATGTCGCAAAGCGCGCCAAGCCGAGAAGCCACTGACACCGTCAGGGGATCATTTCTCACCGCAGCCGCCGACGTCGTAAAACTCAAGCTCCTGAAGTTCGCCCGAAAGCTTGAAATCGCCGTAATCGAGGGTCAGGTCGTGGCTGACGCCGTTTTCGTGCAGCAGAAACGACAATTGATAGGCGGGGGTCTGTTCTCCGGAAGTCCCATCTGCCGGTTCGAAATAGGCAATGGTGACCGGCCAGTAGTCCGCGCCGGCAAGCGCCGCCAGGGCCATGCGCTCGCCTTCGGCCACAACACCGGAGCGCGGTGCGCCGATGAAGGCTGTGGTCGGATAAACTTTGTCCCCGGTTTCCGATCCGTCGAACACATCGGCCGCGACAAAGCGCTCGCCTTTCAAGGCCGCCGATATGATGAAGCGCAAATGCTCGGTCGGGAACAGCGCGTTTCCGGAGATTTCAAGCGCGCGGCTCTCAGGCTTGGCCAGTTCCACCGTTTTGGTTTGTGCCGCCTGCCGCGCCGCGCCCCTCGTTTCCTCGATGAGTTTGTTGTTGACGTAGGTCTCGCTCAGGAACTCGAAACTGCGGGCCTTGCCATCTTCATAGGACGTGGTTCTCAGGTCGGTAACTTGGGATGCCCCGGACGGATCCTGAAATTGCGTGACGAACCGGAACTTCACACTGTAGCCGTCACACGCATTGCCTGAAAAATCATAGACCATCCGTCCGACGACACCGGTGACGCCCGCCTGCGCGCTGGCAGCCTCCAGCTTCATGTCATAAACGGCCCGGTGAGGGGCCAGGCTGGCGGGCGCGGCGCTGGCCAGAACAGGTGCAAAGGCACACATGCCGATCAACGGCAGGACGGCGGCGAAATGTTTCATCTATCGGCCCGTGATCCTCAAAACGCGTATTTGACATCAATTCTACTCCCAAACAAGGGTAGGATCCAAGCGCACTGGAAACCCGGGCAGGCGTTTGCCCAGAAGCCTTTTTTGCACGTGATCCACCGCCGTCCCCGCCTGGCACGACCGGCGGCTTCAGGTTTGGGGCCGGTTTGCCGACCTGCTCCGGTTTTTTGCTTGCGGGCGGTTTTGGATTGTTTCAAGACGGAGGCACTTGCCCGCATATTTGGAGTCGTTTTCGCCATGAGCCAAACCATCGCAGCCCGTCTTGCAGCCCTCGGTGTTGATCTGCCAAAGGCGGCCGCTCCCGCCGCCAACTACGTTCCTTTCGTTCAGACCGGCAATCAGCTGTTCGTATCCGGCCAGCTGCCGATGGGACCGGACGGTCTCGCCTACAAGGGCAAACTGGGCGCGGATGTGAGCGTCGAACAGGGACAGGCGGCTGCAAAACTATGCGCCATTCACCTTCTTGCGCAGGCCCAGGCGGCGCTCGGGGATCTCGAAAAGGTTGCCCGGCTGGTTAAGATCGTGGGATTTGTGAACTCTACTGCCGAATTCGAAAACCAGCCCCAAGTGATCAACGGTGCGTCCGACTTCCTTGTGGAGGCCATGGGCGACAAGGGCCGCCATGCCCGCTCCGCGGTCAGCGCCGCGTCCCTGCCATTTGGCGCTGCCGTTGAAATCGAAGCCGTTTTCGAAGTCCTCTGACCCGCCCCCCTTTTCCCTTTGAACCGATCAACAAACGGACGCCCCGTGCTGGACACTCTCTTTCAACAGCCCATCGCCCATCGTGGCTATCACGATGCCGACCGGGGCTGCATCGAAAACACCCCCTCAGCCATCAAGGCCGCCATGGAGCATGACTTCGCCATTGAGGTCGATGTGCAGGAGACCGCCGATGGCGAAGCGCTCGTTTTCCATGACTACACGCTGGACCGCCTGGCAGAAGGCACGGGAAAGGTTTTGGATTTGCCGTCAACAGCCTTGACCGGGTTGTCCATGCGAACCGGCGGCGACCGTCTCTGGCTCCTTCAGGACCTGTTCGATCTCGTGCAAGGAAAAGTCCCGCTGGTCATCGAGATCAAGTCCTGGATGAAGCCCGGGGCGCAAAATCCCTTCGTCCGCAATGTGGTGGATCAGGTCGCCGCTTATCAGGGGCCGGCCGCAATCAAGTCCTTCGACCCGGACATGCTGGGTGTCGCGCGTGCGCATAATCCATCAGTCTTGCGCGGGATCGTCGCTGACAGCATGCCGGCGCGCGGCGACAGCGCGCGCTTGTCGCAAGTCCACCGGTTCGCGCTCAGGCACATGCTGCATTTTCCCAGAACCCGTCCGCATTTCGTGTCCTACAGCGTGCGGGATCTGCCGGCCGTGGGGCCTTCCGTGCTCCGGCGTGTCTTCAAACGCCCCATCATGGCCTGGACAGTGCGGACAACGGAAGACAGGCAACGCGCCGCCCAGCATGCCGATCAGATCGTTTTCGAGGGGTTCGATCCCGACAACCGCACACAATGACGGCCCTTGCTAACCCTCTGCCAGACGCTACCTTCGCACCTGAGCAACAACGCCTGGACCCATGCCATGAGTGCAATGAGCGATCTGGACACAACCACCGCCCGGTTGCGCATCCTCTCCGGACTGCATGAGATTGCAGCGGCGGACTGGGACTCGGTGGCCAATCCGGGATGGTGCATGGCTGACGGTGGCCGTCTATCGCGCTCCACCATCGCGGACAAGATGGTCAAAGAACTTGAATCACTTCTCGAACCAGCTGATTCAACCTATGAAGGCATTGACTTCAACCCGTTCATTTCTCATGCATTTTTAAGCTCTCTCGAAGAAACCGGTTGCGCTACCGGCCGCACCGGCTGGGCGCCGCGCCACCTCGTTTTGGAGAGCGAGAACGGGGCAATCTGGGGCGCAGTGCCCGCTTATCTGAAAAGCCACTCCCAAGGCGAATATGTTTTCGACTATGGCTGGGCGGATGCCTTTTACCGGGCCGGTGGCCAGTACTACCCGAAACTGCAAGTCTCCGTGCCGTTTACCCCCGCAACGGGCCGGCGTTTTCTGGTAAGCCCCGCAATTGACCATGATGCGGGCCTGCAGGCACTGGCATCCGGGCTGGTGCAGGTCTGCAAGCGCAGTGGAGCTTCCTCGGTTCATGCAACCTTCCTGACTCATGGCGAATGGGACGCGCTTGGGAAGCTCGGATATCTGCAACGCACCGACCAGCAGTTTCATTTCGAAAACAAGGGATATGACAGCTTCGATGCCTTTCTGGGCGATCTAGCCTCCCGCAAACGCAAAGCCATCAAGAAGGAACGGCGCGAGGCCTTGAGCGCGGGCATCGAGATCGAGTGGATCACAGGCGGCGACTTGTCCGAGGCGCATTGGGACGCGTTCCACGCGTTTTACGAGGACACTGGCGCCCGCAAATGGGGCCGCCCCTACCTGAACCGGGCGTTTTTTTCCCGTGTCAGCGAGAAGATGGCCGACAGGATACTGCTGGTCATGGCGAAACGGGAGGGCAAATACATTGCCGGCGCTCTGAATTTCATCGGATCGCAAACCCTGTTCGGCCGTCATTGGGGTTGCACCGAACATCACCCCTATCTGCATTTCGAGGTCTGTTACTATCAAGCGATCGATTTCGCCATCCAGAACCGATTGACACGGGTGGAAGCCGGCGCACAGGGCGCCCACAAACTGGCACGCGGCTATCTTCCGGTCACAACGCGATCCGCCCACTGGATCGCCCATGAAGGCTTGCATGATGCGGTCGCCGACTTCCTGGAGCGCGAACGCATGGCTGTTGAGCACGAGAACCGCGTCTTGAGCGAACACGCCCCCTTCCGTAGGGACAAATGACAATACCGGCATCTGAGCAGCTTGGCCCAACACGTTGAGCGCAGGACCTTTTTGCGATCAGTTGACTCAGTTTCTCAAGTCCGGCCATTGGCTTTGATCTTGCCCGCACTTGGCTTTTCTCGCTAGTCTGCCGCCATCAATCAGCACCCGCCAAGGATCCCCCGCTCATGTCCGTACCCGCATATGACGACCAGAATGTCTTCGCGAAAATCCTCAGGGGAGACCTCCCCAGCCACAAGGTTTTTGAAGACGCCAAGACTGTGGTGATCATGGACATCATGCCGCGCGGCGACGGGCATGTCCTCGTCATCCCAAAGGCTCCCTCGCGCAATATTTTTGACATCGCGACCGACGATCTCCACGCGGTGATGAGCACCGCGCAGCGCATGGCCCGTGCGGTCAAAGCCGCATTCGATGCAGACGGAACAACCATACAGCAGTTCTCCGAGCCGGCAGGCGGGCAGGTCGTGTTCCACACGCATGTCCACGTTATTCCGCGTTTCGAAGGGGTCGCCCTGAAACCGCATACCGGCCAGATGGCCGACCCGGATGTTCTCATGGCCAATGCCGCAAAAATCCGGGCCGTGCTCGAATAACAGATCATGGCAAGGTGATCAGGCCAGGGCGGCAGCACCACACTTTTCGCCGGCACGGGGCCGATCGCCGACAATCCTTCTGGCCGCAAAAACGCCGATCGCGAATACCGCCACACCGCCAAAAAGATCGACCAGATGATGCCCGCCATGGAGAAGCGTGGCCGGCATCATCAGCGTGTTCACAACGATGAGCGGGTAGAAAACGAACCGCAGATGGACCGCATACCAGGTTGCCATGAAAGCCATCACGGCGTGCATGGAGGGAAAGGCGAAACATCAGGAATGGTGGGTTGTGGCCGTGCCCCGCGCTAAAGGGCCATCCATCCGGCGACCAGCACGGAGACGCCCGTCAGGACGCCAATGATCACGCTTTGACGGAGACTGAGGAAAGCGGCAAACCCACACGCCATCGCCAGCAGCCGGAGCCAGAGCGGTGTGTCGGCAAGCGCCCCTTGCGGGAAGAAGACAAGCTTGGATATGACCCCGGCGACCAGCGCGGTGGCGACGCAGCGCACCCAGATGAGGAGTTCGCCGTCCTCTCTGAGCCGGCCGCCCGCAAACACACCGATCCAGCGCCATACATCGGTCGCGATCCATCCCGCGATCAGAATGATCGCGAACGGTCCCCACCAGGTTTGCATCAGAGCCTCGGTCACGAGCGGCTCCTTCGCCAGATCCGCGTGGCCAAATACGCCAGGGTTCCGCCGGCCAGTCCGGTCCACAGCAGATCGAGACCCGGCAGCAGGACAAAGAAAACCGGTCCCAGGACAAGTCCGGCGATCATGGCGGCCTTGTCCGCCAAGAGGCGCGCCGCCCCCCAAAGCGAGCAGAGAAAGTAAACTGGGGTCAGAAGGAACAAGGCTCCCGCCACCATCGGCGGCATCCGGTCGACAAGCACATAGGCAATTCCGGTCATGCAGAATACGAAACCGGAAACCGCCGCGCCAAAACCGACGAAAAAGGGCAGCCTCCCCTCTTTCGGCAAGTCGGGAAGGTTGCGCATGGCATAAACCCACGCGGTCACCGCGACGAAGTGCGATGCGACCAGCAATTGCCAGGTCCGGGTTTTTCCCGGCACCTTGATCAAGGGCATCAACGCCATCGTCATCGGCATCAGGCGCACGGAAGCCAGGGCAACCGCGAAGGCGGCAGGCAGAATTCCCATGCCGGACGTCATGGCGCCGGTGAGAACGACAATCGAGGGCAGCGCCCAGACGAACCCGGTCATCGCCAGCGTTTCCGCAAGGCTCAATCCGCTTTCGCGCGCCAAACCCGCATATCCGACAAAGGCCGCAGTCAGGATGAGCGCCGGAATGGAAATGGCCGCGCGGGCACCGCGGAAAAACCAGACACGCCCGCACCCGGACGCGTCTGCCGGGGGCGACGGCGGCTGAGGCTCTTGCGGAACGGTCATGGGCGGCACTCGGGTGACTTTGCCAACTTGATAAGGCAGCCTTATCTTCTTCCGAATTTCCTGTCCAGCCGCCTGCGCTCCATCCCGCGGCTGCTCGGTTTCAGACCGGCCCTGGCCGGGGTGGCCACCGCGTATTGCTACGTATTTCCAGACACCGACACGCCTTCTTAAACATCGGCTGTCATTTACCGTTGGACAACGCAAGATAGTTTCAAACCTTTGGGCGCTACACGTTCAAGGGCAGCGACACTTGTAGTTTACCGTGGAGGAAGAATGGTTTTCGAAGCATTTTCGATCGGAGCCGCGTTTGTGTTCGGGCTCGCGGTGCGCCAAATCGGTTTACCGCCGCTGGTCGGCTTCCTTGCCGCGGGGTTCTGCATCAATCTCGTCGGGCCCAAGTTCGGCATGCCCTCCACCACGGGACCGATCCTGGAATATATCGCTGATCTTGGCGTCATGATTCTGCTGTTCACAATCGGCCTGAAACTGAAATTGCGCCAGATCGCGGAACCCCAGGTGGTCGGCGGAGCGCTCATCCACTTCGCCTTTTCCGTTGCCCTGTTTACACCGATCATCCGCCTGTTGTTCACCTCGGATTGGATGACCGCGGTTCTTGTCGGCATTGCCCTTGCTTTCTCATCAACGGTTCTGTCAGCCAAGATGCTGGAAGCGAAACGGGAACTGGGCAGCTTCCATGGCCGCACGGCCATCGGGATCTTGATCGTACAAGACATCATCGCCCTTGTGGTGCTCGCGGTGTTTGCCGGAAAAATGCCCGGTCCCTGGGCGCTGCTGATCTTTGCAACGCCTCTCTTGCGCCCGGTGTTGTTCAAGATCCTCGATCTTGCCGGGCATGATGAAGTTCTTGTCCTGACCGGCATGATGTTGAGCCTTGTGATTGGCGGCGTCGGTTTCGAACTGATCGGTCTGAAGGGAGAAATCGGTGCGCTGGTGATGGGGCTCTTGTTGTCCGGACACCCGAAATCCGGGGAGCTGTCGAAGTCGCTCTGGTCCTTGAAGGAAGTCTTCCTTGTCGGCTTTTTCCTTTCGATCGGGATGTCCGGCCTGCCAGACTGGGATGCGCTGGCTTTCGCGGCTGTGATCGGGCTGCTCTTGCCACTGAAGGGTCTGTTGTTCTTTTTCGTCCTGCTTGCCTTCAAGCTACGGGCCCGGACCTCGTTCATCACCGCACTCTCATTGACCGCCTATAGCGAGTTCGGTCTGATCGTGGCGGCGGGGATTCCCGCCGCCGAATCCTTCCTCGTCCCACTGGCCATCGCCGTCTCGGTTTCCTTCCTGATTGCAGCGCCGCTCAACAGGTTCGCGCATCCGCTGTTTGAGCGCTTCGAGCCGCAACTCCAGCGCTTCGAGCGGGTGACCCGGCACCCGGATGAACAGCCGAAGGATCTGGGCGACGCCGACGTGCTGGTGTTCGGCATGGGCCGCACCGGAACCGCCGCGTATGAAGCCCTGTTGGCGGAAGGGCGCCGGCCAGTCGGCCTCGATGCGGACATCTACAAGGCAAAAGCCCATGCCGAGAATGGTCTTCACGTCATCTTTGCCGATGCCGAAGACAGCAACTTCTGGAACGGTGTGGATCTCAGCGGTATTTCATCGGCGATCCTGGCGATGGACGATCTGGAAGCCAAACTGGTCGCCGCCCGCATGCTCCGCGCACGCGGCTTCACCGGCACGGTCGTTAGCCACGCGCTGCACGCAGATCATGTTGAAAAGATCACAAAGGCGGGCGCGGACCAGACGTATCTCACGATGCAGGAAGCTGGGAAAAGCCTCGCGACGAGAGCGTTGATCGCGGACCTGAAATCAAGTGACAATTAGCAGCGCGCGGCACTGGGACAAACCGAATCTACCTCACAGGTCCTTCCAAGCGCATGCGCGAATCAACACGCCACTTTGACGCACAACAAAACGGGCGCATCGTCTGCGCCCGTTCAATGATCCGGCCGATTTCATCCGCAAGGACCGGACGCCGCCCGGTGCCTAATCGGCCAGCGGAACCTTCGGGACCAGGCTCTTCTTCGCGGTGCCGCCCTTGCCATCCGAGGGTTTGATGGCCGACTTGGCCGCAGCGGGTTTCGCCGCCACGGGCTTGCGTCTGCGCTTCGGTTTTGCCTTGACCTTGTCCTTCGGTTTTGCCGGCGGTGTCTTGCGTTCTTCCACGCTTTCCAGAAGCAACCCGGCCTCGTCCTCAGAGACAGACACCTTGACGGTCCCGCCTTTCTGGAGCTTCCCAAACAGAACCTCGTCGGCCAAAGGCCGCTTGATGTGCTCCTGGATGACCCGGCCGAGCGGCCGGGCACCCATTTGACTGTCATAACCCTTGTTGGCAAGCCATTTGGTCGCGCCCTCGGTGAGTTCGAACGTCACCCCGCGATCGGCCAGTTGTGCCTCGAGTTGCATGACAAACTTTTCGACGACCTGATACACGACCTCGATCGGCAGATTGCCAAAGGGGATGACCGCATCGAGACGGTTCCGGAATTCCGGCGTGAACAGCTTGTTGATGGCCTCCTGATCCTCGCCTTCCCGCTTGACCCGATTGAAGCCCACCGGTTCCTTGGCCATGTCTGAAGCGCCGGCATTTGTGGTCATGATCAGGATCACATTGCGGAAGTCCACCTGCTTGCCGTTGTGATCGGTCAGCTTGCCATGATCCATCACCTGCAGGAGGATGTTGTAGAGATCCTGGTGCGCTTTCTCGATCTCATCGAGCAACAGGACACAATGGGGATGCTGATCCACACCGTCGGTCAACAGGCCGCCCTGATCGAACCCGACATATCCGGGAGGCGCGCCGATCAGCCGGGACACGGTGTGCCGCTCCATGTATTCCGACATGTCGAAACGAATGAGTTCGACGCCAAGCGACGATGCTAACTGGCGGGCCACCTCGGTCTTGCCCACACCGGTCGGACCGGAAAACAGGTAGCTGCCGATTGGCTTGTCAGGCTCACGCAAACCTGCCCGGGCAAGCTTGATGGCGGACGACAGGGTCTCGATGGCCGCATCCTGTCCATACACGACACGCTTGAGTTCAACGCCCAGATTTGAGAGCACCTCCGCATCGTCCTTCGACACGGACTTCGGTGGAATCCGCGCCATCGTCGCGATGGTGATCTCGATCTCCTTGACGCCGATCGTCTTGCGGCGGCGGTTTTCAGGCACGAGCATTTGCGAGGCGCCGGTTTCGTCCAAAACGTCGATCGCCTTGTCCGGCAATTTGCGGTCGGAAATGTATTTCGCCGACAATTCCACCGCTGTCTTGATGGCATCGTTGGTGTATCTGACCTTGTGGAAGTCCTCGAAATACGGCTTCAGGCCCTTCAGGATGTCGATCGCATCGGGAATGGTCGGTTCGTTGACATCGATTTTTTGAAACCGCCGCACAAGCGCCCGGTCCTTTTCAAAGAATTGGCGGTATTCCTTGTAGGTTGTCGATCCGATGCACCGGATGGCGCCTGACGCCAGAGCCGGCTTCAGCAAATTGGATGCATCCATGGCCCCGCCCGAAGTGGCGCCGGCCCCGATCACCGTGTGGATCTCGTCGATGAACATCACCGCGCCGGGATAATCCTCGATTTCCTTCACCACCTGCTTCAGGCGTTCCTCGAAATCGCCCCGATAACGGGTCCCGGCCAGAAGCGCGCCCATGTCGAGCGAGAAAATGGTCGCGTCCTTCAGGACTTCCGGCACATCGCCATTGACGATGCGGTGCGCAAGGCCTTCCGCGATGGCTGTTTTCCCAACGCCGGGATCGCCGACAAAGAGGGGATTGTTTTTCGATCTGCGGCACAGAATCTGAATCGTGCGCTGAATTTCGCTGTCACGGCCGATGAGCGGATCGATCTTCCCCTTTTCCGCCTTCAGGTTCAAATTGACGCAATAGGCTTCAAGCGCATCGGTTTTCTGGTTGGCAGCCTTCTTGTCCCCGCCCGGCGCCGCGCTGGCGATCGCCTCATCCTCATCGGCGCCCTCCACGGGCCGCGTTTCGGACATGCCCGGGCGCTTGGCGATCCCGTGAGAAATGTAGTTGACCGCGTCATAGCGGGTCATGTCCTGATCCTGGAGGAAATAGGCCGCATGGCTCTCGCGCTCAGCGAAAATCGCCACCAGGACATTCGCGCCGGTCACTTCCTCGCGGCCAGACGACTGAACATGAATGACCGCGCGCTGGATGACGCGCTGGAACCCGGCCGTGGGCTTGGAATCCTCATCGCCCTCGGTCACAAGACTTTCGAGTTCGTTTTCGATGTAGTCCAGCAGATTCCGCCGGATCACGTCGAGATCGACGTTGCAAGCGCGCATGACCGCCGCCGCGTCCTGATCATCCAGCAGGGCCAGAAGCAGGTGCTCAAGCGTTGCGTATTCCTGCTGACGCTCGTTGGCGTAAGCGAGGGCCTGATGAAGCGCTTTTTCCAGGCTACGGGAAAATGATGGCACGTGCGATATCCCTCACTTTTTCTCCATGACACACTGCAATGGATGTTGATGCTTGCGCGCAAAATCCATGACCTGTGTCACCTTCGTTTCCGCGACTTCGTAGGAATAGATCCCACATTCGCCGACCCCGTGATGGTGAACGTGCAACATGATGCGGGTCGCTTCCTCCCGGTTCTTCTGGAAGAAACTTTCCACTACATGGATTACGAATTCCATCGGCGTATAATCGTCATTCAACAGCAGCACCCTGTACAAATTCGGGCGCTTGGTGATCGTCTTGGTCCGGGTGACGACAGCCGTTCCTCCGTCAGGACCGCCATCGCCGAAATCAGCCCCGCCTGCCATGTCCGTGCTATTGCCTTTCCTCGACAAGTTTGACCTTTCACCAGTCCGGCCAGCCGGCTCCACGCACCGCAGTTTGGCTGACCTTTTCGAAACGGTAACACGCATTTTCGACTGTGCCATCCGTTGATCCGTCTAGAACTGTGCCGTGATGACCCTGTCCACGCAATACGTGAAATGTCAAAAGGCGGGAGATGTGTTCCACTTCTCCCTGCAGTTCTCTCCCATCCCATGTAGGTCGCCTGAATTCGTTTAAAAGATCAGGAGTGTCCGCAGACCATATGCCGCAATCGCGATGGGGACGGTTTGGCAGTCGGCGGATCAATTCTGTGCAAATCCCTTTCCCTGTCGCCTTTCCCTGTCTCTATCGCACAAGCCGGAAATCGGAACCCCAAATGAAAAATGCCCGGCCGTGACAGCCGGGCATTTCTGAAACTGATGCATTTTCCCGTTGCCGGGATGGCGGCTTACTTGCTCATCTTGCCCATCAAGCCTTCGTAGGGCTTGTAGACGTCCTTGGACAGATCCGTCACCATTTCGCCGATCTTGGTCATCTGGCTGACAAACCCCTCATAGGAGGTCTTCATGTAATCAGCCTGGGCTTCGAAGGCTTTGTCCAGCGTCTTCGACGCGACCAGCTTTTCAACAGCGGCGGAGCCGTCCTCGAAAGACTTCTTCTGGTAATCGGCAACTTCTGCAGCAATAGCCTGCATGCCCTTAGTGACCGATCCAAAGGATTCCATGGCCATATCCATGTTGTCCTTGCCCAATTTTTGCATGTCCTCGATGTTGTTCAGCATGTCCGTGCCCTTGTTGGTCAACTGCGTGTACACAGTCTGTGCGGGTCTTCCCCAGCGCAGCCCTTCCCCAGCAATATCGTGCACTGCACAAATTTTGTCAATCGCTTTTTTGCACTGCAAAACAATCTGTGCGAGCTTTGGCGAAAAATACCCGCCTCAACACAACTCCGCCTGACAAAGCAAATCTGAATAGAAACTCGCGCATGCCCTGCCGGCGCCGGAAGAACAGGAGGAACAAACAAGTTGAAAGCCCCGGTTCGGCAGCTTCGGCCACGGAGGCGGAAAAACTGTTTTCCCCACTTGTTAACACTAATAAACCACTAAGGTTTTTTTCGAAATTCGGAAGCGGCATTTACACATTTGTAACCCCAATTCCATCAAATTGGGCGCGTAACAACATTGCGGGACGGCTGTGGTTTTTTGGCCCCGGTTCTGGTCGACCTCCCGCTTTCTGGTTCCGCGTACCCCAATCTGGGATGGCTCATCGTGTTTGCTAAGCGTTTCGGTCGCGTAATTCGTACTCTTGCAAGAGCCAGCGCGTTGGCTGTGGTTGCAGGCGCCATCGTCTTCCAAGCCTCCCCCGCCGCTGCGAATCCGAAATATGCCGGGATCGTGGTGGATGCGAAAACAGGCAAGACCCTTTATGCGGACAATGCCGACACCTACCGGTTTCCCGCATCGCTCACGAAAGTGATGACGCTTTACATCGTCTTCGAGGAACTGGAAGCTGGCCGGATCACATTGGATTCAAAGTTCACAGTCTCCAAGAAGGCAGCTGCCGAACCGCCGTCCAAGATCGGACTGCGCCCTGGACAGACCATCAAGGTCAAGGATGCCATCCTTGCGCTTGTCACCAAATCGGCCAACGACGTGGCGACGGCCGTCGCCGAGAACATCGAAGGCAGCGAAGCGGCTTTCGCCCGCCGGATGACCCAAACGGCGCGCCAGCTGGGAATGAACAAGACCACGTTCCAGAATGCACACGGTCTGCCGAACTCCCGCCAGCGGACGACCGCGCGCGACATGAGCCACCTGGGCCGGGCCATTCAGGAACGGTTCCCGACCTACTTCGATTACTTCAACACCCGTTCCTTCAGCTACAAGGGCCGGCGCTACGGCAACCACAACAAGTTGCTCGGGCGTGTGCGGGGGGTCGACGGCATCAAGACAGGTTTCATCCGGGCGTCCGGCTTCAATCTTCTGACGTCAGTCAATCACGGCGGACGCAGTGTCGTCGCGGTTGTGATGGGGGGGCGGACCGGAGCTTCGCGCAATGCGCACATGACCGACCTGATCGGCCGCTATTTCCACAAGGCCAGCAAGGGTCCGCGCACGGCACCTCTGATCGCTTCCGCCAGCACGCCCAAGCGGTTCGATGCGGCACAACTCGCCGCTGTTCCCAAACCGGTAGTCAAACCTGCCGGAGAAGCGCCGATCGCGCTGGCCGCCGCAGCCATTCCCCCGGTGCCCCCTGCGGAAAGCGAGATCGCTTCCACGGGCTCGATCCCCGTCCCACCAAAGAATATGGGCTCCCGCATGGAGATGGCGTTTGCCGCAGTCAGCACCCTGCCCGCGCCGCAAATCAGCCCGCACCGGGCGCCCGACAGGCCGCAACCGGTCGGTTCGGCCGTGACGGTCGACGACCGGGATGCGGACAATGTCGTGACCGTGGCCACCAGCGACACCCGGGAACACGAGCCGACCTGGCAGATCCAGATCGCGGCCACGGAAACCGAAAGCGGGGCCATTTCGATGCTCAAGCGCGCCGCCGAGGCGACCGGGTCCAAGCTGCGCCGCCGCGTTCCCTATACCGAACCCGTCGACACCGATGGTCAGACGCTCTACCGCGCCCGATTTGTTGGCTTCGAGACCAAAACCGCGGCCTGGGATGCCTGCAGAACTCTCAAACGGAAGAATTTCGCCTGCTTCGCCGTCTATCAGTAATGCGTAATGGATGTTGTCAATGTCGTCTGAGAAGCCTGTCTTTAGCCTCGTTGAGTTTCGCCGCCAGGAACGTGGTGCCGCCATGGTCGGGGTGAAGACGCTTCATCAACCGCCGGTGCGCCGCTCGGATTTCCGGGTCCCCGGCGCCGGGAGAAAGCCCCAGGATCTGGTAGGCCTCCTCATCTGTCATGGGGCCCGCGCTCGGCGCGCTTCCCTCCCCTTGTGTTCCATCCGCCTCGAAGTCTTCACGCCAGCCGGAAAACCGGCGGTCGAGGTAAGCTTCGACTAGGGCGCGGCTCTGGGCATCCGCGGCGGTTTCACGCCAGAACAGGCGCATCTCGGTTTCCGTGAGCTGTCCGAGATCGCGGCCCTGAAACTGGCCCGCCAAAATATGCCCGGTCATGTCGCCGGTGTCATGATCGAGTTCCATTTCCAGCATGGCAGAGCGGACGCGCGACCGCTGACCCCCGCTGGGTTGGGACGATCCGCCGGAAAACAGACCACGGCGTCCCAAACCGCCCAGCCCGAGCAACGACAAGCCGAAAACGCCCACAGGCACGGCGAACATGAAGCGGCCGGTCAAGGCGAAAAACACCGCAGCCGCCACAAGCAGGCTCCCGGCAACAAGTTTGATTCGGCGCGCAAGTTCGGCCGGATTTGCCTGAACGAAGGCATTGCCCGCAAACACGAGAAGGATCAGGATCAAGAGCCCGACGACAAAAAAGGCCATGCTGTCCCTGTCACTTTAGTTGTTCAAGAAGCAGGCGAGCGCCCTTGCCGCCAGATTTTTCCAGCGCTGTCAGCGCCTTTTTGCCGCCGCTCGCAAAGGCCGCAACCGCCTTGAGCAGATCGCCCAACTCGCGCGCCGACCCGGAATCGAACCGGCAGAAGGCCCCGTTGGTGAGACGGGCGATTTCCCGGAACGCCCGTTCGGCATCCGGATCCCGGCCCTCCTGAAAGGCGAAAACCGGAACACCGAGCAGACCGAGTTCTCCTGCCCTGTGACACAGATCGTCGATATGCTCTTCCATGCAATCCCCGACATAGACCAGCGCATGGACCTTGCCCTTTCCGGCCTCATTGATCCCGCAAGTCAGGACCTTGCCGATCTGCGTCCGTCCGCCGCGGCAGTCGATCGTGGCCATCACCCTGGCCAGATCACCCGTGCTGGAAAACCACTTCGATGAACGGCATTCTCCAAAACCCCGGAAATAGACGAGCTTGATGTCGAGCCCGCCGACACGTCCGGCCTCCTCGAACATTTCCGACTGCAGATGACAGGCCCGATCCCAGGTGGGCTGACGACTCATGGTCGCGTCCAGAGCGAAGATCAGGCGCCCGCGTGTACCCGGCTCAGCCGACGAGGGCATGGCTGCAACCTTTGACAGAAACTCGGAAATCTCAGTGTCACTCGAGGTATCCATCTGAACCGTCGGCGTTGAGCGCGTCCGGTCTGCGGGAGGCTTGTTGGCCATTGCCCAGGTCCTGTCTCCGATAGGAATGTCACTGCCTATTCAGATGTGGGCCAAAGCCGCGCACTTGGCAAGGTTCCGTGGCCACACGCCGCGCACGATCAGATCAGGCAGAGCTCGGCCAACTCGCGCCGCATGCCGTCCGGCATGTCCACCGCATCCGGCCCGCTCTTGACATCCTGGGGTGCATCCTCGTGCTTGAGGTAGCGCCAGCCTTGAAACGGCCGCTTGGGACGATGCTGGGTCAAGTGAAGTCTGGGCTCCAAAACCAGATCGCAGCGTTTCACTCCGGCCTGATCCGTGAACGGACGAACATCCACCAGACGCTGGCGCGCCTGTATTTTTCCCTTGATGACCCAGTAGAGCGATCCGCCTTCCAACAGTTCATCCCGGCGGCTGGGAACCATCCGGGTCGTATGGATCATGTCGGCGGGCTGCCCGGCCTGCCGCTGTTGTTCAGCCCGGAAATCCAGCCAAGCCTGGAGGCTTTCCACGCTGTCCGCGCCCACACACAACTTTACCAAATGAAGTGCCATGTGCTTCCCCTAGCAACGTGGCGCTGTCAGGGGAAGCCCAAGGTTTTCCAAAACGCGATTTACACAGGTTCGCGCGTGTGCCCGCAGCCGGCCGCAAGATATCCATTCAGAGGGTTCCGGAGATGTCCCGCAGGTTCGACGGTTGCGCCGCCTTGATCTTCCGGACAGAGCCAGCCACTGGAGCCGGCAAACAAAAAAAGCGCGGCAGAACCGCGCTTATCCTGTGTGGTGACCGGTAATCGTGTCAGTTCACAACCGCAACCGCCTGCTTTGCGGTCTCAAAGTCGTTGAACAGTACGACCAAACCCAAAGCGGCGCCGACGGCCACAATGGTCCAAATGGTCACGCTCCAGCAGGATTTTTGAACCTGTTCGTCCATGAAAAAGCGAATCCTATGTCTGTTTGGGGGCAATCGGACGGGGTCCGAATTGTGGCCCAACTGCGGCGAGGGGGTAAAGGAAGCTTTAAGTTTTCGCAAGTGCAAAAAAACGCGGTCTGTCACGCGGATTTTGCAAACCTCCATTTTATCAGAAATTTCATATATTTAAAGGAATCTCTCGAAAGGTGGACAGACCGCGCGAAGACTGAAACACTACGGCGGTCCCGGGATCCGTTTTCATTGAAGTGACCTATGCTCGCCGTTCTGACGCCTCACGACTATATGGCCGTCGCCTGGTTCCTCGTGGCCTGGCTGGGTTTCAACATTCTGGTCGAGGGCACACCCTTGCGGCGGCGCACGCTGTCCCACGCGATGGAACAATACCGCCGCAACTGGCTGATCACGATGACCACGCGCGATGTCCGGATCATGGACACCTCAATCATCTCCGGTCTGCAGCAGGGCACGGCTTTCTTCGCCTCCACGGCCTTGATCGCCATCGGCGGCAGTTTTGCCCTTTTGGAATCCACGGACACGATCTTCCGCGTGGCCGGCGACCTCGACATCCCTGTTGAGCACAGCCGGGCCATTTGGGAAATCAAGGTTCTGGGACTGATGCTGATTCTCGCCTACGCCTTTTTTAAGTTCGGCTGGGCATACCGGTTGTTCAACTACGCCAGCATCGTCATGGGCGCGGTGCCCGAACGCAGCGCCGGCGGCGCCGACAAGAGCCGGGAGACCGCACTGAAGGCCGCCGAACTCATCGTCATCGCGGGCCGCCACTTCAACAGAGGGCAGCGGGCCTTTTTCTTTGCCGTCGGATTTCTGGGGTGGTTCGCAGGCCCTGAAGTGTTCGCGGCAACGACCCTTGCCGTCCTGCTTGTGTTGTTGCGCCGTCAGTTCTTGTCAAAAGCGCGCGCGGCGGTCGTCTCGGGGCAAAACTGGATTCCGCCGGAGGCAGGCAAAATGGGCGCGTACACCGAGACCGGTTCGTCGAACCCCTTCACCTCGTAGGTGCCATAAAGGCCGCCCCGGCATCCCATGATTTCGGCCACCGCCTCGGACACCAGGATGTTGAGGTTGAGATCCTTCGCCAGTTCCGCGATCCGGGCCGACAAATTGACCACCGGGCCTACAACGGTGAAATCGAGGCGCGATTCTCCACCCACATTGCCGAAGAAGACGTTTCCGGCATGGAGCGCAATCCCGACACTCATGTCCGGCGTGTAGCTGCAGGTGTTGGCGACGTTGATTTCGGCGATCCGATTGTTGGTGTCGCGCGCGGCGGTCAACGCCCGGCGGGCGGCGTCGGCCGCCTCCGCTTCCGTTTCATAGGGGAAGATGGCCATGACCTCGTCGCCGATAAACTTCAGCACCTCGCCCCCATGCGCCTCGACGGCTTCCGTCATGGCGCCGAAATACTTGTTCAAGAACAAGATCAGCTTGTCCGCGGGCAGCGTGTTCGAGAGCTTTGTGAAGCCGCGCAAATCGGCAAAGCTGACCACGGCGGAGATCCACTCGCCTTCGCCGCGCTTGATGGTGCCGTTCAGAACCCGGCCGCCGGCCCGCTCGCCGACATATGTATCAAGCAGGGTTTGCGCCGTGCGCTGCAGCGTCTTCAATTCGCATACCGTGGCCAGCGGCCGGAGGATCGATTCAAAAACCGCTATCTGACTGGCCGAAAAGCCGTCTGCCGCCTTTGTGGCGAATGTCACGGCCTTGACCGATCCGTCCGAAAAAGGCAGCGGCAGCGCCGCATAATCGGTGAAGCCTTGTTGCCGCAGATCGTCGATCACGCCAAACTCCGGCTCCTCAGGCACCGGCGGGATGCGGCAGCGCACGGTACGCCGCTCAGTATGCACGACCTTGAAGGGGCTGTTCTCGTAGCTCTCGTCGACATACTCGCTTTCCAGATACCTGCGCAGTTCGCGCAGGCCGTCCGAGGTCCACACGGCCGCCTCTGCCCGGACATTGGGATGGAGCAACATGATGGCCGTGGTGGCCCGGTCCACGGGAATGCCGCCCGCGCGCAGCCTGTGCGCGAGGTCCTCAATCAGGCTCAAGCTGTCGTCATAGGCCAGCGCATCCCCGTAGAGCCACTGGACGATGGCCGCCGAGACAAGAGGGGCTTCCAATGCCATGAAGTCTTCCTTTTCCGGAGTTGATCCCAAGATAGGGGTAAACTGCCCGGTGTAAAAGGGGCATCCCGCGTGAAAGCCTGCCGCGCTTCAAATCCGCTTCAAGTGTCGGGTCCGGGAAACAGAGCCGAGGACCGGCCCGTAACCCAGTACGCAATCAAGCCGACCCATTCCCGGACCGCGATATCGAACCGCCGCAGGCCCTGCGACACCCCGGCAAACCATCGGGTCGCATCTTCCGGACCCCGGGTTCTGAAATCCACCGGATAGGGCGCCACGCCCTGCCAGCCGGCCGCCCTGAACACCCCCATCGCCCGCGGCATGTGATAGGCCGATGTCACCAGCAGCCAGACCTGATCCGGCCGCGGCTGCAGAAGCTCCTTCGTCCGCACCGCGTTCTCCCAGGTGTTGCGGGAGCTGTCCTCCATAACGAGACGGTCCGTTGCGATCCCGAAGGACTCAAGCAGCGGCAGCGCCCCCTCCGCTTCGCTTGTGCCGGAGGCGAGCAAAAGCCCCTCGCCGCCGGAATGCACGATGCGGGCGTCTGGATACTGCCGGGCAAGCCGGGCGGCGACGGCGATACGTTCACCGGACGTTGTCAAGGCGGTCTGTCCCCTGGTGCTTGTCACGATGGTATCGACCGCCCCGCCCAGGATGATGATCCCGTCAACCTGCTCCGGCACGGGCACGCCTTGAAAACGTTCCTCTAGCGGAAGGATCGTCAGGTTCGGCAAGGGGCTGAGCCCAAAAGCGAAAAAACCGGCCGCAGCGGCGGCCACAAGGCCGCGGCCCAGTTTCCGCAAGCGCGAAAACAACAACGCGTAGCCCAGCACCAGAAGCAGGAACAATGCGGTGGACGGTTGAATGACGAAAAAGACGATCTTTGAAAGCCAAAAAAACATCCGTGTGCCCTCGGTGACGGACCCATGGCTTCGCCTTCATGGCGGCTGTTGGCCGGATCGGTGTCCATGCCGCGCACTCCAGCTTCGCCTGACCGGAGCTGGAACAGGGCGTGAAAGAAGCACGGGAAGAAGGGCCGGCAAACACGACACCGGCGGATTGACCGCCGGTATCCGTCAGCCGGACCTGCCGAGGGTCAGCCCATTTCCGAGACGTTGGACACGACCTTGCCAACCAGGCCGTAGGCGATGCCTTCTTCCGGGCTCATCCAGTAGTCGCGGTCGGTGTCTTTTTCGATCCGTTCGATCGGCTGGCCGGTCGCGGTGGCGAAAATCTTGTTCAACCGGTCGCGCATCTTGATGATTTCGCGGGCCTGGATCTCGATATCCGTGGCCATGCCGCCCGCGCCCCCGGACGGTTGGTGCAGCAGGAAGCGCGTGTTCGGCGTGCAGTACCGGTTTTCCTTGGCGGCCGCGACATAGATCAGCGCACCGGCGCTGGCGACCCAGCCCATGCCCAGAATCCGGACTTCGGGAGCGATGAACTTGATCGTGTCGTGGATCATGTCGCCGGATTCCACATGGCCGCCGGGCGAAGATACGATCACGGTGATGGGATCGTTGGATACCTGCGCCAGCGCCATCAGCCGCGCGCAGACATCGCGGGCCAGTTCCTGATTGATCGGGCCGGTGATCAGAACCGTGCGGGCCTCGAACAGATGCTTGTCGACCTGGATGGATGACGGCGTCTTGGTCTTTTCATCTTCCTCGTCATCGAGACGGGCGGGCACCTTTGTCGGATAGTCAGTCATGCGCTGGAAGAACTCCATTGACGTTTGTATAGCCGGTGGCCCCGGCGAGCGGGAACGCGTGCTCCCTGTGTAGGCGATGCGGGCGCTGCCCGCAAATGCTGAATTCCGGTAGCCGGAAAACGGTTACCACGGAGCCAACATAAGCCGGTTTGCGGTCTCTTCAATCCGTTGCATGCGACCGGTCCGCATCGCCGGACCGGGGCCGGCCTGCAAGGAAATGCCAGGCCAGCATCAAGATGAACGGCAAGGACGGCCAAAAGAACCAGATCGTGGACAAACCGGAGGTGACAAGGTTCAAAAAGAAAAAGAAACCGATCATGAACAGGCTTGTCCGGACCCGCTTGGGCTGGCGCTGCAGCCACGCCCGCATCTGGGTGTAGCCATTGACGAGACGCTGCCCCTGAGCGTCATCGGACGCGGCGCCGCCCTGCGGGTTGACGCCCGGGTGATCGCTTTGCGAAGCTGATCGGCTGGGGCCATAGTCGGGCGCGTTCCTGCCGCCGAGCCGCACACCATAGGTTTCCACCGGCTCCGAGACATTTTTGACTTTCCTGGGGCCGAGCGGATCGAAGCCCAGCGCGAGGCGGTGGCGCACCTGCTCATAGACAGCCTGGGAAAGCATGATCCCGCCAACCGGTGCAAGTTCCTGCAAACGCGCGGCGACATTGACGCCATCGCCGTAGATGTCGTCGCCTTCCACCATGAGATCGCCGAGATTGATCCCGATCCGGAACTCCATCCGCTCCGCCTCCGGCAGGTCGGCGTTCCGGCTCGCCAGATCGGTCTGGATGTCGACCGCGCATTGCACGGCCTCGATCACCGAGGAAAACTCGATGATGACCGCATCGCCCCAAGTGTTGACGATGCGACCGCAATGACGCGCGGTCAGCCCGGACATGACCTTCCGATAGGCCCGCAGGCGGTCCAGTGTCCCGTCCTCGTCGCGCTCCATCAACGCCGAGTAGTGCGCCACGTCGGCGCACATCACCGCCGCCAGGCGGCGTTTGGCCCGTTGCATCCGTGCCCCCTTTCCGGTTGTCCATTCAATGGGGACCTTCCGGCCCGATTGCAACCGGCGAGGGGCGTCTCCATGCAGATACACAGAAAGATAAGTGTTACCGCTTAGGCAATATCAACCGAACCCAGCGAAAGCTGCAGGAGGACCTCCATCGCCCGGTCCGCATCCTCTGCCGGAACAAAGACATGGTCATGAAAATAGGCCGCGACGACATTCGCCGGAATGCCGGCATCGGCAAGAGCGCGGGACACCGCGGCGGTCAGTCCCACAGCCTCGAGCGACGAATGAACCGTCAAGGTGATCCGGCGGAAGGTTCGCGACACATCGAGACCAAGGTCCGGGGACCGGTCGGCCGCCAGCTTCAGGGCCACGTCCAGGGGCAGGATCGCCGTCACCCCTTCCGCTTCCAGGAACAGGCCGAGCGGACCATGAACCGCCACATCGGTCAGGGCGTTCTCCGGAAAGGTGCCGAACACATAGTCTTTAGGGTCCAGCACCGGACGCATGCCGGAGACCAATTTTGCCAGATCCGTTTCACCGCGCATTGAACGCCTCCGCACCAGGTGCCAACGCTGTTATTCGGGCAGCACCCGGTGCGGCCCTGCACACCGGGCAAAGCTTGCAGCGCCCTTAGCGTGCCCGTCAGGCCGTCTTGTTGAACAGCTCCCGGCCGATCAGCATCCGGCGGATTTCCGAGGTACCGGCACCGATTTCATAGAGCTTGGCGTCGCGCAGAAGCCGTCCGGTCGGATACTCGTTGATATAGCCGTTTCCACCCAGCAGCTGGATCGCATCGAGCGCCAGTTTGGTAGCGTTTTCAGCTGCGTAGAGGATTGCGCCAGCGGCGTCTTCGCGGGTCGTCTCGCCCCGGTCGCAGGCCTGGGCAACGGCATAGACATAAGACTTGGTGGCATTCATCGTGACATACATATCCGCGATCTTGCCCTGCACGAGCTGGAAGGTGCCGATCGGCTGTCCGAACTGTTCGCGCTCGTGAACATAGGGGATCACCACATCCATCGCCGCCTGCATGATACCGACGGCACCGGCCGCCAGAACCGCACGCTCATAATCGAGGCCGGACATCAACACGTTCACGCCCTTGCCGACCCCGCCCAGCACATTTTCTTCCGGCACCTCGCAATCCTGGAACACCAGCTCGCCGGTTTCCGACCCGCGCATGCCCAGCTTGTCGAGTTTCTGCGCGACGGAGAAACCGGGAAAACCCTTTTCGACCAGAAACGCGGTAATGCCTCTCGCTCCGGCCTCCGGATCGGTCTTGGCATAGATGATCAAAGTGTCGGCGGACGGCCCGTTTGTGATCCACATTTTCGAGCCGTTGAGCACATAGCGGTCACCCTTTTTCTCCGCCTTGAGCTTCATCGACACGACGTCGGATCCCGCACCCGGCTCCGACATGGCCAAAGCGCCCAGATGCTCTCCGGTGATCAGTTTCTCCAGATAACGCTTCTTCTGGTCCTCGTTGCCCCAGCGGCGGAGCTGGTTGACGCACAGGTTGGAATGCGCGCCGTAGCTCAGGCCGATCGAGGCCGACGCCCGGCTCACCTCCTCCATGGCGATGCAATGCTCCAGATAGCCCAGACCCGAGCCACCCCACTCCTCTTCCACCGTGATGCCGTGGAGCCCCAGTTCGCCCATTTCAGGCCACAGCTCGCGCGGGAACCAGTCGTCCCGGTCGATCTTGTGCGCCAGCGGCGCGATGCGGTCCTGGGAATAGGCGCGCACGCTGTCGCGCAGCATGTCGGCGGTTTCGCCCAGGTTGAAGTTGAAGCTTGGAAAGTCGTTGCGGATCATTTTTGTTCCTCCTCGAACGCGGGCTTCAAACCCGCTGGTATCTGATCATGTCTGTAAGCACGCCCACCCGGTCATAGAGTTTGCGGGCCCGGGCGTTGTGGGTCTCGGTCAACCAATAGACCTTGCCGCTGGCTTCAGGCTCATCATCGGCCGCCCGGTAGACGGCTTCGATCAACTGGTGCGCAGCGCCGCTGCCGCGCGCATCCGGGGCGACATAGAGGTCTTCCAGGTAGCAGTTGAGCGCCGTGTCGAAGGTCACCGGCTGGAACACGTAATGGGCAAACCCGATCAACTCATCGCCGCGCACGGCGACCAGACCTTCATGGCCTCCCTGCCCCACCAGGCGCCGGAAAAGGTCTCCGGTCGTCTCCCCGGAAAGGTCTGCCTTGTAAAAGACCAGATAATCCTGCCAAAGACGGTTCCAACCGGCTCTGTCAGCAGGCTCTATCCGGCGGATGATAAAATCGGGCATGTCTCGTACTTAACCTTCAAATCATTTGAGCTTCATACGAACGTGGGTTCGGCGTGACCTGTTCCCGGGTCAATCCGTCACCCCGTCAACGCCCATCAGCGTGAACAGGCCGGTTGCGACATGCACCTCGTCCCCTCCCCCGCCAACCCCGAAGACGTCAGCCTTTGCGATGGTCAGCGTGCGGCCAGGCTTCACGACCCGGCCACGGGCAACGAGCGTGTCCTGACGTGCGGGATTGAGCAGGTTGAGCTTGAACTCGGTGGTCAAGATGCCGTTGCCCGGCGCAAACAGGGACAGTCCGGCGTACCCCGCCGCGGAATCCGCGATCGACGCCGTAACACCGCCATGGAAGAACCCGTGCTGCTGGGTCACCTCAGGCACCAGGGAAAGTGAGATATCGGCAGCCCCCGGCGCAATATGCGTGAGATGCGCACCAAGATGCTTCATGAAGGCTTGAGCGGCAAAACTCCGGCGCAACCGGTTTTCCCAATCCGGATCTTTGGGTGTGAAGCCGCTCATTGGTCAGCCCCCCCGGCATCCGGCACATACCCGATTTCTGCCATCCGGGCCCTGGCCCCCGCCTCCACCTGATCGAGTTCGGCAAGACTGACTTCGATATCGTTCCGTTTTTCCAGAAGCTCGGCCCGCCGGGCGGTTATCTTCTCCATCAGCAACTTGAGCTGGCCCGCCTCGCCTGGCGCCTTGCCGTACATCTCGATGATTTCCCGGATCTCGGCCAGCGAGAACCCCAGACGCTTTCCCCTGAGGATCAGCTTGATCCGGGTGCGGTCCGCCGGATTGTAAAGCCGCTGGCGTCCCCGCCGCTGCGGCGTCACGAGCCCCTGCGCTTCATAAAAGCGCAGCGTCCGGGTGGTGATGTCGAACTCCTGCGTGAGCTGGGTGATGGTGTAAAGCCGCTGCATGCCGTCTCCGTCGTCGGCTGGAGCTTTTCATTTATTTTACGTTTAAGTCAATAGGAAGGATTTTAAATTTTATAATCAGTAAGATAAATCGTTTTTACTTCACCAGATCCGCAAGACGCCTGTCCTTTTGCAGCACATTCAGATCCACCTCGCCCCGAATCCCTTTGACCGCGCCCCGCGCATGATACTGCCAGTACAGCCAATCGGCACCATAAGCGGGCGAATGCCAAAGCGAGCGAACCCAGATCGGGCGGTTCAAACCCTGTCCCGCCAGATAGGCCCGGTAAAAGTCGTCCGGCGCATACAGGACCACCTGGCGTCCGGTAGTCTGTTCCACGGCCGCAACAAAAGCCGAGATTTCCGCCAGCACCTCCGCTCTTTCCGGCCGCCGGGGGCAATTGCCCTCAAACTCCAGATCCAGCACCGGCGGCAACATCGCATCCTCCCGCGGCAACACCGCAAGGAAATTGCGCGCCTGGTCCACTCCGCGCTTGCACAGGCTGAAGAAGTGATAGGCCCCGCGGGCAAGTCCCTCGGCGCCGGCATTTTGCCAATTCGCCGCGAAGGCCCGGTCCTGAAAATCCCCGCCCTCGCTCGCCTTCATATAGACGAAGCCCACATCGTCCGCCGCGACGGCCTTCCAGTCAATCTCGCCCTGATGGTGGGAGATGTCGATGCCGCGCGTGGGAAAATCGTCCCGGTCCGGTTCCCAAGTCATGAAGAAATAGGCCGCCCCAACAATCACAATGACAGACCCGACAGCACAATAAAAAACCAGCCGCAAAAGGCTCTGCAAAAGCCCCATCCGCGTTTCGTCCCTTGCCAATCACCCGCAACCCCACGTTACCCCGAAAATCTTGCGCTTAGGTGAAGTTGGGCCAAAGCGGAGGCGCGGCCAGTTCCAGCACGTTTCCGTCCGGATCACGGAAGTATAGGCTGGTTCCGCCCGCCGGCCAGGCCACCTCGGAGATGATCTCGACCTGCCGGTCCTGAAGGTACCGCCGCCAGGCGCCGATCTGATCGGCCGCGATCCGGAAGGCGAAATGGCCGTGACCTTCGGTATCGTGCCCGGGAACGGTCCCGCCCGGTGTCTCGACATCCTCGCCCGTATGGCCCCGGTGAAACACCAGCAACGCCTGGGCCGGCCCCGCGTCATAGGCAAACAGGCGCGTGCCCTTGACCATGCGCTTGAGCCCCAGAATATCCTGGTAGAAGGCATGGGCGGCGTCCATATCGTCGACATAAACCGCCGTTTCCAGGAGTCCGTCCAACGGTGGGCGCATCGTTTTTCCCCCAAAAAGAGCCAGAAAAAAGAACCGGAGCGAAAGACCCAAGTGTCTTCGGCTCACGCTGTTCCGTCTACCCCCCTTATGCCGGCGGAACCGGTGGCCGAACACGCCGAGTGTCAGACCGGTCAGCCGCCTCCAAGCACGGCCGACCGGGTCATGCCGATGCGGAGGCCTCGATCAGACGACCGTCAACGTCACGTCGATGTTTCCGCGCGTGGCGTTTGAATAGGGGCAGACCTCATGGGCCTTTGCGGCAAGGTTTTCGGCCGCCGCCTTGTCCATGCCGGGAAGCGAGACCTCAAGCGCCACCTCAAGACCGAAGCCGCCCTCCGACCGGGGACCGATGCCGACGGTGGCCGTGACCGACGCATCGGCCGGAACGGATATTTTCTCCGCGCCGCCAACGAACTTCATCGCACCGATGAAGCAAGCCGCATAGCCGGCGGCAAACAGCTCCTCCGGGTTGTTTCCGGCTCCGCCGGCACCGCCCAGTTCCTTTGGTGTCGCTAGGGAAACCTTGAAAGAACCGCTGAGGGTTTCGGCGGCGCCGTCCCGGCCACCGGTCGCCTTCGCGCTTGTGGAATAAAGGACATCAACAGTCATGGGTGTTTCCTTTGGTAAACAATATCGTTCACGATATAATCGCACGATATGTAATAGGTGTGCGGATTGCGCAGGTCAAGCTCTTGGCAGACGGTCGCGCGCGATTTAATGAGGTCCAATGCAAAAAGATCCGACGCAAATGTTCCTGCTCTCCGGATTGGTGCCGGAACCGCAGGACTCCGAGACCGCGAAGAAACCCGGGACGGGCCGCGACACGACCAAGAAGTCCGCACAGCCCCGGGCGCGGGCCGCGGATCACGGCGGCCCCGGAACCGGGAAATCGGCGGCAGCCAAAGGACGCAAGGCGGACAAAGCTTCGTCCGCCAGGGCGGAGGCGCGAGTGGCGGATACAGCGAGCCTCGAGGATCTGTCCCTCGACCGCTTCCTCTGCTTTGCGCTCTACTCGGCCACGCATGCGATGCAAAAGATCTATAAGCCCCTTTTGGCCGACATCGGGTTGACCTACCCCCAATACCTCACGCTGACCGTATTGTGGGAAAAGGACAAGGTTCCCGTCGGCACGCTGACCGAACGCCTTCAGCTAGAAACCAGCACCCTGACACCGCTGCTGAAACGGCTGGAAGCAATGGGAATGGTGGAGCGCAAGCGCAGCGAGAAGGACGAACGTCAGGTCCGCGTTTCGCTCACGAGAAAAGGCCGGGCCTTGAAGGCGAAGACGGCGCATTTCGCAAGCTGTGTTCTGGCGGAAACCGGATTGAGCAAAACCGAAGCGGCGGACCTGCAGATGCGGGTTTCGGCGTTGCGCGACACGTTGCGCAGCGGGGGCGATGAGGCGTAGCAACTGACCGCCATGAGCGGGCTGGCTGCCTCACAACCTTGAAATGGCGAGGCTCTTGCTATCGGTCCATCGCGCGCTTGTTGATTGTCACCATCACATTGCTCGCGGTCCTGGTGTAGGGCGGCCAGAACATCGTTTCCGTGAAGAAATCCGGGTTCTCTTCGATCAGGGGGTTGGCTTCGACCAAGGTGGACGCGGCCACCATTCCGAGCCCGTTCACCACCCGCGTCTGAACGTCCTTGCCGATAAAATAATTCGCGAAAATTTCAGCCGCTTCGAGCTTCTTTCCAGTGAGGTTTCGCGAAAAATTGATCGTATCCAGCCAAACGGTGTTGCCTTCTTCAAACTGGACCAGAGACCAGTTCCCGCCGGCCGCGTTGTGCGCTGACGCGCCTGGACCATAGGAAGCGACCAGAAGCAGTTCCTCCTTGAATTCCGGACCGGTTTCCCAGAAAAACCCGACTTGGTCGTATAGCGCGGAAACCTTGGCCTGGAGTTCACCGTCCGCCAGCGACAGCGCCGCCAGCACGTCACGATTCCCGGAAACGTCGTTGACGTGGAAGGGCGGTTTGTCCATGGCGAGCAGAGCCAGCGCGATATTGGGTTCGAACTGCCCCTTGCTGAGCGAGAGCTTGCCCCTCCACTCCGGATCCCAAAGATCCTTTACGGAATCGGGCGTTTCGCTGAGCTTGTCCATGTTGGCCCAAATCCCGTAGGCGCCCCCTCCCCATGGAATATAAAGGACGTCCTGTCCCCGCATCCCCATCGGGATCCGGGTCAAACTCTGGTTGAGATGTTTATAATTGAGAAGGCGCGGTGATGCGGTGTCTATGGGCTGCAGCAGGTTCGCCGACAGGGCACTTTCCATGTTGATGTAGTTCAATGTCAGAAACGCGATATCCGCCGCGTGCGACCGCAGGACATCGAACATCTGATCCGGACCGGCTGCCCATGGCTCGATAACCTCAACCGCATAATCATAGCCCTGCTCTTTCAACAGAGCATTGACGGCGCTGATCTCGTCCGGCTGGACATAGCCTTCCCAGGTAAACACTCTGAGTGGCTCGGCCGCCTGCGCCAGCGTTGTTGTCAGAAGCACGATTGTCGCCATCAGATACTGTTTCATGGCAGCCTCGCCGGTCTCCATTTCCGCAGCGGAAATGTAATGCGCCGGACGCTAAGTCTTTATGAAGCGTCCAGGACAAATCGGTGCGATGCAGGCAAGCATTTGACCGCAAGCCGTCTTTTGAGGACGTCACCCGCCGGATGTCCCCAAATGGGAGTATCGCGCCTGAGCCACTCCTGATACTTGTGCTTGCCGGATTTTGAGGGGTGTCATGAAAGGCATGGTTTTCAACGAGTTTTTCGAGCTCGTCGACACGGCATTCGGGCCGAACACCACCGAAGACATCATTGCCGATGCAAACCTTCCGCACGCGGGAGCTTACACCACTGTCGGCCGTTATGACGCATCGGAAATGGTGCGTCTGGTCAAGGCCTTGAGCGCGCGGACCCAAACACCGGTCCCGGACCTGCTGCAGACTTTCGGGCGGCACTTGCTGGACAGTTTCAAGTCGGGTCACGCACAGTATTTTCATTCCTGCCGGTCCGTTTTCGACTTCGTTTCCTCCATCGAGGCCCAGATTCATATTGATGTCCTGAAACTGTATCCGGATGCCGAACTTCCAAGCCTGAGAGCGGAGGCGGCCGGAACGGACAAGATGACCCTCCTCTATCGATCGAGCCGGCGGATGGCGGATCTTGCCGAAGGGCTGCTTTGGGGCGCAATCGACCACTATGGGGACCCCGTTGAACTCGAACGGACCGACCTGCCGGATGAAGGGAGCGACCAGTGCACCCGCTTCACGCTGACGAGGAGGTAGCGCCCCCGCCGCTCACCTACGCGGCGCTGGAACGGCGCCTGGCACGCGAAAGGAGCGCCCGGAAAGCCGCCGAGGATCTTCTGGAAAAGAAAAGCCAAGAGCTTTACCAGGCAAACCAGGAGCTTCGGTCGATCACCGAGGTCATCGAGCGCGAACGCACGATGCTTCAGGCGGTCTTCGACGCGCGTCCATCGGGCCTGATCGTGACGACGGCCAACCTTGAGATCATTCGCATGAACCCCACGGCGCGCGCCCTGTCCGGGCAGGATGCCCGTGTCGGAACGCGGCTTTACCTCACGAACATCATAGCGGCCTCGCCCGAGATCTGGACGCAGATTTGCAATTGCGAATGCAACGGCCAGGAAACAGCCGAAAGACCCATCGAGGCGCGGGTCCGCCATCTTGACGGCGAAGAGATCCCGGTACGCTTGTCCTGCGCCAACATCGGCCACGACGATCTGCGGCTGTGGATCCTGCTGGACCTGCGCGGGGAAATAGAATCGGACGCCCAGCGCAAGCTGCTGGAACAAAATCTCGCGCAAGCCCAGAAACTCGAAGCCCTTGGAACCCTTGCCAGCGGCGTCGCCCACGAGATCAACACGCCGATCCAATATATCGGCGACAACACCCGCTTTTTGAAAGACGTGCTTCACGGCCTCAGCGAGATGCTTGCCACCTATGACAGGGCTTTGACCACAAGCGAAAGCGCGGCCGGCCTGCAGGCGCTGCGCGATGAGATCGCCGTCAAGAAGCAGGATCTGGATCTCGAATTCCTATTGGAAGAAGCGCCACTTGCCTTCGATCATGCCCTGCATGGCCTGGATCAGGTGGCCTCCATCGTGCGGGCCATCCGGGAATTCTCACACCCCGGTGAAAGCGAATTTGCGCCTGTCGACCTCAATTCCATCATCGAGACGACCTTGTCGGTCTCCCGCAACGCCTGGAAACAGCACGCCCGGATCGAGCAAAACCTGGCGGCGGACTTGCCGACCATTCCGGGAATACCGGGCGATCTGCACCAAATGATGCTCAACCTCGTGTCTAACGCGACCGATGCAATCGCCGAACGGAACCCAGCCGGCGGCGGCGTGATCGGGATCACGACCCGGCTGATCGGCGGCGAAGTGGAAATCGCGATCTCCGACAATGGTTGCGGGATCGATCCGGAGCACCATAGCCGTGTTTTCGATCCGTTCTTCACCACCAAACCGCCGGGCAAGGGAACGGGCCAGGGATTGGCGATCGTCTACCGGATCGTCCAAAGCACCCACAATGGCCGGCTGACCTTGGAAAGCAAACCAGGCGCCGGCACCACCTTCCGGCTGCGATTTCCGGTATCCGAGACCGCCTGAACGGCCGGAGGCGTCCCCGACGCAGCCGTTTGACAGGGACCGTCTGCCTTCGAGGCGCCAGGTTTAAGGCTGGGGATACGTAGCCCGGTCGCCAGCCGCGAGAGAGCGGCGGCCGGTCTCACACCAAAGTGCGGCCCAGGAAATCAATCAGCAGTTCATGATGCATGTTCTCGCCCGCGCTGCCCGGCACATGCCCCTCGCCTTCGTAGTAGTGCGCCTCGACCGGGCGCCCGTTCTCCACGCGCCTTGCCTCCAGACGCCGGGTCATGCCGGGCGACCAGGTCCGGTCCCCGTCTCCAACCCCGAGGAACAACGGCCCCGGATAGGCCGCCACCTCAATCGGCGTTGTCGGCAGCAAATCATCCGACCGCCCCCGCCAGGTCCAGGCCCGACGGGACGGGTCCCAGGCCTGCCAGCCCGGATCGCCCGGATCCCGATAGGTTCGGGCATCGAAGGCGCCGCAGACGACATCCGGGGCGGCCAGACAGGCCACCGCGTCCGGCGGACCGTCCAACTCCTCCTTCGCCATCAGCGAGGCGACCAGCAGCGCATGCTCCGCACCGCGGGACACGCCGTAGATCGCAACCTTGCCGTTGCAATGCTCAAACGAACGCAGAGCCGACAGGGCCTCGACGGTCCGCTCGAGCTCCACATTCTCGATTGATCCTGCATTCCAGGCATTCCCGCCGACCGAATAACTGTGCGGATAGGCAAGAAAGCCGGATGCCGCCAGGATGGCCGCGCTCCGGTGGCTCCAACCCGACAGTCCGCCTTCCGAGCCATGCAGCACCAAAACAGCAGGATGCGGTCCGTCACCGGCGGGGCCATAGGTTGTCCCGAACTCCGGCAGCAAACGGCGGTGAATTTTCAAGGAATATGGCGCCATCATCGGACCTTCATAAACGGCAAGGCGCACAGGCCCGGTCATCTCCGCCCTGACGATGCGCCTCCGGCAGATTGCAGCAAGCCATGTTTTGCCCGGGTTGAAAACTCCTGTGGCCGGCGCGCCGCCGGACAACATCAAATCGGAAGGCCGAACCATAAGGCCGCGATGCCGAGAAACGCGAAGAAGCCCACGACATCGGTAACCGTGGTAACGAACACGCTAGAAGCGATGGCCGGATCGATATTCAGCTTCTCGAGGGCGATCGGGATGAGAAGACCGGACAAACCGGCGAACACCATATTGATGATGATGGCCCCGGCAATGACATAGCCGAGACCGGGACTGCCGAACCAGAGCCAGGCGGTGATGCCGATCAGGATGGCCAGCGCAATGCCATTAAGGAAACTGACCAGCACCTCACGGTTCAGGACACGCATCATGTTGCGTGCGCCCAGTTCCTGCGTGGCAAGCCCGCGCACCGCGACGGTCATCGTTTGTGTTCCCGCATTTCCGCCCATGGAGGCCACGATCGGCATCAAAACAGCCAGCGCGACCATCGCTTCGATCGTATCCTCGAACAGGGCAATGACCACGGACGCCAGAACAGCGGTGGCCAGATTGACGACCAGCCAGGTGAGCCGTCCCCGCGCGATGGTGAGGACGCTGTCGGATATCTCTTCATCGCCCACACCGGCCAGGGCGCGCAGGTCTTCCTCGGCCTCCTCCTGAATGACATCGACGATATCGTCGACGGTCAGGACCCCGACCAGCCGCCCGTTTTCGTCAACGACCGCCGATGAGATCAGGTTGTACCGCTCGAATTTCCGCGCCACTTCCTCCTGGTCATCGGTCGCCTCCACCGAATCCAGCCGGTCCGCCATGATTGACGTGACCTTCTCATGGCGCTTGGCGCGAAGGATTTTGTCGAGATGGACCGACCCAAGGAGACGGAAGGCCGGATCCACCACGAAGATCTCGTAGAAACTGTCTGGCAGGTCGCGGGCCTCGCGCATGTAGTCGATAGTCTGGCCGACGGTCCAAAACGGCGCGACGGCGATGAACTCGGTCTGCATGCGCCGTCCGGCGCTTTCCTCGGGATAGTCGAGGGCCTTTTTCAGTTGCGCACGGTCGGCATAGGACAACCCGCCGAGGATCTCGTCCCGGTCCTGTGCGTCGAGATCCTCAAGGATGTAGACCGCATCGTCGGAATCCAGATCGCCGAGCGCTTCGGCGATCACCTCGTTCGGAAGATCCTCCAGCAACTTGACGCGGATCGCCTCATCCGTTTCCGTCAGCGCGGTGTAGTCGAACTCCGAACCGAGGAGCCGCACGAAAGCCGCCCGCTCGCCAGCGTTCAGTGCTTCCAGAAGATCGCCGGTATCCGCTTCATGCAGGTTGCTGGCGAGTAACAAGACAGCCGACCGGTCCTCCGCCTCGATGGCCGCCTCGACAGCCGCGATAAAAGCCTTTGTCAGATAGCCGTCGTCATCCCGGACGGGCGGGAGTTCGATCACGGGATCGGCAATTGCCTCCGCCTGCATGACGTCAACCTCCTGAAAAAGCGCACATATTGCACTTATATAGCCCAGCCAACGGAAACCGCCAGGACGCATGGCGGATCTCCAAGCCCGCGTCCCGCGCCGCGTCAGACACTAGACGGATATGGACCACACGGCCACTGCCTGGACCGTCACTCCACAAAATCGCAATTGGGTCATCGTCCGGAAAGGATGTACGGCAAGACTGGCACTTGCCCACACGGGGCAGGACGGGGCGTCAGGCATCGGGACATATGGCTGTCCCAATACGAACACCGGGCGCCAAGGCGCGCCGGGTCCGATGTCGGCCGCAGCATGAACCGGCTGCGGCACGCTCACGTGCCTACCAATGCTCCGTGCCGGGGGCGCCTTTCGCCGTTCCGCGCAAGTTTGGGGTCAACCACCCGCCATAGAACGATCCAGCCTGCGGGTTCACTTCGGCATCGCCGACTAGGCACCGGTCCATTTTGGAAGCATAAAACGCCAGATAGCCCGTGATCGGACGGAAGGCCCCTGCCGGTTGCTCATAGCACCAGGCCGCCGACGGGGCGGTCTTGCCGCCAACAACCACGTCGAAGTACGAGGCGGCCCCCTTCCACTCGCACCATGTACGCTGGCGCATCGGCCGAAGGGTGCAATCAACATCCGCCGGCGGAATGTAATATGTTGGCGGATGATGGGTCTCAATTACCCTGAATGCGCGGAGAGTATCCACGATCAACCTGCCCTCGAAGACAACCTGGATGCGCTGCGGCACGGCTTCAAGGGCGGGCGGGCGCGGATAGGACTGAACATCCTCGATGGGTAGATCCGGCATTGAACATCCTCGTTTTGCCCCGCGCAAGAGAGATCAGTCGGCAAGAGGGATCTGCACCTCATTGCGGCGGAACGGGGGAAGCGTGAATGGCGCGTTGAAGTAGGCAAACACCGGCTGCCCGGTTGCGGTCAGCCCCTGCTGGTCAATGTACTCCTCCAGCCGGCTCTGATGCCGGCGAAAGTTCCGGTCTGTCCAGCGCCCCGAGAACTGGATGGCAGCCACTTTCTTTCCCTCCACGGTTATCAGCTGGACCCGGGGGTCGGTGGGCCGGGGTGCCGTCGCGGCGGAGTAGGTCCGCGGCAGATAGAAGGCCACACGCCACACATCGCCCTGACCGGGGGTCTGGATCACCGGGGCGGTCATGCTGATCTTTTCAGACGATGCTTCCTGACGCACCGGCGCGGTCATGGCGATGTCTCCACCGGCCGTGTTCGCGCCCGAGATGTAGGCGAACAGGATGCCGAACGCTTCGCGTGTGGCCGCGCTCCGGCTGCCGCGCACGGACACCTCCACCGCGGCCATATCGTCGTAGCGGCGGATTTCGATATCCTCCTGCGCGGAGAGCACCGTGTAGCTTGGCTGGTCGAGGCCAAACGCACCTTGCGAAAACACAAGCTGGGAAAACACAGCCATTGCGGCGGTCACGCCTCCAAACGACAACCGGCCGAACAGCAGCCATTTCGGACGGGATTTCAGGAACGGTCTCATGCCGTCGAATATGGTGCGGCGCCGGCCGCCGACCAGTGGGAACCGCCGTGCGCCGGATGGTCCCGCTTTTTTTGCAGGTTGCATGTTTTCCCGGCAGGTTCCATGCCCGCACATGCGCCAAGCCAACTGGATGCGCGGGCCAGTCCGCGAAGAACCGGATCAAATACGCCCCGCCGCGATTGTCCTTTTGCGCGACACCCCGCGCAAGAGCCTGTCATGGATAGGTGAGCAGCGAAAACCAAGCACGGCATCAGCGATAACTCGTCAGTAATGACAGTAACCAAGCAAACATTTTTCCGCAGGAAATAGACAGTGCACTTCCCGGCGCTTAACGCTACGAATACCAAATGACCTTAACGTAGAATGATTGACCGGATGTTTGGCCAATGCTGTTTGATAGTCGCTGTGCGGGGTGAGAGCCGGATATGAAAACACCCGGACACGGTGGTGGCAAGAACGCGCCTCCTTTCGCATGTTCTCCGGAAATCGATGTTTCCCAGCTTGCAGAACTGTTCGAGACCTGGCCCCACGCGGTCTACGCGCTGGATCGCTCGGGACAGTATGTCTTTCAAAATGCCGCCGACCTGGCAGCCTTTGGCAACCTGGAAGACAAGGTCGCCGGCGATGTCAGCGCGGATGCTGCAACCCAAGAGCAATGGACTGAAATGCACAACCGTGCTCTGCATGGGGAAACCATTACCTATTCCGTGACCCGGCCCACTTCCGAAGGGCCCGGGCGGGATGCTGAAGTCACTCTGGCGCCATGGCGGCAGGGAGAAAAGATCATCGGGATCTTTGGCATGACCATCGACCGCTCCCACGAACGAAAATTCGATCGTGAGCGTCAAGCCGCTGCGGAAACGGTTCGCCAGACTCATGCCCGGCTTCAAAGGCTGGCGGACAATGTTCCAGGCGGCATCTTCGAATTTCAGATCGATCCCGAGGGAAACATGTGTTTTTCCTATGCGAGTTCGGGACTCGGGCCCCTTCTGGGAACGACGACGCAGGCGCTTCTGGAAGATCCGGAGTCCGGATTTGTCAACGATCATCCGGATGACGCGCATCTTGTTCAAGAAGCGATCGCTTACTCTTTCAGAACCCTTGAACCGGTTAAAATGGCCCATCGGATCATTCATCCGGAGCTTGGCCTGCGATGGCACCGGGTTCACGCCACTCCGGAACGAAAACCGGACGGCCGCGTCGTGTGGTACGGCTGCATTTTCGACATAACGGAAGAAATGCTCCGGGCAGAGGAACTGGAGGCCGCCCGCAAGCGCATGGAAACCTTGTCACTGATCGACCCGCTGACGGGCATCGCCAACCGGCGGGCTTGTGACCGGGTGATTTCGGATCTGTGCGCCGACCCTGCCAAACGATCCAAGACCTGCACGATCATCCGCATCGATCTCGACCACTTCAAAGCGGTCAACGACACTTTGGGCCATGCGGCAGGCGATGCGGTCCTGTGCCGTGTGGGCGAGTGCCTTCGGGAGGCTATCGGACCGGACGACTTCACGGCCCGGCTGGGCGGCGATGAATTCGTGATCATCCTGGGGCCCGGCAAGACCACCCGGGATGCCGAAGCCATCGTGCAAAAACTGCGCGGCCTGATGGCCGTTCCCCTCATGCATCACGGGCGCTATTGCCGCTTCGATGCCAGTTTCGGGATTGCCTCCTCCGACATTCTCCCCGACGATCCGATGAACCTTCTCGGTTCCGCCGATGCGGCCCTTTTGCAGGCGAAAGCCCAGGGCCGGGGCCGTCTGGCGGTGTTCACCACCGATTTGCACAACGCCATGGTGTACCGCAAACAGCGCGAGGCCGAGATCGGAACCGCGCTTGAGCGCGATGAGTTCATCCCATTCTTCCAGCCTCAAATCGACGCCGTGAGCGGCTCTGTCGCAGGTTTTGAGGTACTCGCACGCTGGAAACATCCTTCCGGCGACCACGTCTTGCCCATCGAGTTTATCCCGGCGGCCGAACAGATCCAGGTCGTTCAGGACATCGACCGCATCATGTTCGAAAAGGCCCTGAGGGTGGTCAACCGATTGCAGGCCGAAGGCATCGTCATTCCGAAGCTTTCGTTCAACGTTTCGACAAGTTGGGCCAATGATCCGGAAATCATCCGTGTCGTTAAGAAGATGCGCACCGGGGGCACACAGGTGGCTTTCGAACTTCTGGAATCGATTGTCCTGGAAGAGGAAACCGCCACGTTTGCCCGCCATATTGATCTGTTGAAGCAATCCGGCGTGAGCATTGAAGTCGACGATTTCGGCTCCGGACGGGCTTCGATCATCGGGGTCTTGAAGGTTGCGCCGGACACGCTGAAGATCGATCGTCGGCTTGTCACCCCCATGTTCGACAGCCCAACGTCCTGCAATCTTGTCCGCGCCATCATCGACATTGGAAGGACGCTGGGGATCGATATCACGGCCGAGGGCGTTGAGACGATGCACCATGCGATCGCCTTGCGCGACATGGGTTGCAAGACCCTCCAGGGGATCGCGTTTTCAACTCCGATCCCGGCGGATGACTTGGCCTCATACCTGACAACGTTCCGCCCTGTATTCTCCGGGGTAAAACCCGCCCGGTCCGGACCCTGACCGCCACTCAGCGGAAATGGACCACGGCCACCGTCTCAATCCGGTCCGCCGCTCGCCAAAACAAAAAGGCGCCCCGAAGAGCGCCTTTGTTTTCAATCACTTGGCAGTGTGATTGATGGTGCGGTCGAGAAGACTCGAACTTCCACGGGTTTTACCCCACAGCGACCTCAACGCTGCGCGTCTACCAATTCCGCCACGACCGCGAATTTTAGCAGGCACCAATCGGCGCCGCCAGCGCTTGGTGCGCCGAGGGCCACCGTGTAGCAAAACGGATTCTGGGGCGCAAGCTGTATTTTCAAAAAGTTGGAGCGCCTTGCACAAGGCCGGCAACCGGGCCATTTCGGCTCCGCGCCACTCCCCGGTTTTCGAGCGTTTCGCGGTCGGACCTGGCACCCGATTTGCGATCTGCGCGGGAGAAAACCTGTCTCAGAGCGGACCTTCGGTCCGCATAGGCCGCATCTCGGGACTTCTGTTCAGGACTTCGGTAACTGAAACACCGACCCGCTCCCCCAAAAGCACGACCTGTCCGCGCGCAACCAGCGTGTTGTTCGCATAGATCCGCACGTCATCGTCCTCCCGCACGTCCAGATCGATCACCGCGCCGCGCCCCATGCGCAAAAGCTGGTGAACCGGCATATCCGATGTTCCAAGGACAACCGATATGTCTACCTTGATGTCATCAAAGGTGGCCATCGCTCCAAATGATCCTTATGTGTGTCCGCAGCTCATCGAATGTCTGCGCAAACGTTCCCAGACGGTACCACGACAGCGCGCCGAAATCGTTAACAAAACATTAAGAAGTCATGTCCATCCAAGACCGGCAGAGCCTCGACCACATGTTTTTTCCCAATCCCGGCAGCGGTCCGGTGGAATGGGTGATCAGCGATGCCCCGGTGGACTACCGGGAAGCGGTGGAGACGATGGACCGCCATGTTGCCGGGATTTCCGCCGGACATGCGGGCGAGCGGGTTTGGCTGGTCGAGCACCCCCCCCTTTACACGGCAGGAACAAGTGCACGCGAGAGCGATCTCATCGCGCCGGAGCGGTTTCCCGTCTACCAAACGGGCCGCGGGGGACAATACACCTACCACGGACCGGGCCAGCGTGTGGCCTATGTCATGCTGGACCTGAAGCGACGGCGGCAGGATGTGCGGGCGTTCGTTTCGGCTCTGGAAGCCTGGATCATCAACACCCTGTGGACCTACCATATTCGGGGCGAACGCCGGGAGGACCGGGTTGGCGTGTGGGTGCGCAGGCCAGACCGCAGCGCCACGGGGGAGGACAAGATCGCCGCAATTGGAATCCGCCTGCGCAAATGGGTGACTTTCCACGGCATCAGTTTCAATGTCGAACCGGACCTCGAGCATTTTTCCGGCATTGTTCCTTGTGGCATACAGGAGCACGGTGTGACCAGCCTTGTGGATCTTGGTATTCCCGTGACCATGGCAGAAAATGACATCGTCCTGCGCAGCGAATTCGAGAAGGTCTTCGGCCCTACCATGCGGAGCGAACTGTAAGAATTGCCCCTGACAATACTTGTAAGAACTGCGCAAACTATTTCTGACAGGTCAGTCAGGTTTTTGCCATTTGAGCACTTCTGACGGATCGACTTGCCCGCTTGTTCAGCACTCTTTCACCAATTTGCCGCAGCGTCCGGGGGAGATCGCCGCATCCTTGGAGCAAGAACTGCGATGAGCCTGTCCCCGTCCCAAGCTCGAAAGAGCGTTTTCGCCAAAATCCTGCTGGCCGCCGCCGCTGTCATCCTGATCATTTTCTCCGGCTTTGCCGTCTTCAACGATACTTTGCAGCGGCAAGCCAAGACAGAAGAAGTTCAGGAGTACCTGACCGGGGTTGGCCGGGCGGTTGCCCAGTCCATGGAAAACTGGTTTGACGGCCGTATCATGCTGGTGGCGGCGACCGCCGAACGCCTGGCGAGTGAAGAAACACCCACCGCCGCGTTCTTCGATATCCCGGTTCTCACCCGCGAATTCAGCGCGAGCTATCTGGGAACGGCGGACGGATCTTTTCACATCTGGCCGGTCGTTAACCTGCCGGACGGCTATGATCCCCGGCAGCGCCCCTGGTACAAGGATGCCGTGGCCGCCGGCTCACCGACCCTCACCAATCCCTACCAGGACGCGACGAGCGGAGACTATGTGGTAACCGCGGCTGCGCCGGTACGGCAAGGTGGCGACCTGATCGGTGTTGCCGGTGCCGATTTCACAATCACCTCGATGGTCGAGACGTTGAAGACGGTCGACCTCCAGGGCATCGGATACGCCTTTGTTGTCGACGAAAACGGCAAGATCCTGCTTCATCCGGACGAAGCCATGGTCTCAAAGACCCTCGCCGAGCTGTTTCCGGGCGAGACCGTGACGATCTCCAGCGAAGCACAATATGTCGAGGGCTTGGAAGGCGCACGCATCGTGAAGTTTGCGTCCATCGAAGGCCTGCCGGTGTCCTGGCAAATCGGCATGTCGATTGATCGCAACGCCGCGTTCTCATCGCTCGGCGACTTCCGGATGTCCGCGGCTGTGGCCACCATCATCGCAGTGGGGTTGATGTTTGCGACGCTCGGGTATCTGTTCCGAACGCTCTTGGCGCGCCCTCTCGCCGACGTCACGAACTCGATGACCTGCATTTCCGAAGGGAACCTGGAAACGGACGTGCCGGGCCTTCAGCGGGAAGACGAGATCGGGGCAATCGCCAAAGCCGTCGAAGTCTTCCGAACCAACGCGGAATCCCAGCGCGTGCTCGAAGCCAAGCAGCAGGCCGAGCAGGAGGCCAAGACACGGCGCGCGGAGATCGTGGACAGCCTGCTGGCGGAATTCAACACCGAGATTTCGTCGGTTCTGGAAACGGTCAGCGACGCGACCGACAAGCTGGAGGCCACGGCGCGGGAACTGGCCGAAACCTCTGAAAAGGGATCGACCGATTCGGCCAATGCCGCTCAGATCACCGATGAAACAGCGTCCAATGTGCGTTCTGTCGCCGCCGCCTCCGAGGAACTGACATCCTCGATCGCGGAAATCGCCCGCCGGGTCGAAGAATCGGCGCGGATATCCAACCAGGCCGCCGCGGAAGCAATGCAAACGGACCAAACCGTGCAGAGCCTTGTGGCCACCACCGACCGGATCAGCGAAATCGTCGGTCTTATCAATGACATTGCCGCGCAGACCAATCTGCTCGCCCTCAATGCGACCATTGAAGCTGCGCGGGCTGGTGAGGCCGGCAAGGGCTTCGCGGTCGTCGCTTCGGAAGTCAAATCACTCGCCACCCAGACGGCAAAGGCCACCGAAGACATTGCCCAGCAGATCCAGGAGATGCAAGCGGTGTCCAATCATGCCGCGGAAGCGATCAAGAGCATCGGCAAGGTGATCGGGGAAATGTCGGAGATCTCGGGAGAAATCTCGGCCTCGGTCGACCAGCAAAGCCAGGCCACCAACGAGATTTCGAGGAACGTCAACGAAGTGTCGGACGGGGCAACGGTGATCTCGGAAACCATGACGAAGGTCTCGATGGGGGCTCAATCGACCGGCCGAAACGCGACCGACGTTCTGAGCACCGCAGAAGCGCTTTCCAGCGAATCCGATAATCTGCGCGCCAAGGTGGAACGGTTCTTCAACGGGATCCGCGCCGCTTGACACCCCTTGCCCACCTGCGGGCTCTGCACGGAAAGCGGCGGTTCACAAACCACCGCCACCATCAGCACTGAAGATGGGCAACGCTTTGAACGAAGGCCTCCAGAAACGCCTTTCCCCCCGGCGCCCATCCGAGCGCGTTCAGCTTTCCGGGCTCCATGACACCAACGGGACCGGCTCCCCTTGACGGCAAAGGAAGGGGAATTGCGGCAGCATACGCGTAAATCTTGAGGAGATCCTGCCGGTCCAGCAGCAGGTCCGACAGATTGAACACATCAAAGGCCGGACCGGTGGCGGGTCGCTTTTCCAACACCAGATCGACCGCATCGGCCAAATCGCCGCCATAGACCTCGGTGCTGACCCTAGGTTCTATCGTCTCCCCGCGTGCAAACCGCTCGAACAGCTGCGACCACTTATGCCGGTCCAGACCGGGCGGCAGGCCATAGACGCCCGTCGCCCTCAAGACCGTGCCCCGGAAGCGGTCGTCACACAGGCTCTCGAGCATGGTCTCACCGGCGCGCTTTACCTCGCCGTAGAGCGTATCGGGTACCGCCGGAGCGTGTTCGGTCAACACCGCCCATTTGGCCGTGTCGCGGTAAACCGCCCGGCTCGACAGAAAGACGGTATGGGGGATGCCTGACGCCTTGGCGGCTTCGAACAGGGTCCGCGTGCCGCCGACATTCAACCGGACGAACGCCTCCGGATCAGCGCCTTCGCCGCCACGGTACTTGCCCGGCACATGGGAGAGGGCACAGTGGACGAGCGCATCCGCATGCGGCAGATCCACCCGGTCACGGGCCAGGTCCCAATCGATCGCCGCATCATGGGGGATGTTCGGTGCCTGCCGGCCCAGAACCGTGAGCGTGTTGCCCCGTTCCTTCAAGGCGGCGCCGATAAAGCGCCCCACCTGACCCGAAGCGCCTGTCAGAAGAACATGCATCAGATCTTCTGATTAGAAGGCTCGAGCGGGTTGGGCAAGTCGGCGATGCGTTCGGGAATGCCGTTTCCGGTGTAAAAGCTGCGCCAGAGTTCAATCAGGGGCGCCAGCTTCTCCGCCTTTGGATGGTCGGCCTGCCACGGCTTCTCGTACTGGTAGTGAAGGACGTGAATATCGCCCCAGCACCAAAGTTCGGGCATGTTGAACCAGACATATTGCAGCATGTTGTAGAACACCGGCAGACCGTGCCAATCCGGAAAATACGTCTCCAGAAATGTCTGGTCGGTCCGCCGCCAGAAGACATCGGGCTGGTCGAGCCTTTGGATCATGTCCGCGAAGGTCTCTGGATCCGGAATGGCGGTGAAAACACCACTGTTCAGCCGGTGGAAATCGCCGAGGCTTTCATAGACATTCGGGGCGGCGCAAAACGAGGGATAGCCGAACAGTTTGTCGCAAGTCTTGAGGACAATTGCATCGGCATCGATGAACACCACGCTGTCATAGTCCGCAAGCTGCCACAGCCGCAGCTTGACGAAATTGTCGAGCGGCGTGTGGAAGACCGGCTTCCCTCCTTTGGTAAAGGGGGCGGCCCCATGCAGGCGGCCACGCTCGTGGCGCGCGTTGAAGGCTTCGCAGGTCGGCAACCTTTCACAGCGCGCAATTCTTGGCTCAAACGGCAAGAGCGGCGCCAGATCAGGCTCATCGAGGCCAGGCGTGACCATAACCACCAGATCGGCTTGCGTCTGCGTCCAGCGCAAGGACCGCAAAAGCGCCACCGCCCCGGTCACATAGTCAGGATTGGTCACCAGTGTGACATAGGCATGGGCCGACCTTGCGGGCCGGTCGAACTGGGGCGCGGCGTCCATGCGGGTCAGGACACGGAACGAAGACGCGGATGCTCCGGATCGCGCTCGACATCGGCCGCGATCTCTTTGGTCCAGGCGGACACGGCCGGGACGCGGCTGCGATCCACGCGGTAAGCGAATTTTTTCGCCACATCCACCACTTCCGACAAGAGCCCCTCTTCGAGAGTGGTCGGGTTAAGGCCGAGTTCCAGAAACTGCTTGTTCTCAACCACCAGGTCGTTTTCAGCGGCCTCTTTGCGCGGGTTCGGCAGATAGGCGACACGCACGCCGGTCATCTTGGAAATCATCTCGGCCAGATCCCGCACCCGGTGGGTTTCGGTCATCTGATTGAAGACCTTCACCTTGTCCCCCCGGCTCGGCGGGTTTTGCAGAGCCAATTCCACGCAGCGCACGGAGTCCTGAATGTGAATGAAGGCCCGCGTTTGCCCGCCCGTGCCATGAACGGTGAGCGGGTAGTCAATCGCCGCCTGGATCAGGAACCTGTTCAGCACCGTGCCATAATCGCCGTCATAGTCGAAGCGGTTGATCAACTGGGCATGGCGGCGGGTCTGGTCGGTGTGCGTTCCCCAGACGATGCCCTGGTGAAGATCGGTGATCCGCAAGGCATCGTTCTTGGCGTAGAACTGGAACAGAAGCTGATCCAGACACTTGGTCATGTGGTAGATCGATCCAGGGTTCGCTGGATAAAGGATCTCCTGGCGGACCGTGTCGCCGCTCATGGTCTCGATCCCGACCGGCAAATAACCCTCCGGGATCGCCGCCCCGACCGTGGAATAGCCATAGACGCCCATCGTGCCCAGATGCACCAGATGGGCATCGAGATCGAGCTCAACCATCGCATTCAACAGATGATGCGTCGCGCTGACATTGTTGTTAACCGTGTAGTTCTTGTGCTGGTCCGACTTCATCGAATAGGGCGCGGCGCGCTGTTCGGCGAAATGAATGATCGCGTCCGGGCGCTCCCCATCCAGCCAGGCCTTGAAGACCTCGTAATCCTTAGCGATATCGATCAGATGGAACCGGATCGTGTTGCCGGTTTCTTCCTTCCAGATCCGCGTGCGCTCCTGAATGGAATCCATCGGCGTGAGCGACTGAACGCCAAGCTCGGCATCGATCCAGCGGCGGCTCAGATTGTCGACAATATGGACTTCGTGTCCCTTGTCCGAGAGGTGCAAGGAGGTTGGCCAGCCAACAAACCCGTCTCCGCCCAAAACTGCAATCTTCATCGCCATCTCCCTGACTTCCTTGAGTCGCCACCTGCCAGACCCTAGTCAGATTGATACAGTCGAACAATGTAAATTTCATGGAAATTATGTGACAATCTGGATTTCAAACCCTGAATTGATACATAACTACCGCATGGTTTTTACAACTCAGGCACTCTGATGTAGGCATACGAAAACACAGAATGGACCCCGCATGCCTCCAATTCCAAACCTCACGACAGACAGATTGCTCCTGCGGCCGATGACGTTCGCAGATTGGCCGGCCTATCGGCAGATGTTGCAAGGCGAACGTTCGTCCGGGATGGGCGGCCCCCACGAGATCGGCTATGCTTGGGGTATGTTTTGCCACGACCACGCACAGTGGTCGCTGTTCGGTCATGGCGCCTTGATGATCGAAGATCTGCAGTCAGGCCAGTGTGTTGGCCAGGTCGGCATCAATGCAGGCCCGCTGTTCCCCGAACCTGAGTTTGGCTGGATGGTTTATGACGGATTTGAAGGCCAGGGATATGCATTTGAGGCCGCGGCCGCGCTTTTGAGCTGGGCCAAAACCCAAACTCAAATCCAAAGCCTTGTCAGCTACATTGACGATGACAATAGCAGGTCGCGGAAACTTGCAGAACGACTGGGGGCTAGCCTCGACAAATATGCCGTGGCCATGGATCCGGAAGATCTCGTGTACCGGCACTTTTGACCGGCATGTGCGGTGTCCTGGGGTGTTAGACGGTCGGCCGGATTTCAAAGCCTTCCGTTTCCATGTCGCCTTCTCCCAAAATGGCAACGCCTTCCACTCGAGCGTGGATCGGCCCGTCTTCCGCGGCCTGGAGCATGGTCGAAATGGCGGCCTGCGGCCCGCAAAAGAGTGCCTCCACTGCCCCGTCCGAGCGGTTGCGCACCCAGCCGGTAAGCCCGAGCGACACCGCCTCATCTGCACACCAGGCCCGGTAGCTGACCCCTTGGACACGGCCGGAAATCAGAACATGCACGGAGCGAATATCGGGATCGGACATGATATGCGCGCATTCAAGACGGGTGAACGGAAAGGCCCCACGATGCGCGTTTCCCGGCTCCGTTTCAAGCCAAGACGGCCACAAGCTTAGCCAGCCTTAATCCAAGACAGCAGATCAGCGGGTTTTTCGGCGATATAGTCCGGCCCCTGATCTTCCAACTCCTGCCGGCTGCCGTAGCCCCACAGCACGCCAATGGCGGCCACGCCGTTCGCCTGGGCACCGATCAGATCGTGTTTCCGATCGCCGATCATGACACACTCGGACGGAACGACCCCTTCCTCGGCCAGAATGTGGGCCAGCAGCTCGGCCTTTGCGGACCGCGTTCCATCCAGTTCGGACCCGTACACCTTTCCGAATTTCTGCTCCAATCCGAAATGCTCGACGATCCGTCCGGCATAGGCGTGCGGCTTCGAAGTGGCCACATGCAGCTTCAATCCGCCCACGCAGAGCGCATCGACCACATCCATAATCCCGTCGACCAGCTCGTTTTCGAAAAGGCCGGTGACGGTGTAGCGGTCCCGGTAGTGCGCCACGGCCCGGTCCAGTTCCACCCGGTCGGAAGTGTTCAACAGCACCTCAAAGGACTCCCAAAGCGGCGGGCCGATACACCACCTGAGCGCGTCCGGCTGCGGAACGCCGGCCCCATCTTCTCCAGCGCATATTGGATGGAGCGTGTGATGCCCTCGAACGGATCGGTCAGCGTTCCATCAAGGTCGAACAGCACAGTGGTCTTAGACATTGGGAAATGGGGCTCCGGTTCAGCGGTTCAGGCCCGCAAGCCCTACCAGATACCGCAGACCATGCAAGCGCAGGCGCGGCGATCGGCGGATCGCCGTCCGTTCCGACCGCGGACCGCCCACCGTGGCGGCTCGCCGCAACGTCTGTTACTTGCCATCATGCTGTCTTCATCCCGGAAACGCCGGAGCGGCGTCCGGGATGACCTTTCAACATCGCGCGGCGCCCGGCTCAGGAGAATTCCATGATCACCGCGTCGACGGCCAGGCTATCGCCCGCGGCGGCCTTGATCGCGGTCACCGTGCAGTCGCGTTCGGCGCGCAGCACGTTTTCCATCTTCATGGCCTCCACGATGGCGAGCTGCTCGCCGGCCTTCACCTCTTGCCCCTCTTCCACCGCGATGGAGACGACAAGTCCCGGCATCGGGCATAGGAGCATCTTTGACGTGTCTGGCGGCAGTTTTTCCGGCATCAGCGCGTCCAGTTCCGCAATGCGCGGCGACATCACCTTGGTAACGACGGAATAGCCCTGCCAGTCCAGGCGGTAGCCGCCCTTGACCGGCCGCACCTGCACAGTCATCGGTTTGCCGCCGATGGCCCCGGTCCACATCAAGTCACCCGGCGCCCAGTCGGATTCCACCGAAACAATCGGGCCGTCATTGACGCTGACATCCAATTCAATCGGCGAGCCGGGATACCCCGCCGCCAGCCGGACATTCACGTAATCCTTGTCGACCTTCACGACCCAGTCTTCGCGCACCGCCCCCGAATGGGGCCGCAAACGGCCGGTCAGGTGGTCCAGGCGCTCCCGTTGCAGCGCGCCCATGGACAGCGCCACGGCCGCCAGGAGCGCCTTGGCTTCGGCATCCGGGTCAGTCGGCGCAAAGCCGTCCGGGTACTCATCGGTGATAAAGCTGGTCGCAAGCTCTCCCGAGCGCCAGCGCGGATGGTTCATCAGCGCCGTCAGGAACGGGACATTGTGCTGGATGCCGTCGACATAGAACGCGTCCAGGGCCTCACTCATTGCATCAATGGCTTCTTCGCGGGTTGGCGCATGGGTGATCAGTTTCGCGATCATCGGGTCGTAGAACATGGAGATTTCGGATCCCTCGACGACACCCGTGTCGTTGCGGATCGTCAGCCCCTCGGCCGTCCCTTCTTCCGGCGGACGGTAGCGCACCAGCCGGCCGATGGACGGCAGGAAATTGCGATACGGGTCTTCGGCGTAGATGCGGCTTTCAACCGACCAGCCGTTCAGCTTCACATCGTCCTGGGTCATCTGCAGCTTTTCGCCGTAGGCAACGCGGATCATCTGCTCGACCAGGTCGACGCCGGTGACCAGTTCGGTTACCGGGTGCTCCACCTGCAGGCGTGTATTCATCTCCAGAAAAAAGAAGCTTTTGTCCTGGCCGGCGACGAACTCGACCGTTCCGGCGCTGTCATAGTCTACCGCCTTGGCAAGAGCGACAGCCTGTTCGCCCATCGCGCGGCGGGTATCCTCATCAAGAAGCGGGGACGGAGCCTCTTCGATAACCTTTTGGTTGCGCCTTTGGATGGAACACTCGCGCTCACCGAGATAGATCGCATTGCCGTGCTTGTCGCCAAGGACCTGAATTTCGATATGCCGGGGATTTTCGATGAATTTTTCAATGAATACGCGGTCGTCACCGAAAGAGGAGGCCGCCTCTGACTTGGATCGCGTATAACCATCTATGACCTCCTCCGCATTCCAGGCAATTCGCATGCCCTTGCCGCCGCCGCCGGCGGACGCCTTGATCATGACCGGATAACCGATGTCGTCGGCGATCTTCACGGCCTCATCCATACTTTCAATCACCCCCAGATAACCGGGAACGGTGCTCACATTCGCTTTGCTGGCGAATTTCTTGGATTCGATCTTGTCGCCCATCGCTTCGATGGCATGCGGGTTGGGGCCGATCCAGACGATGCCCTCTTTCGCCAGCGCTTGGGGAAAGCTGGCCCGTTCCGACAAGAAACCGTAGCCCGGATGCACCGCTTCGGCACCCGTCTCCTTGCAGGCCGCGATGATCTTGTCGGCCACCAGATAAGACTCGGCGGCAGCAGCCGGTCCGATATGCACCGCTTCGTCGGCCAATTCCACATGCAACGCGTCGCGGTCGGCGTCCGAATAGACCGCCACCGTCTTGATCCCCATGCGCTTGGCCGTCTTGATGACCCGGCACGCGATTTCCCCCCGGTTGGCAATGAGGATTTTTGAAAACATTTGCGCTCCGCCCCGAAACTACTCTGGTTGTGTTGTTCGATTTGTAGGCGGTGGTTTTGGGCAGCGCAATATATCCAAAGGATGATCCTGCCCTTCCTGCCCGGCCAGCGCCTGACCGACAAGCCGGCTTACCTGCCGCCTTTGTGGCAGGCGATGCGGGGAACCGCCTTTTCTTTGCCAACGCAAACCTCTAAACCCGGCGGGCATGGCTCCCGGACACCCTTGGTCAAGACAAGAAACGACTGATATTATGGACGCTATCCACTTGGAAGACCTCGCCTTTTACGCCTACCACGGGGTTTATGACGAAGAGGCGCGGCTTGGGCAAAGGTTCCATGTGGACCTGACCTGCTGGCTTGATCTCAAAGCAGCGTCCACAAGCGACGCCTATGGGGATACGGTGTGTTACGGATCGCTTGCCAAAGCGGTGGAGCAAACGGTGACGACGACACGCTTCAACCTGATCGAGCGCTTGGCCGGTGCGGTCGCAGAAACTTTGTTCGGCGCTGACGAACGCATTCAGAAGGTCCGGGTGCGGATCCATAAACCCGGCGCTCCGCTGCCGATCCCGGCGGGCCGGGTCAGCGTGGAGATCCTGCGGAACCGCCCCGGCATCACCTGAGCGTGATCCGTTTTGCCAAACCGGTGCCGCATTCGCATGCGTAAGGTATGCCGGTGTACGAGTTGAGGACCCGCAATGACCAATCCTCTCGCTTTCCTTCTCGCGGCAGCCCTGACCGCAGCACTTGCGGTCCCTGCCTTGGCGCAGGCACGCCCGGACCTGCGTACAATGACCTGCGCCCAGGCGCAGGCTCTTGTCAAACAACGCGGGCAAGTGGTCATGACCACCGGACCTCACACCTATTTCCGGTTTGTCTCCCGCATCAACTACTGCGACAGCTGGGAACAGCTTTTCGTCAAATATGGCAGCACACGCGACAACCCGAAATGTCCTGTCGCCTATGAATGTAAGGAACCCCTGTTCAACACTTTCAACAGGTTCGACTGATTGCGGGACGGACCGGGGCGGTCAGCGCCCTGGTCCGTGCTCCGTTTAAACAGCCGCTGCTCAAAGCGGAATGTTGTCGTGCTTTTTCCATGGGATCTCGACCTTCTTGCTGCGCAACAGGGCAAGGGCCCTGGCCACACGGCGGCGGGTCGAGTGAGGACGGATCACGTCGTCGATATAGCCTCTTTCGGCAGCGACGAAGGGGTTCGCAAACCGGTCCTCGTAGTCCTTGGTGCGCCGCGCGATCTTGTCGGGTTCGCCAAGTTCTGACCGGTACAGGATCTCCACGGCCCCTTTCGCTCCCATCACCGCGATCTCGGCGGTCGGCCAGGCATAGTTGATGTCGCCGCGAATGTGTTTCGAGCTCATCACGTCATACGCGCCGCCGTAAGCCTTGCGGGTGATCACCGTGACCTTCGGCACGGTTGCCTCGGTGAAGGCAAACAGCAGCTTTGCACCATGCTTGATCAGACCGCCATACTCTTGCGCGGTGCCCGGCAGGAAGCCCGGAACGTCAACGAAAGTCACGATCGGAATGCCGAAACAGTCGCAAAAGCGCACGAACCGGGCGGCCTTGCGGCTGGCATCGGAATCAAGAACACCGGCGAGAACCATCGGCTGGTTGGCAACCACGCCCACGGTTCGCCCTTCGATCCGTCCAAAACCGGTAATGATGTTCTTGGCAAAGTTTTCCTGAATCTCGAAGAAGTCGCCTTCATCCAGCGTCTTCAGAACGAGTTCCTTCATGTCGTAGGGCTTGTTCGGATTGTCCGGAATGAGCGTGTCGAGGCTCATGTCGATCCGTTCCATATCGTCGTTGCATTCGATCTCGGGCACATCCGCCAGATTGTGCGCCGGGAGGAAGTCGATCAGCCGGCGCATCTGTTGCAGGGCTTCCACGTCATTATCGAAGGCGCCGTCGGCGATGGAGGACTTCGTGGTGTGGATGGAGGCGCCGCCCAGTTGCTCGGCGGTGACCGTCTCGTTGGTGACAGTCTTGACCACGTCCGGGCCGGTCACGAACATGTAGGAGGTGTCTCGCACCATGAAGATGAAATCGGTCATGGCCGGGGAATACACGTCGCCGCCCGCGCAAGGTCCCATGATCAGGGAAATCTGCGGGATCACACCGGATGCGAGCACATTGCGCGAAAACACCTCGCCATAGCCGCCCAGCGCCGCAACGCCTTCCTGGATCCGGGCCCCGCCCGCGTCGAACAGCCCGATCACGGGCGCCCTGTTGCGCAGCGCCATATCCTGCAGCTTGACCATTTTCTCGGCATGGGCCTCGGACAGGGATCCGCCAAAGACAGTGAAGTCCTTCGAAAACACGTAAACCGTCCGGCCGTTGACCGTACCCCATCCGGTCACCACGCCGTCGCCGGGAATATGCTGTTCGTCCATGCCGAAGTCCGTACAGCGATGCTGCTTGAACATGTCGAATTCTTCGAAACTTCCCTCGTCCAGAAGAACCTCGATCCGCTCACGGGCCGTCAGTTTGCCCCGGTTGTGCTGGGCTTCGATCCGCCGGGCTCCACCCCCCATTTGCGCCGTCTCCCGGCGGCGCTCCAACTCGGCAAGGATTTCTTTCATTCGTTGTCTCCACACATGCGACTTCGTTGGGTCGTAGCATGCGGTTTTTGGCAAGCAAAGTCAGCACAAGGACGAACCCGCCCAGTAGCCGGGACTGGCGGCGGCGTCCGTGGTGAGGCGGCCGGAAAACCCACGGCAATCATTTGCCCATGTTCGCGGCAGTGCCGCCTATTTAATCAGCTTGGGTTGCCAACGGGGCTCTGACATGTTTGCATCAAACAAGCGTCAAACCAAAGCGGAGCGGCCATGGAGGAAAGTGACAGATCCCATTTCAATGAAATGCTGGACAACCAGGGCAACCCCCGCGAACCCTACTGTCGGCTGAACGCATGGCTTTCAGAAAAACCTTCAAATTTCTTGTCCCGGAAAAGCAAAGAGGCCGAAACGATATTCCGCCGGCTGGGGATTACTTTTGCAGTCTATGGCTCTGACGAAGCCACCGAACGCCTGATCCCGTTCGACCCGATCCCGCGCATCCTGTCCGCCCGGGAGTGGAAGACGATTTCGGCCGGGATCGATCAACGGGTGCGGGCGTTGAACGCGTTCTTGCGCGACATCTACCATCGCCAGGAAATCATCAAGGCGGGGCGGATCCCTGCGGATCTGGTAATCCAGAATGAAGCCTTTCTGCCGGAAATGATCGGCTTCACGCCGCCGCGCAAGGTGTATGCCCATATCATCGGCACCGATCTGGTCCGGGTGTCCGAAGACGAATTCTACGTTCTGGAAGACAACACCCGCACCCCGTCTGGCGTGTCCTACATGATGGAAAACCGCGAGACCATGATGCGGATGTTCCCGGACCTTTTTCAAAGCTACCGCGTCGCGCCCGTCGAGCACTACCCGGACGCTTTGCGGCAGACGCTGGAAAGCGTCGCACCAGACCCAGCCAAGTCGGCGCAAACCGTGGTGATTCTGACGCCGGGCATTTACAACTCGGCGTATTTTGAGCATGCCTTTCTGGCCGATTCGATGGGTGTGGAACTTGTCGAAGGCCGCGATCTCTTCGTCGATGAGGGCAAGGTCTTCATGCGCACGACGCGTGAGCCGCAACAGGTCGATGTCATCTATCGGCGGATCGATGACGCGTTTTTAGACCCCCTCACCTTCCAGCCTGATTCCATGCTGGGCGTTCCCGGTCTCTTCGATGCATACCGGGCCGGCAATGTCACCATCTGCAACGCGCCGGGCACAGGCATTGCCGACGACAAGGCGATCTACGCCTATGTTCCGGACATCATCGAGTTCTACACCGGACAAAAGCCGATCTTGAAGAACGTGCCCACATGGAACTGCTCGAAAGACGACGATCTGGCCTACGTGCTGGATAATCTGGCGGATATCGTGGTGAAGGAGGTGCACGGGTCCGGCGGGTACGGAATGCTCATCGGGCCGACGGCCTCGAAACGGGAGATCGCGGAATTCCGCAAGGTGCTGCAAGCCAATCCCGGCAATTACATCGCCCAGCCGACGCTGGCCTTGAGCGCCTGTCCCACGCATGTCGCCTCGGGTGTTGCCCCTCGGCATGTGGACTTGCGCCCCTTCGTTTTGATCGGCGACCGCGTGCGCATCACGCCGGGCGGCCTGACCCGCGTTGCCCTGAAAAAGGGCTCGCTTGTGGTGAACTCCTCGCAAGGCGGGGGCACCAAGGATACCTGGGTACTGGAGGACTGACGTCGCATGCTGGGCCGGACCGCTGCCTCCCTTTTCTGGATGTCGCGCTATCACGAGCGGGCACAAAACATCACGAAACTGCTCGAAGTGGCCTATCGCAGCGCGATGGTCAGCCAGCAGGGTGAGAACTCCATTGATGATTGGCGCTTCACCTTGATGAGTTCGGGCTGCGACTGGGCGTATCAGGCCAAGCATGACGAGATCACACCGCGCAGTGTGATCTCTTTCATGGTGTTCGACAAGAACAACCCGTCCAGTATCCGCACATGCCTGGAAATGGCGCGCAACAACGCGCGGTCCGTCCGCACCGGTATCACGGCAGAGCTTTGGGAGGCCATCAACACCACCTGGATCGAGTTTGCCGAAGTGACGCCACAGTCGATCACCCAGGACCGTTTGCCCGACTTCCTGTCCTGGATCAGCCAGCGCTCCCATCTTTTTCGAGGCGCGCTGCTGAACACCGTCTTGCGCGACGACGGCTATTTTTTCAGCCAGCTCGGCAATTTCGTCGAGCGGGCCGACAACACAGCGCGGGTTCTCAATACCCAATACTGGGTCCTGCTGCCAGACAATGACGTGGTCGGAGACGGCTCCATGCAGAACCAGAGATGGAGCGGGCTTTTGCGCGCGCTCTCCGGACTGCGGAGCTACCGGTTCGCCTACCCCAACGCGGAATTGACCGCTTTCAACGTGGCGGAATTCCTGATCTTGAGAAAGGAGATGCCGCGCTCCCTCGCCCATTGCTACCAGTGGATCGATGACGTGTCGGATGACCTCGGCCAGTTTTATGGATCCCGGCAGCCGAGCCTAGATCTCGCCTCCGGGCTGTGGCGGGATCTCAAGGAAGCGGAGATGCGAGACGTCTATCAGCAGGGGCTGGACGACTTCCTGAACGATTTCATCGTCCGCAACAACGCGTTCGCCCATCAGCTTTCCAAAGATTACAACTTCGCCTGATTTTTCCGCCCACCGTAAGGAAGGACCCATGCGGCTTACCGTTCGACACACGACTTCGTACCGCTACGACGCGCCTCCTGCCAATGCGATGCAGCAACTGCGCCTGACGCCGCCGAAAGCACCGGGTCAAAAGGTGGTTTATTGGGAACTCGACGCGCCGGGGATACAACGGGCCACGACCTACCGCGATGCGTTTGGCAATCTCGTGCACATGGTTTCAAGCGACGAGCGTCTCGAAGAGGTGCACATCACGGCCCGCGGGATCGTCGAGACCAGCGAAACGCATGGTGTGCTCGGTTTTGAAAAAGGCGCGGCGCCCACTCGGATTTTCACCCGGGTCACACCGTTGACGAAGGCGAACCAGGCCATCCGCCGCATGACGAACGCGCTGAACCTGGACGATCCGATTCCCGGTCTCCACGACCTGATGCACCTGATCCGCGAGAAGGTGGCCTATCGCGTCGGGGTGACGGAAACCCACGCAACGGCAGTTTCCGCGCTGGCCACCGGCGAAGGTGTCTGCCAGGACCATGCCCATATTTTCATCGCCGCCGTGCGCGCGGCCGGACTGCCGGCCCGGTATGTGTCCGGCTATCTGCTTCTGGAGGATCAACAGGAATCGGAGGCCCATCACGCCTGGGCGGAGGTCTTCGTCCAGGATCTTGGCTGGATCGGTTTCGACATATCCAATGGCATATGCCCCACCGACCACTACATCCGCTTGACCACCGGCCTCGACTCGCGTTCCGCTGCCCCGATACGCGGCATTCGCTTTGGCGGAAACGACGAAAATCTGAAAGTGGAAGTCGACGTCAGCCAGGGCGCCTTGCAGCAACAGCAGTAGAGCGTCAGTCAGCACGCGGACGACTGTCGCCAGCGTGCCGCATTCCCGTCCGGCGCGACCGGTGGAAAACAGAGGGAAAGCCATGACCTATTGTGTCGGGTTGAAACTGGATCGCGGGCTCGTGTTTGCCGCCGATACCCGCACCAATGCGGGGGTGGACAACATCGCCACTTTCAAGAAGCTTCATCTTTGGGAGGATCCGGGCGAGCGCGTGATCGTGCTGCTGTCGGCGGGCAATCTGGCCGTGACCCAGGCCGTCGTTTCGCTGTTGACCGAGCACATCAACAGTGCCAGCGAAGACCACCAGACCCTGATGACCGTGAACACCATGTTCCAGGCCGCCCGTCTGGTGGGCAGTGCCGTACGGGAGGTCAAGACGATCGACGGCGAGGCCCTGGCCGCTTCGGCTGACAGCTTCATGGTCACCTTCATTCTGGGCGGCCAGATCAAGGGGGAGCCGCCGCGGCTGTTCCAGATCTATGCGGCGGGTAACTTCATCGAAGTATCCGACGACACCCCGTTCCTGCAAATCGGCGAGCACAAATACGGGAAGCCGATCCTTGACCGCGTCACACGCACGGACATGCGCTTGAGCGAAGCGGCCAAGCTCGTTCTCTTGTCCTTCGATTCCACGCTTCGCTCGAACTTGTCCGTCGGGATGCCCATCGATCTGCTGCTTTACCGCACGGACAGCTTTTCGGCGGACCGGCAATGGCGCGTGGAACAAGACGATCCCTATTTCCAGAAACTCTCCGCCGCCTGGTCGGAAAAGCTGCGGGCCGCATTCGCGGATATTCAAGAACCCGACCTTTAGAGCGTCTCCTGACCGGATCGGAGCGTGCCGCGTCATCCTCACCAAGATTTGCTCTGAAAGCCGGATTGCGGGTCCGCGCGCCGTGGCGTTCAACCCTTTGTCATATCAGCTTCTTACAAAGGCCGGTCACACCAGGAGGCCAATGACCATGTCCAAATCCACGCCCCATAACCTGACCTGGCACCGGGAACCGGCCAGCGAGCCTTTGGACGCGAACGAGGACACGCTCGCCCTGGTGCGGTCCATGGTCAAGGATGGTCAACGGACCGCACTGGTGGACACGCTGAAAAAATGGGACCCGGTCGACGTCATGCAAATGCTGACACGGCTGCGCCTCAAACATGCGCGAAAACTGTTTCAGTGGCTTCCCGCCGACCCGTCCATCAAAGTGATCGCGGAATTGCGCCCGGAGTTCCGGGCCATTTTGCTCCAGGAAGCGACGCTCGAGCAATTCCGCGATATTCTCGCGGAGCTCGATCCGGAAGACGCCAGCGAAATCCTCAATGAATTTCCCGAGGATGTGGCGGAAGAACTCGCCCAGCGCCTGCCCGATGTCGAAACTCTGGCAAGCCGGCAGATCTATGCCGACGACAGCGCCGGGCGTATCATGGCCCGCAAGTTTGTTGCCTTGCCGGAAACATGCACCGTTGAACACGCCATCGCGCAGATCCGCGATGAAGCCAAGCGGATCCGCAAGATCTTCACGGTCTATGTGCTGGACGCCTCAAACCATCTGGTCGGCACGGTGGAAGTGGGCAAGCTGCTGCTCGCTCCCACCCAGAAACATCTTGCCGACATCATGAACCGCGACTTCATCGCGGTCTCGGCCGACACCGATCAAGAGGAAGTGCTGCGGCTGGCCCGCAAGAAGGACATGCGGACCGTGCCCGTTCTCGACCGGGACGGGCACCTCGTGGGACGCGTCACGCCAAAGCAGCTGACCCGCATCGCGTCGGAAGAAGCGGCCGAGGACATGCTGCTGATGAGTGGGGTCTCGTCCGAAGCCAAGGCGGACGACACCGTTTTCCGCATTGTAAGAGGCCGGCTGCCTTGGCTCCTCACCGGATTGATCGGCTCCAGCATTGCCGCGACCGTGGTCGGCTCCTTCGAGGATCAACTGGCAGCGGCAGCGATCCTGGCGGCCTTCATCCCCGTGACCATGTCGATGGCGGGCAATGCCGGCCTGCAAGCGTCCGCGGTTGCCGTTCAAGGCCTGGCGACAGGCGCGATCTGGACCGGGGACCTGTTCTATCGGCTTTTCAAGGAATTGCTTGCGGCCCTGTGCAACGGTGCCATCGCCGGGGTTATTCTCGCCTGCCTGGTGATGGCGGTGTCGCTCGTGTTTCCCATCGAGGCGCCCCACCGGCTGGCTTTGGCGACATCACTGTCGTTGCTCACCGTCACCACGCTCGCCGCCATGGTGGGGGCCACGATGCCCATCGTGCTCGACAAGATCGGCATCGACCCGGCCATGGCAATCGGCGTGTTCATCACCTCGTCCAACGATATTCTGGGCGTTCTGATCTTCTTCCTGATGGCAACGGCGTTCTATCTGGGATAACGGGCCAGCAAGCTATACCGCTTTCAATGTCAGGACGGCGGCGTCGAACTCGGTGCGCTTGTAGGCGCGCAAACGGGCAGCCTCAGCGTCTTCGCCCCAAAGTTCGATGTTCCAATCCTCTTCCACATGCGCGGCGGCCCACACCGCGTCCGGGGCGAGATGGTCCTGCCAGATGGCGAAAGCAAGAACAGCCGACCCGGTAAGGGTTGTGATCGTATGGAACGCAGCGAGTTGCAATGGCGTCAACCTGTCGAGGCTCCCCCTGAACGCGGACACCAGTTCCTCCGGCTGATCGCGATGCATGATCCCTTCGATCAGCACGAAACGCCCGCCCAGCTCGGTGCCCGCCCAATCGAGAACGGGATCCCAAAGGGTCCGCTGCCGCTCGCACAGGCGGTCCGGCTCATCGGCCCGGTAGCACAAGGCGTCATTTCCGGCGAAACGTGCGATCTCGTCCGCAACGTCGGCAAATCTTTCTTCGACCGCGTCCTGGGCCGTATTGGCGAGGCGGGTCAGCGGCATCCGCGCCGGGTTGATCTCTTTTTCCTGGGAATTCCATTCGCCCGCGACCGCTTCGGCGATGGGGCGCACCGGAATGATCAACACCGACTTGGACGGCGTCTTGACCGGTCGGCCATCCAGATGAATGGCAAAACCGGTCTCCATTTCAACTGCTTGCGCCAGTTTGTAGAATCGCTTGGGCAATTCCCGGCGCGAAAGCTCCCGCGCCCGCTGCTCCGGGTCCTTGCGCGCTGCCTCCTGCAAATCTTCAAGAAAATCACGCATCACGCTGGTTCCTGGTCAAAATTGAGAAGGGTGGCAAGAGCAGCATCCAACTCGTCAAAATGGTCAATCACTGTCCGGGCTCCCGCCCGGGTCAGCGCCGGTCCTGCATGGTATCCCCAGGATACGCCCAGACCATGGACACCGGCGCTGCGGGCCATTTCCATGTCAAAACTCGTATCGCCGACCATGACCGTGCGGGTGGCATCCACACCGGTCTCGCCCAGTGCCTGCAAAATCATGTCGGGATGCGGCTTGGACGGCGAAGTGTCCGCGGTCTGGATGGTCACGAACCGGTTGTGAAGATCGTGCACCTCGACCATGTGGTCCACCCCGCGCCGGGCTTTACCCGTTGCGATCCCCAGCAGGATATCGTCGCGCAGTGCAAGCCGGTTGAGGGCGTCCCGCGTTCCCGGATAAAGCGGGTCGAGGTCTTCGCCTGTTTTCCGGCGGGCAACTTTTGCCGCGCGGTAAGCCTTGGCCATCTCGCGGGCCAGATGAGCCCGGTCCGGCCCGACAAGCTCTTCGAACGCCCGCTCAAGGGAAAGTCCGACAATGGAGAGCGCCGTCTTCCGGTCCGGCATCGCCAAACCCACCGCTTCAAAGCCGATCTCCAGACCGTGCATGATCGTGTGTTGGCTGTCGACAAGCGTGCCGTCGCAATCGAAAATAACGAGATACATTGCCGGCTCGAGTTGTTGGCGGGAGGATGATGGCCCCGCATGTGCCGGGTTTTGAGGCCGGGGTCAAGCCATGCTATTGCGAGGCCTTCAGGCTCGACGCATTGCCGGTCTGCCGCTATTCACAGGAAGTCCAGCCCGAACCGCGAGTTTCCATGACCAAAATCATTTTCATCCTGCTCTTCTGCCTTGCTGCCATTCAGGTCATCAAGCCGCTTGGTTGGCCGGGGCTCAAAAAGCGGTCGGATGCGTGGAAGCTGGTGGCAGGAGCCGTCGGGGTCACCTTCGTGGCCGTGATCCTGTCGGCGCTATTTCAAGGCGTCTAACGCTTGATCAGGGCCTCATCCGGCTCATCCGCGTCCGGATTGTAATCGGATGTGTCGAACCCGAGAAGGTTCCAGGTTTGCTGCATGTGCGGCGGCAAAGGCGCGGAGACATCGATCAGCCCGTTGCCCGAAGGGTGCGGGATCACGATCCGCCGCGCCAGAAGATGGAGCCGGTTCTGAATCCCGCCGGGCAATTCCCAGTTCTCGATATTGAAATACTTGTCGTCGCCAATGATCGGATGCCCGATATGGGCGGCATGGGCGCGCAACTGGTGGGTCCGCCCGGTGACCGGTTTCAGCGTCACCCAGGACAGTTTCTGCCCTGAATTCTCGAAAACCGAATACAGGGAGACCGCGTGCTGGGCGTCGTCCGCCCCGCCTTGGCGCACCACCTGCATGCGTTCTTCCGCCTCGTCCCGGGCCAGAAAGGTCGAGATCCGCCCCTGACGCGGCTTCGGCACGCCGGCCAGCATCGCCCAGTAGATCTTGCGCGTGTTGCGGTGCTTGAATGCCTTGGTGAGTTCCTGCGCCGCCTTGCGTGTCTTGGCCACCAGAATGATGCCCGAAGTTTCGCGGTCGAGCCGGTGCACCAGTTTCGGCTTTTCGCCCTTTTGATTGGTGTAGGCCTCCAGCATGCCGTCCAGATGCCGCTTTAGCCCGGAGCCACCCTGTACGGCCAGCCCGACCGGCTTGTTGAGGACCATGACCTGGTTGTCCTCGAACAAGAGCATGTCCTCGATCGCCGCCTTGTCGTCGGCCGTGAGTTTGGATGACTTCGGCTTGGCATTCTTCTTGTCATCGGCGGGCAACTCCACGCCAAGCGGCGGAATTCGGATCACTTGGCCCTTGGCGATGCGGGTATTGCTGTCCGCCCGCTTGCCATCGACCCGCACTTGGCCCGTCCGCAACAGCTTTTGCAGCCGCCCGAAACCAAGGCCCGGATAATGGGTCTTGAACCAACGGTCGAGGCGCATGCCCGCCTCGTCGGCGGTCACGGTTTTCTGTTCAATCGCGGACATGGATGTCTCTCAAAATGATGGGTCCGGCCACTTTGCTCACGCCGGACGGACAGCACGCGCAAACGTGCCTGATGCCCCGCGTATACGGGGATTTTCCCAAATTTGAAAGAGGTGGGCTCAAGCGGACAGGGAACGCATCAGGGCAAGCCCGGCGAACACTGCTGTGATCGACAGCAACACCGAGACCGCGATATAGATCATCGCCAGCGTGATCTCGCCCCGCTCCCAAAGCACGGCGGTGTCCAGCGAAAACGCGGAAAAGGTCGTAAATCCACCCAGAACGCCCGTTGCCAAAAAACTGCGGAGCGTGGATGCGTGGGACGCATCGTGGCGGACCAGCCATCCGATCAGGATCCCCATCAACAAGGAGCCGATGACATTCACCGCTAGAGTGCCGACAGGAAACCCGGGCCCGAACACCCGCAACGTTGCAGCGGACACGAGATAGCGCGCACCGGCGCCCAGGCCGCCGCCCAGCATCACCAGAAGAAGATGCGGAAGGGTCACGGCCTACTCGCCCGCAGCCGCGGGCTTCGCCTCCTTGCGCCCCATCTGTTCGAACTCCTTGACCTGTGAATCGTATTTCGGATCGATGGTGCCGCAGACGCGATCCCAGAACGAAAAGAAGTTCGCGAAATTGTACTTGAAGCGCGAATGATGCTGATCGTGGAAGGTCACACAGACCATGGGCGAGGGCATGCGCGAGAAGGGCGAGGCATAGAACTCGAAGCCGGAATGCCCGATCGTGCCGTTGAAATGATCCCACAGCCGGTGGGCGATCAGCACCACCACCGGGATCGGCAGGACAATGACCGCGAACAGGTAATAGCTCTGCATCACGAACGCATCGATCAGATCATCCGAATAGGTGCTCCAGACGGTGGGCGCGACCGATCTGTGGTGCTCGGCGTGGAAGCGGTAAAGGTACTTCGTGTGCATCAGGCGATGCATCCAGTAGAACCAGGTGTCGAAGGCGATGATTGACACCACGAACATGAGGATCGCCGACCACCAGGTCAGCTCAAGCGGGTTGACCGGCGTCCAGCCCTTGAGCGAAAGGAAAATGCCACCTGCCAGACAGCCGGCCGTCACGGTCAGGGAATACACGCTCTGTCGGATTTCCTTCCACATGCGTTTTTCGCCGCGCCGGTGCTGCTGGATGCGCCGCTCGGGGTGCCGGTTCTGGATGGCAACGAGCACCCAGCCGGTCGCGAAATACAAGAACACATTGGCCGCATAAACGGCCGCATAAAGTGGCAGGAATTCCAGCAAGACGGTGAGCGTCTGGTCGAGCATTTGGTTTCGCTCTTTCTTTCTGATCGGTTATCCGGACGTCTTCGCCGGCTTCATGTCTTCCGTATCCGGGATCTGACCCGACCCCTCCATGGTTTGAACCAGATGGTCGTATTTCGGGTGAACTGTTCCGCAAACCCGGTCCCAGAACGAAAAGAAATTGCCGTAGTTATAGTCGAATTGTGAATGATGCAGATCATGGAACGTCGTGCAGATCATCGGCGATGGCCAGCGCGAGGATTTCGACGCGAAATACTCAAAACCCGAATGCCCGACCATGCCGGAAATCTGGTCGAACAGGCGCAGGGCGAAAACCGAGAGTGCAGGTGCGGGCAAAACGAACCAGACAACCAGATAGAAACCGTGCTCGATCAGCGTGTCAATCGTGGTGGAACTGTCATTGCTCCATACGGTCGGCGCAATCGAGCGGTGGTGGGGCACATGCCACTTGTAAAAAGCCGGCAGATGCAAAAGCCTATGTCCCCAGTAGAACCAGGCGTCAAAAAGCACCAGGCACACCACGAACATCAGCGGGAAGGACCACCAGGAAAGCGGCAATGGCTCGAACAGGGTCCAGCCCTGGGTCTGCGCAAAATAGCCGGCGGACAACAACACCGATGAGGTCGCCAGCGCGCTGATCGAGGCCTTGATCTCCGTCTTGACCCGCTTCATGCCATCGCGGTGTTTCTGGATCCGCCGGTCCGGGTGCCGGGCATTGATCGCCGTCATCACCAGGCCGGTCGCAAAATAGACCGCCAGCATGATGCCATAGATCGCCGCGAAGACCGTCAGGTAGTCGAGCAGCAGTTGCATCAGGCCTGATCCCCCTGCCCTTTCAGCCGGGTTTCAGTGTAAAGAGCCTCGAACCCCTCCACCTTGCCGTCATAGGTCGGATGGATGGTTCCGCACAGCCGGTCCCAGAACGAAAAGTAATTGGCGTAATTGAAGACAAAATACTGATGGTGCTGGTCGTGATAGAGCGTGCACAGCAGCGGCCAGGGCTTGCGCGCCGAAGCGCTGGCAAAATGCTCATAGCCGCAGTGGCCAATCGCCGCCGACACCTGGTCGAAGACACGATGGCCAAGGAAGACAAGCGGCGGGATCGGCAGGACAAAGAGCACCAGCGCATAGTAGCTGTGCGCGAACAGTGTATCGACGGATGAACCGGCGTCATTCGACCAGACCGTTGGCGTGATCGTCATGTGGTGCGGCTTGTGGAACCGGTAGAACATCTTGGTGTGCAGGATCCGGTGCCCCCAGTAGAACCAGGTGTCGTGAAGGATCAGCGACACGACGAAGAACAGCGGCACGGACCACCAGTTCAGATCCACAGGCGCGAACAGGGTCCAGCCTTTGGCCTGCGCGAAAAGGCCGATCGCCAGACACAGGCTGGTGATGGACAATTGCCGCATGGAGGACTTGATGTCATCGATTGCCCGGTGGCTCGGCGCACGCTTTTGAATGCGGCGTTCCGGGTGGCGCCGGTTGAGCAGCACCATAACCGACCCGGTCGAGAACAAAATGACCAGACTGGCCGCATAAAGGAGGGCGAACAGGCTGATAAAACCGATCAGGCCGCTTGTTGGGTCGAGAAACGGGAACACGGATCTTCCTGAAACTTGAGTAGGTCAATGTTGGTTTCTGCATTGCACCACGCAGACCCCGTTCAAACCACACTTTCCCCGATGTGAAAAGGACCGGGCGCCTCTTCTTCCACTGTCGCCCCTTCATCCCAAGCCGACATTCGCGCCCGGATGGCTTCGATTTCCGCGCCCATAGCCGGCAAATGAGCGCTGTCCTCATTCAGGATCGCCTCGAAAAGACCGCGCTTGATCTCCCAAATCTCCTTTTCCGGCAAGACGATATCCGGCGAGGCCGACAAGAGGATGGAAACAAGGCGTTCGGCGGCGTTCAACCGCCCCCACAGGTAATCGTGCTCACGCCAGCTGCGGTTAAAGAACGCACCAAACGAATTGAGCGCCTTGCCCTTCAATCCCAGCCCGTTGGGAGAAAGATCCCGGCAATCCTCTGGACTGATGCGATCAACCAGCGTTTCCACCACTTCCGAAAAGTCGTTGCGCTGCAAGACCGGGAATATCACCAGATCATAGAACGCATAGCCCACATAGGCCTCGATCAACCCGCGATACCAGGCTCCCTCCAAACCCTCCGCTGCCTCCTGGGCGAAAAACGCGTCGACCTGCTCGTCATGGGCCTCCATCGCCATATGATCGCCGACCTTGTCCAGAAAGGCCGAGAGAGTGGGCGAAGACGCGTCCGGCGTCCCTTGGTCGCAGGTGCCGCAGGAGACCAGCGCCGCGGCCAGGCCGGCAACTTCGCCATTATAGAAGGCTTTGCTCCAGCGGATTGTGAGACTGTCGATCTGAGCATAGATCCGGCTCTTGAGCCGGTCGAGGTCTTCCGCCTTCGGCCGGTCCGGATCCGGCGCATTGTAGTAGGTGTTCAATTTGCGAACGGCAAAGCGGAGCCGCCGGATGCGGTAGTCAATGTCGAACCGGCGCAACACGCCGATCACGGCAGCATCCGGCCGGAGCGGCGCCTCCAATACGCCGTTTGTGTGCGCCTCGAATTGCTGGTGGATGCGCGGTGCCAGATCCGTTTCGCTCAGGTCCATCCCCTGGCCGCGAGCGAGGCGCAGTGCCAGGTCGGAGAGTTGTTCGGCCACCGCATGAAGCTTCAATGCCTGGTAGTTGAGAAACGCAAAACCGGCCTTGGCATGCGCCGCCTCGTTCGCCTTTTTCCGGCATCGGGTCACAGCACCCGGCTTCATGCGCATCCGCAGCGGCATGATCCTGCGCACTGCCTTCTCAACGACCGGATCGGCCGCCGTGATGGTGCGGGCAAGCCAGCGGCTCCGCCGGTTTCGCGCTTCGATATCCCGCAATTCATCGCCGATTGGTTCGTTGCGCGGAATATGCGCCATCGAGGCGAAAATCACCTTGAAGAACCCCGGCAGTTCCTCTGTCGATACACCCGAGCGGGATTGGGACGGCGGAACCGGATCAACGTAAACGAGGCGCCTCGCCACCTCCCGGGACGCGGGACGATGCTGGATCGCCTCGACAACCGGCGCGAAGGGCTTGTTCATCACGACGCTGCCATCGACAAAGCAATGCCGTTCACGATGGGTGCCGGTCAGGTCGAGCCGGTCCCGAACAAAGGCCTCGCGATTTGGCCACTCTTCCCCGCGATCTTGCAGAACCCGATCCATCTCCGCGATTGTCGCAGGGTAGAACGCTCCGGGAAAAGATGCGGTCGCGCGCGCGGCGAAAACGAGATCCGCGACCCGGTCGGACCCGAATTCGCTGTCCAGCCCCCCGGCCGCGCGGTGACTTGCCTGAAACTTCAGGATCTTGCGGTGATCCCATTCTTCGATGAAGGCCGGATTGTCGATGCGGATGCGCCGGCGGCGGCCGGTGTAATCCGTGATCGTCACGAAAAGATCCAGGGATTGCCCCTGCGGAATCAGAGTGCCTGCGGGCGGACCGTGGTCTTCCATGCCGGTACACGCATCCAGCATCCAGCCGATGAACGCCTCGCCCGAGAACGGCGGCGTGAACCAGCGCGACTGCATGAAATGGCGCAGCTTCTCGCGTGTTTCGGGTTCGTCAACTTCGCGCTTCAACTGGGCTGCCACCACACGGTCCAGCATCGGTGACATGCCGGATTTGAGATAGCGGGCAAAGCCGTTCTGCTTGCGGGCCAGACGGGTCACATCGGCGTTCTCCAGCCAGAAGTCGCGATGCCCGTCGATCGGAAGATCGTGCGCGATCGCACGCGCCAGCATGATTCCGTTGACGCCGCCGGCCGAGGCCCCGGCGATCGCATCGGTCACGACCTTCACTTCCACCGACCGGCCAACGGCCTCCAAGAGCCGTCCATAGGCGACCTCGGCCTCAGAACGGGCCAACGGCGCTTGCGGCGCATCAATCGCCGCATTGGGCCGCGCGGATCGCTTCGCGGAAGCCCGCACAAGGTTCAGAACTTCGCGGCTGACCCCGTGCATATAGATGGCAAGGGACACCCCTCCGTAAAAAATCAGCGCCAATCGAAGTTCAATTTCCTTCATTCAAAAAGCGCCTTTTCACCCCGGCTTTAAAACGCCGATTTCCGACACGCTCAAGTGCGGCCAGGAGACTGTGCACCGACAAACATGTCAGCATTAAAGCAGTTACCCCGGGTTTAATTCCTTCTGTCCGGATCCTTCCCCCGAAGCCCCCCTTGGCAGCAGGCCATGGCGGCAAGCACGTCGTTTTTCGCTTTTCATTCCGGCAGCTGACCGCGATACTCCATGTCCACTCAGCCGTATCTTGAAAGCCGTTTCTCACCGGACGTGAGCAATAACCGGTGGTTGGAATTTGTTGAAATGACGGACAGCACCTCTTTTCGGTCCCCGAATGGCCTCCCCGCCGAAGCGGACGTACCCTTAAAGACCGACGATCCGCGGGAAGGGCTTGCGGAGAACAACGAGCATCTCAAGGCCGAACTGGAAGATCTCAGGCTCCTCTACAATGCGCTGATGGAACATGGGGAAGCCATCGAGGATCAGCTTGCGGAAAAAAATCGCCTGCTATCGGAAACCCAGTCGCGGCTCGATGACGCCATCAACGCAACATCCGAAGGGTTTTGCCTGTTTGACGCGGACGACCGGCTGGTGACGGCCAACGCACGTTTCCGCAACCTTTTTGCCTGCCCGCCCGGCGCGCCATTCGATGTCGGAACGCCGTTCGAGGACATTCTGCGCCATGCCATCGCTGCCGGTCAGCTGATGATTGACGGCAACGACGAGGATGTCTGGATCGAGGAGCGGCTGGCGCGGCGGACGGCCTCATCCGGCCCGTTCACGGAACGGTTCGCCGACGCCCGCTGGTGCCTGGTCAACGAACGGCGCACCCAAGATCATGGAATCGTCGCCGTCTATTCCGACATCACGGAACTCAAGACGCGGGAGAAGGAACTGGCCGACAAGACGGCCCAGATGGAGCAGCTGTCGAAACAGCTTGCCAAGTATCTCTCGCCGCAAGTCTACGATTCGATCTTCCAGGGCCGTCAGGAAGTGAAGATCGCCTCGTCCCGAAAGAAGCTGACGGTGTTTTTTTCCGACATCGCGGACTTTACCGAAACCGCGGATCGCCTGGCCTCGGAAGACCTGACCCACCTGCTCAACCAATACTTGACTGAAATGTCCCGTATTGCCCTGAATTTCGGTGCGACGATCGACAAGTTCGTCGGCGACGCAATCCTGATCTTCTTCGGAGACCCGGATACCCAGGGCGTGCGGCAGGATGCCGTCAACTGCGTGCGGATGGCCATCGCCATGCAGGAGCGCATGCGGGAACTGGAAGGCATCTGGCTTCAATCGGGCATCACGCGGCCCTTGAAATGCCGGATGGGCATTCATACGGATTTTTGTACGGTCGGAAACTTCGGAAGCGAGGATCGGCTCGACTACACGATCATCGGCCGCGGGGTGAACACCGCCGCCCGGCTCGAAAGTGCCGCGACGCCAGGCGACATCCTCATCTCGTATGAAACCTTCCTTCAGGTTCAAGACGAAATCGCCTGCGAGAAGGCAGGGGAAATACAGGTCAAAGGGCTCGCCTATCCGCTTTCAACCTATACCGTCCTTGGAGACAGGGCCACCATCGGGGCCCCCGCGGTCATGGATCTCGAAGGCATTTCCCGGCAACTGGATGCCTTGTGTTCCCTGGCACCGGGAGAGCTTCCGGCCGCCGAACGCGAACGCCTCATGCAATCCCTGAAAACCGCGTTGGCAACACTGGACACGGGCGGCGGCGAGAGCACCTCCTGAAACGAATAGATCACTTTGCGATCAATCTTGTCAGGAGATACTCCGGTGGCTCAGCCGTCCCGGCCGCCACGCTCCCGACGCAACCTTTCCCAATACTCGAGCCGCTTGCGGATCTCCCGCTCGAAGCCCCGATCCGGGGGATCGTAGAAGGTTTGGCGGCCCAAGGCCTCGGGGAAGTAATCCTGCCCGGAAAACGCCTCCGGGGCGTCATGATCATAGGCATACCCGGCGCCATATCCTTCAGCCTTCATCAGCTTTGTCGGAGCGTTCAGGATATGTTTGGGCGGCAGCACGGAACCGCTGCTCTTGGCGCTCCGCAGGGCCGCCTTGTAGGCGACATAGACACCGTTGGATTTTGGGGCGGTGGCCAGATAGACGACACATTGCGCGAGCGCGAGCTCCCCTTCGGGCGAACCCAGCATCTGATAGGCGTCCCGGGCCGCATTCGCCTGAACCAAGGCATTCGGGTCGGCCAACCCGATATCCTCCACCGCCATCCGGATCAGCCGCCGGGCGAGATACATGGGGTCTTCGCCGCCATCGAGCATTCGGGCAAACCAGTATAGCGCAGCATCAGGGTCCGACCCGCGAACGGACTTATGGAGCGCGGATATCAGGTTGTAGTGTCCGTCGGCGCTCTTGTCGTAGATCGGAGCGCGGCGCTGGACGATCTCCTGCAGGCGCGTGGCATCAAACACCTCGCCCTTCCCTGCCGCGCGCCAGACGTCTTCCGCGAGCGTGAGGGCGGAACGTCCATCGCCATCCGCCATGCGGACAAGAACGGCGCGCGCGTCGGCATCCAGCGGCAGAGGCCGGCCTTCCAGCTCTTCCGCCCGCGCCAGCAGCCGGCCAAGCGCGTCGATCGTCAGCGAATGAAAGGTCATGACATGCGCGCGCGACAACAACGCCGCATTGAGCTCGAACGATGGATTTTCCGTCGTAGCGCCCACCAACGTGATGGTGCCGTCTTCCATCACGGGCAGAAAGCTGTCTTGTTGGGCCTTGTTGAAGCGGTGGATCTCGTCGACGAAAAGCAAGGTCGCCTTGCCCGACACACGCCGGGCCCGGGCCGCCTCAAAGACCTTTTTGAGATCCGAGACACCGGTGAAGATCGCCGAGACCTGTTCGAACGCCAAATCCGTTTCATTGGCGAGAAGGCGCGCGATCGTTGTCTTCCCGGTCCCCGGCGGCCCCCAGAACACCAAAGACCCCAGCGAACGGGTGCGCAGCATCCGGGTCAAGGTGCCGTCCTCGCCCAGAAGATGATCCTGTCCGACAACCTGCTCCAGACTGGTCGGCCGCATCCTGTCGGCCAATGGCCGGTTGATGTTGCTGCCAAGCCCCGATGCGGTGAACAGGTCGCTCATGCCAAACGCCTAGCCCCGCAGCACGATGCGCCGGACCTGTCCATCGCGAACCACCTCCAACTGCCACAGGCGCGGTTGCTGGCGGGTGATCCGCTCAAGGGTTTGGGTTGTGTCGATGGGACGGTCATTGACCGACCGCACAATATCGCGTTTGCGCAAGCCGACGCGCGCGGCGGTCCCGCGTGGATCGATGTCAGCAATGACCACACCGTCATAGGTGGCGTCCAGGCGCAATTCCTCGGCCACGGCAGGCGACAGGTTCATTACGGTCGCGCCCTCGAAAGGCGAGTATTCATCCAACAGACGGGTATCGCGCGGGGTGGTTTCCGGCGCCCGTTGCAGCGGCACGGACACCGTCACTTCCCGGCCGCTGCGCAGAACCTGAAAGGAGGCGGTTTCACCGAGGCGGCGGGTTGCAAACCGGTAGCCGAAGGAGTCGGGATCGGACACCTCCTTGCCGTCCACGCCGACAATCAGGTCACTGATGCGCAGATCCGCCCGGTCCGCCGGCGACCCGCCGAACACGTTGGTGACAAGCACACCGCGCGGCCGGTCCAAACCCAGCGCTTCGGCGATTTCGGCCGTCACCGACTGAACCGTCGCGCCGAGCCAGGGCCGGCGCACCATGCCCCCGTCCTCGGCCGCATCCGCCACGAACCGGGCCATTTGCGCGGGAATGGCGAAGCCGATCCCGTTCGAACCGCCGGACCTTGAGAATATGGCCGTGTTGATGCCGACCAGCCGTCCAGCCATGTCGACCAAGGCCCCGCCGGAATTGCCCGGATTGATCGCCGCGTCGGTCTGGATGAAGAACTGGTAGTCCGTCACCCCGACCTGCGTGCGCGCCAAGGCCGAGACAATCCCTTGCGTAACGGTCTGCCCGACCCCGAACGGATTGCCGATGGCCAGAACGATGTCACCAACCTCCAGGCTGTCCCCTTCCGCGAATGCAACGTGTTCGAACGGACCGTCGCCGTCGATCCTGAGCACCGCAAGGTCGGTCCGCTCGTCCAGAAGCACGATTTCGGCATCGAACTCCCGGCGGTCGTTCAAGGCGACGCGGACCGCATCCGCATCCTTGATAACGTGATGGTTCGTGATCACGATCCCATCGGCCGAAATGATGACTCCCGACCCCAGCGATGACTGCACGCGCTCCCTGGGTGGACCGAAGCCCGGCCCCTGGTCGCCAAAGAAACGTTGAAAGAACGGATCGTTGAAAAACGGGGAAACGCGCTGGCGCTGCACCACCGTCCGGCTGGCATAGACATTGACCACAGCCGGCGCCACGCGTTTGACGATCGGCGCAAAGGACAACTTGATCTCGGCGGCATCGATGGGAACCTGCCGCTCTTGCGCCACAAGCGCCGCCGGGATCGCGATCATGGCCAGAAAAGCAAAAAGCCCAAGGGCGCGCGTTATCCCGCCGGGTACGCGCCACGTCGTGAACGCCATAAACATCTCCTGACTTCAGCCGAATCTTTCCGTGATCTTCTAGAGGTGAGATAAGAAGTTTTGAGGGCAAACACAAATGGCCCGGCAGATTGCCTGCCGGGCCATTTTTTGGATTGTCCCCTCCGCGGTTCAGGCGGAACGGACCTGCCGCAGGAACTGGTTCACTTCCGTATCAAGGCGCTGCGCCTGGGCGGAGAGCTTCTGAACCTCCTCCACGAACCCGTTCGCCGCGGCCGTCGAGTTCTCCGAGATTTGCGAGACATCCTGAATATCGGAGGAAACCTGGGACGTTCCGCCCGCCGCACGCTGGGTGTTCTCGGCAATGCCCTGGGTCGCGAAGCTCTGCTCTGTCACCGCCGCGGCGACCTCCGTGACCGACGCCGCGATCTGGGCAATCGTTTCCTGGATCTCTCCGATCGCGCTGACCGCATCGTCAGTCGCGGCGCGAATGCCGTCAATCTGCTGCTGGATCTCCCCGGTGGCTTTTCCGGTTTGCGACGCCAATTCCTTGACCTCGGAAGCCACGACCGCGAAGCCTTTACCGGCATCCCCGGCCCGGGCAGCCTCAATCGTCGCATTCAGGGCCAGAAGGTTGGTCTGGTCGGCGATATCGCTGATCAGCGTCACGACTTCCCCAATCCGGTTGGCCCCTTCCGCGAGCGAGCGCACGGTGCTGTTGGTGGATTGGGCCCGTTCGTTGGCCTGCTCGGCGACGGCTGACGAGCGCTCGATCAAGGAGGAGATCTGCTGGATCGAGCTCGATAGCTGGTCGGAGGCCGAGGCGATCGACTGAACTTCCGACATCGCTTCGCGCGACAACTGGGCCGCCCGGTTCGATGTCTCCCCGGAAGTGAAGGCCATTTTCTGCATGTCTTCGGCAGACCGGCTCAGCTCAGACACGGACCGGGTGACCGTTTCAACGACCTGCCCCACCGACGCCTCGAAATCGCTTGCCAGATCCTGCAGCATCTTCTGCCGCTGCTCCGATTGGTCGCGGGCGGCACGTGCATCTTCGGCAGCGCGCCGTTCCTGATCAGCGGCCGCGTTTTCCCGGATCTGCACCACAGCGCGCCCGATGTCACCGATCTCGTCGCCCCGTCTGGCGGCGGCGATCTCCACACCGGTGTTGCCGCTGGCAATGTTCTGCAGCGCCGTCACGAGCAAGCCCACCGGCTTGATGATGGACCTGGAAAAGAAGACGGCAACGACGGCTGCGATCAGAACCGTGAGGAGGGTCATGAGGATCATCGAGTCCCGCATTGCGGTGACACCGCTCAACGCTTCTTCAACCGACCTTTCCGCGACCAGTGCCCAGGTCTGTCCCCCGAAGCTCACAGGCTCGGCAAACGCCAGCCGTGGTGCGCCGTCCTTGCCGATCAGTTCGCCACCAGCCACCTGACCGCCAATCGCCGCACGGATCATGTCTCCGTCAACGGTTTCCCGCAGGGCTGTCGGCTCCCCGGCCAAGGGCATGTTGGTGATCAGCGTTCCACTGCCGTCGACCATGTAAACTTGCCCGGTCTCGCCAAGCCCGGCCCGCTGCATGGTCAGTTCGTCCAGGTAGCTGGACCCGATCCGCACCACCAGAACACCGCCAAGTTCATCACCGGCGAAAGACTGGACATATGCAGGCTGCGCCACGAAGAGCGAGGGCTCGCCATCGGCCGGGCCATAAGCGGCAAAGGACGAGAAGAACTGCTGTCCCTTTTCGCCCGCAAGCGCCTGTTCATAGAGCGAGGCAAGCGGCGTCCCGCTGAGGACATTCCCGCCGACACTCTCGAAAAAATCACCGGATTTGGTCACCGAATAGATAACCATTCCGTCCTTGTTGATCGCGTAGATGTCGCCATAGCCGGCATTCTTCCACGCCGAATAGAAGCTGCCATGCAATTCACTATGGCGCCAGGCATACATCGTCCGGCTATCGGACCCCGTCTGCTCGGCACGTGCAGCAGCGTCCGTCCCTTCCGGCTGAAAGACCGCAAGCAATTCGGCACGGTCATTTGCGGCCGTCTGCATGGTTCCGTTCAACTCGGTGAAGGCGAGCGCAGCTCCTGCGCCGGTTGCCAGATTCGACAGGTCGCTTGTCAGGGAAGACAGCTTCTGCGTCACCAGATCCCGGCGCGACTGGGCCAGCAGCTCGAGCTGCTGCTTTTCCGCATCCACCAAGCCGGAACGCGCATTGACATAGCCGCCAATGCCCACCGCGACGCATGTCAGGAAGGTCATCCCGATCATCAATGCCGGCAGGATGACCGACAAACGCGCAATCTTGTTCTTTTTCGTTCTGGACGTACCAGTGTCCGCCGCCGGCATGAGTAGCTCCTTCCACACAACCCCAAGTAACCACCTGAAAGTGCCGAAGCCGGGTTAAAATAGCTATAATTGCCGAGGCAGGCTTTTCTGTTTTTTCTAGTAAATCAGACCCTTAGAAAGACAGGGGGGCATATGGACCGTCCTGTTGAACGCAGAAACGGCGGACACGTGGCCCGCCGTTCCAGACTTGCAAACTGGCAGATCGCCAAAGTTACGCAGCGGCTTCCGCCGCTTCCTGGGCTTCCACGCGGACCCGGTCGCCAGCGCCGCGCGCTTCCGGATCGCGGTCGACGAGTTCGATCACAGCCATCGGCGCATTGTCGCCATAGCGGAACCCGGCCTTCAAAACACGGCTATAGCCGCCATTGCGTTCCTTGTAGCGCTCTCCGAGCGTGTCAAAGAGCTTCTTCACCATGGCCACATCGCGGATTTGCGAAATGGCCTGGCGGCGTGCGTGAAGATCCCCGCGCTTGCCCAAGGTGATGAGCTTGTCGATGATCGGCTTCATTTCTTTCGCTTTCGGCAGAGTCGTGACGATCTGCTCGTGCTTGATCAGTGCCGCAGCCATGTTGGCGAACATTGCCTTGCGGTGGCTGGCGGTCCGATTGAGCTTGCGGCCGGCTTTCCCGTGGCGCATGGCCCTCTCCTTTGTCTATCGGGCGGTCTTCCGTTGTTCCGAAAGTGACCCGGTTGCTCCGTGAAGGACGCGAACGCCCTTAATACTGATGGTCTTCGTAGCGCTTGGCGAGATCGTCGATGTTCTCAGGCGGCCAGTTGGCGACTTCCATGCCCAGATGCAGTCCCATCTGAGCCAGAACTTCCTTGATCTCGTTCAGCGACTTGCGCCCGAAATTCGGCGTGCGCAGCATTTCCGCTTCGGTCTTCTGAATGAGGTCGCCAATATACACGATATTGTCGTTCTTCAGGCAGTTGGCCGAACGGACCGACAATTCCAGTTCGTCGACCTTTTTCAAAAGGGCCGGGTTGAACGCCAGTTCCGGGACAGTGTCCTCGGCGACCTCGCGCTGCGGCTCTTCGAAGTTGACGAAGATGGACAGTTGGTCCTGAAGGATGCGCGCGGCAAAAGCGACCGCGTCATCCGGTTTGACCGAACCGTCGGTCTCGACGGTCAGGGTCAGCTTGTCGTAGTCGAGAACCTGGCCTTCACGGGTGTTTTCCACCTTGTAGGACACTTTCTTGACCGGAGAATACAGGCTGTCGACCGGGATCAGGCCAATCGGCGCGTCTTCCGGACGGTTCCGGTCGGAGGGGACATACCCTTTACCGGTGTTCACCGTGAACTCCATGCGGATTTCCGCGCCTTCGTCCAGCGTGCACAGCACCAGGTCCGGATTGAGCACTTCGACATCCCCAACCGTTTGGATATCACCAGCCGTCACGACGCCAGGGCCCTGCTTGCGAACAACCATGCGCTTCGGACCTTCGCCCTCCATGCGGATGGCGATTTCCTTGATGTTCAGCACGATGTCTGTCACGTCCTCACGCACGCCCGGAATGGACGAGAATTCGTGCAGAACACCATCGATCTGAACCGATGTCACGGCCGCCCCTTGCAGGGACGACAGAAGAATCCGGCGCAGGGCGTTCCCAAGCGTCAGACCGTAACCGCGCTCCAGAGGCTCAGCCACGACGGTTGCCAGAAACCTGGGGTCATCTCCCGGCTTTACTTCCAACTTGGTCGGCTTGATCAGTTCTTGCCAGTTTTTTTGAATCGTCACGTTTTGGCCCCTTCGGCTATCCCGCCCGGCTGTTCAGCCGCACCATTCTTTGCCATTGGAGAAACAGATACCTAAAGCCGGACGGCCTTAGACGCGGCGGCGCTTGCGCGGACGGCACCCGTTGTGCGGGATCGGCGTCACATCGCGGATCGACGTAATCAGAAAACCGGCTGCCTGCAGCGCCCGGAGCGCGGATTCGCGTCCAGAACCGGGACCACGCACTTCGACTTCCAAAGTCCGCATGCCATGCTCGGCAGCCTTTTTCGCGGCGTCTTCCGCAGCCACCTGAGCCGCATACGGGGTCGACTTACGCGAGCCTTTGAAGCCGAGGGCACCGGCGGACGACCAGGAAATCGTATTTCCTTGAGCGTCGGTGATCGTGATCATCGTGTTGTTGAACGTCGAGTTCACATGCGCGACGCCCGACGAGATGTTCTTGCGCTCGCGGCGGCGGACGCGCGTTGTGTCTTTTGCCATTTTCGTATCCTTAGTTCGATCTCTTCACTGCCGTAATCCCGGCAGCTCCACCACCGATCCCGGTGAGTTTACTTCTTCTTCCCTGCGATCGGCTTCGCCGGACCCTTCCGGGTGCGGGCATTCGTGTGCGTACGCTGGCCACGGACAGGCAGGCCGCGGCGGTGGCGCAGGCCGCGGTAGCAGCCAAGATCCATGAGGCGCTTGATGTTCATCGCCGTTTCGCGGCGCAAATCACCTTCGACCAGGTAATCACGGTCAATCGTTTCGCGGATCGACAGAACTTCGGCATCCGACAACTCGTTCACCCGCCGGGCTTCATCGATGTTGTTCGCCGCGATGATTTCCTTGGCAAATTTCGGGCCAATGCCATGAATGTACTGAAGCGCGATCACGACGCGCTTGTTTGTCGGAATGTTTACGCCAGCAATACGTGCCACGTTCATCTCCATTTGAATGCAGCTCTTGAGCTGCGGTTTTGTTATCCCCGCGTCCGGTGGAGGCCGGCCCTTGCAGGAGGTTCAATATGCCTGCCGGAGCAAAGCACAGACGGGGCCACCTCATGAGACCATGAGCACGGCACCCAATTCTCGACGGAATGAGCGCGTGCCATAGCGCTTCAAGTCACCCGCGTCAAGAAAAAAGCGCGCAGGCCGCGCGCTCTTTACACTTCCGAAACCTTTACCCGCTCAAGCAGCGGTGGCTTCCTTGAGGATCGTGTCGATACTGGCCGCGACCTCATCAATCGAAGCCATCCCGTCCACCGTTCGCAACATGCCCTTTTTCTTGTAGTAATCCGAAACGGGGGCGGTTTGCGCATGGTAAACTTCAAGCCGCTTGCGAAGGGTTTCGGCGTTGTCGTCGGCGCGCGCGCCGCCGGTTTCCTTCGCACGGTTCTCGATGCGGCCGACGAGCACCTCATCATCCACTTCCAGTTCGACCACCGCGTCCAGCTGCATGTTTTTATGCTCGAGCAGATCTTCCAGTGCGTCCGCCTGCGCGATTGTCCGCGGAAAGCCGTCAAGGATGAAGCCGTTGACGCAGTCCGCTTCCTCGATTCGGTCGGAAATGATCTGGACGATGATATCGTCCGACACCAGATCTCCGCGATCCATGACTTCCTTGGCCTGCAGTCCGACCGCCGTTTCGGCCTTTACGGCCGCCCTGAGCATGTCGCCCGTGGACAGCTGGGCAATTTTATGTGTCTCCACGAGACGGGCGGCCTGGGTGCCTTTGCCCGCTCCCGGCGGTCCGAGCAGAATGAGCCTCATCGACGTTTCCCCCTGAGTTTGGCTTTCTTGACCAGCCCTTCATACTGGTGCGCCAGCAGATGACCCTGGATCTGGGACACAGTATCCATCGTCACGCTGACAACAATCAAGAGCGAGGTCCCACCGAAATAGAACGGAACGCCCGTCGCCGAAATCAGGAATTCGGGTAATAGACAAACGAGGGTGATGTAGATAGCGCCGACGACCGTGATCCGGGTCAGGACGTAGTCGATATATTGCGCCGTGCGCTCTCCCGGACGGATACCCGGGATAAAGCCGCCATGTTTCTTCAGATTGTCCGCCGTATCGCTCGGATTGAAGACGATCGCCGTATAGAAAAAGCAGAAGAAGACGATCATGGCCGCGTAGAAGATCATGAACAGCGGCTGACCATGTCCCAGCAAGGCCGTGATCGTCGTCAGCCATTCATTACCCCCGCCCTGGTTGAACCCCGAGATCGTCGCCGGGACCAGAAGCAGCGAGGACGCGAAGATCGGCGGAATGACGCCAGCCGTGTTCAGCTTCAAGGGCAGGAAGGACGTATTGCCCTCGAACATACGGTTGCCCATCTGCCGCTTCGGGTACTGGATCAGCAGCCGGCGCTGCGCCCGCTCCATGAACACGATGAACCCGATCACGACGATCGCGAGAATGATCACACCCAGAATGATCCCGGTGGCAAGAGCGCCCTGACGGCCCAATTCAAGGGTCGAGACGATCGCCCCGGGAAGGCCCGCGACAATACCCGCAAAGATGATCAGCGAAATCCCGTTTCCGATCCCCCGCGACGTGATCTGTTCACCGAGCCACATCAGGAACATCGTGCCGCCAACCAGCGTGATTACGGTCGAAGCGCGGAAGAACCAGCCCGGATCCGTGACGACATTGGTCGCCCCCTCCAGGCCAACCGCGATGCCGTACGCCTGGAAAGTCGCCAGGATCACCGTGCCGTAGCGGGTGTACTGGTTGATCACCTTTCGGCCTTGTTCACCCTCTTTCTTCAGCTGCTCGAGCGTCGGAACGACGGTCGTCATGAGCTGCATGATGATCGAGGCTGAGATATAAGGCATGATGCCGAGGGCGAAAATCGCCATGCGCTCCACGGCGCCACCGGCAAACATGTTGAACATGCCGATAATGCCGGACTGGGCCTGGTTGAAGGCCTGTGCGAACGCTTCAGGGTTAATGCCGGGCAGCGGAATGTAAGTGCCCAGTCGATAAACCAAAAGCGCCCCCAGTGTAAACCAGATGCGCTTTTTGAGTTCTTCAGCCTTGGCGAAAGCTGAGAAATTAAGATTTGACGCCAGTTGCTCGGCGGCCGATGCCATGCCCTACTCCGGTCAGTTTATTACCGACAAATGGGAAAAGCCCAGGCTGTTAAGCCTGAGCTCCCAGAACGACAACCTTGCCGCCCGCTTTCTCGACCGCATCCACTGCGGCCTTGGAGGCCCCGGCGATCTCAAAGGTGACGGCGCCTTTCAGCTCACCGTCGGACAGCAAGCGCACGCCATCGCGAACCCGCTTGACGATTCCAGCCGCCTTCAGAGTTTCAACGGTGACCGGCGCAGATGCGTCGAGTTTACCCGCATCAATTGCCTGCTGGACCCGGCCCAGGGAGACCACATTGTAGTCCTTGGCAAAGATGTTGGTGAAACCGCGCTTCGGCAGGCGCCGATGCAACGGCATCTGTCCACCTTCGAAACCCTTGATGGCCACACCGGAGCGGGACTTTTGACCCTTCACACCACGGCCGCCGGTCTTGCCCTTGCCGGAACCGATGCCGCGGCCAACGCGAGTGCGGTCCTTGACGGCACCCTCGTTGTCACGAAGTTCATTGAGCTTCATGTTTTCTTCTCCTCATCCCGCTCTTACGCGTTGTCTTCGACGACGCGAACGAGATGCTGGACCTTCCTGATCATGCCGCGCACTTCCGGTGTGTCCTTCAGTGTGGAACGGCGGTGCATCTTGTTCAGGCCGAGACCGATGAGCGTGGCGCGCTGATCTTGCGGACGGCGCACCGGGCTCCCGATCTGTTCGACCGTTACGGTCTTTTCGGTGTTCGCCATGGAACTAACCCTTATTCAGCTGGGGGCTGGAGCCGCCGGGATCAAGCCTCAGCGGCAGCCGGAGCCGCCTCGTCATTGTTGTCCCGGCGGCGCGATTGCAGCACGGAGACCTTGAGGCCGCGGCGTGCCGCGACCGAGCGCGGGCTGTCTTCCTTAGTCAGCGCATCGAATGTGGCACGCACCATGTTGTAGGGGTTTGAGGACCCCAGCGACTTGGCAACCACATCCTGCACACCCAGGGTCTCGAACACGGCGCGCATCGGGCCACCGGCAATGATACCGGTACCGGCCGGTGCGGCCCGCATGATCACCTTGCCGGCGCCATGACGGCCTTCGACGTCGTGGTGCAGTGTCCGGCCTTCGCGCAGCGGCACGCGGATCATGGTGCGCTTGGCAGCTTCCGTTGCCTTGCGGATTGCTTCAGGCACTTCCCGTGCCTTGCCGTGACCGAAACCGACACGGCCCTTCTGGTCGCCAACCACCACGAGCGCGGCGAAGCCGAAGCGGCGGCCACCCTTGACCACCTTCGCGACGCGGTTGATGTGGACCAGCTTATCGACAAACTCGCTGTCACGCTCTTCGCGCTCGCGATTATCCTGTCTCGCCATTTTATACGTCTTTCGTTCTCAAGAGCGCCAAGGGGCGCTGGTCAGAATTCAAGTCCACCTTCGCGGGCCGCATCAGCAAGCGCCTTGACGCGCCCGTGATAGACATATCCGCCCCGGTCGAACACGACTTCCTTGACGCCTGCGGCTTTCGCCCGCTCGGCAACCAGCTTGCCGACGGCAGCGGCTGCTGCGGTGTCGGCGCCCGTTTTCAAGGTGCCCTTCAGATCCTTCTCGATCGTCGAGGCTGCGACGATAGTGTGGCCGTTCGCGTCGTCGATGATCTGAGCATAGATCTGCTTGGACGAGCGGAAGACCGAAAGACGCGGACGACCGTTCGCGACCTTCTTGATGGAACGGCGCACGCGATCGCGGCGGCGTTCGAAAGCATTGTTGCTATTCGCCATGATCTTGGGTCCGTTACTTCTTCTTGCCTTCCTTACGGACGATAAATTCGTCCGCATAGCGAACGCCTTTGCCCTTGTAGGGCTCCGGCGGGCGGAATTCCCGAATCTCGGCCGCCACCTGTCCAACACGCTGCTTGTCGGTGCCGGTTACAGTGATTTCGGTCGGCTTCGGGCACTTGATTTCGATCCCCTCGGGGATCGGATAAACCACGTCGTGCGAGAATCCCAGCGCAAGCTGAAGGTTTTCACCCTGGACCTGGGCGCGATAACCGACGCCGGTGATGGCGAGGTCTTTCTTAAAGCCCTCGGTGACACCCGCAATCAGGTTCGCAACCATGGTGCGGCTCATGCCCCACATGGAGCGGGCCGGCTTGGAGTTGTTACGCGGATCAATCTTGATGCCGCCATCCGTCATTTCGGCCAGAACCAGATCATTCAGAACGAAGGCCTTTTCACCCTTCGGTCCCTTGATCGTGACTGTCTGACCGTCGATCGATGCCGTTACCCCGCTTGGCACGGGGACTGGCTTTTTGCCAATACGAGACATTTGACCAACCTTGTCGTTGTTTCAGCGGGTCTGCCGCGTCAGAAGACGCGGCAAAGAACCTCGCCACCTACGTTTTCTTCCCGCGCCTGATGATCGCTCATGACGCCGCGCGACGTCGAGATGATCGACACGCCCAGGCCATTGGACACATGCGGGATGTTTTTCACCGAAGCGTACACCCGGCGGCCCGGCTTGGAGACCCGCTCAATCGTGCGGATGACCGGCTCGCCATCGAAGTACTTCAATTCGATTTCCAACTCGGACTTTCCGCCCTCGAAGTCAACCGTGGTGTAACCGCGGATGTATCCCTCTTTCGCGAGCACATCAAGTACATGCGCGCGCAATTTGGAATTTGGTGAGCTAACCTTCGTCTTTTTCCGCAACTGAGCGTTCCGGATCCGGGTCAGCATATCCCCCAACGGATCAGATATTGCCATGGGAGTGTCTCCTTACCAGCTCGACTTGACCAGGCCCGGGATCTTGCCCAGCGAGCCAAGTTCACGAAGCGCAATCCGCGACATCTTCAGCTTACGGTAAAAACCGCGCGGGCGGCCCGACACTTCACACCGGTTGCGAATCCGGTTGGGTGCGGAATTCCGCGGCAGTTTCGCCAGCTGCAGGCGTGCGTTGAACCGCTCTTCAAGGCTCAGACTCTCGTCCTTGGCCATCGCCTTGAGGGCAGCGCGCTTCACAGCGTATTTCTTCACGAGCTTCTTGCGACGCTCATTCTTTTCGACCGCGCTCTTCTTCGCCATCGTCGTTCCCTTCCTTGCCCGTTATTTCGTGAACGGGAAGTTGAACGCGCGGAGCAATTCGCGCGCTTCGTCGTCGTTTGCCGCCGTGGTGCACACGATCACGTCCATGCCCCAGATCTGGTCGACCTTGTCGTACTCGATCTCCGGAAACACGATGTGTTCCTTGATGCCCATGGCGTAGTTGCCACGACCGTCGAAGCTCTTCGGGTTCAAGCCCCGGAAGTCCCGCACGCGCGGAAGCGCGATGGTAATCAGACGGTCCAGAAATTCGTACATCCGCTGGCCGCGCAAGGTCACCTTCGTGCCAAGCGGCATGCCTTCGCGCACCTTGAAGGTCGCTATGGATTTCTTGGCCTTGGTGATGACCGGCTTTTGACCGGAGATCAGAGCCAGATCATCCGCAGCAGTACGCGCCTTCTTGGAGTCGCCAACGGCTTCCCCGACGCCAATGTTCAGGACAATTTTCTCCAGCGCGGGAACCTGCATCGGGTTCTTGTACTGGAACTTCTCCTGAAGCTGCTTCTTGATGACGGTCTCATACTGCGTTTTCAGGCGCGGAACGTTTTGGGTCTCAGCCATCGATCAGGTCTCCCGAACGCTTGGCCACACGGACCTTGGTGCCATCGTCATTGGTCTTGAAGCCGACACGGGTCGGCTTGCCGTCCTTCGGATCGGCAACCGCCAGGTTCGACAAATGGATCGGCGCTTCCTTGGCGATGATCCCGGCCTCTTGCGTCTGCGTCTGGCGCTGGTGACGGCGCACCATGTTCACACCGCGCACAAGGGCCTTGTTGTCCGACGGCTGGACCGAAATCACTTCGCCGGTTTTGCCCTTGTCACGGCCGGTCAGCACGACCACCGTGTCGCCTTTTTTAATTTTCGCAGCCATCAGAGCACCTCCGGCGCGAGCGAGATAATTTTCATGTGGTTCTTCGCACGAAGCTCGCGCGGCACTGGCCCGAAGATACGGGTGCCGACCGGCTCCTTGTTGTTGTTCACCAAAACGGCCGCATTGCGGTCGAACCGGATCACGCTGCCATCGGGACGGCGGATATCCTTTGCCGTGCGCACGACGACAGCCTTCATCACGTCGCCCTTTTTAACGCGGCCCCGCGGAATAGCCTCTTTGACGGAGACAACGATAATGTCGCCGACCTGGGCATATTTGCGCTTCGAGCCGCCGAGCACTTTGATGCACATGACACGACGGGCGCCGGAATTGTCGGCGACGTCGAGGTTAGTTTGCATCTGAATCATGACTGGCTGCCTTGTTCTTCTATCGGCGCTCCCCCAAAGGGCGCCTGATGCTCAAACTGTGAGGATCGTGATCAGTGAGCGACCACGGTCCAACGCTTGTTCTTGGAAATCGGCGCGCACTCTTCGATCTGCACGATGTCGCCGACCTTGTAGTTGTTCGCCTCGTCATGCGCCCGGTACTTTTTTGTCCGGCGCACGGTCTTCTTCAGCAGTGGGTGGGTGAAACGGCGTTCCACCAGCACTGTCACCGTTTTGTCATTCGCGTCGCTGACAACGGTGCCCTGCAAAATACGCTTCGGCATGTCGTCGTCTCCTTACGCGTTTGCCGTCACGCGCTTTTCGCGCATGATCGTCTGGATCCGAGCGATATCACGGCGGATCTGCCGGACGCGCCCAGTGTTCTCAAGCTGACCCGTGGCCCTTTGGAAGCGCAGGTTGAACTGCTCCTTCTTGAGGCCTTCGAGCTCGGTGCGGAGCTCGTCCAGGGTCTTTGCCCTCACATCACTCGCCTTCATGGCTCTTTACTCCTTGACTGCCTTACTCGGCGATCCGCTGAACGAACCGGCACTTGATCGGCAGCTTGGCGGCGGCAAGACGCATCGCTTCGCGCGCGACATCTTCCGACACACCATCGATTTCAAACATGATCCGGCCAGGCTTGACGCGGCATGCCCAGTAATCCGGAGACCCCTTACCCTTACCCATGCGGACTTCGGCCGGCTTTGAAGAGACCGGGACGTCCGGGAAGATGCGGATCCACACGCGACCCGCACGCTTCATATGGCGGGTCATGGCACGGCGGGCCGCTTCGATCTGACGCGCGGTCACGCGCTCAGGCTCAATCGCCTTCAGACCGTAAGCGCCGAAGTTGAGGTCAGTCCCCCCCTTCGACAGACCGTGGATGCGGCCCTTGTGCTGCTTGCGGAACTTTGTGCGCTTCGGTTGCAGCATCGTTCTTCTCTCGTCTTTCGTGTTTAACGAGCGGCAGGCAGCTTAACTTAAGCTGCGCGCTCGCGGCCCCGATCCCGGCGTCCGCCGCGATCACCCTGGTTGCTATCCGAGCCCGCCGTTGCACGCTTTTCAGACGCCATCGGGTCATGCTCGAGAATTTCACCCTTGAAGATCCAGACCTTCACACCGCACACACCATAGGCGGTGTGCGCGGAAGCCACACCGTAGTCGATGTCGGCACGCAGGGTGTGAAGCGGCACGCGGCCTTCCCGGTACCACTCGATCCGGGCGATTTCCGCCCCGCCGAGACGGCCACCGCAGGTGATCTTGATGCCCTGTGCGCCCAGGCGCATCGCCGACTGGACCGAACGCTTCATGGCCCGGCGGAACGCGACGCGGCGCTCCAGCTGCTGGGCGATGGATGCGGCAACCAATGTGGCATCGATTTCCGGCTTGCGCACTTCAACGATGTTCAGGTGCACTTCGGACTTGGTGATCTCGTTGATCTTCTTGCGAAGACGCTCGATATCCGCACCCTTCTTGCCGATCACCACACCCGGACGGCCGGAATGAATGGTGACGCGGCACTTCTTGTGCGGGCGCTCGATCACGATCTTTGAGACCGCGGCCTGCTTGAGTTCCTTCAAAAGAAACTCACGGATCCGGAAATCTTCGTGAAGCAGATCGCCGTATTCGCCCTTGTTGGCGAACCAGCGGGAATCCCAGGTCCGGTTGATCCCGAGGCGCATGCCGATCGGGTTAACTTTGTGTCCCATCAGGCACTCTCCTCGACTTCGCGCACGACGATTGTCAGGTTCGAGAATGGCTTCTCGATCCGGCCAACCCGGCCACGCGCCCGGGCCTGAAACCGCTTGATGACGAAAGCCTTGCCCACATGGGCCTCGGCGACCACCAGGTTGTCGATATCCAGGTCGTGGTTGTTTTCGGCATTCGCGATCGCAGACATCAAGGTCTTCTTGACGTCATTTGCGATGCGCTTACGGGAAAAGGTGAGATCTGCGATCGCAGAACCAACCTTCTTGCCGCGGATCGAAGCCGCAACGAGGTTCAGCTTGCGCGGAGACACGCGCAGCATCCGGGTCATTGCCCGAGCCTCATTGTCAGCGAGCGTCCGCTCACGCTTCGGCTTGCCCATCGTTACTTCCTCTTCGCCTTCTTGTCGGCGCCGTGTCCGTAATAGGTCCGGGTCGGCGAGAACTCGCCGAACTTGTGACCGATCATTTCTTCAGACACCAGCACCGGGACGTGCTTTTGACCGTTGTAGACACCGAAGGTAAGCCCGACGAACTGCGGCAGGATCGTAGAGCGGCGGCTCCAGGTCTTGATGACCTCGTTGCGGCCGGACTCCCGTACCTTGTCCGCTTTTTTCAGCAGGTACCCGTCAACAAACGGACCTTTCCAGACAGAACGTGACACGATCCTTGCCCTTTACTTCTTCCGCGCGTGACGGCTACGGACGATGAACTTGTCCGTTTGCTTGTTACGCCGCGTGCGCTTGCCTTTGGTCGGCTTACCCCACGGGGTCACCGGATGACGGCCGCCCGATGTCCGACCTTCACCACCGCCGTGCGGGTGGTCGATCGGGTTCATGGCGACACCGCGTGTGTGCGGTACCCGGCCCAGCCAGCGCTTGCGCCCCGCCTTGCCGAGATTGATGTTCGAGTGGTCCGGGTTGGACACGGCACCGACAGTGGCCATGCAGGAACCCAGAACCTTGCGCTGCTCGCCGGACATCAGACGCAGGACCGTGTAGCCCTGGTCGCGGCCGACCACCTGGACGAAAGCCCCGGCGGACCGTGCGATCTGCGCACCCTTGCCCGGCTTCATCTCGATGTTGTGCACGATCGTGCCCACCGGGATGGCCGAAAGCGGCATTGCATTACCCGGCTTGACGTCAACCGCTGCACCCGCAACGACCTTGTCGCCCGCTGCCAGCCGCTGCGGCGCCAGAATGTAGCTCAGCTCGCCGTCTTCGTAACGGATCAGAGCGATGAACGCGGTCCGGTTCGGATCGTATTCGAGGCGCTCGACCGTGGCCGGCATGTCCCACTTGCGGCGCTTGAAGTCCACAAGACGATAGGACCGCTTGTGACCGCCGCCACGGTTCGGAGCCGTCAAGCGGCCCATGTTGTTACGTCCACCAGACTTGGTCAGGCCCTCGGTCAATGTCTTGACCGGCTTGCCTTTCCAAAGACCGGACCGGTCAACCTGAATCAGCTGACGGCGGCCGGGGGACGTGGGATTGAATGTCTTAAGTGCCATTTTTCCTTAGTCCCCGTCTTAAAGCCCGGTGGTCACGTCGATGGCCTGCCCTTCGGCGAGCGTCACGACGGCCTTCTTGTAGTCGGACTGACGGCCAAGGCGCCCACGGAAGCGCTTCACCTTGCCCTTGCGGACCAGGGTGTTCACGCCCGTCACCTTCACGCCGAACAGTGCCTCAACCGCAGCCTTGATCTGCGGCTTGGTTGCATCGTTGGCAACCTTGAATACGACCTTGTTCTCCTCGGAAGCCATGGTGGCCTTTTCCGTGATCACAGGGCCGACGATCTTGTCGTAATGAGGAAGTTTGCTCATTTGAAGCGCTCCTCAAGTGCCGACACGGCCGCCTTGGTCAACACAAGCGTGTTGGCCCGCATGATGTCGTAAACGTTGATGCCCTGCACCGGCAGCAGATCCACATTTGGGATGTTGCGCGATGCCAGCTGGAAGTTGCGGTCGAGTTCCGCGCCATCGATGATCAGCGCGTTGGTGAGACCACCCTTCAAAAGCCGATCCTTGACCGCCTTGGTCTTGGCTTCCGCAGCCTTGACGTCTTCGACAACGATCAGGCTGGCCGTCTTCGCCTTGGCGGACAGAACATGCTTGAGACCCAGAGCGCGCACCTTCTTGGGAAGGTCGTGCCCGTGATCCCGGACAACCGGACCAAAAGCCCGGCCGCCGCCGCGGAACTGCGGAGCCTTCTTGTTGCCGTGACGGGCGCCGCCGGAGCCTTTCTGGCGGACGATCTTCTTCGTCGAGCCGGTCACTTCCGACCGGCCCAGCGTCTTGTGTGTGCCCGCCTGGCGCTTGGCAAGCTGCCAGCGCACCACGCGGTGGATCAGATCGGCGCGCGGCTCGAGACCGAAAATCTCGTCCGACACCGTGATCGAACCGGCCGCCCCACCATCGAGGGTCTTGACCTCAAGTTCCATCACTCACTCTCCTTCCCGGCTGCGGCAGCACCAGCTTCCGCGCCTTCAGGCGCACGGAACGCTCCAGGCATCGGCGCGCCTTCCGGCAGCGCCTTCTTGACCGCGTCGCGGACCAGGATCCAACCGCCCTTGGCGCCCGGAACAGAGCCCTCGACCATGATCAGGCCACGTTCGACATCCGTGCGCACAACCTTCAGGTTCTGCGTGGTCACGCGGACATCGCCCATGTGACCGGCCATCTTCTTGCCCTTGAACACGCGGCCCGGATCCTGACACTGGCCAGTCGACCCGTGGGACCGGTGGGAAATCGAGTTACCGTGGGATGCCCGGCCACCACCGAAGTTGTGACGCTTCATCACACCGGCAAAACCCTTACCGATCGAAGTCCCGGTCACATCGACAAACTGACCTTCGACATAGTGGTCAGCTGTCAATTCAGCGCCAACGTCGATGAGGTTGTCGGCCGAGACCCGGAATTCGGCAAGCGTGCGCTTGGGCTCCACCTTGGCAACCGCGAAATGACCGCGCATCGCCTTCGGCGTGTTCTTTACCTTTGCCAGACCGGCGCCGACCTGCAGCGCGGTATAGCCATTCTTTTCTTCAGTCCGGTGAGCCAGCACCTGGCACTTTTCCAGTTTCAAGACTGTAACTGGAACATGCTCACCCGCATCGGTGTAGATGCGGGTCATGCCCACCTTCTGAGCGATCACTCCAGAACGCATAGACGTGTCCCCTTCGATCCGCCTCAGAGCTTGATCTCGACGTCGACACCAGCGGCCAAATCGAGCTTCATCAAAGCGTCGACCGTCTGGGGCGTCGGATCAACGATGTCGAGAAGACGCTTGTGCGTCCGCATCTCGAACTGATCGCGGCTTTTCTTATCGATATGCGGTCCGCGAAGCACGGTGTACTTCTCGATCCGCGTCGGCAGTGGTACGGGTCCCCGCACCTGCGCACCGGTCCGCTTGGCCGTATTGACGATCTCCTTGGTGGAGGCGTCCAGAATACGGTGATCAAATGCCTTCAGGCGGATCCGGATATTCTGACCGTTCATTTCAGAGTTCCCGAGGTAAATGGCGGGCCCGCATCACGGGGATCAGTCCCCGGCCGCAGGCCCTGCCAGCGATTTATTCTACGATGGAAGCGACGACGCCTGCGCCGACGGTACGGCCGCCTTCGCGGATCGCGAAGCGCAGGCCTTCTTCCATGGCGATCGGCACGATCAGCTCGACGTCAACCGACACGTTGTCGCCCGGCATCACCATTTCCGTGCCTTCCGGCAGCGACACCACACCCGTCACGTCCGTCGTGCGGAAGTAGAACTGCGGGCGGTAGTTGGTGAAGAACGGCGTGTGACGGCCACCTTCTTCCTTCGTCAGGATGTACGCCTCGGCCTTGAACTTCGTGTGCGGGGTCACAGAACCCGGCTTGCACAGAACCTGGCCGCGCTCCACTTCCTCGCGCGCAACGCCGCGGATCAGGGCGCCGATGTTGTCGCCGGCCTCGCCGCTGTCCAGAAGCTTGCGGAACATCTCAACGCCGGTCACCGTCGTCTTCTTGGTGTCCTTGATGCCGACGATCTCGACTTCCTCGCCCACCTTCACGATCCCGCGCTCAACACGGCCGGTCACAACCGTGCCGCGGCCCGAGATCGAGAACACGTCTTCGATCGGCATCAGGAACGGCATATCCTTCGGACGCTCAGGCGTCGGAATGTAGTCGTCCACAGCCGCCATCAGCTCACGGATCGCGTCGCGGCCGATGGCCACATCGCGGTTCTCGACAGCCGCCAGAGCCGAGCCCTTGACGATCGGAATGTCGTCGCCCGGGAATTCGTAGGACGACAGCAGTTCGCGGATTTCCATCTCGACGAGCTCGAGCAGCTCCTCGTCGTCGACCTGGTCCACCTTGTTCATGAACACGACCAGAGCCGGAACGCCGACCTGGCGGGCCAGCAGAATGTGCTCGCGGGTCTGCGGCATCGGGCCATCGGCCGCCGAACACACCAGGATCGCGCCGTCCATCTGAGCCGCGCCGGTGATCATGTTCTTCACATAATCGGCGTGACCCGGGCAGTCCACGTGGGCGTAGTGACGGTTTTCCGTCTCATACTCGACATGCGCCGTGGAGATGGTGATGCCGCGCGCCTTTTCTTCAGGGGCTGCATCAATCTGGTCATAGGCTTTCGCCGTCGCACCGCCAACTTCCGCCAGCGTCATCGTGATTGCGGCAGTCAGCGTGGTCTTGCCATGGTCAACGTGACCGATCGTACCAATGTTGACGTGCGGCTTATTGCGCTCAAACTTTTCTTTTGCCATCGGATTTCTCCGTTTCTCTAATTCTTATGTGACTGGTGCGATCCGGTTCAGGCGTATTTCGCCTGAACCTCTTCGGCGACGGCCTGCGGTACTTGCGCGTAATGGTCGAAAACCATCGAGTATTGCGCACGGCCCTGAGACATGGACCGCAGGTTGTTAACGTATCCAAACATGTTGGCGAGCGGCACCATGGCGGTGACCACGGTGACAACACCCCGGTTCTCGGTGCCGGCAATCTGACCGCGGCGGGAGTTCAGATCCCCGATCACATCACCCATGTAATCTTCCGGTGTCACCACCTCGACCTTCATGATCGGCTCGAGGAGGCGCGGTGCGGCCTTCGCAATACCCTCGCGGAAACCGGCACGGCCCGCGATCTCGAAGGCCATGACCGAAGAGTCCACGTCGTGGTAAGCACCATCGGTCAAGGTTGCCTTGATGTCGAGCATCGGGAAGCCGGCCAGCGGGCCAGACGACATGACGCTCTCGATCCCTTTATGAACGCCCGGGATATATTCCTTCGGAACAGACCCGCCAACGATCGTGCTTTGGAACACGAGTCCTTCGTTCGGCTCGGCCGGCTCGATCGTGAGCTTGATGCGGGCGAACTGGCCCGAACCACCGGACTGCTTCTTGTGGGTGTAATCCACTTCGGCGGTCTTGGTGATGGTCTCACGGTAAGCCACCTGCGGCGCACCGACATTGGCCTCGACCTTGAACTCGCGCTTCATGCGGTCGACGATGATGTCGAGGTGCAATTCGCCCATGCCCGCGATGATGGTCTGACCGGACTCTTCGTCGGTCTTCACGCGGAAGGACGGATCCTCGGCAGCCAGACGGTTCAGGGCAAGACCCATCTTTTCCTGGTCGCCCTTGGTCTTCGGCTCGACAGCGATCTCGATAACCGGCTCGGGGAATTCCATCCGCTCCAGGATCACCGGCTTCAGCGGATCGCACAGGGTATCCCCCGTGGTGGTTTCCTTGAGGCCCGCGATCGCAACGATGTCGCCGGCAAAGGCTACATCGATGTCTTCACGCGAATTGGAGTGCATCTGCATCATCCGGCCGACGCGCTCGCGCTTGTCCTTGACCGTGTTGAGCAGCGACACGCCCTTCGTCAGAACGCCCGAGTAAATCCGGCAGAATGTCAGCGACCCGACGAACGGGTCGTTTGCGATCTTGAATGCCAGAAGCCCCAGGGGCTCCTCGTCGCCAGACTTCCGCTCGATTTCGGTTTCCGTCTTCGGATCGATGCCCTTGATCGCGGGAACGTCCACCGGGCTCGGCAGATAGTCAACGACACCATCCAGAAGCGGCTGAACGCCCTTGTTCTTGAAGGCGGAACCGCAGAAGATCGGCACGAAGGTCCCGGAAATGGTCCCGGTGCGGATGAGCTGCTTCAGCTTTTCGACGGACGGCTCTTCCCCTTCGAGATAAGCCTCCATCGCGGCCTCGTCGACCTCGACAGCGGTCTCGATCAGAGCGTCGCGAGCTTCCTGCGCCTTGTCGGCGAGGTCGGCCGGGATATCGATCTCGTCCCAAGCGGCGCCAAGGTTCTCGGACTGCCAAATGAGCGCCTTCATCTTCAGAAGATCGACGACACCCGCAAAGTCGTTCTCAGCGCCGACCGGCAACTGCAGGACAAGGGGAGTGGCGCCCAGGCGGTCCTTGATCATCGTAACGCAACGATCGAAATCGGCGCCCAGCTTGTCCATCTTGTTGACGAAGATCATCCGCGGGACGTTGTACTTGTCAGCCTGGCGCCAGACGGTTTCGGTCTGCGGCTCGACGCCCGCATTGGCATCCAGAAGAGCAACCGCGCCGTCCAAAACACGCAGGGAACGCTCCACTTCGATGGTGAAGTCCACGTGACCCGGGGTGTCGATGATGTTCAGGCGCTTTTCTTTCCAGAAAGCGGTGGTCGCAGCGGACGTGATCGTGATGCCGCGCTCCTGCTCCTGCTCCATCCAGTCCATGGTGGCAGCGCCATCATGCACTTCGCCGATCTTGTGGCTCTTACCGGTGTAGAAGAGGATCCGCTCGGTGGTGGTCGTCTTCCCGGCATCGATGTGAGCCATGATGCCAAAGTTACGGTAGTCTTCGATTTTATGCGTGCGGGACATGACGTCAGCCCTTCGAAGTCACAAATTACCAGCGATAGTGCGAGAACGCGCGGTTGGCGTCGGCCATCCGATGCGTGTCTTCGCGCTTTTTGACGGCGGTACCGCGGTTGTTGGCGGCGTCGAGCATTTCACCCGACAGGCGGTCAACCATGGTTGTTTCGTTGCGCTTGCGCGCCGCGGTAATCAGCCAGCGGATAGCAAGAGCCTGACGGCGGTCGGAGCGAACTTCGACCGGAACCTGGTAGGTTGCCCCGCCGACCCGGCGAGAGCGCACCTCGACCTGAGGCATGACGTTCTCGAGAGCCGCATGGAACACCTCGATCGGGTTCTCGCGTGTCTTGTTTTCGATAACATCGAAGGCACCGTACACGATGCGTTCGGCAACCGACTTCTTGCCGTCGTACATGATTGCGTTCATGAACTTGGTGACAACAAGGTCCCCGAACTTCGGATCCGGGTTAATTTCGCGTTTTTCTGCGCGGTGACGACGGGACATCTATCGTACCTCTTACTTCGGACGCTTCGCGCCGTATTTGGAACGGCGCTGCTTCCGGTCTTTAACGCCCTGGGTGTCCAGCACGCCACGGATGATGTGGTAGCGCACACCCGGCAAGTCCTTCACGCGGCCGCCGCGGATCATGACAACCGAGTGTTCTTGAAGGTTGTGACCTTCACCCGGGATATAGCCAATCACTTCAAAGCCGTTGGTCAGGCGGATCTTGGCCACCTTCCGAAGAGCCGAGTTCGGCTTCTTTGGCGTCGTCGTGTAAACGCGCGTGCAAACGCCACGCTTCTGCGGGCAGGCCTCCATGGCCGGCACTTTATTCCGCTTCGGCGGGTCTTTCCGCGGCTTGCGGATCAACTGGTTGATGGTCGGCATCTTTTGCCCTTTACCTCGTCCATCCAAAATTCGTTTCGCAACTGCAGTCCCCGCGGATTCTGACATGCAGAATCGCGCCCGCGCGCTCTTTTGGAGCGGCCGGCGCTGCGAAAACCAGAGGACCGCAGGAAACCCACGGTCATGCAATCGACGTTTATTCGCCTCAATGAACCCGGCAGCGTTTAAAAGGAATGATCTAGCGCTTCGTCGCGCCGGACGCTCAAGCTTTTACCGCCTGCCTTCGGGATGGGCGGAAACTACATAGGACCCCGGGGAACGTCAAGCGATTTGTCGAAAAAAGCGAGAATCCGCGGTTCCGGGCCCCACGGCGCAGGATTCGAACGGGGCGCATGGTCTGGACGTCCCGTTCGTGTCGCCTGGCGGCAGCTATTTGTTCTATTCTTTCGCGCCAGATTTACGCGCTTTCAGGGATTTATGAATGAAAGGTGAATCGGATGATTCAAGATGGAGCATTCCGCCGAGGATCGCGGCCCGGACACTCATCACGCTGATTCCATCCCCCCTAGAACCCGGCTTGCAACCATTGTGGGGCCAGGTCTCGTGACCGGTCCAGACAGACATCCGCGGGCCTTGGACCGGCTTATCCTGTGAATGTCACCACCGCGACGTTTCCCGCCAGTGCATCCTGGTAGGCACCTTCGTAAACCGGTTCTTCCGGCTCTCCGGAAATGACGCCGATCTGGTCCAGCTCCGCTTCGGCGTAGCCCTGCGCAGCAAGCGCCTCAAGGGTCCGCCGCACGGCGTCGTCGTCATCCGGGGCCGTCAGGAGCGCATGGATGGTAATGGCGTCTTGCGGCAAGGCAGTCTCCTCCTGCCACACGCGCCCGATGACAATATAGACCACCGGATCCAATTCACCGTCATTGTCGTTCATGGTTCGTCCTTCCGACTTTTCGAGCGTTCACAACAGAAAGGCCGCCAGAAGGCGGCCTTTCGACGTTTTTTTGTTGCCGGCGGACCGCCTATTCGGCGGCGCCGGTCAGGTCTTCCAGCAACCCTTCCGCCGCGCTTTCGGACGACTGTTGCCGTTGCGCTTCCTGGATGAGGTCGTCGCGGCGCGAGGCGATCTTGCGGATCCGCTTCATCACGCTGCCGGTACCTGCCGGGATCAGGCGGCCCACGATCACGTTCTCCTTGAGGCCAACCAGCGGATCGACCTTGCCGTTGACGGCTGCGTCCGTGAGGACGCGGGTCGTCTCCTGGAAGGAGGCCGCGGAGAAGAACGAGCGCGTCTGCAAGGACGCTTTCGTGATCCCCAGAAGAACGGGATTGCCCTTGGCCGGCTCCCGAGCATCGTCGATCGCCTTGCGGTTGGCTTCATCGAAGTCCAGCTTGTCGATCTGCTCGCCAGCGAAGAACTCGGTGTCGCCCGGCTCGGTGATCTCGATCTTCTGCAGCATCTGGCGAACGATCACCTCGATGTGCTTGTCGTTGATCGTCACGCCCTGAAGACGGTAGACCTCCTGGATCTCGTTGACGAGGTAGGCCGCGAGGGCCTCGACACCCTTGACTGCGAGAATGTCGTGCGGCGCCGGATTGCCGTCGAGGATATACTCGCCCTTTTCGATGGCATCGCCTTCCTGAAGGTGGAAGTGCTTGCCCTTCGGGATCAGGTACTCGACCGGTTCCATGGCCTCGTCGGCCGGTTCGATGATGACGCGGCGCTTGTTCTTGTAGTCGCGCCCGAAGCGGATCGTCCCCGAGATTTCGGCGATGATCGCGTGATCCTTCGGACGGCGGGCTTCGAACAGTTCCGCCACCCGCGGCAGACCACCGGTGATGTCCTTGGTCTTGGCGCTTTCCAGCGGGATACGTGCCAGCACGTCGCCTGCCTTCACAACCGCACCCGGCTGAACCGACAGGATCGAGTCAACCGACAGCATCAGCCGGGCGTCCAGACCGCGCTGGGTCTTGGAAACCTCGCCCTTCTCGTTCTTGATCACGATGGCCGGCTTCAGATCCGCCCCGCGCTGGGACGACCGCCAATCGATGACAACGCGTTTGGTGATGCCGGTTGCCTCGTCGGCCGTTTCCTGCACCGACGCCCCGTCGATAAGGTCTTCGAAGTCGACCACACCATCCACATCGGCCAGAAGCGGACGGGTGTAGGGATCCCATTCGGCGATCCGCTGGCCGCGCTTGACCGCATCGCCGTCATCGACATGCAGCTTCGACCCGTAGGTGATCCGGTGAACCGCCCGTTCGTTGCCGTCACTGTCTGTAACGACAATGGACATGTTCCGGACCATGGCGATGAGATTGCCGTCGGAGTCGCGCTGCACGTTCCGGTTCCGGATCTTCACCGTACCGTCGACATTGGACTCGATGAACGAGCTGTCAACAACCTGGGCCGTGCCGCCGATGTGGAACGTGCGCATGGTCAGCTGTGTTCCCGGCTCCCCGATGGACTGGGCCGCGATGACACCCACGGCTTCGCCAAGGTTGACCGGCGTCCCGCGGGCCAGATCACGGCCGTAACAGGTCGCACACACGCCCGTCTCGGTTTCGCAGGTCAGAACCGAGCGGATCTTGATCTGCTGAACCTTGGCGGCCTCGATCGCGTCGACGTCCTTCTCATCGATCAGCTTGCCCTTCGGCACGAGGAGTTCGCCCGTCTGATGATTGTGGACGTCTTCGGCCGTGGTCCGGCCCAGCACGCGCATGCCCAAGGTGGCGATGATGTTGCCGGCATCGACAATTGGGGCAACCGTAATGCCGCGTTCGGATCCGCAGTCCTGTTCCAGAATGATGGAGTCCTGCGCGACGTCCACCAGGCGGCGGGTCAGATAGCCCGAGTTCGCCGTCTTCAACGCCGTGTCCGCCAGCCCCTTCCGGGCGCCGTGGGTGGAGTTGAAGTATTCCAGAACCGACAGGCCTTCCTTGAAGTTCGAGATGATCGGGTTCTCGATGATCTCACCGGACGGCTTGGCCATCAGGCCGCGCATACCGGCCAGCTGCTTCATCTGCTGGGGTGACCCACGAGCCCCGGAGTGGGACATCATGTAGACCGAGTTCATCTGCTTCTGGCGGCCGGTTTCCTCGTCGAACTCGACAGCCTGAATGCGCTTCATCATCTCGTCGGCAACGCGGTCGGTACATTTCGCCCACGCATCGACAACCTTGTTGTACTTCTCGCCCTGGGTGATCAGGCCGTCATTGTACTGCTGCTCGTACTCGGTCACCAGTGCCGAGGTCTCGGCCACCAGCTTCTGCTTGGCGTCCGGGATCTGCATGTCGCCCATGCCGAAGGAAATGCCGGCGTTACAGGCATTGCGGAAGCCGAGCTGCATGATCCGGTCGCAGAAGATGACCGTCTCCTTCTGACCGCAGGCCCGGTAGACCGTGTCGATCATCTTGGAGATTTCCTTCTTCGTCATCAGCTTGTTGCAGACGTCGAAGGGAACTTCATGGTTCTTAGGCAGCAATTCGCCGATCAGCATGCGGCCGGGGGTCGTCTCAAAGATCTGCGAGGTCGGATTTCCGTCCGCATCGACGGACCGGAAACGGCCCTTGATCTTGGTGTGGAGCGTGATGACCTTGTTGGCCAGGGCATGGTGAATTTCACCAATGTCGCCGAAGGCCATGCCCTCTCCCGGCTCCCCTTCCGCCATGATCGAGAGATAATAAAGACCAAGGACAATATCCTGCGAAGGCACGATGATCGGGCCGCCGTTCGCCGGGTGCAGGATGTTGTTGGTCGACATCATCAACGTTCGCGCTTCCAGCTGGGCTTCCAGCGAGAGCGGCACGTGAACGGCCATCTGATCGCCGTCGAAGTCGGCGTTGAACGCCGAACAGACGAGCGGGTGCAGCTGGATCGCCTTGCCTTCGATCAGAGTCGGCTCGAATGCCTGAATACCGAGGCGGTGGAGTGTCGGCGCACGGTTCAGCAGAACCGGGTGCTCGCGGATCACTTCGTCCAGAATGTCCCAGACCTCGGGGCGTTCCTTTTCCACCAGCTTCTTGGCCTGCTTGACCGTCGAAGAGAAACCCTTGGCGTCAAGGCGCGAATAGATGAACGGCTTGAACAGTTCGAGCGCCATCTTCTTCGGCAGGCCGCACTGGTGCAGTTTCAATTCCGGACCAACGGTGATCACCGACCGGCCGGAATAATCGACGCGCTTGCCAAGCAGGTTTTGACGGAAGCGGCCCTGCTTGCCCTTGAGCATGTCCGACAGCGACTTCAACGGACGCTTGTTGGCGCCTGTGATCACCCGGCCGCGGCGACCGTTGTCGAACAGGGCGTCCACGGACTCCTGAAGCATCCGCTTCTCGTTCCGGATAATGATATCCGGCGCGCGCAGCTCGATGAGACGCTTCAAACGGTTGTTCCGGTTGATGACCCGGCGGTAGAGGTCGTTCAGATCGGAGGTGGCGAACCGGCCACCATCGAGCGGAACCAGCGGCCGCAGGTCCGGCGGGATGACCGGAACGACGGTCATGATCATCCACTCCGGACGGTTGCCGGATTCGATGAATGCCTCGATCACCTTCAGGCGCTTGGCAAGCTTCTTCGGCTTCAGTTCGGTGGTTGCCTCGGCAATTTCCTGCCGAAGCTTCTCGGATTCGCGCTCCAGATCCATCGACATCAGGATCTCGCGGATCGCTTCCGCGCCGATCATGGCGGTGAAGGCGTCCTCACCATACTCGTCCTGAGCGGCAATGAAGTCTTCTTCCGACAGAAGCTGGTTTTGCTTGAGCGGGGTCAGGCCCGGCTCTAGAACGACGAAGTTCTCGAAATACAGAACCCGCTCCAGATCCTTCAGCGTCATGTCGAGCAAAAGCCCGATCCGCGACGGCAAGGACTTCAGGAACCAGATATGCGCGACGGGCGCAGCCAGTTCAATGTGGCCCATGCGCTCGCGGCGGACCCGCGACAAGGTGACTTCGACGCCACACTTTTCACAGATGACGCCCTTGTACTTCATGCGCTTGTATTTGCCGCAAAGACATTCGTAGTCCTTGATCGGTCCGAAGATCCGCGCGCAGAACAGGCCGTCACGCTCAGGCTTGAACGTCCGGTAGTTGATGGTTTCCGGCTTTTTGATTTCGCCGAACGACCAGGACATGATCTTTTCCGGACTAGCCAGCGAAATCCGGATCTCGTCGAAGGTCTGGGCGGGAGCCTGTTGATTGAACAGGTTCATGACCTCATGATTCATGGTCCATCTCCTTCCATGCACGGGTCGGGAGCGCGCGGCTTGGCGCCCTCCCCTTGCCCGGCATTGCAAGATTAAAATCGGTCTTTTTCATGCTCACCCGGTTCACTCCGCCGCATCCGCGGCGGGTTCATCCGTCAGAGCGGGCTGATCTGTGCGTTTGAGTTCCACATTCAGACCCAGGGACCGCATTTCCTTCACAAGCACGTTGAAGCTTTCCGGGATGCCTGCCTCGAACGTGTCGTCGCCGCGAACAATGGCCTCGTAGACCTTTGTCCGGCCGGCCACGTCGTCCGACTTCACCGTCAGCATCTCCTGCAGCGTGTAGGCCGCACCGTAGGCTTCGAGTGCCCAGACCTCCATTTCCCCGAAACGCTGGCCACCAAACTGCGCCTTGCCACCCAGCGGCTGCTGGGTCACGAGTGAGTAAGGGCCAATCGAACGGGCATGGATCTTGTCGTCGACAAGGTGGTGGAGCTTCAGCATATAGATGTAGCCCACCGTGACCTTGCGATCGAAAGCCTCACCGGTCCGTCCGTCATAGAGGACCGACTGGCCGCTCGAATCATATCCAGCAATTTTGAGCGCCTCGACGACGTCCGGTTCACGCGCGCCGTCGAAGACCGGCGTTGCGATCGGCACGCCTTTCTTCAGCTGCTCGGCAAGGCGCACGACGCTTTCATCGTCGAATTCCTTGACGTTGTCGCCTTTCAGGTTGTCGCCATAGATCTCGACGACCTTGCCCCGGAGCTGCTCGATCTCACCGGTTTTCCTGTACTGTTCGTACATCTCCCCGATGCGCTCTCCCATGCCGCGGCAGGCGAAACCCAGGTGGGTTTCAAGGATCTGACCGACATTCATGCGCGAGGGCACGCCGAGCGGGTTCAACACGATATCGACATGGGTCCCGTCTTCCAGGAACGGCATGTCCTCACACGGGTTGATCTTGGACACCACACCCTTGTTGCCGTGACGGCCGGCCATCTTGTCGCCCGGCTGGAGCTTGCGCTTCACTGCGACGAAGACCTTGACCATCTTCATGACGCCCGGCGGCAGTTCGTCGCCGCGTTGCAACTTTTCCACCTTGTCGATGAAACGCTGCTCGAGACGCTTGCGGCTGTCATCATACTGACCGCGCAAAGCCTCGATCTCGGACATGAACTTTTCGTCCTCGGTGGCAAACTGCCACCACTGGGACCGCGGGAATTCATTGAGAACATTGCCAGTCAGGACGGTGCCCTTCTTGAAGCCCTTCGGTCCGGCAACGGCGGTCTTGTCCATCAGCATCTCGGCCAGACGGCCATAGACGTTTCGGTCAAGGATCGCCTGCTCGTCGTCCCGGTCCTTGGCAAGACGTTCGATTTCCTCGCGCTCGATGGCCATCGCGCGCTCGTCTTTCTCCACGCCATGCCGGTTGAACACGCGCACTTCGACCACCGTTCCGGACACACCGGGTGGCAGCCGCAACGAAGTGTCGCGAACATCGGAGGCCTTTTCGCCGAAGATGGCCCGCAGGAGCTTTTCTTCCGGCGTCATCGGGCTTTCGCCCTTCGGCGTGATCTTGCCAACGAGGATGTCGCCCGGCTGAAGTTCGGCACCGATATAAACAATCCCGGCTTCATCGAGGTTTTTCAGCGCTTCTTCCGACACGTTCGGAATGTCGCGGGTGATCTCTTCCGGTCCCAGCTTCGTGTCGCGGGCCATCACTTCGAATTCCTCGAGGTGAATCGAAGTGAAGACATCGTCCGACACGATCCGCTCGGACAAAAGAATGGAGTCCTCGAAGTTGTAGCCGTTCCAGGGCATGAACGCGACCAGCACATTCCGTCCGAGGGCCAGGTCGCCCAGGTCCGTGGACGGACCGTCGGCGATGATGTCCCCCTTGTGAACAACGTCGCCAACCCGGACCAGAGGACGCTGGTTGATACAGGTGTTCTGGTTCGAGCGCTGGAATTTCATCAGGCGGTAGATGTCGACGCCGGACTTGCCCGGATCGAGTTCCTCCGTCGCGCGAATGACGATACGGGTCGCATCTACCTGATCGACCACGCCGGCCCGGCGTGCGCCGATGGCCGCCCCGGAATCGCGGGCCACGATCGGCTCCATGCCCGTGCCGACAAACGGGGCTTCCGCGCGAACCAGCGGAACGGCCTGACGCTGCATGTTCGAGCCCATGAGGGCACGGTTGGCGTCATCGTTCTCCAGGAACGGAATGAGGGCCGCGGCCACCGAAACGAGCTGCTTGGGCGACACGTCCATCAGGTCCACCTTGTCGGACGGGACCATCATGTTTTCGCCAGCGTGACGGCAGGTGATCAGTTCTTCGGTGAACCGGCCGCTCTCGTCATAGACAGCGTTGGACTGGGCCACGTAGTGCTTGGCCTCTTCCATGGCCGACAGATAGACGATGTCGCTGCTCACAACGCCGCCCTTCACCTTACGGTAAGGGCTTTCGATGAAGCCGTATTTGTTCACGCGGGCGAAGGTCGCCAGCGAGTTGATCAGACCGATGTTCGGCCCTTCCGGCGTCTCAATCGGGCAGATCCGGCCATAGTGGGTCGGGTGCACGTCGCGAACTTCGAAACCGGCGCGCTCGCGGGTCAGACCGCCCGGTCCAAGAGCCGAAAGACGGCGCTTGTGCGTCACTTCCGAAAGCGGGTTGGTTTGGTCCATGAACTGCGACAGCTGGGATGACCCAAAGAACTCCCGGACGGCCGCAGCGGCCGGCTTGGCGTTGATCAGGTCTTGCGGCATGACCGTGTCGATCTCGACGGAGCTCATCCGCTCCTTGATCGCACGCTCCATCCGCAGCAGACCGACGCGATATTGATTTTCCATCAATTCGCCAACGGACCGCACCCGGCGGTTGCCGAGGTTGTCGATATCGTCGATCTCGCCCTTGCCGTCGCGCAGTTCCAGTAGAACCCGGATGACCTCGAGAATGTCCTCCTTGCGCAGCGTGCGCACGGTGTCTTCCGCATCGACGTCAAGGCGCATGTTCATCTTCACCCGGCCGACGGCGGACAGGTCGTACCGCTCTTCATCGAAGAAGAGCGACTGGAACATTGCCTCGGCAGTGTCGATGGTGGGCGGTTCGCCAGGACGCATCACCCGATAGATGTCGAACAGCGCATCCTCGCGGGACTCGTTCTTGTCAGCGGCCAGCGTGTTCCGGATATAGGGACCGGTGTTCACATGGTCGATGTCCAGAACCGGGAGATCGTGGTAGCCGCGATCGACCAGTTCCTCCAGGATCTTGCCGGTAATTTCGTCACCGGCCTCGGCGTAGATCTCGCCGGACTGGGCGTCGACGATATCCTCCGCCAGATATTGGCCATGCAGGTCCTCATCCAGAACCTTGAGCGCGGTAACGCCCTTGTCGCTAAGTTGCTTGATTGTCCGCGCGGTGATTTTCCGGCCGCGTTCGATGACCACCTCGCCGCTGTCGGCGTCGATCAGGTCATAGGACGTCTTTGTGCCCTTCAAACGCTCGCCGTCGAACGGCATGCGCCAGGAGCCATCCTTCTGCCGGGTGTATTCGATGCGGTTGTAGAACGTGTTGAGGATTTCCTCCGCATCGAGGCCGAGCGCCATCAGCAGCGATGTCGCCGGGATTTTCCGCCGGCGATCGATCCGCGCATGAACGATGTCTTTGGCATCGAACTCGATATCGAGCCAGGATCCACGGTACGGGATCACACGGGCCGCGAACAGCAGCTTGCCCGAGGAATGGGTCTTGCCCTTGTCGTGATCGAAAAACACGCCCGGCGAGCGGTGCATCTGCGACACGATCACGCGCTCGGTTCCGTTGACGATGAAGGTCCCGTTGTCGGTCATGAACGGGATGTCGCCCATATAGACATCCTGTTCCTTGATGTCCTTGACCGATTTAGCGCCGGTGTCTTCGTCGACGTCGAACACGATCAGCCGCAGCGTCACTTTCAGCGGAGCGGCGAAGGTCATGCCGCGCTGACGGCACTCGTCGACGTCGTATTTGGGAGCTTCAAATTCGTAGGAGACAAACTCCAGTAGGGAGGTTCCCGCAAAATCGGAAATCGGGAACACGGACTGGAACACGGCCTCCAGACCATCATTTTTACGGCCGCCACCCGGCATCTCGTCGACCTGAAGAAACTGGTCGTAGGACGCCTTTTGAACCTCGATGAGATTTGGCATGGCCGCGACATCGCGAATCGATCCAAAATACTTGCGGACCTTTTTACGACCGTTGAACGTTTGGGTCATTGTCGCTCCTCGTATCGGCCGGGTAACGGCTTCCCGAAACGTCTTTTGTCCATTCGGACGCGGCCGCGTCCAGGCGCTTCGGAAAACCGTCCCCTTATTGGGACGTTTGCCCCGGAAACGGGAAGTCCCGCCGGGGCCAGAAAAGCGGCCCCGGAGAACCGGGACCGCCAAGAGGGCCGAAGCCCTTGATTACTTCAGCTCGACGGAAGCGCCAGCTTCTTCGAGCTTCTTCTTCAGCTCTTCGGCTTCGTCTTTGCCAACGCCTTCCTTGACCGGCTTCGGAGCGCCTTCGACGAGCTCCTTGGCTTCCTTCAGGCCAAGACCGGTGATTGCGCGGACTTCCTTGATGACGTTGATTTTCTTGTCGCCGGCAGATGCCAGGATCACGTCGAATTCGGTCTGCTCTTCAGCGGCAGCGGCTTCGCCACCAGCAACGGCAACACCAGCAACCGCAACAGGAGCGGCAGCGGAAACGCCCCACTTCTCTTCCAGAAGCTTGGACAGTTCAGCGGCTTCCATGACGGTCAACGCGGACAGTTCTTCAACGAGCTTTTCGAGATCAGCCATTTTTCAGTACCTTTAGTTCGAACCAGAAAGTTGGTTTGTTTAGACAGTGTTGGGGTCGCCTTATGCGGCCTTGTCCTTCTCGGCATACGCGTTGAAGACGCGGGCGAGCTGCCCGGCCGGCGCGTTGACAACCTGTGCGATGCGGGATGCAGGGGTCTGGATCATGCCGACCAGCTTTGCACGCAGCTCATCGAGCGACGGCATGGTGGCCAGAGACTTGATGCCTTCCGCATTCAGGTTGGTGGATCCGAGAGCACCACCCAGGACAACGAGCTTTTCGTTGTCCTTGGCGAAATCGATGACCGCCTTTGGGGCTGCGACCGGATCGTCCGAATAGGCGATCAGGGTCGGGCCCTGGAAGAGGTCAGAGATGTGCTCCATCTCCGTGCCTTGAAGGGCAAGTTTCACAAGGCGGTTCTTTGCCACTTTCACAGTGCCGCCGGCTACACGCATCTGCGACCGGAAGGCCGTCATCTGCGCAACCGAAAGACCTGCATAGTGCGCAACGACCACAACGCCGGTGTTACCCAGCTCGGCGTTGAGAGAGGTCACGAACTCGTGCTTTTCCGCTCTTTCCACTTGCCTTCTCCAGTTGGTGGCGTTGCCGCCACCGGTTTGCCTTTGCCGCCTAGCATCCGGTCCCGAACCCGGGAACGCACGCGAGCGACGCTCAGGGTCCTGTCCCCTCGCACACGCTTTGCGCGGCAAGGCCTGGTTCGAACAGGCTCTGTCCCATTCGGGACGAATTCTGCTCTCACCCATCTATGCAGGCCGTTCATTGCTTAAGCCGGTCTCCCGGCACCTGCAGTCTCGGACAGGGCAACCCGGCAGCGAACCGCCGGGTCTATTCAGCTGCTTTCGCAGCCGAAATTCGTTTCTTCAACCCCGTAAAAGGGATTGATCACTCGGCCACGGAGGCCAGATCGATCTTCATGCCCGGGCCCATCGTGGAGGACACGGCGATGCGCTTCAGATAGGATCCCTTCGCGCCGGACGGCTTGGCCTTCTGGACCGCGTCGAGAAGCGCCCGGATGTTCTCCAACAGGGCGTCCTTGCTGAAGGAGACCTTGCCGACACCCGCGTGAACGATGCCTGCCTTTTCGACCCGGAACTGAACCGCGCCGCCCTTGGCGTCGTTCACGGCGGACTTCACGTCCGGGGTCACGGTGCCGACCTTCGGGTTCGGCATCAGGCCGCGCGGGCCTAGCACCTTGCCCAGACGGCCGACCAGCGGCATCATGTCCGGGGTTGCGATGCAGCGATCGAAATCGATCGTGCCGCCCTGGATCTGCTCGACCAGGTCTTCCGCGCCAACGATGTCGGCGCCGGCTGCCTTGGCTTCCTCAGCCTTGTCACCGCGCGCGAAAACCGCGACCTTGACGCTCTTGCCCGTGCCGTTCGGCAGGACGCACACGCCGCGGACCATCTGGTCGGCGTGACGCGGGTCGACGCCCAGGTTGATGGCCACTTCGACGGTTTCGTCGAACTTGACCTTGGACCGCTCCTGAATGAGGGTCAGCGCCTCGGACAGCGCGTAGGTCTTGTTCCGGTCGATGCCCTCGCGGGCCACCTTGATACGCTTGCCAATCTTCGCCATGATCTTACTCCGTCACCTCGAGACCCATGGACCGGGCGGAGCCTTCGACCATCAACATTGCAGCGTCGATATCGTTGGCATTCAGGTCCTTCATCTTCGCTTCCGCGATTTCACGAACCTGATCCCTGGACACCTTGCCAACGGTCCCCTTGCCCGGAGCCGTCGCACCCTTTTGGATCTTCGCGGCCTTCTTCAGGAAGAAGCTGACCGGAGCGGTCTTCACTTCAAACGTGAAGGACTTGTCAGAGTAATACGTGATCACGGTCGGGCACGGTGCGCCCTTCTCGATATCCTGCGTTTGCGCATTGAACGCCTTGCAGAATTCCATGATGTTCAAGCCGCGCTGACCCAGCGCCGGACCGATCGGGGGGGACGGGGTCGCCGACCCGGCCGGCACCTGAAGCTTCAGGTAACCAACAATTTTCTTCGCCATTTGTTTCTCCAGTTATCCGAGCAGGACAGATTGCCCCGCGCGCGGAGGCGGTGGGACGGCTGGCTCCGCCTGGCGAGACGGAGATCACCTACCACCTGTTACCCCGCCGCTTCCGGCGGGAGTGAACGGGCCGCCGAAGCAACCCAGATGATCAGAGCTTGTCGACCTGACCAAATTCCAGTTCGACGGGCGTTGCCCGTCCGAAAATCGACACGGCGACCTTCAAGCGTGCCCGCTCGTCGTCCACTTCCTCGACCAACCCCGAGAACGAGGCAAACGGCCCGTCCGACACCCGTACCTGCTCGCCAACCTCGAAGCTCACGGTCGGCTTTGGGCGCTCCACACCCTCTTGAACCTGATTGAGAATGCGAAGCGCTTCGCGCTCGGGTATCGGCATCGGCTTGTTGTCCGCACCAAGGAAACCCGTGACCTTCGGCGTCTCCTTGATCAGATGGAACGCCTCATTCGTCATATCCATTTTCACAAGCACGTAGCCGGGGAAGAACTTCCGCTCGGCGTCGACCTTCCGACCGCGGCGAACTTCCGTCACCTTCTCCATGGGAACGAGAATTTCCTCGAAAAGATCACTCAGGCCTTTCTGCTCGGCCTTTTCGCGAATGGAATCGGCAACCTTCTTCTCGAAATTCGAATAGGCATGCACAATGTACCAGCGCTTGGCCATGACCTTCAGTCCCGTTTGTTTTTCTTTTCAGAAGCGCAGTTTAAAAGCGCAGCTCCGTTGCCACACCCGGTCAATTCAGGCCGAGCAGCAAACCGATCCCCCACCCCATCAGCTGATCAGCCAACAGGAAAAAGATCGACGCGATAAACACCATGATGAACACCATCAAGGTGGTAACGCCGGTTTCACGGCGTGTCGGCCAGGTCACTTTGGCCGTTTCGGCCCGCACTTCCTGGATGAACTTTAAGGGATTGGTCTTGGGCATTCCGAATCCGGTCTGTTAAATGCGAGTGGGCGCGCGAAATCGTCCGCGCGCCTCACCCGAGGAACTTGTCTAACGCCTCAGGAGCGATTTATCAAGAGCAAAATGGCAGGGGCAGCAGGGTTCGAACCCGCGACCTGCGGTTTTGGAGACCGCCGCTCTACCAACTGAGCTATACCCCTTCAGGGGTCCGCTGAAACGGACCTTGCTCCTGATAATCCCGGACCCGGCATTTGGCAAGTCCAGGAAACCTCCACCGGGCGCAGGCCCGGTGGAGAAGACATATTATTCTACGATGGAAGCGACGACGCCTGCGCCGACGGTACGGCCACCTTCGCGGATCGCGAAGCGCAGGCCTTCTTCCATGGCGATCGGCACGATCAGCTCGACGTCAACCGACACGTTGTCGCCCGGCATCACCATTTCCGTGCCTTCCGGCAGCGACACCACACCCGTCACGTCCGTCGTGCGGAAGTAGAACTGCGGGCGGTAGTTGGTGAAGAACGGCGTGTGACGGCCACCTTCTTCCTTCGTCAGGATGTACGCCTCGGCCTTGAACTTCGTGTGCGGGGTCACAGAACCCGGCTTGCACAGAACCTGGCCGCGCTCCACTTCCTCGCGCGCAACGCCGCGGATCAGGGCGCCGATGTTGTCGCCGGCCTCGCCGCTGTCCAGAAGCTTGCGGAACATCTCAACGCCGGTCACCGTCGTCTTCTTGGTGTCCTTGATGCCGACGATCTCGACTTCCTCGCCCACCTTCACGATCCCGCGCTCAACACGGCCGGTCACAACCGTGCCGCGGCCCGAGATCGAGAACACGTCTTCGATCGGCATCAGGAACGGCATATCCTTCGGACGCTCAGGCGTCGGAATGTAGTCGTCCACAGCCGCCATCAGCTCACGGATCGCGTCGCGGCCGATGGCCACATCGCGGTTCTCGACAGCCGCCAGAGCCGAGCCCTTGACGATCGGAATGTCGTCGCCCGGGAATTCGTAGGACGACAGCAGTTCGCGGATTTCCATCTCGACGAGCTCGAGCAGCTCCTCGTCGTCGACCTGGTCCACCTTGTTCATGAACACGACCAGAGCCGGAACGCCGACCTGGCGGGCCAGCAGAATGTGCTCGCGGGTCTGCGGCATCGGGCCATCGGCCGCCGAACACACCAGGATCGCGCCGTCCATCTGAGCCGCGCCGGTGATCATGTTCTTCACATAATCGGCGTGACCCGGGCAGTCCACGTGGGCGTAGTGACGGTTTTCCGTCTCATACTCGACATGCGCCGTGGAGATGGTGATGCCGCGCGCCTTTTCTTCAGGGGCTGCATCAATCTGGTCATAGGCTTTCGCCGTCGCACCGCCAACTTCCGCCAGCGTCATCGTGATTGCGGCAGTCAGCGTGGTCTTGCCATGGTCAACGTGACCGATCGTACCAATGTTGACGTGCGGCTTATTGCGCTCAAACTTTTCCTTCGCCATCGGCGTCGCTCTCTGTCCAATACTCAGGTCGGTCGATATAGGGCTCGAGTCGGGCCTTTTCCGACGCCTTGGACAGATCCGCGAGCGACGAAAGGAGTCCCGTAGAACTTTTCAGGATTTCCGGGCGAAAGAGCCTTCCGGTCCGGACATTCCGATCAGCCCCCGTTCTGGAGCGGGTGAAGGGAATCGAACCCTCGTCGTCAGCTTGGAAGGCTGCTGCTCTACCATTGAGCTACACCCGCGTAACGAGGAAACGAGACGGTGGTGGAGGAGGTTGGATTCGAACCAACGTAGGCATAGCCAACGGATTTACAGTCCGTCCCCTTTAGCCACTCGGGCACTCCTCCGATCCGTCTAGCTTCACGCCGAAGCGATCTGGATGGCTTGATCAGAAAAACCCGCCCGGAGGGGCGAGTAACCCTGTGGCGCGTGTTATGCAGATGCGGACCTATGGTGTCAACGCCGATTTTCAAAGAAATCGACAAAACCACCACCGCAGCCGAAACTCGCGTTTCGCGCTTCCAAAGCCGCCTGCCAGCGTTACAATGGACAGTGTGCCTTTCTGCCGCCGCGCTGTCACGGGTTTCCTCCATTTCAGACCAGAGCCCCGGCTGGCGGGGATCCCAACAACGGCCCGGTGGCGAGAAAGCGCCCGCGCCATTTGCCCTCTTGCGGACATGCCCCTCATGCAGGTGCTTCCCCTTTTCGCCGATTGGGGATAGAGCAGCGCCATGACAGACAAGAAGACACCCTCTCCTGCACGGCCAAGACAAGGCCAGTCCGGTTACAAGGGGCGTAAGGGGCCAACTAAGCCTGCCACGCGCCGGCCGGGCCTGCCGCCCGAAGGCCCCATCTTTCTCTACGGCCTTCACACAGTTGAGGCTGCCTTCGCGAACAAGGACCGCAAGCGGCGGAAACTGTTTGCTACGGAAAATGCGCTGCGCCGCCTGGAGGAGCGCGGTGTCAGGATCGATGTGCCGGTGGAAACGCTCATGCCCCGCGCGCTTGACAAAATGGTGACCAGGGACGCCGTCCATCAGGGCATGATCCTGGAAGCCGATCCCCTGCCCGCCTACGGGCCGGAGCATTTGAGGGGCGCTAGGCTGGTGCTGGCACTGGACCAGGTCACCGATCCGCACAATGTCGGCGCGATCCTCAGATCAGCCGTGGCGCTTGACGCCGATGCCGTTGTCACGACCGAGCGTCACGCCCCCGAGGAAGGTCCGGTCCTGGCGAAGTCCGCTTCCGGCGCCCTCGACATGATCAAGCACGTGCGGGTCAAGAACATGGCCCGATTCGTGACCGAGATGCGCGAGAACGGCTTCGGCGCCATTGCCCTCGACAGTGACGGCCCGGCCGATATCGAGGACACGGCATTTGCCGATAAAACCGTTCTTGTGCTTGGCTCTGAGGGAAAGGGCGTGCGCCAGGGGGTCCGCGAGGCCTGTTCGGCGCTCGCCCGGCTCGACATGCCAGGCGCCATCCGGTCGTTGAACGTCTCGAATGCCGCTGTTCTGGCGCTGTATGTCGCCCGCAGAAAAATGGGACTTTAAGGGACAACCGCGTCAAACGAGCGCCAATTCAGCCCTTTGATCATGGCACGCGTCCGAATGTCAGCAGGTTGCCGTGTGGATCATGAATGTAGAACTCCTTCATGTTCCACGGACGCAACTCGAACGCACTGAGGCCGCCCACCCCCTTGCGGGAAAATTCTTCAAAAAGGTCCTCGATCCCGCCGCCGCGCATGTAACAGCTGGCATTTTCGCAAAACTCTTTCCGATCCGTGTGCCAGAAATGGATTTCCAGCGTCGCACGCCGCACGATCAGCCGGGTCGGGCTTGCGTAAACAACCCCGAAGCCAAGGCTCTCCGTATAAAAGAGGCGGGTGTGATCCAGGTCGAGCGAGGGCAGGACCGGGAGGCATTCGATGTCCAGGGTCATGGGGCCCGGTCCTGCATTTCGCAACTTACAGAACGGCCTCGAACCCCTCGAAGGCGGGTGGGCCGTCATAAAGCGGCTTGTTGTCTCCCGCGTTCTTGTGCGCGGTCCGGAAATGCTCCGACTTGGTCCAGGCGATGAACGCAGCCTGATCCTCCCAGATCGTGTGGGAGGCATACAGGATCGTGCCATCGTCACTCCTCGGGCCTTTCAGCAAATGAAAGCTCTTGAAGCCGGGAACCTTTTCCAATTGGGAATCGCGATTCCTCCAGACCGTTTCAAACGCTTCTTCCTTGCCGTTCTTGACGCGAAACCGGTTCATGGCGAGATACATGGGCATGCCTTCCTTGCTTTGTGTCAGGTACCACGCATAGCGCTAATTTATGAGTTTGAAAATCATATTTTCCCGGACCATCGAGCTGGCGCCGGAAGGTTTTGGGCGGAACCGCTCCAGCGGCCCCGCCCAACATGGCCGGTCTTCCGATCGCGAAACTTACTCGGCAGCCTCGCTGGTCCTGACCCCGAAATGGCGGGCAAGATCACCGGCGAGATCGGTTTTCTCCCAGCCGAAGCCGCCCTCGGCATCCGGTTCGCGGCCAAAATGGCCGTACGCGGCCGTCCGCGCATAAATCGGCTTGAGCAGATCGAGCCGGTCCCGGATCCCGCGCGGGGTCAGGCGGACCATTTCGCGCAGCACCGTCCCCAACTGAGCTTCATCCACGCGCCCGGTCCCCTGGGTATCGACGTAAACGGCAACCGGTTCAGGCATGCCGATGGCATAGGCCAATTGGATCAGGCAGCGGTCGGCCAAGCCGGCGGCCACCACATTCTTCGCGAGATAGCGCGCGGCATAGGCGGCCGAGCGGTCGACCTTGGTGGGGTCCTTGCCAGAAAACGCCCCACCACCATGGGGCGCGGCCCCGCCATATGTGTCGACGATGATCTTGCGGCCGGTGAGACCGGCGTCCCCATCCGGCCCCCCGATCACGAATCTCCCGGTCGGATTGATGAAGATCCGGCTTTCCGGCGCCCGCCATCCTTCGGGAAAGGCGTTTTGAATGAATGGCAGCACCATGTCGCGGACCGTCTGTTGATCAACGTCCTCCCGGTGCTGGGTCGAGACGACGACCGCATCCACTCCGACTGGCTTTCCGTCTTCATATTTAAGCGTGACCTGGCTTTTGGAATCCGGGCCCAGCCTCGGCTCCTTGCCGGACTTGCGCGCCTGCGCCATCAGCCGAAGGATCTTGTGGGATATCAGGATGGGCGCCGGCATCAGCTCCTCGGTTTCGTTGCAGGCATAACCGAACATGATGCCCTGATCGCCTGCCCCTTCCTCGCCCTTGTCGCCCTCGTCCACGCCCATGGCGATGTCGGCGGATTGCTGATGGAGTCGGTTGACGATTTTCAGGGTGTTCCAGTGAAACCCGTCCTGCTCGTAGCCGATGTCCTTCACCGCCGCGCGCACCAGATCATCCACATTGCGGGTAATGTGCTCCGGTCCGCGCACTTCGCCGGCGATCGACACGTGATTGGTCGTCGTCAAGGTCTCACAGGCCACCCGGGCATTGGGATCCTCGCTTAGGAACGCATCGAGAATCGTATCCGAAATCCGGTCGCACACCTTGTCCGGGTGGCCTTCGGACACCGATTCACTGGTAAAGAGCCATGACTTTTGCGCCATCTAGAAAATCCTCCGGTTGAAAATGAGAGGGGTGGGCCGGCACTTCATGCAAGTCTGGTCCGGGCCCGAATGTGGTTTGAAAGGATGGAAGGCCGGGGGCAGCGGCCTGGACGGCCGCCGCGCTGTCTTGATCATGCCGGCTTGCGGAACAGCTGGATCCCCCATGCCAGATGTCCCTGATCCGCGGATCTCACCCAGTTCTGCAAACCCGCCGACATCTTGTCGAGATACTCGGCCGAGGCGCCCTCGTTGCGGAGCCTGTCATAGTTGGCGAGCAACTCCTGCCTCACGCGGAAATAGTGGTTGCGCAGTTGTTCGGTCATCTGGCGCTGTTCAACGATCTCGAAGCCGAGCGCTGTGGCCGCTTCCCGGTAGAACCGGAACGAACCGAGACTGTTCAGCTGCAATCGATCATAAACCGGTTTCAAGGCCGCCGGATCAGCCGTGTCGGCCTGCATCGGATCCGTGAAAATGAACAAGCCGCCCGGTTTCAGCACGCGCATCACTTCGCTGAGCACCTGATGCCGTTGATCGGAGTGAAGGATGGCATCCTGGCTCCAGACGAGATCGAAGCTTTCCGCCTTTTCCGGAATGTCCTCGAACGCCGCATGCACGACACGGATCTTGTCGGTGAGCCCCTGCAGGACATTCCGGTGCCGGTTGGTGTCGTTTTGCACCTCGGAAATGTTGAGGCAAACAGCCGAACACCCGGTCTGCTTGACAAGCTTGCGCATCGCGCCGCCATATCCCGCGCCAATGTCGAGAACCTTGGTCTCCGGCCCAAGGCCAGGCAGCATCCTCACCATTTCATCGATGGTCAGATCGGACGCCTCGCGGATGTCGCTGGTGGTGTCGTAAAGGCCGATATGCAGATCCTGTCCGCCCCACACCAGGGAATAAAACGTGTCCGCATCGTCGCTGTCATAGTAGCTTTCCGCGACTTCCCGGATATCGGTTTCGCCCTCGTTCAGCGACGCCCCGCCCCAACGCACCAGATGGAGGCTCGATTTTTCGGCAATATGAATGAAGAAATCCGGGTCTTCCTCCGCATAGGTCTCCTGAAAGTCGCCATAGGTGCGCGCACGCTCGAACCCCGCTTCCCTCAACAAGCGGCGCATATAGTTCTTGCGGATCGGGAACATGTTTAGCGTGTAGTCCGATCCATCCGGAAAGGTGTATTGGAAGCGCGCAAGGCCTTCATCGAGATGGGCGGGCGCGGCGGACACCTTGTCGCCCGCATAATAGTACTTGTGTTTGTTGGTGAAGCCCTTGTCGAGCATGGCATCGTAGTTGCGCTGGTCGATGATCAAGATGCCGTCATGTTTCAGGGCGGCATAGAATTCAGCGAGCGCGCGCCGCCGATCCTTCTCGTCGTGAAGGTGCGTGAAGGAGTTTCCAAGGCAGATGATCGCGTCATATTTGCCCTGAATATCCCGGTTGAGCCAGCGCCAGTCCGCTTGCACCGTTTTCAGGATCATGCCGCGCTTCTGGCCGTTTTCGAAGGCCTTGGCGAGCATCGACGCGGACCCGTCGGCGGACGTCACATTGAACCCGTTGCGGGTCAGGCGGACGGAGTGAAACCCGGTTCCAGTCGCAACATCAAGCACGGTTTCCTTGCCGCGAGCCCGCAAGACATCGATGAAAAACTGTCCCTCGCTGTCCGCCCGGGCGTCCCAATCGATCAACTCGTCCCATTTCTCCACGAAGGACATGATGTACTCACCGCGATAAAGGTCGGTCTCCCGGTCGGCGATGGGATCGGTGCCATAGGCCTGCTCATCCAGTTCAAGCTCGTCTTTTGGCGACAATGGGCTTGCGCGCATTGGAACATGCTCCTTCTCTGGTCGGACGCGCCATCCGGAATCCGGACGAGCGCAAGAGACCGCCGTTCAGGTGTGAACGGCGCAAATCGCGATTTTCACGTTCAAGATCCGGCAAACACACTGTGGTGCGGAAGGGACGCAGCTCTGGAAGGCCGCAAAGCCGGATCGGTTGGCACGCAACACGAACGCCTCGGCATTCGCGCAGGGAAAGGGACCCGCCAGCGGCGGGCCGCATGCCAAAATCAAGTCGTCTGACACCGGGAGCCTAGCGAATTGCACGGCCTTTTCAACCGCCCGTGGCGCAATGATTTCAAAACAAACTGGAAGATCAAGATCAACCATTTGAAAAATGGAAACATTTTTTTAATCTGAAATTTTTTTGACAGCCTGATTACCCAGCACTTCAACCATTATTAGAAAAACAATTACGTGGCAAAAAACTACCTGCCCGGCGAAGCAGTATTGAAACGCAGTATTTCAGCCAAACCATAAATCAATTTCATCACTATCAAGACCATCGAGATATCAGTTTCCGGCAGTCAAATACTGCATGACGTCTTGGCATTACGCGCATTCGCCCGATGCCCCTCCCCCACGGGTCGGCATCCGATCGAAAAAGGCCGTTTCAAGCGGACGGCAAAGTCAAGAAGGACTTTGATTTCTGTTGGTTAGCCATTTCTCCACATCAAAGGCGCAAAATCTCCGCGCCCCTATGGACATCACCGCTCAATCTGGTAGAAGCCTCCCCCAGCGCCGGTATAGCTCAGCTGGTAGAGCACGTGATTTGTAATCTCGGGGTCGCGGGTTCGAATCCTGCTGCCGGCACCACCTCCCCCTTTTTCTGACGCATTGTCTCGACCGCGATTGGCATAGCATCGGCTTATTGCGCCGTGTGCCTTTCAGGCCGCGCGCCCCGGATTTGCGGGTCCGCCCAAACACCGCGCTGATCGTTTCGGGCCGTCTTCTCAAGAGAATCCAGATCGGGGTATCTGACCGGATCCGCCACAAAGGCATGGCCAGCGGAAACCAGGGCCTCGGCCAACCTTTGGACGCCCTGTACACAATCAACCTTCATCGCATCGTTGTCCGACACATCGTTTTCGGCCATATCGTTTTCGGCGGGCAGCACGGTCCGGCATCGGAGCAACCGGCCGGCAATCAGGGTTCTGAGCGTCATCCGCGCCCGCAAGCCGCATGCCATGCGCTGCCCCTGCTCCTCCAAACAGACCTGTGCTGGCGGCACGGGGTCCAGTCCTGACAGCCGGTAACGGGTGTCCCCAAAGGCAAAAGACACGCTGTCCGTGACCCGGACCGAACGCGGCAAGAAAAGAGATTGCGGAAAGGGGTGATCCGATGCCCGGTCCGGCAAGCGCGGCAGGGTTTGGGCCTTCGGGTCGACCCGGACCGGCTCCCGCGTCCACAGCAGCCTCTCCTGCGGCTCGGCTGGTCCAGCGCTTGCGGCAGTGTCACCCGCCGGCGCGGGCCCGGCGATTGCAAAACTCCACAAGCACAGCGCATAGAAAAGTGTCCGGGGTCTTTTCAAGTGTCCCCGCGGCTGTTTCCTGGCCGCTCTCTGCCGTTCTGTGCCGGATGCATGCGCCACGCTGTTTACCCGATCGCGACACCGGAAAAATCCGCTAGCGGGATGTCTCACACAAACCCATAGAGCACGAAGCCAACAGCAACAAGCTGCAGCATATTAAGCGCGACGGAAACCGCATGCAGCCGGTCAAACCGGGTTTTCGCGGACGCGTCTCCGGCAAGTTGGGCATCGCGCGCCGAATTGATTTGCGGCATCAAGCCTTGCCGGGCGTAGAGCGCGACAAGCGCAACAGCCAGGAGGATCAACGCGCCAACTGTATCCAGCGCACCGAGCGCGGCCGCGCCAATCGCCGCCGCCCCGCCCACAAAGACGTAGTACCATTTGAACGCTGTCCGCAAAAAAGCGGCGGCTGTCGCCGGATCGAGGTTCTTGAAGACAAGAGGGGCGAAGCCGAACGAATAAAGCGTCATTCCGCCAAACAGAATGGAAACGATAAGCAAAGAAATATAGCTCAGCATGGCGACCTCCGGGCAGCCTACGGTTAGGATACGGCAACGGATTGGCGCCTGGCCGGATTGCCGCACCGGCGGGGACTGCCAAGACCTGGACTTTTGACCTTGGGCCCGGTCCTGGCGGTCCGGTAAACAGGGAGCAGTGATGCGCGATGTCTGGTTCAAGATAAGGGGCGGTCTGGCGGTCGCGTCTGCCTGCGTCACGTTCGGCTACGCAGCCGCCGAGCCGACCGCGCCGATCGAAGACAGGCTCCAGATCATCGATTCGCTGGATCACCCATGGCCCTCGATCGGCCGGGTCAATGTCGCCGGCTACAACCGCACCAGCATGTGTACGGGCACGCTGATCGATGACAGGATCGTACTTACCGCTGCCCATTGCCTGTTCAACGCCCAGACGGGCCAGCCCCATGCCCTGGATGACCTGAGGTTCGTCGCCGGAGTTCGGCGGGACGCGAATTCCGGCCTTGCCCATGCCGCCTGCACATGGGTGCACCCGGAGTATACATTCACGGCCCGCCCGCAATTGCGCGATACCCGGACCGATGTGGCGTTGATTGTCCTGAAGGACGCGCTGGAACTGCCGCCCGTTCCGGTGATCCGCGCCGAAACGCTCGCCGAGGTGCGGCGGTCGACGCCGGTTCAATCCGCCGGCTACCGCCGCAGCCGCCGCTTTCTGCCAACGCTCGATACGGATTGCCGGATTTTGGGCACTGTGGAGGGATCCTGGGTCACCTCCTGCAACACGGAACAAGGTGCATCTGGCGGCCCGCTGATGATTGCCCAGGACGGCGGCTGGTCGGTTGCCGGAGTGATGTCGGCCAAGATTGATGCGGCCCGTTCGGTCGTCGTGCCGTTCAAACAATGGCGCGATCTGATCAACCGCAATTCTTGCGGCGGCGAAACGGGGCAACGGGCAAAAGCCGCTTTCGATCCGGCCCGGGTGCCTTTGCGTCCCAGCCTCGATCAGATCGGCACGAAATAAGGTCGGCGTACTGTTCGGGCGCACTTCGTCCTTGGCGGGGCATGGTCAAGTCGTGCTAGGTACAGGCGGTGGTCCCATCTGGACCCTGGAGCCGACCTGTCAGGAAATCCGTGCGCCGATGACCTCTCCGACCACATCCGACCAACCACGCCCCACCGGCGCCCTTGCCTTTGTGACCAGCGGCACGCCGGACGCCCAGGAGGCCTGCCGTCTCCTTGTTGACCGGTATGGCGCCGTTGCGCCGGAGGATGCCGATGTCATCATCGCGCTCGGTGGCGACGGCCTCATGCTGCAAACCCTGCATCGCTTCATGGGGTCCGGAAAACCGATCTATGGCATGAACCGAGGGTCGGTCGGCTTTCTGATGAATGAGTTCCGCGAAACCGATCTGCAAGAACGCCTTCAAGCCGCCGATGTCACGCCGATCCATCCCCTGACCATGGACGTCGAAAACGAGGCGGGCGACATCTATACCGCCCGGGCGATCAATGAAGTCTCGCTGCTGCGCCAATCCTCGCAAGCGGCGCGCCTGCGCGTTTCGGTCGATAAGCGGGTCCGGCTGGATGAACTGATTTGCGACGGGATCATCGTCGCGACACCGGCGGGCAGCACGGCCTATAACCTGTCCGCTCACGGACCGATCCTGCCGATCTATTCGCCTCTTCTGGCCCTGACGCCGATCAGCGCGTTCCGGCCGCGCCGTTGGCGTGGCGCTTTGCTGCCGAATCACGCAACAGTGGACATTGAGGTTCTTGATCCGCAGAAGCGGCCGGTGAGTGCCTCGGCCGACCACACGGAGTTCCGGCATGTGGTCAAGGTATGCGTGCGGGAAGACAGCCATGTCGAGGGCCTGATCATGTTCGATCCCGACCACGGGTGGGACGAACGGATCCTGACCGAGATGTTCCACTACTGATCCACCGCCGGATCCGGCATTGGCAACCCGATGTTAAAGCAAAACAGCGAACATGCCCTTGGGACAGGGTGTGATTGCAGATGGCTGGGCGGATCAGGGCCAATTCTGCAAGATGAAGGGGATTGGAAAGATGGGTGCCAAAGAGGCCAGCGATGAGGACTATGAAATCATCACGCCGCCGACGGATCTGCGCTCGAAAGTCCGGCAGTTGACGAAGCGCGAGGCAGCTAAATTCGATCCGGTGAAAGCCGCTGAAGCGGCCATTGAACGCCTGTCCCAGAATTTTGGCACCTGGATGCTCAATGAAACGCGCGACCTCTGCGCGGCTTGGGAGATCATCGAGGATCAGGGGCCACGCGCCGAAACCGTCGACACCCTTTACCAAGCGGCGCACAACATCAAGGGTCAGGCCCTGACACTCGGCTATCCGCTGGTGGGGGACGTGGCCGCCCGTTTTTGCTGGCTGATAGAGGCTTTGCCGTCGGCCGCCGATTTGCCAATGGCCTTGTCCGCAAAATATGTCGAGGCCATCCGCGCGATGGTCAGCGAAGGGGCCAAGGACGATCAGAACAAGACAGGCGCGGAACTCCTCGAAACGCTGTCGGAGGTTACCGAGGCATACGTGAAAGCTCTACCGGCCAAGCCAAGTGACTGAGACTGAACAGCGTCAGGCGGCCGCGCGGCCCTGGTCCCCCGGGGCGGCAAGCGCGGGACGGCACAATTCGACAACATAGGCGCGCGCTTCCAGCCGGGCCGCTTCCGCTGCGAATTGGCGCACGAACGCCAGGACATCGAGATCCGCGCCCAACGATTCGTCTTGCAGCTCGTGCAGCAGTTCCTCGGTCAAACGGCGCGTTGTCGAGCAAGGCAGATCGTCTCGGAAATCGCAGTTTTCCCTCTGGATCAGATTGATCACCATCAAGAATGCCGAGTGGGCCCGCATCGGCAGGCCAGCCTTGCGCAGCACCGCCTGCAGAACCGAAGGGCGGATCGTCGAAAGGGTTTCCCGCAAGCGTTGTTCGGGAACTTTGCCGAGCAGGCTCAATGCGGAAGCAAAGAAGCGCAATCGGCCGCAGCAGACGGCGCGCAGCAGCAGGCGCGTGTTCAACTTGGCCCGGTCCCGAAGATGCTGGACAAAGGCACGCATTTCATTGTCCCCCGCAACGGCGGCGAGCCGCAGAATGACCCGATCGCTGGCATCATCGCATCGGCTTGATGGTGTGGTGCCACCGGGCAGTTCCCCCTCTTCCAGGACGTTATGGTAATCGACCGCCAGGCCCTGGAGAAGATCATGGCGCAGGATCAGCGGCGTATCGGCTCGTTTGAGCAAACGCTCGCGAATGGCCGCGCAAGACGCAAACCTTTCCCCGAGCCGGTTCAGGCCGGAAACCAGGATGCGGGACGTCGGGTTGTCCAGCAAGATGGTGCAAGCCGCCGCACTGCCAATCTCGCACAATGCCGCGCACACGGCAGCGGAGGGAAACGGGCGGCGTGCGATCGCGGATTGGACGCGGTCGGACCCGTTGGCGGCAAGATCCACCAGTTCCATGTCGCCCAAAACGGGAGAACGGGCCAAGACCGGTTCGGCAACTTCGTCGAGATCGCCGGCAAGGCTTCTGATCACGTGAACGGGCGCGGCCTCAGAACGGGCCAGGTTCTCCGCCAAAGCCTGACGCACATTGATGCAAGGATCGTCGAGAAGCAGCGTGAGAGCGATGGCCGCGCCTTCCCGTTCTCCATCCGGCATATCCGAATAGAGCCAGGCCCGGGCCAAAGCTCCGGCAGCCTCGGCCCGCGGCCCGTCCGGCGCCGTGCTTACCCAATTCAGAAAATCGCGAATGATCATGGCAACGCACAACTCTTTCTGGTCATTGCCCGGAGCCGGCATGGCGGTTCCGGGGTTCAGAAAGCGTGCCACCAAACACTTAACGTTCGGTTCACTATAGTTTTGCCAAGTCTAAAGTCCGGCGTCACACCGGTGGCAGCAGATCCCGCTTCTCTTCATCGTCCTCGAAGCGCAGGAACCGGGTCAAATCCAAGGGCCGGCCATCCTGAAGCCAGGCAAGTTCCTGGATCGCCAGTTCGGAACTCGTTCCGCCAAGGCGCGCATAAGGGTTCTCTTCCACGGCAGCAAAGGCGGACACGAAACGGGACTGGACGGCCGCGGTCTTGGAGGCCGGATCGTTCCGGAACAAGGCTTCGAACGGATTGGCCGTTTCGGTCGCCCGGAAGGCCGAGATCACGCGGTCCGTCGCGGGATCCAGATGGCGCAGTTCCGGCTTGGCCTCCGCCACCTTTTGTTGGCCGGCGGCAGGCGGCTGTGCGTCGGCCACGACCGGCTCATCCGGACGCGCAACAGGAACGCCGATCTGCTGTTGCGGCTTGGCGTTCGGCAGCGCGGCAATCTCGGTCAGGCCCTGTACCCGCGTTTTCTTGCCATCGGAAGCTTCGGCGATCATCGTCACCGCATCGTGCTTGGACACGATGACCTGATAGACCTCCTCCATGGACCGCGGTGCGCCATTGCGGTGGTAGAAGATCGGCTTGTTCGCCCGCGCCTGGGCGGAAAACAGTGCGTCCGCCCGCAGATCCGGACGGGTTTGAGCCGCATCAATCAGACGGCTCGCACCGGTCGCGCCCAGGAAGTGGGCCATGTAGAGTTCCCCGTCAGTGGGCTCACGGCCAAGTTTACGGCTCAGATGCTGGGCGTTTTTTTCGGTCAGCGCGCCCGCCATGAGAGAGGAGACTTCAGGGTCCTTCCGCAAATCGAGGATTTCCTGGCGCATCTGCGGATCACTTACGAAATACTTGCCGCTCTTTGTCCGGCCGATCTGATCGGAGTATTTTTCAAGGCCGTGGCGCGGACCAGCCTCTTTCATGGTTTCCAGCCAAGTCGATTCGATGAACTGAAACAGGCCGGTGGCGCTGGACGTGCGCGCCTTCGCTGTCGGGTTCATGGACGACTCGCGCTGAGCGGTCTTGACCAGGTAGTCGAATGATGTGCCCGTGGAACTACTTGCGGACTGAAATGCCTGCTCGATCCGAGACGCGACCGAGGTGGTGTCAGCAACACGCATGATACCTGCTCCTCGACGAATTCATGTTCTGTTGGTTAATTTCAGGTCACAATGGTTAACAAAACCTTAACGACGCTAACCGCCGCATCCTAAAGACCGGGATGTACACACGGGAGATCGGGCATCACGGTCCGATTATGTCTCATTATGGGACGGTGACCCATATCGTCATCAGGGATGGACGTTCCCCGTCACCAGCAATGCGGAGGCGTCCAGGTCGTCTGCGTCCATCATCTCGGCAATGGACAGAATCGCCGCGACCAGTCTTTCGCGTTCATGCACCGACCGGGCCGCGAATTTCAATTTGAATTCTTCCTGCAACAGATCTGGAACCGTATCCAGCGTCTGTCGGCCGTGATCAGTCAGCCGCGTATAGACCACGCGCCTGTCCTGATCCGAGCGGTGCCGGGTAACGAGGCCCTTTCTTTCCAGATTGTCGAGGATCGTGACAACCGTCGCCGAACTCAGATCGGCATGTTTCGACAAGGTGGTCGTCGTCACTTCCCCAAGGTCCTGAACCCCTTGCAGCACAACGATCTGGGGGATCGTCAAACCTGTTGCGCGTGCCACTTCCTTGGAACGGATATCGATCGCCCGGACGATGCGCCGGATCGCCTTGAACACCTGCCGGGATTGCGCATCCGACATCGTAATAACCCTGATAATTTGAACTCTAAAGATTAGACCTCTATATAGAGCCGGTCTGAAAATCAATGAAGAGGTGATGACCGGAATGTGTGGGATTTGCGGAGAAGTGGTCTTTGGCACTCAGGATGCGGATACCGGCCGCGTGGACAGAATGGCCAGGGCCATGGCGGCGCGCGGCCCCGACGCGATGGGCGTCACCCAAAAGGGACGGATTGCCTTAGGACACCGGCGTTTGAGGATCATCGACCTGTCCGAGCAGGGCGCGCAGCCAATGCATGACCCGGCCTTGGGTCTGACACTGGTCTTCAACGGCTGCATCTACAATTACAAGGAGCTGCGTGAAGAGCTCATCGGCAAAGGCTACAGCTTCTTTTCCACCAGTGACACGGAAGTGATCCTGAAAGCCTTCAAGGAGTGGGGTCCGGAGTGCGTTTCCCGGTTCCACGGCATGTTCGCCTTTGCCATTCATGAGACCGATAGCGGACGCCTGCACCTGGCCCGAGACCGGTTCGGCATCAAACCGTTGTATTACACCGAGGGCAATGGCCGGATGGCGTTCGCCTCCTCGCTGCCAGCGCTTCTGGCCGGGGGCGGCATCGACACATCCATCGATCGTGTCGCGCTTCATCACTACATGAGCTGGCACGCGGTCGTTCCGGCTCCGCGGACCATCTTGAACGGTGTGCGCAAGCTGCCTGCGGCCACTTTCCGCACCATCGAAGCGGATGGACGCAAGACCGACGCGACCTACTGGGCTCCGACCTTCGAGCGCACGTCAGAGGAGATCGACCGGTCGCCGGAAGACTGGCGCGACATGGTGCTGGAAAGCCTGCGCAAGGCCGTCCGGCGCCGCATGGTCGCCGATGTCCCCGTGGGCGTCCTTCTGTCCGGCGGTGTCGATTCGAGCCTCATCGTTGGGCTTCTCGCCGAAGAGGGACAACAGGACCTGGCCACCTTCTCCATCGGATTTGAGGAAGCGCACGGCGAAAAGGGCGACGAATTCCAGTATTCGGACCTCATTGCCAGCCATTACGGGACCAATCACCACCAGATCTTCATTCCGCATGCGCAACTCCAGGAGAACCTGCCCGGGGCGATTGCCGCCATGTCGGAACCCATGGTCTCCTACGACAATATCGGCTTCTATCTTCTGTCGCGGGAAGTCTCCAAGCACATCAAGGTCGTGCAGTCGGGACAGGGCGCCGACGAGGTCTTCGCGGGCTACCACTGGTATCCGAAACTGGCCGGCTCCAACACACCGGCGGCAGACTATGCGGCCGCCTTCTTCGACCGGACGCAGGAGCAGATGCGCGAGGCGGTCTCGCCGGATTACCAATGCGAGCGGGACGAAAGCCTTGCGCTGGTCGAGGCCCATTTCGCGCAAACCGGAGCGCAGGATCCGGTGGACAAGGCGCTGCGGCTCGACACCAACATCATGCTGGTGGACGATCCGGTGAAGCGCGTCGACAATCACTCGATGGCCTGGGGGCTGGAGGCGCGGGTGCCGTTCCTCGACCACGAACTGGTCGAGCTGGCGGGCAGGATCCCCGCCCGGCACAAACTGGCGCAGGGCGGCAAGGGCGTTCTGAAAGAAGCGGCCCGCAAGGTCATTCCCCCTGAGGTCATCGACCGTCCGAAGGGATATTTCCCGGTCCCGGCCCTCAAATACATCCAGGGCGACTACCTCACCATGGTGCGGGAAACCCTCACCAACGAGGCGGCCCGGTCGCGGGGCTTGTTCAATCAGGGCTATCTCGACAAACTCTTCGCCGACCCGACGCAATACATTACGAAACTGCGCGGATCCGAACTCTGGCAGGTGGCGCTTCTGGAAATGTGGCTTCAGGCGCAGGAGGTCTGAAACATGGTGGACAATACGCCGTCCCGTCCGAAATCGGCCTTTGACCATAGGCTGAAGCGGATGCGCACACATGGAATGAAGCCAGACTACCGGGGCAGTGCCACCGATTATCCGACCAACCAGATCGTGGATTGCGGATGGGGACGCCTAATCTTCGCCAATACGTTTCCGGACATGAGCGATCTGGTCGAGACAATCCGTCACGAGCGCCCTGACCGCCGCGACATTGCCTTCTACGTGCGCGATCCCCACGTGCTGGTGGGCAGCGCGCCGCAAGAGCTTTTTCTCGACCCGTCCCACACCTACAGACTCAATTTGTCGACCTACCGCCCGGCGCGCAACCGGCGCAAAGGCTTTACGATCCGCCGGCTCTCGTCGAACAGCGACGCAAATGAGATCAACGCCCTTTATTCGAGCAGGGGCATGGTGCCCGTGCCCCCCGAGTTTCTCTGGTCCCAGATTGATCCGCGGGTCATCACGGTACTGGTCGCCGAAGAAGACGAAAGCGGCGCCTTGGTCGGCACGGCGATGGGGATCAACCATGCCCGCGCGACCGATGGTGCCGACGAGGGATCGTCGCTCTGGTGTCTGGCCGTCTCGCCGCAGGCGCGGTTCGCCGGCATCGGCGAAGCTCTCGTCCGCCGCCTCGCCGAAATCTTCCAGGGACGCGGTCTCCCGCATATGGACCTGTCTGTGATGCACGACAATGAACAGGCCATTGCCCTTTATGAAAAGCTCGGCTTCGAACGTGTCCCGTTCTTCACGGTGAAAAAGAAGAACCCCATCAACGAAGCCCTGTTCAGCGGTCCGGCGGTTGACGAGACGCTCAATCCCTATGCCGCGATCATTGTGAACGAGGCCCGGCGCCGGGGGATCCAGACCGAGATCATCGACGCGGATGGCGGCTTCTTCCGGCTGTCTTACGGCGGGCGATCGGTGCGCTGCCGGGAATCCTTGAGCGAATTTACCTCAGCGGTCGCCATGTCGATCTGCGACGACAAGGCCACCACGCGGCGGATTGTCGAACGGGCCGGTGTCCAGACGCCCGCCCAGATCACAGCGGACGACCCGGATGAGATCGAGGCGTTTTTGGCCAAGCACGGCTCGGTCGTCGTCAAACCGGCCAGGGGCGAACAGGGCAAGGGCATTTCCATTGGCCTGACGACACCGGATGAAGTCGAGGCAGCGGTCGCCCAGGCACGCACCCATTCCAATGAAGTCCTGATCGAGCAATGCGTCGACGGAGAGGATCTGCGCCTCATTGTGATCGACTACAAGGTCGTGGCCACCGCCGTGCGCAGGCCGGCCCAAATCATTGGAAACGGAACCAGCACGATCGATGAGCTGATCAAGGCCCAGTCGCGCCGGCGGGCTGCGGCGACCGGGGGTGAATCCAAAATCGAGTTGAATGACGAAACCCATCGCTGCCTCGATGCGGCCGGATACGGCCTCGACGACGTCCTCCCCCAGGGTGAAAGGCTCGCCGTTCGCCGAACGGCCAATCTTCACACCGGAGGCACCATCCACGATGTCACCGCCGAAACACACCACGTTCTCATAGACGCCGCCATCCGGGCAGCCAAAGCCATTGAGATCCCCGTCACCGGGATCGATCTGATGGTCAAAAGTCCAAGGGAACCCGAATACTATTTTATTGAGGCAAACGAGCGGCCAGGACTGGCCAACCACGAACCGCAACCAACCGCGGAACGGTTTGTCGACTTCCTGTTTCCGCTCTCCCTGCCGCAAGTGGTTCGCGATACACTCAACAGGGAGAGTCTTTGACCGTGCTCACCATAGACATCGAGTATCTCCAAAGCATCTTGGAGACACTCCTGAACATTCCAAGCCCAACCGGATACACCGACAAGATCGCCCGCCATGTGAGCGAAGAGCTGGATCGGCTCGGGGTGTTTTACGAAGTCACCCGCAGGGGCGCCATCCGCGCGCGCATCCGTGGCAAGAGCGAAAAACCGGCGCGGGCTTTCGTTGCCCATGTCGACACGCTCGGCGCACAGGTGAAGGCCCTGAAAGACAATGGACGCTTGGAACTTGTGCCGGTCGGGCACTGGTCATCGCGTTTCGCGGAAGGATCGCGCACAACGGTGTTCTCCGAGGCCGGCGCCTACCGTGGCACGATATTGCCGATCAAGGCCTCCGGGCACACGTTCAACGAAGCCGTCGACAAGCTGCCGGTGTCGTGGGAAACCGTCGAGCTGAGGATCGATGCCTATGCCAAGAGCAAGGACGATCTGATGCGCCTCGGGGTGGATGTGGGCGATCTTGTGGCCATCGACCCGCAGCCGGAGTTCCTGCCAAACGGTTTCATCGTCTCCCGGCATCTGGACAACAAGGCCGGTGTGGCCGTGGTGCTCGCCGCGCTCAAGGCCCTTGTGGAATCGGGAAGGACGCCAACGGTCGACATTTTCGGCCTGTTCACGATCGCCGAGGAAACCGGTCACGGCGCAAGTTCCATCCTGACGCCCGAAATCGCCTCGCTGGTCGCCATCGACAACGGCACATCGGCGCCGGGTCAGAACTCGGACGAATTCGGCGTCACTATCGCCATGGGCGACCAGACAGGCCCGTTCGACTATCACCTGACCCACAAGATGGTTCAGCTGTGCCGGGAGCATGACATCAAGTTCCAAAAGGATGTGTTCCGCTACTACCGGTCCGACGCCGCCTCGGCGATCGAGGCCGGCGCGGATGTGCGCACGGCCCTGATCACGTTCGGCGTGGACGCGAGCCACGGCTATGAGCGCATTCACATGCATGCCCTGCGCTCCCTGGCGGAACTGTCTACGGCCTATGCGCTCAGCAGCGTCGAAATAGACCGGGATGCCCGCGAGTTCAGCACGCTCAGCGGCTTCACCACACAGCCGACGGAAAACGCCGATCAGCAATTGGCGCCCGATACCGACGAGCCGCATCCCGAACCCGAAACCGAGCCCGCCGAATAGCAAGGCCGAAAGCAGACGGAGAGCCCGACGGTCTCAGACCTTCGGGCGCTCCATCTCGAACACGGTATCGACAACCGCGTAATCCTTGTATCCCAATCGGGCCAAAGGCCGGATGCGGGTAACATCGACACGTCCATCCACAATCACGGCATCGTCGATGTAGACGGCGACCACCTGACCGAACACCACATAGTTCTCGGTCGGTTGGCCATTGAGATCCGTCATGCGCTCGGTCTTGATGTGCCGGCACTCCAGAGCCGTCGAGACGCCGGCGACCCGGGGGGCCTTGATCAGCCGGGAAGGCGCCATTTCAAGGCCGGACAGCTCGAACTCGGATTGACCGGCGGGAATGGCGGCGGACGAGATGTTCATCTTGTCTCTCAGCTCCCAGCTCGCCATGTTGCAGACGAAATCGCCGGTGGCATCGATGTTGGCAACGGAATCCTTGTAGGTCGTCGAGGAAAACATCACGATTGGCGGCGTGTCGCCCACGGCATTGAAAAAGCTGTAAGGCGCAAGGTTTGCGCGGCCTTGCGCGTCAAGCGATGAGATCCACCCGATCGGACGCGGGGCGACAATGGCCTTGAACGGGTTGAAGGCAAGACCATGGTCGTTCTTCGACGTCTCGTAGAACATCGCCTTCAGGCCTCCCGCCAGTGACTGACAATGTCAGACAGGACCGGACGCGCGCGTTCCGCAGGGGCGCGGGTCGGGCTGCCGATGTGAATGAAGCCGGCAAACCGCTCCCCCTCGCCGCACCCGAGGAACCGGCTGGCCGCCTCGTCAAAGCAGTACCATTCACTCAACCACTGGGCCGCGAACCCGGACGCCAGCGCGGCGTTGATCAAGTTCATGCACACGGCCCCGGCCGACAGCTCCTGCTCCCACACGGGGATTTTGGGATGCACCGCGGCGCGGCTGACCACACCGACCACCAACGGCGCACGGGTGAAGCGCGATAACTCCTGCTCGCGGCGCTCCGGCTCCAGGGCGCCCTGGCTGGCCTCGGCCAACTCCGCCAGCCTTTCGCCAATCCGTGTCCGCGCGGCCTCGTCCCGGTAGATGATGAACCGCCATGGGGACAGTTTGCCGTGATCCGGCACCCGCGCCGCTATTGTGAGCAAAGCTTCAAGCTCGGCCTCTCCAGGTCCGGGGCCCCCGATAGTCAAGGCCGCATGCGAGCGCCGCATCGACAGGAAGTCGAGCACCTCCGGGCGTTTGGGAAGAATATCTGTCATGGGAATGGTGTCCGGTTCGAAGGGGAGATTGCTAGACCCTGAGTTAATTCATTGACCGAACTTGTCAACTTTAATGAAATCGTCTTGAATTTGCCCGAATTGCAGGCACAAGAGCGGCATGGCTTCGTTCCGGAAACACGTTGGAAACGCGGATGATTTGCACCGCTACAAACAAGTTGGGCGCACAGTGACGGCGACGCGAAACAGACTTGCTCGCGCGCTTTGTCTCGTTCTGACGCTGTGCCTTCCGGCGGTTCTGTGCCTTCCCCTGGCGCCAGGCGGTGTGATGGCCGCTGAGGCGGCCGAGCCCATTCCCCAGCCGCCACGGGCCAAACCGGACCCGAACGCACCGGTTTCAGCCGCCGAAACCCCGATCGAAAACCTTCTGGACCGCCCGCCGGAACCATTGTTTTCCGATATTCCGCTGCCGTTTGCCCCCGCGAGCCGTCTGGGAACCGCCCTGACGGGTGACCAGCAACAAGGCACGCTGTATCTGATGGCAAAACTGACCCGGGACAGCGATCCCCTCGACCGTGGCCTCACCTGGCGGATCTACAGCGAAACGACCAACGCCGAGGGCGAACTCGAACTGATCGCGAAATCGGAAGGCGGCGACGCGGAGTTTCGTCTGGATCCAGGCGCCTACCTCATACACACCGCCTTCGGGCATGCGACCGCCGTCAACCGCATGGTGATGGGACGGGAGGTCAAGGCCAAGATGGTGATCCTGAACGCCGGAGGCATCAAGCTCGATGCGGCGCTGGATGAGGCCACACCGCTCGACGGGCCGGTCACCTTCGACATCTACGGCATGGAATACGACGAACGCGGCGAAAGAGATCTGATCGTTAAGGACGCATCCCCGGGCAGCATCATCCGCCTCAGCTCCGACACATACCATATCGTCAGCCGGTATGGCGACGCCAACTCCGTGGTGCGCGCGGACATTCAGGTTCTTCCCGGCAAACTGACAGAGGCGCGCGTCTATCACAAGGCGGCGGAGATCACCCTGAAACTCGTCAACGAGGATGGCGGAGAAGCCATCGCCAACACCACCTGGTCCGTTCTGAGCCCCGGCGGCGATGTGGTGGTCGAAGCGGTCGGCGCCTTCCCAAGTTTTGTGCTCGCCGCTGGCGAATATGAAGTGTTGGCCCGAAACAACGATCAGACCTTCCAGAGAAAATTCGTGGTGGAAGCCGGACTTGACCGGGAGGTCGAGGTGCTGGCGAAGGCTCCCGAAGACGTGCTGCGTGAAAGAACAAACCTTCCGAACTGAACCGCGACACCGCTCTCAGGGAAGGTTCTCGGGGAAGGTTCTCGGGGCAAAACCCGCCCGGGGCGGGCGGCCTTGCCAAACACACCTAAATGGTCACGGCCGCAGCAACAGCCGTTTCTGTTTGTCCGCCGGACGCATTTCCATGACCTTTTCCTGAAGGAAATCCATGATTTCCTTCTGATCCTTGAACCCGGACAGGGTCTCGTAAGGGATCGGTGCGCCAGCCCGGGCCGTGATCGCCTGACCCAAGGTCCGGCGGAATTCCCGCACATAGAGAGACAGACGGAGGGTCAGGGAAAACCGGCTGACCAGATGGAACAACCACGAGTTCTGCCCTTCGAAATGGATCGGCAGGACCGTTGCCTTGGACGACCGGATCATCTTCGCCGTAAAGGTTTTCCAGGGCAGCTCTTCCGCGCGTCCGAACGGCTTTTGCGCCGTCGCCACACCGCCGCCGGGAAACACGATAATCGTTGTCCCCGCGGCCAGGAGACTCAGGGCCTCCTTACGGGTCGCCATGTTGGTCTTGAGCGCGTCCTTGGTTTCCTCGAAATCCACGGGCAGCGAGAAGGGGCGTATTTCCGGCACCTTCAGCAACTCGTTATTGATCATGATCTTGAACGGACGCCCGAGCTGCTCGGCCAGGGACAGAATGGCGAGGCCATCGCCAATGCCGTAGGGGTGATTGGCGATCAGCACAAGCGGCCCGGTCGGCAGATCCTTCGGGGGCCACTCGCCGCTGTCGACCGAGACCTTGATGTTGATCAGGCCCAGCAGGTCGCTCCACATATACGGAGATGTGCCGATGATGGTATCCCGCCAGACCTCGTAGAGCTTCAGCAGCTTCTTTCTGCCTGACGCGTGTTCGATGCTGCGGATGAGCCAACGTTTGAGAACCGGATGTTCTGGATTGGCATAACTGAATTCAGCTTGGTCCAAGGCAAAACGACTCATCTTCGGTTGGAACAAGGGTGCGATCCGAACCCTTACCAACTTCCATATTTCAGTTTGATGACGCTGACTATCACCCAAGGGAAACCCGCGTGCAATTGCCACATTTCCCCTGGGTGCCGTTTTCCATCAATCCTTCGTTATCCGCCGGTCGGGCGGCGTTGCCTCGTCCACAAAGGCGGCGATCGCTTGCTCAAGCCCTATGGACACCTGGTCCTTGGACCCGAGCCGTCGGATGTTGACGGTTTTTTCCTCCGCCTCGCGCATGCCGCACACCACGATGGCCGGAACCTTCGCTAGCGAGTGCTCGCGGACCTTGTAGTTGATTTTCTCGTTGCGGAAGTCGGTCTCGACCTTAAGGCCTGCTGCCTTGAGCTTCTCGGCAACCTCGCGGCCGTAGTCATCCGCTTCGGAGGTGATGGTCGCCACCACCACCTGAAGAGGGGCGAGCCACAGCGGGAAGTGCCCGGCGTAGTTCTCGATCAAAATGCCGAGGAACCGCTCCATCGAGCCGCAGATTGCCCGGTGGATCATCACCGGCGTTTTCTTCTCGCCATTGTTGTCGACGTAAAACGCCCCGAACCGCTCCGGGAGGTTGAAGTCGACCTGTGTCGTGCCGCACTGCCATTCCCGGCCGATGGCGTCTTTCAAGGTGTATTCGAACTTCGGCCCGTAGAAGGCCCCCTCCCCGGGGAGAATGTCGGTCTTTACCCGGCCGCCGGACTGCTCTTCGATTTGCTTGAGAACCTCGCCCATGACCTTCTCGGCGTGGTCCCAAAGCGCATCCGAGCCAACGCGTTTTTCAGGACGGGTCGACAGCTTTACAACGATTTCCTCAAAGCCGAAATGCTCGTACACCGACAGGATGAGATCGTTGATTTTCAGGCACTCATCGGCCATCTGCTGTTCGGTGCAGAACACATGGGCATCGTCCTGCGTGAACCCGCGCACGCGCATCAAGCCGTGCATGGCGCCGGACGGCTCGTAGCGGTGAACGATCCCGAATTCGGCCATGCGCAACGGCAGATCCCGGTAGCTTTTCAGCCCGTGCTTGAAAATCTGAACATGGCCCGGACAATTCATCGGTTTCAGAGCAAAGACATGACTGTCTTCATCTTCCGGATCCGCGCCATGAACGGCGAACATGTTTTCCTTGTACCAGCCCCAGTGGCCGGAGATTTCCCACAGCGAGGTGGACAGCACCTGAGGCGCGTTGACCTCCTGGTAGTCGCCTTCAAGACGGCGGCGCATGTAGGACACCAGCGACTGGAACAGCGTCCAGCCCTTGGAATGCCAGAAGACAACGCCCGGCCCCTCCTCCTGGAAATGGAACAGGTCCATTTCCCGGCCAAGCTTGCGGTGATCGCGCTTTTCCGCTTCCTCCAGCATGTGGAGGTAGTTGTTCAGCTGCTTGTCATTGGCCCAGGCCGTGCCGTAGATCCGGGTCAGCATCGGCTTGGTGGAATCGCCGCGCCAATAGGCCCCGGCCACCTTCATCAGCTTGAACGCCGAACCGATGCGGCCCGTGGAATCCATGTGCGGCCCCCGGCACAGGTCGAACCAATCGCCCTGGCGGTAGATCCGGAGTTCCTGATCTTCGGGGATCGCATCCACCAGCTCGACCTTGTAGCCTTCGCCCATATCGGCAAAGACGTCGCGCGCCTTTTCTCGCGTCCACAATTCCTTGGTGAACGGCGCATTGCGCTGGATGACCTCGTGCATCTTCTTCTCGATCACGGGCAGATCGTCCGGCGTGAACGGCCAGTCCTCGCGGGTATCAGGATGAACCCGTTTGAAATCGTAATAGAAGCCGTTTTCGATCACCGGACCGATGGTCACCTGGGTCCCTGGCCAAAGCTCCTGGACGGCTTGCGCCATCACATGGGCCGCGTCATGGCGGATCAGGTCGAGCGCGCGCGGGTCTTCACGGGTGAGGATCTCGATGGAAGCATTCGCGGTGATCGGGTCGGACAAGTCCGCCAACTCGCCATTGATGGCAACGGCCACAGCCTTCTTGGACAGGGACTTGGAAATGCTGGCGGCCACATCGGCGCCGCTCACACCTGGTTCGAATTCACGAACGGAATTGTCGGGAAAGGTCAGTTCAATCATGGCTCTCTCCGGCTCACTCCTGCACACACAGCAGGTAAGCGATGTCTTGGTCTTGGAATGCGTCAGGCAATACGGGATTTGACCCGCAGGGGCAAGGGTACGTTCCCTTGCGGGGCACCCGGGATGGCGGGCCTGGTCTGGCAGGCACGGTCTGGCGGGAAGTTCGCCAGACCCGTTGGCGCGGGGGTTACCTGCTCTCCAGCCTGCGGACAAACCAGCGGATCAGTTGGTCCCATACCGCATCTTTTTCCGCCAAGTCCTCATCGCCATGATCGAGATTGGGATTGTCGTTGATCTCGATGACGACCACCCGATCGCCAAACACCTTCAGATCCACGCCGTAAAAGCCGTCCCCGATCAGCCGGGCGGCGCGCACCGCAATGTCGATCACGGCGGGGGGCGCCTCGGACAACGAAACGGTGGTAAAGCCGCCCTCCAGAGATTTCTTCCCCACTTCGTGGCGGACAATCTGCCAGTGCTGCCGCGCCATCTTGTATTGAACGGCAAACAAGGGCTCGCCATCCAGCACACCGATCCGCCAGTCAAACTCTGTCGGGCAGTATTCCTGGGCCAGAACAATGGCACTGTCCTGAAACAAATCGGCAAGTCTGGCCTTGATCGCATCGGTCCCGGCCTCCTTGAAAACCCCGCGGCTGAACGACCCGTCGGGAATTTTCAGGACGACAGGGGATCCAAGCAGCTCCTCCAGCCCATGCGCTTCGCGGGTGTTGGACAGAACACGGGTTTTCGGCATGGGAATGCCGTGCCCTTCCAGCAGCTCGGTCAGGTAAACCTTGTTGGTACAGCGGATCATGGACACCGGATCGTCGATCACGGGCATCCCCTCTTGCGCGGCCCGGCGAGCAAACCGGTATGTATGATTGTCGATATTGGTGGTCTCCCGGATGAACAGGGCGTCATATTGAGCCAGCTTGTCCAGATCACCCTTGCCGATCGGAACGACTTCAACGCTGTGCCGCGCGGCCACCTTTGCCAAGTATTTGAGCGAGGCCAGCTTCGACGGCGGCATCTCCTCCTTCGGGTCGGACAGGACCGCAAGCGAGTATTTCATGACCGCCCGTTGCTTGGGAGCACGCCAGGGCCGGGTCGTATAGGCGACGAGAGAGCTGAGAAAGCGGGCACGCTCGGCAGGAGACAAATCGTTGACTGGCAGCGCCCGGATCCGCTTGATCATTGTCCACTCGCCCGGCTCGACCGTCACCTCCAACACGGGGGTGCGGAACCAGTCAAACAGGAGACGGCCAAAGGTATCCAGGCCAGCTTCATTCATCTGCCCGAGATAAACCAGCAAACGCGGCTCCATGCCTTCCCTCGCCGGGATCTTGCGCAGGCACTGGTTGAGCCTGTCCTCCAGTTCGGGCAGCGCGTGCCGGTAAAGATCCTTTCGGGACAGTTCGATCATGGTCTCGACACTTGGCAGGACCCTGTGTTGGCGAGCCTCCGCCAGAAGCGACGCGTAGTATCCCGCGCCCTGGTAGCCGTAGGACCTCGACAGATTGAGAATTGTCGGTTTGGCCCCGGCAAAGAGTTTCGGGTGGGTCAGGTAGTCCCGTACGGTCATCACCTTGTGCGGGGTGTCCGCGTTCGAAACGTCCTTTTGATTGTCCACAAGTACGACCCATAAGGCCATGAGGTCAGCTCTCCTTACGCACGATCACCTGGACGCGGACGCCGTTTCGTCCCCAGCGCGCCATGCGATCAAACACGGTAAACGGAATGGGCAAGTTGGCCGCGTCGGCGGGACTTTCGTGCCGCTCGCGTTCCAGCCATGGATCGTGGATGATGAGATGGCGGCTATCTGCGTCATGGACAAGAACCCAGTGGGGCTCCCGTTTGCCGAACATCAACGTCCCCGAAATAAGGACCAAGGCCAAGGCACCAGAGCGGATTTCATCGCCCAATGTCCGAGCGTCCAGCGGGTCGCTGGACTGTCGGACACCCAGCCGCGGTGCTTCGCTGCGATACCCCTCCTGAACCAGGGCGAGAATGCGCCGCTTGTCCGGATCACGCACCGTGCTGATGAAGAGCGGAGCATCAGGTTGCAAACGCACTTCCGCGGCGAGCCCTCTGCGGGCCAGGGCATTGGCAAGGCCAAACGGTCCACATCCTCCATGGCCGGCCGCAAGGAAGATCGTCGTCGCTTCGCGCCACAAGGTCAGTTCGGCAAGCATTGTCATCTCGCCGCCTGTTTCAAAATGCTTCAAAGCCATCAGGGCGCAGGCAGGCCCGCACGTGAAATCAGTGGTTTGCGAATAGTATGGCGCCCGTCCCGACCCCAAACTTGAGCCATGCAACAGCTTCTGCATCCGGATCGCCGTCATCCCGTCGGCATAATAATCCGCAACCTGCCCGCATTCCCGGTAGCCATGGCGGCGGTAAAGACCGAGAGCCGCGTCATTGTCGGACCGGACCTCAAGGCGAAGCACGATCCGCTCGCATTGGAATGCAGCCTCCTCGGAGGCCGCCAAAAGAAGCCCGCCGATCCCTTGCCCAGCGCAAGCAGGATCGACGGCCAGCGAATATAGACGGGCGAGCGCGGTTCCGCGGCGCAGAAGAAGCAGGGCGTAGCCGGACAAACCGTCATCCTTCTCAGCCACGAGAAGATGGGCTGTCGGGCTTTCCAGAAAGCGGCGGAAACTGCGCCGGGATATCCGGTCGGCGGCAAATGCGGCCGCCTCGATCCTCAGAAGTTCCGCAAGATCACTTTCGATCGCCGTCCGCAAAACCGCTCCGGCGCGATTGTCGGAAGCCATGGTCATGGCGAATTTGAATGTCCAAAAAGGGACCCGGATCCCATGTCGCAGAGACGTGCCGGGTTGGGTGGGGAACAACCGTCAAACGCTGCGCGAGGCGCCGGGCGTGCCTCCACTCGCTGTACTACGATCCTGCGGGATTGTCTTGGATAAAAACCGGTGCCCCCGACGCGCGAACACCCTGCGCCGTGCCGCTGAATTACGCGGCGCTTGACGCAGGCTCAGGACACCATGGCACGGTCCTTGGCAGCCTGGACGATCGACTTGTCCCGCGCCGATTTGGCCACGGCCTCTTTGCCTCCGCGTGTTTTGACGATCATGTCGAGCGCCTCTTCGCCCGCCTGATCCATTGGCGCGATCGCCAAATCCGAATAGCCGCGCCGGCCGGGCGATTTTTTCACTTTCCGGTAAATGCGGTAGAACCGGGCCACTGTTGTCAGATAGGCCCAATGCTTCGCCACGAGTTCCCAAACGTAACGGGGGTAGAAGACCAGGGCCGGTTCCACCGGCATCGACCGCCTGCGGTCCTTGCGGAACTTGAGCCGGAAGTAACCGCCCTCCAGAGGATGGACGCCCTCGTGCAGGACCATCAGACGGAACCACAACATCAAGAACAGCTTGTTTCCGGGCCGACCCTTGGGATGGGCGGCCGCCCGGCGCAGCACGGTTTCGATATGGTCTTCCGAGTAGTAGCTTTCCCACGCTTCACGATAGGCCTCTTCCCACTCATCGTCGGACATTTTCGGATGGTGCGAAACACGGTGGTTGAGATCATACTTGTTGAGATCCGGGTCCATCCAGATGCCCTTGTCGAGCAGCACCTTGTGATCTTCCGATCCCGGCAGGGGCGTGAGGAAGAAGAACTCCAGAAGATCCAATGGCAGTTCTTTTTTGATGATCTCGACATCCCGGAGCACCGACGCCTTCGTGTCGCCGGGAAATCCGATGATGTAACCGGCATAGGTCGTTGCGCCGTGATCCCGCCATTGCTGAAGCATTTCACGGTATTCGGTGATCTTGTTCTGGCGCTTCTTGGCCGCCAACAAATTGTCCGGATTGATGTTCTCAAGCCCAATAAACACCCGGTTCACCCCCGCCCGGGTGGCTTTCTCGATGAAGTTCTTGATCCGATGGCACAAGGTGTCCACCTGGATGATGAACTTGATGTCGAACTTTTCCGTCTCGCGCAGCTCGATCAGGCGGTCGAACAACGGCTCCCATTCGCGGTTGCGGGCGAAATTGTCATCGGTGATGAAAAAGCGGTTGATCCCTTGGGAATAGTTGTCCCGGATGATGCGCTCCAGGTCGTCCGGCGAGCGGAACCGGCTTTTCCGCCCCTGGACGTTGATGATCGTGCAAAAGGAACACTGAAAGGGGCAGCCGCGTCCCAAATCGAAACTGGTGTGGGATCCGGCCGTGAACTGGATGTGTTTGGAGGGAAGAATCGGCGTCGGTTCCCCTTCCAGCGACGGCAGGTCCTTCATGAAGTTGTAAAGCGGCTTGAGGTCGCCATTCCAGGCGTCACGAAACACCTGATCCAGCCGGCCGTCTTCCGCTTCGCCTGCAAAGTACGAGACGCCGCGGGACTGAAGGTCCACCATTTCCGCCGGCATCTCATCCAACATGGACATGCAGCCGGAGACATGGAACCCGCCGATCGCGACGGGAACACCGGCTTCGGCGAACTGGACGGCCAGATCCGCAGCCCTTGGGAACTGGTTGGATTGAACCCCGACGAGCGCGACCATGGCCCGGCCGCCACGGCGCCTGAGCGTCCGGATGATCCGCTGCGGCCGCACGCGTTTGTTCGTTTCATCGAAGGTCGTCAAATGAATGCGCACATCGGGGCCGAGGGCGTCCCGGTCTCGCGCGGCTTCCGCAAGACCATTCAAACAAGCCAGCGTATTCGAGGGAATGGCCGACCGGAGCCATTGGATCGGATAACCATCGTCATCATAATGCGTTGGTTTGATCATGATGAAATGAAAGTCTTCAGAAACCGCCATGTCACCCTCCACCTCGAGGAATAGGCTGGCCACAAACTTGACCCAAGGTCAAATTCTTTACGCGGTTTTCATCATATTCTCATGAAAGCCTCTGATCCGGTGGAATATGGTTGCCCGTCCACCGGCCATAGCGCCACGGCAGATACCAGCGCGTATCGGCAGGCAAATCGTCGGGAACGGGATCGAAACCGTCCGCGCCCCAGGGATTGCATCGCAGGATCCGCGAGAGCCCTAGCCAGCCGCCTGCCCACAATCCGTACCGGCGCAGAGCCTCGGCGGTGTAATCCGAACAGGTCGGCGCGTAGCGGCATTGCCGGCCCATCACCAGGGACAGGGAATGGCGGTACAGCCAAATCAAGCCCAACCCGGCGCGGGCGGGCACCGAAACCGGACGGACAGGTCCGGAGCCACCTGCCGCGTTATTGGACGACCGGCACATCGCCAAGAATCTCTGGGCCAAGGATCTCTGGGCGGACGACCGCGGTCATGCGGCCGCCCCGCTGCCGGTTTTGCTGGCCGTGGCTGCTTCGATTTGATCCAGCGCATCCACCACCGCATCAAACGTAAGCAAAGTGGACGCGTGGCGGGCCTTGTAGTCGCGCACCGGCTCCAGAAACTTCAGGTCTGCGAACCGGCCTGTGGGCGCCGGACCGCCTTCCTTGAGCATGCTGCGCATGGTCTGCCTGACCTCGCGCAATTCGGCGGGTGTTGCGCCGATGATGTTCATGGCCATGATGGATGACGCGGCTTGCCCGAGGGCACAGGCTTTCACGTCATGCGCAAAATCGGAAATGGTGCCATCCTCGAGGACCAGATCCACGGTCACAGTCGACCCGCACAGCTTCGAGTGGGCCTTGGCACTGGCCTGCGGATGCTCCAGCCGCCCAATTCTTGGGATGTTGCCCGCGAATTCGAGGATCTTGGCGTTGTACATATCGTCCAGCATGATCGCCCCGTCTTGATCGATCCGTGTTCATTGGCGCATTGCCGTCATGACGTCACTATATATATAGCTTGTGGCTGGCGGGAAATCCGCAAGTGGGAGTGGGGCCGCTACCGATTGACCCGGTGCCGTCCGCGCAGGCGCGTTGCATCTGCAAACTCTGAAACTGTGCGTTTGCGAATTGATCCGGTATGTTAGACGAACGCAGAACGCAGCGTCGATGCCTGATCCGGCAGTTTGGGAATGCCGTATGACGAGTGATACTAGGAAGTTAGCGAGGATCGAAATGGACGCTGTCCTCAAGCCGGTCGGAAAAACCTTTGACCGCAAATCTCCCGATCAACTGACCCGACCGAGCCGCGAGGAAGCCGAGGCGGCGGTGCGAACCCTGCTGGCCTGGACCGGCGACGACCCGGACCGGGAAGGCCTTCTCGATACGCCCAAGCGGGTCGTAAAAGCATTCGGTCAGCTTTACGGGGGCTATTTCGAAGACCCGATGGAGCACCTGGAGCGGACATTCGAGGATGTTGGCGGCTACCAGGACATTGTCATGGTGCGCGGCATACCGTTCCACTCCCATTGCGAACATCACATGCTGCCGTTTGTCGGCCAGGCGCATATTGCGTACTATCCGGCAGAAGGTGTTGTGGGCCTGTCGAAATTGGCCCGGGTGGTCGATATCTACGCCAAGCGTCTTCAGACGCAGGAAAACTTGACGGCACAGGTGACATCGGCCATTGACGACGCACTCGCACCGCGCGGCCTGGCCGTGATGATGGAAGCCGAGCACCAGTGCATGACCATGCGCGGCGTGCAGAAGCCGGGCGTATCCACCATCACAACCCAGTTCACGGGCGTCTTCGTCGACGATCCCGCCGAACAGGCGAAGTTCATGTCCCTGGTGCGGGGCATGGGCCGGTAAGTTCCTTCCGGCCCTTGCGATTGACACTTTCTTGCAAGGGCCATTTGCCATGACCGACCTGAGTTTCGCCAAGCGCGGTTCCAAAACGGCGATCGAAACCGGGCGGGAGTTCAGCCCAAAATTCGATGGTGACGGACTTATTGTCGCGGTTGTGACCGATTACGAGACCAACGAGGTTCTCATGGTCGGTTACATGAACGCTGAAGCGCTGAAGCGCACAATCGAAACCGGCGAAGCGTGGTACTGGAGCCGCTCCCGCAAAAGCTTCTGGAAAAAAGGCGAGACATCCGGCCAGGTTCAGAAAGTACGGGAAATTCTCACGGACTGCGATCAGGATGCGCTCGTCGTGAAGGTTCGTGTCGAAGGCAACGGGGCAACCTGCCACGTGGGCTACCGGTCGTGTTTTTATCGTGCTGTCGACCTGTCCAGTGAAACGTCCGTCGCCCTCAACGCGACGAACGTCCCAAAGGTGTACGAACCCGAAGACGTTTACGGAAAGTCCTGAGAGATCCAGGCCGTCAGGTCATGGTGATGTAACTGCGCATCTGCTCGGCTTCCAGTTCCACCTGAGCGATCTTGTGTTTCACCACGTCACCGATGGAAATCAGACCGGTGACCTTGTTGTCGGCAACTACCGGGACGTGGCGGAACCGCCCGCTGGTCATCAAAGCCATGACGGTGCCGATGCTGTCGGCCTCTGTGCAGGTCACGACTTTCTTGGTCATGACGCTGGATACCGGTTGCATAAGGGCACTCGCGCCCGACATGCCAATGGCCTTCACGATATCCCGTTCGGAGATGATCCCTTCGATATGGCCGGCGTCATCGGTGACGACGATCGCCCCGATCTTGTGTTCCGCCAGGGTTTTGCACACCTCACTGAGCAGTGTGCCGCTCCGTTCGGACACGACGTCCCGGCCTTTCGTACTCAGAATTGCAGCAACGGTCATCGGCTTGATCCTCCCATGATGTGAGCCGGGTCCTGCTCCCTCAGGACCTTGCGGCATCATGGCAAAATTTCAAGGAAGCGCAAACATCTGGTTTGCCTGACCTTTCCTGCGCGGTTTACGGCATCTGGAAACCAACGCGTTTCCAGAGGCGCTCAAAACAAGACGTCGGGCCGCTGTTCAAAGTTTTGTTTTGGCGCGATACCGCCGATGGCGATGCCGGAGCCCATATGGTTTTATGTCCAAAGGCGGCTTTTGAATGAAGATGCGAGAGACTGTTTCGTGGTTGCGGACAGGACCTGATCGCCGGTTCTGCCCTCCGGGTTATCCACGACAATAGCGGACGAAGCCTCGAAACCATCGAAACCGTGCTTATTTTCGGGGTGAAAGATGACACCGCGCGCGCCCGAACACACAAGACGGCGAACCTGCCGCGTCTGGTGAACGGCTCTTCACCCCATGTCCGCGGCTACCGCTTTCTTCCCACAAAGTTCAAGGTTGTCGGAGCGAGTGTATAGGCCAGTTGCGCTTTGGCACGTCGTTTGAAGATTTTTTCCATCAGAGACCTTTTCGGCTTCTTGCGAACAGCGAAGTCATTTGGATTGCTCTGCATGACCGCCACATCCCCAACGGCATTCGAGGAAATCGTAGATTTTTCGAGGTCAAAATGGAAATCCGGATAAAGGTACTCGATGGCCTTGGGCGTGAACCGCCAATAATCTGAAGGATATCCGTGAAACCTCCAGGAAAAGGGAACGGAAAGCGCGAGTATTCCATCTTTCTCGACTATCGATGACACGTTCTTCGAAAACGAAAAAATATCGTCAACATGTTCCATCACGCTCATGCATATCACGGTATTGAATTTTTGATTCCCAAGCTGACCGAGGACAATTTCAAAGTCCTTCGTAAAATCGACGACCCGGTCGACGTTTTTTCCCTCGCTCATATCCACACCGACAAACTCCATCTCGGGAAAGAGGTCGCGAAAATTGTTCGATGTGGAGTTGTCATAGTGCCTGGAGCCAATTTCGAGGATCGGACCCTTCATCGCGTGCAAATGCGCTTTCAGCCATTCAAACTGGTTTAAATCCCCCATCTGCGCGCCCTTCAATGCTCAGTTCCAAAATGAATTTCGAGCAACTGTAATCCGAACCGGGGAATGTCGTCACCGCTAAGATTGAAAGGGGAGCAAAGATCCGTCTTCAGCGTCACGAAATGGCCGGCAACGCGGATCACGCGATGCGCTCAACGGTCCGCTGCGGCGGTCGCCTTCGCCTTTCTGGATTTGGCATGGTGGGACGGCGCTTGCCAGTTAGACCAAGAAACCCTGCACCCTGAGGTCTGCCGGCTGTGTCCGGTCTTTGGCCGTTGCAACGGCCTCTGGCTGCGCTATCGAACAAGACCCTGCGTGGGCCCAGCCCCTGATGGCCGCAAAGCTGGCCGTCCTCGTTTCCGCCTACACGACACCTGTTTGCGGCAGGACAATCCCTGGACCGGCTCTCGCATCCACGTCTTATCCCCGCCGCCGGGACACCGGATCAAGCACCGGGAACAGAAGAAGTCCGGCGATGAAGCCACCGATATGCGCTTGCCAGGCAATGCTTGTTCCCTCGCCGGCCATCGGCGCGCTCGCCAGGCCCATGAACAGATTGAGGCCGAACCAGACGGCCGTAAACGTGATGACCTGCGGGTTGGAGAAGGACTGGCGCAACGAGACGGCCGGCATGAAATAGGCCCCCGCGTCGGAGCGGCGGAAGGAGCCCAGAGGTCCGCCATATTCGAAGATGAAGCGGATCGCGGCCGCCATCTGCCCGGACACGGCTGCGGATGCCCCGATCACAGGGACACTTTCACCAAAATGGGTCATGAGATGGGTGAGCGCGCCCGCTATCGCGCACAGAGCCGACAGAAGGAGGAACCGGCCTGCGCCGAACCGGCGGGCGACCGCCGTTCCAAAGATCGCCATCCAAAGCACGTTGAAGACGACATGCATGGTCCCGCCATGCAGGAAACTGTAGGTAACGAACGACCAGATATCCGCGGCAAGGCCGCCCGGCGCCATGCCGCTGGCAAACACACCGGTTGTGTAGCGGACCGGCCAAAAGCCGAAGTAAAGCAGGAGATCAAGATCGATCCCCGCCGGCAGGACGAAAGAGCGAACGCCATGAATACCGATCAAGATGGCTCCAAGCCAAATGATCACCCGTGGCAGATTGAACATCGGTTCTCCGGCGGGAGGCCGGGGGCCGTGGTCTGGCTCGCGGGATTTGAATGTATAGACGTTCATCAGCTTTCCTCACCATTCCTGGTGTGATGTAAGATCCGGGCTCCCAAGAGCAACACAAAAAGCCGCCATAACCTGTTCCGTTTCGAAACACGGTGAATGGACATGTTCCGCCACCGCGGTCCTTTTGGCGCAATGATAAACCCCTAGCGTGACCGGCGCCCAAAACAAAACGCCGCCTGGTCCAAGACCAAGCGGCGCCCTGCATGCCTCCCGAATATGTGTCGCGTCCCCACGCTCCCCCTGCGGGCCCTTCAGCGGCGCTGACCTTTACCGGTCCGTCTTCCCGCGGATTTCAGCCTCTTGAGCAGGTGATTACATAATCTTTCGTCAATATGCAGACATTCACAGGCCCCGCCAAGCGTTACGTTTAATTAACCTTAATACTTCCTTACGATCCGAATTCAGTCGACTTTCCCGAGACTTGGCACGGCCTGTGCTTTTCATGGGGCAACCGGCGCGACCCGATCGGGATGTGCCAATTCAGAACACTCAAGTCAGCGCGCCACTCCGCCGCGATGACGAACGGGGGCTCACAATGAAAAATGGTGTCTCGCAAGCCTTGTACCGCTATTGGGACGAATTGCGCGGTCTGCGGCCTGCGCCGAACCGCAGCGAAATCGATCCCGGACAAATCCGCGGTCTGCTCGGAGATACGTTCATCCTTGAGACCATGTCTCCAAACGATGTTCGCTATCGTCTGGCCGGCACGCGGTTGTGTTCGGTGCACTGCCGCGAACTGAAAGGACGCAACTTTCTGCGCGGCTGGAGTGAACGCGACCGCGAGGCACTGGAAAGTCTAGTATCGGCCATTCGCGAGGATGCGGCTGCAGCCATTGTTGGCATCGCCGCTCAAACGGAACATCGCCAACAGGTCCAGCTCGAGATGTGCCTGCTCCCGTTGAACGTGCCAGGCTCGGGGCGTGTCCGCATTCTCGGGTGTTCCGCACCGATGGAGCGCCCGTACTGGCTGGGCATTCATCCGATTACCCACCAGACGATCACCAGTCTGAGACTGATCTGGCCCGATGAGCGGCCCTACTTTGTCAGCAAGACACAAACCAACAGCAATCCCATCTTGCCGAAATACAAGACCAAGGAAATGCCGGTGTCTGCGGGAGTGTTGCCAAATGGAGCGGAACGCCGTGTTGGTCATCTGACCGTTTACTCCGGCGGCAAGACCTGAGCATCCGTAGCGCTCATGGAGTGACTTTTGAAACGAAGGATATTGTCTGAGCCGGATCCGCACCTTACGGTTCATTAACCGCAAATCATCTAAACTGTCCTCGACAGAGATGCGGATGATAGATCCTAGCTTGCAACTGCAAGTGAATGCGACGCAAGGCAGACAACATGGTAGGCTCCGGCGCCGATTTGGCACCCGCGACAGCAGGCAACAAAGCCCTTCATGCCACGGACCGCCGGCGCCACCAACGCGTTAAGGTCAACATTCTGGGCCGATTCATGCTGGAAGACCGGCAGGAGTACCCCTGCCAAGTCGTCAACATGTCGCCGGGTGGCATGTCGGTCATAGCGCCCGTATCGGGAAAGGTCGGCGAACGTGTTGTTGCCTATCTGGACCATCTGAGCCGGGTTGAAGGCAGGATTGCGCGCGTGTTCGAGGGCGGATTTGCCGTCGAACTCCGCAACACGGCCCGCAAACGCGACAAGATCGCCAACGTCCTCACCTGGCTGGCAAACAAAGACGAACTGAATCTTCCGGAAGACCGGCGGCATGACCGCTTCGTGCCGAAAAATCCGATCACACGGATCGTTCTACCCGATGGCAGCACCCATATGTGCCGCTTGATAGACGTATCCCTGTCCGGCGCCGCGGTCGCAACGGACCTGAGGCCCGAACTCGGCGAACCGATCGAGATCGGAACCATGCGGGCCCGCATCGTGCGTCATATTGAAGGCGGCGTCGCGGTGGAGTTTGCAGCCGTTCAAAACCGGGATCTCCTCGAACGCCACATCACGATCGATCCGGAAGAGGGTTGATTTCCAAGCCCGGAACTTGAATGAGTGATGGTTGCCCCGGTCATCCGGCCGGCCAGTCTGTAACTGGCCCGGCAGAAAGCCGGATCCAATCCGCCCACTGCCAACGCCCGGGCGGACAAATCGGCTCGCATCTCCCGCAATAGGTCTGCCTTGTCGGTGAGATAGAACGGCGCCGCAGCGCCCGTTCCCTCAATCCAGTTCCCGGTCCACAGTCTTTCGGTAAACCCGCCTTCTGCCGGTCCGGTAAAGACCGGTTCAGCCGCTTTTTCGCGCCCGAGGCCGGGTGGCCAACCGCTCTCCTGCGAACAAATTCGCCCTCGTATCCAAAAAAATCGCTTCGATTTTTCTCGGCACACCAACCCGATTTCGGGCTTGAAGACACACCTTTGCCGCCATGCGAATCTGGACCTGAAACGATAAGACTCTGTCGCGAAACAGGTATTCTGGATCGATAAAATTTTAGTCAAATTCGATTCAAATTCATTTCAATATTTATTATGATTTATTCTAAATTGTCGTAAAGTTATATTTGAATTTTACTTTGATCCTTAGAGTAGAATAAAATCGAATACGTCATAGTGATGCCAGCCTTGGGGAGGGCATGACTATGAGATTTCAAGTTTTTGGAACAGCATTCGCAGTATTCGCATTGACTGTCGTGGGGACAGTCTCGCCGAGTTCTGCATCACCAACCCGGTTCATGGAAATGGACCGCGCCACCACCGCACCGGTTGGACATCGTCAGTTTTGTCAGAGCAATGAGTGGGCATGCCGCGGCAGCACCAGCCAACCGGCAATCGTCAAATTGACAGAAGCCCGCTGGCAGGAACTGATCGCCATCAATGCGGAAGTCAACAACCGGATCCGCCCGGTGACGGATATAGAGCTTTTCGGCCGCGAAGAGTACTGGACCTATCCGGTCGATGGCGCGGGCGATTGCGAAGAGTATGTGCTGGAAAAGCAACGCGTTCTGATCGCGGCCGGATGGCCGAAGAGCGCGCTGCTCATCACCGTCGCGAAAGACATCAAGAACGCCGGCCATGCGGTTTTGACCGTGCGGACCGATCAGGGGGACATGATCCTCGACAATCAGGTCACCGCGGTGCTGCCCTGGTATGCAACGCCCTATCGCTACATCAAACGCCAGTCGCCGCACGCGCCGGCGAAATGGACCGGGATATCCGACACACGCGTCACCACGGTGAGCAGCGTCGGCAATTAAGTCCACAAGGTTGGAAGGATTTGCCTGGAAGGTCAGGCAAAGCGGGAAGATCCGGTCGCGTCCCCACCCTCCCCATCCCTACCACGACCGGATCCAGGGAGTCGGCCCGCCCCCGCAGGCCGGCTCCCGTCCTTTTCGGCTGGCGGATCCAATTGTGAAATGATTGTCTTGCGGAGCAAAGGGACGCCGGTCAGACCGGCTTCAGCGCTTGGGAATACCGCTTCCAGTTCGCCACATATCCAGCGGCCGATTGGGTGATCCCGGCCGCAGCTGCTTCGTCAATCGTGCGAACGACCTTTCCCGGAACGCCGACGACCAGCGAATTGTCGGGAACAACCTTTCCTTCCGCGATCAACGCGTTGGCCCCGACGATACAGTTCGATCCGATCCGCGCACCGTTCAAAACGGTGGCCCCCATGCCGATCAATGTGTTGTCCCCGATGGTACAGCCATGGAGGATGGCCCGGTGGCCGACCGTGCAATCCTGACCGACGGTCAGCGGAAAGCCCGGATCCGCATGGCAGACCGCCCCGTCCTGGATATTTGACCGGGCGCCAATGGTGATCGGTTCCCTATCGCCGCGCAAAACCGCGCCGAACCATACGCTGACCTCTTCCAATATGAGAACCCGGCCAATCACGCTGGCCGTGGGGGCAATCCAGTAATGTCCGGAGGCTGGAAGGACGGGACCAACCCCGTCCAATTCATAAACCGCCATGGGCCGTTCCATTCATCCCGCCCGGCATCCGGTGCGATCCACCCTTACAACCAGATGCGCCCAATCAGATATGACCGGTCAGCCCGAGGGCGAAATACATGAGGACGATCCCGGAACACAAGCTCCACATGCCCGCGATGGTGGAGGAGGCCACGAGCCAGCCGAGCGGCCGATTTTCGATCCTGCGCCCGCGAATCGCATTCCGCATGATGATGAAAGGGCCGGCGAACATACAAACAACGATGGAAACGACCGTTCCAACAACGCTTTCCACGGGAAAAGTGAAGCGGGGGGGATGATTGGTCAGAAGCTGATAGAAACTCCCCAACAAGCCAGCTGCCACGAAGCCGGCACACGCGATATAGCCCGCAATCAACAGATCCAGCATCTGACCGTTAACCTCTTATTAATCTTTGTTAATGGAAGGTAACTTAATTCTTCCTAACGGTCACTAGCAATGATTGTGCCGGTTTTGCGATTGTTGTGAATTGCGCGGAAATGTTCGGATCCTGCCGGAGCGAGCGTCCGCTTGCTTCCCACACCGGGACAGATGTCTCGCGGTGGGACACCGGCCGAAACACAAATGGGTCTTTGCGGAGCACTGTGCCTCTATGATGTCAGGTCCAATCCCAAAGGCGACTGGAATACGGGCGGGCCATTTCGGGCTCCTGACCGCGGCCCTGTGCGTGCTTGCGATTGCCTATGTGGCACAGTTGGCCGGCGCATTGCAGGGCAACGGCCCCACGGCGGAACCGGCTGGGCCCAGCGCGCCGGATTTGACCCTTTACAGGCTCGGTCCACACATTCTCCAGATCCCATCTGGCGCCAGCGTCTCATCCACGAACCCGCCGCAAGGCCCCCACGGGAGAAGTGACGGGCCTTTGATGTTCACATTGTCCTGGCCTGCACTTGCACCCGCCGGACCGACCCCAACATCCGTTGGAACGGCATCCCATCCATCACAGCCGGTGATCGGACTTGAGCTATCGGCCGTAACGGACCCGCGAGCGATGAAGGAATGGGCCAAGGCAAAGGCGATCGCGTCAATGCACGGAGACGAGCCGGGTCCTGGCGGGTTGCGGGCCGTGAGCGTTCCGGGCGGCGACACCGACCGGCGGACAGCGATCTTTTTCGAAGCGGGGAACGCCCCGGGCTATGTCGCGACCTGTGATAGGTCGCGTTTCGAGGACCGGATTACCTGCGTGCGGCGGCTCGCACTTCGCGACGGCCTCGCCCTGACCTACCGTTTCGATGGCACCTTGTTGCCGAATTGGGGCCGGCTCGACCGCCGTTTGCAGGAATTTGTCCTCAATCTGAAGGCAAAATGATGAGTTCCGCGTCCGGGAGAAAGCCGTTTCCGGCTCACCGCCCGTGGCTGATCCCCTGGACCGAAAAGATTTGAGACATGAAAAGTAGCGCTGCTGCTACTCGTCTTCGAGATCGATTTCGAGGATGGCCATCTGGAAGTTCCAGCTCAGATCCTCGTCCTCATCATCGCGGAAGACCACGCCGATAAATTCCTCACCAATATAGACCTCCGCGCTGTCGTCTTTGCGCGGGCGGGCGCGAAGCTGCAAGCTCGGGAGCTCGAACTTCTTCTTCATATAGGCTTCGATTTTACGGATTTCGTCAGGCTTCACGCGAAAACTCCAATTTGATCAAGGTAAACAGTGGCTGCGGACCCTACAGTATTCAGCCCGCATGCCAAGCACCACGATCACCTTTCCCCGTCTTCCTCGGGCGTGGGCGCCGCCAGAAGCTGGTTCATGCTGCGCGCCGGTTCCGGGCATCCGGCCTGGCCGACCACCTTGGCCGGCACTCCGGCCACCGTGGTGTTTGGCGGAACGTTCGACAGAACCACAGACCCCGCGGCAATCCGGGAGCAATGGCCGATCTCCAGGTTGCCCAGCACCTTGGCCCCCGCCCCGATCAAGACACCGTGCCGGATCTTCGGATGCCGGTCACCGTCCTCCTTGCCGGTTCCGCCCAGGGTCACACCTTGCAGGATCGACACATCGTCTTCGATCACCGCGGTGCCGCCGATCACAAGGCCGGTGGCATGATCCATGAAAATTCCCCGGCCGAATGGCACGGCCGGATGGATATCCACCTGGAACACCTGGGAGGAAAGGCTTTGGAGATACAGGGAAAAGTCATGCCGCCCCTGGCGCCAGAGCCAGTTTGCGAGCCTGTGGGTTTGAAGCGCGTGAAAGCCCTTGAAGAACAAGACCGGCTCCAGGTAGCGGAAGCAGGCTGGGTCCCGGTCGAACACCGCCACGATATCGACCCGGAAGATTTCCCCCAGTTCGGGCTCGGACTCCAGCGCTTCCATATAGGTTTGCCGGATGAGCGAAGCGGAGACGTCATGATGGCCCAACCGGTCGCCAATGCGATGCACCACCGCCTCTTCAAGCCTGTCGTGATTGAGGATGGTCTCATAAACGAACGAAGACAGGGCGGGCTCGCCCGCAACCATCTCGCGCGCTTCCGCGCGCAGCTGGCGCCAAACCGGGTCATGCTGGGCCACATCGGCGGCATTTTTCTGAGGCATCGATTTCGACATGGAGTGTCTCCTTTGCATGCCTGTCGGACCTGACCTTCAGAATAGGCCTTCTCTCGGCAAAACCAATATCATTCTTGCAGGGGACACCAACCTCTGTTTTTCAATGTAATCAACCCGTCACCCCACTCCGACCGAGAGGTTTTGCCAAAATGTCCGTCGAACCGTCCCAAAATTCGACGTCTTCAGGAGCCGTTCGCACAGAAATCGACGATTCTGTCGGCTGGCTGATCATCGACAATCCCCTGAAGCGCAACGCCCTCACCCTGGCCATGTGGGAAGCGGTGCCGGACGCGGTCGCCCGCCTGGAAGCAACCGCCGCGGTTCGCGTGATCATCCTGCGCGGAGCAGGCGCCAAAAGCTTCGTGGCCGGCGCCGACATATCCGAGTTCGAACAAACCCGGGCAACCTCGGACAAGGCCAAAGTCTACGAAGACATCAACGTCGCCGCCTTCCGGGCACTCAAAAACTGCGAGAAACCGACAATCGCCATGATCAGGGGCCATTGCCTGGGCGGCGGACTGGGACTTGCGCTTGCCTGCGACCTGCGTGTTGCAGACCCGACAGCCGTGTTCGGGATACCGGCGGCCCGCCTTGGCATTGCATACCCGGTCGAAGCGATCGCGGACATCCTCCAGGCCGTTCCGCCGGCCGCCGCCAAGCGGCTCCTTTTCACCGCCGAGCGCGTCGGGAGTGCCGAAGCGCTGAGGATCGGGCTGATTGATGAGGTGAGTGCCGAAGGCGCCTTGGCAGAGCGCATCGAAAACCTGGCCGAAACCATGGGCGGCAACGCGCCGCTTACCCTGCGCGCGGCAAAACGGGCGGTTTCCGCCTTTCTGTCCGGCGGTGGTGCCGCGGAGATGGACGCGGCCCGTGTTGCGGCGGAGCGCTGTTTCGATAGCGAGGATTTCAAGGAAGGGCGCGATGCGTTCCTTCAGAAAAGGTCCCCGACCTTCCGCGGCATCTGAAGCGGCCCGGCACGATCCAACGCCACTTCGACGCCCACCGGTGCCCGTTCCAAGCTTTGCCGGTCACGATGCGGTCACGCACCTGCGAAAAGCGATGTCAGAAAACGCTCGATAGCGTCGGCGAATACGTCGTTCTTGTCGCCAGCCACCATATGGCCGGCGTCCTCGATATCGACGAAGCCAGCGTGCGGAACGAGGGCGAGGAACTCATCCGCATATTGCCGCGACACCAGTTCGGACTTCTGGCCCCGGACCAGAAGGACAGGCAGTTCCAGCCGGCCGGCCGCCTTGAGCAACCTGTCTTGAACGTCGTTCGCTTTTTTCGAATGCGCCTCGGGCTTGGTTTTGATAAAGGCCGGGTCCCAGTGCCAGCGGTAACGGCCATCCGGCTGTGGCCGCAGATTTTTGGACAGGCCCGAGAGATCCTTCGGACGCTTGCGGTCCGGGATATAGCGGGCAATCGCCTCCGCCGCTTCTTCAACCGAGGCAAAGCCCTCCTCGACGCGCTCGGCCATGAATCCCAAGATTTTGCTGACCCCCTGCTGGTCCATCCGCGGCGTCACATCCACCAGGACAAGCGCCGACAGAAGACCGGGTGCGATGTCACCTTCGGCCAACAAGCCGGCAAGGCCGCCCAGCGAGGCGCCGACGAGAACGGGTTTGGCCCCTTCCCGCTGTTCGATCTGCCGGGCAACGGCGATCAGATCGGCGGCGAAATCCGCGAAACCATAATGCCCGGAGGGGACCCAGTCGCTTTTGCCGTGGCCGCGCTGGTCGAGGCTGTAGACAACATGCCCCAGCCCGGCGATCCGTCCGGCTGCCGCATCCCAGGAGTAGCGGGTCTGCCCGCCCCCATGAAGCATCAGGACCGGGTGTCCCACGCTCCCATAGCGATCCGCTTCCAGCCTGTTGCCTTCCGCCCCAATGAACGTAACCGGTTCCGGATCAGCCTCGATTGTCCTCATGCCGCGGCCTCCCCAAGGAATGCGAGAACCCCTGCCTTGAACACCTTGTCTCCGACCGCGACCATGTGATCGCGTCCGGGAATGTCGAGCACCTGAGCGTTCGGCATCAGATCGGCCAGCTTCTGCGGAGATCCCGCAATATCGTCCTTCGTCCCCACAGCGACGAGGACCGGCACGTCAATCCGCGCGACATCATCCTCCGAGATCTTCTGACGGGACGAGCGCATGCAGGCGGCCAGCGCAAGACGGTCCGATCCGGTTTGATCGGCGAAAGCCCGGAAGGCCCGTCCCGTGCGGTCCCCGATATCCTGAAGCCGTTCGGCCTCCAAAGCGCCCGCGATCGGCTCCGGATCGCCGACCCCGGTCACCATGCCATAGCCGAGACCTCCAAAGATCGCGCCCTTGATCCGCTGCGGATGATTGAGCGCCAGAAATGCAGATATCCGCGCACCCATGGAATAGCCCATGACCCACACGGCCTCGATCGCCAGGTGATCCAGAAGACGCCGCGCGTCTTCGGCCATGATGGGCGCGCCATACGCCGCCGGATCGTAGAACTTGCTGCTCTGCCCGTGACCGCGATTGTCGATCGCAATCACCCGGCGGCCGTTTTTGACAAGGGTGTCCACCCAGCCCGGATAGACCCAGTTGACCTGCTTGTTCGATGCAAATCCATGGATCAGAAGGATCGGATCCCCCTCTCCCTCGTCGAGATAGGCGATGTCCACGCCATCCTTATGAAATTGCGGCATAAATCGTTTTACCTTAACGTAAAAGGAATTTCCAGACCGGATAAGCTTAGAGGGTTTTGCAGCACGTGGTAAAGGGTCTGATCGGCTTTCACGGTCGACCGTGCGGCCCGCGACCGGCCCGTCACGCGCACCAGGTGCGAAACACCGTCGCCTCCCCCTACCCTTTTGCGCAGCAAGTGAGTATTGTCCGGGCAAAAATGACGGCACAACAAAGGACATGAGCCATGGCGGATCACGTTACCCCGCATTTTCAAAACACCAGCGGCCACGAATCCATCGCCATCGGGGCGCGCGAATTCATGTGTATCGGCGCAAAGCCGCCCTTCGACCACCCCCATGTCTTCCTCGACATGGGCGATGAGACCGAGATCGTCTGCCCCTACTGCTCGACCCTCTACAAGTTCGACGACACGCTGGAGGCGGACAAATCGTCTCCTGATGACTGCACCTGGACACCTCAAGCAGCCTGAGGACCGCGTCCGCCGATGACCCAGACCGCCTTGCCCGGCGCACCAATCATCATAGCGGGCGCCGGAATTGGCGGCTTGAGCGCGGCTCTTGCGTTGAATCAGGCCGGTTTTCCCGTTCACCTTGTCGAAAAGGCGCCGGACATCCAGGAGGTCGGCGCAGGCTTGCAGCTGTCGCCCAACGCCTGTGCCGTGCTGGATTTGCTTGGCGTTCTCGACAGCGTTCGCCAAGCGGCTTTCCAGCCCGAGCGGATCCGCATCCGCAGCGGGACCACGGGCAAGGACCTTGCAGCGGTGCCGCTCGGCCGCGATGCCCGTGACCGGTACGGTTATCCCTATCTGGTTGTCCACCGGGCAGATCTGCAAAACGCTTTGCTGTCGCAGGCAGAAAAGAACCCCGGAATCGACATCCGGCTGGGGGCAAGTCTGACCCGGCCGGAACAGACCCCCTCGGGCTCTATCCTTTGCCATGTGGAAAGCCTCCATGGCGATGACATGCTCGAGGGCCGGGCTCTGATTGCGGCGGACGGAGTTTGGTCTCGATTGCGGCCTTATGTTCGCAAGAAGTCTGGAGCACGCTTCACGGGCCAGACGGCCTACCGGGCGACCCTGCCGGCGGACGGGCTGCCGCCACACATGCTGCGGGACACAGGGTTGTGGATGGGCCCCAATGCCCATGTCGTCCACTACCCCATCAAGGCGGGCCGGGAGCTCAACGTCATTGTCCTGATCAAGGAGGACTGGCAGGAGGAGAGCTGGTCCGGCCGTGCCGACCGGACCACCGTCATGCAGGCGCTGTCCGGGTGGTACGGAGAGCTTCGCGACCTCGTCGAACGCCCGGATCACTGGTTGAAATGGGCCCTGTGCGGCGTGCCCGCATCCGGCGGGTGGACCAACGGCCCGATCGCCCTGCTTGGGGATGCGGCGCACGCCATGCTGCCCTTCGCCGCCCAGGGCGCGGCCATGGCCATCGAGGATGCGGCGGTGCTCGCGCAATGCCTGGCCGACGGAACCGCCAATGTCTCCAGGGCGCTCAAGGCCTATGAGGCGGCCCGCAAGGAGCGCGTCCGGAAGGTTCAGGACCTCGCCGCGCGCAATGCCTCGATTTACCACATGTCTGGTCCGCTGGCTCTGGCCCGGAACACGGCGATGCGGATGATGGGCCCCCACCGCATGGCCGCCCAAATGGCGTGGGTTTATGGCTGGAAACCGCCAAAGGCCGCGGCAAGACCGCCTTTGACCTGAGGGCACATCGCCCTTGAGAAGCGCAGCCAGCTGGGATAAAGGCAGGCCAGATCTGTCGTCAGGAGAGCCAAGCATGACCATCGCGGACAACGACACGCCCGTTACCGCGGGATTCCTCGTTATCGGCGACGAAATCCTGTCCGGCCGGACCAAGGACAAGAACATCGGTTTTCTCGCGGACTATCTCACGGCGCTCGGCATCGACCTCAAGGAGGTCCGGATCGTTCCCGATGAAAAGGGCGAGATTGTCGACGCGGTGAACGCGCTGCGCCGCTCCCACACTTATGTCTTCACATCGGGCGGGATCGGTCCGACCCACGACGACATCACGGCCGACAGCATCGCAGCCGCCTTTGGCGTGCCGATCGATGTTGATCCGCGGGCAAGAGCGATCCTGGAAGGCCACTATCCTCCCGGCGAATTAACCCCGGCACGCCTGCGCATGGCGCGCATTCCCGAAGGCGCCGACCTGATCGAAAACCCGGTCTCGAAAGCGCCCGGGTTCCGGATCGGCAATGTTCACGTGATGGCCGGTGTCCCGATGATCATGCAGGCCATGATGGATGCGATTGCGCCGACGCTGAAAACCGGCCGCAAGCTGATATCACGCAGCGTCGATGCCGACCTTCCCGAAAGCCGCCTCGCCGAGCGGATCGGCGAAATACAAGAAACCTATCCCGACACGCTGATCGGCTCCTATCCGCGCGCGACGGATGGCCGTTTCACCACCCAGATCGTGATCCGCTCGCGAGACGAAACGCTCCTGGCAGAAGCCACGGCAGCCGTCGAAGCAGCGGTGGCAGATGCACTCGGCCGGCAGGCCTGAAAAGGAAACCCCATGGAAAATCCTGCACAAGACAAAGCGTTCCCCGTTTCCTGGGACATGTTACATCGCGATGCGCGGGCGCTGGCATGGCGCCTCTCGAGCCTGGGCGAATGGAAGGCGATTGTCTGCATCACGCGCGGCGGGCTTGTCCCGGCCGGGATCGTGGCACGCGAACTCGGCATCCGGACCATCGAAACGGTCTGCGTGGCGTCCTATCACGACTATGACAATCAGGGTGAACTGCGGGTCATCAAACCCGTCGACCCGAAGGTGATCGATCTGGAACAAGGCGAAGGCAGCGGCGTCCTGGTCATCGACGACCTGGTTGACACTGGCAAAACGGCAAAGGTTGTCCGCCAAATGTTGCCCAAGGCGCATTTCGCCACCGTTTACGCCAAGCCGGTGGGCGTGCCGATGGTCGATACGTTCGTCACGGAGGTTTCGCAGGACACGTGGATCTATTTCCCATGGGACATGGGCTGGCAGTTCCAGCCGCCGCTGTCCCGCGACACGGCCGGCTGATTCGCGGTCAGGTTCCCTTGAAGCCCCGGTTTTTCCGGGGCTTTTTGTTTGCGCACTTGCCAGCTGGCCGGTGGCCCCGGATATCCGGCGCGATTGCCGTTGCAGATCGGTCACAGCTGCGGGCATGCGCCACGCGCAGACCCGATCCTCACGCCGAGGTGATCCGTCCGCCGCTTTTCGGGCGCAATTCTGGTGGTATCAGGCGCCAGAACCGGGCCCCTGCACATCACCCGGGCCAATGCCCGCGCACGATACACGACAAAGGAACGACAATGATTTCCCGCCGCATGTTTATGGTCTCCGGCACCGCTGCGCTTCTTGCCGGTTGTGCAAGCAGCGGGAGGATGCAATCCGCAGACCCGGTCACATCCCAGGCTCCAAGAAGCCGGTTCGACCCGCGATACGTTCAAATGTACAGCGCCATGCCGGCCGAAAAATTTCCGATCCCGGCGGTGGATCTGACCAAGATCGATCCCGTGTACTACCGCCAGCTCGTGAACTACAGTTCTCCGGAGCCCGTTGGGACCATCATCGTCGATACGCCCAACCGTTTCCTCTACCTGACCATGGAAAACGGCAAGGCCATGCGCTACGGCGTCGGCATCGGCCGGGCCGGATTCGAGTGGGGTGGCAGTGCCCGCATCGCCTACAAGCGCCAATGGCCCCGCTGGACACCGCCTGCGGACATGATCGCCCGCGAGCCGGAACTCGAGAAATACCGCAATGGCATGGACCCCGGATTGGGAAACCCGCTGGGCGCACGCGCGCTCTATATCTTCGAGGGTGGCAAGGACACGCTCTACCGGGTCCACGGGACGTCCGAGGACTGGTCGATCGGCCGCGCCGTTTCCTCCGGATGCGTCCGCCTTCTTCAACAAGACATCATCGACCTGTACAATTGGGTCCCGGACAATTCGCGCATCATCGTGCTCCAAGCCTGACGGCCCGAGGCCACGGCCGGTCGATCGCGCTCGGCCCCATGGTTAACCGACTGTTACCGGCTGGCGTTTATCGTTGGCGGCACGAAGGGCTCGCTCAAGCCTGTGCTGCGAGAACGGGACGACCACCTCAACAGGGGACACACATCGATGCTGTCGCGCCGCGTCTTTCTGATGACTTCGGCCGGGGCCATTCTGGCCGGATGCAACACCACACGGACATTGCCCCCGGCACCGGGCACCGCCCGATCCTCCGCTGCCGACAGCATGCCCGCCGCCACCGCATTTGCGCAGACCGACTACACCCGGATCTACGGCCCGCGTCCGGACGAGCCCTTTCCACTGCCCGCTGTCGATATCAGCCAAGTTGACCCGATCTACTACCGCCAACGGGTGAATTACGCCACCTCCGAAGGCCCGGGCACGATCATTGTCGATACGCCCAACCGGTTTCTCTATTACGTGGAACCGGACGGCAAGGCCATGCGCTATGGCGTCGGCATCGGCCGGGCCGGCTTCGACTGGGGCGGCACCGCCCGCATCGGGGCCAAACGGGAATGGCCGAAATGGTTCCCGCCAAAGGAAATGCGCGAACGCCAGCCGGAACTGGAAAAATACGCCAATGGCATGGAACCGGGCCTGAACAACCCGCTGGGAGCCCGTGCGCTTTACATATATGAAGGCCAGAAGGACACGCTTTACCGCGTCCACGGAACACCGGAAGCCTGGTCCATCGGCAAAGCGGTTTCGTCCGGCTGCGTCCGCATGCTGCAGCAGGATATCATCGACTTGTATGGACGGGTCGCCCTCAACTCGAAGATCGTTGTCAAACAGGCCTGACGCACGAAAGCCTCAGATTTCAAGCCGCACGGCCCGGTTCACGGCGATCCCGGTTGTCGTGACCTCGCAGCCGATGGCATAGGCCTCGACCCCTGCCGCAATCGCCGCTTCATAGGCCTTGGCATAGGCCGGGTCGATATCGGCCGCCAGCTTGAGCCGGTCGCAATCCGGCCGCTGGACCAGGAACACCATGGCGGCCCGATGCCCCTCGCGCACCATGGCTGCCAGTTCGCCAAGATGCTTCGCCCCGCGGGCCGTCACGGAGTCTGGAAATTCCGCCAATCCGGGAACCCGCATCAAGTGAACATTCTTGACCTCCACATAGGTCCGCGCGTGGCTGCCACCTTCGAGCAGGATGTCGATGCGCGAGTTCTGGCCGTATTTCACTTCCCTCTTGAGCATATCGAACCCGTTCAGGTCCGGGATCCGCCCATCCAGAAGCCCTTCTTCGACCAGCTTGTTCGGGTACCCTGTGTTGATGCCCACAAGAGCGCCATCCGCCTCGACGATCTCCAGCGAATACCTGAGCTTGCGTTTCGGATTGTCCGAGCGCGAAACCCAGACCTTGGAACCGGGGGCCTTGAGCCCGAGCATGGAGCCGGGATTGGCACAATGGGCCGTGACCTCGCTGCCATCCGAATCCAGAACGATGTCGGCCAGGAACCGCTTGTGGCGCTTGACCAGCCGGCCACTCTCAAGCGGGACGGGGAATTGCATGAAACACACCTTGGTTTCGGATCATTTGGACCAGAAATCCGGGTCCATCAGCACAAGAACGGTGAACAGTTCCAGGCGCCCGATCAGCATGGCAAAGGACAGGAGCCATTTGGCCCCGTCCGGCAGCGGCGCGAAATTGCCCGAAGGTCCGATGATCGGACCAAGTCCGGGTCCCACATTGCCCACGGCGGTGGCCGCCGCGGACAGGGCTGTCACCAGGTCCAGATCGAAAAAAGACAGGGCAACGGTGATGACGCCGACTGTGCCCATGTAGACCACCAGAAACGCCAAAACCGAAAAGGACAATTCCGGTGTGAGCCGCGTTCCGCCATATTCTTCCGACATCACCCGGTTCGGCCGGACCATGCGGCGCAAATGCGCGCGCACCGTTCCGAAAAAGACCAGAAACCGGAACATCTTGATCCCGCCCGTGGTCGACCCCGTACACCCGCCGACAAACATGAGCAGCAAGCCAATGCCGATGACCGGCGGTCCCCATTCGGTGAAATCGCCCAGCGCGTAGCCCGTGCCCGTCACGATCGACACCACGTTGAACGTGGCCTTCAGCAAAGCTTCGTCGAAGGGAAAGCCCATCTTCACGCCCAGATACACGGTGAGCGACAGGGACACCAGGGCCAGAAATCCGAGCAAGGCGCGGACCTGAGGATCCCGCCACAAGAGCAGCGGCTGGCCGCGCAGGGCCTGAATGATCATGACAAAGGGCAAGGCGCCAATGATCATGAAGACCACGGCCACCCACCCGGAGGCGGGATTGGTGAAATAGCTGAACGACAGGTCCTTGGTGGAATATCCGCCGGTGGCGATCGTGGTCAGCGCATGGTTGAAGGCATCGAACAGATTCATTCCGGTCGCCAGATAGGCGATGATGCACAAAATGGTCAGAAAGACATAGGCCATCCCGATCAAGCGGATCAACTCGACGGACCGGCTCACGATCTTTTCCGAGCGATCGGAGTTTTCGCTTTGAAACAGCTGCATTCCGCCGATCCGCAGGAAAGGCAGAAGCACGATCGCCATAACGATGATGCCGACACCGCCCATCCATTGCAGCATGGACCGCCAGACAAGAAGACCCGGCGGCAGGTCATCCAGACCAGACAGAACGGTGGAACCGGTTGTCGTAAATCCCGAGACCGCCTCGAACACGGCGTCCGCATAGCCGATGCCCAGCCACAGGAACGGCAGCGCTCCGAAGGCGGGCAGCGTTGCCCAGGCCAGCGTGGTCAAGATGAAGGTCTGGCGGGTGTCCAGGCCCTTTTCGAGCGAACCGCCAACGGCAATTGACAGGAGCATGCCGACCAGTCCGGTCAAAAGGGCCGAAAAGACAAAGGCCTGCCAGTCCGGGTTTTTCTGGGCGACATCCACGATGGCCGGGATCAGCATCGCCGTGGCGAGCCCCACATAGAGAAAACCGAGAACGTTGAGAACGGGGCGGAAAGAAATCAAGCCAGGAGCGTCCACGCGCGCATGCGGCCGGAGCCGGAACTGCAGGGATAAAAAATTTCAATGCGGAGGTTAATTAGCCTGTTTCGGCGGCTTTTCCAATCGCAAGGCTACGGATACAGGCCCTCGCCCACATAAGAGGCACACCTGCTCATAATTTGCCCCATGAGCAATTTTGCTTGATTGTTGTGCAAACGCTCGTCAGTCTAAGCCCCAAGAGTGCCATCGACTTACGAGGATACCATGCGACGTCTATTGTGTTTTGCCCTTGCAACAACCCTGTGCGCCTCGGCTGCCATCGCGCAAACCGATGTGAAATTCACGCTGGACTGGAAGTTCGAAGCGCCATCCGCGCCCTTCTTCATTGCCCAGGACCGGGGATATTTCGAGGAAGAGGGACTGAACGTCACGATCGACAGCGGCGCTGGATCACGCGAATCCATCCCGCGCGTCGCAACGGGGGCCTACGATATGGGCTTCGGGGACATCAACGCCCTCATCAAGCTGATGGACGAGCAGCCAGACCTCAAGGTCAAGGCCGTCATGATGGCCTATGAGCGCCCGCCGTTCGCCGTTATCGGCCGCAAGAGCCAAGGGGTGACCGAAGATCCGAAGTCGCTTGAAGGCAAGACACTGGGAGCGCCGCCACCCGATGCGGCTTTCGGGCAATGGCCGGCCTTTGTGGAGGTCGCCGGGCTCGACACGTCCGGGATCACCATCGAGAATGTGGGCTTTCCGGTGCGCGAACCGATGCTGGCCCAAGGCCAGGTCGACGCCATCTTCGGCTTCTCCTTCTCTTCCGTGATCAACCTGAAAGCCCAGGGTGTGGATGAGGATGACATTGCCCTCATCATGATGGGCGAGCACGGGCTCGACCTCTATGGCAACGTGGTCATGGTGAATACGGATTTCGCGGCTGAAAACCCGGAGGCCGTCAAAGGCTTCGTCCGTGCGCTTATCCGCGGCTACCTGGACACGATCCAGGACCCGGCTGCCTCTGTTCCCTACGTTCTCAAGCGCAACGGCGTTCTGGACGAAGCGGTGGAAATCGACCGGATCAACATGGCCGTGGAAGGCTCGATGGCAACCCCGGCGGTGCGGGAAAACGGGTTTGGAGGCGTCGACATGGCCAAACTCGCCAAGTCCATCGAATATCTGAAGACATCCATGGGCGTCAGCGATACGCCCCCGGCGCCGGAGCGCGTCTTTGACAGTTCCTATCTGCCGCCGGCCGAAGAGCGCATGCTGCCCTGACGCAGGTCTCATGCCCCCCTCCCGCCGGCGTGATCCGGCGGGAAGAACGGCTCGCTTGCCATCTGGCAATTTTTCCCCTTGCATGGAATGAGAACAGCAAAATGCGCGGCAACAAGGAGCGCCCGTGACCGGTTTTGTCGACTTGAGAGACGTGCAACTGGCGTATAGCGGCCACGGCACGGAAACATTGGCGCTTGACGGGCTGACCATGGCGGTGAACCGCGGGGAATTCGCGGCGGTTGTTGGTCCATCCGGCTGCGGCAAATCCACCTTGATGAAGCTCGCCACCGGATTGATCAGGCCTCAGGCAGGAACCGTCGAGGTTGCCGCGCGCGAGGTGGACGGACCTGTATCAATTGCAGGAATGGCCTTTCAAAACCCGTCCATGTTGCCCTGGCGCACGACCTTGCAGAACGTGATGCTGCCGCTCGAAATCGTTCAGCCTCACCGCAAACGCCTTGGCCGGGAACGCGCTGCCTATACCCAGCTCGCCGAGGAGCTCCTCAGCGTGGTGGGCCTGGCCGGCTTCGGGGCCAAGTATCCCTGGCAGTTGTCCGGCGGCATGCAGCAAAGGGCCAATCTTTGCCGCGCCTTGATCCACGATCCGGAACTTCTCATGCTCGATGAGCCATTCGGTGCACTGGACGCCTTCACCCGGGAGGAATTGTGGCAAGTCATGCGAGACCTGCATGCCGAAAAAGGTTTCACGACGATACTCGTCACCCACGACCTGCGCGAGGCCGTGTTTCTGGCGGACCGCGTGTTCGTGATGAGCGCCCGCCCAGGCCGGATCATCGTGGAGCATGAGATCTCCTTCCCTCGGCCCCGGCCGATCGATCTGACCTACGAAGCCGGGTTCAACGACATTGTCCACGAGCTGCGCGGTCATATCGCAGAAGCGAGGGCCGCGGCATGAGTGAGCGTTGGATCAAGGCGGCGCCCTGGCTTTGGACCCTCGGACTGTTCCTGATTTGGGAGGGATCCGTCCGGGCCTTCGACATCGAGGTGTTCATCCTGCCCGCCCCGACCGATATCTGGGCCGCGATCGTGAAATACTGGACGCCGATCTGGACCAATTCCCTGCAGACCTTGATGACCACCACGATCGGCTTCGTGATGGCGGTCGTTGGAGGCCTGGCCCTCGGCCTGGCGATTGGCTGGAGCCGCGCGATCTATGCCGGGCTCTATCCGCTGATGATCGGGTTCAATTCAATCCCCAAGGTCGCTGTGGTCCCGATTCTGGTCATCTGGTTCGGCATCGGCACGGTTCCCGCCGTTCTGACGGCCTTCCTCATCGCCTTTTTTCCGATCGTGGTGAATGTGGCGACGGGTCTGGCGACCATCGAACCCGAAATGGAGGACGTGCTGCGGGCGCTCGGTGCGAAGAAGATGGACATCATGCTCAAGGTCGGCATTCCCCGGTCGATGCCTTATTTCTTCGGATCGCTGAAGATCGCGATCACGCTGGCCTTCGTCGGCTCCGTGATTTCGGAAACCGTTGCCGCCAATTCCGGCATCGGGCACATGATGCTGGCCGCGCAATCCCAGTTCAACGTTCCGCTCGTTTGGGCGGGACTGGTGGCCCTCGCCGTTCTCGGCATTGTGATGTACGCTGCGATGGCTTGGCTGGAAATGCGCATGACCGGCTGGGCCCATCGGTCGGGCCAGAGGTGACAAACACCCTAGACGAACCGAAACCGGAAGGCGGGCGCGGCCGCCCTCCGGTCTGGGCCACCGAGAACGCCCGCCGGGAAAGCGAATCGTGAAGCCTCGGGCAACCATCATGGCGGATTGCCCTTCAGTTTCATCCAAACCTTTGACAATATTAGTTGAGGACAGGCATAGTTTCTTTTCCAGCAACAGGAAATCCGGCGAATGGTACACCCAATCGGGATTGCCCGGTCCTTCATCGTCAAGATACTGCTGGTTCTCCTTGCCTCCGTGACCTTGAGCATTCTTCTGATTGCGGCGATTTCCTACTTCAACATATACGAGATCACAGAGGACAATGCCTCCATCCGGGTTGACCGGGCGGCCCGCGCCGCCACGAGCCTTTTGACCCGGACCTATCCCAATACATTCGCCGTCGAGCGCGACCCAGGCGGCCAGCCGCTCCGGATCGATATAATGAGCGAAGACCCGGGGGCCGTCCTTACCTACACGGATGACTTTGACGGGCTACTTCGGGAAATCGGGTTGACGAATGAAGGGGCCGCCAACCTGTTCCGCTGGAACGGCGAAACGCAAGCCTTTGACCGGATTGTCACAACCTTTCGCACACCCGATGGCCAAATCCCGCCGCCCATGTCCATCGGTAAGGACCACCCCGCTTACGCGAACTTGTCAAACAGCACGGCCTATGTCGGCGAGGTTCCGGTCATGGGCAGGATGCGGTTGGCCTATTTGACCCCGATCCTAACGCGGGACCGCGAAGTTGCGGGGGCATTGGCTGTCGATGTCGGATGGGCGGACGACCTGATCGTGGCGCGCGGTCAAATCCAGAAAGAGGTATTTGGCGCTTCGCTGTTCATACTCGTGCTGGTCGCTGTGTGCAGTGGCATCATCATGCATTCGGCCACCCGCCCGCTGCGGGAAATGGCAGGCTTTGCCGAAGCCCTCGCGGACGGAAAACGCCTGGGACCTGTCCCCTATCTTGGCCGCGGGGATGAAGTGGGCGATCTGGCCCGCGGTCTTGCCAGAGTGGCGGATCTTCAAGCGAAACTGGAGCACATCGCCTATACGGACCCGATATCGGGGATCGGGAACCGGGCCCGTTTCCAGGCCGATCTCGAAAAGGCGGCTGCGAATGCAGACACTTCGCCTTTCATGCTGGTCCGCATCGATTTCGAAGGGTTCTCAAAGATCAATGACGCGTTCGGCCCGGCCGCCGGCGATTCGGTCCTGAGGAAGACAGGCCACAGGTTGAAACAGTGCATTCCCGACGGCGCGAATGCCTATCGCGTTTTCGGGGACGACTTCGCCGTGATCTTTCCCCTTCCGTCAGCAATCGGCGAGGTGGAGGCCCGGGGACTTGTCCAGCCGATGCTGGATACGATCGCGGCACCCCACATTCTTCCGGAAGGCGAAGTGCATGTCCTGCCCAATCTTGGGATTGCCCGCGTCCCCCTGGACGCCCTGGATGGAGACGGCGCCATTCGCAAGGCCGCCCTGGCGCTTCGCAACGCGCGCAAGACCATCAAGTCGTCGATCGTCTTTTTCTCCAAGGAACTGAGTATCGAGGCCAACAGGCAACTGTCCCTGGAAAGCGCCTTGCGGGGCAGCCTCGCACAAGGAAAACTGGAGGTGTTTTACCAGCCCCAGGTTTGCCTCAGGCGGATGAAACTGAAGGGGTTTGAAGCCCTCGCACGATGGCCGGATCCCAACGAAGGCTACATTTCCCCAGCGGATTTCATCCCGATCGCTGAGAAGACAGGCCTGATCATCGATCTGGGAACGTGGGTTCTTGATGAAAGCTGCCGCCAGGCGAAGCAGTGGGCGCAGGAAGGACTGCCTTTTGACTATGTGTCGGTCAATGTCTCTCCGGTGCAGATCTGGCAACCGAATTTCGAACGGATCGTGGAGGCCAGCCTCCAGCGTTATCACCTTCCCCCCTCCTATCTTTGCCTCGAAATCACCGAAAACGTGTTCATCGGTCATGACGAAGCCAGGATGATGGAGGTTCTCCGGAAACTCCGCGACTTGGGGGTTCTGCTGTCGCTGGACGACTTTGGGACGGGCTACTCGTCCTTGAGCTATCTGAACCGCCTACCGTTTTCCCAGTTGAAGATCGACCGCGCGTTCGTTACCGGGGCTCACCTCGACCCGGGCAAGGAGAAACTGTTGCGCGGTATGGTGAATTTGGGACAGACGCTGGGATTGAAGGTGATAACGGAGGGCACCGAGGTGATCGGAGAGATCTCGCTGGCCCGGCAGATCAATTGCGACGGCGTGCAGGGCTTTTATTACAGCAGACCCGTGCCCGCATGCGACATCCCCGACGTCATTGCCCGCATCAATGCCCTGCCGGCCCTCGTGCCCGCCCGCGGCAATGAGACTGTCCGGTCCGTCTGAGCAAGCGGCGCGGGATCGGATTCGCAGCCCGCAATGCCTATAAGTGATTTGGTGCGGACGACGGGACTCGAACCCGTATGACCGAAGTCGAGGGATTTTAAGTCCCTTGCGTCTACCAGTTTCGCCACGTCCGCGAGAGGGCGGGATGCGGGAGGAACACGTCCACCCAGTCCGGCAGAGCGCCCCGGCCCTGTCCATGCCCGGCCACGGCGTATCATCTAACCGGGTCGCTTTTGATCCGCAAGAACCCCGGCATCCCCGGAAGACGTTTTGGCCGCCTTTTGCCTGCCTCCACTGGAAATTCTCCCGCGACCTCTTTAACTGAATGACGAGACAGGATCGCGTGGGCGCGTTAGTGTTTAGCCACGAGGTGGTCCCGCCCTGCCTTCACAATAACCGCGACAAAAAGAAAAACAGACATGGTGACATACATCGACGCTGCCGAAGCCCCGTTGCGCAACACCGGCCAGGTTCGCCTGTACAGCCGGGACGACTATGCCGGCATGATGAAAGCCGGACAACTGACCGCAACCTGCCTGGACCAATTGGCGGATCTGGTGAAGCCGGGTTTGACCACCGCGGAAATCGATGACTTCGTGTTCGGCTTCGCCATGGCACATGGTGCGGTTCCGGCCACCTTGAATTATCGCGGCTACACAAAGTCGAGTTGCACCTCGATCAATCACGTGGTCTGCCACGGCATTCCAAATGACAAGCCCATGCGCGAGGGGGACATCGTCAATATCGACGTGACGCTGATCGTCGACGGATGGCACGGCGATTCCAGCCGGATGTATCCCGTCGGCAGCATCAAGCGGGCGGCCGAGCGGCTGATTGAAGTGACCTACGAGGCCCTGATGCGCGGGGTGGAAGCCGCCAAGCCCGGCAACACCACCGGCGACATCGGCGCTGCGATCCAGACCTTCGTGGAAGCTGAACGATGCTCGGTAGTCCGGGATTTCTGCGGTCATGGCCTGGGTTTGTTGTTCCATGACACGCCGAATATCCTGCACTACGGGCGCCCTGGCGAAGGCGTGGAACTCAAGCCCGGGATGATCTTCACCATCGAGCCGATGGTCAATCTTGGGCGGCCGCATGTGAAAGTCCTCAGCGATGGCTGGACCGCCGTGACACGGGACCGCTCGCTATCGGCCCAATTCGAACACTCCATCGGCATTACACCCGAGGGATGCGAGATTTTCACAACCTCACCGGGAGGTCTGCACATGCCCGGCTTTTCCACAACCTGACGGATTCCATGACAGAACCGACCGAGGGATTTGGCGAGAAAACCATAAAAAACCCGGGTTGGTCCGGCCACAGAGACCGCTTGCGGACACGATATAGGCAGGGCGGGGGAAGCGCGCTTCAAGACTACGAATTCCTGGAACTCGTGCTGTTTTCCGCCTTGCCCCGGCGCGACACGAAGCAGGTGGCCAAAGACCTTCTGAACCGGTTCGGCAGCTTCACGGCGGTGATCAACGCGCCGCGCGCGCGCCTTCTGGAGGTGAGAGGGATCGGCGAGGTTGCCGTCGACCAGCTTCACATCCTGCGGGACGCGGTTGTGCGGGCCACGCGGGAGGAGATCGTGGACCGCCGCCTTCTCGACAGCTGGTCGAAGGTCATCTCCTATGTCCAGTCGGCGATGGGGCACAGTGAGATCGAGCAGTTCAGGATTCTCTTTCTCGACAAGAAGAACGGACTGATCGCCGATGAAGTGCAACAGCAGGGCACGGTGGATCACACACCTGTCTATCCGCGGGAAGTGATGCGGCGGGCACTCGAGTTGCAGGCCACGGCCTTGGTGCTCATCCACAACCATCCGTCCGGAGATCCGACGCCGTCCCGCGCCGACATTCACATGACGAGGCAGATCATCGATATAGCCAAGCCGCTCGGCATCGAAGTGCACGATCACATCATCGTCGCGCGCGGGGCCCATGTCAGTTTTCGCGGCATGCAACTGATATGATCGCCGGGAGGGCTCCGGCGCGCGGTCGCATGACCGGGCAGATCAGCGGGATTGGGATCTGCACCGATCGAGTGCCTAAGGCCGGATTCATTCCGGGCGGAAGAGCTTTTTGATGCGGTTTTTCAAGAAGTCCGGCGCTCCACGGCGCCGTTAATCCTCTTCTAACCATCAATTTGGGGTTTTCCTTAACGGCTACCTTCTAGGATTGCACACACTTGCATATTGGAGGTCGGTTTGGATGACAGAAGCAGCAGGAGGTTCGGGTGGCCGCTTGGCCAATGCGATCATTCTGCCGATGTTCGCCATCGTCGCGATCGCCCTTGCGAGCGTGTTCGGCCTGATGGTGTGGTCGTCGAACCTGTCGGATCAAGCGGCCGAGCGCAGCGAGCGCCAGCTTCTGAATGGAGCCATCGATCTCAAGCTTGATCAAATGGCCAAGCAACAGGTCGGTTCCGTTGTTCTGGATCAGGCCTATTTCAAGGCTTCCGGCCCGATCATCGACCGCGAATGGGTCACGAGCAACATTGCGCGTCGGCTTTACAATACGCATGGCTTCACCGAAACCATCCTGATCAACAGGGCGTTTGAACCGTCCTTTACCTACTCTGCCACCAAGCCGCACGGCTGGGTCAGCGAGGCGCTTCTGGACGCTGTCGAACCGGCTGTGGCCAAGGTTAGAGCCCGCTATATCACGGGATTTAAGCGGACCCCGTCCGGGCTTTTCAGTTTCCGGCCCGATTTTCGGATCAACGAGCGCTCCTTGTCGGAAACCGGCCTCGTCGTGGTCGACGGTGTCCCTCATTTCATGAGCGCCTCGGCCATCGTTCCAGAACTCCAGTCGATCGCGGCGACCCGCCAACCGCCAACGGTTCTGATCAACTTGCGCCCGATCAACGCCACGGTGCTGGAAGGCGTGTCCACCGTTTCCAGCCTCCGCGATCTTCTGGTGTCGAAGACGCCAAACGACGCGGATGGGATCGCATCGACCGCATTGCACAATCCGCGCGGCAAGGTGGTGGGCTTCATCGACTGGCAAGTCAGCAGCCCGGGCACCACGATGATGACCCGGATCACGCCGGTCTTCGCCATCCTCGCGCTTGCGATTGTGGGCCTGACACTCGGTGTGATGACCTATATACGCCAAACGACAAGGCAACTGGCCCGCAGCGAGGCGCAGGCCGTTCACACCGCCCGGCACGACAGCTTGTCCGGCTTGCCCAACCGTGACCGCTTCAAGGTTCTGCTCGACAAGGCGCTTTCGAATACCGCCCATCGCGAAAAGGGGATCGCGGTCATCTACATAGACCTGGACCGCTTCAAGGACATCAACGACACGTTGGGCCATGGTGCCGGCGATACCGTCATTCGGGCCATCGCCTCGCGCATCAATTCGGTGCTCCCGGAAGACGGCGTTGTCGCACGCATCAGCGGCGATGAATTCGCCATGTTCATCCGCGACGCACGGGGCCGCGAATGGATCGAACATATTCTGACCCGCATCCAGGACCAGCTCACGATCCCCATTCGCATCGGCAGGAACGAACTGCATGTCAGCCTGTCGATCGGCGTCGCCATGTGCCCCCAGGACGGTACCCGGTCTGCGGATCTACTGCGCAAGGCGGATATTGCCCTTTACGACGCAAAGGCGGCTGGCCGCGGGCGATGGTCGTTCTTCGATCCGCTCATGGAACACCATATCCATTCGCAAGACCGGATCGCGCGGGACCTGCGCAAAGCCATCGACGACGACACGCTCGAACTTGCCTATCAGCCGCAATGCGGGCGGGACGGAAACCGCATTCTCAGTGTCGAAGCGCTTGCCCGGTGGACAGCCGAGGATGGCACCCCCATTCCGCCAAGCCGTTTCATTCCAATCGCGGAAGACACGGGGCTGATCAATGATCTGGGCCTCTGGGTCCTGCGCCGCGCCTGTGCCGATGCCGAGCGCTGGCCGGATATGCTGGTCTCCGTGAATGTCTCGCCGACCCAGTTCAAGCACCCCAGATTTGTCGAAAAAGTCGTCGGCACGCTGGCCGATTTCAATCTGCCGCCGGCACGGCTGGAGATCGAGGTCACCGAATCCGTCTTTGCCGGGCGCGACAAGGAGGTGCTGCATGCGCTGAAGCGCCTCAAGGACCTCGGGGTGAAAGTCGCGCTGGACGATTTCGGCTCCGGATATTCGAGCCTGAGCTACCTTCGCCGCTTTCCCTTCGACACACTCAAGATCGACCGGGACTTCCTCCACAATGTCGAGGACAATCAGGAGGCCCGTGACATCCTCCAAATCATGGTCCAGTTGGGAAAGGTTCTTGGCATGACGATTGTGGCGGAAGGTGTGGAATCGGCTGCGCAATACGCCTTCCTGCAGGACATTGGCTGCCACCGGATGCAGGGTTATTACATCTCTCGCCCGCTCAGCGCCGACAACCTTGTCGCCTTTCTGCAGGACTTTGAAAAACGAGCGGGCATGGATCGCGGTGTTGCGGCCCCGATGCCGCTCATCGCAGCCAAGGGCTGACCCGGCGGTCGCCTTTGCAGCGATCACACACCAAACAGGCGTGCATCCAGTTCGCGCTTCAAATCTGCGTAGGCTTGGAACGGATAAAGTGATCCGGGCGGTTCTGTGGCCGGCCGTTCCTTTTCCGCAAGATAGGCAAGGCCGGCCAGACCATACCGGGCCCGCACCATGTCCAGCAGCCAATGGCGATGCTGGTTCGCACGATGGACTGGCAACCGGTTGCCGGCACCGAGAAAGCGCCTGTGCGCCTCGACCTGCCCCAGAAATGGCTCAAGATTTTCCCGGTCGCGGGCGGACACCTCGCAGACCGGAACCTTCCAGTCGGCGTTGCGGCGCCTGGAAAGCGAAAGCGCACCTTCCACATCAGAGGCCGCCTGACGGGCGATCCGGCCCATATCCGCCTTGGTGACGGCAACGATATCGGGCAGTTCCATGACGCCGGCCTTCATGAACTGAAGACTGTCTCCCGATCCCGGCTGAATGCACAGCACAACCGTATCCGCCGCCTGCGCCAGATCGCTTTCCGATTGGCCGATGCCGACCGATTCCACAATCACCCGGTCGCTGACGGCCCGGAGCAAGGCGATCGCCGCGATGGCATGGTCGGACAGCCCTCCGAGCCGGTCCCGGGCCGCCATCGACCGGACGAAAACCTTCTGGTCGAGAGGATCCGTTTGCAGCCGGGTCCGGTCTCCCAGCAAAGCCCCCCCGGTAAAGCGGGAGGACGGATCGATGGCCAGGACGCTGACCTGTTCGCCATTCGCCCGGAAACTCTGGATCAAACAGTTTGTGAGGGTCGACTTGCCCACGCCGGGCGGTCCGGTCAGCCCCAGAACATGCCCGCCTGGCGCAAGAGCGGCCTTGTCGAGGAACGCGGCAATGGCGGGCTCCCCCTCCTCGGTCTCCAGACGCGTCAGCATACGCGACAGGGCGCGTTTCCCGCCGCGCCGAAGGCCGTCAAGATCCGGTAGATCGAGGGTCACGATCCCGCCTCCGGGGTCCCGCCATGGCGCCTAAAGGCAACCATTGCGCAGACCTCAACTCTTGGTGCGCAGCAATGTCGCTTGGGCCGCTGCCAATCTGGCGATCGGCACCCGGAACGGCGAACAGGACACATAGTCCAGGCCGATGCTCTCGCAAAAATGGATGGAGGATGGATCGCCCCCATGTTCTCCGCAAATGCCCAGCTTGATGCCGGGGCGGGTTTGCCGGCCGCGTTCCGAACCGATCCGGACCAATTCGCCGACCCCGTCCTGATCCAGAGACACGAACGGATCCTGTTCGATGAGCCCCTTGGCCTGGTAGGTCCCCAGGAAAGAGGCCGCATCATCGCGGGAAATTCCGAAAGTGGTCTGGGTCAGATCGTTCGTTCCGAAGGAGAAGAATTCGGCGGATTTGGCAATCTCGCCGGCCTGCAGGGCCGCGCGCGGCAACTCCACCATCGTGCCGACCTGATAATTGATCTCGACACCCGTTTCCCCCTTGACGGCATCGGCCATGGCCACGATCCGGTCCTTGACCAGATCCAGCTCGCCCTTCAAGCCGACAAGAGGCACCATGATTTCCAGGTGGACGGGCGAGCCGGTTTTCTTGCCCGCTTCCACCGCGGCCTCGAAGATCGCCCGAGCCTGCATTTCGGCGATTTCGGGATAGGATACCAGCAGCCGGCAGCCGCGATGGCCTAGCATCGGATTGAATTCCTCAAGATCCAGAGCCCTCTGGCGGAGCTTTTCGGCATCAACACCGATGGCTGCCGCAACCTCCCCCAACTCCTCGTCCGTCTTCGGCAGGAACTCGTGAAGCGGCGGGTCGAGAAGCCGGATCGTCACCGGCAAGCCTTTCATGATCTCGAACAGGTCCTTGAAGTCGTTGCGCTGCATGGGAAGCAGCTTCGCCAAGGCCGCGCGGCGCCCTGTCTCCTCGTCCGACAGGATCATTTCGCGGACCGCGATGATCCGGTCGCTGTCGAAGAACATATGCTCCGTCCGGCACAGGCCGATGCCTTCCGCGCCGAACTCGCGGGCCACGCGGGTATCGGCCGGGGTTTCCGCGTTCGTCCGCACCTTCATCCGGCGCTTGGCGTCGGCCCAGCCCATCAGAATGCCGAAATCGCCGGATAAAGTCGGCTGGAGCATGGCGACCTCCCCGGCCAGGATCTGGCCAGTGGCACCGTCAATCGTGATGATGTCACCCTTGTTGAGGAGCCGGCCAGCGGCGTTCACCGTGCCTTTTCGATAATCGATCCGCAGCGAGCCCGCGCCCGCGACACAGGGCTTGCCCATGCCCCGCGCGACGACCGCCGCATGGCTGGTCATGCCCCCGCGGCTTGTCAGAATGCCCTCGGCGGCGTGCATCCCGTGGATGTCCTCGGGACTGGTCTCGACCCGGACAAGAATCACCCGCTTTCCAGCGGCTCGGGCCTGTTCGGCCTCTTCCGAAGTGAACACGATCGCGCCCGAAGCCGCACCGGGCGAGGCCGGCAGGCCGGTCGCCACGATATCGCGTTTTGCCGCCGGATCGATGGTCGGGTGAAGCAGCTGATCGAGCGCGCCGGGCTCGACGCGCATGATGGCCTCCTCCTCGCTCAACAGGCCTTCGGCCACCATATCCACGGCGATCTTCAACGCCGCCTTCGCTGTCCGTTTGCCGGAGCGCGTCTGCAGCATCCAGAGTTTGCCCTGCTCGATGGTAAATTCGAGATCCTGCATGTCCCGGTAGTGCGTTTCCAGCTTGTCGCAAATGTCCCGGAATTCGGCGAAAGCTTCCGGCATGAGGGCTTCCAGGGACGGCTTGTCGGACCCGGCCTCCTTCTTGGCCTTTTCGGTGATGTCCTGAGGGGTTCGAATGCCCGCAACGACATCCTCGCCTTGCGCATTGACCAGAAATTCGCCGTAAAGAGCCCGCTCCCCGGTCGACGGATTTCGGGTGAAAGCGACACCGGTTGCCGATGTTTCCCCCATGTTGCCGAACACCATGGCCTGAACATTCACCGCCGTTCCCCAGTCGCCTGGAATGTCATGAAGCCGGCGGTAGGTTTTCGCCCTTGGGGTTTCCCATGACCCGAAAACGGCACCGATCGCCCCCCAAAGCTGCTCATCCGGATCCTGCGGGAACGGCCGGCCGAGATCGCGTTCCACAAGGGACTTGAATTTCTCGATGATGCCGACCCAGTCTTCGGCGGTGATTTCGGTGTCGAGTGAAAGCTCGTTCCGTTCCTTGTGATCCTCCAGAACCTCTTCGAACTCGCTGTGATCGACGCCAAGGACGACATCGGCATACATCTGGATAAACCGCCGGTAACTGTCATAGGCGAACCGCATGTCGTGGGCGGCGGCGCCGATCGCCTTCACGGTCTCATCGTTCAAACCAAGGTTCAGCACCGTGTCCATCATGCCGGGCATTGAGACCCGGGCACCGGAGCGCACCGAAACCAGCAAGGGCTTGTCCTTGTCGCCAAAGCCCCGGCCGGTCGCCACGCCAACCGTGTCAAGAGCCGCCTTCACTTGAGCCGCCAGTTCGTCCGGGTAGGATTGGCCATTCGCGTAGTAGTAGGTGCAGACTTCGGTGGTGATGGTGAACCCTGGCGGGACCGGAAGACCAAGGCTGCTCATCTCGGCCAGGTTCGCGCCCTTGCCGCCCAAAAGGCTCTTCATATCCGCGGCGCCTTCCGCAGACCCATTCCCAAAAGTGAAGACCCACTTGGTCATCTACTCCATCCTCCGTCGTGCACTGTAATTTCCGGTACCGCGCCATTTTGCACCGCACATACCTGCTATGGCTGCCCCTGCCCTGCAAGGACTTTTTTCGCCAGCTTTGGACCGGGCCGGGGACGGAAGCCGGGACAGGCACGGGGCTCGATCAGATTTAATTGATTTAGGCGGAATGCTGGAAAACGTTGGGATCCCTTGCCGAGCGGCCATATTGCCGCCATGGTGCCATAGCCAGACTGTGTGGACGGAACGTCCAGAGCTCGATAGACAAAAGGCCTATGAAAAACACGCTTCGCGCCACTCTTAAAACCCATTTGTTCCGCCATTCGGCGCGCCTGACGGCCGCGGCCGGGATCGCGGCCTGTGTGGCTGTCTTTCCAGCGGCGGCGGAAACAGTGGCCGATGGTGGCGGCTTGCCGGAACGCCATTACGGCACCCCACCGGATCTTCCCATCACCTTGTCAGGCAGCTATCTGGCCGGACGGCTGGCCGACGGCGCCAAGGATTTTGCCTCGGCGGCGGCTTTCTTTCAGGAGGCGTTGAACGAGGATCCGGACAACGACATCTTGCTGGAGCGGACATTCCTTCTCAAGCTGGCCAACGGCGAACTAACGGAAGCGACCTACTATGCCAACGAAATGGCGGGCGCCGGCATCAGCAATTTCCTCAGCCGCCTCGTGCTCGCCGGCGATTTCATGCTCTTGGGCAACTATCCGGACGCCATAACGCAGCTCGACAGGTCGGGCGCTGGCCCGCTCGCGCAGTTGTCCACCGGGATCGCGAAAGCCTGGGCCCTTTACGGCCGCGGGCAATTCAGCGCCGCGATCGACACCATAGACGCATTGAGCGGACCGGACTGGTTCGATGTCTTCAAGGCCAAGCACAAGGCCCAGATCGCGTATGCTGCCGGTGAAACCGCAGAAGCGCTGACCTTCATTGAAGAAGCCTATGCGGCTGACCAGGGCGCGATACGCGTAGTCGATTCCTACGCCCGGATCCTTGCCGGAAACGGTCAACGCGATGAAGCCCTGGCTGTCCTGGACGATTATGACCGCCTGCTGAACGGTCATCCATTGCTAACCCGCACGCGGCAGATCATCGAAGGCGGCAACCCGATCCCGCCGCTTGTGTCCGATCCCTCGGCGGGTATGGCTGAAATCATGTATGGACTCGGGTCCGCCATCGGGCGGGATGGCGCCGAGGAACTGGCGGCGGCTTATTTGCAGTTGGCTCTTCATCTCGACCCGACAGCCGAGTTTGCGGCCGTATCGCTCGCGGGCATCTACGAGCGGATGGAACAGTACGAGCGCGCCATCAGCGCCCTGAAGCTGGTTTCCCAGGACGCCTCGATGCACCGCGATGCGGAAATCCAGATCGCCATCAACTACAACCAGCTCGACCGACTTGAGGACGCACGCGCCCACCTTGCCGCACTGATCGAAGAGGAGCCGGAGGAGCTTGAGGCCATTATCACCCTCGGCAACGTGCTACGCTCCCACCAGAAATTTGCCGAAGCAGAGGAAATCTACTCAAAAGGTATCGAGAGCCTCGGAACGCTGAAGAACGAAAACTGGCTGTTGTTCTATTTTCGCGGGATCTGCCGGGAACGGCTTGGGAAGTGGGATGACGCGGAAAACGATTTCCGGACATCGCTCGAACTCAATCCTGACCAGCCGCTTGTGCTCAACTATCTCGGCTATTCACTGGTCGACCAGGGCCTCAAATTGGACGAGGCCCTTGAGATGATCCGCAAGGCCGTCGATCTGCGCCCGAATGACGGCTACATTGTCGACAGTCTCGGGTGGGCCTATTACCGGCTCGGCCGGTATGAGGAAGCGGTGGTTGAACTGGAGCGGGCTGTGGAACTGCGCCCGGCCGACCCGGTCATCAACGACCATCTTGGCGATGCCTATTGGAAGGTCGGGCGGAAACTGGAAGCCCGTTTCCAGTGGAACCACGCGCGCGATCTGGATCCCGAAGAAGACGAATTGCCAAAAATCCTCGACAAGATCGCGAACGGCTTGCCCGCCAACCCGGTGACCGACGCAGCGCAAGCTGAAAACGGCCAGAACGGCGGGTAACCCCCCTCGATGCCGGAGGAATTGACCGCTTCAGGCGCCGCGGGACTGGCCTGCGCGAAAATCAACCTGACCCTGCATGTCACCGGCCGGCAGGAGGACGGATACCACCGGCTTCAGTCGCTGGTGGTCTTTGCCAGCATCGCGGACCGCATCACGGCGCATCCAGCGTCGGCGCAATCGCTGACGATCGGCGGACCCATGGCCCCAGACCTGATCCCGGTGCGAAGCGACAATCTGGTACTGAGAGCGGCGGATGCCTTTCTGCGCGCGGCGGGATTGGATGTTTCCTACCGCTTCCACCTGGAAAAGACCCTGCCGGTGGCGTCGGGGATCGGCGGCGGCTCGGCGGACGCGGCCGCGGTCCTGCGGGTGCTGAGCCAGCTTCACCCAGGTCTTGTGTCTTCCGAAGCGCTTGAAGAACTCGCGCTTGGGCTTGGTGCCGATGTCCCGGTTTGTCTCGCCTCACGCTCGGCGGTGATGTCGGGCATCGGGGAGATCGTGTCCCCCGCGCCAGCTCTGCCGCCGCTCGGGCTTGTTCTTGTCAATCCGGGTGTATCCGTTCCAACCCCAGCCGTCTTCAAGGCCCTGACGCGCCGGAGCAATCCGCCAATGCCGGATCTGCCCGACCGGATCCAAACACTTGCCCAACTTGCCGGTCTGCTTGAAAGGACCCGCAACGATCTTGAAGCCCCAGCGGTCGCCGTTTGCCAGCAGATCAGCGAAGTGTTGTCGGCGCTTGCGGCCGATCGGGATATCGCCTTTGCCCGGATGTCAGGATCCGGGGCGACCTGTTTCGGCCTGTGCGCCCGGGAAGACGCCGCAGATATTGCCGTGCGCCTGCGCGCGGCGCACCCGGCTTGGTGGGTGGCCGGCGGGGAAATCGTTTAGACAGCGGCGGGCGTTGCCAACAAACGCCGGTTTCTCTTGAGCAATGCGCGCTCTAGCCGGGAGCAGCCGCCCCAATCCGACTGGGAGAAAAGGCTCGCCAACTCAGAGTGTTGGAGGATCTCAGTTCACCCGCGAGATACAAAAGGCCACCGCATCGGCCAGGGCGTCCCGGTGGGGCCCCTCCGGCAACGCATCAAGGGCGGACAAGGCGTTTTCGCCGTAGATCCGGGCGCGCTGAACGGTGTCGGTGATCGCATCGTACTTTGCCATCAGGCGGATTGCCTCGTCCAGATCGCCGTCCTGCAGAGAATCTCCCTCAAGGCACCGCTTCCAGAAGCCGCGCTCGGCATCGGTCCCCCGGCCAACGGCGAACACGACGGGCAACGTTATCTTTCCCTCCCGGAAATCGTCGCCAATCTGCTTGCCAAGATCGGCGCTGGATCCACCGTAGTCCAACGCGTCGTCCACAAGCTGGAACGCGAGCCCAAGCTGCATACCATAGGACCGCGCGGCAGCCTTCATGGCATCGCTCTGTTCCGCGATGACCGGACCGACCTCCGCAGCCGCGGCAAAGAGAGCCGCGGTCTTTGCCTCGATCACCTTCAAGTACTGATCTTCCGTGGTTGTGATGTTCTTGGCGGCACCGAGTTGCATCACCTCGCCTTCGGCGATGACAGCCGAGGCTTCCGACAGAATGCGCAGCGACTCCAAAGATCCGACATCGACCATCATCTTGAAGGCCTGGCCGAGCAAATAGTCGCCAACAAGAACGCTCGCCTGGTTTCCCCACAGCTTGCGAGCGGCAAGTTTGCCGCGGCGCATATCGCTCTCATCCACGACATCGTCATGCAGGAGGGTCGCGGTATGCATGAATTCGACCGACGCCGCGAGCATGACATGGCCCGCACCCCGGTAACCGAACATGTCCGCGCAGGCGAGGGTCAGCATGGGGCGAAGCCGCTTGCCGCCGGACGAGATCAGGTGCCGGGCGATTTCCGGGATCAACTCGACATTCGACCCGGCCTTTGACAGGATCAGCTCGTTCACCTTGTCCATGCCGTCGGAAACCAGCTCGACCAGTTTCTCGATGCTCGGCGCGGGTGTGGTGTCTTTTGACACGGATGCGATGACCGCCACTTACGGCACTCCCTCTTTACAGTTGAGCGGACAATATGGTGCCGGGCCGCGCGGGGCAAGGGAGCAATTGTTTGACAAACAGCCCAAAAACTTTCACCAGCAAATGCAATCGGACAACAACGCAGACCTTTCCGACACCAAGCCGAGGCACCATGGAAGAACTGGTACGGACCAACGATCCCGTCCTAATTTCCTTTCTCGAATCGCTCCTGGACGAGGCGGGGATCGTTCATTTCATTGCTGACGGCAACATGAGCATTCTGGAGGGGTCCATTTCGATGATCCCGCGCCGGGTTCTGGTGGATTCCGACCAGATCCACAAGGCGCGCCTGATCCTGACCGAGGCTGGCCTGGCCCATGAACTGCGGCCGGAAAAACGGACGTCATGAACCGCCCATCCGGATCCGCCGCAAGCGAGGAGACCACCCGGGACGCGTTTCTGGGAGGACGGGTTCATGTCTTCCAGCCGGCCCATGGCCGTCATCGTGCCGGCCTTGATGCGGTCTATCTGGCGGCCGCCCTGCCGGACACCGTGACCGGCCATGTCGTCGATCTGGGCGCAGGCGTTGGAACGGCGGGAATGTGCGCGGCAGCCCGGCTGCCGGCGATCACCGTGACGCTGGTCGATGTCGACCCGGTTGTAGTGGCCCTTGCCGAAAAGGGTTTGGCGGATCCCGAGAACGCTTCTTTCGCCGGGCGGGTCGGGCTGATTGCCGGTGACATCACCGCCAAGGGCAGCGCGCGGCATCAAGCCGGCCTGCTCCCCGGACTGGCCGACCATGTCATCATGAACCCGCCCTATTATGAAGCCGATCGCTTCCGGGCATCGCCAAAGACGGACCGGGCCGGTGCGCACATGCTCGATGAACGCGGTCTGGAGCCCTGGGCGCGCACGGCCACCGATCTTGTGCGCGAAGGTGGCAGCTTGACCACGATTTTCCGCGCGGACGGACTGCAGCATGTGCTCGATGTCCTGTCGGGCCGGTTTGGAGCGATCGACATCGTCCCCTTGCGTCCGCGCCCAGACGCCCCGGCCACCCGAATCATCATTCGGGCCATACGCGCCAGCAAGGCTCCCTTGCGGCTCCTTCCCGGCTTTGTGCTTCACACGGGCCAAGGGTCGGATTTCACCGAACAGGCCCGATCCGTGATGCGTGACGGCATGGGGCTCGGGCTGGCGGCGTGCAGGTAAGGCTTCCGGAAGGGGCAGGAAGCGCTTGGATGATCAACTGTCGCCCGTAGGCAGTACGCCAGCCCTTCCTGAGGTGGCACATTCAAACATCCGGCGTTTAGAAAACGCCCAGAAGATGCTCAAACACGCTGGAGTCGACTGCTTTCGGGCGATAGCCGTTTCCGGCTTATCGCCCGGTGATCTAATGAATGCGGATCTCGCAATCCGCATAGCGGAAATCGGCCGGGCCTATCAGGTTTTGATGGGCAAGGCGAACCGCATGGATACGGCCCTCGATCTCCGTTTCCCAAAACCGGAGAAACTTCTTCAGTTCCGGAAAATGCGGCGCAAGATCCTCAGTCTGCCACAGAAAACTTTGCAGAAGCTTGGGGTAGTCCGGCATCCGGTACAAGATTTCGGCGGTCAGCAGCCCATAGCCAAGGATCTGTTTTTGAAAATCGCGGCTTGCTTCCATGATCTCCTCGCTTTCCTTTCGACGGATCGGAAATTGTTGACGAGATCAGGTTAACGAAATCTGAAATCCAATAAAATAACACTTATTTCCAATAACTTAGCAGCCACCCCGTCGAGCTGCTGCCAAACACGGTGCTCTGGCGGGCAAGCCGCTTATTCGCTCTGAATGCTGGTGAGGTATCCCAGAAAGGACGCAATGTCGTCCGGCTCGAATGCGATCTCCGGCATCCCCTCGTGCCCCGTGACGATGCCTTCGGCGAGGCTCTCTTCGAGCGTGTAGAGCGGATAAAGCCTGGACAGGTCCCGGAAAGCCGGCGCGCCATCCACCGCACTCAAATCGTCCCGCCCCACCGCGTGGCAGGCCGCGCAATGGATCTCGGCGATTTCCAGACCGGTCGCGACACTGGCGGGATCGTCCGGATAGCCTCCCGATTGGGCCAGCGCAGTCTGAACCGAAAGGACCGGTCCGAGCACCGCAAGACCCATGAACTGCAGAAGTCTCTTTGATGTCCGCATGATTCGCCTCCCTCATCACACTTCGAGCCATACCGCGCATGATGACGCAGGACCATAGGGAGGATTACGATGGCCGCGATTGAGGCGAATTTCCCTCGCCCCCTTTCCAGCCCCCTCTGAAAGACGCAAGTATAGGCGCATATGCGACGAGAGGCGGCCAAAAGAGCCGATAAGGAGGACACATGACCGCAAAGCCCCTGCCCGGCACAATCGACGAGACCGCAGCGCTTCTGGAAAGCGCCGGCTATGTCGCCGACCGGTCTCTCGCCACGGTCCTGCACCTTTCACTGCGGATGAGACGTCCGCTTTTTCTCGAGGGTGAAGCAGGGGTCGGCAAGACCGAAGTCGCGAAAGTGCTCTCGGACACGCTCGGGCGGGACCTGATCCGGCTGCAATGCTACGAGGGGCTCGATGTCAACTCGGCAGTCTACGAATGGAACTATTCGGCCCAGATGATCGAAATCCGCGTTGCCGAGGCCGCCGGCGACACGGACCACAAGACGCTGGCGAGTTCGATTTTCGACGAGCGCTTCCTGATCAAGCGGCCCGTGCTCAAAGCGCTCGAACCCTCCTTGAAAGGCCCGCCCGTTCTCCTGATCGACGAGTTGGATCGCGCGGACGAGGCCTTCGAAGCCTTCCTTCTGGAGGTTCTGGCCGACAGCCAGGTGACCATCCCCGAACTCGGGACGATCACGGCCGCCGAGCCGCCCATCGTCATCATCACCACGAACCGCACACGCGAGATCCACGACGCGCTGAAGCGCCGCTGCCTCTATCATTGGGTGGATTACCCGGATGCGGCCCGCGAACTCGAAATCGTGCGCCGCAAGGTGCCAGGCGCCGCGCACCGGCTGGCGCAAGAGGTGGTGGCCTTCGTCCAGCACCTGCGCGCCGAAGAAGACCTGTTCAAACAGCCGGGCGTGGCGGAAACGCTGGACTGGGCGACGGCGCTCTCCGAGTTGAACGAAATCGCGCTCGATCCCGACATCGCCTCGGATACGCTTGGTGTTCTCTTGAAATATCAGGACGATATCGAACGGGTCCGCGGGTCGAAGGTCCGCCAGATGGTGGAGGATATCCGCAAGGACACCGCCCGCGCGGACCACCAACCGGCGTCGATCGGTTGACCGAATGAAGACCTCAATCCTGTCCTCCTCCGACAGCCGGATCGTTGACAACATAGTCTATTTCGCCCGCACGCTGCGCAAGGCCGGCCTGCCAGCCGGTCCGGCGACCGTGGTGGATGCCGTGCGCGCCGTCGAAGTGTCCGGCATACGAAGCCGCGACGATCTCTACTGGACGCTGCACGCGGTTTTCGTGCGCAAACGCGAGCATCGGGTTCTGTTCGACGAGGCGTTCCGGATCTATTGGCAAAGCCGCGGATTGATCGAGAAGATGCTCGCGATCCTCTCGCCGGTGGCCCCGCCGCGCGGACAGCCAGAAAAGCCCAAGGCAGGCCAGACCCGGGTCTCCCAAGCCTTCCAGGCCGCAAAGGAGCGGGTGAGCGAGGAAACCAGGCCGCAGGTCGAGGTGGATGCAACCTTCACCGTTTCTGGCAAGGAAGTCATCCAGTCCAAGGACTTCGCCCAAATGACCGCCGAAGAGGTGTCGGCCGCCAAGCAGGCCCTGCGCGCGATGAGGCTGCCCAAGGACACGATCCGCCGGCGGCGTCTCATAGCCGCCCATCGGGGCCGCATCGATCCGCGGCGGACCTTGCGCGCCTCCATGCGGTCCGGTGGGGGCATGATCGACCTGAAGTTCCGCACGCCACAGGAAAAGCGCCCGCCAATCGTGGCGCTGTGCGATATTTCAGGTTCCATGAGCCAGTATTCCCGGCTGCTTCTGCATTTCATGCACGGGGTGATGGCGGAACGGCGCGACGTCCATACGTTTTTGTTCGGTACCCGGCTGACCAACGTGACGCGCCATCTGCGCATGAAGGATCCGGACGAGGCATTGGAGGCCTGCTCAGAGTCCGTCGCGGATTGGTCCGGCGGCACGCGGATCGCTACCGCGTTGCATGCATTCAATCGGCTTTGGTCGCGCCGCGTCTTGTCCGGCAATCCGACCGTTCTGTTGATCACGGATGGATTGGAGCGGGATACCGATGAGGATCTCGCGCGGGAAATGGATCGACTGCACCGGTCCTGCCGGCGGCTCATCTGGCTGAACCCGTTGTTGCGCTTCGACGGTTTTGAAGCCAAGGCAAAGGGCATCCGGGCGATGCTTCCGCATGTCGACGAATTCCGCGCAGCCCACTCGCTCGACGCGATTGAGGACTTGGTCGCCGCTCTCGCAGACAAACCGTCCCGTCCGGCGGTCGCTGCACCGCGATCCTGGCTCGCGGAGGACAGAGCAATTCGCGGTCAGGCTAAGGCGGCAGCTCCGATCTGAGGCGAAACCTGTCCCTGCCCGTTTGGGGCCGGGCGGGGACAGGTTGTCCGGGACGCGATGCCGAAGGAGGGCGATCGCGGTGTCGATGAGCGTTTTCAAATCAGCACATTCATCGACAGCTTGACACAAGCTATCTCGGCAGACCCGACACGCAAGCCAGTATGCCCGCCCTGCGGCAGAAGGCCCCAGCGGTCAGGGCAACGCGACCACCGGCGTACGGACGCCAACGCGCTGAAACAGATCCGCGATGTCCCGATTGTTCATGCGGATACAGCCATAAGAGACCGCCGCGCCGATGGATCCGGGCCGGTTCGTGCCATGGATCGCATAATTGCCGTTGGACAGTGTCATCGCCGCCACGCCCATCGGGTTATTGGATGCGCCGCCCGGAATGACGGAAGGCAAATGGGGGAAATCGCGCCGGACCTCCGGTGAAGGTGACCATGCCGGTTTCACATGTTTGGCCGTGATGCGGGCGTGGCCCGTCCAGGCCTTGGCAGGCTTGCCCACCGCGACCTTGTAGCGGATGGCCTGCCCGCCCCGCAAAACCAGGTAAAGGCGCCGCTCGCTGTTGCGGATGACGATGGTACCGGGCTGAAAGCGGTGATCTTGAAACGACACGAGTTCGCGGGCCGCTGCCGGATCCGGCGTCATGCCAATGAAGGCGCCTATCGCCACCGCCAAAAGGAAACGGACCATCCTCTGCGCTCGACTGTTTTCCCGTCGCTGGGAGCATCTGGAAAGCGATCAGCGTCGGGCGAAAGCCGGTTTTGGCCGAGCGCCCGCTGATTCAACTCCGGAAAAAATGAGCGAAAAGAAGGGGGTTCGCGAGAGGGCGTGGAGAACCACATGGTTTTAAGGTTACCGGCCGCCCTCAGAACCGTCGTCAGAACGGGGCGTAGCTCCCGTCCCGCCAGACAAACAAATCAAAATCCGGCAAGGTGACATCCCCGTTTTCATCAAAGGCCAACGGCCCCATCACCGAGGCAAGAGACGCCTCCGCCAGCACCCGGCCGACGGGCTCCAGATCGGTCGTACCGGCGCGGCCGACCGCCTCCGCCCAAGCCTGGACAGCCGAATAGGTTTTCACCACATATGGCCCAGGCAGGGGCCCGGTGTCCGGCAACCGGTTCAGGAGCGCTTGAGCTTCCGGCAAGCGCCGCGGATCCGGAGGCAGGGTGAAGAGCGTGCCTTCGCCCTCCTCTGCGGCCAGCAGCCAGAATTCATCGGTCGCCAAAGCGTCTGTCCCCATGAGCCGGACATCCAAGCCCCGCCCGGCAATCCCCCGCACGATCTTGGCCGCCTCCGGGTGATAGCCCGCGAAGAACAGGACGTCGGCGGCCTGCAGTTGAAGCGTTGAAACGAGGCCCTCGTAATCGTCCGCGCCGACATCGATGCCCTGAAATAGAACTTCCCGGATGTCACGGCTGTTCAGCTCCGCTTTGACCGCATCCGCCAGTCCCTTGCCATAGGCGGACCGGTCATGAACGATTGCGATCCGCTGCCCCCCGAAGAGATCCGCCAGGAAGCCGGCCGCCACGGGGCCTTGGGCATCGTCGCGCGGCGCAAGGCGGAAAACGCCGGGCCCGGGACGCCCGTCCGTATATCGCGGCTGCGTTGTGGCCGGAGAAATCTGGACAATACCGGCCTTGGCGTAGACCTCGCTCGCCGCGATGGACGGTCCGAAACAGAAATGTCCGGCCATAAACCGGATGTCCCGGCCAACCATCTGATTTGCAACGGCCACGGCCGTTTCGGTCTCGCATTCGTCGTCGGCGGCCTCAAGGCGCAGAGCCTGCCCGAGCACGCCCCCTTGCGCGTTGATGTCCTCGACTGCGAGCTGCGCCCCGGCGACCATCTGCTCGCCAAAGACACCAAACTCGCCCCCGAGAGGACCGGACACCCCGATCGCGATTTCGGCCCGCGCGGTCGACCCGGACGCCCATGTCAGAACCAAAGCGAAAATGATCGAAGAAAACCGGTTTTTCATCCCATGCGCCCGTTCTTGTTCCCCGCCGACCTTAAAAACTCCGCGGGACCGAGGAAAGCGGTTTTCGATTGCCCGCGGTGCACCATATCCGGCGGGTGGCTATCACGCCGGTAAAAAAATGTGCTAGACGGCAGCGCAACGACGTTCGATCCGAGAACCAATGGAAAGGAATGTGCTCTTGGCTTCGCCAACCGCCGATCCAGACAGACAGCCCCCAAGCTTTACGGAAGCGGTCCAGCGGGATTTGACCGCTCAGTCCTTCCGGGAAGCCATGAGCCGCGTTGCGACGGCCGTTCATGTGGTCACCACAGACGGTCCAGGCGGGCGAATGGGCGCGACGGTTTCGGCGTTTTGCTCGGTTTCGGACGAGCCGCCCAGCGTTCTGATCTGCTTGAACAGATCCACACGCCTTCATGCCGCGATCCTGAAAAACCGGGTGTTTTGCGTGAACACCTTGAGCGAGGGCCATGAAGATGTTTCCGACGCCTTCGCCGGCCGGGGACAACTGGCGATGGAGGACCGTTTCGCGCGCACGAGCTGGGCCCCGTTGGCAACCGGATGCCCGGCCCTGGAAGACGCGAGCTTGAGCGTCGACTGCGGTGTTTTCAGCCTGTCCGAGGTCGGCACGCATTCGGTCATCATCGGCACCGTCAGCGATATCCGCATGCGCGAGTCCGGACGGTCGCTGATTTACATTCAACGCGGGTACCGCAGTCTGCCGAAATAAGTTTCGACCTCATCAGGGGGATCGGATACGCTCATCGGAAGGCCCATTACCGGCCGACCTTCTGATGGAGTGCATGCGACATGGCCGGACCGCGCAACCTGATCACCGATGTGCCCGGCTTGAAAGTGGGCAATGCGCAGGATCAGGGGCTGAAGTCCGGGGCGACCGTGATCCTTCCGGACGAGCCTGCCGTTGCCTCCGTCGCGATCCATGGCGGCGCGCCGGGCACACGCGAAATCGCTCTTCTCGAACCCGAGCAAACCGTTGAAAAGGTCGACGCCATCGTTCTGGCCGGAGGGTCCGCCTTCGGGCTGGATGCCGGCGCCGGCGTTCAGGGGCGCCTTGCCGAACTTGGCCGGGGATTTGCTGTCGGGCCGGTCCGCGTGCCGATCGTTCCGACCGCGATCCTGTTCGACTTGCTCAATGGCGGCGACAAGGGATGGGGCACCGCCGCTCCTTATCGCGATCTTGGCCGCGCCGCGCTGGACGCCGCTGGAAGCGATTTCGCGCTCGGGTCCCATGGCGCGGGCGCGGGCGCGACCACCGCCAATTTGAAGGGTGGTCTGGGTTCTGCCTCCGTCATGCTCGCCAATGGCATCACCGTTGGCGCGCTGGTCGCAGTCAATGCGCTCGGCCGGGCCACGGTGGGCGACACACGGCATTTCTGGGCAGCGCCCTTTGAACGCGACCGCGAGTTTGGCGGTTTTGGTCTGCCTGCCCCAATGCCAGCCGATGCGGTCGACGTGAAGACCAAGCTGGACGGATTGAAAGCGGGCGCCAACACAACGATCGCCGCGATTGCGACCGATGCTGTCCTGACCAAGTCCGAAGCCAAGAGACTTGCCGTCATGGCCCATGACGGGCTGGCGCGCGCGCTCTGGCCCGCCCACACTCCACTCGACGGCGATCTCGTCTTTGCCCTGTCGACCGGGCAGCGCAAGCTGGACCGGGCGCTGGAGGATATGGTGCAACTGGGCGCGGCGGCCGCGTCCTGCCTGGCGCGCGCGATCGCCCGCGGCGTTTATCACGCCAGTTCAGCGGAAGGCGATCCCGTCCCCACCTGGCAAGCCCGCTTTTCCAACGAGGGATAGCCCGGTAGAGGACCAGGCCGGAAGCAACACGCGTACGCGCGCCCCGGATAATCTGAGATCGTGAAACCTCAGTGACGCGCCGCCAGCGATGCCCCGGACCCGATTTCCGGCCGCGAACCTGCGCCGATCCGGAACCGCTGGTGCATACCGCAAAGCCCCGGCGCGGCTGACGAACGTGACCGGTCTGCCCAGCCTTTTCCGCCGGGCAGCACGGGCGCAAGCTATTCGGCGGCTTGAAGGAAAGGATTTTCACCCTTGCCATCATCGTCCCCGCCGAGCGCCGGTTTCTGAAGCTGCTCGAGAAGCTGTGCGCGTTTGTCGGCTGCCTTCTTGAAATTGGCTTCCTTGACCGGCCCGAAGCCGCGCACGAGATCGGGCACACGGGCCAGTTCGACCAGGAGACCGTAGTTTGCCTTGCCAAGTTCGCTGACGATGCGCTCCAGATCGGCTTTGTACTGCGCGACCAGCGACCGCTCGGCCTTACGCTCCTCGGTCCTGCCGAACGGATCGAGCCAGGTGCCGCGCAGGGTCTTGAACCGGGTCAGCAACTTGAAGGCCGAAAAGATCCAAGGTCCGAAGGCGATCTTCTTCGGACGGCCGGTTTTCGGATCAAGCGCGCGCGCCAGAAGCGGCGGCGCCAGATGGACCTTGACCTTCTTCGGATCCTCGAACCGGGCGGCAACCTTCTGCTTGAAGGCGGGATCGGAATAGAGGCGCGCGACCTCATATTCGTCCTTGTAGGCCATGACCTTGTACAGCATGTCGGCCGCGGTGCCGGTCAGGCGCATGGTGCCCGGCCCGTGGCGCTCATCCGCCTGCATGACGGCCGAGATCGTGCGCCGGAACGTGTCCGCATAGGCCTCGTTTTGATAAGCGGCCAGTTCATCGGCCAGGAACGCGATCTTCTCCTCCAGCGTCCGTTCGGGCGCCTTTTCCTCGATGGGCAGGTTGTCAAGGATCGCGGACGGGTTCGCCACAAGGATCCGTCCGGCCCGGAAGGCCCGCACGTTCGCGTCCACGGCCGCGCCATTCAGCTTGAGCGCCGTTTCGATGGCCTGCGCCGAGACGGGCAATCCGCCGCTTTGATAAACCATCCCGACCAGCAGCATGTTGGCGTAGATCGCATCGCCCAGAAGTTTTTCGGCGATGCCGGCGGCGTCCATCGGGATATAGGTGGCCGATGCCTCGTTGAGCGCTTTGTCCATCCGTTTTTGATCGAAAGACAAGGTCTGTTTCAGCACGAACTCCGCCGTCGGCGCCACTCTCGTGTTCGCGACGGTCAAGGTAGCGTCCCGATTGGCCAGGGCAAGCTGCTCGGCATTCGTCGCCACCACCATGTCGCTGGCCAGAAGCACGTCGAGGCCGGCGGTTGGAACCCGAGGTCCCTCGATGGTCTTGTCGGCGGCCGCGAAGCGCACATGAGATGTCACGGGCCCGCCCTTTTGCGCAAGGCCGGTCATGTCCAGTGTGGAGGCATGTATGCCGTCCACATGGGCGGCCATCGCGAGCACCGCGCTGATGGTTGTAACTCCCATGCCACCGATCCCGGCGACCATCATGTTGCGGGTCCGGTCAAGCGAGGCAAGCTCGGGTTCGCTCAAGTCCGCATGCAGCGCATCGATGTCGACCTCGGCCTTTCTCGGCTTCTTGAGGGCCGCGCCTTCAATCTCGACAAAGGACGGGCAGAACCCCTTCACACAGGAAAAGTCCTTGTTGCAGCTCGACTGGTTGATCTGGCGCTTCTCGCCGAAAGGCGTGGCGAGCGGCTCGACCGACAGGCAGTTCGACTGGACAGAGCAATCTCCGCAGCCTTCGCAGACCCGGTCGTTGATGAAAAGCCGCTTGTCCGGGTCGGGAAACTGGCCCTTCTTGCGCCGGCGGCGCTTCTCGGCCGCGCAGGTTTGGTCGTATACGATGACCGACACACCGGGATAGGTCTGGAATTCCTTCTGAACCTCCATGAGATAATCGCGGTGGTAGACCTTGGCGTTGGCGGCGATGTTGCTCCAGTTGCCCCACAGTTCGGGCGTCTCGCTGATCACCGCGATCTTTTCAACACCTTCGGCTTCCAACTGGCGGGTGATCTGCGGCACTGACAGCGTCCCGTCGACCTGCTGCCCACCGGTCATGGCGACCGCGTCATTGTACAGGATCTTGTAGGTGATCGGCATTTTCGCAGCCACGGACTGGCGGATGGCGAGGATGCCCGAATGGAAATAGGTTCCATCACCGAGATTGGCGAACATGTGCTTGTCGTTCGAAAACGGTCTTTGGCCGACCCAAAGCACGCCCTCGCCGCCCATGGCAATCTGGCCTTCGGTGCTCCGCCCTGCCACTTCCGTCATGGCATGACACCCGATCCCGGGCATGGACCTTGCCCCTTCGGGCACAACGGTGGATGTGGAGTGCGGGCAGCCGGAACAGAAATAAGGGACCCGTGCCGCGCGCTCTGCATGGCCTTGCGCCCACATGACCTGGTTGGTCATGCGTTCGGACACCTGGCGCATCCGGTCGGTCACGGCGTCTTCCGGCAACCAGTCGGTCAGCGCCTTCATGATTTCGGCGACCGACAGTTCCAGAACATCGGAAAGGAAAGGCTCGCCGCCCGGCCGGCGCTTGCCCCAGACCTGGGGCCGGCTCGCCTCCGGCCAGTGGTAGGAGATTTCCTTGATTTGCGGCTCCAGGAAGCCGCGCTTATGCTCGACGACCAGAAGGCGCTCGGCACCGCGGGCAAACTCCGCGAGCCCTTCCGGCTCCAAGGGCCAGGGCATCGCCACCTTGTAAACGGCAAGTCCGAGGGCGCGCGCCAAGTCGTCGTCGATCCCCATGAGATCCATGGCCTGCCGCAGGTCCCGGTAGGCCTTGCCTGTCGCGACAAGCCCGAGCTTGACCCGCCGCTTCACGCCGAAGGCATTCCGGTCCAGCGCATTGGCGCGGACATAGGCCTGGGCCGCGGGAAGACGGATGTCGCGCAGCAGCCGTTCGGTCTCCAGCCGGTTGCCGAGGAGCAGATCACGGTTGATCTTCTGGTCCTTGCGCGGATCGCCAAACGGCGGCCGGGTCAAGCGCAAGCGATCATCCGAGACATTGATGGTCGCGGACGCGTCCATTGTGTCCGCGACACAGATCAAGGCGGTCCACAGGCCCGAAAACCGTGACATTTCAAGCCCGTGAAGGCCAAAATCAAGAACGTCCTGGATATCGGAGGGGTTGAGGACCGGGGTTTCTGCATGGGCGAAAAAGAATTCGCTCTGCGCGGGCAGGATCGACGATTTGGCAAGATGATCGTCACCGGCCAGAGCCAGAACGCCGCCATTGCGGTCCGTGCCGGAGGCGTTCGCCTGCTTGAGTACGTCCCCGGCCCGGTCGACGCCCGGCGCCTTTCCGTACCAAATACCGAACACGCCATCGTAATCCGTGGCCCGCCCCGGTCCCCGCAGTTTCTGGGTGCCCCAAACGGCCGTTGCCCCGAGTTCCTCATTCACCCCCGGCTGGAACACCACATTGTGGGCTTCCAGGTGACGCCGGGCACGCATCAGTTCGCTGTCGTAGCCCCCCAGCGGAGATCCCCGGTACCCGGAGACGAAACCGCCGGTCTTCAGCCCGGCGGCCCTGTCGAACCGCGCACGGTCCAGGGTCAGCCGGACCAGCGCCTGAATGCCTGTCAGATAAACCCGGCCGGACGTTGCGACATACTTGTCGTCAAGCGTGACCGTCGGCACATGGATGTTCATCCGCTCTCCCTCCTCACCGGATCTGTTGCGCGGCACCTCGTCCTGCCCGCGCCTGTTTACGACAATATCGTTCTTTTGCTCGGCGAATTCTGTGCTATCGTGACCCCATAATCCTCAATATGCGCGCAATTTTTCCTTTTAAGAGCAATGGCCGAAAAATATCTCCTAGACCCGTCGGATATCCGAGTCCTCCGTGTTTTGCAGCGTGACGCAAGCTTGTCCATCGCCGACATCGCCCGGGAAGCCGGAATGAGCCAAACGCCCTGCTGGCGCCGGATCAAAAAGCTTAAAGAGCTTGGCATCATCAAGCAAATCACGGCCATCATAGACCGGGAAACGGTCGGCTTGCACTTCATAGCCTATTCGTTCGTGAAACTCGCCGTGCCCAGCCGCGAAAACATGGAAACCTTCGACCGGCTGGTGCACAGCTGGCCGGAAGTGGTCACCTGCGAGCGGATCACCGGAGCGGTGGACTATCTGATCAAGGTCGTGACCGACGACATCAAGACCTACGACAATTTCCTGCGGCTGAAGCTTCTGGACAACACGCTCGTGTCCGACGTGCAATCCCGGATCGTGGTCAACACCGTCAAGGACACCGTTGCCCTGCCCTTACGGGAAAACTGATCGGCATCTTTGCGTTAGGCCGGCCAAGCAAGGAACGGTGCTCAGGTGCGGTGTGCCTTGAGGTCAATCGTGCCTCAACTCAAACGAGGAAGCGCGCCGGGGAGAGCGCGGCGGCCTCCGCGCACGGTTCTTGCCCGGCGATCGTTTCGGCCAGCATCCGGCCTGTCAGCGGCCCCAGCGTAAAGCCCGAATGGCCGTGGCCGAAATTGTACCACAGACCGGGGGTTGAGGGCGACGCGCCCAGAACCGGAAGCGAATCGGGCAAGCAGGGACGTCCCCCGGCCCAGACCTGTCCGATGTCCTTTTTGCCCAGGCGGAAGATTTCCCGCGCTTTCACAGTCGCCCGCCGCACCTGTGTTTCGTTGGGCGGGGCATCCATCGGAGACAAATCAACTCCCGTCGTCAACCGGATGCCCTTGTCCATCGGGGTCAGCACAAACCCGTTTTCGATATCGACCACAGGCCGGGACAAGGAACCGCCAGATGATGGGCGGAAATGGACATGATAGCCGCGTTTGACGGCGAGCGGAAAGCGGTCCCCGAACAGGGCCGTGAGATCGTCCGACCACGGCCCGAGCGCGACCACCACCGCATCCGCGAAGATCTCGCCGCGCAGCGTCTTTAGCGACCAAGACGCCCGGTGGCGCCGCAGCCGCTTGGCGTCGCCCCGAAAGAACTGTCCGCCCTCTTGAATGAAGGTCCGCCAGACCGCTTCCACCACGGCGGCCGGATTGGAGACGGACATGGTCTCGGGCCAAAACACGCCCGACAAGCCCCGTCCGGACAGGCCCGGCTCCACAAGCGGCAGTTCTTCGGACGAGAGCTCGTGATAGTCGACCCCGAAGATGCGCGCATAGTGGCGCTCGTCCTCGCCCTCCGAATACCCTTTCGAACTGCGGTACAGGTGCAGCCACCCGCTCGACCGGTAGAACCGCTGCGAACTGCAAGCCTGGGACAGGGTACGATGCTCCTCCAAGACCAGCTTGCGCAAGGAGGCCATGGTCCAGGCATAGTGATGGACCTTGTCGGCTTCGCTGTTGCGCCGGAACGCCTTCAGCCAGGCCCGCAGGTTCCAGAGGGTGGCGGGGGAATAGCTGACGGCGGTGGATTGATGAAGCGCGACTTGCAAAAGGGACGAGAGCCGGTCGGGAAAAAGCGGCGGGACGAAGCCGTTCCGCTCAACGATCCCCGCATTTCCAAAAGAGGCGCCCTCACCGGGATGACCCCGGTCTACCAGGCAGACCGAAAACCCGCGCCGCCGCAGATGAAATGCGGTGGAAACCCCGACAATTCCGGCACCCAAAACAATTATGTCTGCTTTGGTCACTGCAGCCTCTTGGAAAACAATACATTTTTCTCTTAACCTATTTTCGGGGCGAACAACATTGCGTCCCCGGCCTCACCCACAGCGGCGTAGCCCGCTCCCCGCAGGAAGACAGCTGATGTTTGCCGGACCTTTGCGACTCCTGGGCTGGATCGGACAACGGGGAACCGCTGCCGTGGCCGTCAGCGTGCTGATTGGCGTGTTCCTGCCGTTCTTGTCGGCGCTGGTGCGCCCGTTCCTGAGCGAGGCGGTTTTCGTGCTGCTGGTTCTGGCGTTCCTGAGGGTCGATTCGGCCGCCTTGATCACACGTTTCAAGAAACCCGTGCTGTTGATCGCAGCCAGTATGTGGATGCTGCTGGTTGTGCCAGCATTCGCCTTGATGGTGTTCAAATTCCTGCAGCTCGATTCCCTCGGGCCCGAAGTGATGCTGGCGCTGTTCATCGCCACCGCCGCGCCGTCCGTGATGTCCGCGCCCGCCTTCGTCTATCTCATGGGGCTTGATGGCGCCCTGAGCCTGAGCATTCTCGTCGTCTCGATGGTCCTGACACCGTTGACCGCCCCGCTGATCGGAACCCTCATGCTGGATGGGGCCTTGCCGCTCGACAGCATCACACTCGGCGTTCAACTCTTCTCGTTGCTCGCGGGATCCTATCTGGTGGCCTTGCTGCTGCGCAAAGTCTCGGGCAAGGCGCGGATCGAGCGATACCGGACCGAGATCGACGGTCTCAATGTGGTGATTCTCTTCCTTTTCGCGCTCGCGGCAATGGACGGCGTGGCCGACAGCTTTCTGGCGCGCCCATTGTTCACCGCCGGGCTCGCGGCACTCACCTTCGCACTTGCCCTTACGCAGATCGGCGTGTCTCTTGCGCTTTTTTCTGCGGCAGGCCGGCCCGACGCCTTCGTCATCGGTCATGCGACAGGCGCCCGGAACATGGGCCTCATGGTGGCCGCGCTCGGCGGCACGCTGCCAGAACTGACATGGCTCTGGTTCGCGCTCGGCCAGTTGCCGATCTACATGCTGCCGCTGCTGCTCAAACCTTTCGCGCTCCGGTTTTCCCATGGCGCAAATCGCCTGCGCACCTGACAGCAACGCTGGCATGCGCTAGTCTGTTATGAGGTATGGAGGGCTGGTCATGCGCGGGTTTGGGTCGCTTTCGCTTATTCTCTTTGCTGGTGCCATCCTTCTGGCGGCGTCTCCCGCGCAGGCGGGCGATCAGGCGCGGCTGGATGTGCTCGGCTTTTCGGAAGACGGGCGGTTCTTCGCCTTCGAGCAATCGGGCATCCAGGACGGTTCCGGCTGGCCCTATTCGGACATCTTCGTGCTGGACGTTCTGGCCGACAGCTGGGTCAGGCCATCGCCCTTCCGCCATCGGGACGAGAGCGACGACAGCCAAGGCTATGATCCAGATGCCTTGCTCGCTCAAACCCGCGCGGACAACCGTCTGGCCGCGCAGCCGCTGTTGGACAGCACCGGGATTGCCGGACGCGGGTACACCGTGGGCAGCAATCCGGTGACGGAACTCTCGGCCGATCCGTACCGCATGACGGTCAATCCAAAACCCGTCGTTCCGCCCATTGATCCTCCGATGCAGATCGAACTGACGGAGTTCGACTTGCCGGAGGCAACGTGCCAGACCTACGGCGTTCAAACCAAAGGATTCCGGCTCACCACAGTCTTTGGCGGAGAAGCCCGCGTCCGGCACCTTGACGAAACGCTCCCGAGCAGCCGGGGCTGCGCGATCGGATACCGGATTGAGCGCGTCATTGCCCATTTCCCCGAAGGGAGTCCGCCGGTCGTGGCGATCATCGTGCATGTCTCAAGACATGGCTTCGAAGGCCCGGACGGCCGTTACATGGCGATCACCGGACGCCTTTAGACCGCTAAACCGATTTGAGCTGCCGCCCCGGCTTGTTCTTCCGGTACCGGCATGATAGCGCGCTGGTAAACCGCCTGTGCATGCTGTGGAGCCGCCCATGACTAAAGACATTCTCATCGCCCCGTCCATTCTCGCCTCCGATTTTTCAAAACTGGGACAGGAAGTGCGCGATGTTGTGGAGGCTGGCGCCGACTGGATCCATCTGGACGTCATGGACGGGCATTTTGTACCGAACATCACCTTCGGGCCGGACGTCATCGCGAAGCTGCGCCCGCACACGGACAAGATCTTCGACACGCATTTGATGATCGCCCCGTGCGATCCCTATCTGGAGGCCTTCGCCAAGGCCGGGTCCGACATCATCACCGTGCATGCCGAGGCTGGGCCGCATCTGGACCGGTCCCTTCAGGCCATCCGGAACCTGGGCAAAAAGGCGGGTGTTTCCCTGAACCCCTCCACCCCCGAAAGCGTGCTAGAATATGTCCTGGACCGGCTCGACCTGATCCTCTTCATGACCGTCAACCCGGGCTTTGGAGGCCAGAAATTCATCAACGCGGTGGTCGACAAGGTCGAAAAAGTGAAAGCCATGGTGGGCGACCGTCCGATTGATATCGAGATCGACGGCGGTGTGACCCCTGAGACGGCACCGCTCGTCACCAAGGCCGGTGCGAATGTGCTCGTGGCCGGATCCGCCGTGTTCAAGGGCGACGGCATCGACAGTTACCGCGCGAACATCGAAGCCATTCGAGCGGCGGCTGCCGCCGCTTGATCCTTTGAAAACAAATACCCCCGGGCCGTAACACAGGTCCGGGGTTTTCGTCGGCCGCTTTCTATTCAAGGCAGATAGGTCAAACTCTCCAGAACTGCCTTGTTGTCCCAAAATTGAAACTTCGCAACGACGCTCTTGTCGTACATCTGCTCGTCTTCCTTGTCTAAATACTGGCAGGCAAAGAACAGATGGTCCTTGTTTTCAGTCCCCGCAGCCTCGTCATAGGCATATCCGTGCCAGATCTCGGTGTCGCAGGTACCAAGCCCAGCAAGAGCTGCCGCCACGCCCGACGCTCCCGAAGCGGTGGTCAGGAAACGACCGAAATCGACGTCTTCCGCAGAAGCTGGCGCTACGGCAAAGAATGTCAGGCCAAGAGCAAACCCGATTGAACGAAAGTTCATGCAAAAACTCCAATATATTGAATTGCAAAATCAAATAGGCACAATCAGTCTGGAATATAAAGACACTTAAAGCGTTCTGGTTCCGCATCCGGTTTTTTTGTCGGCCAAATATTCGGCATCCTCGAACCGGCCCGGCAAATGACGGCCGGGTTCCCGGGCATGGCCAGGTGTCATGGTCCTTGCCATGCCTGTCGGCTGCATCCGGGCCCGCCCGAAAACATGACCGCTGCAGCAATTGGCAAACCCGCCGGTTCCGGCTGGCGCCATGTTGTGATCGTCAAACGGGTCTGCTAGACCGCACCCAACTTCTCCAAAGCTAGAGGATAGCTGATGATCCCGCGCTATTCGCGGCCCGATATGGTCGCCATTTGGTCTCCTGAAACAAAGTTCCGTATCTGGTTCGAAATTGAGGCCCATGCCTGCGACGCCCTCGCCGATCTCGGGGTGATCCCGAAGGAAGCGGCGCAGACCATCTGGGAAAAGGGCGGCGCGGCCACCTTCGACATCGACCGGATCGACGAGATCGAGCGCGAAACCAAGCACGACGTCATTGCCTTCCTGACCCACCTTGCCGAGATCGTCGGCCCGGACGCCCGTTTCGTGCACCAGGGCATGACCTCGTCGGATGTTCTGGACACCTGCTTCAACGTCCAGCTGGTCAAGGCAACCGACCTTCTCTTGAAGGACATGGAAGACCTTCTGGCTGCCATCAAACGCCGGGCATTCGAGCATAAGGACACGGTCACCATCGGCCGGTCCCACGGCATTCACGCCGAACCGGTCACCTTTGGCCTGAAAATGGCGCAGGCCTACGCGGAATTCGACCGTTGCAAGACACGGCTTTTGAATGCCCGTGAGGAAATCGCGACCTGCGCGATCTCCGGCGCGGTCGGCACTTTCGCAAATATCGACCCGCTGGTCGAAGAGCATGTCGCCAAGGCGATGGGTCTTCAAGCCGAGCCGGTCTCCACCCAGGTGATCCCGCGCGACCGCCACGCCATGTATTTCGCGACGCTTGGCGTCATTGCCTCGTCGATCGAACGCCTGGCGACCGAAATCCGACACCTGCAGCGCACGGAAGTTCTGGAAGCCGAGGAATATTTCTCCAAGGGCCAAAAAGGCTCCTCGGCCATGCCGCACAAGCGCAACCCGGTCCTGACAGAGAACCTGACCGGTCTTGCCCGCCTGGTGCGCATGTCGACCGTGCCGGCGATGGAGAACGTGGCGCTGTGGCACGAGCGCGACATCTCGCACTCATCGGTTGAGCGCATGATCGGCCCGGACACGACCGTGACGCTCGACTTTGCCCTTGCCCGCCTGACCGGTGTCATCGACAAGCTGGTGGTCTACCCGGACCGGATGGTCGGCAACATGGACCGCCTCGGCGGCCTCGTGCACTCACAGCGCATTTTGCTCGCCCTCACCCAGGCCGGCTCGTCGCGGGAAGATGCCTACCGCCTCGTGCAGCGCAATGCCATGAAGGTCTGGGACAGCTACCAGGTGTCCGGGGACGCCAAGGTCGATTTTCTGACCGAGCTTCTGAATGACGCAGACGTGCGCAAATATCTGTCGGAAACCGAGATCCGCGAGCGCTTCGACCTCGGCTACCATACAAAGCATGTGGACACGATCTTCAAGCGGGTGTTCGGCGAAGGTTGATCGCATGAAAATCGCAGTCGTTTCCGACATTCACGGCAACGTCCTGGCGCTTGAGGCGGTGCTGGCTGATCTCAAGCTTGAGGCCCCGGACATGGTGGTCAACCTGGGCGATTGCCTGTCCGGCCCGCTTTGGCCCGAGGAAACGGCCGCGATCTTGCGCGAAACCAATTGGCCAACCGTGCGTGGCAACCACGACCGGTTCATACTGGATGAACCGGTCGACAAGATGGCGCCAACCGACGCGTTTGCCGCCGGGCGCTTGTCGGCCGAAAGCCTTGACTGGTTGAGAACCACAGCCCCCACCATCCGCCTGCCCGGCAGCGTCTTCCTGTGCCACGGCACCCCGGACAACGACGACCGGTATCTGACCGAAAAGGTGGAAGGCCCCAAGGGCCATTTGCCGGACGAACAGACGCTGTTGGCCGAGATCAAGGGCGAAAGCGCCCAGATCATTTGCTGCGGACACACGCATATTCCCCGGGTAATCCAGCTGGCGGCGACCGGTCAGACGATATTGAACCCCGGCAGCGTCGGCCTGCCATCTTATGACGAAACCCACCCAAACCGGCACAACAAGGACGCCGGCAGCCCCCATGCACGCTATGCCTTGATGATCAAGGCTGCAGAGGGCTGGGAGTTTCAGGACAAGAAGGTGCCCTACGACTGGGACGCCGCTTCTGCAGAAGCGCAGCGCAATGGACGCCCCTTTTGGGCGCGCGCCTTGAAGCACGGGTTCTTCGGTCCGCTGTCGTAACTACGCCTTTTTTCGCCCACGGCAGCTTCGGACAAGCTTGGTCAGCGATGACAGGAGGGATCGAGCCCCCGAAGGAGACGACCGTGCCCCATCGCGCCCTGCTGACCTCTTCCTCCGCCATCTTGAGTGTCCTGGCGGTCCTCGGAACGGCATGGGCGGCGGATCCGATCCAGGCCCCACCTCCTCAAGCCGCGCCCGCTCCGCCGCGGGTCATCTATGTCGAACCGGTCAGGCCGCAGGCCTATCTGCCGCCGGCCTATGACGCACCGGGCCCGCGCTGGCGCAACGGCTATCGCGGCAGCGGGTGGAAGATCTATAACGGATGGTGGTATCCGCCTGAAAATTTCAGCTTCAACACGGTCCCGCCCCGCGTGGCTCCGGCGCCGCCGTACAATCCGCACGGTTTGCTTCAACCGCAGAAGCAACAGTTCGTCGCCGTGCCACAACATGGCATCGCCCATGCCCCGCCCCCCGAACCGGCCGCCGGGGCGGCCCAGCCCGCGTTCCGCACCACGCCCCGGCCGGGCTACGGACACCGCACGCAGGCCCGGCCTGTTCCCTCGCCGCGCACGTCCGGTCAACCGCAGCACAGCGACGCGCAACGGGTGCAGCACGTTAACTGGTGCCTGGAAGCCTACCCGGATTCCTATCTCGTCTCGAACAACACCTATCAACCTCGCGGCGGCCCGCGCGCCCAGTGCCGGTCCCCCTATTCAAGCCTGCGCTGAACCGGGACAGGCGAGCAGCGCCAGACGCTTTCCAAAAGCCGGGTCCGTGATTTGACAGACCCGCCAATCCCCGGCATGAGGGCACATCATTCGCCCCCGAAACCGACTTGGATTGCGCCGTGAAAATCGCAGACACCGATATTCTTCTGGTTCCCGGCTACGGAAAAACGCTGCCCGGCCATTGGCTCTTGCGCTGGCGCGACAAGATTGCCAATGCCCGGCTCGTCGAACAGGCCCGGTTGCAACAGCCCCAGCGTAAGCCGTGGGTGGAGAAGCTGGTCGCCGATGTCGAGGCGGCCACCCGCCCGGTGGTTCTGGTCGCCCATTCGCTCGGCTGTGTCCTGGTGGCCCATGCCGCACACGACCTGAAGGGCAAGATACGCGGCGCTTATCTGGTTGCCCCCTCTGACTGGGAGCGCGACGGGCTGGTGAAGGAGTTCGATGGTGGTGATTTCAAGCCGATCCCGCTCCACCCCTTGCCCTTCCGGACGCATTTGGTCGCCAGCCGGACGGATCCGTTTTGCGCCTTCGACAGGGCGGAGCAGTTCGCCAAAGCCTGGGGCGCGACATTTCAAGATGCCGGGGATGCCGGCCATATCACGCTGGAGAGCGGGCATGGCCCATGGCCGGAGGGCATGATGTCCTTCGCGGGATTCATGAAACGCCTGGATTGAAACAGCGGGCGACACGGCGCAAAGACGTGCCGCCCGACCCTTGTCGAAAGCAGACCATTCGACCACCGGGCTTATTGAAGGCCCGGTGTTTTAGACGACGGGCTCGCCCGGTTGCCGGGCCGCCGAGTTCGCCATCAAACGCGTGAGATGGTTCGCGACATACCAGGCAACGGGCATGGCCAGGATCGCGCCGGCGGCGGCACTGGCCACCAGGTAAAGCGCATTGAAATCATTGACACCAAACATCGTCAAAGGCACCAAGGCCCCCAATCCCGCCAGGGTCGGCCCAATGATGATGTAAAGAATGACCGCGAGCTTGCCCATGGAATACCCTTCCGTATAACCGACGCCCTGCCACGCCCGTCCGGATCCCTCAATCCTGCGATGGCTTCACAGTTTCACTCAATCGAATAATCACCCGGCCGTCTTTGACCGGAGTCAAACCGTGCAAGCCTTTCGAGCGGTGGAGGCCGCGGCATGGAACAGGCCCATATCCGCCCCGTACGCCATCAAGGTATATCCCGCGTCCCGCGCCTCCATGACCTTTTCAGGGCTCATGCAAAAGATGCCGGCGATTTTCCCGGCTGCGCGGGCATGGTCCGCGATGGTTCGGATGGCCTGTGTGGTTTTCTCACCGTCGCGGTCCATGTCCGCCCCCGCCGAAAGCGTCAGGGAGAGATCGCTCGGCCCCACGAAAACACCGTCGATCCCCGGCACGGCCAAAATCGCGTCCAACGCCGCAACCGCCTGGGGCGTTTCGATCATGGCCAGTGATACCGTTTCCCGATTGGCCTTCTCGAGGTAAGCCTCCAACGGCAAACCGTCCAGCATGGCCGCCCGGTGCGGTCCCCAGCTCCGCTCGCCCAGCGGCGGGTATTTTGTCGCCGCCGCAAAGGCCTTGGCCTCTTCGACACTGTTGATCATCGGCGCGATCACCGCCTGCGCGCCCAAGTCGAGCAACCGGCTCGCGGTGGCGTTGTCACCGACCGGGATGCGCGCCAGCCGGTAGGTGCCCGCGAGCACCATGGCCGCAAGAGCTTCGCGCGCGCTGGCAATGTCGTGCGCGCCATGCTGAAAGTCGACGGTCACCGCCTCATAACCGCCGCGTCCCATCAGTTCTGCCAGGATCGGCACCGCGAGCATCGACCAGCCGGTGACAACCGGACTGCCGGATTTCAGTTTTTCCGCAAGGCTGACTGTTTCGGACACGCGCGTTTCCCCCTGTGTGGTCTCTGCTTTGGTCTCTGCCGGATCGGCGGGCGACAAGCTGGAAACGGCTTGCACCCAAAGCGGACCGGTTCTTCGATCTTAGAGCGTAGTCGGGGCGTTTTCCAAACCCCCAATGCGGTCAGGCAATCGCAGTCGGACGCCGCTTTCAAGGCGTGATTTGCAGGGAACCGGCCAGTGGCAAACAACCGGGCCTCCCGTGGGGACCGGAATGGCCAAAGCGCGTTCAAAAAAAAGCGCCAGCCCGAAAGGGCCGGCGCGCGTTATTCTTCCGGATCATTTACTTTGGGTCAGCCGTCGTTTTGCAGCTGCTCCACGGCCTTTTGCAAAAGGTCGTCCATGGTCCGGCGAATCTGATGGTCGGACTGATCGACGCCCGCCGCATCAAAATCACCCCGGATCTTCCGGAACACGTCCTCGTCGCCCGGCTCTTCAAAATCGGCGCGGACAACTTCCTTCGCATAGTCTTCTGCTGCCTCTCCGCTTTTGCCGAGAAGCTCCGCGGCCCAAAGGCCAAGCAGTTTGTTGCGGCGTGCGGTCGATTTGAACCGCAACTCCTCGTCATGCGCGAACTTGTTTTCAAATCCCTGTTCGCGCTTGTCGAACGTGCTCATCATAACTCTCCTGAAGTCAGGGCCGGGCCAACGCCTTCCATATAGGAAGCCTTTGACACTTTCCATATCCCCCGAAGCGGCCCAAATCAACGCGCGACCAACGCTTTACCCCAAAAGCCGCGACCATGTGATAAAACCCCGCACCATGCCGATTGTGCTTTGGCCGGTCTTGGAGTACCTTCCGCGCCGCTGACGCGGGGTTGAAACCGAGGATCACCGCCAAAACGCGCGGCCGCGCGCCGCTCTGGGGGGAGGAAAGCAACGGTTAGGAAAGAACCCCGACTATATGGATTTTCTCAAACACTCACGGTATGTGCCAATGAACCGCCGCCGGCGTATCTATGAGGGCAAAGGCAAGATTCTTTACGAAGGCCCGGAACCAGGAACCCTGATCCAGCACTTCAAAGACGACGCGACCGCCTTTAACAACAAAAAACACGCAATTGTCGACGGCAAGGGCGTGCTGAACAATCGGATCTCTGAATTCGTCTTCACCCATTTGAATGAGATCGGCATCCCGACCCATTTCATACGGCGGATGAACATGCGCGAGCAATTGATCAGGGAAGTGGAAGTCATCCCGATCGAGGTGGTGGTGCGCAATGTCGCCGCCGGATCGATCGCCACGCGTCTCGGCCTGGACGAGGGCACCCAACTGCCCCGCTCGATCATCGAGTTCTATTACAAGAACGACGAACTCGGCGATCCCATGGTGGCCGAGGAACACATCACCGCCTTTGGCTGGGCCACTCCCCAGGAGCTGGACGACATGATGGCGTTGGCGATCCGGGTCAACGATTTTCTCTGCGGCTTGTTCCTGGGTGTCGGGATACGGCTGGTTGACTTCAAGATCGAATGCGGACGCTTGTTCGAGGGCGACATGATGCGGATCGTCGTCGCCGATGAGATCTCCCCGGACAGCTGCCGTCTTTGGGACATCGAGACCAACGAAAAGATGGACAAGGACCGGTTCCGCCGCGATCTCGGCGGCATGCTGGAAGCTTATCAGGAAGTGGCCAAGCGGCTCGGCATCCTGAACGAGAACGACCGGCCAACGGCCAACGGTCCAACTCTGGTCCAGTAACATCCAAGGACAGACCCCCGGCCCTCCGGGGGTTTTTTCTGGATCCGGCGGCAGGACCCTTTCTTCCGCGCAAAAGCTGGTGTAAGCACCGCGCGACTTCAGACAACCGGCAAGGCTCTCGGAGACCCGATCATGAAAGCACGCGTGACCGTCACTTTGAAAAACGGCGTTCTCGACCCGCAAGGCAAGGCGATCGAAGGCGCGCTGGGCGGTCTCGGCTTCGACGGTGTCGCAAGTGTCCGCCAGGGAAAGGTGTTCGACGTGGAGATGCGGCACACGGAGGCCGCCGCTGCCCAGGCGGAGCTTGCGGAGATATGCGAGAAGCTTCTGGCCAATACGGTCATCGAGGACTACGCTATCGAGCTCATGTAAGCTGCAGCGAAGGGCATTGAGGCATGGATGAGGACAGCGCGAAAGCCTTGCGCTTCATGGCCATCAAAGCCGCTGTCTTTATCGCCATTCCGGCCCTGGCCGCTGTGCTGGCCGTGCTGTTCCTCTTGTGACTGACACCGGGACGACCCCCAACATGAAAACCGCCGTTATCGTTTTTCCAGGCTCCAATCGCGACCGGGACATGTTCCGCGCGCTGGAATTGGTCACAGGCTCCCGCCCTCAATCGATCTGGCATGCGGATGCAACACTGCCGGATGTCGATCTGGTCGTGGTGCCAGGCGGATTTTCCTACGGCGACTATCTGCGGTCCGGAGCGATCGCGGCCCGGTCACCGATCCTCAAGGACCTCGTGGCGAAGGCCGCGCAGGGTGTCACGGTTCTGGGCGTGTGCAACGGGTTCCAGATCCTGACCGAAGCCGGGCTTCTGCCCGGTGCGCTGATGCGCAACGCCGGACTGAATTTCGTGTGCAAGGAAGTGCTTCTCGAGACGGTGACCGACGCGACCCGCTTCTCGTTGAAGTTTGAAAAAGGCCAGGTCTGGCGCTGTCCGGTCGCGCACCATGACGGCAACTACTTCGCCGACGCGGACACATTGAAGGCCCTGGAGGACAACGGTCAGGTCGTTTTCCGTTATGCCAATGGCACCAACCCGAACGGGTCGATCAACGACATCGCTGGCATCATGAATGGCGCGGGCAACGTCCTGGGCATGATGCCCCACCCGGAGAATCTGGTCGAACCGCTGCATGGCGGCACCGACGGCCGCCTGCTGTTCGAAAGCCTGCTCTCCAAGGCGGCGTAATCCTGCTGCGAAGGGTCCGGCATGAGCGAGCTGAAACTCGACAAGGACACGAAGACCCGGCTCGCAGCTGAAATCCGCCGCTATATTGACCGCGAGCTCGAAATCGAAATCGGCAACATGGAAGCCGAGTTCTTTCTTGATTTTTTGGCCCAAACACTGGGGCCCAGCTTTTGCAATCTTGGCCTGAAGGATGCTCAAACCCTGATCAGCCGCCGGATGATTGATCTGAACGACGACATGGACGCCTTGGCAAGGCTGGAAACGACCGTGTCGCCGCGAAAATAGGCCCGCGCGGAATAATTGCGGACAAGCGCGCCCGAACATCACCAGCTGCACAAAGGAAAGGACTTGCTTGCATGGATGCTCTTCTCATTGCATTCGGCCTCGCCGGGCTTGTGGCCGGCGGTGACAGCCTGGTGCGCGGTTCGGTCGGCATCGCCAAACGGCTTGGACTGTCGCCTCTCCTGATCGGGCTGGTTCTGGTCGGTTTCGGCACCTCCTCGCCGGAACTCATGACCAGCGTGTTGGCTGCGTTGAATGGCTCCCCCGGGATCGCCGTGGGCAATGTTGTCGGCTCGAACACGGCCAATATTTTGCTGATCCTCGGACTGTCGGCCCTGCTGGCGCCCTTGGTCACCGATCCGGCCGCCATGCGCCGGGACGGGCTGGTGATGCTGGGGGCTGCCTTGGCCGTCTCCCTGCTGGCCCTGATGGGCTCGATCTCCCGGATCGAAGGCGGACTTCTGGTGGGCGCGCTGATTGCCTATCTCGTCGTCGCCTATGTGACAGAATCCGGCAAATCGACCCCGTCCGGCGATCTGCACCGGGCCGAGGCCGACACGCCGACGGCTCAACCCTTCTTCTCCAGCCTGCCCATGCTGATCGGCCTGACAGTGGGCGGGCTGGCGCTGACCATGGCCGGCGCGAACTGGTTGGTCACGGGGGCCAGCAATCTGGCCCGTACCGCAGGCGTGAGCGATGCCGTGATCGGTCTGACCGTGGTGGCGGTGGGCACATCCCTGCCCGAATTGGTGACCGCGATCGTGGCAGCGATGAAGAAGCAATCCGATATCGCGCTTGGCAACGTGCTGGGGTCCAACATCTACAATGTGCTGGGCATTCTCGGGACAACCGCGCTGATCGCCCCGCTCGACATCCCGGCCGAGATCGCGACCCGCGACGTCTGGATCATGCTCACGGCGACGATCGTTCTGCTGGTCTTCGCTGTCACGGGATGGAAAATCACCCGGCGCGAAGGAACGCTTCTTCTGGCCGGCTATGGCGCCTATCTGGCATACCTCGTCTTTTCAGCGACTGGCTGAGAGAAACCCGGAAATCACCATTCCGGAAGGCTCCCCTTTCGCGATCCGATCTGCTAAATGCGGCGCACGCGCCGTGTTTGGCACCCAGACTTTCAGCGAAACGGACCGACATGATCCCGAACGACATCAAGATCACGCCCGAACTCATCGAATCCCATGGGCTGAAGCCCGACGAGTATGAGCGGATCCTGGCGCTCATCGGCCGCGAGCCGACTTTCACGGAACTTGGCATCTTCTCGGCCATGTGGAACGAGCATTGTTCCTACAAGTCCTCGAAAAAATGGCTGAAAACGCTGCCAACCAAAGGTCCGCGCGTCATACAGGGACCGGGTGAGAACGCCGGCGTGGTGGACATAGGCGACGATCAGGTCGTGGTGTTCAAGATGGAAAGCCACAATCACCCGTCCTACATCGAACCCTATCAGGGCGCGGCCACCGGCGTCGGCGGGATCTTGCGCGATGTCTTCACGATGGGCGCACGGCCCGTGGCCGCCATGAACGCCCTGCGCTTCGGGGCGCCCGACCATCCGCGCACCCGCCATCTTGTGTCCGGTGTGGTGGCGGGCGTCGGCGGTTACGGCAACTCGTTTGGCGTGCCGACCGTGGGCGGCGAGGTCGAGTTCCACGCCCGCTACAACGGCAACTGCCTGGTCAACGCGTTTGCCGCCGGTCTGGCGAAGGCCGATGGCATTTTCCTGTCCAAGGCGGAAGGCGTTGGTCTGCCCGTGGTCTATCTGGGAGCCAAGACGGGCCGCGACGGCGTCGGCGGAGCCACGATGGCCTCGGCGGAATTCGACGATACGATCGACGAAAAACGGCCGACCGTTCAGGTCGGCGACCCGTTCACCGAGAAGTGCCTGCTCGAAGCATGCCTGGAATTGATGGAGACCGGCGCCGTCATCGCGATCCAGGATATGGGCGCGGCGGGGCTGACCTGTTCGGCCGTGGAAATGGGCGCCAAGGGCAATCTCGGGATCGAGCTGGATCTTGACGCGGTGCCGGTGCGCGAGGAGCGCATGAGCGCCTACGAGATGATGCTTTCGGAAAGCCAGGAGCGCATGCTGATGGTCCTGCGCCCGGAACTGGAAGGCGAGGCCGAGGCGATCTTCAGGAAGTGGGGCCTCGACTTTGCCATTGTCGGCAAGACGACGGACACGCTGCGCTTCATCGTCAAGCACCAGGGCGACATCGTGGCCGATCTGCCGATCAAGGAACTGGGCGACGAGGCGCCGGAATATGACCGGCCGTTTATCGAGCCCGAAAAGCGCGCGACGCTGTCGCCCGCCGACGTGCCGGAGCCGCAGGATTACGCCGCCGCGCTGAAAGCCCTTGTCGGCAGCCCCAATGGCGCGTCCCGCCGCTGGGTGTACGAGCAATATGACACGCTGATCCAGGGCAATTCGGCGGCGACGCCCGGCGGGGATGCCGGCGTGATCCGCGTTGAGGGCACCCGCAAGGGCCTCGCCTTCACCGTGGACGTGACACCGCGCTACTGCGAGGCCGATCCGTTCGAGGGCGGCAAGCAGGCGGTGGCCGAGGTCTGGCGCAACCTGACCGCCGTCGGCGCCGAACCTCTGGCGGCAACGGACAACCTGAATTTCGGCAACCCGGAGCGGCCCGAGATCATGGGCCAGTTCGTCGGCTGCATCAAAGGCATCGGCGAAGCCTGCCGGGAACTCGACTTCCCGATCGTGTCCGGCAATGTCTCGCTCTACAACGAGACCCACGGCGAGGCGATCCTGCCAACCCCGGCCATCGGCGGGGTGGGCCTTCTGCCCGATGTCACCGTGCGCGCCGGCGCCGCCTTCGTCCGGGAGAACGACTGCATCGTCCTGATCGGCGGCCACGGCACGCATCTGGGCGCCACGCAATATCTCGCCGATGTTCTGGGCCGGGAAGACGGCGCCCCGCCGCCGGTGGACCTTGCTTGCGAGAAACGCAATGGCACCCTGGTGCGCCAGTTCATCGGCGCGCAGCGGGTGAGCGCGGTTCACGACATTTCCTCCGGCGGCCTGGCCGTGGCGCTGGCCGAGATGGCGATGGCCGGCAACATCGGGGCCACGGTCGAGATCGATGGCCCCGCGCATGCCGCGCTGTTTGGCGAGGATCAGGGCCGCTACATTCTCACCGCCGCCGAGGACCAGCTCGATGCGCTTCTGGAAGATGCGATCGACCAGGGCATCGAGGCCCGGATGATCGGCCGGACCGGCGGAACGGAATTGACTGTTGCCGGAGTTCTCACCATATCGGTGGAGGAGCTGAGAACCGCCCATGAGGGCTGGTTCCCGCACTACATGGCCAGCGCAGATTAATGGACCGGGCCGCAATGGCCATCGAGGGAAGGACGCGACCAAAATGCCGATGAACGCGAACGAGATCGAAACCCTGATCAGGGAGGCCCTGCCCGACGCGCAGATCGAGATCCGGGATCTCGCCGGTGACGGCGATCACTACGCCGCCAATGTCGTGTCGGAATCGTTCCGGGGCAAAAGCCGGGTCCAGCAGCACCAGATGATCTATGATGCCCTCAAGGGCAACATGGGCGGCACCCTCCACGCCCTGGCTCTGCAAACGAAGGCCCCGGACTGACCGGCCGATTGCGAAGCTACGGGTTTTCGCCTAGGTTTGGGCACACCGGCGGCCCTGCCGCCGCACCGATTTCAAAAAGGACGCATTCCATGAGCATCCAGGACTGGATCAAGAACGAAGTCGAAACCAACGATGTCGTGCTGTTCATGAAGGGCACGCCGAACTTTCCGCAATGCGGGTTTTCCGGCCAGGTCGTTCAGATCCTCGACTATCTCGGCGCGCCCTACAAGGGCATCAACGTGCTGGAGGACGACGAGCTGCGCACCGGCATCAAGGAATTCACCAATTGGCCGACCATTCCGCAGCTCTATATCAAGGGCGAATTCGTCGGCGGCTGCGACATCATCCGCGAAATGTTCCAGAACCAGGAACTGCAAACGGCCTTCTCCAAAAAAGGCATCGAAGTAAAGCAAAGCGCGTAACGCGCTTTGCCCACGGGGCGCGAGGCTGACCCAAAGGCCGCAGCAAGCAGCCTGCCCCGCCTCATCCTGAGGAGGTCCGCAGGACCGTCTCGGAGGACCGTCTCGAAGGATCCGCGCCCCCTTCGTGATGACGCCTGCCCATCTCATCCTGAGCAGGTCCGCACCATGCCAAAGCTGCCTGCCGGCCTCATCCCGAGCAGGTCCGCACCATGCCAAAGCAGCCTGCCGGCCTCATCCCGAGCAGGTCCCCAGCATGCCAAAGCAGCCTGCCCGCCTCATCCTGAGGAGGTCCGCAGGACCGTCTCGAAGGATCCCCGGCGCCCGGACCGCCAAAATCCCGCCCGGTTACGTGCCCGCAACCGGCCGGGCAAAGAGCCGACCGACGTGGCCGCCTCCGGCAACGGACAGCCAGATGGGTCTTCGGCCAGACTGAACCGGCATTTTTCGCGCTTGGATCGGGATTGTTTCCCGCCCTAAGGGGACATACACCTGCCTTCAATTAAATGATCGGTTCTGACTAAAAAACGTAAGATTGTATTGTTAGATTTATCACCCATAAAATACTACTACAAGCGCCGGATAAGATTCTTAATCCAGCTCATACTAAACTCGATTGCCCATTCCGTCTGCTGGCGCGACAGGGTTTGCATCTGCAAGTTACCAGCTCCGTGTCCGATCGGGTTACGGACATGGGTAAAGAACTCTTTCAGTAAGGTGCTTTCCCAAGACAAAATGAAGCCGTTCTTTTTCGACGCAAGGTTTTCGATGTAACTGTGCGCGCCTTTTTCACCTCCGTGGGTCCAGCCTTTTTGATCGGAAATGATCTTGATGGTGCTTTCCAAAGCGCGTGCCGCGTAGAACTCCGGGTCGCGTCCATCGCTATCCCGACGGTCAAGCGCTTCCTTCATATCCAGATCGACGTTCTTCCAAACGGGATCAGAGACCAGCATCCAAAATGGCGTTTCAACTTCTTTCTGAACTAGGTCATCGGTCGAGATCTGAATGAAGCCATTGTGATAGTTCAGTGGGTATCCAGCTTGCCGGAATCGAGCGTTTAGCTCATCAACACTTGCACGGAAAGCGGCTGTATTGATCTCTCGCCGTTTGCGTGCGCCCTCTTGTGGATCGTCTGGCAATCTCAAGCTTGAGGGGGACAAGGAAGCAAGTAGTTGCTCGCTTTCGGAAATCTCGGACGCATTCAGCGTGGCAATCTCGTTCTCTTTTTGCCTAAAACCAAGTTCAATCAAGCTGAGGCGTTCTTTGATATGCACGTCGGGAGAATCCGTGACTGTTTTCATTAGCCAATTCTCGCAGACTGTAACCACAGCATATCTATGCGTCTGGATGTGGTCATTCCCATTCCACTTCGTAGTGTATGAGGACCAAATCGGTGAAAGCTCTTTCACACCGAGTTCGCGGATAACGTACAAAATTTTTCGCACATTTTCAGGTTGGTACGGTTCCCTTTATTCTGATTGAAGGGAGCATGGCATGACTGATGACGACGACGGCAAAGAGATGAGCAACGTGATCCGGATCGATGAA
>NZ_VXDC01000009.1 GCF_008711285.1 Roseibium aquae
TCGACGTGAAAGAGGAGACGTTACCAGCCTGCAGCCCCGAGGATTATGCCGAACCCGATGCAGCAAAACTGAAGGTATTCAGATGATTACACAGTTACATCGGCATAATCCGGGCATCGGCATAATGCATCAATCCCATATATGGAAACGTCGGATACGGGATGGTCCGCATGTTGGCCGCTTCAAACACGCCTGTCGCCGCGGGGGTCGGCTCATACCCCTCAAGCAGCCAGACCGCCTGCACCGCCACATCCGGGTCTTGGAGAATGGATGGATCGATGGCGTTCATCATGGCGATGAAGGTCGCTTGCGCGTCTTTATCGCTGATGTTCTTTGACACTGTCCAGCCATCCCACCACAGGGTCGAGGCCGGAATGTCCCCTCCCCCGACAGTCATCGGACCGGCAATCGCAAACCCGTCAATCACGTCCTGCGGCACACCATCGGCCGTTGTGAGCGTTGCGGCGCGCGACCCCCACATGTTCATCAGCGCAACGTTACCGGCGCGGAATTCCGCATTGGTCGCGTTGGAATCGTGGGTCAGGAAGTCCGGGTTCATATAGCCGCTGAGCGCCTTCATCATTTCGAGCGCCTTGACACCCGCCTCGGAATTGACGTTCGGCTCGGCGGTGCCCGGCTTGAAGAACTCCCCGCCATAACCCAGGAACATGTTGTTGAATTCCTGAGCCAAATTCCACCCGGCGGCATAGGCACCACCGACGGGATACTGCAGGATTCCCTCGTCTCGGATCCGCTGGGCAAGCTCCAGCATTTCCTCATAGGTTCTGGGCGGCTCGGCCCCGATGCGGTCGAGTATGTCCTTGCGATACACCAGATGCTGGGCATTGGCCATGAACGCGACGGCCATCACCTTGCCATCGATCGTGATCAGCTGGTTTGGGGACAAGCCTTGCCCATGTTCGGCGACCAGATCGTCGAGCGGGCGGATCAAGTCCTCGTTCAACAGCGCAACGATCGAGGAATTGGCAATGATCGCGCTCGTATACTCCGCCGGATTGCCGCTCATGCCGGCGATATTGAGTTTCTGGTGGTCGGCGGTCAGGTTCGCCTTGACCTCGACCGCATCGGTTGCGCAGGCGCTTGCCCCTTCCCCGACTGTCTGGATGGCGGGGAACTCGTTGCCGATGATGCTGACCCGGCCGCTTTCGATCCCGCAATCCGCATTGGCTGCGCCGGCCATCACGGCCAAAGCGGTTGCCAATAGTGTTTGTTTCATGCGCATTCAGACTTCCTCCCAATGCTCCCTGCGCCGCTGCGGCGCATCTTCTGCAGGCCCGGCCTCCTTGCCGGCCCCGAACCGGTTCACGGGTCAAGACGCACGCCTGTCTCGTGGTGAAACAGGTGGCAAATCGCGGCAGGAATGTGCAGTCCCACCGTTTCATCGATCTCGATCCGGTATTCCTTGCCCGCCTTGACCGACACCATCGAGCCTCTGGCCTTCACGGTGATCATCGTTGCGTCGCCGAGCAGTTCCATGGTGTAGACCGGGGCTGTGATTTCCGTTTCGCCATCGGTGCGGGCAACACTGGCGTCCTCGGCCCGGAAACCGAGCGTGATGGGCCCATCCGGCCCCGGCAGCCCGGAAATGCGGACATGATCGCCGGTGAATACGCCCCCTTGCAGGTGGCCCTCCATCAGGTTCATGGCCGGTGATCCGATGAAGCCCGCCACGAAGGTGTTCGCGGGCCGGTCGTAGATCTGCGTGGGCGTGCCGACCTGCTGAATGACACCGTGTTTCATGACGACGACCCGGTCGGCGAGTGTCATGGCCTCGATCTGATCGTGGGTGACGTAAATGGTCGTGACTTGCAGTTCATGCTGCAGATTTTTGATCTGAGCGCGCGTCGACACCCTCAGCTTGGCATCCAGGTTCGACAAGGGTTCGTCCATGAGGAAGACATTCGGTTCGCGCACGATGGCCCTTGCAAGGGCTACCCTTTGGCGCTGTCCGCCCGACAACTCCGCCGGCTTACGATGCAGGAAATCTCGTAATTCCACCATGTCGGCGGCCCGCATCACCCTGTCATCATGCGTGGCCGGGTCAACCTTCCGGACCTTCAGCGGAAAGCGGATATTCTCGTAAACATTCATGTTGGGATAAAGGCCGTAGGACTGAAACACCATGGCGATGTCGCGGTCCTTCGGTTCAAGACCGTTGACCACTCGGTCGCCGATGATGATTTGCCCCTCGGTGACATCTTCGAGACCGGCAATCATCCGCATGGTCGTTGTCTTGCCACAACCGGAGGGACCCAGCAGAACAAGGAACTCTCGGTCGGCGATCGTGAGATCGAAATTGTCGACCCCGACAAAGTTTCCCCATCGCTTGGATACATTTTTCAGCTGAATTCCGGCCAAAGCGCCCCTCCCGCACTGGCGTCCGGATGCCGCCGGCGCGTGCTTTGCCAGCGTTCGGAAACTTATGTTTTTCTAGCTAGACACAGCATCCAGTCTTTGGCAATGATTTTTTGCATACGAATGCAACCCGCCCTCGAAAGACACGCATGACCGATTTCCGTCAGGCCCCCCACACATTCTTGAACGCCCTGTTCGGACCAAGGACAGGCCCTAAGGATCCGGATCTCTCCGAGTTCCTTACGCCCTGTTCGACATGGCATCTCGCCGCGCCGGGTCAAGTCCTGACCGGCACCGACCAAGTTCTGGAAGGGTTCATCAAGCCTTTGAAAACCGCCTTGTCCGAGGTTCGCCGACGGGACGAAATCTTTATCGGCGGGCCAAACCGGCGCCCCCCTGGCGGCCAATGGATCGCGAGCCTGACCCACTATGTGGGCAACTTCGAGGCGCCGTTGTTCGGGCTGGCCCCGTCGCATCATCTGGTATTCCTGCGCGCGGGCGAGTTTTACCGGATAGAAGAGGATGGCCGGATATCCGAAGCCCGGATCCTGTTCGATCTGATCGACCTGATGCGCCAAACCCGCCGGTTTCCCTTACCCAGGGTCCTCGGCACGGAGATGCTGTTCCCAGGACCGGCCACCCATGACGGCATCCTTCCGCAAGATGACGGCCGGGGCGAAGCGACCCTCGACCTGTGCGAAGCGATGCTGGCCGATATGCGGGCATTCGATCCCGAAACCTTCACCTCGAAGGGCCAGACCGGCCCGGACGGCTACTGGGACGACGACATGCTGTGGTACGGACCGGGCGGGATCGGGGCAAATTACCGCTGGAGCGGGTTCGAGAAAGACCACCGCGCTTCCTTTCTGACCGCCTTTCCCGATCGCGTCGGCGGGAACCATTATTGCCGGATCGGCAACGCACATTACGCGGCGGTCAGCGGGTGGCCCTCCATGACCATGACCCATCAGGGCGACTATCTGGGCCAGAAAGCCGACGGCCGCGCCCTCACCTTGCGGGTCATGGATTTTTATCGCTGCGCTAACTCCAAGATCTGCGAGAATTGGGTCCTGCTCGATTATGTGGATCTGTTTGCGCAGATGGGCCGGGACCTGATCGCGGAATCAAATGCAATGATCGCCGGCACCAGCCCTTCGGGCCAAGAAGCCAAGCCGGTTTTCCCCTAATGGAACCGCACAGGGGGGACCAAAGCGGAGTTGACCCCACCCCGCCCGCTGGATACGACGTCAGGAAATAGAGATGAATCCGGGTTCATTCGCGCGCTGGATAAATCCGGCAAGCTCGGAGTTGGGAACGGCCTTCGAATACAAATAGCCCTGCAGATAGGTGCATCCAAGATCACGCAGGATGTTGCGTTGAGCCAGCGTTTCAACCCCCTCCGCCGTCACCTCCAGGCCGAGCGCCTGGGCGACTGCCAGAATGGACCGCACCACCGCGAGGGCGTCGTCGTCCTGATCCATGTTGGTAATGAACGCCCGGTCGACCTTAATCCCATCGACGGGCAACTTGCGCAAATAACTGAACGAGGAATACCCGGTCCCGAAGTCGTCGATCACAACTTTTCCGCCGTTCTTCCGGATCCATTCCAGAAACGAGATGGTTTCCTGATCATTGTTCAGGAACAGGCCTTCCGTGACCTCAAAAACGAGGCGATTCAGGGGCATCCCGGTCGCCTCGATAGCAGCGTCAATATCCGCATAGATCCGGCTCGACTGTGCCTGCTTGGGTGACAGGTTCAGGTTGAGATGAATGCCGTCCGTGTTGCGGCCCATTGCCATGTAGTCGCTCATCGCGGATTTCAACATCCACGCGCCCACATCCAGAATCATGCCGCTTGCCTCGGCCGCCTCGATCATCCGCTGGGTGTTCAGGAAGTCACCCGCCGACGTTCGGAACCGCATCAAGGCCTCACACGAGTAAAGATTTTCCGTATCCGCCTGGAGGATGGGCTGAAAATAGACGAGGAACTCGGTCTTGCCCGCGGTGCCGGTCAACAGGGAGGTCAGGCGCAACCGTTCAAACGCAACCTCTTGCATCGCCGGATTGAAAACGGCGTAGGTTCCGATCCCACGCTGACGAAGATCGTTGAGCGCAATGGATGCGTACCGGGCCAACTGCTCGGGATCGTCGCCATGATCGCCCGAATTCGCGATCCCAACCCGCATGCGGATGTTGAAGACGTTGTCACCCACCGTGATCGGTTCGTTGAACAGCCCTTCAATGACATCGACAACCTGGGACAGCCGCTCCGCGGGCACCGCATCCAGCACAATCAAAAACTCATCGACTTCCTTGCGGGCCACAACATGGGCGTTTGGGAAGCCGGACTTCAGACGTATGCCGACCTTTTTCAGGAACTGTCCGATTTTTTCATCGCCAATGCCGTGCTCGATCATCCGGAAGCGCTGAATGTCCAACAAAAGAACGCTCAGAGCGCGGCCGGTGCCGTGAACGCGCCGGAATTTTTCCAAGAACGCGGCGTAACTGTAGAGCCCGGTGACGTGATCTTCATAGGCCAGCCGATGGATATGTTCCATCAGCGCGGTTTTTTCATAGCCGAGCCGGCTGTTCATCACAAACAGCTGCAGGACCTCTTCGCCAAGCAACCGTTGCAAAACGGCATACGGGATCCCCACGTGGATTGCCGCGCGCAATCCACCCCGGGTCTTCAAGGCAAGACAAGAGCTGAAGGGTTGGTGCTGTGTTTCACCGGTGGCGATGCATGCCATGATGGAATTGCGGACTTCCTCCGACGGGATGGCTTCCAACGGCCGGTCGACCATGCCGACATAAGCGCCGGCTGCCGCAAGAACCCGGATCGCAGGACGCTCTTCTTCCCCCGTGTCCCGGTCCACCGCGCACACCAGTCCTTCCGGCGCAACACCCACCAGGCTGCCGATCTGTTCGAGCACCCCTCCGGCAAAATCCCGGACGGAGTTCTTTTCAACAAGATCGGCGAAATGGAGATTGAGGGTTTTGAGATTGCAGCGGTTGTTTTCCAGATCCGTCAGGAGTTTGAACCCCCGCAACCCGGTCACGATGGTCGTGACCAGTTTGGCCCGCGTGAGTTCGGACTTTTCCTTGTAATCATCGATTTCGTATTTCTGGATGACATCGATCTGCGGCGCGTATCCAGGCTGGCCAGTCCGCAGAACCAGGCGGATCAGGGGGTTTGCGAGATCGTGCCGGATCCAGCTCACCAGGTCGAGGCCGGCGGTGTCCGTCTCCATGACGACATCGATCAAGGCGACCGCAATGTCCTTGTTTTCTTCCAGAACCGGCTTTGCCTCGGCCATCGACAGGGCATGATAAAGCTTGAGCCCGCGCTCCTCGAGACGGCAGCCACTCAATGCGATCCGTGTCGCCTCGTGGACCTCCTGATCGTCATCCACAATCAGGACTTTCCAGGGCGCGAGCGTTGTCGGCGTTGCCTTACGTTCCGATTTGGCGAGAAAATCCATCGGCATACAGACTTACCTTTCGTGCGCTAGGCCGCATCACGTGCATTTGCGAGGGTGGCCGGAAGCTCGATGGAAAACGTCGTTCCAGACCCCACTTCGGATTTCACCGATATTTGTCCTTGAAGAACTTCCGTGACCAGCCGGTAGACGATCGCCATGCCCAAACCGGAACCTCCTTTGCCGAACTTGGTGGTGAAGAACGGCTCGAAGAGCCGCTTGAGATTCTTCTCAGGAATGCCGCAGCCGTGGTCCCGGCATTCGATGATAACACCCCCGCCTCCCGAACAAAGGCGGCTCGAAAGAACCACGTCACCTGAGGCCATGTTTTCATAGGCATGCTTCACCGCGTTCTCGACAAGGTTGGTCACGATCTGACTGACGGCACCCGGGTAGCTGTTGATCACGGTATTTGCGGCAAGCTCTGTGCGAACAACGTAGGGGGTTTTGCGCAAGCTCGGCTGCAAGGTGGCAATGGTTTCGGTGATGATGTGATCGATATTGAACTCGCGCTTCTTTTCGCTTTGCCGGTCAACGGCCACCTGGCGGAAGTTCTGAACCAGTTCACGGGCGCGCCCGAGTGTCTTTTCGATCACTGCAGAGGCTTCGGCGATACGGATCAGTTCCTCGCGCAAGTGCTCCAGAGTGAGCGTTTCGCGATCCAGTTCCCCTTGAACAACCGCGCAGGCCTCCGAAATCGTCGTCGCGGACATGAGACCGTTGCCCAGCGGTGTGTTCAACTCATGAGACACCCCTGCAACCAGAGCCCCGAGCGCCGCAAGATTGTCGGCTTGAATGAGTTCTTCCTGAACTGTCTTGAGCTGCGTGGTACGCTGTTCGACGAGTTCCTCAAGATTGGTCTGGTAGTCCTGAATCTTCAAAAGATCCGCATGCCGGCGCTGCACCATGGTTTGAAGCGCCGAGGCCATGACCCCTATTTCATCATCGCGGCCCGGCATCAGTTCCATCTTCGGCGGAGATTCGATCAATCGCGGCGTTGTCAGGTAGTTCACGACATTCGACAGCGGCAATCCGATCAGGCGATGGAAAATCACCCGGATGATCACACCGAGAATGAAGATGTACAAGACAATGCTGAGCACGGTCGAGAAGACGACAGACGTGACCTGGTTGTAGATTTCGCCGCGATCGATCACGAAGAACACCGATCCGATGTAGTTCGCGTTTGCGTATTGGGCGGGACTGACAAGATCGTATTTCAGCGCGGTATCGCGCAAATCCGGTTCGGGAATGCCGTACTTGCCGGTGTCGGGCGTTTCGACCCAAACGCTGCGCACGGCTTGAAGGCTCAACAGCCCGTCCACGATCTGCTGCGCGGAGGCTTCGTTGATCGACCACACGGCACGCTCAAGCGGTTCTTTTGAAGCTTGAAACAGGGATTGCGTGGTGGTGATGGCGCGATCCAGTTCCCTGTCCCAAAGATATTTTGTCAAGCCGGCGATGAATACCAGACCGAGAATTGCGAAAGAACCGAGCGTATAAAGGATGAAAGTGCGCGAAAGACTTCGCTTGGGATGCATCGTCGGTTCATCGACCTTGACTGTTGCCGCATTCATGACGTCAGCCCCGCTCCCTGATGACACGGTAACTATTGACAAGACTCAAGACCGATTTCCGAAGAAACGCTCGGCTGCCCGGTATCCAGCATAAGCCGGGATTCCTTGCCAAATTACCTATCGACCAGAAAATCTTGTAAAAAGTGATGTCCTTTTGAAACGTCATCCGCCCGGCAAACCGCCCATCTTTCACCTCTCTTGGGTCAAAGGCTTGCACGGCAGAACTGAAGAATCCAATAATTTTGACCAAAATTTCTTCTGTTCCGGATCACGCACCCCGAATCTTGTTAAAAGTAACTAAGCAAAGCTTAAAAAGCTTTACCGAAGAGTTCCCGCCGATACTGGTTTCACTGGCTTGTGGCCGTCAGCGGTCATCAGGATCGCCGCCGGCCGGATCCGGCATCCATGTGGCGCAAATTGGATGAGACCGGTCGAGGGGCAGTGAAACGGTTTGCGCCGTTCGAGCGGACAGATAGATGGCCGCGACAAGTTCGATGGACCGGATCCCGGAGCTCATATCGACAAGACCTGCGTCCATTCCGGCAAGCGAACTGGCAATGGCATCGAACAGACCGGCGAACCCTTCGGGCCGCGCGGCGGCCTCGCCCTTTGATCGCGCGACAACCCGATCGATCTCGGCTTGCCTTTCGGGATCACGGGCCGTGAACCGCCACTCCCCTTCTCCGGGCGTGTAGGGCTCGCGGGCGCTTTCGGCGGTCAGGTGTTCAAACACCAGGCGAAAGCGCGTTTCGTCCCGGGCGCTGCCGAGCGTCACGGACGATGTGACCAGCCCGCCGGATTGGGTGGTCATCGCAAGCGCGGCGCAGTCTTCGGTCTCGATCGGATTGACCCGCGTGTCGACCATGGCGCAGACCGAGGTGATGTGGCCGAAATACTGGGCAACGAGGTCATGATTGTGAATGGCGTGACCCAGGATCGCGCCGCCACGTTCGGTGGCCCATTTGCCGCGCCAGGGCACTGCGTAATAGTCAGCCCCCCGGTTCCAATGGGTTTCGGCCGTTGCGACCAGAGGCCGGCCGGCGAGGCCGCTGTCAACCAAGGCCGTGAGCTGATAAAGCGCCCGTCCGTAACGGTATTGAAAGACCGGGAAGAACATGCGCCCGGCGGCGGCGGCCGCAGCCGCGATCCCGTCCGCCTCCAGAACGCTTCCGGCGATCGGCTTTTCACAGATCACATGCATGCCGGCGGCAAAGGCTTTCGCCGCGACCGGACCATGCAGGTGCGGCGGAAGGCAAATGTCGACAATATCGATATCCGGTGCGGCCAACACCGCTTCCAGATCGGTCTCGACCCGGCACCCCGGCACCTGTCCGGCAAGGTTCGCGGCCTTCCCGGGATCGAGGTCGCAGATCGTTCGGACATTGAAACGGTCGGTCAACTGCAGGAAACCGGCAAGGTGTTTCTCACCAATCCCCGCTCCCAGAATCGCAACACGGTGCGGCGTAGGCTCAACCATTTCTTGCCAGATTCCCCAGACGCTCGGCTTTTTCCTGGGCCTCAAGAGCCAGTTCCATCACCTTGAAACAGTGGCTTTGCGCCATCGCCGTTTCCGTCCGATCCCGCACATCCGAAGCAAGACGGTCGAAATAGGTCAGCGGTTCCTTCGAAGCGTCGAAATATTCATACCGCTCGCCATTCACGAGGAACACATGATCCGTGCCGTCCCGGCCGCACAGGTCGACATATTTCCGCAGCTCGATTGTCCCATCCGTTCCAAGGATGGTCAGGCGCCCGTCGCCCCAGGTTGGCAGGGCATCCGGCGTATACCAGTCAACCCGGATATAGCCGCTGCCATTCTCGCTGCGGATCAGGATCTCGCCGAAATCCTGAAGGCCGGGATCGTCCGGATTGGCGAAGTTTCCAACGCTTGAGCTCACGATGGACGCATCGCTGGAGCCAGTGAAGAACAGGAACTGATCGATCTGATGGGACGCGATGTCCGTCAGGATGCCGCCATACTGGTCTTCCTGGAAGAACCACTGCGGGCGCAGCGGACGGTTCAAGCGGTGCGGTCCCAGCCCTACGGTCTGCACAACCCGTCCGATCGCGCCGTCAGCGATCAGTTCCGCCGCCTTGGCGACCGCCGGCACCTCGAACCGTTCTGAAAAATCAATGGACCAGATCCGGCCGGTCTGTGCGACCACTTCCTTGATCTCCGCAAGCTGGTCCTTTGTGGTGCACCCGGGCTTGTCAGTCATGACATCCTTGCCGGCGCGCATCGCCTCAATGGCTCTTTCGGCCCGGCGGGCCGGAATATCCGCCAGCAGGATCAGATCCACCTCGGGGTCGTCAAGCAGCGCCCGTCGATCACGGACCCGGGGAATATCGGGAAAGCGGGTTTGGAACCCCTCGACCGGTTGCGGCTCGCCCTCCGTCCACCAGCCCGCGCAGGTCGCGCCCGCCTTCAGCATTCCCTCAAGCTGGCCAAAAATATGACGGTGATCGACACCGATCACGGCAACCTTCAAATCGGACATGGATTGGTCTTTCTGGACATGGGGTCAGTCAATGGTTACAGCGCGCCGGTCCTTCGAGGATTGGACGAGCGCATCGATCAGACGATGAACATGAAGAGCTTCCCGGCCGGACACATCAACCGGCTCTCCGGCAAGCACCCGGCTTGCAAACGAACGGATCAGGTCCCGGTGCCAGCCATGGGGAAAGGCCATCGGATCGGCACCGCCGCCCGTGCCCGCGGTTTCGCCCCAGGTCTGCACCCGGCCGTCGCGGTAGCGGACCGTCAGCACACCCGATTGAAGATGCGCGCTAGCCCTGGTTCCGTCGAGAGTGATGGATTCCGCATCGCCGGGAAAAGACGCAGTCGTCGCCATGACCGATCCGACCGCCCCGGACGCGAAGCGGAGCCCGCCGGCAACAAAGTCTTCTGCTTCCATCTTGTGAAAGCGTGTCGTCGCCGAGACAGCCTGCACCTCGGATACCGGCCCGGTCATGGAGAGCATCAGATCAAGCGTATGGATCGCCTGGGAAATTAGAACCCCGCCGCCATCGCGCTCGTAGCTGCCGCGCCCCGGCTCGTCATAATAGGCCTGTGCCCGCCACCAGGGAACCGACACCCGCACCATGCCGATCTCGCCCAGATCGCCCGCGTCGATCAACGACTTCAGGGTTCGGGAGACCTCACGGAACCGGTGCTGGAAAACGATGCCGAGTTGAACCTTTGCCGCTTCGCACATCCGGACAAGCCCTTCGGCGGCTCCGGTCGTCCGTTCGACCGGCTTTTCCATCAGAATGTGCTTGCCCGCCCGGGCGAAGGTCTCCACAAGGGCCTGCCGCTGGTTGGGCGGTGTGATGATCAGCGCGGCGTGAACATCTGGATCGGCAACCAGTTGCTCCAGTGCGGCCGCTTCCGGAAAACCATGCTCTTGCGCGAAAGCGAACCTTTTTTCCTGCGTTCGCGAGTAGACGCCCTTGACCTCGATGAGGTCTTGAAGGTCCTTCAGCGCGCGCGCATGCGGCAGCGCAGCCATGCCTGTCCCGATGACGGCCAGTCCCAACTTGCCGCTCATGTGGGCAACCCGTTGGCCAGAACATTTCCGTCCGCGCCGAAAACATGCATTTTCGAGCGGTCGAATTTGAGATGAATCACCTGACCGCGTTCGACCGGCAACTGGCCGAGTTGATGCACCGTCAGCTGCGGCAATCCGTCGGCGGAGCAATAGAGATAGGTCTCTCCCCCGAGCTGTTCGGATAGCTCGACAGTAGCGGTCACATCCGCGTCGTCTTCACCTGTGATCGCAATATGCTCCGGACGCACGCCGTAAGTCGCCGAAGATTGCGCTTCCAAGCCGGGAACCTCCGGGACCCGGATCGTTTGCGCGCCGCTGACAAGATCGAAACCGGTCCCATTCGCGGCAACCCTGGCCTCAACCAAATTCATGCGCGGCGAGCCGATAAAACCGGCGACGAACGTGTTCCTCGGCTTGTTGTAAAGATCGAGCGGCTTGCCCGCCTGCGCAACATTGCCGCCAGACAATACCACGATCGTGTCAGCCAGCGTCATGGCCTCCACCTGATCATGTGTCACATAAATCATGGTCCCGCCGAGCTTGGCATGCAGACCGGCCAGTTCCTTGCGCATGGCAACCCGAAGTTCCGCATCGAGGTTCGACAATGGCTCATCGAACAAGAACGCCTTTGGATCGCGGACAATGGCACGGCCGATCGCCACCCGCTGGCGTTGCCCCCCCGAAAGCGCTTTCGGGCGCCTTTGAAGATAGGGTTCGATCTGAAGGAGACGGGCAGCTTCCGTCACCCGCTTGTCGATTTCTTCCCGCGGCATCTTCGCGTTCTCAAGGCCGAAAGCCATATTCTTATATACGCTCATATGAGGATAAAGCGCATAGGACTGAAACACCATGGCGAGGCCTCGCTCGGAAGCGGGGACGGTATTCACCACCTCGCCGTCAATCACGACTTCGCCGCCGCTGACCTTCTCCAACCCCGCGATAATCCGCAGCAGCGTCGATTTTCCGCAACCCGACGGGCCTACGAAAACGACGAATTCGCCGCTATGGATCTCCAGGTCTATGCCGTGGATGACTTCGACCTCGCCATAGGCCTTGACCACCTTGTTCAGTTTTATCTCGGTCATTGTGTCCCCTTGCCCACGCTTACCGGCTGCGGGCCATGGCCGCTTGGCGCGGCTCTGCCTTTTGCATGCGAAGCGGCGGCAGACCTTTCAGGATCTGCCGGATATCGTCCATCATCATGTCGCGGATCCGTGCGTAGGAGGCCTCCAGCCCGCCCGCCAGATGCGCAGTGAAAAGAACATTGGCGGTAGCCCGGACCTCGGACTCCGCCGGCACCGGCTCTTGCGGAAAGACATCGACCGCAGCCCGGAAACGGCCATTGCCCGCAAGCTCCAGGAACGCGTCGAAATCGACCACCTCCGCGCGCGAGGCCAGAACGACCGACGCGTCCGGCGCGATCCGCTCCAAGCGCGCCCGGTCCAGAAAACCTTCATTCTCGCTGGTTGCCCCAGCCAGCACAAAGATCACATCCGATGTTTCCAGCAGATCATCGAGGCCGGCGGCCCGCAGCCCTTCGATTTCCAGATACCGATCGGACAGCCATGGATCGTGCGCGATCAAGTCGCATCCGAACGGCCTTAGAAGCGGCACCAGCGCACGGCCCAGATTGCCATAGCCGATCAAGCCGACCCGCGCGCCAAAAAGGGTCTTGGCCTTGCCGTTTCCACCAATGCCGTAGGCTTCATGCCCACCGCGGAACAAAGTGTCGGCGGCCGCGAGCCCGCGCAGGAGAGAAATGGCTTGTCCGAGGCAGTACTCGGCAACCGCCGGCGCCATGGCGGGCGCCGCGGACAGGACATGAATGCCCCGGCGGTGGGCCTGCGCGTAGTCGATGTTCGGCTCCCAGTTGGCCTTGACGTTCAAGATCGCCTTCAGGTGCGGCGCGCGGTCCAGCCGTTCCACGGGCATGGCCGTCTGGCCGACAATGATGTCCACTTCCGGCAGAACACTCTCGACCAGATCGTCCGGCGCGCGTGAGCCGAAGTGACTGACAACCCGGCCAAGCTGCCGGCATCCCGCCGCCACGTCCGCGGTGAATACCATCGCCTCGGTGCGGGGAAACGGATCGAAGAAGATCAGCGGCGTGTTGTCCATCATTTCATCCCCGAAGAGGCAATGCCGGTGGTGATGAACCGCTGCAGGAACGCAAAGACCAGCACCACGGGAATGAGGGTCACGACGGTCATGGCCAGCACATAATGCCACTGGACATCCAGCTCGCCCTGAAAGGCGTTGAGACCGATCTGCAGCGTATAAACCTCGTTGCGGGTGAGAACGACCAACGGCCAAAGGAAATCATTCCACCGCCACATGACCGAAAAGATCGCGAGCACCGCGATTGCGGGAAGCGAGAGCGGCAGCACGATCCGCCAATAGATCGTCCACTCGCTCGCCTTGTCCATCCGCGCCGCCTCGATGAGATCCTTGGGAATGGTGAGCATGTATTGCCGCAACAGAAAGACGCCGGTCGGCGTTGCGGCTCCGGGCAGGATGACCGCCCAAAGGGTGTTGACCATCCCAAGCTGGGTCACGACCAGATAGGTTGGCACAAGAACAATGGTCACCGGAATCATCAGCGTTCCGATGACAAAAAGCATGATGGCGTTGCGGCCCTTGAAATCGTAGATCGCCAGACCGTAGGCCGCCATGGAATTGATCAGCAGCGTGATCACCGTCGCAACGACTGTGACGATGACCGAATTTTGCAGGTATCTCAGGAAGTTGAAGGTTTCGAGAGGGTCGATGTAGTTTTCGGTCGCAACGCGCATTTCGCGGATTGGCTCGCGTGTGTTGATCGGCACGCTGACCCGCTCACCCGGGTTTTCCGGATCGACCATCTGCGCCATGATCCCGATCCGCCGGATCTGGGCGAGTTCCTTCACTGTCCCGTCTTCCATCGTCACGGCGAACAGGGGGAGCGGGTCGTCATACCCCTCCACCTGCACCTCGATCTGGCCAAGCGGCAGGAGCGTGGGCGGAAACTCAAGCAGGCCCGCGGGTGTCTTGAAGGAGGACAGCACCAGCCAGACGACGGGGCCGAACATCAACAGGACGCCCAGAACAAGGTAGACATAGGTGAAGACATCGGTCCAATGCCACTGTCCACCCTCGCGCCGGCGGGTCAGGAAGCCGAGAACGGGGCGGCCGGAGCTGGAAGTCGAAGCCATGGTCATCGGTCAGCCCTCATCCTTGCGCCGGGTAACGGCGAGTTGCACAATCGTGAGGGCGAACAGGACCACACCGAGGACGACCGAAGCCGCCGAAGCCAGTCCGAAATTCTGGACCTGATTGGCAAAGCCGGTGGTGTAGATGTACTGGACGATGAACTGGGTCGCCGTGCCGGGCCCGCCGCCGGTCAGAACAAAAACCTCATCGAAAATCTGGACGGCCTTGATCAGGGCCAGAACGATGACCACCAGCATGTTGGGCCACAGCAATGGCAGTGTGATCCGCCAGAACACGCGTTCCTTGCTTGTGCCATCCATTTCCGCCGCTTCGTAAAGGTCGGGCGGAATGGCCTGAAGGCCCGCCAGCAGGATCAGTGTGTAAAAGCCCATATGCGCCCAAACTGAGACGAAGATCGCCCAGAACATCGACCATGTCGGGTCGACGAAGAACAGAATCCGTTCGAGCCCCATCGACACGAGGGCGGCATTCAGCACGCCATCCCGCAGCAAGATCCATTTCCAGATCAGAGCGACAACAACCGGCGACAGGAGAACCGGAAAAAAGAACACGGCCCGGAAAAAGCCGCGCCCGCGGATTTCGCGGTTCAAGATCAAGGCCGTGATCAACGAGAACAGCACCATGAACCCGACCTGGAAAAACACGAAGGTGCCCGTGTTGTAGATTGCCCGCCAGAAGCGGTCTTCCCGGCAGGTGGTCGGGTCGAGATGATTGCCGCACTCCAGCAGGTATCCATATTGCTCCGCGCCCACATAGGGCCGGTCCTGCAGGAAAAGATTGGTGCCGCCCGTGACCGAAAAGCCAATGCTCAGGATCAGGGGCGTGATGACGAAGATCCCGAAAAACGCAAGGTTGGGAAACAGGAAGACATAAGGCATCGCGCCGATGCCCAGGATCCGCTGAAGAAAGCGCAAAGGCCATTCAAACAGCCTGAAAAAGGCCATCGCCGGCAGCGCCAGGATCGCATAGACGCGATCGGACAGGCGGACCGGCTCGGCACGCGGATCGGTATCAAAAGCCATGGGCGCGCGTTCGCTTCACATTCAAATGAAAATGCTCAAAGGACGTCTCCGGCCGGACACACGATCCGGCCGGAGTACGCAGACTTGATCAGTTCTCGCGTTGCTTTTCCGCGATTTGCTGCTCTACGTCCTGGGTCATGCGGTCGAATGCCTGATCGAGGGTCAGTTCACCCACAATGGCCTCGCCGAGCCGCGAGATGAGCGCGTTGAACATAACGCGATTGTGGACATAGCCTTGCAGGTCGAAGGCGATCGGTGAAATGCCCGGAACTGCGGAAGCGAATGTCAGCAGCGCGTGCTCGGCCCGCGGGTCCTCGGTCTGGAAATCGACGCCGCTTTTGGCAAGCCCGAGATGGCCCGGGATGAACAATGTCCGGCCGTAGAATTCGTTGAGAACTTCCTCGGAGGACAGGTAATCCATCAGCTTGCCGACCTCCTCGGGGTGTTCGGAGGTTTTCAGCGCCACAAGAGCCGCGCCGCCCGGCATGCCCGTGCAAGCGGCCGGACCACATGGCGCTGGTACGGCCCACCAGTCGAACGCGTCGCCGATCTTTTCGGCAAATTGCGGAATCTGCCAGGAGCCGCTCATGTACAAGACGGTCTGGGCGTTGGCGAATTCCTCATTTGCCCCAAGATACTGGGAACCGGAAACCGACCCCCAAAGCTCCTTGGCCATCGTGCCGTCCTGGTGCCAGTCGTAGAGCATCGTGGCCATGGCCTTCAGCCCGTCATCGACCAGCGCCGGTCCGCCATCGGCATCGAACATTCCCGCTCCCATCGAGATGGCCGGGCCGGCCACCCGGTGACCGGAGCGATCCCAAGCCATTGGAATCGGAATGTCGAGCTTTTCAGCCACCTCGCGGCTGGCGGCTGCCCAGTCGCTCCAGGTCGCGTTCTCGCCCGGCATGGCAACGCCAGCCTGTTCGAACAGGGTCTTGTTCACATAGGGGCCCGTCACGGTGAGCTGCGTCATGAACCCTGAAATCTGCGGCTCCGCACCAACCGGCTGCATCCATTTCAGGAAGGGACCGAAGTTCTCCCGCCAGTAATCCGGATTGGAGATGTAGGGCGTGAGATCCATGTAATATTGCGACAACCCTCCCAGATCCGTCACACGTGCGAGATCAGGCCCCTCACCGGCCGCCAGCTGGACGGGCAGACTTTCGAGGATCGCCTTGTAGGGCAGAACGTCGAGAACGACGTTGATGTCGGGATTGTCGGCGTTGAAGCGATCCAGGATGTCCTGCATCACCTCGCCCTCGATCCCATCGTTGTACCAGGCCATGCGGAGTTCCGTCTCCGCGAAGGCGGCACCCGCGGTAAGCGCGGCCGAAGCCACGCCGGCCGCCAGCGCTATGCGAAATTGCTTTGTCATTTCCATTTCCTCCCAGTGTTCTGGTATACTAGTACACCTTGATATGCCGTTCAATCGCGGCGTCGCGATCAATTCGCCCGCGATCTTTCCCCTTTCCCCTCCCGCATGGGCGACGCTGCCGTCCCCAACGCATCCTTCCCCATCAGGACCGACCTGACATGCGCGTCCATTTCACAGGCGGCGCCCAAGGCATCCCCGGCGCGGATCCGGTCCAGAATGGCCATGTGATTTTTGAAGGCCGCCAGTGAGCGGCCCGGAATGGACGACATCAACGCCAGCCTTTGACGATCCACATGGGCCTTCACCGATTGCGCGAGCCGCCAGGCGCGGGGCATGTCGGCCATGTCGGACAGCATGTGATGAAAACCTTCGTCGAGCTTGAAAAAGGTCGCGTAGTCATCCGCCTCGGCCGCCCTTTGCTGCATGGCGAGATTGCCCGCGATCAGTGTTTCGTCGATACCGGTCTCGCACAGACGGCGCACGACGGCCGCCTCCAGAGCTGCGCGGATCAGGACAGCTTCCAGGATCTGCGCCTCATCGACACGCGCGACCACGGACCCCACCTGCGGACGGGTCACGATGAGCCCTTCCGCGGCGAGTTGCTGCATGGCTGCCCGTAATGGCGTCCGGCTGACCGCACACATGCGCGACACGTCGCTTTCGTTGACGCTCGCCCCGGGGGGCAGCCGATTGTCGATGATCCGCTCGCGCAAAATGCGATAGAGCTGAGGAGCAATGGCCGCCGACCGGTCGATCTCGACACCGGACAGGGCCTCCTCCAGCCGGGTGTCGTCCTGCGGGTCAGCCTGGGTCATGAACGGCCTCCCTCCGAACGCCGGGCTCCAGACCGAAAGACGGCGCCCCTGCTGAAAGGGCTGTCATCACCCCGCGCAGTTCCGCAAGTCCCTTCAAGCGGCCGATCGCCGGGTATCCAGGCTGGCCGCAACGGCCAAGATCATCCAGGATATCCTGCCCATGATCGGGACGCATTGGGATCTCCCAATCGGCCCGCCCTTCCCGCTTGCGCCGGGCCTCCTCTTCCAGAACGGCGGCGATCACGGCGACCATATCGGTCTGGCCGGCCAGATGCTCGTCTTCAAAGAAGGAACAGGGCACGGTTTCGGTATCGCGGGTCACATTGCGCAAATGCAGGAAATGGATCTTCGGTCCAAACCGGCGCACCATTGCGGCACACTCATTGTCCGGCCGGGCGCCCAAAGAGCCGGTACAAAGCGTCATGCCCGCCGCGGGACTGTCGACCGCGTCGAACAGGGCGGCATAGTCGTCGGATGTCGACATGATGCGCGGCAGACCCAGAAGCGGAAAAGGAGGATCATCCGGGTGGCAGCACATACGCAGACCGAGGCGCTCGCACAAGGGCACGATGTGGCCGAGGAAATCGACGTGGTGCCGCCGCAACACCGCCGTGTCCATTGAACCATACGCCGCTAGTTGCTCGCGGACAGTGTCGAGCGTCCAGCGCTCAGCTGAGCCCGGAAGACCGGCAAGGACGTTTGAGGCAAGCTGTTGGCGCGCATCCTTGCCCATCATCTCGAACCGGGCGCGGGCGGCTTCTTTCGTTTCGTGATGGTAGTCCGCTTCGGCACCCGGGCGGGCCAGGAGATGAAGATCGAAGGCCGCAAAATCGATCAAATCGAACCGCATGGCGGTTCCGCCGTGAGACACCCGCCAGGCCAGATCTGTGCGGGTCCAGTCGAGAACGGGCATGAAATTATAGCAGATTGTCGAAATTCCGGCGTGCGCGAGGTTTTCGAGGGACTGCTCATATGCGGTCAAATGCTCGCGCCACGGACCAGTCTGAGTCTTGATGGCCTCGGAAACCGGCAGGCTTTCGACCACGTCCCATGTAAGGCCCGTTGGCCGGTCCGGCGGTCCCGCGACCTGTCGCTGACGCTCGGCGATTTCATCGCGCGTCCAGACCATTCCCGCGGGAACATGGTGCAGGGCCGTGACAACACCCTGTGCGCCGGCCTGTCTGATATCGGAAAGCGAAACCCGGTCCGTTGGACCGAACCACCGCCACGTCTGCCGCATTCTTGTCGCCCTGCCACCGGAATACTAGTGTACAAGACTACTCAAACAAACCCGAACCGCAAGAGGCTTCCCGTGCTACCGGATCGAATTGGCGTCCCGGCCAGCATGGCGTGAAGCGATATCCACAATTGTCATGCGCGGAACATCCCTTCGTTTCCGCGCCCGGTTCGGTCAAGCAAGAGCAACTGCGCGAATATTGACACGCTCCGTTTTGGCCGGGGTTGACGACCGGAGTTCAGCGTTCGGCGCATTCGCGACAACACGGTCGGGCTGTTTCAGCATGTAGCCGATGTAGCGTGTGGATTCGATCGCGTCATAGCCAAGACGCATCCGCAGTTTCTTGCGCAGTTTCGAGATGTGGCTTTCAACGACACACTCATCGACCCCTTCGTTCATCACGCCATAGACCGCATTGAAAATCTGGGACTTTGTCACCCGGCGCCCCTTATTCTTGACCAGATACTCTAGAATGCGGCGTTCGCGGCGCGGCAGTTCCATGACCTCTTTGAAAACGATCGGATCACGTCCGTCGAAAAAAACCTCGATATCGCCCGAGGCCACCCCCTTGTCGTCCTGGGAGACCCGGCGGCGGTAGACACCGACCCGCGCGAGGATCTCACGAACGTGAACCGGCTTGCGCAAAACGTCGTCCGCACCCGCTGCAAACATCTGAAGCGTTGTCTCCAGACAGGACCGGTCGTCGAGGGCGAAGACCGGTGCATCCGGGCATCGGGTCTTGATCTGAGTGGGAAACGCGGGCCGGTACGGCGAAACGCCGAGCAAGAACCCTTCCACCGCTTGCAGGTCCGCGGGCGATGCGATTTCAAGCCAATCGACCAGTTCCGCAGGTTTCAGTTCCAGCGCGGCGTATCCCTCGCGTTCGAACGCGGAGGCGTATCCCGCGGTTACAATCTCTCGATCATCAACAATCACAAACATCTAGAAGCCCCCCTTGGCTTAATCGACATAAAATAGGTATTTCCCGGAGGCCTTCAGGGTCAACAATGGAAAAGTAAACAAAAGGGAAATTCAATCGTATAGTGGACATAAGACTTAAACGAAAAACGCAATTCAAAAGAAGAGTTAGACAATTTGATCTAAGATCAGAATAAATTTTATTTAAAAACTGAAATTCTAAAATTCGAAAACCAAGCTTTACATATGACAAGGGTGTTACACCAAGACTCAACGACTGCCAAGCCCGGATTTCCGCCATAGAACCGGGGCCCCAATCCCGGCCTTCGGAACGGCGGGAGCCGATACTCCCTAAACCTGATTGTCCGGATTTTATGCAAGTGGCATCGCTGTGCCACAGAGATACGGACCGCGGTTCGCGACAAAGTCGAGCTTTTTCCAAGTAAAACTTTACAAAGGTGAAGCTGCCGCCCGGCTAGGTCAGCCGCAGTGACGGAATGGTCCGGATAAGAGTTAAGATCAACGACGCATTTGCATGCATCCGGGTGCCCTGATGCGTCCGCCGTCGCTTCTGCGCCACCATTTTGAAGAGCTGGACCGCCCACGGCTCCGGCGGAACCGGACTGAAGACAAGGCTCGATGCGGCGAATTAAGAGGATCAGGCGCGGAAAATCACAGGGCGGCCGGACGAACCGATTATCGTCCGCCGGCGGCAAGCGCCGTGGCCAGGTCCGCAAACGGATCGCCATGGCTGCGCGCGTTCGGGGTCTGGCGCAGCGCTTCGTAGACCCGCGGCACGAGCTCGCAGGCCTTGTCCAGCATGTCATCTGTCCCCGTCTGGAAGCCGCCCATCATGCGCAGATCCCGGGTTTCCTCGTATCGGGAAATCAGCCCCCGCAACCGCAGCACGAGCTCCCGCTGATCTTTGTCCCACACCCGCTGCGCCAGCCGGGAGGTCGAGCGGAGGAGATCGACGGGAGGATAACGGCCCGCTTCGGCAATGGACCGGTCGAGAACGATATGCCCATCGAGCAGTCCCCGCAGCGAATCCGCGACCGGATCGTTGTGGTCGTCGCCATCGACCAGAACCGAAACAATCCCGGTGATGGTCCCCTCGCCTTGCGCGCCGGGACCCGCCCGTTCCACAAGCTTGGCCAGATCGCTGAAAACACTGGGCGTATAGCCCCGGGCAACCGGCGGCTCACCGGCAGCCAAAGCGACATCCCGCGCCGCATGCGCGAAACGGGTTGCCGAATCCAGGATCAACAGGACTTTTTCACCCTGCGCGCGAAAGTATTCCGCAACGCTCATCGCTGTTTTTGGCGCCAGCCGCCGGATCATGGGGCTTTCGTCCCCGGTCGCGGCAATCACGACGCTGCGCTGAAGCGCGTCCTTGAGAATATCGTCGACAAACTCGCGAACTTCCCGGCCCCGCTCGCCGACCAGCCCCACCACGACGGTGTCGAAATCGCCAAAGCCCGCCAGCATACCCAGCAAGGTCGATTTGCCGACCCCGGACCCGGCGAAAACGCCGATTCTCTGCCCCATGCAGATCGGCGTGAACAGATCGATCGCCCGCACGCCGGTCGACACCCCCTCGCCCACTTTCTGCCGGTCCATCGGGTGCGGAGGGTCACGATCCAGCAGGAAAGCCGCGGGCCCCATTTCCAGGGGGCCAAGTCCATCAATCGGCTTTCCGAGCGCGTTCAGGACCCGGCCGCGCCAGGAGGGATCCGGATGGATCGCAAGGCCGCCCATCCGGCTCGCGCGCGTTCCAATGCCGATATCCGCAGTCTGCTCAAAGGGTTTGACGACGACCTCCGCCTCGTCCAGCCGGATGATTTCGCCGCGCCTGCGCCTGCCGTCACGGCCCGGAACCTCGATCAGGTCGCCCAGGCAAACCGATCTGGACAGGCCCGAGATCCGGACGGCATCGCGCGACACATGCGTGACACGCCCGCTCACCTTCACCGGTCCCATCTCAGCGTTCAATGAGGCAAGGACGGCGGCCCGCCGGTCAAGTGGCGTCAAGACTGCGTTTTGCGGCATGGCGATCCTGCAAGGTCTTCAAAACTTCAATCGGCAAATGGTTGGCACTGTGCGCGGCGATGGCCGATACTTTCTCCGCATCGCTCACCTCGGGCTTGGCGTCGGCGTTTTCAGCCCCTGTCGCGTTGACACCGCGCTCGACCTCAAGCTCAGGCTTGGGCACCGGACCAGCATGTCCGGGGTCTGCAACGCGCAGGCCGGAGGCGGTTCCAGCTTCGGTGCCAGGCTTCAAATCGAACAATTTCATGAGATCCAGCGGCTGGGAGGGACCGTCCACTGTCGCGGCGGCGGTCTTTTCACCCAGAAAGGGCGCAAAGCCCGGGGCATGGCCGGATGCGGGACCGGATGCGGCTGTATCGGCAGGCCGCGACCCCCGATGTTCCGACCCTGCCCCGCTTGCCCCTGAACCGGGCGGCGGCCCGGCAGGCTCGTCCACCGGCTGTTTCACATCAACGGACGCCAAAAAGTGGTTTGCCATCATGGCGGCGCCCAAACCCACCGGTCCTCCCAGCAAAAACCCGTATAGGGCCCGCCCCGCCTGGCGCGCATCCTCGGAAATTCCATCGTTCGTCGCCGAGCGGTAAAGATCGCCGACGACCGGTATATGCTGAAGAGGATTGAAGATATCCAGAACGGCGGCAAAGCCGCCTTCAGAGCCGTCCGCCTGCGGCGCGGGACCACTTTGCCTGCTAATCAGCAACGGCCGGTCCGGGGAGACCTGGAGCAAGGCTGGCGTGCCGGGACGTGCCGCCACCGGATCAACGCTCATCACGATGTCTTTCCGAGTTCGCGGATCGTGCGCTGCTGCGTCTCGTCGCTCTGGGTGATCATCTTTGTCGCCCCTTCGAAGGACCGGGTGATCATGATCATCTTGGTCATTTCCCGGATCGGATTGATGTTCGCACCCTCCACATAACCCTGGCGAACCGCATTCACATCGAACACCTGAACCGGGATGGCCGGGAGGTCAGAGACTACAGCCGAATTTTCACGCCGCCTCAGCTGGGCGCCCTCGGGCAGAAGGAACAGACCAATCGCGCCAATCGGGTCTTCCCCCTGCTGGATCACATCCCCATTGGGCGATATCACCGGCGGGCCACCGTTGGGGTCCAGCTGGACCGGCAAGCCGCCGGCGTCCAGGATTTCATCGCCGCCGACCGTTCGCAGCACACCCTCGGCATCCATCTGCAACCGGCCATCGCGGGTGTAGGCGATCTCGTTGCCCATACGGACAGCGAAGAAGGCTTCGCCCTCCACCGCGATATCCAGCGGATTGTCGGTCTTGTTGAGACTGCCGGTCTGGCGGGAAATATACACCTCGCCTCCGGTCGCGTAGCTGACCTTGTCCGCGCCCGCTTTCGACAGGATCTCGGCAAACTTCACCTCATCGGCCCGGTAGCCCGCGGTGTTCATGTTCGCCACGTTCCGCGACACGGTTTCGAGCCGGTTCGACAACGCCACCTGAGCGGACAACGCCACATAAAGAGCGGATTGCATGGGCTATCGTCCTCCCAGTTTCAGGTTCTGGAGGCTGGAGAGCAGGTTCTGGTCGAGCCCGAGCGGCGCGCCGCCCCCGATCAGCATACTTGGAATGGACGCCGCTGCCGGCCCGCCATTTTGAAGGTCATACAGGGCGGTGAAGCGCTGAAGGAACCTGTCCAGTTTTTCGGGGTCCTTGAAGTCCTCGAAATCGATCCGCTCGGATATGAAATCCGCCTGCCGGTCGATATCGGTCGCGGCGAATTCCTTGCCCACGCCAAGCGCGACATAGACGGTCTCGGCCAAGGCGCGATCGGCAAGGATTTCAAAGGCGTTCTGGATGTCAGGTGCCTTTCGGGCAAAGTACAAGGCCAGCCGGACGCCTTCATTCTTGCTGCCCTCGTTCTCTTCAAGGGTCTGGCGCATGTACATGTCGACGACAGGCTGCTTCGCCTTCTGGAAAATCGTCGTGACCTCTCCGTTGCGGGCAAAGTTGAACGTTTCCGCGAAAGCCTTGTAGCGTTCATCCGTCAACTTGTTGGCGAACGAATCCGAACGGTCGATCCCTTCTTCCAGCACTTTCCGGATGAACGCCTTGGCGTAGATCATATCCTCAAGGCCATGGGCCTTCATGGCGTAGCGATAAATGCGCTCATCCGCCATGAAGTCGTCAATACTCTTAATGTTTTCAATATTTTCAAGATAGTAAGCGCTCTGGCGCTCGACCGTCGGATCCGACGCGATGGTCTTGAGCGAACGGTCCATGTTTGTGGTCACCAACTGGTACTGGGCAAGTGTGCCGATCATGACAGGCCGCCTTTCACCGAACGTGTTGCGTTGGGCCTGATCCTTGGGGGCAGAGCTTACGCCAGGCTGACCCGCGCCGGCACCAAGCGGCTGGATGAGTTGCGACAGCTTCGGGCAAGGAAGCGCACCTAGGGTCAGGTCAACCACACGAAATGAAGCAATCTGCATGGAGTTGCTCTGTGACTGTCATTATCGGGCTCGTAATCGCATTTGCTTCCCTGATCGGCGGTTTTGCCGCGATGGGGGGCAAGGTCATGGTGCTTTGGCAACCCTGGGAAGTGTTGATCATCTGCGGCGTTGCCATCGGCGCCTACGTGGTTGCCAATCCGCTCAAGACCATCAAGGACAGCGTGACCGCGACGAGCGATGCGCTGCGAAACGCGGTCCCGGCCAAGCGCGACTATCTCGACGTGCTCGCCCTTCTTTACGGCCTGATGCGCGAACTGAGATCAAAAGGCCGCAACCAGGTGGAACCTCATATCGAGGATCCGAACAGTTCCGCGATTTTCCAGAACTTTCCCAAGGTCCTTCGCAACGCGAGCCTGACCACCTTCGTGTGCGACTATTTCCGCCTGATCATCGTCGGCAATGCCCGTGCGCATGAGATCGAGGCGCTGATGGACGAGGAACTTCACACGATCCACCGCGATCAGATGAAGCCCTATCACGCCATGACGATCCTCGCCGAATCCTTGCCCGCCATTGGCATTGTGGCCGCGGTTCTCGGGGTCATCAAGGCGATGGGTGCCATCGATCAGTCTCCGCAGATCCTCGGCTCGCTCATCGGCGCGGCTCTGGTCGGCACGTTTCTCGGCATCTTCCTGTCCTATGCGCTGGTGTCGCCCATCGCCAACAAGATCAAGTCGGTGCGGGAGAGCCGTCTGCGCCCCTACATCGTCGTCAAGCAAACGTTGCTGGCCTTCATGAACGGCGCGGACCCCCAGATCGCGCTCGAACATGGCCGCAAGACGATTTCCGACAGCTCCCGCCCGACCATTGATGAAGTGGAAAACGAGACAATGGCCGCAGCCAGTGGCGGGGCCGACAATATCCAAGACCTTCAGGGAGCCGCCTAGTCCATGATCGAGGCCGCAACTTTTACCGGATCCAGCAGCGAACGGGCGATGATCACGGATCGCCTCCTCGATGCCGCAGGCATCTCCGTGGACCGCCTGCCCATGCTGCCAGTGGTCTTCGACCGCATGGCCCGCGTGATGGCCGATTCCATGCGCCAAAAATCCGCATCCCCCTCTTACATCTCGGTCAGCATGATCGAGAACAGCCGGATCGGCGACGTCCTGGATGAATTCGAAGCGAATGCGCTTGTCGCCGTCGTCTATTCACCGGAATGGGATTCGCGTGTTCTGGTCGGCTTCGACCGCGACTTCATCTTTACCCTGGTGGAGGTCCTGTTCGGCGCCGATGGAACCGAGCCCCCCATCGACGAGGAACGCTCCTTTTCCAACATCGAAACCCGCATCGCCCGGAACGTCTTCGAGGTCGCCGTCCAGGCACTGCAGGAATCCTTCGATTCCATTGCGGAAACGACGCTCAAGATCGAGCGGATCGAAACACGCATGGACTTTGCCGTCATCGGCCGGCGGAACAATCCGGCGGTTGTCTCGCGCCTGCTTCTTCAGGCGATCGGCCGGGGCGGCGAAGTCTTCGTCGTCATGCCGCATTCCACGCTGAACCCGCTACGGCAGAAACTGTCGCAGGTGCTTTCGGGCGAAATGTCCGGCCGGGACAAGCAATGGACCCAGCATTTCCATAATGAAATCCAGAAAACCGAAGTCCGCCTGGAAGCCATTCTGGAGGAACGCGAACTGACGCTTGGCGATGTCGCCAATCTCCAGGTCGGCCAAGTGATCGAGCTTCAAGCGACAGCGCGCACGCCCGTCACACTAGCCTGCAACGCCCAACCCATCTTCACCTGCCAGCTCGGACAGCTGGACGGCTCCTACACGCTTCAGGTCGAGGACCTCATTCATGAAGAGAAGGATTTGATCGATGATCTCCGCTCTCGTTGACGGACTGCTTTTGATCGCGCTGGTCGCCACCACCTACAAGATGGTCGCGATGTATCGCGAACTGAAACGGCTCGGCGCCTACCACGATGATTACCAGCGCATTTTCGATCAAACGGCAATCGCGCTCGATGGGATCGAAGTCTCCATCCAGGAACTGAATGTCAAAGGATCCCAGGTGCTGAACGCTCTCGGGTCGCGCATGAACGATGCCCGCGACCTGATCGGCGAAATCGATGCCATCACCCGGGAAGCCAAGCGCCAACAGGCCGTTCTGAAGGCCGAACTCAGAGAATTGAGCAAGGCCACCGCCTTGCACGCGAAAGCGCTGTCCAGATGCGGCGATGCGGATCTCGGTCCGTTCGCCAGCCAGGCTCCGGCGGATCTCATGCCGGCCGGCGCCACTCTCACCAACCAGGAACCCGGCGGGGACACGCCGCTGGACCGTCCGGCGTTCCGAAAAGCGCGGGACACCCGCGTTCACAGGCTCGACAACACCTATCCCAGCCCTTTCCGCTCCGTGAACCTGAGTTCAAAGGATAAAATCTGATGTCTGACCAACAAATCGATTACGTGACCGTCGATCCCTCGGCGAAAGCCAAGCCGGCCGATGCCAGCAGCTTCGCGAAAGTTGAAGACCCCAACGGTGCCGCAGGCAAGAAAGGCGGCGGCCTCATGGGCGACGAACGCAATCTCGACACCATCCTCGGGATTCCCGTGAACATCCAGGTCGTGCTTGGATCGGCAACCATGCTGGTATCCAACCTTTTGAAGCTCGGCCGCGGCGCCGTCATTCCGCTGAACCACCGTGTCGGCGAACCCATCGATATCGTCGTGAACGGTCGGGTCATCGCCCGCGGCGAGGTCGTCGTCGTGGAGGACGACAACTCCCGCTTTGGCGTTTCCCTCACCGAAATCATCAGCGCCCAGACCGGGACAGTCGACGCGTGACCCCGATGGGTGTGATCTGAAATCAGCGGAAAGCAAAAATGACCAGCCAGACGTCGACGGTGACGAAACTTCCGACCAAACGCCTCAATGGGGTCGAACGGGTCGCGGCATTGCTTCTGTCCCTGGGCAGAACGAATTCCCAACGCCTTCTCCAGCATTTCGATCAGGAGGAGATCCGGATGATCACCGTCACCGCGGCGCAGCTGGGGACGGTCGCATCCCAGGAACTGGACGCTATCGCCGAAGACTTCATCGAGCAGTTTTCCAACGGGGTGACCCTTTATGGCTCCGCAGGTGAAGTCGAAAAGATGCTCAACGGCGTTTTGCCCGAGGATCAACTGGCGGATATCATGTCGGATGTCATGGGCAACTCCAACCGGTCGATCTGGGACCGTCTGACCACGGTATCGGAGACGATCTTCGCGAGTTATCTGCTCAAGGAACACCCCCAGACCGCGGCTCTGATCCTGACCAAGATCAAGCCGAGCGCCGCGGCCAAGGTGCTAGGCCAGATGAATGGCAAGACCCGTAATTCGCTGGTGCGCCGGATGCTGTCGATCAAGCCCGTCGTTCCCGAGATCATGCGCGACGTCGAAAAGACAATGCATGAGGACTTCATGCTCAACCTGTCGGGCAATCTGGAGGCGGATTCGCATGCGCGCATGGCGGACATCCTGAACAAGATGGATCGCGACCACATGGAAGATGCCCTCGACAACCTGAACCAGGTCCGGCCGAAGACCGCGGAGCTTCTCAAGGGGCTGCTGTTCACCTTCGACGACATCATCAAGCTGAATGCGCGCACCCGGATGGCGATTTTCGATCAGGTACCGACCGACCGGATCGTTCTGGCATTGAAGGGCACGGAACAGACCTTCCGCGAGGTGATCCTCTCCTCCCTCACCTCGCGGGCGCGGCGCATCGCCGAACACGAGCTGGCGAGCGGCGAGCCCGCCGCCCAAAGGGACGTCATGGAAGCGCGCAGCACCATCACCAACCTGGCGCTGGAAATGGCCGGACGCGGCGAGATCGAACTCAATGCGAAGCAAGAGGACGGTGCCTACTTCAACTGACGCGGCAGCTGGCCATCGCCTTCGACCCGATGAAGGACCCAAGCCGAAATGGCCGATGAAGCAGATAAAGATTCAAAAACAGAGGAACCGACCGAGAAGAAGATCCAGGATGCATTGGAAAAGGGAAACACACCCGTCTCCAAGGAAGCACCGGTTCTTGCCTCCTTCATGGCAACCTTGCTGATCGGCGCCTTCGTGATTTCATCCGGGGCAACCGCGCTTGTCGCCAGTTTGAAGCAGCTCGTCGATCATGTGGGAGGATACTCGCTTGGAAACGGTGCGGACGCATTGTTGCTGTCTCATGCGCTGGCCTGGGAGGTCGGCTGGTTCCTTGCCCCGATCATTGCCCTGCTCACGGTTGGCGGTCTTTCGGCGACCTTCCTCCAGACAAAACCGCGCCTTGTTCCGAACCGGATCAAACCCGACCTGTCGAAACTATCCCTCAATAAGGGGTTCGAGCGGCTGTTCGGCGTTCAAGGGCTCGTCGAGTTCCTCAAGGCCTTCTTCAAATTCTCCACCGTTGCGATCATCGCCTTTGTTCAGCTGCGTGCAAGTGAAGCCGGGTTGATCCAGACCATGTTCACCGACCCGAGCGCCCTCCCGGAGATCATCCTTCAGATTTCGATGAAAGTGGTGGCTGGCGTTTGCATCGTCACCATCTTGCTGGTCGCCGTCGACATTTTGTGGTCGCGGACCCATTGGCGGCAAAAACTCAAAATGACCAAACAGGAGATCAAGGACGAGCACAAGCAGGCGGAGGGCGATCCGATCGTCAAGGCACGCCAGCGGTCCCTGGCCCGGGACCGCGCCCGAAACCGCATGATCGCGGCGATCCCTCAAGCCACCCTCGTCGTCGCCAACCCAACGCACTTCGCCGTGGCGCTGAAATACGAGGCGGAAAAGACCGCCGCGCCGATTGTGGTGGCCAAGGGGCAGGACCTGATCGCCCTGAAAATCCGCGAAGTCGCTGAGCAAAACGACATTCCGGTCATCGAGGACAAGGCTCTTGCACGGTCTCTTTACGCTGCCACGGAAATCGAGCGCATGATACCGCCCGAATTCTATCGGGCCATTGCCGAAATCATTTGTTACGTGTACTCACGCAAGCCGGGTGCGAATGCATGAGATGGCGCGCTCAGGAGACCGCTCAAAGATGCGTGAGGAAAAGAGAGGACCATCCACGGCGCTGGAGTCGCAAAAATGCGACGAGACCTGCCGGGCTGCCATTGTATCGGCCTTGAAGCAATTCACGACCGAAATGCAGTTGATTGATGTTGTCGACCTCATCGCATTCATTCGCACGGACCAGCACGCCAATATAGAGGATCTGATCAAATCCTCCGCCGAGCTGTTCTTCAAGCCCGACACGCTCCGCTATTCCATGGCCGCCGCCGTGGATCTGTCCTGGGAGACCATGCCGGCCGTCTCGCTTGACCTTGAGTTCTTCAACAAGGGCGTTTGGATATACTTCACGCTCGTTTTGCGCCACCCGGACAATGCGGTGAACGTCACCTATATCGAGTTTTCCGGATCCTCCGGGGCAGGTTCCTCTGGGGCATCCGAGACCATGAGCGTGCGTCTGATCGAAGCGTTGAAGGACGCAAGGCTGAGCCGGCAGCGATAGGTCCGGGCCCCACGGCTCAAAAAAAACCGGCCTGGTCAAAGCCAGGCCGGCAAGTGGTGGGAGGCAACGGCTGCTGGGCCAGGCCCGCGAGACGCGGATCAATAGGAGATCACCGCATCCTTATGGAAATAGTTGAACTCCTCGACCAGCACCTCACGCACCACAGCTTCCCCCAGACGCTTGTTCGTCATTTCGGCCAGATGACCGGTAAGGCGGTCAAGATCGTATCGTTCAAGGTTTTTGAAATCGAGCGTATCGTCTTCGTAAAGTGTCCGGAACGCCTCATCGACCAGGAAGGGATGCGGCGGAACCGGCAGCCGGCGCAGCTTGTCACCGTCCGCCGTAAAGACAAGCTTGGCGACCACATAGCCTTGCAACGCGCCATCCGCGATCATCGGCACATTGATCGGCTGCAAGGTTTCATAGTCCAAACCGCCCACCAGCGCCCCGCGATCCGCATCGAACGGGCTGTCCGCCATGAAGTAGGTGGTCCCCAGACCGGACAGGAACATTGCGGCTGGCATCCACAAGCCGACCATGACGGATCTAATCATCAAGCCCCCCGTGCGCTGGGCGCCGGTAGGTCCCGTCCGAGTCGGCCTCCAGCATCACCCGGGACAAGAGATCGGACACCTCCTGAACCGCCTTCATATGCCGGTCGAGGATCGTCATGTTCTCCGCGAGGGACACGCGCAGGTCCTGAAGAAGGATCTCGATTTCTTCGCTGACCTCTTCAAGCGTCAAAGCCCCCCTCGCCCGGCTCAGATCCAGCAAGACCTGGCTTTTTCTGTGTTCGAAAGGGGCAAGATCGGCGTTCGGTGTTTCGCGCAGGGCCGCCGTTTCGGCCCGAACGACGCTGATCGCGCGCCGCACGGTTGCCGCCAGAACAGCTTCTGCGGAAGACGGTGATGGTTTGATGGCCGAAAGCCCGGACACCGCTGGAGCGGCGGTGTCCGCCCGCGGCGCCCCTGTGGGATACACTGTCAAAGCCTGATCCTCGCCCTGCCGGCCCTGCAATTCCCGTTCGCTCATGCCGCCGTTCCCTTAAGCGTGTCGTTCAAGAGACCGGCGATCCCGACCCCACCGCTTGCCGCGATCTGATTGGCCACCTGTTCAGCCATCATCGACTTCCAGATCTCGCCGGAAGATCCTTTCCCGAACACGGCCTCCGCATCCTTGGGCAGCATCGTTTCCACGACTTGCTGAAGAAAAACGGCCTCGAATTGTTGCGCCGGGCCAAGACCTGTTTCGGTCCTCCCCCGTCCGGAGGCGGAACCGGCCGGTGACAGGCCGGTGCGCTCTGCAGAAGAAAGATGGGGAAACGGGCTATCTCCCGGTTTTCCGGCCCCGGCCATGGCCAGTTCGAACCCGGTTCCAATCTCGCCGGGTAGGGCCGCTCCGGCTCCAAGCCGCTCGAGCCGCAGCGCGGCCATTTGAAGTATTTCGGGCTGGGCCGCACGCGCTACATCCAGAACGATATCGGAAGGTGGCGAAATAGCCATCGGATTGGTCTCCTGGAATTGGTCCATCCCCGGGCAGCTTGCCGGGGGGGTTCGAGGATCACCCTAGCGGTCCGGCCTTGCGCCGGCCTTGCCTGTGTCCGCACGGCCTTGGGCCAGCGTGTTTTGCGCGCGCCGAACAGGCGACCGCTACCGGAACCGGATGTCCATCAGGTCAAGCAGGGACTGTTGTTCAGCCTGTCTGGCCTCGTCCATCCGGATTTTCCGCAAGCGCTCTTCCATTGTCTTGAGCAGCATCATCTGCCGGGAGAATTCGGCATTCATCTTTTCGCGTGCCGCTGTAATCTCCATCAGCTCATGCAGGATCTTGCGCAACCGCTCGGCGGCATTGGCGATGAAGCGGTCGTGCTGGGCCAGTTCGCCGCCGGACAAGGCGGTGAGAATGCGGCGCTCCTTTTCGGTCAGCGTCTCGGCCTGGGCGTCCAGCTTTTGCAAAAGCCACTGGGAGAACAGGTAGATTTGCCGTTGGAGATGATAGATCCGCTCGATGTCTTTGCTGCTGCGGCGCATGAACTCATCCGTTTTGAAGCCAGGTGAAGTAGCCATCCATGAACAACAGGAGGGCTTCGGCGGTGGTCAGGTAGAGGAAGTAAAGGCCGCCCGCGATGATGAACGGCAAGGCGATGAAATACACGGGGATCTGCGGGGTCAGCTTGTTGACGAGACCGACGGCCAGATTGATGACCACCGTGTAGACAATGAACGGACTGCAGACACGCAAGGCGAGGACGAAGGCTTCCGCCAGCTGCTCTCCCAGCCGTTCAAGGGTGGAGAGCGAGTCGAACGGAGACCCCGGCGGCATCGCGGCGTAGGACTCGGCCAGACCCCTCAAGACCTCCCAATGCTGGTTGGAGATAAACACCAGCGCGGTCGCCGTCATGGTGAACAGGTTGGCGACCGCCGGCAGCGCAACGCTGCTTTCCACCGCAACGCCGGGCATGTTCGACAGGCCGATAGCCATGGACACAAGCGTGGCCATCGTCTCCAGGGCGATCATGAAGATCCGCCCCAGCAAGCCGATGACGAAGCCGATCAGGAGCTCCGAAACGATCAGGCCGGAAACGGTCGCCAGCGATTGGTCCGGCAAGGCCTCCTGCATGACGGGCACCAGCATGGGGGAAAGGGCCAGCGTCACGGAAAGGGCAACAAACAGCCGGATTCGCATCGGGATCCGGTCGCTGGAAAAACCCGGGATCACCATCAGGCATGCGCCGATCCGGCAAAACAGCAGAAAAACGGACAGGATGACCGAACTTCCCGCTTCGCCGAGGAGCCAGGCGGGCACCATCATGAGACACTGCCCAGCGCCGAGACATCCACGCCGCGCGCGATTTCAAGGTGGGAAAGAACCGGCAAGGTCGGGAACATGCGTTCCACGATCATGCGCACATAGGGGCGCGCATCGGGTGCGGCCACGATGGCAAACTGCTTGCCTTCCTTCATGTGTTTCTTGACGGCGACGGACACTTCATTGCCGAATTCCTCGACCAGTTGCGGCTCGATGTCGAATTCCACCACATCGCCCTTCTGGTCCCGCTTCAGGCTGTGATGGAACGCAAGATCCCAGCGGTTGCCAAGACGCAGCACATGCAACGGACCGCCTTGCGACAGGTCCCCGCAGATCTGCTGGGCAATGCGCATGCGCACGTGCTCGACCACCTGTTCGGAGCGCCGGACATGGGGCACGATCTCGGCCACCGCCTCCAGGATCAGGTGAAGATTGCGGATGGACACGCGTTCGGCCAGCAGAAGCTTGAGTACGGCCTGAAGACCCGAATTGGACGTGTGGGCCGGGCAGATGTCGTCCAGCAGCTTGCGGTATTCCGGATCAAGCCGGTCGAACAGATTACGCATATCCTTGTAGGACAGGAGCTGCGGCAGGTTGTTGCGGATGACCTCACTTAGATGAGTCAGGACGACGGTGTTGTTGTCGGCCGGTTCATGTCCATCGCGTTTGAGCTCTTCCTTGTAGGCAGCGGGGACCCAGAAGGCGGGCATTCCAAAGGCCGGTTCGCGGGTCGGGTCCGAGGGCACAGGCAGCGGCTTGTCATCGGCCGGGATCACCAGAAGCTGCCCGACATGGAGTTGCTGCTTGGCAATGATCGTTCCATGGATCTTGATTTGATAGGATTTCGGATCCAGCAAGAGACTGTCGGTCACGCGAATATCGGGCACGACAAATCCGAACTGCTCGGCGAATTTGCGGCGCATCTTGCCCACGCGGCGGGACATCTCGCCATGATTGGCCATGAGCTGGGTGGACAGTTGTTTCCCAAGCACCAGCTCGATCTCGGCCGTCTTCAGGGTTTCCTTGACCGAATCCCGGCTGTCCTGCAGCGCCTGTGCGTCATTTGCGGCCTTTTCGGCGGCCAGCTTCGCCTTCTGCGCGGCCTGACGCCTTGGAATGGTGTAGCCCATGAAGCCAAGCAGCCCTGCCAGGAGCGCGAAGGGCAAGATCGGCAGGCCCGGCATGAGCGCGAAAATACCCATGAGAATGGCGGCAACAAACAATGCCCGCGGATAGCCGCTGAGCTGGCCGAGCACGGCCTTGTCGGTGGAACCGCGGGTCCCGCCCTTGGACACCAGCAGGCCCGCAGCCAGCGATACGATCAGCGCGGGTATCTGGGAGACCAGTCCGTCGCCGACCGACAGCTTGGTGAAGACGTCGGCGGCATCGCCCGGGCTCATGTCATAGCGCGTGACGCCGATCACGATCCCGCCCAAGATGTTGACGGCGGTAATGATCAGGCCGGCGATGGCATCCCCGCGCACGAACTTCGAAGCCCCGTCCATCGAGCCGAAGAAGGAGCTTTCCTCTTCCAGCTCGCGCCGGCGGCGTTGGGCCTCCTGGTCGTTGATCAGACCAGCGGACAGATCCGCGTCGATCGCCATCTGCTTGCCCGGAATGGCATCGAGTGTGAACCGGGCCCCGACCTCTGCAATCCGGGTCGCCCCTTTGGTAATGACCAGAAAGTTCACCGTGATCAAGATCGCGAAGACGATCAGACCGATCACGAAGTCGCCGCTCATGACGAACTGGGAGAACCCGTTGATCACATAGCCGGCCGCATGAAGGCCCTCATGACCATCCGAGAGAATGACGCGCGTGGTCGCGATGTTGAGCGACAGGCGGAGCATCGTCGCGATCAACAGGATCGTGGGAAAGGAGGAGAAGTCGAGCGGCTTTTGGATCCACAGCGCCACCATCAGGATCAGAACCGACAGCGCGATCGACATGGCGAGCCCGATATCGATCAGGAAGGTCGGAATGGGCAGGAAAAGCACGGCGAGGATCAAGACGATGCCGATGGCAAATCCGATGTCGCGGCGGTTTTCAGGAACGTCTGTCGAAATTGCGGAAACGGAGGTGTCAGCCATACTGCCTCTCAGCACTCAAGAAGTTGCCGTGACAGTGCCGCGCCTAGCTTGCGCGGAGCTTTGGACTGGCGGGGGCCTTGAGAGTTTTTGGCCGCCCCCTTTTTTGCCCGTGCCCTCGGACCGGAATGCCGTTGGCGGCGCGGATGCCCGTCACCCGCGTCAAAAACCGTTCTCGATCCGGGCAAAGATGATCGTGGTCAGGCCGTGCATCTGACCGCCAATGAACGGTCCGCCCACCACGATCATGATCAGGATCGTCACGATCTTGGGAATGAAGGTCAGCGTGATCTCCTGAACCTGGGTCAGGGCTTGCAGCAATGCAATCACGAGACCGACGATCATTGCCGGAATGATCGCCGGCGCGGATGCCGCGATGATGACCCACATGGAGGACCGGACCAGGTCAAGGGCGTCTACCTCATTCATGGCGGCCTCAGCTGATCTTGACCCCGGGTCCAAGCAGAATGCCCTCGCCGCTTTCAAGACCGAGCAATGTGCCGTCACTGTAGATCTCGACCGAGGTCACGGTGCCCGACACCCCGTTCGCATCTGTGGCCGTCCGGCCGACCAGATCGTCGATTTGGCCGAACGACATATTGACGAGCATTTGCTCCAGGTTCTTGTTCGTGTTGATCGACTGCTCGAGCTGCGAGAAGCTGGCAAGTTGCGCCAGCTGCTCGTTGCTGTCGACGGGGCTGGTGGGATCCTGGTGCTTCATCTGTTCGAGCATGAGCTTCAGGAAGGTATCATAGTCCACCGTCATCTGCTTTTCGGCCGCGCTCGTGGCCTGAGAGGCTGTCGGCGCGGTTCGGGCCCCGGTGGAGCCGGCCGTGCCGGCGGTTTCGGTTACACTTTGGACAGACATTGCTTGTCTCCTTCCTATCCTGCAGCGCTTCGCAGTTCCGGCAATCTTTCCGAATAGCTGCCGCTGATCAGCTCCGCTTCGATGGGGTACAGATCGCGAATGAGTTTCATGGCCTCGAACCAGCGTTTTTCCCCGGCAAGGCGCGACACCTCGTCAAGGCGCTCAAGCACCAGCGGATGAGAAAACGTCCGGCTGGAGGAAGTCAGCACCATGTCGAGCATGTCTCCGGCGCTCGCGGCCGCGTTTGGATCCATGATCATGGTCTGGAGAATGAAATAGATCTGCCGCAGCGGCGTGGTGGCCTGTTCGGCCTGAAGAACATGGCCCTCCAGCAGAAACACCGCGTCATTGAGCAACTCGATGCTCGTCTTGCGCTCCGCGCGGATTACCGCCCCGTTGATGAACAGCCGCTCACCCGCCTTAAGCCCGATCTTCATGCACCAGCTCCCGCGTTTCCTCGTCCCCGACCTCGATGGCCCCGCCTTCGGCGGTTCCGGTTGTATTTGCCAAGCCGTCCCGGATCATCGTGTTGATCTGGATAAGATCGGCCAACGATGACACTTCGCCCTGGCGGAGGCGCTCGATTTCCTTCAGCACCCAGATCCCGATGGAAATCAGATTGGCCCGCATGTTTGCCGGCAAGGCATTCCGTTCGTCGGCCAGACTCTCCAGCAAGAACACCCAAAGCCGGTTGGTGTAGAAAAGGGCGTCCACAGCGGCCGCGGACGCCGGCCCGACCGTGTGGGCCGCCGCCAGCTTGTCCAACACGGTTTCGAAGGCAGCCACCTCGTTGGCCCGGTCGTCGGCACAGATTTCATCCATCGTTTCTGCGTAGGACGTTGAAAACATGTTTCCTCGCTTGGAACGCGGTCCGGTCTCAGGCCGGCCGCTGGATTACAGGTAGTTGAGCAGGCTCAGGCGCTGCATGCGCGCGCTAACGGCGTAGCTCGTCTCCAGCTGGGTCAACGCGGTGTTCAGCCGGATCGCGGTTTCTTCCGGGTTGACGTTTTCCAGGCCGTTGATCCGCTTGTTCAGAAGATCCGTTTGCACCGAAAGGCTCTCCGACGCGTTCTTCACCCGCTCCTGCACGCCGCCCAGCTGCCCCATGAGACCGACGACACTGTTGATCCCGGTTCCCAGCTTCTGGATCGCCTTGTCGACCACGACCTTGAAGGTCTCGTGATCGAGATTATCCGCTCCGGTTCCCATCACCATGGCAAGACCTGCGGCGATATCGCGGAACGCCCGTTCATTCGCGCTCACGGACGAGGACACTGATTCTTGTGCTGAAATCCTTGCGGTCATCGGTTGATCGGAAGCGCTCGACCAGTTGGCTGCCCAGTTCGGCTCGGTGGCGGGCGGTGTGATCACCGTGGTGCTGAAAACGTCCTCGAAGTCGGTGGTCAGGAAGGCGTCCATGTCGGCCGCCGTGATCACCGATACGCCCGGGTCGTCCGGCCCGGTCAGTCCATAGCTGTAGGGCGGAGCATTGAAGAAGGCGGTGAAGGCCGCGTCCATCGCCGCCTTGTTTGGCGCGCCCGGCGCGAAGAAGTCGGTCATGGGCTGTTGATCGACGTTGAGGCCGCCAAACAGGTAGCTACCGTTGAGCTGAGTGTTCAGCCGGGAGAGAAACAGGTCCATCGCCCCGCTCGCCTCATTGGCGGCCAGATCCGCGCTGCCCTCGGTGTCGCGCATGGCGATCAGGGAGGCGACCAGATCCTGAACGGTGTCCTTGATGTCGCCCATCGCGGCCTGGCTGACGTCCAGCCGGGAGGCGGTCAGTTCGTTGGTGTCCTTGATCGAGTTCAAGAATATGAACTCGGACCGCAGAGAGACCGCCTCACCGGTCCGCCCTCCCAGATCGAGACCGACATCCGCCTTGCGGCCGCTCGCCATTTCCACCTGCAACCGGTTGAGCAGGCTGGTCTGCTTCATGAGTTGCGCCCTGGCCGAATCCGACAGCGCGATGGTGGAGACAAAGGTCGTTTTCATTGAAGGTTACCTCGCTACAGCCATGAGATCGTCGAGCATGCGGTCAACCGTGGTAATCAGTTTGGCCGCGGCAGCAAAAGCGCGCTCGATATCGAGCAGACGGGTCATCTCCTCGTCGATGTTCACGCCCGTCGTGTTCGACAGGTTCTCTGCGGTGCGGTTGACGATGACGGATTGAACCTCAAGGTCATTGGTCGCGGCGCTGCGTCTTGCCTCAAGCCAGCTTACCGACGACGCGGCGAAGCCGGACACCGAATCCGTCGGGTCCAGCCCCACATTCGGATCGAATGTTGTGCTGGTATTGATCCCGGACAGCATTCCCTGGATCCGGTCGCTGTAGCCGGCCAGATTGGCCGGGTTGTAGTCATAGTTCACCGGGTCCGACAAACCGCCATTGCGCAACCGGTCCAGATCGCCGCCCTGATCGGGGTCGGCGTTCCTGTTGATCGTAATGGTCGAGGCAAGACCGGTGGTCAGACCGGCGGGCAGCACGAGGCCAAGATTGGTCCCAACCGGCACACCTGCACCGGCGCTTTCCACGAAAAGCCCCTGTTGATCCGGACCGCCGCCCCCCGATTGATCGGCTTCGCGGAACGCAACGATCAATCCGCGGGCGATTTCGTCCAATTGGCTTTGATAGGTGGTCGCCACGTTGTCGCGCAGATCGGCAAGCCCTTTGATCCTGCCGGATTTCAACTCCATCACCGCGTTGGGGCCTGCGGCCGGCACCCCGTCGATGAAAACCGCATTGCCAACCGTTCCGGCGGCATAGGAAAAGGTTGTTTCAAAGGTCACGGCCCTTGCCGTGGTCTCGAACAGGGTGATCCCGCTGTCCGTGGTGATGACCATGTCGCCATCGGCCCGCGACAGCGTGGAAATGCCGATTTCCTCAGAAAGGCTCAGAAGCACCCGGTCCCGCTCGTCGAGCGCGTCCGTTATATCCGTGCCGATCTGGTTGCCCTGGACAATCTTGTCGTTGAGGCCTTCGAACTGATCTAGAAGACGGTTGACCTTGGCCACGGAGGCGGCAATGTCCGCGTCCGCTTTGGCCCGTGTCTCCTGCACCGTCCGGGACGCGTTGTTGAGCGTTTGCGCCATGGTCTGCGCATCGGACAGCAGGCTCTGCGCCAGGATGGTGTTGTTAGGCTCGGACGCGAAGGCCTGAAGGGATTTCTTCAGGTCTCCGAGTTTTGCGGCCGGCGACATCTCCAGTTCGGTGTCGTTGATCGTCACCGCCAGCGCCGACAAGCCGTCCAGAACGGCCTGTTGCGCGGTGCCCGAGGATGTGGAGCGCAGCAGGCTGGTGTAGAGCGCCTCGTTGGCCGCCCGCGCGACGCCTTCCACCCGCACCCCGCCGGCTTGCCCGGAATTGGTCACCAGACTGCTGAGCATCACGGATTTGCGCGAATAGCCGGGGTCTTGGGCCCCGGATACATTCCGGGAGATCACGGAGGTTTCCGATTGCCGGGCCGCAAGAGCGGATTGCGCAACCTGGAGCGCGACAGACAGGCTCATGACGAATGCTTCCAGTTAAAGGGGCGGCCCTGCGTCAGCGGACCAGATTTACCAGTTCCTGCAGGAGGTCGGACCCAGCCTTGAAGGATTTGGAATTTGCGCTGTAGGACCGTTGGGACTCGATCATGGCCGTCAGTTCGGTGCCGATATCGGCGTTTGATCCCTCGAGCGCGCCAACCGTGAGATCGCCCAATCCGGCCTCTCCGGGAAAGCCAACCTGCAGGTCTCCGGATTCATTGGTCACGCGAAACACGTTTCCCGAAACCGGCAGGAGCTTGTCGGGAGCCGCCACATCCGCGAGGGGGATCTTGTAGATCGCCCGGCGATCCCCGTTCGAATAGAGGGCAAACAGCGTGCCATCGTCACCGAAAGCCACATCCTCCACCGACGCCGGTGCGTTGCCATTGGTGTCGACCTCGGTGATGGTGAAGTCCTCGGCAAGCATTGTCGAATTGCTCACATCCAGCGGGATTGTAGCCCCATTGGGAACTGGAATGCTGATGGGCCCGCCGGCCGTGAGCGATCCGTCCGTTCGCGAGAATGTCAGCGGGCTCGTGACAAGCGGACCGGCGCCGTAGGGAAAGGGGGTCGCGCCGGCCGACGCGGTGCTCGCGTCGAACACCGAGACTTCCCAGGTCGAATCCGTGGCCGTGTCCGCCGTCTTGGTATAGTAGATGTCCAACGTCACTTCGTTGCCGAGATTGTCATAGACCACGAGCGAGGTTTTGGCGGAAAAGGCCGACGCGGCCACGTTCGCCGATGGCAGGGTCGCCGGAATGGCCGCGTCCTCCCGAACGTTGGCCCACAAGGTGGCCTGTGTCGTTTCGGTCGCTTCTAGCTGGTTCTGGGAGACATTGACCCGCTCCATTCCGCCCAGGCCATTGGCCGCCGGCGCGGGGACATTGCCGTCGGTGACCGGCAGACCTTGGAGATAGTAGCCGGCGGTGTTGATCAGTTCGCCATTGTTCGTCTTGACGAATTTGCCCGCCCGCGTAAGCACAGGCTGCCCGTCCTGGCCCTCGACCACGAAAAACCCGTTTCCATCGATCGCAAGATCAAGCCCCGACGTCGTAAAACTGAGCGTGCCCTGCTGGGAGATGTTGTAGAGCGTCTTGGCCTCGACACCGCCGGAACTGTAGCTGCCACCGCCGGAGTTCACGACGAGCGACTGAAACTCCGTTTGAGCTTTCTTGTAGCCGGTGGTGCTGGCATTGGCGATGTTGTCCGCCACCGTGCCAAGCTTGGACGCTTGTGCATTCATACCGGACACACCGGTCCGCATTACGCCGAAGAGGCTCATGGAGAAACTCCCGTTTCCAATCTGACTGCCCGCATTCAAGCGTTCAAAACTTGTGTGAGGCTGTCGGACGAAGAAACGGGGGCGAATGGCCAGACGGCCCGCCGCGTTTTGGCCGCCGCGGCCCGGACCGCGCGCTGCCGCCAACGTCAACGCGGCGAACGTGGCGGGCGCCGCCGATGGAGGGCGCTCCGCCCACGGGCGAAGGCTCTATCCGGGTCGCCCGCCCGCCAATCTAGCCGATCAGGGCGTTGGTGAGCGCGCTCCCGGGGTCGGCAAGGCCATCGATGACGTTGAAATGGTGGCGGTCCTCTTCATAGACGGCGCGCACGTGCGCGCCCTTGCGCTTCCAGCATTCCTCGAGCAGCCGTGTCTGCCGCAAGAATTCCGGGCGCTCCTGCGCGCCGACCCAACAAACGGTGTCGATGCCACCGGCCGGATCCTGCAGGGCCGCGCTTTCCTCGACGGCCTGTTGAAGATCAAGGCGCAGGTCGTCATTCATCTTCGTCAGCTGCAGCGGTTCCAGATGATGAAGGCCCGAGATGGACACGACCCGTTTGACCCGCACGCGCAGGTCCGCGGCGAGCGGCGCATTGGCGCAGGCCATCCTGCTCACCAGATGCCCGCCTGCCGAATGCCCGGCCAGATGTATCGGCCCCCTCACCTTTTCCGCCGCGGCTGCGAGAGCCGCGGCCACTTGCCATGTCATGTCGGGAAGGCGCGCCTCGGGTGCCAGAACATAGCTCGGCAATGCAACGGCCCAGCCATGGGCCAACGGCCCCTTGGCCAGATGCGACCAGAAGGATTTGTCGAATTTCAACCAGTAGCCACCATGCACAAACACCACCAGCCCCCTGGCTTCTTCGTCCGGCCAGAACAGGTCGAAGACCTCCCGTGGATGGGTCCCGTAGGCGCAGTCCAGTTCTTTTCGGGGATGCGTGTTTCGAAAGTTTTGGGCCAAATCCGTCCAAAGATCGGGATACCCCATGGCGTTGGCTATGTAAGGTCCGTTTGCGAAAGCATCGTCCCAATCAATTCCGCTCAAATCCGGCATATGGCTCCCCTTGTTCAATCAATGGCCGATAATCGGCGCCGGGCCCGTTTCGAACAATCCAATTATTTTAAGCTTGAACTATTTAGGGCTCAACAATACACTCATAGCCGAACACGCCCCGCTGGGCGACCGTGGAAATTGGGGGAGACTGTTGATGCGTATCGCGTGTCTGGGAGGCGGGCCCGCCGGGCTCTATTTCGCGATTTCGATGAAGCTGCGCGATCCGTCCCACGAGATTGTCGTGATCGAGCGCAACAAGGCCAACGACACATTCGGCTGGGGCGTCGTGCTCTCCGATGACGCGCTGGACAATCTTCAGACCAACGACCCTAAGAGCGCCGAGGCGATCCGCGCCAACTTCGCCTATTGGGATGATATCGCCGTCGTTCATGACGGCGTGCGGACCGTGTCCGGCGGCCATGGCTTTGCCGGTATCGGGCGCAAGAAGATGTTGGTTCTGCTGCAGGAGCGCGCGCGGGAACTGGGAATCGAACTCCTGTTCGAAACCGAATTCGACGACGTGGAGGCGTTCAAGCGGGACTACGATCTTGTGGTGGCCTGCGATGGCCTTAATTCCAGGATCCGCACGAAATACGCCGAGCACTTCAAACCGCAGATCGACCTGCGCAAGTGCAAGTTTATCTGGCTCGGCACCCATCAAAAGTTCGACGACGCCTTCACCTTCATTTTCGAAAAGACCGAGCATGGCTGGATCTGGGGCCATGTCTATCAGTTCGACGAGGACACGGCGACCTTCATTGTCGAGTGCGCCCAGGACACCTGGGACAGGTTCGGCTTCGAGGCGATGTCAAAGGACGAGATCATCGCAACTTGCGAAAAAGTCTTCGCCGATCACCTGGGCGGGCACAGCCTGATGTCGAATGCGGCGCATCTGCGGGGCTCCGCGGTCTGGATGAACTTCCCCAGGGTCCTGTGCGAGCGCTGGTATCACGACAATGTTGTGCTGCTGGGCGATGCCTCGGCGACCGCGCATTTTTCCATTGGCTCGGGGACCCGCCTTGCCTTCGACAGCGCGATTGCCTTGGCCGACTACCTGCATTCGGAACCGACTTTGGAAGCGGCGTTCGAACGCTACCAGGAAGAACGGCGGCTTGAAGTCCTGCGTCTGCAGTCCGCGGCCCGCAACTCGCTGGAATGGTTCGAGGAAGTGGAACGCTACCTCGATCTGGATCCTGTGCAGTTCAATTATTCGCTCCTTACCCGCTCCCAGCGCATCAGCCACGAAAACCTGCGCCTGCGCGATCCGCAATGGCTGCGTTCGGCGGAGAAGTGGTTTCAGGATCAGGCTGGCGCCCCGGCCAACGGCCCAGTCCGCCCGCCCATGTTCGCGCCGTTCCAGTTGCGCGGGATGACGCTGGCCAATCGCGTGGTCGTGTCTCCCATGGCGCAATACAAGGCTGTGGACGGCTGCCCGACCGATTGGCACCTGATCCACTATGGCGAACGGGCCAAGGGCGGCGCTGGACTTGTCTATACCGAAATGACCTGCGTCTCGGACTCGGGCCGCATCACGCCCGGTTGTCCCGGGCTTTATGCCCCGGAGCATGAATCGGCCTGGAAACGCCTAACTGATTTCGTCCACACGGAAACGAATGCCCGGATCTGCTGCCAGATCGGCCATTCGGGCCGCAAGGGTTCCACCAATCTTGGCTGGGAGGGCATGGATACCCCGCTCAAGGACGGCAACTGGGATCTGGTCTCGGCCTCCGCCCTGCCCTGGTCGCCCGGCAATGCCGTGCCGCGTGAGATCACCCGGCCGGAGATGGACACGATCCGCGACCAGTTTGTCGCGGCGACCGAAATGGCCGAGCGTGCCGGGTTCGACATGGTGGAACTGCACGCCGCCCACGGCTACCTGATCTCCTCGTTCATCTCCCCGGTCTCAAACACACGCAGCGACGAGTATGGCGGCAGCCTGGAAAGCCGGATGCGTTATCCGCTGGAGGTGTTCAAGGCCATGCGGGCCGTCTGGCCGAAAGAAAAACCCATGTCCGTCCGGATCTCCGCAAACGACTGGGTGGGCGAGGACGGCATCACACCGGACGACGCGGTCGAGGTCGGCAAAATGTTCAGCGCCGCGGGGGCCGATATCATCGACGTTTCGGCGGGTCAAACGACCATCGAAGCCAAGCCGGTCTATGGCCGGATGTTCCAGACCCCCTTCTCCGACCGGATCCGCAACGAGGCCGGGATCAGCACGATGGCCGTCGGCAACATTTATGAGGCCGATCATGTGAACTCGATCCTGATGGCCGGACGCGCCGATCTTGTCTGCGTGGGGCGCCCGCATCTGGCCGACCCCTATTGGACGCTCCATGAAGCCGCCAAGATCGGTGACCGCCACGCGGATTGGCCGCTGCCCTACCTGGCTGGCCGCGATCAAGCCTGGCGGCTGGCCGAGCGGGAAGCCGAAACCGTGGTGAAGGTCTGATGATCGCCGGCAAACATGTCGTGATCTCCGGCGGCGGGACCGGTGTGGGCGCGGCCGTCGCCAAAACCTTTGCCGGCGCCGGGGCTCGGGTTTGTATTCTCGGCCGCACGGAGGAAACACTCAAGGCCCAGAACCTGCCTTATGCGGTATGCGACGTGACCAAGGCGGACGACGTCAAAGCCGCTTTGGAGAAGGCCCGGAAGGAGTTTGGCGTCATAGATATCGCCATCGCCAATGCCGGTGCGGCGGAAAGCGTGCCCTTTTCAAAGATGGACCAGGGCACGCTGGAGCGCATGATGGCGGTCAACGTGACCGGTGTGTTCAATCTCTGGCAGGCGGCCTTTTACGACATGAAGGCCGCCGGTTGGGGCCGCATGATCGCTATAGCCTCGACCGCCGGACTCAAGGGCTACCCTTATGTCTCGGGCTACTGCGCGGCCAAACACGCGGTGGTTGGCCTGACCCGGTCAATCGCCATGGAACTGGGCCCGACGGGCATCACGGCCAATGCGATTTGTCCCGGTTTCGTCGAGACGCCCATGCTGGAACGCTCGATCGAAACCATTGTCGCAAAAACCGGGATGAGCCGCGACCTGGCCGCCAAAAGCCTGCGGAAAGGCAACCCGCAGGACCGCTTCATCCAGACCGGCGAGGTCGCCGATGCCGCGTTGTGGCTATGTTCCGAAGGCGCCCGCTCTGTCAATGGCCATACCCTTACCTTGTCGGGGGGCGAAATATGACCGCGCGGATCCCCATGAACGAGACCGAACCCGTCTCAAAAACACGGTTGCGGTTGTGGCTGAAGCTGTTGAAAGCAAGCAACCGGATCGAGGACGAAATCCGGCGGAAACTGCGTGAGGACTACCAGTCGACTTTGCCCAGGTTCGACGTCATGTCGGCCCTGTTCCGTTATCCGGACGGGCTCAAGATGAGCGAGATTTCGGATCTTCTACGGGTCTCGAACGGCAACATCACCGGGATCGTCGACCGCTTGACGCAGGAAGGGCTCGCGGAAAGGGCCTCCGTTCCCGGCGACCGGCGCGCCTCGCTGGTCCGGTTGACCGATACGGGCCGCAGCGCGTTTGCCGAGCACGCGGCCGCCCATGAGGGCTGGATCGACCGGCTTTTGACCGGCCTCAGCGAAGAGGACACCGCAGCCATGATCGCCCGCCTCGACAAGCTCATCGATACCTTGGAGGATCCCCGCCCGTGACCACACGCACCGATGTGACCCACTTCAACTGCACGCTGGCGGACGGCATTGCCCGCATCTCGCTCAACCGTCCCGAACGGAAGAACCCGCTGACCTTCGACAGCTACGCCGAGCTTCGCGACTGGTTCCGGGATCTGCACTACGCCGAGGACGTGCATGTGGTGGTCTTTGAGGGCAATGGCGGCAATTTCTGTTCCGGCGGGGACGTGCACGACATTATCGGGCCGCTCACGAAAATGAGCATGAAGGAGCTGATGGCCTTCACCCGCATGACGGGCGATCTGGTCAAGGCCATGATGAATTGCGGCAAGCCGGTCATCGCGGCCGTGGAAGGCGTGTGCGCCGGGGCCGGCGCGATCATCGCGATGGCCTCAGACATCCGCATCGCGGCCACGGATGCCAAGGTCGCCTTCCTGTTCAATCGGGTCGGTCTGGCCGGCTGCGACATGGGCGCCTGCGCGATCCTGCCCCGCATTGTCGGCCAGGGCCGGGCCGCCGAGCTGCTTTACTTCGGCCGCTCACTCGGGGCCGAGGAAGGTCACGCCTGGGGGTTCTTCAACCGGGTTGTCGAACAGGACAAGCTGGCGGAAACCGCGCTCGACATGGCGCAAAAACTCGCCGACGGACCCAATTTCGCCAACATGATGACCAAGACGATGCTGAACCAGGAATGGTCCATGTCCATCGAACAGGCGATCGAGGCCGAGGCGCAGGCACAGGCGATCTGCATGCAGACACAGGATTTCCACCGGGCCTATCACGCATTCGTTGCCAAGGAACGGCCGGTGTTCGAGGGCAACTGATGGCGGATAGCACCTTTCTCACCTGGCCATTCTTCGAAGACAGGCACCGCGAACTGAGCAAAGAGCTGGAGCAATGGGCCGGCTCAAATCTTGGCGAGGTCGATCACCACGACACGGACGCCACCTGCCGCATGCTCGTCGCCATGCTTGGAGACGCCGGGTTTCTGACCCATTCCGGGATTGACCCGGAAGGCGATGCGCCGCTGGATGTGCGCAGCTTGTGCCTCATTCGCGAAACGCTCGCCCGCCACGATGGATTGGCCGATTTCGCCTTTGCCATGCAGGGCCTTGGAACCGGGGCGATTTCACTGTTCGGCTCACAGGATCAAAAGCGCGAATGGCTGCCGCTCACCCGTTCGGGGAAAGCCATCTCCGCCTTCGCCCTCACCGAACCTCAATCGGGATCGGATGTTGCCAATTCGATGATGATGGCGACGCGCGACGGCAACCATTTTGTGCTCAATGGCGAAAAGACCTGGATCTCCAACGGCGGGATCGCGGACGTTTACACGGTTTTCGCCTGCACGGGGGAAGCCCCGGGCGCCAAGGGCCTGTCCGCCTTCATTGTGCCCGCCGGCACGGCGGGTTTTGAGATCGCAGAGCGGCTTGAAACCATCGCACCGCATCCGCTCGCGACGCTGCGCTTCTGCGATGCCCGCATTCCGGCCTCCGCCATGCTCGGTCACGGCGGGGATGGGTTCAAGATCGCCATGTCCGTGCTGGACGTGTTCCGCTCCACAGTTGGCGCCGCGGCTCTCGGCTTTGCCCGCCGGGCTCTGGATGAAGCGCTTTCTCGGGTCACCCAACGGGAAATCCAGGGCGCGCCCCTGTTCGACCTGCAGATGGTTCAGGCCAAAATCGCGGAGATGGCGCTGGATGTCGATGCCGCCGCGCTGTTGATCTACCGGGCGGCCTGGACCAAGGATAGCGGGGCGCCGCGCATCACCCGCGAGGCGGCCATGGCCAAACTCTTCGCCACCGATCAGGCCCAACAGGTCATCGACAAGGCCGTCCAGCTCCACGGGGGCAACGGCGTGCGCTCCGGCGAAACCGTTGAACGGCTCTACCGGGAAATCCGGGCTTTGCGGATCTACGAAGGCGCTTCGGATGTCCAGAAGGTCATCATCGCGCGCCAGGCGCTCACCGCGTTTCAGGAAGGACGGCCATGTTGAAGCCATCAGCCCACCACGACAGTTTCGCCAGGGACAACCTGCCCCCGCAGCACATGTGGCCGGACTTGATCCTCGACGGGTTCAACTATCCCGATCGCCTGAACGCTGCGGTCGAGCTGACCGACAAGATGGTCGAAAGGGGCTTTGGAGATCACACCGCGCTGATCGGCAATGGCCGCCGCCGCACCTACAAGGAGCTGTCCGACTGGACCAACCGCCTCGCCCATGCGCTGGTGGAGGATCTTGGAGTGAAGCCCGGCAACAGGGTCCTGATCCGCTCGGCCAACAACCCGGCCATGGTTGCCTGCTGGCTGGCCGCCACCAAGGCCGGCGCGGTTGTCGTCAACACCATGCCCATGCTGCGGGCGGTCGAACTCAAAAAATATGTCGAGCTTGCCGAGATCACACACGCCTTGTGCGACACGCGGCTGATGGATGAGTTGACATTGTGCGCCAAGGACAGCCCGATCCTCAACACTGTCGTCGGCTTTGACGGTACGTCGAACCATGACGCGGAACTCGATCGTCTGGCGCTGGAAAAGTCCGTCAAATTCGATGCGATTGAAACGTCCCAGGACGATGTGGCACTGCTCGGCTTCACCTCCGGATCGACCGGGGTGCCGAAGGCGACCATGCATTTCCACCGCGACCTTCTGATCATCGCCGACGGCTATGCCCGGGAGGTGCTGAACGTTCACCCGGATGACGTTTTTGTCGGTTCTCCGCCGCTTGCCTTCACTTTCGGTCTTGGCGGGTTGGCGATCTTTCCGCTGCGTTTCGGCGCGGCCGCAACCCTCCTGGAACAGGCGACGCCGCCGAACATGATCGAGATCATCGAGAAGTTCAAAGCAACCGTCAGCTTCACCGCGCCGACAGCCTACCGGGCCATGCTGAAGGCGATGGAGGAAGGCGCCGACCTTTCCTCCCTGCGCGCAGCTGTCTCGGCGGGGGAAACCCTCCCTGCCCCGGTCTATGAGGAGTGGATGTCAAAGACCGGAAAACCGATGCTGGACGGCATTGGCGCGACCGAGATGCTGCACATCTTCATTTCCAACCGGTTCGACGATCACCGCCCGGCCTGCACCGGTAAACCCGTTACAGGCTATGAAGCCAAGATCATCGGCCCAAAGGGTGAAGACCTGCCCGATGGCGAGGTTGGCCGGTTGGCGGTTCGCGGGCCGACCGGGTGCCGCTACCTGCGCGGCGCGCGTCAGGAGGAATATGTCCAAAACGGCTGGAACATCACCGGGGATGCCTTTACGCGGGACGCGGACGGCTATTTCCATTTCGCCGCCCGCAACGACGATATGATCATCTCCTCTGGCTACAACATCGCGGGCCCCGAAGTCGAAGCGGCCCTGCTCGCTCACGACGCTGTGGCCGAATGCGCCGTGATCGGCGTGCCGGACGAGGAGCGCGGCGCGATCGTGCAAGCCCATGTGGTCCTGATGAGCGGCATCGAACCGTCGGACACCATGGTCAAGACCCTGCAAGACCATGTGAAGGCGACCATTGCCCCTTTCAAATATCCGCGCTCCGTGATCTTTACCGACACCTTGCCGAAGACAGCGACAGGCAAGATCCAGCGCTTCCGGCTGAAAGACCCCGAATGACCCCTTCCGCCTACGATCCCGGCTCGGATGGAGCCAAGATGAACTACAAAGACGCCATGTCCTATGGCGATTATCTTCATCTATCGCCTGTCGTTTCGGCCCAGCATCCGCTGTCGAACGCCCATGACGAAATGTTGTTCATTATCCAGCATCAGACCAGCGAACTGTGGATGAAGCTGGCGATCCACGAGCTGATGAGCGCACGGGAGATGATGAATGCCGGCAACATGCCGCCGGCCTTCAAAATGCTGACGCGTGTGGCGCGGATCTTCGAGCAATTGAACGGCGCTTGGGACGTGCTGCGCACCATGACGCCGAGCGAATACACCGAGTTCCGCGACGATCTGGGCCCCTCCTCCGGCTTCCAGTCCTGGCAGTACCGGATGATCGAATTCATTCTCGGCAACCGCAATCCGAACATGGTCAAGCCCCATGCACATCACCCGGATATCGCCGCGGCGCTGGAGGCCGAGCTTGCCCGCCCGAGCTTTTATGATGATGCCGTGCGCCTGCTCTACACGACACTCGATGGCCCGGGTGCCGTCCCTCCGGCGCCAAATCTGAACGCGCCACACGAGGCGAACGACGAGATCAAGGCGCGCTGGAAGACGGTTTACGAGAACGTCTCGGACTACTGGATGCTTTATGAACTGGCTGAGAAGCTCGTTGATATGGAAGATTATTTCCGCCGCTGGCGGTTCAATCATGTGACGACCGTGGAGCGCGTCATCGGTTTCAAGCGCGGCACCGGCGGCACGGCTGGCGTCGCTTATTTGCGGCGCATGCTCGAAGTCGAACTCTTCCCCGAACTCTGGCACGTGCGCGGAGACCTGTGATCTCATGAATGCCCCCGTCAAACCCTTGACCCTGCCCAAAAAAGACCGCTTCGACATCCCCGATGGCGTTCTTTATCTCGATGGAAACTCCCTCGGTGTTCTGCCGAAAGGCGCCGCAGAGCGGGCGGCCAGGACAATCACCCAGGAATGGGGCGGTGAGCTCATCAAGGCCTGGAACACGGCTGGATGGATGGCGCTGCCGCAAGTCGTGGGCGACCGGATCGCGTCGCTGATCGGCGCGCCCGAAGGTTCGGTCGCGACCGGCGATACCCTGTCCATCAAGGTCTATCAGGCTGTTGCGGCCGGTTTGAAAATGCGGCCGGACCGGAAAGTTATTCTGTCGGACACCGGCAATTTCCCGACCGATCTCTACATGGTCGAGGGCCTCATCAAGACAATCGGCAAGGACTACGAGCTGCGCACGGTTGCCCCGGAGGCCGTGGCGGATGCGATCTGCGAAGACGTCGCCGTCGTAATGCTGACCCAGGTCGACTATCGCACCGGGCGGATGCACGACATGGCCGCGCTCACCAAGGCAGCCCATGCCGCTGGGGCCGTGATGATCTGGGATCTGGCGCACTCCGCCGGGGCGGTTCCGGTCGATCTGGCCGGATGCCATTGTGAATTCGCCGTCGGTTGCAGCTACAAGTATCTCAATGGCGGCCCTGGAGCACCGGCCTTCATTTATTGCCGTCCGGATCTCGTTGAAACAGTCGAGCCGGCGCTGGCCGGATGGCTCGGCCATGACGCGCCTTTCGCGATGGAAATGAATTACCGGCCCGCGATGAGCACGGAGCGCCTGCGCATCGGGACGCCCTCCATTGTTCAGCTGTCCATTCTGGACGAAGCGCTCAACGCTTTTGAAGGCGTCACCATGGACGAGATCCGCGCTGCCTCCATCCGGCTCTCCGAACGGTTCATTCAGGAAGTCGAGGCGCGCTGCCCGATGCTCGTCCTCGCCTCGCCGCGCAATCCCGATAACCGGGGGTCGCAAGTCTCCTTTGCCTTCGAGAACGGGTATGAAGCGATACAGGCACTGATTGCGCGCGGCGTGATCGGCGATTTCCGGGCACCGAACATCATGCGCTTCGGCTTTACCCCGCTTTATCTCGATGAAACGGACGTCGTGAAAGCCGCGGAAATCCTCGAGGGCATCATGGCGAGCGAAGCCTGGAAAGATCCGAAATACGCGGTTCGCGCGCGCGTGACCTGACCCGGCCCATCAAGACACAACACTGGACACACCATCATGAGCCACAAAGTCATTCAGCCGGAAGGCTGGGCCCCGGCCAAGGGCTACGCCAACGCCATGCTGACCCCGGACGGGACGCTTTATGTCGGCGGCCAGATCGGCTGGAACGCCGAACAGAAATTCGAGCATCACGATTTCATCGGCCAGATGGAGCAGGCTTTGAAAAACATTGTCGCCGTGGTCGAAGCCGCCGGCGGCAAGCCTGAGGACGTTGTGCGCCTGACATGGTTCGTTACCGACAAGAAGACCTATCTTGCCCATCAGCGCGAGGTCGGCCAGGCCTATCAGCGCATCTTCGGCAAACACTTCCCCGCCATGTCGATGCTGGTGGTATCAGAACTGGTCGAAGATGAAGCGCTGGTCGAGATCGAGGCGACAGCCGTCCTGAAGAAGGCCTGACACGCGCAGGCCGACGCCCCTGCCGGCTTCCACAGCCGCACAGCGGAAGTACAGACACAAAAGAAAAAGGGCGGCCCGGTGAGCCGCCCTTTATCGTTGCGCCGTCTATCGATCAGTCGTAGCGCAACTCGGTCGCCTTGCCCCGGAAGACGGTGTAGGCAAGGATCGTGTAACCGATGATCACCGGCAGAACGAACACCGCCCCAATCAGGATGATGAACAGGCTTTCAGGAGCGCTGGCGCTTTCATAGAGGGTCAGCCGTTCCGGCACCACATAGGGATAGAACGAATAGGCCAAGCCGGAGAACGCCAGCACGAACAAGCTGGATGTGGCGGCGAACGGCACCCATGACCATTTGTCGTTCCTTGCGGGCAGATGCTGCAGGGTGGTCCAGAGAATGAACAGCATCAAACCGGCCATCAGCGGCAGCGGGGCAAGCAGGATCATCGAGGGAAACGAAAACCACTTGTCGAAGATCCGCTCACTGACCAACGGGCTTGCAAGGGAAATGGCCGCAAAACCCATGACCACACCCCACAGCCGTGTCCGCGCCCAGCGGATGGCCTTGAGCTGGAGCACATCTTCACACTTGTAGATCAGCCAAGCGGCCCCGATCAGCCCATAGCCTGCCGTCAAGCACGCGGCCGTCAGGATCCCGAAGCCGATGGTGGCGGGGGTGTGTTCCAGGCCCATGATGTAGAGCCCAAGCATGTAGCCCTGAGCCAAAGACGCGGACAAGGAACCGGCAAAGAAAGCCTGGTTCCAGCGCAGTTTCTGCTTGCCGCTGGTCTTGGCCCGAAACTCGAAAGCCACACCGCGCAAGATCAAGCCGATCAGCATGACCGCCACGGGCAGATAAAGCGCGGTCAGGATGACCCCATGCGCCACGGGAAACGCCACCAGCAAAAGGCCAACGGCCAGCACGAGCCAGGTTTCATTGGCATCCCAAAACGGCCCGATCGCGGCAATCATACGGTCCTTTTCATCCTCGTCGGCCAGGGGCAGGAGAATGCCCACGCCAAGATCGAAGCCGTCGAGAACAACATAGACGAGGATCGAGATGCCCATCAGGGCGGCAAAGGCCAGCGGAAGCCAGACGGTTGGATCTCCGAATAGGGTCATGCGTCTTACTCCCCCGGAACCAGGGCCACCTGGGCCGCACCGGAATGCGGCCGGGTGTCTTCCCCGTCACTCGCCTTGCGGGCCAGGCGGAACATCACCGTGACATAGGCCACAAGAAGCACCGCATACACGATCAGATAGGCGGCCAATGTCGTTGCCACCATGGGCGCGGGCACATCGGCCACGGCCGCCTCGGTGGTCAGGACGCCCTGCACCAACCACGGCTGACGGCCGATTTCCGTCGTGTACCATCCAGCCAGCGTGGCCACCCAGCCGGAGAAGGTCATCGCGACCAGGCCGCGCAACAGCCACGGGTTCAGACCGTCCACACCGCCCTTGCGGCGCATCATGATCACGGTTGTCCAGCTCATCAGAAGCATCAGCACGCCGGTCCCGACCATCACCCGGAATGACCAGAAAACGGGCGCCACAGGAGGATGAAGCGCAGTACCATCCTCGGCATAGAAATCGTTCAGGCCGGGCACCACACCCGCGGGATCATGCTTCAGGATCAGGGAGGCTCCGTTCGGTATGCCGATTTCAAAGTCGTTCTGGCGCTTTTCCTCATCCGGCAAGGCAAACAGAAGCAGCGGCACATGGGACGAGGTTTCCCAGTTGCCTTCCATCGCCGCCACTTTCTGCGGCTGATGCTCGAGGGTGTTCAACCCATGCATGTCGCCGGCCCAGATCTGGATCGGGATCAGGATGGCGGCCATCCAGGCGCCGGTCTTCAGCGTCAGGCGCACGCCCTTCGACCGGTCCCCGATCAGCCGCCGGTAGGCCGACACACCGGTGATCAGGAACGCGACCGTCAATCCGCTGGCCAGCAACATATGCGCGAGCCGGTATGGCATGGACGGATTGAAGACGATTGCCCACCAGTCGGTCGCATGCACGATCCCGTCCCGCAGCTCAAAACCGGCCGGCGTGTGCATCCATGAATTCAGAACCAGGATCCAGAATGCGCTCATCGTGGTGCCGAACGCCACCAGGAAGGTGGCCAGGGTATGCAGCCAGTTGGGCACGCGCGATGCGCCGAACAGCATGATCCCCAGGAAAGCCGCTTCCAGGAAAAAGGCGGTCAGCACTTCATAGGCCAGAAGCGGCCCAGCCACATTGCCGACCGTTTCCATGAAGCCGGGCCAGTTCGTGCCGAACTGGAAGCTCATGGTAATGCCGCTCACCACCCCGAGCCCGAAGGACAGGGCGAAGATCTTGACCCAGAACATGTAGGCCGCCATCCAACGGTCGTCGCCGGTCGCGTTGAAGCGCAGTTTGAAGAACAGCAGCACCCACCCGAGCGCGATGGTGATCGTCGGGAACAGGATGTGAAACGAGATATTGGCCGCGAACTGAATCCGGCTGAGAAGAAGCTCTTCCATGGGTCCTTCCTGGCGCGCATGCCTGACAAGGTGACTGTATGACCCGTGATATGGATGAGCGTTACCACCTACTCAATATCCAATCGGCCACCTGCGGCGACACGCCCTGCGGCAGCCGGTCACATGCGATTTTACATTGCTTACAAGAGGTTAACGGAAGGGATTTCCAAGGTCAGACCGGCAGCACCGGGCCACACGTCTCACAGGCGCTTCAACCAGAACTTTCACGGCCGCAAGCACAAGCTGCGGATGCCCGGAGTGAGACCGTCAGGCGGCGCCGCTCCCACGCCTCGCGCCGGATCGGCGCGGCACGAGGCGCCACCGGGTTGGCACTGAAAACATGAAGAAATTCCCGCAGGATGGCGCGGCAAAGGCCGCCTGGACGCATGTTTGACCTTGCAAACCGAGCGGCATCGCGAAACGATACGAGTCTATTTCGCAGATCGTGCCGCATTTGCAGCTCTCGCCTCGCGGCGGAAGCCGATATTCAACGTCAAAACAAGAAAAGTCTCTCGGGAGGACACCATGAAAAAACTGAACCGCCGTCAGGCCCTTGGCCTTCTGGGGGCTACGGCCGCCGCATCCGCCCTGCCCATGCCGGCAATCGCGCAGAACCGGAAACTCGTGCTCGGCGCGCTTCGATTCACCAGCCATGCGGGCAGTTTCATCGCCTTTGAGCGCGGTTACTTCGCCGATGCCGGACTGGACGTGGAACTGAAGTTCTTCGAAGCGGCCCAGCCGATGGCGGTCGCCATCGCCTCTGGCGATGTGGACTACGGCATCACCGCCATTTCCGGGGGTCTCATTTCCCTTGCCGACAAAGGCGCGGTGAAGGTGATCGGCGGCTCATTGTCGGAAGAACCGGGAATCGACGGGCAAAAGATTTTGGCCTCGGACGCTGCGTTTCAGGCGGGTCTGACCTCACCCGCCGCACTCGATGGCAAAACCTTTGGCATGACAACCGCCGGCTCATCCTTCCACTACATGGGCTCGAAAATCGCCGCGGACGAAGGGGTCTCCCTGCGGTTCAAGCCCCTCCAGAAGGTTGGCGCGGTGATTGGGGCCTTGAAATCCGGGCAGATCGACGCCTGGTCTATCGTTCCCCACATCGCCAAGCCACTGGCCGGATCGGGCGCGATCCACATCATTGGCAATGTTTCGGACTATCTGCCCGATTATCAGGTCACCACGGTGTTCACCTCGGCGAAAAATGCCGCCGACGAACGCGCGATGACGCAGGATTTTCTGGCCGGCTATTCGCGCGGGGTCAGCGATTACAACAAGACCATGATCGACAATGGCGGCAGCGCGGAAGGCGTCGACGAACTTGTCGATCTGCTTCACAAATACGTCTACACGGACCGTCCCCGCGAAAAGGCGGTGGGGCCCATTGTGGACGGCACCATGCGGCTGAATGAGAACGCGTCGCTCAACATGGCCTCCGTCGAGGATCAGTTGAGCTGGTTCCAGGCGGAAGATCTGGTGAGCCGCGACATCACGCTCGACACCCTGGTCGACCCCAGCTACGTCGACGAAAAAGCCTAGAGCATCTCCTGACAAGACCGGATCGCTTCGCGATCATTCGGTTCACGAAGAAATGCAGCAAGGCGCAAAAAGTGCGGGCAATTTTTCCCGGTGAGGTTGGAGCATGCCGCTGCAATCTGGCCGGGAATTGCTCTGGCGCGCTTGTCCCCGCTGTGCGGATCCGGCTCAAGGCGGGGATCGGCCGGTCAAACCAATCGAAGGGCTGGAAGCGGATTGTATTCGCGGCCCCAGTTCACGGGATGTGCATGGAAATTCGCCTCGATCAGGTGTCCCATCAATATGACGAAGTGGTGGTCCTGAAAAACATATGCCTGAGCGTTCCATCCGGCCGGATCACCTGCATCGTCGGGCCATCGGGCTGCGGAAAGTCGACCCTGCTCCGTTTCATGGGCGGGTTGGAGCAACCAACGCATGGCACGCTGACCCAGCTGGGGTCTCCGCCTGACGGCTGCCTGAACGCTCTCACCTACATCTTTCAGGATTTCGCCCTCCTGCCCTGGCGGACGGTGGAAGGTAATGTCGGGCTGGTGCTTGAAGATCATCGCCTTTCCAGTGCGCAAAGGGCGTCCATCATCGCGGATGTCCTCGCCCGGACAAATCTTTCCGATTTCGCCACTGCCCTGCCCAAGCAGCTGTCAGGTGGCATGAAGCAGCGTGTGGCCATAGCCCGCGCCCTGGCCGTCAATCCGGCAGTTCTGCTTATGGACGAGCCATTGTCCGCGCTGGACAGCCAAACCCGTGAGCTTCTGATGGACGATCTCGTATCGCTCTGGAGCCGGACCCCTTTCACTGCCGTTTATGTCACCCACAACCTTCAAGAGGCGGTTCGGCTCGGCCACCAGATCGTGGTCTTGTCGCGCCGTCCAGGCCGCATCCACGAGATCGTTGAGGTCGACCAGCCTCTGGAAACGCGAACCATGACCGACCCGGATCTGCAGAAAAAACACGATCATCTCTGGGGCCTGATGCGCGAGGAAGCGCGTGCCGCCGACGCGGAGCTGGTCCATGGCTGAAACCGGAACGACCGCGGCCGGTGCCCAAGGACCCCGGAAGGCCCAATCCGGGCCTGTCGTCTTTCGGGGCGGCGGATTCCGGCCGGCCGATCACCGGGGGATCGGCCTCCTCGTCTTGATCATGCTGATCGGCGTAGTCGAGCTTGGGACGCGCCAGGGCTGGATTTCGCCGCTCACGCTTCCGCGCCCCTCGGATGTCTTCCAAACGCTCGTGGAATTCACGCAATCCGGCCAGCTCGTCCTCAATCTTGCACCGTCCATCAGCCGCCTGATCATCGGGTCCGCCTTAGGGATCGCCGCCGGGATCGGCGTTGGCCTTCTGATCGGTCTGTTTTCCGTCATTCGCGCAGGTCTCGTGCCGGTCGTCGCGGCCATCTTTCCGATCCCGAAAATCGCCCTTCTGCCCTTGTTCGTGATCTGGTTCGGGATCGATGAAGGGTCGAAATACGCGCTGATCGCCTTCGGCACCTTCACACCGACCGTGGTTGCCACCTATGGAGCCGTCGACAATGTGGACAGGACGCTGATCCGAATGGGACAGAGTTTCGGGCTGTCATGGATTTCCATCGTCCGCAAGATCGTCCTGCCAGGCGCCATGCCGGGCATCCTCTCCGGGCTGAGAATCAGCCTTGCCATCGGCATCATCCTGCTCGTGGCAGCCGAAATGCTTGGGGCGGAATACGGCATCGGCGCTTACATTTTACAGGCAGGGGCGCTCTACGACCTGGAGCGCCTGTTTGCCGGCGTGCTGATCTTGTCCGTCCTCGGCATTCTGGTAAATGCAGGGGTCAGCCTTGTGGAAAAGCGGCTGCTGCGCTGGCGGGTTTGACGGAACCCGGCTGGCGGATACCTGGACCAAAGGGACTGTGAACGCCAAGTTCCATGGTCGACAGGACCCAAAGGGCGAAGGGCCGGTTCAGATCAAGAACAGAAATGCCCCTAAGTCACGCCAATGATTGACTGACCGTTCGGTCTATGCTCAATTTCCAGAATAATCCGGACCGGCAAGACCAAGACCGGCCAGCGGATATGGGAGGAAAACATGAGCTCTTCGGACACCGTTCTGGTGGTGCTGACCGGCGGGGTGATGCGTATCACGCTCAACCGTCCGGACAAGCTGAATGCGTTCAATGACGAGATGCATATGGCGTTGCGCTCCGCGTTTGCCAAAGCACAGGACGATCCGGCGGTGCGATGTGTCCTTCTGACAGGTGCCGGACGGGCCTTTTGCGCCGGACAAGACCTGGGAGACCGGGATCCGCGCAAATCCACCCCGGATCTCAGCCACACCCTGGAAACCTTCTACAATCCGACCGTCCGGTTGATCCGCTCGATGGAAAAACCCGTCATTTGCGCCGTGAATGGCGTTGCGGCGGGTGCCGGAGCCAACTTTGCCTTTGCATGCGATATCGTTCTTGCGGCGAAGTCCGCCCGCTTCATCCAAGCGTTCTGCAAGCTGGGGCTTGTGCCCGATGCCGGCGGCAGCTGGCATTTGACCCGCCTGCTCGGCGAAGCCCGCGCCAAGGCGCTCGCGCTCACCGGTGAGCCGGTTGGCGCGGAACAGGCGGCGAACTGGGGCTTGATCTGGAAGGCGCTCGACGATGAAACGCTGATGGACGAGGCCGAGAAGCTTGCCGCCCATTTCGCTTCCGGACCGACAAAAGGCTACGGCCTGACCAAGAAAGCCATCCATGCCGCCGCCACGAACAGTCTGGACGCCCAGCTCGATCTTGAGCGCGACTATCAGGGCACGGCCGGTGCCACACACGATTACGCGGAAGGCGTCGCCGCTTTTCTGGACAAGCGCAAGCCGGAGTTTCAGGGCCGATGAGCACACACATGCGGGCATCCGGCCTGTCGCCCCAGGAACTGGCCGAGGCATGCGCGGCGGCCATGTGGGCAACCGATCAGGCGTCTCAGGGTTTGGGCATGACCATTGACCATGTTGGTCCCGGCGAGGCGGTCCTGTCCATGACCGTGGAAGAGCGGATGGCCAACGGCCACGGCATCTGCCATGGCGGCTTCATCTTCACTCTGGCCGACAGCGCATTCGCCTTTGCCTGCAACAGCTACAACCAGTTGGCCGTTGCCCAGCACTGCGCGGTGACATACCTCAGGCCGGGAAAAATCGGCGAACGGCTGACGGCCCACGCAAAAGAAGTGTCCCGGACCGGCCGGTCCGGAATTTATGACATCCGCATTCAAAACGGCACGGGCGAGACGATCGCCGAGTTCAGAGGTCACTCGCGGACCATCTCCGGCACGCATTTGCCGGAGTGATCCGGTTTGTGACCGGTGTTCTTTGGGAGGAGAACATGAAAGACCTGTCCCCACGTCCGGGCGACCTTGACCCCATCGAAATCGCATCCCGCGATGAAATCACGGCGCTTCAAACCGCCCGGCTTGCGAAATCGCTCCGTCATGCCTACGACAACGCCCCCTTTTTCAAGGCGCGTTTCGACCAGGCCGGCGTGCACCCGGACGATTTCCGATCGCTTGCGGATCTCGCGAAGTTTCCCTTCACCACCAAGTCCGATCTGCGCGACAACTACCCCTTCGGCATGTTCGCCGCCCCGCGCGACAAGATCGTCCGGATTCATGCCTCGTCAGGGACCACCGGCAAGCCGACCGTCGTCGGCTACACGCAGGCCGATATCGACACCTGGGCCGATCTGGTCGCCCGTTCGATCCGCGCCTCCGGCGGACGGCCTGGCGACATCATCCACGTGGCTTATGGCTACGGCCTGTTCACCGGCGGGCTGGGCGCCCATTACGGTGCGGAGCGCTTGGGATGCACCGTCGTTCCGGTTTCCGGCGGGATGACCGAGCGCCAGGTCACCCTGATCGCCGACTTCAAGCCGGATATCATCATGGTCACACCGTCCTATATGCTATCCATCCTGGATGAGCTCCGGCGGCAGGGGATCGATCCGCGCGAGACCTCCCTGAAGGTCGGCATATTCGGAGCCGAGCCCTGGACCAATGCCATGCGCGAGGAAATCGAGGCCGCGCTCGACATGCATGCCGTCGACATCTACGGCCTGTCTGAAGTCATGGGACCGGGTGTCGCCAATGAATGCGTGGAAACCAAGGATGGCCTCACGATCTGGGAAGACCATTTCTACCCGGAAATCATCAATCCGGAGACCGGCGAAGTTCTGCCCGATGGCGAGATCGGAGAGCTTGTCTTCACCACGCTGACCAAGGAAGGTCTGCCGATGGTCCGCTACCGGACCCGCGATCTGACACGCCTCTTGCCGGGCACCGCGCGCTCCATGCGCCGGATGGACAAGATCACCGGCCGCTCCGACGACATGATCATCCTGCGCGGCGTCAACGTCTTCCCGACCCAGATCGAGGAACAAATCCTCAAATGCGCGGGTCTTGCCCCGCATTTTCAGATCGAGCTGACGCGCGACGGGCGGATGGACGCCATGACCGTGCATGTCGAGGCCGCCGAAAACGCGGCAGCCGACGAGGCCCGCTTGGCATCCTCCAGGGAACTGGCGCACCATATCAAAAGCGTTGTGGGCATTTCAGCCCGCATCAATGTCGCCGAACCGGGCCAAGTCGCCCGCTCGGAAGGCAAGGCCAAGCGCGTGGTGGACAACCGGCCAAGGGATCTTTGACCGTGAATCCATTGCATGAACTTTCCGAAGCTGGAACTTGATATAAGGGCAAAATACTAAAATGGCCCGGACCCGCGCCGAAGACTTTGAAGACAAGCAGCGTCACATCCTCGTGCAGGCGGCGCGCGTGTTTGCCGAACAGGGCATGGAGAAGGCCTCCATGTCCGCGATTGCCGCCGCATCCGGCGCGTCCAAATCCCTGCTCTACCACTACTACCCAAGCAAGGACGCTCTGATTTTCGAGATCATCCGCAGCCATCTGGAAGATCTGGAGGCGGATATCTCGAAGGCTGATGAACCCGATGCGCCGCCCGAAGCGCGGCTGCGCAGGCTCGTGCGGGCGGTTCTGGAAAACTACCGCGACGCGGATGACCAGCACAAGGTTCAGCTCAACGCTGGGCCCGTTTTGAACGAGGAGCAACGCAGCCATATCCTTGATCTCGAGCGCCGGATCGTGCGGCGGTTCTCAACCGTTCTCAACGAAATCAATCCGGATCTGGACGATCCAGCCCGCCCGCTTCTGATGCCGACAACCATGTCCCTCTTCGGCATGATGAACTGGGTCTATATGTGGTTTCGGGAAGGTGGCCCCGTCACGCGCCAGGACTATGCCGATCTGGCGACCACCCTGGTGTTGGAGGGTGTGAAGGCGATCGGCCGGAAAGACTGACGCCGCCCGTTTCCCCAACACGGTTCGCGGATGCGCGCTATTGTCCAGCAAGATGCGGCAGCATGGCATGGGGGATGCCATATGCATCCGCCAAAGCCGCGAGGCTGCCGTCCGCCGCCATCTCCTTCACGCCTTCGTTGAACGCCTCCACCAATTCCACGGCGCGCTGGTTCTTGCGTCCAATCATCACATAATAGGGTTCGACGGCGATTTCGATCGGGGCTTCCACAATGTGTTGTCCCGCAACGATCTGCTGGATCGGTTCGGACCGGTAAATTACGGGAGACAGCACGACAAAATCCACGCGGCCCGCGACAAGCATCCGCACGCAGTCTGAGACGTTTTTCGGCGAATCCCGAAGGACTTGTCCGGCCTCGGCCAAACTCTGGACCGGTTCCGGAAGGGCGTAGTCGACCGGCGAACAAACCGTGCGTCCGGACAGATCTGCCTCGGACCGGATTGGGCTCTTTCCCTCCGAATCCGCGCGGGTAAAGATTGTCTCCTTCGGCAGGATGAACGGATCCGTAAAGAGCATCACGGTGCCCCTGTCTTCACGGTAGAACCAGGGATGGGTCGCGTCGAGCCGCCCCAACTCCACTTCCCGCACACCACGGCGCCATGGCATATCGATGGACTCGGCCTCAAGCCCTGCCCTGCGAAAAGCATCTTCCACCAGGGCGGTCGCGAAGCCGCCTCTTGGAAGCGTATCCGTATTGAATGGCGGATAATCCGGAAAAACAGCAATCCGGACGGTCTTGTCCCGAAGGGTTTCGGCGGTTGCCGGAACGCACGGCCCTGCCACGGCGATCGCGAACAGCACAAGGCGGCGCAGGCCACGTAGGACATGGCATGTGTGCGAAAACCTGAGCGCCGTCTGAGATATGCCGATCATGCGGTCCACCGTCTCAAAACCATCGCTGATCATCCCTCCAGGGCACAAGATCCAAGGCAGCGTCCGGCTGTTCGCAAAACATCAGCCGGAGGTTTCCCCATTGCCGTGTCCGGTACCGGACCTGGAGGTCCCTGCCCATGGCGATCGATCAGTCCACAGTTTCGCAACCGACACGTTAATTTTTCTGAACTGTTCCGGCCTTGAACAGCGCTTTCAACCCCCGGCTTTTCTTTTCAGAAATGCAATCTGATTGGCATCCTCAGAAATCAAGAGGCCCATAAAAAGCTTTCCCGTCCGGCAAGATGATCAGAGAAACGCTTTCCCGAACCCGGCTCCGCCTATTCAGCGGCTTCCACCAGCGGCCAAGCCTTGGCGACCATTGTCAAAACATCGTATTGCGCAACGGTCTCGTCGGCCTGATTGGTCACGCAGCAGTCCCAGCGGACCTCACCATGATCCGCATTGATCCTCGGATTGATTTCCTTGGCCGTCAGCCGGACCTTCAGACGATCGCCGGGATTGACCGGTGTCAGAAAGCGCAGGTTGTCGACACCGTAGTTGGCCAGAACCGGCCCCGGCGCCGGATCGACGAAGAGACCCGCAGCAAAGGACACGATCAGATAACCATGCGCGACCCGCCCGTCGAAGAAGGGATTGGCCTTGGCCGCCGCCTCGTCCATGTGCGCATAGAACGTGTCGCCGGTGAAGTTTGCGAAATGCTCGATATCGGCAAGCGTGACTTCCCGCTCGCCGGTGACGAGCTGATCGCCAATCCTGAGTTCTTCCAAAGACTTGCGAAACGGATGGACCGAGCCGGATTCGGCATCCGCGCCCCCGATCCAGCGGCCCGTCACGGCGGAGAGAAGCCGGGGCGTGCCCTGGACGGCAGTGCGCTGCATGTAATGCTTCACGGAACGCATGCCACCCAGTTCCTCGCCGCCGCCGGCCCGGCCGGGACCGCCATGGACGAGACCTGGAAGCGGTGAACCATGGCCCGTGGAGGTCTTGGCGCTGTCGCGGTTGCCGATCAGAATCCGGCCGTGGTGGGAAGCGAGCCCGAGCACCGCGTCTTCCGCCACGCGCGGATCATTTGTGAACACCGAACACACAAGCGACCCCTTGCCGCGCTTGGCCAGCGCGACCGCTTCCGCCACATCGTCGTAGGGCATGACGGTTGCCACAGGACCGAACGCTTCCACGTCATGAACGGATTGAGCGTCGAAGGGTTTAGAACAGTGCATCAGCACCGGATTCAGGAAGGCCCCCGCTTCGGCATCGCCCGAGGCGACTTTGACCGATCCCGGATCCCCGGCAACGATTTCGGCATCCTTGGACAGATCGGCAATGCGCTCGCGCACTTCCTCGCGCTGCGCCAGCGAGGCGAGCGCCCCCATACGCGTCGTTTCCGCCGCGGGGTCACCCACAACGGTCTTGGCCAGCCGTGCGGAAAGCGCCACGATCACCGGCTCAACATGCGCGCGCGGCACCATCACCCGGCGGATGGCGGTGCATTTCTGCCCCGCCTTCACCGTCATCTCGCGCGCAACTTCCTTGACGAAGAGCTCGAATTCTGGGGTGTCCGGTGCGGCGTCCGTGCCCAGGATCGCGCTGTTCAGACTATCGGCTTCCATGGTGAAACGGACCGCCTCGCGGATCACGTTTGGATGGGCTTTGAGCATCTGCCCCGTCGCCGCCGACCCGGTGAAGGTCAGAACATCCTGCCCTGTCAGGTGGTCGAGCATGTCGCCGGCCGATCCCGAGACAAGCTGAAGCGCTCCATACGGCAGGACTCCGGTTTCAAGGATCCGGCGAACCATCAGTTCCGTCAGATAGGCTGTCTGGCTGGCCGGTTTGACCAGGCACGGAACCCCGGCCAGCAGAGACGGCGCGATCTTCTCCAGCATCCCCCAGCAAGGGAAGTTGAAGGCATTGATATGAACGGCGATGCCCTCCAGCGGTGTCAGGATGTGCTGGGCTGAAAACGTGTTGTCCTTCGACAGCGGTTCCACATCCCCGTCCGTCAGAACCTTGGCGTTCGGCAATTCCCGGCGGCCCTTGGAGGAATAGGCGAAGAGCGTGCCGATGCCGCCTTCGATGTCGATCCAGCCATCCGCGCGGGTGGCACCGGTCAAGAAGTTTTCAGCGTAAAACTCTTCCTTGTGGTCCATCAGCGCCTGAGCCAGCGCCTTCAGCATGGTTGCCCGTTCGTGGAACGAGTATTTGCGCAGGTTACTTCCACCAACGGACCGGCCCCACTCCAAGGCCGCGCCGAAATCCAAACCGGACGCATCAATCAAAGCCACGGGCTCGCCCGTCGCCGCGTTGAGAAGCGGCTTGCCCTCTTTCGCGCCGCGGGTCCACCGGCCGGCAACAAAGCTTTCAAGAATGCGCGGGCTGGCGGCCTGAGCGGTCATGGCGGATATCTCCCTAAACTCTGATTATCTATTTTTAATCAGTTCGTTGCCTGAAAATTCACTGGTCATAGGTAACGACGATTGTGTCGGTGAGCGGCGTGCATTGGCAGGTCAGCACATAGCCGGCGCGGACTTCATAGTCTTCAAGCGCATGGTTCTGGGCCATTTCAACCTCACCTTCGAGCACCTTGGCACGGCAGGTCGAACAAACCCCGGCCTTGCAGGAAAAGGGCGCGTCGAGATTGTGCTCGATCGCCGCTTCCAACACGCTTTGACCCGTTTTCGGCATGGTGAATGTTCGGGTCGTGCCATCAAGCGTCACCGTGGCCTTCGCCTCGCCTGCGCGCTCGGCCGCCAGCTTGCTTTTGGCCGGCGCCTTGGCCCGCCCAGGCTGACCGGAGGCGAAAAGCTCGTACTTGATCTGCTCCGGTCTCAATCCATGCTGCCTGAGGCTGTCCGAAATCGTCAGCATCATCGGCTCGGGACCGCAGATGAACGCGGTATCGATCGCCGTGGGGTCGATCCAGGTTTCGAAAAGGCGCTTCAGTTTATCTGCATCGAGCCGTCCGGTGAAAAGCTCGATATCCTGCGCGTCGTTTTCCAGAATGTGAAGCACAGCGAACCGGTTGAGATACAGATCCTTCAGATCGTCGAGCTCCTCACGGAACATGATCGAGTTGATAGCGCGGTTGGCATAGACGAGCGTGAAGCGCGAGCCGGGTTCCCGTGCGAGCACTGTCTTGATCAAGGAGAGTACTGGCGTGATGCCTGAGCCGCCCGCGAACCCGAGATAGTGGCGTTCCTTGGACGGGTCCAGTTCAGTGAAAAACCGGCCCATGGGCGGCATGGCTTCCAGCACCGCGCCCTTGGCAAGATCCTCGTTGGCCCAGGTCGAGAACGCCCCGCCATCGACACGCTTGATGCCAACCCGCAGGACGCCGTCATCCTTGCCGGCACAAATCGAATAGGACCGGCGCAACTCCACGCCGTCGAAGTCCTTTCGGAAAGTCAGGTACTGGCCTTGAATGAAGTCAAAAGCAGCGCGGTCTTCCTCTCGGGGCTGCAAGGTGACCACCACGGCATCACGCGTCGTGCGCTGAATATCTGTGACTTCTAGGGGATGAAAGCGGGACATACGGCGCGGTCCTCGTCAGCTCAGATGCATTTGAAATAGTCGAAAGGTTCCAGACAGCTCCGGCACCGGTAGGCCGCCTTGCAGGGAGTCGAGCCGAATTGGCTCACCTTTTGGGTATCGATTGAACCGCAGCGCGGGCACTCGATCACAAGATTTCCTTGCCCGGTCAGGCGGCTTGCCAATCCCGCGGCCCGGCCGTCGGCCGCCGTGCCGTCAATGGGCGGGGCAATGCCATAGGCTTTGAGCTTTTCGCGGCCCACTGTGCTGATCCAGTCCGTGGTCCAGGGCGGTGACAGGCGCCGCTCCAGCCGGATCTGCTCCACGCCCTTGTCCAGCAGCACCTTTTCGATCTCGAAATTGATCACGGAGGTTGCCGGGCAGCCCGAATAAGTCGGCGTAACCGTGACAACCAGGGTGTCTTTGTCCCAGGCCACGTCCCGGATGATGCCAAGATCGGTTAAGGATATGACCGGAATTTCCGGATCGGGCACCTCACCCAGCCAGGACCAGATTGTGTCGACGGAGGGATGCATCGTGTCACCAGACCGCGCCGGGATAAGCGCGCTGCAGGAACTGCATGTCGGCCAGGATATACCCCAAGTGCTCCGTATGCCGGCCGGATTTGCCGCCTTGATGCGCGAAGGTGCTGTCCGGAACGGAAAGTGTTGCCGCCCGCAGCACCTCTTCCACTGTCTGGCGCCAGACCGTCCCGACTTTGGCAAGGTCCGGCGCGATCCCGGCCGCAGCCGTGGCAGTGTCGATTTCGTCGGGTGTCGACAACTCGCCGGTATAGGCCCATTGGTCGTCCAGCGCTGCCTGCATGCGGGCATGGCTCTCTTCAGATCCGTCACCCAGCCGGATCACCAGATCGGCCGAACGCTCCAGATGATAGGACACTTCCTTCAGAGCCTTGGCCGCGATCTCGCGGACCCGTTCCTCGGTTGACGTCAAGAGCTCCGTCAGCATGGCGTGGTGCCAGGCGTCGAACAGGAACTGGCGCATCAGCGTCTGGCCGAAATCCCCGTTCGGACGCTCGACCATCAGGACATTGCGGAACTTCGAGGCATCTCGAAGATAGGCGAGGTTGTCGGCCGTGCGCCCCGCGCCTTCCACCTCTCCGGCCAGCCCGAGCCAAAGCTGGGTTTGACCGATCAGATCCAGCGCGGTGTTGGCCATCGCGATGTCTTCTTCGAGGACCGGTGAATGACCGCACCATTCCGACAAACGGTGCCCGAGGATCAACGTGTTGTCGCCCATGCGCATCAACCAGGTGGCGTAGGCTGTCCGATCGACTTGATCAGCGGCGGCCTCCATCACATGTGTCCCACTTCATCGGGAATGTCGAAAAAAGTCGGGTGGCGGTAGACCTTGTCGTTGGAGGGTTCGAACAGCGGGCCCCGCTCTGAAGGACTTGAGGCAGTGATGTGCTTGGATTCAACCACCCAGATCGACACACCTTCATTGCGCCGCGTGTAGACATCACGCGCGTTCTTGATCGCCATCTCCGCATCCGGTGCGTGCAGGCTGCCGACATGACGATGGTTCAGGCCGTGCTGTCCCCGGATGAAGACTTCCCAAAGCGGCCATTCCTTTTTCATCGGATCTCTCCCAAAATCACCAGTGCCGGGCTTTTTGCACAATATGTTTTTATCGTTGTGTCGATGGGACCCGGTGTCACTGATCCTATTCCGCGGCCAATTTTGCAGCAGATTGTTTTTCTGCATGGGCCATCAGCCCTTCGCGGAACCAGGCGCCGTCTTCCCATGCCTTGACCCGGGCGCCGAGGCGTTCCTTGTTGCACGGGCCATTGCCCTTCAGGACCTCATAAAATTCAGACCAGTCCGGCTCGGAGAAATCGTAGCCGCCCTTTTCCTCGTTCCACGCCAAGTTCTCATCGGGGATTGTCAGGCCAAGATATTCAGCCTGCGGCACGGTCTGATCGACGAATTTCTGCCGAAGCTCGTCATTGGTGTTGATCTTGATCTTCCAGGCCATCGACTGCGCCGAATGGACGGAATCCTTGTCCGACGGGCCGAACATCATCAACGAAGGGTACCAGAACCGGTTGAGCGCATCCTGCGCCATTTCCTTTTGCTCCGGCGTGCCTTTGGCCATCTTCATCATGATGTCGTAGCCCTGGCGCTGGTGGAAGCTTTCTTCCTTGCAGATCCGGATCATGGCCCGGCTGTAAGGGCCATAGGACGTGCGCTGCAAGGGCACCTGGTTCATGATGGCCGCGCCATCGACCAGCCAGCCAATGGCGCCAATATCGGCCCAGGTCAGCGTTGGGTAGTTGAAGATCGAGGAGTATTTCATATTGCCGGAATGAAGCTTCTCCAAAAGCTCGTCCCGGCTGACACCGAGCGTTTCCGCCGCGCAGTAAAGGTAAAGACCATGGCCGGCCTCGTCCTGCACCTTGGCAAGCAGGATCGCCTTGCGCTCCAGCGTCGGCGCGCGGGTGATCCAATTGCCTTCCGGCAGCTGGCCAACGATTTCGGAGTGCGCATGCTGGCCGATCTGCCGGATAAGCGTCTTGCGGTAGCCTTCCGGCATCCACTCTTTCGGCTCGATTTTCTCGCCGCGGTCAATGCGCTCCTGAAAGGCCCGTTCTTCCGGCGACATCTCCTTGAGATCTTTGACGCCCTCGCCCGTGGATTTCACCATTTGCGCGTACATGACCTCTCCTCCAGACATGCAACAAGATGTTTCATCTGCAACTTATACCGCAGAAAGCATCACACGAAAAGCGAAATCCGTATAAATTTTGTAATGTTTTACCTCCTGATCCAAGCCGTCCGCGCTTTCGCAGGAAAAATCAAAAGCTTCGCAAGCCTTGCAGGCGTTTCTTAGACGCCGCCGTCTCAGCCGAGAGCGGCCCGTCAACCGCCAAAAGATTGCCGGTGATATAAACCTCCGCCGCGGCGGTCATTCGGAGGTAGAGGCGGTTGAACAACGCCCGCGCCAAAGGTGCCGGCCAATCCGGCGGCAGGGCGTTTGGCGGCAAATGCGGGTCCTTCAAGACCACCGCACGGTAGGCGTGGACCATCGCAAGCCGCAAGGCCAAAGCGTCCGCGGGCCGCAGGCCGCCGTCCTCCAGCAACGTTGATTCAATCCGTGAATACCGTTCGATAAAGCTCTGATATTTCACCCTGTAGTCGTCAAGCGGCCAGGCTCCAGAGGCAAGCGCAGCCACGGCGGGTGTCCCGGACAGCGCCTTGGCCGCGAAAACGACGCCCGGCAATTCCTCGCCCGGCTGCGCCGTCCCGATCCAGACCCCCGTGGACACGGGCACGAACCCCTGCCCGCGCAGGGTGCGATCCTGATCAGCCGGCACATTCAGGGCGATGAAAAAGCCGGATTGTGGCTCCCGGCGATGGAACAGGATACCGGCCGCCTGCAGATATTCCGCCCGCGCACGATCGGTCAGGCGGTAGAAGCTGCGCCGGCCCACCCGTTCACCGGCCAACTGGCCGGCGGACACAAGGCGCGATACGGCCGTCCGCGTCAGGCTTTCGCTGATCCCAAACCAGGAGCAGATCTCGATGAGATTGCCCATCCACAGCACACCGCCCCGCGGATCGACAATATCCCCGTAGATCGTGACGATGAATGCGGCAGCCTTCGGCGTTTCGTCCAGCGCTGAAGCCAGGATGGCGGGGAATGCGGTTTGGATCATCGCGGCGGGATCTGGAATGGCAACGACTCCCTCTGACCAAGGCTCTCAACACAATTCTGTTTAGCGTTGAAGCCGTGCTCCGGGCAAGGGCCGCCCAATTCCAGTCATCTTGAGGAAGAACGGTTGCACCTCGATATATGAAACGTTATATGATTACACGTAATAGAATTACATCAATTCATGGATCCGCTTCATGCCCCTGTCTTCGCAATCCTCCCCCTCCCTCACCCGCCGCACGGCCCTTTTCACCACTGTAGCCACCTCGCTCGGCCTTTGGGGCGGCGGCGCGCTTGCGCTTGAAGACCTGAAGGTCGTGACCACGATCAAGCCGGTCCATTCGCTGGTTGCGGCCGTGATGGAAGGGGTTGGCACGCCGTCGCTCCTGATCGACGGCGCGGCCTCTCCGCACGGCTTTGCCTTGAAACCGTCTCAAGCGGCAGATCTGCAAAATGCGGACCTGGTGATCTGGGTCGGCCCGCAACTTGCACCGGCGCTCGAAAAACCAATCGAAACACTGGCCGCCAATGCCGTTCAGATCGAGTTGATGAAAGCGCCCGGCGTTCACCTTCTGGGGTATCGGGAAGGCGCGCGTTTCGAAGGGCATTCCCACGATCACGGCGAAGAGGCGCACGGCCATGACGATCATGATCACGGCAAGGAAGAGCACGCAAGTCATGACCACGGCCACGATCATGCTGAACACGATCGTTCACATGACGACCATAGCCACGATGACCACAGCCATGATCACGCGTCGCATGATGATCATGGGCATGACAAAGAGGAGCATGCGGGCCACGATCAAGGGCATAATCACGCGCATGGCGGCAAGGATTCGCATATCTGGCTGGATCCGGAAAACGGGAAAGCCATGGTCAACGCGATCGAAGCGGCCTTGATTGAAGCTGATCCGGAACACGCGGACGCATATAAGGCGAATGCAGCAAACACCCGCCAGAAGATCGACAACCTCTCCGCCTCAATCTCCGGCCGGATGGCCACGCTGAACAACACCGGCTTCATTGTCTTCCACGATGCCTACCGCTATTTCGAGCACCGGTTCGACATTGAGGCCGCCGGCGCGATCTCGATTTCCCCGGACACGCCGCCGAGCGCGGATCGGATTCGCCAGATCCGGGATCTGATTTCAGAAAGCAGCGCCGCCTGTGTCTTCATCGAACCGCAGTTTGAACCGAAGATCGTCGACTCTGTCATCGAAGGCACCCAGACCAAGGCTGTTTTATTGGACCCGCTTGGGGCGATGGTTGAAAACGGACCCGATCTTTACACCACAGTCATTGAGGGCGTCGCATCGAGCCTGGAAGAGTGTTTTTCGCAAGGCTGATGACCGGGACAGATTTGTGCCTCAAGTGGTGACCCCAATCACACACAAAACATAATGAAACCTGCGGAGCATCCACGCTCCGCAGCTCACTACAAAGATACATGTCAGCCGATCAGCCGGTCCCGGCCGGCCATCAGCTCCGGGCAGCCATCCGCGCTTCGTCGGTGGTCTCCAGCGCCTTGAGCAGATGCTGGTCGCGGTCGTAAACGTCGGCATGATACTCGATCACGCCCTCCGTGTTCGGCCAGGCCGTGAAGTAGGACACGTACACCGGGATGTCCCCGCCGACGCTTTCCTGAATGGTCCGGCCAGTTGCGATTTGGGAGGCGATATGGTCCTCGCTCATGCCCAGCACGGCCGCCGCCATCGCTCTTGGATCTTCCAGCCGCACGCAGCCTGCGCTGTAAGCGCGGCTGTCCTTCTTGAACAGGTGCTTTTGCGGGGTGTCATGCATGTAGATGGCATGTTTGTTGGGGAACAGGATCTTCAGTTCCCCCAGGGCGTTGGAGCGCCCCGGATACTGGCGGACGTTGATGCTTTTTTCCTTGGCGGCCACCGCATACCAATCCACGGAAGCGGAAGACACCTGACGCCCGGAGACCGTGGTGACCTCATAGCCGGACCGGTCGAGATAGCTCGGGTCGGCGGCCAGTTTCGGCAGCAGGTCATTGATGATGATGGAGTATGGCACACCCCAATAAGGGTTGTATTCAACCACTTCCAGCGTGTCGTAGAAGAAGTATGTCTGGTTGGTTTTCCTGCCGACCACGGTGCGCATGGTCAAGGGCTCGGCGTCCGGAGAAAAATGCGTGGCCTCGAAAGCCGGCACATTGAGCATCACATGCCGCTCACCCAGGTGTTCAGGGAGCCAGCGGCTGCGCTCCATCGCAAGCTCGATCTTGGCAATCTTGTCGGCATTGGTCACCCCGACAAGCGCAAGGATGGTGTTCTTGCCCACAATGCCGTCGGCGGCGAGATCGTTTTCCGCCTGATAGGCCTTCACCAGATCCGCAATCTCTTGCGAATACAGCTCTTCACCATCATAGGCGGCAAGGGTTTCCGCATGCGCTTCCTTAAGGGTGTCGGACCCGTTCTTCACGATTGCGGCAACGATGTTGGCCACTTCCGGACTGCTCCGGCCCACCTTGAGAAACGTGCCGGGCGCAATGACGATGCGCTCGTCTTCCTCGTCCTGCGCCCGCAACTCCGCGAGCTGAGCCTTCAAAAGCTGGAAATGATCGCCGGCCGGGTGATGGCTTTCCATAACCGCCCGGACATCCTGCGCCGTTTGCAACGCCCGCGCGGCGGAAACCAGATCGACTTGGTGGCGCGGAAGGTCGTGGTAGCCGGAGAGCCGGTTCGGATCGATCCGGCCGCGTTCGGCATCCAGAATATAGGTCAAGACCGCGATCGAGAGTTCGATCTCGAAGCCCATGATCACTTCGGCCCGTTTCAGTTCCGCCGCCTCGAACGCCTCCTTGGCGGCATCATCCGCGTCATCGGGAACCGCGGCGGGCGCCGCCGGGATGATCGGCATGGATACAGCGTAATCATCGGGATCAAGCGCGAAAAGCGCGGCCTTGTCCAGCGCCTCCATCGCCGAAAGCGCGCCTGCGTTCGGTTCGCCGTCGGTCGTCCAGATGAAGACCGGTCTTTCCCGGTAATGCGTCTCCAGAGCCGCGGCAACCTCTGGCAGGGCCTTGAAACGCAGCGTTTTGAGAACCGGCCGCGCGCGGTCAAAATCCGTCAAAACGGGCGTTGCCGCAGCTTCGGTCATGCTCTGCCCCTCGGCGCCTTCATCAGGGCCGGTTTCGACCGCGGCCGTTTTGACTTCGGCAAGGGTGGCCAATGACACGGTTTTCCAGGCATCGGCCTGATATGTCAGGAAGCGCGGTGACGAGACACGGACCTGGGTCGCCTTTTGCTTCAGCGCCTGACGCCGGCGCTCCGCCTCCAGCCGCTGCTGTTCGGCCCGGTGGCGTTCGGGATCGAACAGCCGCTCGAAGAAATTTTGCGCCTGCGCATCGGTGGGGCTCAGTCCGGTAAAGCCCGCAGCCAGAACACTGGCCATCAACGCCGCGGTGAAGGTGAGACGAGCCGGACGCATCGGGATGCCCGCAATCGCCTGCGCTGTCGGAATCTTGGTGCATTTTGTCATTCGAATAACAACTCGTCTCAAGTCGGATGGGCCCGGCGGAGGCGCGGCACCGGACAAACATCAAGCCGACTCGCGCACACCGTGACGCAAAGTAATACAACACGGCTGTGCGAAGGGTTAAACCGGTCGCGGCGCCGCAAAGGCGTTTGTCACGGATGTGTGACCAAATTGCCGCCCTTTAGAAGGGGATTTCATCGTCCATCGGGCCGCCGCCACTCTGCCCACCGCCGCCGAAGCCGCCGCCCTGGCCACCGCCATAGCCACCGCCGGACCCGCCGCCATAGCCACCGCCACCGCCGGATTCACCCCCGAAGCCGCCCCCTGAGGACGAACCGCCGCTATAGTCGGGTATGCTGCCGCCGCCGCCACCCTCTCCACGGCCATCGAGCATCGTCAGGTTGGCGTTGTAGCCCTGGAGAACGACTTCGGTCGTATACCGGTCCTGGCCCGACTGATCCTGCCACTTGCGGGTCTGCAATTGGCCTTCGAGATACACCTTGGATCCCTTCCGCAGGTAGTTCTCAGCAATCTTGCAGAGCCCCTCGGAAAAGATGACCACCCGGTGCCATTCCGTCTTTTCCCGTCGTTCCCCGCTGTTGCGGTCCCGCCAGCTTTCCGAGGTAGCGATGCTCAAATTGGCGATCGGACGCCCGTCCTGGGTCCGGCGGATTTCCGGATCGGCTCCAAGATTTCCCACGAGAATGACCTTGTTGACGCTGCCCGCCATAACGACCTCCTGTTGCGAAGGCGCTGAAATCCTGCCGTTTCGGCGCCAAAGATTGAAATTTGCCCGACCCTATCGCCTTCGTGCCCGCCATCCGATGCTTTTCCGGTGCAACAAGCGCTTTTCCACAAATGGGACCGCAAGATTGGCCCGCCGGGCCTTGCCGACCTCGTGGATCCGATAGATCTGGCTATTTTGTTCTTGTTATGTTCATTTCGCAAGCATAGTGTTTGCCTGTCATATGCACAAATCGCAGGCGGATCGGTCCGGCCGGCTGGCGCTGCCACGGTAGAATGCTATATCCGGCATTTGACCGGATCGCGCACGGCCCTCCGTTCCCGGCATCCAACGCCTGCCAATACCTTGCTCCGAGGATCGTCCGTCATGGCGAAATCGAAATCTGCCCCAGCCTCCCGTCCCTCCGCACCGATTGACCCCACACGGACACTGTCCGTTCGCGGCGCGCGGGAGCACAATCTGAAAGGCGTCGATCTCGATCTGCCGAGGGACAAGCTGATAGTGATGACCGGCCTTTCCGGGTCTGGAAAATCCTCGCTGGCCTTCGACACGATCTACGCGGAAGGCCAGCGCCGCTATGTCGAGAGCCTGTCGGCCTATGCGCGCCAGTTTCTGGAGATGATGCAGAAGCCGGATGTCGATCAGATCGAGGGCCTGTCGCCGGCGATCTCGATCGAACAGAAGACGACCTCCAAGAATCCGCGCTCCACGGTGGGAACGGTCACCGAAATCTATGATTACATGCGCCTTCTCTTCGCCCGGGTCGGCGTGCCGTATTCGCCGGCCACCGGCCTGCCGATCGAAAGCCAGACCGTCAGCCAGATGGTCGACCGGGTGATGACGCTTGACGAGGGAACCCGCCTCTACCTGCTTGCGCCGATTGTGCGCGGCCGCAAGGGTGAGTACCGGAAAGAGTTGGCCGACCTGATGAAAAAGGGGTTCCAGCGGGTCAAGATCGACGGGACATTCCATGAAATCGCCGACGCCCCGGCCCTGGACAAAAAAATCAAGCATGACATTGACGTAGTCGTGGACCGGATTGTCGTGCGCGATGATATCGCAGGCCGTCTGGCCGACTCCTTCGAAACGGCGCTCAAGCTCGCCGATGGCATCGCAATAGCCGAATTCGCCGATCAGACAGACGAAAACGGCCATCCAGCCCGCCTGATTTTTTCCGAAAAATTCGCCTGTCCCGTGTCGGGGTTCACGATCTCGGAAATCGAACCCCGGCTGTTTTCCTTCAACAACCCGTTCGGCGCCTGCTCCACCTGTGACGGGCTGGGCACCACATTGGCATTCGAGGCCGATCTAGTGGTCCCCGACCAAAGCCTGTCCTTGCGCGAAGGCGCGATCCTGCCCTGGGCCAAAACCGGTTCGACATCTCCCTACTACACGCAAACCCTGGAGGCCTTGTGCCGGCACTACGACGTGTCCATGGCGACCCCCTGGACGGATCTGCCGGGAGAGGTCCGAACCGCCATTCTGCACGGGACGGGAAAAGCAAAGATCGAGTTCGTCTATGATGACGGCGTGCGCAGCTACCGGACGGAAAAGAGTTTTGAAGGTGTCATTGGAAACATCGAACGGCGCTGGCGGGAGACAGAATCCAGCTGGGTGCGCGAGGAACTCTCGCGCTTTCAGTCCGATCACCCGTGTCCGGCCTGCGAAGGCTACCGGCTGAAACCCGAAGCGCTGGCCGTGCGGATCGCCGGGCGGCATATTGGCCACGCTGCCAAACTCAGCATCCGGGATGCCGGACAATGGTTCGACACGCTGCCAGACCTGCTGAGCGCCAAGGACCGGGAAATCGCCGGCCGGATCCTGAAGGAGATCCGGGAGCGGCTGAAATTCCTCAACGATGTCGGTCTGGAGTATCTGACCCTGTCGCGCGGGTCCGGGACGCTCTCCGGCGGCGAAAGCCAGCGCATCCGGCTGGCTTCTCAGATCGGGTCCGGACTGACCGGTGTGCTTTATGTTCTCGACGAACCCTCGATCGGCCTGCACCAGCGCGACAACGCCCGCCTGCTCGAGACGCTCAAACACCTGCGCGATCTCGGAAACACCGTGATTGTCGTTGAGCATGACGAGGATGCGGTTCTGTCTGCGGACTATGTCGTCGATGTTGGCCCCGGTGCCGGTGTCCATGGCGGGGAAATCGTCGCCCAGGGCACGCCGGCCGAAGTCATGGCCAACCCGAACTCCCTTACCGGCCAATACCTGTCGGGCACCCTTGTGATCCCGCAGCCGGCCGAACGCCGAAAAATCAAGAAAACGCGGAAGATCTCCGTGATCGGCGCACGGGGGAACAACCTGAAAGACGTATCCGTCGACATTCCACTCGGCACATTCACGTGCGTCACCGGCGTGTCCGGCGGCGGCAAATCGACATTCCTGATCGATACGCTGTTCAAGGCCGCGGCCCGGCGGCTGAATGGCGCGAGGGACAATCCGGCGCCGCACGACCGGATCGACGGCCTGGAGCATCTGGACAAGGTGATCGATATCGATCAGTCGCCAATCGGCCGGACACCGCGCTCCAATCCGGCGACCTATACCGGCGCTTTCACGCCGATCCGCGAGTGGTTCGCCGGCATGCCCGAGGCGAAGGCGCGCGGATATGCGCCCGGCCGGTTTTCCTTCAACGTCAAGGGCGGGCGCTGCGAGGCCTGCCAGGGCGACGGCGTGATCAAGATCGAAATGCACTTCCTGCCAGACGTTTATGTCACCTGCGACGTTTGCAAGGGACAACGTTACAATCGCGAGACGCTGGAAGTGCAATTCAAGGGCAAATCGATCGCCGATGTCCTCGACATGACCGTTGAGGAAGCGGCCGCGTTCTTCTCCGCCGTTCCGGCGGTACGCGACAAGATGGAAACCCTCGCACGCGTGGGGCTCGGATACATCAAGGTCGGACAGCAGGCCACGACCCTGTCAGGCGGCGAGGCGCAACGGGTCAAACTCGCCAAGGAACTGTCGAAGCGCTCCACGGGCCGGACGCTGTATATTTTGGACGAACCGACGACCGGATTGCATTTCCATGACGTGGCAAAGCTGTTGGAAGTGCTGCATGAACTGGTCGAACAGGGAAACACGGTTCTGGTCATTGAACACAACCTTGAGGTGATCAAGACGGCCGACTGGATCGTGGATATGGGGCCGGAGGGTGGCGATGGAGGAGGCACCGTCGTGGCCACCGGGCGGCCGGAGGACGTCGCGGACGTCGCGTCCAGCTACACCGGGCAATTCCTGAAGGAACTCCTGGCACGCCGGCCGCATCACACCGTGGATGCCGCCGAATAGGTTGCAGTGCACCAAGCTTTTTCCGTGAGGACTTTCAAGCTTTTTTGCTTTTGTCCGGCCGATGGCTGCGACAATTTGTGCTGCATTGCAAACAGCGCATGACTGACATGCATTTCTGAGCCTTCTTTTAATTCGGAGCGCGAATTATATCTGGGTCATCGAGTTGATGACGCAGCGCCGCGACGCGCTGCCATGGACAGAAAGAAATAGGTCGATGTTCGACACCGTCGTTCGCAAGTACAACAACTGGGTGAAGTACCGCCGCACCGTGGATGAGCTGTCTCGGCTCTCCAACCGGGAGTTGGGCGATCTTGGCATCACCCGCAACCAGATTGAGTTTGTCGCCCGTCGCGGACGCGGCTGACCGAACTCGAAAAAGCTCGCGGTCCAAGGCTACCTCCTCCTCCCAAGCCAAGGACCGCGTCGAGGCAAGGCCACCTCCTCCCAGCCTTGTCTCATCCAAACGACGCCCGCCGGTACCTCCTCCCACCGGCGGGCGATCGTTTTTCAAGCCTGCGCGCCCCGCACCTTTTTCCATACGTCCGATCAGTACAACAGTGCCCGCACCCAGAAATTAAGTGTGACGGCGGCACCTGATCTATGCGGATCAACTTTCAACAATGCCTTTAAGACTTTGGTGACCTGCATTTTACTCAAGGCTGTCTTGCAAAATAGGGTCTACCTGATGGGCAAGTCCGGGCTTATCTAGCACTCAACAGATTTGATCGGGCCCGGCGCCGAACGGCACCACGGCCCCCACAGACACGGTCCCCATAGAAAGGCCAGAACCATGCTTGATTCCGTCGTTCGCTCCTTCCGCAACTGGAAGCGCTACCAGAACACCTACAATGAACTGTCCCGTCTGAGTGAGCGCGAACTCACAGATCTCGGGATCAGCCGCGGCGATATCGACCGGTATGCCCGCGCCTCGATGAAGTGAACCGAACATCCGGGCCGCGCCAACCTCCCATGGCAACGCCCGGCCTCCCGCATGTCACTGCGGGTTTCAAAGACGCCTGCCGGACCTCCCACCGGCAGGCGTTCTTTGTTTCAAGGCCCAGTTTTTGCGGCCAGTTTTTGCGGCCAGTTTTTGCGGCCAGTTTTTGCGTTCAGGATTATGCCCCCAGGAGCATACGCTGAACGCCTTCGGTGGAGCCATATCGGCGGGGGCACGTTACCGTTTCCACACGTTGCGGGCCGCGCCCCGCAATCACGCCGCCTGCATACGAGCTAGTAATCCTTGGACATCCAGGCTTTCAGGGCAACGATATCCGGCGCTTTGCCATTCCCGCGTGGCCACGAGTCGACCGCGTATCGTTTCCCGGACTGCTTTTCCCGGATGGAGGCGGTGGCATGGGGGTACTTTCCATCGAGGAGAAAGCCCCGGGAAACAGGCCGGCCCACCGTGTGATGCCTCAGATACCCGCGTGTCTGCGCCATCAGGAGCAAACTGGTGGTGTTGGTCGCCTCGTCGATACAGTCCATCTGGCCGCGCACATGGGCGTTGTGCAGATCAAGACCGCCCCGGTCATCCGCCGACCCGACCTCAGGGGCGACCCGGCGTTCGTTCCAGGCCACTGCGCGGGCGATCGCCTCGCGCTCGGCCGCGGGCGATGCCCGGCCCCGGGCGAGCAGCGCGCGCAGATGACCGGTATCACGACCGGAATACCGGACCGGTGAGCGATAGATGCAGCCAAAACCGTGACAGATAAACAACCGGTCCTGTGTCGGGCCCAAACCTTCCGAATAGGCAAACCATGCGCCCGCGTCACCATCCGATTGACTGACGCAGCCGGAGACCAAAACCACCAAGCCCATCGAAATCAGCGCCCGGCGGATATGAAGCCAAACCATGCGTTCAAGCCCTCCGTCCTTGTCCCTGCCCCTGCCGGATACCCCGGAATGATCCGCGCCAAGATTGGCGGAGCCATCTAAATTCTGCTAGGATCATCACATGTTATGACATGCCGCAGGCAAAAGATCGCATTTGCCCGGACAATGGTGAACGAAGGCGATCTCGCGCACCGTGACTGCGGCCCCAAACCCCTTGAGACAGAGGACTGTATGAAGCCTATCCATGTGATCGGCGGTGGCCTGGCCGGTTCGGAAGCCGCCTGGCAGATCGCCCGGCGCGGTATCCCGGTCGTTCTTCATGAAATGCGCCCGGTCCGGCGCACCGACGCCCACCAGACGGACGGGCTGGCGGAACTGGTCTGCTCCAATTCGTTTCGCTCCGACGATTCCGAGCAGAACGCGGTGGGTCTGCTTCACCATGAACTGCGCCAGGCAGGGTCTTTGATCATGGCGTGCGGCGATGCGAACCAGGTGCCCGCCGGCAGCGCGCTTGCGGTCGACCGGGACGGGTTTTCGGATGCCGTGACAAAGGCCCTGACCGACCATCCGCTGATCACCGTCGAGCGTGGCGAGATCGCGGGCCTCCCGCCCGAGGAGTGGGACAGCGTGATCGTGGCGACCGGCCCCCTCACCTCGCCCGCGCTCTCGCAAGCGGTTCTCGCCAAGAGCGGCGAAGATGCACTGGCCTTTTTCGACGCGATCGCGCCGATTGTCCATTTCGACAGCATCGATCTGGGCAAGGCCTGGTTCCAGTCCCGCTACGACAAAGCAGGGCCCGGCGGAACCGGCAAGGATTATCTCAACTGCCCGATGGACAAGGCCCAATACGAGGCGTTCATCGATGCTCTTCTGGCGGGCGACACGACGGATTTCAAGGAATGGGAGGCGAACACGCCCTATTTCGACGGCTGCTTGCCGATCGAGGTCATGGCGGCCCGGGGTCGGGAAACCCTTCGCCACGGCCCGATGAAACCGATGGGCCTGACCAATCCTCACAATCCGGAGGTGAAGGCCTACGCGGTGGTGCAACTGCGCCAGGACAATGCGCTCGGCACGCTCTACAACATGGTCGGATTTCAAACGAAACTCAAATACGGCGCGCAGGCCGGCATCTTCCGGATGATCCCCGGCCTGGAAGACGCCCAGTTCGCCCGTCTGGGCGGGCTGCACCGGAACACGTTCCTGAATTCACCCAAGGTTCTCGACGCAAGTCTGCGTCTGAAGGCAGAGCCGCGCCTGCGGTTCGCCGGTCAGATCACAGGATGCGAAGGCTATGTGGAATCGGCCAGCGTCGGCTGCATGGCCGGCATCTTCGCTGCTCATGAGCGATTTGGGCGAGCTGTCTCAGCCCCGCCGGCGACCACCGCCATGGGCGCGCTGCTCGCCCACATTACCGGCGGTCATATCTCGCGGGACGAGGAAGCGCCGTCAGCTCCCCGCTCCTTCCAGCCGATGAATGTCAATTTCGGCCTGTTTCCGCCGGTGGAAGCACCGACCAAGGACGCGGACGGCAAGCGCATCAAGGGCAAGGACAAGACACGGGCCAAGAAACTGGCGATGACCCAGCGCGCCAAAACGGATTTTGCCGCCTGGCAAGCGCAGATCGGCCCTGTTCAGGCCGCGGCTGAGTGATTGTGGGAGCGGCGCCTCAGGCGCCGCGTTCCGCATACCAATCGACAGCCAGACGCTCCATATTCTGAACGAAGCGGTCCTTGCCAGAGACATAACTGTCCCAATCCCCGCCATCAATCCTGGACAATTTGCGTTTCAGGGCAACATATTCGGCGGCTTTTTCGGGATGTGCGATCAGGTAGTCCCGGAAAGCCAGGTGCCGGATCGCGTGATCCGACCCGGCAACAAAAACATGCAGGTGGTGGGTCCGGCGCCGCTCGGCGTTGAACTTGCGGAAATACCGACGTTCCGCGATGCCAAAAGTCCCCATCGCCTCATACCCGAGAAGCTGCATGCCCGCTGTTGCTGCGTCGCAGGCCTCAAGGCTTACCACTTCCGCCAAGAGATCAATGATGGGTTTTGCAAGGAGCCCGGGCACGGCCGTACTGCCGATATGATGGAGGCTGGTGAGGTTCCCGCCCAGAACGCCCGCAACCCGGACAGCTTCCTCCTCGAACTGCTGAGCCCATTCGCGCGAGTATTCCGTCAGTTCGACTGTTTCCTTCACCCGGTGTGCGCTCCTATATCCGGCTGACCGGTTTCCGGCTTGCCCGCCACAAAAGCCATTGCCGGCGCAATTTGGACACTTCGGCCAGTTCTTTGAGCGGATCGTGGTCCGGCACCTCGAGCTTTTTCAGATAGGGCTCGACCAGCGCCAGCGGAAGATAGGCTGCCGCGATCCGCGGCGTAATTGCATCCAGATTCTCGCGAACCCGCTTCAGATGGTGACGCACATGATCGCGCATCTCATAGAGAGCCGCCTTGAGCTCAGGGGTGGTCTGGCCCTGAAAAACGGTTTCGATCCGCACGCCATGGCGGGCCAGAAGATCAGAGGGCAGAAAGACCTGACGCCGCGACGCATGATAGGGAAGCGAGCGCATCAGGCCGGTCAAGGCGTAGGCAACACCGGCATGACCGGCCACGGTGGCCGTACCGGGGTCTTTCCCACCATTGAGGATCATTCCCGCGATCTGGAAAATAGCGGACGTGGTCTCACCTGCATAGCCTTCAAGATCGTGGAGGCTCGGCATCGGATCATCATACAGGTCGAAAACACGCGCATCGATCAGGTCTTGAAACGCACCGACCGGTAACCGATACGTGGCAATCGTTCTTTGGAGCGCGGCCGCATTGGGATTGCCGGCAACTTCGCCGTGTTCCACACCGTTGAGTAAGTCCCGCCACCATTGAAGGCGAACCTCGCCTGGCAAAGGGTCGCTGATCATCTGCCGGACCCGCGCAATCTCCGCATTGAACGCATAAAGGGCGAACAGACCCGGCCGGTGCGCCTTGTCGGCAAACAGAACGGACATGTACCGATTCCAGTCCTGTGTGCGCAGGCTTTCCGCAGCGTGATCGAAATCGCTAGTCATCAGGACTGTTGTCACTCCGAAGAAGACTTAATCAGCGGCAACAAGGGCCGCGGCCACGGCCCGGTCTTCGGACAACAGCACATTGAGCGTCCGGACGGCGGCTCCGGTCGACATCGAGTCCGCCATGATCCCGGCTTCCCGAAAGGCCGCCTTGAGATCAGCTGGAAGCGGCACGAGATCATTCCCGGTTCCCACCAGAAGGACCTCGATCTCTTCCTGTTCTTCGAAGACCTTTTCAAAGGCCTTCAGATCAAGGTCTGCCGGCTTGTTTGGCGCCCAACCATAAATCCCGCTCGGAACACACAGGATAGAACCCCGGTGTGACATCTCGGCGAAGCGGAAACCGCCGTCGCCATAGCTGTCGATCGGCGCCCGTCCGGGGAAATGCGCCTCGCGTACCAACATCAATCCGCCTCAGGCCTGAACGCCCTCTTTTGCTTCCGCTGCGCCTTCTTCTCCGTCCGGAGCCTTCCCGTCGCCGCGCAGATTGAGAAGGATCAAGATCGGCGACGCAATGAAAATCGACGAATAGGTTCCGATCAGGATCCCGAAAATCATCGCAAGCGTAAACGATTGGATGACTTCACCGCCGAAAGTGTAGAGTGACAGAAGCGCAAGAAGGGTTGTGACGGAGGTCAACACCGTTCGGGACAAGGTTTCGTTAATCGAGCGGTCGAGCAGATCCGAAAGAGCCATCTTCTTGTATTTTCGCAAGTTCTCCCTGATCCGGTCATAGACAACCACGGTATCGTTGAGCGAGTAACCGATAATCGTGAGAACGGCCGCGATGGACGAAAGCGAGAAATCCAGTTGGAGGATCACGAACAGGCCGATCGTGATTACCACATCATGAGCCGTCGTGATGATGGCGCCAACGGCGAAATGCCATTCGAACCGGAACCAGATATAAAACAGGATCGCCAGAAGCGACACGCCAACAGCTATGGTGCCCGCCTGGGCGAGTTCACTCGAAACCCGCGGCCCGATCACTTCGACCCGGCGGAACTCGTAGTTCTTGCCCTCGAACAGGGTTCGGACCTGTCCGACAACGGCCTGCTGAGCCAATTCGCCGCCCGGCTGTTCCTCGACGCGGACGAGAACCTCGTCCTCTCCACCGAATTGCTGAACCTGAACATCGCCAAGATTCAGGGTTCCGAGGTCCGAGCGGATCTGAGCGATATCAGCCGGACCATCGGTCTTGAGTTCGATGATCGTGCCGCCCTTGAAGTCGATCCCGTAATTCAGGCCGACTGTCACGAACAGCGCAATCGACGCCAGCACAAGGAGGATGGACGCAGGAAAGCTCACCTTCCGCAACCACATGAATTTGAGATGCGTGTTGTCCGGCACCAAACGGAGCAAGGCCATGATCTGTCTCCCGGACTAAATCGGCAATTGAGAGGGCCGCCGCCAGCGGACCCACGTGGCCACCAGCAGGCGGCTGAAGGTGAAAGCGCAGAACACCGTCGTGAAGATCCCGATCGCCAGTGTGACGGCAAACCCCCGGACCGGGCCGGAGCCAAGCTGGAACAGGATCAGCGCGGCGATCAACGTCGTGATGTTCGCATCAAGGATGGTCCCAAGCGCGCGTTTGTAGCCCGCGTCGATCGCGGAAATCGCGGATCTACCGGCCCGCGCCTCCTCCCGGATACGTTCGAAGATCAGAACGTTGGCATCAACCGCCATCCCGATGGTCAGGACGATCCCGGCGATCCCCGGCAAGGTCAACGTGGCTTGCAGGAAGGTCAGCGCGCCGAAAATGAGAACGATATTCGATGCCAGCGCCAAATCCGCGATAATGCCGAAACGCCCGTAGGCCAGGATCATGAAGATGATCACAGCGGCACCGGCAATGATCGATGCGATCCGGCCTGCATCGACGGAATCCTGCCCAAGTCCGGGCCCGATGGACCGTTCTTCGATCACGGTGAGCTTGGCGGGCAGTGCCCCGGCGCGCAACAGAACGGCCAGATCGTTCGCTCCGTCCACGGTGAAGCTGCCGGAAATCTGGCCCGATCCCCCGGTGATCGGCTCACGGATAACCGGGGCTGAAATCACCTCATCATCCAGAACGATCGCAAACGGACGGCCGACATTCTGTTGCGTGATGTTGGAAAACTTCCGCGCGCCGGAAGTGTTGAACCGGAAGTTGACCACCGGTTCGTTCGTCCGTTGATCGAAACTGACCTGGGCATCGACCAGATCTTCTCCGCTCAGAAGCGGGGATTCCTCGAGAAGATACGGAATGGGTGGGTCGTCCATCGACATGACGACCATCGTGCCCACGGGCGGGCGAACCTGAAGCGCCTGATCGCCCGACATGGAATTGTCGACCATATGAAAGGTCAGCTGCGCCGTTTGCCCCACCAGGGCCTTCAGGCGCTCGGGATCGTCTTCGCCAGGCGCCTCGACAAGAATGCGGTCCGTGCCCTGACGCTGAATGTTCGGTTCGGTGGTGCCGAGTTCGTCGACACGCCGGCGGATCACCTCGATCGACTGTTGAACGATCGATTGCAAACGGTTGTCGAGACCATCTTCGGTGTAGGTGAAGCGTATCAACCCGTCATTGCCGACAGTCAGCTCGAACTCGTCGACCGGCTGACCGCCGAACAGGGAAGACACGAGGGGATTGCGCAGTTCGTCGAGCCGTTCGGCTGCTTCTTCCAGCCGGCTCAGATCCCGGATGCGAACTTGTGCAGCATCGCCTTGAACGCCCAGCCCGGTATAGCCGATCCTCGGATCTTCCCTAAGCAGCGTCCGGATGTCTCCGACAAGGCTGGACAGCCGTTTCTGAACGTAATCCTGCTGATCCACCTCATAAAGGAGATACGCGCCCCCCTGAAGATCGAGGCCCAGAACCATCTGGTTTTTCGGCAGAAAGTCCGGCCAGCTCTCAAGGGTCTGCTTGGACAGGAAATTGGGAAGCGTTGCGAGAAAACCGGCGGTGATCACCACCACAATCAGGGCGATCTTCCAGCGGGCGAAATAGAGCATGACATCAAGCCTGTGATGGAGTTCGGGCCGGCTGTGAGACCGGCCCGCCGCATTTCATTTCCGGATCGGATCCGGCCGGAAAGGACAGCGTTAGGAGTTGTCCTTCACCGGCTCCGACTTGGCGCGCACTTCCTGTACCATGTTGCGGACAAGACGAACCTTGACACCCTCGGCAAGCTCGACATGCAGCTCGCCATCGTCGACGACTTTCGACACCTTGCCGATCAGGCCGCCCGACGTGACCACCGTGTCACCACGGCGCAGGTTAGACACCATTTCCTGATGTTGTTTCATCCGTTGCCGCTGGGGCCGGATGATCAGGAACCACATGATGGCGAAAATCGCGACAAATGGCAGGAGCGACAACAGGAAATCGGAACCGGAAGCCGGACCGGCGGCCTGCGCGTAGGCGGGCGTAATGAGCATTCAAGTCTCCCTAACGTCCAAAGATCCGTCTGCGCGAGAGCAGTCCAGACGGCTGGAGGATTTTCAGTGGCGCGGACTATAACCACGGTTGTTGCGTTTTCAAGGCATACCGGCATCAACCAGCGTACCGGAACGCCCCGAAACGGCTTTTCCGCGCCTTTCACACCGTGCTAACCGTTCGAGCCGGCGAAGATGGTCCTCAAATGGGGCAAATTGACAGGGGATACAAGGCACAAATGACCGACCCGGACACACTTTCGGCTCTCAATGCCAAACTCGATTCTCTGTTGTCCCTCTTAGAACGGGCCGTCCCGCCTGTCCCGAAGGTGCCCGATTTCACGGCCGCAGACGCCTTCGTCTGGTGGCCAAACCCGGGCGAGCTTCATCCGGTGGCGCGGGTCAACCGCGTGGATTTGGCACTCTTGTGTGCCGTGACCCGCCTCAAGGAGATCCTTCTGGACAACACGCGGCGCTTTGCCAAAGGCCTCCCCGCAAACAACGCTTTGCTCTGGGGTGCAAGGGGAATGGGCAAGAGTTCGCTGGTCAAGGCCGTTCATGCGGCAGTGAATGCCAGCTTGGACAGCCCAACCTTGAAGCTGGTGGAAATCCACCGCGAGGACATCGACACCCTGCCCGCCCTGATGATGCAGATCCGCGATGCCGAAGCCCGTTTCATCATCTTCTGCGACGACCTGTCCTTCGACCACGACGACACGTCCTACAAGTCGCTCAAGGCGGTGCTGGAAGGCGGGATCGAGGGACGGCCGGACAATGTGATCTTCTACGCCACCTCGAACCGGCGGCATCTACTGCCCCGTGACATGATCGAAAACGAACGATCGACCGCGATCAATCCGGCGGAAGCTGTGGAAGAAAAAGTGTCTTTGTCCGACCGGTTCGGATTGTGGCTCGGTTTCCACAAATGCAGCCAGGACGACTATCTCGAAATGGTCCGCGCGTATGCCGATCACTATGCCCTGATCATCGAACCGGCCCGCCTGCGCGCCGAAGCGCTGGAATGGGCCACAACCAGGGGAAGCCGCTCGGGCCGTGTCGCGTTTCAGTTCATCCAGGATCTCGCCGGCCGCCTAGAGAAAACGCTTTGAGCCCTATCCCCTGGGGAGGTACTTCAGGGGATCGACCGGCTTGTTGCCGCGGCGGAGCTCGAAATGCACCTGTGGCGTGGTGACCGAACCGGTTGCGCCCGCCAGGCCGACCACATCTCCGCGCCGGACCGTATCGCCCCGTTTGACTTTCAGCTCACTATTGTGCGCATAGGCGCTGACCCAGCCATCGTCATGGCGCAAGAGAACCAGATTACCGTAGCCCTGCAGTTCATTGCCTGAGTAGATGACTGTACCGGGAGCCGCGGCGAGCACCGGCGTTCCTTCCGGAACGGCCAGGTTGATGCCTTCATTATGTCCACCACCCGGCTTGGCGCCGAACTCGGAAATGATGCGCCCACGCACTGGCCAGCGAAACTGCGTCGCACTGGCCGATACTTCTTCCGGCTGCACGGCTGCCACGACCTGCGGGGTTTGCTCGGGCATGCTGGATCCTGCCGGATTCGGCGTTGCCGACGGGCCGGAAGCCGGAGCCGGCTGGGACGTGGAGACCGTCCGGACCGGCTGGCGATCTGGGATCGGCGGGCTCGCCGGGCTGGAGATCGATGCTGTGGTTTGAGGCATCTGCCCCGAAGCGGACGGCAACGTCACCGGCTTGGTTCGCGGCGCGGCACTGACGCGGATGGGCTCCGGCGATGAGGCCGCGACTTGCCCGGCGGAGATCTCCGCAAAACTGGGCTGCCGTGCTGGCTTGCGCTGCGGCACGCCGCTTTGGGACGTTGCCGCAATGGACCCGGTCGACTGCGGCACCGGTCCAGAAGCTGCAGGCAGGGCGACCGGCTGCGCGGCGGAAACACTTTGCCGCGCCGGGGTGTCCTGGGCGCCGTAGACATATGTCGGGATGATGATGGATTGGCCGGGCTGAAGCGGCGCATTGTCCGGAAGGCCGTTGACACGGGCGACAGCCTGCGCCGGCACACCGTAGCGGCGCGCGATCTTGTCGACGCTGTCGCCGGACCTGGCAGCGATGCGCGTCCCGCCAGTGGAGGTCCACCCCTTCCAGGACACGGGCTGCGCGGCACCGGCCGGGACCACCGGCGCGGACACTACCGCTGCCGGCGCCGCAAGGACGGCACCGGGCTGGGGCACGCCTTGCATGGCTGGAAGGGGCTGACTTTGAATGGTGCGCTGCGGCGCGGGGGTGCGGATTGAGCCGGTCGAAACAGGGGCTGATGACGCCGGGGGCAAACCGGCGACCGTCCCGCCGGTTCCATTGACGATATCATCGTAACTTGGCTGACTTGCCTCACCGCCCAAAATCGCGCGCTGATTGCCGGTGCCGCCCGTGTAGATCGGCGCCTCTCCGAACCGTTCCACAGCATTGCTGCAGCCGGCGAGAACGCCGCCAATCAGTGTCACCAGAGCGACTTTGGTCATCAAGTCGCTGCGGAGGGTACGCATCCGCTTATCCATAGCCCTACTCAAACCGAACTAGAAATGGCCGTTATGGTTAAGAGTAGACAGCAGTAAGGTTTATAAAACCTGAAGAAATCCGCTAAAAGGATCGGGAGTTAGAGGCTCTGCGCCCGGCCGGGAGACATCGAAACCAACCGGACCCGGTCAATTTGCTTCTCCACGCGGTTCCCGGTCTCAAACGAGATCCTGGTCAGCACCTGGGCCTGGCGGGCCGGGCCGATGGGGGCAATCAGGACACCGTCCGGTGTCAGCTGGTTGATCAGGGTTTCAGGCACCGCATCAACAGCGCCGGTCAGGATGATACGGTCGAATGGAGCTTTCGACTTAAGTCCGGTAAATCCGTCCGCGCAGTGGACCTCCACTTTGGTCATCTTCAAGGCCGCCAGGCGTTGACGGGCCAGATCCGCCAGAGTTCTGTACCTGTCAATGGTATCGACACGCGCAGCCAAATGCCCAAGAATGGCGGCCTGATAGCCGGATCCGGTGCCAATCTCCAACACCGAATGGCTGGATGACACGGACAGCGCCTGCAGCACCGCGGCGACAAAGGACGGCGCCGACACCACCTGCCCGCATTCGATCGGCAACGGCGAATCCTCGTAGGCCAGATCATGATGGCGGGCGGACAGGAACAAGCGGCGCGGCACGCGCTCAATCGCGGACAACAGCTCGCGAGAACCAATTCCCCGGCGCCGTAGTCCCAGAACCAGTGCCGCCCTCGCCTCCGCCTCGTCGGGCAGGACCTGAGAACCATCTGACTGTGGATCGGATACGCGAATGGCCATGCGCCGCCTTTGGCTGTCAGGTCAGACCGATTGTCAGGTCCGACACCATATCATGCGCGGTCAAGTCGATGCGGAGCGGCGTGACCGAAACGTAGCCGTCCCGAACTGCATGAAGATCGGAATTGCCGCGAATGGATTCTCCCCTGTCGCGGAAGCCGAGCCAGTAGTATGGAAATCCGCGCCGGTCCTCCCGCTCGTCGATCACAAGGCCGCTTTGTTCATGATGCCCTTGCACGGTCACCCGCACGCCCTTGACCGCGTCGGGGCGGACGGCCGGAAAATTGACATTCAGAAGCGTGTAGCGCGGCATGTCGAAGGCCATCAGCTTCCTGAACAAGGCTGGCGCGTGCGCCTCCGCCGTTTCATAGGGGGGCTCGGTCTTCGTGTTCCAATCATAGGCCTGGGACACGGCGATGGAGCGGATGCCAAGAATGGCACCTTCCATCGCACCGGCCACCGTGCCGGAATAGGTGACATCCTCGGCCAGATTCTGGCCCCGGTTGATGCCGGACAGCACCAGATCCGGCATGTCGGGCAGAACCTTGCGCACCCCCATGATCACGCAGTCGGTCGGCGTTCCCTTCAGTGCGAAGCGGCGTTCCGAGATCTGCCGCAACCGCAACGGGTCGCTGAGTGTCAGCGAATGAGCTACACCGCTCTGGTCGGTTTCCGGAGCGATGGTCCACACGTCGCCGGACAACTGGGCGGCGATCCGTTCCAGCGCGTCGAGACCCGGGGCGTTGATGCCGTCGTCATTGGTGATGAGAATCCGCATTTAGCCAATTGTCTCCAGTCCGTTCATGTAAGGGCGCAAAACCTCCGGAACCGTCACAGTTCCATCTGCGTTCTGGTAGGTCTCCAAAACGGCAATGAGCGTGCGGCCTACGGCCAGACCCGAGCCGTTCAGGGTGTGCACGGGCACCGTCTGTTTCGCATCCGCGGGCCGGTAGCGGGCATTCATGCGCCGGGCCTGAAAATCTCCGCAAACGGAGCAGGAGGAGATTTCGCGGTAGCTGCCCTGCCCGGGCAGCCAGACCTCGATGTCGTAGGTCTTGCGCGCGCCAAATCCCATATCGCCGGTGCAAAGGGTCATGACTCGATAGTGAAGCCCCAGCTTCTTCAACACGTTTTCCGCGCAGTCCAGCATGCGCTCCAGTTCGTTCAGCGACTCTTGCGGGGTGGTGACCGACACCATTTCACATTTCTCGAACTGGTGCTGACGCAGCATGCCACGGGTGTCACGGCCGGCCGACCCCGCTTCGGACCGGAAGCAATAGGTCAGCGCGGCCACGCGAAGCGGCAAATCGGTTTCGGCCAGGATCTGACCGGCGACCAGATTGGTCAGCGGCACTTCGGCCGTTGGGATCAGATAATGGTCTCCCGCCTTGAAGAGGTCTTCCTCGAACTTCGGCAGTTGGCCCGTTCCGAACAGTGGCTTGTCGTGCACCAGGAGAGGCGGCGACACTTCGGTATAGCCGTGTTCCTGTGTGTGGAGATCAATCATGAACTGGCCAAGCGCGCGTTCAAGACGCGCGATTTGGCCCTTCAGCACAACAAACCGGGCTCCGGACAACTCGGCGGCCGTTGAAAAATCCATACCGCCAAGGGCCTCGCCGAGGTCGAAGTGTTCCTTGGGCGCATGATTGAATGTAAAGACCGGTTTTTGGCCATGTTCGCGGTAAAGCACGTTGCCGGATTCATCAGGGCCGACCGGCACGTCGTCATGCGGCAAGTTGGGGATAACCGCCATCGCCGCCTCAAGCGCGGCAATCAGCTTGCGCTCCTCCTCCTCGCCCGACTGAACGAAGGCCTTGATATCGGCCACCTCCTTCATGAGCGACTGGGCTTTATCCTCGTCGCCGGCGGCCTTGGCCTTACCGATTTCCCTGGAGGCGGAGTTGCGGCGTTCCTGGGCTTCCTGAAGCTTGGTGATATGCGCGCGACGGGCGTCGTCAAGCGCGATCAGCTTGGCCGAACACGCTTCGTAGCCACGTTTGGCCAAGGCCCGGTCGAAGGCGTCGCTGTTTTCCCTGATCCACTTGATATCGAACATACTGTATCCCGGTACGGCGCTAGAGGGTTACGACCCGCCGAGCCAGGACCAGGTGCAGAAGGGATCAGGCTTCGTCCCCAGCCTCTTTTTCCGCTTCCTTTTCCGCCCGCTTCCGCTCGATGAGTCTGACTGAAAGGATGGAGACTTCGTAGAGAAGGAGCGTGGGCAGTGCAAGACCGATCTGCGAGATCGGGTCGGGCGGCGTCAAAACGGCCGCCGCGGCGAATGCGCCGACAATCGCATATTTCCGCTTCTTCCTCAGGGTGTCGGCCGACACCATACCCGCCCGGCCCAGCAGCGTCAGGACGACGGGAAGCTGAAACACAAGACCGAAGGCGAAGATCAAGATCATGATCAGGCCGAGATACTCGCTGACGCGCGGCAGAAGGGAAATGGCGGCCTGACCGGCGGAGCCGTCCTGCTCCATCGACAGGAAGAAGGTCATCGCCATCGGCATGACCAGAAAATAAACCAGGCACGCACCGATCAGGAACAGGATCGGAGTAGCGGCCAGAAACGGCAGGAACGCCCCCCGCTCTTCCTTGTAGAGGCCCGGCGCCACGAACATGTAGATCTGGGTGGCGACGACGGGAAAGGCGAGGAACAATGCGCCAAAAAGCGCCAGTTTCAATTGGGTGAAGAAGTACTCCTGGGGAGCCGTGTAGATCAGTTCGATGGGCCGGGTTTCCCCCGCCGCCCGCTCGTAAGGCACGACGAGAATGTTGAAGATGTCCGTGGCGAAGAAAAAGCAGACCACGAACATCACCAGGATGGCCCCGATGGACCAGATCAGCCGCTGACGCAACTCGATCAGATGTTCGATGAGAGGCGCCTTGGAGGCGTCGATGTCTTCCTGGGTCATGCTTTGTTATCTTCCGCAACCGGTGCCGCGGCCGGATCTGGCGCGGAACCCGGAGCTGGGGCCGAAGAGGCGGCCGCGGGTTTGGTCGCCTCAGGTTTGGATACCTCAGGCGTTTCCGATACGGATGCCGCACCGGTTGGCGCCGCCGGCTTGCTGGCCGGTTGCGCGGGGTCCGGCGTCCCGCTCGTTCGCGGCTTGGCCTTGAAGTCGTCCTCGATGGACTTTTTCAGATCGCCGAGCGGATTGGTGTTTCCAATTTCCTCGACCTGTTTTTTCATGTCGAGAATGTCTGCCTCGCGCTCGGCTTCGCGCAGGGCGTCATTGAAAGTGGACTGAAACTCGCGCGACAACCGGCGCATCTTGCCGATTGTCTGGCCGAGCGAGCGCAGCATGCGCGGCAAGTCCTTAGGGCCCACCACGATGATCGCAACGCAGGCGATCATCAGAAGTTCCGTCCAACCGATGTCGAACATGTCAGATCCGCCGTTTCAAGAACCGGTGCGCGGCAAGGAGACGGCGCGTTTAGCTGGCCTTGGTCTTGTCTTCTGCCTTCTCGGCGGAGACGGTTTCCGACGGCTGATGATCAATCGTCTTGGCGGGCTCGCTGGCGGGCTTGTCGTCGTCCTCCGCCATGCCCTTCTTGAAGCTCTTGATCCCCTTGGCCACATCCCCCATCAGCTCGGAGATCTTACCGCGTCCAAAAAGCAGAACGACGATCACCGCAATGATCAGAATCTGCCACACACTAATGCCCATACGCCAAACTCCCATTCCCTAGGCTCTCGCGGCCCGGAGGCCCCTTGTACAAAAAAGCCATAGCCCCCGCAACACGGGTCATTCTGCAACGATGGGCGTAGCCGCACCCGGCGCCGATCTACTTCAGATGTGCCGTGCCGGCTGGAAATACAAGAACATCCTTGGGATCGGTAGACACCGACACATCATTTCCCACCCGCCAGGGGCTGCCGGCGCGCAGCCGGGCATGAAGCGGTTCGTCAAGCCCATCCACGATAAGCGTGACCAAATCGACTTCCCCGACGAATCGTTTTGCCATGATCCGGGCCTGAACCGGACCGTTCTCCGGAGTATCCAGAAGGATCCCTTGCGGGCGGATACACACATCGACCTTGAGGCCCGGTGCGAAACCTGCGCCCACAACCGGACCAAGCGCCGTGTCCACCCTTGTTGCATCGGCAGCCACGCCCTCGATCAGATTCACCTCGGAAAAGAAGCGCGCGACAAAGGCATCTACCGGGGTGTTGTACAGTTCGCCCGCCGTGCCGTGCTGCACCAGCCGCCCCCCCCGCATCAGGGCGATCTTGTCGCCAAGGCGCATCGCCTCTTCCGGATCGTGGGTGACGATGATGCAGGTCGCGCGCGTTTCCCGCAGGATCGTCAAGGTCTCCTCGCGGACGCGGTCCCGCAGCCGCCGGTCCAGCCCGGAAAACGGTTCGTCCATCAGGAGGATCCCCGGGCGGGGCGCCATGGCGCGGGCAAGCGCGACACGCTGCTGTTCTCCGCCCGACAACGCATGCGGATAATCCGACGCATAGTCCGCCAAACCGACCCGGCTCAACGCAGCCCTGGCGATCTTTTCCCGGTCCTGTTTCGGCATATTGGTGAGGCCGAACATGACATTCTCGCCGATCGTCATATGGGGAAACAGCGCATAGTCCTGAAACATCAGTCCGACGCCGCGCCGTTCAGGCGGCAAGAACACGTTCGGGCCCGCCACCTCCCGGCCATTGATCAGCACGCGCCCGCTCGTCTGCCGCTCGATGCCGGCCGCGACCCGCATCAGAGTCGTTTTGCCGCAGCCGGAATGACCGAGCAGACACAGCACTTCGCCCGGCGCGATTTCCAGGGAAAGATCACGCACGGAAGGCACATCTCCATAATGATGGGTAACGGCCTCATAGGTCAGGCCCGCCGCGATCGTGGCACCGGCCGTTCCCCGTTCCCCCCAGCGCGGGCCTTCCGCGGCACCCGGATCCCGAGTGTCGTTCCCGTCAATGTGTCTTGGCATATGGGTCAGCGGTCCAGGTCCTGACTGTCATCGAAAAGACCATCCTCTTCCAGCGGATCCTCATCAGCTGTCAAGTCTTCTACGTCATTGGGCATCGGCACTATGAAGGAGGCCGGGACGGCGCTGTCAAGCAGCCCTGCCCCTTTCAATTCCTCCAAACCCGGCAGGTCCTTCACGCTCTCAAGTCCGAAATGGACCAGAAACCCCTCGGTGGTCCCATAGGTTACGGGACGGCCGGGCGTCCGGCGGCGGCCGCGCATCCGCACCCACCCAGTCTCCAACAGCACGTCAAGCGTGCCCTTGGACGTGGAAACACCGCGGATCTCCTCGATCTCCGCCCGCGTCACCGGTTGATGATAGGCAATGATGGCAAGGGTCTCCAGGGCAGCCCGCGACAGCTTCTTCTGCTCCTCGGTGCTGCGGCGCATCAAGAAGGAGAGATCTTCGGCGGTTCGAAAACACCATTTTCCGGCCACCTGCACCAGATTGACCCCGCGCGCCGCGTATGTCCGCCGCAACGCCTCCAGGATACCGTCGACATCGGCGCCCCGCGGCAACCGGTCGGCGAGTTCCTCCCTGGACAGGGGATCGGCCGAGGCGAACAGCAGCGCTTCAACCATCCGCATGCCCTCCCGGTCGGACTTGCCGTCCGGCCCTGTCCGGCGGTCGCGCGGAACCGCGAGATCAAGAAGCTGTCCCTCAGGCTTCATCGGAGTCATCCCTGGTGGCGGCGCGCACATAGACCGTCTCGAAGGCTCCGCTCTGTCGGATTTCGAGCCGGCCTTCACGCACCATTTCGAGGCTGGCGGAGAAAGAACTGGCCACCACCGTGGCCCAGTCCTTGTCGTTGTAAAGATACTCTTGGAGATAGCTGGTGATCGGCGCCCACTCCGCAACCTGCCCGATCAGCCGGGTCAGCAGGTCGCGCGCCTCCTGCAAGGACCAGACCGTGCGGCGCAAGACCTGGACAGACGTCACCGATTGACGCTGGCGTTGCGTGGCGTATGCGGACAGAAGCTCATAGATGGTCGCGTCGAAAACGCTCTTGTGCACGATGCTTTCGGTTTCAGGGGCGCCCCGGGCAAACACGTCGCGGCCCAACCGGTTTTGGGCCAACAGCTTGCCGGATGCCTCACGCATGGCTTCGAGGCGCCGCAGGCGGAAGGCGAGCGCCGCCGCAAGCTCCTCACCGGTCGGTTCGTCTTCCTGCTTCTGTTCGGGGATCAGGAGGCGCGATTTGAGATAGGCCAGCCAGGCGGCCATGACGAGATAATCCGCGGCCAGTTCCAGCCGCAGCCGGCGCGCTTCGATCACAAAATTCAGATATTGCTCCACCAGAGCGAGGATCGAGATCCGGGCCAGATCGACCTTTTGATTGCGCGCCAGCGCCAGAAGAAGATCAAGCGGGCCCTCGAAGCCGTCCACATCGACAACGAGTTGCGGGTCGGAGATGGCCCGGTCCTGCGCCGGATCGCCGTCCGCCCAAAAGTCTTTCAACTCTTCTTGCGCCATATCTGCCGCGCCCTCAGCTGTCCCAATCAAGGCCCGCACCGGAGCTTCCAGCCTTTCTCAAGCCCAACACGCCATAATCGTTTCTCAAGGCCCAGGCGTAAAGATAACGCATGGATGGGACCCGGCCGGCTCGGCAGCGTCCGCTCTCCGGTCGACGTCCGTCTCAGCGCCTGCGCGCGGATCTAGCCCGGCCGTTGCCATACGGGACGCAATCGGGCGTCCAGCTCGGCAAGTGCCTGCTCCGGATCGAGCCGGGTCGCAGCCCCGGTCCGACACTCAAGCACTTTTTGGCAACGCTCCGCCCGAACACCAAACATTTCCGGCGCAACCGCCGCGACCGCCTGCATTTCTGCCATGTCCCCGTTGCAGTGAAGCACCAGGTCGCAGCCAGCTTCAAAGGTTTTCGCGGCACGCGCGGACATATCCCCACCTAGGGCCTTCATGGAGATATCGTCGGACATCAAACAGCCCTCGAAACCGATGTCTCCGCGAATCACCTCCGTAATGACCTTGACGCTCTGGGTGGCGGGATTGTCCGGATCGATTTCCGGGTAAAGAAGATGCGCCGTCATCGCCAGCGGCAGGTGGCGGAGGGCTCTGAACGGCGCAAAGTCGGCCGCGCGCAATGTCTCCAAAGGCGCCTCGATCACCGGCAGTTCCAGATGGCTGTCGACCCGCGCCCGTCCGTGTCCGGGAAGATGCTTGATCACCGGCAAAACGCCGCCGGCCATCAGGCCATCCGCCACGCACAGCCCGAGATCGGCGACGATCTCCGGGTCGGCCGAAAAGGCACGGTCCCCGATCGCGTCAACGGTATCGGCAAGAAGCAGGTCCAGACACGGCAGGCAATCAATCGTGATACCAAGATCAAGCAAGACCTGAGCAATCAGGTGCGCCCCGAGGCGGGCGGCGTACCGGCCGGCGGCCGCATCCTGTTCATAGAGCCGCGCATATGCCTGCTGCGGCGGAAAGACTGGCCAATGGGGTGGGCGGAGGCGTTGAACCCGCCCCCCTTCCTGATCGATCAGGACGGGGGCATCCGGCCGGCCCACCGCATCGCGATAAGCCCGCACAAGATCCTGCACCTGGCCGGGCGTTGAAACGTTGCGGGCGAAAAGAATGAGGCCCCACGGCTGTTCGCGGGTGAAAAACGCACGCTCCTCATCGCTGAGCTGCAGCCCGGCGCAGCCGGATATGAAGGCCTTTGTCATGAGGTCCGCTTATCCTGCGACGGCCCGCGCCGTCAAGAAAACAAAACCCGGCTTGCGGATCCCCCTTCCGCTCTGCCAAGTAGATGCATGTTTGTTCACCTGGAGACCCGCATGCGCGCCCGCCACGATCTTCCCGCCGGAACCCTTCACCGCCTGCAGGTCACATCGCCGCTGCTGGCCCAAAACAGGCTTGGAGATCCCGCGATCCGGGAGGTGGTCGTTTATATCCCGCACGGCCAGACCGGCGAAGGCCTGCCCCTCCTCGTCGATCTCGTCGGTTATACCTCGGGCGGCCCGGCCCACACCAACTGGAAGAACTTCGGTGAGAACGTTCCCGAACGGCTCGACCGCCTGATCCATGACGGAGAAATGCCGCCTGTGGCGGTTGCCTTTCCCGACTGTTTCACGCGGCTTGGGGGCAATCAGTACATCGACAGCTTGGCCATGGGCCCTTGGGCGACCTGGCTCACGACCGACATGCTGACCGCGGTCGAAAAGGCATTCGGCTGCGGCGGCCCAGGCAAGCGCGGCGTCTTCGGCAAATCGTCAGGCGGTTACGGTTCCATCGTCCATGGCATGCAGCATGCCGACGTCTGGTCGGCGGCCGCCTGCCATTCCGGAGACATGGCGTTCGAACTCTGCTACCTGCCGGAAATGCCGGGGGTCTTGCGCGCGCTGGCGAAAAAGGGATCGATCGAGGCCTTCGTCACAGATTTCGAAACCGGTCCGAAGTACCCGGGCTCCGCCCTGCATGACCTGATGACCCTGGCGATGGCCGCCACCTATGACCCTGACCCGGATCCCTCGGTGTTTTGCGGCATCCGTCTCCCGGTCGATTGGGAAACCTGCGAGTTGGACCCTGATCGCTGGGCAGCCTGGCTGTCCTGGGATCCGGTTGTCATGGCGGACCAGCCCGAACACATCGAGGCGCTGAAATCTCTCAAAGCCCTGTGGATCGATTGCGGCAATGCCGACCAGTACAATCTGGTGTATGGAGCCCGGCGGCTCACGCGGAAACTCACATCGGCTGGCGTGAACCACGTTTATGAGGAATTCAACGACACGCACTCATCCATCGACTACCGCATGGATCGAAGCTTGCCTTTCCTCGCCAAGGCTCTCGTCAGCGCCGCGCGCTGAGGACCCGCCAGGTACCTGCCACCCCGGCCGCGCGGGAGCCCCGCGACCAGGGGTGCGGACACCGCTAGTTCTGCCGGACGAAACAGTCGCCGCCGGCGGCCTTCAGGTTTTCGCACAAGCTAATCGCCTCCGCCCGCGACCCCGTCGGGATGCGGGCGCGGTAGAACGTCCCGCGATCCGCCAGGTCGGCACGCACGATGACTGCGGACCGGCTGCCAAGAACGGAGGGGAAGCGCTGCTGCAGGCTGTTATAGGCGCTCTGGGCCGCCTGTTCCGACCGTTGCGAGGTGACCTGGACGATATAGGTGCCGGAAGGAATGGTCCCGCCAAGGGACGGTGCCGGCGCGGCGGCTGCACTTTGAGCCGGAGCCGCAGCAGGATTGGTGAGATTGAGCGGACCATTCGCTGCGGGCGGCGCTGTGACCGCCGGTGCGGCAGGCGCGGTCACGGCTGGCGCCCGGGCGATCTGGACGGGCGGTTCCGGCTTGCGCCGGGGCTGAACGGCGGCGACATCGGGCAAGCTGACTTGCGGTTGCGCTGTGTCCACCGGAGCCGTCGCAGCGGGCTGTCCGATGTCCGGCGTTGCCGGCACGGGCGCCGAAACCGCCGGAACGGCTGGCGTTTGCGTCGTGATCTCGGCGGAAGCAGTTTCCGAGGGCGTTGGAACCGGTTCGCTTGGCGCGGCGGTCACGGGAACCGTGCTCACGGTGCGTGTTCCTGCCGGGCTGTCGCTGTCGCCATCGGAGATGATCGTGCCGTCCGGCCGGACGACCAGAGTTCGGACCCGACGGGGCACGCCCGGAGCCTGGGCACCTGGCCCGTCCACCACAGCGGGCGCAGGAGGCAGGTTCGCCACGTCCGGGGTTTCCGGCACCACGAGTTGCCCGCCGTCACCGCCATCAGCGCCCCCGACCCGGTCATAGATCAGCTTCGCAGTGGACGGATCGGCTGCAGGCTCCGTGCTTTCGGGGAAAACCTTCAGCGGTTCCTGTATGCCCGCAATGATTGGCGGTGCACCGGAGGGAACAGAGACCGCATCGCCATCGTAAAGCGCGAAAGCCCCGGCACCCAGGACAGCCACACCGATGATGGCGGCCGCAGCGTAGAGACCTTTGCGCGATTTTGCTTCGATCGGCTCCGCCGCCGCTCGCTCTTCCCTCGAATGTTGCGGCAAGACACCGCTTCCGCTCAGACTGGGGTCGCTCTCCTGCATCGCCCGGGCGACCTCTTCAAGGTCGTAACCGCCCGGAGGCGGCGGCATTTCATCCTCATCGGACCGGGGCAAGGACGCGGCCGCTGCAGGCCAGGTCATGTTGTCGATATCGTCCGCCGTCCCGTTGTCCATGGGAGGCTGGCTCCCGATGGGGTTCCCCGCAACTCTTCCCGCAGGCGCACCGGATTGCATCGGCGCGCCATAAGCCGGCTGGTTCAGTCCAACGGAGATCGTCGGGGCCTCCACCGCGGCGGCGGGCGCCGCGATGCTGGACACCGCCGGTGCGGATGGCCGGGAGAAGCCGCCCTGATCTGACCTTTCGGATGCCACAGCGGTTTCCTCTTGCGCCCCAAGCCGCGGCTCCGCCTGGAATTGCGGGGCATTGCGGACTTGCGCACCCAAATCGCGCTCCAGGTCTGCAAACAGACTGTCGAAACCCGAGGACAGGTCATCCGAGGGAGTATCCGCCGGCAAATCTGACGACGCCTCATCCATGCCCTGGGTTCCCCGCCACCCGTCCGGCGTCCGCAGAGGGGTCCCGGTTGCCTCGCCACCACCGCGAGGCGCCTGATCGAATGCAGCCTCCGGTTCCGCTGGCCCGGCGTCGTAAGCACCTGGACCAGGTTCCACGCGGGGCGCGGGCGCACCTGCCGGTTCGCCGTGTCGTGGACCGGCCATGCGGGCCAGAACTTCGAGGGGATCGGTCCGCTCTTCCGGCGAAACGGCTGTTTGCGCGGGAGCGGTTTCAGCGGGCTGAGACGTGTAAAACGGGTCGGACGGCGCAACCGGCTGGACTGGACTCCCGTGCGCCGGGTCGCCGATCCGGCCGTGTGGCGTGAAGGACTGGCGCAGTGCACCTGCCAGTTCGTCTTCCAGTTCAGCCGTCAGATTCGCTTCCAGATCCAACGATACGGAGCGATCGAAGCTCGGGCTGGGAGCATCCAGGGTGGGTTGCACGGGCAGCGAACCGGACACCGGGTCGGTCCCCGGCCGATGCGCGCCATAGGAGCCCTCGAACCCGTCACGCTGCCCTTCCGGCGCGCGCGGCGCGGCGGGCTCCCTGTAGGCGGGTTCGACCGCCGCCATCGGCGGCACCGCCGGATAGCCGCCCTGTTCCGACCAGCCTGCTCCAGCATGCGGGTCCGGGTAAGCCTGCGCCCGATCGTCATAAGGATCTATCTGCGGATGGGTTACGGGATCGGCAGTCGCAGCAAGCGTTCCCGCCTCAGGTTCGGCTTGCTCAACCGGCAGCGGCTCTGGATGCTGGGCTGATGGCGCTGGATTGGTTTCAGTGTCGAAATCACTGAGACCGGCGAAGTAGTCCGTGCTGCCAACACGCCCGCTGGCCACGGAACCCCCGGTTTGGGTATTCTGATGGACGATCCGCGCCAGCTCAAGCAGCGGATCCTCAATCGGCAGGTCCTCGGACGAACGTCCCGAGTCTGGTCCGCGCGTGTATGGCTGTGCGAGATCGTCAGGGTCTTTTGACATGAACGTTTTGCAATCCGACCTTACTCGGCCCGGCCCCACGCTATGGTGGAGGGCCTACGGGCCTCTACAGCGACTTCAGCGCATCTCTTCGGGCGCATCGACCCCCAGAAGCGCAAGACCTGACGCAAGTACTAGAGAGACTGCACGGACCAAGGCAAGACGCGCTAGGGTTAATGTGGTGTTATTCGTATTAATAAAACGTAATTGCGGCAATTCCTTGCCCCTGTTCCAGTGGCCGTGCAAGGAACTGGCAAGATCGTGAAGGTAAAATGCGATACGGTGCGGCTCATGCGTCTCGGCCGCGGCTTCCACCATCTTCGGCCAAACCGCCAGTTTCGCAATCAGCTCCAGCTCACCCGAATCAACCAGAACGGACATATCGGCAGCGGACAGGGCGGCGGGGTCCTGAATCAGATCCGGCAATTCCGCCGCAGCCTGACGCAGCACGGAATGGCATCGTGCATGGCCATATTGCACGTAGAAGACCGGATTGTCCTTGGACTGTTCGGTGACCTTCTGGAAGTCGAAGTCGAGCGGCGCATCGCTCTTTCGATAGAGCATCATGAAACGCACCGGATCGCGGCCCACCTCTTCCACGACATCCCGCAGGGTGACAAAATCCCCCGAACGCTTGGACATCTTGACCGGTTCGCCGCCGCGGAACAGCTTCACCAGCTGGCAGAACCGGACGACAACCTCGGTCTTTCCTCCGGAAATGGCCTCGCCGACAGCCTGCAAACGCTTGGCATAGCCGCTGTGATCGGCGCCCAGAACAAAGATTGTCTCATCGAAACCGCGCTGGAACTTGTCCTGGAAATACGCCACGTCAGCGGCGAAATAGGTATAGGAACCATCCGATTTCTTCAGGGCACGGTCGGTGTCGTCGCCGAAATCACTGGCCCGGAAAAGCGTCTGCTCCCGGTCTTCCCAATCATCGGGCACCTGTCCCTTGGGCGGCGGCAGCGTGCCTTCATACACCAGATCCCGCACACGGAGGGTCTCCAGCATCTCGTCGATCTTCGATGGCGCGTTTCCTGCGCTGGCATGCAACGACCGTTCGGAGAAGAAGACATCGTGATGCACATTCAGCCGGGCAAGGTCGGCCCGGATCATGTCCATCATCATGTCGAGCGCGATATCCTTGACGATCGGCATCCACGCCGCCTCGTCCATGCCGGTAAGCGCGTCGCCATGCAGGTCTTTCAGCTTCGCGCCGACGGGCTGGAGATAGTCTCCGGGATAGAGTCCCGCCGGAATTTCGCCGATATCCTCCCCGAGGGCCTCGCGGTATCGCAGAAAAACGCTCCGGGCCAGCGTGTCGATCTGAGAGCCGGCATCGTTGATGTAGTACTCGCGGGTCACGTCATAGCCGGCGTGGGCGAGAACATTGGCGAGGGCATCGCCGACGACCGCTCCGCGCGTATGCCCCACATGCATGGGGCCGGTCGGATTTGCCGAAACATATTCCACGTTGGTCTTCCGGCCCGCCCCCATGGTCGAACGCCCGAAGTCGGGGCCCAGCGCCAGCACGGAAGCCAGGACCCGGTGATAAACCACCGGCGCCAGCCGCAAGTTGATGAAACCGGGGCCAGCGACCTCCACCTCGGTGATGTCGGGGTCCGCGCGCAGGACCTGTGCTAGCCGCTCGGCCAGATCACGCGGCTTGGCACCCACCTGCTTGGAGAGGACCATGGCCGCATTCGTCGCCAGATCGCCATGGGCCGGATCACGCGGCGATTCGACGGTGACTTTGGAAAGGTTCAGCGGCTGCGCGTCTGTCGTCTCGAGACCGAGCTCATTGAGCGCTACCTTCACGCGTTCCGAAAACTCGGAGAAAATATTCATGACCGACCAACTGGTGTGACGTTGAAGCACAACGGGTCCGCAGACCGGACGGCAGAAAAGCCCGACCGGGGCAGACCGGCTAGATTGGCAGCGGCCTAGCCCAATTCCGGCGCAGCGTCAAACAATCTGCGGTGCTCGTCGATGGCGTACCGGTCCGTCATGCCGGCAATATAGTCGCAGACCCTGCGTGCGAGCTGCTGATCGTCCAGTCCGCCGAGCCCCAGGGACCAGGGGCGGGGCATCAGTTCGGGGTCGCTCATGAACCGGGCAAAGAGGTTCCGCACGACATCGGCCACGAGCCGCCGGACAGCCAGAACGTCCTCGTGCCGGTAGACCCGCGCAAACAGGAACCGTTTCACGTCTTTCTCGGCGGCCGCCATCGGGTCGGAGAACCCGACCATACAGCGGCCGGCCAGGCGGATGTCCTCCACAGAGGCCGGCTCCACCTCCCCAAGGCGCCGCAGGGCTTCGGCAATGACATCCTCCACCATCCGGGTGATCGACCGGCGGACGATTTCATGAATCTTCCGGCTTTTCTCCAACCCTGGATACCGCTGTTCGACCTCGCCCAGAATGCCGGCGAGAAACGGAACCTCGCGCAAATCGTCAATATCGATCAGACCGGCCCGCATCCCGTCATCAAGATCGTGGGCATCATAGGCAATATCATCCGCGATAGCGGCCGCTTGTGCTTCTGCGCTCGGCCAGGTGTCCAAGCGCAGGTCCTGCCGCTCGGCATAGTGGCGGATGGCGAACGGCAAACTGGCGCCGGCAAACTTGCCAAGCGGCGCACCGTCCGGCCCCAACAGCGGCCCGTTGTGCTTGACCAGACCCTCCAGCGTTTCCCAACTCAGGTTCAGCCCGTCGAATTCGGCATAGCGTTGTTCAAGATGCGTCACGACGCGCAGCGACTGGGCATTGTGATCAAACCCGCCGAATGGCGCCATGCACTCATGCATCACATCCTCCCCCTCATGGCCAAAGGGTGTGTGGCCAAGATCATGCGCAAGGGCGAGGCATTCGGCCAGATCCTCATCGAGACGCAGGGCCCGGGCAAGGGACCGAGCGATTTGCGCAACTTCGATGGTATGGGTAAGCCGGGTGCGGAAGTGGTCGCCTTCATGATAGACGAAGACTTGGGTCTTGTGTTTCAGCCGCCGGAATGCGGAGGAATGAATGATCCTGTCGCGATCCCGCTGGAAGGGTGTCCGCGTCGGACTCTCGGGTTCGGGCACCAGCCGCCCCCGGCTGGCCTCGGGATGCTCGGCAAAGACCGACCGGGCCTGCGCGCCGTACCCGATGTTGGCACGGATGGATTGGCCGGACTCAAGCCCTTGGTCTGTCACACTCGGCATGGCGCGAACTTTCTCCCCTACCCCTTTGGTCCGGCACGGCACATTGACGCGGTAGGCCGCGCGTCATACCTATGGATGGAAGTCAACTTTTCCGGCACGCCCGGAACCGGGCTCCGGAAGATACCGACCGTCAGGACATACCTATGACCGAAACGCTTGAACATCCCGTAACAGTCAGTGATCGCGCTGCCAAGCGGATCGCAAAAATTCTGAAAGACGAACCGGCCGGCAGCATGCTTCGCGTCAGTGTGGAGGGCGGAGGCTGTTCAGGACTGCAGTACAAATACGACCTCGTGCGGAGCCGGGAAGACGACGATATCGCGATCGAGAAAGACGGCGTGACCGTCCTTGTGGACAGTGTTTCCCTAGAATACATGGGCGGCTCGGAAATCGACTTCGTCGACGATATCATCGGCCAGTCGTTCCAGATCAAGAACCCGAATGCGAGTGCCGGCTGCGGCTGCGGCGTCAGCTTCACGATCTGATCCTTCTATTCGGCGGGCCCCGTTCATGAAAATCGCGACCTGGAACATCAACGGGGTCAAGGCCCGCATCGACACCGTGCTGGCCTGGCTGCGGGAGACAAGTCCGGACATCGCCTGCTTTCAGGAGATCAAGTCCGTCGACGAGAACTTCCCCTCCTCCGCCTTCGAGGAACTGGGCTACAATGTCGCCACGCATGGGCAAAAAGGGTTCAACGGCGTGGCCCTCTTGTCAAAGCTGCCGCTTGAGGACATCCAGCGCGGATTGCCGGGCGACGAAGCGGACCAGCAGGCCCGCTATATCGAGGCCAGTGTGTCTGCGGAAAACGGCGCGCTCCGGGTCGGATGCCTTTATCTTCCCAACGGTAATCCGCTCGGCTCCGAGAAATTTCCCTACAAGCTGCAATGGATGGACCGGCTGATCGCCCATGCGAAGCTGCGACTTCTGGACGAAACCCCATTCCTGCTGCTCGGCGACTACAACGTCATTCCCGACCCCATCGATGCCAGGAACCCGGCGGCATGGTCAGGGGATGCCCTGTTCCAGCCCGAAAGCCGCGCGAGGTTCCGCGCCCTCACGCATCTGGGCTTCACCGAGGCTGTGCGTGCCACGACCGACGCGCCGGAAACATTCACCTTTTGGGACTATCAGGCCGGAGCTTGGCAGAAGAACAACGGGATACGGATCGACCATATCCTGCTGTCGCCTCAAGCCAGTGACCGGCTGAACGGATGCGGGATCGACAAGCATGTTCGCGGATGGGAAAAACCGTCGGACCATGTGCCCGTTTGGGTCGATTTGGCAGCCTAATTCGCAACTTGCCGTCAAAAACAACCCTCGATTTGAAACATTCATTCGCTGGCGAAGTCATGCTATCGTTTGCGAATGAGGAGAGCTGGTTTTCGATTCTGGACAAAGCGGCGTTTGAGACAGGCGCGTCCGGCACATTGTGATGCCCGATATGACCCCCGGTGCGGATTGCGCCCTTTGGGCCGTGCGGTCCTGCTGGGGGGAAGCCTGTTCCTGCTGGCAAGCGCGCATTTGGCGACCGCACCGGTTGCCGCTCAGGGACTGGGTCAGGGTCACGTACAGACAAGACCTCAGGCGCAACAACCGGTCGTCCCGTGCACCTGCCGTCACAAGGGGGACGATTATCAGGTCGGCGCGCAAACCTGCCTCAAGACCCCGCGCGGCCCCCGGATCGCTGTCTGCGATCGTGTCCTCAACAACACGTCGTGGCGGTTTACCGATGCGCCCTGCCCGAGCGCCGACGCGGCGCCCGCCCTGCCAAACCGGCAACACGTTTCCTTGAGGAGCTGATACGGGATGCGCGCGGCGTGGCTTGGCTGCGCAATAGAACCGTTCGCCACTGCGGGCGAAAACCCTGCTTACTGCACGGGTTGCTGCCGGGCAGCAACGATATCCGGCCGGTTGTTCTCGATCCAGTTCTCCGCCATCCCGCGCGCGAGGGTTCGCACGGGCTCGCTGGCCAGGGCGAAATACTGCTCGTGAAGCGCATTGATCCAGTCGGTATCGGCACCAAAAGCCTGTTTGCGGGCCACGGTCATCCACATCAGACCGCGCGCCTGCCGGTCTTCGGATGAACCCATTGCGTAAAGGGTCTCGCCCAGCCGGGCCTGGGCCGGCACATGCCCCTTGATCGCGGCAAGATTATACCAGCGCACAGCCAGGCGATCGCTCGATCCCTGATAAAGACGGCCCAGGTGGTATTGCGCGTCGGCGTCACCGAAATAGGATGCCGCGTGGGTAAAGATCTGGCGGGCCCTGGAAATGTTTTTCGGAACAACTCCGTTGATGCCGTTCATATAATATGTGCCGAGGGCCACAAAGGCGCTGGAGACGAACGGCGCGTCCGGATCATCGGGCCTGTCGTCCCCATGCTCACGCACGATCTGGCTGTAATACTCGAATGCCTTGACGTCGTCTTCTTGAACACCGTCGCCGCTTGCGTACATTTCGCCAAGCTTCCATGCCGCCATCGGCTGACCGTTCTCGGCCGCGTACCGCAGCGCCATCAACGCCCCTTCCTTGTCACCGGCATAGTACTTGCGCGCGCCGCTGCGCAACGCCTCGGTTGGGCTGAGAGCATTGGGAGCAATAGCTTGCGGCGCCGGGCTTCCCGTATCGAAGGCTGCCGCGGGAACCGGTGCCAGAACCCATCCTGACAAACAGACCGCGGCGACGCCAGCGCGCAAAGCGAGGCTGCCGCCCCTGGCAGTCCTTCGCTTGACTGCGGGCACCGTTCGCGCTCGCCTGTTTTCGACCAATCCTGTCATACGCCGTACTTGGGGCATTCTATTTTCTCATGCACATGGATCGTTTTGATCAAGCCAATCGATCCACCTCGCCTCGGACCCTTGATAACGCTTCAATCCGGCCAGACTGCGACCGTCCAGCTGTTTTTGTGGCAACAAGGAGGAAACTGCAGGGCGCTTTCGTGCCGGACCGGAACTGACGGGTTCCGGCCAACGCCTGAGTGCCTTCGGTTGCTGGCAGCAGCGTTGCGCGGGAAACATGGCCGAACCACGGCAAAATTTGCCTCATTCGACCAGATCCGCAAATGCCGGCCGCTCTGTTGCGCCCCGGTCACACATCGACCGCAGCCGGCTCGCATGGTGGAAGACACGGATGATGCGAACTGAAACAAGCCGTATGGATCCCCCTGATCACAACTGCCAGGCATGACACCACAGACCGGTTGACATTCTGTTTCGGACAGGCAATTCGGAGCCGCGGCTGTTGAATGCTGGGACAAGCCACCGGTGACCTTTGCCGTTCCGGGTTTGTCCTGCGACAATGAAACGATTCGACAATGCATCACCGCAGGCCGCCCCACAGTTGATGGACCATTCATGAGCGGAAATGACGACCTTTTCGATGGCAATGCCGCCGTCTCCAAAAGTGTAGTGCAATCGGCGTCCAAGCAGGACGCGCGACCGCCAAGAAAGGCCGCTCCTGTTCCGCAGCCGGCGGATGATTATTCGGCCGCCGATATTGAGGTGCTGGAGGGATTGGAGCCGGTCCGCCGCCGGCCGGGCATGTATATCGGCGGAACCGACGAAAAGGCTCTCCACCACTTGTTCGCCGAGGTGATCGACAACTCGATGGACGAGGCCGTCGCCGGGCATGCCACATGGATCGATGTCTCGCTCGGCGAGGATGGCTATCTGACGGTGGTCGACAATGGACGCGGGATCCCGGTCGACCCCCATCCGAAATTCACCGGAAAATCGGCCCTCGAAGTGATCATGACCACGCTGCATGCCGGCGGGAAGTTTGATTCAAAGGTCTATGAAACATCGGGCGGCTTGCACGGCGTGGGCATCTCTGTCGTCAATGCGCTCTCCGAGGACCTTGTCGTTGAGGTCGCCAAGGCCCGGAAACTGTACCGCCAGCAGTTTCAGCGCGGCAAAGCGACAGGGCCGCTCGAACTCGTTGGCGACACACAGAACCGTCGCGGCACGAGTGTGCGGTTCAAACCCGATCCGGATATTTTTGGAAAGGCCGCCGGTTTCCAGCCAGCCCGCCTGCTCAAGATGGCGCGCTCGAAGGCCTATCTTTTCGGCGGCGTCGAAATCCGGTGGCACTGCGCGCCCTCGCTCCTGGGCGAGAAGGATCAGACCCCGGCCGAGGCCGTGTTCCATTTCCCCGGCGGGCTGCGGGACTTCCTCGACGAGCGCCTGGCCAATGAAAGGCGGGTCGTTGACGACGTGTTTGCCGGCCGCACCTCCAACACCGGCAAACACGGCGCCGTCGAATGGGCCGTCAGCTGGTTCGCGGGCGACGGATTTGTCAATTCCTACTGCAACACCGTGCCCACGCCCGAAGGCGGCACGCACGAAGCCGGGTTCCGTTACGCGCTGCTGCGCGGCCTGAAAGCCTATGGCGAACTGACCAGCAACAAGAAGGCCGCCATCATTACCGGCGACGATATCATGACCTCGGCCGGCGGAATGTTGTCCGTGTTCATTCGCGAACCGGAGTTCGTCGGGCAAACGAAGGACAGGCTTGCGACAAATGAAGCAACACGGATTGCTGAAAACGCGGTCCGCGACGCGTTCGATCATTGGCTGACCGCCTCTCCCAACCAGGCCAACAGGCTTCTGGAGTGGGTCATCGACCGCGCGGAAGAGCGCCTCATGCGGCGCAAGGAGCGGGATGTCGCCCGCAAGACAGCCGTTCGAAAACTGCGCCTGCCGGGCAAACTGGCGGACTGCTCGACAAGCCAATCGAGCGGTACGGAGCTTTTCATCGTCGAGGGCGACTCGGCCGGGGGCTCGGCCAAACAGGCCCGGAACCGGTCCAATCAGGCCATTCTTCCCCTGCGCGGCAAGATCCTGAACGTGGCGAATGCCGGGCGAGAAAAACTGGCGTCAAATCAGCAACTTGCCGATCTCGTCCAGGCATTGGGGTGCGGCACCCGATCCGCCTACCGGGACAGCGATCTGCGATATGAAAAAATCATCATCATGACGGACGCCGATGTGGATGGTGCCCATATCGCTTCCCTTCTGATCACCTTTTTTTACCGGGAAATGCCCGAGCTGATCAGCCATGGCCACTTGTTTCTGGCCGTCCCGCCGCTTTACCGGCTCACCCAAGGGGGCAAGACGCTTTACGCCCGCGATGACGCCCACAAGGACGATTTGCTGGCCACGGCGTTCAAGGGAAAAGGCAAAATCGACATCGGACGCTTCAAGGGGCTTGGCGAGATGCTGCCGGCGCAGCTCAAGGAGACCACGATGGACCCGTCAAAACGCAGTCTCCTGCGGGTCAAGATCGAGGAAAACGACGAACAAGACGCCCGGGCCGCAGTGGAGCGCCTGATGGGCAACAAACCGGAAGCCCGTTTTCGTTTCATTCAGGAAAATGCCGAATTCGCTGAAGATCTCGATATTTGAAGCGTCCGCGGCGGACAGGCCCCGATCTGCGGTCCTTGACCTTCGTCTTTTCGTCAACTAACGGTAACGCGTATGGTTACGGGGGGCATATGCTCAGTTTAGTATACGACGCGCTGGACCGTCAGAAGCGCCCTCTGCGCCACTACAACTTTCTGGTCTTTCCAAAAGCCGGCGTTGCGTTTGCCCGGATTCCAGGCGCCCCCTTCCGGGCCATGCTACCCGTGCTCGCCGACCTGGCGGACGTGGGATCTTGTGCGGCTGCGGCATCGGCGGACTGCGACAAGGTCACGGCGCTGTGGAACGGCAACATGGAGCCGCGCACCGCACGACAGCTCAAGCGCTTGTATCCCGATTTCCCGGTGTTTGCCGTTGTGCAGTCTCCGGTCGAGCGCATGTGTTCAGTTTACCAAGACCTGTTTCTGGGACCGGACCCCTTGCCGGCGTTTTTCGCGGAAAAGCGCTTCAGCAAACAGATGACGCCGGCCGAGTTCGCCGCCCGGGTCTGCGCCTTGCCCGATCTGAGAGCGGACAACCGTATTCGCACTCAAATGGCGATCCTGTCCTATCGCGGTCGTTTCATTCCCGATTTGGTCTTGAAACTCGACGATCTGACCAAAGAATGGCCCCAAAAGGCGAAAGACTTGCAAAGCAACGGACAGCCCCTGGCCGAGAAGATCAGCGCCAGGCCGCAAACGCAGCCTCGTCCCGACCCGGAATTGCTGGACATTTTTTCAAGCCGGGCCCTGCAAGCACCTATTCAGCGCCGATACCGCGCTGATTTAATTTCGTTTTTCGAACCCGGCCCTAACGGTCCGACGCGCTCGCAGTTGACCACTGCGCCGTCCGGGCAACTGGCATCGACACATGGCTGACCAAGATTATCCAGTGTGGTTTCCAATGCCTACAACCCTGATTTTCTAACGTATTGAGTTTTCGAAATCAGGTTTCTTGACCGGACTTTTTTGAAAAAACTTGGCAGCGGACGCGACTTCATCCCGCAAACAAGCAATTTGTTCGCCATTTGGGGGAACTTACGTTGACACGCCAAGTTTGAACTGTAGGGTGTGCCACACATTGGCGGAGGTCCTCGCAAGGGTTCTGCCGAGAGATCATTCATCACAAAATCCGGGCACACCGCTCTATGTCATTCAATACCCTCGGTCTTAGCGAGAAGGTCCTCTCGGCTGTCGAAGCAGCCGGGTATACGACGCCGACAGCCATCCAAGCAGGCGCTATCCCTCATGTGTTGGAGCGCCGCGACATTCTCGGCATCGCGCAAACGGGAACCGGAAAGACCGCAAGTTTCACGCTTCCGATGCTCACACTTCTGGAAAAAGGGCGCGCCCGGGCACGGATGCCCCGCACCTTGATCCTGGAACCGACCCGAGAACTGGCAGCCCAGGTCGAGGAGAATTTCGAGAAATACGGTGTCAACCACAAACTGAATGTCGCACTCCTGATCGGCGGCGTGTCATTCGGCGACCAGGACAAGAAGCTTGATCGGGGCACCGATGTTTTGATTGCGACACCGGGCCGTCTTCTGGATCATTTCGAACGTGGAAAGCTTCTTCTGCAAGGCGTAGAGGTTCTGGTGATCGACGAAGCGGACCGCATGCTTGACATGGGCTTCATTCCCGATATCGAGCGGATCTGCAAGCTGATCCCCTTCACGCGGCAAACCTTGTTTTTCTCGGCAACCATGCCGCCAGAAATCAAACGGCTGACCGAAGCCTTCTTGCAAAATCCCGTCCGGATCGAGGTCGCTCCGACTTCTTCCACCGCGGAGAACGTGACCCAGCTGCTCGCTTCGACCGGCGGCAAGGACTTCGACAAGCGGGCGACATTGCGCGAACTGCTCGAAGGCTCGGAAGATCTCCAGAATGCCATCGTGTTCTGCAATCGGAAGCGGGACATCGGCACATTGTTCCGCTCGCTGGAGCGGCACGGATACAGTGTCGGTTCCCTCCATGGGGACATGGACCAGCGGACGCGCATGACCACGCTGGACAACTTCCGCAAGGGGACCATCACCCTGCTCGTGGCCAGCGATGTCGCGGCCCGTGGGCTTGATATCCCGGAAGTCAGCCATGTGTTCAACTACGACGTTCCCAGCCATGCGGAGGACTACGTTCACCGGATTGGCCGCACCGGGCGCGCCGGGCGAAAGGGCACGGCCTTCACACTGGTGACAACCAGCGACCAGAAATATCTCGATGCGATCGAAAGCCTGATCAACAAGAAAATCGATTGGATCGGTGAGCCGATCGATTTCGAGGCTGCCGCAGAAGAGCGCAAGGCCCGCAAACGCGGCAAGGGACCGAAGTCGGAGGAGACAGCGCCCGCTCCCGAAAAACCCAGAGCTCCGCGCAGCCCGAAGCCGAAGGCCGAAGACCGCACACCGGTGGATCCCGGCCCGGTTGCGGAACAAGACTTCAGACCTCCAACTCGGAGGGATCGCGAGCCGAAACGGGCCAACCGCGAACAACGGTCCGACAACCAGCCGGCCTTCAGCCCGGGAACGCATATTCCTGCGTTCCTTTTGCGCGAGGCCCGGCCCCGCAAGGCGTCATAACGGCGCCTGCGGTATTCTTTTTGTTAGGCTTAACCTGACCTTAAAACATCTGCTGGAAACTCCACCTCAAGATGAACCGATCTGATAGTGAGGTCGGGCCGTCTTTTGGCTTTGGGATGGCAAATGGCAGATGAAGACGACTACCTGCGGACCATCGTTTATGGTGAATCCGCCATTTCATACATCAAACGCAATACGCTGCCAGCGTACCCGCGGTCCTATGAGCTTTGGTATACTTACTCTGCCGGGTACAATCACGGCCTGAACCGGGCGATCAACGAGCTGCTGAAGGAAAACGGGCGTGTTACGTCCGAACAGATGCAGTCGATCTATGGAAAGTTCCTGTCTCCCAACCGCCTCGGTGACCAACTGGACGAAGTCGGCCAGAAGGTTGCCAGTGAGGTGGAGGATCTGATCGACACGCTGAAGCTGAGCGCCGACGCGACCTCCGATTATGGCGCGACCCTCGAGCAAGCCAATGAAAAGCTGAAAAACGTCAAGGATCCAAGCAAACTTCAGACCGTACTGGCGCATATGGTCAAATCGACCCATGCCGCTGTGGCCGCGAACCGTGCGCTTGAAACGCAACTGCTGGATTCCAAACGTCAAATTGAAACGCTCCAGACAAGTCTTGAAGCCATCCGGTACGAATCGCTAACGGATGAGCTGACAACGCTGAGCAACCGGAAGCATTTCGACAACACACTTGAGCGCGCGGTCACGCACGCCAAGGACACCAAATCGAGCTTTGCCCTCCTGCTCACCGACATCGACCATTTCAAAAAATTCAACGACACCTACGGACACCAGACTGGCGATCAGGTGCTCCGGCTCGTCGCTCTATCGGTGAAACAAAACGTCAAGGGTCAGGACACGGCCTGCCGCTATGGCGGGGAAGAATTTGCCATCATCCTTCCGCATTCCAGCCTGAAAGAGGCGACTGAAGTTGCCGAGCGGATCCGCAAGGCCGTGATGTCGAAGGAACTTGTCAAACGCTCCACGGGCGAAAACCTCGGCAGGATCACCATTTCGATCGGTGTGTCGACATTTCATCAAAATGATACCCAAGAGACCATCGTCCAACGGGCCGACGAGGCGCTTTACGCCGCAAAACGGGATGGCCGGAACATGGTCAAGACCGAACGGGACCTTGAAGCCTCAAGCTCCACCCGGCATGGCGCCGCCTGAGCGCGGTGTTCAGGCAGGCAGGCGCGGACCAGGCGGGTCCGTGTTTTTCACACTCGATGAATGTCTAAGGCTTGAAGGACAGAGCCTGTCGGGTCTCTCATGAAACGCTTGAGAAAACTTGCGCCGGCAAACGCGGCAGACATCAGCGTTTGCCGGGATAATTCAGGCCCATCTGCCAAAAATCCGCCTCAAGAGCACTGGCCTTGCCAAACAGCTTCAACAAGCGGGGATACCGGTTTTCGGTGAGGTAGATGTCAGCCGTTTGATCGATCCAGGCCAAAAAGCCCGCGGCGACCCGCGTATAGGCTTCGCCGGAATATTCGTCGATCCAGCGCCGATAGGGATTGGCATGCAGCCCATCCCCATGCCGGTCGGCAAGCGTGCGCCCGATTTCCGCATACCCGAGGATACATGGTGCGAGGGCCACCTGCAGATCAAGCAGATCCCCTGCCATACCAGCCTCAAGCACAAACCGCGTATAAGCCATGGTCTGGGTCATTTCCGGGGCGGTTTCGATGGCTGTCCGATCGAGACCCCACTCCCGGCAAAGCTCCAGATGCAGATTTAACTCCACATCGAGAATGGCCTTCACACCCTCAAGGGCCTGGTACATGTCGCCGGTGTCGGGGCTTTTGTAGATCGCCAGCGCGTACGCACGCGCAAACTGGATCAGGAAAAGATAGTCCTGTACCAAATAGTGCTTGAATGCATCCAGGGGAAGATCGCCCTGGCCCAACTTCCGGACGAAGGGGTGATCGACATAGGATGTCCAGACCTCTGGAGCATCGGCCTTCAAACGGTCAAACAGGGTCATGAAAAAACGGTCTTCTTTGACACCAATGGCGATCAGCGGGCCAAGAGGGCAGGATCTGCGGCCTGGAGAGAGATGGATTCGCCGCAACCACAAGCCGATACTTCATTCGGGTTCTTGAAGACAAACCCCGACCGGAACTTGGTGATCTCAAAATCCATTTCGGTGCCAAGAAGAAACAATACGGCCGACGGATCGACGAAAAGGGTGGCGCCCTTGTCATCGATACGATCATCCCCGGGTTTTGGCTCGTTCACGAGATCCATGGTGTACTCCATGCCAGCGCAGCCGCCCTTTTTGATCCCGACCCGAAGGCCAAGAACGTCCGTGTCGGCGTTGTCCACCAGTTCCCGCACGCGCTCGGCGGCGGCATCCGTCATGGTCATCACCTGAAATTTGCCGGCGGGCATGATCATCCTCTTTGGCTTGGTTGCGGGTCTAACCTGATATGGAAACTCAAGTTAACACATAAAAGGGAGGCGGTCATCAATACCAGTTGAGTGCGACCTTCGCCTCTTCGGACATCCGGTCCGGGGTCCAGGGCGGGTCAAACACCATGTCGACATTCACATGGCCGACGCCCGCGACGGACGACACCGCATCCGATACCCAGCCCGGCATTTCGCCGGCCACCGGACAGCCCGGCGCGGTCAGCGTCATGTCGATATTGATCGACCGGTCGTCTTCAATATCGACCTTGTAGATCAGACCGAGTTCATAGACGTCCACCGGGATTTCGGGATCGTAAACCGTCTTCAGGGCCCCGATGATGTCCGTGGTCAAACGCTCCAATTCTTCCTGGGGGAGCGCGCTGGTGCTTGAAACATTCGCCTGGACTTCGGTCCCATCGGGGCCCGCATCTATGCTGCTTGGATTATCCATCGGTTCCATCCCTATCCGAAGAACGCCTGAGCCTTGTGGAGGGCTTCACACAGGGCGTCCACTTCCGATTTCGTATTATACATGCCAAAGCTCGCCCGGCACGTCGAGGTCACGCCATAGCGCGACAGCAGCGGCTGGGCACAGTGGGTTCCGGCCCGCACGGCCACCCCGGAGCGGTCGATGATCGTTGCCACGTCATGGGCATGCGCGCCTTCGATCTCGAAAGAGACAATCGCCCCCTTCCCGGGCGCAGTGCCGAAAATCCGCAGGGAGTTGATTTCGGACAAGCGCTGGTGGGCATAGTCCTTCAAGTCCGCCTCATGCGCGGCAATCCGGTCCCGCCCGATCCGCTCCATGTAGGTCAGCGCGGCCCCCAGGCCGATGGCCTGGACAATGGGCGGCGTTCCCGCTTCGAAGCGATGCGGCGGATCATTGTAAGTGACCGCGTCTTCCGTGACATCGAGGATCATCTCGCCGCCGCCATTGAACGGCTTCATCTGCTTCAACTGCTCTGATTTGCCCCACAGCACGCCAATGCCCGACGGGCCATAAACCTTGTGTCCGGTGAAGCAGTAGAAATCGCAGCCCAGATCCTGCACATCCACATGCATGTGGACGGCGGCCTGGCTGCCATCGACCAGAACCGGAATGCCCCGCTCATGGGCGATGCGGCACACGTCCTTGATCGGTACCACGGTGCCGAGCACATTGGACATGTGAGTGATCGCGACAAGTCTGGTCTTGTCTGTCAGAGCGTCGGCAAAGGCATCGAGGTCAAAGGAGCCATCCTCCCGGACATAGACCCATTTGAGCACCGCGCCCTTGCGTTCACGGTGAAAGTGCCAGGGCACAATGTTGGAATGGTGCTCCATGATGGACAAGACAATCTCATCGCCTTCCCCGATCCGGTCATCCCCGAAGCCGTAGGACACCAGATTGATCGCCTCGGTGGTCGAGCGCGTGAAGATCACCTCGTCGACACTCGGGGCGTTGAGGAACCGGCGCACGGTCTCGCGCGCCGCCTCGTAGTTGTCCGTCGCCGTGTTGGACAGGTAGTGCAGGCCGCGGTGGACGTTCGCATACTCATGGCCATAGGCATGGGAGACCGCATCGATGACCGCCTGCGGCTTTTGCGCTGATGCTCCATTGTCCAGATAGACCAATGGTTTGCCGTAGACCTCCCGGGCCAGGATCGGAAAATCCCTCCGGATTGCCTCGACGTCATAAGCCAGATCGGTTGCGGGCGGTGTGTGTGCGGTTGCGACCGTCATGCGGTGCTGCTCCTTAGGTTCGTCAAGCGGCGAGCCAGTCGCGAACGCGGGTCTCCAGACCGGCGGTCACGTCGTCCTCGTCGTATTCCTCAATGGCTTCGGCCAGGAACGCCAGAACAAGAAGGGTCTTTGCCTCGTCCTCCGGAATCCCGCGGGCCCGCAGATAAAACAGGAGATCTTCATCGATCTGACCGCTCGTCGCTCCGTGGGCGCAGATCACGTCATCGGCAAAGATCTCCAGTTCCGGCTTGTTCGCCATCTCTGCCTCTTCAGACAGAAGTAGGGCCTGGGTCATCATTTCGCCATCGGTTTTCTGCGCATGGGGCGCGACATTGATCCGCCCCTGGTAGACACCGCGCGCCTGGCCATCCAGCACGGTCTTGAAGAATTCCCGGCTGTTGCAATGCGGAACGGCGTGATCGACGATCAGGGTTTGATCCGCAAGGTGCGAGGCGCGCGCCATGCTGACCCCATAGATCTTGGCCTCGGAATTCTCGCCGACAAAATGGATGAACTGCTGGTTCCGGACAAAATCCGGGCCTGCGACAAAACCGAGCGACTTGAAAAGGCAGCCTTCGCCGAGGGTCGCGATGGTCGTGCATAGGCGCGGTGCGGGCGCATCGCCCGCGATCAGGCGCGTGGCGGCCACATTCGCCTTGTCGCCCACCTGATAATCGAACACGGCGTTGATTTCGCCCGCGCCGGCATCACCGGTGAAGGTTTCAAGAAGGCGAAGCTTCGCGCCGGCGCCGACCCTGATGCGGCTGCGGGTCACGCATGCCCCGTGCGAGGCCGCGACGTGAACCAGTTCAATGGGTTTGGACACCTCCGCTCCATCGGCGACCGTGATCACAACGCCGCCCTGCACGAAAGCGGTATTCAGCGCGACAATCCCGTCGCCAGGCGCGGTCTTCGGCGCCCCCAAGAGCTGCGATCCTCCGTCTTCGGTCAGGGCCTTTGCGAAATCGGCGACCGAAACGCCTTCGGCCTGCAAGTCTGCCAGATCGCTGACCTCCGGTGCAAAATTCCCATTGGCGATCACGATCCGGTACCGGTCGAGTTCGCCGTAGCTGTCTTGCACGTTCAAGGCCTGCCGCACGGCTGCGGCTTCGGCCGGAGCGGCCAAAGGTGCAGCCGACTTCATGAAGGCGCGCAGATCGGAATACTTGTATTCCTCCACCCGGCGGTGCGGAAGGCCCTTGTCCTGGATCTGCGCCAAAGATGCCGCACGCAGTGCGCCAACTGACACGGATCCGGCCAAGCTCTCGCGCGCTGTCTCAAACCGCGCGATCAGGTCCGTTTCGCCCTGGGTGTGCTTGATTGGGGTATTGGCATTCATATCGCTCTCCCCTTGGCTCAGGCGGCCGCGTCGATGAAATCGGCGTACCCGTTCTTCTCCAGCTCCAGCGCCAGATCCTTGTCGCCGGTCTTGACGATCTTGCCCTTGGACAGGACGTGAACGACATCCGGGACAATGTGGTCGAGCAGACGCTGGTAGTGCGTGATCACAATCATGGCCCGGTTCGGCGAACGCAGCTTGTTAACGCCATCGGAGACAACCCGGAGCGCATCGATGTCGAGGCCGGAGTCTGTTTCATCCAGAACGCAGAGTTTCGGCTCCAGCAGCGACATTTGCAGGATCTCGGCCCGCTTTTTCTCACCGCCGGAAAAGCCCACGTTCAGCGGCCGCTTGAGCATGTCCATGGACACGTTCAGGTGCGCGGCAGCTTCCTTCACGCGCTTCATGAAGTCCGGAATGGACAGCGCGTCTTCGCCGCGCGCCTTGCGCTGCGCGTTCATGGCCGTCTTCAGGAATTCCATGGTGGCGACACCCGGAATTTCGATCGGGTACTGGAATGCCAGGAAGAGGCCGGCGGCCGCGCGCTCGTCAGGCTCCATGTCGAGCATGTTCTCGCCGTTGAACAGGATCTCGCCTTCGGTGACCTCATAGTCTTCCTTACCCGCGAGAATATAGGAGAGCGTGGACTTTCCGGAGCCGTTCGGGCCCATGATGGCGTGCACTTCACCCGGCTTCACGGTCAGGTCGATGCCGCGCAGGATTTCGGTTTCGTCTTCCGCAATGCGGGCGTGGAGGTTTTTGATCTCAAGCATCAGAGTGTTTCCTGAATTTTATGCGGCGCGTCTTGGCGCCAGAACTGTAAAGAACGGGTGGCAGCCGCTTATCCGACCGAGCCTTCCAGACTGATCGAAATCAGCTTTTGCGATTCAACCGCGAACTCCATTGGCAGTTGCTGGATCACGTCCTTGACGAAACCGTTGACGATGAGGGCCACAGCCTCCTCTTCGTTCATGCCGCGCTGCAGGCAGTAGAACATCTGATCGTCGGAGATCTTCGAGGTGGTCGCCTCGTGTTCGAACTGCGCCGTCGAGTTCTTCGATTCAATGTAGGGCACCGTGTGCGCGCCGCAGTCCTGACCGATCAGCAGCGAGTCGCACTGGGTGAAATTCCGGGCGTTGGTCGCCTTGCGGTGCGCCGACACCAGCCCTCGATAGGTGTTGGACGATTTGCCGGCGGAAATGCCCTTCGAAATGATCCGGCTGGACGTGTTCTTACCCAGGTGAATCATCTTGGTCCCGCTGTCGACCTGCTGATAGCCATTGGATACGGCGATCGAATAGAACTCGCCGCGCGAGTTGTCGCCGCGCAGGATGCAAGACGGGTATTTCCATGTGATCGCCGAGCCGGTCTCGACCTGCGTCCAGGAAATCTTGGAATTCTTGCCCCGGCAATCGCCGCGCTTGGTGACGAAGTTATAGATGCCGCCCTTGCCGTTCTTGTCGCCCGGGAACCAGTTCTGGACCGTGGAATACTTGATCTCGGCATCATCCAGGGCCACCAGCTCGACGACAGCGGCATGCAGCTGGTTTTCATCGCGCTGCGGCGCGGTGCACCCTTCCAGATAGGAGACGTATGCGCCTTTGTCCGCGATGATCAGCGTGCGCTCAAACTGTCCCGTGTTCTGCTCGTTGATGCGGAAATAGGTGGACAGTTCCATCGGGCAGCGCACCCCCTCAGGCACGTAAACGAACGATCCGTCGGAGAACACGGCCGAGTTCAAGGTCGCGTAGTAGTTGTCGGTGACCGGCACGACCGACCCGAGATACTTTTTGACCAGGTCCGGATGCTCTCTCAAGGCCTCGGAGATGGAGCAAAAGATGACACCGGCCTTCCTCAGTTCGTCCTTGAAAGTCGTGACCACGGACACGGAATCGAACACGGCATCGACGGCGACCCGGTTCTTCGGCTCGACACCGGCGAGAATTTCCTGCTCGCGCAGCGGAATGCCAAGCTTTTCATAGGTTGCCAGCAGTTCCGGATCCACCTCGTCCAGGCTCTTCGGCCCCTCCACAGACTTTGGCGCTGCCCAGTAGTAGAGGTCGTCCAGGTCAATCTTCGGGTAGGACACCCGCGCCCAGTTCGGCTCGTCCATTTGCTGAAACCGGCGCAGGGCGTCCAGCCGCCACTCGGTCATCCACTCCGGCTCGTTCTTTTTGGCCGACAAAAAGCGGACGGTCTCCTCGGACAGCCCTTTCGCGCCCTTTTCGGACTCGATGTCGGTCACAAATCCATATTTATACTGGTCAACATCGATCGCTTTGACCTGATCGATTGTCTCCTGCACAGCCGGCATGGTTTCATCTCCATAAGTTCGGGGTTCAAAGCCCCGACCGTGGGTTTAAATGTTCCCAGGCATCGCCAAAAACGAGGCAGTGCCAGGGGCAGTTGGTTCGCCCAAACCGCTCCGCCCTCAGGCGGCCCGGGTTCGGGCCTCGGGTTTCAAGCGGTCGACGATCGCGGGCCAAACCTCGAGAAACCTCTCGACCTCCGCCTCGCCCGAATCCCAGCCGAGGCTGATCCGCAGCGCGCAGCGCGCCAAGGCTTCGTCGACGCCCATCGCGGTAAGGACATGAGACACCGACACCTTGCCCGACGAGCACGCGGATCCGGACGAAACAGATACGCGTTCGAGATCGAAGGCGATCAGTGCGGTTTCGGCCGCAAGGCCCTCAACCGCGAAGCAGAGCGTATTGGGAAGTCTGTGCGCATTGCCGCTGAACACGACCGCATCCGGGCAGATGGCAGTCACGCCCGCCTCCAGCCTGTCCCGCAGCGCGCTCAGACGGTGGGTTGTTTCGAGCTCTGCGAGGGCCGCCTCGGCGGCAGCGCCGAACCCGGCTGCGGCTGCGACATTCTCGGTGCCGGCACGCCGCCAGTTCTCCTGCCCGCCGCCGGTCAGCAAAGGGGCCGGGACCCTCGCGGTCGATCGGACGACCAGCGCGCCGATCCCTTGGGGACCGCCGATCTTGTGGGCGGACAAGGAGACGGCATCGGCCTGCCATTCATCCAGATCAATCGCCATCCGGCCCGCGGCCTGGACGGCATCGACATGGAACACGCCGCCATGACCTTGAACCAGTTTTCCGATCTCGGCGAGCGGTTGAACGACACCGGTTTCATTATTGGCAGCCATGATGGACACAAGCGCCGGACCGCCCTGCCCCAGCAAATGAGCGAGCGCGTCAAGGTCAATCCTGCCTTGCGAATCGACGGCCGCAACAGTCTGATCCTTGACGGCAAAGCGCCCGCCGGACGCGACCGAAGGGTGCTCGGTGGCACCGCGGATGAGCCGGTCGAGATAGAGCGGCGCTCCGTCCGCCTGCCAAACCGGCGTGAGCGCGGTCATGTTGGCTTCCGTGGCCCCGGACACGAACGTCACGGCCCGCGCACGCCGGTTGCACAGCTGCGCGACAGTCTCGCGGGCAAGCTCAAGCCGCGCCCTGGCTGCCCGGCCATGTGTATGGACCGACGAGGCATTCCCGGTTTCGGCCAATGCCGCGATCATCGCCTCGCGCGCGGCGGCACGCAACGGTGCTCCGGCGTTGTGGTCGAGATAGATCGGTGCGGCCTTTGGCATTGTGAGATCAACGTCCCTTTTCAATCCCGGAAACAATCAGGCTTTCGAAGATCGGGCCTCTTCGCCCAAAAATTCCGCCTGTTGCACGGAAAGCTTGAAATTTTCCGCACTGGTGACGATAACGAGGCCCGACCGAGTGATCCGAATGTCGTTGCCCGCCGCCCTGTCACCAGGCCGGGCTTTCGAATTTCGAATAATTCTAAACAAGGTTCTAGAAACTCGGAGCTTCAGAGTCAAGTTTGAAGTCCGGGGTTTCACGTATAAAGGACCGGCCCGCGCCGGGAGCGCCGCTCCAGGCAGGGCGACAAAAGAGGACGTAACCCTTCATGCCCGAGGTGATCTTTAACGGTCCCGCCGGCCGGCTGGAAGGCCGGTTCCACCCCGCCAGAAAGCGCAATGCGCCAATCGCGCTGGTTCTTCATCTGCACCCGCAGTTCGGCGGGACGATGAACAACCAGATCGTTTATCAGATGTACTACATGTTCGCCCGACGCGGCTTCGCCGTGCTGCGGTTCAACTTCCGGGGGGTCGGGCGGTCACAGGGCGCTTTCGATCACGGCCAGGGCGAATTGTCCGATGCCGCCGCCGCGCTCGATTGGGTGCAGACGGTCCACCCCGACGCCCGGGCGTGCTGGATCGCGGGCTTCTCCTTCGGGGCCTGGATCGGCATGCAGCTGTTGATGCGCCGGCCGGAAGTGGAGGGCTTTATTTCCGTGGCGCCGCCGGCCAACCTGCACGACTTCTCGTTCCTGGCGCCCTGCCCGTCTTCCGGCCTGATCATCCACGGCGACAATGACAAGGTCGTGCCGCAAAAGGACGTTCAGACCCTTGTCGACAAGCTGAAGACACAAAAGGGCATCGTCATCGACCATGAGACGATTCCGGGCGCCAACCACTTCTTCGAAAACGACATGGAAGATCTGCTCGAGCGTTGCGGCACCTATGTCGACCGCCGCCTCGGCCTGACGCCGGACGATTACATCCCAATCGACTAGCGCATCGGGCGTTTTGCTTGAAACGCCCAAAGATGCGCGGCCACTCAAGATACGATCAGCTTGGGGCGCGAAACCGGTTCCGGTTAAACGCCCGCTGATCCAGAATTTCGGCCTTGTCCCGTGAAAACCCGCCATGCCGGCGGGTTATTCAGGCGGGTTTATATGGCGGCCAGACCTCACCGCAGCCAGTCCTTGAGCCGCCTGACCGCCTCATGCATGTCTTCATGCGATCCGGCGAACGAGAATCTCGTGAACTCCGCCCCATGCACGGGATCGAAATCGGCGCCCGGCGTCGCGGCGACCCCGGCCTCTTCCAGCATGGCCCGGGTAAAGGTGAGGGAGTCCTGCGAAAAACCGGAGGTGTCGGCGTAGATATAGAACGCCCCATCAACGGGCAGCAAACGGTCAAAACCGATCCCCGGCAGCGCCTCAAGAAGAAAATCCCTGTTCCGGGCATATCCCTGGCGGACGGTTTCCAGTTCCTGCGTGGCGTCCAGGGCCGCCGTGGCGGCAATCTGTGACAGTTCCGGCGGCGAGATGTAAAGGCTTTGCGCGATCCGTTCGGCCGGCCGTACCAGGATTTCGGGAAGGACCATCCATCCGATCCGCCATCCCGTCATGCAATAGTATTTGGAGAAGCTGTTGATCACGATCGCGTTCTGCGAGCTCGAAAGCGCACAGGCCTGTTCCGCGCCATACACCAGCCCATGATAGATCTCGTCGGAAATGAACCAGATCCCTTGATCGTCGCAATAGCCGATCAGATCGGCCAGCGCTTCCGGGGTCATCATCGTGCCGGTGGGATTTGCCGGGCTTGCCACCAGCACGCCCTTGACCGGACCGTCCTTCGCCGCCGTCTCGAGCAGATCCGGGGTCAGGCACCACCGGGTGTCCGCGCCAACCTCGATCTCAACGGGCACGAGCCCGAGAGCCTTGATAATGTTGCGGTAGGCCGGATAACCAGGCGCGGTCAGCGCGATCCGGTCTCCCGGATCAAACGCGGAGAGGAAAGCCAGATTGAACCCGGCGGACGAACCCGTGGTCGCGACGATCCGGCTTTCGGGAACGTCCAGGCCGTAGGCCGCCCGGTAATGGGAGACCAGACGGTGGCGCAAGGCCGCCAGACCGCGCGCTTCCGTATAGCCCAGCCGGCCGTGTTCCAGAGCCGAGCGGGCTGCTTCCAGCGCCGGTTTCGGGGCCGGCGCCGACGGCTGGCCGACTTCCATGTGAATGATGCTCCGGCCGTTCGCCTCCAGCCGGGCAGCGGCGCTTAGAACGTCCATGGCCAGAAACGGCGCGACATTGCTGCGGTTCGAGGGTTTGAAAGATGGAAAGGACACGGACATGGCAAGACCCGGACGGTTGGAATAGGACCCGGGCCTTCTAGCACCCTTGCGCGGAAAATGTCAGCGGGATCAACCATCCACAGGCGGCCCGGGACCGTAACCTTGCCGAAGAAGCGGATCATGCGCCAGCTTGACCGGCCGGCCAGCCAGCCATACGGTCGCCGCAATCATCCAGGCTTTTTGCGCCTGGACCAGAATTGAGAAGGCAGCATCTGTCGTGACAGATCATTTCGGCGTGCGCGCGGCGCGTTTCCTTGGCACCAGGTTGCAGACCGGCTTTCGAAAGGGATTGGCGGTGTCCTGCGCGGCCGCCGTGGCGCTGCCGCTGATTTCAAGTTCGGCCTTGGGCCCCGCCCCGGCCTTCGCCCAGGCTGGACGGAAGGGCCTTTCTCTTGTCCGGGACGCCGAGATCGAGGGCCTTTTGCGCGACTACGCGACGCCGATCTTCCGGGTCGCGAATGTGATGCATTCGGAACCGGAAATCATTCTGGTGAACGACAAGTCATTCAACGCATTCGTCCCTGACAGCCGGCGGATCTTCATCAACATCGGCGTGATCATGCAGGCCGAAACCCCGGGCGAAGTGATCGGCGTTCTGGCCCATGAAACCGGTCACATCGAAGGCCGGCATCTCGTACGCCTGCGGTCGGCGGCCACCAACGCCCAGATCATGAGCGTGATTGGCATGATTCTCGGCGCCGGAGCGGTGGCGGCCGGGGCCGCAAGCGGATCAGGCACAGCCGCGTCCGGCGGGGCAGCCGCTGCGGTCGGGGCGGGCTCGGTCGGCCAACGGACCTTCCTGGCCTATCGCCGGGGCGAAGAGGTCGCCGCCGACAGGGCGGCCCTGAGGTATCTGGAAGCCACCAAGCAAAGCGCGCGCGGCATGCTGGCGACTTTCGATCGCATGGCGGGCCAGGAAATGTTCTCGGCGCGCCTGGTCGACCCCTATGCCGTCTCGCACCCGATGGCGCGCGACCGGTTCCGCGCCTTGGAGACGGAAGCCCGCAAGAGCCCCTATTTCGACAAGCCGGACGATTACATCCTGCAATACCGGCACGACATGGCCAAAGCGAAGCTGCTGGCATTCACCAGCCACCCCAGCGCGGTCACGCGCCGCTATCCCAACTCCGACAAGAGCCTTCCCGCCCAGTATGCCCGGGCCATCGCCGCGCTTCAAAGCCGTTCGCGATCCGCGGTCGGGATGATCGATGCTTTGATCCGGCAACATCCGAACAATCCCTATTTCCATGAAATCAAGGGCCAGGCCCTCATCGAAAGCGGCAATCCGGCCGCCGCCGTGGCGCCTTTCCGCAGAGCGCTCGAGCTGCGGCCGCACGAATCCCAGTTCAAGATCTGGCTCGGGTACGCCCTGGTCGCGTCCAACAATGACGCCGTTCTGCCCGAGGCCGAACGCCTGCTGAGGCAGGCGCTTCAATCGGATCCCAACTCAAGCATCGGCTACAGCCAACTGGCAATTGCCCATTCCCGCCAGGGGGAAGTGGCCGAGGCGGATCTGGCCACCGCCCGCAGCCTGATGGTGCGCGGCGATTTCGAGGCCGCCAAACGATATGCCGCGCGCGCTCAACAGAAATTGAACCGCGGAAGTCCGGCATGGCTTCAAGCCGATGATATTGTGTCCTACACACCGCCCCAGATGGAGCGGCGCTGATAGGCCCGACCGCTGATCGACCGCGGCGCGGTCGGAACCCAATGAGGAGTTGTCCATGATCTCGATCCAGTCCCTGTGTACACCGCTGAAGACGGCGCTCAGCGGTTTCCTTCTGGCCGTCGCAATGCTGCTGCCGGCCCAGGCCACGGCGGACGAATTGACCAAAAGCGATGTGGAAACCATCGTGCGCGAATACCTGATCGCGAACCCGGACATCATTGCCGATGCTCTGACCGAGCTGGATCGCCGCCAGAGGGAGGCCGAGGAAGCCGCCCGGGTACAAGCATTGACCGAGTCGGCGGACATTCTGTTCAATTCGAGCCGTCAGGCGGTATTGGGCAACCCCAACGGCGACATCACCCTTGTCGAGTTTTTCGATTACAATTGCGGCTACTGCAAACGCGCGCATGGCGACATGGTCCGCCTGATCGAGGACATGCCCAATCTACGCGTGGTTCTGAAGGAATTTCCCGTTCTCGGTCAAGGCTCCGTGGAAGCCGCGCAAATCGGCATTGCCGTGAACGCGATTGCCCCGGACCGGTATGGCGAGTTTCATGAAAACCTGATGCTCCAACGGGGTCAGGCCAACCGGGCCAGCGCCATGAAGGTGGCAACGGACATGGGCCTGAGCGAAGCCAGCCTGGCGGAAGCTTTGGCAACCGACGAGGCCGGCCGGACGCTCGAGGAGGTTTATACGCTGGCCAATCGTCTCGGGTTGACCGGGACACCCTCTTACGTCGTCGGCGATGAAGTGATCATGGGCGCGGTTGGCTATGAACAGCTGCAGGCGAAACTGAAGTCGATGGACAGCTGCGGTGAGACATCCTGCTGATACAATCTAACGTTAACGTCATGTGCGGTGAGGTCTTTTCCTCGGCCATCTGACTGCTTATAAGGGCGGGGTCTGGGGTGCCGTTTGGCAATCGCGGACCCCGTTCCTACATCCCGTGTGTTGGCCGTTAGATCCGCCAAGCCGGCACATGGCGCTGTGAAATCGCCCGCGCTGTTTCAAGGCGTGCGGATGGCAAACGCCCGGTGCCCTGCCGCAAGCACCAAGATCAACACGGCATGGTCCAACCGGCCCTGAATGAGCCCGAATACGAAAGCCCAACGAATGTCCAAGGATAATAAGAAATTCGACACGGACCTGATCCGCGACCTTGCCGTTCTTCTTGACGAAACCAACATCTCCGAGATTGAACTGGAGCGGGGCGACGTGCGCATCCGGGTGGCCCGGCAGCTGAACATCGAAGCGCCGGTGTCCATGGCGGCCCAGCCGGCCTATGCCGCGCCGATGGCCGCGCAGCCGCAGGCGGCCGCGCCCGCAGCCCAACCGGCCGACACGGGACCGCATCCGGGCACAGTCGCCTCCCCGATGGTCGGCACGGCCTATCTGGCACCCGAACCGGGCGCCCGGAACTTCATCGAGGTCGGCGACAAGGTGTCGGAAGGCCAGACGATCATGATCGTCGAGGCCATGAAGACCATGAACCACATTCCGGCCCCCAGGGCAGGCACCGTGAAACAAGTGCTTGTCGACGATGCTCAGCCGGTCGAATTCGGCGAGCCGCTCGCGATCATCGAGTGAGGCGGCCCATGTTCTCCAAGATCCTGATTGCCAACCGGGGCGAGATCGCCCTGCGCATCTTGCGGGCGTGCAAGGAACTCGGCATATCGACCGTCGCCGTGCATTCCACGGCGGACGCCGATGCCATGCACGTGCGTCTGGCCGACGAAAGCGTGTGTATCGGCCCTCCGGCCGCGCGCGACAGCTATCTGAACATTCCCAATCTTCTGGCAGCTTGCGAAATCACCGGCGCCGACGCGGTCCATCCAGGATACGGTTTCTTGTCGGAAAATGCCCGCTTCGCCGAGATTCTCGATGCCCACAACATCGAGTTCATTGGCCCCACCGCCGACCACATCCGGATCATGGGCGACAAGATCCAGGCAAAGAAGACGGCAAAGGACCTCGGCATCCCGGTTGTCCCCGGATCCGACGGCGCGGTCCGGCCCGAGGACGACGCGCACGCGATCGCCCGGGACATCGGCTATCCGGTGCTGGTCAAGGCCGCGGCCGGCGGCGGCGGGCGCGGCATGAAAGTCGCCAAGACCGAAGCCGATCTCAGCAGCGCCTTGTCGACCGCGCGCTCGGAGGCCATGGCGGCCTTTGGCGACGACGCCCTCTATATTGAAAAATATCTCGGCAAGCCGCGCCACATCGAAATCCAGGTGCTGGGCGACGGGAAAGGTAATGCGATCCACCTTGGGGAACGTGACTGCTCCTTGCAACGCCGCCACCAGAAAATTCTGGAAGAGGCCCCGTCCCCGGCACTCAACACGGAACAGCGCAACAAGATTGGCGAAGTCGTGGCCTCGGCGATGCGCAAGCTGAAATACCGCGGCGTCGGGACGGTCGAGTTTCTGTATGAGAACGGCGAGTTCTATTTCATCGAGATGAACACGCGGCTTCAGGTGGAGCATCCGGTGACCGAGATGATCACCGGGATCGACCTGGTCAACGAGCAGATCCGGATCGCGGCGGGCGGCTCGCTGGAGATCGAACAGTCCGATATCCGCTTCGAAGGCCATGCGATCGAGTGCCGCATCAACGCGGAGGATCCGCGCACATTCATGCCCTCGCCGGGCACGATCACCTACTATCACACCCCAGGCGGTCTCGGTGTGCGGGTGGATTCGGCGGTCTATCAGGGCTACAAGATCCCGCCGTATTACGACAGCATGATCGGCAAACTCATCGTACACGGGCGAAATCGTGTTGAATGCATGATGCGCTTGCGCCGTTGTCTTGATGAGTTCGTGGTTGACGAAATCAAGTCAACCCTTCCCCTTTTCCGCGATTTGGTAGACAATCAGGACATCGCCAACGGGCAGTATGATATCCACTGGCTGGAAAAGTACCTGTCCGACGCGAAAGACTGAAAGTGTCTTCAGGATCTGGAGAAGCCGGCTAAACATGGCGGGTTACCAGGACGACATCGTGATGGAAATCACGCCGCAGGTGCTGCTTAAAGCCTACGCCTGCGGCTTGTTCCCCATGGCGGAATCGGCGGACGATCCGGGACTGTTCTGGCTGGAGCCGGAACGCAGGGGCATTCTGCCGCTGGACGGATTTCATTTGCCGCGCCGCCTTCGCCGGACCATCCGCAACGATGTTTTCGAAATTCGGGTCAGCACCGATTTCTCCGCCATCATCGAAGGATGCGCTGCCCCCCTTCCGGGCCGGCAGAAAACGTGGATCAATTCGGAAATCAGACGGCTTTACGGCGAACTCTTCGAGATGGGCTACTGCCATACTGTCGAGGCCTGGCAGGATGGCACGCTGGTCGGGGGCCTATATGGCGTAAGCCTGAACGGCGCGTTTTTCGGTGAAAGCATGTTCACAACGGCCACCGACGCCTCGAAAGTGTGCCTTGCCCATCTGGTCGCCCGCATGATTTCCGGCGGCTATTCCCTGCTCGATACGCAATTCGTGACAGAGCATCTCAGCCGCTTCGGAACGGTCGAGATCAATCAAGCGGCCTATAATGACCTGCTGTCGGCCGCGCTGCTGCGCGAGGCCGATTTCTTCGCGTTTCCGACCAACGCCACAGGCGCCGACGTTCTGACCGTGCTCGACAACTGGTCGGATGGCCAGCGGCGGTAGAGAAAAACGGCCCGAACAGGGCCGCCGGCCGATACCGCTTTCACTCTCTCCGTCGCTTATCCGTCTCCGGTCACGGCCGGAAAGGTTTCGGCCGGGGCTGACCGATCACATCTATTCCGTCATCCGGACCGGCAAGCGGATCTCCGCCGGCGGCTTCGACTTCGGCGATCGGCGGGCCTGTATAGTTCTCCGGTGGCGGCACATCGGAGGACATCTTGCAATCCGTCAGCCACACGTCATAGACCGCATGCTCAACGGCATGAAGGCCCGGACTTGCCGCATACATCCAGCCGGAAAAGATCCGCCGAACCTCGTTGTTCAAGGTGATCTCGTCGACCTGCACAAAGCCGGTGGTCAACGGCGTTTCCGTCCGTGGGCGGGTGTGGCAGACGCGCGGCGTGACCTGAAGCGCGCCGAACTGAACAGTTTCGCCGATATAGACATCGAAAGAGATGATGCGGCCCGTGATTTTGTCCAGCCCGGAAAAGACAGCCACGGCGTTCTCGATTTTCTCCGGCTCAACCTGAGCGGCGGCGGACGTGGATCCGCCCACCGCGGCCGCCATGGCCGCACCCGCACAGATAACCCACTTCCCAAATCCTCTGTCTCTCACCAACGCGTCCCTCGGATAGTTTCGCCGTGCCCGGTTAGAACGGCCCCTGGGAAAAATGATTCCCGTCCTCCAATGATACAGGCTCAAAGCCCCTCATTGGTAACCCTAGAGGCAAACCATGGCCCGGACGCGGCTCATCCGGGCCATTTCGGTGGCCATTCGGCTCACGCCATCTCCGAAAGGCGGCTCTGGGCCAGTTTGACCTTGTCCAGCCGCTGCGAGAACTCGGCAACTTTCTCGCGTTCCCCGTCCACGACTTCTTCAGGCGCCTTTTCAACGAACTTCGGATTGCCGAGTTTTTTCTCGATCCGCGAGATTTCGCCCTCCAGCTTGACGATTTCCTTCGCCAAGCGGGCTTTTTCGGCCCCGAGATCAATCACGTCCGCAAGGGGAAGGCACACGGTGGCATCGCCGATCACGATCTGCGCGCAGCCGGATGGGGCCGCATCCTGGAACGCGACGCTTTCGGCCCGGGCAAGCCGCTCGATGGCGGCCCGGTGGCGCTCCGCCCGTTGTTGCGTGGCCGGGCCCGCCCCCACGAGGAGAACCGGCACCTTCGCGCCCGCTGGAACATTCATTTCCGCCCGCACCGACCGGATCTCGCTGATGAGGGACACGAGCCAGTTGATTTCGTCCGCCGCGTCTTCGTCGTGGAATTGGGAAACAGGCCATTCGGTGAGGATCAGGAGCCGGTCGGGCTTGGCCCCCTCGTCGCCAAGGCGCGCCCAGAGTTCCTCGGTCAGGAACGGCATGAACGGATGCAGCATTTTCAGGATTTCGTCGAGTGCCCAGGCCGCCATGGCCCGCGTTTCCGCCTTGGCGGCTTCGTCATCGCCATTGAAGATCGGCTTGGCGAGTTCGAGATACCAATCGCAGAACGTGTTCCAGATGAAGCGGTAGGCGCCGTTGGAGGCATCGTTGAAGCGGTACTCGTCCAGCGCTTTGGTGACTTCGGCAATCGCTTTGGCCGTCTCGGTGGCGATCCAGCGGTTAAGCGTGTGCCGGGTCGAAGACGGCTCGAAGCCTTCCACCCGCCGGCAGCCGTTCATTTCCGCAAACCGGGCCGCGTTCCACAGCTTGGTGGCAAAGCGCTGGCCGCTTTCCGCCGCCTGGTCGGACATGCGCAGCGTGCGGCGGCCCTGAACCTCCTGGCTGGCGAGCGCAAAACGCGTGGCATCGGCCCCGTAGCGATCGATCAGGTCGAGAGGGTCCAGAACGTTGCCCAGAGACTTGGACATTTTCTTCCCGTTTTTATCGACCACGATCGAGTTGATGTAGACCGTGTGGAATGGCACTTCCTTCATGAAGTGAATGCCCTGCATCATCATCCGCGCGACCCAGAAGAAGATGATGTCGAAGCCGGTGATCAGAACGTCGGTCTTGTAGTAGCGTGCAAGTTCGGGCGTCTGATGCGGCCAGCCGAGCGTGGAGAACGGCCACAAGGCCGACGAGAACCAGGTGTCGAGAACGTCTTCGTCGCGGGTCAAGGACTTGCCGCCCGCCATTTGGACGGCTTGTTCCTCGGTTTCAGCGCAATACTCGTTGCCCTCTTGGTCATACCAGACCGGGATCTGATGGCCCCACCAGAGCTGGCGCGAGATGCACCAGGGCTGAATGTCGTTCAGCCAGTTGTAGTAGGTCTTGTCCCAGTTGCCCGGAACGAACCGGGTCTCGCCGTCGTGAACGGCCTTGAGCGCCGGCTGCGCCAGCGTCTTGGCATCGACGAACCACTGATCGGTCAGCATTGGCTCGATCACGACCTTGGAGCGGTCGCCGAACGGTTGCATGATCTTCTTGGCTTCGACCATGGGCAACGCCGCTGGCCCCACTTCATCCTCGCCGGGCTTGCGGATCTTGGCCCTGCCCTGCTCGTCCCACTCCGGTGCCAGCCCCTGCATCCAGGCAACATCCGGATGGTCGCTAGGGACCATGACCGCCAGGCCTTCCGCGGTGATCTGATCGATGACCCGCTTGCGCGCCGCGTAGCGATCGAGCCCCCGCAACTCATCGGGAACGATGTTGATCGCGTCGATCTCGTTGATCGTCATCTGCGCGCCATCGAGGATCGACTGGGCCTTTTTCGCCTCTTGCGAATAGGGCTCCCCGTCGGCCCGCATGGCGCCTTTGGTGTCCATCAAACGGTACATTGGAATCTTGCCGCGCAGCGCGACCTGATAGTCGTTGAAATCATGCGCGCCGGTGATCTTGACGGCGCCGGAACCGAAATCCGGATCCGGGTACTCGTCGGTTATGATCGGGATCAGGCGGCGGTGCTCTTTCGGCCCGACCGGGATCTCGCAGAGCTTGCCGACAATCGGCTTGTAGCGCTCGTCATCGGGGTGAACCGCGACCGCCCCGTCGCCAAGCATGGTTTCCGGCCGGGTCGTGGCGATGGATATGTAATCCCGCGTCTCGCGCAAGGTGACGTTGCCATCCTCGTCCTTCTCGACATACTCATAGGTCTCGCCGCCCGCGAGCGGATACTTGAAGTGCCACATGTGGCCGTCGGTCTCGATGTTTTCGACTTCAAGATCAGAGATCGCCGTCTCGAACTTCGGATCCCAGTTGACGAGACGCTTCGAGCGATAGATCAAACCTTCATTGTAAAGGTCGACAAACACCTTCAAAACGGCCGCAGACAGATTCTCCGACATGGTGAATTCTGTCCGGCTCCAATCACAGGACGCTCCAAGGCGCTTGAGCTGGCCAAGAATCGTGCCTTCCGATTTTTCCTTCTGCTCCCAGACCCGCGCAATGAAGGCTTCCCGGCCCATATCGCGGCGGCCCGGCTGGTTCGCGGCGGCCAGTTCGCGCTCAACCACCATCTGGGTGGCGATACCCGCATGATCGGTGCCCGGCTGCCAAAGCACATCATACCCCTGCATCCGTTTCCAGCGGATCAGAATGTCCTGCAGGGTGTTGTTGAGTGCATGGCCCATATGAAGCGAGCCGGTAACGTTCGGCGGCGGAATTACGATGGTAAAGGCATCGGCACCTTGTTTGGCGCCGGCTCCGGCCTTGAAGGCCCCCGCCTTTTCCCAGGTTTCGTAGATCCGCGGCTCAACGGCTGCCGCATCGTAGGTCTTGTCTAGCATCAGGTGCACTCAAAGTGAGGGATTTTTCGACTTTTTTGGGAATTCACGTGTAAATCGGAAGCCAACGCCCAAGTCAACCGCTGACCCTGGCGAACAGGGAACAAACATCGCGTCCTTCCAAGATCCAGCGCAGCGCATCGGACGTCTTGCCAGAAGCGGCCACAGATGCCCGGCAACTCGAGAAGCGATCAGCCTGAGGTGTTCACGCGGTTCCGCTGCAACACACGCTGATCTGGAATAGGGGCCCCTGATGCCGATACGCCTTCGCGCTCACCACCTGCTGTGCATCCTCACCTTCAAGGGAGAAGGCTATTCACACGGTTTTGTCGCGAACTACCAGAAGATCGTAGACCGGCTGAATGGCGGCGAACCCGTCATCCTCGTGGAGGGGCCGGACGATATTTGTGCGCCGCTGGCGTGCGAGAAGGACGCGCATTGTTTCAACGCCAGTGTCCGGGAGCGGGATATCGCAGCCTTGCGGTGGGTCGAAGACCGGGTCGCAATCCCGCACCAGCCTGGGGCGGCATTCCATCTTGCCCCCGGGACGATCGCAAAACTCCGCCATTCATTCGCAAACGAAACCCACAGGGCCCCTTGCCTCGGGTGCGACTGGTATGACCTATGCAGCCATGTGGCAGCGGATGACTATGAACAGGCGCTGCTGAAGCCTCGAAGCGCGCAAATGAAGCGGACATAAGCGGCCGTCAACGCCGGCGCATCATGCGCTTGATTTCCTTCTGCACCATTTGTTCGACCATGCCGGGAAGATTCTCGTCGAGCCAGGCTTTGAGCATCGGACGCAGCATGTCCTGAATGAGTTCTTCCATGGTCTGGGCGTTGCCGCCGATCAGCATGCCGGACAGGCTGTCCAGAGCCGCGTGCACCTTGTCGCCGGTATGCGCCGAAATGAGCGGTTCGTCTTCGGCGAGACGCTGATACGGCCGGTCCGGCACCGGACGGGTCATCGCAGCCGGAGCGAAGTCCGGTTCATCCTCGGGTTCCGGCGGTTCGACCGCAAGGATTTCCTCAGGTTCTTCTTCCTTGAACCCGATCTCCATGTCCTCATCGGACAGATCCTGCGGCAAACCACCGATCAGATCCATTTCATCGCCGGCGATATCGTCTTCGCTCAGGGCAAGGTCTTCGGTCAGTTCAAGAACGTCATCGTCGCCGCCCACGTCGTCCAGGGCGTCTTCCGCCATGGCGGCCGCCATCTCGTCGGCGTCGTCCTCCAGATCCTCATCCGGCCCGTCCATATCGAAGAGCTTGTCGAGGTCGTCCTGTGACATTTCTTCGGAAGCGCCCATATCGTCCTCGGCTTCAGATTTGGCTATGTCGGGCGATGACACATTCGCGGACCCGGCCGGCTTATCATCGCCATTCGAATCCTTTTGGGCATCCTCGTCGGAGATAATTCGGCGGATCGATGCGAGGATTTCCTCCATCGAAGGCTCTTCAGCCTGTTTCGCCTCAGCCATGACAACCCCCAGACAACTGGCTACGAATCGAATCACTCAGCGAACTCTGAACGATTCGTTAAGGCCGAGTATGGAGATCAATCGCGCAAGGGAAAAGCGAACGGGCTGCCGCTAAAGGCTTTTTCCCCTTTTTAGGTGACCGGGTAAGATTTTACATCGTTTCCCGCATACGGCGAAACCCAAACGGTTGCCGTCGTCACCAGAGACTTAACGCGGAACGCAAGGCAAACGGCATGTGACTGAACGAATAGCCTTTTACCGGCCATCCGGTGTGCGCAGGCCGAACCACTGATCGCGGACCGCCTGATAGTGTTCCACCGGCTTGTAGTGAGCCACATTGAGCTCCAGCGAGCTGACATCCAGCCGCCCGATCGCGGATACGAGCTGATAGGCTCCCACAATCCGGTTTCTCTGGGCGGTGACAAGGTTGACCCGCTGATTGACCAGTTCCCGCTGGGCGTCCAGGACATCCAGCGTGGTGCGCTGCCCGACCCGCTGCTCCTCGATGACGCCTTCGAGCGCGAGCTGCGATGCCTCGACGGCGGCCCGCGCGGCTTCAATCGACCCACCGGCTGCCTGGAAATTGCCCCAAGCGGAAATCACGTTCGCCCGCACCTGATCTCGAATGACGTCCAGCTGCAACTGCGCCCGGCCCAGTTCCTCTTTCGCTTGACGCACCCGGGAAGAAACGCGCCCGGCCTGATAGATCGGAATATTCACACGGCCGAACACTTGGGCGGTCTCGCTGTCATCGACCGTCGATGACGGATTCCATGACCGGGACAGCGAGCCGTCAACCGTCACGGTCGGGAGCAGCTCGCCTTCAATCGCCTTGACATTGAAGATCGCTGAATCGACCTGGTGCTGAGACTGCCGGATCAACGGCTGCGCCGTTTCACTGATCTTCAGGGCCGTTTCCATCGATTGCGGCACGAGCCGGTCGATTGTGGCATCGGCCGACAGATTTCGCGCCTCCATTCCCACGATCTGGCGGTACACAGCGCGGCTGGCGTTGAGATTGGCCAGACTGGTATTTAGGTTGGCGCGCGCCTCGGCCACACGGGCTTCGGCCTGCGAGACATCGGTGCGGGTCCCCTCGCCGACCTCGAAGCGGTCGCGGGCCGCACGCACCTGCTCATTCAGAAAGTCGAGGTCGCTGCGGGCCAGCGACACGAGCGCGGTATCGCGGATCACGTCGACATAGGCCTGCGCGGCCGCAAGCAAAACATCCTGTTCGGTCGCGTTCAGGCTTTCCCGCTGCGCGCGCACCAGGGCCTCGGCCTGACGGGTCGAATTGACAGTCCGAAACCCGCGAAACAAGGTCTGACTGACGGACAGGGAGATGGACGAGTTGGTTCTGTAGCTCTCGAACCCGTCGAAATCGGAGCGGATCCGGCCGATCTCGGCCGCCGCACTGACCGTCGGGCGCCAGCCCGCCAGCGCCTGCGGCACATTCTCATCGACCGCCCGCAATTGCGCGCGCGCCGAATTCAACGTCGGATTGTTGGCATAGGTCAGCGCAAGGGCTTCCATGATGGTTTCGGCCGACGCGGACGATCCCGGACCACCCAGAGCAGACAACATTGTCGCGGTTCCGGCCATAAGGACGGACGCCAACGCTGTTCTTAATCTTCTACGCATAACCAGAATATGCTCCTCAGGTGGGCGCTCCAACTGAGATGTGAGTAAACGCAGCTGTGCTCCAGCGCAACCGGCACGAACCCAACGAATCGAGTTTTCGGAAAAACTGCGACCTTGGCGCAACAGCCTTAAGATTCAATTAACCCTAATTTCAACGTAAAATCATGCCGTTGCTTACTGTAGATCCCGGTTGGAGATCTGGCGCCCACCGGGAGTCCGGCAGGGCCCTGACTTCAGAATTCGAATTGCGGCTTCTTTGCGAAACCGGGCAACATGGGCGCCGACGCGTTGAAGCCGAAACGGGAGCTGAACTTGCCGTCCGAATTCTGATAAAGCCGCGCGGCGCCGGCCCCGCCCTGCCCCTCGATGACGACAAGACGGCCGTCATTCTTCAACTGGGCCAAAACCGCGTCCGGCAGGACATCGACGGCCCCATTGACGATAATCACGTCATAGGGCCCCTCGCTGGCATAGCCACCTGTCAGCGGCCCGTCGACAATCACGGCGTTTTCGATTTCAAGATCGAGCAGCGCCGCGGTTGCGGCCTCGCCCAGTTCGGGATTTTCTTCAAGGGCGACCACGGATGCCGCGAGTTTGCCGAGAACCGCAGCACTGTAGCCGGTCCCCGCCCCCACAACCAAAACAATGTCCTGCGAATCGACGCGCGCCAGCTGCAGCATCTTTCCAAACACATGCGGCTTGAGCATGTACCGGCCCGATCCCGTGCCCCCGATGGGCAGATCCTCATCGATATAGGCAACGGCGCGTTTGGACGCGGGCAGAAACTTTTCCCTGGGGATGGTTTCCATCGCATCGAGAATGCGCAGATCCGTGACGTCATTCGTCCGCAGCTGATTGTCTACCATGCGTGTGCGGGCTTGGGCATAGTCGGTCATATCGGCCTCGTGTTGATCGCCGGTCAGTCTTGGCAGCGTTCCTTACCGGCCCGCGTGCGCCCTGACAAGCAATTGATCGCGCACACCGCCCCAGAACCTGATTGATGCTCTTTTCCCGCATTTTGTCTCCGCCGAACCGGAAACTGTCCACAACCCTTCCCTCGCCGAGTTCAGACCAAGGCCAGTGTTTTGCCCCTCCGGACCAGAAATTGGCGGCATCGATGTATTTCAGTCTTGATTATGCCGTATAACTGTTTGATAAGGCGCGGCACACCACCTTGGGGCCCTGTGGCGGAGTGGTGACGCAGCGGATTGCAAATCCGTGTACACCGGTTCGATTCCGGTCGGGGCCTCCAGAGTTTTTCGCGCCTGATTTTGTTGGTTATCGGTCCAACCAGTCTCCCGGTATCAGTTCCAGCCGCATAATCTCAGTGCCAGCGAACGAGCGGCACAGAAGCCAACGGCAGTAGGAAATGGGTGCGCGCGCAAAGCCTCCGCTGCTCCCAAGACCGGCCCAGAGCCTGACGTCTGACCTACCTCTGCCAAATGGTCCAGAACTGCCTTTAGGTCAAAATCAAGCGGGCGCCTGCGGCCGGGGAATTAACCAAAGGGTACTCGCACGTAACAGTGCATTGGGTCGAATTTCGCTCTGCCCCGAATTCCGCAACACCCCAGTCAAGCCGATATGAACCACCAAGGTCAGCCCCTCTCCGGTTTTCAGATCATTTTCTGTTCATAGGAATCCAAATCAAAAATCCACTCTCTTGAGAAATCAACCAAACGGAAAGGCGAAACTTGTCCAGATTGATTTGGCGTAAAATCGGATCTTGGAGCAATCCTATGAAAAACCTTACGGCACTTTTTCTTGTATTTGGACTATGCACTTTCCCAGCGGCAGCATTGGAATTTCGCGTCGGTGTAGAGCGTGGTGAAGACACGATCTTCAGATACGAAATCGGGGTCATCAAGCTTGCCCTTGAAAAAGCCGGGGGCGAGCACACCCTTGTGGTGACGGATGCGGGTGACGCCAACCAGACCCGGATGGTTGAACAATTGGCCGCCGGCACCGCCGACTTCGATGTCATGTTCACCGGCATCAATCAGGAGCGCTTCGACAAGCTGCTCACCGTTCCGATTCCAATGCAACGTGGGCTGCTTGGCCACCGGATCATGATCGTCAGCGACGAAAGTGCCGGGAAGATGGCTAGCATCAAGACCATCGAGGACCTGAAAGGGATCAAGATCGGGTCCGGAACGGGCTGGCCCGACACCGACATTCTCCGTCAGGCTGGTTTGACCGTTGAAGACTCCAAATACGACAACCTTTTCAAAATGGTTGCGGCTGGACGCATCGACGGTTTCGCGCGCGGCGCTGCAGAACCATTCCTCGAAGTAGGAAGCCGGAAAGAGGAGTTTCCCAATCTCGCGGTCGATAGCGAAGTCCTGATCGTCTATCCGTTCGACATGTTTCTCTTTTTGAACAAGAACGACACTGAACGCCACGACATCTTGTTGAGCGGACTTCAAAAGGCCTACGAAGACGGCAGCTTCATGGCCTATTTTGAGAACCATCCCCAAATCAAAGAGGTTTTCGAGCAAGCGGGCCTGGACGACAGGGTCCGCTTTGAGATCGATAATCCCCTTCTCCCAGCCGAGATCGCGGCAATTCCGGATCAATACTGGCACGGCCGGTGAAACGGTCTCTTGATCATCCTGCGTCCCCCCGGGAAGAAGCGAACCGGGGGGCACCTCTTAAACCCGCTTTTGTGATAGTCTTTCGGAACTGCACCTGGATTTCCGGAATTGAGTTCGATGCGCGAGTTTCTGCACAGAATTCTGATGATGATCACAGCGCTGTGGCTCGGAGCAACTCCAACGTCAGCCCTCGACTTTCTGATCGGATCTGAGCGGGGCGGAATCGATGGAGAAAACTTCGGTGCCTACAGCCTCGGCCTCCTCAAACTCGCCCTTGAAAAGGCGGACGGGGATCACACCATTGCCTTTGTCGATACGGCCTATGCCAATCAGGAGCGGCTGCTCAACTTGTTGGCCTCCGGCAATGCTGATTTTCACCTTATGATCTCCGGGATCGACCAACATCGTCACGACATGCTCGCAACCGTGCCAGTCCCTCTGCAGCGCGGGTTGCTCGGACATCGCATCCTGATCGTGAGCGAGGACAGCAAGGCGAAGGTTGCCAACGTGACGTCGATGGAAGATCTCAAAAGGCTGTCGATCGGGTCCGGAACCTCATGGCCGGATACCAAGATCATGGCCGCAGCAGGCCTGAATGTGCAGGACGCCCCCTACGAAAGCCTGTTTAAGATGGTGGCTCTTGGAAGACTGGACGGCTTTGCCCGCGGCGCCGCAGAAGCGTTTCCCGAGGTCGCGGCACGCGAAGACACCATGCCCAACCTTTCCGTCGATCCGAATGTCATGATCGTCTATCCGTTCGATGACTTTATTTTTTTGAACAAGGACGACATCGAACGCTATGACATTATTCTGCAAGGCCTGAAACGGGCCTACGAGGATGGGAGCTTCATGGCCTACTTTAACAGCCATCCCCAAATCAGAGAGGTTTTCGAGCAAGCGGGCCTGGACGAGAGGATCCGGTTTGAAATCGACAACCCGCTTCTTCCGCCCGAGATTGCGGCCATCCCGGATCAATACTGGCACGGCCGGTAGACAAAACGCGGAGGACGCCGTGCGAAAGACTGTGGTCTCATTCAATAACCCGAAGTGCGCCCCGCGTCATGACATTCTCAGGCCTGACGGGCCTTCCGGTTTGCATAGCGCCGGTCCCGTTCGGCTTTCCGTGCCGCTTCGTCCTGCAAGACGCGTTCGATACGGTTCTTGTTGGCCAACTCACGCGCTTCGGTTTCAGCTCTGGCCGCTGCGGCAATGGCGGCATCTCGCGCTGCGGCTTCAGCGGCAACGCGATTTCGCTCTTCAAGCTTTACCTGCTCGCGCTCGGCGCGGCGCTTCTCACGAGCTTCTGCAATCGACCGCCGTTCCGTCTGACGGGCTTCCCAGGTCGGGTCGGAAGCATCCTTGGCGGCGCGAAATGCCAAAACAAGCGCTGCCTTGGCGTCCTCTGCGGAACGGCGGCGGTCTGAATGCTCATTGTTTTTAATATTCTTCAAATCTCAATTCCACTTGATGAGTTACGCTGAGCGCTTTGTGGGCTTTTTCGAACGTTTCACAGCCGGCTTTTCTGCTGTGGCCATGCTGTCTTGCAGCTCTTTGGCAAGCCGCGCCTCCCGCAACCTCTGGGTCTTTTCGTTCCGGGCGATGACAATCGAGTTGAGGTCTTCAATCGCACGTTGACGTTCAAAGAGTTGCGACTGGGTTTTACCAAAGGCGACTTCTGCCTGTTGGCGGTGTTTACTGTGATTTTCGGTCATGGCTTTCCTCGCGAAGGCCGCTCACCTGTGAGCTGTAACGAAAAAGGCCAGGCAACTTGCCTGGCCCTGCTTGGTCACTTGCTTTCGACAATGCCAGTACATCCGTGGTCAAGGGAAAGCAGATCCCGGATTATCAGGCAGCCTGGAGATTGCAGGCCGACATTTTGCCCGACTTGGCGTCGCGCTCCATGTCGTAGCCGATTTTCTGGCCTTCAACAATTTCGCGCATGCCAGCGCGCTCGACAGCGGAAATGTGGACGAACGCGTCCGGGCCGCCGTTGTCAGGCTGGATAAAGCCGAAGCCTTTGGTGGAATTAAACCATTTTACTGTGCCAGTGGTCATGATGAACCCTTTCATAGCGTACAGAGAGAAACCGACAAGCCAAGAGCTCGCGGTCGGTGATAACGATGCTTTAAAGGGAGGGTTCGTTCAGGACGCTGTGCCAATCGCGTCGCAACCAAATCTCGGCAAGAAAATATCGATAATTGTGTATATGAGTTTGGAGCGAGAAAGTCAACTTATAGTTTTGATGTTGAGTTGGGGACGTCCACATTGTTTGCTGCCTTTATCGCGCAACACGTCCGCAAACGGCTTCAGCGTCGCTTTTTACGGCCAGCCAACATCAACTCGTCCAATCTTCTTTATTCGCCTGGATTCATCTCGATAAGAATATCGAATTCTGAAGTTTTACCGGAATCGCAAGTCTGATCTGCGACTTGAATCACTCAATAAACCTCACAGGACGCCTTCACCGCTCCATAGATTTTCCCTGAGACCCGATTCCCTTCTGCCGTCCCTTCCCCCGCCCGAGATTGCGGCAATGCCGGACCGATACTGGCACGGTCGTTGACTACAATGCGGAAGACGCCGAAAGCGGTCGCATCCTCCGGCAGCACCGGTTTTCCCTGTCCCTTGTCGCAAACAGGGCAGAGAGCGCCGCGGCCTGTCTGTACTTGGGCGCGACACTTGCCTAAACACAACAATGACACCCTCCACTGGACCCACCTTCTTCCACCACTCGGCAACTTGGGACATGACTGTAATGCTTCACGGCGGCGATCTTCCGGCAGCCTGCGAAACATATGGCGGCATACCAGCCGGTTGGCTGGATCTGTCGACCGGGATCAACCCCCATGCCTATCCGCTGCCAGACAATTTGCCCGCCGAGGCCTGGACACGCCTGCCGTCGCAAGACGCCCTCGACCGTTTGCTGAGCGCGGCCCGCGCCGCATACCGGGTCCCGCCCCATCTGGGGCTCGCCGCCGCGCCGGGCACCCAGGCGTTGATCACCTTGTTGCCGGAGCTCCTTCCCGATGGTGAAGTCGCGCTTGCCGCGCCAACCTATGGCACGCACAAGATGGTTTGGGAGAGGGCCGGCCGCTGTCCGGTCGAAGTCTCCAGCGTCTACGCCTTGCCCGCCACGGCGCGCATTGTCGTCCTGGTCAATCCGAACAATCCCGACGGCCGGTTGGTGGACGGCCGGAGCCTCCTCGACATCGCGCAGACACTCAAAACGCGAAACGGTACGCTGATCATCGATGAGGCGTTCGCGGATGTGATGCCGGGGGCAAGCTTGCTGCCCAACCTCAAGGACGAACCGGTGGTCGTGCTGCGGTCCTTTGGCAAGTTCTTCGGCCTGGCCGGCCTGCGCCTTGGGTTCATGGCCGGCCCCTCCGATCTGGTCCGCGAGGCCGCGGTCCGTCTGGAAAGCTGGGCCGTCTCCGGACCGGCTCTGGACATCGGACGAACAGCCCTCGCCGATCTCGACTGGCAAAGCCGCATTGCACGGCAACTGAGCGAGGAAATAGGAGATCTCCAGATCGTGCTCATGGAAAACGGTCTTGGCGTGGTCGGCGGCACGCCGCTGTTCGCTTTGGCATCCCTTCGCCAGGCCCGCGCGTTGCATCAGGCTCTTGCCCGGCGCCATGTCTGGACCCGTGTTTTCGACTATGCCCCCACCTGGATCCGCATCGGCCTGCCCGGATCAAAAGACAATCTCGACCGGTTTGCCGACGCACTTGCGGAGGCGATGAAAGAGATCTAAGCAGCCTTCCATGCTGCTTTCCGACACCGCGCTCTGGCTCCTTCTGGCCGCGCTCCTCCTTGATGCCGTGATCGGTGATCCCGATTGGCTGTGGCGCCGTCTACCACATCCTGTGGTCCTGTTCGGGCGTGTCATCACCATGCTCGACACGCGCTTGAACCGGAGCGACCGGACACGGGCGCAGCGCCGGGCGCGCGGTCTGGTGACCTTGTGCTTGCTGGTAGCGGGCGCCGGCCTGCTGGGCATGGGCCTGCACCTTCTGTTCTCCGCTCTTCCCTTCGGCGATGTCCTCACGGTTGCCGTGACCGCGGTCTTTCTCGCCCAAAACAGTCTCTACACCCATGTCCGGGCTGTGGAAAAAGGTCTGTCCAGCGGAGGCATTGAGGGCGGACGCAAGGCGGTCTCGATGATCGTGGGCCGCGACCCGGCCCGTCTCGACGAGGCCGGCGTGTCCCGGGCGGCGATAGAAAGCTGCGCGGAAAACTTCTCAGACGGGGTGGTGGCGCCAGCCTTCTGGTTCGCGCTTGCCGGACTGCCGGGGCTGCTGATCTACAAGGCGGTGAATACAGCTGACAGCATGATCGGTCACAAGACTGAAAAATATCAGGACTTTGGCTGGGCCTCCGCGCGGTTCGACGATCTGATCAACCTCCCCGCCTCCCGTCTGTCCGGACTGTTCATTGCACTGGCCGCCCCGCTTGCGCGCGGCTCGATCCTTGCGGCGGTGAAGACCATAGCGGCGGATGCGAACAAGCATCGATCGCCCAATGCGGGCTGGCCGGAAGCGGCGATGGCGGGCGCGCTCGATCTGTGCCTGGCAGGCCCCCGCGTCTATCCCGGCTATACGGTGCAGGACCCGTACATGAATCCGTCGGCCCGCCGGGACGCGACCGGGCGCGATATCGCCCGCTCCCTCCGGTTGCTGATCGGGGCCTGGGCTGTCATGACCGTGACCGTCACCGGGCTGGCCCTGGCCAACATCGTTTGAGCGCGAATTCGAAGGACCCTGTCATGCGCCCTTTCAACACTGCCGCCGACCGGAACAAGGATGCCATTCTTCCGCACCTGCGAACCACGTTCGCCAATTGCCGGCGGATCCTGGAGATCGGCAGCGGAACCGGACAGCATGCGGTGCATTTCGCCGCGGCGCTCCCGCACTTGAGTTGGCAGCCGAGCGACATCGCGGACAAACTGGACGGCATGGAGCTTTGGTTGTCCGAAGCCTCTTTGCCGAATGTCCTGCCGCCCCTGACCCTCGATGTCACAAGGCCGCTTCCGCCTTTGCCGGGATATCGAGACGACGGCGCCTTTGACGGTATCTATACCGCGAACACGCTGCACATTGTGCCCGAGACCACGGTCCAGGCCTTCTTTCAACGGGTTGGCGAGGTTCTGGCACCGGGCGGGCGATGCGTCGTCTATGGACCCTTCAAGTATGGCGGACGCTTCACCACGCCAAGCAACGAAGCGTTCCACGCGCAGCTGCGGGCGTGGAACCCGATGAACGGCATCCGCGACTTTGAATGGGTGGATGAACTGGCGCGGGCCCAGGACCTTCGGCTCATCGACGACCACGCCATGCCGGCCAACAATCAGCTTCTGGTCTGGGAGCGCGGCGCTGTCCCATCCGGATAAGGGTCAGTGCCGCCGCTTGATCTGCCGTGCCGTCGCCAGCCTCTTTTGCTGTTGCCATTCCCGGAAAAACACCAGCAGCCCGCCGCCCAGAATAAGCGCCATGCCAAATGTGCCCGTGAGGTCAGGCAGCTCACCCCAAATGACAAATCCCCAGAACACGGCGAACGGCAGCCCCACATATTCGAAGGGTGCGATCAGCCCGGCATCGGCCGACCGGTAAGCCTGGGCGAGGCAATAACCGACAACCGCCGAGCACAAGCCGAGGATTCCGAACAGGAAAATATCGTTGCCCTGAGGCCAGGTCCAGGCCCGCAGCAAAAACAGAAGGCTCGGGTTTTCCAGCCCTTCAGCAAAGCGTCCGTCACCGGCGACGAGGTAAAACCCGCTGGAAACCATCAGGAAAATTCCCTGAATATAGACGGCCATGGCGGATGCCTTTGTCGTGCCGCCGAGCTTGCGGGTCAAAACCTGCATGACGGCATAGCCGAGCGCCCCAAGCACCGGCAGGGCCAGGATCCAGCGTCCGCCCTCGATCGGAACACTGTCCCAGGGCCGCATCATGACAATGACCCCGGCAAATCCGGTCAACACGGCGCCCATCCGCCAAAGACCGACCTTCTCTCCCAGGATCGGGATGGACAAAAGGGTGATCAGCAGCGGAGCGACGAAGAACAGCGCGGTCGCCTCAGCCAGGGGCACCACGGCCAGCGCCAGAAAGAAAGCCATATTGGCGACGACCACGCACAGGCCGCGGACGATGTGAAGGAACGGCGTTTTGGTCTTCAAGATGGAGAACCCGCCCTCCAGTTGCACGAAGACGAGCGAGAAGGCCATGCCGATGGCCGAGCGAATGAAGACGCTTTGGTGCAGAGGATACCCGCCCGACAACGCCTTGATGAGCATGTCATTGACGGAAATCGCGGCCATGCCCATCAGAATGAAGGCGATACCGACAGCGGGACGGGACAAGGGGGACATGGAAGCGGAGACGGTCATGTCTCTGGCCTACACCTTTTTCGCAAAGCCGCCTAGATCCGCCAGAAACAAGCCTGAGAACAGCCTGAGCAGCCGGAAACGGTTGTCGCCCAAAGCTTGCTGGACAAGTCTCTCGCCATCGCGGGGGCAGTTGCAGCGCCGTCAACGGCTGCGGGCGATCTCAAGCAGAAGATCCGTGTTCAGCACCGCGTCCAGATGGTCGCCGAGACCATCCAGCACCGCATCGATACTGGCACCATAAGACAGGTCCGACGCGGCACCGAAACCGGCCAGGTAGGCCTTGCGGAAGGCGTCATGGGTGAACAAGCCATGGAGATAGGTGCCTGCCACCAATCCATCGGCCGAGATCGCGCCGTCGTTCCGAGCTTCCGGCCCCTGCCCGAGCCGCATGACCGGGCGCGCGCAATCCGCGCCAGCCGTGCGGCCAATATGAATCTCGTAGCCCGCGACGGGCGCGCCTGTTTCAAGATGCCGGCCCTGCGCCTCAACCAGGGATTTGTCGGGCGTCAGTTCGGTCTCGACAGCGAGATATCCCAAACCTGACACCGTGCCGGGGCGTCCCTCGATCCCCTCCGGGTCCGAAATCCGTGTCCCCAGCATCTGGTAGCCGCCACACACGCCCAGAATGCGCCCGCCGCGCCGGTGATGCGCGGCAAGATCGATGTCCCAACCCTGTTCGCGGAAGAACGCAAGATCGCCGATCGTGGACTTCGACCCGGGCAGCAACACCAGATCGGCATCTCCAGGCAAGGGAGAACCCGGCGCGATCAATTCCAGCGTGACAGCAGGTTCGAGGCGCAAGGGGTCGAGATCGTCGAAATTGGCGATCCGGGAGATGACGGGGACCGCGATCTTCACTGCGCCGGTCCCCTGGCCCCGTGCCAGGTCGAGCGCGTCTTCTGCCGGCAGTTTTCGGGCATCGGCAAACCACGGCACGACACCGAGACCCTTCCACCCTGTGCGCGTCTCGATTTCCCGCATGCCGTCGTCAAACAGCGAGACATCCCCCCGGAACCGGTTGATGAAAAAGGCCTTGATGCGCTCTTTTTCGCAGGGCTCCAGCACGGCATGCGTTCCCACAACCGAAGCGATCACCCCGCCCCGGTCGATGTCGCCGCACAAGATCACGGGCAGATCGGCAGCCTCGGCAAACCCCATATTGGCAATGTCCCCCGCGCGCAGATTGATCTCCGCAGGACTGCCCGCGCCTTCGACGAGGATCAGATCCGCCTCGGATTCAATTTTCGAAAAGCTCTCCAGAACCTTCGGAAGCAATTGCGCTTTTTGCCGGCCGTATTCGCGCGCGCGCATCGTGCCGAACCGCTTGCCCTGCACGATGACTTGCGCGCCGGTATCCGTTTCGGGTTTCAACAGCACCGGGTTCATATGAACCGTCCGCGGCACCCGGCAGCCCATCGCCTGAAGCGCCTGCGCCCGGCCGATCTCGCCCCCATCGGCGGTGACGGCCGCATTGTTGGACATGTTTTGCGGCTTGAACGGACGGACGCGCAGTCCCTTGTTTGCAAAAAGGCGGCACAGACCGGCAACGATCACGCTCTTGCCCACGTTGGAGCCCGTTCCCTGCACCATCAGCGCGGGCGTGCGCCCGGAGCGGCTCATGCGCGGCCGTCCTGTTCCTGCATTTGCGCGCCATAGGGCCGGAACTCATCCGGCACCGGCAGGCGCGTCAGGTGCAGCTCCAGAAGCAGGCGGATGGTCGGGCGGACCGCGAACAGGACCGACCCGATCAGGAACAGCCATGTTCCGGCAAAAAGCAGGCTCTCGTAAAAGAAAAAGATGCTGCCAACCACGAAGAACATGGCCGCCAGAAATTCCACAATGGTGCGGTAAAGCTCGTACTTGCGGACCACGTCCGTGTGACGCGGGGATGCATGGCGCACGGCGCCGTCAAACAGCTTGCTCATGCTGCCTCCCTGTCTGTCGCGCTTCCTGGCAATACGAGATCAAAACTCGATGCCCTCCTGGGGCTTCACGCCAGACCGGAAGGGGTGCTTGACCTGCGTCATGTCGGTCACAAGATCCGCCACCTCGATCAATTCGTCCTTGGCGTTCCGGCCGGTGATCACAACATGGACATCCTCCGGCTTGTCGTTTTTCAGGAAATCGACCACTTCCGCGATGTCCAGATAGTCGTAGCGCAGCACGATATTCAGTTCATCACACAGCACCATGCGATAGTCGCCGGAGGTGATCATCTCTTTCGCCGCCTCCCAGGCCTGCCGGGCGGCGGCGATGTCGCGCTGCCGGTCCTGGGTTTCCCAGGTAAAGCCCTCTCCCATCCGCTTGATGGTGACGAGATCGTGAAACCGCTGCAAAGCGAGGCGCTCGCCGGTGTCGATCCGGCCCTTGACGAATTGCACCACACCAACCCTGTGGCCATGCCCGAGCGACCGGAAGATAATGCCGAAGCCCGCCGTTGACTTTCCCTTTCCCTTGCCGGTGTTGACGATCACCAGCCCCTTCTCGATGGTCTTGGTCGCCATGATCTTGTCGCGCGCCGCCTTCTTTTTGCGCATCTTGTCGGCGTGGCGGGCGTTGAGTTCTTCTTCGCTCAATGTGTCGGTCGTTTTATCCGTCATGCGTGCGGGTTCCTGGACTGCGGTTCCTGTTCAAGAGCATTTTTCAGCTCTTCGATGCGGTTACGGGTCGAGTTCCGGCGTGGCGTCCAGAGGTTGCGCACAAGCGCCTCCTCGAACCGAACCACGATCTCCCGATAGGCGGCCGGATTGACGTCCTCAAGAAACGCTCTCACGTCCGCGTTGTCCAGATAGGCGTCATAAAGCTGATCAAAATGATGATCTCCAACCGCGCTTGTGGTTGCCGAGAATGCGAACAAGTAATCCAGCGTGGCCGCGATCTCGAACGCGCCTTTGTAGCCGTGACGCATGACACCCGCGATCCACTTCGGATTGGCCGCGCGGCCGCGCACCACGCGGCCGATCTCCTCGGACAGGGACCGCACCACCGGACGCTCGGGCCGGGAATGATCATTGTGATAGACTTTTGGGGCCGCGCCTTTCAGCGTCTCGACTGTCGCCGCCAGCCCGCCCTCGAACTGGTAATAGTCGTCACTGTCGAGAAGATCGTGCTCCCGGTTGTCCTGATTGTGAAGAACCGCATCCACGGCGCTCAAACGTTCAGCCAGATCGGCCCGCGCGCGTTCGCCGGCCGCGCCGCCGCCATAGGCATACCCTCCCCAATCGAGAAATGCCTCGGCGAAATCGGCGCGTTCTGACCAGATACCCTCGTCGATCAGGGCCTGAAGCCCGGCACCGTAGGCACCCGGCTTGGAGCCAAAAACACGGAACCCCGCCCGGCGGACTGACTCTTCGGCATCAAGCCCTTCAGCCTCGAACTTGACCCGGTCCTTGAGAAACCGTGCCGCGATCGGGTTCGCCGCTTCAGGTTCCTGCAACTTCGCAATAGCCCGCACCGCGCTGTCAAAGAGATCGATCTGATGGGGAAAGGCATCGCGGAAAAAACCGGACACGCGCAAGGTCACGTCGATCCGCGGACGCTTCAAATCGGACAGACTCAGGATCTCGAATCCGGTCACGCGCCCCGATCCCGGCTCCCAAACCGGTCTGGCACCGATCAGGGCCAACGCCTGGGCGATATCGTCGCCGCCCGTTCGCATGTTCGCCGTGCCCCAGCAGGTCAGCACGAGCGCCGTCGGCCACGCCCCCTCTTCCTGAAAATACCGCTCGGCCACAAGATCCGCCGACTTTTGCCCCAGCCGCCAGGCGGTCTCTGTCGGCAGGGCACGCACATCGACCGAATAGAAGTTCTTGCCGGTGGGCAACACATCCGGGCGGCCACGGGTTGGGGCGCCCGAGGGTCCCGGCTGGACGAAGCCCCCGCCGAGCGCGGTCAGAACGGCCGCCGTTTCCGCCTCTCCCGATGCGGTCACGGCAGGCGCCAGTCGGCTGCAGATCTCGTCCAGAACGAGCTGCGTGGTGGCAAAGCCCTCCGGCGCGCGCCCCGCCGCGACAAGTTGCAAAGCCAGGAGTTCGAGCCGCTCGACCGTATCTCCGTTCGAGCGCCAGGGCGCCTGGGAAACGGCCTGAAGAACATCCGGACTTGGTCCTTCCCAGGCGGCTGAAAAGTCGCAATCAAGCGGATCGAACCGGTCTTCTTGCCCGGCGGCTCCAGCCTCCGCATGTTCCGCGGGGACTAACAGATCCCGCGCCAAGGCACGCAGAAGGCTTTCATCGCCGGCCTTCCCCCCTCGGGGAACCCGCGCGAGAGCGACGAGCAGGTTGGTCAGGAGGTGTCCATCCGGACTTTGCCCCAAGATGTGCAAGCCGTCGCGGATCTGCAGTTCCTTCAGGTCGCAAAGATGCGCGTCCAGCCGGGCCAGCCGTGTGTCCTCGTCCATTTCGGCCGACAGCCCGATATCCTTGTCGAGACCGTGCTGGCTGGCGAGGGCCAGGATATCCCTGGCCAAGGCCCGCAGCCGGCGTGGATCGACGCCGCTGGCCAGATAGTATTCGTCCAGAAGCGTCTCGAGTTCCCCCGCGACCCCGTGGCTTTCCGCTCGGGTAAGCGGGGGGGTCAGGTGATCGACGATGACGGCGCTCGTGCGGCGCTTGGCCTGGGCGCCTTCGCCCGGATCATTGACGATGAAGGGGTAGATATTCGGAACCGGCCCAAGCACCGCCTCGGGAAAACAGGTTTCCGAGAGGGCCAGCGCCTTGCCCGGCAGCCACTCGAGATTGCCGTGCTTTCCCAGATGGATGACGGCATGGACGCCGAATACGTCGCGGAGCCAGATGTAAAAGGCGAAATAATGATGCGGCGGTACAAGGGCGGGATCGTGATACGTTTCCTTGGGGTCGATATTATAGCCGCGGGCCGGCTGAATTCCGACCACCTGGTTCCCGAACCGGTGCAGGGCAAGGCGGAACGCTGCGTCCACCACATGCGGATCGTCTTCCGGTCGTCCCCAACGCGCCTCGACGTCCGCACGGACCTGCGGCGGCAACTTGTTGAAACCGGCTTTGTAGGTTTCAAGCGGAAGCGCTTGAAACGACTCCCGGTTTGCCCGGCCATCCAGCGCATTGGTGACCCCGGCACCAAGAACCTTCATCAAGTCGCTTTCGGAACCGGGCGCATGGCCGGTGTCATAGCCAGCCTTTGCCATGGCGTTCAGCAGGTTGACCGCAGACGCCGGCGTGTCGAGACCAACGCCGTTCCCCAGCCGCCCGTCCTTGTTCGGATAGTTCGCAAGAATCAGTGCGGCCCGTTTGTCCCGTGCCCTGACATGCCCGAGCCGAGCCCAGTTGGCCGCCAGACCGGCAACGAAAGCGATCCGGTCGGGCACTGGCACGAAACGGACCGGGGTCGATTGCGTGGCCTCGTCGAATTGGCCTTCTTGCTTGAAGGACACCGCCCGCGTCAGCACCCGCCCGTCGATTTCCGGCAGCACCACGTGCATCGCGAGATCGCGGACAGACAACCCCTGATCGCTCTCCGCCCACCCCTCACGGGAGGACGAGGAAAACACCACCTGCAGCACCGGCTTGCCCGGCGCATCGAGCGGGGTCGTTGTGTGCGGCGCCCCGGCCTTGGAGACGGCAAATGCGGTGGCGTTGATCACGACATGGGGAGTGCCAGCCGCGAACAGGCTGGCAAGAACATCCGTCGATTCCCCATCCTTGAGGCTGGACACATAGACCGGCAGCGCGTTGACACCCGCATCGTCCAACGCGTCGATCAAGGCATCGACCGGTGGAGTCTGGGCCGATTGCACAAGGGCACGGTAGAAAACGATCGCGGCAACCGGACGGTAGGGATCGGCCCAAATCCCTTTCAGGCCATCCAGATCCGGCCGGGCCTGACCCGGCCAGTAGATGCCTGCGCGCGGCAGGGGCACAGCCTGCGCAGGCTCTTCGCCCTTGCCGATGAGAAAGGCGCAGCGCCTCAGAAAATTGCTGTAGTTCGCCGTTCCACCTTCGACGAGATACCGCCAGAGACGATGAACCTGATCGGCGGGAAGCGTTGAGCGCCCCGCCAGTTCCTGATCCCACTTGTCGTCGCCCGGCATGACCGCGAAAGACAGGCCTGCGCCCCGCACGGCTTCTTCCAGCCGCTCCAGCCCGTAGCGCCAGTATTCAACCCCGCCCAAGAGCCGCAAAACCACGAGCTTCGATCCGCTCACGGTCTGATCGGCATAAAGATCGGCCGAATAGGGGTGCTGCAACGCCATGATCGAGGCAAGGCGCAGGCTGGCCCTGCCCTCGTCCAGGCCCGAATGGGCGGAGGCCAGACTGCCAAGTTCGGTATCGGCGGCCGACAGGAAGATGACGTCCGCCGGATCCTGTCCCAGGTCGACGGCGTCTCCCCCGTCCTCTATGCGGCGTGTCTGGCTGGCGAGTATGTGCATGGGGCTGTTTTCGACTGCTTGTTTCGGTGACCGGATCCGCAGGCGGACCGCGGCTTTGAACGGCATCGCGCACGGGCAAGGTGCGGTTTTGTGGCCCGAGGCAAGATGCCGGCCGGCCGGACCTCCCGATCCCGGGGCCCGGCGAAGGGCGTCCGGGAGTATAGAAACCCTGGCCTACTCCGCGGCTTGCGCGGCGAGCCCGAGCGTTTCGGACACGGCGCGCAGATCGAGCCCTTTCAACCCGATCACGACGAGACGGCCCGATGCCTGCGTTCCGGCGGCGAACCAGGCTTCCACGCGGGGGCCGACGGCCTGAACCATGGCGGGCGCGGCCTTACCTTGGATCTGTGCTGCTCCCTTGATGCGCAGCACGCCCCTTTGGCGCATTGCCGCGAGCACCTTGTCCTCCAGATCCTGCAAACTGGCGAAGGCCGGCACGCTCAACACGTGGCTCTCGAAGTCATCGTGGTGATGGTGATCATGGTGATCATGGTCGTGATCGTGATCGTGATCATCATCGCGGTCGTGGTGATGATGGTGATGCTCGTGGCGATGGGCCATATCGTCTTCGGCGGACGCTTCCCGCCCAAGAAGCACGGAAATCGGCAAGGACCCTTTCTCGCAGGCGACGATATGCACCGCCTCGCGCACATCCTTGCGGATCCGCTCCTCCACAGCGCTCAGCGCATCGGCGGAGACCAGATCAGCCTTGTTCAGCACGATCAGATCGCCGCAGCGGAGCTGATCGTGAAACAACTCCTCGATGGGGCTTTCATGATCGAGCGCGTCATCGGCGGCCCGCTGGGCCTCAAGAGCGGCTTCGTCCAGCGCGATCCGCCCCTCGGCAAGAGCGGCGGCGTCCAGCACCGTCACCACGCCATCGACCGTCACCTTGGTCTTCACCGTCGGCCAGGAAAAGGCGCGCACGAGCGGCTGCGGGAGAGCAAGTCCGGAGGTCTCGATCACGATATGCTCCGGCGGATTGTCGCGCTCCAGCAGCATCTCCATCGTGGGCAGAAAGTCATCGGCAACGGTGCAGCAGATGCAGCCATTCGTCAGTTCCACCACCTCTTCCGCCGCGCAGCCCGGATCGGCGCAGCCATTGACCAGGGATCCGTCGAACCCCATGTCGCCGAATTCGTTCACAATCAGCGCGATCCGCTTTCCGCCGGCATTTACGAGCAGGTTCCGGATCAAGGTTGTCTTGCCGGCGCCAAGAAAGCCGGTGACGATTGTTGCGGGAATTTTTTTGCCCATGCTCATAGGGTTATCTCCGGGTCCTGACGGGGTTTGAGAAGGATTGGCTGGCCCGCGGCCACGAACACCGCCTGGGTGCAGACATCGGCCATGGCCTGATTGAGCCGGCCCTGGGCATCGCGGAACGTCCGGGCCAGACGGTTGTCCGGCACTATGCCAAGGCCGGTTTCATTGGAAACGAAGACGCACGGGCCGGCCACGGCGCGCGCAGCGGAGACAAGCTGCTCCGTTTCGGCGTGCAGATCGCATTCGGCCAGCAGGAGGTTGGTCAACCACAAGGTCAGGCAATCGACCAGAACCACCCGATCAGGCGCGGTTTCACGGGACAGGACGCCGGTCAGATCGGTCTGCTCCTCGATGGTCGTCCACCCCGTGCCTCGCTGCTGCTGGTGGAGGCCGATGCGCTCGCGCATTTCCTCGTCCCATGCCGCCCCTGTCGCGACATAGACGCGCTTCAGGCCGGAGCGGAGACACAAGCGTTCCGCCAAACGGCTCTTGCCCGAGCGTGCGCCACCTAGAATGAAAGTTGTTGAAGGCTCACTCATGCGCGGCTCGATCGGATCGTAATCGATGCCCGGCCGCGAAAGCCCGGATTTGCCATGTTCTGTCCACCTTCGCCGTCCCACCGACAGCGCCGTTGTGTTTCGCCAGACGGTGGCCGGTCTCCTGGCTCGCGGTGTCGGGCGGTCCTGCGCCTTCCCGGCGCCGCCGCGCCAGTGGCAATTGCAGGTCCGCAATCCGCTTACAGTTGCGGGGGCAGCTCCGGCATAGACAGCGACCCGCCATCGCACCGGATTCCCGTTTCGGCTTCAGCCCGAAAGACCGAAGCACCATCGTCTGGACTATCTGTAGCTTGAGATCCGCGCGCTCTCAAGCGTTCCAGGCCAAAGAACGGACCTTCCTGCTCCCAAGTCCTGACCTTAAGCTGGAAAATCGGGGACCGCCCTGCCGGCTGTGACCGTATCCAGACAGCCGCCTCACTCTTAAGCGTCTGTATTTCAATAGTTTTCCACAAACAACGTGGTATTTGCAGCCAGCGAAGAAAAAAACGCAAACAGGGCTTGGCAAACCGGCAAGGCGTTTGATATACGCATGCTCACCGACGGGGCGAGAGACTTTCTTGCCGTATCTGATCCCTGATAGCTCAGTTGGTAGAGCAAGCGACTGTTAATCGCTGGGTCGTAGGTTCGAGTCCTACTCAGGGAGCCACTTTCTCAAAATATTTAAGATTTATCATCTACTTAACATCCGGCGCAGTGCAGAACCGCGCGGCTGCCGGCGGCCCGTAACAGGTCCGGCCGATACCCCGGCAACCTACACCGGCGTAATCCGATAGACACACCGGCGATCCCCCGACAGCAGGTGTTCCTCGCGCTGGACCCAAACATCCTCGCCCATAACGGCTTGAAACAACCGCCATTCCGAGCGGCAGAAATCTCGGCAGGCCGTCGCCGCGGCGCAAATCGAGCAATGGTTTTCGATCAGCAGAAAGCCGCCGTCGCACGACTCGACCTCCGCCATGTAACCTTCCTGATCCCGCAGCAGGGCAAGCCTCTCCACTTTGGAGCGCGGGTCGGAGCATTCCCGCAACGCCGCCCGGTAAGCCAGTTCCATCTGCCGCTCGCGGTGCTTGATCACAGCCTCCAATCCGCCCGGCCCGTAAAGCGCCGTCAATCCGCCCAAGACACCAACAATCAGGTTCGCGTGGGAATCGGGGAACTGGCCATGACCCTCCCCGGTGAGCGACCAAACCCGTTTCGGCCGCCCGACCGATCCCTTCAGATCCTCGAACCGGACCAGCCTGTCCGCCAGCAAACCATCCAGATGCTGGCGGGTCGCGACGGGCGTCACGTCCAGCCGCCGGGCAAGCTCGGCAGCGGTCAGGGGGCCCGATGATTTGAGCGCATTGAGAAGACGGGAGCGGGTACGGTCGGCCATAACCGAACATAGCACGCGGCGGAGTTTAAAAAAATATTTTCATTGCTTTATCCAAGCAGAGCCATTGAGCCTTCCGGGGAAAGATGACCTGCGGCTTCGGGGGACCGGGTGTTGAACCGCCCCGCCGGATCGGGTACCGCTGGCTGCAGGACCTTGCGAGCGAACCGGATCAAGATGGCAGGCACCAAACGGCAACGGGACATCAAGAAGGCGCTTCGCGAGTTGTTTCCCCGGATCACGATGGCCGATGCCGAGGACATCCTGGACCTGGCATCGGCCGGCCACTTGCGCCATTTGCCGCCCGGCATCGCCGTGTGGCAGGCGGCGATATCGCATGTGCGGCACGCGCATACCCATTACGACAGCTTGCTGGAAGACGGGTATGACCGCGAGGCCGCCCGCTATTTCGTCATCGAGGACATGAACGACACGCTCCAAGACTGGGGCTGCAATCGCGCGCTCGACCCGAATGACACCGATGTTTCCATGGATCGGAAATAGAAAATCCGGTCTCCGGCTGCTCAATCCGGCCGGTAGATCCACTGTTCGGGAATATGGGCGGTCACCGTCTCACCGGCCGCGATGGCGCCGGGTTTCTCGACATAGCCGACTACGCCTCGCAGACGGTGCGCGACCTTGGGAAACAGAAGATCTATGTCCTCGCGCCCGGGAACATGACGCGCGATTGCGCTGCCGGCGATCCGGCACGGCGCGTTGTCTCCATCGACCCGGATGACGGCCCCGCCCTCGAACACCAGCCGGGTTCGCGGCGGCATAAGGCTCAGGCTTGGCAAACCCGACAAGCACACATTGGCACCGATCCAGCCAGGCTCCAGAGCGCCGATCTCCATGCGCCGCGCGATCAGCCGCAACTCTTCGCTCGAGACCACCGAGATCTGGCGTTCGTTGCACATTTGCGTGCCACGCGTATACCAGGGTTCGCGTCCGCCGGATAAGCGCGTGAAACCGAAATGGCGGTCGCCAGCGATCCCTTCAAAGCCAAGTTCCAGCCGGTCCAGCTCACGGGTTTGAAAGTCGTCGGCCGAGCGCGATTTCAAGACGCTCTCCACTTTGCCGGACAGCTTGCGCCCGCGCACATAGTGATCGGGTTCGATCTCGGTCTCTCCAAACAAATCGGTCGGCAAATCGGTCTCCACCCTTGTGATGTCGGCACCGATTTCGGATATCCCGATTCAGCCTGCAAATCCATCCCTGGAAAACGGACCGCACCCGCTGCCTGATTGCGGCCGCGATACCGTCGCCTCCTTCGCCCGGCTTTCAGGAAAGACCGAGCACGAGCCGCAGCAGTTCAAACACGATTGCCGCGATGGTGGCGGAAATCGGCACAGTCACCATCCAGGCGGTCATGATGGTCAGCAGATAGGTCCGCCGTACCAGGAGCCTGCTGTTGTGGGCTTCCCGGTTGCGGATGCTCCGGTTAAACAGGCGGCTCGCCCCCTCGCCCTGCCGGCGGCGCCAGGACCATTCCCGGAAGAACCCGACACCGAAGACCGCCCCGACGGCGATGTAGGTCGAGCTGACGGGCAGGCCGAGCCCGGACGCAATCAACACGGTGATCGCAGCCGCCAGGGAAACGCAAAACGCGCGGACCGGATTGAGCTTGGTGATGCGCTGCCCGACAACCCGGATCAAGCGCGGTCCAAACAGCATCAGTCCGAGCGAGATGCCGAACGCGCCGATGGCACTGACCCACAAGGGCACCGTCGTGACTGGTTCGGTCTCCATCGCCTGGGCGACCGTGTCCGTGTGGGCCAGCTGGACATTGACGATGGCGGCCACCGGCCCTACCGCGTTTGCCACATCGTTCGCCCCATGGGCGAAGGACAAGAGCGCGGCCGCAACCATGAGCGGTCCGGTGAACAGCCCGCGGATAGACTGACGCCGATTGTCGAACCCGGCCGATTGCCGCGCAATCAGGGGGATGGTGAAGAGCCAGGCCGCGCCGCCAAGCAGTGGGGCCGTCACAAAAACGAACCCGTGAGGCACGGCCAGCAGGCGGTCGAGCCCCTTGATTGTGAGATAGGCGGTGAATGCACCGACCAGCAGGCCGATCAAGACCGGCAGCCAGAAGCGCGCGGCCTGAAGGCGGTCCTCGCGGTCCAGGATCATGTACCTGATGAAGGCCAGAAAGCTGGCCGCCACGAGAGCTCCGAGAACGGGAGACGCCACCCAGCTTGCGGCAATCGCTGCCATCGTCGACCAATTGACTGCGCCCCAGCCGCCTGCCGCGATGCCCGCACCGACCACCCCGCCGATCACCGAATGGGTGGTTGAAACCGGCGCACCGATCAAGGTCGCCATGTTGATCCACAACGCTGCGGCCACAAGCGCGGCGATCATTGCCGTCGTGAACACGGCCGAGTTGACCTGATGAGCGGGCAGGATAATGCCGCTCGAAACGGTTTCCAGAACATCGTCGCCAACCAGCAAGGCCCCCGCGCTTTCGAAAAAGGCGGCCAGGATGAGCGCCGTGGTGAGCGTTATCGCGCGCGCGCCAACGGCGGGCCCAACATTGTTGGCCACGTCGTTCGCGCCGATATTCATGGCCATATAGGCCCCAACGGCGGCAGCGGCAGCAAGCACAAGCGTGTCACTCAACGACCAGGCCGGCACATGAAACGCCGCGACCACGGCGCAAAGCGCCATGAAGACCACGCCAAGACCCGGCCCGATCAGGCGCCGGCCAAGGCTTTCCGCCGCCCCTTCCACAAACGAGATCTTGTCGAGATCCTTGTCGAGGGCGGGACCTTTGTAGCGCTTTTGATGGTTTGACTGCGGGTTCTGCACGCGCGTTCGTCTCTCCGCAAACCGCAACCTGAAGCGGCCTGCATGTGATATCATCAAAATTCGGTGACAGGCATCTGACGGTTGAAGCTCAGAACACCGGACCGGCGAAAAACCGGAGACGGAACATCAGCCTGTTTGAGGCCGTGACGAAACAGGTGTTTTCTTCCGTTTGGCAAACCGGCGCAAAAGAGCGCGAGCGCCCGGCTCGTCCGCCATTTCGATGGCACGGGCCACAGGCATCCAGGCACGCTGGCGCTGCCCCTTTTCGGGAAAGTCCTCCAGTAGCCGATCCACCTCAATCGGAAAGACCAGAACCTTTGTCCGCAGTTCAAGACCGTTGGACAGTCCCTTGTGAGACCGGAAGCTGCCAAAAGCGCGGCGGTCGGGGCGGCCACGGGCTCCGGCTTCCTCAAAGGCTTCCGTTACGGCCGTTTCAAAGGCTTCCTGATCCAGTTCAGGCCATCCCTTGGGAAGGATCCAGCGCCCCTTCTCCCGCGACGTGACAAGCAGCACCTCAAGTTCGCCATCCTTCCACCGGTAACAGAGCGCAGCAATCTGCAGGCGCGCGGGCTTGTATAAAAGCCCCGCGAGCGTCCGCAGCCAGCCAAGCGCTGGCGCTGTATATGCTTCTGTTATCGCCATTATGGGTATTTATGCCAATGAAAGGATCCGTTCTAACCCTACATATAGGGGAGTCGGGTGCAGTATCCAAGAAAAATGCGCACAAAGTGCACCCAAATACATATTTGTCTAGATCAGTCGCCTAGGATGCGGGTGCCACCGAGATGTGGTCGGCCGACCATGCACCCGGCCAGACCTCCGCGTCACCTCCACGTAAGGCGCGCACCGTCTGCACCGGCACATCGGCGATGACCTGAATATCCGCGCCATCATCCCCGCCAACAGGCGCGACGGACACCGCGACACCGTCATGTCCAAGTTCCGCCTCGCAGGGCACGAAAAGAGACGCTCCGGACCAATTCGTGAGGTTCTGGGTGGTTCCCTTCGCGGCGCCGATCACACCGCAAACCGCGACACAGGTCATCAATTCGACGGCACGCGCCTTCGCGCACCCATAGACCCGGTGGTATCCGGCAAGCCGCTCCGTCATGGACGGCACCAGAACAAGGTCCGGCTGTTGATGTGCAAGCAGGCACGAGAGCGCGGGCATTTCGATATCAAGACAGATCAGGATGACCATCTTGAGACCATCCAGTTCGAACGGCACCAGTGTGGTGCCGGGCGTCAGCCGCCAACTATCCTCGTCCTGCTCACCGGGCGTCAGACACAACTTGTCCTGCCGGATATCCCGGCCGTCGGGTGTCAACAAAATCGCCGTGTTCGTGAACCCACCCCGCCCATTGCCGACCGGCATGGATCCAAGCAGGATTGAAACGCCATGGGCGGCGGGCAGGTGTTTCGCGGCTTCAACCAGCCGGACCCCGCAGTCCGCCAGAAACGCCATTTCCCCGGTCGGGGGCAATCCGGCCGGTTTGAACGCCAGACAGGCTTCGATCGCGTATTCGGGGAACAGGATCAGCCTCGCGCCCGCGGCCGACGCCGACTGAGCGGCACGCTCCAAATGGCTGGCAAGAGCCTCAACCGATGGTGGCGCGAAGCTCAAGTTCAAGGTGTGCAAGGCGATACGATAGGTCATGCGAGCTCCGGCTCCGGGATTCAGATGCCTGCTCTTGCGCATTTTTTCACCCAAGAGGCAAGGCTACCCGCGGTCAAAACGGCCGTGTTCCGGAACCAAGATCCAGTCAATCCCGTGAAAAAAGCCAAGGTTTCCGGAGCATAAACCGGCGCTGCCGGCAAGCGCGCCTCGATTTTCGCCGCTGATTTAGTCGATCACGAGTGCGAACATCAGCATCAGCGCCAGGACGTATGACCATTCAAACGTCTTGGAGGACAAGGGAAGCGGTGCGGGAAAGATCCGGGCCGCCCTCGCGCGCTTGACCTGTTGAATATTGTGAAGAGCGCGCGTGGTATGCGCGTCTATGTCCCGGAATTGTCTACGAAGCTCTTTCTGAGCCATGCCATGCCTCCGCCGATTCCTTCAGCTGGCGAAAGTCTACAGGCCCTGATTTTACCAAAAGGTTAAGACGCGTTAACGGGAAGCCTTCTGCGGATCAGCGACATCAATGATCCGCAGTTGCGGACGCGGCGTCCCCTGCCATGTGTCCACCGACAGACTGCCCGCGACATGCACCGTTTGACCGCGCTTTTTGAGCAGTTCCTGACCGAACGGCTTGTCCTCGGCCTTGAACGCGATCGCCTTCAGGCTCGTGCCGTCGGAGGCTGACAGACTGGCCCGGACATGCCCATTGCCGACGACATCGGCGAAGGTCACCCGGTGCGCCGGGAAGGCGAACACGGGTTCGGGATGCCCGGCCCCGAACGGCCCCGCACTGTCCAATTGCTCCAGAAGCGGTAAGCTCGCGCCGGTTGCGGTCAGCGCGCCATCAATCTTGAGATCGCGCGCGGCGCTGGCCGCTTCCACATCCGCTTTCAGTTGATCATCGAAAAATGCGGCAAGATCGTCCATTTTTTCCTTGCGCAAGGTCATACCGGCCGCCATCGCATGCCCGCCGCCTTTCTCCAGAAGTCCTTCCGCGACAGCGGCGCGCACGACCCGTCCCAGATCAACCCCCGGGATCGACCGGCCAGACCCGGTGCCCTTTCCCGTTTCATCATAGGCAATGGCGAAGGACGGCCGGCGGTGCGCCTCCTTCAAGCGCGAGGCGATCAGACCCACAATACCCGGGTGCCACTCCGGTGACCCGGTGATCAGGACCGCGGGATCGGTGTCCCGAATTGCGATCGCCGCCTGCGCTCCGGCCTCCTCCAGCATCACCGCTTCCATCGCTTGTCGCTCGGTGTTGAGTTCATTCAACCGCGCGGCTATTTCGCGGGCCTCCACGTGATCGTCGCAGGTCAGCAGCCGGGCGCCAAGAGCCGCATCCCCGATCCGCCCCCCGGCGTTGATCCGCGGTCCCAGCAAAAACCCCAGATGGTACGGCGTTGCCTTGCCGGCCACCCGGGCGGCGTCCGCCAGAAAGGCAAGGCCCGGATTGCGGCGCTGATGCATGACCGACAGGCCGCGCAGCACATACGCCCGGTTCAACCCCTGAAGGGGGACGACATCGCAGACCGTTCCAAGAGCCACCAGGTCCAGCAGCGCCATCAGATCGGGTTGAGGGCGCCTGTCAAACAACCCCCGGCGGCGCAATTCGCGGTTGAGACCTACGAGAAAAAGAAAGGTCACCCCGACCGCAGCCAAATGCCCCTGACCGGACAGATCGTCCTGACGGTTCGGATTCACAAGCGCTATGACCGGTGGAAGGTCCTCGCCAACCTGGTGGTGATCGAAAACAACCACATCGAGCCCGAGGCGGTTTGCTGCCTCGAAGGCTTCGAAGGATGTGCTTCCGCAATCGACGGCAATCAGAAGGTCGGCTCCGCCAGCCTTGAGGGCTTCGAGTGCGGGCACATTCGGACCATAGCCTTCAATGATCCGGTCCGGGATATGAATGACCGGATCAAGCCCGAGCCATCGCAGGTACCGGCACAACACGGCAGACGAGGTGGCCCCGTCGACGTCGTAGTCTCCGAAAATGGCGATTGACAAACCCGCCTGAACCGCGTCAGCCACCCGTGCTACCGCGGCATCCATGTCCGTCAGGGTAGACGGATCCGGCATCAAGGCCTTCAGGCTGGGCGCGAGAAACGCTTCGGCCGTTTCCGGCAACACGCCACGGGCTGCGATCACGCGGGCCAGGACATCGGGGATGCCCAGTTGCTGCGCGATCGCCATGGCGTGGCGGGTTCCGGTTTCGTCGAGGCGCTCGCGCCACGCATAGCCGCCGGCGGACCGCTCCACGCCCAGAACCAGCCTATGGGGCTGACCTGACAAGCCAGCACCGGTCATCCGACCCATTCCGTCCGTGCGAACGTTCCGGCCAGCATCCATCAATCCAGATGGAACTTCTCGAGATCCCGGTGCTGCGCCTTGATGTAGCGCACGGTTCCGGTCGACGAGCGCATCACAACGGTGTGCGTGATGATGCTGTCACGGCCGAAACGGACCCCTTGCAGGAAGTTCCCGTCAGTGACACCGGTTGCAGCGAACAACACGTCCGGTCCCGCCATTTCCTCCAGGGTGTATTTGCGCTTCACGTCCTCGATGCCCATACGGTGGGCCCGCTCGACCTGTTCGTCCCGGGTGATCACCAGGCGGCTTTGCATCTGGCCACCGATGGATCGCAGCGCCGCCGCCGCCAGAACGCCTTCGGGCGCACCGCCGATACCGGCATAAAGATCGATGCCCGTCTCCTCCGGATCGGTGGTATGGATGATCCCGGCAACATCGCCGTCGCCGATCAGGCGGATGGCAGCGCCGGTCGCCCTGATTTCCTCAATCAAACGCGCGTGCCGCGGCCGGTCCAGGACGCAGGCCGTGACTTCGTTGATCTTGACGTTCTTTTCCCGTGCAACGGCTTGCAGATTGTCCGCGATGGGCGCATCCAGATCGATCAGGTTCGCCGGGTAGCCAGGACCGATGGCGATCTTGTCCATATAGCTGTCCGGGGCGTTCAAGAGATCCCCCTTCGGAGCCAGAGCGATGACGGCAAGGGAGTTGGGAAGGTTCTTGGCGCAGATCGTGGTCCCCTCGAGCGGGTCGAGCGCAATATCGACCTGCGGCCCGTGGCCGGTGCCGACATTCTCGCCGATATACAGCATCGGCGCTTCGTCCCGCTCTCCCTCACCGATCACCACGGTGCCGTTGATCGGCAGACGGTTCAACTCCCGGCGCATCGCGTCAACGGCGGCCTGGTCGGCGGCCATCTCATCGCCGCGTCCACGCAGTCTCGCAGCGGCCACAGCGGCACGCTCACTCACGCGCGCCAGCTCCAGCGTCAGAATACGATCCAAGCCGCTGTCAGCAGCGCCTTCGGTCTGTGCCATTTGGTTCTCCACCTTGTCTTCCCCGGATCCGCCAGACCGGCGGGCAGCCCGGCTCCTTTTAAGTCAATTTCTCGATGCGGATCATCTGCGGCGCGGCCGCGACAACGCCCTTCGACTGGATCACGTCCAGTGCCTTCTTCACCGCTTCCTCGGTCGTTTCGTAGGTAATGAGAATGACCGGTTGTGGTTCGGCGCGTTCGATGCTGGCGGCAGATCCGTTGCGCCGCTGAACGATCGATTCCAAGGAGATATCGGCGTCTGCCATGCAGTTCGCGATTTCCGCGAAGGCGCCGGGCCTATCATAGACTGCCAGGCGAATATAATATCCGCCCGCATGCTTGCGCATGCCGGCACGAACATAGTCGTCAAGCTCGGCCGCCGGCGTTCCAAGGACGGGGGTCTCGTCGCCCCGCGCGATATCGGCAATGTCGGCCACAACAGAGGACGCGGTCGCCTTTCCGCCTGCCCCGGGTCCGACGAGGATCACCTCGCCCACGAAATCGCCATCGACCGCCACGGCATTCAACACCCCGTCAATCCGGGCGATGGCAGAGGATTTCGGCACCATGGTCGGATGCACCCTTTGCTCGATCCCGGACTCCGTGCGTTGCGCCACTCCCAAGAGCTTGATCCGGTAGCCCAACTCGCTGGCGGCATGGATATCCGCGGTCGTGATGGACGTGATGCCCTCGACGTAGATCGTGTCGCTGGAGATTTTGGTTCCGAACGCCAGACTGGTCAAAATGGCCAGCTTGTGCGCCGTGTCGAACCCTTCGATGTCGAAAGTCGGATCGGCCTCGGCATAGCCAAGGCGCTGCGCGTCGGCAAGGCATGCCTCGAAGCTGAGGCCTTCGTCTTCCATGCGCGTCAGAATGTAATTGCAGGTGCCGTTCAAGATCCCGTAGACGCGCGACACGGCATTGCCGGACAGCGACTCGCGCATGGTCTTGACGATGGGAATACCGCCGGCGACCGCGGCCTCGTAGTTCAGGCAGGCGTTGTGCTGCTCCGCCAGCAAGGCAAGGTCCACGCCATGCTTGGCGAGAAGCGCCTTGTTCGCGGTAACGACATGCAGCCCGCGTTGCAGGGCCGCCCGCACACTGTCTTCGGCGGCGCCGCTCTCGCCGCCCACGAGTTCCACGAAGATGTCGATATCGGCCGAACGCGCCATGGCAACCGGATCGTCGAACCAGGCCATGGACGACAGATCCACCCCCCGGTCCCGGCCACGGTCGCGCGCGCTGACCGCGCTCACCCGAACCGGACGCCCGGATTTTCGGGCGAGCTGATCGCCATGCTCCTGCAGCAGGCGAACCACGGATGCCCCAACGGTTCCAAGGCCCGCAACGCCTATTCTCAACGCATCTGACATATTCTGTGAAATCCAGTTCGATCCGACTTAGCCCGAAGCCCCGAGCGGGACCACGTTGTGCAATGTTTCGTGTCCCGTTTCAAGGAAGCGGCGAATGTTCCGCGCGGCTTGCCGGAGCCGCTGTTCGTTCTCCACAAGACCAATCCGGACGAAATCGTCCCCATGCTCGCCAAAACCGATACCCGGTGCGACCGCTACATTCGCCTTTTCGAGCAGCAGCTTCGAGAATTCGAGACTGCCCAGCGCGCGGTACCGCTCGGGGATCGGTGCCCAGCAGAACATGCTGGCTTCCGGTGCAGGAATGGGCCAGCCGGCCCGCCCGAACGATTCGACCACCACGTCCCGGCGGTTCTTGTAGACGGCCCGCGTCTCGAGGATGCAATCATCCGGACCATTGAGGGCCGACGTCGCGGCCACCTGGATCGGCGTGAACGCTCCATAATCCAGATAGGATTTGACCCGCGCAAGAGCGCCGATCAGCCGTTCATTGCCCACGGCGAATCCCATGCGCCAGCCTGGCATGGAAAAGGTTTTGGACAAGGAGGTAAATTCGGCGGTCACACTGATGGCGCCCGGAACCTGGAGAACGGACGGCGGCGGCGTGTCGCCGAAGTAGATTTCCGAATAGGCAAGGTCCGATAGGATGAAAATACTGTGCTTTCGCGCAAAGGCGACGACTTCCTTGTAAAAATCCAGATCGGCGCAATAGGCGGTCGGGTTGGCCGGATAACACAGGATGATGGCGATCGGTTTGGGCACCGAGTGAATGACGGCCCGTTCCAACGCCAAGAAGAAGTCGGGGCCCGGTTCCGCGGGGATCGCACGGATTGAGGCACCAGCCATCAAAAACCCGAAGGCATGGATGGGATAGCTCGGATTGGGGCTCAGGATCACATCGCCCGGCGCGGTGATCGCCTGCGCCATGTTTGCGAAGCCCTCCTTGGAGCCAAGGGTGGCAACCACTTGGGTTTCCGGATCGAGCTTCACACCGAAGCGGCGCTCGTAATAGCCGACCTGCGCCCTGCGCAGACCCTGGATACCCTTGGACGCGGAATAGCGGTGCGAGCGGGGGTCCTGGACCACCTCAGTCAGTTTATCGACGATATGCCTTGGCGTCGGCAGATCGGGATTGCCCATGCCCAGATCGATGATATCCGCGCCCGCCGCGCGCGCCTTTGCCTTGAGCCGGTTGACCTGCTCGAACACATAGGGCGGGAGACGCTTGGTCTTGTGGAAGTCCTCCATGGGGCGGATCCTTGGATATCGAATGAGGTTGGACGGTTACAGGGTTGCGGACCGGCCGAAAACCGGACCGGCACCGCATTTGAGCGCCCTTTTACCAGCCTCTTCGGAAAGGTGCACCCGTCTTTCAAGCCGTAGACAGCTAAATTTGCGCCAATTCCCGCAAGCACGCCGCATCGGCCATTGCCGGAAAAGGCCTGCCAAGAGCCGGGACACCGGACACACCGGAAAGGTTCTATTCGGAGGTTTGCGTCCGGATGGCCGCTGTGCCTCTGATATCGTCCAGTGCGGCCTGACCGTGGGTGTCCCGCGCCTTAATGAGGCTGTCTTTGCCGGCGGTGCCGCGCACCTGCGTATTCGCCTTGGCACCGGAGGCCAGGCTGCGCAGCGTTTCATGGGTCCGCGCCCGCTGATCCGGATCGATCAGACCGCCAGGTGCGTCGGGTTGCCCGGGAGAAACCGCAGGGGCTTGCGGCAAGGTTTCGGCCGGAACAGGCCGCCCCAACGCACCCGCCAGTGTCTCTTCGGGATCCCCGGCACAACCGGCCGCCGGAAGGCAAACCAGTCCGGCACACAGCGCTTGTCTTAATAGTGTCACGGATAACCTGCTTTCACCTGAAGACCCCGGTTTGCCATCGATGATGCGAACGGCCGTTCAGCATACGTAAGGTTTCGGAGTTTTTAATTCATATTCGACGGGCTTGCGAAACGTGTGCAATAAATATCGTGGTTTGCCGGAGGTTGACGTGACAATTGCGGCGTCACATCCAATAAACGCATGGCTCCAGCGCAAGGGACCACCGGTCCATGGGCGCGCCATGCAAAACGATGTTCGGAGGGGAACACGCATCCATGGCTGACGAGCGCCAGCATCCCATGCTGCAATACATCATCAATAACCCGGAAGCATTCGCCCAGAACCTCGCCAAGACAATGGAAAACGCCGGAAAGGCCTTGGCGGCCTATCTGGAGCCACGGGAGTCCGGCGAAGTACGCGATGGCACGGACGAACTGACCAATGTCGTCAAAACCCTCGCCCAGGTCAGCGAATACTGGGCCTCCGATCCTCAGCGCGCTGTCGAGGCCCAGACACGGCTTTGGTCCGGCTATATCGATTTGTGGAACTCCTCCTTGAAGCGGATGATGGGTGAACCGTCGGAACCGGCCGTCAATCCGCCAAAGACGGACAAGCGCTTCACAGATCCGGATTGGTCGGAGAACCAGTTTTTCGATTTCGTGAAACAGCTCTATCTGATCACCAGCAGCTGGGCTGAAACGATGGTCCATGAGGCCCACGGACTGGATGACCACACCCGCCACAAGGCCGGCTTCTACGTCGAGCAGATCTCCAACGCCCTTTCACCCTCGAATTTTCTGCTGACCAATCCCGAATTGTTGCGCCTCACTATGGAAAGCAATGGTGAGAACCTCGTCAAGGGCATGCAGCATCTGGTGGAGGATATCCGGGCCGGTCATGGCGATGTGCGGATCCGCCAAACCGATCCGAGCAAGTTTGCCGTCGGACAGAACCTGGCCACCACCCCGGGCAAGGTGATCGCCGAAAACGACGTTTGCCAGGTTCTGCAATATGAGCCCACAACGGACCAGGCCTTGAAACGGCCGTTGCTGATCGTGCCTCCCTGGATCAACAAGTTCTACATCCTCGACCTCAACGCCGAGAAATCCTTCATCCGATGGGCCGTCGACCAAGGCCACACGGTGTTCGTGATCTCCTGGGTCAATCCGGACGCGCGGCAGGCCGAAAAGAGTTTCGAGCACTACATGAAGGAGGGCATCCTCAACACGCTCGACGTTATCAAGCGTGCGACGCGGCAGGAAGAGGTGAATGCCATCGGCTATTGTGTCGGCGGCACGCTGCTTGCCGTCACCCTCGCCTACATGGCGGCCACGGGCGACAAGCGGATCGGGAGCTGCACTTTCTTCACCACCCAGGTCGACTTCACCCACGCGGGCGATTTGAAGGTTTTCGTGGATGAGGAACAGATTGAAATGCTCGAACGGCGGATGGCCGAACAGGGCTATCTGGATGGCAGCAAGATGGCTTCGGCATTCAACATGCTGCGGTCCAATGACCTCATATGGTCGTACGTGGTCAACAACTACCTCAAGGGCAAGGAACCTTTTCCGTTCGACCTTCTCTACTGGAATTCGGATTCCACGCGCATGCCCGCGGCCAACCATTCCTTCTATCTGCGCAATTGCTACCTGGAAAATCGTCTGGCCAAGGGTGAGATGGTCATCGACAATGTGACCCTGGACCTCAAGAAGGTCACCATCCCGATCTACAATCTCGCGACCCGCGAGGATCACATCGCCCCGGCCCGCTCCGTTTTTGTCGGCTCTTCGTGTTTCGGTGGCCCGGTGGACTATGTCCTGTCAGGTTCCGGGCATATCGCGGGCGTCGTCAACCCGCCGCACAAGAACAAGTATCAATACTGGACCAACGGCGCCCCGGTCGGGCAGATCGAGGACTGGATAGCCAACGCCGAGGAACATCCCGGGTCCTGGTGGCCGCACTGGGATGCGTGGATCCGCGAGAAGGATGCCACCCTGGTCAAAGCCCGAAAGCCCGGGGCCTATCGAATGAAGATCCTTGGCGATGCGCCGGGCTCATACGTGATGGAGCGGATCTGATCTCCGTCAAAGGCCGATCGGATAGCGAGGCAGACGACGCGCGGGGCACTGTCGTCGGCTCGCGGCCCTCGTCAGCCCGCATGTACGGCCTTTCCCGGCGCGACCGCCGCCGGGCACATAAGCATCTGTGCGATAGACTCGGCCGGCATGGGCCGCCCCAAATGATATCCCTGGGCTTCATCGCAGCCGAAGGACTTTAACAGCTCCAGCTGTTCGGCGGTCTCAACCCCTTCCGCAATCACGGACAGTCCCATGTCATGCCCGAGCGAGACGATCGCCCGCGCGATGAAGCGCTGCTGCGTTTGCGTGTCCATCATCGAAATGAAGGTGCGGTCGATCTTGAGCTTCGTCAGCGGAAACGAGCCCAGCGCGCTCAAACTGGAGTAACCGGTTCCGAAATCGTCGATGGCCAGCTTCACGCCCAGCGAGCGTAACTCCTGCATGACCGGAACCGCATGAGACTTGTTCTGGATGATTAGGCTTTCTGTGATTTCGAGTTCCAGATTTGCCGGATTGAGTCCGGTCATCTTCAAAGCTTCACGGACCTGGTCGATGAAGTTTTCCTCCCGGAACTGACGGGCCGAGACATTCACGCCTACCCTGACGGGCGGCAACCCTGCTTCGGCCCATTCCTTGTTCTGGCGGCAGGCTTCCCACATCACCCATTGTCCCAGGTTGGTGATGAGGCCGGAGTCCTCGGCCAACGGAATGAAGGCGCCCGGCATCAAGGTGCCCAGTTCCGGGTGGTCCCAGCGCACAAGCGCTTCCACACCCGTAATCCGGCCGGTTTCCAGGTCGATCTGCGGTTGATAGTCGAGCCTGAATTCGCCGCGCTCCAATCCAACCCGCATGTCTTCAAGCAGGGTCAGGCGCTGCGGTTCGGCCTCGCGCATGCATGGCGTGTAGAACTGAAAGCGGTCGCGGCCCGATTCCTTGGCCCGGTACATCGCGCTGTCGGCGTGCAATAGGAGGGTTTCCCCGTCCACGCCATCGTCCGGATAGCGGGCCACCCCCATGCTGCAAGTGACATGGAAGGTCTTGTTCGCAAGCAGGATCGGTTCGGCGACCTTGCGCCGGATATCGCTCATGAGTTGAACCAGTTTGAGGCGGTCGGCGCGCTTGTCCTTGATCACGATGATGAACTCATCACCGCCAAAGCGGACCATCAGATCCTCTTCCCTGACCAGAAGGCGGATCCGCTCGGCAACGATCCGGAGCACCTCATCGCCAATGGAGTGGCCAAAGCTGTCATTGACGGACTTGAATTGATCGAGGTCGAAAAACACGACCGCGACCTTCTGGGAGAGCGGTTCAACCTCGTGGATCAAACGGTCAAGCTCCCGCTTGAGATCGTGCCGGTTCCGCAGGCCCGTCAAGGTGTCGTGGTGGGCCAGAAAGCTGATCTGCTGATCGGCTTTCGCCCGTTCGATGGCAATGGCAGCGAGCCGCGTGGTTTCTTCGGTAAGCCGTTGCTCGAACTGGGTCGGCTTCCGGACTGACTTGGAATAAAGGGCGAAGGTTCCCAAGACACTTCCATCGCGCGCGAACACAGGCGCGGACCAGCAGGATTTATATCCGAACGGCAAGATGAGACCCCGGTACTCCTCCCAGAGCGGGTCGGTCTCGATATCCGCGACGATCACCTTCTCGCCACGCCAGGCCGCGGTTCCGCAGGATCCGACCCTTGGCCCAATCTTCACGCCGCTTACCGCTTTGCAATAGGCCTCTGGCAGAGACGGAGCTGCCCCATGCAGCAGATGCTCTCCGCTATCATCCAGAAGCAGAATGGAGCCAAAAACGTCATCCAGCTGATCCTGGATCAGCAGAACCAGGCTGTCCAGCACATCCGGCAGGGACGCGCCGGTTGCCAGGAGTTCGAGCACGCGGGCTTGCCCGATCCTTAGGGCCTCAGCTCTTTTCCGCTCCGAAATGTCGCGGGACACGCCAAACAGGCCGACGACCTCGCCCTCGGAATTCCGAACCGGAAATTTCGAACTCGAGAACCATCGGCGGCTGCCATCGGGCAGATCAACATAGTCCTCATAGTCGAGCTTCGGCTGGCCGGATTCCAGCACCCACTTTTCATCTTTGGAAAACTTCTCGGCCAGATCCGGTGCGTGCAATTCCCGGTCGCTGCGTCCGATCAAATACGAGGGATCATCAAGGCCCAAGTCCTTGGCGACGGCCGCATTGGCCAACAGGAAGCGGCCGTCCCGGTCCTTGAGATACAGGTAGTCGGAGACGCTGTCCAAGACGGTCAAGAGCAAGTCTTTCCCGCCCGACCAATCCTGCGGAATACCAAAGCGGGACCGGGCTTCATCGACCGTCTTGTCCGGTGCGCCCGGGGCACCGTCACCAGGCTTGCCCGCCCTTCGGTGCGCAAGGTGCTTTCGCATTGGTTTCCTGCCCTAGCTTGTTTTAAGAATTGAGCCTAGTCTTGCCATCTAAAGAAAGACTGAAGAGCCACAATTAAACCCGCACAAAACTGCCACGCAGGCCTTGAATCGAGCAAGCCGGTCAAATCTACGCATGCTCGAACGATGTCCGCCCTTCGAACGCCCCGAGGCCGCCACGCCTGTTCCCGGCGACGACCCAACAGGGGTTTGCCTGGAAACGCTTGCGGGCGTATAGTCCGGCGAAATCAAGTCTCGTTCCACACCGGACACATGACAGGCTCTTACGCGCATTCCCGGCAAACAAGATCGACGCCAGCTCCAAAACCGGCGAACCCGCGCATGCCGCCTGTGCTTGTCGCACGGCTTTGGCGGCGCAGCGCATCCGCGGCGGGCCTGGCGACAAGATTGATGGCGCCCATTTGTTTCGCCGCCGCACTATGGTCGAACGCCTCTTTGGGCCCCTGGCTGGCCATTGGCTTCGCCATCGCCGTGCTTGTGGTTTTGAGTGGCCTCTCCAGCCTGCTGCCACCGGCCCGGAGATCGGAATCCTGGGCGGCCCGCGCCACCTACGGGGAACGGATCTGGATGAACCGGCTGGCAGTCCCCGTTTGCCAGGCGGACGCTCGGCCAGTCTCCATGCTGTCCTTGGCTGGCATCACGGGGATGGCCGTGATGGCGGGCGGCGCATGGCTTAACGATCCCGTGATCCTTGGCGGCGGACTGGCCGTCTATCTGGCCGCGCGGTTTGTGTTTTTCGACAGGCTTGGCGCCCTTTACGTGAAGATGAAGGGCGCGCATCCGCTCTATCGCTTCTGGGCCATGCGGCCGGACAACGACAATTCCGTGCGCCGCCGCGCGGCCAGCCATTGACGCACCCAGGTCCCCGGTCGCACAGCTTGGGCGCCGGGAACGCCCGGCTGCCTCAGCGCCGCTTTTCGGCGATCAATCCGATATAGGTCAACGCCACGCTGGCCCCGGCGATGGAGGTGATATCGGCATGGTCATAAGCCGGCGCGACCTCGACAATATCGCCCCCGACAAAATCGACCTCGCCTAAACGGCGCAAGATCATCAGGGCTTCGCGGGAGGTGAGCCCGCCCGCGACGGGCGTGCCCGTCCCTGGCGCGAAGGCGGGATCCAGGCAGTCGATATCGAAGGTCATGTAGGCCTTGACGTCGCCGACACGGTCGGTGACCATTTCCAGCACGCCATTGATCCCGAGCATTTCGACATCTTCTCCGGTCAGGATTTCGATCCCGCATGTCTCGGGTGCATGCGTGCGGATACCGATCTGGATCGACCGGTCGGGATCGATCAACCCCTCCCGCACGGCACGGCCGACAAACGTGCCATGGTCGATCCGGTTGCCCTTGTCGTCCCAGGTGTCCTGATGGGCATCGAACTGGACAAGGGCCAGTGGCCCGTGCTGCGCCACATGCGCCTTCAGGAGCGGATAGGTGACGAAGTGGTCTCCCCCGATGGAAAACAGATGCGTGCCGGTCACCAGAATAGCCTTGGCCTGACGCTCGATATGGCCGGGAATGTCGGATTGAACGCCGTAGTCGAAAACACAGTCGCCATAGTCCACGGCGGCAAGGCGCTCGAACGGATCGAACCCGAACGGATATTGCGGATCGCCGTCGAATATCGCCGAAGCCCGGCGCACGCCCTGCGGGCCGAACCGCGCGCCCGGACGATTAGAGACCGAAGCATCGAAAGGAATGCCCCAGATCGCCAGATCGACGCCGTTCAGGTCGCGGCTGTAACGGCGGCGCATGAAACTCAAGGCCCCCGCATAGGTGGGTTCATGGGAGCCGCCTTTCAGCGAATGGCCCAGAAAGGCATTGTCGGTCGGGCGGGGAAGGTCGTCGGTCATGCGGGTCACTCGGGCAATGTTTGACTGGCCTGTTGCTTTCACGAAAGGCCCGCCAGGTCAATTGCCCACGGCAAGCGCTTCGCATCACGGGCTGCGAAGCGCTTGCCAGCGTGCACTGCCAACCCTACAAGGCAACGGTTTGGCCGGGTTCGGCTGGAAAAGAGCAATCCCGTGTCAAAGGGGGCAACCGTCTTGGCGACTTCGAACGCAACGCTGCTGCGCGGCCGCATCTTGTCCTTTCACCGCGCTCCGCAGGGCCCGGACGATCACACAGCGTATCTTTATGAGGAAGACGGCGCCGTCCTGATCGAGAACGGGCGTATCGCAGCGGCCGGAGCCTATGCCGAGGTGGCGGAGCGGGCCCCGGCGGATGCGCGGTTGACGGATCACCGGCCCCACCTTCTTCTGCCCGGTTTCATCGACCCCCACATCCATTTCCCGCAGGCCCAGGTGATCGCCTCGTGGGCCGACCAGTTGCTCGACTGGCTGAACGACCACACGTTTCCGGCCGAAATGAAATTCGCCGATCTCGCCCATGGCCAGCGCATCGCCACCGCTTTCTATGACGCGCTGATCGCCCATGGAACCACGACGGCCGTGGCCTATTGCTCCAGCCACCCCAATTCGGTGCGTGCCTATTTCGCCGAAGCCGAAGCGCGGGGCATGCGCATGCTGGGCGGCAAGACGATGATGGACCGCAATGCCCCCCCTGCCCTCTGCGACACGGCGCAGTCCGCCTATGACGACAGCAAGGCGCTGATCGCCGAATGGCATGGCCGGGGCCGCGCCAGCTACGTCATCACACCGCGCTTTGCCATCACCTCGACACCGGCCCAACTGGAGGCCGCGGGAGCCCTCCTCGCCGAGCATCCAGACTGCCATTTGCAGACCCATATCAACGAGAACCACAACGAGATCGCCTACACGCTGGACCTTTATCCCGGCCATGCGGACTATCTCGCCGTCTATGAGCACTACGGCTTGCTGGGGCGCAAGACCCTGCTCGGCCACTGCATCCACATGAACGACCGCGAGCTTGGCGTGATGCGCGAGACCGGATCGGTTGCCGTGTTCTGCCCCACTTCCAATCTTTTTCTGGGCAGCGGGCTGTTCGACAAGGCGCGGCTGGAGACCGCGGGCGTCCGCACCGCCATCGCCACGGATGTGGGCGGCGGCACCTCTTATTCGCTCCTGCGCACCCTGGACGAGGGCTACAAGATCCTCCAGTTGCAGCGCCAGCGCCTGCACCCCTTCGAGACCTTCTACTGGGCGACGCGCGGCAACGCGGAGGCCCTGTCCCTGTCCGAAAAAATCGGCACCCTGGACGCGGATACCGAGGCCGACATCATCGTCCTCAACCCCGCCGCCACCCCAGAAATGGCCCTGCGCCACGAGACCGCCCGCTCGCTGGCCGACGAGCTGTTCATCCTGCAAACGCTGGGGGATGACCGGGCGGTGATGGAAACCTATGTGGCGGGCAAGGCCATGAAGGCCGGCCGGAGGATCTGACGCCGGTCCGGCTGTTCCGGTCAGGAGCCGGCCTGTTCACGCCATCGTTTTCTTCGGTATGCGGGGCTGCGGCGGTGGGACAACAGCAGCATCAAAGCGGCCAAGCCGAAATACCGGGCGCCCCGCGACAAAACGGTCGCAAGGAGAAACAGCGGAAAAAACATGCCGGTAACCCCGGCCAGAAGCATCGCCGTCTGAAAGGGGATTGGCACGATGCCAATCACAAGCACCGCCCAGAATCCGTAGGCCTGGATCCAGGCCTGCGCTTTCTCGAACTCGCCGCCCCAGTTGAACGTGTCCAGCAACCATGGACCGGCCGTTTCGAAAAACAGCCAACCAACCGCGTAGCCGACGGCCGCGGCGCAGATGCACCCGGCCGTGGCCATGGCGGCCAGGCTCCAGACCCGGTCACGGTTCAGCAACATGAGAGGGGCGAGGATTGCCTCCAGGGGCACCGGCACCACAGTTGCTTCCGCGAAACTGGCCACAGCGACGCCAAGGTTCCCGGATCGCGAGCGCGCAAGGCGTTTCAGCCACCGGAAGACGCGGCGCCGTTTTCGACCGGAGCTACTCAATCGTAACGCCGTTCAATCGTGACGGTTTGCCCGTTGGCCCGCCTTATTTCCCTGGCATAAATCTCGATGAAGATGCCATCGTCCACAAAGCCCTCGACGGTGATCTGTTCGCCGACATCGACAGGGACCCAATTCGGTCCGACATAGATCTCAACGGATCCGGTTGCGTCGCGCAGGACGAATTCGTCTTCGTCCGGGATCCGGTCGACCACACCCTGGACCGTCACCATTGTTCCGCGCTGAAGCCCGTCAATCGGCGTTATGTTGGAGGCGTTCGCGACCGAGGCCGGCAACAGGAAGAGGCTCACCAGAGCCATCGCAAGGGACTTCATCCGTATTGTCTCTAAAACAGTCTCAATCGGCCGGTATGCCGGTCATATCGGCAAACCCTGAGATGGTGGGCGTCCGGCCAGGATCAAGCCCCTCACCGTAAAACCCGCATTCCCCCGTCGGGCCCAAAAAGAAAGGCGCGGTTTGCAAACCGCGCCTTACCGGACTGACGTCCAAAAGTTCGTCCAATAACGGGTCAGCGCTTGGAGAACTGGAAGGACCGGCGGGCCTTTGCCCGGCCGAACTTCTTGCGTTCGACCACGCGGCTGTCGCGGGTCAGGAAGCCGTTCTTTTTCAAGATGGCGCGCAGTTCCGGCTCGTAATAGGTCAGAGCCTTGGAAATACCATGGCGCACGGCGCCGGCCTGACCAGACAGGCCACCACCGGTGACGGTGACCATGATGTCGTACTGGCCGGCCCGCTGGGTCAGCATGATCGGCTGTTGCAGGATCATCTGAAGAACGGGACGGGCGAAATACGCCGCGTAGTCTTTCTTGTTCACGACGATCTTGCCGGTGCCCGGCTTCACCCAGACACGGGCGACCGCGTCCTTCCGCTTGCCCGTTGCATAGGCGCGGCCCTGGGAATCCAGCTTCTGGACATGAACCGGAGCTTCCGGGGCAGCGGTGCCGACAGCGCCGCCGAGATCTTCCAAAGATTGCAGCTCAGCCATGATCAAGCCCTCCTGCCGTCATTCTTAGCGTTGAGGCCCTTCACGTCGACGAGTACCGGCGTTTGAGCTTCGTGCGGATGGGATGGGCCAGCATAAACCTTGAGGTTCTTGAGCTGCTTGTTGGACAGCGGGCCGCCCGGCATCATGCGTTGAACGGCCTTTTGCAGGACCCGCTCGGGGAACCGGCCCTCGAGGATCTTGCGCGCGGAACGCTCCTTGATGCCGCCGGGATGACCGGTGTGCCAGTAGTAGGTCTTGTCGGTGTATTTCTTGCCGGTGAAAACCACCTTGTCGGCATTGATGACGATGACATTGTCACCGCAGTCGACATGGGGCGTGTAGGTCGGCAGATGCTTGCCGCGCAGATGGTTGGCGATGTAGGCGGCGAGACGCCCGACGACCATGCCTTCCGCGTCGATCAAGATCCACTTTTTTTCGACCTCGGCCGGCTTGGCAGAGAAGGTCTTCATGGGTGTGATCCGTGTCTGATCGGTTAAAGAAAAGGGCCCGGCCAGCGCCAGCGCGCTCGCGAACGGGCCACAAATTCGTTCGAGCCGGTGTATACGCGCATGCCAGAAGACCGTCAAGCGCATTGATTGGACAATCGCCTTAATTAATAAAGCAAAATCAATCGGTTAAAAAAACGGTATCATTATACCACAAAATCCGACCATCCCTCAGCCTCTTTTCCGCCGCCGTTTTCGCGTCTAGCGATTTCTTAAGCGGATTTTGCTACCGCTTGGCCCGATCTGGCAAAGGACAGGAACACTGTGCTGCATGTCTTGAATACCGTATGGTCCCGTGTCGGTTGGCTCTGCCTTTGCGTGACAATCGTGTCCGGTCTTGGTGTCGCCGGGCTTTGGAAGGCGGTGGACACGCTGCTGGACCATGAGATCGAGACAGCGATCCAGGAACACGCATCGGCCCGTGCCTATACCTGGTCCCGGCAGTTTTTCCGCACAGTCACGAACAGCGCCGAGATCTTTCGAACCCGCACGGTTGCCCAGGACGAGATCCAGCGTTTCCAAGATTCGCTGTCCATTTCCGAGGTGGTGCGCTTTCGGCTCTACACGCCCGAGGGCGAGACGGTACATCTATTTGGCGACGCCATCTTCGCCCATGACATGATGGATCCCGAACTGGCGAAAGCCGTTTTCCTCAGCGGTGAGCACATTACCCGGATCCACAGGAACACGGGCGTGACCGCCCTGCCCGCTCTCCCCGCCACCTATGTGCGCACCATGATCCCGGCAACGACGCTGGGCGGCGAACGGATCGGCGCAATCGAGGCCTATATCGACACAACGGCTCTCGAGGCCACGCTGGAGAAGGCTTTTGCGCGCGCCACTGCCTATCTGATTGCCGGCACAGTGATAGTCATGGCGCTGCCGGGCGCCGCGTTTTTCTGGCGCAACACACAGACGATGAAAAAGGACCGCGAACTCCTGGAGTTGAGCCGATATGACCAATTGACCGGGGTCTTGAACCGCAACAGCGTCTCCGAACGGCTCGACCTCCTGTTCTCGCAAGGGCACGCCCGCAAGAGGCTCGGGCTCCTGTTCGTCGACCTCGACTACTTCAAGCAGGTGAACGACAGCCACGGGCACCATGTCGGCGATCTTCTGCTCGCTCACGTCGCGGATATCCTGAAGGCCCATATCCGATCCAAGGATGACATCGTCGCCCGGTATGGCGGCGACGAATTCCTGGTTCTGCTGCCCGGGATCGACGCAGCGGAACTGATGGCGGTCAGCCACCGCATCTTGCGGGCCGCGAACGCGCCAGTGCGGCTTGATGGCGTACAGCTCACCCCCAGCCTGTCGATTGGCGCCTATGTGGCCGGCGCCAGCGACACGCAGCGCGCCGCGCTGCACCGCGCGGATCTGGCGGTCTACGCGGCCAAGGCAAACGGGCGGGATCAGGTTGTCGCCTATGGCCCGGATCTTGAGCACAAACGCAAGATGGCCGACGCCGTTTGAGGCATGGCATGCCATTCACCGCGGCGGGATGGAATAGGTCGATGTGGCGTGGGCGACCAGATCGTCGGCCCCCTCGCCGGCAATGCCGCAATCCACCACCGCCAAGCGCTTTCCCAGCTTCAAAAGGCGCGCGGTGGCCAGAAGGTCGCCCGGTTCGGGCTTGCGCAGGAAGTTGATATTCAAGTTGGTAGTGACGGCCAGCGCAACGGGACCGATATGCGCCAGAATCACGACATAGGCGGCAAAATCGGCCATGGCCATCATGGTCGGCCCCGAAACGGTGCCGCCCGGCCGCAAGTGGCGTTCCGTCGCACGCAGCCGGATCACCGCCTCACCTGCGGACACCCGCTCCACTGAATAGGCTCGGCCGTCGGCGTGGATCTGCGGAAACTCGGCATCGAGAAAAGCCATCACCTCTTCGGCGCGCATCGCTGGCTGCATGGTTCCTCCCAATTCTCTGTCCTTGCTCAATTTTCCATATGAATCTTACGTAAAGGTCAAAGGGTCGGAAACGCAAGGCCGGCAAGATGCGAAGATGTCCCCCTCGCGCCCGCAGGCCAGCTTCGGTATACAGGGGCAAAGAGGATCTCAGGAAGGAGACACCCATGGCTGAAACTGCCGCCATCCACGACATGAACAAGCCAATGTTGGGAACGCTGCTCCATCAGGGCGTCCTTCGCATCGTCATGCAGCGCCCCGAGCGCATGAATTCCCTGTCGAGCGAGATGATGGCGGCGCTGTCGGCCGAATTGACCCAGGCCGCCGAAAACCCGGAGGTTCGGGTCATTCTGCTGGGGGCGGAGGGCAAGGTGTTCTGCGCCGGCCATGACCTCAAGGAACTAACCGCGGCCCGGGCCGAAGCCGACCGGGGACGGGCCACCTACACGCGGATCATGCGGCAGTGCTCGGATCTCATGCAGCAGATCGTTCGCCATCCCAAGCCCGTGATCGCGGTCGTCACCGGCGTCGCAACGGCGGCCGGATGCCAGCTTGTGGCCTCCTGCGATCTGGCGCTGGCCACGGACACGGCCACCTTCTGCACACCGGGCGTCAATATCGGCCTGTTCTGCTCGACCCCCATGGTCGCGCTGTCGCGCAATGTTGCCCCGAAACATGCCATGGAAATGCTCTTGACCGGCGAAAGCATCGACGCTTCGACCGCGAAGGAGTTCGGCCTGATCAACCGGATCATCCCGCGCGATTATCTCGACCAGGTCGTCCAGAAATACGCCGAAACGATTGCCTCCAAATCGTCCCAAACCCTCAAGGTCGGCAAGGAAGCGTTCTACAGGCAGCTCGAAATGCCCCTGTCGGACGCCTATGACCACGCGGCCAACGTGATGGTGGAAAACATGCTCGCGCGGGATGCGGAAGAAGGCATCAACGCCTTCTTGCAAAAACGCAAACCGGAATGGACGGATGGGTGAGCCGGAATAGCACATGACCCACGACACCTACCCCGACACCTATATCCGGAAGATTCTGGATGAGACCAAGACCATCGCCATGGTCGGGGCGAGCGCCAACACGGTTCGCCCGTCCTACTTCGTCCTGAAATACATGCTGGCCAAGGGCTATGACGTTTGGCCGGTCAATCCGGGCCAGGCCGGAAACGAGATTTTGGGGCAGACCGTGTACGCCTCGCTCGATGATCTGCCCGCCGTTCCGGACATGGTTGACATCTTCCGCAATTCAGACGCGGCGGGCCAGGTCGTGGACGGCATTATTGCCTTCGGACGCCTTCCGAAAGTCATCTGGATGCAGCTTTCGGTGCGCAATGACGAAGCGGCCAAGCGCGCGGAAGACGCCGGGGTCAAGGTGGTTATGGACCGGTGCCCGAAGATCGAGTACGGGCGCCTTTCAGGCGAGATTGGCTGGGCCGGGGTCAATTCGCGGACCCTGTCCTCCAAGCGCCCGGTGCTCAAGGCCGGCTTCCAGCACCGCGGCATCGGCCGGAACCGGAAACCGGGCAACTGAGCGCGGGCCGGGGTCAGCCTGGCGCAAGCACCTGGCTTCACCGTAACCCTCCGTTAAGCGGCAGGGCGCTAGCCTTGGGCCCAAGGTGGGCAAGCGGGAGGCTTCAACCATGGAAAGCTTTGCAACGGTTTTCACCCCCTTCGAGTGGGCCCTTATCGTGATGGCAGGGGCCACGACCATCGGCCTGGTCTTCTTCGTCAGATGCTCAGGGCGTGGGCCCGGCTACACCGTTTCGGGCGAAGGCCGATTCTTCGGTTTCACCTTCGGCCGCGACAATGATGGCGACGGCGGCTGCTCCGGCGATGGCGGCGACTAAGGGGAACGCATACGCGGTTTCGACCCGGGATTTCGAAATTCATTTCCACTGACCGGACCAGACCGGAACAGTGCTCCTTTGACCTTGCGCACCGGTTCGGCCAAGATGCCGCCCAATCACGGGCCTGGCGAACAAGGCCTGGTAAAAGCGGAGGTTTTTCATGAGCGACGGTGTTCCAGGTTTTTCCACTTTGGCGATCCATGCGGGCGCGCAACCCGATCCGGCCACCGGCGCGCGGGCCACGCCGATCTACCAGACCACATCCTTTGTGTTCGACGATGTGGATCACGCCGCGTCCTTGTTCGGTCTGCAGGCCTTCGGCAACATCTACACCCGCATCACGAACCCAACGACAGCCGTTCTGGAAGAGCGGGTCGCGGCGCTGGAAGGCGGCACCGCGGCGCTGGCGGTCGCATCCGGACACGCCGCCCAGCTTCTGTGCTTCCACACGATGATGACGCCGGGCGACAATATCGTGGCCGCGAACAAGCTGTATGGCGGGTCCATCAACCAGCTCAATCATTCCTTCAAAAATTTCGGCTGGAACGTGAAATGGGCCGATCCCTACGATCTCAGCACCTTTGAAGCGGCCATCGACGCGAACACAAAGGCGATCTTCATCGAAAGCCTTGCCAATCCCGGCGGCATCATCACGGATATGGCGGCGATCGCCGAGATCGCCAAGGCGCACAAGATCCCGCTTGTCGTCGACAACACCATGGCGACGCCCTACCTCTGCCGGCCAATCGAGCACGGCGCGGACATTGTCCTGCATTCGCTGACAAAGTTCATGGGCGGCCACGGCAACTCCATGGGCGGCGTGATCGTCGACGGCGGCTCCTTCGACTGGTCGGCTGACGACCGGTATCCGATGCTGTCCAAGCCGCGACCGGAATATGACGGTCTGGTCATCCATGAAACCTTCGGCAATTTCGCGTTCGCCATCGCCTGCCGCGTATTGGGTCTGCGCGACCTTGGCCCGGCGATTTCGCCGTTCAACGCCTTCATGCTCCTCACCGGTATCGAGACCCTGCCGCTGCGCATGCAGCGCCATTCCGACAACGCCAAGAAGGTTGCCCTGCATCTGGCCGGGCATGACAAGGTGAGCTGGGTTTCCTATGCTGGTCTGCCGGAAGACAAGCACCACCCATTGCAGCAAAAATACATGCCCAAAGGCGCCGGTGCCGTGTTCACATTCGGTGTCGAGGGCGGTTATGACGCGGGCGTGAAACTGGTCTCCGACACGGAGCTGTTTTCGCATCTCGCCAATATCGGCGACACCCGCAGCCTGATCATCCATCCGGCTTCCACAACCCACCGCCAATTGTCGGAAGAGCAAAAGACGGCCGCCGGGGCTGGCCCGGATGTCGTGCGCGTGTCCATCGGGCTCGAGGATGTCGACGACATCATCGCCGATCTGGATCAGGCGCTCTCGTCCTGACAAGCAAGGCCCGCCGTCCCCGGCGGGCTTTTTCAATGCGGTTTCAGCCGTACCAGCCTCAAGCCCCGGCGGCGTCCGGCAGGGCGTAATGGCCTTTCAGCGCGACCAGATACTCAATGCTCGCGGCAAGGACGAAGACCGCGAACCCCTGGTGAACCAAGGCCACGCCCAGCTGATGCATCGACAATGTCCCCGTGTAGTTGCCGAAGCCGAGCAAGGTCGCAATACCGAACACCATCTGGATGAAGATAAAGGCGGCGAAAACGGCCGCCGGCCATCGCACCGCCCGGCTTGGCGTGCGCCGGTAGGTCACCCAGACCAGATAAAGCGCGCCCGCGCCCAGAAGGTAGGCGGTCATGCGATGCTGGAACTGGACAGTCATGGCGTTTTCGAAAAAGTTAAGCCAGGCAGGCGACATCTTCAGGAGGCCGGAGGGGATGATTTGACCATCCATGAGCGGCCATGTGTTGAAGCTGAAGCCGGCATTGAGGCCCGCCACCAGGCCGCCCAGGAACAATTGCAGGAACACAAGGCCAAGGATCGCCCACCCGACCGGGACGAGAGCCCTGTGCACCTCCCCCGCCGCGCCAGCATGCGGGGCCAGCCGCCGTGCAATCCAGAACAGATAGCCGAATATGATGAAGGCAAGGGTCAAATGGGTGGCGAGCCTGTACTGGCTCACATCCGTCCGCTCGGTCAGGCCCGACGCAACCATCCACCAGCCGACCGCCCCTTGCAGCCCCCCCAGAAAGAGCCCGAGAACCAGCCAGGGTTTGAGCCAGTTTTCAAGCCGGCCTTGCGCCCAGAAGACCACAAGCGGCACAAAGAACGCCACACCAATCACCCGCCCGAGGAGCCTGTGACCCCACTCCCACCAGAAGATGAACTGAAACTCCGCCATGCTCATCCCCTTGTTGATGAGCTGGTATTCCGGGATCTGCCGGTACTTTTCGAGTTCCTCTTCCCACTGGGCCTCGGTCAGAGGCGGTATAACACCGTGGATGGGCTTCCACTCGGTGATGGACAGGCCCGATTCCGTGAGCCTGGTGGCTCCGCCCACAACGACCATGATGAGGATCAAGGTGCAAACGCCATAAAGCCACCAGCGCACCAGTGCGCGGTTTTTCCAGACCACCGTTTCATCGAGGGCCATGGTGGGGATGGTGTGCGGCGTATCGGTCGTGACTGTCATCTGCGCTTCCGGGTTTGACCTTTCGGTAGGTGAGATATAGGTGAAACCCCAGATCGGCAAGGCGCAGGTGGAACTTGCGACACTTGACCACCCTCGATACCTGGATCTCGCGAAGGATAGCTCCAGTGCCCTCTTTTCGGAAATTTATCGGCATGGTGACGCTGGTCACCTTCGTCATTGTCTACGCATTCGTGGCGATGGTGATTGGCGACTTGAAGTTGCAGAACGCTGGCGGTTGGGCGATCTTCGCCTATTACGCGATCGCAGGTCTTGCCTGGGTCATTCCGGCGGGTGCGATCATCTGGTGGATGGAGCGGGGCGGGAAACCCGGGACCTGATCCCGAACCCGGACGCCACCCAGCGCGCCGCGCCGAACAAGGCGAACGGAACACCGGTCAGATACTGCTCGAAATACTCGGCGGTTTGGAACTGACCGTTGATCGACACGCGCGGCAGCCGCATCAGGTCCCGCGCACAGGCCGATGTCAAAACGCCTGGGCTCGTCGTCACGGCCGAGGCGAACCCGATGGAGGCTAGAAACGCGGCGTCGCGGTCCGAAACCGCGTCTTCTTTTCCATAAGGATAGGCGAAATGCCGCGGGCGGGCGCCCAGCTCCGTTTCAAGACGCTCCATGCCGCGCGTGATATCGGCTTTCGCCCGCTCCTCGGACAGACGGGCAAGCGCCAGATGGTCATGCGTGTGCGCGCCGATGGTGACAAGCGGCTCGCGCGAAAGCGCCCGCAGTTCATCCCACGTCATCATCAACTGATCGGCCAGCGCGTCCAGATCAACGCCATATCTTTCGCACAGGAGACGGATGATGCCACGCTGATCTTCCTCCGGGATTTCCAGCGTCAGCCGGTTTACCAGCCCGAGAAAACACGCCTGCTTTTCCGCCAGGCTGCGGCAAGGGAAATCCATCCGGATGCCGGCATGCGAGAAGGTCAGCGTCTGCGCCCCATCGATCACCTGTTCCAGGGCCGCCCACCAAAGCTCGCTGGTCCGGTCGATCAGTCCGCTTGTCGCAAAAACGGTGAATGGGGCATCCATCCGCCGCAGCATCGGATAGACGATTTCAAGATTGTCCCGATAGCCATCGTCAAATGTCAGGACCGCATATCTCTTGCGCGCGTGGCCCGCCTTCAACAGATCGATCGCTTCATCCAGATGAACGATATCGTAGCCTTTTTCGCGGGTTCTCTTGACCACGAATTCGAGAAAGTCGGGCGTGATCTCCAAATGGGCATTGGGTTGGAAGCCCCGCGTCCGCGCAGGGCGGACGTGATGAAACATGAGGATGGCGCCGCACCCACGGGTCAATGGCGACAACGCGCGTCCGACGCCAGACGCGCTCAAAAATCTCAGACCGTTCTCAAAGACCGTTTGCCGCACTCTTGTTCCATCTTGTCGTGAAAAGCATCCAACGCATAACGGCACGCCCATAGGCCTGCCAATCGCCTCAAGCTACACCACCCCGAGCGCAAAAACCCATGGTTTATTCACTTCTCCGTGCTAACCAGAAGGACACTAAACGGACGCTTGGCCTTTTGACTTTTCCGCATCGCATTTCGGCACCAAGTGACAGATTGACCCATTAAACGCAAGCCACTGCCAGTTATCTTCACCGTCGAGCCACATGCCAAACATCCATTTGGATATCCACCCGAATTTCAACACTGCCCAGGCCGACTGGGAACGTGTCCAGGCGGCTGGCGCTGGCGCGCCATACCAGTCCTACAAATGGGTCCGAACGTGGTTCGAGGCAAATGGGCCAGCGGGTGCTCAACCAGTCATCGCCATCGGAAAAAATGGGGGAACCCCCGCGTTCGTTCTTCCCTTCCAGTTTGAAGGGGTTGGACCGGTCAAACGGCTCACCTTTCTCGGGGCGCTCAATTCCAATCAGAATACCGGGCTCTGGAACTGGTCCGCCTGTGACGGGATCGACAGCGCGGTGATGACAGTGCTGCTTCGGGAAATCTGCCGCCGCACAAACGCCGATATCCTGCACCTTTCCAACGTGCCGGCCACAATCCAGAGCCGAACTGCGCCTCTTCTGACTGGAAAAGAACCACCAAGCCCGAGCCCCCTGTTTCAAGGGCCGGTCAACCTGCATTATCCGGAATTTCTGAAACACACCAGAAGCCGGTCCACGGTGGCGAAGCTGCGAAAAAAGCATCGGCGCCTGACGGAAGCGGGCCCCTTCCGGATTATTCGCGCAAAGGGCGGGACCGACTTTGACCGCGTGCTCGAAGCCTTTTTTGCGCAGCGGACGGCCCGCGCGGTTGACGCGGGTGTGCCAAACGCGTTTGGCGAGCCGGACATCCAGAATTTTATCCGAAACCTGGCGGATCACCGATCGGTCTGGCCAGGCGGACCGTCACTTTGTCTCTGGGGTCTTGAAGTCGGCGGCATCATCCGGGCGACTTTCATCTGCCTGGAACAGGATACGACCTGGGCGGCCTATGCCAACAGCTTCGCCAATGACGAGTTGGCGGTCCACAGCCCGGCAATCATCTTGCTGATGGCCATTCTTGAAGCCGCCTGCGATGACCCGGCGATTGAGGTTTTCGATTTCGGGTTGGGCGACGAGCCCTACAAACATGGGTGGACCGCTCCCGTGCAGCTCTATGATCGCCTGCTCCCGGTCTCCGCGAAAGGGCGGGCTTTGGCGGGTCTCCTGTCGGCCAAGCAGACCTTGAAGTCAAGAATCCGGGGATCGGCGCGGGCCTGGGCCGCGGTTCGGGCCATCAGAAGATTTGCGGCCCGTTGGACGGCCCTCCATTAAGTCTGGCCTCAAGCCGCGCGGCCCGAACCGTTGGGATAATGGCGCGGCGGCGCGGCATCGGCGGACAGAATGTCGATCCTGGCGCCCGTATGCTCGGCCAGGGTTTGCGCAGCCGCCAACAAATCCCCGCGATCCGTTTCAGGTCCGGCAACCAAAACAACAAGATCCGCGAAATCGAGGACTTTCGAAGCGACGAGGCTCTCGTCCAAGCCACCAAGATCCACGATCACCACTTCATGGGTCGTGACCATGGCATCGAGTGCCCGCTCGAAGCGCACATCGTCGGCCCGGTGATCGGGTATAGCCAACCGTCCGGCCTCGATGATCCGGGCGGTGGACTCGGCATCCCGGTAGATCACCTGTGCAAAATTCGCCCTGCCAGCGACGAGATCCGAAAACCCTTCAGCGGCCTCCGGATCGGATTGGGCGGGAAAGATCTCGACCAGGAGGACCGATCCCCCCGCACGCGTGGTGGAACGGGCCTGGGCGAATGCGATGTTGTGGGAGAATTCGGGGGACCCGATACTGACAACCGCTACACAGCCTTCGAACGCGGTCAGATCGGGAAGACTGGTCCCGATTTCCGGCTCGGCGGTTTCTTGTGGCACCAACTCCTCTTCGGAAGGGACAACGGTGGGGTCATCCGTTTTGTCGGTTGGCCTCGCAGTATCGCCCGGCTCATCGCGTGAAACGGGGGGGGCGGCTGCATCCGCCATGTCCGCCACATAGTTGGCCATACGGGCGGTTCGAACCGAATCCGCGCCGCCAAACCCGGCACTGTAACTCCCGAAGGACTGCAAGCTATACCCGCTCGATGTCGGGATCCCGCCCTGCCCGCCCCAGGCCCCCATGGCCGGCGGATCGGAGACCCTGGGATCGGTCAGTGGTGGCTCTTCAGCCGGCGCGTGGCGTTGGGAAGACTGCCAAGAACTGGCCGGGACACGTTGCAAGGCTTCACCGGACAGGAACGCCCGCATCAATACGACTGCGCAACCAAGCAGGAACGTAACAAGCATCACGACAACTGTGATGCCGATCACTTTCGGGGCGTAGGGCTCGACCGGGACGCTTGCGCTGGACACGATCCGGGCATCAGCCGGGATAACCTCGGCTCTCAAGCGCGTGTCGGCTTCGCGAAGGCGCGCCAAAACGGCGTCGAGCTGTTGGGCCTTGGCATTGGCGTTGCGCTCAAGCTCCGCCAGCCGGACCTGGTCAGCACCAGAGCGGGCGGCGGCCTGCTTCAACTCTGAGAGCCGCGTTTCCAGTGCCCTGGCCCGCTCATTCGCAACCCTTGCATCATTCTCGAGGCCTTGGAGAACTTTCCGGGCTTCCGACAGGATCTGGCGATTATAATCGGCAAGCTGGGACTGGAGTGCCCGCAATTGCGGATGGTTTGGCAAAAGCGTGATCGACAGCTCGGCGATATTGGATTGGATCGCCACCTGCTGTTCCCGCAAACGCTGGATCAGCGGAGATTGCAAGACATCCGATGCCGTTTCCAGCGACCCGCCCGAGTTCAACAATTCTCGGATCAGGTCCGCCTTGGCCTGGGCCTCGGCCTTGTCAGCCTGCGCAGCGGAAACCTCGCTGCTAATCTCGGCCAATTGTCGCTGATTGAGGGTAATGTTGTCCGTGCCCACAAGCAGGTCCGCCCGGGCTCTGAAGTCTTCAACAGCCTTGCGCGCGGCCTGGACCTCACCTTGCAGGCGCGCCACTTCCGGGGCGAGGGCCGAGGCGGCAACCTGCGTGCTTTCCCGCTTGGCAGCCGATTGGAGAGCCAGATACTCATCGACGATGGCATTGGCCACATTTGCTGCAAGATCGGCGTCCTGCGCCGAATAATCGACCGCAATGACCCGCGAGCGGTCAAGCCGGTAGACATCCAGATTTTCAAAGAAGTGTTTGAGAACGCGCTCTTCCTGGGAGGAGGCGCCGGAGAACGGAGCCAGGCCGATCATGTTCAGAACATCGCCGAGGATGGAGCCTTCCCGGTCCGCGTCGAATTCCGCAATGGCGGCAAGGTCGAGCCGTTTGGCGACCCGCCGCGCCAGATCGGCGGACACAAGAAGCTGCACCTGGCTGGCAACGCCCTCGTTGTCGAGCAAAGCGCGCTCTTCCTCAACGCCCCTTGCTGTTCCGGGTAGCTCCGCGTCCTTCGTTTCAATGAGGATCCGCGCCTCGCCCTTGTATTTCGCGGGGACGAACTGCAAGGCGAACAGGGTCGCCCCCCCGGCAATGAGCACGAGAGGCAAAAGCCATTTGAAGGAGCGGGCCAAAGCCCTCAGCAATCCTCCAAGATCAAGCGCCAACTCCTCAGAGGACACTGCGTCACGCATGCCGGTCATCATCATTCTCCACCATAGTGCCGGACAATGACGAATTAGGGTAAGCGTTTGGTTAAGCCGGAAATTTACGGCAACCGGGAGCCATTAATTTTTTCATCGGCAGATTTATACAGTCCGCGCATCCATGGGGTCAGTCTTCACCCGGCATTAACCATAGACTGCAAAATTGGTCCCAGCAGAATGGAGACTCGCCAATGCTGGCCCGTGTGTTCTGGGCGTTTGCCCTGTGTACCATATTGACGGCGTGTAGTGGATACAGACAACCACCCACGGCGTTTCATGAGGTATTGACCCAGCCCTATCGTCTCGACTCCAGCGACCGCCTGCGGATTCTCGTGTTTGGACAGGACGATCTGTCAAACACCTATACCATTGATCAGGCAGGATATATTTCGTTTCCGCTGATCGGGAACGTTGCCGCGCGCGGCAAGACGCAGCAAGAACTGGCACACGAAATCGCCCGCAAACTCCGTCAGGGATTCTTGCGGGCGCCGGATGTTTCCGTGGAAGTGAACACCTACCGCCCGATCTTCGTGATGGGTGAGGTGCAAAATGCAGGCCAGTACAATTATGTGCCGGGCATGACAGTTCAGAACGCAATCGCGACAGCCGGCGGATTTTCAAGCCGGGCGCAACAGGCCGACGTCGATATCACCCGCCAGATCAACGGCGAAATCCTCAACGGACGTGTGCCTATTTCGGACCCATTGCGGCCCGGCGATACAATTTACGTCCGCGAACGCTTCTTCTGACCCTGGGGCCAGTTAACCGCGGACTCACTCCTATCGGGTATGGTGCTTCCCGTTGGTTTCACGTCTCCGCCAGAGAGACGGGAACCGAAACAGGGAAACTGCACTATGACATGGGCACCACTGCGGATCATTCATTGTGTCCGCTCCCCGATTGGCGGGATTTTCAGGCATATTTGCGATCTTGCGGCCGCTCAGTCCGATGCCGGGCACGCGGTCGGCATTGTGTTCGACAGTTCAACCGGCGGCCGTTTTGACCTTGCCAGGCTGGATAGCCTTTCTGACAAACTGACGCTCGGGATCGGCCGCTTCCCCATGCGCCGTCATCTTGGAATTCAAGATGCAAAGGCTGCCGGGGCATTGTACCGTCATGTCCGGAACATCAACCCGGACATTCTTCATGGGCATGGGGCAAAAGGCGGCGCCTATGCCCGCACTATTGGAACCCTGCTGCGCATGAAAGGACGTAATGTAACCCGCGTCTACACTCCTCATGGCGGCAGCCTGCATTATGACCCGCACCGCCTGGAAGGCTACGTCTATCACAGGCTTGAGCGGATTCTCGAGCGGATGAGCGATGCGATCGTTTTCGTTTCGGACTACGAAGCAGCAGCTTACCAATCGAAAGTCGGAACGCCGAACATCGCCTACCGGGTCGTCTATAACGGTCTGCGGCCCGAAGAATTCAGCCCGCTCGGCGATGTTGAGGACGCTGCGGACTTTGTCTTTGTCGGCATGCTACGCGATCTCAAAGGCCCAGACTTGTTTATTGAGGGGCTGTACAACACCAAGCTCAAGACGGGACGGACACCCACCGCCCGGATCTTTGGCGAGGGCCCGGACGAGGCACGCTATCGCGCGCTTGTCGAGACCTACGGACTATCGGACAAGGTGACATTCATGGGGGCGAGCCCAGCCCGGACGGCGATGGCAGCGGGCCGAACCCTGGTTGTCCCCTCCCGCGCCGAGGCCATGCCCTACATCGTTCTGGAGGCGGTAGCCGCCGAACGTCCTCTCATTGCGACCCGGGTTGGCGGTATTCCGGAAATTTTTGGCAAGCATGCGCGCCGGCTGATCGATCCCGGTAATGTGGCGCAACTGACCGCTGCCATGGTCGCGGCGCTGGACAATCCGGCGCGCATGGCGGACGAGGCGCGCACGCTTCGCAAGTGCTTGTCAGAAACATACACGGTCGATTTGATGCACGACCGGATCACGTCGCTTTACCGCACCGTACGCGGGGAACAGGCCGCTGACCCCTTGGCACCAGGCAATATGGCCTCGATCCGGCAGGCGGAAGCTGCTCGACCAGCATATGTGGGATCGGGCCAAAAAGAATGACAGAGCTTGCGCCCGAACGGAAAGGCAAGGCGAGAAAGGTCAAGACGGCCCGCAGCCAAAAGCTGGGGCAGCCGGTTCGCTCGGGGTCGATGTACCGGGAACGTCGTGACGTTCTGCCCCAAACCTTGACAAACGCCTCTCAAGAACGAGACACACAAACACCGGTCGAACCGGGCGGCAGACCGCAATTGTCACCCGAAGCCCTCGAGATCGCGGAAACTCTCCGGGACGACGGGATCTCTATCCCGGTCGTCACAGGCACAGTGCGCCTGGCGGACCTCATTCTCGTCACAGGCGCGGCGTTGCTGACCCATGCCTACTTCACCGGATCGATCGCCATGGATCTGGTGAGCGGCGGCCTCTTGGCTGCCGCGCTCTTGTTCGCACTGCTGTTCTTTCAGGCTGCCGACGCCTATCAGATCTCGACCCTGCGCCAGGGCCTCGCCCAACTGGGCCGGGTCGCGGCTGGACTGACTCTGGTGTTCGGCGTATTCGCCATCTTCCGGGCGACCACCGGGATTGGCACCGCCGGGTCGGAAGTCTGGCTGGGCAGTTGGTATGCCGCATCGCTTGCCGCGCTGATGATCTGGCGCTTGGCCGTTTATGCGAGCGTGCGCCATTGGATGAGAGCGGGCCGCCTGGAACGGCGGGCTGTGATCGTGGGCGGCGGGACGACCGCAGGCGAACTGATCCATGACCTGGAAACACAGCCGGACAACGACATCCGGATTTGTGGGATTTTCGACGACCGCGGCAATGATCGCTCGCCGCCCAATGTCGCCGGTTATCCCAAGCTTGGCAACATCGATGCCCTGGTCGCCTTCGCCCGTCTGGCACACATCGACATGCTGATTGTCTCGATCCCCTTGCGGGCCGAAAAACGTGTGCTTGAACTGCTGAAAACGCTCTGGGTGCTGCCCGTGGACATCCGGCTTTCCGCCCACACGGACAAGGTGCGCTTCCGGAACCGGGGAACGAGTTACATCGGGGCCGTGCCGTTCGTCGATGTGGTCGAAAAACCGATCACGGACTGGGACCTGGTGGCCAAGCGTGTGTTCGACCTCGTTTTCGCGAGCACGGCTCTTGTCGTCTTTCTTCCGGTGATGATCGTGACGGCCATCGCCATCAAGCTGGACAGCAAGGGACCTGTTCTGTTCCGGCAGAAGCGCTACGGCTTCAACAACGAGATTATCGACGTCTGGAAGTTCCGGTCGATGTATGCCGACCAGACCGACCATCTCGCCAAAACCGCCGTGACCCGCAAGGATCCGCGTGTGACCCGGGTCGGCCGCTTCATCCGAAAGAGCTCGATCGACGAATTGCCGCAACTCTTCAATGTCTTGCGCGGCAGCCTGTCGCTCGTCGGCCCGAGGCCCCACGCCGTGAACGCCCATACGAACAATGCGACCTGGGACGAGGTCGTGGACGGATATTTCGCCCGCCACAAAGTCAAGCCCGGCGTGACCGGATGGGCGCAGATCAACGGCTGGCGCGGTGAAGTGGACACGCCCGAAAAGATCCAAAAACGAGTAGAGCACGATGTCTACTACATCGAAAACTGGTCGATCCTGTTCGACCTGAAGATCCTCTTCCTGACGCCGTTCAGCCTCCTGAACACGGAGAATGCCTATTGACCCTGACGGCCGGACATTGCGGCCAGGCAGCGCCGGCACCGCCCCAGCCATTGATCCCGGCCCGGCAGATCGGCAATGGCGCGCTGTGGCTCGCGGTGTTCCTGTCCGGTTTCGTGATCCGCGAACCCGCCCCTTATGAAGTCTACATGCTCGGCCTGCTCGCCGTGTGGATGGCCTGCGGCCTGAAGCTGCGCCGGGAGTTCGCACCGCTGATCATCGCCCTGCTGCTTTACATCGCCGGCGGCCTGGCCTCCACGCCAATGACGCCCGATATCGGAGACGCGGTCTTCTATATCGCGATCACCGCGTTTCTGGCCTTGACGGCGATTTTCTATGCGGCCGTGATCGCCGAGGATCCGGACCGGTGCCGGATTATCCGCAAGGCCTATATCACCAGCGCGGTCTTGGTCTCCTCCATCGGCATTGCCGGCTATTTCGAGCTTTTCCCGGGCGCGGGCTACTTCACCTTGTACGACCGGGCACGGGGAACCTTTCAGGATCCGAACGTCTTTGGTCCCTTCCTGGTGTTGCCCGCCCTGTTCCTGGTTCAGGATATCCTGCGCGCGCCCTTGCGGCGGACCCTTCCGGGCCTGCTGGCCCTCATCCTCATCGTGGGTGGCATTTTTCTCAGTTTTTCCCGTGGCGCGTGGGGGGGGCTGGCCCTCAGCGGCCTCATTCTCTATCTGATTACACTGATCCATGTCCGCTCCCCCCTCGCCCGGCTGCGCCTGATCGGCCTTGGCGCATTGGGATGCTTGGGAGTGATCGGGCTGCTCGGCGTGGCGCTGTCCTTTGACACGGTCTTCGACATGTTTCAGCAGCGCGCCCGGCTGGTCCAGGAATACGATGCGGCCCGGCTGGGCCGCTTCGCCCGCCACGCGCTGGGGTTCGAAATGGTCCTGGAAAAACCCTTTGGCATCGGGCCGCAGCAATTCAACACCTATTTTCCCGAGGACGAACACAACGTCTATCTGAAGGCCTTCACCACCCATGGCTGGCTGGGCGGAGTCACCTATCTCATTCTGGCAGTCTGGACCTTGCTGGCCATGGTCCCGCTGTTGTTCCAGAACCGCCCGTGGACACCGTTCCTGCACTGCATTTTCGCCGCTTTCGCGGCCCACATGATCCTCGGCGCGGTGATCGACACCGACCGCTGGCGGCATATGTGGATGCTCTTTGGCCTGGCCTGGGGGCTGATCGCCGCCAGCAGACTGGACGGCGCCCCGTTGGGGCAATTCCCGGTCCATCTGAGGCGGCACGCTCCAGTCTGAGCGGGAAAACCTGCGCGCACCTCTGACCCGTTGGAGTGTTTTTCCCCGATCCGAACGATCGCCGCGCGAACAACCCGCTTGCACCAGCCCCGCGAACCGGTTAGGTAGGTCGCGTTCGGGCAGTAGCGCAGCCTGGTAGCGCACTTCACTGGGGGTGAAGGGGTCGTCGGTTCAAATCCGGCCTGCCCGACCATTTAAGTAATTGATATAACGATATTAATTACCGCGTCACCATCATAAAAAGCCAAACGAAACAACCTGTAGCTGTTGTAGCGCGCAAAAACGGATGGTGTAGCGCGCAAAAACGGATGGCCCAACGCGCAGGAACGGATGGCACCGGTTTTGTAGCGCGCAAAAACGGATGGCCCAACGCGCAAGAACGGATGGCACCCGTTTCAAACCCGGTTTGACAGCCCGTTAAACCATGGGCTTCAGCTAATCATCCTTCAAAAGCAGCCTTGAGAGTTCGGAACGCATACGCCGCCGCCAGAGGGACCACTCCGTTACCGGCTGCCGTGTATCGCTCCATCCGATCGGCCACCCCATGATCCAGTCCGAAAAGTTCGGGTTGAAGGTCCATTCGCCGGGCGAGAACCGCGTCCCAGGCCGCAAGGTCGCATGGAGCGGGCGCGAACAGGGGTAAACCAGCGTCCCGGCCGGCTTCAGGCCAAACGCCTTCACCAGGCTGAAGAACAGCGTCCAGATCCGTGCGGTCTGACCCAACGCATGCTGGCTCCCGGTCTGGTCCACTGCTGGCAGGAAAGCGAGCCGGTTGTCCTTCAGGCGGATGTCCGCCCGGTTGCCGTAAAGCGTGGTCGTGGGCGTGGGCCAGAAGGAAGAGCCGGTTCCGGATGTGGGACGCGCCGACCTCAGCCGCCGAGAACAGGCCCGCTTTGACGCCAAAGCCCAGGCCCGATAGCTCTCCGGCAACTTCCTCAAATCCACGGTCCAGATGTCCCTCGACGTTTTCGCAGAAGACCCATTCGGGCCTGCATTCGCGGATGATCCGGGCGACATCCGGCCAGAGGTGCCGGGGATCGTCCCGTCCCCGGCGCAACCCGCTCGAGGAGAACGGCTGGCAGGGATATCCGGCAGAGACGATATGAACCTTGCCACGCCACGGGCGGCCGTCGAAGGACCTGACATCGTCCCACACAGGCGCGTGATCCAGGGCCTGGTCTTCCATCCGGGCCACGAGGGTCGCCGCCGCACAGCTTTCCCGCTCGACATAACACACAGTTCGATACCCGGGTTCCGCGACATGGAGACCGAGCTCCAGTCCGCCAACGCCGGTGCACAGGGAAAGGCCGTTGAACCGGCCGCAGTCAGGTTCGGAATGTAGAGCCACAAGAGCGTTCTCCGTTTCAGGGACGCTCCAGGCGGTCTTGTGCGGGCTTCACGGGCACAGCGGCCGCGGGCCTCAAACAGTTCATGGTGCCGCAACGCGGGCACTTGATGTCGATGGCGCCGAGTATCGCCCTGGCGGCCGCCTTCATCAAGAGCTTTCGGCAACCTCCGCATCTGATTTCCTCCATGACAACCTCAAAGAGAATCGCCGACACTCCTTTCGCCCGCGCGGGCAGCGGGTGCGGCGGTTGTTCTTCTTGGCTGCCGGGCGGGCTCTGTGTTTGGCGACCATGGCCCGCCGTCCGGATTTCTTTTGGGTCCGGACCGCCCGTGTCCTCAGATCCTCATGAGCCCGGCACCACGGGCAGGAAGTAATGCAGCACCACCTTCACGGCGCCGCCGGTAAAGGCCCCGCCATTGGCCGTCAGCTGGACAGGCGTGTCGGCATAAAAGGCCTGCGGGCCGATCACCCCGGCATTGGTGGCGCCCGCCGCGATGCCGAGCGAGCCGCCGAACTTCGAGGCCTCCCCGGCGATCCCGCAGTCATAGGAAGCAGCCCCGGTGATCGCGGTGGTCGTGCGGGTGGAAACGCCGAAGACGATCGCCCGGTCGGGGATGACGATCGAGGTGAGCGCAGTTGCCCCCGACAGCGTCACCTCCTCTTCCACGGTACAGATCCGGCTCTCAGCCCCCGACGGGCTTTGCGAGACGGTCGCGACCTCAGACAGGAGCGCGCCATAATCGCGCCACCCCGCGGCCGTGAAGACCGCCAGTGTACCCTCGTCGGCGATGAAGGCCAGCAGGCCGGTGACCGGCGCATGGAAGGTCCAGAAGCCGTCGGCAAAGGAGGCGATCGCCCCGTCCTGCCCCGTCCAGCCGCCGGTCGCGCTTGGGGCGACCAGATAGGTGTCGCCATCGGCCGGGCTGGCCGGTGGCGCGGAAAGATCCCGGTCCAGAAAGACCAGATGCGCCAGCGCATCCAGCCGGGCGAGCGCCTCGTTGTGGGTGACCTCCTTCTGGGCCTGGCTGGCCGCGATCAGCGGCAGGTTTAGCCGCGGGGTTGTGCTCATAAGATCGCCTCCGTTGGAACACCCCGGCCCACCAGGCCCGAGATCTGGACAACGCGCAGGGTGATTGAGGGTTGCGGGACGCCGAAGTCCGCCGTCTGGTCGCTGGCCGCATAGGTCCAGGCCGGGCTGGTCAGCCCGCGGACCGTGCGGATCACGTTGCCCGCATTCAAGACGTCGATCTCGTAAAGCTCGCGCTCCTCGCCGAGCGGCACGTCCGTGCCGTCCGCCCAGGTGGCGTTGACCCGCCCCTGCCGGATCCAGGTGACATTGAGATCCCCGGCCCCGTTGCGCGCGCCCCGCACATGCACCGGCGCGAAGGGCTTCAAGGCCACCGCTTCAAGGCGCATTGAAAGCGTCTTGAAGGCCGGATCGCTCGAGGGCAGCGGCGCCGGGCCATAGGCCCAGGTCCTTGGGATTCCCCGGTCGGTGAGCGGCACATCCGCCTGGACCAGCGCCCCGTCCAGAAGCACCACCCGCGCGCCCGCCGCCACGGGACCGCGCATGGCATGGGCCGTCCCGCGCCGGCCGCGCAACAGGCCCGAGAGCTGCCATGTCATCTGGCCAACCAGCTCGGCGGTGGCAAACTGCAGGATCTCCCAGGCATTCTCCCCGTTCCAGACCGCCAGCACATTCACCGCCCGCTCCAGAAGCTCCTCTTCCGGCACGGAGGAAAGAGCGCCATAGGCGAGCTTCACCATCAGCCGGTTCGCCCGGTCGAAGCGACAGGCGGTGCCCGCAAAAAGATCGGTTTGCGTCCGGCCCATCGTCGCCTGACCCGGCACGCTGGCGGTGATCCGCGATCCCTCCTGCACCCGCACCCCGCCCCAGGGCGCGGCAAAGGCCGCGCACCAGGGCTGGTGGTCCCCTTGCGTGTCCGAGATCACCGGCAGGTCCAGCACCTCCAGCACCGCCGCCCCGAAGCTTTGCACCGGCCGTGCGGGCGGGGCCGGGGCCTCTGCCCGGCGCAGGCTGTAGACCCCGGGCTCCACCGCCACCGCCTCGCACAGCCGCGCGCCCGCCTCCACGATCCTTGTCAGCCGGACCGCGCGCTGCCGCCCGCCCGCCTCCAGCACGATGCCGTCACCCGGATCGAAGGCAAGCTTTGAGGGCGGCAGGGCAAAGCTCGCCCGCTCGCGCTCGGCCCACCGCTCCATCAGCCAGGCCTCGATCCGCCCCTGCCCCTCGCCCGGATCCATCACCAGCGGCGCCGTCAGGCTTTCGGTGCGCGCGCTGGAGGTCACAAGCCGCCCGGCCGCAACGCTCGTCTGCCGGTAATCATGGCCCGCGTCCCAGAACCCCAGATGCGCCCGCACGGGCAAGTCCGTCTCCTGTGCCCGGGTCAGCGTCCAGTCCGGTTTTTGGCGGTCCGGGGCGGCCAGCTCCGCCTCGGCCAGGGTGCCTGAGGGCGGACGCCCGCGCGGGCGGCAGACGATCCGCTCCCCCGTCTCCACCATGTCGAAGCGGTAGACCTGCGCCAATTGTTCCAGCTGCTCGCGCGGGCTGACGATCCCCGCGCGCAGCCAGCCCGCCACCGGATCGGAAAGCGCTCCGGCCTCGATCGCCTCAAAGCCCACGGACTTGCAGATATGGCTGACCAGCGCGCCCAGGGTCACCGCGCCGAGCTTGCCCTGCACCCAGTGGCCAAATTGCCAGTTCGCCGCATCGCCCCACACGTCCGACCGGTTCGGAAAGGCCGGAAAGGGCCGCGCATCCCATGTCCAGAGAAACGAGCGGGAGAGGTCCAGCATCGGCCCGCCATAAACGGGGGACACCGGATTGCGGCCCTCGCCCGGATCCCAATAGGTCAAAAGCGCCTCGATGCCGCGCCGCTGGATCAGATCGTCCCGCCCGCCATTGGAAAAGTGCGGAAACGCGCTTTCCGAGGACTTCGGGTCGACAAAGACATTGGGCTGGTTGGTCGCCTTGTCCACGGAAGGAAAGCCGTATTCGGTGAACCAGATGGGCTTGGATTGCGGCACCCAGCCGGTCGGGGACCCGCTCTCCACCCCGCCCGGCCGGTCATGATGGGCGTTCAGCCACCAATTGCGGATATCCTTGGCCCGGAACACCCAGGGCTTGCCATAGGCCCCGTCGGTGATGGGCGTGCGGATCTGGGCCGCCCGGTCGGCCGCGCTCTGATACGACCAGTCATAGTCCTCCCCGCCCTCCACATTGGCGTGGAGATAATTGAGATCGGTGATCGCGCCGGCCCCCGCCAGCGCGTCCAGATGCCCGTCCCCGTCCCGCCAGTCGGACAGCGTCATGTAAGTGTCGATCCCCACCGCATCGATGGCGCTGGAACTCCACAAGGGATCGAGATGGAAGAAAAAATCCCCGGACCCGTCCGCCGGGTCATGGCCGCGGTATTCCGACCAGTCGGCAGCATAGGTGAGCTTGACGGAAGCCCCCAGGATCGCCCGGCAGTCCGCGGCAAGCTGAACAAGCTGGCTCACGGCCGGATAGCTGCCTGGCCCATCGCGCACGAAGGTCAGCCCGCGCAGCTCCGAGCCGATCAGGAAGCAGGTGACCGCGCCCGGTTCGATCGCGTTCACCGCCGCGCAGAGCCTGGCATAGTGCAGCACCATGCGCCGCCAGCCCCAGTCCGAAGGGCCGGAATAGCTGGTCGTGACGGCATGCGAGGCTGGGTCGATCGTTACGGCGATGTCGGAGGGGGCCGCGCCGCCAAAAAAACTGCTCACCTGCGCCCCCGCCGCCGCGGTTCTGTCCACGCTGCCCGGTTGTCCGGCCGCCGGATGGCAGGTGATGCGCCCGCGCCAGGGAAAGGCCGGCTGCTCCGCCCGCCCGTAAGGATCGGCAAGCCCGTTGCCGGGCGCAATGTCCATCAACAAAAACGGGCAGAAGGTGGTGGAGATCCCGCGCCGCTTCAGGTCCCGGAGCGCGTCCACCACGGTGCTGTCGGCGGGCGTGCCGCCATAGGCCGGGCGCTCGGGATCCTCCACGGAGCGCGCCAGCAGCCGCGCCCCGTCCCGGCCGAGCCCGTGCACCTGCCAGCTCCTCGGCGCCGTCGTCTTTTCCGGGCCGAACTCCACGCCGGGCCGCACCTCGCACGCCCCGCATCTGAGGTCACTGCCGAACCAGGAGACGACCAGCAGCACCGAGGCGGCATTGGGAAAATCGCGCTGCAGGCTGTCCACCGCCACCGCCCAGTCCGGCCCGCCCACCTGGTTGTTGACGTTTTCCGCCGCGCTGGTCCCCTCGCGGTCCGGGTCGAGGCGGCGGATCTCCTCGCCCGCATAGACCCATTCCCCGGCGCCCGGGATCATCACCATGCCCTGAACCTGCTCCTCGATGCCGGGCAGCTTCCGGATCACCTCGAATTCCAGCTGCGGGATCCGGTTGCCGAAGTCCCCTAAAAACAGGTCCTCGAACACCACAAGGGCCGTGCCGCGATAGGCGGGCGCGGCGCCCTCCTTGGCGCTGATCAGCGGATCGGGCAGCTGGTCCGCCGTGCCCGCATGCACCCGGTGTGTGATCCTGGAAAGATCCAGGATCTTGCCATCGGCCCAGACCCGGCCGATCCCGGCGATCGGTCCCTCGCACAGGCCGACCGCGAAATTGGCGAAGTAGCTGTAGGTCGTGGTGGTCACCGTCTGGCGCCCGCCGCCGCCCTTGCCCCCCACCTTCTCGCTCGAGGTGTTCACCTCCATCCGCAGGCGCGTCGCCCAGATCACCTGGCCCGCCAGCCGCACCCGGCCCACCGCGTCGGCGACCGGCGCCCCTTCCGTGGAGGTCTGCAGGCGCAAGTCGCCAATGCGCGGGCCTTCGGTGGACATCCGCCGCGCCGGGGTCAGGGCGCCGGCGATCAAGCCGTCGGCATACGCCCCCGCCACCCCGGCCGCGCCGCTGATCAGGGCCGAGACCAGCGGGCTTGCCCCGATCGAGCCGGAAAAGGCCGTCGCCGCTGCGCCCAGAACGAGGGTTGCCATCAGTTTCTCCTCACGGGCGCACCGCCCTGCGGGCTGCCCTCCGGAGGGGGCGCGCCATCAGGCGCGGCGCGCAGTCGCGCTTGCGGCGCAGATTGCGCCGACACCACCCCCGGGAACTTGAAGGCGAAGCGGATCCGTGCCCGCCAGGCCGGGATCAGGGGCACCTCGCAGACGGGAAGATGCTCATGGGCATGGAGGATCCGGGGCTCCGGTGCATCGATGGCAGTGGTCAGCAGCGCGCAGTGCTTGGCCGGCAGCCGGTCGCGGAACGCAAACAGGAGCACGTCCCCGGCATCCGCGTCCCCGGGATCGATCCCGATCAGATGCCGGGCGGCCGCATCCCGCAAGGTCTCGGTCCGGCTGCGCTCCGCCCAGTCCGGCGTATAGGGCGGCGGGGTCTCGGGCTCACAGCCCATCACCTCGCGCCAGACCCCGCGCACAAGACCGAGGCAGTCGCAGCCCGCATGTTTGCGCGCGGCCTGGTGGACATAGGGCGTTCCAAGCCAGCTCCGCGCAGCCGCCACGATGGCGGATCGGGTGAGCGGGGGCCGGGTCACAGACCCTGTGCCTTGGGCGCTCACCGGAACAGGCTCCCGCCATCGTTGAGGTCGTCCTTGTCCGCATAGGCGATGATCCGGTCATTGCCGGGCATGTGCGGAAAGCCGCCGAAGTTCGTGAGGTTCGCGAACCGGTCGCGGCAGGTGGCCATCGCCTTGTCGCAGCCCGCCCGCACCATAAACCCGTCCCCCGGCGCAATCGGGTCGGCCATGGGCAGCACCAGTTCCAGCGTGACCGTGCCGCCCGGGGCCGCGTGCCGCTTCACCTCGATCGCCTGGCCCGCATTCGCCCCGGACGTCCAGGTCAGGAGCCCGGCCGCAAGCACGCCGGGCGCGGCCGCCTCCAGCCCGGTGGCCGTGAAC